>NZ_JAAJBV010000001.1 GCF_011392075.1 Flavobacterium celericrescens
TGGTAAAGCATTCACGGTTATTGTCACACTTCCACTTGCGGTATTGTTACAAACCGGTGTTGTTGCACTTGCTACACTTACTAAATTATATGTCGAGTTTGCTGTCAATACCGGTGTAGTTACACTCACATTTCCTGTTGCGTCTAATAAAATAGTTTGGTTCGCTCCACCATCAACTGTATAGGTTATCGTTGCATTTGGCGTTCCTGTGAAACTAACCACAGCGGTTGCGCCTGAACAAATTGTTGTTGCGCCTGATATAGCCGCTGTTGGTAATGGTAATACCGTAACCACTGCACTTCCTGATGCTGTGTTAGTACAAGCTCCATTTACACTTACTAAATCATAAGTAGAATTCGTAGTTAATGCTGGTGTGGTTACACTTGCATTTCCTGTTGCATCTAATGTTATCGTTTGGTTCGCTCCTGAATCAACCGTATACGTTACAACTGCATTTGCTGTTCCTGTGAAACTAATCACTGCTGTTGAACCTGAACAAATTGTCGTTGAACCTGAAATTGATGCTGTTGGCAAAGCCGTTACTGTTACTGTAGCACTAGCTGTTAACGGAGTCGTAGTTGTTCCATCAAAAACACTTACCAATGTATAAGTTGAATTCGCAGTTAATACTGGCGTAGTTAGCACATATTGTCCAGCACCATCCAAAGTTATCGTTTGATTAGCTCCGCCATCAACCGTATACGTTACAACTGCATTTGGTGTTCCTGTGAAAGTCACAGTTCCTGTAGTACCCGAACAAATTGTGTTTGCTGTTACTGAAGCGGTTGGACCAGTAAAAACAGTCACTACCGCACTACCTGATAGAGTTACAACACATCCACTATTTACACTTACTAAATTATAGGTAGAATTAACTGTTAATGCAGGAGTAGTTATACTTGCATTTCCTGATGCATCTAATGTTATCGTTTGGTTTGGTCCACCATCTACATTATACGTAACAACTGCATTTGGCGTTCCAGTAAAAGTTATTACCGTCGTTGTTCCTGACGGAATTGTTGTTGTACCAGAAATAGTTGCCGTTGGTAAGGTAGAATTTACAATAACATCAAACTGAGTAAAAGCAGGACAAGGAATTGCAAAATTTTCTACTCTAACATAAATTGTTGTAACCGTTTGAGTTGCAGTAAAATTTGATGATATCTGACCAGTATTATCAATAGCATCTTGAGCAGACAAATAAAACAACACATCATAATCAGAAGGACTTAATGCTCCTAATACGGCTAAATTATTATCTGTCAAATTAAAATTATTAGTACAACTGTATAAATCTGGTGGATTTTGATTTATAGTAATACCTGGCAAATATTCCACAACTATACAATCATTTTGTGTACATGAAGCCCCAGAAATATTACTTGCTTGTAAACAATATGTACCTGGTTGAGATACCAACAACGTAGGCCCTGTAGCACCAACGATAACATTTGTATCTAAAGTCCATATAAAATTATAATCCGCTGGATCTAAATTAGAATCTAATAATCTTGTATCGCCGGGACACATTGCCAAACCATTAGCTTCAGTCATATCATCAGTTTCAACTCCAATACCAACAGGATATGATAAGTCAGCAACCCCTACATTGAAACTTCCTGCCTCAATAAAAACTGCAGAATTATAAGCACTATCATTTCTATCTGCTACAACTAATTTTATATGATATGGATTATTAGGTGTTACAGTTGAAGCCGCTGTCATTAAAACAGTTTGTCCATTAAAATTAATCGCAGCTCCAGCAGCATTAGCACCTCCATTAAATGCTCCAAAATAAGCGATATTCTCTGAAGAACAACCTGCATTATTTGCATTATCTCTAACTGTAATTACTGAAACCGGAGTTGAAGTACCAGGCACTAAAGCCAAATTAGTTACAGTTCCAGTTGTAACATCGGTTAAGAAAAAAGCAAAAGCATCAGAATAATTACATTGAAAAGTACCATATTCTTCAGACGCAAATAAGAAATTAAATGACATTTGATCCGTCAAAGGCATAAAATCAAACTCAATTATAGTAGCGTCATTATAATCCGTCAGACCTGGATCAATTCCTAAAGCTTGAATATAGTTGAATAATTGATTATCTCCTGGCCAAGCACCATCCCCTAAAGTTGTAGTATTTGGACCTGGTACATTTGTTAAAGCACCAGTATTCATAACAACCCCTGCACTTATAGGAAAATTAGGATTTGTATTGGTAAAATACCCAATCCCAGTTCTTGTTCCCAATGTTGCTCCAGAACTCCATGATATGTTGCTTACTAATGCACAAGGAGAATCAATCAATACATCCTCAACCAATTGTGGAACAGTGTGAGTTGTCGTGTTAACAACAATCGGTTGAGAGAAACCGATAGCAGTTATAAACAAAAAGAATAAGTAAAGTTTTTTCATTATATAGTTGTTTGTCGTTTTTTTAACCTAAAGTTAATTTTATTTTAAAAAAACAAATATAAACATTTGATAGAATTTTGTTCTTATCTTTGCAAAAACATAGTCAAAATGCGCGTAATATCGACAAAAATAACAAATAACCCTTCAATTGTTAAATTTGAATTAGACGAGTTCATTGTTAGAACTGAAAATTTTGAATTTAAAAATATTGATGAAACTCAACAATCACCTTTAGCAAAGCAATTGTTTTTCTTGCCTTTTGTAAAAACGGTTTATATTTCAGCTAATTTTATTGCTATTGAAAAATTTTCAATTGTAGAATGGGAAGACGTTCAAGATGATGTAGCAAATCAAATTAATGAATTTATAAAAAATGGAGGTGAAATATTAAAAATTAACGAAAACAAGAATAAAAAAATTCCTGTTACAGTTTATGCTGAAACCACACCAAATCCTTCTGTTTTAAAATTTGCTTCAAATAAGTTAATGACTAAAACAGCGGTTGAATTTAAAAACATAGACGAAACAGCCGCATCACCTCTAGCAAAAGAATTATTTAAATTCCCTTTTGTTAAAGAAGTTTTTATTGATGAAAATTATATTTCTGTAACCAAATTTGCAGTAACAGAATGGGATGAAATTACTTTAGAATTAAGAACTTTCATTAAAGAATATATTGAAAATGGAGGTACTGTGATTGATGAAAACGCAATTGTAAAAACAGACAATCATCAAAAACAACAAGAAAGTTATTTTGAGAACTTAGATGTTACTTCACAACAAATTATCAATATTATTGAAGAATATGTAAAACCAGCCGTTCAAAGTGATGGCGGAAATATTATGTTCGAATCCTTTGACCCTTCTGAAAAAAGAGTAAAAGTTGTACTCCAAGGTGCTTGTAGTGGATGTCCTTCATCGACTTTTACTTTAAAAAACGGAATCGAAAACATGCTAAAAGACATGTTAAAAGATCAAGATATTATTGTTGAAGCAATTAACGGATAAGCTTCAATCTTATTTAAAAATATTTTTACCTTTAAGCGTTCTAATAATGAACGCTTTTTTTATGAATGAATTACATCTAGAATCAAGTCCTTACTTATTACAACATGCTCAAAATCCTATATTTTGGAAAGCATGGAACAACAATACATTAGCAACAGCAAAAAATGAAAACAAACTAATCATCATCAGTATTGGTTATGCTGCCTGCCATTGGTGTCATGTTATGGAACATGAAAGTTTTGAAAACAATGAGGTTGCAACTGTTATGAATAACAACTATATCGCAATTAAAGTTGACAAAGAAGAACGACCAGATGTAGATGCCATTTACATGAAAGCTTTACAAATAATGACAGGACAAGGAGGCTGGCCACTAAATGTTGTTTGTTTACCTGATGGAAGACCAGTTTGGGGAGCAACATATGTAAAAAAAGAAAATTGGATTGATACTTTGGAACAACTTGCTGACATGTATCATAATCATAGTCAAAAAGTTATTGAATATGCAGAAAAATTACATGAAGGCTTAAATATTCTAGGAATAGTTGAACAAAATATGCACACGGATGAATTCCCTTTTGAAAACATCCATTTTTTAGTTGAAAAATGGCAAAAAAGTTTTGATTTAGAGTATGGTGGCTATGCAAGAGCTCCAAAATTTATGATGCCAAACAATCTTGAATTTCTTCAATACTATAGCTATATTTTTCAAAATAATACCATTTTAAAGCACGTTGATTTAAGCTTGACTAAAATGGCCTATGGTGGACTATTTGACACCGTTGATGGTGGTTTTTCACGTTATTCTGTTGACATAAAATGGCATATTCCTCATTTTGAAAAAATGCTGTATGATAATGGTCAATTAATTTCAGTTTATGCAGAAGCCTATAAACGATCGAAAAATCAATTATACAAATCTATTATTGACAAAACTTTGCAATTTATTGCAAACGAATTAACGGATAAATCTGGTGGATTTTACGCATCGCTTGATGCTGATAGTATAAACGAAATTCAAGAATTAGAAGAAGGTGCTTTTTATGTGTGGAAAAAAAACGAATTAGAATCAATCCTTAAAGAAGATTATTCTTTGTTTGCTGAAGTATTTAACATCAACTCTTTTGGACATTGGGAACACGAAAATTATGTCTTAATCCAAAAAGAAAGCCTATCTGAAATTGCTACAAAAAACAACATTTCTCTTGAAAAATTGATTCTAAAAAAACAACGTTGGGAAAATCTACTCTATCAAATTCGAAGCAAGAGACAAAAACCAAGATTAGATGACAAATGTTTAACTTCATGGAACGCCATGATGCTTAAAGGCTATGCTGATGCTTATAGCGCTTTGGGAAATATAAATTATTTGGCTATAGCCGAAAAAAACGCACTCTTTATTACCCAAAAACTTTGGACACCAGAAGGCAATTTACTTCATTCTTACAAAAATGGAACTGCAAAAATTGAAGGTTTTTTAGAAGATTATGCTTTTACAATTGACGCTTTTATCCGATTATATCAAGTGACTTTTAATGAAGAATATCTTCAAAACGCAAAACAATTAACCGATTATTGTTTGGAACAATTTTATGATGAAAACCAACAATTTTTTGCTTTTAACTCAAGAAATGATTCACAATTAATCGCTCCGCATTTTGAAGTAGAAGATAACGTTATTCCAGCTGCTAATTCAGTTATGGCTAATAATTTGTATACTTTAAGTATTTTGTACCATAACTCCTACTATGAAAAATTAGTCAATCAAATGTTGCATCATATCACTGTGAAAATTGATTACGCATCAGCTTATTCCAACTGGATGAAATTATGGCTAATAAAAAATAGCGGAAAAGAATTGGCTATTTGTGGCGAAAAAGCTCAACAAGAATTACAAAAAATAAACTCAGAATATCTACCAAATATAATTATTGCAGGAAGTAGTAGAAATAGTTCAATACCATTTTTAGCCCATCGATTTGTAGCAAACGAAACCATGTTTTACCTTTGTGAAAATAAAAGTTGTTTACAACCCGAAACTTCATTTGAAGCAATTCAATCAAAAATCAATTCATGAGAGCAATAGAAATTCAAAATTATTTTGAAACCGTTAAAAAATTAGTCTTAGAATATTCTCCAAAATTTGTAGTGGCGGTTATTATACTTTTAGTTGGACTTTGGGCTACAAGCTTTATTACAAGAACCGCTAAAAAATTAATGATAAAGCGCAATGTAGAATTAACGCTTTCAAATTTTATTGGAAATCTAATTTTTTGGACGCTTCGCATTCTTTTATTTGTAACTGTTATTTCAAAACTTGGAATAGAAACCTCTTCATTTGTGGCTATTTTAGGAGCTGCTGGATTAGCTGTAGGTCTATCATTACAAGGTTCATTATCAAATTTTGCTGGTGGAATTTTAATCATATTATTCAAACCTTTCAAACTTGGCGATACAATTGAAGCCCATGGTGAAACAGGAAAAGTAGCTGAAATTCTAATATTTTCAACTAAATTAATCACCGCAACTAATCAAGTGATTTATATTCCAAATGGAATTTTATCAAATGGAAAAATTAAAAACTATTCACAATTAGGAATTAGAAGAGCCGATTTAATATTAAAAACAAGTTACCAATCTAACTTTTCGGAAATTAAATCAAATATCTTAAGTTTTGTAGCAACTCATGAACTCATTTTACAAGAACCAAAACCAGAAGTTTTAGTGAACGAATTATCAGAAACTACAATTGTTTTTGTTGTAAAAGTTTGGACAAATAATGCTGATTTTGCAAAAGTAAGTTCCGATATTTTAGAGTTCAGCAAAACCGTTGTAAAACTTTAATTATTTGGTTAAAACAAAATCTTTTAGATAAAAAGGTTCAAAATAAGCCACATCAACAAATTCCTTTTTTTGAAATTTATCAAATGACAAAGCGCTCATTTCATTAGCCGAAGGAAATATTTTTGAACTATGAAAAACAAATTTCTCATCGATTAATATGTTTTTGAACTTTTCAATTCCGTCGCCTACTAAATGAATAATTTCTGTAATTTCTTGATATGAGGTTTCATCAATTATTTCAGCTTGAGTAGCTCTAATTTGCTTGTGATTTTTATCGAAAAAAGCAGAAAAAACTTCCATTCTTCTCGCATCAATCATTGGAAGAATAACACCATTTTCTATTTCAACTTGTTTAGCTAAAAGTTGTAAAGTATCTATCGCAATTAATGGAATATTCAACGCATAACAAAATCCTTTAGCCGAAGACACCCCAATTCGCAAACCAGTATAAGATCCAGGACCTTGGCTTACTGCAACTGCAGTCAAATCAGAAAATTTTACGTTGTTTTCATGTAAAATCTCTTCAATAAAAACGTGCAATTTTTCAGCGTGAGAAAAATTTTGAGCAGCAATTTCTTTACAAGCAATGGTTTTTCCGTTTTTTGCTAAAGCTACTGAACAATTTTTTGTAGCGGTTTCTAAATTTAAAATAAGCGACATAATTTATTTTTGAATGGCAAAGTTAATAAGGAATCTACTCTAAAAAAAATAAGACGCTATTTCTAGCGCCTTATCTAACTCAAATATAATCAAAATTTTATTTTTCAACTTCAGCTTTGTCTTTTTTATCCTTATCAGACTCGACTTTTACTTTATCATTTGATACTAAATCTTTAGAAACCGTTGTGTAAGGACCAATAATAATTTCCTCCCCAGGTTTTAAGCCAGATATAATTTCTATATTACTATCATCTTGAATACCCGTTTTTACTACACGTAATTTTGCTTTGTCGCCCACTTTCACAAATACACATTCATATTTTTTATCGCCTTTTGGAGCAGTACCTTTTTTCTCTTGCTCTTCTTTTTCTAGTTCAGCAACAATATCTTTTTTTACCGAAGTGGTATCGTCTTTAATTACAACAGCACTAATTGGCACGGCTACAATATTTTCTTTACGTTTTGTAATAATATCAACTGTTGCTGTCATTCCTGGTCTAAAAGGCGAATAATTTTCTGGTTTTCCTGCCAACAAATCTTGGTAAGATTCTTTTAAAATTCTAACTTTCACTTTAAAATTGGTTACCTGATCTGCTGTTAAAGCCGTACTTGCCGAATTTGAAATACTTGTAACAATTCCTTTAAATTCCCTTTTCAAATACGCATCAACTTCTATATTTGCAGAGTCCCCAATATTTATTTTCACAATATCATTTTCATTTACATCTACTTCAACTTCCATATTGTTTAAGTTGGCAATTCTAAGGATTTCAGTTCCTGCCATTTGCTGCGTTCCTAGAACACGTTCGCCCAATTCTATATTTAATAACGAAATAGTTCCATCTGCTGGTGCATAAATAGTGGTTCTACCTAAGTTGTCTTTAGCTTCAGTTACAGTTGCTGATGCACTTTGCACTTGATAATAAGCAGATTGTTTATTGGCAACAGCTACTTCATAAGAAGAAACCACTTTATCCCATTCAGATTTTGAAATAATTCCCTTTTCAAATAATCTTTTGTTTCTATCGAAGTTTGCTTTGGCTTCTTTTACTTGAGCATCTGCTTGGCTTAAACCTGCTTTTGTAGTAGACATAGAAGCTACCGAACGGTTTACACCAGACTCATATAAATCAGGATTAATTCGCACTAATAAATCTCCTTTTTTTACTTGTTGCCCTTCTTTTACAGGTAATGCAATAACTTCCCCAGAAACTTCAGACGAAATTTTCACTTCAATTTCAGGCTGAATTTTTCCAGTAGCTGAAACTGTTTCAACTATAGTAGTTTGTGCAACTTTTGACAATTCAACAATTTTTGAATCATCATTATTACCAATAACTCCTCCTTTTTTAAGCCCAACTAATAATAGGATTAATCCAATAGCACTTCCTAATAAAATGAATATGGTTTTCTTTGACATGACTATTTATTTAATTTTTTATTATTGTTTTTTGATTAATGGAATTCCAAAATAGAATTCTAATATTTTAGTTCTAAAAATGTAATCATATTTTGTTCTTAGAACTTCAGATTGAGCGTTTTCTAATGCAATTGTTGCTTGTGAAAAATCAAACGAATTAAGCAATCCAACTTCATATCTTTCTTTTGAAAAATCGAATGCTAATTTTCTTGCTTCTAATGATTTTTGAGCTGATTCAAATGATTTTCTAGCATTGATCACATCGTTATACGCTTGATATACATTACGTTCTAAATCTAATTCCGCTTGTTTCAATTGAAACTCAGCTCTTTCTTGGCTTATTTTTGCACGCTGTACTCTTCCTCTTGTTGCTAACCCGTTTAAAATGGGAACATTCAATTGCAATCCAATAGCTGTTCCATCAAACAAAGACAATTGGTCCACAAAATTAAAAGGAGTACTTTCTGACCATCTTGTATTATATCCAACAAAAGCCGTTAATGTTGGCAAATAAGACGAACGAGAAATAGACACATCTTTTTTTGCCAAATCAACATTTGACATAGCGATTTTTACATCTTTAACTGATTCTTTGGCTTTTGCTAAAATAGCTTCTTGTGTTTCACCACTAACATTTGAAAGTGGCAAATCAATGGTTTCATCAGAAATATCAAATGTTGCATACTCTTCAATTAACAATGTTTGACACAAAGCAATTTTTGAAATCAACAATGCATTTTCAGTACTTATAATTTGTTGTTGTTGAGAAGCGTCTGTAGCTAATAACTCATAAATATCACCTGCTGGTACCGAACCTGCTTCAATTAAATCTTGCGTCCTTTTGATATTTTCTTTTGTGATTAGGTTTTGATTTTTTTGTACTTTCAATTGTTCTTTATTGAACAAAATTTGCAAATATGAATTAGCAACCGAAAGCGCAATATCATCTTTCATTTTATCCAAACGATATGAATTTGCAATTTTATTTAGCTTGGTTCGCTGTAAAGTTTTCCAGTTAGCCAAACCATTAAATAGAGTAATGTTTGAATTCGCTCCTGCAGAAAACGATTTAAAAGTCTCGTTTTGAAATTGATTTGTTACAGGATTTATACTTGCTCCAGTATTTACACTATAATTAGCACTTGCACTTAAAGTAGGTAAAAATCCTCCAATAGCTTCCATTTTTTCAATATCTGAAGTTTTTAAATCTAACTCAGATTGTTTGATTGAAATATTATTTTTTATGGCATAATCTACACATTCTTCCAATGTCCACTTTTTATCTTGGGCAGCCAATTGAAAGCCTACAAAAAGTAGCAATAGCACTATTTTTTTTGATATCATTTTACGCACTTTAATTCTCATTTCTTATAAGACCTCATTTTTATTATTTTGTTACAGATATCAATTAAAATTTTACATTTACATCGAAAAAAATGAATTTACACCATCTATAATGAAAATATTTGTTGCCCTAACACTAATTTGCACCACTTTTTTAGGATTAATTTCTTGTGGAACCACTAAAAAAATTGAAGCTTTAAAACCAGCTCCTTCAAACGATACTCCTGTTGTTTACAAAAACAAAACTTCTTTTGTAGCAATGCCCGTAGAGATAACATTAAATGAAATTGAGCATCAATTAAATAAAAACTTAAACGGATTAATCTACAATGATTCCATTTTGAGTGATGACAAAACCGAAATGAAAATATGGAAAACTGCACCTATCAAATTAACTGAAAAAGACGGAAATATTGTTTCGGTAATTCCTTTAAAAATTTGGGCAAAATTCAAGTACGGAACTGATTTTTTAGGACTGAATGATACTCGTGAAATTAATTTAAACGGAACTATTACTTTAAACAGCAAAACGCACTTAACCAACTGGAAATTAACCACTAATTCCAAATTAGAAGATTTTGAATGGAGTGAAAGCCCAAGTATATTGGTAGCCGGAAAAAATGTTCCGATTACCTATATAATCAATCCAACTTTAAGCATTTTTAAAACTAAAATTGCTAAAAAAATTGACAAAGCTATTGATGAAAGTTGTGATTTTAAACCACATGTTTTATCAGTTTTAGAAAAACTAAGCACACCTTTTCTAACCAGTGAACAATATGAAACTTGGTTCAAAATGGTACCAATGGAATTATATGTAACTGAGGCTAAACTAGCCAAATCAAAAATCACAATGAACATGGGATTAAAATGCAATATGCAAACCATGGTAGGACAACAACCCAAAAACGGGTTTGACGCTTCAAAAATTGTTTTAAAACCAGTTGCTTCAATTCCTGATAACACAACAGCTTCAGTAGTTGCAGTATCAACCTATGAAAGTGCTAGTAAAATTGTAACCAAAAATTTTCAAGGTCAAGAATTTGCCTCAGGAAGCAGAAAAATAGTAGTTCAAAAAGTAGATTTATGGCAAAAAGATGGTAAAATGATTATTGCTTTAGATATTTTAGGAAGTATTAATGGCACTATTTATTTAGTAGGAATCCCAAATTATAATCCAATTACTAAAGAAATATATTTTGACCAAATGGATTATGTTTTAAACACCAAAAGTATTTTAATGAAATCGGCAAACTGGCTAATGCAAGGTACAATTTTAAAGAAAATACAAGAAAACTGTCGCTATTCTATCAAAGGAAATCTTGAAGAAGGAAAACAAAACATGAAACCTTACTTAAGTAATTATTCACCAATGAAAGGTGTTTTTGTTAATGGCTCACTGAACGATTTTGAATTTGAAAAAGTGGAATTAACTGATAAAGCCATCATAGCATTTATAACAACTTCTGGAAAAATGAATATTAAAATTGACGGAATGGAATAATTCAATTATGAATTAAAAATCAAGAATTACTTGAAATTGATTTTGAAGCTATTTCTTCTTTCCGTAGCGCATTTTATAAATCACATAACCTAAAACGCCAACCAATATATATGGAATTGCCATTAAATAAACAATTCCATCATTAACTGCTTCTGCTTTTACAGCTCCGTCTTCGCTTTCAAGAGCAGCGCGACACATGGCACATTGGGCTTGACTTGAAAGAGAAAAGAAAAAAGAGAAAAGAAAAAAGAAAAATATTTTCATCTTACAACCTCTTTGCTCTATTTTCTTTGTTCTATTTTCTTTAGTGCACATAATAAGGCGAAATCATTAAATAAACTATGACACCTGTAACTGCAACATATAACCAAATTGGAAATGTGATTTTTGCAATTCTTTTGTGTTTGTCAAATTGTTGTGACCAGGCTTTTACATAAGTTGTTAAAACCAACGGAATAATAATAACCGACAACACAATATGAGTGATTAAAATGAAATAATACACATATTTAACAACTCCTTCACCTCCAAATTTTGTAGAATCTGATGTCATGTGATAGGCAACATACATTGCTAAAAACGCTACCGAACAAGCAATAGCAAACTTCATTAATTTTTCGTGTAAACTTCTTTTCCCATTTTTTATAGCTATAACAGCAGCAACTAAGATTACAGCCGTTAAACCATTAATTGTTGCATAAATAGGTGGCAAAAAAGACAATGGCTCAACATTAAAGCCCATTCTTTTTAAATTAACACCAAAAAGTAATGCTACAACAGCTGGAATTGCAATTGATAAAACTACAATTAGTTTATTGTATTTTGTTTCTATTTTATTTTCCATTTTATTTATTTTTAAACATATAAGTCATATAAGCTAAACTTTCAATTTTTAAGAAATAAAAGCTCATATAAGTTTTGAATATTGTTATTGAAATTGCTTTTGAAATTGAAATCTATTCTTCTAATAACTTTTTAATGTCTTCTTTTATCGCTTCAACACCTTTCGCATCTAACCCATCATAATATAAAATTGGATTTCCTTGTCCGTCTTTTCTACATCTGATTTTACCATCTTTATCTACTAATGCAAATAAACCTGAATGCTCAAATCCACCAGCTGCTTTGTTGTTTTCTCCAGCATATAAATTGAATCCTTTATTTGCTAATCCATAAATATACTTTTTATCACCCGTTAAGAAATGCCAATTATAATGCTTTACTCCTAATTGATTTGCATGTTCTTTTAAAACAGCTGAAGTATCATGCTCTGGATCAATGGTAATGGATGCTAAGCCAAAATTTGGGTTGCCATAAAATTCTTCTTGTAATTGTAGCATACTTTGATTCATCTTGGGGCAAATAGTTGGGCAAGTTGCAAAAAAGAATTCCACCACATATACTTTTCCTAAATAATCTTTATCAGAAATTTTTTTATTGTTTTGATCAATTAATTCAAAAGCTGGAACGGGACCAATTTCAACTAAATCGGATCCAGAAAACTTTTTATCAAAAAAATAAACCAACAATATTAATATAAATGATAAAACTATAAGCGTCTTAAAAAACATCTTAATTTTTTTTCTAGCAATATTAATATCTATTGATTTAACTTTAGAATAATACCTAGCAATTAATTCAATTATATACAAGCACAAAAATATAAATACAACTAAAATCAATGATTTTACAAAAATTTCTGAAACAGATAAATTTTCAAAAAAAGAAGCCTTTGCATAAATTTCTTGATGATTTGTGATATTTTTTTCATTAACTACTTTAGGCGAATCAGCCAAATAATAATTTTGAACTAAATTGCCGTTATCATAACGCATTCTTAATTCTTTAACAACCCATATTCCGAATATTAAAACAATAAATGAAATCCCAATGTATGATTTGTTTTTCATCTCAACTTCTTATTTATTTCTTTCGATATTTTCTTTGATATTATCTCTGAATGCGTCTTTTCTCTCGTTTTTATTCTTCTTTAACGCTAGTCTATACTCGCGAAGAATGATTTTAATATCATCAGTCATTTCATTATGCAAATCAGCAGCGGAAATAGTATTGTAGCTTTCTTTATATTCATCAACACCTTTTTTATTTTTTCCTTTTCTTCCTCTATGATTTAGCTCTTTATCTACTATAATAACAGCTGGCGTCCCAAAATTTGCATCTAATTTACCAACCAAATTATAACTATCATAAAACGATTGTATTTCTTCCGGAGATGCAAAAACAAATTTCCATCCTGTCATTTCTCCTGTAATTGGTGCTAACTCATCTATTATCTGTTTTGCTTTAGCTTCACTTCCGATTGGTGCAACCATTATCATCTGAAAATCTTTAAATCCTTTGTATTTATTATAAATTTTCTGATTTAAATTGAAAAAATTACCTCTGTTTTCGATTATATTGTTTCCTACAAAACCTAAAACAGTTATTTTATCTTTCATACTAATATTTTCATGATTCAATCCTTTCCAATTATTAGGAATATCATTATTAGCTTTAGAAATCGTTGGTAAAAAAAGTGAATTATGTGTTGCCGTTGAAAATATTAAATAAATTGCAATGGGCAGCACAAAGAGTAATATAAGAACTAATTTGTTTTTCATAAAACGCGGTAAATTTAGCAAATACAAAAGTAAAAAAAATCCCGATGTAAATCGGGATTAAATTATAGAAACAAGTGTTAAAAATTCCACTTGATATGTCCAGTTTTGTATACATCAAAAACGTAAGCTCCTTCAATTAAAACTATAAAACATAGGTATAATATTAAGAATACTACGGTCCAAACAATTGATCTTCTAAACCATTTTTTCTCACCTTCCATGTGCATGAAAGCCCATGTAATATAGTAAGCTTTAACAATCGTCAAGATGATGAACAACCAATTTAATAAATTCATCCCTGCAAAATTATTAAAGTATAATGATTTAGGCTTAAAAATACCAAATAATACTTCAACAATAGTTATGATAGATAGAATTACAAATACTTTCCAAATTCTTCCTGTATGTGATTCGTGTGCGTGTGCCATGATATGCTTTTATTAAATAAATTATACTAAATAGAAGAAAGTAAATACAAACACCCATACTAAATCGACAAAGTGCCAATACAATCCAACTTTTTCAACCATTTCGTAACTTTTTCTTTTTTCGTAAGTTCCTAATAATATATTAAAGAAAATAATAATATTGATTAAAACTCCAGTAAAAACGTGGAATCCATGGAAACCAGTGATAAAGAAAAAGAAGTTAGCAAACAATTTACTTCCATATTCATTTCTAACTAAGTTAGCGCCTTCAACAACATATTTAGTATCTGCTAATCTTTTGATAGACTCTTCTCTAGTTAAAACTGTTTTTTCTTTTTCTGCATTGATAGTTTCAGTACGAACTAAAATTGATTCATCAGCTTTAAAACCTTGTACCACTTCATTTACAGAATGAGAAGGAATTGAAGCTTCACTCATAAACCAAAAACCATTGTTTCTGTTTAATTGTTCGCGTTCTTCTGGCAATGTTAAAGCAAAATCACCAAGAGCTACTCTTTCATATTCACCATTAGCTCCTTTTTTAACAAATTGTAAAATAGAACCACCTTTTGTTTCAACAGCTCCAAATTCACCTTTAATAAAATTTTTCCATTCCCAAGCTTGAGAACCTAAAAATATTAATCCACCAACAATTGTAAGCGCCATGTAAACAGCTACTTTAGTTTTTTTCAATTGGTGACCTGCATCTACAGCTAAAACCATAGTTACAGAAGAAAAGATTAAGATAAAAGTCATTAACGCTACATAATACATTGGTGCATCAACACCATGTGCAAATGGAAAGTGATTAAAAACCTCATCAGCAATTGGCCAAGTTTCAATAAACTTAAATCTTGAAAAACCATACGCTGCTAAGAATCCTGAAAATGTTAATGCATCTGATAAAATGAAAAACCACATCATCATTTTACCATAGGTTGCTCCTAATGGTCCTGGACCTCCGTCTAAAGCGTGTTCATTTGAAATAACTGTCGCTCCCATAAATTTTTTAATTGTTAAAAAGTTCCCAAATTTATTATTTTTTTTCTATTTGAAAAAATAGAAAAACAAAAACAAATAAACCCAAATAAAATCCATAAAGTGCCAATACATCGCACTTAGCTCTATACCAAGGGTTTGAGCCGAATTATACTTTTGTTTATAATGATTATAAATTACTACTAAAAGTGAAATTATTCCTCCAAAAAGATGCGCAACATGCACAATTACAAAGGCATACAAAAAAGAAACACTTACTGTACTTGATGGCCCAGTTGGAACTAATTGCATACTATACAACTCTGAAAAACCATTAAATTGAAACACAATGAATAATATACCTAAAATTAAAGTTGCCGCCAAGAAAAACATTCCTTTTGAATTAAATCCTTTTTTTACAGCATTTTTCGCAAGATAAAATGTGACACTACTTAAAATAATTATAATTGTACTAATTATTAACGATTTTGGCATATTAAAATCTGCTACCCAATCTGGTCTTTTTTTACTAACTATAAAACCACTTGTTAAACCAGCAAAAATCATACAAATACTTATCATTCCAAACCATAATAACATTTTATAGGTTTTTCCTTTTCGTTCTTGTTCTTCTTCAAAAGTCATTTTATTTTCCATAACTATCGTAAAAATTTATCTAAAACATACACTATTTGTAACAATGAAATGTATGAAACGCTCACTAACATTAATTTTCTAGCTGCTTTTGCATCCATCTCTTTATGCAGTTTGAAAGCATAATACAACATCCAAATACCTAATAAAACTACCACCACAACAGCTGGTTTAGACAAAAACAATTTTCCTGTAAAACCAAACGCTGGAATTACCGAAGCTAAAATAGTCCAAAAGGTATATAAAATTGTTTGTAATGCAGTCTTTTTATCTTTATTTCCAGTTGGCAACATAAAAAATCCTGCTTTCTTGTAATCATCATACAAAAACCAACCAATAGCCCAAAAATGTGGAAACTGCCAAAAGAATTGAATAATAAACAAAGTACCCGTTTCAATACCAAAATGACCTGTTGCTGCTACCCAACCCAACATATAGGGAATTGCTCCAGGGAACGCGCCCACAAATACAGATAATGGTGTAACTGTTTTTAACGGCGTGTATAAACTCACATACATAAAAATCGAAATTGCGCTAAACATAGCTGTTTTCGGATTTACGTTGTATAAGATAATTAAGCCTAGTATGGTTAAAATGCTTCCTAAAATGAAAGCTGTCTGTTTGGTCATTCTACCTGATGGAAGCGGACGATTTTTGGTTCTATCCATTAAGGCATCTAAATCTTTCTCAATAATTTGATTAAAAACATTTGATGCTCCTACCATACAATATCCACCGATAGCTAATAATAATAGCACAAACCAATTTTGTGAAGACCAAGAATCAACACCCAACAAATAACCCGCAATTGTTGAAAAAACAACACTAATTGCTAATCGTGCCTTTGTAACTTCTACAAAGTCTTTATATAAAGATTTTTTAATTTGAGGTTGTGTGTTTGTGTCCACTTTATTGTTTTTGCTTTGAAATTGCGTGCAAATATACGATTTGGAAATTAGAATTTAGAATTTAGAATTTAGAAAATCTAAAAAACCACTAATAATCAAAATACCAATTAAACAAATCACTTCTTAGTCCAATAGAAAACCAAGTTGTATTTGATTGCACAGTTGTAGCCGTTTCAGCTGTTGGATCAAAGTTTCTAAATAAAACGTTTCCAAAAACTTTTAAATTTGAAGCTGGATTAACCAAATATCCTACTTGTAAATCGGCAATCATAACGGTCGTTTTATTTCCTTGCGCTATGGAAACACCTGTATCATATGGACGATTTTCATCATAATCTAAATAGATGTTTCCACCGTAATTAAAAGTATCCGTTCCATTATTGAAATCAAATCCGCGTTGACCATAAATTAATTTTGCGTCCGCGAAGTATCTTCCTTTGTAATATTTTGCAATAGCTACTAATTCTCTGAAATTAGCACCCCAATTATGCCCCATACTTTGATTGTTGTGTCCATAATTTGTTAAAGGATTACTATGTGAATACACATAAGGCCGCACTTGATTGTATTCTAATTGAAGCATCAAATTTTTAATTTTAAATGCATCATAATATTTTACACCAACTTGATATCCAAATTTATTTCTCCAACTTTGATTGCTTTCTTGAACATCACCTATAGCAAATTCGTCGATTAAAAATTGTCCATAAAAGTTGATCTGATTGTTCCATTTGTATTTTGAAGAAAGTCCTAATACCGCATTTCCAGCTTTTGAAGACGAACCAAACTCTACAGCTCTATAGAATATCAATGGATTTACAAAGTTGAAATCAAAACCTCTTTCGTTGGTATTGGTCCAAACTACATTTTCAAAGAAACCTAAATTAAATCGTTTTGTAACATTCCAACTCAAGTAATGGCTTGCCATATATTTTGTTGCATAAGTTCCGTCAACAGTTGCTAAATCTCTTACATCTTTTAACCACATGTAAGTATTTGTATATTTAATTTTCCAAAAGGTTGTATTAATTTTAAAAAAAGGATATGGACTAGCTCCATCACTTTGCAATAACGAACGATATCCATCTCCAAGAAAATTTCTTCCGTAGCCTAATTGCAAATTAATGAATTGACTTGGCGTGTATTTAATATTTGCTTCTGCCATTGGAAAATCATAAGCATCTTCTTTAAAACGTTTTGCGATTCCAATTCCAGGAATAATAGCTGGATTTCCACCAGAAGGCTTAATACTTTCTGCATAGGCATTGTAATAATCGGCAAATCGCCCTTGACTTTCATAAATAGAAGTAGTAAAAGTTAATTGCTTGCCTAAAGCTCCATCTATTTTTACTCCACGTGTATTTACAAATGTATTTGAAGCTTCACTTTCGGTATCTTTTCCAATTCTTAAATCTAAAATTGGATTCAATGTAAACCAATATCCTTCACCTTGTATGGCAATTAAATTTTCGTTCCAAAATTTTCTTCCCCACCACGATTCTTTTTGTTTCAAAGCCGTTTGATTGACTACCTCAAAATCATAATATTTAGCTACTTCATCATACGAATAAGGTTTTGAAGCTGTATGATTATTACTTCCCACTTGGTTTAACAAAGCATCAAATACCGCATAATTTTGATGTGTAAACGGAATATTTCCGTTGCTTTTAAATTGCGGATTTTCAAATGGTTTATATACAATTGAATCATATTCAGATAATTCTTTTGTGTTATCAATAAGCTTACTATTCGTCTTATCTCGTAGCACTTGGTTCCTATCTTCGAAAGGTTTTGGTTGCTCTAACGGAATAGAAAGTTTCAAAGTGAATTTTGAATAAGTAGGTTTTCCTGAGTATTTTGCAGGAACTACTTTCGGTAAAGTTTGAAAAACCCTTTTTGTTTCTGTTTTTAATGACTCATGTGTGGCATCAATATATAAAACTTTAAATGCTCCAATAGTATCTACTTCAAAAAGCACCATTACATTTCCCTTATAATTACTAGCTTGTAATTCTTGTGGAACTTTATAATTAGTATAAAAAAAGTTTTGAATAGTAGTATAAAAACATCCTTCTTGTTGATTGCTCATAGCGTTTGCACAATCTGGAAAAACAGGAAATTGTTCATTGGTATTCGTTTGAGCAAAAGCTGAAAAACCAATAATTGCAATCAGAAAACACAGGGACTTTTTCATAATTTATTAATATTCGCTATTAGAAATTTCTCCATTAGCAATTGCTTTTGCTGCAGAAGTTCCAATTCTTTTTACACCCAGCTGAACCATCTCAACAGCTTCTTCATAGGTTCTAACTCCGCCAGCGGCTTTAACTGGCAAAGGAAATGAATTTTCTAACATTAATTTAATTGTTGGAACAGTAGCGCCATTTGGCATTCCTTCTGGTGTTTTATAAAATCCTGTAGATGATTTTACAAATACTTTTTCGTAGTCTTTTTCACTACAATTAGCTATTACTACATTTTTTATTAATGCTGACAACTGCACTATCTGATGATTATCTAAAGCAGCAACTTCAATAATCCATTTTACAATTTTGTTATGTTTTAATCCAAATTTTGTGCATTCAATTACTTGCTTTTTCACTTCGTCAAGTGCTCCATTTTTGAATGCTTTGTAATTAACTACAAAGTCTAAATCATCAACACCATTTTCTACAGCTTGAGCAGCTTCTTCAAGTTTAGATTCAAGAGTACCATCTCCTTCTGGAAAATCTATTACAGTTCCAATAGTTACTTTAGAATTAAACTTTTGAATCATTTCCTTTGCCAAAACCACTTTATCTGGTCGAATCATAATCAATTTAAAGTTGTTATCAATTGCTTCTTGAATGCAATTTCTAACCACTTCAGTATTCTTTTCTTCCGATAAATTTGCTTGTTCCGCTGTTTTTAAATAAGTGGAATCTAAATATTGCTTGATGTCCATTTTTTATTATTTGTAATATGTGGTAAAAATAAAAAATCCCATCGAAATGGGATGTTTTTATTGTAATTATTTGAAGTTTTTATACTTAAAATAATTTATGTAAGTTACTTTTTGTTTAAAAATACAGAAACTACAAAAATTCCAAAAAGCGCACCAAATGTATTGGCTACTATATCATAAAAATCTGCTTGTCGATTTTCTGTTAATAGCGACTGCATAACTTCCATAGTAATTCCATACAAAACCGCTGCAAAAACTAAAACAAGGCTGAAATTTTTATTTTTCACCTTACTTTTTAATGCTAAAAACCAAAACAGCACAAACACAAAATAAAATATAAAATGAGCTATTTTATCTTTTCCGGGAATACTTAATTTAGGTGTATTATTTAAACTTACTAGACTTCCAATGGTAATTCCAATTGTCCAAAGTATAGCTAGTATTAAAAAATTACGCTCCGATAAGTGCTTTGTAATCTTCACTTGATAAAAGTGTTTCCATTTCTGAAACATCTGAAATTTTTACTTTTACCATCCAACCATCTCCATAAGGATCAGTATTTACTTTTTCTGGATCTGACTCTAAAGAATCATTAAATTCAATAATCTCACCTGAAAGAGGTAAAAATAAATCAGAAACTGTTTTTACTGCTTCAACTGTTCCAAAAACTTCATCTTTATCTAATGTTTGATCTAATGTTTCCACTTCAACATAGACAATATCACCCAATTCTTTTTGAGCAAAATCTGTAATTCCTACTGTTGCAACATCGCCATCAACTAAAACCCACTCGTGGTCTTTTGTGTATTTTAAATTAGTTGGTATATTCATTTTAATATGATTTTTTGTTGTACAAATGTAATTGTATTTATTGAATTGCAAAATATGTTTTTTGTTATTTTTTCACAATCCTTTAGAAACAAAAAAACCTGTAAATGACTACAGGCTTTTTTGTTTTTTAGTTCCCAAAATTATATCTAAGTGTGAATCCAGCTCTAATATTAGTAATTGGGAATGATGTTGAAATTACCGCTTGAGAGAACTGATGATCATAGAATAAAATCGCAGTTAGATTTTTACTAAACGAATAATCGGCAGTAAATTTAACCGACCATAAATTTTGCCCTCCTCCTAATTGATTGTTATCATAATCTAGATAACGAACAATTGTATTGCTTTTACGCAAAGAAAAATCTGCTTTTATATTAACATCACTTTTTATAACTCCTGAAACATTATCTGCTAAAGAAGAATTTATGGTAACATCTTTAATTCTATATCCAAGTCCTATGATATATTCATTTCCACTTACTTCTGTTAGTAAATTATTATCAAAACTCATATTTAACGTTCTGTCTTTTTTAATTTCGGCTAAAATTTTAAGTGAGTTTTTCAAAGTCATATCCACTTTAATTAATGGATTAAACTGTTCAGCTAAATTTACATTTGAGATTAATTTATTAGCATAGAAATTCCCATTAACATCCGTTGGAGTTGTATTCAAATTAGAGCGGAAAGAATTAATGTTATAACTAGCTCTATAGCCATGTTGAATTGAAAATGTTTTAAATTTATCTTTAAACCAAGTATAACGCATTAAACCAGTATATTTTACATTCCAGTTTGGCAACGGCACGTTTCTAAACACTCCTGTCGAAACTTTTCCAGCATCTGTTCCAGAGTACGCAGCAATGAAAGCTGGAAGTAATACTTGTTGACTATTTTTACCATATCCTATTGGATATCCTTCTGCATCTCTTGGTATAGTAACATTTCCATAATATGACTCTGCTAAACGATTAGCAACTTTTATACGATTATCTCTAAAATCTTCAAAAGCTGCTGAAAAATTAATATCACTTTGTGAAAATGCAGTTTTTATTAAAATCGTTGAAATATTAAAGTTTCCAAAATCGTAAGGTGAACGCGAATTATATTGGCCCGCTGTAACATCATACTGCTCAGAATAATTAAAAGAATACATTCTTTCTCCTGTCAAATCAATTTTTAAATCTGGGAACGGTTCTAATTGAGCCGTAAAATTTAATTGCTTGTTTTCAACTTGAGTAAAATTTTGATTGAATTCCGGAAATGAAGTTAACCAACCATTTTTAGCTGCTTCATATCGAACATCAGATTGACTTCCAAAAACAAATCCAAGTGTTGGTTTAGAAGAACCAAAGAATCCTAATCCTGGTAAATATCCTGGTAGTACAGTTCCGCTATTTTCAGTGTAATTTACTTGGATATTTTTTATACTAGTAACCACTCCTATTAAACCACTTACAAAAATATTTCGTTCAGTATTAATGTTTTTATTTGCTGCCACTAGTTTTTGTCCTGGTTTTGGAGCTGCTCCTTTATCTTTAGTATCTTTCGATTTGTTTTTTGATTTATTTGATTTGTTTTTAGTTAAACCAATATATTTATAAAATGTGTCCATATTAAACGTAGTGTTTAATTTGTGAGAACTTGCATTTTGAATTGTATTTCCTAATGAATAAATAGTTCCATCTTCTGCTTCAACAGTTGAATAAGCATCTGATGAACGTTGCCAGTTGTAATCACCAGTGTAAATATATGTTGATTTAATAAAAGCTAATGCTGGAATTTTATTAATTGGCAAGTCATAATTTACTACAATTTGTTGGTTGTGTTGGTTAGATTGACCAATATTCCAATAATCATCCCAAATATCTAATCCATCGATTGGTAAATTATTTTCATCCAAATAATTTCGCACAATATTATTAGAAGAAGCCGTATAATTTACACGAAGTGCTTTTGTGATATTGTAATTAAAACCATACTGATAATTAAAGAAATAATTTCTTCGATACAAATCACCAAGCCCGATTCCTTGAACATCAACCAATCTGAAACGTTGTTTATTGAATTGTCTAATAATGTTTGAACTAAAGTTGATATTTGTTGGCAAGAAATTAAAATTAAAATCTGTCAATAATTTATAGTAACCACTTTTCTTTAAGGCTTTTGAGTTTTTGAATGGCTCAATAGTCTTTGGTTTAAATGTATAGGCGTAATCAACTGACGAACGATTTTGTTTATCTACTAGACTTTCGATTTCATAATCATGATGCTCCGTTTCGTTCAACGAATAAGAAAGTGTTAAGTTTTCAACATCATAAAAATGAGTTTTCTTTTCTGGATTCTTTTCTTTTTTAACACCAATGAAGTTGATACTTGTACGTTTTGTATAATCTATAGCTCTATTTTCAATATTAGCTCTTTCAGTAGCATCAGTTGTAATATCTAATAGTTGATTTAACTCAATATCTTGATAAAACGGATCATATTTTGGCGTAATAGTTTCTTCTCCAACTGCATAATTAAACGGTAAATTAACTCCCCATTTTTTAGGTAATAATTTTCCTAAATTTACATTGGTTACAACATCATATTGAAAAACGTCTTCTCTACTTCTTTCGTTTGGTCCTTGTTCTAATGACCCAAAACCAATGGTACTAATTCTTGTTGTTGCAGAAACATTTGCAAAATCAGCAAGATTTGTATCCAAGTTAGCCACAGCAGCATATCCTCCTTTATTATCCATATCAGAAATACGCAACTCATTGAACCATACTTCACCCCTTAATGGATCTCCAGAGTTTTTATTTTTAACCCCAACCATTAAAGTTCTAACAAGGCCAAAATTTGGATTTCCTTTAATTCCTAAAGTTAATTTATTATCCTCTGAACCAATTGCTTCCTCTTCAACAAATCCAATTCCATTTGCATCATATATAATACCTGGATCATTTCCTAATGCTAAAATTTTAAGCTTAGTTAATAATGATAATGGTAAAGCGATTTCGTTATCTGCTGGCCAAATTTCATCAGCGGATGTAGCGCCGTGGTCTGTTACTTTTAAAGGCATTTCCACTTGATAGAAGTTATCCGTAAAGTCATTCCCAAATCGTATGAAAGCAACCATTTCATCATCTTCCAATCGATCAGGATTTGTATTTCCTTCAATTGCTTCTGCGTGTAAAAACATTCTTAGTTTTTTAAACTGACGCATATCAACATTTACATTTTTGAAAACGGCTCTAGAATCTTGCGTTTCTAATCCACCCAAACCAGACAAAGCTGGGTCTTTCTTATAAACTCTTAATGAAAGTGATTGTTCGTTTTGATTAATTACAGTATTATTATTATATAATTGTTCACGAACAACTCCTGGTGGAGTTACATAATTAATTGGACTTCGGCTACCATTTTCTTGAATATTTAAAGCAACAACATCAAATCCAGTATTATCATCATCTACATCAATATCATTTATATCTAATGAACTAGTATATCTTCTCCATTCGCCTCTTACTAAATCTAAAGCACCAAAACGCAACGTTACTTCGTCTTTAAATCCAGCCATATACATACGCATAAAACGTATTGAGCGAAAATCTGAAATTGGACCAACTTTATTAGCATCGGTAAACTCTAAAATTGGAATTTTATATAAAATCCATCTTGCTTTACCTGTTTCTCCATTTGGTAAATCCACATTATTATCTTCTCTAAAATCAGCAATATAATTTTGACCTACCGGAACTGCTCCATCTGGATAATATTGAATTGGCACTTCAAATTTAAAATAAGCATTGATGGTATTCATCGTATTATCTCGATTCACGTCTTCTACATCAGGGTAAGTTGTACTTCCTCTGTTAGTATCCGTAACGGTTACTGGTGAATTTCCTTGATTACCGTTATAATTTCTATATCTATTGATTACATCTCCAGATGCACTTAAATAGAATTGATAGTTGTCTGCTGCTGGGTCAGGTTGGGCTGCAAAATTTGTATATTTCGCCGCTTCATCAACATCTGTTAATCCGTCATAACCTGCGTCTTGTACCGTTCTATTTGCTTCAGAAGTATCAAAAGCATATATTAATGATTGAGAAGCAGGAACTTTACCCCAGGCAGTTTCTACTGTTGGTTGTGTTGAACCAGCTTCAGGTAAACCATTTTCAAATAGTTTTCTACCATCTCTTAACACATCTTCAGAAATTTCACCTAGATTGAATACTATTTTACCTGAATTTGTTGGATCAGCTACGTCTCCTGGATTTCCATAATATGGGTCCATTACCCAAAATTGAATGTACTCTACATTTGATTGCTCAAAATTTGTAGAGTTAATAGGTCGCATAATTCCTGCCCAGTTATTTGGAGCATCAGCATCAGTGAATACATTTGTTGCTGCTAATGAAGAATTGAAATTATAAGGTCCTCTATCCTTTGGAAAATAAGTTAAATCTAAAGTACTAATAACAGTTGATTGCCCTTGAGCAATGTCTGTAACTGGATATAATTCTCTACTAAAAATACGGCGCGTTTTGTTAAACGACAAGTCATCATCACTGATTCCAGAAGGAGGTTGTGTATAAAACAATGGATCTATTGAATACCAAGACATCTTTGCTCGTTTATCACCAATACTCAATACATCAACAGGTGGTTCATTTGAAGTTGGGTCGCCATCAAAATCACCTTCCAATGGCACACTTGCTAAACTCCATGATAAAGCTGAACGCATGTCAATTGTTGACTGTGAACCTTCAAAATCATCAATGTAGGTTGTAGCTTCACCATTAAATTGATCCGTTTTTGAACTACCTGGTTTTAGATAAGCTATTTCACCTCTAAATGACAAATTAGAAGGCACATCTGTATCAATATTTGGCAATTTATTTACTAATCTAGTCAAGAATGGAACCTCTGTTGAGAAATTAGTATTCAATCCAAAAATGGTATTATTAACTGATTCTTGACCATAATTTGATTTTGTTGTAAATGGTCTTTCAGTCATATTTAAAAGGGTTGCACCTATTAAAAATTTATCATTAAATTTGTGCTCTACATTGAAACCCCAAAATCTTCTAGTTTGTTGACCGAAAATAGAATTGTTCTCCACTGAAACTTCGATTGGTGTATTTGATGCTTGTAGCGAAGGGTCTAGAATTTGAACTTTTCCTAATTGATAATTTACAGTATAATCAACACCTTCTATAAGTGTTCTACCACCCGCAGTCACTACCACCGAGCCTTGCGGCACGTTGAATGCTCCAATAGAAATTCCATCACCTCCAGTAGATTTATAACGCCCTTTTAATTGAAATTTATTTTTAGCACTTTCTTGTAAAGCAGCAGCTTGTGTTGATTTATATAAATTTCTAAAAACGTATTTTGTTTGGTTTGTATTATATATTCCTCCATCATAATCTTCAGCACCATTTAAACGCAATTTTTCAAATAAATGCTTACCAAATGGCTCTACTGTGGTGAAAATAACTCTTCCTTTTTGTGCATCTATGGTTAATCCTTGAATAAAATCAAAAAAACCATCTCCACCGTCTTGTGGATCATTAGTATAATTTAATCTATCAGCATTAAACACTTTTAACAAAGGTGTATCTGCAACACCCGCAGGAAGTGGATCAATCCCTGATTGTGTTATGTAATTTAATGGCGAAGGATCGGTATATAAAATATTAAGTTTAAAATCTTCTTGTTGTAGTTGATATCCACCAGGTATTTGATAAATATTTTTCATCATCAAATCCCAAACTGGTTCTTCAACAACCACTAAATTTCCTTTCAACATTTTCAAAACTAAAGCTTGTGCAGAAGGAACACCAGCTGTATCAACATTAGTTGCATCTACTCCATCTGTACCAAATTCTCCAACTTGATATACTTGATCACCAATTGTATATTGATATGCAACCGCTAAAACTTCATCATTTGCTAGTTTTTGATTTAATGAAATGTAACCTAATTGTGGATGAAAAGTATATTCTGTAGCCGTAAGTTTTCTTGCGTTTTCTAGTTTCGCAAAATCGATTCCTTCAGCCATTGCAGGAATATTAAAACCATTTAGGGCCGTTGAAACATCTCGAATGGAACTATTCAAAAAATTACTTCCTATGTTGTTTGGGTCAAATTTATTGTTTCCATTATTTGAAGGAGTATCTGGAGTAACGTTGAAAAAACCAGCATCTGGAACTCCAACAACCTCGCTATCTGCTAATCCAAAAAGTTGTGATTCTCCCAAATCCTGAAGAGCAACAATATTTCTTAAATTGTTTTCTGTTGTGTTTACTCTGTTTTGTTTATTGGTAATCCAAACTTCAATTCTTGTAATTTGCACACGAGAATTAATATAGGGATAGTTTTCTAATGCTTTATCATATTTATTTCTAAAATATTGCGATAAAAAATAATGCCTATCCGAATCATAATCTAAGGCAAACATTTCAAAATCTTGCAATGTTCCTCCTCCTTGAGATGTAACCGATTTTGTTTGCGATTTTTGTTCCGAAAAAACACCTGTAAAAGTTGTTTTTCCAAATTGTAATTGTGCTTTAACTCCAAATAAACTTTGAGCACCTCTAACCAAAGAATTTGAAAGCGGGAAACTTACATTTCCAACTTCTATTTTTTGAATTATATCGTCCTCAGTAGGCGCATATTCTAATTTAATTAAGTTTTGAAAAGCAAACGTTGATTGGGTATCATAATTTACATTTACACTTAATCTTGTACCCACTTTTCCTTGTAACCCAACACTGATTCTTTGATCAAAATCAAAGCTGGTTGTTTTTCTGTTTCTTGGCGAAAATGATGGGTTATCTTGTTTTGTGAATCGTACACCTAAATCTAATTCTACAGAACCTGTTGGTTTCACATCAATAGTATTACTACCAAAAATTGCTTCAAAAAACTTAGAATTTACATAATATCTTGGCAATAAATTTTTCTTTGCGGCATCAGAACCAGCTTTTTTCCCATCAATAGCAGCTGATTTTTCTTGATAATATTTACGCATTTGCTCACGCAATACCAGTTCATCATATTGTTTAGGTGTTAAGATTAAAGGATAATTAATATTAAAACCATCAACTGAATTTGTATAAATATATCTATCAGATGCGGCATCATAGGTATATGACTCTAATATACTTTTAGGATTAGGCATTTCAATTTTTCCTAAATCTATGCCCGTTTTTAAAGTATCTTGTTCTTGTTCATCTACTTGAGCTTGTAGTGAATACGAAAATAACATTACTACGAATGCAATACTATATTTTAACTTACCTATTGCTTTTATTGCTGTTTTTTCCAAGTTTTATAAATTTTTTAAAGCTTGTTTTATTAAGTTTTCAACAGAGGCATTTGGGGTTTCTCTAATGATTTTATCTATTACTTTTTCAGCTGCTTTTCTAGCAAAACCTAAAACTTCTAATGCAGATAACGCTTCATCTTTATTTGTATTGCTTTCAATTACTGAAACTTCGTCTAAACTATAAACTTTTAACACTTTCTCTTTCAAATCAAGAATAATGCGTTGAGCTGTTTTTGCTCCAATGCCTTTCATTGATTGCATTGTCCCAACATCATTTGATGCAATTGCTTGAATAATTTGATTAGGAGCCAACGAAGAAAGCATAGTTCTAGCAGTACTTGCACCAACTCCAGAAACTGAAAGTAACAATTTAAACAATTCACGCTCTTGCTTTTCAACAAATCCATACAAGGCATGCGCATCCTCTTTAATTTGTAAAAAAGTAAATAATTTTAAACTTTCAGAATCAGGCAATAATGAAAATGTGTGCAAAGAAATATTAATATGATACCCTACACCATTGCAATCGATTACAACTTCGGTCGGTGTTTTTTCTACTAATCTACCTTGAATGTGAGCTATCATATAAAAAATAATTACAGTTTTTTCTTCCCTTTTTCTTGTGCATCAACCACCGCTACAGCAGCCATATTAACCATTTCCTCTACACTTGCTCCCAATTGGAACACGTGCACTGGTTTATCTAATCCAAGGATTATTGGTCCGATTGATTCCGCTTTATTTAATTCTTTCAATAATTTATATGTAATATTTGCTGCGTCTAAATTTGGAAAAATAAGTGTGTTTACTTTTTTATTTACCAATTTAGAAAATGGGAATTTACTTTTCAACATCTCTGAATTTAAAGCAAAATCTGTTTGAATTTCTCCATCAACAATTAAATCTGGGAAATTTTCATGTAAATAATCTACTGCTTGTCTTATTTTATTTGGGCCTTCATTTTGAGAAGAACCAAAATTTGAATAAGATATCATTGCGATTACTGGCTCCATTCCAAACATTCTCACTGTTTTTGCAGTCATCAATGCTATTCTTGCTAAATCATCAGCAGATGGATTTGGGTTTATGGCAGTATCCGACAAGAAAATTGGACCTCTAGCCGTCATCATCATATTAGTAGTTGCAATTTTTGAAACGCCCGGTGCCTTATCAATCAATTGCATAACTGGTTTAATAGTTGAAGGATAACTTCTAGAATGACCCGTTACCATTGCATCAGCCTCACCAGTGTTAACCATCATTAAACCAAAATAGTTACGCTCACGCATCCATTTTTCTGCATCATATAAAGTAACTCCTTTTCGTCTTCTCGATTCCCAAAAATGCTGTGCATATGAATGTCTTTTTGCTTCAGATTCTTTTGTTTTTGGGTCAAAAATTGGCACTTCGGTATCAAAACCAATTTCTTCTTTTAATTCTTTAATAATTTCTTTATTTCCTAATAAAATAGGAAAACCAATACCTTCTTCATGAACAATTTGTGCTGCTTTTAACACATCAATTTGATCCGCTTCAGCAAAAATAATTCGTTTAGGATTTGTTCGCGCTCTATTCGTTAGCAAACGTATCATTTTATTATCAGAACCCATTCGTTCTAATAAGTCATCTTTATATTTTTCCCAGTCAGTAATTGGCGCTAAAGCTACACCCGAATCCATTGCTGCCTTTGCAACTGCTGGTGGAACTTCGGCAATTAATCTTGGGTCAAAAGGTTTTGGAATAATATAATCGCGACCAAATGTTAATTTAGTTTCTCCATAAGCAATATTAACTTGTTCTGGCACCGAAGCCTTTGCCAAATTAGCTAAAGCTACAACGGCTGCTTTTTTCATTTCCTCATTAATTTTAGTAGCTCTAACGTCTAAAGCACCTCTAAAAATAAATGGAAAACCTAATACATTATTTACTTGGTTTGGATGGTCTGAACGACCAGTTGCCATAATAATATCTTTTCTTGTTGCAATAGCTAAATCGTAGTTAATCTCTGGAGTTGGATTTGCCATAGCAAACACAATTGGATTATCAGCCATTGATAATAACATTTCTGGAGTAACAATATCTCCTGTTGACAATCCTACAAAAACATCTACACCTTTCATAGCATGAGCTAAATCGTCATAGTGTTTATCTGTAGCATAAACGCGTTGCATGTCAGATATTTTTGGATCGTCTTTTCGCAATGCACCTTTACTATTGAACATTACTACATTTTCTGGTTTTACACCAAAAGATACATATAAATTAGCACATGCAATAGCCGCAGAACCTGCACCAGAAATTACCATAGTAACTTCTTCCATTTTTTTGCCGGCTAATTCAACAGCATTTAATAAAGCCGCTGATGAAATAATAGCAGTTCCGTGCTGGTCATCATGCATTACAGGAATATTTAACTCCTCCACCAAACGTCTTTCAATTTCGAATGATTCTGGTGCTTTGATGTCTTCTAAATTAATTCCTCCAAAAGTTGGCGCAATATTTTTAACTGTTGCGATAAATTCTTCAATATCTTTTGTACCAACTTCAATATCAAAAACATCAATATCTGCAAAGATTTTGAATAGCAACCCTTTTCCCTCCATTACTGGTTTTGAAGCTTCTGGACCAATATCTCCTAATCCTAAAACGGCCGTACCGTTTGAAATTACAGCTACTAAATTTCCTTTTGCGGTATATTTATAAACGTTGTTAACGTCTTTTTCAATTTCTAAACAAGGTTCGGCTACACCTGGAGAATAAGCTAGAGCTAAATCTCTTTGTGTGGCATATTTTTTTGTTGGAACAACCTGAATTTTACCAGGAGTTGGTTTTGCGTGATATAATAAGGCTTCTCTACGTTTACTATCTTTATGCATGGTTTTATATTTTACTAACTTACAAATATAATGGTATGCGCATAAAATGAGAAATTTTTAACCATAATCTTTAAAAAAAACATTCATAAAAAAAGTTGCAATTCTAAAACTGCAACTTTTTCACATAACTTAAAAACAAACTAGGCTTGATGTTTAACCTTGTAAAATTTGATTAAGATTAATGTTATCTGGTAATCTTCCTACATTTTGCAGTTTTATTGCGGCCAATTTTTGAGCTATTGACATACTTTCTTCAACTGTTTTATTTTGAATTTGCGCATATAAAAATCCGGTCCAGAATGCATCTCCAGCTCCAGTAGTATCTTTGATCTCGTGAATTTCTAGGGCTTTTTGAAAAAATAATCCGTTATTTAAATCTGAAACAACAACTCCATTTTTCCCTTTTGTTAAACAAATTGTAGTAACACCTAAACCATGAAAATAATCAAAAATATATTCTTCAGACTTCGTTTCAGCAAACAATCTATAACAGTCATCTTCACTTAGTTTTACCAACGGATCATTCGCAAGATATTCTTTCAAAATTAATTTAGCTTCTTCTCTATCTGGCCAAATTTTTTCCGAAAAATTAATATCAATGCTTAGCTTTAGCCCTAACTCTTTAGCTTTTCTTACCCTATTTAAAATAGTTTGTCTCGCTGGATTTTTACTTAACGCAAAACAAGTAGTGTGAAATATTTTAGCGCTTTCAATAATTCCATCTGGTAATTGATCCTCATATATTTCGCAATCGGCTTGTCTATACGCTATAAAATCAGGTGTGTCTGTAGACTTTGAAACAAAAATTACCGATGTTGGTGCTACATCAGATTTTCTAATATGGTCGGTATTTACATGATTAGATTTTAATTTTCTAACAATATAATCACCTAATCCATCTTGTCCGCAAGAGGCTACAAGAACCGTTTTTAAACCTAATCTAGAAGCATTAACAGCAACATTAGTAGGAGAACCACCTAAAAAACGATGATAATCTTTGGTTTTATTAATAGAAGTGTTGACTTCATGCCCTATAAAATCAATTAACACTTCCCCTATACTTATAATATCTATAGTTTTCAAACTAGAATAAAAATTTAAAATTATTATGTAATGATTGATGCACTAAAATACTAGCTGCTGCACTCCAAGCACAATAAGCAACTCCATTTGGCTCTTTAGTATTAGTATTGAAGTTTTCATAAAACGAAAAGTCAACTGTTGCATTTGCTTTATTTACATTTTCTAAAATAAAAAAAGCTTTTTCAATTTCAGACTTTGACAACAAGGCTAATCCAAAAAATCCATTGACCATTGACCAACTTCCTCCATTATGAAATTCATAAGGAAAATTTCTAAATTCGTATTTACAATTACTTTTAAGTAAATTCCAATGTTCATCTTCAGGAAAAACAGGTGGCCAAAATGCTGGCAACAATCCTAATTTAGTTTCAGCTGCTAATTGACTTGAATACTGAATAATTTTGTTTTGAAATTCAGTTGTTCCAATATTCAACAATAAAACTAAAGCATTTGCAAAAGCATCAAATTGCAATTTATAACCTGATGGCGAAAACGAACAAGGCATAAAATCTTGAAAGATTAATTCATCATAAGCTCTTTGATGAAACTTTTCTCCAGTAGAATTAGGCGTAAAATTAATTTCTATTTGAGTGATGATTTCACTTATTTTAGTGGTAATTTCATCCCTCTTTACAAAATGATTATAGCTTTTTAAAGCCCAAACTCGTAATAATTGATCATACAAAACGTAACCATCTGTAATATATTCATCAGCCCAATTTCCTGAAAGGGGAACATATAAAAGATGCTTATTATTAAATTCCCAAGATTCTAACAGAGTAAGGCATTTTTCAATTTCTAATGAATATTTTTGTACAAAATCAAAATCGTCCATATAAAATCCATACTGACAAACTCCTATAACAAACCAAGTTACAGCATCAACTCTTCCTGCTAAACCGCCATAACTGACCTCAATTTCATCTTCTGTAATTAAAACATTCGAAGGAATTGTTCCTATTTTATGTTGGTGTTTTGCTAACGTTTCAAGTGTTTTTTCAAATGCTTCAATCAATTTTTCATCATTAGAAGCCAATGCTGCCAAACCACAAATCACACCATCTCTAGCCCAAACCCTTTGATAATTTGAGGTATTTTCTGCACTTGCTAAAAAACCATTCACTGTAGCTACTTCGTGCAATAATTCTATTGATTTATTATAAAAAATATCATTCATAGATTAAATTGTAATTTGTTTTTTTGATCTAATAAACAGTGTAAATATACCACCAATCAATAAAAACACACCTGCAAAAGTGACTGCATTTCTTGGGTCATTATCTAAAAAATGCTTTAAAATATAACCAAACGTAAGATTTTGAAAAATCATAGGAATCACAATCATCATATTTATAATTCCCATATAAACACCGTAACGTTCTTTTGGAATATTAGAAACAATCATTAAATATGGAATGCCCATCATACTTGCCCAGCCTATTCCAAAACCAGTAATTGCAACAAATAATACGTTTTTGTTTTCGATATGCGGAAATGCTAAAAAACCAATTGCTGCGATAAACAAACACGCTGCATGCACATATTTAGCACTATACTTTTTTGCAAAACCAACTAACAAAAAAGCGACTAAAAAAGTTACGATGTTATACCATCCATTTACTAATCCTGTCCAGCTAACTGCCTTTTCATATGCATCTGGATTAGATTTTGGAGTAGCATTCCAAACTGACAAAGCAATACTTTTAGAAGAATTTTGCCAATAGCAAAACAAAGCATACCATTGAAATAGATAAACTAAAGCTAATTGCCACATCACTTTTGGCATTTCAATAATTGCAGAAAAAATTTCAACTAATGGATGCCAAAATCCTCCTTTTTTGGTTTTCATTTGAACAATTTCTTCCTCTGTTGGTGGTATTTCAGATGTGGTTCGCATACTCCACCAAATAGAACCAATTGAACAAATGGCTCCTAAAAAGAATGAAGCGTATACCCATGTAGGCAATGAACCCGTTTTTCCAATAAAAATCAATGGAAAAATAAACAATGAAAGGTTAGCTAAAGTTTGTCCAAAACCAGTAAAAAAACTTTGCATCTGAAAACCAAGAGGCTGCTGTTCGTCATTTAATTTATCTGCTACAAAAGCTCTATATGGCTCCATCGCGGTGTTGTTTCCTGCATCTAAAACCCAAAGCAATCCAGCAGCCATCCATAATGAACTACTATAAGGGAAAGCCAACAAACATAAGCTACACAATAAAGCTCCAATAAAAAAGTAGGGCTTGCGACGACCAAATTTTGGATGCCATGTTTTATCACTCATTGCTCCAATAATAGGTTGAACTAACAATCCTGTTACTGGACCAGCAAGGTTTAACAAAGGAATTTCATCTGGAGTAGCTCCTAAAAAATCATATATTGGGTTTACTGCACTTTGTTGTAATCCAAAACTATATTGAATGCCAAAAAAGCCAACATTCATATTCCAGATTTGCCAAAAGCTTAATTTTATTTTATTCATTTATTCTAATTTTTTTAGAAATTCTTGAAAATCCCCATTATTAGTATATAATACTCCATATTTATCAACTACTGGTATTCCAAGATTAGAAGTACTAATATTAGCATTCTTTAGTTTTATAAGTACTTCTTTTAAAGCTTCAGGGTTTTTATCAATATCATAAAAAATAAAATCCATTTTTTTCTCTTTCAAAAACGCTTTGGTTTCTATACAATGATGGCACTCATCACTTCCATAAACAATAATTGTTTTCTGTTCAGTAGTTTTTTTTTGAATTTCTTGTCCAATTAACTCATTTTGAGCAATTCCGAAAAAGAAAAGAATTAGGAAAAACAACTTATTCATCTGTAATTTTTTTTAGTAATTCATATTGTAAAAATACATTAGTTTTAAAAATAATTCCCATACCAATATTAAATTGGTACAGGAATTATAAACTAAACATGAAATAATTTAATTAGAACTTATATGATAAAGTCATTGAAATTGATCTTCCTGGCAAAGGTCTTGCTCTAACAATGTTTGTAGTATTTTCTGTAATACTACCTTCTTCAGATTCGGTAATAGCTAAAGTATCAAGTAAATTATTACCTGCTACATTCAATGATAATCCTTTTGTTAATCCAAATTCAACAAATCCGTTAACGATTACAAAACCATTCATTACTAAGTCATTATTATCTTGTGCATATGCTTTTGTTTGACCAATAAAGCTTAATCCCAACGTATTTTTGCTTTGTGAAAATTTATAAGTTGGTATAAAATTATACATTAATTTTGGCTGTCTTCTTGGCTGATTTCCATCATTTGCTCCAGAAGTTATTTCAGCTTTTGTATAAGTAAATCCACCTCTAAAATTTAAATCCTCATTTACATCGTATGAAGATTCTAATTCTAATCCATATGATTTATAATCATTATCAATTATACTATTTGATGAAGCTTCAAATCCTCCTTCTTCTGTTGTAGCAGAGCTAAACAAAGTAGCATATAAATATCCTTTTGAAAATTTTCTTTTATATCCAAACTCAGCTTGTGCTAGATAATCTAATGAATTGATTTTGTCTCCATCTAAATAATTCAATCCAGAAAACAAAATTCTGTCAGCCTTTGCAGAAGCACCTTTACTATATCTTACAAAGAAAGATTGTTGTTCATTCAACAAATAGTTTGCCCCTAAAGTATAAGATACATATCCATAACTATAATCTACGGCATTTGAGTTTGCAGTATCAACTGCAGAAACACTTGATTCAGGTGTAGAAATATCTCCATCATTATTAATATCATAAACCGTTTGAACAGCACCAGAAAACGATCCATCAACCTGGCCTTTATCATAACGAATTCCTCCTTCTAAAGATAATTTTTCAGTAGCATCTAAAGTTACGTTTGCATAAGGAGCTGAAACGTTATATTGTGTATCATAATTTCTTGTACAACAATTTCCCCAATATGGAACACCATAAGCATATAATCCATTTTGAGATAATAAATTTCCACTTGCGTCAATAACATTAATTAAACGAGGATTATTATCCGAAACTTCTTGAAGATATGAATTCCATAACCAAGACATTGAAATATTTTGAATAGATTTAAAGTACCCTGCAGTGATTCCTACTTTATCATATTTCTTAGTGATACGGAAATCATTCATAAAGTTATTGAAATTGTTTAATTGAACATCAAACATATGAATTCTTGCCACTAACCCATTTGCTGTATTAAATGCAGACCCATCATTTGCATAACTTAATGTAGAACCTGCTCCAAAAGAATTTGCAATAGAAGCTGCAGAAGCAACTTCAGCAGGGAATGGCGCAATAAATTGTCCATTATTAAAAGAGAATCGCCCATTATTTGATAATTTCCAACCGTTTAGTAAATCAAAATTTATAGATGCCCCAATTGTTTTAGATACTGGATGCATTCCGTCTGCTACTTTCCCTCTTCTTAATTCACCATCAGAACCTAATCCAACATTTTGACTTAAATATACTGATTGTAATGCTCCTGTTGTTGCATCATATCCGCTTACACTATCCCAATTTGGATCAGAATTAGTACCTGTTACTTTAATAGGCATTGGCATATAGGCAGCCGCTCTATCATTTAAGAATTTGGTATAAATTGTTACCGAACCATTTTCAAATTCTTTAGTGATATTGAATTTGAATTGTCCACCATTATTTGCTGTAAAACCTGGACTTCTCACACCTTCTCCAGCTCTGTAAAATCCACCAACATGAAAATATAATCCTTCACCTATTCTAGAACCATATTCTACATCTGTTCTAAAATCATTATAATCTAAACCAAAACTTGTAGCCATGCTTCCTCCTTCAGTTTTACCAGTTTTACTAATGAAATTAATGATTCCACCAGGTGAATTTGAAGATAATGTAGAAGCTGAACCTCCACGAATAGCTTCTATTTTAGCCACATTTCTATCAAATCTTGTAAAAATATCTGCAGTACCAAAAGAAATATCTCCATATAAAAGTACCGGCAATCCATCTTCTTGAATTTGTAAATATTTTGACCCACCAGAAGAAATAGGTACACCACGAACTGAAATATTTGAATTCCCTTCTCCTCCTGAAGATTCAGAACGAATACCTGGAATTGTTCTGAAAATTTCTGCAGTTGATCTTGGTGCTGATTGTTCAATTTGCTTCGCGTTAACTGTCGTTATTGAAACACTTGATTTTAATTTAGTCTTTGGATTGACTACACCTGTAACCACCACTTCGTTTAAATCTGAAGTTTCTTCTTGTAATACAAAATCAATGGTAGTATTTCCTTCAACAATTGCTTCTTTTACATTAGTTTGAAACCCAATGTAAGAAGTAGTAATTGTAATTGATCCATTACTAACAGAAGAAAAAGTATAAATACCGTTGCTATCCGTCATTGTCGAATTAGATCCTGCAACAACATTCGCGCCAATAACAGCCTCCCCTTTACTGTCTGTAACTTTACCTGATAAAACACCACTTTGAGCAAATGCTTGATTGATTAGCAAAATTGCCATCAAAAAAAACATGTTTTTCAAAAAATTAGTAATTTTTTTCATTTTAAAATTTTTGTTTGATTAATAAAATTGGTTTGTTTAATATTTCGAAATTATATTTTTAAGATAAAAAAAATGCGAAATATTTATCGAAAACGTTTTCGAAATAACCGAAAACGTTTTCGATTTTAATATTGAATTTTTTTTATCATATTTGTTAAATGAAAGACATTACACTTAAACAAATTGCAGATACATTAGGAATATCAATAACAACAGTGTCAAAGGCATTAAAAAATTATCCTGATGTTAGTCCTAAAACAAAGAATGCTGTTTTAGAACTCGCAAAAAGTTTACAATATACACCAAATAGTTTCGCAGTAAATCTCAGAACTAAGGAATCAAAGACCATTGGTTTAATAATTCCTGAAGTAGTCCACCATTTTTTTTCCAATGTAATTAATGGTATTATTGAAGAAGCAGAAAAAAGTGGATACTTAGTGATAATACTTCAATCCAATGAGTCATTGGAATTAGAAAAGAAACAAGTTGAATTATTAATAAACAAAAGAGTTGATGGAATAATAATGTCACTTTCGAATGAGTCTAATGATGATGAACATATTAAAGAAATTATCAAACGAGAAATACCTTTTGTACTATTTGATAAAATCTCAAAATTCATTAATTGTTCAAAAGTAATCATTGATGACCAAAAAGCGGCTTATAACGCTGTAGAACACTTAATTAGTAAAGGCTGTAAAAAAATAGCTCATATTCGAGGTCCTGTAAATCCTCAAAATGCTATAGATAGGTTTTTAGGTTATAAAAAAGCCTTAGAAAAACACAACATTCCTTTTGATTATAAACTAGTATATACTTGCAAAAATGTTACGTTTGAAGAAGGCAAAGAGTTTGCCAAGCAAATTGTAAAAAATCATCCTGATATTGATGGCATCTTTGTTATTACAGATTTAGTTGCTGTAGGTGTTTTGGCTTTTTTTAACGAGCAAAACATTCTTGTGCCGAATCAAATTAAAATAATTGGATTTAGTAATTGGTTTATGTCACAAGTTATTACTCCTAAATTAAGCACAGTAGACCAACCAAGTTATGAAATGGGAGTACAATCATTTAATTTATTATTAGAAGAAATAAATCAAAAAAAAATATCTTTAGATTTTATTCCAAAAACTATAGAATTAGAAACAAGTATCATAGAAAGAGAATCTACTTCAGAAAGGTAATATTTCTTAGAAGCCCTTCATATTTTGTTCTCTTAACGGCTGAGTTCTTAAATACTCTTTGAAAAACATCAAACGTTATTTCTTCCCAATCTTTTTTTGAAAATTTCAATATAGATTCATTTGATTTTAATAAAGACTCTTGGTGTGGTTTTGCAAACCGATTCCATGGGCAAACATCCTGGCAAACATCACAACCAAACATCCAATTGTCAAATTTACCTTTCATTTCTTGTGGTAAATTATCTTTCAGTTCGATAGTGAAATACGAAATACATTTACTCCCATCTACCACATAAGGTGACACAATAGCTTCAGTAGGACAAGCATCAATACAAGCTGAACAACTTCCACAATGATCAGTAGTTAACGTATCATATTCCAAATCCAAATCTATAATTAATTCGGCGATAAAATAAAACGAACCAACTTTTTGGGTAATTAAATTGCTGTTTTTTCCAACCCAACCCAAGCCACTTTTTGCAGCCCAAGCTTTATCTAAAACAGGCGCAGAATCTACAAAAGCTCTACCTGAAACCGCTCCAATTTCGGTTTGAATAAAATGCAACAATTCTTTCAACTTCTCTTTTATGACGTGGTGATAATCTTGTCCGTAGGCGTATTTAGAAATCTTGTATGAATCATGATTTTGAAGTTTGGAAGGATAATAATTCAATAATAAAGAAATCACGCTTTTAGCATCATCCACCAATAAAGTTGGATTCAAACGTTTGTCAAAATGGTTTTCCATGTAGCTCATTTGACCATTCATGTTAGTATTAAGCCAATTTTCAAGCCTTGGAGCTTCTTCTTCTAAAAAACCAGCTTTAGAAATACCGCATGACAAAAAGCCGAGGCGTTGGGCTTCGGCTTTTATCAACTGTGTGTATTTTTCTTTATTGTTTATCAAACTAAAATAAACCTCCTTGAATATTATTTTTTATCTTACCCAAATGCTTGTACGCTTTTTCGGTTACTTCTCTTCCACGAGGTGTACGCATGATAAAACCTTCTTGTATTAAAAAAGGCTCATATACTTCCTCAATAGTTTCACCACTTTCAGAAACTGCGGTTGCTAATGTTGTTAATCCAACAGGACCTCCTTTGAATTTTTCGATTATGGTCAATAGAATTTTATTATCCATTTCGTCTAATCCATGAGCATCTACATTTAACGCTTTTAGTGCGAATTTTGCAATTTCAATATCGATTTTTCCGTTTCCTTTAATTTGAGCAAAATCTCTAACACGACGTAATAATGCGTTTGCGATTCGAGGTGTTCCTCTGCTTCTACCAGCAATTTCTATTGCAGCTTCCATCGTAATTGGCATCTTTAAAATGGATGAACTACGTTGAACAATGGTGGTTAACAATTCGGTGTTGTAATATTGTAAACGACTTTGAATTCCAAAACGAGCACGCATTGGTGCAGTTAATAATCCTGAACGAGTGGTAGCTCCAACTAGAGTAAAAGGATTCAAATTGATTTGAACCGTTCTTGCATTTGGACCCGATTCTATCATGATGTCTATTTTAAAATCCTCCATAGCTGAATACAAGTATTCTTCGACAATCGGACTTAAACGATGAATTTCATCAATAAATAACACATCTCTTTCTTCAAGATTTGTTAATAACCCTGCTAAATCACCGGGCTTATCCAAAACTGGACCAGAAGTAATTTTGATTCCTACTCCTAATTCATTTGCTAAAATATTAGCCAATGTAGTTTTTCCTAATCCTGGAGGTCCATGAAACAACGTGTGGTCTAAAGCTTCTTTTCTCAAATTAGCAGCTTGAACAAAAACAATTAAGTTTTCCAATACTTGCTCTTGACCAGAAAAATCATCAAAGCTTAATGGACGCAACGCTTTTTCGATATCAATATCTTGCGGAGAATAGGACTCTTTATTAGGATTCAAATTATCATTCATAAAAGCAAAGATAAGTAAAGTTATAAAACAAAAACCTCTCCAATAGGAGAGGTTTATATATTGTAGAAAAAATCTTAATGGTGTAAAACTTCTTCTCCTTCTTTCATTGGAACCACTTGAGGCACAAAGTCATCATCGTGACCTGGTTTGCTATAATCATATGGCCATCTATGTACTTCAGGAATTTCACCTGGCCAGTTTCCATGTAAATGTTCAACTGGAGTAGTCCATTCTAAAGTATTTGATTTCCATGGATTTTGAGTTGCTTTCTTACCATAGAAAATACTATAGAAGAAGTTCCAGAAGAAAACGATTTGGAACGCAGCACCTACAATAGCAAAGATTGTAATTAAAACATTCACATCTGCTAATTCATCAAATAATGGGAATGCTGAGTTAGTATAGTAACGTCTTGGTAAACCAGCCATTCCAATAAAGTGCATTGGGAAGAAAACTCCGTAAGCACAAACAGCAGTTACCCAAAAGTGAACGTAACCTAAATTTTTGTTCATCATTCTACCAAACATTTTAGGGAACCAGTGGTAAACACCAGCAAAGAATCCGTAAAGTGCAGAGATACCCATTACTAAGTGGAAGTGAGCAACCACAAAATATGTATCGTGAACGTTAATATCTAAAGTTGAATCTCCTAAAATAATACCTGTTAAACCTCCAGTGATAAATGTAGATACTAATCCAATAGAGAATAACATTGCAGGATTTAATTGTAAATTACCTTTCCAAAGTGTTGTAATGTAGTTGAACGCTTTTACAGCAGATGGAATTGCAATTAATAATGTTGTAAATGTAAATACTGAACCTAAGAAAGGATTCATTCCTGATACGAACATGTGGTGACCCCAAACAATAGTTGACAAAAATGCAATTGCTAAAATAGAAGCAATCATCGCACGGTAACCAAAAATTGGTTTTCTAGAGTTTGTAGCAATAATTTCAGAAGTAATGCCTAAAGCAGGTAATAATACGATGTAAACTTCAGGGTGACCTAAGAACCAAAATAAGTGCTCAAATAATACTGGAGAACCTCCTTGGTAATGTAAAACTTCACCTTGAATGAAAATATCTGATAAGAAGAATGATGTTCCAAAACTTCTATCGAAGATTAATAATAATGCCGCAGAAAATAAAACTGGGAAAGATACAATACCAATAATAGCTGTTACGAAGAAAGCCCATACAGTTAATGGCAATCTTGTCATTGTCATTCCTTTTGTTCTTAAGTTGATTACGGTTACAACATAGTTCAAAGATCCCATTAAAGAAGATGCGATGAAAATAGCCATTGACGCCAACCATAAAGTCATACCTAATCCAGAACCAGGAATAGCCTGAGGTAAAGCACTTAAAGGAGGATAAATTGTCCATCCTGCTGATGCTGGTCCAGATTCAATAAACAAAGAAGAAATCATTATGATACAAGAAACGAAGAACATCCAGAAAGAAAGCATGTTCATGAATCCAGAAGCCATATCTCTAGCTCCAATTTGTAATGGAATTAATAAGTTACTAAATGTACCACTCAAACCTGCAGTTAGTACAAAAAATACCATGATTGTTCCGTGAATAGTTACCAATGCAAGGTAAATATCATTACGCATTACACCATCTGGCGCAAAATTATCTCCTAAGAAAACTTTGAAAATTTCAAACGATTCTTCTGGCCATGCGATTTGCATACGGAAGAATAAAGATAAAACAACCCCAACAATACCCATTAATAAACCTGAAATTAGGTATTGTTTTGCTATCATTTTATGGTCAATACTAAAAATATATTTAGTAATGAATGTTTCTTTATGATGACCGTGTTCGTGTGACATATTAATTCTATTATATGTGATATAAAAATTCTTATTTAATAACTTGAGCTACAACTTTTGTAGAATCGACTGCTGGAGCAACTGCTGTTTCAACAGGTTTAGGAGCATTAGCCTCTTTCCATTGTTGAGCCAAAGTTGGTTTGTCTGACAACCATGTTTTAAACTCTTCTGGTGTATCGACAACAATTTTCATTTGCATGTTGTAGTGAGAAGATCCACATATTTTGTTACATAACAACAAATAATCAAATGTGTAAGGATCTAAAGCCGCTCCACCTTCAGCAACAATTTTAGCACTATTTTTAGTTCTAATCTTATTAATTTTATCCACTTTAGCAACTATTGCTGCATCAGTTCTCATGTCTGCAGTAGTAACCGTTGGAGTGAATGAAAATTGAGTAATCATACCTGGCACACAATTCATTTGCGCTCTGAAGTGAGGCATATAAGCTGAGTGTAATACGTCTTGAGAACGCATTTTGAAAATTACTTTTTTACCTACAGGCAAATGTAATTCAGTAACTACTTTATCATCTTGAGCAGCTGGATCAGCTAAATCAACACCTAAAGTATTAATACCCTCAATTAACCTAACATTAGCTTTACCTAAAGTTTTGTCTTCACCTGCATATCTAGCTTCCCAACCAAACTGCTTAGCATATAACTCAATAACTATAGCATCTTGTTTGTCTTCTTCATCCACAAACATAATATTATTCCATGTATATAGACCATACATAATTAAACCAGCTAATACGATTACTGGAATAATAGTCCAAATAGCTTCTAATTTATTATTATCTGCAAAATACAATGCTTTTTGACCTTCTTTACCTCTGTATTTGAAAGCAAAGTAGTGCAATAAAAACTGGGTAAAAGTTTGCACAAAGAAAATCAATGCCATTGAAATACCCATCAAATTATCATAGTCAGTACCATGCTCTGAAGCTGGAGTTCCTAAAACTAAATCACTCCAAGCATATAATGAATAAATTGTGAATACATAAATGAATCCAACAAAAGCAAACATTAAGTAACCATTAACACTATTATCTTTATCGTTAGCAATTTCTGAATCAGCAGAAGCGCTACCAATTTGTGTCAAATCAAAAATTTTAGTCAATTGCCATACTGCAATTCCGATTAAAACTAAAACTGTAAATACCAAGAAACTTGTCATTTTTATTTCTTTTTAACTATTAATAATGAAAATGTTTACTTTCCTCAATGAATGGATTTCCTTTAGCTACTAATGGAGCTTTGGTTAATGTAGTAAATACCACAAATATAAATAATCCCAAGAAAAATAATAAGGCTCCGATTTCTGGTAAACCTATAAACCATTGATCACCAACTGTTGCAGGCATAATCATATTGAAGAAATCAATATAATGTCCGAATAAAATTACCGTACCAGCCATTACAACAATCCATGTTAAACGTTTAAAATCAGTATTGATTAATATTAACAATGGGAAAATAAAGTTTAAAGCTAACATACCAAAGAAAGGTAATCTATAATGCTCTATACGAGTTACAAAATAAGTAACCTCTTCTGGAATATTTGAATACCAAATTAACATAAACTGAGAAAACCATAAATATGTCCAGAAAATACTGATCCCAAACATGAATTTCGCTAAATCATGAATATGGCTTGTATTAACTTGTTCTAAATATCCTTTAGATTTTAAATACAAAGTAGTCATAGCAATTACAGTAATTCCACTTACGAAGAAACTTGCAAACACATACCAACCAAACAATGTACTATACCAGTGAGGATCAACAGACATAATCCAATCCCAAGACATCATAGATTCAGAAACAATAAAGAACACTAAGAATCCAGCAGCTAATTTGAAATTTTTCTTATAGTTAGAATTATCAGAAGCAGCATCTTGAGCTAATGAATTCTTTCTTGAAAAATATCTATATAAATTCCAAACAATCAAGAAAACAGCCGCTCTTCCTAAAAAGAAAGGAACATTTAGATATCCAGATTTCAAATCTATCAATTTATCATAATCTGCATGTTTTGGATTAATCACATCAGGGTTCATCCATACAAAGATATGATTATGTCCCCAGTGCATACTTGCAGCTACTAACAAAATAAAGAAAATAATAGAACCCGGTAATAAATAACCTGTTATACTTTCCATTACTCTAAATAAAATTGGAGACCAACCAGCTTGAGCAGCATATTGAATAGCGTAAAAAGCAAGAACTCCAACAGAAATTAACATAAAGAAAATACAAGCAACATACAAAGCAGACCATGGTTTGTTTTGTAATTGGTGAAGTACATGCTCTAAATGTTTTTGGTGTTCGTCATCACTATGTGCAAGTTCATCTTTTTTATGAGAATCGTGATTATCAGAATGAGTTTCAGCAACAGCAACTGCAGCAACTGCAGAACTATCTACAGCTTCAGCTACTGCATGAGTAGAATCAACAGCCTCAACTTTAACAGAGTCAACAACTTTCGCTTCAGCGTGAGTAGCTTCTACAGCGTGAGCTGCATGTGCATCATGTGAAACTTTTTCCGAATGAGACGCCTCGTTATGATGACTATCTGCTAATAATTTTTCAACATCCTCAATAGTTTTAGGAGCATTCAAAAATCCTGCAACTATCCCAACAACCCCAAGAGCCATCAAGATGAATGAAAAAGTTTTTAATTTACTTGAAAACGTGTACATATCTATTATTTTCAAAAAGTATTAGTATTATAATTCTGATTTAAGTTTTAAAACATAATCTGTTACTTGCCATCTTTCTTCTTGCGATAATTGATTAGCATGAGAACCCATTGAGTTCAAACCGTAAGTGATTACGTGAAAAACACTTCCTTCTGTAATTTCTCTATCTTTATAGTTAGGAACCCCTAAGAATTTTTCTTTAACTACTAAGTTTCCTTTACCATCACCTTTTTCACCGTGACAAATTGCACAATAAATATTGAATAATTCCTTCCCTTTTTCAGCATTTAAACTTAAAGAATCAAGTGGTGATTTTAAAGTAGCTTTTGCTAAAGCATAACCTTCAGGAGTATTCGGAATTTCATAAGGTACAAAACCTCTTTTTATTGTTCCTTTTACAGGTGTCTGAGCTTCAACTCCTCCTTTAAAAACACCATGCTCAGAATAAGTTTCATAAGAAACTGCTTCATACATGTTTGGGAAAAATTGATAGTTAGGTTTAGATTTATCGAAACAAGAAGTTGCCATAAAAGACAAACCTACCACTGCTACTATTTTATATAATCTTTTCATAACTACTTCTTAATGCTTTTCAATTACTTTAACTTCAACTGCTCCTGTACTCGTGAAAAAAGAAACTAATTCTTCTTCATTTCCGTGAACACCTACTTCCATTAAAAAATGGTCATCTGTAGTTCTTACATCAGGATTTTCTGCTTTTTTAAATGGCCATAATTTACTTCTCATATAAAAAGTTATAACCATTAAGTGAGCTGCAAAAAAAACAGTTCCTTCGAACATAATAGGCACGAATGCAGGCATATTATCAATATAACTAAAACTTGGTTTTCCACCAATATCTTGAGGCCAATCATTAATCATAATGAAGTTCATCAAAGCAGTGTATATTGAAAGTCCAGTTATTCCGTATAGAAATGCAGCAATTGCAATTCTTGTTGGAGCCAACCCCATTGCTTTATCCAATCCATGAACTGGAAATGGAGTATATATTTCTTCGATATGATGATGAGCTGCTCTAGTTTGTTTTACAGCATCCATTAAAACATCATCATCATTATATATAGCGTGTATTACTTTATTACTCATAATATTAATGATTATCTGAATGATTGTGACCGTGATCTTCTCTCTCTTTTTTGTAATTATCTCCTGAAGATTTTAAAATTGTTTTAACTTCCGCTTGAGCAATTACAGGGAAACTTCTAGAATATAATAAGAATAATACAAAGAAGAATCCTATAGTTCCAATATAAATACCAGCATCAACAAATGTTGGTTGGAACATTGTCCATGAAGATGGTAAATAATCTCTATGTAAAGAGGTAACGATAATTACAAAACGCTCAAACCACATCCCTACGTTTACCACAATTGAAATGATAAATGAAGCCATAATGTTAGTTCTAATTTTCTTAGACCACATTACTTGCGGAGAAATTACGTTACAAGTCATCATTAACCAATATGACCACCAGTAAGGACCAGTTGCTCTGTTTAAGAATGCATATTGCTCATATTCAACTCCAGAATACCAAGCTACGAATAACTCCGTAATATAAGCACAACCTACAATAGAACCTGTAATCATGATTACTATGTTCATTAATTCGATATGTTGTACTGTAATATAGTCTTCTAAGTTAGATACTTTTCTCATGATAATAAGAAGAGTATTTACCATTGCAAATCCTGAGAAAATCGCTCCAGCAACGAAGTATGGAGGTAAGATTGTTGTATGCCATCCTGGAATAACAGAAGTAGCAAAGTCAAAGGATACAATAGTGTGTACAGAAAGTACAAGAGGAGTTGCTAAACCAGCTAATACAAGAGAAACCTCTTCAAAACGTTGCCAGTCTTTAGCTCTACCAGACCATCCAAAAGATAAGATAGAATATACTCTTTTAGTAAATGGAGTAACTGCTCTATCACGTAACATAGCAAAATCAGGTAATAAACCAGTCCACCAGAAAACTAATGACACCGATAAATAAGTTGAAATTGCAAATACATCCCATAATAATGGCGAGTTAAAGTTAACCCATAATGATCCAAATTGATTTGGAATTGGTAATACCCAGTATCCTAACCATGGTCGTCCCATGTGAATGATTGGGAATAAACCTGCTTGAACTACTGAGAAAATAGTCATTGCTTCTGCAGAACGGTTAATTGCCATTCTCCATTTTTGACGGAATAATAATAATACGGCTGAGATAAGAGTTCCGGCGTGACCGATACCTACCCACCAAACGAAATTGGTAATATCCCATGCCCAACCTACTGTTTTATTTAATCCCCATGTTCCAATACCAGTAGTTATAGTATAAATCATACAACCTAATCCCCAAAGGAACGCAGCTAATGCGATTGAAAATACTATCCACCATTGTTTGTTAGCTCTTCCTTCTACAGGTCTTGCTACATCTACCGTTACATCGTGGTAAGATTTACTTCCTACTACTAAAGGTTTTCTAATGGGTGCTTCGTAATGAGACGACATAATCCTTTATATTGTTTCTGTTAATTAATACTTATTTATCGTTTCTAACTTTTACGTGATAGAACACGTTTGGCTTAGTTCCTATATGCTCTAATAAATGATACATTCTTTCATCCTCTAGTAATTTAGCTACATCAGATGTTTCATCATTTACATCACCAAACTTCATTGCTCCACTAGTACATGCTGCAGAACAAGCTGTCTGGAATTCATCTTTTCCAACTAATCTACCCTCACGTTTCGCTTTTAACTTAACCGCCTGAGTCATTTGGATACACATAGAACATTTTTCCATAACCCCACGAGAACGAACGTTAACGTCTGGATTAAGAACCATACGGCCTAAATCATCATTCATATGATAATCAAACTCGCTATTTTTGTTGTATAAGAACCAGTTGAAACGTCTTACTTTATATGGACAGTTGTTTGCACAATAACGAGTACCAACACATCTGTTATATGCCATATGGTTTTGACCTTCTCTACCATGAGATGTAGCAGCAACCGGACAAACTGTTTCACATGGTGCATGATTACAGTGTTGACACATTACTGGTTGGAAAGCTACTTGTGGGTTTTCTGAAGGATCTTCCATTCCTGAGAATGTATCAATCGAATTCATTAAACCTGAAGTACCTTCTTTTAATTCAATATCTCCAGCAAAAGTATTTTCAGAAGAATAGTATCTATCAATACGCAACCAGTGCATATCTCTACTTCTTCTTACTTCTGATTTACCTACTACTGGAACATTATTTTCAGCGTGACATGCGATAACACATGCTCCACATCCTGTACAAGCATTCAAATCTATAGATAAATTAAAATGATGCCCAGTTGATCTATCAAAAGAATCCCATAAATCAACTTCTGTAGCAGCTGTTGGTTTATGATCTAATGATACCATTGGAATTGGATTCCATTCTTTAGCATCTTTTGTATTGAATACTTCTAGAGTAGTTTCTTTTACAATATCCCCTCTACCCATTAATGTTTTTTGTAACTGAACACAAGCAAATTCATGCTCACCGTCAGCAACAGTAATAGTAGCCGATTGATTCGAGTTTAAGTTAGCGTATAACGCATAAGCATTAACACCTACTTGCATCTCTTCTTTTAATGCTGCTTTTTTACCATAACCAAAAGCCAAACCTAAAGTTCCCTTAGCTTGACCTGGTTGGATAATTACTGGTACATTTTCTAAAGTAGCATTTCCTACTTTAATTGTTGCATAACTTCCGTTTAGACCTCCATTAGCAACATTCCAGTTTTTAAACCCTCCTTTTTCAGCATCTGCTTTTGAAATAGTTACATAGTTATCCCAAGATACTCTTGTAATAGGATCTGGAAATTCTTGTAACCATGGGTTATTTGCTTGTTGCCCATCTCCCATTCCAACTTTAGAATATAAAACTAAATCGAAATTAGAAGATTTTGCTTGTGCTAAAGCTGAAGCTGCCGAAGCATAATCAGCAGAAGCTGCAGTTAATGGACTTGCAACAGAAGCAACAAAACCATCATGAACTGCTTGATTCCAAGACTTTCCTGCTAAAGAAGTAGCTGAGAAAGATTTTAAGAAATCGTAATAAGCAACCGTATTGTCTGTCCAAGTTAATAAAGCATCTTGGAACTGTTTTGTATTGAATAAAGGACGAATCGTAGGTTGCATAATGCTGTAATTACTTCTAGTAATTGCAACATCTCCCCAAGACTCTAAATAATGTGGAGCCGCAGCAGCAATTGTAGTTAAACTTGAAGTTTCATCTTCTTTCATTGAGAAAGAAACCGAAAGCTTAACTGATTTTAAAGCCGCAACAAACTCTTTAGAATTTGCTAAAGTATATGCTGGATTAACTCCGCTCATAATTAAAGTATGAACTTTTCCAGCCTTCATATCAGCTACTAATTGCGAAACCGCTTTTGCATCACCTTTTCTTGTAAGAATAGCATCAGAAGGATTAAAAGCTTCAGATTGTAATGCATTGTTGATAGCTAAAACCACTAATTGTGCATTTACATCATCTAAACCAGTTACAACAACACCTTTATTTTTAGCATCTTTAAGTTGGCTAGCAACTTTAGCAATTTGAGCATTTTTAGGTTGCGCCCCACTTACAACAGCATAATATAAATCAGCTAAAGCTTGCTTTTGTTGTGCAACTGTCATTGGAATTCTAACATCTGCATTAGCACCTGCTAAAGACATGTTAGATTCAATTTGAATATGCTTAGACATCATTCCGTTTTTAGGAATACGACCTTGAGCATATCCAGCATCAAAACCTCCTCCTTGCCAATCTCCTAAGAAATCTGCTCCAACAGAAACAATTGTATTAGCTTTTGAAAAATCATAATTAGCTAAAGCTCTAACACCATAAACTGCTTGAAAAGCATCTAAAGCATTTGATTCAGAAACCGCATCATAAACAACATGTTTTGTAGTTGGATATTTAGCAACTAAAGAAGCAATTAAAGCATCTGTTGAAGGACTTGCCATAGTGTTTGTCAACACCACTACATTACCACCTTTTGCTTTAGCATCTTCTAAACTAGCTTTAACTTTAGTGTTTACGTCAGCCCAAGTTGCATCTTTACCAGCAATTTTAGGATTTTTTAAACGTAAACTATCATATAATGAAAGAACAGAAGCATGAACTCTTGCATTAGCTCCAGTTTTTGCTCCTTCTAAATTATTGTTCTCTACTTTAATAGGACGACCCTCACGAGTTTTGATTAAAATATTAGCAAAATCAAAACCATCAGCCATTGTTGTTGCATAATAATCAGCAACACCAGGAATAATTTCTTCTGGTTGAACTACGTAAGGAATTGACTTTACAACAGGACCTTCACAAGCCGCTAATGAAGCTGCAGCCGTGCTAAATCCAACATATTTTAAAAAGTCACGACGAGTAGTTGAAGAAGAAGATAAAGATTCTTTATCTCCTAAAAATTCATCAACAGGAATTGGTTCCACAAACTCGTTGTTTCTTAGCGTCTCAACAATAGAACTATTTTCGTTTAGTTCTTCAACACTTTTCCAGTATTTTTTGTTTGATGCCATTGTATAGTATATTAGCTTCTTAAATTATTTTATTAATAGTGACATTTTCCACATTCTAAACCACCCATTTGTGCAGCAGTTAATTGCGACACTCCGTATTTTTTAGAAAGTTCTTCGTGGATTTTTTTGTAGTAAGCATTATCTTCTACTTTCACATTTGTTTCTCTGTGACAGTTGATACACCATCCCATTGTTAATGGAGCATGTTGTTTCATGATTTCCATCTCTTGAACCGGACCGTGACATGTTTGACACTCAACTCCAGCAACAGTTACGTGTTGTGAGTGGTTAAAATAAACGTGATCAGGTAAATTATGAACTCTAACCCATTTCACCGGTTTCGTTTTACCTGTATATTTTTGTAAAGACTTATCCCAACCTACAGCTTCATACAATGCAGCTATTTGCTTATCATAGAACGCTTTAGAATGTTCTTCCGTAGCAGTTGTTTCAGCAACTTCACTAATATTTTTATGACAGTTCATACAAACATTTAAAGAAGGAATCCCTGAATTTTTACTAACTCTAGCAGAAGAGTGACAGTATTTACAGTCAATACCATTATCACCAGCATGAATTCGGTGCGAATAATGAATAGGCTGTACTGGCTCATACCCTTGATCTACACCTATTTGCATTAAATAACCATAAGCAAAGTAAGCACTAACCAACAAAAATAAAATCGCAGATACTAATACTAAAAATTGATTTTTAGCATAAGCATTAAACAATCCCATTAATGAGCGATTCTTTTTAACAATTTCTAACCCTTTAGCGTCTGCAATTTTAGTCAACATGTTATACACTAAGAACAACATTACAATTAACATTGCCATTACTAATGTAAGTACACCTAAAATTACATTGTTTGAAACACCACTTTCAGTAACACCATCTTTTCCAGCAACTGGAGCGCCAGCAACTGGAGCAGCTGCAGCAGGGGCAGGTTCTGAAGTATAAGCTAAAATATTGTCAATATCTTCATTTGACAATTGTGGAAATGCAGTCATTGGAACTTTATTGTTCTCTTCAAACACTTTTACTGCTTGCGCATCTCCTGACTTGATTAAATCTCCACTATTTTTAACCCATTTGTAGATCCATTCTTTATCATACTTATCAGCAACACCACGAAGTGCAGGACCCGTAGCTTTTGCATCTAATTTATGACATGCAGCACAATTGGTGTTAAAAATTTCTTTACCCTTTGCTGCATCCTGAGAAAATGCAGTTAAAGAAAAAGTTAGCATAAAAGCTAAACTGAAGAAAATCTTTGAAAACGATTTATGGTTACCCACCTTTTTCATATTTAAAATGATTATCAACTAATTTTGGTATAATTTTAGATATCCCTACCTATAAATCAACTCTAATTTTTAAAAAACTCCGACAAAAATACAATATTAGAACTATTATTAAAACCTTAATTTTATCTTAAAATGTAATTTATATTTGTTCTAAATAATATTAAACCATCTCGTTATAAAATGAAATTGTATTTTTGTATTAAATTATAATCATTATGAAAAAATTACAAAAACATAACTTATTGTTCTTCTTAATACTATCAACAATTTTCTTTGTAAAAACAAATGCTCAGGAAATTAAGACCACAGTTAATCAAGACCCAAAGTTTGAGCAAATATTAAAAGAAAAAAGAAAAATAAATGTTGGATTAGCCTCAAATGAAGCTTATAAAATTCAAATTTTTTATGGAAATAGCGATGATTCAAAAAAGAAATTACAAGAATTTAAGAAAGAATTTAAAGAAATAGACGGCACAATTGTTTACACAAATCCGAACTACAAAGTATGGGTTGGAAATTTTGAAACAAGAATTGAAGTTGAGAAGGCACTGCTTGAAATTAAGAAAAAATATCCGACTGCTTTAATTATTAAACCATCAAAATAAAACTATTAATACATAAAAAAAGCCTTGCATTGCAAGGCTTTTTTTATGTATTAAAACTATTTCAATTTTTTCTTTACTTCCACTTCTTGGAAAGCTTCAATTAAATCATATTCCTTAATATCGTTATAGTTTTTAATCTGCATACCACAATCATAACCTTTAGCTACTTCTTTTACATCGTCTTTAAAACGTTTTAATGTTGCTAACTCTCCCGTGTAGATTACAACTCCTTCTCTAATAAGGCGTATTTTAGAATTTCTAAAAATCTTACCATCAGTAACCATACATCCTGCAATAGAACCAACTTTAGTTACTTTAAAGATTTCTCTAATTTCGGCAGTACCTGTGATTTCCTCTTTCATTTCAGGAGACAACATTCCTTCCATAGCATCTTTTAAGTCGTCAATAGCATCGTAAATAATTGAATAATTACGGATATCTATTTCTTCTTTATCAGCTAACTGTTTTGCATTTCCTTGAGGACGAACATTAAATCCAATAATGATAGCATCCGATGCAGAAGCTAACAATACATCAGATTCTGTAATAGCCCCAACACCTTTATGAATAATTTTAATTTCAATTTCTTCAGTAGACAATTTAGAGAATGAATCTGCTAATGCTTCTACAGAACCATCAACATCTCCTTTGATAATAATATTTAATTCTTTAAATTGACCTAGTGCAATACGACGTCCAAGTTCTGCAAGCGTTGTATGCTTCTTGGTTCTTGCAGATTGCTCACGTTGCAATTGCGTACGTTTTGCAGCAATTTGTTTTGCTTCTCTTTCATCTTCATAAACATTAAACTTATCACCAGCTGTTGGCGCACCATCCAAACCTAATACTGATACCGGAGTTGACGGGCCTGCAACTTTTACTTGATTTCCTCGTTCGTCAAACATGGCTCTAATTTTACCATGATTTTTTCCAGCTAAAACATAATCTCCGATACGAAGTGTTCCTGCTTGCACTAAAATAGTTGACACATAACCTCTTCCTTTATCTAATTGTGCTTCCACAACTGTTCCAAGTGCAGGTTTATTTGGATTAGCAGTAAGTTCTAAAACTTCTGCTTCTAACAATACTTTTTCCAATAATTCTGGTACACCTTGACCAAATTTTGCAGAAATATCATGCGATTGATATTTTCCACCCCAATCTTCAACTAACAAATTCATTCCTGCCAATTGTTCTTTGATTTTTTCAGGATTTGCATTTGGTTTATCTACCTTATTAATTGCAAAAATCATTGGTACACCTGCTGCTTGAGCGTGACTGATTGCTTCTTTTGTTTGAGGCATGATGTCATCATCGGCAGCTACCACAATAATTGCAATATCTGTTACTTGAGCTCCACGTGCACGCATAGCAGTAAAAGCCTCGTGACCTGGTGTATCTAAGAAAGTAATTTTTTCTCCTCCTTCTAAAATTACTCCATAAGCTCCAATATGTTGTGTAATTCCTCCAGACTCACCGGCAATAACATTTGCTTTACGAATGTAATCTAACAAAGATGTTTTTCCGTGGTCAACGTGCCCCATTACCGTAACAATTGGCGCTCTGTGTACTAAATCTTCTGGATTATCTTCGATAACTTCAGCAGCTTCTTCAATATCTGTAGTGATAAATTCCACTTCATATCCAAATTCATCTGCAACAATAGATAATGTTTCAGCATCAAGACGTTGATTCATGGTAACCATGATTCCAAGCGACATACATGTTCCGATTACTTTTGTAATTGGCACATCCATTAAAGATGCAATTTCACCAACAGTAACAAATTCAGTTACTTTTAATGTTTTGCTTCCTTCTTCTTGTGCTTGCAATTCATCATCCACACGTTGACGGTGTGAATCTCTTTTATCTCTACGGTATTTTGCTGATTTAGACTTATTACCTTTACCTTGTAATCTTTCTAAAGTTTCTTTAATTTGGTTTTTTACATCTTCTTCAGATGGTTCAACCTTTTGAATAATTGGTTTTTTTCCTTTATTGAAACCACCAGCGCCAGCACCTTTAACAAACTCTTTTTTAGGACCACCTGTCTGATTATTTGCTCCAGGAGCACCCGGAGTACCAGGCTTGATGATTCTTTTACGTTTGTTCTTGTTGTTGTTATTCGCATTTGCTCCGCCCGCATTTTGTGCTTGAGGAGTTCCTGGTTTTTTAATATCTTTTTTAAAGTCTTCTTTTTTCTTTTTTGGTTTTTCAAATTGAGTTAAATCAATTTTTTGACCTGTAAAAGTAGCTCCTGACAATTTTTGATATTGTGTTTCTATTTTTACTTCGCCAGCTTCATCCGCAGATTCAGCAGCTGGTTTTTCTTCTTTAGAAGGCTTTTCAATTTCTACTTTTTTAACAATAGGTTTTTCAACTTCTATTTTAGTATCTTCTACTACTTTCACTTCAGGAGTAGTTTTTACTTCAGGAGTTTCAACTTTTTGTTCAGCAACAGGAGTTTCAGATGTAACAACTGGTTTTTTAGGATCTAATTCTATTTTTCCAACTGCTTTTGGTGCAGTTACAATAGCTTTAGCTTTGATAACTTCTTGTCTTTGGCGCTCTTCTTCCTGCAAACGTTTTGCTTCTTGTTCTTTTTCAAGTTCACGTTTTAATGCCTCTTTCTCTTTTCTCTTTTCTTCACTTACTTCAAGAGAGGCAACCTTATTCCCTTTGTCAGCAGAAAATTGACCACATAAGACTCCATACTCCTCTTGAGATATTTTAGCATTTGGACTAGACTCGATTTCGTGACCTTTGTCTTTTAAAAAATCCACAGCTCTATCAAGAGAAATATTTAACTCCCTTAAAACTTTGTTTATTCTTATTACTCTTTCTTCAGACATATAATCTTTTTAAAAATTCTATTTTGTTGTTGTGTTGTTTATTTCAGCAAAAAATTATCCTTCTAATTCTTCTTTTAGGACATTCATTACATCTATAATTGTTTCCTCTTCAAGATCAGTCCTTCTTACTAAATCTGCAACTTCTTGATTCAATACACTTCTTGCTGTATCTAAACCGATTTTTTCAAATTCTTCGATTACCCAAGCTTCGATTTCGTCTGAGAATTCTCTTAATTCAACATCATCTTCTTCTTCTGCAACACCTTCGCGGATTACATCTATTTCATAACCCGTCAATAAACTTGCTAATTTAATATTATTTCCGCCTCTACCAATTGCTTTCGAAACTTCTTCAATTTTTAAGAACACTTCAGCAGTTTTTGCTTCTTCATTAATTTTAACCGAAGACACTTTTGCAGGGCTTAATGCTCTTGTTATGTACAATTGTGGATTTGTTGTATAATTGATAACATCAATATTTTCATTACCTAATTCACGAACAATTCCATGAATACGTGATCCTTTCATTCCTACACAAGCTCCAACTGGATCAATTCTATCGTCATATGAATCTACGGCTACTTTTGCTTTTTCACCAGGAATTCTAACAACTTTTTTAATAGTGATTAACCCATCAAACACTTCCGGAATTTCTTGTTCAAATAATTTTTCAAGAAAATCCGGAGCTGTTCTTGACATAATAATCTGAGGTTTATTTCCTTTCAATTCAACATTTTCAATTACACCTCTAACGTTATCTCCTTTTTTGAAGTAATCATTTGGAATTTGTTTTTCTTTTGGTAAAACAATTTCATTTCCTTCATCATCCATCAAAATTACAGCTTTTGGGCGAACATGATGCACTTCTGCTGTATAAATATCACCTATAATATCTTTAAATTGTTTATAAAGATTTGTATTATCGTGTTCATGGATTTTAGAAATTAGATTTTGACGTAAAGCCAAAATTGCTCTTCTTCCTAATTGAAACAATTTCACTTCTTCAGAAACATCTTCCCCAACTTCAAAATCTGGTTCAATTTTTCTTGCTTCAGATAATGAAATTTCAGAGTTTTCATCTTCAACTTCTCCATCTTCCACCACCACACGATTTCTCCAGATTTCCATATCTCCTTTATCAGGATTGATGATAATATCAAAGTTATCGTCTGAACCATATTTCTTTTTTAAAGCATTTCTAAATACTTCCTCTAAAATTGCCATTAGTGTAACTCTATCGATGAGTTTATCGTCTTTAAATTCTGAAAACGATTCAATTAATGCAATATTTTCCATGTCAACTCTTTATTTTAAAATGATACTATAACAATTGCTTCTTTTATATTTTCGTAAGGAATTTCAGCTTTTTTATCAACTGTTTCTTTTCCTTTTCCTATTTTTTTAGGTTCTCTAGCTTGCCATTCTAAAGTAATTTTTTCTTCATCAGCCATCACAAGCTTCGCCTCAATTTCTTCTGATAAAGTTGTTTTTACTTTTAAACTTCTTCCAATATTTTTTTTGTATTGTCTAATAAATTTTAATGGGCTTGAAATACCTGCAGATGCCACTTCTAAAGAAAAATCCTGCTCTTCTCTATCTAAACCATTCTCAATTGTTCGACTAATATCAATACAATCTTGAAGATTAATTCCATTATCACCATCTAAATTAATACTAATTTTATTAGCCTCATTTATAGATAAATCAACCAAAAATAATTCAGGTCGCCCCGCTAGCGCAACATCTAACAACTCTTGAACTTTATTTTTAAACGTCATATTTTTATAAAAAGAGGCACGCTATGCGTGCCTCATTATTCATTTATTTCCAAATAACTGGGCAAATGTACAAATTTTATTTGAATTAAAAAAAATATTGTGTATTCAGATATTTTTTGTACCTTTATAATGTGATATATTCACACCTGATTCAATAACCTAAAACAAACTTATGAAACGAATTTTAGTACCAACCGATTTTTCAAAACACGCAGAATATGCCTTAAAAGTTGCTGCACAAATTGCAAAAAAGAACGACGGTGAAATTTTTTTAGTACACATGCTAGAATTACCTACTTCTGGAAATGATGCATTATCAACAGCACACGAAATACCAGAATTAATGCTATTTAAAAATGCTGCCGTTAACAAATTAGATGCAATTATGGATGCAGATTATCTTGATGGCGTTAAAATTTCGAAAATTATTCAGTTTGAGATGGCTTTTGACGGTATTGTTAAAAACGGAAAAGCACATAACGCAGATTTGATAGTAATGGGTTCTCATGGTGCAAACGGATTTCAAGAAATGTTTATCGGTTCAAATACTGAAAAAGTAGTTAGAAATTCAGAAATTCCTGTATTAGTAATCAAGCGCGACGAAGAAACATTTAGCGCAAGCAAATTTGTATTTGCTTCAGATTTTTCTGACGAAGCTAAAAAACCTTTTGAAAAAGCATTTGATTTTGCAAAATCATTTGGCGCTCATTTACATTTAGTAAATATCAATACCCCTAACAACTTTAAATCTACAAAAGTAGCTCAGCAGACGATAAATGATTTTCTTGCTGGAACCGATACATCAAACATAACTACACATATATATAATGATGTTAATGTAGAAAAAGGAATCTTACATTTTGCAAAAAGCGTTGATGCTGATTTAATTGGAATGAGTACACACGGAAGAAAAGGCTTGTCTCACTTCTTTAACGGAAGTATTAGTGAAGATTTGGTAAATCACGCAAAACGACCAGTCATTACTTTTAAAATCTAAATAATTTAGATCTTTATAAAAAAAGACCGCTAAATTAGCGGTCTTTTTTTATGTGTTAATTTTCTTAAAATCAGGAACATGTATAAATAAAAAAACTCCGCTCAAAAAAAGCGGAGTTTTGTTGGCCCACAAGGACTCGAACCTTGAATGACGGTACCAAAAACCGGAGTGTTACCATTACACCATGGGCCAATTACCATACAACCTTTTCGATTGCGAGTGCAAATGTAGTACATATTTTTTATTCTACAAATTTTTCCAAAAAAAATATTAAAAAATTAATTTAACATTCTAAATAAGCAAAAAAATAGTTTCTTTGTAATAAATTAAGAAACCTAATTATTGTATGACTTCATTCAATTTTAAAAAATGGAATACCATTCTAGGATGGTTCTCTTTCGCAATAGCATTACTTACCTATTCATTAACAGTTGAACCAACACTTAGTTTTTGGGATTGTGGTGAGTATATCGCAACTTCTGCAAACTTAGAAGTAGGACATCCACCTGGAGCTCCATTATTTCAAATGTTAGGTGCTTTTTTTGCAATGTTTGCTTTTAGCCCAGACAAAATTGCATTAATGGTTAACTATCTTTCTGTTTTTTCAAGTGCTTTTACCGTTTTATTCATGTTTTGGTCATTGACCATGTTACTGAAAAAAATTGCTGGGACTTCAAAAGAAATTTCAACTAATCAAAATATAATGATTTTAGGAAGTGCTTTCATCGCTTCATTATCATTTACTTTTTCTGATAGTTTTTGGTATAATGCTGTTGAAGCAGAAGTGTATGCCATGGCTTCATTCCTTATAGCATTATTGTTTTGGCTAGGACTGCGTTGGGAACAAGAATTAGAAACACCTCGTGGCAATAAATGGTTACTAATAATATCTTTAGTCATTGGATTATCTTTTGGTGTTCACTTCATGGCATTGTTAGCATTTCCTGCAATTGGATTCTTATATTTCTTTAAAAAATACAAAAATGTAACCATAAAAAGTTTCTTATTAGCCAATGTAATCATCGTTGCAATTTTACTTTTTATATTCAAATTACTATTACCATTTACACTGGCTTTCTTTGGAAAAACAGAAATATTCATGGTGAACGAATTAGGACTACCTTTTAATTCAGGAACTATATTTGCTTTTTTATTAATTGTGGCTGCATTCTATTATGGATTAAATTATACTAAGAAAAAAGGACATATATTTTACAACACCTTAATTTTAGCAATTCTTTTTATTCTAATTGGATTTTCAACTTGGTTGATGTTACCTATTCGTGCCAATGCAGATACTCCAATTAATGAAAACAAACCTTCAGATGCTGCCGAAGTATTAGCTTATTATAACCGTGAACAATATGGGGAACAAAAATTGTTTTATGGTCCGCAATTCTCAGACACCTATTCTGGACTAGATCCTGTAACACCATATTTGGATGAAAAACCAAATTATGAGCGTGATTATAAAACTGGGAAATATATTATTACCAATAATTTTAAAAACGCAAAACAAAATACAGATGACGCCCACAAAGCTTTTTTACCTAGAATGTGGAGCAACGAACACAATGTAAACTACATGACGTTTGGAGAGCCATTAGAATTTAGCATGAATCCAAACTACTCATATGAAGACGATTTACCTAAATATGGCATTGACCCAAGAAGTTTAAGCGAAAAAGAACTCATCCACTACGCACAGCAAATAAAGGACGATGTTCAACAAAAAATTTCTGATTTCAGAACTGCTTATGCTAAAGGAGATGTCGACTTAAAGGGTTATGATAAGTTTTTAAAAACCTATGGCGAATATTTAATTGTAGAAAAACCAACATTTTCAACTAATATGAAATTTATGGTTCAATATCAATTTGGATATATGTACGTTCGCTATTTACTATGGAATTTTGTTGGAAGACAAAATGATAATCAAGGAAAATATAATGATTTAGACGGAAATTGGATTACTGGGATTCCGCTTGTAGATGAAGTTTTTATTGGTTCGCAAAAAAATCTTACATCAGACATGCAAAATAATAAAGGAAGAAATGTTTATTTCGGACTTCCATTCATTCTTGCGCTAATCGGTATTTTTTACCACGCTAAAAAAGATTTAAAAAGCTTCTATGTATTAATGGCTTTATTCTTATTTACTGGTTTAGCATTAAAAATTTACTTAAACGAAAGACCTTTTGAACCAAGAGAAAGAGATTATGCTTTAGTGGGCTCATTCTATGTTTTTGCTATGTGGATTGCCTTTGGTGTATATGCCATTTTTGATTGGATTAAGAAATTTATAACACCTAAAGTAGCTATTCCATTGGTGCTAATTATTAGCTTCCTAGCTTCTCCTATGCTTATGGCTAAAGAAAACTGGGACGACCACAATCGATCTGACAAATATACAGCATTAGCAATGGCTAAAGCCTACTTAGATTCTTGTGATAAAAATGCCATTTTGTTTACTATTGGAGATAATGATACTTTCCCATTATGGTATATGCAAGAAATTGAAGGCTATAGAACTGATATTCGAATTGTAAATACTAGCTTATTCATGACAGATTGGTACATTGATCAAATGAAACGAAAAGTACACGACTCTGAAGCAATTCCAAGTTCATTTAGTAGAGACCAATATGTTGGAAATAAAAGAGATTATAGTTTATTTGTAGAAAGAACTAAAGAACCTCTTATACTTGACGATATGCTTAAATTCATCGCTTTAGATGATGAAAGAGCCAAAATAGAATTAAAAAACGGAAACAAAGTTAATTATTACCCTTCAAGTAAAGTAATAATTCCGATAGACAAAAATGTTATCATCAAAAACAAAGTGGTTTCATCAAAACAATATGACTCAATTGTTTCTGCAATTGAATTTGATATCAAAGGTGATGCTATTTATAAAAACCGATTAATGATGCTTGACATCGTAAATCAAAACAATTGGAAAAGACCTATCTATTTCACAGGAGGTAGTTTTGGTGAAGATGATTACATTTGGATGAAAGATTATCTACAACTTGATGGAATGTGCTTCAAACTAGTTCCTATTAAAACTCCTGTTGATGAGCCAAATCCAATGAAAATGGGTTGTATAGATTCAGAAAAAATGTACGATATTGTAATGAAATGGGATTGGGGAAATAGTGGAAATCCAAAAATATACCATGACCCAGAAACAAGAAAAAACAGCATCACTTATCGTACTAATTTAGCTCGATTAATGGAAACATTAATTAATGAAGGTAAAAACGATAAAGCCGAAAAAATAATTGATTTAGCAATGACAAAAATGCCAGTTGAATATTTTGAATATTACTCAATGGTAGATCCTTTTGCAATGGGTTATTACGAAGTAGGTAAGAAAGAAAAAGCAAGATTAATCTTATCACAATTAATTAAAAAATATCAAGAGAATCTTACTTTTTATAGTGGCTATACTCTAACTGAACAATATTTTTATGCTTCAGACATTGTAACTGACATCGAACAATATAGAGGCTTACTTGAAATTGCAAAAAATGCAAACGATTCAGAATTTTACAACAAAGAGAAAGTGAAATTCAACAATTACAATAAAATGTTCAATGTTTTCAACAGAAAAATGGAATAACTAATTCTCAAAATATAAAATGTTCCAAGTGAAAGAAATTTCGTTTGGAACATTTTTTTATGCTAATTTTACAGTATGAACTTCAATTGGGTAAAAACAAATAAATGGATTAAAATGATTTTCAATAATCTGGTTTGGGAAATTCCAAATTCGGATAAAAAAATCTATTTAACGTTTGATGATGGCCCAATTCTTGAAGTAACCGAATGGGTTCTAGACCTTTTAAAATCCGAAGAAATTAAAGCCACATTCTTTTGTATTGGCGACAACATTCAAAAACATCCTGAAGTTTATAAAAGAATCCTCGTTGAAGGACACCAAACCGGAAATCACACTTTCAATCACTTAAACGGTTGGAAAACCAATACAAATTATTACATTGATAATTTCAAGTTGTGCGAAACTGAACACTTAAAACTAAACACTGAAAACTCTTTTTTATTTCGTCCTCCTTACGGAAAAATCAAATCAAGTCAATCAAAGATAATTAGACAATTAGGCTACAAAATAATTATGTGGGATGTATTGAGTTATGATTTCGACGCAACCATTTCTGTAGAAAAATGTTTAGAAAACGTAATTTCAAATACAGAACAAGGAAGCATTATCGTATTTCACGATAGCTTAAAAGCAGAAAAAAATCTGAAATATGCATTACCAAAAGCAATACAAATTTTAAAAAATAAGGGGTTTGTTTTTGATGTAATTTCCTAGGCTTGTTCTTGCACTAATGAAATCAAAGTGTTTGCATCAAGTTCACCACTTTGTCTCCATACCATTTGACCTTCTTTGTAAATCATTAAAGTAGGCAAACCTTTAATACGAAGCGCCTCAGCTAATTCCTGATTTTTATCCACATCAATTTTAATTACACGCGCTTTGTCTCCTAATGCAGCTGCTACATGACGAATTACTTCATTCATAGCTACTGAAGGTTCATTCCACTCTGTAAAAAAATCGATTAGTACAGGTACTTGAGCATCGATAAGTTCTCCAAATTTTGACATAAATTGAATTTATTAGTATCAAAAAAATTATTTTTCACACGAAAATAATATACAAATGTAGCATTTTTACTGAATTACGCTACTTTTTCTCCTTTTTTTAGTTCAATTACTGTTATTTCGGGCATAATTCCTACTCTACCAGGGTAAGCATGAAAGCCAAAACCACGATTTACATAAATATATCTCCCCGCATTTTCATACAATCCAGCCCATTGTTTGTACACATATTGCACAGGACTCCATTTTATCCATCCTGGAATTTCGATTCCAAATTGAAATCCGTGTGTATGACCCGAAAGCGTTAAATGATAATGATTGTCGTCGTGCTGAATTTTCTCATCCCAATGACTTGGATCGTGACTCATTACAATTTTGAAATCTTCTTTTGTTAAACCTTTTGAAGCCAAATTCAAATCGCCTCGTTCACCAAATTTTCTTCCCCAGTTTTCAACACCAACGATTGCCAATTCTTGATTGTCTTTTTTAATTTTAACGTGTTCATTCAACAATAATTTGAAATCAATTTTATTATGAATCGCTTTTATTTCTTCAAAATTGGCTTGTTTTGCAGTTTGCGATTTCCAATCTACATATTCTCCATAATCATGATTTCCTAAGATGGAAAATTTGCCAAATTTAGGGTTATGAATTCCTTTAAATGTATCAATCCAAGGATCCATTTCAGTTGCATGCGTATTTACAATATCACCCGTAAACAAAACCATATCCGAATTTTGTTCATTAATCAAATCAATCGCATATTGAATTTTCTCCGCATCATCAAAACTTCCACTATGAACATCCGAAATATGCGTAATCGTTGTTCCGTCAAAAGCATCAGGTAAATCAGGAAAAAACAAAGTCTGTTTGATTACTTTGTAATTGTATTTTCCAATGGTAATTCCGTATAAAAAAGAAGCAAACGGAATTGCAGCAACTCCCAATGCGACTTGACTCACAAATCGTCTTCGCTCTGGCAAAAAACCTTCTGAATCGCTGTTAACTAATGAAAATAATCCGTAAAAAAAACGAATAATATCCTCTCCAAATAATATTATGGCCAACAATAATTTTGGCACATAAAGCAACAACAATAGCCCCATCGTAATCATTGTTTTTGGAGTTTGCCCAACACTTCTATCAAAATGATATAATTGGTAAACAATATAGGCCAGTGCAATTGCTGATGTTATATAATAGAAAACAAAAAACCACTTCGATTTTATCAAAGTCTTAAACGCCTGAAAAGCATAGATTTCCAAAACAAGAACAAATACTAAAAAAACAATCCAACGAATCATTAGCTCTTTTTTTTTGCAAAGTAAGTAACAAGTTGTACAAATTGATGCTGCATTAAATGAATTTTAACAAAGTTTTTTTAAGCAAAGAATTGTACTTTTACATTTTTAATGAAATTTCTGAACAATGTCACAAAAACGTCTTTTCCTTCTTGATGCTTACGCGCTTATCTTTCGTGGGTATTATGCTTTTATAAAAAATCCTCGTATCAATTCTAAAGGAATGGATACATCTGCAATTATGGGATTCATGAATTCTTTGATGGATGTAATTAAGCGCGAAAAACCAGATCATTTAGCGGTAGCATTTGATAAAGGCGGAAGTGATTACCGTTTCGAAATGTATCAAGAATACAAAGCACACCGTGACGAAACTCCTGAAGCGATTAAAATTGCAGTTCCTTATATTCAAGAATTATTGCGCGCTATGCATATTCCAATTATCGAAAAAGCAGGTTTTGAAGCCGATGATTTAATTGGAACTTTAGCTAAACAAGCCGAAAAAGAAGGTTTTCAAGTGTTCATGGTAACGCCAGATAAGGATTTTGCGCAATTGGTTTCGGAAAATATTTTCATGTACAAACCTGCTCGAATGGGTAACGATATTGAGATTTGGGGAATTCCCGAAGTCTTAGAAAAATTTGAAATTGAACGTCCAGAACAAGTAATTGACTTCTTAGGAATGATGGGCGATTCTGCCGATAATATTCCAGGATTGCCTGGTGTGGGTGAAAAAACAGCTAAAAAATTCTTAGCGGAATATGGCACTTTAGAAAACTTGTTAGCTAATACGCATCAATTGAAAGGTGCGATGAAAGATAAAATTGAAGCCAACAAAGAATTAGGGATTTTATCCAAAAAATTAGCCACTATCCTACTCGATTGTCCAGTGACATTTGATGCTGACGATTACGAATTATCAAAACCTGATGTAGAAAAAACCGATGCTTTGTTTCAGGAATTAGAATTCCGCCAAATGAAAGCGCAATTTGATAAATTATTTGGTTCTGGAAAAGAGTATGACGAAATTGACGGTAATGGAAATACTTCTGAAATTCCGCAACCAACAAAAAAAGCGCCAGCAAAAAAATCAAACGAAGACCAATTTGATTTGTTCGGATTTAGTGACGAATCGGATGAACCAACTGCGAATCATTCCTATTATGCGACTTTAGAAAACACGACTCATTTTTACCAAATAGTTCAAGGCGATTTACCAGTAAAATTGTTAATGCAGAATTTATTGAATCAAACCTCAGTTTGTTTTGATACGGAAACTACTGGAATTGACGCTTTGAATGCCGAGTTAGTAGGAATGTCGTTCTCTTTCGAAAAAGGAAAAGGATTTTATGTTCCGTTTCCCGAAAATCAGGAAGAAGCCCAAACTTTAATTGAAAAATTCCGACCATTTTTCGAAAATGAAAGCATCGAAAAAATTGGTCAGAACATGAAATACGACTTGAAAATTCTTTCGAATTACAACATACAAGTAAAAGGAAAATTATTCGACACCATGATTGCACATTATCTGATTAATCCAGATATGCGTCATAATATGGATGTGCTGTCGGAAACCTATTTGAAATATGCGCCAAAATCAATTGAAACATTAATTGGGAAAAAAGGGAAAAATCAATTGTCAATACGAGATGTTCCTTTGGAAGACATCAAAGAATATGCAACCGAAGATGCTGATATTACCTTCCAATTAAAAGAACATTTCCAACCGATTTTAGAAAAAGTAGGGACAAAAAAATTGTTTGACGAAATCGAAATTCCGCTAGTTCCTGTTTTAGCAGATATGGAAAAAGAAGGCATTCGTTTGGATGTGGAATTTCTAAAAAGTATGTCGGTTGATATGCAAAAAGAAATCGATGCGTTCGAACAACAAATCTATGAAACTGCTGGCGAGAAATTCAATTTGGCTTCTCCAAAACAATTGGGTGATATTCTATTCGACAAACTAAAAATTGGTGGTGACAAACAAAAGAAAACCAAAACCGGTCAATACGCTACAGGTGAAGAAGTGTTGAGTTATTTGGCAAACGAACATCAAATTGTACGCGATATTTTAGAATGGCGTCAAATGGTGAAATTACAAAGCACGTATATTGATGCTTTACCAAATCAAGTCGATAAAAAAACGGGGAGAGTTCATACCGATTATATGCAAACGGTTGCTGCAACTGGTCGATTGAGTTCAAATAATCCAAATTTACAAAACATTCCTATTCGTACCGAAAGAGGAAGACAAATTAGAAAAGCCTTCATTGCACGCGATGAAAATTACACCTTACTTTCTGCCGATTATTCTCAAATTGAATTGCGAATCATTGCTGCTTTATGTGGTGAAGAAAACATGATTAAAGCGTTTCAAAATCACGAAGACATTCACAAAAGTACAGCTGCAAAAGTGTTCAATGTGCCTTTAGAAGAAGTAACAAAAGAACAAAGAAGTCATGCAAAAACCGTAAACTTCGGAATTATCTATGGCGTTTCGGCTTTTGGATTGAGCAACCAAACCAACTTATCAAGAAAAGAAAGTGCTGATTTAATTGAAGCATATTATCAAACGTATCCGAAATTGAAATCGTTTATGACTTCTCAAGTGGATTTTGCAAGAGAAAACGGTTATGTAGAAACCATTTCAGGAAGAAGACGTTATTTAAAAGACATCAACTCAGCCAACGCGATTGTTCGTGGCGGTGCGGAACGAAATGCGGTGAACGCTCCAATTCAAGGTTCAGCTGCTGATATCATTAAAATTGCTATGATTAACATTCATAAAAAACTGACGGCTGAAAATTGGAAATCAAAAATGCTATTGCAAGTACATGACGAATTAGTATTTGACGTGCACAACTCCGAATTAGAAAAAATACAACCGATGATTAAACACGAAATGGAAAACGCTTTCAAAATGGCAGTTCCGTTAGATGTGGAAATTGGATTGGGTAAAAATTGGTTAGAAGCGCATTAGGAAAGTGGTCAGTGTTCAGTAGCAGTTGGCAGTTGGATTAGTTTTGTCATTTCGACGAAGGAGAAATCTCATAAGAGTTAAAATATGATGAATAAAATAAAATTTCTTTTCGAAACTAAAATGTATTTGATTAGTATATTACCTTATGTTTTTACCTTTAGACCTTATGATGGAAGTGAAACATATGGAATTAATAAAACTGTTGGTTGGGCATTTGACATTACTGGAATTAGTTTTTATATTCTCTATTTTTTGCTAACTTTTTTCTTAGGATTTAGTCTCTTAGCAATCATTAAAACCAAAACAAACTTTATTTTATCAATTTTGTTCTTTTTAGGAATTTCATATTGTTGTTTATTTCAAAATAGTTATAAGAATATAGATTTGATTGATAATCTTCTTTTAATTTCAACTTTTCTTTATATATTGATTTTTATTAACTCAATTTATTTAAAATTCAAATCTCCAAAATAAAACCTCAAACCCGATACGTTTCAAAACCTATCGGGTTTATTTTTTTAAAACATTTTGCCATTTCAAATAATATTTAGATATTTGTCTAAATATATAAATCAATATGAACGCAATTTTCAAAGCCTTAAACGACGAAACCAGAAGAGATATTCTGGAATTGCTGCGCAAACAGGAGATGACGGCTGGCGATATTGCGGACCAATTTCATATTTCAAAACCTAGTATTTCGCATCATTTGGATATTTTAAAACGTGCCGATTTAGTCACGAGCGAGAAAAAAGGGCAATTTGTAGTCTATTCTTTAAACACTACAATTGTTGACGACATTTTAAAATGGATTATTACCCTAAAAAAATAAAGTATGGAGAAGTTTAAAAAAGAAATTTCGTTTTTAGCAATTGCTTTAATTCCTTTTGTTTATCTAATTTACATTTGGAATCGTTTACCAGAAAAAGTTCCAATGCACTGGAATGGTGCTGGAGAAATTGATCGTTATGGCGATAAAAAAGAACTTGTTGCAATGTTATTTATGCTAGTTGGCATTACTTATCTTGTCTTTTTGGTAATTCCGTACATAGACCCAAAACAAAAACTACAAAGTATGGGCAACAAACTAAATAGTTTACGAATGATTCTTACTTTATTTATGTCAGGTTTAGCAGTTTTTATACTTTACAGCACACAACAAAAAAGTAGCAATCCAGGATTTGTGTTTGCAATCATTGGATTATTATTCACTTTTTTAGGCAATTATTTCAAAACTATAAAGCCTAATTATTTCATTGGAATTAGAACACCTTGGACGTTAGAAAATGAAGAAGTTTGGAAAAAAACACATTTAATAGGTGGAAAATTATGGTTTGTTGGTGGATTATTAATGACATTGACTTTTTTGATGCCAAATGAAATGCAACTGTATACTTTTTTAGGAATTACGGCCGTTATTACCATTATTCCAATTGTATATTCTTATTTGGAATTTAAAAAAATCAAAAATCAGTAACAATAAACTTTTTATTACCACTAATAGGATAAATCGATAATCATGAAAAAAATACTTTTCCTTTTTGTATTGACATTTTCGTTGGCTTCAATTGCTCAAGAGCGTTTTGAAAAAATTGACAGCTTGTTGACTTATTTGAATCAAAACAACAAATTCATGGGTTCACTTTGTATTCGTGAAGGCGAAAATGTAGTATTTAACAAAGCATATGGTTATGCAGATGGCGAAAAAAACATTCTAGCCAATAGAGAAACCAAATATAAAATTGGATCGGTTACTAAAACCTTTACTGCAGTAATGATTATGCAATTGATTGAAGAGAAAAAATTGACTCTTCAAACCAAATTGAATCGTTTTTATCCAAAAATTCCAAATGCAGAAAAAATTTCGATTTATGATTTATTACATCACAGAACTGGAATTGTAGATTATATAAATGGCGACACCATTACTGCTAAAAATATTTATCGATTCCATTCAAAAGAAGAAATGATTCAAAAAATAACGGATTACAAACCATTATTTGAACCTGGAACAAAACACCAATATAGCAATTCGAACTATAATTTATTAGGCTATATTATTGAAACACTTACTAAAAAATCTTACGCTGAAAATATTCAAACAAGAATTGTTAAAAAGGCCAACCTAACAAATACTTATTTCCCACAAGGAAAAATCAATACTTCAGTTGGAGAAAGTTATTCTTATTCATTCAATGGATCTGAATGGGAAAAAGTAGAAGAATGGGAAAACTCTATTGCTTATTCTGCTGGAGCCATGATTTCAACACCTGCCGATTTAACACGTTTTATGCATGCGCTTTTTGAAGGAAAATTAGTTAAGCCAACTTCATTAGAACAAATGAAAGAAATTAAAGACGGCTATGGAAAAGCATTAGTACAATTCCCTTTTGGTGAGCGTCGTTTTTATGGTCATACTGGAGGAATTGAAAATTTTAGAGCAGTTGTAGGCTATTATCCTGCTGAAAAATTAGGTGTTTCATTAATTGTTAACGGCGATAACTTCAATAGAAATGATATTATGATAGGTGTATTGAGCATTTATTATAAAATGCCTTTCCCTTTTCCTGTATTTACTAAAATAGACGCCGCAGAATTAGCAAAGTTTACAGGAACTTACACATCAAAAGAGTTGCCTTTAAAAATTACGATTTCTGAAAAAAATGGTGAATTATTTGCACAAGCAACAGGACAAAGTGCTTTCCCTTTAACTTTTAAAGCAGAAAAAACATTTATCTTTGCATCCGCTGGAATAGAAATGGTATTCGGCGAAAACACTTTTGTTTTAAAACAAAGTGGCATGAGTTTTAACTTCACCAAAGAATAAATGACAATAAACATATTATCGGGAAATCAAATTGCTCTAATAAAGAAAATCACAAACGGAAGAAATCTTGATTTAATAGGATTATTGATTGTTATTTCTGGTTCTATTTTTTTAGATTATCACAAAACCAGATATTATTTTTCAATGGATAATATTTCCTATTATTTTCCACTGGGTTTCTTCTCTATAATAAATGTAGGATTTTCAATGATTGCGACTAGATTAGTCACAAAGAAAAACAATTTAGGCAATTTAATTCACACCTTTAATACTACACTAAGTGGTACAATTGATTATCTATTAGGAAACATTGGCGCTATTTTAACCTATCCTATTTCAATCGTTGCCAATTACTTATCATACAATCATTGGAAAAAAGACAATCGATTAAATGATATTGATTTTGCATTCTACCGCAATTTAGTTGTGGGAATGGTCACTTCTTTAACTTTGAATTTTATTGCTTTTTACTATTTATCCCCTAAAAAAATAGATTGGCTACTTTTCATGTCAATTGCATTTCCAGCTGGATTAACCTTTGGCGGAACATTTAACAACATCAAGCGCTATCCAGACAACTGGTTTCTTTGGCAAGTGTATAATTTATCTAAAATTATTCAAAGCATTTTTATTTTAAATATTGCAAATACTATTAAATATTCATTCTATATGATTAATGCAATTTTAGGCTATATTACTTGGAATGATGATAAGATCAAACAATTATAGTTTTCTAGTAGATTCTCTCTGACGCAACTCTGTTTTTATCACAACTGTTTGGTGCTGATAGAATTCGTCTTTCGTGTTTAACTTATTGATAAGTAACTCTGCCGCTTTGGCTCCAATTTCGGGTGCATGTTGACTCACAGTAGATAAACTTGGCGTTAATCTTTTAGACCAAACGCCATCAGCAAAACCAATAATGTTTAATTGCTCAGGAATTTTTATTCCTTTTTTTATTGCCAATTTCATTGCCATTGTAGAAGCATGCTCATCTAAAGCAAAAATAGCGTCTACTTTCTCCTTTAAAAACAAGTTAGTTAATTTTTTATCAAATAAATCAATCTCATTTTCGACAACTAATAATTTATCGTTCAATTTAATATTATTTTCTTCCAATGCTTTTTGGTAACCATCAAATCGTAATTTACCAACACTTAAATTACCAATGGTTGATAACAATGCTATTTTTTTGCTTCCTAATTTCAATAAATGCTGAGTGGCATCATAAGAAGATTCAAAATCATCAACAATTACTTTATCGCAAACAATAGTTTCAGCAACTCTATCAAACATTACGATAGGAGTTCCACTATTAATAATATCTTTAAAATGCTGATATTCTTTCACAGATTGCGTTTCTTCGGCTACAGAAACAATAAAACCATCAATAGTTCCATTATTCAACATATCCATTACTTGCATTTCCTTTTCATAAGATTCATTAGAAATGCCGGTAATAACATTATATCCTTTAGCTAAAGCTGCTTTTTCAATACCACTAAATACTTTCGCAAAAAAAGGATTTAGGATATTAGGAATAATTACACCAATAGTATTAGTACGTTGGTTTTTTAAGTTTTTAGCAATACTATTTGGTTTATAGTTTTGCAATTTAGCATACTCCTGAATTTTTATTTTAGTCGCTTCACTAATTTCAGGGCTATCACTTAAGGCTTTAGAAACAGTAGAAATAGACACTTCAAACTCCTTCGCAATTTGTTTTAAGGTTGCTTTTGCTTTCATTCTTAAAATTTAAAAAGTAAAAATACACTATTTTTTGCAATTATACAGCTAAAAAAAATCAATAATAACAGATGGTTAGCTACTTCAAAACAATATTTTGCATTCCCTATTTGCAAATCTAATAATTAATTGTACTTTTGCACTCCCTTTATTGGGAATGGAATGTTTAATTTAAATTAATTATTGTGAACACATTAAGCTACAAAACAGTATCAGCAAACAAAACAACTGCAGACAAGCAGTGGATTGTTGTGGACGCTGAAGGGCATAACTTAGGTCGTTTATCTACAAAAGTAGCAATGCTTTTAAGAGGTAAATACAAACCAAGTTATACACCGCACGTTGATTGTGGAGATAACGTAATTGTTATCAACGCAGAAAAAATCAACCTTACTGGTAACAAGTTAGATGACAAAACGTACATCAGACACACAGGTTATCCAGGAGGTCAAAGAACTTTAACTGCTAAAGTAATGCAACAAAAAAACCCTGCATTATTAGTAGAAAAAGCTGTAAAAGGAATGTTACCTAAAAACAAATTAGGAGCACAACTTTTCAGAAATTTAAATGTAAATGTTGGTTCTGAGCACAAACATGCAGCTCAACAACCAAAAACAGTTAACCTAAACGATCTTAAGTAATGGGAGTTATTCACAAAATCGGTAGAAGAAAATGCGCTGTTGCACGTGTTTATGTTTCAGAAGGAACAGGAAAAATCACTGTAAACAAAAGAGAATTTAGTAACTACTTCCCAACTGCTACTTTACAGTACAAAGTAATGCAACCTCTTTCTATGACTGAGAACGCATCAAACTTTGACGTTAAAGTAAACGTTTATGGTGGTGGTTCAACAGGACAAGCAGAAGCTGTAAGAATGGCTATTGCTAGAGCAATGTGTGAAGTTGAGGCTGAAAACAGAGCTATCCTTAAACCAGAAGGATTACTAACAAGAGATCCAAGAATGGTAGAACGTAAAAAATTCGGTCAGAAAAAAGCACGTAAGAGATTCCAATTCTCAAAACGTTAATATTCGATATTTATCAGAATATATTTTCAGATTTATTTTTACAATTAAAATTGAATTAAAAACAAAGTTGTCGATATTCCTTGTAAAAAGGGAATTAGTTTAGCATCTAAATGAAGCCTAAAGCCAAAAGCCCAACGGAACATTGCTAATCACGGAACGTAAACTATTACACAATGGCAAACAAAATTGACGTTAAAGAGTTATTAGAAGCAGGTGTACATTTCGGACACATGACTCGTAAATGGGATCCAAATATGGCTCCTTACATTTATATGGAGCGTAATGGTATTCATATCATTAACTTATATAAAACTGCAGCTAAAATTGAAGAAGCTAATGAAGCTTTGAAAAAAATTGCTGCATCTGGTAGAAAAGTATTATTCGTTGCTACCAAAAAACAAGCGAAAGATATCGTTGCTGAAAAAGCAGCAGCTTGTAACATGCCTTACATCACAGAAAGATGGCCTGGTGGTATGTTAACAAACTTCGTTACTATCCGTAAAGCTGTTAAAAAAATGGCTTCTATTGATAGAATGAAAAAAGACGGTACTTTCTTAACTTTATCTAAAAAAGAAAGATTACAAGTAGATCGTTTACGTGCAAAATTAGAGAAAAACTTAGGTTCTATTGCTGACATGTCTAGACTTCCAGCAGCTCTATTTGTAGTAGACGTTAAAGCTGAGCACATCGCGATTAAAGAAGCTCAAAAATTAAACATTCCAGTTTTCGCAATGGTTGATACGAATTCGGACCCACGTCCAATTGATTTCGTTATCCCTGCAAATGACGATGCTTCTAAATCAATCGATAAAATTTTATCTTTAGTATCTGCTGCATTAGTAGAAGGTCTTTCTGATAGAAAAGTTGAAAAAGATGAATTACCAGCTAAAGAAGTAGAAGCTACTGAAGCTCCTGCAACTGAAACTGAAGCATAAATCAATTAATTCCAAGAATTAAATTCCAAATTCCAAACTTGTTCTAACTTTTAGTTAGCAATTTAGTAAAATTGGAATTTGGGATTTAGTAATTGGAATTTTTACTTTTATAAACAACAAATAAAAAAACATACAAAATGGCAAATATTACTGCTGCAGACGTAAATAAATTAAGAACTATCACTGGTGCCGGAATGATGGATTGCAAGAAAGCATTAGTGGAAGCAGAAGGAGATTTCGATTTAGCAATCGAAAACTTAAGAAAAAAAGGTCAAAAAGTTGCTGCTAATCGTTCAGATAGAGAATCTACTGAAGGTGCTGCTGTTGCTGTGGTTAACGCAGACAAAACAGCTGCTGTTGCAATCACATTAAACTGTGAAACTGACTTCGTAGGTAAAAACGAAGCTTTCGTAAAATTAGCAAACGATTTAGCTAATCAAGCTTTAAACTACACTACTAAAGACGAATTATTAGCTTCAGATTTTAACGGAATTACAGTTGCTGAAAAATTAATTGAGCAAACTGGAGTTATCGGTGAAAAAATTGAAATTGGTGCTTTTGAGCGTTTAGAAGGTGCATTCATTGGATCTTATATCCACGCTGGTAAAATTGCTACTTTAGTTGCTTTATCTGCAAATGTTGCTGGAGCTGATGAGGCTGCTAAAAACGTTGCAATGCAAGCTGCTGCAATGAACCCAATTGCTTTAAACGAAGCTGGTGTTGATGCTGCAATCATTGAAAAAGAAATTGAAATCGCTAAAGAGCAATTAAGAGCTGAAGGTAAACCAGAAGCAATGTTAGACAACATTTCTAAAGGAAAAATCCAACGTTTTTACAAAGACAATACTTTAGTAAATCAAGATTATATCAAAGATGGTTCTATGAGCGTTGCTGCTTATATAAAATCTGTTGATGCTAACTTAACTGTTACTGGATTTAGTAGAGTTGCTTTAGGATAATCTCTTTCTAAACAAAACATATAAACCTTAATTCTTTAACAGGAATTAAGGTTTTTTTATTTGCAAAAAAATGTATATTTGAAACAACTAAACAAAAATATTTACTTTGAAAAAAATTGCTCTTCTTTTAGTCCTGATTAGTTCATCTTTTTTTGCTCAAGAAAAAAAATACCAAAGTCTTCTGTGGGAAATTAGCGGAAATGGCTTACAAAAAAAATCATATGTTTATGGTTCAATGCACGTAAGCGATAAAGTTTCATATCACTTATCTGACGCATTTTTTACTCATTTACAAAATGCAGATATTATTGCCAATGAAAGCGAACCTAGAACTTGGACAGAACTATTTGACTTGTTTAGTTTCTATAGTAATTACGCAAATAGAGGTTCTTTTTACACAAATTTTTATATCAATCCATTAGAGAAAGATGATTTATATTCGTTGTTTAGAAGCACTAACTATAATTTAGAAAGCTTACTTACTCGAACAAATGAAATGAATAAAGAGTATCAAGAAGAAACCTATCTTGACATGTTTATTTATCGTACAGGAAGAAAATACAACAAAAAAACTGTTGGATTAGAAGACGTTAAAACATCTACGCTTAATATCATGAAAGCGCAAGCTAACATGGACCAAACAGAAGTTGATAAAAACCGTCAAGCAATTTTAAAACTTTTAAAAAATAAATCTTACGACGAAGCACTAACTGATTTCTACAGAGAAAAAGATTTAGATATGATTGACTCATTATCTAATTTAAGTTCTCCTCAAGCTTATTTAAAAGCTATGCTTTTTGACCGTAATATAGTGATGGTAAAAAGCATGGATTCAATCATGAAAACAGGAAGTTTATTTAGCGCAATTGGAGCGGCTCACCTTCCAGGTCAAAATGGTGTAATTGAATTACTTAGAAAAAAAGGATACACCGTAACACCAATTTTTGATGCATATACTGATAAAGGAAAAAACAGCAAAAAACAAATTGAAGAATATTTCACTAAACCTGAATTAAAAACCAAAACCACAGCTGATAAAACAATTTCAATTCCACTTTTTGAAGTTGTACTTGAAACTGGCGAGGATTTAGAATCTCCTGATTTAGTAAATGGTGGTTTTATAAATGTAAAAAGAAATGTTTTAAAAGATTTCTTAAACAAAAACAACAAAGCATTCAATCCAAAGACTTTAGATAGTTTATTTTATGAAAATATTCCAGGCGATATTTTAGAAAAAAAAGCGTATAAAGAAAAAAATTATTGGGTTTACGATATTAAGAACAAAACAAAAACTGGTAACGCTCAACACTATCGCTACTACATTACTCCACTAGAAATAATTGCAGTAATTATGGGTGGTGAAGGTGATTATGTGAGAAAATATGAGGAAGAAGTTTATTCAAAAATTATCATCAAATCTGGCAGTGAAAACTGGGAAACAATTACACCAAGAAAAGGAAACTTTGAAGTACAATTTCCAAGCTATTTATCATACAGTGGCAACAAAGAAAACCTAAAAGACAATACCGACATGTCTATCTTTGGCTATGAAGAAAAAGACAACTCTCATTATTTTTTACTAGAAAAAACATTACAAGAAAATGACAATTTAGAAGATTCTGAATTTGAATTAAAACGTATTCACTATGAATTTTATACACAACACGAAATAGATTCAACCGAAACAAAGTTTAATAAAGAACATTTTATCTTTACCTCTAAATCAAAATTAGGTGATAAAAAAATCGCGTTACAATCATTGCTTAAAGGAAACAAATATTATCTACTTGGTACAGTAAATGCGTCTGAAGCAAATACTTCGAAATTTTTCAATTCGTTCCAATTAAAACCTTCGATTGCAACCGAAGAATACAAAACTTATAGCGATTCTATAGCACATTTTTCTATAGAAATACCAAAAAAACAAAACGAACACTTAGACTTCTTAATTGAACGCGATTATAATATTGGCGCAAAGAAAAAGAATCACTTTGTTTCAAAAAATAAAAATTATCAATTTTTAGGTGCCAATGGATCAATCGTGGAATTGTCGTTTTATCAATACCACAAATATGAAACTGAAAAAAGCATAGATTCAATTTGGAAAGGTTATAAAAAACAAATCACAAAAGATTACAAAAACAATTATCTTGATGCAGGTCTAGATGATGTTGCTATTTCTGTAATAGATGCGGACATTTCATTAGACAAAGAAAATGACGCTTTAGATTATGCAATTTCTGATTGGGATGAAACTCTATTTGGAAAACAAGATGAAAAATTAACCATTTTATCTGAAAAAAAATCTGAAGACAAAAACAAAAAAACATACACTTTTGAGGCTTTAGTATCTAAAAAAGATTCTAAACAAGCTATCAAACACAAAGCTGTTTTTAAAGATGGTACATTTTATACCTTAAAAACACTAGTTGATAAAAACTACAATAACGATGATGCTTTTGTAGAAAAAACATTCAATTCTCTTACCCTTAAGGACACAACATTTACAGAAAGTGTATTTGATAATAAATTAGATTTATTTCTAACAGATGTAAGAAGCAAGCACGATAGTATTCGATATTCTGCTTTAAAATCTATTCACTATTTATCTGTTGAAAAAGAAGATTTACCAAAGTTTAAAACGTTCTTATCAACATTCAAATTTAAAGATGATGAAACAGAAATTTTAGGTGAATTATATGAGAAAATTGGTCGTATAAAATCTCCTGAAATCATCCCATATTTAGAAAGCATTTACAAAAAAGAAAATGTAAATACCGTAATTCAATTTGCTGTTTTAAGAGCATTAACATTCCAAGAGAGTAAAGAAGGTTACAAAAAAATTCAGGAATTATTAGAATATGATTTACCTATTTCGGACGACGAATACGAAATCACAAGCCTATTCCGCTATTTTGAAGATGATTTAGAAAACAGCCAAGTGTTATTTCCAGATATTTTTCAATTTTACAGCATCAAAGAATACCACACTCCAATTGTAGATTTTACAGATAATCTTTTAAAAGAAAATCTTGGAAATTCTAAAAAGCTTAAATCATTCAAAAAAATGATTTTAACCAATGCAAAACTAGAATATAAACGTTTATCAAGTTGGAAAAACAAACAAGACATAAAAGATGAAGATGAGGAAGATTATTATGAAGACATGTATGCGCCTTCTAGTGATTTTATAAGTTACATTCATATTTTGTATCCTTTTAAAAACGAAAAAGACATTGCTCAACTTTTTGAAAAAGCTGGAAAATTAGACATTGAAGAAGTAAATATAGCTTTCGCAAAAGTTCAATTAGAAAAAACGCACAATTTAGACGAAGCAACTGCAAACAGTATGATTGGCAATGAAAAAACAAAATTTGCCGCTTTTCAGATGCTATATCACACAAAACAGAATAGTTATTTAGAAAAATTTGACAATAATGCAATTGCTGAAGCGGCTATAATTTATTTTGAAAATATTGATGCGAAAAAAGATTCTATCTCATTTTATCAAACAAAAGATGTAGTTTATAACGGTAAAAAAATAACCTATTATTTCTTCAAAAAATTAAAAATTGACGAAGATGATTACAACACCAAGCAAGAAAAAGTCACTGGAATTGCATTTATAAATGATGGAAACAAATTAAATTTAAAAGGTTATTACAAACTTACACCAAAAACATTTTTAGAAGAAAAAGACATTAATCCAATCATAAATGCTGCTATTGACGAAAGTTTAAACAACAATCATTCAAGAGCTTTTCATGGAAAAATAAAAGACGCATTCCAGATGTATGATGAAGAAATGTACATGGAAGAAGGCGATTACTAAAAACAAATGTTTCAAAGAAAAAAAGACATCATTTACGTTGTATTAGCTGGTATTTTCATCACCAACGCATTAGTTGCGGAATTGATTGGCGGAAAATTAATTCATGTAGGTAACACCGTTATGAGCTTAGGCATTTTACCTTGGCCAATTGTTTTTATTACCACTGATTTAATCAATGAGTATTTTGGTGAAAAAGGAGTAAAAAAGCTGTCATTTATAACCGCTGGTCTAATTGCATATACTTTTTTTCTATTACTAATTGGACTTCAAATTCCTGCTGTAAAAGGCGATGGATTAATTTCAGACGAACAATTTAATGCCGTTTTTGGACAAAGCATGTGGATTATAGTGGGAAGTATAACCGCCTTTTTAGTTTCACAATTAATTGACGTTACTATTTTTCATTTTGTAAAAAATAGAACTGGAAAAAAAATGCTGTGGTTGAGAAGTACAGGTTCAACAATAATTTCTCAATTATTTGATAGTTTCATTGTATTAGGAATTGCCTTTTGGTTACCTGGGAAAATAAACGGAGAAACATTTGTAGCTTCTGCTTTCACAGGATATTCTGTTAAACTAGGAATTGCCATTTGTTTAACACCCTTTATTTACCTCGGACATTATTTAATTGACAATTATTTAGCTAAAGAAAAACATGGCAACTAAACATAGATGCGCTTGGTGCGAAAAAGACGATTTATACCGCGATTATCATGATAACGAATGGGGGAAACCAGTTTATGATGACGAAACTATTTTTGAATTTTTGATTTTAGAAACGTTTCAAGCTGGATTGAGTTGGTACACTGTTTTAGCTAAGAGAGAAAATTTTAGAAAAGCATTTGATGATTTCGACTTACTTAAAGTGGCTAATTATTCGGAAGAAAAAATGGCAACATTAGCAGAAAATGCAGGAATTATTAGAAACAAATTAAAGATTAAAGCAACGGTTTCCAATGCACAAGCATTTATAAAAGTGCAAGAAGAATTTGGAAGTTTCTCAAAATATATTTGGGGTTTTGTTGATGGAAAACCAATTGACAACCAACCAAAAAACTTAAGCGAGGTAAAAGCCACAAACCCAATTTCTGACGCTTTGAGTAAAGACATGAAAAAACGTGGATTCAAATTTGTAGGCTCAACTGTAATATATGCTCACATGCAAGCCACTGGCATGGTCAATGATCATGTGATAGATTGTTTCACAAGAAAATAAAAAATGAACAACGATCCACTTCACGGAAAAACCTTAAAAACAATTGTAGAACAATTAGTAGATTTCTATGGCTTCGATACGTTAGCCGAATTAATCAACATCAACTGTTTTAAAGAAAATCCATCCATAAATTCTAGTCTAAAATTTTTAAGAAAAACAGATTGGGCAAGAAAAAAAGTGGAGGAATTGTATGTAAGAACGTTGCCTAGGTTTTAAGCCTTCAACACCATCAAAAAATCTTCTCTATCAATTTCTACACATCCCAAACTCGCTAAATGATCATTATAAACTTGGCAATCTAACAAACGATAATTTGCCATCTCCAACTGTTTTGCTAAAGCAATAAAAGCCATTTTACTGGCATTTGACACTTTTGAAAACATACTTTCACCACAAAAAACATGACCTAAATCAATACCATACAAACCGCCAACTAGTTCCTCATTTTCCCAAACTTCAACACTTTTTGCAATACCTAATTTGTGTAAATTACAATACGCTTCCACCATATCATCTGTGATCCAAGTGCCTGGTTGGTCTTTTCTAGCTATTTTTTTACAATTAAGAATTACCTCTCTAAATGCGGTATTAAAAGTTACTTTAAATTTTTTCTGATTGATAACATTTCGCATGCTTTTCGAAATTTTTAAATCTTCAAAAAACAAAACCATTCGTTCTGACGGACTCCACCACAAAATAGGTTCGTCATCTTCAAACCATGGAAATATTCCTGAATTATATGCCAATACAAGTCTTTCTGGAGACAAATCGCCTCCAACCGCAACAATCCCTTCAGGCGAAGCTGTTTCTACTGATGGGAAATATAATTCTTGGGTTAAATAATACATCTCTTTAAATTTAGAATTCAGAAATTAGAATTTAGAAAAAGAAAAAGTCAGAAATTATAAAACTTCTGACTTCTAAATTCAAAATTCTAAATTTTAGAAAGGTAAATCGTCGTGTTCTTCTTCTTTGAAGTTTGTCGCAGGTTCAAAAGCTTCTGAAGCAGGCATTGGTGGCATTTGAGGTGCACTTGGTGCTTCTGCTTGTACTTTTTCAATTCTCCAACCTTGGATAGAGTTAAAAAACTTGGTTTCTCCTTGTGGATTAACCCATTCTCTTCCTCTCAAATTGATAGAAACTTTTACTTGTTCACCAACATTATAATTGTTTAACAAATCGGTTTTGTCTTGTGCAAACTCAATCAAAATGTGTTGAGGATATTGCTCTTCTGTAGTTACTACAAGCTCTCTTTTTTTGAAAGAAGCACTAACTTGTTGTACAGGATTAATTAATCTTACTCTTCCTAAAACTTCCATAATACTTAAATTTATTTTTTTGCTAATAATAATTTCCAAGCGTCAATAGCTCTTCCATTATCTACATATTCTTTTGCTTTTTGAAATTTTGTATCCATATCATCCGCACTTAAAACCGCTTTGACTTCAAAATTTTCTTTTACAAATATAGCAATTTCTTCTTCGGTTGGAATATTTTCTATGTTACCTAATTTCCCTAAATCATTTCCATCAAAATATGAACTTTCCTTAATGAAATCAGGAATCATATCCACTCCTATTCCTAAAGTCGTCAATGGTTTTTCAACTTCAAACATACCTAGATTGGAACGACTGTACCAATTGCCTCCCATTCGGGCAACCAAATCAATTTTGTATTGGTCAATCATTCCGTTTGCATCTAAAATAGCTTCGTTGATATGAATTTTTACTACTTCACAAATTACCAAATTTCCTGCTCCGCCTTGGTCACCTAATGCAATTACATCATTAATCTTACACTCAAATTGCACCGGACTTTCAGCTACACGAAATGGTTTTACTTTATCTGATTTTAGCATTGTAAATCCAGCCTTTTCAAACTCATTTACACCATTTGGATATTCTGTACTTGATAACGACATTTGTTGCACAATGTCATAATTCACTACATTAATCACTACTTCTTTTGTGTTTTGAGCATTAATTAATGTGTGCTTTGTAGTATTATCACGCACACGTCTTGCTGGTGAAAAAATCAAAATCGGTGGATTTGAACTGAATACATTAAAGAAACTAAAAGGCGATAAATTTGGATTTCCATTACTATCCATAGTACTGGCAAAAGCGATGGGTCTTGGCGCAACTGCACTTTGTAAATATCCTTGTAATTTTGCTGGTGCTATTTCTTTTGGATCGATGCTTAACATACTGAAACTATTTTTTACAAAGATAACAAACAATTACAAGTTCAATTACAAGAACAAGTATCAAATTTAAAATGGTTTTTAGTATTTTTACATCAAATCTTGATACATGCAGTTTTCAGAAAGGCGAAATATTACCCGTTGGTTTATCATTATTGCTTCCTTTTTCATTGTAATCTTAATACTTTGGAATACCTATAACTTTTTCCAGATTTTTAAAACCGAAGAGCGAGCTAAAATGGAATTTTGGGCTACAGCTCAAAAAACACTAGCCAACGCAAACGAGAATACGGACATTGAATTGCCATTTCAAATAATCAGCAACAACACTTCTATACCGATGATTGTTACTGATAGTAATGAAAAAATCATCAGTCACAATAACATTGCAGAAACAATCACAAAAGATAGTATTGCTTTAAAAAACTATTTTAATTCAATAAAAAACGACAATCAACCTATAAAAATGGAGCTTTCCAACAAGAACTATCAATTAGTTTATTATGGAAATTCACCTTTATTAAACAAGTTGAAATATTATCCTGTTGCATTATTATTGATTATTATTTTGTTTGGTGCTGTGGTTTATAATTTTTATAAAGCCACCAAAATGGCTACACAAAATAAACTTTGGGCTGGAATGGCAAAGGAAACAGCACATCAGATTGGCACACCTTTATCTTCATTAATTGGTTGGTTAGAAATTTTAAAATTAGAAAATATTGAAGAAAGTACTGTTACCGAAATCGAAAAAGACATCAACAGATTACAAACCATAACCGATCGTTTTTCAAAAATTGGAAGCGAACCAGCATTAGAAAATCGAAACATTATTGAAGACACGAAACATACGGTCGATTACTTACAATCTAGGGTTTCAAAGCAAGTTGTTTTTAGCTTTTCGGCACCTGATCATCCTATTCTTGTAGCAATAAACCCTGCGCTACATAGCTGGACTATTGAAAATTTGGTCAAAAATGCTATTGACGCTATGAAAGGCAAGGGACATTTAGATATCAATATTGCGGAGTTAGAAAATGTAGTTAAAATTAAAATTACCGATACCGGCAAAGGAATTCCGAAGAATCAATTTAGTAAAGTTTTTGAGCCTGGATTTACCACTAAAAAACGAGGTTGGGGATTAGGACTATCGTTAACAAAACGAATTGTTCAAGAGTATCACAAAGGAAGGATAAAAGTAGCTCATTCTGAAATAGGCAAAGGAACTACCATGCAAATGAGTTTTAAGAAAGTCAAAATTATTTAATTGGAAGTCCAAACCAAGTAACGGTTCTAAACATTTTTTTTCTTTCTTTTTTGCTTTTTGATATATATTCTTTTACAAAATTATATTGCTCTTGTGCTTGTTTAACTGTTTCGGAAATTGAACCTCTTAATGAATTATAAGTTGATGCGTTTTCTTTCCCTATGCTTCCTAAAACAAAAAACTCTTTCTGAACATTTTCTAAACGTTCTTTTGGAGTTTGAATCATTTCTAAAAGAATTGTGTCTGAATACAATGGTGTAAATTCTTTATTTCTGTAAATTATAAAATCGTTCAATAACACAATGGCTACGTTGTATTCTTCAACAATTTCATTGAATTTTTCAACGTTATTATTCATTCTTGAAACATTAAATACACTTTTCATGTAATTATATTGTTCCAAAATTAAATCGTTTAAAATCTCATTTTCTTGAATTCTTTCTGAACTTTCAAATGCTTTATCAACTTCTGATAATTTTAAGTAGTTGTCAATTTCTAGCTGATAATCAAAATTTATTTTGGGTTTTCCATCAAAAGATTTTCCGTTATAAAATTCGCGATTAGTAATAGGCTCTTTTGTGAATTGCCACAAATAATCAAAAGGCATGTGCGATAAAATTGCTATTGAAGGTAACATTTTAAAATGCTTAGAAACTATATTTCGGACAAACTTTTCGTTTTTTACATAACCTGAATCCCAAGTTGGATCAAACACATACCAATTTTTATCTTGCATCTTAATAGCACACCAAGCATGTGATAATTTACCAATCTGATTATTTTGCTTTGTATAACCTGTTACTATTTGGCATTGATAACCTAATTTATCTATTATAGCTTTAAAAAATTTAGCATAATGAATACAAACCCCTTTCTTTGTTGAAATGGTTTTTGTAACGAAATCTTCATCGCTACTAAATAATTCTGTAGAAAAATTGTGAGTAACGTCATAAGAAACAGTTGAAATCACATAAAAATAAGCTGCTTTTATTTGCAGTTCTTCGCCTTTAAAATTTGCTTGAATATAACTTGCAATTTCCTGCGCTGAATTTGTTTGCAGTTCAGGTATTAGGCGCATTTGCTTTTCAACGGATGCGTAAATACTTTTAACTTGTGAAAAAAGAATGGTTTGAAAAAATAAAAGACTAATTATGTATTTCATGGCTATGTTTAAACAAAAAAACACCGAAAAGGTGCTTTTTATTATAAATTAGAAGCAATTTGCTTCGCTAATTCTTGAAACTCTTCAGCTGATAAACTTGTTTTTCGTTGAAAACGCATATCATCCATATCTTGAAGCGGAATTAAATGTACATGAACATGAGGCACTTCTAATCCTACAACTGCCATACCAATACGTTTGCACTCAACCGATTTTTCAACTGCTTTTGCAATTTTTCTTGAAAACCTCATCAATCCTAAATAATGCTCTTCTTCCATATCAAAGATTTTATTAATCTCTTGTTTTGGAATACAAAGTGTATGTCCTTTTGCATTTGGATTTACATCTAAAAAAGCTAAATAATTATCATCTTCAGCTATTTTATAACATGGAATTTCTCCATTCACTATTTTAGTAAAAATACTAGACATAATTTAGTCTCTTGTAATTTCTAATACTTCAAATTTTAACACACCGTTTGGCACATTAATTTCGGCAATTTCTCCAACAGATTTACCAAGTAAACCTTTTCCGATAGGAGACGTTACTGAAATTTTACCAGTTTTTAAATCTGCTTCACTTTCTGCAACCAAAGTATAAGTCATTTCCATACCATTGGTTTGGTTTTTAATTTTCACTTTAGACAAAACCAAAGCTTTCGATAAATCTAATTGTGATTCATCAATTAAACGTGCATTAGAAACAATTTCTTCCATTTTAGAAATTCTCATTTCAAGTAAACCTTGTGCTTCTTTTGCTGCATCATATTCAGCATTTTCAGACAAATCACCTTTGTCTCTTGCATCTGCAATGGCTTGTGATGCTTTTGGACGTTCTATACTTTTAAGTTGTTCTAATTCTTCTCTTAATTTTTTTAATCCTTCAGCGGTGTAATAAGATACTGTACTCATAACTTCATCGTTTATATAAATAGAAAAAATCCCACCTGATGGGATTCCTTTTCACAAAGATAGTAATTTATTTTTAATATTAATTTATGACATTGTTTAATGTATGTCAAAAGTAATTAATTAAATTTGTTTTACAATTGATATCTAATAATTCTATGAAAAAATATATTTTACTGGTTTTAGTCGCCGTTTTTTTTAGTTGTGATAAGGAGAATTTCAACAACAAAAACCCTTATTTGCCAAATTATGCTTTTACATATAACATTAACATGAACTTGCCGCAATACAACAGTTTAAAATTTCCAAGTAATGCTGTTTATATTAATGCTGGAAATACAGGGGTGAGAGGTGTTTTTGTTTTTAATACAGGTAGTGGCTATGTTGCTTTTGATGCCGCTTGCCCTAATCAAGCCTTAAGCAGTTGTTCTACCATGACTTTGAATGGAATTAATGCTATTTGTCCTTGTGATGATGTTTCTTATAGTTTGTTTTCTGGTCAAGCATCAGGCATGGAATATCCTATGAAGCAATATAGAGTAGAACAGTTAGACGATTTTAATTTACGTGTTTACAATTAAAAAAAAGCCTGAAAGCATAACTTTCAGGCTTTTTTTATTGTTTATTTTCTAAAAATTTAAGCTAGCTCCTACAAGAAAATTAATTCCTGCTTGTGGATAATATCCTGTTCCTTCTATTGTGGTTGGTGTTGGTCCAGACCAAGTATCATCATAGGTATAGAAATAACCATTTGATTCATACTCTAAATCGAAAATATTATTCACTAATCCTGAAAAAACAATTGACTTGATTGTTTTATTAAGTTTCCATTCATAGTTTATATTCAAATCGCTAACAAAATAAGCATCTAATTTTGATTTTTCTGAATCGATATTTCCCATGTATTGCTCGCTTACAAATTTGGATAAAACCGAAATCTGAAAATTGTTAATTGGTATGAAAGTCAGACGATTTCCTAGAATTAAATTTGGAGAAAAAGCAATATCTGTATCACCTAAGTTTTGCAAAATTCCATCTCGTTGAAAGTAGAAATCTTGATTTTTATTTTGACTAACCGTTACATTTGGATTCAAAATTAATTGCTTTGTAATGACAATAGAAGATTCAACTTCCAATCCTACTCTATAACTTTTTCCACTATTGGTAAAAACTGGCGAGCCTACATCGTTCAAAGCTCCTGTTAAAACCAATTGGTCTTTGTAGTTCATATAAAATGCATTTGCATTCACTTTTAATTTCTTAGAATTATATTTCCAGCCTAATTCATAATCCAACAAACGTTCAGGTTTTACGCTTCCGTTTTCATAATCATCACGTCTTGGCTCTTTGTTTGCTATTCCAAAATAACCATAAAATGAATTTTTATTATTCAATTGATAGCTTAAACCCGCTTTTGGATTAAAGAATCGAAATGTATCATTTACATCAGAAAACTTAACACTTGTTGCTTCATAAAACACCATTCGGTATTGTAAATCTGTAAATAAATTCAGCTTGTTTATAATATTGTATGATGCTTTGGTATAGAAATTTATATCGTCTTTATTTCCAAAATTATCATAATATGTATTTGCATTTGGCACGTAATATTGCGTCCAAATTACTTCTCCAAAATGTTTTCCTAAATAACGATTTGCTGCTCCACCAAATAAAAAATCTGTTTTCAAAGTTTTATAATTTAATGAAAAAGTAGTTCCAAAAAAATCATTGTCTAACCAACGTTTTCTAACTAAATCTGAAATTGAATTTCCTCCAAAATCGGGTAAATCATAATCGGCTAATGTTTCATCTTCTTTATATTGCTCAAAATATCCTTTCCCAATGGTGTAATGCAATGCCGCATTTGAAATCCAGTTTTCCGACCATTTTTCTGTCCAATGCAACTGAAAATGATTTTGCCAATAATTATCGGTTTCATTATCATAGAATTGTACATTCCCAAATTCGTCTGTATACATTCCTGCCGGATTGAATGTGCGGTCGTTTTCTAATTTATCAACATCTTCAATACCATACCATGCTTGATAGGTTTTTTCTTTTCCTCCAAAAGCTAAAAATTTTATTTGTGATTTCTCGGTAATATAATTTGCATTAAAAAAATAGCCAAACATATTAGATGAAGCTCTATCAATAAATCCTTCGGATACAATATTTGAAATACGTGCGTTCATTTCAAAATGATTATGCAAACCTGTTCCAAAAGCTAAAGTATGTTTTCGGGTTCCAAAACTTCCTACAGAATTTGAAACCTCAGCATAGGCTTTTTCTTGAAACGATTTAGTTTGCATGTTTAAACTCGCACCAAAAGCTCCGGCTCCGTTTGTTGAAGTTCCTACTCCACGCTGTAACTGAACACTTTCTAATGAAGAAGCAAAATCGGGTAGATTCACAAAAAATGTCCCTTGACTTTCACTATCATTAAAAGGAACTCCATTCAAAGTAACGTTGATTCGAGAACCATCTGAACCACGAACCCTCATGTAAGTATACCCTACCCCATTTCCAGCATCCGTTGTGGTAACTACTGAAGGCAAATATTGCAATAAAACAGGAATATCTTGACCTAGATTTCTTGGTGAAATTTCTTTTACAGAAACATTAGAATGTGTAATTGGGTTTTGGCCTTTTGCCCTAACAGAAGAAACCATGACTTCCTTCAATTCGGTTGTTTTTGTAGTGTCTTTTTGAATTTCTTGAGAAAAAGAAAATAGAAAATAGAAAATAAATGATAGACTTAAATAAGTCTTTGTACTTCGCACTTTGTGCCTTGTACTTTTTTGAGATAAAGTTTTCATTCGTAAAATAGTTACGAATAAAAGGGGCAATTACTCTTGGTTAAAAATTAAATTTGATACTCTTTGACACTAATAAACGTGCACTTTTATTACTGTCAATTCCCTAAACAGCATTACCTGTTCTAGGTTCTATGGGTATGATCTCAGCTCGATATTTTGAGCACCCCTTTGAGACGTCGCAAAGATATTAAATAAAAAATCAATTTCAAGTACAAAATCAATTTCAAACATTTTTCTTTACACTGATTATTTTTTGAATTTGAAATTGTTCTTGTCTTTTTTAAAAATTAGGTTTCTTTCTGTTTTCTTTAATAGAAGCGGTCGACTTTTTTTGTTGTAAACGTTTTTCTTTAACTGCTTTCGGAATTTTAGTTTCTTTTCGCTCTTTAGAAATTTTTAAACCGTTTTCAATGACTTTCAAGAATTTTTTAACCGCTACTTCTTTATTCTTGAGTTGGCTTCTATCTTCTTCGCTTGTAAGAATAAGAATATTTTCTTGCGTTAATTTAGTTGAAATTTTAGCTAGTAAAAGTTCTTTTTCTTCTTGAGTTAAACCCAAAGAGTTGACTAAATCAAAACTCAAAACCACTTTAGAAGACACTTTATTTACGTTTTGACCACCTGCTCCACTACTTCTAACGGCTTTAAATTTCAGTTCAGAAAGTAAAACTTCTTTATCCATTATTTTCGGGTTGATGCGCTGGCTTTAATAAATCATTTACAGTTTTAACAGGGTTAAAAGTAACCAATGGAACTTCAACAAAAAGCGTTAACCATTTTGCCATAGCACCATTCCACAGCCCAGGCAATTCGTAGGCTTTATATGGTTTCCCATTTTTGTTTTTTGAAACAATGAAGCCTGCATTTTCATCTACAAATTGTGTCAAATCAAACTTCTCACCTTTGTAATTCTTAACACCACAGACTAAATCAACCGGATTAAAATGTGTGGCCTCATTTACAATTTGTATTTGTTTTTCGTTATTTAAATCAATCTGAGATGTTTCAACAATTTGCAAGGAAATTTTTCCGTTTTCATCTTTTATCCAAAAAGGGCCTCCTCCAGGTTCTCCTTCATTTTTAACCATTCCACACACGCGAATTGGTCGATTTAATTCGTTAAATAAATACTGAATTTGAAACGATTTTTTATACATTTCAAAATCATTTGAAAAAATAATATGCAACTGTTTTTGTGCAAACAATTTAATTTCGTTTACTTTTTCAATTGAAACAGATTCGTTTTCTAATTCGTGCAAAAAAGTAAAAATTTGCTGTTGTAATTTGAATAAAATTCCACCTAAAAGTTTTTTATATTTTACAATATCAACTATATGATTTTGAGACACATTATCAATATTTTTTATAAAAATCATATCTGATGAAAGTTGGTTCAAATTTTCAATCAAAGCTCCATGACCACCTGGACGAAAAACCAACTCACCTCTATCGTTTCTAAAAGGAGTATTGTCGTTATTAACTGCTAAAGTATCTGTTGTTTCTTGTTGAAATGAAAAGGTAACTTCGACATTTTCGTGTAGTTTTGTAATTTCCTCAAATGAAGATTGATGTTCTGGTGAAACGGTAAAATGAATTTTTGATTTTCTATTAGGTACTTCATAGAAAATCGATTCTTTTATATGCTCTTCAATGGGAGAAACTATTTTATCTTCTTTTTGATGAAAAGGTAAGATTCCTTTTGGCTTGTTTGCAAAATCAAAATGCTCTTTTGAAAGCAATGTTTTTATTAAAAGATAGTTTCGTTCTTCACGTTCTTTTTGAAAATAATCTGGGTAAAATTCTATCGTTTTTAGTTTTAACTCTGGATAAAATGGAAAACTTTTTAATCCTACTAAAAAAACCGATAATTCAGTACACTTATTATGATTTATGTATGAATTGATTGTATCATTTTCTACATCAAATTCATTGATAAATTCTGACAAAAACTTAAACATTCGGCTCGCAGCTCCAGAAGCGGGAACAAACTTTTGAATGTCTAAATTTTGTTTATTTTCGTCGAAAAAATGAATATAATTTTTAATTTCTTCTTCAGAATATGTCGAAATTCCATCGTTTTTTACTGCAGAACGCACTAAATTTACTTTAGCAATTCCGTCTTTAAAAAACTGTAATTGTTTTTGAATCGTTTCTACGGGTATTTTCTTTTGGTATATTGCCACATAATCCGATGGAGTAAAGCCCAATTGTTTAGCAAGAACCAATTCATCTATAATTTTTACTGCTTTTTCAAATCTTGATGCAACATCACCCTTAAGTTTAATATACGGATTTCTATTAGCAATTATTGCTTTTTTGAATGTTCCAAATGTAATTTCTCTATCATCTGGGCTATCGCGTAAATCGTCTGCTTCCCAGGGCACATCGATATTAGTAAGAAAGATTAAATCATACTCATGTTCTCGTGCTGCTTGTTCTAAATTTGCATCACATCTATTGTAATAAATGTCTGAAAAAACTTTGGTAACCAATAAATTCGTATCGCAAAACAAGAATTTTTTGGCTTTTAAAACCGCCTCATTTTCTAATTTTACTTGACCAATTGCGATAGGAATTAAATCTTCTTCTGTACAAATTTCTTTGTTTTTATCCCATTTTTCTTGTAAAAAGTCGCGAGCAAATTCTGGAATCCACTCGTCATTGTAATGTGCGGCTAATTGTTTTGAAAGTGTAGTTTTACCCGTGCTTTCTGGGCCATACATTGCAATTTTTATGATGCTTGTAGGTAGCTGTTTAAAGTTTTCTTCCATTGTAAATAAGCCATAACGGCTAAAATTGTAAAAATCAAGTATTGCAACGACAGCATTCCTAAGCCTCTATGAGCAAATAAAGGAACTGCGATACAATCTCCTATAATCCATAATGTCCAACTCTCTAATTTTTTCAAAGCCATATACCACATGGCTGTAAAAAATATTCCAGATGTAAAAATATCAATATAATTAGGAATTTCAAGTTTGTAATCAAAAAAAACATAGACTAAATACGTGACAATCATTGTAAATACAAACAATCCAAAACCTATTACCTTTTCTTTGGTCGTTGTTCTTGAAATTAACAAATCGGGTTCGGTTGATTTTGTTGTCCATTTATACCACCCATAAATGCTCATTATCGAATAATAAAAATTCATAGTCATATCACCAAAATATTTTGCTTGATACAACAAATAAACTGTAATAACAGTTGAAATCAAACCCGTTGGATACACCCAAATATTTTCTTTTTTAGCAAAATAAACACTCAAAATCCCAAATACAAAAGCCACAAACTCTAATGAAATTTGCATATATGAAGCTTCTTTATATTGATTGATTAAAAAATCGAGCATGATTATAAATTAAAAAAGTTGGTGTCATTTTCAAAAGCAGTTCCAATCACAACCAAATCAGCTCCAGCATTATACACTTCTTGAATGGTTTTCATTGAACGAATTCCACCACCTACAATCAATGGAATTTTTATATTTTGAGCTACGTAGCGAATCATTTCTAACGAAACATGCTGATTAGCGCCACTTCCAGCTTCTAAATATATTAACTTTTTACCTAAAAACTCACCTGCTTTTGCGGTTTTGTATGCCAAATCAACATTATCTTGCTCAATAGGTAAGGTTTGACTTACGCGTTGAACAGCAGTTTCTTTTCCTCCGTCTATTAGCAAATAACCTGTTGGAATAATTTCTAAATTAGATTTTGCCAATATATCTACCGAATTGATGTGATGTTCAATCAAGTATTCTGGATTTCTGCCTGAAAGCAAACTTAAAAATAGAATGCCGTCAGCTTCATTAGAAATTTGGGAAGGATGTCCAGGAAAAATTAGAATCGGTAACTTAGTTGTGGTTTTAATAATTGAAATGAGTTCGTCTAAATGCGCTCCGCTAAAAGTACTTCCACCCACAAAAACATGTGTGGCTGGTGATTTTATTATTTTTTTTGACAAATCAAAACATTCTTTAATTGTAACCTTTTCAGGATCAATTAAAATAGCCAATAATTTTTTATTTTCTTTTTTGGCTTGAACTATATCTTGATAAATTGCCATTTTTTCAATTAGGGATTGCGCAGACAAAGATATAATCTTCTACAGAATAAAAATGAATATTAAACTTTTCTATTTGCTTATTAAATTTTAACTCAGCAGCACATGTAGCATCAGATAAGTCAAATTCATCTTCGAAAATATGATTAGGAAAACTTATTCCTTTTTCGTTTTTTATTTTAAATATTGCTTCTTTTATTCCCCAAACAACTGTTGCTTTTTGTAATTGTTGTTCTTTAGAAATATTTGCTAAATGTTTAATATTCATAAATCTAGGTGCGATTTTCAAAGTTTTTTCTTTGAGTTTTTCTAAATCAATTCCCATCAATTCATCACTAATACAAATACATGAAAATTCATGCGAATGCGAAATAGAGATGTTTTTTTCATCACTCAAATGCGGTTTTCCGGCTTCATCATATGTTAAATCATAATCGGTATAACCCAAATGTTGTAGTAACATTCGAACGGCTAAAAATCCTCTTTGATGGGCTGATGATTTCATCCCTTCTAAACGAAAAAGTGATGTATCTTTTAACGAAACGGCTCTAAATAACGAAGTTACGTCTTCGGTGATATGCCAAAAGTACGCCGTTGTGGTTTCGGTAATATGAATAATTTTATGTAAAGGCATTTATATTTTGTTGTTTTTCAAACCATTAGAAAGCTAAACAATTCACAAATTAATAGAATTCTTTGAAAAAATAAAAAGTTATTTTGTAATTTTGCGCTCTAATTTTTAGAATATACAAATATACATAATAGATGAGTACACAAACATTACCTTATGTAGCTTATAAAGTGAAAGATATTTCACTTGCAGCTTGGGGAAGAAAAGAGATTGAATTAGCTGAAGCTGAAATGCCAGGATTAATGGCATTAAGAGAAGAATATGGAACTAGCCAACCTTTAAAAGGCGCTAGAATTGCTGGATGCCTTCACATGACGATTCAAACTGCTGTTTTAATCGAAACTTTAATTGCTTTAGGTGCAGAAGTTACTTGGTCTTCTTGTAACATTTTCTCAACTCAAGATCAAGCTGCTGCTGCTATTGCTGCTGCTGGAATTCAGGTTTATGCATGGAAAGGTTTGAATGAAGAAGATTTCGATTGGTGTATTGAGCAAACTTTATTCTTTGGTGAAGACAGAAAACCATTGAACATGATTTTAGATGATGGTGGAGATTTAACTAATATGGTTATCGACCGTTACCCAGAATTAGTGGCTGGAATCAAAGGTTTATCGGAAGAAACAACAACTGGAGTTCACCGTTTATATGAAAGAGTAAAAGCTGGAACTTTACCAATGCCTGCAATTAACGTAAATGATTCAGTTACAAAATCTAAATTTGATAACAAATACGGATGTAAAGAATCTGCAGTTGATGCTATTCGTCGTGCAACTGATGTTATGTTAGCTGGAAAAAGAGTTGTGGTTTGTGGATATGGTGACGTTGGAAAAGGAACTGCGGCTTCTTTCCGTGGAGCTGGTTCTATTGTAACTGTTACTGAAATTGATCCAATTTGTGCTTTACAAGCAGCTATGGACGGTTTTGAAGTGAAAAAATTAGATACAGTTATCAAAACTGCTGATATCATTATTACTACAACTGGAAATAAAGACATCGTTTTAGGTTCTCACTTTGAGCAAATGAAAGATAAAACTATCGTTTGTAACATTGGACACTTCGATAACGAAATTGACATGGCTTGGTTAAATAAAAACTTTGGTCACACTAAAAACGAAGTTAAACCACAAGTTGATATTTACAACGTAAACGGTAAAGACATCATCATTTTGGCAGAAGGTCGTTTAGTAAACTTAGGTTGTGCAACAGGTCACCCAAGTTTTGTAATGTCAAATTCATTTACTAACCAAACGTTAGCTCAAATAGAATTATGGAATAACAGTGCTGCATACAACAATGACGTTTATATGTTACCAAAACATTTAGATGAAAAAGTAGCGATGTTACATTTAGCTAAATTAGGAGTTGAATTAGAAACGTTACGTCCAGACCAAGCAGAATACATTGGTGTAGAAGTACAAGGCCCATTCAAACCTGAGTATTACAGATATTAATCTTTAGTGAAAATCGATTAGTGAATAGTCACTTAATCATATAGAACCCTTGCAGAAATGTGAGGGTTTTTTCTTTTACCAACTATTTTTCAACAAATTAACACTAACCTGAAACTTTTGGCGTTAAATTTGTACTAATCATCATCAATCAAAATCAATCATCATGTTAAAACGTTTTTTTATGTTATGCTCGGGCGTAGATTCCGACATAATTAATGGTTGTTCTAATGGCGAGCAAAACAAATATGCCGGAATTGGAGCTACCGTTTTCTTCACCGCCGTAATGGCTTTTATTGCTAGTGCTTATGCGCTTTTTACTGTTTTCGACAATGCTTTTATTGCTGTAGCCTTCGGACTAGTTTGGGGTTTGCTTATTTTTAATTTGGATCGATTTATTGTTTCTACCATTAAAAAAAGAGATAGTTTCTTAGACGAATTCATTCAAGCCACTCCTCGAATTGCTTTGGCGATTATTATTGCTATCGTAATTTCAAAACCATTGGAAATTAAAATTTTCGAAAAAGAAATCAATACTGTTTTACTAAAAGAAAAAAACGAAATGATGTTGGCCAACAAAAAACAAGTAGCCAATTATTTCCAATCCGATTTAGATAAAAACAAAGCGCAAATTGATAGTTTAAAATCGGATATTCTTAAAAAAGAGAAAGAAGTAAATGATTTATATTCGGTTTACATCACCGAAGCCGAAGGAACTGCAGGAACTAAAAAGTTAGGTAAAGGTCCGGTTTATAAAGAAAAACGTGAAAAACACGATTCGGCTTTGCAAGATTTAGCGACATTAAAAGCTTCAAACCAAACCAAAATCACTGATTTAGAAGCAAAAAACAAAACTCTTGAAGCCGATTTAGACAAAAAAGTAACCGAAACCCAACCTATTATCGAAGGTTTCGACGGATTAATGGCTCGAATTAACGCCTTGAATAAATTACCCTTCTTGCCTTCGCTTTTCATTATGCTATTGTTCTTAGCGATTGAAACTTCGCCAATTATTGCGAAATTATTATCGCCAAAAAGCGAATACGATTTCAAACAAGAAGATAACGAAATGGGTATCAAAAATATGTTAGCACAAAATCGTTACCAAAGCGAATTACAAAAGAAAACCGATGCAGAAATCTACGATAAAGTGTATACTGACATCAAAGAAGACAAAGAACTCTATAACTACAAAAAGAAAAGCGCGTTGGAATTATTAAAACTCCAAGCTGATGGATTTGTAGAGAAACAAAAGAAATCAATGTAAAAAGAAAAAACCCGATAATTAATTATCGGGTTTCTTTTTTTAACTATGGTAGATAAGAATAACCGTTTTTAGTTTTCCAAAGGAAATATTTTTCTAGAATTAATTTATTAAAATCATAAATCACATTTGGAATCATAACAGCAAAATTTCTTGGTTTAAACAAATGGTCTGAAAAAATAATCACTTCTTTTTTTCCGCAATCCATAATACACAATCCCATTATTTTTCCCCAAGCTTTTTCTTTTAATTTGGTTTTCCCTTCAGTGACTCTAATAATATTTTCTGCCACAATTTTGCCTGTTTCATCACTTGGATAACCTGTTTTAGGCGATGCGAAAGGAACTTTACTTGGTGTAAATGGTAGCGGAACATTTACTGCAATTCCAGCAGCCCATACATTTGAATAATCAACATGTTGGTAACTATCTTTAACCGAAATATAGCCAGTTGGTGTTGCGTGTAAATCTGGAGAATTTGTCACAAAATCAACCCCAATAAAAGGTGGCATCAACATAGAAAATTTGAATGGCAATTCTTCGTCACTTGTTAAAAGGATTTTGTTTTCGGTTACTTCTTTGACACCTACTTGCGTTCTATAATGAATATTAAACATTTTCATAAAAGATTTTAGCATACTTTCTCCCATTGGCATTCCATCAATACCAAAATGTCCTAAATAATCTTCTGGTGTTATCCAATATAAATCTACTTTTTTACGAATATTTTGTTCGCGAAGCCATTTTTCTACATTAAATAAAAATTCATAAGCAGCGCCCATACAACCAGCATTTTGAGTCGCGCCAATTACAATTGGTCCTGGGTTTTTCTTAAATTCTTCTAATGCAGTTCTAGCTTTCATCGCTCCATTTGGAGTTCCGATATAATGTGTATGTTCAGCAACGCCAGGAGCAATATCATACTTTACTTTTGGACCTGTAGCCACAACAAGATGATCATATTTATAATCGCCTTTATCTGTGGTTACAATTTGATTTTTCACATCAACATTAAGCGCCTCAGCATTAACAAAATCAACCCCCTTTTTAGCTAAAATAGTATCTTTTCTAAATGAAATATCTTTAATATCTCTTCTTCTAAAAGGCACCCAAATTAATGACGGAATAAATAAAAATAACGGTGATTTATCTATCAAGATTACTTTATGCTTGTCTTTGCCTTTTCTTTTAATTTCAAGTGCCGCAGTCATCCCTGCAAAACTTCCTCCTATAACTACTGTTGTTGTCATTTTATTTCGATTTTATGAAGTAAAGTTACCTCATATTCAAAACATTATCTGTTACATAAGTTACACAAACAAAAAAGCCTGAAACATAAATTTCAGGCTTTGAATGACAATAGTATATGTTATAAATATTTTAAAATATCGGACTTTAATCGGTCATATTCTCCTTGAAGGATTAATCCGTTGTCCAATAATTTTTTATAATTCTGAAGTTTCGCAAATAATTCGTCTTGCGATAAATGTGCCAAACCTTTTTCCTCCGAAATTGGAGCTTCAACTTCTGTGTCGCGAATAACTTCGTTTGGAGTTGGCATTAACTCCGCAAAATGAGTTACTTCTTCCGCTTGAATTTCTTCAACTACTTCTTCTACAACAGGAATATCGGCTTTAACTTCTTCTACAACCGGAGTAGCAACTTTTGGATTTTTCAATAAATCTAATTGCTCTTTTGCATAAGTATATAATTTTCGTGCTTGATTTTTTGGTAAATAATCAACCGTATGTGTTAAATCGGAATTGGTTGTAAAGGTAAAATCAGCCCCTAAAATTCCTTCTTTTACAAACGAACCTGCGATATCATCCCAATCATAATCAATGAATTCCATTGATAATCCTAAATTTTTAGGCTTGCATAAAATGATGCGTTTATTTGTTACCACAATGCTATCTGGAAAAATAGTTACCGCTGGTTTTTTCTGAACAGCAATATACCCTACTTCTTCATTCGACATCAAAAGATTCTCCAATTTAGCCGTGATTTTCTCAATTGCTTTTGGATCTTGATCTTCGTTTAATATTTTTTTTAAGTTGTCTATCATGATAGTTACTTTGAATTTTCTTTTTTATAGCACAAAAGTAATGCCTAATTTTCTAATTCTTGAATTTCTTGTTGGACTTTTTTCGTTAAACTTTTGAAAACAAGTTCATAGGAATGATTAATCAATTCGCACATCATTTTATCGGAAACATCACCATGAAAACGAACGGTATTCCAATGTACTTTACTCATGTGATAGCCAGGCTCAATAGCTTCATATTCCGCTCGAAATTCTAAAGCTCGCTCTGGATCGCATTTTAAATTTAACGATGGTGTTCCTTTTTCCCACTCGGATAAAGAAGTTAGGCAAAACATTTTTCCTCCTACTTTAAACACCAACGTATCTTCATCAAACGGAAAATGTTCGGTGACGCCTTTTTTAGATTGACAGAATTCGTAGAGTTGTTGAATGTTCATTTTATAATTATTTAAATGAATTGACCAAAAGTTAAAAGTGTTCCATTCGGATCAATAATTGAAAACTCAATTTGATTCCAAGGTTTTTTCTCTAACGTTCCATTTGGATGTATTGCTATCTCTTTTTCTATTAACGTATTGTAAAACAATTCTATTTCTGCATTCACCCTCAAATAAATCATAAAATTTGATTTTTTTGGATCTAAATCCTGATATGAGAAAAAATGAAGTTCTGTTTGCTCAAAATTTAAAATAAGATACTCGCCATAATCTGCATCTAGATGAAATCCTAATTTTTGATAAAAATCAATTGTTTCTCGTTTATCAATGAAAGGCAATTTTGGAATAATAGTAACTATCATATTTTTAAAACATTTTGTACAAAACAGGTTTACTTGGACTTGCATCATTTTCAAACGAAGCAAATTGCAAATTCAAGAAATAACTCCCATCTTGAATTTCTTCGTTTACATAAATCATTTCGGTAATTGTGCAATTAAAACGAGCATCTTCATTCACTTGATTCACATCTTTTACATTCCAAAACGCTTTATGTGCTAATAATTTTCCTTCGTCGTGTTCTTTGTCGACACTTGGTAAATCGATTAGTAGATGTTGAATGCCTTTTTCTCTGATGTAAATCGCGGCAGCTTCTTCTAAATAAGGTGGATTTGTATTGGAATAATTCAGATGTTTTTTACTTTCTGGATTAGGTAATGTTCTGATGACAATGGCTTCTGGTGAATTTTCTCCCAAAGCAATTTCTATTTGTTCTTTTGTAATAATTAAATCTTCTCCAACTACTTTTGGTTCCACCGAAATCAATTCAGCAGTAAAGAAAAATTGTTTTAAACATTGATTAATCGAATAAAAATCGCGGGTAATATGTCCTAAACATTCCGTATGCGTGCCATGTGCATGCGGATTGAAGAAAATATTATTGAAATTCGTAGATGATTTTCCTTCAGAAACTTTTCCTATCCAATCTCCCATTGTTACAGGTTCAATTTCAGGTCTATTTTGATACCAAGCAATCGGATTTTGTTCATTGTTGGTTAGTGGAATCGAAATATCAAGTGGTTTTGATAAGTCGATTTGTATGTTGTTGATGGTTGCTTTCATATTTTTTACCGCAAAGAGCGCAAGGGTTTCACTAAGTTCACAAAGCTTTTAGCTTTCTTTGTGTTCTTAGTGGTTAAACTATTCCAAATTTAGTAAAAACAAATCACTTGCAATTCCGTCACTCAAAAACTTTCCTTTTTTTGTAGTTCGCAAGATATTATCATCCACAAATAACAAATGATCTTCGATGAATTTTGCCGCTTGTTGGTTCAAATAATCCAAATAGGTTTTCCCAAATTCTTGTTCGATTCTTTCTAATGAAACACCCCAAATCGTTCGTAAACCCGTCATAATATATTCGTTATAACGATCGGTTTTGGTTAAGATTTCTATTTCAATTGGTAATTTATTTTCTTGAATCGATTTTATATAAAGCGAATTGTTTGAAACATTCCAACCTCTATTTTTCCCATCATAACTGTGAGCTGACGGACCAATTCCGATGTATTTTTTACCTAACCAATAACTCGAATTGTTTTTGGAAAAATAATTCTCTTTTCCAAAATTTGATAATTCATAATGAATGAATCCGTTTTCCGAAAGTTTGTCGACTAAAATATGAAAATGTTCCTGTGCGACTTCATCATCTGGTTGTGGAATAATTCCTTTTTGTATGAACGAATGCAAAGCGGTTTTGGGTTCAACCGTTAAAGCATAACTAGAAATATGCGGCACGTCAAAAGACAAAGCCGTTTCGATGTCTTGTAACCATTTTTCATTGGACATTTCGGGAACTCCGTAAATCAAATCAATGGAAATATTATCAAAATATTGAGTGGCAATTTCCAAACATTTTTTAGCTTCTTCCACATTATGCGCACGATTCATCATCTTCAAATCGTCTTCAAAAAACGATTGAATGCCGATTGATAATCGGTTGACTTTATTTTTTGAGAGTTCAATTATTCGATTCTCTGTCAAATCATCTGGATTGGCTTCTACTGTGATTTCTGGATTTTCGACTACTTTGTAGTTTAGATACACTTCATCAATCAAAAATCTTAAATCTGCAATCTGCAATATAGAAGGCGTTCCGCCACCAAAATAAATGGTTTGAACAATCTCATCTTGAAATTCGCTTTTACGCATTTCAATTTCTTTAGCCAATGCCAAAACCATCTCCTCTTTCTTCTTCAAATTAGTTGAAAAATGAAAATCGCAGTAGTGACAAGCTTGTTTGCAAAAAGGGATATGGATGTAGATTCCTGACATTTTATTAGTATTCAGTCGCAGTCGCAGTTTACAGTGCTGAGACTGAAAACTGCGACTGAAAACTATTTTTTAACTCTCGATTCATTTTGTTTTACAAAAGCATCCCAACCTGAATAACTTTTCCCCACTTCCACTCTTCCCGAATTGAAAAAATGGCAAACTGCTGCTGCCAAACCATCGGTTGAATCGAGATTTTTTGGTAATTCTTTTAAACCTAATAGCTGTTGGAGCATTTTGGCAACTTGTTCTTTGCTGGCGTTTCCGTTTCCAGTAATCGCCATTTTGATTTTCTTGGGCTCGTATTCTGTAATGGGAATATCTCTGGAAAGTCCGGCTGCCATGGCAACGCCTTGTGCTCTTCCTAATTTCAGCATCGACTGCACATTCTTTCCAAAGAAAGGCGCTTCAATAGCAATTTCATCTGGATTATGTGTGTCGATTAATTCTATGGTACGTTCAAAAATGACTCTTAATTTCTGATAATGGTTGTCGTATTTGGATAAAATGAGTTCGTTCAACTGCAGAAATTCCATTTTCTTGTTGACTACTTTAATTAATCCAAAACCCATAATCGTCGTTCCTGGGTCGATTCCTAATATGATGCGTTCGTTTGCCAATTATTTTGTTTCAAGTTTCAAGTTTCAAGTTCAAAGTTTTCGTTTCTTTGCAACATGATTTCAATTCCTCACAAAGCTAAACAATTCCTTGTTTTTACCATCAAACTTTTGATCGTAATTGGTGCGTTTTATTTTATTTACGACCAAATTGCTGGAAATTCGAAATTAGAATGGAGTAAATTCCAGACTTTAGTTTTGGAAAAAACTTCAATAATAACTATCATTTTCATTTTATTGTTTAGTGTTGCCAATCGTTATTTCGAAATTTTAAAATGGCAGAATTTAGTTGATTTCATCAAACCGATATCTGTTGGTGAAGCGAGTAAACAAGTTTTAGGCGCTTTAACATTGGGTGTGTTTACCCCAGTTGGAATTGGAGAATATGCTGGAAAAGCTTTGTATTTCCCAAAAAGCCAAACTAAAAAAATTATTTTTTTAAATTTGGTTTGCAATGGAATTCAAAGTTTTTCAACTGTAATCTTTGGAATAATTGGCTTAATCTATCTGAAATATTATTTTTTGGCATCAGGATCTATTCTATTAGCAGTAATTCTAACATTATTTCTATATTTTTCAAGAGAGATAAAAATCAAAAACTATACTTTTCAAGATTTAATGCATCGTCTTAATGAAATTCCAAAATATATTCATCGCAAAAATTTTGTTTTGGCTTTTTGTAGATATGTGATTTTTTCTCATCAATATTATGTTCTATTTTTAGTATTTGATGTTGATTTACCATATTTAACTTTAATATCAACAATTTCAATCGTTTACTTTTTATCATCAGTCGTTCCGAGTTTTCAATTTTTAGATTTTGCTGTAAAAGGAAGCGTGGCGATGTTTTTCTTTGGAAAATTAGACGTTAACGAATGGATTGTAATTTTCATTAGTACGTTAATGTGGTTTTTAAACGTAGTTTTACCCGTGGCGATTGGAAGTTATTATGTAATGCGATTTAAGTTGAATACTTCAAAATAAATTCTTTATGCTGGAATTAATTCTTGGAACCTTTTTTATCATTTACATCCTATTCATTGGACAACTGATTTATGGTTTTAACCGAATGAAGCGTTTTTCTAAAAAGGAATTCACTCCAAAAACATCTTTTTCCATTGTGGTTCCGTTTCGAAATGAAAAAGAGAATCTTCCGAATTTATTGCATTCGATTTCTATGTTGAATTATCCGAAAGAATTGGTTGAAATTATTTTAGTGGATGATGACTCTGAAGAAGTATCCAGTGTTCAGTATTCAGTGTTCAGTTTGAAAGTAATTAAGAACATTCGTAAATCAAATTCACCAAAGAAAGATGCCATAGAAACGGCGATTCAAATTGCCAAAAATGATTGGATTATTACTACCGATTCGGATTGTTTGGTTCAGAAAGATTGGTTGTCAATTTATGATCAATATATTCAGGAAAATGAAGTGAAAATGGTAGCTTCAGACGTTTGTTATATTCCAAAAAGTGGGTTTTTATCGGCTTTCCAGAATTTAGATTTTCTAAGTTTACAAGGCGCCACGATTGGAAGTTTTGGAATCAATCAACCTTTTATGTGTAATGGTGCTAATTTTGCCTATTCCAAAGCTTTTTTCAAAGAACTAAATGGGTTTCAAGGAAATAATTCAATTGCAAGTGGTGATGATGTTTTTCTACTTCAGAAAGCAGTTTCAGTTACTCCGAAGAAAGTTGGGTTTTTATTGTCCAAAGAAAGTATTGTCGCAACAAAACCAGTAGATACTTGGACTGAATTATTTCAACAACGGGTTCGCTGGGCATCGAAAAGTACTGGTTATTCTTCAAGTTACGGAAAAACTTTAGCACTTGTTGTTTTTGGCGGGAATTTGGTTTGGATTTTAAGTTTTTTTCTTTGGTTGTTAGGCATTTTAGACCAAAACATTTTCATGCTTTTTGTCGCTTTAAAATTCCTAATCGATTTTAATTTACTTTTCAAAACCGCTAATTTCTTCGAATCGAAATTGCAGTATGTGTTGGCGAGTAGTTTGTTGTATCCGTTTTTTAGTGTTTCGGTAGTGGTGTATTCTTTTTTTGGAAAATATAGTTGGAAAGGAAGAAATTTTAAAAAATAATTTTAAACACTAATTTCACTAATTAGCACGGATTATTTATAACATATAAGTCATGTAAGTTTTTGAAGTGAACATTTTTACAAATTAAGTTCATATAAGATTTTGAAAATTATTGAAATTTCTTAAATCAGTGTTCTTAATTTGAAATTGTACTTGAATTTGCTCTTGATTTTGTCTTTGATTACTTTTCAACTTTAATAATAACCGGAAGTATAAATTGGGTTTTTACTTTAATCCCTCTTTTGATGGCTGGTTCTACTTTTGGAAAATCAGATAAACGAGCAGTCAAAATACTATCAATTTTTACTTTATCATATGCGACACTATCTTTTGGGAATTGTGGCTCAAATTGCAAAGTTGCATCTGGATTAATGGTAACTTTTACTTCGATAGTATCCATTTCAGGGTACAAAATTCGCAAGGTATCTATTCCTATTCGTTCTTGGATAGTTTGTGTTAAATAATCAAAAAAACATTGCTTCTTAATCTCAACATCTTTTATAGTATCACACTGTAAAACCGATGGAAATTCATCAACTTCATTCCAATTGATTTTTTTTAATTCTTGTTGCAACAATACATTTTCATCGGGTACTTTTTTATCAAAGTACTGACAAGATTGGATTGCTAAAAGTAAAAAAAGGAGTTGAATTAATTTTTTCATATTATTCTTCCATTTGAAATATTATAGGTATTGCAAACGAGATATTAACTGGCTTTCCATCACAATTAGCAGGGATAGCTGTAGGTAACGATTTAATAATTCGAATAGCTTCTTCTTCTAAAATCAGTCCATATTCTGGACCTGTAGTTTCTTTAATTTGTGGATTTCCCTCTTTGTCAATTATAAAATAAACTGTTACTCTACCTTGTAAATCATGTTCTTCTGCAAATTCAGGGTAACTAAATTTATTGATAATATGTTTTTTTATATAATCTGTGAATGCTATCTCTTCTTCTAAACCAGTTGTAATATTTTTCCTCTTGTAATAAGGCAATTTTTCATTGCTACATTTAGTAAAACCATCAACATCGTCTTTAACATTATCTGTTAGCTTAGATTTTTCAATTGAGTCAGCTACTTTTCTTTGTTTTTTTGCTAATTTATCAGCTTCAACACGAACTAAATAAGCATCCCATTCTTTCTTTTTTTGTTCCTCTAATTCTTTTTTAACTCTAGCTAATTCTTTCAATTTTTCCTGCGTTGACATTTTTTTCTCTTGAGCAATTGAAGTCACTGAAAATAGAATTGAAATAAAAAACAAAAAAGCAAATCTCATCGGTATAATTAATTTATTTTAAATTGTATGAAAACAAAGTTATAAATTTGTTAGACAATAACTAAAATCTTATGGATTACTTTTTATTACTTATTGGATTATTATGTGTAATTATAGGAATCATCGGTAGCATACTTCCTGCTTTACCTGGTCCACCTGTGAGCTGGATTGGCATTTTGATGTTATACTTATGCAAAGATATTGCAACAAATTATTGGGTTTTAATAATTACTTTACTAATTGCTATTGTAATTGGGATTTTAGACTATATAATTCCGGCAAAAGGCACAAAATACTTTGGAGGAAGTAAATATGGAATTTGGGGAACGAATATAGGTTTAGTTGTCGGAATTTTTATCCCTATACCATTTGGATTTTTAATTGGTCCTTTTATTGGTGCACTTGTGGGAGAACTTATTTATAATTCGCAAGAAAAAGGAAGAGCCTTAAAAGCTGCTACAGGATCATTTATTGGGTTTTTAGCTGGTACCTTTATGAAAGTATTGGTGAGTTTGCTTTTTTTCGGATTGTTTTTAGTTTTAGTATGGCAAAATAGAGCTGTTTGGTTTTAATGAAAAGTATAAAAATCAAAAAAGCTCTGCATAAATGCAAAGCTTTCCATTGGTCTAACTACTAAACCTTTTGGTACTTTCGTACCTAAACAACACAACTATCTTAAATATTTTAAGAGGGCAAAAAAGCCTTTCTTTTACGAAAGGCTTCCTCTTTACTGGCGGTCTGGACGGGACTCGAACCCGCGACCCCATGCGTGACAGGCATGTATTCTAACCAACTGAACTACCAAACCAGTGCTTGATTGCGAGTGCAAATATACTACGCTTTTTCATTCCTGCAAATATTTTTTTAAAAAAAATTAAACTTTTTTTAAGCTATTTAGCCAAACTTTTGTTTTTCAACCAAATACGTAGTCATAATTTTTTCGAATTTTTCATCTACCGAAACCGGAACATACTTAATTTGGTACTGCATACAGGTTGTTTCAACAGATTTGAAATATCCCTGAACCTCTTTTTGATACATTTCTTGCGTATTTTCGGCAAATAAATTTATTTCTTCGCCAGTTTCAACGTCGATAAACTTTCTTGGCGTATTGTCAAAACTGAAATTTAATTCTGTTTTTTTGTCATAAACATGAAAAACAACTACTTTATGCTTGTTGTGTTTTAAGTGCTGAAGAGCTTTGAAAATTTTCTCGCTGTCTTCGTTCTGAAACATGTCGGTAAACAAAATCACCATGGAACGACGATGAATATTTTCAGCAATTTGATGCAAAAAAGTGACTGTATCCGTTTTTTTTGTTTGATTATTATTCTCCAAAATACCTTCCAGCTTATTTAAAATCATACGATGATGACGATCACTTCCTTTTTCTGGTGAATAATATTCGTATGTATCTGAATAAATACTCAATCCAACCGCATCGCGTTGTTTTTTAAGCAAATTCATTAAAACAGCAGAAGCTAATACCGAAAATCCTATTTTATTCTCATAAAAAAGTTGATTATCTTTCAATTTTGGATAATGCATCGAAGACGAATTATCGATGATTAAATGACAACGTAAATTGGTTTCTTCTTCGTAGCGTTTAGTGTATAATCTATCGGTTTTTGCGAATAATTTCCAATCGATATGTTTAGTGCTTTCGCCTGGATTGTAAATTTTATGCTCAGCAAACTCTGCTGAAAATCCATGAAAAGGTGACTTGTGCATACCTGAAATAAAACCTTCAACTATTTGATTGGCCAAAAGTTCTAAATGTTCAAAACTAGAAATTTTTTCTATTTGCTGTTCTAAATTCATATTCTCAAAGATAGAAAAAGATTTTTTATTTTAGGCAAAAGGTTTTAGGCAAAAGGATAAAAGGTTATTTATAAAAAAAGGCTCAACTTTCGCTGAACCTTTAAAATATTTTTTTTCAAATATTATAGTAATGCGTCGATTGCATCAGTATAAGTTTTCTTTGGAGCAACCCCAACTTGTCTTCCCACAACTTCTCCGTTCTGGAAAATTAATACTGTTGGAATGTTTCTAACACCGTATTTTGCAGCAAATTCTTGGTTTGCATCTACGTCTACTTTTCCAACTACAGCTTTTCCTTCGTATTCACCATGAATTTCGTCGATAACTGGTCCAACCATTCTACACGGACCACACCAAGCTGCCCAAAAATCTACTACTACTGGTTTGTCTGATTTTAATACTACTTCGTCGAAAGTAGCATCTGTTATTGCTAATGCCATATTATTTTTTTTAGTTTTATACTTATTTGAATTGCAAATTTAGAAATTAAATTGGAATGAAAGTGTGTTTTGAAATTAGTTTTGATTATACTCTCATTTACAGAATTTATACTTTAATTCAGCTTAAAATTCACTTGCATCCGTTCTAATTCTTGAAGCAACTCTGACGAAATCTTAACTTTCAATTTTCGGCTTGGCATGGAAAGTTTTGTTTTTACGATGATTTCTTCTTTTTCTACTGGAACTTCAATATTCATTTCCATTTCTTCATTAGAATCTTCCGAAATTTCTTCTTCAATATCTACAGGAGCTGAAACAGGAATATCTTCCATAATTTTTTTGATTCGCTCCAATTCCATTACTTCAAAAGTCACTGAATTATCCCCTTTGTTTTCAGAAAATATTCGATTTAACTCTGTTATCACCTGCTCTTTTACATCGTTTATTGGAAACATTAAAATCAATTTCTTAGCGAATGTTGGCAATACATCGGCTAACATTTTAGCATCTAAAAACTGAATTCTTGGATCGGATTTTTTCCCAGTTTCGCGATTTACCCAACCTTCTTTCACATTTATTTTGAAATACACAAATTGATTTTGCAGCAAGAAATGACGGTATTTTAAATACTCTTCATCAAAAATTCGGAATTCATAACTTTCGTCATAACCTTCTAACACAAAGGTTGCCCAGCCTTTTCCGTTTTTAGCCGTTCTGTGTTGCACATTAGTAACAATTCCTCCGAAAGAAAGATTTTTACCCAAATGTTGCTCCAAATTTTTAAGCGATTCCAATTTAGCCGTACAGAAATATTTCATCTCAAATTTATAATCATCCAAAGGATGTCCAGAAATATAAATTCCAACTACTTCTTTTTCTTTGGCTAATTTTTCCATTGTGCTCCATTCTTCACATGGTGGCACTTGAGGTTCGGCAATTTGAACTTCCGAAGCATCACCAAACAAGCTAACTTGTGATGAATTTTCGTTTTCTTGGAATTTCGAACCATAACGAATCGCCTTTTCTAAAAACGTAATTCCGTCGCCATCATGATGAAAATATTGGGCACGATGGGTTTCTGAAAAACCATCAAAACCACCTGCCAATGCTAAGTTTTCGAATGCTTTTTTGTTGGCAGCACGCAAATCAATTCGTTTTGCTAAATCGAAGATGGATTTGTAATTTCCGTCTTTTCTGTTCTCCACAATAGTTTGAACCGCTCCTGCTCCAACACCTTTAATCGCTCCCATTCCGAAACGAACGGCGTAGTTTTCGTTAACCGTAAATTTATAGTACGATTCATTCACATCTGGACCCAAAACGGCTAATCCCATGCGTTTACATTCTTCCATAAAGAACGAAACTTGTTTGATATCGTTCATGTTATTCGAAAGCACCGCAGCCATATATTCCGCAGGATAATGCGCTTTTAAATATGCGGTTTGATACGCAATCCAAGCGTAACAAGTAGAATGCGATTTATTGAAGGCATAACTCGCAAACGCTTCCCAGTCCGTCCAAATTTTATCTAATTTTTGTTCGTCGTGACCATTGGCTTTTGCTTGATCTATGAACTTAGATTTCATTTTATCCAAGACATCTTTCTGCTTTTTACCCATGGCTTTACGAAGTACGTCAGCATCACCTTTAGAGAAATTAGCTAATTTTTGCGACAAAAGCATCACCTGCTCTTGATAAACGGTAATTCCGTAGGTTTCTCCTAAATATTCTTCGCAAGCATCTAAATCGTAGGTGATAGGTTCTTCGCCATTTTTTCTACGAACGAAAGAAGGAATGTATTCCAATGGCCCTGGACGATATAATGCATTCATGGCAATTAAATCGGCAAAAACTGTTGGCTTTAAGTCCTTCATGTATTTTTGCATTCCAGGCGATTCGTATTGGAAAACCCCAACCGTTTCACCTCTTTGGAATAACTCGTATGTTTTAGTATCGTCAATTGGAAATTCGTCAGGATTCAAATCGATTCCTAAACGATATTTTACCAATTTCACGGTATCTTTAATTAAGGTAAGGGTTTTTAATCCCAAGAAGTCCATCTTCAACAAACCAGCACTTTCCGCTACCGAGTTATCAAATTGGGTTACATATAAATCCGAATCTTTTGCTGTGGTTACGGGAACGAAATTCGTAATATCATCTGGTGTAATAATCACACCACAAGCGTGAATTCCGGTATTTCGCATCGAACCTTCTAAGACTTTTGCTTGCTGAATGGTTTCTCCTGCTAAATCTTCTGAATTCGCAATTTCGATTAATTCTTTAACTCGGTCGAATTCTTCCGAGCGCAATGCTTTTTTGACTTCGGATTCGTCTTCGGCTAAAAATCTTGCTAAATTCCATTTAGATGGCATCATACCTGGAATCAATTTCGCAATTCTATCTGCTTCAAAAAGTGGTAAATCTAGTACACGAGCGGTATCTCGAATAGCCGATTTCGTAGCCATTTTACCATAAGTAATAATTTGCGCCACCTGATTAGAACCGTATTTATTGATTACATAATCCATAACGCGACCACGACCTTCATCATCAAAGTCGATATCAATATCGGGCATGGAAACACGATCGGGATTTAAGAAACGCTCAAAAAGCAAATCATATTTAATTGGGTCGATGTTCGTAATTCCTAAACAATACGCTACAGCAGAACCTGCAGCCGAACCACGACCTGGCCCAACGGAAACATCCATTTTTCTGGCTTCGGCGATAAAATCTTGTACAATTAAGAAATATCCAGGATAACCTGAATTGGAAATCGTAAGCAATTCAAAATCTAAACGTTCTTGAATGTCTGGTGTGATTTCGCCATAGCGTTTTTTTGCACCTTCCATCGTAAGATGTTTCAAATACGCATTTTCACCACGAACTCCACCATCTAATTTGTCTTCCTCTACTTCAAATTCATCAGGAATTTTGAATTTTGGAAGTAATACATCTCTATATAAAGAATAGGGTTCTGTTTTATCGATAATTTCTTGAATATTGATAATTGCTTCGGGTAAATCGGCAAAAAGCTGCTTCATTTCGTCACCCGATTTGAAATAATATTCTTGATTTGGTAATCCGTAACGATAACCACGTCCGCGACCAATTGGTGTTGCTTGTTTTTCACCATCTTTTACACACAATAAAATATCGTGTGCATTGGCATCTTCTTTATTAACGTAATACGTATTGTTTGTCGCAATTAACTTTATATTGTGCTTTTTTGCAAAGGCTATCAACGTTTGATTAACACGATTTTCGTCTTCTTGTTTGTGGCGCATTAATTCCAAATAGAAATCGAAACCGAATTGGTCTTTCCACCAAATCAAAGCTTCTTCGGCTTGACTTTCTCCAACATTTAGAATTTTACTTGGAATTTCACCATATAAATTTCCAGAAAGTACGATAATATCTTCTTTGTATTGCTCCACAATTTTTCTATCGATACGAGGAACGTAATAGAAACCATCGGTGTAAGCAATGGATGACATTTTGGCTAAATTGTGATAGCCTTTTTTATTTTTTGCCAACAAAACTACTTGATAACCATTGTCTTTTTTGGTCTTATCTTTATGATCGTCACAGATATTGAACTCGCATCCTACAATCGGTTTGATAACGGTTTCGGTTGGTTCTTCTCCGTTTTCGACTAATTCTTTGTTTTTAGATTCAGCTGTTTTGTTGTGATTTAAAACGGCACTTACAAAATGAAACGCACCCATCATGTTTCCAGTATCGGTCATTGCAACCGCTGGCATTTTGAATTTTGCCGAAGCTTTTACTAAATCATTAATTGCTATAGTCGATTGTAGTACCGAAAACTGCGTATGATTGTGCAAATGTGCAAAAGCAGCGTCTTTTAAATCGGATTTTACTTCTTCTGAAATCGTGGTTTGAACTTCCTCTTGTTCGATTTTTTTCAAACGAGTTCTAATTTCATCCGAAGCTTGTTTCAGATTGATATGCTTTAATCCGATTAGCTGGATTTCGCCAAGATTTTTTTCTCGAAAACTTCTGAAATATTCTGGTGTTACATCTAATTCTTCTTTTGTAAAAACTTCTCTTTTAATTAACTCAAGAAAACAACGTGTTGTTGCTTCCACATCGGCAGTTGCATTGTGAGCTTCTGCGAAAGGTTGATTGAAAAGATATTGATGTAATTCGGTTAATGTTGGTAATTTGAATCTTCCACCACGACCACCGGGTAATTTCAATAAATTAGCAGTGATTTCGGTACAAGTATCCAAAACCGGCATTTTAGTCATATCAGAACCTATGTTCATACGATGGAATTCACATCCCATAATATTGACATCAAATCCTACATTTTGACCAACGATGAATTTTGTTTTTGAAAGTGCAATATTGAATTTCTCTAAAACTTCAGATAGTAGAATTCCTTGCTCCATTGCTAACTCGGTAGAAATACCATGAATTCGTTCCGCATCATACGGAATATTGAAACCTTCGGGCTTAACCAAGTAATCTTGGTGCTCGATTAAATTTCCCATTTCGTCGTGTAATTGCCATGCAATTTGAATGCAACGAGGCCAGTTATCGGTATCGGTAATGGGTGCCGACCAACTGCGCGGTAATCCTGTGGTTTCTGTATCGAAAATTAAGTACATCTATCTGATAATTAAGCTAAAGACAAAATACAAAACTGATTTTGAATAAAAACAAAAATACATTTTAAGTTAATGAATGCCAATTTAAGTTATCAACAAAAAAACCACCTGAATTACTCCAAGTGGTTTTAATTATATTTTGTCTTTATATTTATTGCAATGGTACTTTGTAAAAATGACCTTCAGAGAAGGTAACTACATCGCCTTCGCTATTTACCGCATTAAGTTTGAATGTTCCAGTGAATAATCCGTTTGAAACTTCTTCAATTGTAACTTCTCCATTACTTTGTTGTACATTTTCAATTCTTACAGTTGCATTGTTATTTCCACCAACAATTGTAACAACATCTCCCGCAACATAACCTTCACCTCTAGCTACAACTGTTAATTTTGTTATAGTTCCAGAAAGTGTTGTCAAAGCAACTTTTAATCCTGTTCCTGAACCACCAGTAGTTTGCGCACCTGGCAAATTAGTATAACCAGTTCCAGCAGTTAACATTCCTGAAAGCTTGTATGCTGGCCCTTCAACTACACTTGTATCATAAAAATCTGCAAAATCATTTGCATCAAAAGAATATGAAGCATGATTTCCTAAATAATCTTGTGTTCCTAATAAATAAGTTCCAACGTTCATAGCGTTAGTTTTCAACACAACAGTTTCATATGCAGTATAAGCAGTAATAGTCATTCCTCCATCTCCATCAACAGAAACCCTAGCTTCATTTGCTCTCCATTGAACATCATTAAGTTTTGCTTGAAATGCTGGTGTATTAGTTTGAATATCTTGCTGACATGAGTTAAATAATGCCACAATAGCTAACAAAGAAAATATTTTTTTCATTTTTAATAGTTCTAATTATATGTAGGAAACAAAAATAACTTTTTTATCTAAATAAACACAAATTCAAGGTGAAAATATTTTTTCTGCACTTAATATGTTTGTATTACAAAGTTTTACTATATTTGCACCCTTAAATAACCGAGGTCGAGAACCTCAAATTAATCACAAGATTATGTCAGTAAAAATTAGATTACAAAGACACGGAAAAAAAGGGAAACCTTTTTATTGGGTTGTTGCAGCAGATGCAAGATCAAAAAGAGATGGTAAATTCTTAGAAAAAATTGGAACTTACAATCCAAACACAAATCCAGCAACTATTGATTTAAACTTGGACAAAGCTGTTCAATGGTTACACAATGGTGCTCAACCAACTGATACTGCTAGAGCAATTCTTTCTTACAAAGGTGCTTTATTAAAACATCATTTAGATGGAGGTGTTAGAAAAGGTGCTTTAACTCAAGAGCAAGCAGATGCTAAATTAGCAGCTTGGTTAGATGAAAAAGCAGGAAAAGTTGACGCTAAAAAAGCTGGTTTATCTAAAGCTGAGGCAGATGCTAAAGCTAAAGCTTTAAAAGCTGAAAAAGAAGCAAACGAAAAACGTATTGCTGCTCAAGCTGAAGCTGCGAAAGTAGAAGAAGTAGCTGAAGAAGCTGCAGCAGAAGCAACTGAAGAAGTAGTAGAAGCTGCTACTGAAGAAACTCCAGCTGTTGAAGAAAACAACGAAGAAACAGAAGCTTAATAATAAAGCGATTTCATGCGTAAACAAGATTGTTTCTATTTAGGTAAAATCGCGAAAAAATTTAGTTTCAAAGGGGAAGTATTGGCGTATTTAGACACCGACGAACCCGAATTGTATCAAAATTTGGAATCAGTTTTTGTTGAAATCAACAAAAGTCTGGTTCCATTTTTTATTGAAAGTAGTTCGCTTCACAAAGAAAAATTCTTACGTATTCGTTTTGAAGACATTCAAACCGAAGAAGAAGCAGACGAAATTATGGGAAGTGAAATCTATCTTCCACTTTCTATGTTGCCAAAATTAGAAGGCACTCAATTTTATTACCACGAAGTAATCGGGTTTGATGTATTGGATACTCGTTTAGGTAATATTGGAAAAATTGCCTCTATTAATGACAGTGGCGCTCAACCACTTTTTGAAATTGATAAAAACGGAACTGAAATTTTAATTCCGCTTATTGATGATTTCATCATTGCACTTGACAGAGCAAACAAAACCATTACTTTAGAAACTCCTGAAGGATTGGTTGATTTATATCTTGGATAATTCCAATGACTACTTTTACATTCAAACAATTTTCCGTTAATCAAGATCGTTGTGCTATGAAAATTGGCACGGATGGTGTTTTACTTGGCGCTTGGACTCCATTAATCAACAATCCGTATAATGTTTTAGATATTGGCGCTGGAACTGGAATTTTGTCTTTAATGTTAGCCCAAAGAAGCAGCGCCGAACAAATTGATGCCATCGAAATTGACGAAGATGCTTACGAACAATGTGTCGAAAATTTTGAAGCTTCGCCTTGGGGTGATAAATTATTCTGCTTTCATGCAGGATTGGATGAATTTGTAGACGAACCTGAAGACGAGTATGATTTAATTATTTCCAATCCACCTTTTTACACCGATGATTATAAATCAGATAACAGTTCGAGAGATTTAGCACGTTTTGAAGACGCTTTGCCTTTTGAAGAATTGATTGAAGCAGCAGCTTTATTACTTTCTGATAACGGAATTTTCTCTGTAATTATTCCTTATAAAGAAGAAGAACGTTTTGTTGCTATGTGTAAAGAATTGGATTTATTTCCATTAAAAATTACTCGTGTAAAAGGCACACCAACATCGGAAATTAAAAGAAGTTTATTGGCTTTTTGCAGAATGGAACAAGCTCCGTTAGTCGATGAATTAATCATCGAAATTTCTAGACACAACTATACTTCCGAATACATTGAGTTGACGAAGGATTTTTATTTGAAAATGTAATTTAAAAATTATAACATTTGTTCGTTGATTTGTTAAAAATCTTTACTTACTTTTGTGACTTTCAAATCAAAAACTATGAGACCAGACTTATTTCAATCTCCAGATTATTATTTATTAGACGAATTATTATCTGACGAACATAAAATGGTGCGTGATGCTGCACGTGCTTGGGTAAAAAAAGAAGTTTCTCCGATTATTGAAGACTTCGCACAAAGAGCAGAATTTCCTCATCAAATCGTAAAAGGTTTAGGAGAAATTGGTGGATTTGGTCCATACATTCCTGTGGAATATGGTGGTGCTGGATTAGATCAAATTTCTTATGGATTAATCATGCAAGAAATTGAAAGAGGAGATTCGGGTGTACGTTCGACTTCTTCGGTTCAGTCTTCATTGGTTATGTATCCTATTTGGAAATACGGAAACGAAGAACAAAGAATGAAATATTTACCAAAATTAGCCACTGGAGAATTCATTGGTTGTTTTGGTTTAACTGAGCCAGATTACGGTTCAAATCCAGGTGGAATGGTAACTAATTTTAAAGATATGGGTGATCATTATCTTTTAAATGGTGCTAAAATGTGGATTTCAAATGCACCTTTTGCTGACATTGCAGTAGTTTGGGCTAAAAACGAAGAAGGAAGAATTCACGGATTAATCGTGGAAAGAGGAATGGAAGGTTTTTCAACTCCTGAAACACACAATAAATGGTCGTTAAGAGCTTCTGCCACTGGAGAGCTTATTTTTGACAATGTAAAAGTTCCAAAAGAAAACTTATTGCCAAACAAATCTGGATTAGGAGCACCACTAGGATGTTTAGATTCGGCACGTTATGGTATTGCTTGGGGAGCGATTGGAGCAGCAATGGATTGTTATGATACTGCTTTGAGATATTCAAAAGAACGTATTCAATTTGACAAACCAATTGGAGCGACACAATTACAACAAAAGAAATTAGCTGAAATGATTACTGAAATCACGAAAGCGCAATTACTAACTTGGAGATTAGGCGTTTTACGTAACGATGGAAAAGCAACTACAGCTCAAATTTCGATGGCAAAAAGAAACAACGTTGATATGGCGTTAACTATTGCTCGCGATGCACGTCAAATGCTTGGTGGAATGGGAATTACAGGTGAATATTCTATCATGAGACACATGATGAATTTAGAATCTGTAGTTACTTACGAAGGAACACACGACATTCACTTGTTAATTACAGGTATGGATGTTACAGGTTTCCCTGCATTCAAATAATTAAACAATAGATAAAATTGATATAAAAAGCTTCTCAAATTTGGGAAGCTTTTATAATTTTACAAAAAAATCAAAAATGAGAATTGAACAAATCAATCATTCCATACAACATCAAAAAGATCAATTATTAAATCATTCGCTATACAATAAAGTAAAAACGATTGACGATTTACATTGTTTCTTAGAAAACCACATTTATGCGGTTTGGGATTTTATGTCGTTACTAAAAGCCTTACAAAATAAATTGACTTGCACTACAACGCCTTGGTTGCCAATTGGTAATCCTGAAATTCGCTATTTAATTAATGAAATTGTTGTAGCCGAAGAAACCGATTTAACATTGGACGGAACGCGTCAAAGTCATTTTGAGATGTATTTGGATGCGATGACACAATGTGGTGCTTCAACAACTCAAATTAATGCGTTTTTGAAGAATGTGGAAGAAACGAAAAACATTTTTGTATCTATTAAACAAAGTGATTTACACGAAAATGTGAAAGCGTTTTTAGATTTTACTTTCCGTGTGATTGAACAAGGAAAACCGCATGAAATTGCTGCAGCTTTTACTTTTGGAAGAGAAGATTTGATTCCGAATATGTTTACTGAAATCTTAAAAAACTTTCAGCAAAACTTCCCAGAAACCAATTTATCGAAACTAATTTATTATTTCGAAAGACATATTGAATTAGACGCTGACGAACACGGACCAATGGCAATGCAAATGATTGCAGAACTTTGTGGTGATTCTGAACAAAAATGGAATGAAGTACAAGAAGTTTCTATTGCAGCTTTAGAAAAGAGAATCGGACTTTGGAATGCCATTGAAGAACAAGTGGAACATAAGCACGAATTAGTATAGTTTATTTGTTGTTTTTCCAAATAAAACCGTCTAATAAATAGTGCGTAAATTGTGGAACCGTAAGTAATGGAACTAAAAAGAATTGCCATTTGAAAGCATCGATTCCAAGGTTAAAATTCTCGTTCCAAACAAAAATTTCCCACAAATATTCTTCAGTAAAAGCAATTCCGAGTAGAATTAAAACGAAGAAAATAGCTCCTTTACTGTTTTTAAAATGAAATAATTCGCCCATTTCTTCTTTGGGTTTTGAATCGATTTCTTTTAAATATATTAATGCCATGTATGGAATTCCGTGAGAAACCACATTTAAGAGTGTAAAAACTAAATCATTATTAAAATATACAATTCCAAAAAACCATGATAGTAAAGTTCCAACAATTATCAGGTTTTTTGGAATATTAAAATAGCTGGTTTTCAAATAAAGATAAAGTGTTCGACATAAATAATATGCCACGATAAGAACATAAATTACAGTTGAAACTTGAATTAAAAACTGGCTTTCGTATCTAAAAAACTCTTTTTCTACAAACCAATTAAAAGCTCTTGGCGAAGAAAAAAACCAATACAACATTGGATAAATAGTTGCGGTGTAGATTATTAAAGCATCTGAATATCTATTTATTTTTGTTTTTTCTTCCTTCCTTGCATATAATCTAACAAAACCATACTGCTGTCTAATAAAATGAAAAACAGCTACATAAGCCAAAACTGACCAAAATACAGAGCTCCCAAAACCAAATAAAAACAAACCAATTATAAAACAAATTATTGGCAATCCAATGTAAAGTTTTTTTCTTCTTTGAAATTCGGATTTTACGAAGTACGTTTTGAAAAGAGTCGAATAAACGTGCGCTACATCAATAAAAACAATCAAAAACAACCAAGTATAAAAAGAGTAATCTTCTTGAATTTCGGATAACCAATCTTGAAAAACGAAGACAATTCCCAAAACAAAAAATGCTGGGAAAAGTATCAACCAAAAATCGGTTTTTGATTTATGAATCCAAGGTTGTTCCATCTACAATTTTATTAACCACATTAATTCCTTGATGAAAAGCTTCTTCAAAAATAGAAATTCCAGCTAAATCGCTATGTGCAAAAAAGATTTTATTTTCAATACTTTTTGAAGCTTCTTTGAGTAATTTACTTTTTAGAAAATTAGGAACGGGACTTATCATTCCGTGACCAATTCTGTGAATTTCAATCGCACTTATATTTTGTTCAATATCTGGATGTGCTATTTTTAAATCGGATAAAACTAATTCTTTCCAATGTTCGATTGGTTTTTTCAGCAATTCTTTTCTGTCTTTTTTTATGTCATTTGAACTAAAGCTGTAATAATACGTAATGACTTTTTTATCAATAATTTGCTCCAAATTTTGATGCTGATTATAAACGTATCCAAGACCTTTTGCTTTGTAAATTACATTATCCCAAGACAGCGGAAAACTACCATTATCTGAAATATCTGTCAATGTTATAGAAGCCGTAAACCATGGAGCATAATGAAAATTATGGGCTGTAGATTTTCTTTCAGGCAGTAAAAACTTATTGATGTATTGCGGCGTTGCAAGAATTACTTTTTCGGCTAGAATAGTTACAGATTCATTTGATTCAGCATTAAAAACAGATACATTAACTCCATTAGAATTGAGTTGAATGTCATATACTAAATGATTCGTCAACACCTTATTTTCAACAGATGATTTCAAATGTTTTACCAATCTACCATTGCCTTCTGGCCAAGTTAAAACGGTATCGTCATATTTTTTATTCTCGTGTTTTCTTGCTGCAAAATAGTGAATTCCAGCCCAAGCCGAAACAAACTCGATTCCTAAACCAAAGTCGTCCTTACAACAATAATCAACATATTCTAAAACTTCATCAGCCGTAAAAGTGTTGTCCAATAACCATTTTTTCATGGTTATTTCATCGAGTGAATTTAGAGATTCATCTGATGAACAGAATGATTTTGGAATATCAAAAAAGTACTTTTTATCATTTCCTTTTTTCTCACGAAATTCGGTCATTCTTTGAAGAAATAAGTCTATTTGATTATCAACTTCTTTGGAGTTTCCATATCTCGGAATTAAATCCGTTTGCCAAGAATTTCGAATAAATAAACGTTCGTTTGGATCAAAACACAATTGTGTTTCATCAAAAACAGGTAAACTATCTTTGTAATCTATTATGATTTTCGATTCTTCTAAAAAGTTTAAAAGCGCTTTATCTCTTAGATTAGGTAAAGGCAAATAATGCGCTGCTAAAGGAAATTTAGAATACTGATTTTCTCCATTTGCAGAATTTCCGCCTAATTTGTTTTCTAGTTCTAAAACTAAAAAATCTTCAATTCCTTTTTTCTTGAATTGGCGCGCTGCCGAAAGTCCAGAAATTCCACCACCGACAATTAAATAAGGTATTTTAATTTCTTTTGTTGGTTTTGGAAAATTCTTCAACCACAATCGATGTCCTAAAATATGATTAGTTCCAGTAAGCTTTAATGTAATTTCAATTAATTTGTCTTTGCAAGAAACCAACAAACTTGGTACGGCAGCTATAATGGATAAAGCTGCTATTCTTTTAACAAAAGTTCTTCGTGAATTATAATTTTCCCCACTCTTCATCAAAATAGCGTACTAAAATTTGGTTGTCTAATCGATTTACTTCAACATTACTTGCCTTCATATCACTAGTAAATTGATTAAGCGAATTGAATTTGTAATTATAAAATCGAAGATTTTGCGCCTTTCTGTTTACAGAGTTAAAATCAAAACTCGGATTGTTTGAAGTAATAGTAAAACCCCATTCGCCAAAAGATGGTACATAAACATGATAAGCATCTGTATTAGAAAAAGAAGTTTTTACAGTTTTATTGATACACCAAAATGATTTAGGTGCAAAATAAGGCGAAGTTGTTTGAATCACCACAACGGCATTTGGTGCTAAAATTTTGGAAAGCGATTGGTAAAAATTAACCGAATATAATTTTCCTAAACTATAATTGGACGGGTCAGGAAAATCAATGATAACCACATTATACTTTTTTTGAGCTTCCTTTACCCAAAGAAATGCATCTTGATTAAAAACGCTTACTTTCTTATTTTCAAAGGAATTATTATTCAAATTTTTAAGTACGGGATTGGTTTTAAATAGTTTGGTCATTCCGCCATCTAAATCTACTAATGTTATTTTTTTAACGGAATCGTATTTTAAAATTTCTCTAACTGCCAAACCATCTCCACCACCAAGAACCAAAACTTCATTAACAGAATTTGCACTTGACATAGCAGGATGTACCAATGCTTCATGATAACGATATTCATCGGCTGAACTGAATTGCAAATTGTTATTCAAATACAATTTATAATCATTTTTTAAATGCGTCAACACGATTCGTTGGTAAGAAGTGGTTTTTGTAAAAACGATATTTTCACCATATAATTTCTCTTCTGAAAAAGAGAGAATCTTTTCGGAAAAAATAAAAAAGCCAACTAAAATTAGAAAAGAGATTATCGCTTTAGCTTTCAAAAAATACACTTTCTTGATTTCTTTTTCCAATATAAAACAAAGCGCAATGGCAACACTTAGATTAATCATTCCAAAAAACAAGGAAGTTCTAATAATTCCTAATTGCGGAATAAAAACCAAAGGAAATAATACTGAAGCAAGTAAAGCACCAATGTAATCAAAAGTAAAAACGTTAGAAACTAAGTCGCTAAACTTTACTTTGTCTTTTAGAATATTCATTAAAAGCGGAATTTCCAATCCAACTAAACAGCCTGTAATGAATACTAAAAAATAAAGAATAAACTGAAAGTAAGCCACTTTTTCAAAAAGCAAGAATAATATAACCGAACTTAATCCGCCAACAATTCCAACTACGATTTCAATTTCGATAAAGATATTGAGTTGATTTCTTTTGATAAATTTTGCAAAATATGAGCCTATTCCCATAGAAAATAAATATACTCCTATGATGAATGAAAATTGCTTTACAGAATCTCCCAAAAGATAACTCGCTAACGTTCCTGCGACTAATTCATAAATTAAGCCACAAGTTGCGATAACAAAAACTGCAAATAGTAATAGGTATTCAAACCTAAAAAATTTACCCATGAATTGCTGCGCTAATAATAAGAGAAATTCCGATAATTAATGCTGCAAAAACGATAGCCAATGCCGTGTTTTTATTTTGAACAATTTCTTTCCAAGTGTTTTCTGGAGTTATTTTTTCAATTATATAATAACTGATTATTAAAACAACAACTCCAACAACTGAGAAAATTAACGCATTTATTATGCCTTTTAATGCAATATATTCCATATTAAATTATTTATGATAAAATCGATTTACTGTACTATGTCCTCTAGAACCTCCTGAATTATATTTTTCTGTAGATTCGCAATCACAAATTCTACTTCCTGTGAAGGAATATCCTAAAAATAGCATGTAAACAAAAAGTCCAAATGCTATAGCCCATTTATTATTAATGATAAACTGCTTCATATTACTACTCGGTATAAGGTGTGAAATCACTATTCTCCCATCTTCTTTGTTCGAAGTTTTTCTTTAAAAAGAAAATTATTGCAAAAATTCCACCTAGAAAAACTAAACTTAACATAAAATTCCATACCGATGATTCGTTCCAAACGGCTGTTATATTCATAGTTTGGTTAGAAGTGTCCGTATCTTGTTTAGATGGTATTATTACTAAATGATACTTACCTTGAGCAACCCCACAGAAATTAAAGGTTGTACTTGTACTTCCTTCGGTCCAACTTTCTCCATCGGTATAACCACTGTAGTATTCTATATCTTTTTGAGCGTATTCTTCTTCGTTGGTTGCTTCATTTACTAATGAAACTTGTGCGTTTGCCCATGAATTATTTACATCTGAACTAGCTGAAACAATTAAAGGTGCAGGACTTCCTTTTAATTCAAAAGAAGGTGAAATGAATTCCTTATTTTTATATTCATCAAAATTCAAAGACGTATACAATACATTTTTCTCCGTTCGACCAATATTAAAAAAGATATAAGTTGCTAAAATTAATATCGCAAATGATACAAAAACAAGAAGTGTATTGTAAATATTAAATAAAAAAGGTTGCACAAGTCCAACTCCAGATTTAGATGGTAGTTGACTTACATTAAAAATCTTTTTTACTTCACTTGAAGAAATATGTTTTCCTAAATAAGTTGCATCATCCTTATCAAATTCCTCAATTGAAATAATATATGGTGGATTAATGTACTCAACCATTTTTACTGGTCTACCACTTATTTCAAACTCATAAAAACCATAAACTCTTGCAACAAAAGCATCGGTATATTCATAAAGATTATATGATATTTCATCATGTGTGAGTTTCTTATATTTCCGAGAAACATCATACGATACAGGAATTTCTTCAAGTAAAATCCAATGCCCATCTGTTTCAGAAAGATATTTTACTTTACCTGATTTTGACATTAATGTATACTCACGCCAATAATAAATGGCATGAGCTCTTTTTATAATTAATCCAACAATTTCATAGGTTTCTCCATCGATGATTCCTTTTGTTCCAATTTTTAGAGTAGTATCTTTAGGAACATAATCGTATGCTTTTTCGAATTTCAACTTCGAATTATTGTAAGTAAAGAAACTATTACAATGTGAACAACCAAAGCTTTTTACTTCAAAACTTGATTCAATAGCAGTATTTTGATTACACTTAGGACAAGTTAATTCCATATTTATCTTTCTACTTCTATTTGTTTAACAATACTTGCTTCAAAATAAGCTATAAAATCTTTTGCAATACTTCTAACTTTACTAGAATTATCTTGGGAATAATTACACAGATAAACATCCATCGTTAACGTATTAATTTCTGGCCACGTATGGATACAAATATGGGATTCTTTTAAACAATAAGCAATCGTAAAACTTCCGTTTTCAAAAACAAATGACGTATTCCCAACTTTTTCTAATTGATTTTCAAGGAGAAGATTGTCGGTAAAAGCAACAAAACCTAATAAATCTATTAATTTATTACTATTTGAAACTTCGAGTGTTAATAATTGATGTAATCCTAAAAGATTGCTTTGTTTTTCCATTATGTAAAAGTAAACCTATTCCTTATACGTTTCATTTCTACAAATGTTACAATAAAAAATAAAAAAAGCGAGAAAAATCTCGCTTTATTGTTCTGGTGCTATTTCAATTTCTAAACCTTCTAAATCTTCTGTGATTGGAATTTGGCAACCTAATCGTGAATTATCCTTTACATGATAAGCTTCCCAAAGCATAGCTTCTTCGTCTGGGTTGCGTTCTAAAGAAACGACATCATTTAAAACATAACACTGACAAGATGCACACATCGCCATTCCACCACAAACACCAACAGTTCCTTCTTCTGCTAATTCATAAGAACGAATTAATTCCATAATGTTCATATTCATGTCGGTTGGGGCTAACACTTCGTGCTTAACTCCGTTTCTATCGGTTATAAAAATGGTTACGTCTTGGCTCATATTAATCAATTGATTTTACAACGGCTTTTTCCGCTTCTTTTCTGGTACCATCAAAACCATCTACTCCTGAAACGGTGGTATATTTCAACACATAACGTTTTCCCGGATTGATTCTATTGTATACACTTTGACACATTAATGTTGCTTCGTGGAATCCACATAAAATCAACTTTAATTTTCCTGGATATATATTAACGTCACCGATAGCATAAATTCCGTCGATGTTGGTTTGATAATCTAAAGCGTTATTTACTTTTATAGCGTTCTTTTCGATTTCTAATCCCCAGTTAGCTATTGGTCCTAACTTTGGTGTTAATCCGAAAAGCGGAATAAAATAATCACATTCTGCTTTCATTCTGGCTCCGTTAACTTCAATATCAACAGCGGTTATTCTTTCACTACCATTAAACCCAACAACTTCAGCTGGCGTTACTAATTTAATTTTTCCAGCATTCTTCAATTCTTGTACTTTTTCAACTGAATCTAATGCCCCACGGAATTCATTTCTTCTATGAACTAAAGTCACGGAATTCGCTACATTCGACAAGAAAATACTCCAATCTAAAGCAGAGTCACCTCCACCAGCGATTACAATGTTTTTTCCACGATATTTTTCTGGATCTTTTACGAAATAATCTACTCCACGGTCTTCTTTTTCGTAGAATTCGATGTCTTTAAGAACAGGCTTTCTTGGTTCAAAAGTTCCTAATCCACCTGCAATTGCAATTGCTTTTGCTTGGTGTATTGTTCCTTCGTTAGTGGTTACTATAAAAGTACCGTCTTCTAATTTTTCAATGGTTTCAGCAGTTTCTCCTAAGGTAAATCCAGGTTGAAATTGTTTGATTTGTTCCATCAAATTCGTTACCAAATCACCAGCTAAAACCGAAGGATAACCTGGAATATCGAAGATTGGTTTTTTTGGATATAATTCTGCTAATTGCCCTCCTGGTTGAGGCAAAGCGTCAATAATATGACATTTTAATTGTAATAATCCGGCTTCGAAAACGGCAAAAAGCCCCGTAGGACCTGCACCAATAATTAATATATCCGTTTGAATCATGTTTTAAAATCATTTATATATGCAAAGTTACAAATACATTGATTTGCTATACGTTACATAAGTTACAAAGTGGCAAAATTGAATAATTCAAATATAATATAACATGATAATAATCAGTTATGCTATATTTTCTACTGTTTCAATTTGAGGTGCATACTTTTTAATAGTAGTTTCTACACCAGCTTTCATTGTACTAATACTGAAATTACAACTTGTACAAGCTCCCTCTAATCGTACTTTAACGTGTTTATCATCAATGATTTCGATTAATGATATATTTCCTCCATCAGAATTCAAAAACGGGCGAATTTCATCTAATGCTTTTTCAACATTCTCCTTTATTTCTAGTGTAGTCATATTATTTTCCTTTAACAGCAGAACAACCTGCCATTGTTGTTATTTTGATAGCTTCTGTTGGTGGTAAAGTTTCATTACGACTTACCGTTTCTTGCACTACATTTCTTGTGATATTTTCGAAAACACTTTCTAGAACTGAAGCTGTTTGCAATGCTGCTGGACGACCATAATCTCCTGCTTCACGGATACTTTGTACTAGTGGCACTTCACCTAAAAGTGGCACTTGTAAATCTGCTGCCAAGTTTTTAGCCCCTTCTTTACCAAAAATATAATATTTATTTTCAGGTAATTCTTCTGGAGTAAAATATGCCATGTTTTCTATGATTCCTAAAACTGGAACACTTACTGCATCAGACATAAACATTGCAACTCCTTTTTTAGCATCTGCTAATGCTACAGCTTGAGGCGTACTGACAACAACTGCTCCTGTAATAGGCAACGATTGCATAATTGACAAATGAATATCGCCTGTTCCAGGTGGTAAATCGATTAGCATAAAATCTAATTCGCCCCAGTTGGCATCAAAAATCATTTGATTTAAAGCTTTGGCAGCCATTGGACCTCTCCAAATAACGGCTTGGTCTGGTTTTGTAAAAAATCCGATGGACAAAATTTCTACACCATAACTTTGTACTGGTTGCATTTTTGATTTCCCATCTACTTCAACTGAAATAGGCTTAGCATTTTCAACATCAAACATAATTGGCATTGATGGTCCATAAATATCAGCATCTAAAACCCCAACTTTGAATCCCATTTTTGCTAATGAAACCGCCAAATTTGCTGTAATAGTAGATTTTCCTACACCACCTTTACCTGATGCAACTGCTATAATATTTGAAATTCCTGGAATAGCTTTTCCTTTTATTAAGTTAGGATTTTCAGCTTTTTCTGGCGCTTCAACTTTTATGTTTACTTTTACTTTTGCTTTTTCATATACTTTTTCGTGAATAACTTTGATGATATCCACTTCTGCACGTTTTTTTATATGTAAAGCTGGCGTAGCCAAAAGCACATCAACAACAACCTCGTCTCCAAAAGTGATTACATTTTGAACAGCACCACTTTCTACCATGTTTTTGCCTTCACCTGCAACAGAAATAGTTTCTAAAGCCGCAAGTATCTCTTTTCTATCTAGTTTCATTTTTATTCAGACTGATTTTAGATTGCAAAGATAGGAAGAAGTTTATGAGTTTAAAAGTTTAGCAGTTTAAAGTTTTTATAATTCAATAAGTATAATTTATACTACTCGAAGCATCATAATAAAAAAGCAATCTCTACTAATATAAAGATTGCTTTCTTAAACTAAACATGAAAAAAGATTTATTAATATTGTAAAAAGAGATTAAAATGAATATCAACATTATCATTTACAATAACCATCCCTAATAATTTTTTAGGTGCTTTCAAGTTAAAGTCTTTAATATTGATTTTTAATTGTCCTTTTACATTATTGCTTTTTGAATCATAAGTAACTGGAATCGTATACTCTTTAGAAACCCCTGCAATTTCAACTTTTAATTTTGCCGAAATATGCTCTTTTAAAGTGGTGATTTCTTTTACTTCTAATTTTATATTTGAATACTCGTTGGCTTTTAGGATGGTTTTGAAATCTTTGGTTATCATTTTATGCGCACAATCAAAACCAGTACTTTTGATTGATATTTTTGCACCATCTAACACAATTTTAGCATTTTGTTTAGCTAACGAAACTTGAATTTCGTCTTCAATAAATGCTGAATTGTATTTACATTCAAAAGAATTTACATTTGATTTTCCCTTAATAATAACTTCGCTTTGATTAGTTATTTTTACTTTGGTTTTATTTGAAACAAAACCCAGATTAATCAAAATAAAACATCCAATAAACAAACTAATTGTTCTCATGATTCTTGAAAAGAGAAAAGCTTTCACTTTTCTCTTTTTTTAATTATTTATTTTTTTTAGAAAGTGATAACAGCTTCAAACATTAATCCACTGAATTTACCACCATATAAGTCATTTAAGCTATTTCCACTGAATTGAGAATAATCTTTATAGCTTTGAGTTGTGTAGGCTACTTTTGCTAAAATATTTTTAGTCATAAACCAACCCATACTAGATTCAAATCTGTTTACACTTACTTTGTCAGCATCAGCATTAGCTAATTTTCCAGACACTACATTGTATCTTGCTCCTACATAAAATTTTTCATTTGTTCCAAATCTATATACAACGTCTCCTGCATATTGATTTACTTTACGAGCTTCGTCAACACCTTTTTTATCACCACCTTGAGCTAACTCGATAGTTCCAAAAAATTCCAATCCTTTATATTTAACAAATGGATTAAACATTACAGTTGTAAACCAGTTTCCAAAATTTGGATTAAATCTGCCTGTAGTTGCATTTGCAGCTAAATCAGTTGTAGCATTATTTGTAACTGCTGTAGTTCCATAAGTATAGGCTGCATGAGACATTACATAGTAATAACGGCTACCAGCTCTGTCAGAACTCCATGGATTACCACTCATATTTGCATTATGTGCTAATGAACCTGTAAATCTTACTCTTAAATCAGTATTAATTTGTTTGTCATAACCTAATTTAGCCAAAATTGTAGGACTAATTGTTGTGTTTGGATCAGGCGCTGCTGTAGTTGGCGCTGCTGGAACGAATTCAGTAACATTTTGGTTTAATTTACCATTTGTCATTCCAAACATAGAAACAAATCCGTTTCTGTTGTAGTAAATTTCAGCACCCATTTCTGTAGTAAATGAATCCATAATATTACTTTCAATAAATGGATTTACTAAAGCACTACCATTATCTGATCTTCTAAAGTGAGCATCACCATAATTGTTTTCCATTTGACCAATTTTGATTGTAGCATATTTCATGAAGCCAGCCAAGAAATCCTTTTTAATGAAATCTAACTTGTCAATTTGTAAATATCCTCCTTTAACCCAAGTTTCATTGTGGTGTCTTGCTGCTAGATATAAATCTAAATTAACTCTAACTCCATCATACAATTGAGCTCCGATAGTCATATTTGCAGTAGGTAAATTGAATTGATTTTCAAGATTGTTTAATCTATAATTTGTAATTGTAGTTCCATTTGAAGCAGTATAAGAACCTACTTGTTGATCATTAAATGAATTTATAGCTTGAAATTGTAAAGCAAATGCTCCACCTAAATCAATACTTAATCCTTTAAATTCGGCACTATCTTTTTTAACATCAAATTGATTAATTGCTCTTTGATCTCTTGGTATTAGATTTTGCATATTACCAAATGTAGTTGTCTGCGCCTTAATGCCAGTAGATAAACCTAAGGCTAGTATTGCTAACGAAAATTTAATAAATGTTCTCATGATATGAATTTTTATATTTATGTATTAGTTATAAGTTACTTTAAAATCTACAACAACTTCTTTTCCTGTTTTGATAGTTCCCATTAAAGCTGTTGGAGGTTCGACACCATATAATGTCATGTCTAATTTTTGTTTCCCAGAAAAAATCATTTTTTTACCTATAAGTTTAACTGAAAAAGTTTGGTTAATTCTTTTTGTTACACCTGCAATTGTTAAATCGCCTTGTGTTTCTACAGTATAATTATCGTTGGAAACTGTTGTAATTTTTATCACTTTTACCAATTTGAAAGTGATGGTTTTGTGGGTTTTGCTTTTTAGAGCTTTGAAAGTGTTTTTATCCATTCCGCTTTTACCACTCTTTAATTGTTCGGCTTCAACAGAAAAATCTAAACTTTTTATTGCTTTCAAATCACCAGCATCTAAAGTTACTGCCGCTTTTCCGCTCATTGCTTTGGCTTCTATTGTCCAATCGTGTAAATTTGAAGTTCCATCTACCTCTAATTTACTTTCGGCTACAACTACTTTTGCCTCTTGTGCCTTACCGACAAATCCTGTCGCTAAAAAAAGTACTAAAAACCATTTTTTGAAGTGTATTTTTAAAGTGTCCATTTGTATTGATGTTTAAATTATAGTACAAATTTCCACCTATAAAGTAAGGGATTATATGACTTTTGTCACATTTGTTACAGAAAAAAAATGATACATTATAGAATGTGTTAACTCAAACGTTTTAGTTTAAAAAAAGAGGTGAATAAGTTAAAAAAATAAAGAAAATATTTTTATTTTTTATTTAAAAGGTTCCCAAAAGTGTTTTTCAAAATCGATAATTTGATTTTCTACTACTTTTATACCTTCATTTTCTAAAAGTTGTTGCATTAAATTGGTTCCATCAAAATGATGTTTACCAGAAAGCAATCCTTTTCTGTTCACTACACGATGCGCAGGAACATCTTCTAAATTATGAGAAGCATTCATTGCCCAACCTACCATTCTAGCAGAACGAGCCGTTCCTAATGCTTTTGCGATAGCACCATAGGAAGTAACTTTCCCTTCAGGAATTTGGCGAACAATTGCATAAACACGTTCGAAAAAATTTTCATTATTTGAGTTTAATTTTTCCAAACTTTAGAAATACATTTTATAGAGCGAAGAAATAGCTACAACACCTGTTAAAGCAGCAATTAAAAAATTAATATTTTTTACAATAAAAGTTAATCGGTGTTCAATTAACTTAAAAAACTTTGCATATAAGTAAAATACAAAATAAGTCCCAATAGCAGCTGATAACGAAAACAAAACTATAGAAATCATATCATACTGAAACAAATCTTTTGAAGACATCATTAAACTTGTTATAGCATACCAAGGAATGGCAAACATATTAAACGACGATAATGCCATACCATAAAAAAAACGATTTCTTTTTGCTTCTATTTTTACTTCAATATCTTTTTTCTTTTTAGCATTGAAACCCATTACGGTGAAAACTACTGTCAATGCGATAAAAATAAATGTTCCTATTTTTTTTAATCCTTCGCTAAAAACAGGGTTTGCATCTAAAAACTTTGCAAAATAGGTTCCAAAAAAACATTGAAAAAATACTACAACAACTGCTCCAAAAGCAAAATTTAGAGCTTGGGTTTGGTTTTCTTTAATGCTTATTTTGGCAATTGTCATATTCAACATGCCAGGAATTATGATTCCTACAATAGCAATAATTAACCCTAAGAAAATAGCTAATACAAAAGTCATAGAAAGATTTTTATCAAAAGTAAAAAAGATTAACTAGTCTAAAGCAACTTATATTACTTAATTCTAAATTGTATATATGTAATTGGTTTGTTTACCTCTAAATATTGGCTCTCGTAAAATGTTTGAATCCCTGTTACTTCTGCTGGAGCTCCTTCATTTTTATAAATATTGTGATTTGCATAAATTACTTCGTGACCTTCACCATGAAGTAACCCTAATGTATAACCATGCATAAACTCTGAATCGGTTTTTAAATGCATTAACCCATTGGTTTTTAAAATCTTTTTATATCGATTTAAAAACTCTGAATTTGTCATCCTATGCTTGGTTCTTTTGTATTTAATTTGAGGATCTGGAAAAGTTATCCAGATTTCTGAAACTTCGTTTTCAGCAAAACAATGTTCAATTAATTCAATCTGTGTGCGTAAAAAAGCTACGTTTTTCATGCCTGATTCAACTGCTGTTTTTGCACCACGCCAAAACCTTGCTCCTTTAATGTCAATTCCAACAAAGTTTTTATTGGGACTTTTTTCAGCTAAGCCAACAGAATATTCTCCTTTTCCACAACCCAATTCTAACACAATAGGATGATCATTTTTAAAAAAATCGCTATTCCATTTTCCTTTTAATGGGAAACTATCTGATACAACTTCTTCTCTTGTTGGTTGAAAAACATTTACAAACGTTTCGTTTTCTTTGAATCTCTTTAATTTATTTTTACTTCCCACGATTTTATTTAATTTTTTGGTAAAATTAAGGAAATATAAAAGAACTCAAATTTTTTTTACTTTACATCTTGAAAAAGTATAACTTTTCATGACGATTTTGTTCAATATTCAAATCAAATAATTACGTAATGCTTTTATTTTATACCTTTGAATCGAAATTTTATTTCTCATCGCCCCCTAAGATCAAGACATAAATGAATGCCCCAAAGAAAATACTAATCACTCCATTAAACTGGGGATTAGGACATGCTACAAGATGTATACCCATTATCAAAGCATTGGAACAAAATAATTTTGAACCTATAATTGCTTCTGATGGTGTAGCTTTAGCATTATTAAAAAAAGAATTTCCACATTTAACTTGTTTAGAACTTCCTGCATATAATATTGAGTATGCAACTAATGGCAGAAACTTCAAATGGAAACTTTTAACTCAAATGCCTAAAATGTTTAGCGCAATTCGTAAAGAAAAAAAAGCTATTCAAAATATCATTGAAAAATATAAAATTGACGGGTTAATATCTGACAATAGACTTGGTTCGTTTTCTAAAAAAATTCCTTCTGTTTTTATTACGCACCAACTTAATGTGCTTTCTGGAAAAACGTCTTGGCTAACTACAAAAGTACATTTAAATTATATTAAAAAATATACTGCTTGCTGGGTTCCAGATGTGGATAAATTTCCGAATCTATCAGGAAAATTAGGCCATTTAGACAAGCCATTAGATAACATCACATACATAGGACCATTGAGTAGAATCATAATAAAAGATTTGTCAAAAAAGTATGATTTAATGGTGATTCTTTCTGGCCCTGAACCTCAACGAACCCTTTTAGAAGAAAAACTAATTGAGGAATTACAAGAATATCCAAAAGAAATTCTATTTGTAAAAGGAACTATTCAAGACCAACAAAAAAACTGGAAAGAAAATCAAATTACCTATTATAATTTTATGAATTCAGAACAATTAGAAACTGCTTTTAATGAAAGTGAAATTGTTCTGTGTCGTTCGGGCTATACAACAGTTATGGATTTAGCTAAATTAGGAAAAAAAGCTTTTTTTATTCCAACACCTGGTCAATATGAACAAGAATATTTGGCAAAGAAATACAAAATGGAAGGTATTGCACCAAGTTGTAAACAAGATAAATTTAGAATAGAAAAACTATCAAAAATTGATGTCTATAAAGGATTACAAAATTTTTCAAATGAAGAAATAGATTGGGAAAATTTATTTAGCCTTTTCCAAAGTAAACGAGAATTCTGACCCTTTCCCGAATTTGCTTTCAACATTGATTTTTTCATTGTGACGTTCAATGATATGTTTCACAATTGCTAGACCTAAGCCCGAACCCCCTTCACTTCTTGCACCACTTTTGTCAACTCTATAAAAACGCTCAAAGAGTCTTGGGATATGTTGCTTTTCAACACCTTCTCCATTATCGCTAACTTTGACAATAACTTTATTGTTTACAAAATCTTCTATGCTTACTTCAGTTGTACCGTTCTCTTTTCCATATTTGATAGAATTTTCAACCAAATTTGTAATGACTTGCTGTATTTTTTCTAAATCAGCTACTACTTTTATGGGTCTAACATATTTCATATCAAAAGTTAGGAGAATATTTTTCTTGGAAGCTCTCATTTCGAGTAAATCCAATACGTTTTGAATCACATCAACAATATTAAACTCAGAAATTTCTAAACCAAGTGTATCCATTTCTAACTTGGTAATCATGTCTAAATCATTCACGATATATATTAAACGCTCTACACCTTTTTCGGCTCTTTGTAAATATTTTTTTCGAATGTGTTTATCGTCCATCGCACCATCTAAAAGTGTTAACAAATATCCTTGAACGGTAAAAAGAGGTGTTTTTAATTCATGAGAAACGTTTCCTAAAAATTCTCTTCTGTATTCTTCACGTATCTTTAGTGATTCAATTTCTAGTTTTTTATCACGAGCAAATTTTTGAACTTCACTTGTAAGTGTTGCCATATCTGTAGTAATTGGCTGGTTTCTGAAATTGGCATTTTCCAGTAAAGAAACGTCATCATATATTTTCTTAACTCTTTTATAAATAAAATATTCTACTCTATATTGTAATACAAAAAATGAAAATATAGAAAGTGCTATAACAAATAACAACAAATAATAAAAGGGAAGTTTAGCAAAATAATAATTGGCTATTGCTAAAAATCCAAAAGAAAACAAAGCAATATAAAAAGATGATTTTATTGCGAATTTATATGATTTTTTAAATTTTATAGCCATTAAAATTCAATTTTGTAACCAACTCCTTTAATGGTTTTAAAGAAATCATCACCTATTTTTTCTCTTAATTTTCGAATATGCACATCAATTGTTCTTCCACCAACTACAACTTCATTTCCCCAGACTTTGTCTAAGATTTCTTCTCTTGTAAATACTTTTCCAGGTTTTGTTGCTAAAAGATAAAACAATTCAAACTCTTTTCGCGGTAAAATAATTTCTTTTCCGCTACTAATAATTTTATATTCTTCACGGTTGATTTCTATATTACCAACGGTTAATGTGCTGGTTGCCTGATTATCTTCTTTTAACCTTCTTAATAATGCCTTAACCTTACTTACAAGTACTTTTGGTTTAATTGGCTTAGCAATATAATCATCTGCGCCAGCATCAAAGCCAGCTACTTGAGAATAATCTTCTGAACGGGCTGTTAAAAATGTGATAATTGTATCCTGAAGTTCTGGAATTTTTCTAATGTTTTCACAAGCTTCAATACCGTCCATTTCAGGCATCATTACATCTAAAATAATTAGGTGCGGCAATTCTTTTTTAGCTTTAGCAATGGCTTCTTTACCATTATTAGCAGTAGAAATTTGATATCCTTCTTGAGATAAATTATAACCTACAATTTCTAGAATATCCTTCTCATCATCAACCAACAAGATTTTAATATCTTTTTTTTTCATAACACTATTATGTTGCATTTCTGATTGTAAAGATAAAGATAAAACAAAACGATTTAATGGCTTAACAATTATTTAATCTGTTAACCTTTTAATAACAGACTAGAAACTTATTGATAATGACCAAGTAACAATTGAGTAACGCTGTCACACTTTCTTTGCACCAAATTAATAATCAGATAACATGAAAATTAAATTTCTATTTTTAACATTACTTTTTACTGCATTATCATTTGCACAAAATGCAACCATTAGCGGTGAAATATTAGACAAGGAAATGAATAATGAACCACTTCCTTTTGCTACTATAGTAATTAAAGAAACCAAACAAAATACTGCCACAGACGAAAATGGGAAATATTCATTTTCAATACAACCTGGTAGTTATACATTAGTAATTAATTATTTAGGTTACGAAAATAAAGAAATTCCTTTTACAGTAGTTGCTGGAGAAACAAAAGTAATCAATCATACACTAGCTTCAACAGGCGGAGAAGAATTAAAAGATGTTGTAATTGAAGCACAAGTAAGCCGCGAAAAAGAGACTGCTTTATTACTTGAACAACAAAAAGCAGTTGAAATTAAACAAAGTATTGGTGCACAAGAATTGTCTAGAAAAGGAATTAGTGATGTTGAAGAAGGTTTAACAAAAATTACTGGTATTTCTAAAGTAGAATCAAAAGGATTATTTATTAGAGGTTTAGAAGATCGATATAATAATTTATTAATAAACAATCTTGCAGTTCCTTCAAATAGCCCTTTCAAAAAAATAATTCCTTTAGATCAATTCCCAACTGATGTTGTAGGTTATATAGATGTTTTTAAAACATTTAATCCTAATATCTATGGTGATTTTGCAGGAGCAACAATTGATGTAAAAACTAGTCAACCTACTAAAGAACAAACTAAAATTAGTTATGGTGTTGGTTATACCACTAATAATAACATGAGTGATTTTTTACTTTCTGAGGATGCAGATAACACAAAAAGTTTTTTTGGTTTTGGAGGACAAGAAAGAAAATTACCTAGTGGTTATGGTGAAATTCCAGCTGGAAGAATTAACAACGATTACAAATCAAGCTGGAATGTAAACAAAATAAAATCTCCTTTAAATACTAGTATTGGAATAAGTCATTCAGGCAAATTTGATATTGGCAAAAACAACAATAAATTATTTTATGTTTTTGCAACAAATTTCGACAACAAATACCAAGTTAGAGAAGGTGTAGACAGAACATTTTCACAAGGTCAAGGAATATATGACAATAATTTAACAAAAAAACAATTCAAATTTCAAACACAAGCTTCGACTTTGTTAGGATTGCAGTATAAAGCCGATAGAATAAAATTATTTTACAATAGTTTATATTTAAAATCTACAGAAAACTTAATTCAAGATCAAATAGGCTACACTAGAACGGCTGTACAAAATCCAAACGAGTTTATTCGTTTAAATCAATATGAACAATCTGATTATTTTGCGAATCAATTTTTCGGAAACTATAAACTAACAAAAGATGACAAACATTCTTTGAGCGGTGGTTTATCATACACAAGAACAAAATATAGTCAACCAGACAGAAAATTTATTACAGGTACAAAAATTAGTGAAACTGAAATCAACACTCAGTATGGAAGTAATAACTTATTACGTCAGTTTTTCAATATTGACAACAACTTCCACATGTCGGGTAATTTAGAATACAACTTAAAATTTGGCAAAAACGAAGACAATTTAAACAAATTATCTTTTGGATATAGTGGTTTTGCAGAATATATGGTTTCAAAATTTAGATTCACCTTTGGAAATCCAAACTCAGGATCTGCTCCATACGATGCTCCAGTAAACGACATTGACGAGTATATTCAAAATGATATCGCTAATAACTTTCTTTCATTTACCGAACAATCAACAGCAGAATGGAAAACAAAAGTGTTTCAAAGAGCTGATGGTGCTTACACCAATTTACTTTTAAATGTAAATGAAAAATTAGAGTTCAATGTTGGGCTTCGTGCAGAAAACACAATAAGAGAATATAAATACAAATCTATTGTTGATCCAATTACAAATCCATACAGAAAAAAAACCAGCGAGAACTTATATATTCTACCTTCTTTAAACATTAAATATGCAATAAATGAAGATCGTAATTTACGCTTAGCTGTTTCAAAAACATATACAAAACCAGTTCTTTTTGAAAGTTTAGACATTAACCTAATCAATGCTGACGGAACAACCGAGAGAGGAAATTCGGATATTGAGAATAGTGAAAATTATAATGCAGATTTAAAGTTTGAAGTATTCCCAACTAATAAAGAAATGTTTGCAGCTACGTTATTTGCAAAATATATTGACAAACCAATTGAAAGAACAGTGCAAGCAAGTGCAACTGGAAGCGGACAAACAATTACTTACTACAACAATAAAAACGCAACATTATTTGGAGCAGAATTTGAGTTTTTACTACAATTAAGTAGAATCAACGAAAATTTAGAAGGATTGTCTTTTGGGTTAAATACTTCATTAATGCTTACAGAAGCAACTGTTAACAAAAATAGACCTGGATATTTTGACACGTTTGAAAAAAGAGATTTACAAGGTGCTTCTAATTGGTTATTAAATTCTGATTTAAAATACGAATTTAATTTAGGTGAAAATTGTAAAAACACCACTTCATTAGTCTACAATGTTTATGGTGAACGTATTTATGCTGTTGGAATTGCAGGAAACGACCATATATACGAAAAACCATTTCATAAATTAGACTTTGTTTGGGGAAGTAATATAAATAAAGCTTGGGATATAAAATTCTCAGTAGATAATATTTTAAATCCTTTGTACAAAAGAGAATTAGGAGAAGATAGTAAAATTTCAATTGACGAGTCATCATTATTGTTACAGAGCTATAAAAAAGGAGTTGGTTTTTCAACAAGTGTTTCTTACACATTCTAAATATTTAAAGAGCAGCTAATTACTGCTCTTTTTTGTTTACATAAAAGCAACATTGGTTTTACGATTATATGATTTTTCAATAACCTTTTTATAATAGTAAAAAAACATTCAAAAAACACACACGATATAAATTTGCTACAACAATTAAAAAACACAATTAACATGAAAAATTTATTTTTAAGTCTAACTATCTTAGCTACATTATTCACTGGATGTTCAACAGACGATGACGAAGGAACAATTCAACCAGTTGAAGGAGAACTTACAGGTTCTATAACAACAAATAGAACAATTGCATATGGAAATTATACACTAAATGGCATTGTTACTATTGAATCAGGAGTGACTGTTACTTTTGATGCAGGTTCAACAATTACTGCAAGTGCAACAAACGGTGTTGATGCAATTGTAGTAAAAAATGGTGGAAAACTAATTATGAATGGAACAGCATCTCAACCAATTGTATTAACTGAATCTTCTGCAACTCCAGGTTCTTGGGGAGGAATTATCATGTATGGTGATGCTCCTATAAATGGTGCAGGCGGAGTTACTACAAAAACTTCTGAAGACGGATTAAACTTACCGTATGGTGGAACAAACCCAACTCATAATGGTGGAACATTACGTTATGTAAGAGTAGAATATGCAGGTAAAAAAATTACTGATGGAACAAGCGAAATGAATGGTTTTTCATTCTATTCAGTAGGATCTGGTACAATTTTAGAAAACTTAGTTTCATACAAAGGAGCAGATGATGGATATGAATTTTATGGAGGAACTGTAAGCGCTTCAAATTTGATTTCTTATGGAAACTATGATGATTCTTTTGACTGGCAAGATGGCTGGAAAGGACAAAACAATTCTAACTGGTATGCGTATCAAACAACAACAGGAAACTTTGGAATGGAAATCGAAGCTTCAAACAATAATAATGCTTTTTGGCCAGTAATTGCAAATATTACTTTAAAAAGAGCTTCTGGTACAGTTACAGAAGGTGGTTCATCTGCTGCAGAATATGATGCTATTCAATTCAAAAAACAAGGCAATGGCGACTTCACAAACATTGTGATTTCGGGTTATACAACTGCAGGAGCAACAGCGGTAAGAATTCAAGATGCTGGAACAAATACAGATCAAGTTAACGCAAGTAAAATCAAATTAACTTCTGTTAAAATTAATGATGGAACCTCTGAATATGCTGGAGCTGGTACATTAACAGTTGCTTTTCCTTCAGGACAATTCACCACAAGTTCTTCAGCAACTGGAGCTAACTTAACAAATGGCGTTTGGTCAACAGTTGGAGGCGTAAGCTTAATTCAATAATCAGATATAAAATAGTTAAAAAACCCTCAAATTGAGGGTTTTTTTATTTGGCATTGTATTTGTACAGTATTTTTTAATATCTTTACACTATATTTTTAGTTGCGAATGAAAAAAAATTACACTTATATTATTTTACTGTTAGTTGTTTTATTTTCTTTTAGTGCTCAAGCACAAGAAGGCAAGACAAGCGTTACAACTAAAACTCAAGAACCTACAATTGAGGGGCTTACTATTTATCCTAACCCTGTAAACTCTGGAAAAATTTTTATCACTACAAAATCTTCTCTAGACAAGAAAGTAGAAATTTTTAATGTGCTTGGTAAAAAAGTACTAGAAACAGTGATTACTTCAAAAGAAGTAAATGTGAGTAATTTAACTGCAGGTGTTTATATCATCAAAATAAAAGAAGGTGATGCTTCTGCCACTAGAAAGCTAATTATCAATTAGTTCATTATACCATTATACCTAAAATTAATTTTAAGTTAACAGCTAAATATTAGCTAGAAACTTAAAAACTATTTATCTTTGTACTATAATTTAATTTTATAAAAATGAAAAAACTTTACACTTTATTATTAACATTAGTTGTAAGTTCTTTGTCTTTTGGACAAACTATTTACTCAGAAAATATGGGAACTGGAACAGGGACTCTTGCTATTACAGCAACCACTTTCCAAAACACTAGCCCAATTGCTTATTCTGGAACCGCAGACACAAGAGCTTCATTAGCTTCTTCAGGCTATACTGGAGCTTCAGGAGAAAGAAATGTATTCATAACTAATACAGCTGGAAAATATTTCCAAGTTGACAATATAAATACTTCTGCATACTTAAGTGCTGATATACAAATGTCATTTGGTTATAATACTACTAGTACTTCTATCACTCAATTAGTAATAGAACAAAGTACAAATGCTGGAACAACATGGACTCCTATTACTTTTACTCCTAGTGCAACAGGCTGGACTTTAGTAACGGTTTCTGGAGGACAAATCCCTTCATCAACTACACTTTCATTAAGATTTTCACAACCAGCAACACCATCTGGTCAATTTAGAATTGATGATTTAAAATTAACTAATGTTTCATCTAGTTGCACATTAGCTTTAGGAACTCCGGTAGTTGCGTGCTCAGCATCAACATTGGCATTGGATTCTTATACTGTAACCATTCCATATACTGGAGCTGGAAACGCAACTTATACAATAACAACAGCAGGAACTGTTAGTGGAGACAATCCAACATCAGTAGCTGCTGGAAATATAATAGTAACTTTTACTGAAGGATCAGCATATACCGTTAATATTACTGGAGGAACATGTAATTTAGATGTTAACGGAAATTCTCCTGAATGTAAACCAGAAAACACTTTACCATATTACGACGGATTCAATTATACAGCTGGAAACTCTCTAGGTGCGGAACAAATGTGGACAAATGTAAACTCAGGAGACAACATTACTGCAACTACAGGAAGTCTTTCTTATACAGGATTAACGCCTGCTGGAAATTCTGCATCTTTTGCTGCTGACGGAATTGATTGTTTCTCACCAATTACTCCTACAAGTACAGGAACAATTTACTATTCTTTCTTAATGAATATTGGCTCTATGGCTGGTGTTACTGATGCAAATGGTGGTTATATTGCTGGGTTTGGTGAAACAAATACAAATTTAGGAGCTACATTATGGACAAAAAGAGTTGATGACACTAACTTTAATTTAGGTATTGAAGTAAGAACAGCAAATGCCGCTAATACTACATTTGACACTGCTTCATACCAAACTGGTCAAACATATTTTGTAGTAGTTGGTTATACATTTAATTCTGCAACAACTGCTGATGATGTAGTGAGCTTATGGGTTAATCCAGTTGTTGGAAGTCCAGAACCTACAGCTACTATAACTGATACACATGCTGCAACAGACCTGCCAAATGCATCAAGATTTTTCTTAAGACAAGATAGTTCTACAGAAACTCCAACCGTGCAAGTTGACGAATTAAGAATTGGAACAACTTGGGTTGATGTAGTTCCTGCAACTGCTGGATTAAATGATAACAATATTGATGGTTTAACAATGTATCCAAATCCTTTATCTGGAAACACATTATACTTAACTTCTACTGCTAATGATGATATGTCAGTTCAAATTTTTGATCTATTAGGAAAAGAAGTAGTAAAAGCGAATGTAATTAACAATACAGTAAACGTAGCTAAATTAACAGCTGGTGTTTATGTAGTAAAAATTACTGAAGAAGGCAAAACAGCTACAAGAAAATTAGTTATCAAATAATTAATTTCAATTTATATTAAAAGCATCAACGAAAGTTGGTGCTTTTTTTATTTCAAATTATATAAAAATCTCTAAATCATATATATAATTTAAAAATACTTTATACATTTGCGTCCCCTTATAAAATTTCATAAAATGAAAAAACTTTACACATTTTTATTATTATCCTTTTCTTTTGTATCCTTTTCTCAAGGAACAATAAATTTTGACGATGTAGCCAAATGGACTCAAGGTGGCGGAGGTTCTATTCCGTTTACTAGTTACTCAGATCATGGTTATGTTGATGGAGTATTTAGCGCTATTGGCACAAGTGTTATTAGAAACACGGCTGCAGCTCAAGATGGTTTTGTTGGAGCTCAAGGCACTTACTCTTTTCGTTTAAACCAAACATCAACAACGGATATAACAATAACAATTGCTTCTGGAGGAGTTGGAAATTTTTCTTTCTCAACAAGAAGATGGGATAGTGCACCTGCAACAAACTTTATTGTTGAATATTCAACTGACAACGGAAGCAGTTGGACAACATCATCAGTAATTGACGCAACCTTAACTAATGATTCTAATTGGAAAACAGTTGCTGGTATAATTAACAGTTCAAATGCAAACATTAAGATTAGAATTAAATCCAATGGTACTACTGAAAGATTAATGATTGATGATTTTGTATGGACTGCTCCAACTTCAAATCCAACTTTAGTAGTTTCATCACCTACAAATGGAGCACTTTACAATCCTGCCACAACAAATGTCAATATAAACTTTGCAGTTTCTAACTTTACAATCGCAACAGTTGGAAATGGCGATGGGCACTTAAATTACTCTATTAATGGTGGTCCTGTATTATCAAAATTTGACAATACAGCAATTACATTAACTAGCTTAACACCTGGTACTTATAATTTAACATTAGAACTAGTTGATGCTGGCAATGCACCTCTTTCTCCTGCAGTAACTACTACTTTAAATTTTACAATTCAAACCTATAATGTAGTATCAAATATTAACGCTGTTAGACTAGATGTACTAAATAATGGAATTGGCAGATACTATGAAATTACTGGTGAAGCTATTGTTACTTATGCAAGACCTACAAGAAATCAAAAATATATTCAAGATGCTTCAGCAGCAATTTTAATAGATGATGCATCAAACATTATCACAAATCCTTTTGTTATTGGAGATGGAATAACAAGTTTAAAAGGACAAACAACCTACTTCAATGGTGTATTACAAATTGTTCCTTTAGCAAACAACACTCCATCGTCAACAGGTAATGTAATAACACCTCAGCTAGTTACACTAAATGACATCAACACAAGTATTGAACAATATGAAAGCGAACTTGTCAAAATCAACAATGTTACTTTCGCAGATGGAAATGGAACAAACACTTTTGTTGTAAATACAAATTACAGCATCACTGATGGAAACACATTAAACTTTAGAACATTGTTTTCGGAAGTTGATTATGTAGTTAATGCCAACACAATCCCATCAACTCCCTATTCAATTGTAGTTTTAGTTGCTAAAAATGTTACAACACCTCAAGTTGTTGCACGTTCATTAGCCGACGTAACTTTATCTTCAACTTCATTTGACAATATTGATGGTTTAACAATGTATCCAAATCCTTTATCTGGAAACACATTATACTTAACTTCTACTGCTAATGCTGATATGTCAGTTCAAATTTTTGATCTATTAGGGAAAGAAGTAGTAAAAGCGAATGTAATTAACAATACAGTAAACGTAGCTAAATTAACAGCTGGTGTTTATGTAGTAAAAATTATTGAAGAAGGCAAAACAGCTACAAGAAAATTAGTTATTAAATAATTAATTTCAATTTATATTAAAAGCATCAACGAAAGTTGGTGCTTTTTTAGTTATGACAAATTTGTTTCCTATTTTTGCACCATGATTTCACAAGAAGATATTTTCCAAATTGGCTCTAAAAAAGAATTTGAAAAAATTACTTTAAAAGTTTTCCGTCATCAGTACGATAACAATTTGGTGTACCAACAATTTTGTAACTTCTTGAAAAAAGATAAAAATAATGTGAAATCACTAACTGAAATTCCTTTTTTACCGATTCAATTTTTTAAAAGTCACAACGTTTTAAGTTCATCTGAGCATATTCAGCAAACCTTTACAAGTAGTGGAACAACTGGAATGCAAACCAGCAAACATTTAGTTACTGATGTAAGTTGGTACAAAATGAGTTACCGTTTAGGGTTTTCAGAATTCTACGGAAACATTGAAGATTATTGCGTTTTAGCTTTACTCCCATCCTATTTAGAGCGCGAAGGTTCATCATTAATTTACATGGTCGAAGATTTAATTCAAAGTAGTAATCATGAAGATTCCGGATTCTATTTACATAATTACGATGAATTGATTTCGAAACTAATTGAATTAGATAATTCGGGTCAAAATGTAATTTTAATTGGCGTTACGTATGCTTTGCTAGATTTAATTGAGAAACAAAAATTCCAATTAAAAAACACCATTATCATGGAAACCGGTGGCATGAAAGGCAAACGAAAAGAAATGATTAAAGAAGAATTACATTCGCTTTTACGCAACGGATTCGGTGTTTCTAAAATTCATTCCGAATATGGCATGACCGAATTACTTTCTCAAGCGTATTCATTAGGTGATGGCATTTTCGAATGTCCACCTTGGATGCAAATTTTAGTTCGCGATACAGAAGATGCTTTAACTTATGTTGCTGAAGGAAAAACGGGCGGAATTAATGTTATTGATTTAGCCAATATCAATTCGTGTTCGTTTATTGCAACGCAAGATTTGGGAAAAAAATATCCCAATCATTCTTTCGAAGTGTTGGGACGTTTTGATAATTCCGATATTCGTGGTTGTAACCTTATGGTAGTTTAACTGTTAAATGTTTATTTGTTAAATCGATTCTACAGTTAAACAATTTAACGATTAAACAATTTTTATCACGTAATAATTTTTCTTTCCTTTTTGCAACAACAAGAATTGATTGTTAATTAAATCTTCTTTTGTAATAATTTTATCTTCACCTACTTTCTCTTTATTCAAAGAAATCGAGTTTTGTTTCAATTCTCTACGCGCATCACTATTAGAAGCTAAGAAGTTGGTTTTAGCTGCCAAAGCTGCAATCATATCCAAACCTGTGTTCAAATCATTCATAGAAATCTCAGCTTGAGGAACACCATCAAAAACTTCTAAAAACGTTTTTTCATCTAACTTTTTCAATTCATCCATCGACGGACTAAAAAAAGCATTTGAAGCCGCAATAGCATTTTCCAAATCTTCTCTTGAATGCACCATTACGGTAATTTCTTCAGCTAAACGTTTTTGTAAAACTCTTAAATGAGGTGCTTCGTTATGTTCTGCAATTAATTTTTCAATTGTTTCTTTGTCTAAGAATGTGAAAATTTTAATGTATTTTTCAGCATCAACATCGGTAGCATTCAACCAAAATTGATAAAATTTATAAACCGAAGTTTTATCAGCATCTAACCAAACATTTCCACCTTCCGATTTCCCGAATTTAGAACCATCTGCTTTTGTGATTAATGGCGTTGTTAATGCGTATGCTTTCGATTTCTCATCGTTACCGACATTCATTCTTCTTACCAATTCTGTACCAGTAGTAATGTTTCCCCATTGGTCGCTTCCTCCCATTTGAAGCAAACAATTATAGTGCTTATTCAAATGATAAAAATCGTAGCCTTGAATTAATTGATACGTAAATTCAGTAAAACTCATTCCTTCTGCACCTTCTTCTCCGCTTAAACGTTTTTTTACAGAGTCTTTAGACATCATGTAGTTTACGGTGATGCGTTTTCCAATATCACGAGCAAAATCAATGAATGAAAAATCTTTCATCCAATCGTAATTATTTACTAGAATTGGAGCATTTTCATCTTTTGCATCAAAATCTAAAAAACGAGATAAAACACGCTTAATTCCTTCTACATTATGATTTAAAGTCGCTTCATCTAACAAATTTCTTTCGTTAGATTTTCCAGAAGGATCACCAATCATACCTGTTGCTCCTCCTACTAATGCAATGGCTTTATGACCCGATTTTCTTAAGTGCATTAATAGAATAATTTGCACTAAACTTCCAATATGTAAAGAGTCTGCCGTTGGATCAAAACCAATATAAGCTGTGGTAGCTTCTTTTAGTAATTGTTCTTCTGTTCCAGGCATCATATCATGAAACAAACCTCTCCAACGTAATTCTTCTACTAAATTCTTCATTTTGTGATTTAATTTTGGCAAAGATAACTTTTAGTTTAAAAGTTTAAAAGTTTGAAGGTTTAAAAATTAGTGCGTTTTTAAAAAGATTTGCTATTTTTACTCCATGATTTTAGTCACAGGAGCAACAGGTTTAGTAGGTTCGCATTTATTGGTTAAACTTCTTCAAGAAAATGAGGCAGTAAAAGCATTATATCGTTCTGAAAAACAAATCGAAAAAGTGAGACATGTTTTCGCTTTCTACAATAAAATGGAGCTTTTTGATAAAATCAAATGGGTAAAAGGTGATGTTACTGATATTCCTACTCTTGAAAAAGCCTTTGAGAATGTAACTCATGTATATCATTGTGCAGCTTTAGTGTCATTTGAACCTAAAGATGAAGAAAATCTAAGAAAAATCAATATTGAAGGTACTGCAAATATTGTAAATTGTTGTATTGATTTCAAAATAAAGAAATTATGTCATGTCAGCTCAATTGCAGCGCTTGGCGACACCAAGGAAACTGAGCATTTAATCACCGAAGAAACAGAATGGAATACCGAAAAACAGCATAGTGATTACGCTATTACAAAATATGGCGCAGAAATGGAAGTATGGCGTGGTTTTCAAGAAGGATTAGATATTGTAATTGTAAATCCGGGAGTGATTTTTGGATATGGCTTTTCGAATTTAGGAAGCGATCTTTTTATTCAATGGGTAAAAAATAAAATACCTTTTTATACAGATGGTGTTATTGGAATTGTAGCTGTAGAAGATGTCACAAAATGCATGATTACTTTGATGAAAAGCAAAATTTCAGGGGAACGTTATACTTTAGTTGGTGAAAACTGTACTTACAAAGATTTATTTTTCTACATCGCTACATTATTAAACACCAAAAAGCCGTTTATTTACGCTTCAAAAACCATTACCTCAATTGGCTGGCGACTTGATTGGTTGCGAGCAACTTTGACAAATAGTAAAAGAAAGCTAACAAAATCAACCGCCGCTTCTTCTCACGCTATTGACCAATATGATACTCAAAAAATTGAAAATGCAATATCAATTTCTTTTCAAAAGAAAGAAACTTTTCTAAAAACAGTTATTTAAGTCTCTCTTTTCCTTCAGGTAAAATAGAATCGTTTTCAGTTTTTGCTTTATCTAAACGATCCAAAACTTCCTGATACATTTTTTTATACTTGCGCGAATCAGCCGCATAATAACGCTGATTTTGATAGTAAGTTGTACTATCTATTTCATATTTTTTATAAATATATGTATTTATTTTTATATTTTTTTCAGTCAATCTAAAAGGCATAGAACCATCAGCTGCTTGCAAAATAGCAATGTCAAATAAAATATCAGTCATTACTTCATCATCCAATAAATTATCCGGTTTTGGCACAGGATTATTTGAACATGAAATACTGATAATTCCAAAAAATAATACTACAAACTTTTTCATTTATATTGCTCTTTCAAATAATAAACGTTGTCCTACTTTTGCTTCTTTAACTTTACCATTAGCATATACTAACTTCCCATTTACAAAAGTATGCGTTACTCTCGATTTAAAATTATAACCTTCAAAAGGAGACCAACCACACTTGTATAAAATATTTTCTTTCTTCACATTCCAAGGCAAATATGCATTCACAATAGCAATATCAGCAAAATATCCTTCTCTAATGAATCCGCGCTTTTCGATTTTGAAAATTTTTGCTGGATTGTGACACATTTTTTCTACAATTTTTTCTACCGAAATTTTTCCTTGATGATGTGCTTCAAACATGGCTACAACTGCGTGTTGCACCAACGGCCCACCAGAAGGACAGGTTGTATAAGAATTTATTTTTTCCTCCAATGTATGTGGCGCATGATCTGTTGCAATAACATCAATTCTATCATCTAATAATGCTTTCCACAATGCATCTTTATCTTCTTGTGTTTTAACTGCAGGATTCCATTTTATCAAAGAACCTTTTGCGTCATAATCTGCATCTGTAAACCACAAATGATGTACACAAACTTCGGCTGTAATTTGTTTTTCTTCTAATGGAATTTTATTGGTAAATAAATCCATTTCTTTTGCAGTTGACAAATGAAAAACATGCAATCTTGCTCCAGTTTTTTTTGCTAATTCAATGGCTTTTGAAGAAGATAAATAGCAAGCTTCTGCGCTACGTATTAGATGATGATATTTCACTGGAATATCTTCACCATATTCTTCTTTATATTTTTCTAAATTGGCTTTAATTGTTGCTTCATCTTCACAATGAACAGCTATCAGCATTTTAGTTGATGAAAAAATCTTTTCTAAAACTTCTTGATTATCCACCAACATATTTCCAGTTGAAGAACCTAAAAACAATTTAATTCCAGCAACATTGCGCGGATTAGTTTTTAAAACTTCTTCCAAATTATCATTTGTTCCTCCCATCATAAACGAATAATTAGCGTATGATGTTTGAGAAGCTATTTGATATTTATCCTCTAAAAGTTCTTGTGTTACTGCATTTGGAACTGTATTAGGTTGTTCTATAAACGAAGTAATTCCACCAGCTACGGCTGCTCTACTTTCAGTTTCAATAGTTCCTTTGTGTGTTAGACCAGGCTCTCTAAAATGCACTTGATCGTCAATTGCTCCTGGCATCACATAGCTTCCTTCTGCATCAATAATCACACAATTTGACGATTTTGGACTTATTTTTTCGGCAATCTCTTTAATGAATTCATCTTCAATTAATATATCACCTTCAAAAACAGCACCTTCGTTTACAATTTTGGCATTTCTAATTAAATAAGTATTCATTATAATTTATTAAATATTTTTCGTAATCTTAACATAATTACTCCAACAACAGCTTCACGAATAATTCCGCCGCTCATTTTTGACTGACCTTTTGTTCTATCTGTGAATATGATTGGCACTTCAACAATATTGAATTTATTGACAAAAGCGCGGTATTTCATCTCTATTTGAAAAGCATAACCTACAAATTTTATCCTGTCAAGATTTATTTTTTCTAAAACAACTCTTCTGTAACATTTAAATCCAGCTGTTGCATCAGCAATTTTCATTCCGGTAATCATTCGAACATAAACCGAGGCAAAGTAAGACAATAACACACGGCTTAAAGGCCAATTGACAACATTGACTCCATTTGAATATCTTGATCCAATTGCAACATCTGCACCATTTTCACAAGCTGCTAATAATTTTTCTAAATCATTAGGATTGTGTGAAAAATCGGCATCCATTTCAAAAATATAATCATATTCATGTGAAAGTGCCCATTTAAAACCGTGCACATAAGCCGTTCCAAGCCCTGCTTTTTTGGTTCTAATCTCTAAAAACAATTGATTTTCAAATTGCTTTTGAAGTTCTTTAACTTTAATAGCCGTTCCGTCAGGAGAATTATCATCCACAATTAAAACATGAAAAGTGGTAGGTAAAGCAAAAACAGCATTTATTATTGCTTCAATATTTTCAATTTCGTTATAAGTAGGGATTATGACAACGCTTTTAGCCATACTAGTGAATTATATTTTGATGCAAAAATAAGCTATTTCTAGTGGATAATTCTTAATAATTTTATAATAATCATATTAAGTGTAATTTTTGTAATTTTGCAATCAATATGCTGACTATACAATTACATGATCGAATAATCGAAAGCAAAGACTGGGCAACTATCTTGTTTGTTATATGCATTGGTATCATTGCCGTAAACAAAACCGTTTCGTCTATTCGTTTTTCAGAATTTGTGCGTTTAGCCTATTCTGACAAATACACAAAAATATATAGAGATAGTAGCAACTTGATGAATGGTTTTACAGTATCAATGTTTGTTTTACAATTACTATCATTCTCTTTTTTTACTTTGTTAGTTTTGACTCAATTTGACAAAGCTGAAAAAAATAATATTATTATTTATGTTCAGATTTTAACTTTTTTAACTGTATTTATACTATCAAAGTATTTAATAGAAAAAATTATCGCTACTGCATTTAAAATAGAAGAATTTACTGAACAATTTAATTTGTTAAAAGCAAACTACCGAACTTACTTTGGTTTTATACTTTTACCTATCAATATTATTCTTTTTTACAATCCAATAGATTCAGATTTGTTTTTTTGGGTATTACTTTTTGCATTATTTGCAATAAACATTGTTACATACATAGTTGCATTGAAATTATATCAAAATTTACTGATACGTAAAATATTTTATTTTATTTTATATCTTTGCACCCTTGAAATAGCGCCTTACTATTTCATTTATAATTGGTTTACAAAAAATTAGAGAGAAATATGTCAAATTTGAAAGTGAAAACAATTTTAGTTTCACAACCAGAGCCTAAAGTAGAAAATTCTCCTTATTTTGAGCTACAAAATAAACTTAAAGTAAAAGTTGATTTTAGACCCTTCATACATGTTGAAGGTGTTCCTGCTAAAGAAGTAAGAGCTCAGAAAATCGATTTAAATAACTTCACTGCTATTATATTAACTAGCAGAAATTCGGTTGACCACTTTTTTAGAGTGGCTGAGGAAATGCGTTATAAAGTTCCTGAAGATTTAAAATATTTTTGTCAGTCTGAAGCTGTGGCTTTCTACTTACAACGTTATGTGGTGTACAGAAAAAGAAAAATTTATGTCGGTCAGAAAGACTTTGCAGATTTATCTCCTTTGATTAAAAAATACAAGGACGAAAAATTCTTATTACCTTCTTCTGATCAATTAAATGCAGATGTACCTCCAACACTTGATGCGTTAAAAGTTGATTGGACTAAAGGTACTTTTTACAGAACAGTAATGAGTGATTTGTCAGATTTAAAAGATGTTTATTACGACATATTAGCATTTTTTAGCCCTACCGGGATTAAATCTTTGTTCAAAAATTTTCCAGATTTTAAACAAAATAACACCCGAATTGCTGTGTTTGGAAGCACCACACAAAAAGAAGCATTAGAGCATGGATTACGTGTAGATATTATGGCTCCAAGCCCAGGAACACCATCAATGACAGGTGCTTTAGAAAAATATGTTGCTGAAGTAAATAAAGGAAAATAATATTTTCTTTCAAGATATAAAATCCCAAATTCAAATAGAGTTTGGGATTTTTTTTACAACTTTATCGCACAAAAAAGTCCCGAAAAAATCGGGACTTTTTTGTGAATTGGCAAATCTTTATCCTAATTGCGGACCTGCAGCAACAAGGTTGTTACCTTCTTCGTTATCTGTATATTGAACGAAATTTTTAATGAATCTAGAAGCTAAATCAGCGGCCTTAGCATTCCATTCTGAAGCATCGGCATAAGTATCTCTAGGATCTAAAATTGCAGGATTTACATCATGTAAAGCAGTAGGAACTTCAAAATTAAATACTGGAATTACTTTTGTGTCAGCATTTTCTATTGAACCGTCCAAAATAGCATCTATAATAGCACGAGTATCTTTAATAGAAATACGTTTTCCTGTACCATTCCATCCTGTGTTTACCATGTAAGCAGTAGCATTGTGCTGCTCCATTTTCTTTACTAATTCTTCACCATATTTGGTTGGATGTAATGATAAAAATGCTTTTCCAAAACAAGCAGAAAATGTTGGTTCTGGTTGTGTTACTCCTCTTTCAGTTCCTGCTAATTTAGCTGTAAATCCAGATAAGAAGTAATATTTTGTTTGCTCAGGAGTTAATTTTGAAACCGGAGGCATTACTCCGAATGCGTCTGCTGTTAAGAAAATAACTTTAGTAGCATGACCTGCTTTAGAAACTGGTCTTACAATATTTTCTATATGATAAATTGGATATGAAACACGTGTGTTTTGAGTAACCGAACCATCTTTAAAATCGATTTTTCCGTTGGCATCAACTGTAACATTTTCTAATAATGCATCTTTTTTGATTGCACCATAAATATCTGGCTCATTTGCCGCACTTAAATCGATAGTTTTTGCATAACAACCACCTTCAAAGTTGAAAACACCATCGTTATCCCAACCATGCTCATCGTCTCCAATTAACTCGCGTTTTGGATCAGTTGACAAAGTAGTTTTTCCTGTTCCAGATAATCCGAAGAAAACAGCAACATCTCCATCTTTTCCTTTGTTAGCAGAACAGTGCATTGAAGCCATTCCTTTCAATGGTAAATAATAATTCATCATCGAGAACAATCCTTTCTTCATTTCACCTCCATACCAAGTTCCGCCAATTAATTGAATTTTTTCCGTCAAATTAAAAGCTACATATACTTCAGAATTTAATCCGTGTGCTGCATAATCTTTGAAACTTGTTTTTGAACCATTCATTACAATAAAATCTGGCTCCCCAAAATTTTCTAATTCTGCTTCAGTTGGACGAATAAACATATTTTTTACAAAATGTGCTTGCCAAGCAACCTCCATAATGAAACGAACTTTTAATCTTGTATCTTCATTCGCACCACAAAAAGCATCTACTACAAACAATCTTTTACCTGAAAGTTGTTTTACTGTAGTTTCTTTTAAAGCATTCCAAGTAGTTTGAGAGATTGGTTTATTATCATTTGCCGCTTTATCTGAGTTCCACCAAACAGTATTTTCTGTAACGCTGTCTTTTACTATATATTTATCTTTAGGAGAACGACCGGTAAACTCTCCTGTCATCACATTTACTGCTCCAAGTTCAGATAATTGACCTCTTTCGAAACCTTCTAAAGCTGGATTTAATTCTTCATTATATAAAAACTCATAAGAAGGATTGTAGATTATTTCTGATACATTAACGATTCCGTATTTTTCCAACGAAATCGATTTCGTAATTTGGGCATTCGTATCCATAAATTGTTTGTTATGTTGTGTATTTAATAAAGTGCAAAATTATAAATTTAATTTCAGATAGCGTTTTAATTTATTATTTTTTACTTAAAACCGAGTAAAATAAATAGCTCCAAGCCGAAATCAAGAACATTCCTCCTATTGGTGTAATAGGTCCTAAAAATTTAGTTTTTAAATTTGTAACCCCATTTGTAGATAATAAATAGATAGATCCTGAAAAAAACAACACCCCAATTATTGTTAACCAAAAAATCACCAAACGTTCTTTTTCGCTTAAAAAAGTGAACACTGCAATAAACAATAAAAACAAAGCGTGATACATTTGATAACGCACACCCACCTCAAAAGATTGTAATTGTTCTACAGAAAGCACTTTTTTTAAAGCATGGGCTCCAAAAGCACCTAAAATTATTGCCGAAAGCCCTAAGAAAGCTGCCACTAAAAGAATTTTCTTGTCCATTATTTAAAATTTTCGACCAAAGATAGCAAAAGTTTTAATGTTAAATTATAACTTAAATAGGGAAATTATTTTTATAAATATAACATTTTATTATCTTCGTGTGATATTTCCACAATACACACAAAATGAGACATGTCTTAGTCATTGGAGCAGGTCGTTCTGCTTCATCGCTTATAAAATATTTGTTAGATCATTCTGAAAAGGAAAATCTCCATGTTACTATTGGCGATTTATCAGAAGATTTAGCGAAGCAAAAAACTAGCAATCACAAAAATGCTACAGCAATTGCGTTTGACATCTTTAATGAAACCCAACGCAAAGCCGAAATTCAAAAAGCTGATATAGTTGTCTCAATGTTACCTGCTCATTTGCATTTAGAAGTTGCTAAAGATTGTGTTGTCTATAAAAAACATATGGTAACTGCATCATACATCAGCAATGCAATGCAAGAATTAGACGCTGCTGCTAAAGAAAATAATTTAGTTTTCATGAACGAAATTGGTCTTGATCCAGGGATTGATCACATGAGTGCCATGAAAGTGTTGGATGAAATTAGAGACAAAGGTGGAAATATAATCTTATTTGAATCATTTTGTGGCGGATTAGTTGCCCCAGAAAGCGATACTAATTTATGGAATTATAAATTTACTTGGAATCCAAGAAATGTTGTGTTGGCAGGACAAGGTGGAGCTGCAAAATTTATTCAAGAAGGAACTTACAAGTACATTCCATACTCAAAATTATTTAGAAGAACTGAATTTCTAGAGGTTGAAGGTTATGGAAGATTTGAAGCTTATGCTAACAGAGATTCTTTAAAATACAGAAGCGTTTATGGCTTAGACAATGCTTTAACTTGTTATCGCGGAACAATTAGACGTGTAGGATATTCTAGAGCATGGGATATTTTAGTACAACTTGGAATGACAGATGATTCATATATTATTGATAATTCGGAAGAAATGACCTATCGTGAATTTACGAATTCATTCTTACCTTATCATCCAACAGACACTGTAGAAATCAAATTGCGTCATGCTCAAAAAATTGACCAAGACGATATTATTTGGGACAAGTTAGTTGAATTAGATTTATTTAATGCTGATAAAAAAGTAGGATTAGTTAAAGCAACTCCAGCACAAATATTAGAAAAAATATTAGCAGAAAAATGGGCATTACAACCAAACGATAAAGACATGATTGTAATGTATCATAAATTTGGCTATGAATTAAATGGTGAAAAGAAACAAATTGATTCTACAATGGTTTGCATTGGTGACGACCAAACTTATACTGCTATGGCAAAAACTGTTGGATTACCTGTCGCTATTGCAACCTTAAAAATTTTAAATAAAGAAATCTCAACCCCTGGAGTTCAATTACCAATTACAAAAGAAGTTTACACTCCAATTCTAAAAGAATTAGAAAGTTATGGTGTACTATTCAAGGAAACTGAAGCTCCTTATTTAGGCTACAATCCTTTGAATGTGAAGAATTAATTTTTAAATCTTGTTATAAAATCCGATTTTAATTGAAATCGGATTTTTTTGTTTCAATTATAACTAATTTTGTACTTTTACTTTCAAATAAGTTAAAATGAAAATAAATCAGCTACAGATTGAAATTGACGGAATTGACAAAGAAATTCTTCGTGATTTAATGGAAGATGCTCGCAAACCTATTCTGCAAATTGCAAATAAAATTGGGATTTCGGGAGCGGCAATTCATCAACGATTGAGAAAATTAGAACAAGCAGGTGTTATTTCAGGCTCTAAATTTGTGGTTGACACCAAAGTTTTAGGCTATAGCACTGCTGCATTCATAGGGATTTATTTAGAAAAAGCATCAAGCAATCCGGAAGTAGTTAAAGAATTAAAAAAAATCCCCGAAGTACTTGAATGTCATTATACTACAGGAAATTGGAGCATTTTAATAAAAATTATTTGTAAAGACAACGAACATTTAATGCAATTACTAAATAAAAAAATACAACCTATTGATGGTGTTTCTAGAACAGAAACTTTTATTTCATTAGACCAACAAATTGAAAGACAAATTCAATTGTAATTTATAGTTATAATTCCCCAATACCTTGAAAACAAAAATTGCCATAACTGGTTTTGCTTCCATTTCTACATTAGGTTCAGAAATTGATTCGATATGGAAAAATTACAACCAAAAAAAGAGTTGTATCCAAAAAAAATGCATAAACCATCAAGATGTTTTAGTTGCGTCTATTCCTATTGAAGTAGCAGATGAAATCACACGATTAAGAAATTCCGACAATAAATATAAAAACTTAGATAATTCGGTTTTATTTGCAATATTGATTTCAAGAAAAGCAGTTGCAACTGCAAAATGGACAAAAGCAGATTTTTTTGGCATCAATATAGGTTCCTCAAGAGGAGCTACAGAATTGTTTGAAAAACACCACGAAGAATTTATTAAAACAGATAAAGTAAGCACATTAGCTTCGCCAACTACAACACTTGGCAACCTATCAAGTTGGGTTTCTCACGATTTACAAGTAAAAGGCCCCGAAGTTTCTCATTCAATCACTTGTTCAACTTCACTACACGCGCTTTTAAATGGTATTGCCTGGCTACAAGCTGGAATGGTGGATAAATTCTTAGTCGGCGGCACAGAAGCTCCATTGACACCTTTTACAATTGCACAAATGCAAGCATTAGGAATTTATTCAAAAAACGAAAGTGAATTCCCTTGTCAAGCCTTAAACTTATCTAAAAAACAAAATACTCTAGTAATTGGAGAAGGAGCAGCAGTTATCTGTATAGAAAATGGAGTGAAAGAAAATGCCATTGCATACATCGAAGGAATTGGCTACGCTACTGAAATATTAGAACACAATGTTTCAATTTCTACAGAAGCAGAATGTTTTCAAAAATCTATGTTAATGGCAATTGAAGGAATCAATTTAAATGAAATAGATGCAATTGTAATGCATGCTCCTGGAACTATTAAAGGTGATCAATCAGAATTTAGAGCTATTGAAAAAGTATTTGGAAATAACATTCCATTATTGACTACTAATAAATGGAAAATCGGGCATACTTTTGGTTCTTCGGGAATGTTAAGTCTTGAATTGGCAATTCTGATGCTACAAAACAACACCTTAATTGAAAGTCCGTTTTATCCAAATAAAAAACCTACAACACCTCTAAAAAAGATTTTAGTAAATGCTGTAGGCTTTGGTGGCAACGCAGTTAGCGTTGTTGTATCTATATAAAAATTATATTAAATGTAGAATTGTATCTGGAAATAACCCTAACACAATTAACAATACTGCTGCTACTATTCCAACAATATAAAATTCACTACCGTGTTCAACTTCTTGTTTCACAGAGTCTTTAGTGTACATTGCAAGGATAACTCTAAAATAGTAATAAACACTAATCATAGAATTTACAATAGCCACAATAGCCAACACTAAGAAACCAGCAGAAATAACTTGATTTAATAAGAATAATTTTGCGAAAAAACCGCTTAAAATAGGAATTCCAGCCATTGATAATAATGCTAACGACATGATAACCGCCATCAAAGGATTTCTTTTAGCCAAACCATTGAAATTATCAATTTTATCATCATCTTCATTTTTACACACATAAATTAAAACTGAAAATGCAGCAACACCTGCTAAAGCATAAGAAGCTGAATAATACAATAAATTATTAGCCGCTGCTCCAATATTTAACAACGTCATTAACAAGAATCCTGCGTGAGAAATTCCTGAAAAAGCTAATATACGTTTAACACTATTTTGACGTAATGCCATAATGTTACCAATAGTCATAGAAAGTATCGAAATAACCAATATCACAATTTCATAACTATAAGCCATGTAACTATTTAAAATGGTTATTAATTTAAAGAAAGCTGCCATTGCAACAACTTTGGCAAATGTGCTCATAAATGCAGTAACAATTAATGGCGCGCCTTCATAAACATCTGGAGCCCAAAAATGGAAAGGTACAGCTGCAATTTTGAACAACATACCTATTGTAATTAAAATAACTCCAATATAAAACCAGTACTCTGTATTTGCAGAAATTGAAGCATCATATAAAGTTGGCACATCAAAAGTTCCTGTTGCACCATACAACATAGCAATTCCAAAAAGTAAAATTCCTGAAGCAAATGACCCCATTAAAAAGTATTTCATACCTGCTTCGTTACTTCTAATATCAAGTCTATGACTTCCTGCTAAAACATACAAGGCAATAGAAAGCACTTCTATACCAAGAAAAAACATGGCCATATTATTAAAACTAACCATAGCAATTGCTCCTGAAAGCATAAATATTTTAATAGAAATAAAATCCGATATTTTAGAAGTATTCTTATAAACATTATTACTTAAAACCAACAATAATGCTGTAAGTAAAATAAATAAAGAAGAAAATGTTTTAGAAAAACTAGTTTCTTCAATCATATTGCTATAATCTCCTGCTACTTGTGGCAAATTATCTGTAATGGTTAAACCAAATAAAGCAAGTAAAGCAATAACACTTACTGGAATGATGGCTTTTCTAAAGTTAAAAATCTCTGCTACTAAGCAAAAAACTCCTAAACCTACTATAGCTATTAATGTATTCATTCTTAATTGACTTTCTTAATTAATTTGATTTAAAATATTTTGTAAACTTGGTGTAATTAACTCAATTATTGGTTTTGGGTATAATCCAAAGAAAAATACTAATACAACAATAACAAGTAAAACCAAACCTTCAACAATGGTAACATCTGCAAAAACTTTTGTATTTGTTTCACCTAACATTGTTTGCTGATACATTCTTAACATATAAAATGCTCCTAAAATAATAGTTGTACCTGCTACAATAGCAAAACCAATATTTACATTATATAAACTGTACAATATTGTAAACTCACCAACAAAGTTAAAAGTAGTAGGCATCGCAACAGAAGCTAGAACTAAAATCATAAAAAATGAAGCAAATTTTGTTGCTTGAGAGCGAATTCCACCCATTTCAGAAATAGTGTAAGTATTCCATCTGTTGAAAATAATTTCTGATACAAAAAACAATCCTACAATTACCAATCCATGAGAAAGCATTTGCAAAACTGCTCCTTGAAATCCTTCAATTGTTAATGAATATAAACCTGCAGCAATTAATCCTACGTGAGAAAGCGAAGAATATGCTAATAATTTTTTTAGGTTTTTTTGTCTCAACGTTAATACTGCTCCATAGATTACTCCAGCAATTGAAACTCCTAATATGTAAGGCATGAATTCTTTTGCAGCAGTATCCGTTATTGGTAATTGCCATCTCAACACACTGTACAATCCCATTTTTAGCATAATCCCAGATAAAAGCATTGTTCCAATTGCTGGAGCTTTACTATAAGTGTTAGCCTGCCATGTATGAAAAGGAATCAAAGGGATTTTAATTGCATATGCTAAGAAAAACGCTAAGAAAAGCCAAGTTTTTTCAGTTTCAGTTAAAGCCAAAGCATATAAACTTTCGATTTCTAAACTTCCTGCTTTTTGATACAAATAAACAAAGGCAACAAGCATAAATAAAGAACCTCCAAAAGTATATATAAAGAATTTCAAAATTGCATTTTTACGTTCTTCTAAAGAACCATTACCCCATAATAAAGCAATAAAGTATATTGGAATAAGTGCTAATTCCCAAAAAACATAATATAACAAACCATCCGCTGCTAAAAAAGTTCCTGCCATAGCAAATGCCATGAATAATACTAAACTATAAATTGCTTTTTCATTTTCAAATTTTGTAACCCATCCCGACAAAATAATTAATGGCAATAATCCTGTAGTTAGTAACAACATCGCTAATGACAAACCATCAACAGCTAATGAAAAATAAATTTTAGGATTTTGAATCCAAATAGATTTACAACTTAAATCTGCTCCGTTAAGATACAAATTAAGTGCATATAATGTGAATACAAAAGAAGCAACGCTAACAAGTAAAGCGATTTTTGATGCAAATTTATTTCCTGCAAAAAAAGTGAAAGCTGCTCCAGCTAATAATAAAATTAATACGATACTTATGTTCATAATATCAAATTATCGGATAAGAAATAAATAAATTAAAAACGCGCTAATGCTAAATACAAATGCAAAAAGATAAAAACCAACATTTCCGTTTTGTACTTTTTTACCTTGTATTGATAAAACTGAAACTACATTCCCTAAACCAAAAACAGATTTAGAAATATACTTTTCGATGAAATTTTTAGAAAAACTTGCTAATCCATATATTGGAGTAACAATGATTGCCATATAAATCTCATCAATATAATATTTGTTTGAAAGCACTTTGTGTAATCCTTGAACTTCATCAGATGTTGGAACTTCTTTTTTCTTCATGTAAAGATTATAAGCTATCCCTATCCCAATTAACGCACCTAAAACCGCAAAAGCCATTAAGCCATATTCAGTAGCTCCTAAATGATGCTCAGCATGCTCTTTGTGAGCAAAAATTGGCATTAAATAATGATTCAACCAACTATTTCCAAAAGGCAAACTAATTAATCCGCCTAACGCTGATAATACTGCTAAAACTATTAACGGGAAAGTTATTAAACTTGGGCTTTCGTGTAAATGTTTTTTCTGTTCTTCAGTTCCTCTAAATTCATTAAAGAATGTAAGGTATAATAATCTAAACATGTAAAAAGCAGTCATGATAGAAGCAATTGTTGCTAAAACCCATAACACTTTGTTTTCATGAAAAGCGGTTAATAAAATTTCGTCTTTAGACCAAAATCCTGCAAACGGAGGCAATCCAGCAATCGCAAGTGTTGCAATTAAAAAGGTAATATAAGTAATTTTCATACTTCCTCTTAAACCACCCATTTTTCTCATATCCTGTTCGCCATGTAAAGCATGAATTACCGAACCCGAACCTAAGAATAAACAAGCTTTAAAGAAAGCATGCGTGATAACGTGGAAAACAGCAACTTGATAAGCTCCTAATCCTAAAGCTAAGAACATTAAACCAAGTTGTGAAACTGTTGAATAAGCTAATACTTTTTTAATATCGTTTTGAACTAATCCAATAGATGCGGCAACTAAAGCTGTAGTAACTCCAACTACTGCAATAATATTTTGAACAATTGGAGCAATATCAAACAAGAAATTCATACGAGTAATCATAAAAATACCAGCCGTAACCATTGTAGCTGCGTGAATTAAGGCAGAAACAGGTGTTGGACCAGCCATTGCATCTGGCAACCAAGTATAAAGTGGCAATTGAGCTGATTTTCCACAAGCACCAACAAACAAACAAAACGCTGCAATTGAGTACCAACCAGATGTTGAAACAACTCCATCTACATCAATTGCCTGCTGAATTCCAGAAAATTCAAGTGTATTTGTAGCAAAACCTAAAATAAAAATTCCGATTAAGAATCCTAAATCTCCTATTCTATTCATAATGAATGCTTTTTTAGCAGCATCATTATAATCTTGATTTTTATACCAGAATCCGATTAATAAATAAGAACACAAACCTACACCTTCCCATCCGATGAACATAATTAAAAGATTGCTTCCCGCAACCAAAGTAATCATGAAGAAAATGAACAAATTTAGATAAGCAAAAAACTTATACATATTTTCATCATCATGCATGTAACTAATTGAGTAAATATGAATTAACGTCCCAATTCCTGTTACAAACAACAACCACAAGATAGATAGTTGGTCAAAAACAAAATCAAAATTTACGGCTAATTTCCCTATTGAAAACCATTCAGATAAATGAAGCGTTATAGGTTGTTTTACACTGAAAAAAAGCAACAATGTAATCACAAACGAAAGCAAAACTGACGCTGTTCCTACAACACCAGAAAGGTTTTTACTCATTTTTCTTCCAAAAAACACATTGATTAAAAAACCAATTAGCGGAGCAAAAAGTAATACTATTAAACTAGTTGTATTCATAAGGAATTATCCTTTTAAATTTTTTAAATTATCGATATCAATATTTCCAATGTTTCTGTAAATAGAAACTAAAATTGCTAAACCTACAGCTACTTCAGCTGCAGCCACCGCCATTGTAAAAAACACAAACACTTGTCCAGAAGCATCTTGGTGGTAAGTTGAAAATGCAACTAATAATAAATTAACAGCATTTAGCATTATTTCTATAGACATAAACATGATGATGGCATTTCTTCTATATAAAATTCCAAAAGCACCAATACAGAATAGTAATGCTGATAAAATAATATAATTTCCAATCCCTACTTGTTCTAAAATACTTTGCATAACTTATATTTTTTCTTCTTTTTTAGAAATTAAAACGGCTCCAATCATTGATACTAAAAGTAAAACCGAAGCAAATTCAAACGGAACCATATACTCGTTAAGCAAGACTTTTCCTAATACTTTTATAGATTGATAATCCTCATTAGAAGAAACATATTCAATCATTTCAGGTTGAGCAGTTTTTAAAGCTGAAATTAAAACTAATGCTAAGATTCCAGCAGAGAAAACAGCTGCAAATTTGATATAAATTGGCTTAGAAACTTCGTCTTCTTTGTTTAAATTCATAAGCATCAATGTAAAAAGCAATAAAACCATAATAGCTCCAGCATAAACGATGATATGCACCATTGCTAAAAATTGAGCATTAAATAATAAATAGTGCCCTGCTATTGAAAAAAAGCTGACTACTAAATAAATTGCGCTATGGATTGGATTTTTGCTATAAACAGTCAAAAAAGCGGTTCCAAGTGTAATTGCAGATAATATATAAAAAACTATTTCTAACATAATTAATTTGCGGTATTAGATTTTGTATTATTAATTGCCATTTCTAAAGGCATCACTAATTTATCTTTACCAAAAATAAAATCTTCTCTACTATAATCAGCATTTGCAATTTTTTTAGATTTAGTTAAAAAGATAGCTTCTTTAGGACAAGCTTCTTCACACAATCCACAAAAAATACAACGAAGCATATTTATTTCATATATAGAAGCATATTTTTCCTCGCGATATAAATGCTTTTCTTCCGGTTTACGCTCTTCAGCTTTCATCGTAATTGCTTCTGCAGGGCATGATAAAGCACATAATCCACAAGCAGTGCATCGTTCTCTACCTTCGTCATCACGCATAAGCATATGCTGTCCACGATAAACTGGACTCATTTCTCTTATTTCTTCAGGATATTTGATAGTTACTTTTCTTCTAAAAAGGTGTTTCAATGTAATCCACAACCCTTTCAAAATGGTAAGCAAATATATTTTTTCGATAAAAGTCATTTCTTTATTAGAAACCACTTTTTTTCTTCCAGATAATGATATTTGTTCTACTGCCATTTTTTCCTAATTAAATAAAACCATTACAATTCCTGTTAAAATAATATTTAAAACAGCTAATGGAATTAATATTTTCCAACCTAAATTCATTAATTGATCGTATCTAAAACGAGGTATTGTCCATCTAATCCACATATAGAAAAAGATAAAGAAACAGATTTTAGCAAATAAGACTGCAATTGCAATTATGTTTGCAATATTTACACCCCAATTTTGCTCTGCCCATTCCATTCCTGGATAGTTATAACCTCCTAAAAATACAACTGATAATATTGTTGCTGAAATAAACATATTTGCATATTCTGCAAATAAATAAAATCCCATTTTCATTGAAGAATATTCAGTATGGTATCCTCCAATTAATTCTGATTCACATTCTGCTAAATCAAAAGGTGTACGATTTGTTTCAGCAAATGAACAAACTAAAAAGATTACAAAAGCTAATGGTTGATAGAAAATATTCCATTTCATTTCAGCTTGTTGTATTGTAATTTCTTTTAAACTCAATGAACCTGTCATCATCAAAATTGAAATGATGGCTAATCCCATAGCAACTTCATAAGAAATCATTTGTGAAGAAGCACGAACGGCACTCATTAAAGAATATTTATTATTTGAAGCCCAAGCTCCAATCATAATTCCATAAACACCAATTGATAGTACTCCAAAAATGTATAAAATTGACACATCTAAATCTGTTGCTTGAAGCACAACATCTTTTCCAAATATGTGAAATTTATCTCCCCATGGAATTACCGCACTAGTTATTAATGCAGTACTCATTGCAATTCCTGGACCCAGGATAAATAAAAATTTATTAGGTGTATTTGGAAAAAACTCTTCTTTAGTAAATAATTTTAATCCATCTGCCAACGGTTGTAATAAACCACCCCAACCAGCACGGTTAGGCCCAACACGGTCTTGTAAAAACGCGGCTACCTTACGTTCTGCCCATGTTGAATACATTGCCATTAACATTGTTATAGCAAAAACTACGACAATAATGGTTCCTTTTTCTATTATAAATGTAGTCGTATCCATTGTTTATTTAGAGTCATTATTTTTTAATGGAATAGCCGCCATACTGATTTTCTTACGGTCTTCTTCTCTACCTTGTAAAATGTTTTCTTCAGTATTGATAACTACTTTTTCTGTTTTTCTTGTGTAATTATTTTGATTAATTACAGAATCTTTATCAAACTTTTTAGGTCCTTCAATAGTCCAATCTGAAACTTCTTTTTTGTCAAAACGACACGTATTACAGATAAAATCTTCAACTTCTCCATATTGATCTTTTCTACCTGTTACACGTTGAATTTCGTTTCCAAACATCCAAAGTGTAGTTTTACCACAACATCCAGGTGTTGTACATTCTCTATGCGCATTGAAAGGTTTGTTGAACCAAACTCTTGATTTGAATCGGAATGTTTTATCCGTTAAAGCTCCAACAGGGCAAACATCAATCATATTTCCAGAAAATTCATTATCAATAGCCGCAGAAACACATGTTGAAATTTGGGCATGATCACCACGATTTAAAACACCATGAACTCTGTCATCGGTTAATTGTTCTGCCACTTGCACACAACGTTGACATAAAATACAACGATTCATGTGTAATTGGATTTTATCTCCAATATTTTCTGGTTCAAATGTTCTTTTTTCTTCTATAAAACGAGTTTCTGGTTTACCATGTTCAAAACTCAAATCTTGTAAATTACATTCTCCTGCTTGGTCACACACTGGACAATCTAATGGGTGATTAATCAATAAAAACTCAGTTACCGCTTTTCTAGCTTCAGTAACTCTATCAGAATTTTTACTATTCACTTCCATTCCATCCATACAACCTGTTACACAAGATGCCATCAATTTAGGCATTGGTCTTGGATCTGCCTCACTTCCTTTGCTTACTTCCACTAAGCAACAACGACATTTTCCTCCAGTACCTTTTAATTTCGAATAATAACACATGGCTGGTGGCACACTTTCGCCTCCAATCATACGTGCAGCTTGCAGGATGGTTGTTCCTGGTTCTACTTCTACGCTTTGTCCGTCTATGGTTACTTTCATTTTTTTATTTTGTTTGTTTAGTTTCAAATTCAATGTTACCAAATTGGATTTTAAACTTGAAACCTGAAACTATTTTAAACTGTTTCTTTTTTTATTAAGTGGCGCACTTTTTCAAATGGTTCATGCACAAAGTGATCTCTGTTTTTAATTTTCTCAGGGAATCTAATATGATATTCAAATTCTTCTCTAAAATGACGAATAGCTGCGGCTACCGGCCAAGAAGCAGCATCACCTAATGGACAAATTGTGTTCCCTTCGATTTTGCTTTGAATACTTAATAATAATTCGATGTCTTCTTCGCGACCGTGTCCGTTCTCAATACGGTGTAATACTTTTTCTAACCAACCAGTTCCTTCACGACAAGGTGTACATTGTCCACAACTTTCATGGTGATAGAATCTAGAGAAATTCCAAGTATTTCTAACAATACATGTTGTATCGTTATACACAATAAACCCTCCAGAACCTAACATAGAACCTGTTGCAAATCCACCATCAGATAATGATTCGTAAGTCATCAAACGATCATTTCCTGCAGCTGTTTTATAAATTAAATGTGCTGGTAAAATTGGCACCGATGAACCTCCTGGAACTAAAGCCTTTAAAGGTCTATCGTCTATCATACCACCACAATATTCATCTGAATTTATGAATTCTTCAACTGAAACACCTAATTCAATTTCATAAACGCCTGGTTTTTTAATATGTCCAGATGCAGAAATTAATTTAGTTCCTGTTGAGCGTTCAATCCCAATTTTTGCATATTCAGTACCTGTATTTAATACTATCCATGGCACTGACGCAATAGATTCCACATTATTAACTACAGTAGGGTTTTGCCACAATCCTTTAACAGCTGGAAAAGGTGGTTTTAAACGTGGATTTCCTCGTTTACCTTCTAATGATTCGATTAAAGCTGTTTCTTCTCCACATATATATGCTCCAGCACCACAGTGTACGTGCAGGTCTAAATCATATCCAGAACCTTGTATGTTTTTACCTAACCAACCTGCTGCATAAGCTTCTTTGATAGCTCTTTCTAAGGTTTTATATACCCACATATATTCACCTCTAATGTATATGTATGATAAGTTTGCTCCTAAAGCATAACTTGATGTAATCATACCTTCAATTAAAAGATGTGGAATATATTCCATCAAATAACGGTCTTTGAATGTTCCTGGCTCAGACTCATCTGCATTACAAACTAAGTGACGAGGATTTCCTGATTTTTTATCAATAAAACTCCATTTCATTCCAACAGGGAATCCTGCGCCTCCACGACCTCTAAGTCCAGAAGTTTTTACTTCTTCTGTAACTTCATCTGGAGTCATTTTAAATGCTTTTTCCACTGAGGCATAACCACCATTTTGACGGTAAACTTCATAGGTTTTGATACCCGGAATATTAATTTTTCCTAATAATATTTTTCTTCCCATGGTATTATTTATCGTGTAATGTTATTTTACCAGCTTTACAATCATCAATAAGTTGGTTGAATGCTTCTTTTGATAATTTCTCATGATAGAAATCTCCTAATTGTAACATTGGTGCATATCCGCAAGCGCCTAAACATTCAACGCCTACAAATTGAAACAATCCATCAGAAGTAATTTCACCTTCTTTTACACCTAATTTTTCAGAAGCATAATCCATTAAATCTTCCACACCACGTGTTGCACAACAAGATGTTCTACAAAATTCAAACATAAATTTTGCAACAGGTTTTGTGTTAAACATGGTATAAAAAGTGACTACTTCATATACTTCAATAGGCTTAATTTCTAGGATTTCGGCTACTTTATTTTGTAATTCTATACTTAACCAATTTTCATGAGCGTCTTGTACTTCATGTAAAACAGGTATTAAAGCAGACTTCTTTTTATCAGCAGGATAATGACTTATTAACTCATTAATACGAGTCATTAATTCGTCTGTTATATTTATTTGCTGTGTGTAATTATTTTTTTCCATACTATTATGCGTCTAATTCTCCCGCAATCACATTTAAACTAGATAATATTACAATGGCATCAGAAAGCATTGAACCTTTTATCATTTCTGGATAAGCCTGATAATAAATAAAACAAGGTCTTCTAAAATGCAATCTATATGGTGTTCTACTTCCATCTGTAATTAAATAAAAACCTAATTCTCCATTACCGCCTTCAACTGGATGATATACTTCTGCAACTGGAACCGGAACTTCTCCCATAACTATCTTGAAATGGTAAATTAAAGCTTCCATATCCTGATAAACATCTTCTTTTGGAGGCAAGTGATATGCTGGTACATCTGCAGTAAATTCATTACCCGCAGGCATTTTTTCTAATGCTTGGCGAATGATTTTTAGTGATTCCCACACCTCTGCATTTCTAACACAGAATCTATCATATGTATCACCAGATTTACCAACAGGAACATCAAATTCAAAATCTTCGTAAGAACTATAAGGTTGCGCAACACGTACATCATAATCTACACCCGCAGCTCTTAAATTTGGCCCAGTAAAACCATAAGCCATTGCTTTTTCAGCAGTAATTGCACCTACATTAACTGTTCTATCGATAAAAATTCTATTTCTTGTGAAAAGATTTTCAAATTCTTGCCAAACAGCAGGAAACTCTTCAAGAAAAGCATCAAGTTTTTCGAATGCTTTTGGGCTCCAATCTCTTTCAAATCCACCTATTCTACCCATATTTGTAGTTAAACGTGCGCCACAAATTTCTTCATAGATTTCATATATTTTTTCTCTATATTGAAAAACATATAAAAATCCTGTATAAGCACCTGTATCAACACCAAGAATAGAGTTACAAATAATATGATCTGAAATTCTAGCTAATTCCATTACAATAACTCTTAAATATTGAGCACGTTTTGGTACTTCGATATTTAATAATTTTTCTAATGTCATCCACCAAGCCATATTATTAATAGGAGATGAACAGTAGTTCATTCTATCTGTAAGTGGTGTAATTTGGTAAAAAGGTCTGTTTTCAGCTATTTTTTCAAAAGCTCTGTGAATGTATCCAATAGTTGGTTCTGCTTCTACAATTCGTTCACCATCCATTAATAGGATGTTTTGAAAAATTCCGTGAGTTGCAGGGTGAGTTGGTCCTAAATTAAGGATTGCCAATTCACTTCCGTCTTCATTTTGACGCTCTTGAATTATTTTATTGTAGCGATGTTCAGCTGGTAATACTATATTAGACATAGTTTACTATTTTTTTCTTTTTTAACAATTGTTAATGGTTCTTCCAAAGAATCTATCGTCTTTATCCGTTCTTCCTGAATCCTCCATAGGAAATTCTTTTCTTAACGGAAAAGAGACCATTTCATCCATATTTAAGATTCTAACTAGATTAGGATGTCCTGTGAAGATAATCCCATAAAAATCATAAGTTTCTCTTTCCATCCAGTTTGCAGATTCAAAAAGAGAAGTTATTGATGGTAATTCTGGTTGTGTTCCGCTGATGAATGTTTTTACTCTAATTCTGGTGTTAGTAAACCAATTGTGTAAATGATAAACCACACAAAATTGCTCGCTATTCTCATTTTCAGGGTAGTGAACACCACATAAATCAGTTAAGAAATGAAAGTTAAGCGTTTTATCTTCTTTCATAAATTGAAGAATCTCTACAATTGAATTAGCTTCTGCTTCTAGCACAAAAACACCATATTCTGTTCTGAAATGATTCACTTTTTGTCCAAAAGCTTCTTGCAATTTATTTTGTATTTCTAAGGTATCTAGCGCCATAGTTATTCTATATTATAAGAAGCTAAAAGTTCTTTATATTCATCTGAATTTCTTCTTCTAGAAGATTCGTTTTTTACTAATTCTTGCAAATGCATTACACCATCAACAATTTGTTCTGGTCTTGGAGGACATCCAGGCACATAAACATCTACAGGAATTACTTTGTCTATTCCTTGTAAAACAGAATAGGTATCAAAAATTCCACCTGAAGAAGCACAAGCTCCAACAGCAATCACCCATCTAGGTTCAGACATTTGTTCATAAACTTGACGTAATATAGGCGCCATTTTTTTTGAAATAGTTCCCATCACCAAAAGCATATCTGCTTGTCTTGGAGAAAAACTTACACGTTCAGAACCAAATCGGGCTAAATCGTAATGAGATGCCATAGTTGCCATAAATTCAATCCCACAACATGATGTAGCAAATGGCAATGGCCACAATGAATTTGCTCTAGCCAATCCAATTACACTATCAAATCTTGTAGCAAAGAATCCTTCACCAGCAATTCCTTCTGGCGCTTCCACCATTTTAGTTTTAGATACGTTTTCCATTTGATATCAATTTATTCCCAAACTAATGCTTTCTTCTTAATAACATAAAAGAAGCCGATTAATAATAAAATCATAAAAACGCCCATTTTTAGTAAACCATCAACGCCCATTTCTTTGAAATTAACCGCCCATGGATACATAAAAATTACCTCAACATCAAATAACACAAAAAGGATAGCTACTAAAAAGTACTTAACAGAAAAAGGAATACGAGCATTTCCTACGGACTCGATTCCGCACTCAAAACTTTTATCTTTGTTTGCTGAAGATCGTTTTGGCCCTAATAAATTTGAAATTAAAATTGTTCCTCCTACAAAACCAACTGCTAATAAAATCTGCATTATTATTGGTATCAAATCTTGTTGTGAAGCTTGCATTTTTTTTGGATTTAAAAATAGCTACAAATATAAAGTTGCTATTACTAAATAGCAAAATTTATACAACAAATTAGCATTATGTTTTGTGGAAATAATTTTATTTATACTTATTCTAAATAATAGGTATAAAAAAAACGCTCAAAATATATTTGAGCGTTTTTTAAAAAAGGGATAACTTATTAGCTATTCACAACAACATTAGTTGCTACAATTCCTTTTCTTCCTTCTTCTTCTTCGTAACTTACGCTATCACCTTCGTTTAAAGATTCAACTTTCATTCCGCTTGCGTGTACGAAAATGTCTTTTCCAGTTTCATCATCTGTAATAAAACCGTAACCTTTTGATTCATTGAAGAACTTAACTTTACCTGTTCTCATTTTGTATTGTAAAAAATTAATAATACTTCAAAGATATACTTATTTAAGAAATAAAAAAGAAAAAGCTAAAAAATATTTAAAATTTATTGATTTTCAGATGGTTTGATTATTTCACATCTACTTTAATATGCAATTCATTCAACTGCGAATCATCAATTACTGATGGCGCATCAATCATTACATCTCTACCTGAATTATTTTTAGGGAAAGCAATAAAATCGCGAATTGTTTCTTGTCCTCCTAAAATAGAAACCAATCTATCCAATCCAAAAGCTAATCCTCCGTGAGGCGGTGCTCCAAACTGAAATGCATTCATTAAAAATCCAAACTGAGCTTCTGCTTGCTCTGGTGTAAATCCAAGCAAAGAGAACATTCTGCTTTGTAAATCTCTATCATGAATACGAATAGAACCTCCACCAATTTCGTTTCCGTTTAAAACCATATCGTAAGCATTAGCCCTAACTTTTCCTGGTTCGGTTTCGATTAATGCCATATCTTCTGGTTTTGGTGATGTAAAAGGATGGTGCATTGCGTGATATCTTTCACTTTCTTCATCCCATTCTAATAATGGAAAATCTACAACCCATAATGGCGCAAACTCATCAGATTTTCTCAAACCTAAACGTGTAGCAACTTCCATTCTTAAAGTCGATAATTGTATTCTAACTTTGTTTGCGTTTCCAGATAGGATTAAGATTAAATCGCCTGGTTTTGCATTGGTAATTTCGGCCCACTTTTTCAAATCTTCTTGATCGTAGAATTTATCTACTGATGATTTGAAAGTTCCATCTTCTTCACATTTTACATATACCATTCCCGATGCTCCAATTTGTGGACGTTTTACCCAATCAATTAAAGCATCAATTTCTTTTCTTGTATAATTTGCACAACCTGGCGCAGCAATTCCGACAACTAATTCTGCTGAATTGAATACTGGAAAATCTTTATGTTGAGCTACAGTATTTAACTCGCCAAATTTCATTTCAAAACGAATGTCTGGTTTGTCATTTCCGTAGGTTTTCATTGCGTAATCGTAGGTAATTCTTGGGAATTTATCAACTTCAATTCCTTTGATTTCTTTAAGTAAATGACGTGTTAAACCTTCGAACATATCTAAAATATCTTCTTGCTCCACGAAAGCCATTTCACAATCAATTTGTGTAAATTCTGGTTGACGGTCAGCACGTAAATCTTCGTCACGGAAACATTTCACAATTTGGAAATATTTATCCATTCCACCTACCATCAACAACTGTTTGAACGTTTGTGGCGATTGAGGTAAGGCATAAAATTGTCCTTCATTCATTCTACTTGGCACCACAAAATCACGAGCGCCTTCTGGAGTAGATTTAATTAAATAAGGTGTTTCTACATCACAAAAACCTTGGTCAGAAAGATATTTTCTAACTTCCATAGAAACTTTATGACGGAATAATAAGTTGTTTTTAACTGGATTTCTTCTGATGTCTAAATAACGGTATTTCATACGAATGTCTTCACCACCATCCGTTTCGTCTTCGATAGTAAATGGAGGTAATTGCGCTTCGTTTAAAATAGTTAGTTCTGCAACTAAAATTTCAACATCACCAGTTGCCATATTTGCGTTTTTAGACTCACGCTCAATAACAGTTCCTTTTACTTGAATTACAAACTCTCTACCAAGTGATTTTGCTTTTTCAAAAACGGCTTTATCAGTTCTTTGTTCGTCGAAAATTAATTGGGTAATTCCGTATCGATCACGTAAATCGACCCAAATCATAAAACCTTTATCTCTTGATTTTTGAACCCAACCTGCAAGGGTAACTTCTGTATTGATATGTGAAGCATTCAATTCTCCACAGTTATGACTTCTGTACATTTCTAAAAAATTTTATGCAAAAGTAATAACAAAAAAGAAAATTTATAGTCTAATAAGATAATTATAATTACAATTTTAAATGGTTTCTTTAGTTTTATAAAATATTACCTTATTTTTACACAAACCTTATTTACATTTTTATGAAAAAAATCACCTATTTACTACTACTATTTGTTTGTTTTTCTTTTGCTCAAAACACTGGAAAAGTTACGTTTTTTGCCAAAATAGAAAACAGAAACTCAGACACACTGACAATTTATGGCCCTAAAAAATTTAAACACAAAATTCCTGTAAACAAAAAAGGCGTTTTTGAATCTAGTTTTGATATAACTGAAGGATTACACCAATTTAATGATGGTGTAGAATCTTCAATGCTATATTTGAAAGATGGCGATGATTTAAAATTGAATATGGACGCTAAAGAATTTGATGAAACTATTGTTTATAAAGGTAAAGGAGAAAAAGAAAATAATTATTTAGCGCAAAAAGCTCTTTCTGATGAAACATTTGAAATGGAATTAGAAAATTTGCTAGAAAAAGATGAAACGATTTTTAAAGCCGCTTTAGACAAAAAGAAAACAGATGATTTGGCTAAATTAGAAGGCAATGGATTGAATGAAAAATTTGTTGGCATATACAAACCAATGATTTTACAAGAATCTGTTATGCTTTTACAATACTATAATCAAAAAGCTGAAGCTAAAAAAACTGAAGGAACTCAAGCTGCTTCGTTTGATTATGAAAATCATAAAGGAGGAAAAACTAAGTTAGAAGACTTGAGAGGAAAATATGTTTACATTGATGTTTGGGCAACATGGTGTGGTCCATGTAGAGCAGAAATTCCTCATTTGAAAAAAGTGGAAGAAAAATATCATGGGAAAAATATTGAATTTGTAAGCATTTCTGTAGATGTTGACAAAGATCATGAGAAATGGCAAAAATTTGTAACTGACAAAGAATTAGGTGGTATCCAATTATTTGCAGACAAAAACTGGAATTCAGATTTCATCAAAGCATTTGGAATTAATTCTATCCCAAGATTTATATTAATTGACCCAACTGGAAAAGTTGTAAAATCTGATGCACCAAGACCTTCTTCAGCTGCACTAGTAGAATTATTAGATAGTTTAGTAAAATAATTTCCCGTTTTTTATAACTTATTTTAAAGCCAATGCGTAATGTATTGGCTTTTTCAATGTTAAGTTTTTATCCAATGTTACCAAATTGTTAACTAAAAGTTTTTTTATTGTAAAAATTAATATATATTTGTTATGTAATTATTAACCCAATAAATAAATGTATATGAAAAATTTAGTGATTTCTGGGATGTTATTGGTTTCTGGAGTGTTTTTTGCTCAAGATGTAAAACCAAAATTTGTTGCTACAGACGACAACACAATACAAGCAACATATTATTATGATAATGGTCAAGTAAAACAAGAAGGTTCTTATGTAGATGGAAAACTTGATGGAAAATGGGTTTCTTATAATGAAGATGGTACAAAACAAGCTTCAGGAGAATATAAAAATGGAGAAAAAGTTGGCACTTGGACTTTTTGGAACTCAGGTTCATTAAGTAAAGTTGAATTTGCTAATAGCAGAATCGCATCCGTAAAAAAATTAAACAATGATTATTTAGTAACTAAATAATTTTTTTTAAACTAATAAAAAAGTCCCGATTTTCATCGGGACTTTTTTGGTTACATACTTGATTTAAATTTCATGTTTGGGTGTAAAACCATCCTCACTTAATTCTTTATGAACATAATCAGCTTTCATTAAACTGCCATAATCTACTTTAACATCTCTTCCTAGTTTCACTCTAATGCTATCAACAATAGCATAAACAACTGGGACCACAATTAAAGTTAAGAATAAAGAGGAAATCAGACCACCAATAATTACCCAAGCTAAACCATTATTCATCTCTGCTGCAGCACCTTTAGCAAGTGCAATAGGAATCATCCCTATTACCATAGCAATTGTTGTCATTAATATTGGGCGTAAACGAGCATGGTTTGCCTGAACTAATGCATTGAATGTTGATTCTCCAGCATCTTTTCTGTGATTAGCAAAGTCAACTAATAAAATTGCATTTTTCGTAACTAATCCAATTAACATAATAATACCTAAAATAGTGAAAATGTTAAGTGAATTATTAGTTAATGCCAAAGCAAATAACGCTCCAATAAACGATAACGGAATAGAGAACAATACTACAAAAGGTGTAACAAAGTCATCATACAAAGCAACCATGACTAAGTAAACTAAGATAATAGCAGCAAGTAACGCAATTCCTAAAGTCCCAAAACCTTCTGTTTGGTTTTCCATATCTCCACCCCAAACATAGTTAACTCCTGTTGGACGTTCCATTTTTGAGAATACTGTTTCCCATTCAGTTGCAATGGTACCTGAAGGTCTACCTACAGATTGTGCTTCAATTGTAATCGAAGTACTTTTATCTCTTCTTTCTAACATACTTGGACCTGAACTTTCAATTACCTCTGCAAATTGAGATAATTTGATTTGTTGTCCCATGTTGTTTACGAAAATCAGATTGTTTACATCATTAATGTTAGAACGATCATATTCATTGAATCTGATGTTAATATCATATTCATATTCTCCTGCTCTAAATTTTCCATCAGTATTTCCGTTGAAAGCGGTTTGCATTGTTAAACCAACTGTTTGAAGGTTTAATCCTAATGCTGCCATTTTATCACGATCCACCTGAACTTTAATTTCAGGATTACCAGCTTCTGAAGTTAGTTTTACTTCTGATGCTCCTGGCACTTTTTTCAATTCAGCAGCTGCTTTTTGAGCAAATAGCATTACATCATCAAAATTTGGACCTGTTACAGTTAAAGCAATTGGAGCTTTAGCGGCACCTTCTAATCCCATAGGAACTGTTTTTACTTTAGCTCCTACTAATTCTTTTTCTAATTGACGTTTGATTTTAGCTGCATATATAAACGAGTTGTCATCACGTTTTGCTTTTTCAACCAAAGAAATCAAAATTTCAGCTTTGTAAGCAGTAGATTGCGTAGCTCCCATACCTTCACTAGTTTGACCTACTGTGGTAATCATATCAACGATATTTTTATCTTTTTTTAGATAAGCTTCCGCTTTTTGAGTCATAAAATTGGTTTGCTCAACAGAAACATCTTTTGGCATTTCAATTTGAACTAAGAATTCGCCTTTATCGGTTTTAGAGAAGAACTCACCACCAATAAATCCACCTCCTAATAGTCCGAAAATTGAACCAAAGAAAATAACAGTAACGATTGCTAACGTTGTTTTTTTGTAATTTAAAGACCAAGTTAAAATGTCTGTTACTTTGTGAGTGAATTTATCTAGGTAGTTTTCAAAACCTAAAATAATTTTTCCAAAAAACGATTCTTTATTTAAATGTTCTAATTTTCCGTAACGTGAGAATAACCAAGGCACAATAGTAAAGGAAGCCAATAACGACAATAATGTAGCAATAATTACTGTAACACTAAATTGCGTAATGATGTCAGAAACTAATCCAGTACTCATGGCAATTGGTAAGAATACCACCACGATAACTAAAGTAATAGCGGTAACGGTAAATCCAATTTCAGCCGCACCATCGTAAGCAGCGCGAACTTTATTTTTACCCATTTCCATGTGACGGTGGATGTTTTCCAATACTACAATCGCGTCGTCTACTAAGATACCTACTACCAATGAAAGTCCAAGTAAACTCATCAAGTTTAACGTATATCCCATTAATGAAATTCCAATAAAAGTAGCAATCAACGAAGCTGGAATCGATACCATTACGATAGCAGCATTACGTAAACTGTGTAAGAAGAATAACATTACTAATGCAACTAAAAAGATAGCAAGAAATAAATCGTGCATTACATTATCGGCAGCAGTTAAGGTAAATTCACTACTATCGTTTGCAACTTTTAATTTTAAGTTTGATTTTGCATAATCTTGTTCAATTTTAGCAATTGCTTCTTTTACTTTTTTACTAACTTCAACGGCATTTGCATCTGATTGTTTAATAACTTGTAAAAGGATTGATCCTTTCTCGTTAATTCTTGAGATTTTAGTTACGTCTTTTTGGGCATCTTGAACATCGGCCACATCACCCAAACGTACTTGAACGCCATTGTTTGAAGCAACAACTAAATTTCGTAATTCTTCAACTGATTTATATTTTCCAGATAAACGAATGGTTGTACTGTTTTCTCTAGTTTTAATATTACCTGTAGGGAAATCTAAGTTTGAAGATAAAACAGCTTGTTGCACCTGAGGAACTGATAATCCAAATCCTTGTAATTTAGTTGCATCTAAGCTTACTTTAATTTCTCTTTCTTCACCACCAACTAAGTTAACTTGTGCCACACCAGGAACACGAGAAACAATTGGTTGAATTTTTTTATCTAACAAGTCATAAAAAGCAATTTCATCCATGCTTGCTGTTGCTCCAATGGTCATAATTGGTAAATCGCTCAAAGAGAATTTACTTAATGAAGGCGGATCAACATCGTCAGGTAAGTCTTTTAAAACTGCATTGATTTTACGTTGAGCATCATTTAAAGAATAATCGGCATCCGCATCAGCGGTTAATGTAATCATTACTACCGATAAACTTTCGTATGACTTTGATTCTAATTTTTTGATGTTCTCCATGGTAGAAACCGCATCCTCAATTTTCTTGGTTACGGTGTTTTCTACTTCACTTGGAGAAGCTCCAGGATAAACAGTTGAAACGGTTACAACGTTCATTTCAAATTTTGGAATTAACTCATAACTCAACTGTTTATAACTATATAGTCCACCTAATAATAGTATCGTAAAAAGTACGATAACCATAGAAGGTCTTTTAATTGATATATCTACAATTTTCATATAATCGGTTTTAAGTAAGCGTCTTTTTATTATTTTACTATAGAAACTTTAGTGCTATCACTTAAGTTTATTTGACCACTTGTTACTACAACATCCCCATTGTTTAAGCCGCTTAAGATTTCAACTTTATCTCCAAAAACTCTTCCGGCTACTACTTTTTTCATAACGGCAATGTCTTTTTCCACAACATAAACTTGGTTGCTACTAACACTTCCTACAAAGGCACTTCTTGGAATTGTCATCAATTCAGGTTGTTTTCCTTCTGGAGCACCAAAAACTACAGAACCATACATTCCCGCTTTTATTTCGTTATTAGCATTGTTTGTAATTGCCACTTCAATAGGGAAGTTTAGAGAAGTATCTGCTTTTGAAGCAATAAAAGTTACTTTTCCAGTATATTCCTTGTCAGGAAAAACACTTGCTTTTACTTTTACAACCGAACCAATTTTTAATTGTGCCACTTGACGCTCACTAACATTTACTTTCAGTTTTAACGAGCTTGTATTTACAATTTCAAACATTTTTGTTGGTGGCATAGCGCTCAATATAGCTCCAACTTCAATGAATTTTTTATTGATAATTCCTCCGAAAGGAGCTTTAACTCTTGTGTCACCAACATTAATATTAGCTTGAGTTAATCTAGATTTAGCGTTAATCATGTTGATTCTAGCTTGATCTAATTGTTGTTTTGTAACTCCTCCAGTTTTGTAAGCACTTTCGAATCGGTTGTAATCGTTAAGAGCGTTTTGATAATTAGCATTAGCTGTTTCTGCCTCTACATTAACAACATCACCTCTAATGATAGCAATAGTTTGACCTTTTGCTACTCTATCCCCTTCTTTAACCAAAACCGAAATTACTTTTCCAGATCGTTCTGCAGCCATTTCTAATTCTTGATCGGGTGAGAAGTTTCCGTTAGCAAAAAAAGTATCTTCAACAGGATTTGTTTCAACTGTAGCAACACGTACAGCAACACTACTATTTTCTTGAGCTACAATTGCTGTATCTGCTTCATTTTGTTTTTTGTTGTTCATAAGAGTTACAACAGCAGCTCCTACTATTCCTACACCTAAAACGATATAAATTATTTTTTTCATTTGTTTATTAGTTTAATAAGTTTTTTAGTTCTCCTTTAGATTTTATGAATTGAATTTCAGCTAGTTTATATTCTAAAATAGCAGTTGTATAATTGTTTTGTGCTTCAACCAAGGCGTTTTCTGCATCCAATAAATCGGTTAAAGATGCTAAACCTTGTGTGTAATTATTATTGGTGTTGTTGAAAACTTCTTGCGCAAGTTGAGCATTTTCTTTTTGATTGTTGATGGTTATCAAACTGTTTTCAAGTTGCTTTTTTGCATTATCAAACGCTAAATCCAAAGCTAATTTGGTGTCATCAAGATCTACTTTTAAAGAACTTAATGCGTTGTTTGCTTGTCTTACTTTTGCTCTTGTTCCAAATCCCGCAAAAAGTGGTACTCTTAAATTTAAACCAATTGAAGCATAGTCTGACCAATAAACACCATCAGCTGGTTTTGCAAATAATGGCATTTCAGGACCTTGACCAATATAGTTGTAACTTCCGGTTAATGAAAGTGTTGGATAATATGCCGCTTGAACCGCCTTTTTTTGGTACGTTAATAATTGTTCTTGTTTTTTAAGTAACAAATATTCTGTTCTTCCAGTAACATCAGCTGTTGATGATAAGTCTTGTGGTGTAACTTCAAAAGCAGTATTAGGAATAATGATTTTGTTTTCCATTGGCATTCCCATATAAAATTTCAACGCATTTTCTTGAAGCGAAATTGCATTTAAAATTTGCTGACGAAGTGAATTGATATTGTTGACACGAACTGTAATTCTGTCATAATCGATTTTTTTAGCCAAACCATTATCATATTGCCCTTTGATGATGTCTTTTACTTTGTTTGTGTTTTTCAAGTTATTATCAACTACAATAAGTTTTTGTTGTTGCACATATACTTGATAATAGGCATTTGCAACACGTTCAATAACCTGCTCTTCGGTTAATTGTTCGTTAATTTGATAAAACTCTCTTGTAGATTTGGCAGCTTTTAACCCTGTAAAAACCGATTGATCAAACAAAGCTTGATTCAAAGAAATGCCAGCTCCAGAATTCCATTTTTGACCAAAAGCTGCTTGAATTGTTGTACCTGGTGCTCCAAAATTATCTCCATCAATTACTGTTGTTTGTAAAATTGGGTTATAATTCAAACTTCCATTAGCCGAAATTTGCGGTAAAGCTCTCGAACGAACTTCTTGAATTTTATACTCGCTATTTTCTACTTCTAATTTTGCTTTCTTAGCTTCTGCTTTGTTCTCAAGTGCAAAAGTGATAGCATCTTTTAATGTTAGTGGTGCTACTTCTTGCGCACTTACCGACAGTGTAAAAGTTAATAATGTTATGAGGATTGTGTTCTTCATTGTTTATATAATTGGGTTTTTAAGGTGTTTTTCTAATTCAATAATTCCAGCTAATGTTGCCATTGCTCTAATGTGATATTCCAAAGCTTTTACTTCTAATTCATGTGCATCATTTTCTAACATAGTGTTCTCGTTAATATTGAAAATTAGTGTGTAATAAAATTTCACATAGTTGTCCACATCTAAATTTTCTCGATATAAACCTTCATTAATACCTTTAATAATGTTTTGTCTAAAACAATCTTCACAAATGCTTACTTGTTGGGTTAATACTTTGTCGTAAATTTCTGGATAGTGTTTTTTTAACTGATAAATTGGAGATGATTCAGCTGATTTGAACATTTCTCTAAACATTCTTTTGATTTCGAAATTTTCTTCAATAGCGTTAAAGTTTTTAGATACAATTTTATCAATCGTTTCATGAACTTCTTTGTGGACCATTTCAACACTTTGTTCAATTAAAACATCTTTATTGCTAAAATATTTGTAAATCGTTTTTTTTGAAATGCACATTTCGCAAGCAATATCATCCATAGTAATGCTCTTGAAACCAAGTCTCAAAAACATTTCTTTTGCTTTATTTATAATTTTATCTTTCATTTTTATAGTAAAATCGCATTTTGGGATTTTATTTTCGGGTACAAATGTATGTAGGAAACTTTTAACACCAAAATAGTTTCCGTTGTTTTTACATAAATTTAACATTTGATATATTCGTGTCGTTTCAGAATATTAAAGTATTTTAGCAAAAATTTCTAAACAATGCATTCTATATCGTACTATCAGGAGAAAATGACCAATCATTTTTCTCAAATCGTTGCTAATAAAGAGCCTAAAAATTTATACGAACCTATCGAGTATATTTTATCGCTTGGTGGAAAAAGAATGCGTCCCGTTTTGACTTTAATGGCAAGCGAAGTTTTTAATGTAGATTGTGAAAAAGCGATTCCGGCAGCTACTGCGGTTGAGGTGTTTCACAATTTTTCATTAATTCACGACGATATTATGGATGATGCGCCTTTACGAAGAGGCAATCAAACCGTTCATGAAAAATGGGATTTGAATACCGGAATTTTATCAGGTGATGCGATGTTGATTTTAGCGTATCAATTCTTTGAAAATTATGAGCCTAAAACATTTCAAAAATTAGCCAAATTATTCAGCAAAACGGCTTTAGAAGTTTGTGAAGGACAACAATATGATGTAGATTTTGAATTGCGTGACGATGTTACAGTTCCTGAATACCTAAAAATGATTGAATACAAAACCGCTGTTTTAGTTGGTGCTGCTATGAAAATGGGAGCAATTGTAGCCGAAACTTCTGATGAAAATGCAGATTTGATTTATGATTTTGGATTAAATTTAGGTATCGCATTTCAATTACAAGATGATTATTTAGATGCTTTCGGTAATCCAGAAACCTTTGGAAAACAAGTGGGTGGAGACATTATTGAAAATAAAAAAACCTATTTATATTTAAAAGCAATTGAGTTTTCAAAACCAGAAGAAAAACAACAATTGTTGCATTTATTTTCGATTCAACCAACAGATAATAATGATAAAATTGAATCTGTAAAATCCATTTTTAATGCTTCTGGTGCAAGCGAAGCTACTAAAAAAGCGATTCAAGACTTTACTTTTAAAGCATTTGAAACTCTAGAAAAAATGGATATCGAATCTGAAAAGAAAGCCATTTTAAAAGCTTTTGGCGAAAATTTAATGGGAAGAAATGTATAATCCACCTACAAATATTGATGCTATAATTTCGCAAGCCGAGGAAGAACATTTGTACTTTAAACTAATTGAGCAAGTGAATAAAGATTTTGCTTTGGCGAATGAATCTTTAGATGTACCAACAAGTATTTTTCCGTTTGAATTTAAGAATTTGGTTCAAGAGAAAATATACAAACTCATTCAATACAAATTTGCTGAATATTTGAATTTACTATACATCATCGATGTTCCAGAAGAGCAAATCAAAAAATTAGATGGTTCTGATTTGGTTGAATTGTCAGAACAAGTAGCTTTTTTAGTCTTAAAACGGGAGTGGCAAAAGGTTTGGTTTCGTAATAAATATTAAAAATATTTTAGTATATTTGATTTTTATATGAAACACTAATCATTTAGCAATTATAAACACCTATTGGTTTGGAATTAGACCTATATATTTTCATCAAAATTCTTAAATTAGTGGCTTAAAATTTTTAAATATAAAACACTAACATTAATATGCAGAAAGTATTATGAGAATTGAGTGTTGGAAATAATGATTTAAGCTTAGCCTTTGAAACTATCTTTTGTTGTCTATATATTAATCAAAAATATGAAAAATTACTTTTTATTTTTCCTTTTAAATTTTTCTTTAGCATTTTCTCAATCACCTTTGATTCAATGGCAATTATTTAGTAATAATAGTTATCCAGGTAATCGACCTAAAAAAATCCTTGCCACTAGTGATAATGGCTACTTGGTTTTAAGTACAAAAGACGCAAATTGTAAATTAGTAAAGTTAGATAACAATGGAAATGTAATTTGGGAAAGATCAATAGGCGGAAGTGGTAATGAAGACGCTGTTGATATTAAACAAACTAATGATGGCGGCTATATACTTATTGCTTCAACTCAATCAAACGATGGTGATGTAAGTGGTCATCATGGTTTACCCTTTGGTAGTAATACTCAAGATGTTTGGGTAGTTAAACTAAATAATCTTGGAATAATACAGTGGCAAAAATGTTTTGGCGGAACTAGTACAGATTTAGGAAGATCCATTATTCAAACTACTGATGGGGGTTATGTTTTTGCATCAAATTCAGAATCAATTAATGGTGACCTAAATGGACTTAGTTGTGGAGGAAATAATGATTATTGGATTGTAAAAATAGATACATTGGGTACAATTGAGTGGCAAAAATGTTTTGGAGGCACATATCATGATTATCCAATAGAAATTATTCAAACAGTCGACGGTGGTTATATAGTTGGTGGTCACTCAAATTCTACTAATGGTTATGTAACTTCTTATTATGGTAATTATGATTTTTGGATTGTAAAAATAAATAACTTAGGAACTCTTGAATGGCAAAAATCTTTTGGAGGCCAATATATGGATTTGATAACAGGAATAGTACAAACTTTAGATGGTGGGTACATTATTGGCGGTGGAACTAGTGTTGGTAACAGTGGAAATTTTTCATATGGTGGGGCATGGAGATTTCTTAAATTAAATAATTCAGGCAATATAATTTGGAATAAATCTTTGCCAAGTCATTGGGGGACACAATTTTCGCAAATGAAAATAAATCCTTCTAACGATCATATTTCGATTATTGGAAGCGATTATACATATGCTTCTCAATACAATACAAATATTGAAATAGATCATCTTGATCAAAATGGCAATCTTATTTCTAAATATACTTTTGGAGGAACAGCGGAAGATTTTGGAACAAGTGTAGATTTTACCTCAGATAATGGTTTAATTATTTTGTGTGATGCTAGGTCTACAAACGGTGATATAATATCAAGTAATCCATCTAATTTTAACAAAGTATGGATTGCTAAAATTTCGCCTCAAATTTTAGCAACCGAAAATTTCATATATTCAAACAAAGTTAATTTGTATCCAAATCCTGTTAAAGATTTATTGTATATTAGTTTGTTAAATTTTGACATATCTAAAATTGAGATATATGACAATTTAGGTCGTTTAGTTGTTAAAGAATTGTATAACAACAATGAAATAAATTTATCACACCTAAAGTCAGGGATTTACTTTGTTAATTTCACAAACAAAAATGGAGAAGTTGTTACAAAAAAAATATTTAAAGAATGAATAATCTAAATCAAATTTATTAAGGTTTGGTTTCGTAATAAGTATTAAAAATAAATTCTCACAAAAGGCATAAACGCCTCGGCATAAATATTATCTCTGTCTTTGTGCAAAACATTGTATCGAATTCCGAAAGTTACATTTTCATTGCGATAACCTGCTCCTAAAAACAAAGCTGTATTCCAAAAATCTTGTTTATCACTTCCATAAGAATCTTCAAAAGTTCTATTAACCCTTAATTGCTCTAATTCAGTTGATAATTGTAATTCCTCAATAGGATGAAACAGCGCGATTAAACTTCCACCATATAAGTTTGCGTTATAAAAATCTTTTTGCTTTACATAACTATATTGAGCTCCTAAACCAGCTGAAACATAATGATTAAAGTTATAAACTGCGCTTGGAGCAACCATAATATCTGCATAACCATTCCCTAGACCTAAACCGAAACCGCCTCCAAATTGTACATGACTCCAGAAATCACTTTTTGCTTTCATTTCGGTGTCTTCTTGTGCAGAAATTTCAGAATTGAAACAAAATAAAAACACAATAGTTAACAAAAATGTTAAATTCATTACAGAATTCTTTTTCATAATTCGATTTTCAAAAAATTAATGTTATAAAAGTATAAAAATCCTTGAAAGATTATCATAAAATGTTTTACTTTTGCGTAAAATTTTTAATTAAAAGGTCTTTCAGACAACACAATATGGATAGGTTTTCCTTTTTAAACGCTGCACACACTGCTTTTTTTGCAGATTTATACGAACAATATTTACAAAATCCAGATAGCGTAGAGCCAAGCTGGAGAAGTTTTTTTCAAGGATTTGACTTCGCACAAGCAGGTTATGGTTCTGAAGAATTTGCCGCACAAGTAGTTCAAGTAGCTTCGGGTGATTCAGGTGAAATTTCTGAAAAAATGCAAAAAGAGTTCAATGTTCTAAAATTAATCGAAGGATATAGAACTCGCGGACATTTATTCACAAAAACAAATCCAGTAAGAGACAGAAGACTTCACGGACCTTCTTTAGCTCTTGAAAATTTCGGATTATCGCAAGCCGATTTGAATACAGTTTTTGATGCTGCTAAAATGGTGAACATGAAGCCTTGTACTTTGGCTGATATTATCAAGCATTTAGAAAATGTATATTGCCAATCTATCGGAGTGGAGTACATGTACATCAGAGAGCCACACAAATTAGAATGGATTAAAAATCGTTTAGACATTAACGACAATTTACCAAACTTTTCAACAGATAAGAAAAAACATATCCTTAAAAAATTAAACGAAGCGGTTTCTTTCGAGAACTTCTTGCATACTAAATATGTTGGTCAAAAACGTTTCTCTTTAGAAGGTTGTGAAGCAGTTATTCCTGCTTTAGACGCTTTAGTAGAAGCTGCTGCTGACAAAGGTGTTGAACAATTCGTAATGGGAATGGCACACAGAGGTCGTTTGAATGTATTAGCCAACATCTTTGGAAAAAATACACAAAATATCTTCTCTGAATTCGACGGAAAAGACTACGATGAAGACGCTAACTTTGATGGTGACGTAAAATATCACTTAGGGTTGACTTCTGACAGATTAACGGATTCAGGTAAAAAAATCAACTTAAATTTAGCTCCAAACCCTTCCCACTTAGAAACAGTAGGTGCTGTTATTGAAGGAATCACAAGAGCAAAACAAGATAGAAATTATCCAAATGATTTTTCAAAAGTATTACCAATCGCTGTTCACGGTGATGCTGCGGTAGCAGGTCAAGGTATTGTGTATGAAATCATTCAAATGGCGAAGTTAGATGGTTACAAAACAGGTGGAACAATCCATTTAGTAATCAATAATCAAGTCGGATTTACAACTAATTATTTAGATGCACGTTCGTCAACGTATTGTACAGATGTAGCTAAAGTAACTTTATCGCCAGTTTTACACGTTAATGCAGACGATGCAGAAGCGGTAGTTCATGCAATGTTGTTTGCTTTAGATTATCGTATGGAATTTGGAACTGACGTTTTCATCGATTTATTAGGATATAGAAAATACGGTCACAACGAAGGTGATGAGCCTCGTTTTACCCAACCAATTTTATACAAAGCGATTTCAAAACATAAAAACCCAAGAGATATCTACGCTGAAAAATTAGTTCAAGAAAGCGTTATTTCGGCTAGCTTTGTAAAAGAATTGGAAGAAGCATACAAAGCAAAATTAGATGAAAATTTAGAAGCTTCACGTAAGAAAGACTTAACTGTAATTACACCGTTCATGGAGAATGAGTGGGAAGGTTACAAACAAGTTTCGGATGATGTAATGCTTCAAAAATTTGACACTAAGTTTGATAAAAATCAATTAGCAGAAATCGCTGATACGATTACCCAACTTCCATCTGACAAGAAATTTATCAGTAAGATTACGAAGTTAATCGGGGATAGAAAAAACATGGTTGAAACCAATAAATTAGATTGGGCGATGGGCGAATTATTAGCTTATGGTTCATTACTAAAAGAAGGTTTTGACGTACGTATTTCAGGGCAAGATGTGGAACGTGGAACATTCTCACACCGTCATGCTGTTGTTAAAGTTGAAGATTCAGAAGAAGAAGTAATTCTTTTAGATAAAATAAAAGATAAAAAAGGAAACTTTTATATCTACAATTCACACCTTTCAGAATATGGAGTTTTAGGTTTTGAGTACGGATATGCTTTAGCATCACCAAAATCTTTAGTAATTTGGGAAGCACAGTTTGGAGATTTCTCTAACGGCGCTCAAATTATGATTGACCAATACATTTCAGCAGGTGAAGATAAATGGAACAACCAAAACGGATTGGTAATGTTGCTACCTCACGGTTATGAAAACCAAGGAGCAGAGCACTCATCAGCTCGTATGGAGCGTTACTTACAGTTATGTGCAAAACACAACATGTACATTGCCGATGTAACTACGCCAGCCAACTTCTTCCACTTAATGAGAAGACAATTAAAAACAGAATTCCGTAAGCCATTAGTAGTGTTTTCTCCAAAAAGTTTATTACGTCATCCAGATGTAGTTTCTTCAATGGATGATTTAGCAAACGGACAATTCCAAGAAGTATTAGATGATCCAAACGTAACAGATAAAAAAGCGGTTAAAACGTTAGTATTCTGTACAGGTAAATTCTATTATGATATTATTGCAAAACGTGCTGAATTAGGTAGAAATGATGTGGCAGTGGTTCGTTTAGAGCAATTATTCCCATTAGCTGTGGACCAAATCAAAGCAATTATCGACAGTTATCCAAATGTGGATGATTACGTTTGGGCACAAGAAGAACCTAAAAACATGGGAGCTTATAGCTATATGTTGATGAATTTTGATTTAGTAAAATTAAGATTAGCATCACCAAAAGCATACAGTGCTCCAGCAGCAGGAAGTTATGAACGTTCTAAAAAACGTCATGCTAACGCTATCGCAATGGTTTTTGATAAAAAATTATTTCAATAAAAAACAACTCAATTATCACCCTAAGCTTGTCAAAGGGTAAACTTTTTAAAATAAAAAGATATGATTTTAGAAATGAAAGTCCCTTCTCCAGGGGAATCAATTAAAGAAGTAGAAATTGCTACATGGTTAGTAAAAGATGGTGATTATGTAGAAAAAGACCAAGCAATTGCTGAGGTTGATTCAGATAAAGCAACATTAGAATTACCAGCTGAAGCAAGCGGAATTATTACATTAAAAGCAGAAGAAGGTGATGCAGTAGCAGTTGGTGCTGTAGTTTGTTTAATCGATACAGGTGCAGCAAAACCAGAAGGTGGAGCAGCTCCAGCAAAAGAAGAAGCAAAAGCAGTTGAAGCTCCAAAAGCCGAGGCTCCAAAAGCAGCTCCAGTAGCTGAGAAAACGTATGCAACTCAAGCGCCATCTCCAGCAGCTAGAAAAATATTAGACGAAAAAAACATCGAGCCTTCTGACATTGTTGGAACAGGTAAAGGTGGAAGAATTACTAAAGATGATGCTGTAAACGCAGTTCCATCAATGGGAACTCCAACAGGAGGAAACCGCGGAACAGAAAGAACAAAACTTTCTATGTTACGTAGAAAAGTAGCAGAGCGTTTAGTATCTGCTAAAAACGAAACAGCGATGTTAACTACTTTCAATGAAGTAGACATGACAGCTATTTACGCTTTACGTGATCAATACAAAGAAGAGTTCAAAGCGAAACATGGTTTAGGATTAGGCTTCATGTCGTTCTTTACTAAAGCGGTAACTCGTGCTTTACAATTATATCCAGATGTAAATTCTATGATTGATGGTCAAGAGAAAATTTCTTATGACTTCTGTGATATTTCAGTAGCGGTTTCTGGTCCCAAAGGATTAATGGTTCCAGTTATGAGAAATGCAGAAACATTGTCATTCAGAGGTATTGAAGCAGAAATCAAAAGATTAGCAATCAGAGCTCGTGATGGACAAATCACAGTAGACGAAATGACAGGTGGAACATTCACAATTTCTAATGGTGGTGTTTTCGGAAGTATGTTATCTACACCAATTATCAATCCGCCACAATCAGGTATTTTAGGAATGCACAATGTGGTAGAAAGAGCTATCGTTAAAAACGGTCAAATCGTAATTGCTCCAGTAATGTACGTAGCATTATCATACGACCACAGAATTATCGACGGCCGTGAGTCAGTTGGATTCTTAGTAGCGGTGAAAGAAGCATTAGAAAACCCTGCAGAATTATTAATGGGTGGAAATGTGAAAAAAGCATTAGAATTATAGAACTATAAATCCCAATAATAAAATCCCAAATTCTTTTAGAGTTTGGGATTTTTCTTTAATTAATTTTTTTATGGTAAAGTGTTTATTGCAGCAATTAATTGTGCTTCAGAGCCTACTCCAGTTTCAGAAAGTGTAAAACTATAAATTGCATTAGCAGTTATTGTAACACTTTTAATTGCATAACGCCATTGTCCATTATCTTCAGTAATAAAAATAATATGGCATGCTAAACCAATTGGAACTTGTCCATAATGTTCAGAGAATAAGTCGGTATCATCATCATATGTATCTAATTGAGCAAGCCCATTTCCTAATCCGTCATAATGTAAATAAACCGCCGAATTTTGATTGTCATATCCAGTAGGAGCCGACACCAAAATGGTTGTTTTTGGATTTGGATCACTATAGAATCTATCAACATTTGTCCATCCAAAATTATTTAATAATGCATAATAAGTGGCATTAGCACCTTGACCTTCTACAAAAACACCTCCATTCCCTCCAGTTGCGTCTTCCTGTTCTTCCCAAACAATTCCAAGTGTATCATTTTCAATTCCATTCCACAAAGTCATTTCAGAATCACCTCCAGTATCAGTTAATGAAGTTGGAATGTTTAACGAAATAGGGCATGTAATTGCTAATTGTTGCCCATTTTTTGTTGCATTAATAAAAAATTCACCTCCAGAAACTAGCATAGCTTTGTCTCCACTAGGCATAATTCCCATTGTGGTAAAATTTGTTGCAAGCATAGTTCCGCCATCAAAAATCTCAACAAATTCTATATCAACAGTACCAGTAACTGGATTTCCATTTAAAGTAAGGCAATTACCATCTATAGAAATAGACACACCTTTAGTTGAAGTAAAATTAGCTACACCTGATTCTGCAATAAATTGAAAATTTTGTGTAATAGAGCTCAAAGCATCATCTCTAAGAGATTGAAGTTCTGCCGCACTTGGCAAGTTATTATCGTCATCATTGTTACAACTAGTAGCAAATAAACTCAATAATAGAAAAGCAACTATTGAATAAACGAATTTAAATTTTAGTACTTTTTTCATAATATTTGTTTTTGTTTATATTATAGATTGAACAAGTGTTAAAAGGTTGCGCCATTTTTAAATAAATCTGTTAAAAAGAATTAAAAAGCAGTTTAAATGCTTGATTTTTTATCATCTTAAATAGAAACAATGATTACAATAATCAATATTTCTTTTCCTTTACTAGAAATATAGGTACCAATAATACCATCAACTGGTTTGGTTTTGTAATTACGAAACACATCATTCACATGACTCATATCAAAAACAATAAAATAGTAATTACTCTTGTAATGTATGTTGCATTATAATACGATCACCGAATAATTGACGGGCGTGTTTCAATAGGATTTTGTAGTCGTTAAAGAAGCATTAGAATTATAGAAATATAAATCCCAAACTCTAAAATAATTTGGGATTTTTCTTTACTAAAAATTCTTAGTTTTGATAATATCCTAAAACAGTAAAAGTTAATCTCATAAATAATCTACAAAACAATATAGTTTTATTCTTATTTTAGCACACTTTAATTTTTAGTTTGAGTTACCAAGTTTTCAAGATGCATAAGTTTACTTTTTCTGTTATACTGCTATTATTTATTAATTTAATATTTGCTCAAGAATTGAGTGAATCAGAAATTAGTAGAACCCGAAGTATTCAGGAAAATCTTATATCAAATCCTGAAAAAGCCTATGCCGAAGCCTTGGAAATTAGTAATTCTAAAAACGAGTTGTTTCGTTTTTATGGCAAATATTACATAGCCAATTATTTTTACAACAAATCAGAGTTTACTTATTCAAAGAAACTGCTTATCAGACTTATAGAAAGTATTGAAAAAAGTAAGATGGATAAATCAAGTAAAGTGTATCAAGATTTGCTTGGAATGTGTGTAAACAAACTGTTTTATATCCATAAAAATTTAGGAGAATATGATTTAGCATTGTTTTATCTTGACAAATATAAAAACAGCGTTCCTAACAATCATTTTAACGAACAATATGGCTCCATAAAAGTAGCTATGGGCGATTATATTAATGGAATTGCTTTGTTAAAAAAAGAATTAAAAACTTCACATCACTTGAAATTAGGCGTTGGTGAAAAAAAAGTAATGAACAAAAAATTGTTTGCAGATAAGTATAATATTATTGGTGAAGCCTATCAAAAGTATTATATCCAGTCTAAAAAAGTTGTTTTTTTAGATTCTGCAAATTATTACTTCAATGTAGCAGCAACAATGATGTTACAAGATAATTTTCAGCCTGAATATACGAAGGCTTTATTGAGTATGCGCGAAGCAAAAAGTGCAGCTTTAGCGGGAAATTACGAGAAATCTTTGTCATTATATAGAAATAGAAAAAAATATCCTATCATTCGGGATAATATAAGAACTGAGCAGTTGTTTGATTTAGGAATGGCCGATTGTTTTCATCATTTAAAGCAAGTTGATTCGGCACTTTTTTACTGTAATAAATATATTGAAAGTTATCAAGTCACTAAGGTTTCTAAAGAAAATTTATTAATGACCTATAACATTATGACACAGTGTTATAATGAGAAAAATGACACTAAAAATGCGTATCGCTACGCCCAAAAAAGTTTAGAATTAATTCAATCAATAGAAGGGATAAAAAGTAAATCTTTAAATTTTCTTCACAATTACGATTTAAACATAATAAAAGAGGAATCTAAGAACATTATCGCATCTAAAAATTATTTTAAAATTTCACTTTTTGGCATTTTAATTCTTTTAGCTGTAGTGGTTTTTAGTTTTTATTATTATTACAAATATCAGAAAGAAAAACATTATCGCTTTTTAAAAATTATTCAAAATCTAAAAGAATCTAAGGTTTCAGATAGTAATAGTCTACAAATTGATAAAACCGAAACACAACCAAAACAAACAATAGATGAAGAGCTTATTGAAAAAATAGCTGTAGGTTTAAAAAAATTAGAGCAAAAAGAAACTTTTTTAGATCCAAACTTCAAATTGGCTTTTGTAGCTAAAAAATTAAATACCAATACGGCTTATTTGTCTCAATATTTCAATCAGGTAATGCAAAAAACCTTTTCAGAATATACCCAAGAACTACGAATTCATTATGTACTTCAAAAGCTGAAAGACGCTCCTTATTTTCGTAAATATACTTTGCAAGCTATTGCAGAAGAAGTGGGCTACAAAGATGCCAATACGCTCGTTCGTGTCTTTAAAAAGCAAACTGGTCTTTCTCCAAATTATTACATTGAAAAATTAGAAAATACAAATTAAGCATTTGTAAATCAATCAAATAAATCTTTTTTAATTACCTGATTATTTATAAATAGTCCAATAAACAAATTGGTCTACTACTTCTTATCTCATAGTTTTGATGGAAATTTAATCAAATTAAGCTTCAAATCATCAAAATCAAAAAATGAAAAAAAGAATTACTTTATTCTGCCTATTGGCATTTTTGTGTTTCATTCCAAATGCTATTGCTCAATGTACTTCAGCAACGTATGGATTATTTCCAGCTAATACCTTTACACCAAACTGTAGTGGAAACTATGAGACAATAACCAGTCAAAGTTACGCAGGTGAATACAGCAATGTAAATGTAATTGCAAACAAACAATATTCGTTTTCGAGCTCTGTATCAACGGATTATATTACAATTACAAATGCAACCGGAACTGTTGTTTATGCAAGCGGAACACAACCCGTAATATGGGATTCTGGAAGTACCACAGGTGTTATTCGTTATTACCTTCATTCCAATGCTAGTTGTGGTAGTGAACAAGTGGAAAGGTCTCGTTATATTCGATGTGCTGATGCATCAAACTGCGTACCACCTTCAAATCTGGCGGTATCAAATATAACATCCAATTCTTGTAAAATGACTTGGACAGCGGCATCACCAGTACCTTCTTCTAATTATGATATTTATATCGTTACAACAAATAACGCTCCTAATGCAAACTCTACTCCTACATTATTTAGTACAACTAACTTAACTACCTCTTTATCTTTAAATGTTGCAGCAGGTACTACCTATTATTATTGGATACGCTCTAACTGTGGAGCTACAACTGGAGTTTGGGTTTCTGGAGGTAGTTTTACTACACCACCAGCATTAATTTGTAACGGTGCAATTTATGGATTATACCCTAATGCAACTTTTACACCTGCTTGTACAGGAAGTACGGAACAAATAGTTGCAGATGCCTATGCAGGAGAATATTCAAATGTAAATGTATTATCAAATAAACAATATACTTTTACAAGTTCAGTTTCCACAGATTTTATTACAATAACTAATGCTACAGGAACTGCGATTTTAGCAAGTGGTTTAACTCCTTTAACCTGGTTATCTGGCACAACTTCTGGAGTAATTAGATACCATTTGAATACTAATTCTAGTTGTGGAACTCAAAGCACAAACAGAGTAAAATCGATTACATGTGCTACAATTTCAATTTGTAATGCTCCAACGCAATTATTTTATGATGGTTTAACATCTACAACTAATAACATTGCATGGGTAGCACCAATTCTTGCACCAAGTAATGGTTATATTTATTGTTATAGTACTGTAAACGATCCGTTTTCTGCAAATGCAATTACAGGAACAACTACAGAGACTTATGCAGAATTAAACAATTTATCGCCGAATACAACCTATTATTTTTGGGTGAAATCTAATTGTGGGACTACACAAACCGATTGGGTTTCTGGAGGTTCGTTTACAACATATCCAGCATCTGGTTGTAATGCTCCAACGCAACTATTTTACGATGGTTTAACGTCTACAACTAATAACATTGCATGGGTAGCACCAATTCCTGCGCCAAGTAATGGTTATATTTATTGTTATAGTACTGTAAACGATCCGTTTTCTGCAAATGCAATTACAGGAACAACGACAGAGACTTATGCAGAATTAAACAATTTATCGCCGAATACAACCTATTATTTTTGGGTAAAATCTATTTGTGGTACTACACAAACCGATTGGGTTTCTGGCAGTTCGTTTACAACCCAAATGCTAACTAATGAATCATTCTCAATAAAAAATTTGAAGCTTTATCCAAATCCAGTAAAAGATATTTTAAACCTTTCATTTAATAACGAAATTACAGCTGTTTCTATTTACAATTTATTAGGAAAAGAAGTGGTTACAAAATCTGTAAACAGCAACGAAACTTCAATAGATGTTGCGGGTTTAGCTTCAGGAACTTATTTGGTAAAAGTAACTTCTAATAATGAAGTAAAAACAGTGAAAATTATAAAAGAGTAAATTATATTTTTAAAAATAAACATAAAATTTTAACATCAATATGAAGAAACAAGTATTATTATTTGGATTATTACTAATGTCATTTGGCAATAGTAACGCACAACTATTAAACAAAATTAGTAAAGCAAAAAATCAAGCTTCTGATGCGTCAGAAGTTGTTGAAAAAGGAAAAGAAATTACCAAAGGTGGTAAAAAGAAAAAAGGTAGTGAACCAGCAGCATTAAAGTTAGACTGGAATACTTTTAAGCAAACTCCAGCTATTACTTTCAATTCGCTACTTTATGGAACTGGAAGCAGCACAGGAAGAATTGATAATTATACAGCTACTTTTGTCCCTCATAAAACGGCAGACGGAAAAGAAGTTCATGCATTCGCTGATCAATCAGGATACTTGAAAATTAAAATATATAAAGATGGTCAATACATGAATTATTTTGAATATTCAGGAGATCAAGTTTTTGATGATGGTAAAAAAACAAAACTAAATTGGCCAAGTAGTCGTTATCAACGTGATGGTGAATGGGTAGGATGGTCAGAATCATTTATCACAGATTGGGGAACTGGAAAGTATAGATTAGATTTTTGTGCAGGAGATAAAATGTTTTATTCTTTCGATTTTGAATTAGCTAAAATAGTAAGCGATGATCCTTATGCAAAAACAAATGAAATTTTTGTTACTCGTGGGCCATGGAGCAATTATGCATTTATGCAACATGCAGAATCAGGAAATTTAATTTTTGGATTTTATTTAAATCATGAGATTTTACAACCAAATCCTTCTAATGCTAATAAAACAAACATAAGTGTAGATTGGACTTTGAAAATGTTTAAAGATGGTAAACCATTCGCAAAACAATATGATCCAAATAAAAATGTGGCAATTGTTGAACGTGCTGATTGGAAAGAGTTTAATTGTGCATTAAGACCAATCGACAAACCAAATGGAGAAGCGATAAAATTTAGTGATTTAAAAGATGGTAATTATAAAGTTGAAGTAACTCTTTCAAATGAAAAAACACCAAGAGTTTACAATTTTACGGTTCAAAATAATAAGATAGTTCCAATAGAAGAACAAGACAGAACCAAAATGAAAGATCCGACAAGATTAATAGAAGGATGGAATGATTTCATTTGGTTAAAATTAGTTAAGTAATAAATAATATAAATCCCAAATTCAAATTGAGTTTGGGATTTTTCTTTAAATATTATTTCAGATACAAACAAGAATTACTATAATCAATAATTGCTTTCCCTTTTAGCAGAACATCAGCTCCAATAATACCATCAACTGGTTTTGTTTTGTATTGAAGTAATGCTTCATTAACATGACTCATATCAAAAACTATCAAATGAAATCTATTATTCTTCCAGCTTCCCAATCGAATTTCATTGTTTTTAGCTAATTGAGTTTCCATGCCAACAGCACCTGCTCCTGCAGCTTTGGTTTCTGAAAATTGTGCATTTAAAAAAAAGCGTTCGATACTTTCAAAACCTACACAACTATTACTGGCACCTGTATCTAAAATAAAGTTACCCTTAATGCCATTTATCTTTGCAGTAATTAATAAATGTTGGGTTTTTAAAACCTTAAATTTTACTTTTTTATACTTTTTCTCTTTTAAAAAATCTTGCAAATCTTCCATAATTCAAAAGTAAATCAAATTTCTGAATCAAACTTTGTAACTTTGCTACTTTGTAATCCAACCAACAAATGATACTTACCGACACACATACACATTTATATTCAGAAGAATTTGATCAAGACAGAAATGAAATGATGCAAAGAGCCATCAATGCTGGAATTTCAAGAATGTTTGTCCCTTCAATTGATTCAAATTACACCCAAAAAATGTATGAATTAGAAAAACAATATCCCGAAAATGTATTTCTAATGATGGGCTTGCATCCAACGTATGTGAAAGAAAACTATTTAGATGAGTTGGCACACGTGGAACGAGAATTGGCTTCGAGAAAATTTCATGCTGTAGGCGAAATCGGTATCGACTTATTTTGGGATAAAACTTTTTTGAAAGAGCAACAACATGCCTTTCAACACCAAATTCAATTGGCAAAAAGGTACAAATTAGGAATCAATATTCATTGTCGTGATGCTTTTGATGAAGTTTTTGAGGTTTTAGAAAGTGAAAAAGCAACAGATTTATTCGGAATTTTTCATTGCTTCACTGGTGATTTCAGTCAAGCCCAAAAAGCAATTTCGTTAGGAATGAAATTAGGAATTGGCGGAGTAGCCACTTTCAAAAACGGAAAAATCGACCAATTTTTAAATGAAATCGATTTGAAACACATCGTTTTAGAAACTGATTCACCATATTTAGCACCTGTTCCTTATCGCGGAAAACGCAACGAGACTAGTTATACATTACTAGTTGCGCAAAAATTGGCTGAAATTTATCAATTACCGGTAACCGAAATTGCAAAAATTACGACAGAAAATTCACAACAAATTTTCGGAATTTAATTCAAAATTAAAGGACAAGTCATAAAATTTTTGTTCATTTGTGCATTGTTTTCAAAATTAACATGACAAAATTCGATTCTATTCGTCCGTATTATGATTCAGAAGTAAACGAAGCTTTAAAATCTTCGTTAAATCATCCTATGATGAAGGCTATGATGGATTTTACCTTTCCAGAAATGGAAGAGTCAGTTTGGAAAGAGCAATTGAGTAGAACTCATTCTATTCGTGATTTCCAGATTAATTTTGTGTATCAATCCATTCAACGGGTTTTAGAAAGAAGCTCAGAAGGTTTATCTACTTCTGGTTTTGAAAAATTAGAACCTAATACTTCCTACTTATTTATTTCAAATCACCGTGATATTATTTTAGATACTTCTCTATTAAATGTATCGCTATTTGATCATGGATTAGTAATGACTGCGTCTGCCATTGGAGATAATTTAGTACAAAAAGATTTTCTTTTAAAATTGTCAAAACTGAATCGTAATTTCTTGGTTCAAAGAGGATTATCGCCACGTGAATTATTGCAAAGTTCAAAATTGATGTCAGAATACATGTATCATTTATTGTCAAAAGAAAATCGTTCGGTTTGGATTGCACAACGCGAAGGAAGAACAAAAGACGGAAACGATGCTACTCATCAAGGTGTCTTGAAAATGCTAGCAATGGCAAATGACGAGGAAAAAGTGATGGACTTTTTTAAGAAATTAAAAATTGTTCCAGTATCTATTTCCTATGAATATGACCCAACTGATGCTTTGAAAATGCCACAACTTCTAGCACTTTCAAAAGACGAAGTATATATCAAAGAAAAAAACGAAGATTTCATAACGCTTTTAAGTGGAATTATTGGTCAAAAGAAACGCATTCACATTCATGTAGGGGATGTTTTGGAAAACGAATATGAAAAAATAAAAGCCGAAACCGACAATAACAACAAGCAGATTCAAGCTCTAGCCCAAGTGATAGACGATTCTATTTTACAATCGTACAAACTGTGGCCAACCAATTTTATTGCTTACGACATCCTATACAAAACCTCAAAATTCGCACACTTATATGACGAAAAAGAACGTCAATTGTTTGAGCGAAGATTAGAAATGCGCATTGATGCTGATAATGAAACTATGAAAGAAGGATTTTTAGCTATGTATGCCAATCCTGTGGTGAACAAACTAAAATATACCCATGACATCGCATAAAGCAAAAATATTGCTAATTTATACCGGTGGAACTATCGGTATGGTGAAGGATTTTGAAACTGGAGCCTTAAAAGCATTTGATTTTAAAGAATTACTGAATCGAATTCCTGAATTACAACTTTTAGACTGTTTAATCGAAACCATCTCATTTGAAACGCCTATTGATTCTTCCAATATGGATATTTTGAGTTGGCAAAAAATAGCTAAAATTATTGAAGAAAATTATTCAAAATTTGATGGATTTGTAGTGCTTCACGGTTCTGACACCATGTCTTATAGTGCTTCAGCATTGAGCTTTATGTTAGAAAATTTGGCTAAGCCTGTTATTTTCACAGGTTCTCAATTGCCTATTGGTGATTTAAGAACGGATGCTAAAGAAAATTTAATTACCGCGATTCAAGTAGCTTCATTGCAAAACAATAAAAAACCTGTAATTCAAGAAGTGTGTTTGTATTTTGAATACAAATTATACCGTGGGAATAGAACAACCAAAATAAGTGCTGAACATTTTAATGCATTCACTTCACCCAATTTTCCTGAATTAGCCGAATCAGGTGTACATTTAAGAGTAAACTCTGATTTGATTTTAACCAACAAATCAAATAAAAAACTTAAAGTACACACCGCTTTTGATGATAATGTAGCCATTTTGAAACTATTTCCAGGGATGAATGAAAAAGTATTGACTTCCATTTTTAGCATTCCAAATTTAAAAGGAATTGTTTTAGAAACTTATGGTTCGGGCAATGCGCCTACTGAAAAATGGTTTGTTGACGCTTTAGCACAAGCCATCAAAAACAATATTCACATCATTAACGTAACACAATGCAGTGGTGGTAGCGTTGCTATGGGGAATTATGAAACTAGCACACAATTGAAGACCATTGGCGTTATCTCTGGAAAAGACATTACCACAGAAGCCGCAATTACGAAACTGATGTATCTACTTGGTCAAAACGTAGCCAATTCTGTTTTCAAAACAATATTTGAAACCTCCATTCGAGGAGAAATGCAGTAATAAATGAGCTAAAATTTTTATTCCATTATTTTTTTGCATTATTTTACATAGATTTTAGAGAGGTGTCCGAGTGGTTGAAGGAGCAAGCCTGGAAAGTTTGTATATGGGTAACTGTATCGAGGGTTCGAATCCCTTCCTCTCTGCTGATTTTCATTTTAAGGCAAAGACATGAAGAAATTTCACTACATCGTACTTTTTTTATACACTATAATTGGTTTTGCGCAAACCGATGTAAAAGTGGCGGATTCATTGTTTAGAGAAGATCAAATTTATTTTTCTGTTTCCTATAATTTTTTGCAAAATAAACCCGATAATTTTAGTCAATATTCTTTTTCGGCTGGACTAACTGCCGGTGTTTTTAGGGATTTTCCGATTACAAAAAACCGTCATTGGTCTATTGCGCCAGGATTAGGCTACTCTTATAACGATTTAAAACAAAATATAGAAATTCAGACGGTTTCACCTTATTCGCCTACTCCAGAAACTGGTATTGTAAGAAGTCGTATGATTTTACATTATTTGGAAATGCCTTTAGAAATCAGATGGCGTAATGCTTCTCCCGATAGTCATAAATTTTGGCGTATTCACACGGGTTTAAAAGCAAGTTATCTATTAGGTGGAAAATTTAATTATGAATCTACAACACTTGGAAATGGAAGCGAAAACATTAAAAATGTCTTAAATAAATTTCAATATGGCGTTTATGTTTCTTTTGGATTCAATACTTGGAATCCGTATATTTATTATGGGTTAAACCCAATATTTGACAAAGATAAAACAGCTGTAGAAAATAATGTTACTGCGTTAAATATTGGTTTGAAGTTTTACATTTTATAACCAATACTTAAAAAGTATTACTTGTGGAAGCAATCCGATAGCAATTCCTGCTATTAATTCAATTGGAGTATGCGCTTTCATATATAATCGTGAAGAAGCTACCAGTCCAATACAAACAATGCAAAAGGCAATTAAATTCACAAAAGGTAGTTGATAATATACACTCAATCCATAAACAAAAGCTGTTAAAGCACTAACACCTATCATGTGCAAACTTGCTTTGAATTTTAGGATAACCGATGCTAAAACCAACACTGCACTAAACAATCCACCCAAAAAGAAAAAATAGAGTTCTGTAAATATTTCTTTTGAAACGCTGTACTTTATTAACACAAATAACAAAACTGCTTGAACCGCGATTGGCATGCGTCTTTCGGTTAAACTGGCTTCTGTAAATGAACTTACAACACCTAACGATCGAAATAAAAAATACATCGATAAAGGCAATAAAAAAGTTAAAATAATGACTTGCAGTAAAGTGATGTAAATTTGAGAATCGTAATAAAAGTTACTCGTAATCAAAAAGAAGAATAAAGTACCATATAGAGAAACAAATATGGGATGAAAAATATACGAGAAAACAGGTAATATTTTTTTTAAATCCATTTTGTTAGATTTTTTTTCTCAAACGCGCTACTGGAATATCTAATTGCTCGCGGTATTTTGCGATGGTTCTTCTGGCAATTGGATAACCTCTTTCTTTTAAAATTTCAGCTAATTGATCATCTGGTAAAGGTTTCTTTTTATCTTCTTCTGAAATAACTTGCTGTAAGATATTTTTAATTTCGATAGTTGAAACTTCTTCGCCTTGGTCATTTGTCATGGATTCACTAAAGAATTCTTTGATTAATTTCGTGCCGTAAGGTGTGTCCACATATTTGCTATTCGCCACACGCGAAACCGTTGAAATATCTAAACCAACCATATCAGCAATATCTTTTAAAATCATCGGACGAAGTTTTGTTTCTTCTCCTTCTAAAAAGTATTCTTGCTGATAAAACATTATCGCATTCATGGTCACATACAATGTTTCCTGACGCTGTTTAATCGCATCAATAAACCATTTTGCAGAATCTAATTTTTGTTTAATAAATTGAACCGCATCTTTTTGCGAATTCGATTTTTCAGAAGTGTCTTTATAACTCTGTAACATTTCCTGATAATCTTTAGAAACGTGCAATTCTGGAGCATTTCTTCCGTTTAACGAAAGTTCTAATTCGCCATCAATGATTCGAATGGTAAAATCAGGCACAATATGCTCCACCGCTTTTTGATTACCGTCGAAACTTCCTCCAGGTTTTGGATTTAGTTTTTCGATTTCGTCAATGGCTTTACGTAGTTGTTGTTGCGAAACATCAAATTTTTGCAATAATTTATCGTAATGTTTTTTGGTAAAAGCATCAAATTGTTGCTCTATTACATTAATTGCTAATGCAATAGAATCCGAAGGCGTTTTGTGTTTTAATTGTAATAACAAACATTCTTGTAAATCGCGCGCACCTACACCTGCAGGTTCTAAATCCTGAACCAAATGCAAAATACGTTCTACAGTAGCTTCATCGGTATAAATACCTTGAGTGAAAGCCATATCATCAACAATATCTTGAATTGTGCGTCTGATATAACCCATGTCGTCGATACTTCCCACCAAAAACTCAGCAATATCACGCTCGTCATCAGTTAAAATAAAAGTATTCAACTGATTGATTAAATCTTGATGAAAACTTACCGGAGCCGCGAAAGGCATTGTTTTGTCTTCATCATCATCGCTGTAATTGTTGGTTTGGTATTTGTAATCAGGCGTTTCATCATTGCTTAAATATTCGTCAATATTGATGTCGCCTGTGTCGATATGGTCGTTGTCGTAATCGTCATAATCATCAGTATCACTTCCATAATCATCTAAATCGTAATTATCTTCCTTGCTACTTTCTTCCAAAGCAGGATTCTCTACTAATTCTTCCTGAAGACGTTGTTCAAAAGCTTGTGTAGGCAATTGAATTAACTTCATCAACTGAATTTGTTGAGGCGATAATTTTTGAGATAATTTGAACTGTAAACTGTGTTTTAACATTAATGTTTGTTTAATTGATTTAATCGTTTAACTGTTGAATTGTTTATTAAATTTACGATTTAACACATCAACAGTTAAACAATTTAACAAGATCCTAAAATTCTGCGTTTTGTGGTGTTCTTGGGAAAGGAATTACGTCTCTAATATTACCCATTCCGGTTACAAAAAGCACTAATCTTTCAAAACCTAATCCGAAACCTGAATGAACAGCTGAGCCAAATCTTCTAGTGTCTAAATACCACCAAAGTTCTTCTTCGTCGATTCCTAAGGCTTTCATTTTTTCTACTAAAACATCGTAACGCTCTTCTCTTTGAGATCCACCAACGATTTCTCCAATTCCTGGAAACAAGATATCCATTGCTCTAACGGTTTCTTTTCCTGGTTCAGTATTGTCGTTCAAACGCATGTAAAACGCTTTAATTTTTGCTGGATAATCAAATAAAATTACCGGACATTTAAAGTGTTTTTCTACTAAGAAACGTTCGTGCTCACTTTGTAAATCAGCACCCCATTCGTTAATGATGTATTGGAATTTTTTCTTTTTATTTGGTGTTGAATCTTTTAAGATATCAATAGCTTCCGTATAAGAAACACGTTTGAAGTTGTTATCTAATACAAAACTTAATTTTTCTAACAGCGTCATTTCGCTTCTATCTGCTTGTGGTTTTGATTTTTCTTCTTCTAAAAGTCTTGCTTCTAAGAATTTCAAATCATCACCACATTTATCAACTGTATATTTGATAACGTATTTGATGAAATCTTCAGCCAAATCCATATTATCCGCTAAATCGTTGAAAGCCACTTCTGGCTCAATCATCCAAAACTCAGCTAAGTGACGAGACGTATTTGAATTTTCTGCACGAAATGTTGGTCCGAAGGTATAAATTTGACCTAATGCCATAGCAAAAGTTTCGCCTTCTAATTGTCCAGAAACGGTTAAGTTGGTTTGTTTTCCGAAGAAATCTTCTTTATAGTTGATGCTTCCGTCTTCGTTTCTTGGAGCCGAACCGTCAATTGGTAAAGAAGTTACTTGAAACATTTCTCCAGCACCTTCAGCATCAGAACCTGTGATAATAGGCGTATTTACATAGAAAAATCCTTTTTCTTGGAAATATTGATGCACTGCAAACGCTAAAGTTGAACGCACACGCATAATAGCTCCAAAAGCATTGGTTCTAACACGTAAATGTGCATTTTCACGTAAGAATTCTAACGAGTGTTTTTTTGGTTGCATTGGGAATTTCTCCGCATCGCTATCGCCTAAAATTTCTAACTTCGTTACTTGAATTTCTACTTTTTGTCCAGCACCACGGCTTTCTGCCAAGGTTCCGGTAACGCAAATAGCAGCTCCGGTTGTAATTCTTTTTAATGTTTCATCAGGTGTGTTTTCAAAATCTACCACACACTGAATATTATGAATGGTCGAACCATCGTTCAACGCAATGAATTGATTGTTTCTAAATGTTCTAACCCAACCTTTTGCTGTTACTTCATGTAATGTTTTCGTGCTGTTTAAAAGGTCTATTACTTTTGAGTGTTTCATTTCGATTTATGATTTATAATGCAAATATACTATTTCTCGTTTGAATTTTCTTCTTCAATATCTTCTTCATCAAATTCGTTAAATTCAATTTTATCTACTTCGCCAACTTCTTCATCACTTAGGATATTGATAGTTGGTTCTACAAATTCTTGCTGATTAGCTAATGTTTTATTTAATGTTAAAACTAGCGAGGGTAAGAGTACTAAATTGGATAACATTCCGAATAGTAATGTTATGGAAACTAATCCTCCTAGTGCAATTGTTCCTCCAAAACTAGACAACATAAACACCGAAAAACCTGAGAATAAAACAACCGAAGTATAAAACATGCTCAAGCCTGATTCATTAATGGTTGCAAAAACAGATTTTTTAATTTTCCAATTATTTCTTGTTAGTGCTTGTCGATATTCTGCCAAAAAACGAATAGTATCATCTACTGAAAGACCAAATGCAATTCCAAACACCAAAATAGTTGAAGGTTTTAATGGAATATTAAAATAGCCCATAATTCCAGCTGTCATTAATAATGGCAATAAATTAGGTACTAAAGCAACAACTATCATTTTAATTGAGCGGAACATAAAAGCAATCAACAAAGCCGTTATGAACACAGACAATAACAAAGATTGAAGTAAATTATCTAATAGATATTTTGTTCCTTTTTGAAACACAACTGCCTTTCCGGTTATTGAAACTTCATATCGTTCTTTTGGAAATAATTCGTCAATTTTTGATTGTAGTTTAGACTCTATTATGTCTAAATTATTGATTCCTTCATCTTTTATAAAGGTGGTAATTCTGGTATATTGACCCGTTTCATCCACATAACTTTTCATGATATTATCCTTACTATTTTTTACCGAATTTTTTGCAAACGATAAAATGAACGCTTGTTCTTGTGAAGTTGGTAATTCATAATATTCCGGATTGTTATTGTAATAAGCTTGTTTAGAATATTTAACTAAATTAACAATAGAAATAGGCTTAGATAATTCAGGAATAGAATCTATAGTTTCCTGAAGTTCGTCCATTCTTTTTAAAGTAGTTAATTTCATGACACCTTTTTTCTTTTTGGTATCAATCATGATTTCGATTGGCATAACACCGTCAAATTCTTTTTCAAAGAAAACGATATCATCAAAAAAGGCCGCCTTTTTAGGCATATCTTCTATTAAACTTCCAGAGATTCTCATTTTGAAAATTCCAAAAATACCGGTTGCTAATAATAAAATTGCTACAGTATAAACAATAGTTCTTTTGCTTTTTATGGTTTTTTGAATCCAATTTAAAAAGCTTACGGCATAACTTCTTTCTAAGTGATCTAAATGGCGTTCTTTTGGAATAGACATGTAGCTGTAAGCCACCGGAATTACAAATAGACACAAAAAAAATAACGCAATAATATTAATAGAAGTAACTACTCCAAACTCTTTAAGCAATTCATTATTAGTTACGATAAATGTTGCAAATCCAAAAGAAGTGGTAAGATTTGTGATCAAGGTTGGCGTTCCAACTTTTGTTATTACACGTACTAAAGCTTTGGCTTGATTACCATGAATTCTACACTCTTGATGGTATTTGTTGGTTAGAAAAATACAGTTTGGAATTCCAATAACAATCATTAAAGTTGGTACTAAAGCGGTAAGAACAGTGATTTCATAACGCAATAATCCTAAAAATCCAAAAGACCACATTACACCCACAATCACAATACACATTGAAATCAAAGTGGTTCTAAAAGAACGGAAAAAGAAAAAGAAAATCAATGATGTTATTCCAAGTGCTGCACCAATAAACAAACTGATTTCGCTAATAATATATTCCGAATTTAAAGAACGAATGTATGGCATTCCCGAAACGTGTAAATCTACTTTTGTTTCTTTTTCAAAAGCTTCAATAGCTGGAATAATTTTATGTAAAACTAGATTCTTTCGTTCAGGAGTGTTTACAATTTTTTTGTCTAAATAAATCGCTGAGCGAATGATGCCTGATTTATTATATAACAATCCTTCATAAAAAGGCATTTGTGTTAGAAGTTCTTTCTTTCTTTCTTTTAAATAAGCAGCATCTTTTGTTTTTGCAGGATCAAGTAATGCCGTTAATTCGAAAGTAGATAAACTATCGTTTTTTTGTAATCTTTTTAAATCATTTAAAGAAATAATAACCTCAACTTCTTTGTTTTGCTTTAATTGAAGCATTAATTTTTCCCAAGAAGCGTATATTTTTGGCGAAAAAATAAGACTATCTTGTATTCCTACAACGATTAGATTTCCTTCTTCTCCAAATTTTTCTAAAAACGAATTGTATTCTATATTGGCTTTTTCAGAAGCGGGTAACAGATTTGCTTCTGTGTTGGTAAACTTTATGTACTTCCATTGCGAAGCCATAAAAAGGGTAAAAAGGGCAACTAAAATTAATAATCCTATTTTATTTCTTAGTATTTTACTGGCGATAAAATCCCAAAAACTGGTGCTTAACCACTTTAACATCTCTCAAAAATTAGGGTGCAAAGGTATGTATTTTTGCTTAATTTATTGGTTTAGAGTGCAAGAATTAAGTTAATTTTAAAAGCCTAAATCCAAATAATAAGAAACTTTTATTGCGATGTTATCTTCAAAGTTTGCCAATTGGTTAGGACCATATCTATAAAATGCAACTAAACCAAAACCTTTGAACAGTTTATTACACTCAACTCCACTTTCAAAAAACCCATCTTGCATCGTTTTATAGGCAATTCCAAGGTGCTGGTTGTTTTTATTATTTGAGCCAATAGCCATTCTTGTTACAACAGTAAATTCTGGATTAATTTTGTAGCCTAATCTAATTTTATTAAACGTATGTTTTAATTGTAATGATGCGTATTTATTAGAGAAAAACTCGTTAAAATACATGGTTTCAAAACTATTTTTTCCAGCAAATGTAATTCGTTGTAAAATTGCATCTCGATTTAAATTATTTGGCACAATGCTGTATAAATGTGTAATGGGTACATCGCCAAAAGCAATTCCTGTTTGTAATAAAATAGTGCTTTTTTGTCCAGATAAATAAGGCAATTCATAATAGGTTTTGAAGTCTATTTTGGAAAACTCAAAATCATTATCTAAAACATCGGGAATAGTTTGCGTGTATTGAATTGAAAATTTTGGATGGCGTTTTTCCATTTCAATTTTTCCCATAGGCGTTTGCATGTAATTGCTAAACGGATTCCATTGAAAACCTAATTGAACCATTGTAATATTATAATCTGTATAAGAAACACCATTGTTTACAAATGTATAATCAAATAAAGGCTTTACTTGGCTCTGAGAAATAGCAAAATAACTTGTTGTTTTTGGCAAAACTTTACTTTCTACAAAAACAGAACTCATTTTGTTGTTGTAAAAAGTAGAAATATTAATTGGTCGAGGGTCATAAATTTTAAATCTTCTAGAATCTGTAGCAAAGTTTGTTTGTGCAATTTCGCTAATATCATCTGAATAAGAAGCACTTAACCAGGTTTCAGAATTTTTATGAACCAAATAAGAAGGTGTGATTCCAAATTTAATTTCTTCATCCTTTAAGCCATAAGCACCATAAAACGCTACTTTATATTTTTGAGATAATTTATCGTTTGTAACACCTCCAAGACCAAGTCTAAAACCTTCAAAATTATTGTACTTGACAATACTTCTCAAATCAACATCAATAATTGAAACTGGAAAATAACCGTTAATAATTTTTTTTCCTAAAAAAACTTTGTGCTCAATCTTTTCGGATAAAGATAAACTATCAATAGAAGTATATGTTCTTAGTTTTCTTTTGTCAAGAGTGTCTTTTGCAAATGCATTCCAATATTCAGCTGGTTTTTTTAAACTACTTTGAGGAACTTCAATTTTTACATTCGGTTTTGTTATGGTAACGGGTTGATTGATTTCAATATCGTAAGGCGTAGATTCTATATGCAAATAAGCTTGATCGGTTGCATTTTTACTTTCAATATCTTCTAGCGAAGATGTAAACTTAATGGTTCCTCCCAAAATATTCAAATCTTCATAGTTGTTTCCTTTCAACACTTTAAAAGAGCGCTTTTCTGGAAACCAAATATTATGTTCTTTTAAATAGTTAAATGTGTATGTTGCATTGATGTTTACTACTCCATAAATTCGATAATATGCCTTTGAAATAGCGTATGTTTCGGTATCAATGTATAACAAACCTCTAAGTCTATTTGCATTCAGTTTTTTAGGTTGAAAATAAATACGAAAAGCTTTTCTTCCTTGAATAGAAACGGTATCAATAAGCTTATAAGAATACAATCTTCTTCCATAATTAGAAATTGGATTTTGAACTGGAATTTCTAATATTTCAAACGGATTTTCATATACCGAATAGGAAACCAATTTTAACCCTAAATATTCATACAAAGGCTGTTCAAAACCAGCCATTCTGGTAGCTAAAATAGTTTCCTTACTTTTTTTATTTGAATATTGAATTAGGTTTACTTTTTCAGTTTGATACAAATGATGTTTTTCTACAACCTTTTTAAATTTATAATTAGTAGAATCTAATTTCATAAGTGGTTTTCTAAGAAACCTTTTTTTATAAATAGTATCTATTTTACTTGAAATACTGTCTGGATTGGCTGTTACTTGTAAATACTCATAATTTTTATATTGAAAGCTAGACAATACCTTTACTGGGTCGTTATTCTTTCTGTTTTCAATTACCTTTTTTACAATATTGTTTACTTCTATTTCAGAAAACACTTCTGCTTTTTTATCGTTTAAATCTGTAATTAATTTAATAGTAAGTAGCGAAGTTGTACTTGAAGCGTAAACAATTTTTTCATAATATCCTTTATAGTTTACTTTTATAGGAAGCTTACTATCTTTTATTTCTAATGAAAATTTACCTTCCCAGTCGGCCGTTATTGTAGTTTTGTTATAAGTTACCGAAGCAAATGCAATAGGTACTGCGTTGTCAAAATCGATGATTTGTCCTTTGATTTTGGTTTGTGCTACCAAGCTATTGGTTAAGATAAAACACAAAAAAAGCCAAAAATATTTCATGTAAGTTTTTTCAAGTATTTCACAAAGATATTTAAAATAAAAAATCCCGAGTGTTAATCGGGACTTAAATTTATACTTTCATGATTTCAGCTTCTTTCACTGCTAAAAGTTCATCTATTTTCTTGATGAAAGAATCGGTTAATTTTTGCACATCTTCTTCAGCTTTTTTACAAATATCTTCAGCCGTTCCGTCTTTCTCTTCTTTTTTGATATCTGAATTAGCATCTTTTCGGTGGTTTCTAATTCCAATTTTTGCATCTTCCGCTTCCGCTTTTGCTTGTTTTACTAAGTCGCGTCTTCTTTCTTCAGTTAATGCTGGAATATTGATAATGATGTTATCTCCGTTGTTCATTGGGTTTAATCCAAGATTAGCAATCATAATTGCTTTTTCAATAGGATGCAACATGTTTTTTTCCCAAGGAGTTACAGTCAATGTTCTTGCATCTGGCGCATTAATATTTGCTACTTGAGATAATGGTGTTTGTGAACCATAATAATCTACAAAAACACCACCCAACATTTGAGGTGAGGCTTTTCCAGCTCTAATATTTAAAAATTCTTTCTCTAAATGAGCAACCGAGCCTATCATAGCTTCTTTTGCACTGTCTAAAATAAAGTTAATTTCTTCTGTCATCTCTCTTTGGATTTTTAGATTGTTGGATTTTTAGATTTTCAGAATGTATAAATAACCAGATTTTAAAAGTCTAATTATCTAATATTCTATAAAGTCTAATTATCTAATTATATTGTTACAGTTGTTCCGATAGTTTCTCCCTCACATACTTTTAATAAATTACCATCTTTATTCATGTCAAACACAATAATTGGTAACTTATTTTCTTGACTTAATGTAAATGCAGTAGTATCCATTACATTTAATCCTTTTGCTAACACATCTTCAAATGAGATATAATCAAATTTAACTGCGTCAGCATTTTTTTCTGGATCAGATGTATACACACCATCTACTCGAGTTCCTTTTAAAATTACATCAGCACCTACTTCAATTCCTCTTAAAACGGCTGCAGTATCTGTTGTAAAATAAGGATTTCCAGTTCCAGCACCAAAAATTACGATTCTTCCTTTTTCTAAATGACGAGTGGCTCTTCTTTTGATATAAGGTTCAGCAATTGCTTCAATTTTTAAAGCTGTTTGTAAGCGTGTTTGCATTCCAGCTTCTTCCAACGCGCCTTGTAATGCCATTCCATTGATAACTGTTGCTAGCATTCCCATATAATCACCTTGCACTCTGTCCATTCCGTTGCTTGCGCCAGCGACACCTCTAAAAATGTTTCCACCACCAATAACGATAGCAATTTCAACGCCTTTATCATGAATTTGTTTTATCTCTGCAGCATATTCAGCCAAACGTTGTGGGTCGATACCATATTGTCTTTCACCCATTAAAGCTTCACCACTTAATTTTAGAAGAATTCTTTTGTACTTCATTTGTTGTATTGATTTGTTGTGCAAATATAGTTAAATAGCTTTTTTCTAAAAAAAATGTTTTAACAATTATAAAGACAAATTTTCAAAAGCTTTTTTTGCTTCATTATATCCAATTTCAAATATCAAATCCATTTTATTCTTATTGGTTTCAAAAGTGCTAAAATTAGTCAATTCTTTTGGCTCAATAATTAAATCACAATGATTGAATTTTTGAAGATTAGAATTAGCAGTTAATAATTCCAAAGCTCTATAAGTTACAGATTTTATTGACCGTAATTGTGTTGCTTCCAAATTTTGAATTGGACTCACATAAACTCCAATAATAGAATCACACTTTCCTTGTAATAAGTCCGCTGGAAAATGATTCAAAATACCACCATCGCTATATAATTTTTCCTTAATAATATAGGGTGAAATCATTCCCGGTACTGCCGTAGAAGCAAGTACTGCATCAACAACTTTAGTGTCGGGATTAAAAATCTTGAGTTTTCCTTTTACCATATCGGTAGCGGTAACATACATTGGAATATTCAATTCACCTAAAGTAGTAGCCCCAAATACTTCATCAAAATATTTTTTAAATGATTCCGAGTCAACTATACCCGCTTTTTTAAATGTAAAATGTTTCCAATGAAAAAAGTAGATTGACTTAAAAAAATCTAAAATTTCTTCTGGTTTTTTACCATAAGCATACATAGTCCCTACAATAGCACCAGCGCTTGAACCTGCAATGCATGAAGGTGTTATTTCTTGTTCTGATAAAAACTTTAAAACACCTGCATGAGCAATTCCTTTTGAACCACCACCAGAAAGTGCTAATCCGATTGATTTTGAAGCTAAATCCATGTGTAACATTTCTTACATTTAATTTCCAAAATTAGACTTAAATTTGCCAAATAAAGTTAATAAGATGATAAATACAATTCAACAAACGTTACAAAATAGTTTTTCTTATACCGAATATAGAAATTTAGCTTCTGAATTGATTGCTCAAGGAAAATCAACAGGTCATGAACAATCTGAAGATTTATTACACTATTCTGAATTGAATGAAGCAAGAATGAATCGTTTAGAAAAAACTATTACTATTGCTGATGAAGTAAAAACCAAGTTAGAAAATTTAGACAAAAACTATATTTGGCTAGTATTAGCAGAAAGTTGGTGTGGAGATGCTGCTCAAATTTTACCTGTCATCTATAAAATGAGTGAAGCATCAGAAAAAATTGATTTAAAAATTGCTTTGCGAGATGATAATGATATCTTAATGCAACAATTTTTAACAAATGGCGGCAGAGCAATTCCTAAATTAATAGTTTTAGACGCAACTACTTTAGAAGTTATTGCAGATTGGGGACCAAGACCACACGGTGCTAAACAATTAATCCTTGACTATAAAGCAACTCATGGAATAGTTGACGAAAACGCAAAAATAGCGTTGCAAAAATGGTATTTACTTGATAAAGGAACAGAAATACAAAACGAAATTATTGCTTTATTTGAAAGTGTTTTAGCGTAAAGTTCCGATTATTTTTAGTTTGTTTGAAGTGGAAATTCCACCAGGATTACAACCAAGTTGTCCTTCTGGGATTTCCATTTTTAGTTTTTCATAATAGTCGACCCAAACTTCAAAATACTCATTTGATTTTGGCGATTTGAACGTCATCGGAAATAAATCAAACAAAGGTTTTTGGTATGAATGAAGAAATGCATCATAAATTAATTCCGAACAATAATATTTTCCATTGTTATACAAATATTCATCATCATAAGGCACACCAACTTGTTGCAATGAAAATGAAACTGCCTCTGGAATATATTTTCTGTATTTTCGTTTTAATCTTCCCACAAACATTTCATCTGTCGTATAGGTTTTAAAAGTATCGTAAGGTGTAATTTTCACTTCTTTACCTGAAGCTTCAATTACGAAAACAGAATCGTTTTTAATATAAACCATTCCTAAATGGCTAAAATCTTTTCCTTGATAACCTGCTGTAACTTCATTAATCGCTTCACAAAGTGGGCCGCAATTCATAGATTGAAATAATATATCACCCGTTTTGAGTTTCACATTTTGAGCAAAACCAAATTGAATAAAAGAAAGAATTAATATTAAAACTTTATTTTTCATCATTTATCTTTTTTTCAAAATCTGCTGGAGAAACTGCATTTTCTACATTATAGCCTCCAATTTTGGTACGACGAAGCTTCGATAAATGCCCGCCAGATTGCAATGCTAAGCCAAAATCATATGCTAATGAGCGAATATAAGTTCCTTTACTACATTTTACTCTAAAATCTACTTCAGGAAGTTGTACTCGTGTGATTTCAAATTCGTAAATAGTAGTTTTTCTCGATTGAATTTCTACCTCCTCACCTGCTCTTGCGTGTTCATACAAACGTTTTCCATCTTTTTTAATAGCGGAAAAAACTGGTGGCTTTTGGTCTATTTCACCAAGAAATTGATTTGTAGTTTCTAAAATTATAGCTTCTGTGATGTGATTTGTTGGAAAAGTTGCATCAACTTCGGTTTCTAAATCATAGGATGGCGTTGTAGCACCTAAAACAATAGTCCCGGTATATTCTTTAACCTGTGCCTGAATTTCAGTAATTTTTTTAGTGAATTTACCCGTACAAATAATCAATAAACCTGTAGCTAATGGATCTAAAGTTCCTGCATGACCTATTTTAAATTTCTTTGGTAAATCGTATTTGCGTTTTAAAATGTATTTTAATTTATTTACCGCTTGAAAAGATGACCAAGTCAAGGGTTTGTCTATTAAAATAACTTCTCCTTCTAAAAAATCTGTTGCTGTTTTCAAAGTCTTATTTGTTTAATGAAAAATAAGCTAACAATATCATTCCAGCTATAATTCTATAATAACCCCAAGGCTTAAAACCATACTTTTTAATAATTCCTATGAAGAATTTTATGGCAATAATAGCAACAATAAAAGCGACAATATTACCAATAAAAAAAAGTTTTAAATTATCATTTGATTGTGTCAACAATTCGTATCCTTTTAATTGAGAAACTTCATATGTTTTTAAAAATAAAGAATATGTAGTAACTGCTAACATCGTTGGCACTGCTAGAAAAAATGAAAACTCAGCAGCTGTTTCACGAGTCAATCCTTGTTGCATTCCACCAATTATGGAAGCTGCAGAACGACTTGTTCCAGGCATCATGGCTAAACATTGCCATATACCAATATTTATAGCTTTTTTTACAGTAATTCCTTCTTCATTTACAATTGTAGGATTGTTAAATCTTCCATCGATAAATAATAATACAATTCCACCTATAATTAACATTATCGCAATTGGAATTGGATTTCCTAGAATCGCATCTATTTTATCATCAAATATTTTTCCTAAAACTAAAGCTGGAAGTACAGCACAAGCCAATTTGATATAAAAGTTAATTTTTGAAAAATCGAAAAACTTTTTCCAGTATAAAACAACCACAGCTAAAATGGCACCAAACTGAATTGAGACTTGAAATAATTTCACAAAATCATCTTCTTGAATCCCAAAAAAAGAACTAGTGAAAATCATATGAGCTGTTGAAGAAACGGGTAAATATTCTGTCAACCCTTCAACTATTGCAATAAGTATTGCTTGTAAATAATCCATGCTTGATAGTGATTAGTGAAATGTAAAAAAGTGAAGCGTAAAAAGCTAATTACTATTCTGTTTTCACTATTTACTTTTTTTAAGAATAGAATAAATCGTAATTCCGAATCCAAGTAAGACTACAGTTGGAGCCAAACGGATTCTTCTGAAATTAAACATCTCCTTATTATAAACATTTGGATCATCGCTTCCACCACCACTCATTAAAATAAATCCAAGTGCGATTACAGCCAATCCAACCAAAAGAATTTTGTAGTTTACTTTATCAAAAAGAAATTCGGGTTTGTTATTATTTTCCATTTTTATATTTTTAATTCACTGAAACCTAATAAAGGTCATCTGTTTTTAAGTTTAAGAAACGTTGTGTTGCAAAATAAGTACTAATTGAAGTAATAATAATTCCTACTACTAATACTCCAAAAATTACAATTCCAATAGAAGCATAATCTTTAGCAATTCCTAAACTTGGAAATAAACCATCTACATAAATTACAACACCAATTAGTCCAATAATTGCTAAAGCCGAACCAATTAATCCTAATTTAATACTAGTCCAAATGAAAGGTTTTCTGATGAATGATTTAGTTGCACCAACCATCTGCATTGTTTTAATAGAAAATCGGTGCGAATATACAGAAAGACGTAATGAACTATTAATCAATAACATTGCAACAACCGTTAAAACGCCGCTGATGATTAAAATCCAAAAACTGATTTCTTTTACATTATTGTTTACTAAATCTACTAATTGTTTGTCGTAAATAATTTCGGTAACCATTTCATTTTTACGAATTGTACGCTCAATTTTTTTGATACTATCGGCATTTACATAATCCCCTTTTAAGTGAATATCAAATGAATTTTGTAGCGGATTAAATCCTAAAAACTCCATAAAATCTTTACCTACAATATCAACGTTATTTTTAGCAGCGCTGTCTTTATGGACAAATGCATAATCTTTGATGAATTTGGCGTTTTTCATTTCTACATCAAAAGCACTTAACAGACTATCATTGGCTTCATTATTAAAGAAAACCGTCATGGGTATATTTTCTTTAAAATCATCCGATATTTTTTTAGAATTAATTACAAACAAACCTAATGTTCCCAAAAGGAATAAAACTAAAAAGATACTTAAAACTACCGAAAAGTAAGACGAAATTAAACGTCGCTTGTTGTAATTTTCAAATGATGATGCCATAAAAATATATTTAAGCTGTAAAAATAGTAAAGAATTTTTGTTTACACAGAATATAACAACAAAGTTTTAACTTTAGTATTTATTATCTGTAAATTTGTTTCCAAATATTTATACTATGTCAATCAAAATTAATTTATTTTTTATTGTCTTTCTTCTCAACTATTTTTCGCTATCAGCACAAGATATTGCAATCCCATATCGCGACGGAAACTTATGGGGAATGTGCAATCCAGAAGGAAAAATAATTATTGAACCTAAATTTGATAAATTAGAATTTCAACAAGATTATTCGGCAAATCATGAAATCCTAATTCCAAAAATAAAAGATAAAAGAGGATTGATAAGCAACGGAAAAGTACTTTTTGATGCCATTTATGAAAATGTATATGAAAAAAATGGAAATTATGTTTTAATTTCTGAAGACAATAATACTAAGCGAACAGATATTGTAACGCCTGAAGGAAAATCAATTCTTAAAAAACCTATTATTCAAATTATTAGTTCTGACAATATAAATGGTTCAATAACCGCTTTTCACATTTTGAATACCGATTATACAGAAAGTATTTTTATCTATGATAATATAAATAAATCTATTGCACAATGGCTGTATGAAGATTACCATTCCATCACCATTTTAGACAAACAAAGCAATATGACAAGCGTTGTTTTTGCTGTAAAAAAATCTGAAAATGATGCTTTAATCACAGAAGCTTGGGATTTTTCAAAATTACCAAAAGAAAAAGTAAAATGTAAAATATTATACAAATCTGAAAACGCTTATTTGGAACGTTTCATGGAAAAATCATATAAATATAATGATGAATACGGAAGTGGTTCTGGAAGTTATGGTGGCGATGAAGTTGTAGTAATGGAAGACATCAAAGGCGATTATAGTTATGATGTTGTGGCTGAAGCTCCAAGAGAAGAAGATACTTCGCGCAATTACAAACCTTTGACATATTATTCCAACTCTTTTAAAATTGTAAATAATCAATTAGTATTTGAAACATCCAATCAATATAACCCAAAAGAGAAAAAAACAACCACAACAGTTGATCTTAAAATTCCTGTCACATCTCTTGAGATTAAAAGCTACTATAACAACGTAAAGAAAAACGATACCATACAATATTTTCAAAATTTTGTAGCCTATAAAAAGAAAGGAAAACAAGGTATACTATTTACTTCCGATGTTAAAAAAGCAATTGAATTCGACACCATTTGCAAAACATTTGTAACAATAAATAATTATAGTGATACTGCAGAAATTGTTTTTATTGTGGGTAAAAAAGAAAACAAAACCAATCGTTATAAATATAGTTTTTACTCCAATAATAAAGGATTACTTTTTCCTTTTCTATATGATGATTTAACTGCTTTAAAATTATATTCTAATCAAGGAAATATTACTTATCAATCTCGAATTGATAAAAAATACGGCATCGTTCAAATGAATGGACAAGAATTATTAAAACCCGAATATGAAGCATTCAAACAACCAAAATATTCATCAACAAGCGCAGTTACTAAATTATACCACTTAAAAAAAGACAATAAATATGGTATGATTTTCCAAAATACAAATACCTATAAAATCGAAATAATTGATGCTGTTTTTGACTATGAAATTGACGATATTTATTTAAATTATCCAAAACTGGAATACAGAAAAACAACTGAATCTAACCCGAAAGCATTGCCTAAAATCACATTGATTTCATTAAAAGATAAAAATGGAAATTTAAAAGGGTATGCAAATGCAAACGGCACATTATATTATAAAAATTAAGCCATGAAAAAAGTATTCATCCTATATATATTCTTTGTTACATTCACGTCAGTTGCTCAAGATTGGTATCCAAATGATGGTTATGAATTTCAAATCAGAATGCCAGAAATTAGAAATCTTGAGAGTTTCTTTTATAACGAATGGGAATTAAATCCAGCGGAAATATCGTTTAAACTATCGGATATTGAGATGTTAAAAAAAACAAACTCACATGAAAATATTCGATACGAAATCACCAAAAACAAGCTTGGAATCACTACTGTTAGTATTTATGTAAACACGAGAATTTACTCCGAAGCAACGTATAAAAACGGCGTTTTAGAAGGTAAAAAAACAATCTATCATATAAATGGATCTACTTTTCAAGAAATTAATTTTAAAAACGGAAAAGCAAATGGTGCATACAATATTTATGACGATGAATATCATTTAGTAATTGAAACACACTACAAAGACAATCTAAAAAACGGAATTCGTCGATATACATATCCAAATAGAGATAAAAAAATATTAGAAGGAAATTATGTAAATGGAAATCTAGTAGGAAACCTAAAATATTATGAAGATAATGATGTTTTTATTTTGCCAAATGACATGAAAAAAGGCAAAGTACAACGCTTCATAAATAATAAATTAATATCTAAATACAACATCGTGAACAGCAGAGATATTCATGGTGAAGCAAAAATTTATAATTATGAAACAGGAAATCTGAGTGTAAAAATTCCTTATTATTTAGGTGAAAAACATGGGGTGGTAACGTTTTATAATACCAAAGGAGAAATCACTTCAAATTACGAATACAGCTTTGGCAAAAAAATTGGCGAACACAAAACCTATTCTAAAGACAAAAAATTAATCAAAGAAGAATATTATGATGCTCAAGGGTTAAAAATTGGAACTTGGAAAAATTATAATGCTGGTGGAGAACTTGAACGTGAACAGAACTACAAAAACGATAGTTTAAATGGCGCATCAATCACTTATAGAAATGGAAAAATAACAAGTTCGACGGAATATAAAAATAACAAAAAAAACGGCTTAACTATATACAATAAAGACAACCAACAAAAATCATCTGAAGTGATATACGAAAATGATGAATTGGTAAAAGAAACCGCATATTATGCCAATCAAGCCGTCTTTTATATCCAAGAAAGAGATAAAACTACTGGTGCCTACAACATAAAATATTATGATAAAACGGGTAAATTGTTACACGAAAACAAGTATAACGATAAAAACCTTCCCATTGGAATCAATAAGTTCTACACCTTGAAAGATGACGAAGCAAATTCAAACAGTGAGACACATTATGATGTAAACGGTAAAAAAATCAAATACATCTATAAAATGTATGGAGGTGGCACTGTTGAAACCAACTATAGAAACGAATTAATGCACGGAGTAAAAATTATTTTTGACGAAAAAACCAATACTGAAACCAGAGAATACTATTACGAATCAAAAGGCAACTCAAAAAAAGTAACTCAAGAAGAGTTTGAAAATCTCGTAAAAGCAGAAAAAAAATAGCTTTTTGCTCACTTTCAACTTTGATATATAAAACGTATTTTTGCACCGAAAAAAATAGTGTTCAGTCGCGGTCGCAGTCATCAGTTATTCAAACTGAGACTGAAAACTGAGACTGAAAACTGAGACTGAAAACTGAGACTGAAAACTAGAACATGAAATACCACCACGAAAAAATCGAAGCCAAATGGCAACAATATTGGGCAGAAAATCAAACTTTTGCTGCATCAAATAATTCAGACAAACCAAAATACTATGTATTAGACATGTTTCCTTATCCTTCGGGAGCGGGTTTACACGTTGGGCATCCGCTGGGTTACATTGCTTCTGATATTGTCGCAAGATATAAAAGACATCAAGGTTTTAATGTATTGCATCCGCAAGGGTACGATTCATTCGGTTTGCCAGCCGAACAATATGCGATTCAGACTGGACAACATCCAGCCGATACAACTCGTATGAATATCGAAGGTGGTGTGGATAAATCAGGAAATACGATTCAAGGTTACAGAAATCAGTTAGATAGAATTGGATTTTCTTTCGATTGGAGTAGAGAAGTGCGTACTTCAAATCCAGATTATTACAAACACACACAGTGGATTTTCATTCAATTATTCGAGTCTTGGTACAATAAAACTACTGATAAAGCAGAAAGCATTTGCACCTTAATTCAAGAATTCGAGAAAAACGGAAATACGAATGTAAATGCGGTTTGTGATGATAATATTGCACCATTTTCAGCTGAAGATTGGAAATCGTTTTCATCAGAACAACAACAAAAAGTATTATTACAATATAGATTAACCTATTTAGCCGAAACCGAAGTAAACTGGTGTGCAGCTTTAGGAACTGTTTTAGCGAATGACGAAATTGTAAACGGCGTTTCAGAACGTGGTGGACATCCAGTTGTTCGTAAGAAAATGACACAATGGTCAATGCGAATTTCTGCTTACGCAGAACGTTTGTTACAAGGTTTAAACGAAATCGATTGGAGTGAATCCATCAAAGAATCACAAAGAAACTGGATTGGAAAATCGGTTGGAGCAATGGTTTCGTTTAATGTAAACAATCACGATGCTAAAATCGATGTTTTCACAACTCGTCCTGATACGATTTTCGGAGTAACGTTTATGACATTAGCGCCAGAGCACGAATTGGTTGCTCAAATCACAACTCCAGAACAAAAAGCAGCGGTTGAGGCGTATGTTGAAGCTACAGCAAAACGTTCGGAAAGAGAAAGAATGGCAGATGTAAAAACCATTTCAGGTGTTTTCACTGGCGCGTATGCGGAACATCCTTTCACAAAAGAACCAATTCCAGTTTGGATTGGCGATTACGTATTAGCCGGATACGGAACTGGTGCGGTTATGGCGGTTCCATGTGGCGATGAGCGTGATTATGCTTTCGCGAATTTCTTCAAAGGAACACACGGAATGCCCGAAATTAAAAATATTTTCAACCAAGATATTTCAGAAGCCGCTTACGGAGAAAAAGGTGGTTTCGAATTAGTAAATTCTGATTTCTTAAACGGATTAGATTACAAATTAGGAACTAAAAAAATCATCGAAGAGCTTGAAAAAATAGGCGCAGGAAATGCTAAAGTAAATTACCGTTTACGTGATGCGGTTTTCTCTCGCCAAAGATATTGGGGCGAACCATTTCCAGTATATTATGTTAATGGTTTACCACAAATGATTGACAAAAAACACTTGCCAATCGTTTTACCAGAAGTAGAAAAATACTTACCAACAGAAGACGGGCAGCCACCATTAGGAAACGCAACCGTTTGGGCTTGGGATAGTGAAAACAATGCAGTGGTTAGCAATGATTTAATTGACAACACAAAAGTATTCCCATTAGAATTGAACACGATGCCAGGTTGGGCTGGTTCTTCATGGTATTGGATGCGTTATATGGATGCACACAACACCGAAGAGTTTGCAAATGAAGAAGCTTTAAAATACTGGGAAAACGTAGATTTATACATCGGTGGAAGCGAACACGCAACCGGACATTTATTGTACTCTCGTTTTTGGAATAAATTCTTAAAAGATAGAGGTTACGCACCAACCGAAGAACCATTCAAGAAACTGATTAACCAAGGGATGATTTTGGGAATGAGTGCTTTTGTTTATAGACTAAAACTTGAATTTAGACCAAACTCTAAGACGGGCTGGTCATCAATTGTTTATAATTGTTTCATTTCTAATGAATTTCGAAAAAAAATAGAGAATAATTATCTTGTGTTGAAAGAAATTAATGAAGATTTATTTAATGAAATTGAAATGAAGTTTAACCAAGAATTTGAGAAAGATGAATATTCTTCAAGTTCTGAAAGAAGAGTTTCTTTTGACCCAATCCACGTTGATTTATCATGTATCAATGACATTACTAATGAATTAGATATCGAAAAATTTAAAGCGAATTCATTGTATTCAGATTATAAAGATGCTGTTTTCATAAAAGAAGAAGATGGAAAATACATCGTAGGTCGCGAAGTAGAGAAAATGTCGAAATCAAAATACAACGTAGTCAATCCGGATGATATTTGTAATGAATACGGAGCCGATACGTTGCGTTTGTACGAAATGTTCTTAGGACCATTAGAGCAAGCAAAACCATGGAATACAGCGGGAATTACTGGAGTTTCTGGTTTCTTGAAAAAGTTATGGCGTTTATATTTTGATGACAATGGTTCGGTAATCGTAAACGATGAACCAACCGCAGAAATGTACAAATCGTTACACAAAACTATTAAGAAAGTCACAGAAGATATTGAGAATTTCTCTTTCAATACATCGGTTTCTCAATTCATGATTTGTGTGAACGAATTGCAACAATTAAAATGCAATCACCGTGCAATTTTAGAACCATTAGCACTTTTAGTTTCTCCTTATGCACCGCATATTGCTGAGGAATTATGGTTTGCTTTAGGTCACGAAGGTTCAATTGCAACCGTTGCTTTTCCAAAATTTGAAGAAAAATATTTAGTCGAATCTGAAAAAGAATATCCAGTTTCTTTCAATGGAAAAATGCGTTTCACAATTAAATTACCATTGGATTTAACCAAAGAGCAAATTCAAGAAATTGTTTTAGCAGACGATAGAACCATTGCACAATTAGCAGGAAATACACCAAAGAATATCATTATCGTTCCGGGTAAGATTATTAATTTAGTGGGATAATTCATGGAAACTGCTCAAGAACAAAATAAAACAAAAGGTTTAAAATTTTATTCTCAAAGAGCAATTGGTATTGCTACTTTTTTTGGCGGACCATTAGCGGCGGGGTATTTAGTTAGAGAAAACTTTTTGGTTTTAAATAAACCAGATGAAGCAAAAAAAGCAATCTTATATGGTTTATTAGCAACTGTCTTTGTTTTTGGTTTAATTTTTTTAACCCCTGATGAAATAATTGAAAAATTTCCTAATCAATTAATTCCACTTATTTATACTGCAATCATATATCTTGTTGTTGAATATACTCAAGGTGAAATATTAAAATTGCACAAAGAGTTTGGAAATGAATTTATTTCAGGATGGAAAGCTGCTTTAGTTGGATTTATTGCAATGCTACTTTTTTTATCTGTTATTCTGGGTTACATTTTTATTTTTGAAAATGACAAAAACTTAGAAAAATATGATGCTAAAATGGAAACTTTTTTTAAAAACGAAAGAGAATCATTGGAGTTTTATAAATTTCTTCCTCTTGAGGATAAAAATAAATTAGTTTATAGATTAGATAAAGAAATAATTCCAAAATGGAATGAAAATGTAAACATTATAAAACAAGCAACAAAAATTAAAGAATTACCAAATGAAATTATCGAACAAAATATAGTACTATTAAGGTATTCAAAATTGCGACTTGAATCTTTTAAATTATTTAAAAAAGCAATTTTAGAAGAAACTAATATTTATGATAAAGAATTAGATGAAATTCATTCTCAAATAGAACATGAATTAAAATTAATTCAAAACTAATTCTCAAATCCCAGAATTAAAAATTTGGGATTTTTTTGTAACTTTTTTCATTTTCTACGTATAATAAAATGTCAAGTTGTCATTTGCTAAAATTGGCGCACAATTTGATATTTAATTTGTAACTTTAAATTTTAAATCCATAAACTATGTTAGGATATTATATAATGATTGGAGCTATTGCTCTGGTGAGTTGGTTAGTAAGTAATCGTTTAAAAAGTAAATTTGCGCACTATTCAAAAGTAACCTTACGCAACGGAATGAGTGGAGCCGAAATTGCAGAAAAAATGCTTGCCGATCACGGAATTAGAGGTGTTCAAGTTATTTCTACACCTGGCCAATTAACTGACCATTACAATCCAGTAAATAAAACAGTTAACTTATCAGAAGCTGTCTATAATCAAAGAAATGCGGCTGCGGCTGCGGTTGCTGCTCACGAATGTGGTCACGCGGTGCAACATGCACAAGCCTATCAGTGGCTAACCATGCGTTCTAAAATGGTGCCAATGGTTAACGTTTCATCAAGCATGTCGCAATGGTTAATTATGGGAGGTTTAATTTTAGGTTTTGCCTCTAAATCAGGAATTGGTTTTTATGTTGCCTTTGCGGGATTAGTTTTAATGGCAATTGCAACTGCTTTTAGTTTTATCACTCTACCTGTAGAATATGACGCCAGTAACAGAGCTTTAGCTTGGTTAAAAAACAAAAATATGCTGAGCCAAGAAGAATATGCAGGCGCTGAAGATTCTTTAAAATGGGCTGCTAGAACTTATGTTGTTGCTGCATTAGGAGCATTAGCCTCTTTATTATATTGGGCTGTTAGAATTTTAGGCTCAAGAGATTAAAAATAAAATCTATCCAAATAAAAAAAATCCGCACTACAGCGGATTTTTTGTTTTAGTAAACCTCTTCAAGTGCTTTTTCAATTACACTGTATATTTTTTCAAGATGAACATGTTCAATAATATAAGGCGGTAAAATATAAATGATGTTGCCTACTGGGCGTAAAATAATGCCATTTTCTATAAAAAAAGCATATAATTTATTTCGTAAATCGCCATAATAAGCTTGTTCATTTTCTACCTTAATTTCCAATGCAAAAATAACCCCTAATACTCTAGTCGTTTTTACTCTCGGATGGGTTTTGATACGTTGTTCAAATGCTTTATGTTGCACATTTACTTGCTGAATATTGTCTTGCATCTCTTGTGTTAACAACAAAGAAATACTTGCCAAAGCTGCAGCACAACCTGTTGGATTTGCCGTAAAAGTATGACCATGAAACAATGCTTTGTTTGTATCATCGGCATAAAAGCCATCAAAAACTTCTTGCGAAAAACTTGTGACCGCCATTGGAATTGTTCCGCCTGTTAATGCTTTTGACAAACACATCATATCTGGTTTTTCGATAAGATAATCGCAAGCAAAATTTTTACCAGTTTTACCAAAACCTGTCATTACTTCATCCGCAATTGTGAAAACATTATTTGCTTTTGAAATACGAATTAATTCGTCTAAAGTTTCTGGCGCATACATAACCATTCCTGCAGCACCTTGTACTAAAGGTTCAAAAATAAATGCAGCATAATCTTTTGTTTCGACTAATTTTCGGAATGTTTCAAAAACCTCTTTTTCGTTTTCAGGCGTTGGAACCGGAATACGAATTACTTCTAACAAAGAACCTTTGAAAGCCTCTGTAAAAAAAGAAATTCCACTTGCTGCCATCGCTCCAAAAGTATCCCCATGAAAAGCATTTTCAAAAGCAATAATTTTGGTTCGTTTTTGCCCTTTATTATAAAAGTATTGCATTGCCACTTTGAGCGCAACTTCTACAGCCGTTGAACCATTATCGGAATAGAAAAACTTTTTTTGATTTTGTGGCAAAATTTGGGCTAACTTTTCAGAAAGCAAAATAGCAGGTTCATGAGTAAATCCGCCAAAAAGGACATGCTCTAATGTAGTTAACTGTTTATAAATTGCATTTGCAATAAACGCATTACTATGTCCAAAAGGATTTACCCACCAACTGGATATAGCATCAATATATTCTTTTCCTGTTTGGTCCCAAAGTAATACGCCTTCCCCTTTCACTATTACAGGATGAGGAAATGCTGTTTTGTGCTGTGTATAAGGATGCCAATTATATAAAATATCTTTTTCGGAAAGGTTCATTTTTTAGAAAAATAGAGAAAATAGCAAAGAGAAAAGACTCAAGCTATTTCAGAATTAGACACAAAGATAATCTATGATTTTTTATTTTTTTGTGTGACTGCTTATAAGTTTAAAAGATTATCACGAAACTTATCCGCGTAATATCGAATTACATTTTGATCAAAATATGGTTCGTTGTCAATTCGGCCGATGCAAGCAACACCTGTTTTGGAAAGAATAATTTCCTCCGTTGCCTGATTTTCATCTCCAGAAAAAATAATTCCAGCGATTTTAATTTTTTTGTTTTTTAATGCTTCAATTGTTAATAATGTGTGGTTAATACTTCCTAAATAATGCCTTGAAACCACAATTACTTTATAATCTTTTTGAATTAAATCAATGATACAATCGCTACTATTTAAAGGGACAAAAACACCACCAGCACCTTCTATTACTAGGTTATTTTTTGTTTTTGGTTCTTTTATTATTTTTAAATCAATTGTGACTTCATCTAATTTTGCTGCCAAATGAGGGCTTGCAGGCGTATTTAATTTATAACTACTCTCATGAATCACTGTTTTATGATTTGAGATAAATTTTTGAATTTTATGACTATCCGAATGCTCTAAATCCCCAGCTTGAATTGGCTTCCAATAATCTGCTTCTAATGCTTCTACAATAATGGAAGAAGTTATTGTTTTACCTACATCGGTGCCAATTCCTGTGATAAATAATTTCATTTGTTTTCTGTTTTTTTTATTTCAAATTGATAACCGCATGAGTTACATTGGTATAAATAATTTACGAATAATGGCAATCCTCCAAATAGAAATACCGAAATAAAACCTAAAAAAGTTTTTTTATCTTTTATTGTTGTAATCAAATTTACATCCGCAGTATCACAATTAGGGCAATGAATTAGTTTGTTATCATCATCTAGAGAAGACTTACTAATTTGCTCTAAAATTGATTTTGCTTTGTAAAAATCATCCTGCTTTACAAATAATTTTACCCCACCAACAGCGTTACTATACATTGGATTGGTATCAACAGTATTATTGTCCCTGATATAAACTTCTATGTCTTCAGCTTCTAACCTACCTTTATAAATCAGTGCTTCTGATGAATATTGATATGTTCCTATTAGTGTAAAAGTCTCTTTTTCCATTATTTTAAAAAAGCTTGATTTAATTGAGTTAAAATAGCTAAAATTTCTTCTTTTGTATTATAAGAATGTAAGCAAAAACGCAACCTTTCTTGTCCTTCAGGAACAGTTGGCGAAAGAATTGCTTTTACATCAAACCCGTTTTCTTGCAATTGTGAAGCGATATTTTTTACTTTTTCATTCCCAGGAATAACCGCACATTGAATCGCAGATTTACTATACACAAACAAAGGTTTTAAACCAAGTTGCATTTTTTGTTGGTTAAAGTATTGAATGTTTTCTTTTAACGTATTAATTGCTTCTTTTTCTGTAGTAAGATACTGATAAGCCGTTAAAATAGTAGCTACAGAATGTGGAGAAAGTCCTGTAGTATAAATAAAACTTCGTGCAAAATTGAGTAAATAATCTTTTAATTGTTGACTTCCTAAAATAGCTGCGCCATGACAGCCCAGTCCTTTTCCAAAGGTCATAATTCTAGCAAAAATAGCATTATGAAAATTTAAAGATTGACAAACTCCTTCTCCTGAATCACCAAAAACACCTAACGCATGTGCTTCATCAACTACTAAATAAGCTTTATATTTTTCACAAAGTATAACAAGTTGCTCTATATTTGGCGCATCACCATCCATTGAAAAAACTGTTTCTGTAACTACATAAATTACACTTTCTTCAGTTTGAAATTTTGAAAGTAGTCCTTCCAAATTTTCTGTATCATTGTGGTGAAACTTATACGCTTTTGCATGACTCATTTGAATGCCATCACGAATTGACGCATGACACAATTCATCATAAAGAATTATATCATTTCGTTGTGGAATAGCGCTAAAAAAACCAACATTGGCATCATAACCAGAGTTAAAAATTAAAGCCGATTCAGATTGATGGAATTTTGAAATAAAATCTTCAGCTTCCATATATAAGTTATGGTTTCCTGAAATTAACCTTGAACCTGTTGCGCCATTAATTTTTATTTTCTTTTCTAAAAGTAATTGATGCGCTTGATTGAAAATAGATTCATTTCTAGCAAATCCAAGATAATCATTTGATGAAAAATCAATCAAATGCGTTTGTGTTGGCAAAACTCGCAAAGCATTATTTGACAAGCGGTCATTTAGTTTTTCTTGTAATGATTTTGGAAGTTTCATAGCATCAAAAATAAAAAAAGTCCTGCAAATTGCAGGACTTTTTAGTATAAATCTTATTGTCTTAGTCGGCTAAAACAATAATCTTGTTTTCATTCATTTCAATGGTACCAGAATTTATTGGTAACCAAAATGTTTGCTCATTTACTTTATTGAATTTAGAAACAAATTCTTTTTCAATTTTAATGTTTTGAGCATTAATTTTCACATTCCCTTTTCCTAATAAAGAAACGATAGGCGCGTGATTATTTAGCATTTGAAACTCACCGTTAATTCCAGGAACTGATACCGAAGTAACTTCTCCTTTAAATAATGTAGCTTCTGGCGATACTATTTCTAAAATCATAACTTTAAGTGATTAGTGATTAGTGATTAGTAATTAGTGAATAGTGAGTAACTGAATACTGTGACTGAACACTGAATACTAAAATTATGCTTCTGCTAACATTTTTTGTCCAGCCTCAATAGCTTCTTCGATAGTACCTTTAAGGTTGAACGCCGCTTCTGGTAAATGATCTAACTCTCCATCAATAATCATGTTAAATCCTTTGATAGTATCTTTGATATCAACTAATACTCCAGGAATACCTGTAAATTGCTCCGCTACGTGGAATGGTTGAGATAAGAAACGTTGTACACGACGTGCTCTTGATACTGCTAATTTATCATCTTCAGATAACTCTTCCATACCTAAGATGGCGATAATATCTTGTAATTGTTTGTATTTTTGAAGTATCTCTTTTACTCTTTGAGCACATGCATAATGTTCATTTCCTAAGATTTCTGGAGTTAAGATACGAGAAGTAGAATCTAATGGATCTACTGCTGGATAAATACCTAACTCAGCAATTTTACGAGACAATACTGTTGTAGCATCTAAGTGAGCAAACGTTGTTGCTGGTGCCGGGTCAGTTAAGTCATCCGCAGGTACATAAACTGCTTGTACAGATGTAATAGATCCTTTTTTCGTTGAAGTAATACGTTCCTGCATCGCACCCATTTCAGTTGCTAATGTAGGTTGGTAACCTACCGCAGATGGCATACGACCTAATAAAGCCGATACTTCAGAACCTGCTTGTGTAAAACGGAAAATGTTATCTACGAAGAAAAGTACATCTTTTCCTTGTCCGTCTCCAGCTCCATCACGGAAATATTCTGCAATTGTTAATCCAGAAAGTGCTACACGAGCACGAGCTCCTGGTGGCTCATTCATTTGTCCGAATACGAAAGTTGCTTTCGAATCTTTCATTAATTCTTTATCAACTTTAGCTAAATCCCATCCACCATTTTCCATAGAGTGCATGAAATCATCACCGTATTTAATAATTCCAGATTCTAACATCTCTCTTAAAAGGTCATTTCCTTCACGAGTTCTTTCACCTACTCCTGCGAATACTGATAAACCCCCGTGACCTTTTGCAATATTGTTAATCAACTCCTGAATTAATACTGTTTTACCTACTCCAGCACCACCAAATAATCCAATTTTTCCTCCTTTTGCATAAGGCTCAATAAGGTCGATTACTTTAATACCTGTAAATAAAACTTCAGTAGAAGTTGATAAGTCTTCAAATTTTGGAGCTTGTCTGTGGATTGGTAAACCACTTGCACCTGCTTTAGGTAAATCTCCTAAACCATCAATTGCATCACCAATTACATTAAATAAACGACCAAAAACTTCTCCTCCGATTGGCATTTGAATTGGCGCTCCAGTAGCAACTACTTCAACACCTCTAGCTAAACCATCTGTAGAGTCCATAGAAATGGTACGTACAGTGTTTTCACCAATGTGAGATTGAACTTCAAGTACTAACAAAGTACCATCCTTTTTAGTGATTTCTAATGAATCGTAAATTTTAGGTAATTCAGCATTTGCATCGTTAAACACGACATCAACAACTGGCCCGATAATTTGTGCAACTTTTCCTGTGATTCTAGACATTGCTTATGTATTTATTTAATAGCTAATTAATGTTGAAAAAAAGATATATTTTTTCGTGTGCAAAGATAGTTTTTTCTAAAACAATTTTGCAATATATTTTTTGAATTTTTTACAATAAAAAAGCGAAATTGTGAGATTTCGCTTTTAAAATATTATTCTACCGTTACTGATTTCGCTAAATTTCTAGGTTGATCCACATTACAACCTCTTAAAACCGCAATATGATATGACAATAATTGCAATGGAATTGTGGTCAATAACGGCGTAAATGGCTCGTTTGTTTCAGGAATTTCGATTACGTGGTCAGCTAAAGCTCTTACTTGTGTGTCTCCTTTTGTGACTACGGCAATAATTTTTCCACTTCTTGATTTTATTTCTTGAATATTACTTACCACTTTATCATAATGTCCTTTATTAGGTGCAATTACAATTACTGGCATATGCTCATCAATCAAAGCTATTGGACCGTGCTTCATTTCTGCTGCCGGATAACCTTCTGCGTGGATATATGAAATTTCTTTTAATTTTAATGCTCCTTCTAAAGCTACTGGAAAGTTATAACCTCTTCCTAAGTACAAACAATTGGTTGCGTCTTTGTAAATTTCGGCAATTTGTTTAGCAACATCATTTGTTGATAAGGCTTCTTGCACTTTTTCAGGCATTAATTCTAATTCCAATAAATAACGTTGGTAATCTGAATTACTCATTGTTCCTTTTGCTTTTGCTAAACGTAACGCTAACAAAGTAAGAATGGTAATTTGCGTAGTAAAGGCTTTTGTTGAAGCTACTCCAATTTCTGGACCTGCGTGTGTGTAAGCACCTGCGTGTGTTTCGCGAGAAATTGACGAACCTACAACATTACAAACTCCAAACACAAAAGCTCCGCTTTCTTTAGCTAATTTGATCGCTGCCAAAGTATCTGCCGTTTCACCTGATTGTGAAATTGCGATAACTACATCATCTTTATTAATGATTGGATTTCTATATCGGAATTCTGAGGCATATTCTACTTCTACTGGAATTCTTGAAAATTCTTCGATAATATATTCTGCTACTAATCCTGCATGCCATGAAGTTCCACAAGCAACTATTAGGATTCGTTTTGCATTTAAAAATTTTTCTAAATTATCTTCAACCCCTGACATTTGGATAATTCCTTTGTTTGCCAAAAGCCTTCCTCTGTAAGTATCTTTGATTACGCTTGGTTGTTCATAGATTTCTTTCATCATGAAATGATCATAACCACCTTTTTCAATTTGCTCCAAGTTTAATTGAAGTTCCTGAATATAAGGATCAACCAATGAATCGTCTTTGATTTTTCTAACTTTTAACGGTTTGTGTAAGCGTACAATTGCCATTTCTTCATCTTCTAAATAAATAGCATTAGACGTATATTCAATAAATGGAGTTGCATCTGACGCGATAAAAAACTCGTCTTCACCAATTCCAATTGCTAATGGGCTTCCTAAACGCGCTACAATAATTTCATCTGGTTTTTCAACATCGATTACTGCTATCGCATAAGCTCCAATAACTTGATTTAATGCAATTTGCACTGCTTTTCCAAGTTTACAATTTTCTTTTTTCTTAACTTCTTCAATCAGATTTACCAATACTTCTGTATCAGTATCAGATTTGAAAGTATAACCTCTTTTGATTAATTCTTGTTTTAATGGCTCATAATTTTCGATGATTCCATTATGAATAATCACTAATTTACCTGAATTTGAGAAGTGTGGGTGTGAGTTTACATCATTAGGAACCCCGTGAGTTGCCCAACGTGTATGACCCATTCCAATTTTACCAATCGTTGTTTTCTCGCTTTCAGCTTTAGCTTCAAGGTCTGAAACTTTTCCTTTGGTTTTTGATAATTTCAAATCTTTTCCGTCATATAGCACAATACCAGCACTATCATAACCTCTATATTCTAATCTGTGTAACCCTTTTATGATTACAGGATATGCATCTCTATGACCTATATAACCTACAATTCCACACATATAATATTAGTTAGGTTTGGTGTAAAATATTTGTAATTTTAATTTTTTTGCTTCATCCGCTGGAGCAACATTATTACCATATAAAATAGTCCCTAATGGGTTTATGACGTTACCAATAGGTGTAAACTCTACCTCATCTCCATTAATAGATATTGGAGTTTTTAAATATGCATTACTAGACAAATTAATGTTTTCCGTTACACATAATCCAAGTCTAATATTTTTATTTAAATCCTCATCTTCACTATTAATTATGTTTCTAATTTGGTTGGTTATTCTAACTTTATATTTAACTGCCCTTCCATTTTCAACATCTTCCAATTCAACTATTCCTCCATAATTATACTTATTCTTTTTTGAGTTTGAACTCACAGATGTATCAATTGAATAATCTAACAATGGCTTATTATTTGTGGCGTCAAAAAGTAAAATCCTATTTGGTTCAGAAATTGATGAATTACTCATTGCCGTTTTATCAACATAAAAAATTAAAAAGGCATCGTTTATCAACCAATTATTAGCTCTTAAGTTTTCTAATTCTTCGGGAATGTCATCTGGATCACTATCATCTGCTCCAAACAAATCTATAAAAGCCATAGAGCCATTATTCCCTTTAATATACAATCTATCATTCCCAACAACATCATTAGAATTATTTAATGAATTTTGATAATTTGCAGCATTTGAATGATTTAATAAATTAACTGTATTTCCTCCAAATGTTAATTTCAACTTTCTTTTAGCATTAGTTGTTGTTACATTTCCATCACTATCCGTAGTCGTTATATCAGAATGATATTGTATGACAACATATCCTTTTGAAAAATCCAACATTGCCATAGCTCCAGCTCCAGCAGAGGTTTGTTGAGTTTTAAAATAAAGACCTTTAAAATATTCTTTAAAAACATTATTGTTATATAATTTCCCGTCTAACGATGCTTCTAAAATTCTGTTTTTTAAAATATTTTTATCTAAATTTATCCACATTCCTGGATTCATCCTTTCTTTTATTATCCTTACAGTAATATCACTTTGACTACTTAGCGTTTCTCCGTCTTCATCAACGTAAACATATGTTCCATTGTCTAATAATTTAGATTTATATAAAACTATTTCATTACTATTAAACTTAAAACTCGTATTTTGATAAATATCAGAACTTGTATTTAATTGAGCTCCTACATTTGAATCAAACTTATTTGTTTCATCTGTATAATGCTTTTGACTGTTTTGAAAGTCTTCAGCCGCACTAAAATCATTTAGATAATACCCGTTTTCATAAATCTTTAAATCAAATGTTGTATTTAAATCTCCATAAATTGAATCAAGTTCATAAATTTTTAACTTAGTGTTTTCATCAACAACTTCAGTATCTGTAGCGAAATAAGGAACATACAAATACACTGAATCCGTTGAATTAAATGTAAAATTTTCACCTATAATCTTTTCTGGTTCATTATATGTTCTTGTTAATTCTAATTGAGTTACAAAATGTGCAGTTGTAGTTCCAAAAGCAGGGTTTTCATATATCCCTAATGCGTTTACAGGCAAATTATTTGATTGAACCGCACCTGTTGGTTTTGTGTATGCAACAAGATTTTGTACTTCATACTTCTCTAAATCAAAGTGATCGTCACCTAAAACATCAGAGCCTATTGAATTAAAATCTTTATCACAAGATACTAAACCAAATAAACCTAAAACAATTGCAGTTATTCTTATCAAACTATTCTTCATATTATAAAACTTGATTCTTAATAAATAAAGGATAAACTTCCTTCATATTTTCTTTAGTGCCGAAAGGTAAAAAAGGTTTATTTGAACTTTCTATAAATTTTGTTAAAGTTGGAGAAATCGCCTCTGACCCAACAACCACAGCATCTGAATGCATCACTGAAAGCTTCATTATATTTTCATAAGTTGGCTTTTCTATCACATCAACTGCTTCTTTTGAAATATTATCAAACAATATTTTATCCAATAAATTAACATCTAATTCTCCTTCAAAACCTTGCTCATAGACCGAAGATATAATTTTTGTCTCTGCAAAAATTCCTTCGTCTTTATAATAATGTTTTAAATATACTGGCAATAAAGCTGCCATCCATCCATGAACGTGAATTACATCAGGAACCCAATTTAACTTTTTAACCGTTTCAACTACTCCTTTAGCAAAGAAAATAGCTCTTTCGTCATTATCTGGATACAAAACACCTTCTTCGTCTGAAAAAGTTGCTTTTCTTTTAAAATATTCGTCATTATCAATAAAGTAAACCTGAATTCTTTCTTTCGGAATTGAAGCTACTTTAATAATTAGAGGCATATCCATATCATTGACAACTAAGTTCATTCCAGATAAACGGATAACTTCATGCAATTGATGTCTTCTCTCGTTAATATTACCATATCTAGGCATAAAAATTCGTATTTGACCTCCTAAATCATTAATCATTTTAGGCATTTCATACGACTGCAACGACACTTCGTTTTCAGCTAAATAAGGCACCACTTCAGATGATACATACAATATCCTCTTGTCTTCCATAATGTATTCTAGTTAATTATTGTTTTAAAAAACCTTGCAAAATTACAAAATTTTATGGATTTATCCACTAAAATAGTAAGTTTGCATCTCAATTAACCTTTATCAAAATGCTCATTTTTAACAAAAAGTCTGATTTAAGTGCTTTTTTAAGCCCATTAATCAATCAAAATAAATCAATAGGATTTGTTCCAACAATGGGTGCGCTTCATGAAGGACATTTGTCTTTATTAAAAAAATCGCTTGCAGAAAACGATATCACCGTGATGAGCATTTTTGTAAATCCAACACAATTTAATAATGCGGAAGACCTTGAAAAATACCCAAGAACGCTTGAAAAAGATGTTGAAAAAATGAGCACTATTAGCAATAAAATTATTGTTTATGCCCCTGCTGTTTTAGATATTTATGAAGGAAATACCGTTTCACAATCATTTGAATATGATGGTTTAGAACACCAAATGGAAGGACAACATAGACCTGGCCATTTTGATGGTGTAGGAACAATTGTAAAACGATTATTTGAAATTATTCAACCAAACAATGCTTATTTTGGTGAAAAAGATTTTCAACAACTCCAAATTGTAAAAAAATTAGTTTCCAAACATAAACTCCCAGTTCATATAATTGGTTGTCCTATTTTTAGAGAAAAAAGTGGCTTAGCTATGAGCTCTAGAAACGAAAGACTTTCTCCCGAAGCTAGAAAAAAAGCCGCACTAATTTTTGAGATTTTAACCGAAGCCAAAGAAATTTTTCAAGAAAAATCTATTGCAGAAACAATTCATTTTGTAGAAGAATCGTTTGAAAAACATCCTGAATTTGAATTAGAATATTTTGAAATTGCTGACGAAGCAACACTTTTACCTATTTCTGAAAAAGAATCAGATAAAAAATATCGCGGTTTCATCGCAATTTTTATAGAGAATATCCGATTAATTGATAATATTTCACTAAATTAATTACCTTTGCATCATGCAAATTCAAGTAGTAAAATCGAAAATTCATAGAGTAACCGTAACGGGTGCTGATTTGAATTATATAGGAAGTATCACCATCGATGAAGCGTTAATGGAAGCTTCTAACATTATCGAAGGTGAAAAAGTACAAATCGTTAACATTAATAATGGAGAACGATTAGAAACGTATGCTATCAAAGGACCAAGAAATACTGGCGAAATTACATTAAACGGACCTGCGGCTCGAAAAGTACACCGTGGCGATATCGTTATCATCATTTCCTATGGAATTATGGATTTTGAAGAAGCAAAAAAATTCAAACCTACTTTAGTTTTTCCTAACGAAAAAGACAACTCTTTAACGTAGTTTGAAAACACCTATTCGTAAATTTTTAAGCTTAATTATTCCATTACTCATCGGAATAGGAATAATCTATTATCAATTTACGACATTAACACCTAACGAATTAGAGAAAATTAAAATTAGCTTTTTGAAGGCTGATTATTTTTATGTTTTTTTATCACTTTTTGTTGCTCTTTTTGGCTATTGGTCAAGAGCTTATCGCTGGAAATTTGCTTTACAGCATTTAGGTTATCAAACTAAATTTCGCAATGATTTAATGACGGTTTGTGTTTCTTATTTGGTCAATTTAACCATTCCGCGTTCAGGAGAAATTTCTAGAGCTGCTTTGCTTAAAAAATATGAAAACGTGCCCTTTGACAAAGCATTTGGAACCGTAGTTGCGGAACGCATTGTAGATATGCTAATCTTTTTGCTTTTTGTTGCCGTTGGATTTGTTTCTCAATATGACAAAATTTACTCCTTTTTGCTCGAAAAAAACGTAAAATTTGAAACTTTAATCTGGGTTTCAATTGCGGGTTTCTTAATGTTTATCATATTTATTTTAGTTTGGATTTATGCCGAATGGAAAATTATTTTAAAACTAAAACAAAAATTAGCCGGATTAATTGAAGGTATGCAAAGTATCTTAAAAATGAAAGATAAATGGAATTACATTTTTCATTCATTTTTTATATGGTTTTCATACTTAATTATGTTTTATGTGACTATTTTCGCATTGCCTGAAACAACAAATATTAGTTTTGATGTAGTAGTTATGGGCTTTATTTTTGGCACGCTTGCTGTAGGTTTTACAAATGGAGGTCTTGGCGCTTATCCGCTAGCGATAGCTATGATTTTTTCATTGTATGGCATTTCAAATGATATTAGTGTCGCTTTTGGATGGTTAATTTGGACATCTCAAACGCTTTTAACTATATTTCTTGGTTTATTATCTTATTTGCTTTTACCTGTATTAAATAAGAAATAAATTAGTAAATTGCTACTCCATTTAACCAAACTATTTATAATGAAAACCAAACTACTATTGCTAATTTTATTAGCTACTAATGCGCTTTTTGCACAACGTACTAATGAATCACTTGAATCAAAAAAGATTGGAACAAGAACTTTTACAGTGGTTACGCCGCCTTCTTACGAAACAAGTCCCGAAAAAAAATACCCTACATTAGTTTTATTGGATGGGGAATATTTACTAGATCCTTTTGAAGGTGTTTTAAAATATGGTAGTTATTGGGACGATTTACCTGAAATGATTATCATTGCTATTAACCAAAACAATGGAGAAACTCGTTTTGCTGATAGCGAATTTGATGAAGCAGGATTTCCATCTGGAACTGGGGCAAATTTCTTTGAATTTGTAGGGCAAGAATTGTATCCTTATGTTGAATCAAAATACAGAACACTTCCTTTTAGAGTAGTTGCAGGTCATGACACAACCGCTGGATTCTTAAATTTTTATTTATACAAAGACAACCCAATATTTAATGCCTACATTTCGTTAGCTCCAGAAATGGCACCAGCTATGGAAACTAGAGTAGCCGAGCGCTTGACAAAAATTACAAAACCAGTATTTTACTATCAAGCAACCGGTGAAAGTGATTTGCCAGAAATCAATGAAAAAGCAACCGAATTAGACACAAATATTAAAGCGATTCCAAATCCAACTTTTAAATATCAAAACGATACTTTTAAAGGAGCATCACATTATTCTTTGGTTGCAAAAGCAATTCCTAATGCACTATATTTCATTTTTGATGGCTACCAACCTATTTCTATGGTAGAATTCCAAGACAAAATATTAAAATTAGAATCGGGCTATACTGATTATTTAATTAAAAAATATGATGATTTAAATACAAAATTAGGCCTACAAATTAAACCAAGACTATCCGATTTCAAAGCTATTGAAGCAGCTATTATGAAAAACAAAGCTTATGAGGATTTTCAAACGTTGTCTAATTATGCTAATAAACATTACCCAAAAACAATCTTAGGAACCTATCACCAAGCTATGTACTATGAAAAAACAGGTAACTTTAAAAAAGCATTAAAAGAATATCAAAAAGCTTATACACAAGAAGAAATTAGAGAATTAACCAAAGATTATATGCTGAATAAAGCCGAAGCTTTAAAAGGGAAAGAAGACAAACCTACTGAAGAAGCTCCAGCAGAAACTCCAACAGAAAAAACAGAATAAAACAAAATGAGTAAAGTAAAAACGGCTTTCTTTTGCCAAAACTGTGGCACCCAATATTCAAAATGGCAAGGTCAATGTAATGCTTGCAAAGAATGGAATACCATTGTAGAAGAATTGGTTCAAAAAGAAGAAAAAGTAGCTTGGAAAACCACTAGTGCTACTTCAAAAGCCGCAACCAAACCTTTACTGATTAAAGAAATAGATACCGCACAAGAAATCCGATTGAACACAACAGATAACGAGTTGAATCGGGTTTTGGGTGGCGGATTGGTTCCGGGCTCCTTAACTTTATTAGGAGGCGAACCAGGAATTGGAAAAAGTACGTTGCTGTTGCAAATTGCTTTAAAACTACCTTACAAAACGCTTTATGTTTCGGGAGAAGAAAGCCAAAAACAGATTAAAATGCGTGCCGAACGCATTACTTCTAATGGCGATAATTGCTACATTTTAACCGAAACCAAAACCCAAAATATCTTCCGTCAAATTTTAGAAATTGAACCTGATATTGTGATTATCGATTCGATTCAAACTTTACATACCGATTATATTGAATCGTCTGCGGGAAGTATTTCTCAGATTAGAGAATGTACGGCTGAGTTGATAAAATTTGCCAAAGAAACCAACACTCCTGTTCTTCTAATCGGTCACATTACAAAAGACGGAACCATCGCTGGACCAAAGATTTTGGAACACATGGTCGATACGGTTTTACAATTTGAAGGCGACAGAAATCATGTTTACCGTATTTTACGTTCGTTGAAAAACCGTTTTGGTTCTACTGCCGAATTAGGTATTTACGAAATGCAAGGTTCGGGTTTGCGTGAAGTGGATAATCCTTCTGAAATTTTGATTTCACATAAAGACGAGCAACTTTCAGGAACGGCAATTGCTACCACTTTAGAAGGCATGCGTCCGTTGATGATTGAAATTCAGGCTTTAGTAAGCACCGCAGTTTATGGAACGCCACAACGCAGCACCACAGGTTACAACGCCAAACGCTTGAACATGATTTTAGCTGTTTTAGAAAAACGTGCTGGTTTCAGACTAGGCACCAAAGACGTATTCTTAAACGTAACGGGCGGAATTTCAGTTGAAGACACAGCAATTGATTTAGCGGTTGTGGCTGCTATTTTATCTTCAAACGAAGACATTGCTATTGCCGAAGGTTTTTGCTTTGCAGGAGAAGTAGGGCTTTCAGGCGAAATTAGACCCGTTAACCGTATTGAACAACGCATTCAAGAAGCAGAAAAATTAGGATTTACCACGATTTTTGTTTCCAAACACAATAAAATTTCGTTGAAAAATACAGGAATCAAAATTGTTTTAGTGGCAAAGATTGAAGATGTGGTGAGTGAGTTGTTTGGGTAGTTACGAAAAAAATGTTAAATTAGAAATATTATACATGTTTTTATATAAATTTGTAAAACTAAATTAAATAGACTTATGAAAGTAAACAAAATAAAAAATAGCTTGAGAAAAACTCTCAATATATTATTTTCAGGAGTTTCTTCAGAATTTTCAACTGAGAATTCTTTAATTAGTGATGATGTTATGGAAATAATTAACAATCCTCAAGACAAGAAAAAACTTGATGATGCCGTAGAATATTTATTAAATCATAAATCTGAAAAAACTTATGATTTAGAATTATCAAACCAAAAAATAACTATTTCATTAGGTTAAAATTTGGAAAATGTAGCATTAAATACAATATTTTATATCATGATATTTATATTTCCTGGCATTTTGTTCAGGAAATTTTATTTTGGAGGGGATTTTAATAAACAATTCCAACAAGGTAATTTAATGGAACGTTTCCTTTGGACTGTCTTTTTCAGTGTGATAATAATTTCTCTTTGTGTATTGTCCTTTATCTATCTAGAAAACCATACTAATTTTAAAATAGCAAATTATTTAACTTATGACACAATAAAGGATTTGTTTGAAAGCTTATCAAATAACAAACTTCCTGAAGAAACAGACAAAAACTCAAAAATATATTTAAACTTTCTTTACCTTATTTTGTTAATATATCTAATTTCAGCAGTTTTTGGATACTTCTCATACAAAATAATTCGAATTCTAAACCTTGATGTTCATGTTCAATTTTTGAGATATAAAAATTATTGGCACTATTTATCAAGGTCAAAAAAAATAAATGGCAATCAATACTCCAACAATAAATACCTATATACTCAAGCTGATGTTTTAGTTCAAACAAATGAGAAAAATGAGTTATATGGTGGTTATCTACACAACTTTTATACTGATGCATCTACCAATAAATTGGAATGCATAGTTTTAAGAGATGCTTATAAATTCATTACTAAAGATGTTAACGATTGTGAAGATATTGAGCAAGAAATAAAGGATGGCAAAAGTGATTATGAAGTCTATAAAAAATATAAAGAAAAAACAGTATTCAAAAAAAACATAAAAGGAGATATCCTAACTTTATTTAATGAGAATATTATAAATATAAATTTAACTTATGTTGAATTAGTAAAAAGTAATCTAGAAAGAATTAGTAACATAAAAAATGTTATAGTTTTTACTTTCTATTTAATATTAGCCTTAACCATAATTATTCCTTGGATAATTGACCATGATTTAGTTTTTACTATTAAAAGAAAAATAATAATTAGCTTCTTGTTTTTCTGTTATTTAACTTTTATTAAAAATTATCTTTTTGAAGTTTTCAAAATCAAAAACAAAAATAACGGTATTAAAAACTTTTTTCTTGGGTTTATTTTTTTCTTAATTCCCTTATTGTGGTTTTTTAAAATTATGACAGCATGGAAAGTATTGGGTTTATTAGTTTTATACTTTTTAATCCTTACAGGTTTTATTAACAATAATAAAACTAAATCAACCTAAATCCCCTCCAACAACTCCAACGCCTTATTTACCGACTTAACATTATCAAAAGTCAGTAATAAACGTAAGCCGTTTTTGGTTTCTTTTTCTTTTATTTTACATACGTTGCCGTTGCGTTGCGCAAATTGTAGTACGTTCATAAAACGATTACTTTGGTAAAAATCACTTTGTTGGTCGCCAATAAAATAGCCTATCATTTTGCCTTGTTTCATCATCAAACGTTCAATTCCCATTGCGGTGGCTTTCCATTTAATACGTACGCTATTTAGTAAAGCAATCGCTGGTTTTGGTAACGCACCAAAGCGGTCAATTAGTTTTTGTTCAAATTGTTGCAACGTGGCTTCGTCCTTAATTTGACTCAACTCGTTGTATAAATTCAAACGCTCGGTAATATTGTTGATGTATTCATCTGGGAACAGCAATTCAAAATCGGTATCAATTTGGATGTCTTTGACAAATTCTTTGGTTTCGATGTCGTTTTCTTCTTGGTATAAATCTTTGAATTCGTTTTCTTTCAATTCTTCAATGGCTTCATTCATGATTTTTTGGTAGGTATCAAAACCGATTTCGTTGATAAAACCACTTTGTTCGCCACCTAATAAATCGCCCGCACCACGAATTTCCAAATCCTTCATCGCAATGTTGAAACCGCTTCCTAATTCGCTAAATTGTTCCAAAGCGGTAATACGTTTTTGCGCTTCACCTGTCATCATCGAATAGGGTGGTGTAATGAAATAACAAAACGCTTTTTTATTACTTCGTCCCACACGACCACGCATTTGGTGTAAGTCAGACAATCCGAAATTATTGGCGTTATTGATGAAAATCGTGTTCGCATTCGGTACATCTAAACCACTTTCGATAATGGTGGTTGCGACCAAAACATCAAATTCACCTTCCATGAAAGCTAACATCAATTCTTCCAATTTTTTTCCATCCATTTGACCGTGACCGATGCCTACTTTTGCTCCTGGCACCAAGCGTTGAATCATTCCAGCAACTTCTTTGATGTTTTCAATTCGGTTATTGATGAAAAAAACTTGTCCACCACGCTGAATTTCATACGAAATTGCATCACGAATGGCTTCTTCGTTAAAACGAATCACGTGCGTTTCAATTGGATAACGATTTGGCGGAGGTGTAGTAATTACCGATAAATCTCGTGCCGCCATCAACGAAAACTGCAACGTTCTCGGAATTGGTGTTGCGGTTAATGTCAAGGTATCGACATTTGTAGCAATAGTTTTCAATTTGTCTTTTACGTTGACACCGAATTTTTGTTCTTCGTCGATAATCAACAAACCTAAATCTTTAAACACAACATTTTTATTGACCAATTGATGTGTTCCAATTAAAATATCGACTTTCCCTTCTTGTAATTTTTGAAGTGTATCGGCTTTTTGTTTCGCCGTTCTAAATCGGTTCACATAACTTACGGTAACCGGCATATCTTTCAAACGTTCCGAAAACGTTCGGTAATGTTGATACGCCAAAATAGTAGTTGGCACTAAAACAGCAACTTGTTTTCCGTTATCTACCGCTTTAAAAGCAGCACGAATCGCCACTTCTGTTTTCCCGAAACCAACATCACCACAGACTAATCGGTCCATCGGACGTTCGTTTTCCATATCTGCCTTTACATCGGCTGTTGCGGTAATTTGGTCGGGTGTATCTTCGTAAATGAACGAACTTTCTAATTCTTTTTGCAAATAGCTATCGGGTGCAAACTGAAAACCTTTGTCTAATCTTCGCTTCGCATACAACTGAATTAAGTTGAACGCAATATGTTTTACACGTGCTTTTGTTTTTTGTTTTAGGGTTTTCCATGCGGTACTTCCTAATTTGTAAATCTTTGGAGGCGCGCCATCTTTCCCATTGTATTTTGAGATTTTATGTAGCGAATGAATGCTCACATACACAATATCGTTATCGGCATAGACCAATTTTATAGCTTCTTGCGTTTTGCCTTCGACTTGAATTTTCTGCAAACCTCCGAATTTTCCAATTCCGTGATCGATGTGCGTTACATAATCGCCAACCGACAAGGAAGTCAATTCTTTTAACGTAATGGTTTGCTTTTTCGAATAGCCATTTTTAATAGAAAACTTATGGTAACGCTCAAAAATTTGATGATCCGTATAACACGCAATTTGATTTTCTTCATCGATGAAACCTTCAAACAAAGGCAAAACCATCGTTTTATATTGTTTGCGAATGCTTTCGTGATTGGCTTCATCAATATCTTCAAAAATATCATGAAAACGATTCGCCTGATTTTCGTTGGAACAACACAAATAATTTTTGTAACCGTTGAAATGATTTTCACTCAAATTATTCAATAACAAATCGAATTGTTTGTTGAAAGACGGTTGCGGTTGTATGTGAAATTCGACTTTCTTATCAATTTTAAAAACCGCTTGATTGTTTAATTCAATTACCGAAAAATCAAGAGCACGTTTTAAAAACTGCTTTTGATTTAAGAATAATTCTTCTGGTTTTGCGTGTTGGATATCTTTGGATAATTTCTCGAAAGCTTCATTGGCTTTGTCGAATAATTTATCTAATTGTTGTCCTAATAATTCGGTATTCTGAATCACTAAAACTGTTTTTTCATTGATATAATCTAGGAAACTTTCTCGGTTTTCTTGTAATAATTTATTTTCGACATTTGGAATGATTGAAATCTTTTTCAGCTTTTCAACTGACAATTGGGTTTCCACATCAAAACTTCTGATGCTATCGACTTCGTTGCCGAAAAATTCAATTCGGTATGGATTATCATTGGAAAACGAAAACACATCGATAATTCCACCACGAACGGAAAATTCGCCCGGTTCGGTAACAAAATCAACTCGTTTGAAATTGTATTCAAATAAAGTTTCGTTGATAAAATCGATTGATAAATTATCGCCAACCGACAATTTCAAGGTGTTTTTCTCTAATTCTTTTCGAGTAACGACTTTTTCGAAAATGGCTTCAGCATACGAAACAATTATTGCTGGTTTTTTGCGCGAATTGATTCGATTTAAAACCTCAGCACGTAAAAGTACATTTGCGTTGTCGGTTTCTTCAATTTGATAAGGTCTTCGGTACGAACTTGGGTAAAAAAGTACGTCTTCGGCATTAATTAATTGCTCCAAATCGTTTAAATAATAAGCCGCTTCTTCTTTATTACTGAATAAAATCAGGAAAGGAAGTTCAGATTTTTTAAACAGCGAATGTGCCACAAAAGACAACGACGAGCCAACCAAACCCGTCATTTGAGACTTTTGGCGTGCTGCGAATGTACTTTCTAAAACGGCAATCTTTGGTGACTTATCGTAAATGGATAAAATGTCGGACTTGCTCAAAATGAATTTTTTAATGGACTACAAAAATAAAAAAACCACTACGTTTTCAATAGAAAAGTAGTGGTTATATTACTGAAACGTTTGTTAAAAAACGAATTTCTTAGCAACGGTAACGTTATTTTCTAATGTTGTTTTAATAATTAGCGCCTGATTATTCGCTATTAAATCTGAAAGAACAACTTCTGAAGTGTTTATTTTATCTTTTGAAAGGACAATTCTTCCTAACATATCGTAAACTATTACACTTGTAATGTTTGATTTTGTTGAAACGATTTTTGGTTGATTATTCTCTTTGAAAACATATACTGAATTTTCATTTCCACTAAAATCATCATTAGATAATGATAAATCTTGATAATGCAATACAAAGCGCGAATCAAAAGTTCCAATCGCTGTTGTAAAAGTATATGGACTTATTTTCAAATTATGATACGTTCCATTACTTGTGTCTTCTATGAAAACATCTTTATCATTAAAAAAAGTATCAAAATGGTCAATTGCAATATCAAAGCTTCCATTTAATGTTGAAGTGTAGCCAATTGCTAACGTGTCGTCTATATCCCATGGGTAGGCTTTTCCGTTAATTGCATAAGGTGCGGTTCCAATTAAAGTATAAAAACTAATGTAGGTTCCAGCAGCAGATGGCGCATCAATTCCGTTGTCAAAACCATCTGTTGCACCGTCTAAATATCCTAATGCCAATTGTTTAAAAGCACCTCCAGAATTGGTCATGTTTAACCACATGAAATAAAAGTCTGGGTCGGTTTGTGTGCTTGTATTAGCATTACTGTTTTTATAAAACTGAGTATTATTGTTTGCAACGCGCATTGAATTTGTAAAAGTTACATTTCCAGTTGCATTTGATTGTGCGAAAAAACCCTGACCTGCTGAAATATAAGCACTAGGAGAAGCTCCTCCTGAAACTGCCGCAACACCAATAAATTTGGTTCTTACTGCATAATCGTCTGCTGTAAATACATTGGCATTAATTGGCGTATTATGTGTCCAGAAATAAAAAGAACCTAAGCTTGAATTATTTACCAAACTCACAACGCTAATTGCTGAAGGATATGGATTGCTTAAAAAATTATAATTCCCCAAAGAAACATTATATGCTTCTACAGGAACAACTACATTTCCGTTATTTGGAACACCTACAAAAGCACCACTGAATATTTGTGGTGTAGAAGTATATCCTTGGGGAGCACGTATAGCATAACCTTTTCCAGGCGTCATTGCATTGAACTGATTTTCAATCACCCACTGATTTGATACTGCATTAAATGAATAAAACTTGTCCCCTAATGTTAATGGTGAAAACACATTTAAAACCTGACCCACAACTGGCGAACCCCAGTAGGTGAATTCATATTGACGCATAGGAGCTGCATCTCTTTTGTATGTAATATTTCCAACATTTACAGCACTTGCATTAGTTTGCAATAACGAAGCATTATTTTCAAAAATTAAATTGGAACCCGCATCAACAGTCACCGTATTTTCAACAGTTACTGTATGTGTTGCATTAATGGTAACAACTGCATTGTTTGTTACTGTTATAGAACAAGCATTGAATCCAGCTGTGGAAGCATAATTCCCTGTAAAAACAACATTTTTATTTGCGTTTGGTTCTCCCTTATCCCAAGATGTTCCGTTCCAAGTGGTTGTCATTGCGCAATTTTGAACTACTAAATTATTTGCGTGGAGGTTATTCAAATCATTTCCTCCATCTGTATTTCCCACATATAATTTGAATCCTGAAAATTGTCCAGTGAGTATTCCTGAAGTATAAACATCAGAACCTCTTGTAATAATAACTTCGTAAGCGTTTGTATCCGTTTGGTTCACTTGCAATTGAAAAACCGACGTCTGATTGTATGCCCAACCTAAATTAGCATTTGTTGTTGTTGCATACATATCTGAACCGACATTAAAATTAAATAATAAACCAAAATTTTGATCCATTAAATCAATTCCTTTGTATCCATTTCTGAAGGCAATTGCTAAATCTATTTTGAAAGATTGTCCTGGTAACAAATACTGTCTTCCTCCTACAGCTGGAGAACCTGTACTCGTTAAAAATCGTTGTGCATTTGCTTGTACAAAAGTACCCGATGGATTAGCATACATTGAAAATGAAGTTCCACTTGAGTTAATGTCTCCAAATCCTTGCCCTGATGAACTTCCTAAAAAATGCCCTGCAAAGTGTGTGGCATCAGTATTTTGTGTCCATAAATCCCAAGTTGAAAAACCTGTACCTGCATTGCTACCATTAGTCCAAGAGCCATAATTTGAAGCATAATCAGAAAACAATGTGTTTTGAGCTGAACTAAACTGTAAGCACAATAAAGTTATAATTACTAAAAATCTATAGGGATGATTTTTTTTCATTTTGTAACTATTTAATATGTTATTTTATTTTGTTTGAAATCTCCATTTTCTCATTCATTTGAGAAGGTCTGGCATTTCTTGCGGTGTCTAATGCTTGTAACATTAATTCTTCACCTATTTCTTTAGGAATGGCTTTTTTAATAATAATTTCATCCCATTGATTGTATAAACCTTTAATTTCTTCGTTAATTTCTGGAATTAATTTAGCTACTTTTTGCTCAGGAATTACTTGTAAATTCATGAAAGTTTCTAAAGATTTTAATTTGGTGTTCAAAGTAGTTATTCTACTCAACACCTGAGGTTTTTTATATTCAAATGGAATTGTAAACGCCAAAGTATCTGCTTTTGACGATAAATTTTTGGTTTTTAATTGAAAAGCAGACAAGGTAGATTTTGGTTTTTGAAGCATTTCAATTTCAAATTGTCTCCATTCATTCCAAGAGTTTAGTGTTGCTTTAACTTCTGGTCTTGCATTTGGAAAATGAAACTGCCACATTTTGGAAATATTTTTAAAAACAGCTTCGTTTTTTCTTGCTATTTTTTGTGCTTCCAGTTGTTGTTGCGAATCATTTTCACAAGCAAACAACCCTAATGTTAAAACCAATATACTTACTATAAAACCTTTCATTTTTTTATTTTAAAAAACAAAGGTACAAATGTTTACAAAAACTCGGTGCTAATCTAATAATATCTTAACTTGTTTTGATTTGATTGTTGTTTTTAAGATAGTTGTATGAAGTGAATCCGGTTATTACAAAATACGAAAACATTGCCTCTTTTTACCTTTTTTCTAATGCAATTTTAGTTATTTCAGAAAAGCAGTTTGAATCAGAACATTCCTTTTGATAATTATATACGTTAGGAATTAAATTTAATATAAAAATTAAGTCTTCGAAAGGAATTAATTTGGAGTCATCATAAATATAGTTATCCTTTACATTGGTTTTTTCTATGAAAAAATTATCTTGATGGTCATATATCGACAAAAAATATTTATTTAAACCTGATTCATCTTTAAAACATCTTAAACTGCTTATCGGCATAAAATCATCATTAATAAGATAGATATTACTCATTAAAAAACTAATACTATATGTTAATATTATTTCTTTTCCTTCACAACTAACGGAACCTATTGATGTACTTGAATTGATATAAATTAACTTTTTTAAATTTTTATCATAAATAAGAAAAAAACTAAACGAATTGGGTACAACGAAATTTTTTTCTACATCAAGAATCTTGTTTGATATTACAGTATACAAATCATATTCTTTATAATTTCCTAAACGAACTAAGCTGTAAAAAGATTTTTTAGAATTTTGAGCATAAATTTCTGTTACATAACTTTTATTTTTAATATCACAAAACTTGTCTTTATTTAAAATGTATTTGCCTCTTTTACATTTTTTAATTCTTATTTCTTTTTTTGATTTATAAATAGTGTCCAAAATGTCATTTAAGCTATTTTGCGAACAAATTGAGCATGAAATAAAAAAGAAAACTATAACTATATTGCGTTTCATGTTTATAAAATTTAACAAAATCAGTGATTATATCCTCACAAAAGCATTCTCTAAGAAGAATGACTAATCTAATAATATCTTAACTCCTATTTGATTTATTTGTTGTTTTTAAAATAGTTGTAATGAATTAAATTTGGTTATCACAAAATACGAAAACATTGAGTATTACTCAGATCATTTAATTAAAATTTTATCATTCCAAACATTCTTACAGTTGTCCTCTAATAAAACCACTATTTCTTTATTCCAATAGTCTGGAGTTGATTTCTTTAATACAAAGTTTATAAAAATCAGTTTATTACCATTCTCATCAAACTCACCAAAATACTGCCTGTTGTATTTATACAAATCATTATAATTCCAACATTCATTTTGAGTTAATATTTTATTTTTCTTAATTTCTTTTGCTTTAATGATTAATGATTTTTCAACTTCTTTTATATCATCAACGGTTGGAGTGAAAAATTTATTGGTAGACCTGATAAAATACTTGTTTTCATATTCTTTTGAAAATATATATCCTTTATAATTTTTTCCTTCAACAAAAACCGTATTGTTTAAAACAATTGACACTGTGATTAATATTAATAATGTCTTCATTTTTTACTGTTTATTACTACAAATGGTAAAGTCTGTAGGTTGTTAATAGCAAGTATAAGAATACTCTTGAATCAAATATAACAAATTGTGAAGCGAAAACCTAAAATCTTATTTTAAGAATATTGTGTTTTTAATGTCTTAGTAAAAGGATTATCAGAAGATTGGAGCTTCTCAAAGCATAGCAGCTATTTGATTTAAAAGCACTTAAGATTTAACTATTCTTATTATTCGTTGTTTTTTTTAACAAATTACAATTTAAAGTTGGGTAATATTAAAAATATAACAAAATTGTCGCTTTTCAATTCATTCGAAAACGTTATATTTGTTTCCTCTATATTCTATCAAATGGACACGAAAATTTTAATAATTGGTGCTTGTGGTCAAATAGGTACCGAACTTACTGCAAAGTTAAGAGCAACTTATGGTGTTAACAATGTTATTGCCTCTGATATCAGAAAATTGAATAACGATGTGGTGAATAATGGGATTTTTGAAGTGGTTAATGCTTTAGATTATAATCAAATTGAGCATTTAATAGAGCAATATCATATTACGGATGTATATTTAATGGCGGCTTTACTTTCGGCAACAGCAGAAAAAAACCCAGCCTTTGCTTGGGATTTGAATATGAATTCTTTGTTTCATGTTTTAAATTTAGCCAAAGCAGGAAAAATTAAGAAAATTTTCTGGCCTTCAAGCATCGCCGTTTTTGGACCTACAACACCAAGACACAATACTCCTCAATATACCATAATGGAGCCTTCAACAGTTTATGGTATCTCAAAACAAACAGGAGAAAGATGGTGCGAATATTACAACAAACAATATGGTGTAGATGTAAGAAGTATTCGATATCCGGGTTTGATTAGCTGGAGTACCGAAGCAGGTGGTGGCACAACAGATTATGCTGTTGATATCTATCACAAAGCCATTACCGAGGGTAGATTCACAAGCTTTTTATCAGAAAACACAGAATTACCAATGATGTATATGGACGATGCTATCAAAGCAACTATTGGCATTATGCAAGCTCCAACTGAAAAAATTAAAATACGTTCTTCATATAATTTAGCGGCAATGAGTTTTACACCAAAACAAATTGGAGCAGAAATTCAAAAACATTATCCTGAATTTGAATTGAGTTATGAACCAGATTTTCGTCAAAAAATTGCAGATAGCTGGCCAGCAAGTATTGATGACTCATCGGCAAGAGAAGATTGGGGTTGGAAAAATGATTTTGATATTTCAACAATGACAATAGATATGTTCCAAAATTTAAAAGAACACGTTTATAAAAAATAAAAAAACGCTCCAACTATTTGGAGCGTTTTTCGTTAAAACAAAAAACAAACTTACTCCTGAACTATAGGAGCCCTCAACGATTCTAACACCGCTACAACTTCATTTATTAATTGTGGATCCGTAACACCATTTAATCCTGCCGCTGCACCAACATAACCAATAAATTTATCATAATCAGCATCAGTAGATTTTACACCCATACGAGGATTTTGAGCTGGATCATGTGCAGCTACCATATCTAAACCTGTGTAAACATTAGTAGCACCACCCCCTGTATTTGCAGAAAAGAAATCTGTTAAATTTTTACTCAAAATAGAAACATTTGTAGCATTCCCACTTGAAACTTCGGAAACAATTGGAGCAAAATGAGCCCCTAAATTTCCTTCAGCTCCCGTGACAATATCTGCCACAATTAATGTAATTGTTGAATCTACAACCGAACGATAGCTTAAACGTCCTTGCTCAATCATTTGACTAGGATTGTTTGGGTCAGCAACCATTGTTGTTCCACCTAATTTCGCATACAAAGATGCTGGTTCAGCAGCTTTATCATCGTCATCGTTACATGATGTTACAAATGCTCCCGATGCAATAAATAAAGCCACTAAGGCTAATTTTGAAAAATTTTTCATAGTAATAGTATTTGGAAATTAATTAAAAATTCGTTGAATTCCTCTTGAAAATTTATAACTAAAACCATCTTCAGTCATAACAGGACAAGCGGTTTTATTTTCTAATCCTTTAGGAAGTACAAATCGTTCAGCTTTATAATCTCCCAAAGCAATTAATTGATTGTATATTTCTTCTGAATTGGCAATTTTTATATCATGAAAATAAACTAAAACACCAGTTTCTATATTTAATCTATCTGTTTTAACTCCTGGAATTTTTTTTAAGTTTCTATGAATTTCTTTTGCTTTAAGTGAGTCTATTGGTTCTTTGAAATCAATTCGGCTTATTTGAAGTGATGCATTATCGATTTCAACTGGTTTTGCAGTTGCAATATGTACTACTAAAACCAAAAAAAGAAGTACAAATATTCCGAGAATACTTCCTGCTATAATTTTGACTGTTCTGTTGATTTTCATTTTTTTGAGAATTTTGTTTAGATGCATTTACGAGAAGAAAATTATATTGGTTTTCTCAAAATGAGAAAAAAGTAAATTTTAACATTTGGTCAAAAAAAAATCCCAAGACAAATTATCTTGGGATTGTATATTATTTTTGTTTATCCTTACTTTTTTTCGAAAAGTATTTTGTCTTCAATAGGTGCTTTTATTTTTACTACATCATTTGTATTCTCATTCGGTACCGTCATAGAAAGCACATAATGTTTTATTTTCCATTGTCCATTCTCTTGTACTAAAACCCCAGAACCTCGGCATATTTTCATTTGTGTATTTAATAATTCGTCAAACCAAACTAATTTACCATCTTCACTAAAATAAATATTGCGTTCAATCGCTTTGAAATTCCATGCTTTTCCTTTGTCAAAATAAGGTTTTGCAAAAGCTTGAAATGCTGTTTTATTCCAATTTTCTGTAGCATCAGTTCCTATAAAAATTGATTCGTCTGACATTGCGTTGAAATAATTCTCATAATTTGCCTCAGCTGCTGCTTTATGCCAATTGTCTAAAAAAAATGTGATTTCCGCTTTTTTATCGCTTGTATTTTGTGTTGAGGCACAACTCATTAATACTAAAAAAAAGAGATAATATACTTTCATGATAGTTGAATTTTTAATTATAAACAAATCAAAAATACCATTTTATCTTTAGAACTTTTCGTTATGTTGCGATAAATCGAGTCCTATACGCTCAGATTCTTCGGAAACACGTAATGGAATAAACCAATTTGTTACTTTATAGAGTATTAATGAACCCAGAAAAGTAAATAGAGAAACTAAACCTAATGCAGTCATATGGTGCCCAAAAACCGACCAACCACCATGTAATAAACTCGCGTTTTCTCCTTCTGCAAAAATAGCAGTCACTATCATTCCCATAATTCCTCCAACTCCATGACAAGCAAAAACATCTAATGTATCATCAATTGCTTTTAACTTATTCCAATACAACATTTTATTAGAAACAATAGCCGCAATAAATCCGAAGAAAATACTTTTAGGTATAGAAATGAAACCTGCAGCAGGTGTAATAGCAACTAAACCTACTACTGCTCCAATACATGCTCCTAAAGCAGAAACTTTTCTGCCATTTAGTCTGTCGAAAAATATCCAAGTTAACATTGCTGAAGCTGAAGCTAGAGTGGTGGTTGCAAAAGCTATTGCAGCGGTTCCATTTGCTGCTAATGCCGAACCTGCATTGAATCCAAACCAGCCAAACCATAACATTCCTGTTCCTAACAACACAAAAGGAATATTAGTGGGAATATGCTCACTGTTTTTCCTCTTACCTAAAACCAAAACACCAGCCAAAGCAGCAAAACCTGCGCTCATGTGAACAACTGTTCCGCCTGCAAAATCTTTCACACCAAAATAACTTCCAAGCAATCCATTTGGATGCCAAACCATATGACACAATGGGGTATAAATGAACAAAGTAAACAAACAAATGAAAAGCAAATACGAAATAAAACGAACACGCTCTGCAAATGAACCAGTAATAATGGCTGGAGTAATTACGGCAAATTTCATTTGAAACAAAGCAAACAAAACAAATGGAATTGTACTTGCTAACTGTTTATGTGGTAAGGAACTCACATTGTCAAAAAACATAAAATCAAAGGGGTTTCCAATAATTCCATAATGCTTTCCTTCTATTTCAAATCCTAAACTTTCTCCAAAAGCCAAGCTAAATCCTACCACTATCCAGAGTAAACTCACTACACCAAGTGAAATAAAACTTTGTAGCATCGTAGAAATTACATTCTTTTTCCCGACCATTCCTCCATAAAAAAAAGATAATCCAGGCGTCATTAATAACACAAAAGAAGACGATGTTAATAACCAAGCTACATCGGCATAATTAATAGCTTCAGCAGTTAGGAAGTTTGCTTGCAATTCATTTTTGTTTTCCCAAAACAAACTAGCAATAGCAATAAAGCAAATAATTGCAAAAGAAGTAATCCAGCGTTTTTCTATTTTCATCCCCTAAAATTTATAGGGTAAAATTAATAAAAAAGCGTATTTTAAAACATTATACACACAAAAACAAGGGGTTAAATTGTTATTTTTATTTAAAATTCAATTTTAACCTTGTATTTATATACTCAATTGTGTTTTATCTAAAAAATCAAATCAATTTCTATTGATTCAAAATTTTATAGTGTATTAATTACAACTGTTTTTACATTCACAAATTCTTTGATGCCATCTTCTGCAAGTTCTCTTCCATATCCTGATTTTTTAATTCCACCAAAAGGCAATCTTGGATCTGATTTTACCATTTCGTTGATAAAAACGGCTCCTTCGTTGAATGCAGGAATTTGTGCTTTAATTGCGGCTATATTTTGCGTGAAAATTGATACTCCTAAACCAAATTCCGATTTATTACTTAACGCAATAGCTTCTTCAACAGTTTTAAAAGTTATGATTGCCGCAACTGGTCCAAAAGTTTCTTCTTTAAAAACAGGCATTTCGGTTGATACTTCGGTTAAAATGGTGGGTTCATAAAAAGCTTCCTTTCTATTTCCACCCAAAATCAATTTAGCACCCATTGCTATTGATTTTTGAACCTGCACCTCTAACTCTTCAGCCAAATCAATTCGTGCTAACGAACCAATTTGTGTGGTTATTTCTAATGGATTTCCCGTTTTTAAATTTTGAATTGCAATTTTGAATTGAGTTATAAAATCCTCGACGATTTTTTCGTGTAATAAAAATCGTTTGGCTGCAATACAACTTTGACCCGCATTTTGCATGCGTGCATTTACAGCAATTGCCACCGCTTTTTCTACATTTGCGTCTTCCAAAACTATAAAAGCATTATTTCCTCCTAATTCAAGCACACATTTTTTTAACTGTTTTCCAGCTTCCGTAGCTACAGCCATTCCGGCTTGTTCACTACCGGTCAAAGAAATTGCTTTTATGATTGGATTTGCGATAACATTGGCAACTTTATTGCTTGAAATTGGCAAATTTTGATAACAACCTCTTGGAAAACCAGCTTTTTCAAAAATAGATTCTATTAATTCAGCACATTTTGAAACATTACTTGCGTGCTTAACAACCACTGTATTCCCAGCAACTATTGTTGGAACCGCAAATCGAAACACTTGCCAAAAGGGAAAATTCCAAGGCATGATTCCTAAAATAACCCCTAAAGGTTCATAGGTTATAAAACTTTCACTCGCCTCTGTTTTTATACTTTCAGTTGCTAAAAAATCTTCAGCATTTTCATAATAATAACTACACAAAAGCGCACATTTTTCAATCTCAGCAATAGATTGTGTGATTGGTTTGCGCATTTCTTGTGTGATTATTGTCGCATAATCTATCTTGTTTTCTAATAATACTTCCGATAATTTTGGTAGCAACAATATTCGTTGGTGCAAAGTAGTCTGTTTCCAAATATTTTGTGCATCATTTGCAAGAGATAAAATGGTATCCATAAAACAATTTTGAATTACTAAAAAAGCCCAGCATAACAACTGAGCTTTTTTATATTAATACATTATTTTCTTATTTTGGTAATTGTGTAAAACCCATATTAAATAAAATAAATGCTTGTATATCAACATTTTCTTGAATTGTAGCCGCAACAGATTTTCCTGCTCCGTGACCAGCATTAATGTCGATACGAATTAATGTTGGGTTATTTCCAACTTGTTTGTCCTGCAATTCTGCTGCAAATTTAAAACTATGTGCTGGCACAACTCGGTCATCATGATCGCCTGTTGTAACCATTGTAGCTGGATATTTCACTCCTGGTCTTACATTGTGTACTGGTGAATATCCTTTCAAATAATCGAACATTTCTTTACTATCTTGAGCCGTTCCATAATCATATGCCCAACCAGCACCTGCAGTAAAAGTATGATAACGCAACATGTCCATAACACCTACGGCTGGAATAGCAACTTTTATTAATTCTGGTCTTTGGGTCATAGTTGCACCAACTAATAAACCTCCATTTGAACCTCCTCTTATGGCTAAAAAATTAGAAGAAGTGTATTTTTGAGCAATTAGGTATTCAGCTGCAGCTATAAAATCATCAAAAACATTTTGCTTTTGCATTTTTGTTCCAGCATCGTGCCATTTTTTGCCATATTCACCACCGCCTCTAATGTTTGGAACTGCATACACACCACCATTCTCCATCCAAACTGCATTTGCAATACTAAAACTTGGGGTAATACTTACATTAAATCCACCATAAGCATATAGAATCGTTGGGTTTTTGCCATTTAATTTTAATCCTTTTTTATAGGTTATAATCATAGGTATTTTCGTTCCATCTTTTGATGTGTAGAAAATTTGTTTTGATTCGTAATCGCTTGATTTAAAATCAATTTTAGGCGTTTCATACACTTTTGATAAACCTGAATCCGCATCAAATGAATATGTAGAACCAGGGGTTATATAATTTGTAAACGAAAAATATAACGTCTTCTCTTTTTTCTTACCCCCAAATCCTCCTGCTGTTCCAACACCTGGAAGTTTTATTTCACGAACTAATTTTCCTTGATAATCATATTGCTTCACTACTGAAACAGCGTCTTTCATATAATGCGCAAAAAAATAGCCCCCACCAGTAGATGGCGACAATACATTTTCGGTTTCAGCGATAAAATCTTTCCAGTTTTCAGGCTTTGGACTACTGAAATCAACCGTAACAATTCTGCTGTTAGGTGCATTCCAATCGGTTTCTATAAATAATTTTGTACCTTCATTATCAATTATACTATTTGAGGTGTTGAAATTATCTACAATTGTAATTATTGGACTGTTTGGTTTTGTCAAATCTTGAACATATAACTCATTCCCATAGGTAGAATTAGCTGCAGAAATAATTAAAAAACGATTATCTTCTGTAACATAGCCACCAACATATCTGCGTTTTTGTTCTAAACCAAAAATAACTTTATCTTCTTTTTGGCTTGTTCCTAATTTGTGATAATATAATTTGTGTTGGTCTGTTTTTGCTGAAAGTTCACTTCCATTAGGTTTGTCATAACTCGAATAATAAAAACCTTCATTTCCTTTCCAAGAAACACCACTGAACTTAATATCTACGAGAGTAGGCTCTAAGATTTTCTTAGAAATGGCATCCATCACAATTACAGAACGCCAATCGCTTCCGCCTTCTGAAATTGAATAAGCTACAATTGAACCATCTTCAGAAAAATTGACTCCTCCAAGTGATGATGTTCCATCTTTTGAAAAAGTATTGGGGTCTAAAAAAACAGATTCAACTCCTTTTGCATCTTTTCTGTATAGAACAGATTGATTTTGAAGGCCATTGTTTTTATAATAATATGTGTAGCTACCTTCTTTAAATGGCGCACTTATTTTTTCATAATTCCAAAGCTGCTCTAATCTTGATTTTAAATCATTTCTAAATGGTATTTTAGAAAGGTAATTATAAGTAACTTCGTTTTGGGCTTTTACCCAATCGCCTGTTTCTACAGACCTATCGTCTTCAAGCCAACGATAAGGATCGGCAACTTTTGTGTCAAAATAGACATCAATAACTTCTCCTTTTTGGGTTTTAGGATATTTTAATTGGGTTTGACCCAATGAGACCATAGAAGTTGCTAAAGCCATTATTAAAATTGTGTTTTTCATGATTTTTTAAATAAGATAAAAACAAAAATAACAATTATAATGTTAAGAAAATGTTTGTGTTATAATTGTTTATTATTTTTCTCCATCCCATTCAGCATAAAACTGTGAGAGAAATAGCTCCATATATTTATGACGTCCTTCGGCTAATTTTTTACCCGTTGGCGTATTCATTTTATCTTTTAGCAATAATAGTTTTTCGTAAAAGTGATTTAAGGTAGGTGACTCGCTGTTTTTATACTCTTCCTTGTTCATGTTGAGATTTGGCTGAATATTTGGATTGTAAAGCGCTCTATTTTTAAAACCTCCATAATTAAATGTTCTAGCAATTCCAATGGCTCCAAGTGCATCTAATCTATCGGCATCTTGCACAATTTCTAATTCTTTAGAATTGAATTTTTTTTCGAAATTACCTCCTTTAAACGAAATATTCTCAATTATTGCAATAATATGCTGTATGGAATCTTCTTTTAAACCTTGAGAGTCTAAAAATTCGCGCGCAATTTTTGGGCCTATCGATTCATCTCCGTTATGAAATTTTGAATCAGCAACATCGTGCAATAAAGCACCAAGTTTTACAATTAATATATCACATTCTTCCTCTCTAGCAATTAATAACGCATTTTTATACACACGTTCTATATGAAACCAGTCGTGCCCACCTTCTGCATTTTTAAGTTGTTGCTTTACAAAAAGAATTGTATTGTTTATTAATTGCATATCGTTTATTTAAAAGCTAAAAATCTAGTTTTAAGATTTTTAGCTTTATTCTAATTATCTAACCAATGCGGGTTCTACCCATTTGAAAATATGTCCTGTTTCTGGAATTACTAATCTTTCGGATACTTTTATCATCCTTGCTGGTAACTTCATTAAAAAGTCTCTAGCTTTTTCAGCTTCATCAGTTAATCCTGAAATTTTATCAATTTCCCATTTATCAATTAATTTTTGCATGATATCTACATAATCAGCAGCAGTATACACTCCAATTCGTTGTGCAGAATCAGAGAATTGTTCAAAAGCAGTACTTATTTTTTGCCCAGATTCTCTTAAAAAATGAGCTGGCATCGTAATTTTATGTTTCATCATGTGCTGAAAAGCCAACATCATTTCGCTTGGGTCAACTTTAAAAATTTGGTTGATAAATTCACTGTAAGCTAAATGATGACGCATTTCGTCTCCGGCAATTAGATTACACATTTTGTGTAATTTTTTATCACCATATTTTTTTGCAATTTGTGCTACTCTATTATGAGAAACATAAGTTGCTAATTCTTGAAAGCTAGTGTAAACAAAGTTTTTATAAGGATCATTACTTGTTCCAATATCAAAACCATCATTAATTAAATGCTGTGTTGTCATTTCTATTTCACGCATATTTACTCTTCCTGAAAGGTATAAATATTTGTTTAATACATCTCCATGACGATTTTCTTCTCCAGTCCATTGACGAATCCATTTACTCCATCCATTTTGTCCTTCTTGTCCCACACCTTCAACATTCATAAGCCATGATTCATAGGTTGGTAAAGCTTCTTCTGTAATAGTATCCCCCACTAAAGTAACCCAAAAATCGTAAGGTAAATCTTTAGCAATTTCACGAAGTTCTTTTACATCATCAAAAAAAGTTTCATTTTGAGAATTTGGAAGTAAATCGGTAGGTTGCCAGATTTTTTCAACAGGAATTAAAAATTCATCGACAAAAGTGTCAATTTTCTTTTCTAGAAATTGCATCACTTCTAGTCGTACATTTTGTATAGACATGGGTTTATTTTTTTATGTTTTCGGTAATTACTTTTTCGGTTTTTTCAAAAATTTCTTCAAATTTATACTCAGAAATTTTCATCGGTTCGTGGATTTGGAACTCTAATTTATTACCAAGACCTAGGGGGAATTGTCCAAATTTAGTCATTTTCCAAGAATTATTAATTGTAATAGGTAAAAAATAAGCATCCGGCGCAAATTTGTATAGCATTTTTAATCCATTCACAGCAAATGGTTTAGGCGCTCCTGTTTTACTCCTAGTTCCTTCAGGAAAAATTACTACCGAGTAATTATTGTTGTTTATTAATTCGGCTACTTTTTTAATTTCTGGCAATGCCTGCTTTGGATCTTTTCTATCAATTAATGCTGAACCGCCATGCTTTAGATTGTATGAAACACTTGGAATTCCTTTTCCTAATTCTATTTTACTTATAAATTTTGGATGTGCTTTTCTTAAAAACCAAATAATGGTGGTGATATCGTGCAAACTTTGGTGATTTGCCACTATAATTAAAGGTTTGTTGTCTGGAATATTTTCCATCCCTTTAAGATGATAGGAAGTACCTAAAATATGTGTTGTTCTTACTAAAAACCAATTTAAATAGGCAACACTTAAACGGTGCGCATTATACCCAAAAACATTAAAACAAAACCATTGGATTGGGTGAAAAATTACTAACCAAAGTAAAAAAAAGAAGTAATACACTATTGAAAGTGGATAGGATATTATTTTTTCCATTTATAAATGAATTTGCACAAAAGTAAGGTTTAAAATAAAAAAACCACCAAAAAAATGGCGGTTTTATTATATGCTAGCATAGTATGATTAACAAAATTCGTTGTAGGCGTCTTTTAAATTTTCAGCGATTAATTCTGCTGGACGACCTTCTATATGATGACGTTCTAACATGTGAACTAATTCACCATTTTTAAATAACGCCATACTTGGTGATGACGGTGGAAAAGGGAACATTTCAGTTCTTGCTGCATCAACAGCATCTTTATCAACTCCTGCAAAAACGGTAATTAAGTTAGCTGGTTTTTTACCGCCTTCTAAACTCATTTTTGCTCCTGGACGCGCATTTCTTGCGGCACAACCACAAACAGAATTAATCACAACTAATGTTGTACCTTCAGCTTTGATAGCGTTTTTTACGTCATCTGCTGTATATAAATTTTTGAAACCTGCATCTGTTAATTCAGCACGCATCGGGTTTACCATTTCTTCTGGATACATAATGTATATTGTTATAAGTTAACGATTGGCAAAGTTACAAAGTTTTTTGATTGTTACAGAATGCTATTTCATAAAGATTTGTTATGATTTGATAGTTTGCCCTTATTTGAAAATCCTGCCAAATAACGCTTTCACAAAAATCATTTTTGGACATTTCCAAATGACTTGAAAATCTTCCCAAATAGAAGTTTCTTCATCTAAAAATTTAAAAATTATAGTTGAGTTTCCTTTTTTGAACATCGAAGAAAATATTTTAGAACCTAATTCGTTTTTTGAACTTAAAATATCCAATAATAACAAATCATAGAGCCAAAACTTATTTTTTTTATGAAACTTCGAAAAGTCTGATTCTGATTTTAGAAATTGAACTAAAGCTTTCGATTTTTTGGATGCGTTTTTAAAAGTATAACCTGTGCTAGCTTTTGTCCAACCGCCAGCCGAACCAATATTGATTATGTTCTTTGTATTGTGTTTCCAAAAAGGATAACACGTCATCGGAATATTGCCTTGTTCTTTTTCGATGATTTCGTATTCCTTTATACCTAAATTTTCAATGTAATTCTGGATTTCAGATTCGTATTCTTCCCTCAGAAGTAAATCTTTTGAAAACAATGTATATTCTAACAACGCTTCATTTTCTGATGTTGGTAAAACATACATAAAACGCGTATTGCCTTTTTGTTCGACCGAAAAATCCATGAAGGTAGCGCAGTTAGGTGTAAAAACTGCTTCTTTACTTTTGATAAACCACCCGATAAAATGTTGTTGAATTAATGGAAATTTATTTTGCGCTGTAACAATTTCAGGATTAAAAATCGAATTGAAAATTTTGTTGCAAGTGAAGGTTTCTTCTTTGGTTTTTACAACACAATGATTACCTAATTCTGTAAAATCAACTACTTTCTGATTTAGGAAATGAATGTTTTTATGTTCGGAAATCTTCTTGAAAACCAATTCATAAAAATCTAAACTATTAATTTTCTTGTATTGATAAGGCGTTAGTTCTAAAACCCGATTGAATTTTTCATTGGCAAAAACAGCTTGATTCCATTTTTTTGAAACGATTTCATTAAACAAATTATTTTCATCCCAAAAGCACCAAGTTCTGTCGTTTACTTTTTTAGCATTCTCATCAATTAATAAAATGGATTTATCCTCAAACTTTCCAGATAAAAGCATTTTATAAACCGTCATCAAAGCCGATAAACCTGAACCTGTGAAAATATAATGATAATGTTGCATTAATAAATGGTATATCGAATTCCTAAAAAACCTCTTATTCCTTGATTGGGTGCATACACATAACCTGGATCAAAGGTTAAAGCATATGGATTGCTTGGTGTGGCTAAAACATTTCCGTTTGTATCGTATTCAACACCTTCATCAAACGGATCGTTTGCTCTAGCTATTATAAATGGAGTTCCTCTATTAGGTGTCCAATTCAAAATATTTTTTACACCGCCATAAAGTTCAAAACTACGAAATTTTTTATAAGTAAATTGAATGTTTTGCAAACTCCAAATAGGAGAATATTCAGGTCTTGGGTCTAAATCGCCTAAAATCGGCAATCGCATCGGTCCATATAAATTCCCTGTGTAATCGATGGACAAAAACCATTTTGGAATATCATAAGTTATTGCCCAATTGGTGCTGTATTTTTCCGTTAAAACAGGTGTTGAACTTACTCCATTTTGTACATTTTTCGGTTCCATAATTGTAAAACCAAGAATCGCTTTTAATCCGAAAGGCGTTACTAAATCAATATTACCGCTAATTCCTAATGTTTGTGCATAACCATTTAAATTGGAATAAATAATTTGGTTCGGATTGGTGTCGTAATCTGGAATGATTTGGTTATTAAAATAAGTGTACCAAGCCGAAGTTTCGAAACCTAAAAAAGTACCGTTTTCAAATCTAATTTTTTTCAAATAATTCAAATTGATGTTGTAAGAAGTTTCAGGCTTTAAATCTTCGGTAATTATCACTTCTCTCGAACCGGTTAAAGCCGCGTGTTCTTCGGTAAAAAGATTTACAATTCGAAATCCAGTTCCGGCATTAATTCGGAACACATCATTTTCGGTTGGATTCCATTTGTAGGCAATTCTCGGTGTAAAAATATTGCCGTGATTGTTGTTGTAATCGTATCGAGCTCCTAATAAAATATGATGTTTTGGAGCCAATTTTATTTCATCTTGAAGAAAAATGCTATAGATTTTTGTTTGTTCTGCAGTCGTTGTAGCTGTTGTATTATCGTCATAATATTGATAACGAAAAGCCGCTCCCAATAACAAATTGTGATTTTCTAACTTTTTATCCCAAGTATATTGTCCGAAAGCAATTTTTTGATTCGCCAAGTAAATCGTGTTTCCATACACCGAATTTTGGTCATGTGCCGTCATTGAAAACGACAAATACATGTTTTCTATAGTTGGTAATTGATATTTGCTTAAAAGTTCCATACGTTTTGTATAAATACTTTCACCATAAACTTCCGAACCACCACGATGCGATTTGTTCCATTGCATTTCGCCACCCCAACGGTCTTCGTAAAATAATCGTCCTGCAATGGTGAATTCTTTGTTGTTTTTTCGCTCAAAGTTCCATTTGTTGAAGATGGAAATTCGTTTTTGTAAGGTTACATCGGTAAAATTATCGTTGTTATTGTCAATCGGTTGGTTGTAATTGTAATAATTGATGCCGATTAAAGTAACCGCTTTTTTTCCAACCGAACTTTTCCAACCTAAATCCACATTGGTTTCTAACCAAGAAGTCGAAAAAATATCAGCAGAAAACAAAGGTGCACTCAAAGGTTTTTTGGTAATAATGTTTATTAAACCTCCAACGGCTTCACTTCCGTATAAACTTGAGGCGGGACCTTTAACGACTTCTATTCTATCAATTAGCGAATTCGGAATTCCAGATAAACCATAAACGGTTGAAAGTGCGCTCACAATAGGCATTCCATCAATCGTTACCATAGTGTATGGGCCTTCTAATCCATTGATGTGGATATCACCTGTGTTACAAATATTGCAATTGAGTTGTGGTCGAACCCCATTTACATTTTGTAAAGCTTCAAAGACATTTGATGTTGGATTTTTCTTTAAAAATACTGGAGTATATATTTCAACAGGCACTGGTGACTCGAGTCTTTTAACAGGTTTTAGTGTTCCAGAAATTACAACATCATTCATCATTTCAGAATTATTAGCTAAAGTGTCTTTTGTTTGAGAATAAGTAAAAGTTGAAAATAGAATAAGTAAAATAGAAATTTTTGTTTTCATAAATTTATTTTTAGACAAAACTAAAAATAAAATATTTAGCAATCTAAAAAAAGAACATATATTTGTCGAAATAAATCGATTATGACCATTTCTGAAGAAAATTATATTAAAGTTATCTATCATTTGTCGTTGGTTTCTCCAAAAGGCGTTAATACGAATGCTATTGCTGGGATGTTAGATACAAAAGCATCATCTGTAACAGATATGATGAAGAAACTTTCGGATAAAGATTTGGTAAGTTATCAGAAATATCAAGGCGTTACTTTAACAGATAAAGGTTTACATTCTGCAAAAATGATTGTGAGAAAACACCGTTTATGGGAAGTTTTTCTAGTAGATAAATTAGGCTTTTCTTGGGATGAAGTACACGAAATTGCAGAAGAATTGGAACACATCAAATCCGAACAATTAATTAATAAATTGGATGCCTTTTTAGGGTTTCCTGTGGCTGACCCACATGGAGATCCTATTCCAGATGCAAAAGGTGTGATTAAGAAAATTGAAAAACAATTGTTATCCGAAGTTGAAATTAACGCTTCATTTCATTGTGTGGGCGTGAAGGATTCCTCTACCGATTTTTTAAAATATTTAGACAAACAAAAAATCGCATTAGGTTCTATTGTAAAAGTAATCGACAAAGAAGATTTTGATGATACTTTAACTGTAGAAATCGATGGAAAACGCTTGACTATTTCGAATAAAATTGCTAATAATTTATATGTACAATAATTATGTTTGATACAATAATCCATTTTTTTGAAAGCATTGATCCTATTTTAGCGGCATTATTAGCTACAACTTTTACATGGGGATTAACCGCATTTGGTGCTTCGTTCGTATTCTTCTTTAAAAACATGAATCGAGTGGTTTTAGACGGAATGCTTGGTTTTACAGGGGGCGTTATGGTTGCGGCTAGTTTTTGGAGTTTATTAGCGCCTGCAATTGAAATGAGCAAAGGAGATGGTTTTGTAAAAGTAATTCCTGCTGCTGTGGGATTTATGTTGGGAGCTGTTTTTATTTTTGGATTAGACAAAGTATTACCGCACTTACATATCAATTTTAAAGAGACTGAAGGAATTAAATCTCCATGGCAACGCACTACCCTTTTGGTTTTAGCTATTACGTTGCACAATATTCCGGAAGGATTAGCGGTGGGTGTTTTGTTTGGTGGTGTAGCTGCAGGAATTCCAGAAGCTTCAATTGCTGGAGCAGTTACTTTAGCTATTGGAATTGGAATTCAAAATTTCCCAGAAGGAATTGCAGTTTCAATGCCCTTAAGAAGAATGGGGATGAGCCGTTGGAAAAGTTTTATGTATGGTCAATCGTCTGCAATTGTAGAGCCTATTGCTGGAGTTTTAGGAGCAGTTGCGGTTACTTTTTTTACTCCAATATTACCTTATGCTCTAGCTTTTGCAGCTGGAGCCATGATTTTTGTAGTAGTGGAAGAAGTTATTCCAGAAACACAACAAGATAAAAACACTGATATAGCAACACTAGGTTTTATCGGCGGATTTATTGTGATGATGACATTAGACGTAGCTTTGGGTTAATGACACGCACAATCGTCGCCACAAGGCTTTGACTTTTTAGTGCGCTTTTTCCAAAAGAATTTTTTTATTAAGAACCCTATTGCAACAGCCAAAGACAAGTAAACTAAGATTTGTTGTATATCCATAATTTTAAAAATATATTCCAGCACCTATTGTGATAAAATTATAACTTGGAGATGCTATTTTTAAATGTTCATAACCCGCTGAAAAAAAGTAATTCTTTTTATGATATTTCCCTCTAAACTCAAAAGAATTCACAGATAATCCATTTATCTTACTCAATTGAAATGCACCATTAAAACTTATATTTTTAAAAGCAAAAACATCAGTATTCAATCCATAGGAAATTCCTGCTTTGTTTACTTCGTTTCCAATATAAGTTGCTCCAAGCGTCCATCCAATATTAAACTTTTTAAAACGAATTCTATCATATGCAAAATTAAATTGAAACATAGATAAATTATCATATTCATTTGTGAAAATATTTTTCTCTATCAACTCTCTATAATCTGCTTGCAAATAAAAATATTGAAAAGGTCTAATTTTAGCCTTTAAATGATTCCCAAAAGAAGTATTACTACTATACAGAAAATGATTTTCTATATCAAATCGCATTTTATTATTTCTTTGAATACTATCTCCATCACGAACAAAATTACCAGATTCACCATCAAAATAAGGATATTTAGAAAGAGAATTATACAAATGATCTTCATTTCTATAATCTCCTATTGTTGAATAAAAACCGACGTATAAAAATCCTTCAGCCAGTAAACCTACCAGCCCGAAATCATTAGAACTAGAAGAACTTCTTGAAGATGATGAAGACGATGAACTACTACTTGATGAAGAACTTGATGAACTTCCTGCATTCAACTCTTTTTTTGATTTGTCAATTTTCTGAGAAAAAGTGGTGTTTAATGTTAAGGCAAATAAAAGTATAAGTAATGTGTTTTTCATCTGTTTTAGTTTTCTCTATTTAATCAAAAACTATGCCTTTTATTTTAAAACTTGATATGCAATTAATGCTGTTAGATATGCAAAACCACTCATGAATACTAATTGAACTATAGGCCATTTCCAAGAATTTGTTTCTTTTTTTACTATAGCCAACGTAGAAATACATTGCATTGCAAAAGCGTAAAAAAGCAATAACGAAATTCCTGTTGCAAAATTAAATACTTTATTTCCAGTTATTGGATGCACTTCAGCTGCCATTCTGTTTTTAATCGTAGTTTCTTCATCACTATGACTTCCAACGCTATATATGGTGGCTAATGTTCCTACAAAAACTTCTCTTGCTGCAAATGAACTTACTACTGCAACACCTATTTTCCAATCATAACCAAGCGGTTTAATTACTGGTTCTATCGTTTTTCCCATGTAACCTATATAGGAATTTTCAAGTTTATAGGCATTTACTTTATCCTCAATTAAAGAAGGATTTAGCTTGATGTTTTTCGATTGAAGTTCGGCTACTACATTTTTTTCTGCATTATTAAAATCATCACTTAATCCATGGGAACCCAAATACCATAGGATAATAGAAAGCGCTAAAATAATCTTTCCAGCACCTGTTACAAATGCTCTTGTTTTTTCTAGCACATTAATTCCAACGTTTTTAAACATTGGAATTTTATAGCTTGGCATTTCTACAACAAAATAAGATTTACAATTTAACTTTAAATATTTATTAAGTATAAAGGCAGAAAAAATTGCCATTCCAAATCCTAATAAATATAAAGTCATTAACGTTAATCCTTGTAAACTTAAAAAGCCCAACACTCTTTTTTCGGGAATAATTAATGAGATTAATATAGCATAAACAGGCAATCGCGCTGAACAAGTTGTAAAAGGAGTTACTAAAATAGTAATTAATCGTTCTTTCCAATTTTCAATATTTCTTGCGCCCATTATAGCTGGAATCGCACATGCTGTTCCTGAAATTAAAGGGACAATACTTTTTCCAGACAACCCAAATCTTCGCATAATTTTATCCATCAAAAAAACCACACGACTCATATATCCACTTTCTTCTAAAACGGAAATAAATAAGAATAAAAATGCTATTTGTGGAATAAAAATTACGATGCCGCCAATTCCAGGAATAATTCCTTCGCTAATTAAATTTGTGAACTCTCCTGCAGGTAAATTTTGCTTTGCGAGTGAACTAAAATTAGCAAAAGTTTCGTCAATAAAATCCATTGGAATGCTACTCCAATCAAATAAAAATTGGAAAATCAACATCAAAATTCCGAAGAAAATTACATAACCGAAAATTTTATGTGTCAGAATTCTGTCGATTTTTGCACGAATATCGGATGCTTTTGAAACATCTATTTTTTGACCTATTTTTAGCGTATCATTAATAAACTGATAGCGTTTTATAGTTTCTTTTTGTTGTAATCTTTTTAAATCGGCATGCGATTTCGTAAATGAACTTTTAATTTCGTTTCTATCCAAGTTTAAGAAATTAACATCTTGCGTAATCACTAACCAAAGCTTATATAACAACTGATTTGGAAAAGCTCTTCTTAAATTATTAAAATAATCTGGATCAATTGAAGACGCGTGCAAACAAGGTTCTGTAGAAAGTGTTTCGTAGTTTAAAATTAGGTTTTTAAGATTTTCAATCCCTATTTTTTTTCTTGAACTTACTAATGCAATTTTAGTTTTTAATTCTTTCTCAAGAATCGGAATATTTAATTCTATTCCTTTTAATTGCATTCTATCAGCCATGTTAATGACTAAAATGGTTGGTATTTCTAAATCTTTAATTTGGGTAAAAAGAAGTAAATTTCGCTTTAAATTTTCAACTTCTGTAACTACAACGGCTACATTTGGAAAATCTTCATCATTTTTATTTAGGAGCAGTTCAATTACTACATTTTCATCAATTGAACTAGCATTTAAACTGTATGTTCCTGGCAAATCAATAATTTTTGCTTTAACACTATCAGATAATTTACAAACACCTTGTTTTTTTTCAACAGTAATTCCTGGATAATTTCCTACTTGTTGATTTAAACCAGTAAGCTCATTAAAAACAGATGTTTTACCCACATTTGGGTTTCCAATTAAAGCAACTTTTATAAGATTTGAACTCATTTAATTATCTTTTAAAACACTTATTTCTCTTGCGGTTTCCACACGAATAGCCACATGAGAATCGTTCACATTAAAATATAATGGATCGCCAAAAGGTGCTACTTGAAGTAATGTAATTTTATTACCTGGCAAGCATCCCATCTCTAATAATTTTAGTGGGATTTCGTCTAAATTAACAGCCGTTATAGTTGCTGTTTCTCCTATTTTAAGAGCTGACGAATTAGTGTTCATTTTCTTATTTAGATTGAATTAAAATACAAAAGTAAAAATTATAAATTTAGAAAACCTGATAATTATCAATTTAATACCAATTATTTTTGATTTTCAACTAACCAAATTATATCGGCAAGTAATTGTTGCATGTTTTTTACTTTTGGGTCATCACTGGGTTGGTTTAGATTTGTTCCATCATAAAAACCGCGAATTCTTTTATTTTTGTCTACCAAAATAAAATTTTCGGTATGAACCATGTCATATAATTCTTCTGGTTTTCCAGTTTTTACAGCCAAATATGATTTTCTTGCTAAGTAATAAATTTCCTTTTTATCTCCGGTTACTAAATTCCAACGTGAATCATCCACTCCTTTTTTAATGGCATATTTTTTAAGTACTTCTGGAGTATCAATATCTGGAGTGACAGAAAAAGACAAAAGTTTTACGCTTGGATATTTTTTTAATTGCTTTTGCAACCAAACCATATTATCGGTCATTTTTGGACAAATCGTTGGGCAAGTAGTAAAAAAGAAATCCGCTACATAAATAGTGTTTTCATAATCTTTCTGTGTAATTATTTTCCCATTTTGATTGGTAAAAGCAAAGTCAGCAATTTTATGGTCGATGCCAATATGTTGCACCGTAGAATCAACTAATTCAGGATTAATATCTCTTGGTGAATATATTGGTAACATTTTTTCAGGAGTTTGTAAAGAATAAATTCCAAAAAAAATAGCTATTGACAAAATCAAAAAGACAATTATAAATGTTCTATATGGTTTCAGATATTTTAGCATTATATTTTTTTGCAAAAATAAACATAATTAGGCTTTAAAGCCACTTCAAACGAACGTTAAAGTTGTAATATGTTGATTTTCTTTGCTATATTTGTGAAATTTTACTATTTAACTACTACTAATATGACTAAAAATTACTTGATTGTTAGTTTATTGTGTTCCTTTTTAGGTTTTTCACAATTTAATCCTTCTGCCCCATGGATGGCTAACGTATCTACAGCACGAACTGGCGAAGCCACTATTGACGAATTGGTAACTTCATTTAACCAATATTGGTCAACAAGAGACAAAAACGTTAAAGGTTCTGGTTACAAGCCTTTTATGAGATGGGAATACCATTGGAGAAGTTATACTAATGATCAAGGTTACGTCATGTCATCTGATGAATTTTGGAATGCTTGGCGTCAAAAAAACATAGCGAAGACAAATAAAAATAGTGCTTTTTCATTGCCTGTAAGTAACTGGCAACCTGTAGGCCCTTTTACCCATACAAATACTGGCTCTTGGTCTTCAGGTCAAGGTCGTGTAAATACCGTTCATGTTGACCCATCAAATAGCAATATTGTTTATTTAGGTTCACCTGCTGGGGGAATTTGGAAATCTACAGACAATGGCTCAACATGGGCTCCACTTACAGATGAATTACCTCAAATAGGTGTTTCTGGAATAGCTGTTGATTACTCAAATTCAAATACAATTTACATAGCTACTGGAGACAAAGATGCAGGAGATTCATATTCGGTTGGAGTATATAAATCTACTGATGGTGGTTTAACCTGGAATGCAACTGGTACTATGGGAGGCTCTAACCCATCAAGAGCTGGTGATTTAATTATTCATCCCACAAATAATCAAATATTATGGTGCGCAACAAATAACGGAATTTATAAAACTACAAATGGTGGTACTTCCTGGTCAAGTGTACAAACAGGTGATTTTTCTCAAGGTAGTATTCGATTAAAACCTGGAGACCCAACAACTGTTTATGCTGTTTCTGACACAAATTTTTATCGTTCAACAAATTCAGGAACAAGTTTCACTCAAATCACTTTAGGATTACCTGCAACTTCTAGTAGACTTTTATTAGATGTAACACCTGCGAATGCAAATTACATCTATGTGCTGAGTGCTAATTCTAGCGGTGATATGCAAGGAATATATCGTTCTACTAATTCAGGAACAAGTTGGACTAAAACCTCATCAAACGAATCAACAACTGGAGACGTTTTTGAGTCTAATCAATCATGGTATGATTTAGCATTAGCCGCTTCAACTACTAATGCGGATGAAATTTATACGGGTTGTTTGAATGTTTGGAAATCTACTGATGGTGGAGCTACTGTAACCAAATTAAACAATTGGAGTTCGCCAACGGCTCCATCGTATACTCATGCTGACATCCATTACTTAGGATTCCATGGAAGTAAACTTTTTTGTGGAAGTGATGGTGGAATTTATGTTTCAAACAATGGCGGAACAAACTTTACTGATTTAACAGCCGGTGTTCAAATTAGCCAATTTTATAAAATTGCTGTTTCAAAACAATCCGCTGCAAACATGGTGGGAGGATTACAAGATAATGGTGGACACGCGTATAGTAGTGGTCAATGGAAAAATTATTATGGCGCTGACGGAATGGACACTGCTATAAATCCAAATAATCCAAATCAATATTATGGCTTTATTCAAAGTGGAGGAAGTCTTTACATAAGCAACAATGCTGGAAATGGAATTAGTGCTTCTGTTGGATCTCCTGGTGTTGATGGCAATTGGGTAACTCCTTTAATGGCTAACGCTGCTGGAGATTTATTTGCAGGCTATAACAACTTATACAAATTGGTTTCTGGAGCTTGGGTTCAACAAAACACAGGAACCATTGGTACTGGTAATCTAGAACTAATTAGTATTGACCCATCAAATGACAATATTATGTATGTTGCTAATGGTTCTAGTTTATACAAAAGCACCGATTTAGGTATCACTTTTACAAATGTATATACAACCACAAGTAACATAACTTCTATAGAAGTTCATTCAACTGATAGTAATATTGTTTATATAACTACTCAAAGTACTTCTGGAGGTGTATTAAAATCTACAAATGGAGGAACATCTTTTGCTAATTTTTTCACAGGATTACCAAATATCGGTAAAAATATAATTGTGCATCAAGGAAGAAACACTGACAATCCTCTATATGTTGGAACTGATTTAGGTGTTTACTACAGAGATGATTCAATGTCTACTTGGCAAGCATTCGACACAAATTTACCAAATGTGTCTGTAACCGATTTAGAAATAAACTTAGAAGACGCAAAACTTGTCGCAGCAACTTACGGAAGAGGTATTTGGCAAACAGATATTCCTATTCAAATTCCTGCAGATGATGTAAAATTTGTGAGTATTCAAAGTCCAGGTGTAAACATTAATTGTGGCGATACTGTTATTCCTCAAATTGAAGTTAAAAATAGCGGAACAAATCCAATCACATCGGTTACAATTAATTATACAATAGACAGTACACCAAATAGCTTTACTTGGAATGGTTCAATTGCACCAAATACAAATACTAGTATTAATTTACCTAGCGTTACTTTAACAAGAGGTGTACATACTTTAAATGTAACCACAACTATAACTAATGATGCCTATTCAGACAACAATAGTGGTTCCTCAACTTTTTATGTTAATGATGCTGGAACTGTTGGAGTGGTTAATCCTTTTACAACACCTTCCAATGCTTTAATTTCATACAATGATGGTGGAAGCGGATCGCAATGGCAAAGAGGTATCAGAACAACTGGAGCTATGAGTTCTGCTGGTAATACAGTATACACAACAAATGTTACTGGAAATTATCCTAATGTAACTAAATCATACTTAGTATCTCAATGTTATAACTTATCAAATGTTATAAATCCTCAAATTAGTTTTGCAATGAAATATGATTTAGAGGTAAATTGGGATGTTACTTATGTACAATATTCAACCGATTTTGGGGCAACATGGAATTTATTAGGAACTATGGATACTAATTGGTATAATAGTGACAGAACTCCTCTTACCACGGGAACAGATTGTAATAATTGTCCTGGTGGTCAATGGACAGGAACAAATACTACTTTGACTACATATACCTATCCATTAAATGCTCTAAACTCAGAAACAAATATCATTTTTAGAATTGTGTTTCATTCTGACGAATCTGTCACTCAATTAGGAGTTAATATTGACGACTTTGTTATTAATGGAACGCTTTCAAATCAAAATTTTGAATTAAATAATGTTTTTGTTTACCCTAATCCTTCTAAAGGAATTTTCAATATTTCATTAGGAAACATTCAACCAACCGGAATTGATGTTTATGATTTAACAGGTAAAATTGTTTGGTCTAAAAAAGAAATTTCTGTAACAAACTTTGAAACTGCAATTGATTTATCAAACGTATCTCAAGGAATTTATTTTGTAAAAATCATGAGTAATGAACAAGCAACCGTAAAAAGAATTATTAAAGAATAAATTATGAATAAATTCATTTTAAGAGGAAGTCTAGGCTTCCTTTTTTTAACAGCAACTTTCTATTCGTGCAAATCGAATCAAGAAGCAGTAAAAAAACAAGAACCAATTGGAATCAATGTGAATTACATGGACAAATCAACAAGTCCAGCAGACAATTTCAATAGATATGTAAACGGAAGCTGGTTAGATAAAACCGAAATTCCAGCAGACAGAACCCGTTGGGGAAGTTTTGACGAACTTCGTAAAAACACTGATGACGATGTCATGGCAATTCTTAAAGAGGCAATAAATGATAAAACCATCGATCCAAATTCAGATCAAGCAAAAGCAATCAATTTATACAAATCTATCTTAGACACTGTTAGCAGAAATAAATCTGGAATTGAGCCTCTTAAACCTTATTTAGCTAAAATAAATACTGTTAAAAATTCAAAAGAATTAGTAACATTATTAGCTGAATTAGAACCAGAAATGGGATTAGGGTTCTTTGGAAGTTATGTTGGTGCAGATGCTAAAAACAGCAATAGAAATGTTGTTTATGTAGGAACTGGAAGCTTAGGTTTGCCAGACAGAGATTATTATGTATCTGATGCACCTGACAACAAAGAGAAACGCGAAAAATATATTGCTCACGTTTCTAGAATGCTTCAATTTATAGGAGAATCTGAAACTACTGCAACAGAAAATGCAAAGAAAATTTTAGCTTTAGAAACTAAAATGTCGACCGCAACTTTTGATAGAGTTGAACGTAGAGATAGAAGAAAAACTTACAACCCAATGGCAATTGCTGATTTACAAAAATTATTGCCGTCAGTAGAATGGAATAGTTATTTTCAAACAGTAGGAATTGGAAAAATTGATTCTGTAGTTGTTTCTCAACCAAAATACTTACAAGCTGTTGAAGCTATTTTTCAAGAAAACAAAATTGAAGATTGGAAAGCCTACATGCGTTGGACTGCCCTTAGAGGTTCATCTGGAATACTTTCTACAGAAATTGAAAATGCTAACTGGGAATTTTATGGCAAAACTTTAACAGGCGCAGTAAAACAACGTCCAGCTGATGAAAGAGCTTTAGCAACTGTCAACGGAAGACTAGGTGAAGCTTTAGGAAAATTATATGTTGCGAAAAAATTCCCACCAGAAGCAAAAGCAAAAGCAGAAGCAATGATTAAAAACGTTTTTGCAGCATTTGAAAATCGTATCGATAATTTGCCTTGGATGACAAAAGAAACAAAAGAAAACGCAAAATTAAAGTTACAAAAATCAAGAATAAAAATCGGTTATCCTGATAAGTGGAAAGACTATTCAAAATTAACAGTAGTAAGCCCAAATAATGGTGGAACCTATTTCGAAAATTCAAGATTATATGCATTATGGAGCCATCAACAAAATGTTGAAAAACTTGGAAAACCAGTAGATAAAGAAGAATGGGGTATGTCGCCACAAACGGTGAATGCATATTTTAATCCAACCAATAACGAAATTGTATTTCCTGCGGCTATTTTACAACCTCCATTTTATGATTACAGAGCAGATGAAGCTGTAAATTATGGCGGAATCGGAGCTGTAATTGGTCACGAAATTTCACATGGCTTTGACGATTCAGGTTCAAGATATAATGCTGAAGGAAATTTAGTAAACTGGTGGAGTGATGAAGATTTGAAACAATTTACCACATTAGGTAGCGCTTTAGCAGACCAATATTCTGCTTTAGAACCTTTACCTGGAATTTTTGTGGATGGAAAATTTACTTTAGGAGAAAACATCGGAGATTTAGGTGGAGTTAATGCAGCTTATGACGGATTACAAATCTATTTGAAAGCAAACGGAAATCCAGGATTGATTGACGGATTTACACCTGAGCAACGTTTCTTTATTTCTTGGGCAACCATTTGGAGAAGTAAAATGCGTGACGAAGCCATCAAAAATCAAGTAAAAACAGACCCTCATTCACCGGGAATGTACCGTGCTTATGTACCGTTACAAAATGTGGAAGCGTTCTACAAAGCGTTCAACATTCAACCAAACAACGGAATGTATGTAGCACCAGACAAGCGTGTGAAAATTTGGTAATCAAATTCAAGAATAAATCAAATCCCATCTTTTTAGGTGGGATTTTTTGTTTAATAAAACAGTTGAGATTATCGCCACGGATTAAAGGATTTTCACAGATTGTAATCCTTCTAATCTTTTAATCCGTGGCTAAATTTATTTCTTCTTAATCGCACGATTCACTAAATAAAGTCCAATAATCGTTATTGTTCCGCCAATGATAATCGCAGTAGTTAAAGGTTCATTAAACAACAAATAACCAAAAAATAACGCCACCATCGGATTGATATAGGCATACAAACTGCTGATTTCAGTTGGTAAATTTTCTAAAGCATAAATAAAAGCTATAAACGTCAATACCGAACCAAAAACCACCAAATAACCAATCGACCACCAAGAAATAACAGGAATTTCACTTAACGGGACTGAAGTGCCATTAAATCCAATCACACTTGAAATCACAATACTCGAAATCAACATTTGCAATCCCAAACTAAAATACGGATTGAAATTCGTCTTGTTTTCTTTGATATAAATCGAAGATAACGCCCAAGTAAACGTAGCAATTACTGAAAGTAAAATTCCAAAACGGAATTCAGGTTCTAAGAAATCGTTAAGGTAATCGTAGAAAATCACACAAATTCCGCCAAAAGCGACAATCAAACCTACAACCGCTTTCCAAGATGTTTTTTGACCGCGAAATAGACTAATTATTACTATCCAAAGTGGAAATATTGAACCAATAATCGCTCCCAAACCACTCGAAATGTATTTTACACCCCAAGTACTCAAACCGTTACTCAGCATGAAATTCAAAACGCTCAAAACTAGAATAGTGCGCCATTGTCGCTTGTTTGGCCAAGGATGTTTTTTGATTAAGAAATAAAGCAAGTACAACAATCCACCAAAAAGTTGACGCAGCGCTACCAATTGCATCGGAGGTATATGTTTTACACCTTCTTTGGAAGCAATCCAAGTCGTTCCCCAGAAAAAGCTAATCCAAATTAATGCTAAAATTGGTAAGCCAATCGCATTTTTCTTTTGCTTGATGTAATTGTGAAATACGCTAAAATACGCCATTACTAAATTTCTTTTTGAAACGAATAACCTAAAATCGTTTCTACTTTTTCACTAGAAATAATTTTACCTTTCGATTCCGAATTTTCTGCAAAGGTAGGCAATGGCAAATTCAAAATATCCGCTTTTTTGTGATAATATGCTTTGCGCGTTGGATGCTGAGGTGTGACAGCGTTAAAGGTTTGATTCCATTCCCAATTGTCATCTCGAGCGAAGTCGAGAGCTTTTTCTATAACTCCAATACAATCTTTTCTCTCAATCATATTCACTGGTGCATCTGGATTTTCAACATTCGTTCTTCCTGCCAAAAATTTCACTGGATGACGATCTTCGCCAAGCAAACCACCAAAACGAATTACCGTAGTTTTAAAATTTGGATTTGATTGTAAAAGAGTTTCAGCAATAACTAATTGCTTGCCACTTTCGGTATCGGGATTTGGGGTTGTTTCTTCTGTAATTTCAACAATAGGAAAACTATCACCATAAACCGAAGTCGAACTCACAAAAATAACTTTCTGAATTTCTGATTTTTCGATAAGCGGAATCAACGTTTTTACTTTATTTACAAATGTCATTTCGTTTGAAGTCGAAGGTTCTCTTCTCAATCCAGGCGGAATATCAATCACTAAAACATCGATTTTTTTCAGAAAATCTTCCATATTTCCAATGATTTGATGTTCCTCCAATTGAATTTGGAAAGGCGAAATCCCAGCATTTTTCAAAATTACCAATTTACTTTCCGAAGTCGTAGAACCTTTTACTTCGTAACCTTTTGAAAGCAATGATTTGGCTAAAGGTAAACCCAGCCAACCACAACCGAGTATGGCAATCTTTTCTCTTTCTTCTTTCATCTATTCTCTTAACTATCTTTCTTTACCAACATATAAAAATCATCTTCCAACGCGCGATAGCCTTGGTCGTACAAAAAGAAATAAGTGTTGCCGGTTTTGGTTTGTAACATGCTGGTAAAAAACTCAAAATCAAACCCTTTACTAAGTAATTTGGTTTTTGTGGTTTTTCCTTTGTCTTCTGGGTTGAGTTCACACAAAATGCGATAATTTTTACGCAATTTATTATTAATGTTGCGCATCAGATTGTTCTGATCTTTATTCATTTTGTTGTTGTACGCATTGCGGCAGCCATCCGAACAAAACTTTTTGTCTTCGCGACCGATGATTTTATCGCCACATTCTAAACAGGTTTTACTCATGGCTTACTTCTTAAAATTAAACTTCATTTCCTTACCACTATCTTCAAAAACCACGTAAATATTGATTTCGTTATTCGAAATTTTCTCAAATGTAAATTTGTCAAAATACACATGGGTTGGAGTAACTTTTACCAGTCTGAAATTCTCGCTTACTTCCGCTTTTTCCCAACCTTTTAATTCGCCGTCAAAGTGTTTGAGTTGTAATAATAACGTTTTGTCTTTCTCAATAATGTGTCCCAATTCATAAAAAGCGACTTTTCCATCTACCACTAATTTGAAACTAAACATCATCGAATTTCCAATCGGTTCGCTCCACGTTTCTTGGCAAATGCCACCTAAAGCTTCGCCTGTCCAATTGCCAACAATCCATTTTACATCTTGTAAAGTGGCTTTTGGAGAACCTTTTTCATCGTTATAATTAAGAGTTTTTTGTGCAAATGTGCTAAACGAACAAATAAAAAGTAAAAAATAAATACCTTTTTGAAAGATTGATTTTTTCATCTGTAAAGTCTTATAATTAAAGCTAATATACAAAAATATTTTCCATTTACAAACGCTTACAAATATTTACAACCGATATTAAATAGCTAAATACCGAATAACGTTTTTTTCTTGTCCCATCTTTGCACTGTCGAAATGAACGAAAGCAAAATTCAAATACAAGTTCAATTTCAAAAATCAATTTTATTAATTATTTAAATTTTTACACGCCATGAAAAACAGAGTACAATTAATCGGACACGTAGGCCAAGAACCAGAAATCAAAAATTTAGAATCTGGACGAGTAGCAAACTTTACTATCGCTACGAATGAGAATTACACCAACGCCAAAGGTGAAAAAGTAGAACAAACCGAATGGCACCGCGTTTCCGCTTGGGGAAAAACAGTAGACATTATTGAAAAATTATTAACCAAAGGAAGTCACGTTGCCATCGAAGGTAAACTAACCCACAGAAGCTACGACGATAAAGACGGAAACAAACGTTATATCACAGAAGTGGTTGCTAATGAATTGGTTTTATTAAGCAAATAGTCAAGTTCAAGAACAAATTCAAAAATCAAGTTCAACATAGATTTTTTAAATTATTCTAATTTATTAAATCCGTGTTCCAAAAAATCAAGTAACACAAACATTTAATATTTATACGCCATGAAAAACTCAGTACAATTAATCGGACACGTAGGTCAAGAACCAGAAATCAAAAACCTTGAAGGAGGAAAAAAATTAGCAAACATCAGCATTGCTACAAACGAAGTGTATTATCGTGAAAACGGTGACAAAGTAGAACAAACGCAATGGCACCGAGTAACCGCTTGGGGAAAAACAGCCGACATCATCGAAAGATTTGTAACCAAAGGAAAAGAAATCGGAATAGAAGGTAAGTTAACCCACAGAAGTTACGACGACAAAGACGGAAACAAACGCTATGTTACAGAAGTTGTTGCCAATGAAATTTTGTTAATCGGTAAATAAAGATGTTATGCAAGTTAGAGTATTTTCAATCCGTTTGGATAACGCATTTTTGGAGTACGATCAACAACAATTGAATGCTTTTTTGAATACGGTAACGTTTAAAAAATCAAGTACTCAATTTGTGGAAAGTGAAGCAGCGCATTGGTCGGTTATTGTTCATTATGAATCAGAAGAACAAGAAAAACCAGAACGATTAGAACGTAAATCTTATGAAGATTTAAATCCGAAAGACAAACAAGTTTATGGGTATTTAAATCAATGGAGAAACGAAAAATCGGAAGCTTTGAAACTGAAAAAGTATATGATTTGTCACAATTCAGAATTAATCGATTTAGCCATGTATAAGCCAAGTAACTTAAATGAATTACAACAAATCAAAGGTTTTGGGAAACAAAAATCGGAGCGATTCGGAGAAGATATTTTAGCTATTTTGAATGCCGTTTGAGAAAAGACCACCAGCGAAAGTTGGTGGTTTATTTGTTTAATTCGGTTTGCAAAGCTTCAATAAATAAGCCTATGTGATAACCATCAACCAAGCCATGATGTGCTGTAACTGAAAGCGCCATCGATTTCTTTCCGTTTTCTTCTACTAGTTTTCCATAGGAAATTTTTGGACAACTATCGGCAACACCAAAATTTCTAGAATGCGTTAATCCAGTAAAATTTATCCAAGGAACAGCCGAAAAATGAATAATGTTTTCAGGATATTCTCTCGTTAAAATTCCAGTAGTGGTTTGAATTCTTTCAATTTCTGTTTGAACAATTGTATTAAATTCGTGAATGTCTTCATGAAATTTCATAAACGAAAATCCAAACGTTTTATCTTCTCTCATAATAGTAGCAGAAGCGTCAATTTCCTCGTATAGAAACACATCTTCACCTTCTATTCTATATCTGAAATTTTCAATTTGATTAACAGCAGCTAAAGTTTTGTGAAAATAATATACAAAAAATGAAATTTGCATTGCCTTTGCTTTTTCATAAGCAGTTGTACAATCAATTGTTGTAGTTATTCCAAAAAAAGGCTCTTGGAAAGCTGAGAAAAACTCTAGATGTCCTTTTCGATTCCAAGAAGATATGTCAATTTTTCGTTTCATTTTAACAAAGGTAAAATCTCAGTAATATGGGTAAACGATTTGAAATTTTCGTGTTTGATTTCGAAATCAATTTTTTCGTATTCCCAAGTCGTATGATACGGAATGTGTATTGCATGTCCGTCAATATTTAAAACTGGTAAGACATCTGATTTTAAGGAATTTCCAATCATTAGAAAATCTTCGGCTTTGCAATCCAAACGCCCTAACATTTTTTCGTAATCTAATTCGGCTTTATCACTCATGACTTCAATGTGATGAAAGTAAGCGCCAATTCCCGAATCGTGTAATTTTCTATGTTGGTCTTTTAAGTCGCCTTTTGTGGCTACAACCAATTTATATTTTCCTTTCAACTGTTCCAAAACTGATTCTACGTTTGGCAACAATTCGACAGGTTTTTGCAATAAATCTTTTCCAATAGCTAAAATTTGCTCAATTCCTTTTCCCGAAATTTGATGATTGGTCAATTGCAAAGCAGTTTCAATCATTGATAACGTAAACGCTTTAATTCCGAAACCATACAAAGGCAAATTTTTCACCTGATGATTCAAAATCAATCCCAAAATTTCTTGGCTCGATGCATAATCTTGAAACAACACACAAAAGCGCTCCTGTGCTTCATCGAAATAAGGTTCGTTGTGCCATAAAGTGTCGTCTGCGTCGAAAGCGATTATTTTGGGGTTCATGAAAAAATTAGAATTTATATATTGTCACTTTTTCCTGTTTGTTTTTATGGGCAAAAAGATAAAAATGGTTATTACTTTCAAAAAGAGTTAAAAAATTTTCTTTTGAATTATTATTTTCAACGTAAGATCTAACATTATCATAATTTGAAGTCACGTTTTTCAAATTTGTTGGCTTGAAATCTGAAGAAGATATACAACTTCTAATATATACAACATCTTTATCTGAATAAGAAGTAATTGATGATCCTGAACCATCATTAATGATTGCTGCCGCAATACCTCCAACTAACCCAAACATTCCAAGCATTTGATAAGATTGTTGTCTTGGATAAGAAACTCCAGCTATAGATAAATAATAATTATCGTTTGAAAGGAATCCTGTTATTGAAGGATTTTTAGCAAAACTTTTTCTTAAGAATTTCTCTTCATTTTTAAGAATTTCTCTGTTTTTTATACCTCCAACTTCTTCTATAAGTTCTGAATTGATATACTGATGACCTTCTGTAGCAGTTATTGAAAAAGAGTTAAGTGTTTTATTGTCAAAGTTTTTAATAATGATTGAAATTCTTTCATTGCTAAATTTAGCTATAAAAATTTTATTGTCAATTACAAAAGAATTCGTTTCCTTAGATAAAAATGAATCAATTGAATTTTCATCCTGCTTAGAAACAATGTGGCTATTTGCGGTAAAATCTTTTAACGACAGTATTACAAATTGACTAAAATTATTATTTACATCTGATGAAATAATAATTCTTTCATTATCAACATAAATTTTCTTTTTTTCCGTTGCATGAACAGAGTTAAAGTTAATTTTATCCGTTAAAAATATTGGAAAAGAAGCCTTGTAAACTGTTCCGTTTTCGTCATTTAAAAAATCCCAAAACTTTATTTTTTGATTTAATGAATTGACAAAACTCATATTAGAGCAGTCAAATGAATTTTTTTCTACTGTTAGACCATTAAATCTGTAATAATTTATAATTGATGTTTCTTTGGTTACAGTAATAGTATTAAAAAATGCATCTTTTGTATAACTAGATAAAATTCTTTCATTACTGTCAATGGGGTAGTTTATTTCATTTTTAATAATCTTTTTATTTTCAAAATCAATAGTTAGTACCTCCAATGTTTTTTTGTTCTTTTTCCAATAAGTATAGAATAAATTTTCTTTTATACTATTACCCATGAAATCTCCAGACTTATCAATTTCTATATGCTCAAACCTACTTAATACATTAAAACTTTTGTCAGTTTTTATTAATTCAATGTTCTCTTTGTTTTTTAAAATAAGAGCATACTCATTGTTATTGGGGTCTTCAATACGATAAAAACTTTTAATCTTGTCAAGATTAATGTCAATCGAATTTACTAACTCTTGAGAGAAAGTTAATTTTGAGAACAGAAAGAACAGTAAAATAAACTTTTTCATTGTCAATATATAATTTAAGATATCATCGCACCATTAATCACACCTTCCGCATCTGGATTTACGAAAACTAGTTTACCTTCTGCATTATTTGTTAACAACAACATACCTTCGCTTTCCACACCACGTAATGCTCTTGGTGCTAAGTTTACTAAAACGGTTACGCGTTTTCCAATTATTTCTTCAGGTGTAAAATGCTCTGCAATTCCAGAAACAATGGTTCTTACATCAATACCAGTATCTACTTTTAACACTAACAATTTGTTAGCTTTTGGCATTTTTTCTGCTTCGATGATGGTTCCGATTCGTAAATCTATTTTTGCAAAATCTTCAAATGAAGCTGTTTCTTTTTGCGGTTCAGCTTTTGCGTTTTCCACTTTATTTGCGGTTTTAGTTGCTTCTAATTTGTCTAATTGTTTTTGGATTTCTGCATCTTCAATTTGGGCAAACAAGATTTCGGCTTGACCAATTTGATGCCCTGATGGTAACAAATCTGTTTTAGTAGTTACATCGTTCCAACCTAAAGCATCAATTTTTAAAATATTCGATAATTTTTTAGCTGTAAAAGGTAAAAATGGTTCCGATAAAACGGCTAAAGCTGAAGCAATTTGCAACGCCACATACATTTGTGTTTGCACTCTTGCCGGATTTTCTTTTACCATTTTCCAAGGTTCTTCATCCGCTAAGTATTTATTTCCTAAACGAGCCACATTCATTAATTCACCTAACGCTTCTCTGAAACGGTAACGCTCAATTGAACTTGAAATTACGGCTGGATATGCTTTTAATTCGGCTAACGTTTGCTCATCAACTTCTGTGAATTCGTTTGGAGCTGGAACAATTCCGTTGTAATATTTATTAGTTAATACCACCACACGATTGATGAAATTTCCAAAAATCGCTGCTAATTCGTTATTATTTCTTGCTTGAAAATCTTTCCAAGTAAAGTCGTTGTCTTTGGTTTCTGGAGCATTTGCTGTTAAAGCATAACGCAACGAATCTTGTTTTTCTGGAAAATCTTGTAAATATTCGTGCAACCAAACCGCCCAGTTTTTAGAAGTCGATAATTTGTTTCCTTCTAAATTTAAGAATTCGTTTGCTGGAACATTATCAGGTAAAATGTAACTTCCTTCTGCTTTTAACATCGCTGGGAAAATGATACAATGGAAAACGATATTATCTTTTCCAATGAAGTGAACCAATTTTGTATCGGCATCTTTCCAATACGGTTCCCAATCTTTTCCTTCGCGAGCCGCCCATTCTTTGGTTGACGAAATGTAGCCGATTGGCGCATCAAACCAAACATATAATTTTTTACCTTCCGCACCTTCCACTGGAACATCGATTCCCCAATCCAAATCACGTGTTACGGCTCTTGGTTCTAAACCACCATCAACCCACGATTTTACTTGTCCATAAACATTCGGTTTCCAGTCGTTTTTATGACCTTCTAAAATCCATTCTCTTAAGAACGATTCGTAACGATTTAAAGGTAAAAACCAATGTTTTGTAGATTTTAAAATTGGAGTTTCTCCAGTAATTGTTGATTTCGGATTAATTAAATCCGTTGCATTTAAAGTCGAACCACATTTTTCGCATTGATCGCCATACGCTTCTGGATTGTCGCATTTTGGACAAGTTCCTGTTACGAAACGGTCAGCTAAAAATTGGTCCGCTTTTGCATCGTATAATTGTTCGGTAGTTTCTTCGATGAAATCTCCGTTATCATATAATTTTTTAAAAAATTCCGAAGCCGTTTTGTGATGAATCTCAGCTGAAGTTCTCGAATAATTATCAAAAGAAATTCCGAAATCTAAAAACGATTGACGAATAATTCCGTCGTATTTATCAATTACTTGTTGTGGCGTAATACCTTCTTTTTTCGCTTTCATTGAAATTGCTACGCCGTGTTCATCACTTCCGCAAATGAAAGCTACATCTTTTCCTTGTAAACGTAAATATCGCGCATAAATATCAGATGGAACATAAACACCTGCTAAATGTCCAATGTGAATAGGACCATTCGTATAAGGTAAAGCCGCTGTAATCGTATATCTTTTTGGATTTTCTAACATATCATCATAAAATTTGATGCAAAAATAATCGATTAGTGATGAAATCCCGAATTTTAATTGGATTTTGTTTACTTTTGAGTTAATAAAATCTGACGATGTATAGATTTATTTTGATACTTATTTTAATTTCAAACTTTTCTCATTCGCAAAAGAAAATGAAAATTCCACCTTATCTTAAAAAAGGCGACACAGTTGCTATTGTTTGTACGGCTCGTAAATTTTTTCCAGAAGATGCAAAACCCGCTATTGAATTATTAGAATCTTGGGGATTAAAAGCTAAATTAGGCAGAACCATTGGTTTAGATAGTTGCCAATTAGGCGGAACCGATGACGAAAGAATTGCCGATTTTCAAGAAATGATGGATGACGATAACATCAAAGCCATTTGGTGTGCTCGTGGTGGTTATGGAACGGTTAGAATTATTGATTCGTTAGATTTTACCAAATTCAAAAAGCATCCAAAATGGATTATGGGTTTTTCTGATGTTACTGTTTTACACAGTCAATTGAATGTGGAACGAGTAGCGACATTGCATTCGATTATGCCGTTTACGGTTCCAAAAGCACCTGAAGAAGTAAAAGAAACGCTGCGAAAAGCGCTTTTTGGAGAAGTTATTTCCTATGCAATTCCATCAAAAGCATATGATGTAAAAGGAAAAGCTTCGGGTGAATTGGTTGGTGGAAATATTTCGATTTTATATAGTTTATTAGGTTCGAAATCATCGATTGATACGAAAGGAAAAATTCTATTTATTGAAGATTTGGATGAGTATTTGTATCACATCGACAGAATGATGTACAATTTAAAACGCAACGGTTATTTTGAAAATGTAAAAGGAATTATTGTAGGAAGTATGGCTGACATGCACGATAACGAAATTCCGTTCGGGCAAAACGAAGTGCAAATTATTACTGCAATTGCCAAAGAATACAACATTCCTATTGCTTTTGAATTTCCAGCAGGACATCAAAAAGACAACCGAACATTGATTCTAGGAAAACAAGTTGATTTTGAAGTAAACGACAAAGAAGTGATTTTGTCTTTCAAATAACTAAACATTAATAATGGCAGAACATAACGATTTAGGGAAGTTTGGAGAAGAATTAGCAGTTGATTTCTTAGAAAAAAACGGTTACGAAATCTTAGAAACGAATTGGTTTTTTGATAAAGCTGAAATTGATATTATTGCTCAAAAAAATGGAATATTAGCTGTTGTTGAAGTAAAAACGCGTTCGAGCATCGATTTTGGATTACCACAGGAATTTGTAAAACCTAAAAAAATTCAATTATTAGTAAAAGCTATAAATGAATACGTTACCCAAAACGACATTGATGCCGAAGTTCGATTTGATATTGTGGCAATTCATAAAGAAAATTCAGAATTTGTTATAGAACACATTGAAGAAGCTTTTTATTATTTTTAATGTTATATTTATAACAATTTGTTTTTAAATTTATATATTTGTACCAAATAACTACAAATACAACAATTTAGAATGAAAACTATCTCATCAGTAGTAGAACAATACATAAAATCTAAACCCTTTTTATTGAGTTCGCTTTCGCAAGGAATCATCAACCTAACTTCTTTGGCTAGAATAATGATGCCAGAATTAGAAGCTCATTTAGGAAAAGATGTAAAACAAGGCGCCGTTGTAATGTCGTTAAAACGACTTTCTGAAGAATTAGATTTTAAAATCAATTATAAAATTTCAAAAGTCTTAAAAAATATTGGCGAAATCACCGTTCGCTCATCTCTAACAGATTATACCTTTGTGATTTCAAATACATTATTGGAAAACCAAGCGAAATTATTATCAGAAATTAACAAATTACAAGATATCTTTTATACATCTTCTCGTGGTGTAAATGAAACCAATATTGTAACCAGTGCTTCAATTAGTCCTATAATTGATGCCTTATTCAAAGGTGAAAAATTAACACATAAAATAGAAAACCTTTCATCTATTACAGTAAAGTTACCTCAAGAAAACATTTCAACTCCAGGTGTTTATTATTATATTTTTCAGCGTTTAGCTTGGGAAGGAATCATAATTCATGAAGTAATTTCAACTACTAATGAGTTTACAATTATTGTGAGTGACGAACAAATTGACATTGCTTTCAAGGTAATTAAAGACTTGAAAAACGTATTTGATTAACAAAAATTTGCTTATTTTTTTTCACTTCAAAAAAAGAAACGTATTTTTACCATTCTGTACATACTAAAAACAAGTTTTAGTAGTTTAAGAACAAAAACGTTTTTACCTTGAAAAGCAACATAATAAAATACTCTTTATCGATTAGTTTTATACTTTTTTTAATAGCTTGTTCTGTTAAAAAGGATAAATTTATTAACCGTAATTTCCACGCAGTTACTACAGAATATAATGTTTTGTATAACGGAAATCTAGCGCTAGACAAAGGTTTAGCGGACTTAAAAACAACCTATCAAGATAATTTTTGGGAAATTCTTCCTGTTGAAAGAATGCCAAGCAATGAAGAAGCTTTATTACCTGGCCAAACAAAAAACCCAAACTTTGAACGTGCAGAAGAAAAAGCAGTTAAAGCCATTCAAAAGCATTCCATGAACATTGCCGGTACAGAAAAAAACCCGCAAATGGACGAAGCTTATTTGTTGTTAGCAAAAGCACGTTACTATGATAATCGTTTTATTCCTTCTTTAGAGGCATTAAATTACATTTTGTACAAATACCCACTAAGTGATAAAATTTATCATGCGAAAGTATGGCGTGAGAAAGTAAACATTCGTTTAGACAACGATGAAGTTGCTATAAAAAATCTTAAAAAACTTTTAGAAGATAAAAAAATATCGGGTCAAGATTTAGCCGATGCAAATGCAATGTTAACACAAGCCTATCTTAATATTCAAGCCAAAGATAGCGCAATTGCTACAATAAAAATTGCTAAAGAAACAACGGAAAACAACGAAGAAAAAGCAAGATATTCTTTTATTTTAGGACAATTGTATGAAAGCATGAATTATCAAGACAGTGCTTATTTAGCTTTTGATGATGTAATCCAAATGAATAGAAAATCTCCACGCAGATATATTATTCAAGCCCATGCTAAACAAGCACAACAATTTGATTACAAAAAAGGTGATACTTTAGCTTTTGTAGAAAAATTCACAAAACTATTAGAAGACAGAGAAAATCGCCCATATTTAGATGTTTTGAATCATCAAATTGGACTTTTTTATGACAAACAAGAAAAAAATAGAGTTGCAGAAAAATATTATAATAAATCTATCAAATCTACCTCTCAAGACAAATATTTAGTTTCTTCAAATTATAGAAATATTGGTGAAATCCATTTTAGAGAAGCTCAATATAAAATTGCTGGAAAATATTATGACAGTACATTACTTCGCTTAGACGAAAGAACAAGAGAATACAGAAAAATTAAAAAGAAAAGAGTCAATCTAGACGATGTAATAAAATATGAAACCATTGCGCAGCAAAACGATAGCATTTTGACTGTAGTAGCAATGAATGATTTAGATAGAAAAAAATATTATGACGATTACATCATAAAACTAAAAGCATCAGACGAAAAAAAGGCTAAACTAGCTGCAGAAAAAGCAGAGAAAGAAGCTAATATTTTAGCAGCCAACAATAAAAATACTGGTGATCCATTAAAACAAGGAAAAGACAATCTTCCAACAATGCCTAAAGATGGCGGACCATCAACATTACCGCCAGGAATGGGAGACATGGGAAGTATAGATAACAACAGTTTTTATTTCTACAACCCCGTAACGGTTGAATATGGTAAAAAAGAATTTAGTGGTAAATGGGGAAAACGTGTTTTAAAAGATAATTGGAGATGGTCTTCCGATACAAATCTGGATTCAAATAATGCAGATGAAGAAGATTTATCAGATGAAAAAGAAACTGATTCTACTGCATTAGCTGTTAATCCAAAATATAATTCGGATTTTTACCTAAAACAAATACCTACTGACACAAAATTATTAGACAGTTTGGCAAAAGACAGAAACTTTGCATATTACCAATTAGGCATTATTTATAAGGAAAAATTCAGAGAAAATGAATTGGCAGCTGCTCGTTTAGAGCAATTATTAAAGAACAATCCAGAAGAGCGATTAATTCTTCCTGCAAAATACAATTTGTTTAAAATTTATCAAATAATAGCTCCAGCAAAAGCCGAGCTAATGAAACAACAAATTTTATCAGAATACCCAACTAGCAGATATGCAGAAATTGTAAAAAATCCAAGTGTTGAAATTACAGATGAAGCAAATCCAGAAATTGTTTACAATGCTTTGTACAAAAAATTTGAAAACAACCAAATTAGAGAAGTACTTGCAGAAGTTGACGCACAAATCAATCGATTTACTGGAGAAGAAGCTGTATCAAAATTTGAATTACTTAAAGCAAAAGTAATTGGAAGATTACAAGGTTTAGAAGAATACAAAAAAGCATTAAACTTTGTAGCACTAACTTATCCAAATATCGAAGAAGGAAAACAAGCTGAAAATTTACTTAAAACCGATATACCTAAATTAGAAGCTTTAACCTTTAGTAAAGAAGAAGCTACAGAATGGAAAATACTTTTCCCAAAGAAATTCCCTTTGGATAAAGAGGTTAAAAATTTGACAGATAAAATTGAAAAATATCTTAAAGATGCAAACGCAGTATTGCTAAAATCTTCAAATGATATTTACACTGTGACGGATAATTTTATAGTAATTCATGGATTCAGTTCAAAAGAATCGGCTAATTCAGTATTGTCTGTTTTAAAAGAGCATAAAAATTATAAAATTAAAGATCAAGCCTACATCATTTCAACCGAAGATTATAAAATTGTTCAAATGAAGAAAAAATTTGAAGAATGGCTACAGTTGAATAAATAATAACCTCAAAAAAACGCCTCAAAAATGTTTGACAAAGTTAAAAACCAAGATCATTTATTGGGAAAAACCAATAGAATTGTTGAAGGAACTTCGATAACTGGAGATATTTCTACAAAAGCTGATTTTAGACTTGACGGAAAATTAACTGGAAACTTTACCTCTGGAGGAAAAATTGTAATTGGTCCAACAGGTGAAGTTCAAGGAGATATTATTTGTAAAAGTATCGACATTGAAGGAAAATTTTCAGGTAAATTACAAGCGGAAGGCATGCTAAATATCAAATCTAAAGCCCACATAACTGGAGAAGTTATTGTTGGAAAATTAGCTGTTGAACCAGGTGCAAAATTTGAAGCTAGTTGCGAAATGCGTAGCCTTTGAAGCATCCAAGAAATTTAATAAATAATGCCAGAAAACAAAAATCAATTTAACAAATGGCTAGCCTTAATTAATATTCCTATCCAAATGGGAATTGTGATTTTTGTTTTTTCCTATTTTGGTAAATGGTTGGATGAACAATATGGAAACGCTGATAACACTTATACAAAAATAGTAACATTAATAGGTGTGTTTTTAGCGCTGTATAACGTTATAAGACAAGTAAATCAATTGAATAAAAATGACAAATAGTATTGCAATTTTAAAAAAACTAATCTTTGCCGCTTTACCTCTTTCAATTATACATTTATTACTTTTTCAACTACCTCAATTTAAAGGAAAAGAAATTAGCTTTTATTATTCAATACCTACACTCTATTTTGTTTTTTTTATTCTTTCATTGGTAGTATTAATTACTGTCACTAAAATTTCAGATAAAAACTTTGACAATACAGGTATGGTATTCATGATTGCAACTAGTATAAAAATGGTTATTGCGTTTTTTTTAGTGCGTCCAGTTCTTCATCTTCAAGACAATAAGATAGAGAAAATCAACTTTTTTGCCGTTTTTATTATATTTCTTCTTATCGAAACAATAATAGTCGCAAAAATATTGAATAAAAAATAGTCAAAAAAAAACATCAATATAATTGGAATATAAAGAAAAAATGTACCTTTGCACCAAATTTTATAAACCTCATAGTTTAAGTTTACAAAAGATATGGTGATTTCAAAAAAACCACTCCAGTTTATACTTGCAATGACAATGGCTTTAATGCCTATTGTGAATTTTGCAAATTCTACAAATGATTCTACTGTTGTTGAAGCTCATGCTGCTCCAAAAACAGAAGAAGTTGCTCACGAAGAAGGACATGGACACGCTGAACCAACAGATATTAAATCTCAAGTAAAAGCATTTACTAAACACCACGTTTTAGATTCACACGATTTTACATTATACTCAGATTTCAAAGAAGGTAAACATGTCGGTTTTCCACTTCCAGTAATTTTATGGGATAACGGATTACATGTGTTTTCTTCATCAAAATTTCACCATGGAGAAAGTGTAGCTGAATCTAATGGAAATTACTATGTAATTAACCATCATGATGGTAAAATCTACAAAACAGATGAGAAAGGAACTATTCATGAAGATGAAAAAACTGGTCATCCTTCAAATGCTAGACCAATAGATTTTTCAATTACAAAAAGTGTTCTATTTATTTTAATTACAGCTTTTTTAATGTTCTTCATTTTTGTAAGACTTGCAAAATCTTATGCTAAAAATGGAGGAATTGCATCAGGATTTGGAAGAATATTTGAACCATTAGTAGTTTATATTCGTGATGAAATTGCTATTCCAAACATTGGTGAAAAAAATTATAAGAAATACATGAGTTATTTATTAACTATCTTTTTCTTTATTTTATTCTTAAACATCTTTGGATTGACTCCACTAGGAGTTAACGTTACTGGAAACTTAACCATTACTTTTTCATTAGCTATCTTAACGTTTTTAATCACAAACTTTACAGCTAATAAAAACTATTGGGGGCATATTTTTTGGATGCCAGGTGTACCAAAATTAATGCGAATAGTTCTGGCTCCTATTGAATTATTAGGAGTAATAATTAAACCTTTTTCATTAATGATACGTTTATATGCAAATATTTTTGCAGGACACATTGTGTTAATGAGTATTATTGGTTTAATGTTTATTTTTAAAAGCTGGATTGGAAGCACATTGTCATTTGGACTATCATTTGTTCTTTCAATTCTTGAAATATTAGTTGCTTTTTTACAAGCGTATATCTTCACAATGTTATCTGCACTATATTTTGGTTCAGCAAACGAAGAACATCACCATGAAGAAGCACATCATTAATAAGAATGTTTAATTTTTAATATATATATTATGCAAATTCCAACTATTGTAGGAGCAGGATTAATTGTAATCGGAGCAGGTTTAGGTATTGGTAAAATCGGTGGTTCAGCAATGGACGCTATCGCTCGCCAACCAGAAGCTTCAGGAAAAATCCAAACAGCTATGCTTATTGCTGCTGCGTTAATTGAAGGTATTGGTTTCGCTGCATTATTTGCTGCTTAATTAAAAACTAAAAACAATAGTTGCAACGGTTGGTTGTAACTATTGTTTTATCATTACAAAAAAGTTTAAAATCATATATAATGGATAAATTAATAAATCAGTTTGAATTTGGATTATTCTTTTGGCAAGTACTTATATTTGTTGGATTGATTCTATTATTAAAAAAGTTTGCGTGGAAACCTATTCTTGATGCAGTTAATGATAGAGAAGAAGGAATTAAAAATGCTTTATTAGCAGCTGAAAATGCTAAGAAAGATATGCAAAATTTAAAAGCTGACAATGAAAAATTATTAGCTGAAGCAAGAGCAGAAAGAGATTTAATGCTTAAAGAAGCAAGAGAAATCAAAGAAAAAATGATTGCCGACGCTAAATCTGAAGCGCAAACGCAAGGTGAAAAAATGATTGATCAAGCGAAAGCTTCAATCGAAAGTGAAAAAAATGCAGCTATGGCAGAATTGAAAAATCAAGTTTCTTCTTTGTCATTAGAAATTGCTGAGAAATTGTTAAAAGAAGAATTATCTAACAAAGAAGCTCAAACTAAATTAGTTGAGAAAATGTTAGGTGATGCAAAATTAAACTAATATCATGGCAGGAACTAGAGCAGCAATACGATACGCTAAAGCCATTTTGGATATTGCAAAAGAAAACAATAACACACCTGCTGTAAATGCAGACATGACTTCAATTGTAAATGCAATTAAAGACAGTGCTGAATTGAAAGAATTTTTGCTAAGTCCAGTAGTTAAAGGAGAAATCAAATTTTCTTCAGTAACTGAAATTTTTGCTTCTGCTCAAAAAGAAACAAAAAGCTTGTTTCAATTACTTTTAGTAAATAAAAGATTTGAGTTGTTGCAAGATGTTGCTTTACAATACAATGCTTTACATGATGAACTTAATGGGATAGAAACTGCATTAGTAACAACTGCATTTCCGATATCTCCTGAGTTAGAAGCGAAAGTATTAGCAAAAATTGCAACGTTTTCAAATAAAAATATTACCATCCAAAATATTGTAGATCCGGCTATCATTGGTGGATTTATATTAAGAATGGGTGACAAACAATACAATGCGTCTGTAGCAAACAGATTGCAAAATTTAAAAAGAGAGTTTAGTAATTAATATACCATTAAAGATATATCACAATGGCTGAAATTAAACCTGCTGAAATATCAGCAATATTAAAACAACAATTATCAGGTTTTGAATCTGGTGCATCGTTAGAAGAAGTTGGAACAGTACTTCAAGTAGGAGACGGTATCGCTCGTGTTTACGGATTATCAAACGCTCAATACGGAGAGTTAGTACAATTCGAAAACGGATTAGAAGCTATCGTATTGAACTTAGAAGAAGACAATGTTGGGGTGGTACTTTTAGGGCCATCAACAGGAATCAAAGAAGGTTCAACTGTAAAAAGAACACAACGTATTGCGTCTCTTAAAGTAGGAGAACAAATGGTAGGTCGTGTTGTAGATACTTTAGGAAACCCAATTGATGGAAAAGGACCAATCGGTGGTGATTTATACGAAATGCCATTAGAAAGAAAAGCTCCAGGAGTTATCTTTCGTCAACCAGTAACTGAACCATTACAAACAGGAGTAAAAGCAGTTGATGCAATGATTCCAGTTGGTCGTGGACAACGTGAGTTGGTTATTGGTGACCGTCAAACTGGTAAATCAACAGTTTGTATTGATACCATCTTAAATCAAAAAGAATTTTATGATGCAGGACAACCTGTATTCTGTATATATGTTGCAATTGGACAAAAAGCTTCAACTGTAGCAGGAATTGCAAAAATGTTAGAAGAAAAAGGTGCAATGGCTTATACTGTTATTGTTGCTGCAAACGCTTCTGACCCAGCTCCTATGCAAGTATATGCTCCTATGGCAGGTGCTGCAATCGGAGAATATTTTAGAGATTCTGGTCGTCCAGCTTTAATTGTTTATGATGACTTATCTAAACAAGCTGTTGCTTACCGTGAGGTATCTTTATTATTAAGAAGACCACCAGGACGTGAGGCATATCCTGGAGACGTTTTCTACTTACACTCTCGTTTATTAGAAAGAGCTTGTAAAGTTATCGCTAACGACGAAATCGCTAAAAACATGAATGACTTACCAGATTCTATCAAAGGAATCGTTAAAGGTGGTGGTTCATTAACAGCATTACCAATTATCGAAACGCAAGCAGGTGACGTTTCTGCATATATCCCAACAAACGTAATTTCGATTACAGACGGACAAATTTTCTTAGATGGTGATTTATTCAACTCTGGAGTTCGTCCTGCAATCAACGTAGGTATTTCGGTATCTCGTGTTGGAGGTAATGCGCAAATCAAATCTATGAAAAAAGTTGCAGGTACATTAAAATTAGACCAAGCTCAATTCCGTGAATTAGAAGCATTCGCGAAATTTGGTTCTGACTTAGATGCAGTAACTTTAAACGTTATCGAAAAAGGAAAAAGAAACGTTGAAATCTTAAAACAAGGTTTAAACTCTCCTTTTACAGTAGAAGATCAGGTAGCAATCATTTATGCAGGTTCTAAAAACTTGTTAAGAAATGTACCTGTAGAAAAAGTAAAAGAATTTGAAAAAGATTTCTTAGAATACTTAAACGCTAAACACAGAGATACATTAAATGCTCTTAAAGCAGGTAAATTTGATGACAACATCACTGACGTTTTAGAAAAAGTAGCAAAAGAAATTTCAGCAAAATATAATTAATTTTCAGTGAAAAGTGAATAGTGATTAGTGAAGAGCTAATTACTATTCACTAATTACTAATTACTATAAAAACATGGCAAACTTAAAGGAAATACGTAATAGGATTACTTCTGTTTCATCCACGATGCAAATTACATCGGCGATGAAAATGGTTTCTGCTGCAAAATTAAAAAAGGCTCAAGATGCAATTACTGCTATGCGCCCTTATGCAGAAAAACTTACTGAACTATTACAAAACTTAAGTGCAACTCTTGAAGGAGAAGTTGGTGGTGCTTTTACAGCTCAAAGAGAAGTAAAAAAAGTGCTTATCGTCGCTGTTACTTCAAACAGAGGTTTGTGTGGTGCGTTTAATACAAACGTAATCAAACAAGTAAAAGTTGTTGCTGAAGCATATGAAGGTAAACAAGTAGATATTTTTGCAATCGGTAAAAAAGGAAACGATGTTTTACGCAAAACATACAATGTAATTGATGTACAAAACACCATTTTTGATCAATTAACATTTGAAAATGCTTCTGACATTGCACAAGAATTAATGAATAAATTTGTTGCTGGAGATTACGATAAAATCGAAATTGTTTACAACGAATTTAAAAATGCTGCTACTCAAATTGTAAGAACACAACAATTTTTACCTCTAGCTCCTATTGTTGGTGGCGAAGTTGTGGCATCAGATTATATTTTTGAACCTTCTAAAGAAGAAATTGTGTTAACCTTGATTCCAAAATCATTAAAAACACAGTTATACAAATCGATTAGAGATTCATTTGCAGCAGAACACGGAGCACGTATGACAGCAATGCACAAAGCTACCGATAATGCTACAGAATTAAGAGATCAATTAAAATTAACTTATAACAAAGCTCGTCAAGCAGCTATTACAAACGAAATTTTAGAAATCGTTGGTGGAGCTGAAGCTTTAAATAATTAATTTTAATAAAATTTATACCAATTAAAAAGTCCTGAAATTTCAGGACTTTTTAATTTTAAATACACTACTTATTCAAATATTCCCAAATAAAACTATAAAACTCACTTTCTTGTTTTACTTTCTTCTCATAATTTGAAATATTTCCATGATGCCCTGCTATTTTATTTACTTTTAAATAAATAGGATTTTTTTGAGCTAATCTATTTTGTAATCTTGCAACAAATTTATAAGACTGAAAAGGTGGAACTCTATCATCATTCTCTGAAGTTATTATCAAACAAGTTGGGTAATTAACATCCTCTTTTATTGTATGATAAGGAGAATATGAAATCAAAGATTGAAACTCTTCCTTAATATTAGGATTGCCATACTCATCAAAGTGATGAATTCCTGAAGTATATTTATCAAGTGTTGACATGTCTAATCTGCCCATTTCTGAAACCACAACTTTAAATAAGTCAGGACGTTGAGTCATAGCCGCACCAACTACTAAACCACCATGAGAACCACCATTAATAGCTAATTTAGTTGGGTTTGTGTACTTTTCAGAAATTAAAAATTCTGCAGCATCAACAAAATCATTAATAGAATTGATTTTCTTGAACCCTTTCCCTTCTTTATGCCAATTTTTACCTTTTTCTCCTCCTCCTCTAACTTGCGCAAAAGCATAAACTCCTCCTTTTTCTAAAAAGCTCAACAGTCCAGTATCATAATTTGGTCCACTAACACTGCCAAAACCTCCATAAGCACGCAACAACGTTGGATTGTTTCCGTTAAGTTCTATTCCTTTTTTATGAATAATAACTATCGGAATATCTTTATTGTCTCTGCTTTTATACGTAATTGTTTTTGTCTCAAAATAATTAAACGGAAATAGTGTTGGTTTTGGTTGAATAAAATCATTAAAATAAATATCATTCGCACCAGTTGTAATATTTAATTTGTAATTCAATGCAGAAATAGTGTACGAATAAAAAGTAACAAAAAGTTCGCTTGTTTTTTCATCATAAAATTTAATTTGAAAATCCATGCTATGAGGCGCCTCAAATTTTCTTATAAAATTACCTGTATAATCATAAATAGACATGTAATATTTTCCTAAATTTTTATACTTGCAAATAATATAATTTTCCAAAAAGACTGCATCTATAAGTAAGTGAGAATACACCTGAGGTATCAAAACCTTACTTTCTGCACGATTATTAATGTCAAAATAACAAACATTACCCCAAGGATACTTTTCATCAGAAAAATAAAATTTATCATTAGCTATATTCAAAAAATCAAAATTTGAAGTATCATCTTTGATAAAATTAACAAGCTGAAATTCTTCTTTGTCTAATTCAGCATAATAAAAATTTCTAGTTGTTTCGTCTTCACTTTCTTCCAAGACAAATAATTTATTTTTCTTAGTAAAAAAACTAATGTTAGATTTATGCTGTGTAGCATCAAAAACCAATTGATCTTTGCTCTGAATATCTCCAATTTTATGATAAAATAACTGATATGTAGAATCTTTTGCAAAGAACTCTTTATTTGAGTTTTTCTTATAAAAAATTCCTTTATCAGCATTCCAAGCAACATTTGAAAACTTAATATCTGTTAAAACATCATCCAAATATTTTTTGTTTACAAAATCTCTAAATTTAATTTCTTGTCGATCACTTCCATTTGGACTAATTTTAAAAGCTAAATATTTAGAATTCTTAGATGGATAATAACCGGATAAAACCACGTTAGGATCCTTATAAACATCATACGGGTCAACTAAAGGCTTTCCAAGATCGTTTAAGTTTTCTTTATAGTATAAAACGCTAGGTTTGTTTTTATCAACTCTATAGGAAAGATAAAAATATTTACCGTTTTTTGAAGGCATGGAATAAGTAGATAAATAATCATAATCTTTAATTTTAAAAGAAAAGTTATAATTTTTTACCAATTCATCAAGCTTTTGCTCACAAACACTATTTTGCAAATCTACCCAGTCAATAACTGATTTATCAGAAGTATTTTCTAACCATACATAATCATCTTGAATAGATATTCCGTGCTTAGAAGCAGTTGTTGAGATTTTTTTGGTATCAATTTTTTGCTGAGAAAAAACAGCATTAGCAAATAAAAAAAGGGGAAATAAAAATCGTGTCATAATCATAAAAATAGTCTTACGAAAGTATTAAAATAATATTCGAAACTACGTTTTTGGCTTGTTTTTTGTTCAAATAATTTCAGTAACTTTATCAAAACGGAAATTATCATGATTCATTATATTTTAACACTATTTATTAGTGCTACATTACTATCTTGCAATGCTACGCAAACAATTGTTCAAGAAAACAACTTGTCGGCATCATACGAAAGTTGGGTAGCTGGTGTTCGTGGTGGCGGAAGTGGTATTAATTTTTATGTAGATTTAAAAACCGAATTAAGCGAAGATATTGAGTTAAAAAAAGTAATTTTCAGAGGTTACGAAGTGCCTTTTGAAAAACAAGATACATTACATTTCATTGCAAGAATAAAAACCGAAGCCAATCAAGAAAAATTTGATGGAGATAAAACTACTGTAACTTCAAGCCCAAAAAACAACACCAAATTAGCCGAAAACGAAGCAATATTGATTTTTCTAAAAAATGGGAAAGAATTTCAACAAGTAATCAAAAACGTGAAAGAAAAACCAATGTTGCTTTATCCTTCTGCAAAACCAAAGAATTAATTACATTTGTTATTCTAAAAAACAAATAATTTGAGTTCAGGTAAGAGTCTTTTTAAACAAACCTTTATTTATGGCATAGCTACTGTTTTGCCTAGAATGTTGAGTTTTCTTTTGGTTAGATTATATACAGACTATTTACCTAATAGAGAATATGGTGAAGTTTCCGTAATTTTTTCCTATCTCGTTTTTTTCAACGTAGTCTTATCTTACGGAATGGAAACAGCTTTCTTTAGATTTTACAATACTGAAGAACAAAAAGACAAAGTAATTTCAACGGCTACTATTTCATTATTTTGGTCAACTATTGGTTTTTTGATTTTATTTCTACTCTTCAGAGAAAATTTATCACTTTGGTCAGAAATCAATGTCAAATACATCATTTTCACCATTTGGATTTTAGCTTTAGATGCGTTGGCGATTATTCCATTTTCAAAAATAAGAGCCGAAAGTCGTCCTATAAAATATGCAGTAATTAAGATTTCAAATGTATTAATCAACTTGTTGCTGAATATTTTTTTCTTGGCTTTTTTACCAAAATTAGCGGCAAATACAAACAGTACAATAATTCAAACTATCTACGATGCTGATTTTCAAATCGGATATATTTTTGTTGCTAATTTAATTGCTAGTTTCGCTACACTAATAATGGTGTTGCCCGACTACATAAAAATTAAATGGAATTTTGATTTTGAGCTATGGAAAAAAATGATGAAATATGGTTTACCAATTCTAATAGCTGGAATTGCTTTTGCCATCAACGAACATTTTGATAAAATTTTGTTGGACTGGATGAATGTTGATATGGCAAAAATTGGAGCCTATTCTGCTTGTTACAAAATTGGGATGTTTATGGTTTTATTTCGAACGGCTTATACATTAGGAATTGAACCGTTTTTCTTTAGTCACGCAAAAAACGAGAATGCACCACAAACTTATGCTACCATTACCAAATATTTTGTCATTTTAGGTTCGTTCATCAGTTTAGGTGTCATTGTTTTTGCAGATATTTTAAAATTTATTTTAGTTCCAAAAGAAAGTTACTGGTCTGCGATGGATGTGGTGCCATTAATTGTATTAGCAAATTTCTTTTTAGGAATTTATACAAATCTATCCGTGTGGTATAAGTTAATCGATAAAACAAAAATTGGAGCCTACATTTCAATAGTTGGTGCAGTTTTAACTTTGGTTTTAAATTTAGCCTTAATTCCAAAATTTGGTTACATGGGTTCTGCGATTGCTACAATTATTGCTTATGGTTCCATGATGTTAATTTCCTACCAACTGGGACAAAAAAAATATCCAATTCCCTATGACAAAAAGAAGATTTTTGGTTATTTAACATTGTCTATATTGTTATCTGGATTGTCTTTTTATATTCCGCTTTTTAGAGAAACTTATATCTTCGGAATTGCAGCTATCTTGTTTTTTGCTTACTTTGTGTACCGAAACGAAAAAGAAACCATTTTAACGATTATCAGAAGAAAATAATATGCAAATCAAAATCATCAATAAATCCAATCACGAGTTACCAAATTACGAAACCATCGCTTCGGCAGGAATGGATTTACGTGCGAATATTACAGAACCTATCACATTAAAATCATTAGAAAGAACCATTGTAAAAACAGGTCTTTTCATTGAATTACCAATTGGTTACGAAGCGCAAGTGCGTCCAAGAAGTGGTTTGGCAGCCAAAAAAGGAATCACGGTGTTAAATTCGCCCGGAACAGTGGATGCGGATTATCGTGGAGAAATTGGTGTGATTTTAGTAAATTTATCCAATGAAGATTTTGTAATCGAAAACGGAGAACGCATCGCCCAATTAATCATCGCTAAACACGAAAGAGCAGAATGGATTGAAGTAACCGAATTATCAGAAACTTCAAGAGGAGAAGGCGGTTTTGGTAGTACGGGGGTGAAGTAAGTGTTCAGTCGCAGTTAGCAGTTTGTCAGACTGAGTGTAGTCGAAGTCTTCAGTATAAAGTTTTTAGAAAAAATATCAAAATATAATCATAGCGAACTTTGCGTTTATAATAAAAAAGTAACTTGAAAAAAATTAGTTTAATAACATTCATACTCTTTATCATATTTGTTATTTTTAGGATGTTAAAAGGAAATCATATTTTAACTCCTACAAATGAAAAATTAGAGTATTGGAGAATAATATTATTTATTAGTTCAATTTTTTCAACATTATTATTTATTCTAATTAATCAGTTCAAAAAGATAAAATATGTATATTTTCCTTTGTTAATAATTATTACAAGCTTATGTATGTACCTGTTTATAGGTAATTTTTATTTGAGAAATATTGATTTTGGAATTTCTATTAAAACTGATATTAAGGTCAAACAGTATTCGGATAATTTAAATTGGAAAATAAATTTTATTGAAGTTAATGGGAAAACAATTTATTTTCCTCAGAATAATAACTGGGAAAAACCAATTGAAAATAAAGAATTAAATAAATACATTGTAAGAAAAAGTCTTTTGCAAGAGTATTACTATATTGATTTGATAAAAGATAATTAAAAAAATATTGAACAACTAATTTTGAAGTTTTAATAAAACCTAACATGAAAATAATAGTACCTATGGCAGGTCGTGGTTCGCGCCTTCGCCCACATACTTTAACAGTTCCAAAACCTTTAATTCCAGTAGCTGGAAAACCAATCGTTCACCGATTAGTTGAAGATATTGCAAGTGTTTTAAATCAGAAAATAGACGAAGTGGCGTTTATTATCCATGAAAGTTTTGGTAAAAAAGTAGAAGAAGATTTAATTGCGATTGCTCAAAAATTAGGCGCAAGAGGAACGATTTATTATCAAAACGAAGCATTGGGAACGGGTCACGCGATTATGTGTGCTAAGGATTCTTTAAGTGGACCAGCGGTTATTGCTTATGCGGATACACTAATTCGTGCCGATTTTGATTTAGATACAACTGCGGATAGCGTTATTTGGGTAAAACAAGTCGACCAACCAGAAGCTTTTGGTGTAGTGAACTTAAATGCAAATGGAGAAATCATTGAATTGGTAGAGAAACCTAAAGAATTCGTATCGGATTTAGCGGTTATCGGAATTTACTATTTCAAAGATATTGCCGTGTTGAAAAACGAATTGCAATCGGTTTTAGATAACAATATTATCCACGGTGGTGAATACCAAATTAACGATGGTATTAAACAAATGATGGCAAAGGGCATGAAATTTGTACCAGGAAAAGTAGACGAATGGATGGATTGTGGAAACAAGAATGTAACTGTTGAAACCAACACTAGAATGTTAGGATTTTTACATAACGATGGAGAAAATTTGGTTTCAACAGATGTAAAATTAGAAAATGCAACGATTATTCCACCTTGTTCTATTGCTGAAGATGTGGTGTTGATTAATGCTACGGTTGGACCAAATGTTTCATTAGGAAAAGGATGTCATGTAATTGATTCTACCATAAAAAACAGCTTGATTCAAACTCATGCACATATTAAAAATGCTAATCTAGACAATGCAATGATAGGAAATCACGTGAATTTTGATGGCAATTTTACAAGTATAAGTATTGGAGATTATTCCGTTTTAGAATAAATGATAAAAAGAAAACATATAATTTTATTTGCATTCCTGTTTTTCAGCTGGGGTAACTTTATTCATGCGCAAGAAAATCCGGATGAGATTGCTCTTGTTGACAACAAAGTTGAAGATGATTTCTACGAAGCTTTAAAACAACGCAATATTGAAAATTATGATAAAGCTATTGTGGCCATTCAAAAATGTTTAGAAAAAGAACCAAAAAATGCTGCCTTTTTATATGAATTAGGCAAAAATCAATTGGATTTAAAGAACTATGTTGATGCCGAAATTTCATTCAAAAAAGCAATAGAAGTAGACGCTAAACAGCGTTGGTATTGGAATGGCTTATATGACATTTATTATCAAACCAAAGATTATCAAAAATCTATTCCTGTTGTTCAAAAGCTAATTGAGTTTGATCCTAATATGAAAGAAGATTTAGTGTCTCTTTATATGAATACCAATCAGCATGACAAAGCGTTGGAATTGCTTAAAAATATGGAAGCAACTTCTCGCTTAACAAGCACAATGGAATATTATAAATTAAAAATTCAAGAAGCGAATGGTTTTGCAAAACCACAAAAAGAAACTTTAGAAGAAGCCATTAAAAAAAATCCAAAAGTTGAACAAAATTATATTGATTTAATCGTTTTATATTCAAGCTTAAACCAAGAAGACAAAGCATTTGAAGTGGCTAAACAATTGGAAAAAGAAATTCCAAATTCAGATTGGGCACACGTTAGTTTAGTAAAATTTCATTTGAACAATAATGATGGAACAAATGGTTCAAAATCGATGTTCAAAGTGTTAGGAAACGACAAAATTGATTTAAAAATCAAACATCGGATTTTTAATGAATTTTTAATTTTTGCCGTAAAAAATCCTGAATATTTTACAGCTATTGATAATGCTATTCCATATTTTGACAATGACAAACAAATTAATGTTGCCAAAGAAGTAGCCAAATTCTTTTGGAAAAAAAATGACTTAGACAAAACGGCATATTATTTTGAAAAAGCGATTAAAAAAGACGCTGAAGATATTGAAAGCATCGACTATTATTTAGAAGTGCTCACTCAAAAACAAGATTTTCAATTGTTAGTTAAAAAAGCTGAAGGTTTTTCAGAATTATATCCTACGCAAGCAAGCTATTACTTTTATGCTGGTTCGGGTTACAATCAATTGAAAAACTTTAAAAAAGCAAAGGAAATTTTAGAAAACGGCTTAGATTTTGTAGTAGAAAACAAAACCTTAGAAACTAATTTTTATAAGCAATTGATAATTAGTTGCGAAAATTTGAATGACACTGCCAAAAAGCAATTGTATTCAAATAAATTAAAACAAATCAAATAATGAAATCAATCATAACGGCCTTTTTAGTCCTCTTTTTAATAGGATGTAAATCCAAACAATCTGTAGCAACAGCTGTTGCTGATGACAATACAGAAGTTACAAAAATTATCAACGGTCATTATGCTAATGAATTTAATTTCAAAACTTTAAATATTCGTGCTAACGCTAAATATGAAGATGATAAGCAATCCCATTCTTTAAGTGCCGATATTCGAATTAAGAAAGATGAAATTATTTGGATAAATATAAAAATGATTGGTTTTCCTGTGGCAAAAGCATTGATTACACCTACAAAAGTGAGCTATTACGAAAAAATAAACAATACTTACTTTGAAGGCGATTTTACCATATTAAGCAATTGGATTGGAACCGATTTAGACTTTCAAAAAGTGCAAAACTTATTTTTAGGAAAAGCAATTGACGACTTAACAAAAGATAAATGGATAAGTGAAATAAATGAAAAATTATTCAAATTATCAAAACCAGCTAATTCAGATATTACTAAAGATTTTTACTTTGAAGCCGCTAATTATCTATTAAAAAAAGAAACTATTACTCAAGCAAGCCAAAACCGAATGTTAGAAATAAAATATCCATCACACAATGAAGTGGATAAAATGTTTTTGCCAAACGAAATCAACATCAAGGCAACTCAAAAAGATAATATTTCGATAGATATAGAATACAAGAGCACAACATTTAATGAAAATTTGAGTTATTCCTATTCAGTTCCTAGTGATTATAAGGCCATTGAAATAGATTAATTTTTTTTATTTTCGTAAAACAAAAACTACCTTTGTAAAAAACCAAAGTGCATGAATCAATTTATAAAAACACTTCTTTTCTTTTTCATTACTTCACTAGCTTTTGCTCAGCCTTCTGAACAGCAAAAATTAGAAGAGAAAAAAGCACAAATTTTAAAAGAAATTTCCGAAAATAAATCTCGTTTAGAATCTGAAAAGAAAAAAGAAAAATCAGTTTTAAAACAAATTGATCAACAAAAAAACTTAATTGGTCTTAGACAAAAATTACTTAATACTACCGCTAAACAAACACGTTTATTAAGCGATGATATTTATTTAACACAACTCGAAATGAACAAATTAAACCGAGAGTTAAAAGTGTTAAAAGAAGATTACGAAAAAATGATTGTAAAGTCATATAAAAGTCGTAACGAGCAAAGTAGAATTATGTTTATTCTTTCTTCTGAAAATTTTCTTCAAGCCTATAAACGCATACAATACATGAAACAATATGCAGGTTTCAGAAAAATGCAAGGTGAAGAAATTAGAATTAAACAACAAAAACTAAAAGAAGCAGAAATCAATTTACAAAATAGTAAAAAGGAAAAAGTTAAGGTTTTAGAACAAACAGAAAAAGAAAAACAAGAATTAGAAAAAGAAAAGAAAGAGCAAGAACGCTTAGTTAAGCTAATTCAAAAAGATAAAAAGAAAATTGCAGCTGAAATTGATAAAAAACAAAAAGAAGCAAAACAAATTGATAAGCAAATTAAGAAAATAATTGCTGATGAAATTGCAGCGGCTAACAAAAGAAATGCTGCAAAATCTGGTACTACCGCTCCAAAAGCAGGAACAAAAGAAGCATCAAAATTTGTTCTATCAGCAGAAGGAAAAGTGAATTCAGATAATTTTAAAGCAAACAAAGGAAAGCTTCCTTGGCCTGTTGTAAATGGAAATATTTCACAAAAGTATGGCGATCAACCACACCCTGTTCACAAAAACTTAACCATTCATAATAGTGGCGTAGAAATTTCAACAACAGCTGGTTCGTCTGCAAGAGCTGTTTTTGGTGGAGAAGTATTACAAGTTCAAGTGATTTCAGCAAATAATAAAGCTGTTTATATCCAACATGGAGACTTTATCACAGTATATTTGAATTTGTCTTCTGTTAGTGTAAGTAAAGGACAAAAAGTAACCATCAAACAAAATATTGGTAAAATTCATACCGATGCTTCAGGTAAAGCAGTTATTAAATTTTTGGTTCTACAAAACACAACTACTTTGAATCCAGAATCTTGGTTAAACATGTAAAATAGAATGAGGTCAAACGGCCTCATTTTTTTTGAAAACTATTTTCTTGTATTTTTATTAAATAATTGAATAATATGAATTTTTCAAACATTAAAATACTTCATATAGACAGTAATCATCCTTTGCTATGGGAACAACTAGAACAAGCCGGTTTTTCTAACGAAGCTGATTTTACTTCTAGTAAACAAGAAGTAGAAACTAAAATTGAAAATTATCATGGCATTGTCATTAGAAGCCGATTTAAAATTGATAAAACATTTTTAGATAAAGCCACAAATTTGCAATTCATCGCTCGCGTTGGCGCTGGTTTAGAAAGTATTGATTGTGATTACGCTTCAACAAAAGGAATCCACTTAATAGCAGCTCCAGAAGGAAATGCGAATGCGGTTGGAGAACACGCGCTTGGGATGTTATTATCACTATTTAACAATCTAAACAAGGCTACTAATGAAGTGAAATCGGGGCAATGGAAACGCGAAGCCAATCGCGGACATGAATTGGAAGGCAAAACGATTGGAATTATAGGTTATGGAAATATGGGAAAATCATTCGCAAAAAAATTACGAGGATTTGATGTAACCGTTTTATGTCATGATATTTTACCGAATATGGGTGATGCAAATGCAACTCAAGTTTCACTATCCGAGCTTCAAGAAAAAGCCGATGTTTTAAGCTTACACACACCTTGGACGCCTGAAACTGATAAAATGATAAATTCAAATTTTATCAAAAATTTTAAAAAACCATTTTGGTTCATTAATACTGCTCGAGGAAATTCGGTTGTAACTGATGATTTAGTAACAGCTTTACAATCAGGTAAAATTCTTGGTGCTGGTTTAGATGTTTTAGAATATGAAAAATTATCTTTTGAAACTTTGTTTGAAGGAGAAAAACCTGCCGCTTTTGAATATCTATTACATGCAGAAAATGTTATATTAACACCTCATATTGCTGGTTGGACTTTTGAAAGTCATGAAAAACTAGCACAAACTATTGTAGATAAAATAATAACATTATATTCAAAATAAAATGTAACAAAAACCCACAAGTTAGACTTATAGAAAATAATTTCTTACATTCGTAAAAACTAACTAAAATTCAAAATCAAATGGAAGTAACTAACCAACAAGAAACTTGGAATCAACCAAACAACAATATTCCTGTGTTTAAAGTTGACCCAATTATGGTATTATTATTAAGCTTTATTACTTGTGGATTGTATTTAATTTATTGGAACATTAAAATCGCCGAAGTTATAAATGCAGTTTCAAACAGAGAAGTAATTTCAACTCCAATTGCTGTATTTTCTGGCTGTTGTTTACCTGTAAATCTTTATTTTTACTATGTTTTAGGAAAAGACGGTTTACCAAATGTTTATAAAATGACAGGAGAATTAAGCAAAGATCAATCTACTTTATTAATTATTTTAGGTTTATTTTTTCCTTTTGCAGCAGCAATGATTGTTCAAGGCGATATTAACAGATTGTACAAATAAAAAACTTTACACTAAATAGAATTCTAGGTATTGCAGGTGCTTTAACAACACTTGTAATACCTTTTATTTTATGGTTAAACAACACCAATCATAAACTAGATAACGAACAATCTTTTTGTCCGTTAAAAGCAACAACGGGTTTTCCTTGCCCATCTTGTGGTATTACAAAATCAATAGTTTATTTTTATGATGGAAATATATTCAAAAGCTTAAGCTATCATCTTTTTGGGCCTTTAGTTGTAGGGTTTTGCTTATTTATTATAGTGCTTTTTGCTGTAGAACTAAAAACCAAGAAAGTTTATTATAGAAAATGGTTTTTCAATAGAAAATTAGCATATTATTTAGCTGTTTTTTTAATTGTATACCACATTATTAGGTTGATTCTTTTTGTACAAGAAAATACTTGGGATGAAATAGTTCAGCAAAGTATTTGGAAATGAAAAAAGGCTTACAATTGTAAGCCTTTTTTATTTTTATTATTCTTGAGGAGTTCCAATCTCATTGATTTCATTTGTTGGATTTTTTGGATCTGGACCATACTCATTTGCTCCTTGTTCTCCATCTGTTACTGCCAAAATAAAATTATAAATTGGAATTAATATATACCAACCGCTTTTTCCTACATCGTGCATTCTTCTGACTCCAACTGCAATTGAAGGTAATAAAACAGCTAAAGAATACAGCAAATTAATAAATCCTGTTTTTAAAACAAATAAATCTAAAAAAGTTAATGAATAACTAAAAATAAGATTAAACAAAAAAAACATCCAATACTCTTTTCTTCTGGCTCTTCCTTCAAAATTTACATAGTTCTGTAAAACACTTAAATAATACTTCATAATAAAAATTTAGTTAGTTAATTTGATTATAGTTTAGTTTTAAATAAATTAGCCTTTTTCTTTTCTTTCCAATTCCGCTTGAAATTCTTCCATTACGGGTTTAACAGTGCTTTCTGGTAAATCAGCAATTTTGATGTACATTAATCCGTCAACCGAATTATTAAATAATGGGTCAACATTAAAAGCAACCACTCTTGCGTTTTGTTTGATGTATTTTTTAATTAAAACCGGTAAACGTAAATTTCCTGGTTCTACTTCATCAATAATTTTATCAAACTTATTTAAATCGGCTTCAGTTTCGTTGAATACAAAATCTTTATCAGCGTCTTTTAATTTTACTTTATATTCTTTTTTCGGGTGAACATATTGTGCAATATAAGGATCGTAATAATGTGATTTCATAAATTCAATCATCAACGATTTAGAAAAATCGGAAAATTGATTACTAATACTCACGCCACCTATCAAATATTTATGTTCAGGAAAACGCAATGTAGTATGAACAATTCCTTTCCAAAGTAAAAACAACGGCATAGGTTTCATTTGATATTCTTTAATAATGAAAGCTCTACCCATTTCGATAGATTTGCTCATCATATCATACAATTCGGGCTCAAAACGGAATAATTCATGTAAATAAAATCCGTCGATTCCATGTTTTGGATAGATTTGCGCCCCTAATCCCATTCTATAGGCACCTGCAATTGATTGTGTTTCATCATCCCATAAAAACATATGATGATAATATTTATCGTATGCGTCTAAATCTAATGATTCATTAGTTCCTTCACCAACTGCTCTAAAAGTAATTTCTCTTAAACGACCAATTTCATGTAAAATATTCGGGATTTTATCTGCCGTAACAAAAAAGACTTCATAATTTTTACTTTGTAACAATCGATAATCTCCTTCTTTAAGAAATGCAATTTCTTCTAAAATTTGACCGTGATTTGCAGGTTTTGCAATTTGCTTTGGAGGTTTCGTTCCTGATAGCTTTGGTAAGTTTAGTTTGTTGTCATCATCTTCAAATGCGTTGGAAAGCATATATGTTTTTCTACGCAAAAATTCACCATATGCTTCAATATCTTGGTGTTCGTTTTGTTCAGCCACCGAAATTGGTTTACCAATTCTAACTTTAATTACCCTGTCTTTTTGAGTATGTAATTCGCTTGGCAATTTAGCCGTTCTTAATGTGTCATTTATTTTTGACAAAAAGTAAAACAACTTACTGTTTTTTGCATGAAAATATATTGGGACAACAGGAACTTGTGCTTTTCTAATTACTTTAATTGCTCCTTCTTCCCAAGGTTTATCTACTACTAATTTTCCGTCTTTATAAGTAGAAACTTCCCCTGCAGGAAACATTCCTAATGGTTTTCCATCGCTCAAATGACGAAGTGTTTCCTTAATTCCAACCACACTTGATTTAGCGTCTTTGTGGTTTTCAAAAGGATTAACCGGCATGATATAAGGTTTCATGGGTGCAATTCTGTGCAATAAGAAATTGGCAATGATTTTGAAATTAGGCTCTCTTTCAAGCATTAATTTCAAAAGTAAAATACCATCAATTCCCCCCAAAGGATGATTTGAAATAGTTATATAAGCACCATCTTTTGGTAAACGTTTTAAATCTTCTTCCGGAATTTCAAATTTAATCTGAAACTCGTCTAAAATGGCATTCAAAAATTCTAACTCGCTCAAATGCTTATTTCGGTCATAAATCTTATTTAAACTCGAAATTCGTAGCACTTTCATCAATAGCCAGCCAGAAAAAGTTCCGAAAACTCCGTATTTATCAGCATTAATCGCTTTTGCAACTTCTTTAGCAGTAACTAAACCCATTTATTAATTGTTTTTTGAGCAAGAAACAAAGATAACAATTCTGTTGAATTGAGTGCTATTTCATTTTATAATAAAAACATCAAATTTGTTATATTTTTTATTCAACTGAAAATTAACAACTTATAAAATCTGGTTTTTTTAGCTTTATTTTTAAATTCATTTTTAGTACATTTGGTCAAAAGCTAAGAAATTCATGAAAATTATTTCCTACAATGTTAATGGTATTAGAGCCGCCATTACTAAAGGTTTTTTAGAATGGTTACAACAAGCCAATCCAGATGTAATTTGTTTACAAGAAATAAAAGCAACTGAAGACCAAATTCCAAAAATTGAAATTGAAGCAGCAGGTTATCCGTACCAATATTATTTTCCAGCAGAAAAAAAAGGATATAGTGGCGTTGCTGTTCTGTCCAAAATAGAACCTAAAAATATAGTTTTCGGAACTGGAATTCCTCATATGGATTTTGAAGGACGAAATTTACGTTTAGATTTTGACGAACTTTCTGTTATGAGCTTATATTTACCTTCTGGTACGAATATTGATAGACTAGAACATAAATTTATGTATATGGACGACTTTCAGAATTATGTTAATAATTTAAAGAAAGAAATTCCAAATTTGGTGATTTGTGGTGATTATAATATTTGTCATGAAGCTATTGACATACATGACCCAATCAGAAATGCGAAAATTTCCGGATTTTTACCAGAAGAACGTGCGTGGTTAGATAATTTTATGAAGAGTGGATTTATAGATACATTTCGCCATTTAAACAAAGAACCACATAATTACAGTTGGTGGAGTTACAGAGCTAATGCTCGAAATAATAATAAAGGTTGGAGAATCGATTATTGTTTAGCCACTGAGCCTTTGAAAAATAAAATTCAAAGAGCTTTAATATTGCCTGAAGCAAAACATTCAGACCATTGCCCTGTTTTAGTAGAAATAAAATAAGAATCAATTAATCAAAAAATAAAAAGTAATGATTAGAAAAATTGCCCTTGCCTGCGTAGTTTTAAGCCTAACTACTTCATGCGTTTCAAAAAAAATCTACCAAGATTTAGAAAACAAGTATGCTGATTTAAAAAAAGAACACAACGCTCTATCTGACGAAAACGGTTTGTTAAAAACAGATAAAAATCAATTAGAGTTAGATAAGAATAAATTACAATCAGAATTAGATAAAACAAAAGCTGAGCGTGATAAATTAGCAGCAGATTACGCAGCTACAAAAAAGAGTTTGGATAATTTGAAAGCGTCTTACGCAGCACTTGAAAAAGACAGCAACGATGCATTAGAAGCTAATATCAATAAAAACAGACAATTGTTAGCGGAGTTAGAAGCGAAACAAAAAGCTTTAGCAGCAGAACAAGATCGTTTAAATAAATTGAAAAAAGATTTAGAAGCGTCTTCTACCCGTTTAGCTGAATTAGAAAAAATGATGGCTGACAAAGATGCTGCGATGAAAAAATTAAAAGAAACTTTATCAAAATCATTAAAAGCATTTGAAGGAAAAGGATTAACGGTTACAGAAAAAGATGGAAAAGTATATGTTTCAATGGAGAATAAATTACTTTTCGAATCTGGAAGTTGGACCGTTGGTGCAGAAGGTAAAAAAGCAGTAGATTTAGTAGGTAAAGTTTTAGGTGATAACCCAGAAATTTCTGTTTTAATTGAAGGTCATACAGATAATGATAAAATCACAGGAACAATTGGTGGTGGCGTTGAAAACAACTGGGATTTATCTACAAAACGCGCAACAGCTATCGTAAATATTTTAACTACTAATGCTAAAGTGAAAAAAGAAAATTTAACAGCAGCAGGTCGTGGTGAATATGCACCATTAATGAGTAACGAAACGGCTGAAGGCAAAGCAAAAAACAGAAGAATTGAAATCATCTTAACACCTAAGTTAGATGAGATTTCTAAAATGTTGAATGAACTATAAAAAGTTTAAAAGGTTATGGTTTAAAAGTTTAAAAGTTCAGAGAATTTCTTTGGACTTTTTTCTTTTTAATAAACTTTACTACTTTGTATCTTTGCTACTTTCAAATATAACAATGAACTACACAACACTACCAAATACCGAACTAAAAGTCAGCAAAATCTGTTTAGGAACCATGACTTTTGGAAATCAAAATACCGAAAGTGAATCGCACAGTCAGTTGGATTACGCTATTGAGAAAGGAATCAATTTTATTGATACTGCCGAAATGTACCCAATTGGTGGCAACGCTCAAATCTTTGGAAGTACAGAACGTCATATCGGAACTTGGATTAAGAAAATCGGTGCATCGGAACGTGATAAATTGGTTTTAGCGACAAAAATTGCAGGTCCAAATAGAGGAATGGAATATATTCGTCAGCCATTAGATTTTTCGAAGAAAAGCATTCACGAAGCGGTAGAATTGAGTTTAAAAAATCTTCAAACAGATTATATCGATTTATACCAAATGCATTGGCCAGAACGTGTGATGAACATGTTTCAAAAGCGCGGTGTTCAAGAAATTGATACCAAATGGCAAGACAATATTTTTGATGTGCTAACAATTTATGACGGATTAATCAAGGAAGGAAAAATCAAGCACATTGGTCTTTCAAATGAAAATCCATGGGGTGTGATGCGTTTTTTAATGGAAAGCGAAAAACATGGTTTGCCAAGAATTGCAACGATACAAAATCCTTTTTCTCTACTAAATCGCTTGTATGAAGTTGGTTTATCAGAAATTGGAATGCGTGAAAATGTTGGATTATTAGCCTATTCGCCATTAGGTTTCGGATTTTTATCTGGAAAATATTTGAATGGTTATCCCGAAAATTCACGTATGAAATTGTTTCCAAATTTCGTTCGTTATACCAATGAGAATTGTTTCAAAGCAACCAAACTATACAAAGAATTAGCCGAAGCAAACGGATTAACGTTAACGCAAATGGCAATTGCTTTTGTAAATCGTCAACAATTTGTGACTTCAACGATTATTGGCGCTACTACAATGGAACAATTACAAGAAAATATTGCTGCTTTTGAGACTATTTTATCTGATGAAATTGTAGCTGAAATTGAAAAAATTCAGGAATTAATTCCGAATCCAGCACCTTAATAGTGTACAGTTTTCAGTCTCAGTTTTCAGTAAAATACTGCTAACTGAGACTGTCAACTGCAACTATTTACAAGTTATCTATAAACTTATCCTTTGGATATTTCACCTTATAACTGATTCTGAATTTTTTGGTTTCTCCAGCGTTCAGTCTTACATCCCAAGTTAGAATTCCTGTTTCTACATTTACTTTTGCTTTTCCGTTTTCTAACAATTCTATTGTGATTTCTTTATCCGTGCTAATTGGATATTGATCTTTCAATAACATTTCAATTGCTTCTTTTTTGTTGTTTTTTACGGTGATATCATACGTAAACGTTTGTTCTTTATAACCCGATAAGAATTTAGTTCCTGATTTATCTGCTATTTTTTCACGTTTAATAGCGATTTTTTTATCTCTTCCCATACTCAAATTCAATGTGTCTGAAGTTTGATTTGGGTTAATCATCGTTTTGCCAACATACATGCCTTCAAAAATAATATTTGCTTCACCAGGCAACAAATTGAATTTAGAATAATCGCTAATTTCTGCTAATAAGAACGCTTCTTTTTCTGCTTTTGGAACCGCATAATATTTGTAAGTTGCTGGTAACTTCAAATCTTTCAAGGCTACACTATGTGCTTTTCCATTCGATAAAATATCATATGGAATATCAATGTCAAACGAAACATTTAATTGATTTTCGTTGATGGTAGTGTAATTTGAGATGGAAGATTCATCATCAGCATATGCTTTATCTTTTTTCAATTCTAATCCAGATACTCTACCTTGAATTGAATTAAATGGAACATTACTATTGTTATAAACCTGTGGATAACCATATCTCAAAAACCAAGCTTGTAAAATTGGAGCCGCGTTATTTTGATTTGGGTTACCACTTGAAAGTGTTAGTTTCACTTTTTTCCAATCGATTCCTGTGTTTTGTATCACTTTTGCTTTGTACATTAAGTTGATTGGTGCGTTTACATTTTCGGCACGTAGATCATAAAAAGGTGACCAAGAAGCATTAGCTGTAATGTAGTTAATATCTAAATTTATTGAGCTCGCCACATCGGTCATTACTTGTAAAACCAATTTACCTTGTGATGTTTTTTCTTCTTTTTGTGTATTCAATTCTAGTTTAGCATTTAGTTTGGCTAGCTTTTCATTGAGTTGTGTTTCTTTCTCATATAGTGCGTTTACTAAATTGCTCAATTGATTTCTTTTTGCACTATAATAATCTACGAGTTTCATCAACTCTGCCACACTTAAACCTGTGTCTTGACCCGCAACATTTTGATTTTTGTCTAATAAATCAATGGTTTTTGAATAGGATGTTTTCTCATTTGCAATTTTTCCCATTTCTTTTTGGAGCAATACAATACTATCACGTACTTTTTTAATCATTGGATTACTTTCATCGATTTCATATTCTGAAATAAAATTTCGGGTAAATTGAACCGAAAGCACGGTAACACTTGCTGGCGCACCAATTTGTATGGTGTTTTCATTTACATAATCTGCCACATTTTTAATTACAATTTCGCTAGTCCCAGAAGGAATTGTAGCTGAGGCGGTATGATTTAATTCAGCCGAATTACTATAAATTGTGGCGCTTTTAATTTTAGCGGAAGTGAAAATAGGTTTTTGGGCAAATGTGATTGCAGAAACCAGAACGATTAATAGTGAAAATATTTTTTTCATTTGATATAGTTTTTAGTTAATTCTTTTTAAATAATAATTGGTTTTTCTAAACCAACTCGATTGATTTCCGTTTGGATAACTGTGAATGTATTGTAAAGTAATGTGATTTTTTTTTAGAAATATAATTGTGAATTTGCCGTTTAAAGGTGCGCCTCTATTCATATAAGACAATTCAGGTGGGATTTCATTAAATAGAATTTCTTTTTGACCAATTGTTTGAAAAAAGTCTTTTAAATCTTTACCAGTAACGATGTTATTTTGTTTTCCGATGTACAAATTATTTATTTTATAAGGATTATTTGGCATTGATTCTTGCCATCCTGTTTCGTGCAAATATAAAAGCTCCCATTTTGAGTCAGGGGATATGGAATCAATTTTTGCAGGAATCAAAATTTCATTAATAATTTTTGTGTGTTTTAAAATAGAATCATTTATAGTAACCTGATTTAGTTTTTTTTCAAATAAGAAACGCTCTTTTGTTTCTTCTTGTGAAAATGATGCTATTGAGTTTAACAAAAGGAATATTAAAATTGTTTTTTTCATCTCTATAAATTTTGTCGTTTATACTATAGAGTGAATTTTGGAATGAAAGGTTGGAATGAAAAGAAAAATTATTTTTTACTATTCAAAAAAGTTTGTATTTCTATTAATGATGCTTTAGAAACTGGAATCATTTCATCAATAAATTTAATCTTTACAGTTGCTTTTCTATTTCGCATTTCAAGATTTATTACTTTATCAATATTAACGATATATGAGCGATGAATTCTTTTCATTTTTTCAATCGTTTCTAATTGTTCTCCAATTACTGAAAAACTATTTCTAATAATATTCTTTTCAATATGGTTTTCATGATTTAAGTAATGAACAAGAACATAATTACCAAAAGCTTCTATTAATACTAAATCATCAATATCTAAAATAATTTTTTCGTACTTGTTCTTTCCTTCTAAAATAATTTTTTGCGATTTTTCAACATTGCTTTTTATTGCTTTTTGCTTATGATATTGATAAAAATCTAAAAACTTGATAATTAAAAAATTTACAATTCCCACAAAACACATATAATAGTACAATCTTCCGTCATGAACAAAGTTGTCGTTATAATTACTATCAATTGTTTCTATGTAGAATATGTTAAATAGAAGTATGAATATTGTTACTAAAACTAAGATTAGTAAAAACGCTGAAATATCTTTCCATAAATTCCAATTTTTGCTATTAATAATTGTAGAAAATAGCGCGTAGTAAATAAAAAAAGAAAAGCCAGCAATTAATGAATAGGCTAAAATAAAATGATGTTTCCAAGCTATGGTTCTAACTGGGTTTCCAAAAGCTTCAAAGTGCAATAAAACAAAAGTAATTGTAAATATAATTAACGAAGTTAAAACAGGCTTTCGATAAGAAAATTCAACAGAAGTTTTCATTAATTAATTTTTATAAATACAAAAATAGTAGAAAGTTGGAAATGACTTCAAACTTTCTACTATTTTAACTATATAAAACTTATCTTATTCGTTTTATTACAATACTAGATGTGCCTAATGCATCAAAAGTTATCGTTGCGCTACTTCCATCTCTATAGGAGCGTAATCGTAAAACATCATTTGCATTTATTACCATATATTGAGTAAAATGTACTGAAAAAGTACCATTACTTCCAGAATCTTCAGGAGCTAATCCTCGAATATTTTCTCCAGTATCGACCCCATTAATGTTTAATCGTAAGTTTAAATAACGCTCAATTGAAGAACAATCCAAAGACAAATTACATGTTACTTCATACAAACCCGTTTCTGTGATTCTTAAATCGGTATTGTTAATTTTTTGAAACAATGTTGTTTCTTCATTCCAATCAACTGTGTTAAAAATATCAACATAAACTCCTCCTGAAGTAGAAAAATTTGTCGTAGTTGAATTGTTTCGAAACTTAACCGTTTTGTTAATTTTGGTATCAGCAATTGCTCGCCATTCGATACCATCCCAATAATAAAACCCTGGAACAACATTATAAGGAAAAGTTCCAGAAGTACTTGTGTTAAAAACTAAGGTTCCTATTGGTGGAGTTGCAGAAACAGGAGCCACGACATTCCTAGCCGTTAGTGCAATTCTAGGTATTAATACTCCAGAATTAGTGCTTTCAACTTTAAATTGTACACCATTTTCAATAGTGGTTGTTCCAATAGCTACTTGAGAAAAAACAACATTACTTAAAGTTAAAACACATAGAAAAAGAGTTGTAGAGAGAATTTTTTTCATAGTATATGTATTTCATGCAAAAATACTATACAGAAAAATGATGGTGTAAAATTTGGCTTTTTTTACACGAAATTGCTGATATTTTATACGAAATTGCAATTTGAAAAAACAAAAAACGGCTTTTAAAACATTTTAAAAGCCGTAAAAAACATATATAATTTAACTATACAACTCCTTGAGACAACATAGCGTCTGCTACTTTTACAAATCCAGCAATATTAGCACCTTTTACATAATCAATGTATCCATCGGAATTTTTACCATATTTTACACATGATTCGTGAATATTACTCATGATTTTATGTAAACGCTCATCAACCTCTTCTGTAGTCCAACTTAATCGTAGTGAGTTTTGCGACATTTCTAAACCAGACGTGGCAACACCTCCTGCGTTCGATGCTTTCCCTGGAGCAAATAAAATTTTTGCTTTTTGAAATACTTCAATTGCTTCTGGAGTAGAAGGCATGTTAGCACCTTCGGCAACACAAATACATCCGTTTCCAATCAATTTTTGAGCTTCTTCACCATTTAATTCATTTTGAGTGGCACAAGGCAAAGCTATATCACATTTTACTTCCCATGGGTCTTTCCCTACGAAAAATTGTGCTTTTGGATATTTTTTCAAATATTCGGAAATTCTACCATAATTTACATTCTTGATTTCCATGATGTAAGCTAATTTCTCAGCGTCAATTCCATCGGCATCATAAATATATCCTGAAGAATCTGAAGCAGTAACTACTTTTGCTCCCAGTTGTGTAGCTTTTTCAATTGCATACTGAGCCACATTTCCCGAACCAGAAACCAAAACAGTTTTTCCAGCTATAGATTCATTTTTAGTAGCTAACATGTTTTGTGCAAAATAAACCGTTCCATATCCGGTAGCTTCAGGACGAATTAGTGATCCTCCAAATGAGATTCCTTTACCCGTTAAAACCCCAGTAAACTCATTTCTTAATTTTTTGTATTGCCCAAATAAATAACCTACTTCTCTACCTCCAACGCCTATATCTCCCGCAGGAACATCCGTATCTGAGCCAATATGTCTAAATAATTCAGCCATAAATGCTTGGCAAAAACTCATGATTTCAGTATCCGATTTCCCTTTAGGGTCAAAATCAGAACCTCCTTTTCCTCCACCCATTGGAAGTGTTGTTAAACTATTTTTAAAAACTTGTTCAAAAGCTAAAAATTTTAAAATACTTAAGTTTACCGATGGGTGAAATCGCAATCCACCTTTATAGGGTCCAATTGCTGAATTCATTTGAATGCGATATCCTTTGTTTAATCTGGTTTTTCTTGCATCATCTAACCATGCTACTCTAAACATTACAACCCTTTCTGGCTCGACCATTCGTTCTAAAAGCATCTTATCTTGATACTTTTTGTTGTTTTCAATAAAAGGGATTACTGTTTCTGCAACTTCTTTAACAGCTTGCAAAAATTCTGGTTCGTTTGGATTTCTATCTGCTACAGCAGCTACAAAATCATGAATTTGTTGTGACATCTTGGAAACTAGTTTTGTGTTGATTTATTGTAAAATTATCATTAACAGATAACTATCTCTCAAAATTACGCAATTAAATTAATTCTATTTGTCAATTTTGTAACTTTATTCGTTACTAAATTCTGATTTAAAAACAAAAAAACCAGAATTGGATTCTGGTTTTAAATTTATTTTCCTGGGAAATTTGCTTTCCTTTTTTCTAAAAATGCAGTAGTTCCTTCTTTAAAATCTTCGGTACCAAAACAAGCGCCAAAATTTTCAATTTCAACAGCAAATCCATTTATTCCATCTTCAAAATTAGCATTAATGGCTTGAATGGCTTTTGCAATTGCAACACTTGAATTATTTGCAATTTTTGAGGCAATACCTTTTGTAAAATCTAACAATTCTTCTTGTAGAACAACATGATTTACTAACCCATAATTTTTAGCCGTTTCAGCATCAATCATACTTGCTGTCATAATTAATTCCATGGCACGACCTTTTCCTACTAATTGTGCTAGGCGTTGAGTGCCTCCATATCCAGGAATTACACCTAACGTAACTTCTGGTAATCCCATTTTTGCGTTTGTAGAAGCCACTCTAAAATGACACGACATTGCCAATTCCAAACCACCACCTAATGCAAATCCGTTAACCGCTGCAATGACTGGTGTGCTCAAATTTTGTACAAAATCAAACAACAATTCTTGTCCTTGAGCTGCTAATTTTCCACCCTCTTCTACTGAAAAATTAGCAAATTCTGAAATATCGGCTCCAGCAACAAATGCTTTTTCTCCACTTCCAGTAATAATAATTGCTTTTACTGATTTGTCGTCATTCAAAGTTTTAAATCCATCGTGTAACTCTTGAATTGTAGCTTTATTTAATGCGTTTAATTTTGTGGGTCTATTAATGGTAATAACCGCAATATTGTCTTGTTTTTCAATTAAAATGTTTTCCATTATGGTATTGTTTTATTGTTTATTTATTGGGAATGAAACTAAAAATTCAGTTCCTATATTTAATTCTGATTCAAATGTAATTGTTCCGTTATAATTCTCGATAATGTTTTTAATAATTGCCAACCCTAGCCCCATTCCGCTAGATTTTGTGGTAAATTTTGGCTCAAAAATCCGAATGGCGTTTTCCTCTGAAATTCCTTTTCCGTTATCTTTTACTGCGATTTTTACTTGATTATCTTCTCTAAAAACAGTGACAAATACCGATTTCTTTTCTTGCTCTTCGGGAATTGCTTGAATGGCATTTTTTACCAAATTTGTAATCACTCGAATTAATTGTGTTTTATCTAATTTGGCAATAATTTCATCCTCCAAAGCAGAAAACTGAATGTAATCTTCATTAAAAATTTCTAATGCCATTTGCACTACATTCACCACGTTAAGTGTTTCATTTTGTTGAGCTGGCATACTTGCAAAATTGGAGAACGCATTTGCAACCGAACTCATAGTGTCTATTTGTTGTAAAATAGTTTTGGTATAATCATCAAGTTTTTTAGTGATATTTTCATCGTTAGCATCAAATTTTCGCTGGAAACTTTGTACTGTCAAACGCATTGGCGTAAGTGGATTTTTAATTTCGTGTGCTACTTGTTTTGCCATTTCTCGCCAAGCTTGTTCTCTTTCACTTTGTGCTAAAATAGTGGCGCTTTCTTCTAACTTATCCACCATGCTATTGTAAGATTTAATCAAAAGGTTTATTTCTCTACTTCCATCTTCAATAACAATTTTTTCATTGCGTTGATCTAATTGTGTTTCTTGCATTTTATCACTAATAATTTTAAGCGATTTAGTAATATAGCTCGATAAAAAATAAGATAAAACAATAGAAATCAAAAACATAAATGCATAAACTTGTCCAAAACGAATTAAGAAATTTTGCACTTCATTATCATAAAAAGCAGTATCTTCTTCATAAGGTAAATTTAAAATCCCAAGAGGTTTAAATTTAGTGTCTTTTAAATAAGTATATGATGAGCGAAAAGGTTGTCCGTCAATAGTTGAAAATTCGATATATCTTTTTTCTAATGAGGCTTGCAAAATTTTAAGCGTAGCTTCATTAATTTTAGGTTTGTCTTTATCAATTTTAAAAATTGCTTTTGATGAAATTAGTAGTTTCCCTTTTAAATCAAAAATATTTATTTCCATGCTGTGAATATCTGCTAATTCAAAGATTTTTTCTTTAAAAATTAACGGAACATTCTCTGTGGTTAAGGGATAAGTTGTGGTCTGTAAAACATAATTTATATGCTCAGCAATTGCTGTTTCTTTGCGCTCTAGTCGGTCTTGATGATATTCTCTAGCCTCTTTTCGAAATTGATAAATAGATACAGTTGCAATCAACACAGACGCAATTAGCGTTAAGAATATCATGGATAGAAATATTCTTACTCGAAGTGAAAGGTTTTTTATATTAAAAATTCTATCCATTAACTGTTTTGATTCTTTTCTCTAATTTTTTTATACAATTTGAATCCCATCATAATTAAAATCGAAAAAACAAAAATTCCGATAACTCCAAAAACCCAGTTGATTGCATTTTTTAAAATTACTAAAAAAACAACTGCAAATAATATTATCGTGGCGCCTTCGTTCCAAATTCTAAAAAAATTACCCGAATGTTTTACTTCATTATTTTGTAATTGTTTAAAAATTTGATGGCATTTTAAATGATACAGATACAACAAGAACACAAAAACCAATTTTACATGCATCCAAGGCATTTGCAACCAAGATTGACCTAATGGCGTAAAAAACAACATCCAAAAAGCAAAAAAACTTGCCAAAACAGCACTTGGCCATGTAATAATATACCACAATCGATATTGCATTAATTGGTATTGCTTGATTAAAATATCTTGCTCAGGTTGTGGTTTTTGTTTGGCCTCTGCATGATATACAAATAAACGAACAATATAAAATAATCCTGCAAACCAAGTGATTACAAAGATTAAATGAAGTGATTTTATGTAGTTGTAAAGTTCCATTATCTATAAGTTTGATTTTCCATAACAATAAATAGTTATAACTCCGTTTTTTCCTGCCGAACCATATAACGGTATGCTTTTTTCAATTGAAAGAATATCAATTCTTACTATGTCATTTCTTTTTAAATTAAGTCTTGAATCAAATTTTTCATCTGAACGAATAATTTCTTGTCCATCTTTTTTATTAATTATTAAAGTTGGCACTTCTCCAATTAAATTTCTATTTTTATTAATATATTCTATCAAAAAATATTTCTTTTCCCCTTTATTTTCGAGAATAAATCTTCTTTGTACTTCATTGATTCTAATTGAACTACAACCAAAAACAATTAAACTCACAAAAAACAAAGCGGATATTTTTAATAGTCTATTTTCTTTCATTTATATTCTATTTTCTTTTAAAATCCTCAATCCAATTAGCAACCACACCGCACCATTCGTCTTCATCATTTAAACATGGAATTGCCATAAACTCTTCACCACCATGATGCAAAAATTGTTCGTTAGCCTCCATTGCAATTTCTTCTAACGTTTCTAAACAATCCGCCACGAAAGCAGGTGTTACAACCGCTAATTTTTTAATGCCTTGTGCTGGCATTTTATTGATTTCAACATCAGTATAAGGTGTTAACCATTTATCACCTGCCAAGCGAGATTGAAAGGTTTGACTGTATTTCCCTTCTGGAATTCCTAATAATTTTACAACTTGTTTAGTGGTTTCATAACATTGATGACGGTAGCAAAATTCGTGTGCTGGCGAAGGCGTGTTGCAACACGAGCCATCAATTGTACAATGTAATTTCGTTACATCCGTTTTACGAATATGTCGTTTTGGGATTCCGTGATATGAAAATAATAAATGGTCATAATCAAATCCTTCTAAATGTTTCTTAATTGAATTTGCTAGTGCCTGAATAAAATCAGGTTTATTATAAAACGCTGGAACATTTGTAAATGTCATTTCTGGAAAATGTTTCTGACGTAATTCTTCCGCTAACACAACAATTGTGGTGGTTGAAGCCATTGCGTGTTGTGGATATAAAGGTAAAAGCATCACTTCGGTCACACCTTGATCTTTTAATTCTTGTAATCCTTTTTGAATGGTCATAGTTCCATAACGCATGGCTAAAGCAACTGGAACATCAACTAACTGTTGCACTTTTTGGTGCATTTTTTTAGAAATCACAATTAAAGGAGAACCTTCGCTGGTCCAGATTCTTGCATAGGCTTCAGCTGATTTTTTTGGACGTGTTTGTAAAATAATTCCTCTAACTAACAAAGCACGTAGTAAAAATGGAACGTCTATGACATATTTATCCATTAAAAATTCATCTAAATACGGTTTTACATCTTTTGCTGTTGGGCTTTCTGGCGAACCTAAATTTACTAATAATACTCCTTTCATATGGCAATTTATTTTTTTATAAAAGTATACAATCTACTTTTTTTACTTTTTAATATTGTTATTTTTTATTGATGGTATGATATACGAAATTGATACGAATTGGTTTTACACATTAGTATTCAAATTCATCAAGTATTTCTTTGGAGTCGTCCCAAATTTTTTCTTAAAAGCTGCAATAAAATGACTTCCAGTACTATAACCAATTTTTAATCCTACTTCATTTACATTATATGAACCACTATCAAGTAATTGACGCGCATAATCCATTTTGTAATCAAACAAAAAGCCATAGACTGTGTCTCCATAAATTTGTTTGAAACCCATTTTTAACTTTTTAAGACTTAACCCTACTTGTTCCGAAAGCTCTTCTAATCCAGGGGGTTCTGCCATGTTTTGAATGATAATTTCTTTGGCCTTTTTGATTTTTAACACATTTTCTTCATCAATTAAAAACGGACATTGTTCTGCATTCGGGTCTTCAGAACGATTGAAATATAAGCTCAATAATTCATAGCCTTTGCCTTTATAGTATAAATTTTTTATCGACGGATTCAAATTATAATGAAACAATTGACTCAAAACAATAGCCATTGATGGACTAATATCTGTTTCTTTATAATATTTTTTATCTTTATTATCATCACTTAAAAACGGAATATTTTCTGCTTCAGAAGAAAACAAACCATGGAATTTTTTGATGGAAATAATAACCGAAATTACCCAAGTATTTGGTGCTAATTCTAAATGTAACGGCAATTCTTTTTGTGGATTATAAAATAAAAGCGCCTTTTCTTCTTTTAAATCTAAAGCATAATTTCCTTGATTAAAGATAAATTTTCCCTTTCCTTTAATGCCAAAATGGAACTGAATAAGCCCCTGACTTACAGGTCGTTCAACTTTATAAACCGAAGTTCCATCATTTTGAAAACGCAATAAGATAAAGTCATTTTCAATTTTTATTTCTTCTTGAGAACCCATAGCGATATTTTTACGTATATAATTTCAAAACAAAATCAAATTGTTATTTAGAATTATTCTATATAATAAAATTCGAAACACTTGATTTTGCTACAAATTTAAAAGAAATAACGCTAAAAAGACAATTATTATACAAAATATCTTTGAGCGACATAAAAAGTACTTTAAGCGTTACTTTTATAAATTGTTTACTAATAATTTTGTTTAACTTTTAGGGAAGAGTATAAAATATGGAAAACAACACATTTGCAAAGCATCCTACTTTCTATGCTGTTGGCTTAAGTTATAAAAAAGCCGATGCAGAAATGAGAGGTAAGTTTAGTTTAGATGAAAAGTCTAAAATTAACTTATTACATCAAGCAAAAAAAGAAGGCTTAGAGAGTTTAGTGGTTACCTCAACATGTAATCGTACCGAAATATATGGTTTTGCGCAACATCCCTTTCAATTAATCAAATTGCTTTGCGAAAACAGTCAAGGAACCGTTGAAGATTTTCAAAGAGTAGCATTTGTATATAAAAATCATGAGGCTATTTCACACATGTTTCGCGTAGGAACTGGGTTAGATAGTCAAATTCTAGGCGATTTTGAGATTATCAGCCAACTTAAAAATGCATTTGTACAAAGTAAAGAACTACATTTAGTAAATTCGTTTTTAGAGCGTCTAGTAAATGCTGTGATTCAAGCCAGCAAAAAAATTAAAACCGAAACCGAAATTTCTTCTGGTGCAACTTCTGTTTCTTTTGCATCTGTACAATATATTTTTAAAAATGTAGAAGACATTGCCTCAAAAAACATTTTACTTTTTGGTACAGGAAAAATAGGAAGAAATACTTGTGAAAACTTGGTAAAACATACCAAACACGAACAAATTACATTAATTAATAGAACCAAAGATAAAGCTGAGAAAATTGCAAAAAAATTAAATGTAATTGTAAAAGATTATGCTGATTTGCAATTAGAACTTCAAAAAGCTGACGTTGTTGTTGTTGCCACTGGAGCACAAAACCCAACTGTAGATAAAGCCATTTTAAATCTAAAGAAACCACTTTTGATTCTTGATTTGTCTATTCCAAAAAACGTACATGAAAACGTAAAAGATTTGGAAGGTGTAACTTTAGTCCACATGGACCAACTAGCGCAAATGACAGATGAAACATTAGAAAACAGAAAAAAACATATTCCTGCCGCAGAAGCTATTATTGAAGAAATAAAAGATGAATTTATTGCTTGGACAAAGCAACGTAAGTTTGCTCCAACAATTCACGCATTAAAAGCAAAATTAAATTCAATTAAAGACGGAGAATTAAATTTTCAACGAAAAAAAATAGCTAATTTTGACGAAGAACAAGCTGAATTAATTAGCGCTCGCATTATTCAAAAAATTACGAACCATTTTGCAAATCATCTAAAAGATGACGAAACAATGGTAGATGAAAGTATTGAATGGATTGAAAAAATTTTCCAAATTGAAACGCTTGCAAAATAATGAATAAAACAATTCGAATAGGAACTCGTGATAGCGAGCTAGCACTTTGGCAAGCACACACTGTTCAAAAAAAACTAAATGATTTAGGCTACAAAACAGAAATAGTAGCTGTAAAATCACAAGGAGATATTATTCTAGACAAGCCGCTATATGAACTTGGTATTACAGGAATTTTCACCAAAACATTAGACATAGCTATGTTAAATGGTCAAGTGGATATTGCAGTTCATTCAATGAAGGACGTTCCTACAGCATTACCTATCGGAATTATTCAAGCAGCCGTTTTAGAAAGAGCTAATACTCTTGATATTTTAGTTCACAAAGGCAATTTAGATTTTTTAAATTCGGAAGGAACTATCGCTACTGGAAGCTTACGCAGACAAGCACAATGGTTAAATAAATATTCAAATCACAATGTAGTAGATTTACGTGGCAATGTAAATACACGTATGCAAAAGTTAAATGAAAGCGATTGGAACGGTGCTGTTTTTGCTGCTGCTGGTTTAGAAAGAATAAACTTAAAACCAGATAGTTTTATCAATTTAGATTGGATGATTCCAGCTCCTGCACAAGGCGCAATGGTAGTTGTTGCTATGGCAAACGATAATTATACCATTGATGCAGTTTCTCAATTAAACCACATAGAAACTGAAATTTGTACTTATATTGAAAGACAGTTTTTAAAAACACTTGAAGGCGGTTGCACAGCACCTATTGGAGCTATTGCAAATTATAATGAAGATGAAGATATCATTGATTTTAAAGGTGTGTTACTCTCAATTGATGGAAAAGAAAAATTAGCAATTGAAACAAAAGTTGCGGTTTCAGAATGGAAAAAACTAGGATTTAATTCAGCGCAAGAGATTTTAGATAACGGTGGGACTCAGTTAATGGAAAAAATTAGAACCGTCTTAAAAAAATAGTTCGTGCCAAACTCCATCAATATACTATCTACTAAAACGCTTTTACAAAATCAGAAGCAACTATTTTTAGATAAAAAGTTTTGCTTCGCTGAAAAAGATTTTATTCAAATAAAAAGCAAAGATTTTGAAGCAAAACTAATTAACGATAATTTAATTTTTAGTAGTCAAAATACTGTTGAAAGTGTATTAAAATATCCTGAATTAATTCCGGAACTTCAGAAAAAAAATGCTTTTTGTGTGGGATTAAAAACAAAAGCACTTTTAGAGAAAAATGGATTTAAAGTTTTAGTTTACAAAGAATATAGTACAGATTTAGCTGAAATTATTACATCGATTTATTGTGCAGAAAGTTTCACGTTTTTTTGCGGCAATATTAGAAGAGACGAGTTGCCAAATATGCTAATCAAAAACAATATCACATTTAATGAAATAGTTGTTTATGAAACCATATTAAAACCATATAAAATCGAACAGAAAATAGACGCATTATTATTTTTTAGCCCATCAGCTGTAAATAGCTATTTAGAAAGTAATAAAATAACAAACGAAATTTGCTTTTGTATCGGTACAACCACGGCAAAAGCATTAGAAAATAGAACAAAAAACATTGTAATTGCATCACAACCCACTGTTGAAAATGTAATTAACGAAGTAATACATTATTATAAACGCTTATAGCTTATTGCTTAAAGCCTAAAGCAATCAAAAATGATTAAAAACGATTTATTTTTAAGAGCATTAAAAGGAGAAACTGTTGAGCGCCCACCTGTTTGGATGATGCGTCAAGCCGGAAGATATTTGCCAGAATTTAGAGCATTACGCGATAAATATGATTTCTTCACCCGTTGCGAAACGCCAGAATTAGCAGCTGAAATTACCGTGCAACCCATTCGTATTGTAAAACCGGATGCAGCTATTTTATTCTCAGATATTTTGGTAGTGCCAAGAGCTATGGGAATTCATGTAGAATTAAAAGACAATTTAGGTCCGATAATTCCAAATCCGATTCGTACTGCTGAACAAGTAAATCAAGTTTTTGTGCCGAATATTCACGAAACGTTAGGTTACGTAATGGATGCAGTAAAACTAACCAAAGAAATGTTGAACAACGAAGTGCCATTAATTGGTTTCGCTGGTTCACCATGGACGATTTTTTGTTATGCAGTAGAAGGAAAAGGTTCTAAAAGTTTTGATACGGCTAAAGGATTTTGTTTTTCAAATCCAGTAGCAGCTCACTTATTATTACAAAAAATTACCGATACCACGATTTTATATTTGAAAGAAAAAGTAAAAGCAGGTTGTAATGCCATTCAAATTTTTGATTCTTGGGGCGGAATGCTTTCTCCAGTAGATTATCAAGAATTTTCATGGCAATACATCAACCAAATTGTGGAAGCTTTAGCTGAAGAAACGGAAGTCATCGTATTTGGAAAAGGGTGTTGGTTTGCTTTAAATGAAATGTCAAAATCAAAAGCATCAGCTTTAGGAGTAGATTGGACGTGTTCGCCAAGAAATGCACGCTATTTAACTGGTGGTGACATTACCTTACAAGGGAATTTCGACCCAAGTCGTTTGTTATCGCCAATCCCAACCATCAAAAAAATGGTTCATGAAATGATCGACGAATTCGGAAAAGACAAATACATCGTCAACTTAGGTCATGGTATTTTACCAAACATTCCTGTAGACCATGCTAAGGCTTTTGTTGAGGCGGTGAAGGAGTATCAAAAATAAAAATGTTTTATAATGAGAGTAATTTTAACTGTATTTGTTTTATTCTTTTCAAACTTTATTAATGCATGTCTTTGGGATAGAGACACTTATGCAATGGAAAAACAAAAATTTCCGGATGCTTTTGAATTAATGACTGGAAATTTTGATAGGCATTCCAATTCATATTACCAATGGCGAATTGCGAGAATTCAACCTCAAATTGACAAAGGAAGTAAAGATCCTTTGCTTTTTGATGATTTAGCAGTAGCATATTCAAAATTAGGAAATGATAAAAAAGCTATTGAACTTATGAAGCTTAAGGAAAAATTTGCTCCAAATTTATATGAAACATTCGCTAACCTTGGTACTTTTTATATCCATGACGGACAATTTGAAGAAGGATTAAAATTTATTAATAAAGCTATCAAAATAAATCCTGAGGCACACTTTGGTAGAGAAATATATCAAAAATATCTTGTTGAATTTATTCTATCAACCCAAAAAAAGAAGTCTGAATCTAATAATTTTTACATCTTTTTATTAGAAAAATACAAAACCAAAAATAATTTAACGAAAGATTTTCTCCCTGAAGATGAAATTAAAAAAGCTGTAAAAGGAATTTTAGGTATGATGCGTTTTGGCAATTATAATTCACCTGTTCTTTTAAATGCTCTTGGAGATGTTTTACTTAATGAGTCATATGATACACCTAGTGCTAAAAGATTAGCAGCTATGGCATTTATGGCTTCTGATTTATACAATGCTGGTTCAGTTTCTCTCAAAACCAAAGAAAACATTCAAATGTTTTTAAGTATGCAGGAACGTGACAAAAACACTTATGAAGAATTACTTAAAGAAGTTAAAAAAGGTATTGAAATTGGAGAAAAAAGATATGCTGAAATTGAAAAGAAAGAAACAAATTGGGTTATTGAAAACAAAGATTTAGATGTTGAATTCGCACAAAATTTTTATGCAAAGACTAATTCAATAAATAAAAATAATGTTACTCAAAATAATCCAAATAGAATTACTAAAAACGAAGATAAAATATCTAACAAACTAATCATAGGATTAATCATTACATTAGTTATTGTTGGAATTATTGTGATAATAAAACTTCGAAAAAAACACTTTCAAATTGAAAAATAAATTCTACCAATACATACAAAACCTTCAAGATCGAATCTGTAAAGGATTAGAAGACATTGATGGTGGTACTAAATTTAGAGAAGACATTTGGGAACGACCAGAAGGTGGTGGCGGTCGCACACGTGTAATTGAAAACGGTAACGTTTTTGAAAAAGGCGGTGTAAACATATCAGCCGTTCATGGCAAATTGCCAGATACCATGCAAAAAATGTTTGGTGTTGGAGAAGCGGATTTCTTTGCTTGCGGATTAAGTTTAGTAATTCATCCGAAAAATCCGATGGTGCCAACCGTTCACGCAAACTGGCGTTATTTTGAAATGTATGATGAAAACGGTAATATCATCAACCAATGGTTTGGTGGCGGACAAGATTTAACACCATATTATTTGTTTGAAGAAGATGCCAAACATTTTCATCAAACTTGTAAAACCGCTTGTGACAAACATGACCCTGAATTTTATCCGAACTATAAAAAGAAATGTGACGAATACTTTTGGAACGCACATCGATTTGAAGCTCGTGGAATTGGCGGTTTGTTTTTCGATTATTTAAAAGCAACTGAGCAAATGTCTATGGAAGATTGGTACAATTTCGTGTCAGAAGTTGGGAATTCTTTCTTACAAGCGTATGTTCCAATTGTAGAAAGAAGGAAAGATTTGCCTTATACGAATGCACAACGCACGTGGCAAGAAATTCGTCGTGGTCGTTATGTGGAATTTAATTTAGTTCACGATAAAGGCACACTTTTTGGCCTAAAAACCAACGGCAGAATTGAAAGTATTCTAATGAGTTTACCACCACATGTACAATGGGTGTATGACCATCATCCTGAACCAGGAAGCGAGGAAGAAAAATTACTAAAAGTATTAGCAAAACCAATTGAATGGATATAAAATTAAGCTACATATTTTTTTGCTTAGGAACTATTTTAGGAGTGGCTCAAAATGATTCTTTGTCCACTCCTTTTTTTAAATCTTATGACGAAAAAGTAACCAGTAGTTTATATTTTATAGACACTTCTAACAGTTTTTAATTTCTGTTTGATTCTGGCGGCGAAAACAAACACTTGAGCTTAATTCCCAACCGAAAAGCACAAATTGGCGCCAATCTTAGTTATAAATTTATTGATGTTAGTTATGGATTTTCGCCAAAGTTTTTTGAGGAAAACAAAGATAATTCGGGTTCAAAATTATTTACCATTAGCACTCGTTTTTATCATAAAAAATGGATGCAGTCCATTATATTCATTAATCAAAAAGGATTTTATGTAGAAGATGATGTAACCGTTTTTCTACCTCGATTAAGAACTACAAAAATTGGCGGAACAACTTCTTATGTTTTTAATGATAAATTTTCGTTTAAAACCATTGCCAATCAAAAAGAATGGCAAACCAAAAGCGCAGGAAGTTTTATTCCGAATTTTAGTTTTTATTATACCAATTTTGACCTTAACAACGGAAGTGGTGGCGAACATAGTGATGTTTATTTAGCAACGCTTTCAGCTTCTTACTTTTATAATTTAGTTATTAAAGAAAAATTTTTGGTTTCAGCTGGACTTTCACCTGGTTTTGGATTTAACGATGTGGATGGCGATTTTTCATCTTTATATGAAGTAACGGGAAGTTTTAAAATTGGGTATAATGTGGATTCATTTTTTAGCTTTATTAATTTGAATTTTACTGATTTTGTTCAAGATACAGATGCGAAAATTAGATTGAATGATAATTTCTCAACGTTCAAATTTACACTTGGATATCGATTTAATCCGCCAAAAAAAGTAAAAAAACTTTACGAAAAAGTAAATAAGAAAATGAAATTAAAAAAAAGCACTAACTCCATTTAGAATTAGTGCTTTTAATTTTATTACAAATTTGCGTTTAGTTTAAATAATCTACTAAATCTAAAGTTTGTAAAATAATGTTTTTATCTGAAAAGTTTGAATTCATTTCCATTTCAACTTTCATTTTATTATCATTTATTTTGTTTGAAGATTTGAATTCAATATTCTTAAATTGATTGCTCACTTTTAACATTTTTTCGGTTTCTCTTCCAAAATCTTCGCTCAACAATAAGCTTTTCATAAAACGTTGTACATCAAAATTTCCGTACATATAATTTTTGCCTAAATCTTTTTTTACTTGTTTAGAAAAATTTGATTTTGCTCCATTGTTCAAGTAATTTAATCCATTTGTAATTACAAAAACATCTCCGTCTTTTAGTAATGCTATTTTTCCAACTTCTGTAAATTCCTTAATTACATAATAATTGTTTTCTTTTACTAAAACATTCTTTCTTACACCCAAATTCAACAGTTTATCACCCATTGTTGGATGAGTTGATGTCATAATCATTGTGAAAACAGGTCTTGTTTTAGTAATGGTTTTTTCTTCCTTAACTTGGTTGTAATCTTCATCATAAGAATATCCTGTATACTTATATTCATACGGTTCCATACTATGCAAAAACATAGAAATATCTCCGTCAAAAAGTGTTGCCGTTGCTTCTTCATCAACAATTGTGCTTACTAAATCGGTGATGATTTCGGTGTCTTGTTTGTCAAATGGCAAGTTTGCTAAAATTTGTTCTGTAATTTCTGGATAGCTTTTCAAAACTTCTTCTGTGCTTGAATGATATGTCATATAAGCCAAAGGCGTTTCTTTTGGGAAATAATTATAAATATTTTTATTTGGTTTTCTAGCAATAATTTTCTGCATAACTTTTGCTAAAGATGGCGAGTATTCTACCGTTTGTTCAACTCTCGCTTTATCATTTTCAAAATAAAAATCAACATTCATTCCCTTTACGGTGTTTTCATATGAGGTAGCATTAGCGTTTGGCGAAAATGTTCTGAATAAATAATTAATCGAACTCATTTTTCCGTAAACTGACTGGTAATCAACCCATGAAGAAATATCTGCTTTTGCATTAATCTTATTTGAAGTTGGAAATTGAAATTCATTTTCAAACAAAAGTGCAATTTGTTCTTCTTGTTTTTCTTGTTTTTCTCTTCGCGCTTGTTCTTGTTCTCTTCTACTCTCTTCTAACCATTTGTTATAATATGAATTATCATATGCCTCAACTGCAACTGGTGCCTCTTCATATTCTTGTTCCTCGTCTTCTTGTACATCTCCATAAACTTTAACAGCTGTATCATCTGCTAATCTTTTCTCTAGAACCACTTCTTCAATTGCAGGTGGCGCATCATCCGTTGCTTCTTCAATCTCAACTACTTCTATAGGCGCATCTTCTACTCCTTCTTCATAATATTCTTCATCGTAAGCAACAGCAGTACTATCTGCTGCTAAACCATAATCATAAACTGGCGTGTAATTGCTTTCTACAAGTCCATAAATAATGAAATTGTTATTATTCCAAGCCAATGAATAGTCTTCATTTTTTGGCGAATAAACAGCATATTTTGAATGTGTTTGTATTGTACTTGGAATTGAATCTGAAGTATCAAGATTGTTATTATCAATTCTTTTTTGAATAAAATTTTTCAAGCCTTTTGCATCTTTCAAAGGGAATGTTATTTGATAATACGCAATACTATCTGTAAAATTACCATGAATAACAACTGGTTTTGTTTTATCTATAAACGAAATAAAATCATTCAGTTTAAAGTCTGAACTTTCTCGATTAAAACTTTTAAACGCTTTATGATTAAATAATTCATCAATATTTACTTTTTTAGCAAATTGAGGCGTATTGAACTGCACAAAATAATCGTGTTTTTCTTGATTTTTTTGACTAAAAAGTACTGTTGGAAGAACTAGAAATAAATAAAAAAACTTTTTCATATAAATTAAGGATTGAAACTAATGGCATTATTCATTAGGTTATTATTGTTTAAAACATTCCAAATGTTTTGTTTTAAAAAGACTGTTTTTTTTGATTTTGAAAGTTTACTATTTGGGTTTTGAACTGTAGCCACATCTTTATCAAAAGTATATACTGCAGTAATATTTGCTTTAAGTAAATCTTCTTTTTTATCGTCGTTTTTGATTAAATTTTTTGGTAAAGGATACGATGCGATTCGTTCAAATTTTCCATTATTATTTTTAAAATGAACAAAATTATTTTTCTTGTCAATGGTATTTAAAACTGCATTTAATGTTTCTAAAGAATTATAAGAAAAGTTGATCTTAAAAACATAATTGCTAAAGTCATACGAAGTAGAAATTTTAGAAGCGCCTTTAATTTTAGAAGCATCTGCTCTAAATTGAGCCAACTTTGTTTTAATTTCTTCTTCGCTAGGAATACTTACTCCATCTACTTCTTCTAATAGAATTGCAGATTTGGTTTTTAACCACGAACTTGAAAAATCTACCACTAAACTATAATCACCACTTTGATTATTGTTGTGTTTGATTTTTTCTGTTACTTCAAAACAACCCGTTAGTAAAAGACAAATAATAAGAAAAATCATGTTCTTCATGTTGCAAAAATAAGATTTAATTAACACATACACTGTTTTTAAAAGGAAAGAATTCGGTAAAAATAGTTAACTTTACCACTCCAAAATTACATTTATATTTATACATCAAATTTCAAACCATAATGTTCCCACTTAGAAGAAACCGCAGATTAAGAACCAATGAAAGTATTCGTTCATTAGTTCGTGAAACCATATTATCACCAAATGATTTTCTAGTACCTCTTTTTGTAGTGGAAGGAAAAGGTGTAAAGGATGAAATTCCTTCTATGCCTAATTATTACAGATATAGCCTTGACTTGTTAGAAAAAGAAGTAAAAGAACTTTGGGCAATGGGTTTAAAATCAGTTTTAGTGTTTGTAAAAGTGCCCGATAATTTAAAAGACAATAAAGGTGTAGAAGCATTAAATCCAAACGGATTAATGCAACGCGCTATCAAAGTGATAAAAAACGCTGTTCCAGAAATGATTGTAATGACAGATGTGGCTCTTGATCCTTATTCTGTGTATGGTCACGATGGAATTGTAGGAAACGGAATGATTTTAAATGACGAAACTTCTGGATTTCTGGCTCAAATGGCATTATCGCACGCACAAGCAGGAGCCGATTTTGTAGCGCCAAGTGATATGATGGATGGAAGAATTTTAGAAATGCGCGAGTTATTAGAAAATAATGGGTTCATAAATACAGGAATTATGAGCTACAGTGCGAAATATGCTTCGGCGCATTATGGTCCATTTCGAGATGCTTTAGATAGTGCTCCAGTAGATTTAATTGATATTCCGAAAGATAAAAAAACATACCAAATGGATTACCACAACCGTTTGGAAGCTATAAGAGAAACCCGAATGGATATTGAAGAAGGAGCAGATATTGTAATGGTTAAACCTGGAATTTCTTACCTAGACATTGTTCGCGAAGTAAAAAACATGTCAGAAGTTCCGGTGGCTGTTTATCAAGTTTCTGGTGAATATGCGATGATAAAAGCCGCTTCTGAAAGAGGTTGGCTAGACCACGATGCAGTAATGTTAGAACAAACCACTGCTATTAAAAGAGCAGGCGCAGATATTATCGCTAGCTATTTTGCAAAGGATATTGTTAAATTGTTAAAATAGACATTTTTCTTGTGTGACATTTATCACATTCTATATGCTTGTGATATTGTAATTTTATCGATATTTCTAAATTTTATCAAAATGAAACTCGTACTAAAATCCTTAGCTGCTTTTGCTTTAGCAATTTCGGTGTCTAATTGTGGAGACAAAAAAGAAACTGACGCAATGGGCAACACTGTTGATGAAACAACTGAAACTACAGCGGCTCAACCTGAAACTGCTAGTGACCCATTATTAGCAAAAGGACAAGAACTTTTTGAAGGAAAAGGAACTTGTGCAACCTGCCATAAAGCTGATGCAAAAACTGTAGGTCCTGCAATTAAAGACATTGCAAAAACCTATAAAGAAAAAAATGCTAGTATTGCTTCTTTTATTAATGGCGAAGGAGAACCATTAGTTGATCCTTCTCAATATGAGATTATGAAAGCTAATTTTGTAATTACAAAAGCCATGTCAGAAGAAGATCGAAAAGCTCTTGAAACGTATATGATGAGTATAGAATAATTTTTATTCTACCACTAACTTAAAGCCCACGCGAGGAATGTTTTCAATTCTTACGTGGGTTTCTTCTTTTATAATTTTTCGTAATCTTGAGATAAAAACATCTAAACTTCTGCCTAAAAAATAATCGTCACTTCCCCAAAGTGCTATTAAAATTTTTTCTCTTTTTAAAACCGTATTAGGATTATCTAAAAACAATTGCAATAACGAGGCTTCACGCTCCGTCAGTGTTATTTTTTGAGTGTCATTTTTTAATAAATAATTTTCTGGTTCAAAATGAAAACTACCAAATGTATAATTTTTTAAAGCCGGTTTATCTGTTGATTTTTGGCTTCGATTAAGGAATATTTCTATTTTTAAAATCAATTCTTCTATAGAATATGGTTTTACTAAATAGTCATCAGCACCAAGTTTTAAACCTTTTATTCTGTCTTCTTTCATGGTTTTTGCTGATAGAAAAATAATTGGTATTTCTTGATTACGTTTTCTAATTTCTGTTGCAATTTCAAAACCATCCATGTCGGGCAACATAATGTCTAAAACACACAAATCAAATGGTGTACTACAAAATAATTGAAAAGCTTCCTTGCCATTATTACAATGTGAAACTTCAAAATGTTGCTCTAAATTATCAGCTGTTAAAAACGCTAAAGTTTCATCGTCTTCTACATATAAAATTCGTTTTTTACTCATAATCGTTTTTGTTTATTTGAATTGAAACTGTAATTCCTTTGTCGTCATTGTTTTTAACTGAAACATTCCATTTGTGCCATTCACAAACACGTTTAACATAAGACAACCCTATTCCAAACCCTTCAATATCTTTATTGTCTTGACGTGCAACTCTATAAAATTTATCAAAAACAAACGGCAAATCTTTTTCTGGAATACCAACGCCATCATCTGAAAAATTTAAAAACAAACCTTTATTTGTTTCGTTCGATTTAATTTGAATGCTTGCTTCGTTTTCAGCATATTTAACCGAATTATCTATCACATTATAAATTAGATTATAAAAATGAAATTCATCGGCCATAACAAAATATTTTTTTTCTAATAAAATATCTATTTGGATGCTTTTTTGATGCTTTAGTAAAATATTTTCTTTAACTAATTCTAAAACTGAATTAACATCAACCTTAGTTTTTTCAAGCACAATTTGATTACTATCTGTTTTAGCCACATATAAAATCTTTTCTATATGCTGATTTAGTTTATTACTTTGATTGATAATAATTTGCATGTATTTTGACAACTTTGGATTGTCTTTTATTTCATTTTGAGTGTTGGCATAATTTGATGCAATTAATATTGATGCTAAAGGTGTTTTAAATTCATGCGTCATATTGTTGATGAAATCCTTTTGCAATTCTGTATATCTTTTTTGTTGTAACATTAAAAAAACAGAATACACATAAATAATAAGCACTAAAAATAAAACCGCTGTAAACACCCAATATTGGCTCAAACTTGTAAAATAACTTTGTTTTAAATGTGGGAAACGAATAGCAAAATAATAGGTTAAATCTGTGTTTTTAGAAAAACAATCTTCACAAACCTTTGACGGAGTTCCGTCTATCGAAATATAATTTCCATATACCATAGATTCTGAACTACAATCATAAATAGCATATTCAAAATCTAATTCTAACTTTACTTTATCAAATTCTGTTTTTAAATAATGTTCTAAAATTCTGTTTTCAAAAACATCATTTACATTTACAATAAAATAGTTTTCACTTACCTTTTTTATAGGATTAGCAACTGGTAATTCCGATTTATTATCTCGATAGATTTTTTCCACCACATCTTGCAACGCAAAATGGATTTTGTCTTCTGTATCTCTTTTTTCAAAAATATACGCTTGATTGAGTAAAAACAACTGCATGATAATAACACCTACAATGGCTAAAAACCCAATAAAGATTACTGTATTTAGTCTATTAAATTTCATATTGACCCCGATATTACAAAAATTGAATGGCAAAAAACAACCATTAACAACTTGTTAACAATCATTTGAATCTGATTAACAACTACTTTTTTTTGTTTGCATAGCTTTGTAACACAAAATTAAAATAACTAAAATATAATAAGGTATGAAATCAATTAAATTATCAATCGTTGCATTATTTCTTGCAAGTGCTTCATTTGCTCAAGTTAAAGATGCTAAAATCGAAACAGCAAAAGCTACTCAAGCTCCAGTTGCTGCAACTGTAACACCTGCGGCTGCACCAAAACAATCTGCAATTAAATGGGATAAAGAAATTCATGATTTTGGAGATATTCCAAAAGGAGTTCCTGCAACTTATGAATTTACTTTCACAAACAATACAAAAGAAACAATCTTAATTACAAATGTAAAACCAGCTTGTGGTTGTACAGCTGCAAACTATACTAAAACACCTATTAAACCAGGAGAAAAAGGTATGGTTGCTGCAACATTTAACGCTGCTTCTGTAGCGCCTTTTCAAAAATCAGTTACTGTAATGACAAATGAAGGTGGTGTTGAAAACGTTAAAACTTTATCTTTTAAAGGAAAAGTAATTGACACTGCTGCACCAGCAACTGATAAGAAAGTAGAAATTAAATCATAATTATAATTCAACTTTTTTACATCTTAAAAAAACCATCTGTATTTCAGGTGGTTTTTTTTATATTTACTCTATGGAAACAGTAATTATAAATACCCCTTTAGGATTTGCTGAAATTTGTGGTGATCAAAACGGCATTTCAAAAATTCATGTGATGAATGAAGAAATCGAAATTTCATCTAAAACGCCTAAAGCATTAAAAGAAGCTGTTACACAACTACAAGAATATTTTGAAGGAAAAAGAACTGATTTTTCTTTTAAACTTAATCCTTCTGGAACTGATTTTCAGCAAAAAGTTTGGCAAGAATTGTTGAACATTCCTTTCGGTAAAACTTGTTCATATTTAGATCTTTCGAAAAAATTAGGTGATGTAAAAGCAATTCGAGCAGTGGCTTCGGCTAATGGAAAAAATCCGCTTTGGATTGTAGTTCCGTGCCATCGTGTTATTGGTTCTGATGGTTCTTTAACTGGATATGCTGGAGGCTTGTGGCGCAAAAAATGGTTGTTGGAACATGAAAATCCGGTGAAACAAGAAAGTTTGTTTTAGTTTTTTTAAATTCATTCTAACTTTTTCCTACTTTTATAAAAACTATCTTATAAAATTAGTAAATGAAATTCCTGCTAAAATTCCTAAAATGGTTCGCAATTGTTTTTGCTGCTATTATTGTTTTGATGTATATTTTTGATGTAGATTATTTGCTTCGTGCCGTAAAAACAATTTATTTCAAAGGTTATACCACAGCTTTTTTAGAAGATTATAAAGAATTTCCCAATCGCGAAATCAAAAAAGGTACTGCGCAACCTTGGGCAATTGCTTCCGATTACAACTCTGTTCCTGCTACACAAAATTTACAAAAAGCACACAAAGAGCTCAAAACTATTGCCTATTTAATTATTAAAAATGATAGTATTTGGCATGAAAGCTATTTTGATGGTTTTGATAAAAACTCTAAAACCAATTCTTTTTCGATGGCAAAAAGCGTGGTTACAATGGCATTAGGAAAAGCCATTATGGAAGGAAAAATAAAAAGTTTAGACCAAAAAGTAATTGACTTTTTTCCCGAATTAAAAGGAAAATTTGCAAAAGAAGTAACCGTAGGCGATTTATCTTCAATGGCTTCAGGATTAAATTGGGACGAAAAATATTATAGCCCATTTTCAATTGTAACCCGTGCTTATTTTGACAATGATTTAGACAAAGTAATCCTTGGATTGAACATCAACGAAAAACCTGGGCAATCGTTCAAATATCTAAGTGGTGCTACTCAGTTATTGGCCATGTGTATTGAAAAAGCAACAGGAGAATATTTATCAGATTATGTTTCAAAAAACTTTTGGCAACCTATGGGTGCCGAAAATGAAGCGCTCTGGCAATTAGATGAAGCACCTGACGGAATTGAAAAAGCCTATTGTTGTATCGCTAGTAATGCAAGAGATTTTGCCCGCTTTGGAAAGCTATATTTGAATAACGGAAAATGGAATGGTCAACAATTATTAGATAGTGCTTTTGTGAAAAAATGCATCACTCCTCGCTTTGAAGCAGCGCCTCATTATGGCTATGGTTGGTGGATGCACAACTTTTTAGGCAAACACTTATATTACATGCGTGGTCATTTGGGGCAATTTGTAATTGTAATTCCAGAAGACAGCTTAATAATTGTGCGTTTAGGACATTTAAAAGGTGTACAAACTTCATATGATCCACATAGTGAAGATTTATATGTTTATGTTGAAGAAGCCTATGAAATGTTGGGAAAAAGAAAAAAGATGCAAGAAAAAAGAAAATAGATTAACTTGAAACTAAATTAACTATAAACCATACAAAAATGATTGAAAAAATTAACTTAAACAACATTCTGTTTTTAGATATTGAAACCGTTCCTGAACACCAAAATTATGGCATTTTAGACGAAGAAACACGTTATTTATGGGAACACAAAACACAATACCAACGCAAAGACGAAGTTTCGGCAGAAGATTTTTATGAACGTGCTGGAATTTGGGCAGAGTTTGGGAAAATCATTACTATTTCTGTGGGTTATTTTGTCAATAAAGGCGATATTAGAAATTTTAGAGTAACTAGTTTCTGGGGTGAAGAGAAGAAAATTTTGAATGATTTTTCCAATCTATTAAATACTCATTTCAACGGAGCACAACACGTTTTATGCGGTCATAATGCCAAAGAATTTGATATTCCATTCATAGCCCGACGCATGATTATCAACGGAATTGCTTTACCTAACAAACTAAATTTATTCGGTAAAAAACCTTGGGAAGTACCGCATTTAGACACCTTAGAATTATGGAAATTTGGCGATTATAAACATTTTACTTCTTTAAAATTACTTACAAAAGTGCTCGGAATTCCTTCTCCAAAAGACGATATCGACGGTAGCGAAGTAGCTCACGTTTTTTATGTGGAAAACGACATCGACCGAATTATCACCTATTGTGAAAAAGATGTTATTGCAGTAGCTCAAATTTTCTTAAGATTAAGACGAGAAGATTTACTGGTTGAAGATGAAATTATTCATGTATAAATTGAACACGAATTTTCAAATTGTACTTGAATTTGATTTACTACATTTACAAAAAATATAACACATGGTTTTAAGCAGATTTTGGCTGGTAATATTTATATCATCTATCTTTTTTATTGTATTCGGATTGTTTTCATCGCAATATTATTCTATTGATTATGTGCTGAATGGTAAACAAGGCGAACCTTTTTTAATTGGTGAAAAATATTTAAAAGAAGTTCCAAAATTTGTACAAGATAGTGTCCAAAAAGCGGAAGACAAAACATTCATTATCAACAAAAATGAAAAGGATGCAGACACTACCTATGTTTACAACAATCAAACTGTAAAAATCTACAGCGGAAAACAAAAAGCAGATGGTCTACTTCCTATGACCAAAAGCAGTTTGTTTGATTTGATTCTGCCATTGATTGCTTACTTAGCTTTCTTTTGTGGAATTATGGAATTACTTATCATTTCAGGAGCTTCGGAAAGATTGGCTAAGAAATTAAGTCCATTATTTGCAAAAGTTTTTCCTTCGATTCCTAAAAACCACGAATCGATTTCATACATGACATTGAATTTTTCTGCTAACTTCTTAGGATTGGATTCAGCTGCAACGCCTTTCGGATTGAAAGCCATGCAAAGTTTACAAGAACTCAACGAAGACAAAGACCGAGCGAGTGATGCCCAAATCATGTTCATGTGTTTGCATGCTGCTGGTTTAACATTAATTCCAACGTCAATCATTGGTTATCGAGCTGCCGAACACGCTGCAAATCCTGCTGATGTAATGTTACCATGTATTATTACGTCTTTTGTTGGAACTATTGCCGCTTTCATTTTAGTTGGAATTAAACAACGTGTTAATTTTAAAAGCGCTTCTTTATTAGCAGTTTTAATGGGAGTTATCGGAGCAATTGTGGGATTATTATTCTACGTTAACAGTTTAGATTTAATTGGAAAAAATTACTTTACTTCAAACCTTTCGGGCTTATTGTTAATCTTAATAATTGGCGGAACTTTGATATTTTCTTTCGTTCAAGAAAAGAAATTCGTAGAACAAAAAACAACGATTTTCGATACGTTTGTAGCAGGAGCCAATAACGGATTAAAAACTGGAGTTACAATTTTCCCATACGTAATGGGAATGTTAGTTGCGATTTCGTTGTTTAGAAATAGTGGTTTATTTGAAATTATCGCCAACGGAATTTCTTTTTTATTTGCTCATCTTGGAGTAGCCAAAGAAATTACCGATTCACTTCCTGTGGCGATGTTGCGTCCTTTTAGTTCTGGTGGTTCTCGTGGTTTTATGATTGATGCGATGAAACAATTTGGTCCAGATTCCTTAACCGGAAGATTAAGTTGTATTTTCCAATGCAGTGCCGAAACTACTTTTTATGTAATTGCGGTTTATTTTGGAAGTATCAACGTGAAAAACACACGCTATACATTAGGAATGATGCTTTTAGTAGATTTGATTTGTGTGATTACAGCGATTTTTGTGGCGAGTTGGTTTTTTTAAAATGAAGCTAGATGAGAATAATAATTTTAACCCTTTTTATTTTTATTTCATGTAAAAATGAGGAAATTGTTTCTACAAAAAACAATATCGCAAAAGAAAACAAGATAATTAAAGAAACTAACAAAGAAGTTTTAGATACTATTTTCTTTGATTTTGAAAATAACAAAAGTGATTTTGTTGTTGTCAATCTTTTAGAAAAGAAGTTTAATGAAGATAGTATTTGTAATGTTGAAATGAAATTAGATTTTTGGAATAATAAATCAAAAATTGGTTCAGAAACAATTCAAATTAATGGCTTTGATGAAAATTCAGAATTTTTTGGAATTTACTTAGATAGTTTAAATCCTTCTTTAAAAACAATCCACATTGGATATCCTGCTTGTGCCTATCAGCAGAATGGATTTTTATTTTATACCAATAATAATAACGTTCAATTACTATATCAATTTATGGAATTTAGTGATAGTGGTTGGGGTTCTTATGTTGAATTCTTTCCAACAAATAAAAACTATATAACTTCAAGAAGAACCAACTTTTCACCTGATGAAAATGATTCAACTAAAGAAGATATGGGTATAGTGGAGTATTTAGATTCTTTAACTTTTTCATTAAAAAACAATACTTGGAAAGTAAATCAAATCACTCCAAAAGAAAAAGTATATAAACGCGAAAAAAAGAGTTTTGAAGAATTTCACAAACAATAATAAAATATAGAAATAGTTAATTTCGAAATTCTATTAACATTACGTAACTTTACCTTTCAAAACATACACATAATGGACTTTTTATATCAAGACCCGTATCCTATTTTAAAAGACGATACACACTACAAAAAATTAACTTCCGATTACGTAAAAGTTGAGCAACTTGGCGATAGAGAAATCTTAGTGGTTGACCCAAAAGGATTAGAATTACTAGCTCAAGAAGCGATGGACGACGTTTCGTTTATGTTGCGTTCGGCACATTTACAAAAATTAAGAAACATTATCGAAGATCCTGAAGCGACAGACAACGATCGTTTTGTTGCTTATAATTTATTGCAAAACGCTGCTGTAGCTGTAGAAGGTCAATTGCCTTCTTGCCAAGATACCGGAACTGCGATCGTAGTTGCTAAAAAAGGTGAAAACGTTTATACAGGAGTTGATGATGGCGAATGGTTGTCAAAAGGAATTTACAATACGTACCAAAATAAAAATCTTCGTTACTCGCAAATTGTTCCGATTTCGATGTTTGAAGAGAAAAACTCGGGCTCTAACTTACCTGCACAAATCGACATTTATGCGAAAAAAGGAAATTCGTATGAATTCTTATTTTTAACAAAAGGTGGTGGTTCGGCCAACAAAACGTTTTTATATCAAAAAACAAAATCGTTGTTGAATGAAAAATCGTTAGACGAATTTGTTCGTGAGCGCATTATGGATTTAGGAACAGCAGCTTGTCCTCCTTATCATTTGGCTATTGTAATTGGTGGAACTTCTGCGGAAGCGAATTTAGCAGCAGTTAAAAAAGCATCAGCTGGATATTATGACCATTTACCAACTTCTGGAAATATGTCAGGTCAAGCGTTTCGCGATTTAGAATGGGAAAAAAGAGTGCAAATCATTTGTCAAGAAAGTCAAATTGGAGCACAATTTGGTGGAAAATATTTAACACATGACGTTCGTGTGATTCGTTTACCTCGTCACGCAGCTTCTTGTCCGGTGGGAATGGGAGTTTCTTGTTCGGCAGATAGAAATATCAAAGGAAAAATCACAAAAGACGGAATTTTCTTAGAGCAATTGGAAACCAATCCAGCGCAATTTTTACCTGAAACAGCGCCTCATTTAGAGCCAGCAGTAGAAATTGATTTGAACAAACCAATGGCTGAAATTTTAGCAGAATTATCGAAATATCCAATTAAAACTCGTTTGAAATTAAACGGAACTTTGATTGTAGCTCGTGATATCGCTCATGCCAAAATCAAAGAATTGCTAGACGCTGGAAAACCAATGCCAGAGTATTTCAAAAATCACCCAGTATATTATGCAGGTCCAGCAAAAACTCCAGACGGAATGCCTTCAGGAAGTTTTGGACCAACTACCGCAGGAAGAATGGATGTTTATGTAGACGAATTCCAAGCCGCTGGTGGAAGCATGATTATGTTAGCCAAAGGAAACCGAAGCAAAGACGTAATGAATGCTTGTAAAAAACATGGCGGATTCTATTTAGGTTCGATTGGTGGCCCTGCTGCGATTTTAGCCAAAGAAAACATCTTATCGGTTGAAGTAGTAGATTTTCCAGAATTAGGAATGGAAGCGGTGAGAAAAATTGAAGTAAAAGATTTCCCTGCGTTTATTATTACCGATGATAAAGGAAATGATTTCTTTATGAATCTTTAGTTTTAGAAAAAGAGAAAAGAAGCAAGAAAAAAGAAACCTGTGAGTTGAAAGACTTACAGGTTTTTTATTTAAGACCCGTTGACAAAAACATCAAAACATTCAATTTTGGTTAAATTTATTTTCAATTTAAAAAAACAAGGTCCACCATCATGAACTGTACCTATAAAATATTTGAATGAATCTTTTGACATACCATCACATGCACAATTAACCCAAACTTCTATTTCACCTTTCCTGTTTTTTGTTGCTATACATTGTTTTGAATAATCATCGGCATTTTGTTTACCTTCAAAATTTTCTGTTTTATTCATACAAATAGGTAAAATAGAATCGATTTTAAGTAAATCATTTTCTGTTAATTCATAAGGAATAGCAGTTTCGTTAAAACGATTATACTCTTTTGATTTATCAAATGTAAAAGTTGTATATGTTGGAAATCTTTTAAAATCAATTTTTGAATTCGACTTAATTTTTGACTTTATGATTTCATATTTTTCATACTCTTGGTTAGATTCAATAAAATTATTTTTTATAAAACCATTGAAATTAAAATCACCATAACAAACAAGGGAGTCATTCTGCAACTTAAAGTTTCCCTCTAAAGTTTCATTTTTAATTGAATCAAATTCATAAATTCTTTTCATAATGTATGTGCTGTCATTATAAAGTCTGAAATCTATCTTCAAACCAAAAGACTTTATTTCAGCTTGCACTAATTCTGTTTTTTGTTTACAACTAAACAAAAAAAGAGTAAAAAAGAAGATGCTAAAAAATCTAATCATAAGTAAAAGTTTTAAACTGATTCTATGAGATTCCTCCGGAATGACAAACTATGCGAGAAAAACTGAACACTTTCAAATCTACTCCACAAACAAAACCAAACCTTTTAAATAATGACCTTCTGGGTGATAAATATTCGTTGGGTGATCTGGACCTTGTTCTAATTTGTGTAAAACTCGGATGTTTCTTCCGGTTTCTATAGCGGCGGCTGCAACGGTGTTGTAAAACAAAACATCATCAATAACTTGTGAGCAAGAGAAAGTGAATAAAATTCCGTTAGGAGCTAAGGCTTTTAAACCTGCAATGTTTAAACGTTTGTAGGCTTGCGTTGCGGTATGTTTGCTTTTGATGCTTTTCGCGAAAGCGGGCGGGTCTAAAACAATAACATCGTATTGTTGTGTGTGCTCTTTCATGAAATTGAACACATCGTCAGCTACTGCTTTGTGATTAGCGTTTGGAAAATTTAATTCCATATTACTCTCTGCTAAGTCCACAGCTTTTTGAGAAATATCGACCGAAGTTACTAATTCTGCACCAGCACTCATGGCATAAATGGAAAATCCACCAGTATAACAAAACGTATTTAATACTTTTTTGCCTTTTGAGAATTCGCCTAAAAGTTTTCGGTTTTCGCGTTGGTCTAAAAAGAAACCTGTTTTTTGTCCTTCTACCCAATTTACAGAAAACAAAATGTTGTTCTCTTTTGCAACTGCTTCAACTTTGTTTCCGAATAAGAAATAATCAGTTCCTGTATTTGGTAAAGTTCCTGAGCTTTTGCAATAAATGGTTTCGCAATAGTCTGTAAAATTTGATTTTATGGCTTCCGCGATTTGCTCCATTTGAAGAAAAACGCCAGTAGAATGCGCTTGAATAACCCAATTTTTATCGTAATAATCAATAATTAATCCCGAAATTCCATCGCCTTCTCCATGAATCACACGAAAAGCATTGGTAACTTCAAAATCCAATATTTGCGTACGTAAATACCAAGCCGATTGTAGTTTGTCCTTCCAAAAGTTCTCAGAAAAAGTTTCCTCTCCGAAAGTCAAAATACGAACTACGATACTTCCTTTATCACTAAAATATCCAGTTCCTAAATGATTGTTTTTCGAATCGACTACATCAACCATTTCGCCATCGTTTATTTCACGACTTACGCCATAAACCGCACCACTAAAAATCCAAGGATGACGACGTTGAATTGATTTTTCTTTACCTGATTTTAAAATTACTTTTGGTAAGCTCATTTTCTTTAAAATATATAAAAACCTGACAAGTTTTGGAAACCTGTCAGGTTTAAAATTATAAACTCATTTATTAATCGATTTTCATTTCAGGAATATCTCCTTCAATGATTAAATCGGCTTCTGTTGCTTTTATTACATCTTCAACTGAAACACCTGGTGCGCGTTCTAACAATTTGAATCCTTTTGGAGTGATTTCTAAAACCGCTAATTCAGTAACGACTTTTTTCACACAACCAACACCAGTTAAAGGAAGCGTACATTTTTTCAAGATTTTCGATTCTCCTGCTTTATTTACGTGCATCATAGCAACGATAATATTTTCTGCAGAAGCTACTAAATCCATGGCGCCGCCCATTCCTTTTACCATCTTTCCTGGGATTTTCCAGTTGGCAATATCTCCGTTTTCAGAAACTTCCATCGCTCCTAAAATAGTTAAATCTACTTTTTGAGCACGAATCATTCCAAAACTAAATGCTGAGTCGAAAAAACTTGCTCCTGGTAAAGTTGTTATGGTTTGTTTTCCTGCGTTGATGATATCCGCATCTTCTTCTCCTTCAAAAGGGAAAGGTCCCATACCTAAAACTCCATTTTCTGATTGAAATTCTACTGAAATATCTGTGCGAACATAATTGGCAACTAAAGTTGGAATTCCGATTCCTAAGTTTACATAGTAACCGTCTTTTACTTCTTGTGCTATTCTTTTTGCGATTTGATTTTTATCTAATGCCATGATTAACTTCTTTGTCTAACAGTTCTTTGCTCAATTCTTTTCTCAAATTTCTCTCCTTGGAAAATACGGTTGACCATAATTCCTGGAATGTGAATTTCGTTAGGATTTAAAGTTCCTGCTGGTACTAATTCTTCAACCTCAGCAATCGTGATTTTTGCAGCACCTGCCATACAAGCGTTGAAATTACGAGCCGTTCCTTTGAAAATAAGATTTCCAGCTTCGTCACCTTTCCATGCTTTTACGATAGAAAAATCGGCTTTATAAGCCAATTCCATTACGTGCATTTTTCCGTTGAATTCACGCGTTTCTTTTCCTTCAGCAACTTCTGTTCCAAAACCTGCTGGTGTAAAAAATGCTGGAATTCCTGCTTGTGCAGCACGGCATTTTTCTGCTAAAGTTCCTTGAGGTGTTAGCTCAACTTCTAATTCTCCTGAAAGCATTTGGCGTTCGAATTCTGCATTTTCTCCCACGTAAGAAGAAATCATTTTTTTGATTTGGCGTTTTTGTAATAATAATCCCAATCCGAAATCATCTACACCTGCATTATTTGAAATACAAGTTAAATTGGTTACATTTTTATTTACTAATTCAGCAATACTATTTTCAGGAATGCCACAAAGACCAAAACCACCCAACATGATAGTTTGTCCATCTTGAATTCCTTCTAATGCTTCTTTTACGTTATTTACTTTTCTTGAAATCATATAGCGTTATTGTTGTTTTTATAATCCTTCGAACTCATCCATACTTGGTTCATCTGTAGGAACTGCTGTTGTATCAACGACTTTTTTTGGTGTCCAGCAATCTACTTTTATAGCTAAATTATCGGGTCTTTCAAATGGTTCTCTTGATATATCTAAATCACTATCATCGTAACATTTTTTCATGAAAATTCCCCAAATAGGTAATGCTGTCGTAGCACCTTGACCCATATGAGTGGATCTAAAATGTGCTGCTCTATCTTCATTTCCTACCCAAACTCCTGTGGCTAAATTAGGCACCATACCAATAAACCAACCGTCAGAATTATTTTGAGAAGTTCCTGTTTTCCCAGCAACTGGATTAGCAAAACTATAATCATACTGAATAAAACCACCACCACCATATTTCAATCGCGCTCCAGTTCCTGATTCTTTTACACCTTCCATTAATTTGATAACGGTATAAGCAACATCTTTATTTACTACATCCTTTTGATAAGGAATTGGTTGATCAATTACAACTCCATTTTTGTCCTCAATTTTGATGATAAAAGTGGGTTTTACATATACTCCTTGATTTGCAAATGTACTCATTGCTCCTACCATTTCCTCTACAGTAATATCAACCGCTCCTAATGCAATTGATGGCTGAACAGGAATTTTTGAAGTTACCCCTAATTCTTTTGCCATATCCACTACGGCTTGTGGGCCAACTCTATCTATCAATTTAGCTGAAACTGTGTTGATAGAGTTTGCTAATGCTTTTTGTAAAGTAATAGTTCCTCTATAATTTCCATCAGAATTTTTTGGTGACCAATCAGCATCTATTCCCCATTTGCCTTTTGGCATAGTGAAATAACTGTCAATAATTGAATCACAAGGCGACATAGCTAATTGCTCAATTGCAGTTGCATAAACAAAAGGTTTAAAAGTAGAACCAACTTGTCTTGCACCCTGCCCAACGTGATCGTATTGAAAATATTTATAATTAACACCTCCAACCCAAGCTTTGATATGACCACTTCTTGGCTCCATAGCCATCATACCTGTTTGCAGCATGTGTTTGTAGTAAATGATCGAGTCTTTTGGTTTCATGATGGTGTCTTTTTCACCTTCATAAGTAAAGATTTTCATTTTTGCAGCGACATCAAAAGATTTAATAATTTCTTCTTCTGATTTACCATTCAAGTCCATTTTTCTCCATCGTTCAGAGTTTTTCATGGCTTGCATCATAATTTGATTGGTTTGCTCAGGAGTAATGTCAACAAAGGGTGCGTTTTCTTTGTCTTTCATTCCCTTAAAAAATTCCTTTTGCAAATTTTTTAAATGCTCTTGTACTGCTTCTTCAGCATATTGCTGCATTTTAGAATCAATAGTCGTGTAAATTTTTAAACCATCTCTATACAAATCATATTCTGTCCCATCAGGTTTTAAATGGTCTTTTACCCATTTTCTCATGTAATCTCTTAGGTATTCTCTAAAATACGTTGCGCTACCCTCTGAATGGCTTTCAGGTCTAAAATCTAATTTTATTGGAATTTTTCTTAATTGTTCTCTTTGAGATTCTGTAATTACATTATTTTTAGCCATCTGCTGTAGCACAGTATTTCTTCTATCTAGAACCAATTTTGCTCTTTTCTTTCTGTTTGGATTATACAAAGATGGGTTTTTTAACATCCCTACAAATAAAGCTGATTCTTCAATAGTTAAATCTTTAGGCTCTTTATTCATATAGATTTTTGCCGCAGATCGAATTCCAACAGCTCCATTTACAAAATCTACCTGATTTAAGTACAATGCAATAATCTCTTGTTTAGTATATTGTCTTTCCAAACGAATGGCAATAATCCATTCTTTTACTTTTTGAATTACACGAAACAAAATAAATTTTGAACCTTCGCCGTGGAATAAATTTTTTGCTAATTGTTGCGTCAATGTACTTGCTCCACCATCTCTTCCTAGTTTTACTACAGCACGCAAAGTTCCTTTTGCATCAATTCCAGAATGCTCATAAAAACGTTCATCTTCAGTTGCTACCAAAGCTTTTACAAGATATTGTGGTAATTCATGGTATTTAACAGGAGTTCTGTTTTCTTTATAAAACTTTCCTATAACTACTCCATCTGCAGAAATAATTTCAGTTGCTACATTTGAATCCGGATTTTCTAAATCATCGAACGAAGGCATTTTTCCAAAAAATCCCCATGAAGCAAAAAGGAATAAAAAAATAATTCCTAAAAATCCATACTTAAAAAGTTGCCAAAACTTTCTAGTATATTCAGAATAATCATTTGAAACTGTTTTTTTAGTCGCCATGTTATTTTGTTTTTTCAATTCGTAATCCTAGTTCTGTAATTCCTTTTAAATCGGCAACACCATCAACTTTTCCTGTTTCTCTCACCGCTTGAACTACCTCAACATTATATTTGCCTATTCTATTAAAAACGTAATTTTCTAAATACCACAATTTACTTTCTTTAACGTCAGAAAATCCTTCTCCCATTAATGTTCCATCCGGATTTGCCATTTGATATTCTAATGTATCAACTTTGATTGTTGGTTTTTTTCCAGGTTCTTTCATTGAAACAATCAAATACATGTTGTTGAACGGATAATCGTTGTTGTTCCTCACATTCAAAAACAAATGATATGGATTTACAGTATCATTTTGTTCAAATGTAAAACGCAAAGTATCTGACTTTTTCCAAGTACCATCCAATTCTTTATACTCGCTGAAAAATTGTTTTTTATCACATGAGATAAAAAGCACGGCAATCAGCATTAAACCAATGAAATTAGTCTTTTTTAGGTGCATTTTTAAAGTTTGTAGGTTTCTTCTTTTTATTTCTATTATTTGACTTTTTCTTAGGTTGATCAAAACGTGTTAAACTGTCTTGACCTACAACATTTTCAAATTTTTTCTCAACTTCTTGAACCGTTTCCACTACATAATCTTCCAATGCTGCTACACGTTCTTTTTTCTTATTAACTTCAATAATTTCTTTTACTTTTGCTGCAGGTAAAACCATCCATTGTGCTGGAGCATTGGCATAAGAAAACCACATAATTTCTTTGAAAATATCAATTTTCTGACAATAAGCATCACCTTTTTCTGTATACAATTTGGTTTCCATGTCGGGCATATCTTTCAATACGTCTAAATAGGTGTCTAATTCATAGTTTAAACAGCATTTTAACTTTCCGCATTGCCCTGCTAATTTTTGTGGATTTAACGACAACTGTTGATAACGTGCCGCCGAAGTATTCACGCTTCTAAAATCGGTTAACCAAGTTGAGCAACATAATTCTCTACCACAAGAACCTATTCCTCCTAAACGAGCAGCTTCTTGACGAAAACCTACTTGCTTCATTTCGATTCTGATTTTAAATTCTTGGGCAAATTCCTTGATTAATTGGCGAAAATCAACTCTGTCATTTGCTGTATAATAAAACGTTGCTTTTGAACCATCACCTTGAAATTCCACATCGGAAATTTTCATTTCTAACTTTAAGTTAATTGCGATTTCTCTGGCGCGCATTCTAACAATTTCCTCTTTATTTCGAGCTTCTGTCCAAATATCAATATCTTTTTGAGACGCTTTTCGATATATTTTAGCTAATTCTTTATCTGGATTTTCATTTTTCTTTTTCATTTGAATTTTAACCAATTCGCCTGTCAAAGTAATAATACCGATATCGTGTCCAGGAGAAGCTTCTGTAGCTACAATATCTCCTATAGATAACGTTAGTTTTTCGGTATTTCTAAAAAATTCTTTTCTTCCATTTTTAAATCTAATCTCAACAGCATCAAAAGGCGCTTGACCTCCTGGCAGTGTCATATTTGAAAGCCAATCAAAAACAGAAAGTTTGTTGCAGCTATCGGTGCCACAAGTCCCATTATTATTACACCCTTTTGGTGCACCACCATCAGTGGTTGAACAGTTTGTACATGCCATAATTTAGATATATAGTGATTGTCCAAAACGGACTACGTTTCAAAACGTTTTTGAGCGTAAAGATATTGATTTTTTATGGAAACTTTCAAATTGAATCTTTTGAAGTTGCACAAAATCAAAAAACCTATCTCATTATAAAACGAAATAGGTAAATTTATAGTATTGCAAAACATAATATTATGTTTCTTTCACGGTAATAATATGAACAGGACAAGCCTTTTCAGCTAATTCACAATTTTCTAAAATAGCATAATCTGATGATTTTAGTGTGTGAAATCCTTTTGTGTTGGTTGACTTTATCAGTACTGATTTGCCATCCTTTTTTGACATTTGAAATTGTGCAGGTGCCATTTCTACACAATAATTGCAACCAATGCATTTGTCTCTTTGAAGCGTAACAATAACCATTTAGTTTTCTACAATTTTATACATTTTGTCTGATAAACGAATACGGAAAGGCACTTTTAAAGTACAACTATCGCCTTTGGTTGCTTTTTCTGAGTTAACATCATTTACAAAGAAATCTTCTAAAATTAATTCTTGCGCACCGGTTGACGGACCTGTAATTAAAATCTTATCTCCTTTTTTAATGTCGTAAGCTTCTATTTTGAATTCGGCTATGCTTGATTTTGGGAAATAATGCATTCCTTTTCCAACATATACTTTCTTTTGAGTCGCATTAGAACCTGGGTTGTCTGACCATTCGCCTAATTTTTGTCCTAAATAATAACCACTCCAAAAACCACGATTGTAAACGGTTGCCAAAGCTTCCATCCAAATATTGATTTTTTCTTTGGTAAACGTTCCTTCGTAGTATGAATCAATAGCTTCGCGATACGTTTTGATAACGGTTGCTACATAATCTGCTGCTCTTCCTCGTCCTTCAATTTTTAACACTTTGATTCCCGAATCGATTACTTGGTCAAGAAAATCTAACGTACATAAATCTTTTGGAGACATCATGTATTCGTTATCAATTTCGATTTCAAAACCACTTTCTTGGTCTATAACCGTATATTTTTTACGACAATTTTGTTTACACGCACCACGATTTGCTGAGGAATTATGCGAATGTAAACTCAAATAACATTTTCCTGAAACTGCCATGCACAAAGCACCGTGACCAAAAATTTCGATTTCTACTAAATTGCCGCTTGGCCCTTTGATTTGCTCTTTTTCGATGTCATCTGTGATTTTCTTTACTTGGCGTAAACTCAACTCGCGAGACAATACAATCGTATCGGCAAACATCGCGTAGAATTTTACGGTTTCGATATTTGTAACGTTTAATTGGGTAGAAATATGTACTTCCATTCCCATCGTACGAGCTGTCATAATCACCGCTTGATCAGATGCGATTACTGCTGTAATTCCTGCTTCTTTGGCTTTGGTTAAAAGTGTTTTTACAATCGATAAATCGTGATCGTAAATAATGGTATTCAATGTTAAATAAGTTCTAACATTTTTTTCGTTGCAACGACGCGCAATTTCAGGTAAATCGTCTAAAACGAAATTTACTGTTGCACGGGCACGCATATTTAATTGTTCGACACCAAAATAAATCGAATCGCAACCATTATCTAAAGCCGCTTGCATAGATTCGAAATTTCCTGCTGGAGCCATAAGCTCTATTCTTCCTGAAGTTGTCATTAGTTAATGATTTTAAATAATTTATCTGATAATCTCACTCTGAAAGGCACTTCAAAAGTTACTTTATCGCCAACTTTTGCTGATGAATTTTCTGTTCCGTTTACGAACATTTTTTCTAGAACCAATTCTTGATTTCCAGTTGTTGGTCCCGAAACTAGAATGCTGTCACCAATATTTAGTTCTTGGTTTTCTATAACGAAAAGTCCTACTTGCGCTTTCACATAATAATGTTCGGCTTTACCAAGCAATACCTTTTTTACTTTTATTTTTTGACGAATGTCTTTTGTTTTTTCGGCTACAGCCAAAGGTCTGTCTGACAATTCTCCTGAATGTTTGAATTTCAAATTCTCCGATTTTCCTTTTCGGAAGACTTTATTTCCTACTTGTTTTCCTCGACGTAATTTTACTTGTTCGGCTAATGGCAAATGTGTGATTTCTAAACATTCCGTAGAGCAACAATTTTCCATAGCTGCTTTACATTCGTCACATTGAATGAATAATAAATGACAACCATCGTTCAAACAATTCGTGTGATTATCGCAAGGTTTTCCACATTGATGGCATTGCGAAACAATATCGTCAGTAATTCTTTCGCCTAATCTGTGGTCGAAAACGAAGTTTTTTCCAATGAATTTACTTTCTAAATTTTCTTCCTTGATTTGTTTCGCATAATTGATAATTCCGCCTTCTAATTGGAATACATTTTTAAAACCTTGATGTTTAAAATATGCAGAAGCTTTCTCGCAACGAATTCCTCCAGTGCAATACATCACCAAATTTTTATCTTCTTTAAAGTCTTTTAATTGTTCGTTGATAATTGGTAACGATTCACGAAAAGTTTCCACATCTGGAGTAATTGCTCCTTTGAAATGACCGATTTCACTTTCGTAATGATTTCTAAAATCGACTACAATCGTGTTTGGATCTTCTAATATTTGATTGAATTCCTTTGCTTTTAAATGAACTCCGATGTTCGTAACATCAAACGTTTCATCGTTCAAACCATCAGCTACGATTTTATCACGAACTTTTACTGTTAGTTTTAAAAATGAATGATCGTTGTGTTCTACGGCAACATTCAAACGAATGCCACGCATAAAATCATATGCTTCTAAAGTTTCGCGAAAAGCTTCAAAGTTTTCGGCTGGAACCGACATTTGAGCATTGATTCCTTCTTTGGCTACATAAGTTCGACCAAGAGCATCGAGTTTGTTCCATTCGATAAATAAATCGTCGCGAAATTTTTTGGGATCTTGAATTTTGGCATACGCATAGAAAGATAATGTAAGACGTTGTTTTCCGGCTTCATCAATTAATTGAGCTCTTTCTTCTGCGCTTAAAGTGTTGTACAGTTGCATGCTATAAACGTTTAAGTGAGAATTATATTTAGAATTCTAAATGGAAGAATTCGGGAGCAAAGGTAATAAAATTGATTAAAAATCAAATCATTGAATAGATCTGAAAACATATTAACAATTTTTGGAGCAATTGAAAAAAACTGTATTTTTACAAAAAAAAGAATTGTAATCAATTTAAAGCCAAATATTATGAGTTCAGACAAAGAAGCCAAATTAAAAGCCTTACAACTAACATTAGACAAACTCGACAAAACGTACGGAAAAGGAACCGTAATGAAACTAGGTGATAGCGCTGTTGAAGAAGTAGAAGCTATTCCATCAGGTTCATTAGGGATTGACTTAGCGCTTGGTGTAAATGGTTACCCAAGAGGAAGAGTTATTGAAATCTACGGACCAGAATCGTCAGGTAAAACTACGTTAACATTACACGCCATTGCTGAAGCTCAAAAAGCAGGAGGAATTGCTGCATTCATTGATGCGGAACACGCATTTGATAGATTTTATGCAGAAAAATTAGGTATCGATATTGATAACTTAATTATTTCTCAACCAGACAATGGAGAACAAGCATTAGAAATTGCAGAAAGCTTAATTCGTTCAGGTGCTGTAGACATAGTTGTTATTGACTCAGTTGCTGCTTTAACACCAAAAAGCGAAATTGAAGGCGATATGGGTGATTCTAAAATGGGATTACACGCGCGTTTAATGTCGCAAGCATTAAGAAAATTAACCGGAACAATTCATAAAACCAATTGTACTGTTTTCTTCATTAACCAGTTACGTGATAAAATTGGAGTGATGTTTGGAAGTCCAGAAACTACAACGGGAGGAAATGCTTTGAAGTTTTACGCTTCAGTTCGTATCGATATTCGTAAATCTACTCAAATTAAAGATGGTGATAATGTTTTAGGAAATAGAACCAAAGTTAAAATCGTTAAAAACAAAGTAGCGCCGCCATTTAGAACAGCAGAATTTGACATTATGTATGGTGAGGGAATTTCAAAAGTAGGTGAAGTTTTAGACTTAGCTGTAGAATTTGAAATCATCAAAAAAAGTGGTTCTTGGTTTAGTTATGGAGAAACAAAACTAGGGCAAGGAAGAGATGCTGTAAAAGTTTTAATCAAAGACAATCCAGAATTGATGGATGAATTGGAATCAAAAATCAAGGAAACTATCAAAGAAAATAATGCTTAAAAAATTAAATCACGCCTTGAGCGTGATTTTTTTTGTAAATTGACGCAACCTTTTACTAAAATATGAATCTGTATAATATAAAATGAAATTAAAAATGAAAAAAATATTTTTGTTTCTATCAATTTTATTCATGCTTTGTTCATGTACAATAGATGAAGAACAACATTTTCATTATGAATTATTACCTGTTGAATCAGTAGAAATACCAAATGAGTTTCAATTAGGTGAAACTTATTCAATTAAAATAAGATATAATAGACCAACGTCTTGTCATAGCTTTAATGGTTTTTATTATGATTCTTATTTAAACACAAGAACTATTGCTATAAGAACTATTGTTTTTGAACAAGATAATTGTACTGAATTAACGAATAATTTAGTAGAAGAAATTATACATTTTTATGTAACGAGTAGCGGACCCTATACCTTTAAGTTTTGGCAAGGAACAAATGATGCTGGAGAAGATGTTTTTTTAGAATATGAAATCCCTGTAAATTAAAATCAATTTCATTTGATAATAGAGCAACTCATATATGAATGCACAAACTATAATACCAAAGCACAAGAACAACTTTACAGATTATTAGCACCAAAGTTGTTTTCAGTGTGTTTGAAGTATTCGCGTAATTATGAAGAAGCTCAAGATAATTTACAAGAAGGTTTTCTGTTGATTTTTGATAAAATTAGTCAATTTAAAAACAAAGGTTCATTTGAAGGTTGGGCTAAAAGAGTAGTTATTAATTATACACTGCAACAATATAGAAATCAAAATGTTTTTGAAATTGTTTCAGAAAATATACCAGACATAGAAAATGTTGAAATCGATGATGAAAATATTTCTTTAGATTTTTTAACTAAAATTATTCAAGAACTACCCGATAGATATCGTTTAGTTTTTAATTTATATGTTATTGATGACTATTCGCACAAAGAAATAGCCGAAATGTTAGGAATTAATATTGGAACATCAAAATCAAATTTAGCAAGAGCAAAAGCTATTTTGAAAGAAAAAATAGAGTTGAATAACAACTATTCAATCAAAAAGACAAAATGAAAGAACAAAAAAATATAGAACGATTATTTCAAGAAAAATTTAAAGACTTTGAGGCTATTCCGCCACAAGATTCTTGGGATAATATTGCGTCTCGATTAACAGAAAAGAAGAAGAAAAAAAGAATAATTCCCTTTTGGTTTCAATTTTCAGGAATTGCTGCTTCTTTAGTTATTATCGGTTCTTTAATATGGAATTATCAATCGGAAAACAATAACTCAATAATAGAAAACAGCAATAATATTGTTTCCGAAGATTCTAATGAAAAAACAAATAATGATTCTTTTGAAAATAAAACTATTACAAGTTCTGAATCAAATAAATTAAATGTAAAAACTTCTGACATAAATCAGAAAGAAAAAAATAGAATTCAGAATTATTCAAATGGCTTAAATGATTCTAAAAATGCTATTGTTTCAAATTCAAAAGAAAAGAAAAAATCAAATAACATTATTATTGCTAAGCATAAAAAACCTAACACATACTTAGTTAATAATACAACAACGAATAACACTATAAAAAATAAAAGAAGCAAAACAAAAAACAATAATTTATTAGCAACCGAAAACTTAATTCAAAAAGAATTAAACAATTCAAATGGAAATAATTTAGTTCAAATTCAGAATCAAAAAGAAGATTTAATTGCTAAAACAAAAAATATAAATTCAACCCAAATTGAAGCTTTTTTTGAAAAAGAAAATTCGCAAATAAATTATACAAATAATAAAAATGATTCCAAAGTAAACGACACAATAAATACTATTGTTGCTTCAAATGAAATCATTATTAAAGACAGTACGCTAGTGGAAAAAATTGCTGAAAAAACTAATCCACTAGAAGAATTGCTTGCAGCAAAAGAGGATGGGAAAAATGAAGATGAAAAAGAAAAAGAGAAAAGAAATAGATGGGCGATTAGCAGTAACGCTTCGCCTGTTTATTTCAATTCATTAGCAGAAGGTTCTTCTCTGGATCAACAATTTGATTCCAATGAAAAAAATTATGCAACTACACTAAGTTACGGCATAGGTGGAAGCTATCTAATTACAGATAAAATTAGCATTAAAACAGGAATTAACAACATTAATCTTAGTTATAATACAAATGATGTGTTGTTTCGCAACAGTTTAAGTCCTACCAATAATAATATTAAAGCCCTTAGTAGAAATGAAAATAGCGAAACTATGGTCTTTTCTGCTCCTAATTCAAAAAATGATATTGGAGATGTTGTAATTCTTCTCTCTGAAAAAACAGGCACTCTAAAACAAGATTTGAGTTACATAGAAGTCCCATTAGAATTAAGTTATAAAATTCTTGATAAAAAATTTGGAATAGAAGTTATAGGCGGAATGAGTACTTTGCTTTTAAATAACAATACTGTTTCATTAGTAACAGATGGAATGGAAATGAATGTAGGAAAAGCAAATAATTTAAACAATATACATTTTAGTAGTAATGTCGGTTTGGGTTTTAAGTATAGTTTTTGGAAAAATTTTAATGCCAATTTCCAACCCATGTTTAAATACCAAATCAATACTTTTAGTGAGAATTCTGGCAACTTCAAACCTTATTTTATCGGTTTGTATTCCGGAATAAGTTTTAGTTTTTAAGCTTTGTTGGTTAAGCTTAAATTTTTAGTTAAGTTGTTTCGTTTCTAGTTAAAATGAAACTGAAAAAGTCCAGATGCGTCTGGACTTTTTTATTTTAAATTCTCCAATAACGGCTGTAAAATAATTTCTCTTACTTGTTGTTTCAAAGCGTTTTTATCTTCTAAAGTTTTTCCTTTGGTTTCAATTATTGGATATATTTTAGCACGCATTTTACCTGGACTACCACTAAAAAAAGTATACGAAAAACGTTTTTTGTTATCGAAAAATACCATCGGAACAATTGGCAAACCATGTTCTAAAGCAATTCTGAAAGCGCCATCTTTGAATTCGTCTAACACAATATGTTCTTCTGGAACACCACCTTCAGGAAAAATACAAATGCTCAAACCTTGATGGATTCTTTTTTGAGCGCGTTCAAAAACTTGATAACGACTTTTACTGTTGCTTCTATCAACCAAAATACAAACACGTTTATAAATAAATCCGAAAATCGGAATCTTCGCCAATTCTTTCTTTCCTACAAAAACAAAAGGGTGATTTTTAACTGCAATCAACATCAACATAATATCTGTCATGGAAGTGTGATTGGCAACTAACATATAACTTTTGCCGTCTTCAAAAACTTCATCTCCTTCAATCGAATAATTGAATCCCATTCCTATCAAAATAAATTTCGCCCATAAACGAGCTATTTTAAAAAACAATGGATAGGTTTTTTCACTAATAATAGTAGCAAAAATAAAAGGAAACAAAACAATAATTGGAACTAAAACCAAAATATAAAACCAAATACGATATAAAAGAGTAAGCGGATATTTTAAAAATTTCATTAAGCAAGATGATTTGATTCCCAAAAGTAATCATTTTAATAAAACCTATCTCTTTTTACTTTTCTGTTTTTACTTTACATTTGCAATTCAGAATACTAATTAAAAAACTTTGCGAAGCTTTGCGAATAACTTTCGCGTCTTTGCGTTTAAAAAACAAAAATGGCAAAAATCTTAACCGGAGTTCAAAGTACAGGAACACCTCACTTAGGTAATTTATTAGGAGCTATTTTACCAGCAATTAAAATGGCTGAAAATCCTGATAACCAATCATTTCTTTTTATTGCCGATTTGCATTCGATTACGCAAATCAAAAATGGAACAGAATTAAGACAAAACACCTACAGTACGGCGGCAACTTGGCTTGCTTGCGGATTAAATACCGATAAAGTAATTTTTTATCGTCAATCGGATGTGCCTCAAACAGCAGAGTTGTCTTGGTATTTGAGCTGTTTTTTTCCCTTCCAACGTTTAACTTTAGCGCATTCATTCAAAGATAAAGCGGATAGATTAGAAGATGTAAATGCCGGATTGTTTACGTATCCAATGCTAATGGCAGCGGATATTTTATTGTACGATGCAAACTTTGTTCCGGTTGGAAAAGACCAATTACAACATATCGAAATTACGAGAGATGTAGCTTCGCGTTTTAATCATCAAATGGGAGAAACCTTTGTATTACCTGAAGGGAGAACTTCTGAAGATAGTATGTTAGTTCCTGGTACCGACGGACAAAAAATGAGTAAATCGAGAAATAATTTCATTAATATTTTTGTGGATGACAAGGCGCTTCGCAAACAAATTATGGGAATTCAAACCGATAGTACACCATTAGAAGATCCAAAAAACCCAGACACTTGTAATTGTTTTGCTTTATACAAATTGTTAGCAACACCTGAGGAAACTGAAGTAATGAAAACTAATTATTTAGGAGGAAATTACGGTTACGGTCACGCCAAACAAGAATTGTTTGAATTAATCGTTGAGAAATTCAAAAACGAAAGAGAAAAATATAATTATTACATCAACAACTTAGAAGAAGTAGATAAATTATTACTTGAAGGTGCTGCTAAAGCAAGTGCTGTAGCAAATGGTGTTTTGAAAAGAGTAAGAGAAAAGTTGGGTTACTAAGAAAAATCAACTTATAATTATAAAACCCTCAAAGTTTAAAAGTCTAAATTTTGAGGGTTTATTTTATCAAATTGCCTCAAACATTTTTCCAGGCAAAGGACGAATAACTCCTTTCAATTCCATGTTTAACAAAATCGACGAAATCCGATAAACTGGAAAATCACATTCTAATGCGATGATGTCCATCATTTCTTTACCTGTTTTTTGAAGGTAATCGTAGATGATTTGTTCTTCATCGGTTAAGGTGATGAACAATTGTTTTTGAACTACTTTTTGAGATTCGCGCTGCAATTCCCAATTTAAAATATACACTAAATCTGCTGCTGATGTGAGCAAATTGGCGCGTTGTGTTTTAATTAAATTATTACAGCCTTGACTGTATTTATCTGTTGTTCTTCCTGGAACGGCGAAAACGTCTCGGTTATAATCATTAGCTAAATTAGCCGTGACTAATGAACCACCTCTTTCCGCACTTTCAATTACGATAGTAGCTTCGCTAATGCCAGCCACAATGCGGTTTCTTTTGATGAAATTTTCTTTATCGGGATTGCTGGTGCTCCAAAATTCTGTTAAAAAGCCGCCGTTTTGTTCCATTTTTGCCATGTACTTTTTATGAGTTTTCGGATAAATTTGATTCAATCCGTGTGCTAAAACACCTATGGTTTGTAAACCACAATCCATTGCTATTTGATGGGCATAAATATCAACGCCATAAGCAAAACCACTAACAATTATGGGATTTAATGGTGAAATTTCTTCTATCAATTTCTTAGTAAATTCCATGCCATACGTCGTGATTTGACGGGTTCCAACAATGCTGATGATTCTTTGGTTTTGTAAATCAATATTTCCGGCTTGGAATAAAAGTACAGGACTATCGTAGCAATTTTTTAATCTTTCAGGATAATTTTCTTCTTGAAAATAAGTAGTGGAAATATTTTCTTGTGCAAGGAATTGTAGTTCGGCTTCCGCTTTTTTGAATACCGATTTGTCTTGTAAATTTTTAATTACAACCGAACCAATGCCGTCAATTTTTTGAAGTTGGGATTTTTTTGAAGCGAATACTTCTTCTGCGTTTCCGCAATGTTGGAGGAGTTTTTTAGCAATTACATCTCCTACTCCTTCTACTTGCATCAACGCAAGCGTGTGGTATAATTCTGACTGGGTCATGGCGTGTATAAAATTTATTTGGCGTATAATTGAAGAACAAAAATAGTTCTTTTTATCAATAATCCAAAAAAGAAAACAGAATCCCTATTATCCTGCTGAATTAGGAATTCATTTTTAATTGTTTAAAGTAAAAATCGTGATTGTTAATAATTTTTGTTGATAAAATTTTGATATTACTATTGATTATCTAACTTTGTTGTTATGCAGATAGAAAAACACATATCCGACTTATTATATCGTTATCAGTGCGTTACTGTTCCTGGTTTTGGTGCTTTTTTAACCGAAACTATATCAGCTCACGTTACTGGAAGCGCAAGTTCGTTTTTTCCACCTAAAAAAGTGGTTTCGTTTAATGCGAATGTAAAAAACAATGATGGTTTATTAGCAAATCATGTGGCATTACAAGAAAAAATGTCATACGAATTAGCGGTAATCAAAATTGGTGATGTGGTGAACGAATGGACATATTTATTACAAAATCGCAATCGCGTAGTGTTGAAAAACATTGGTGAAATTTCAGTTAACAATGAAATGAATTGGGTTTTTGAACCAGTTAACACCATAAATTATTTAACCGATTCGTTTGGTTTGAGCAGCTTTGTTTCTCCAGAAATCACAAGGGAAGTTTTAAAACAAGAAGTTGAAGCTTTAGAAGAAAAAGCCCCAATTATTTTTACTCCTGAAAGAAAAAGAGATTACTCTTACTTAAAATATGCTGCAGTTTTTGTGGTAATGTTGGGCGCTGGTGGACTTGGTTATATGACATACAACAATCAACAAATTGAAACGAAAACATTAGCCGTTCAAAAAAACGTCCAAGAAAAAGTACAACAACAAATTCAAGAGGCAACTTTTGTAATTTCTAATCCGATAAATACCGTTGAACTTGCGGTTGCAGAAGAAAAAATGCCTTATCATTTAGTAGCGGGCGCATACAGAAGCGAGGAAAATGCAAAAAAAGCCATAGTCGAATTAAATGCTGCTGGATTTGAAAAAGCAAAAATGCTTCCTTTAAATAATCACAATCTATATCCTGTGGTTTATGGAAGTTTCAAAAACTTAAATGACGCTCAAACAGAAAGAAAAAACATCCAAAAAACACACAATGCAGAAGCTTGGTTGTTAATCGAATAAATTTTTAACACTTTGCGTAATAATTATCAAAATCCCTTTTTTGGGATTTTTTTATGTGTTTTATTTACAGATTCCTCATTATCTTTGCAAAAAAAACAATGCAACCAAAATTTCCTTCAGAATCGGTAACTACTTTAACCGACTTAGTTTTACCAGGTGAAACCAATCCATTGAACAACTTATTTGGTGGTGAATTGCTAGCGCGTATGGACAGAGCCGCAAGTATTACCGCTAGAAGACACTCACGTAGAATTTGTGTAACGGCATCGGTTAACCACGTAGCGTTTAACAGAGCTATTCCGTTAGGAAGTGTGGTAACTGTTGAATCGAAAGTATCGAGAACATTCAACACTTCTATGGAGATTTTTATTGATGTTTGGATTGAAGACCGCGAATCGGGAATTAAAAATAAAGCGAACGAAGCGATTTATACTTTTGTTGCCGTTGACGAAACCGGAAGACCAATTCCTGTTCCACCAATTGAACCAGAAACCGAATTAGAAAAGCAACGTTACGAAGCCGCCTTAAGAAGAAAACAACTAAGCTTAGTCTTAGCTGGAAAAATGAAACCAAGCGAAGCAACGGAATTAAAAGCGTTGTTTATGGAATAAATGAAGAACCTTCGGGTTCTTTTTTTTATTTTTGTAAAAAATAAATCACATGTCATCATTTTATAAATTAAGCATTAAAGAAATCATCAAAGAAACGGCTGATGCGGTTTCGATTCTTTTTAATGTTCCCGACGAATTAAAATCGTATTATCAATTCGTTGCTGGACAATATGTAAACTTAAAAATTACGCTTGACGGACAAGAAATCAGAAGAGCGTATTCGATTTGTTCTTCTCCAAAAAGTGGCGAATTACGAATTGCTGTTAAAGCTATAAAAAGCGGATTCTTCTCAAAATTTGCGAATGAAAAATTAGCGGTTGGAAACGTAATCGAAGTAGGAACTCCAGAAGGAAAATTCACTTTCGAACCTAAAGCAGAACGTCAGAAAAACTATGCGGCTTTCGTGGCTGGTAGCGGAATTACGCCTGTTTATTCTATTTTAAAATCGGTTTTAGAGGAAGAACCAAATAGTACTTTTGTTTTGGTTTATGGAAATAAATCAGAAAAAGATACCATTTTCCACAACCAATTACATGATTTACAGTTACAATATGTAGGACGTTTGTTTGTGCAATATGTGTACAGTCAATCAACGGCTGATAATGCTTTATCTGGTCGAATTGATAAATCAACGGTGAATTTCATCTTGAAAAACAAACATGCCGAAATGGAATTCTCAAAATTCTATTTATGCGGACCTGAAGAGATGATTAATTTAGTTTCGGACACATTGAAAGAAAATAATATTGCGAGTTCAGATATTAAATTTGAATTATTTTCGACTTCATCAAGCGAAGGAGAAACCGTTGCAAACGCTGATGGTCATACTAAAATTTCGATTTTAGTTGATGATGAAGAAACGACTTTCGAAATGAGTCAAAAACAAAATTTATTAGAAGCAGCTTTGAAACAAGGTCTAGATGTTCCGTATTCTTGTCAAGGTGGAATTTGCAGCAGTTGTATTTGTAGAATTACAGAAGGTGAAGCGGTCTTGAAAAAGAACCAAATTTTAACTGATGCCGAAATTGCAGAAGGATTAACGTTAGCATGTCAAGCACATCCAACAACAGCTACAATTAAGATTGATTTTGATGATGTTTAGTCGTCTATTCGTATCATTATTTTTTTCTTTTACTTTACTAAGTTGTAATTTTAGTTTAAGTCAAAATTTTAATACATCTCAAATTAAAATTTTATTTGAAGAATTTAACAAACAATCTCAAACTCCTTTTAGTTATAAAATTTTTAAAGATTTTTTAAAGGATATAAAAATTGAAGATTTAAAAAAAGGTAAAGAATTTGAAAAAGAAGTTCTATTTGAAAATTTTGATTGTGAATGCAAGGATGTTATGAAAATTTCATACGATAAAACTTCAAAGACTTTTATTTTAAAGATCAATGAAGCTTCATTTGTAAAAGACTTAGATTGGTGTCCTGAACATTCATATATTGGGACTTTTGAAATTAAAGAGGATAAAATTATAAATACTGAATTTAATCTTGTTGCTGGTTAATAATAAAGGAGCTACTTAAGCTCCTTTTGTGTTTTTTCTATAATTGTATTGGGTAAAATAGTTTGCATCACATTTTCATAACCTTCTACCTTTTTGTTTCCATAAATGGAAGTTGGTAATAATGGATATTGTATTCTGTCTGAAGTCAAACAAAAATCATCTGGTTGATTGAACGGTTTGAAGCCTGCGTAAGGATGCGTTGCGCCCCAAAGTGTAATCACTTTTACGCCCAACATCGCAGCAATATGTGCATTTCCAGAATCCATGGAAAGCATAACGTCTAAATTAGAAATCACGTCTAATTCTTGTTTGAATTTTATTTTTCCTGCTAAAACGATTACATTTTCATGTTGGTTTTGTAATTGATTTAGCAATTGAATTTCTTTCTCTCCTCCACCAAATAAGAAGATTTTTTGGTTTTTGTTTTCCGCTAAACCGTCAATCACTTGTTGCATTAAATCCAGCGGATACACTTTACTTTCGTATTGAGCAAAAGGTGCTATTCCAATCCAATTTTGATTTTTAATTCCAGTAATTGAGATGATTTCTTCTGATAAAATTGCTTTTTCTGGGAATTGAGGATTTGTTAAATCAATAGAAAATCCAAGTTGCTTGAACGTATCTACATGCCTTTCAACCATAGATTTAACAGGAGCAAAAACTTTATTGGTTAGACTCGTTAACGCTTTCTTTTCGGCTCTTCCTTTATCAGTTGCCGCTACTTTTTGTCCGCTTAACGCAAATAATGTTCGGACAACTTTGGAACGAAGTACATTGTGAAAATCGGCAACCAAATCAATATTTAATTTTCGCAAATCAGAAAATAATCGAAGTAATCCGATGAAACCTTTGTGTCGTTCTTTCAAATCCACACCGAAGAAATTCACATTTGGAATTCCGTCAAAAAAAGGTTGGAAAAAAGGTCGGGAAACTACGGTAATTTTTACTTCGGGATATTGTAAAACTAAGGCTCTCAACACAGGAACTGTCATTGCGACATCACCCATGGCTGAGAGCCTTATTACCAATATGTGTTTGGATTTAGACATCAAATGATGACTATTTTTTATTCTGATACAACACCGGATTTAACTCCTCGTCGTTGTACATCTTCATTTGTTTGTACACTTTCATGTATTTGTCACCTGCTTCAATATCTTCAATTAATTGACTGATTGAAGTAAACATATCGTTCTTTTGGTCTAACAAAACATTCAATTTTTCTTGACATTTTGCTCTGTGTTCAGTCGTAGCCTCTGCACGAGTTGCCTCTTCGTTCATGTGGTAAATTTTCAAAGCTAAAATCGATAAACGGTCAATTGCCCATGCTGGACTTTCTGTATTGATTTTTGCATTTGGTTTTACTTGAACGTCTTTGTATTTATCTAAGAAATAACTATCGATATATTCTACCATGTCCGTACGAACTTGGTTCGAAGCATCAATTTTACGTTTTAAATCTAACGCTGCAACCGGATCAATATTTGGATCACGAACGATATCTTCATAATGCCATTGCACCGTGTCTACCCAATTTTTTGCAAACAACAAATATTCAATAGTTCCTTTTTCGAAAGGATTTACAACTGGTTGATACACATCATCAACAATGTGATATGTTTTGATACTTTGTTCAAAAATGGGAAATGCAAATTCAGCAAACATAATTATAGCTTTAAAATTGATACAAAAATAGCGATTTTTTGTACTTTTATCCTGAAAATAAAAAATAAATCCGATGCACATTCATTATATCTCTGAGCAAAATAGTATTCTTAATCATTTTTTAGCGCAAATTCGTGATGTAAACATCCAAAAAGACAGCATGCGTTTTAGAAAAAATATTGCGCGTATTGGAGAAATAATGGCGTACGAATTAAGTAAAACACTTGATTACAAAAACATTGATGTGCAAACACCTCTTGGTATCAAACACACCACAACCATTGCAGAACCTGTAGTTTTATGTTCGATTTTACGTGCTGGTTTGGCTTTACATCAAGGTTTCATGAACTTTTTTGATAATGCAGAAAACGGATTTGTTTCGGCTTACCGTCATCATTACGACAATGACGACAAATTTGAAATTTTAGTAGAATATCAAGCAGCTCCATCTTTCGAAGGAAAAAATTTAATCTTAATTGATCCAATGTTGGCTACTGGCCAATCTTTAGTAGCGGTTTTACACAAGTTACATTTGGAACACCAACCAAAAGAAATTCATATTGCTGTAGTGATTGCAACACCTGAAGGAATAGATTATTTAGAAAAAAACATCCCCAAAAACTGCCATTTGTGGGTTGCCGCTTTAGATGAGAAACTAAACGAACACAACTATATTGTTCCGGGTTTAGGCGACGCTGGAGACTTAGCTTACGGAAGTAAACTATAACTGCATAATAAAAAAGAAAATTCCAAAAGCAAATAAAGAATACACAACGATTTCTTTCACTAAATCATTTTCAATTTTTTCTATGAAATTAGCACCAATAATTGCTAATGGGGCAAAACAAAATGCTAAACTTCCATTGTTTTTGTTTGCTGAAAGCACGTAAATTCCTACACCCAAAATAAAAGAAAATAAAATTGTTTTGTGTGAAGATTGCATATTTAATGCTTTGTTAGGAATTTCAAAAACATGCAAAACAAAAGCAAACAAACTCAATGAAGCAAAAAGAGCTAATGCTAATCGTTGATAAATGTTATCAAAATAATAAAAGTCAAAACTTACATATGTTTTACTTAATAATGTACTCATCAAGCTATTATCTAATAAACTATTGGCAAGGAAAAATAAAATGGTTACAGCGAATAATGCAATGAAAGGAATGACCCAATTTCGGTAATCTTTAGAAACGTGGAGAATAATTGCAATGAACACTAAAACGATATAAAAAATACTCCAAAAATGAAACAAAGCTGCTAAAAGAATCCAAAATGATGCGTCAAAAATTTTTTCTTTGGTAGATAAAAGTGATTTTAATGAAATTAATCTTCTCAAAGCCAAAAGCAATAAGAAATTTGAAATTATAATGTTCTTATTTTGGAATATGGATGAGAAAAAAAGTAAAAAAACAAAGAATAACAACAGCGCATAATTATTACTTTTTGTTAATCCATTTTTTAGCGCAATAAAATTGGTTAAAAAAATAGACGCAAAAACTAAAAGAAACAATCCGAGTTCTTCAGCATAATAAAACCATGTAGCATCAGCAGAAGCAGTCGAAATAGTCTTCATAATAAAGAAGACTAATGACAAAATTCCTATTACTAAATAATTAAATGGTCTAGTTTTACTAAAAACACTTGCTATCATGCGAATATTTTATATTTTTGTGGTGTAAATATAATACTTTATCAAAATGAAATCATTTTTTGAAGGAATTGCAAGTCTTTTTGTTGACTTTTTATTTGTTCCAATGGATATGTTCAGAGAATTAGAATTAACTAACTGGTGGACTGCAAATGTAATAAATTGGTTGTTTATCATCATTTGTTGTGTTGCCATGACCCATTGGATTAAGCAATTAAACATTTTTAAAGCAAACAACGAAGACGAGCAAGACACAACTGCACATTCGTTTTTAAAATAATTTTAATAGCTATTGGCAAGAATTACAAATCCTTACCAATATCTGTTCTATAATACATCTTATCAAATTGTAGTTTTGCTATACTTTGATAAGATTTTTTTATGGCTTCTTGAAAGTCATTCCCATAGGAAGTTACCGCAATTACACGACCTCCGTTAGTCACCACTTTTCCGTTTTCTAATTTTGTTCCTGCATGAAATGGGATAGAATCGGTAATGTTTTCCAATCCGAAAATCTCTTTTCCTTTTTCATAATCTTCAGGATACCCTCCAGAAACTACCATGATAGTTGTAGCGGCTCTTTCATCAATTTCCAATGTGATTTTCTCTAATTTTTGATTTCCGATAGCTTCAAAAATTTCAACTAAATCACTTTTCAATCTTGGCATTACCACTTCTGTTTCTGGATCGCCCATACGAACGTTGTATTCGATAACCATGGGTTCGCCTTTCACATTAATTAATCCGATGAAAACAAATCCTTTATATTCGATTCCGTCTTTTTGTAAACCTGAGATAGTAGGTTTTACAATTCGGGTTTCTATTTTTTCTAATAAAACAGCATCAGCAAATGGAACTGGAGATACCGCGCCCATTCCGCCTGTATTTAATCCTGTATCACCTTCTCCGATTCGTTTGTAATCTTTTGCTGTTGGTAATACTTTATATGATTTTCCGTCGGTTAAAACGAAACAGCTTAATTCAATTCCGTCTAAAAATTCTTCGATAACTACTTTTGAACTTGCTTGTCCAAATTTAGCCCCAACTAACATATTTCTTAATTCCGTTTTCGCTTCTTCTAAATTGGATAAAATTAAAACTCCTTTTCCCGCAGCTAATCCGTCTGCTTTTAAAACGTAAGGTGCTTCTAAAGTTTCTAAAAATTGACAACCTTGCTCTACTGTTTCTTTGGTGAAACTTTCGTAACGAGCCGTTGGAATGTTGTGTTTTACTAAAAATTCTTTGGCAAATTCTTTACTTCCTTCTAATTGTGCTCCTAATTTTGATGGACCAATAACTGGAATATGATTGATTTCTACATCGTTTTTGAAAAAATCATAAATTCCTAAAACCAATGGATCTTCTGGACCTACGACAACCATTTCGACTTTTTCTTGTAAAACAAAAGTTTTAACGGCATCAAAATTATTAGGATTCAAATCCACATTTTTTGCAATGTTTGCTGTTCCTGCATTTCCAGGTGCAACAAAAAGAGAAGTACATTTTGAAGATTGAAGCATTTTCCAAGCTAGTGCGTGTTCGCGACCGCCAGAACCAAGTAGTAAAATAGTCATTTTGTGTGTTGTTATGTTGTTTGGCAAAAGTACTATTTCTTAAGAAGAAAGAAAAAAGAAAAAAGAAGAAAGATTATTTTCAGATTTATTACTTTTGGATAAATTCCAACGAATGTTCAACTTGTTTCATCTTTCTTTAAAATTAAGTGGTTTTCCTATTGCGAAAGCTCAGGCTGATTTTGAGAAAATTCTACAAATTTCAGAAACAGATTATCCCGATTATCTCGAAACTAAAAAGCGAGAAATTGTAGAATTTCATTTGAAAAACAATAGTTTTTATCAGGGTTTATTTGGAAAAGATAGTTTTGATAATTGGAACGAATTACCCGTTCTCACCAAAAAAGATTTACAAAAACCTTTAAAAGACCGACTTTCAAAAGGCTATTCCGAGAAAACTGTCTTTGTGAATAAAACTTCAGGTTCGAGTGGCGATCCGTTTGTTTTTGCTAAGGATAAAGAGGCACATGCAATTACTTGGGCTTCAATTATTCATCGTTTTGGTTGGTATGGTGTTGATTTTAATTCGTCGTATCAAGCGCGCTTTTATGGAATTCCTTTGGATTTTATTGGATACAAAAAAGAACGTTTGAAAGACTTTTTAAGCAAAAGATATCGTTTCCCTATTTTTGATTTATCGGACAAAATTTTAGATGGTGTTTTGGAACATTTTAAAACCAAAAAGTTTGATTACATCAATGGTTACACAAGTTCGATTGTGCTTTTTGGTAAATACTTACAAGCTCGAAATATCATTCTAACCGATGTTTGTCAGACATTAAAAGTTTGTATGGTGACATCGGAAATGTTGTTTGAAGAAGACAAAATCTTGCTTGAAAAATATTTAGGAATTCCAGTTGTGAATGAATATGGCGCATCGGAATTAGATTTGATTGCTTTTCAAAATCCAAAAGATGAATGGCAAGTAAATTCAGAAACTTTATTTGTAGAGATTTTAGATGAAAATAATCAATCTGTTCCGTATGGAAAAGAAGGAAAAGTGGTGATTACTTCCTTGTATAATAAAGCGCATCCTTTTATACGCTATGAAATTGGTGATGTTGGAATTTTGGATGAAAGCAGCACGTTGAAAAAACCCATTCTAAAAAAATTAATTGGAAGAACTAGCGATGTGGCGCTTTTGCCTAGTGGAAAAAAATCGCCAGGATTAACGTTTTATTACGTAACCAAAAGCATTATTGAAGACGATGGAAACGTAAAAGAATTCATTGTACGTCAAACGAAATTGGATTGTTTTGAAATTGATTATGTGAGTTCGGCGGAATTGACTTCGGAACAAATTCAGGAAATTGAAAAAGCGATTGCTAAATATTTAGAACCAGAATTGCATTTCACTTACAATCGAAAAGAAGTTTTGGAACGTACAAAAAGGGGAAAATTGAAGCAATTTCAATCAATGCTTTGATTTATAAACACAGATTTCACAAATTAGCACAAATTCTTCTTTTAGTCATATCTTTCAGAGCGAAACTTCTTTGATTAACTAAATCAGACTTCGAAAACTTTGCGTTAAAAATTAATTTCTATACTTCATAAAACCGCGATACATCCAATGCAAAATATAATAAAGTGATTGAAAAACATTAAGCTTTTCAACTTCTCTATAAAATTGCCATTGGTATTTAATTAAATCTGATTTTTTTCTAGAAAGTGAATTTTCTCTGATTCTGTAAATCGCTTGCGTTTCTTGTATTCCGTGAGCGAATGGAATTACTTTTAAATAGTTTAACCACAATCCCATATCTTGACGTTTTCGGATGAGTGGCATATACTTTTTGCCCAATTTTTTAATATCAACAAAAGCTGTCAAACAACTTATAGAATTAGATTTTAGAATATCAGTATACGAAACTTTATGCGGAACAATAAAATCAGAATACACAAATTCCAATTGTCCATTAGCTCTTTTGTAAGATGAAAACACGAATGGAATTCCAGTTTTTTGAATGGTTTTGATATTGTTTTCGATGAAGGTTGGGAACCAAATATCATCGGCGTCAATGAACGTCATATAATCTCCAGACGCTTTTTCAATTCCGGTATTTCGAGCTACTGCTGGACCAGAATTTTGACTTAATTTATGAAATTGGATACGGTTATCATTTTGAATTATGGATAAAACTACGCTTTCTGTTTCATCAGACGAACCGTCATCTACAATAATCATTTCCCAATTTTGATAGGTTTGATTTTGCACAGATTGAATAGTTTCTGCAATAAATTTTGCAGAATTATACGATGGCGTAATTATGGAAACTAAAGCATTCATTAATAGGCTTTTTTCTCGCCTTTTATAGCGTTTACCACGGTTGCAAAAATAATTTTAATGTCGAGTAAAATTGACCAATTTTCTAGATAAAAAATATCATATTTTACCCTATTAATAATATCTTTTTCTGTCTCAACCTCTCCTCTAAATCCGTTGGTTTGAGCTAATCCAGTAATTCCGGGTTTTATAAAATGTCTCACCATGAATTTGTCAACACTTTTAGCATACATTTCTGTATGACTTACCATATGAGGTCTCGGGCCTACAACAGACATGTCTCCTAATAATACATTGAAAAATTGTGGCAATTCATCGATGCTTGTTTTGCGGATAAATTTTCCTATTTTAGTAATTCTTGGATCATTTTTTTGAACTTGCTCTAAATCTGCAATAGGATTCAAGTGCATGGAACGAAATTTATAACAATAGAACTCTTCATAGTTTAATCCATTTCTCTTTTGCTTAAAAAAGATTGGTCCTTTTGATTCTATTAAAATTAAAAGGGCAATTATTGGGGTTAACCATGACAATATAAAAACAACAATTAATAAAGAAAAAATAATATCAAAAATTCTTTTTAACCTCTTGTTTACTTCTTTATCTAAAGGAATTGTTCTAAGTGATATAATCGGAATATAATCATAATATTCAACCGCCAAATTTCTTAAAAAGGTATTCTTACTATCTGGTAAAAATTTAATGGTTTTTAAGCCGTTATCTGCAAAGTGGATTAAATTATCAATTTCATTATTAGTTAAAGTATTTATTGATGCATAAATTTCATCTATTTTGTTTTTGACAACAAAATCTTTACATTCTAATAATTCAGTTTTTTTATTTGATTTTAAATCAAAAATATGTACTAAGTTGTAACCATAATCTGGATTCTTGGTAAAGAAATCCTTTAATTCATCAACACTTTTTCCATGACCTACAATGATAACATTTCTATAATTTCCGCCATATAAAAGGCGGTATTTTTTAAGTAAGAAAAAAATTGAAAATTTTAATAATCCAACTAAAAGAAAAGACCAGAATATATAAAGCCCAACTTCATCAGTAGTTACATATTTGTATTTGTAACCCACATAAGCAAACGTTATCAAACCAATAAAGAAAAATTGTTTTAATAACTTTCCGAATATTTCAATTCCTTTACTAAATCTATAAACTTCATAGTACCCAGAATAATATGAAATAATTAACCAAAAAATAGATAAAATAGTATGGTAACCAAAATTACTCATAGCAGAACGCATACACAACAATACCATTAGATTTACAATTAATAAATCTAAGAATATTATTATTGGTCTAATATAACCTGAGTATCTTCCGGTTTTATTTTTCAATTAATGAATGTATTTAGTGAAATCCTTGTGTTCTTCTTTTAATAACTCTTCCGAAGAAAGTGTTTTAAAATAATCATACGTAATTTTCATGCCTTCAGATCTAGACACTTTTGCTTCCCAACCCAAAATTTCTTTTGCTTTAGTGGTGTCTGGTTGTCTTTGCATAGGATCATTAACGGGTAGTGGATGATATACTACCTTTTGATTGGTTCCTGTTAATTTGATTATTTCTTCTGCAAAATCTTTGATGGTAATTTCATCTGGATTACCAATATTTACTGGCAAATGATAATCTGAATGTAATAATCTATAAATACCTTCTACTTGATCATCTACATAACAGAATGAACGTGTTTGGCTTCCATCTCCAAAAATAGTTAAATCTTCGCCACGAAGTGCTTGCCCAATAAATGCTGGAATTACACGGCCGTCATTTAATCGCATTCTAGGTCCATAGGTGTTAAAAATTCGCACAATTCTAGTTTCTACACCGTGAAAAGTGTGATACGCCATGGTTATAGATTCTTGGAAACGTTTTGCTTCATCATAAACACCTCTTGGTCCAATGGTATTTACATTTCCATAATATTCTTCTGTTTGCGGATGTATTAATGGATCTCCATAAACTTCAGAAGTTGAAGCAATAAGAATTCTTGCTTTTTTTACTCTAGCTAAGCCTAATAAGTTATGTGTTCCTAAAGACCCAACTTTTAGTGTTTGAATAGGGATTTTTAAATAATCAATTGGACTTGCTGGGGATGCAAAATGTAAAATGTAATCTAATTTACCAGGTACATGAACAAACTTTGTAATATCATGATGATAAAATTCAAAATTTTTATCTTTAAAAAGATGTTCAATGTTTTTTAAATCACCAGTTATTAGGTTGTCCATTCCTATAACATAATATCCTTCTTTAATAAATCTATCGCAAAGGTGAGAACCTAAAAATCCTGCTGCACCTGTAATTAATATTCTTTTCATTTTATTTTTTTTCTAATTGGGGGTTAACTTTTATATTGAAAAGACAATAAAAAAGGACAAAAAACAAAACACCTCTTTGCCTCCACAAAAAAGATTCTGTCAAAAATAAGCTTATCATTAGAATCGCAAAAGCAATATGTATAAAATCTTTACTTTTAAAAGCAATTTTAGTATTTATAAATAAAATTACCATTAACAATAAAAACCCAACAAGCCCTAATTCGGCAAAGTTTTGCACATATTGATTATGAAAATTAAACGTCCCATAACCTGAGTATAAGTTATACTTTTTTTCTTTTTCTAACAATTTATTTAAAGAAGCATTTAACCCAAATCCTTTCCATAAAATAGGCTCTTCTTCTAAAAACTCCGTAAACATTCTAAATTGATATACTCTAAATGCTGTGCCTGGAAAATAATCTGCTGGATGAAATTTTTCTTTTGTCCATGCATCGGCAATACTTATATTGTTTATTCCTTTCTCTTTATTTAAAGCAACATTGTGTGAAATCCCTTTGTCGGAATTCGTTCTAAATTCTACTAAAAATCGCTCTTTAATTTTTCCAAAAGAAATGACAAAACCTAATAAAAGTAAAAGAATTGTCAGGTTTCTTAAACGAAGCCTATTTGCAATCTTTGAATAAAAAAATACCTGAATCAAGACTAACAAAACAAAAATCACAATAATATTTTTTGATGACAATAAGATTACAAATACAAAAAGAAGTGCAGCTATTAGTTGTTCAAGTTTTGATTTGTGTTCCTTAATAAAAAAATAAAAAAAAGCAATTGCAACATAAACAGAAAAATGAATTGCATTTAATAACCTTGGAACCAATCCTGTGTCAGTATCATTGTCTGGCCCGTGATAAAAGAAAACACTACTCTCTTGGGTTAATAAAAATCGAACAACAGCTCTAACTAAATAATAAACTACGTATAGAGTCATTGCGTAACTATAATACTTTATTATTTTGGACTTTTGTTCATTTGAAAATGTTGGAATGAACAAAAATGCGATTGGAATTAATAAAAAAGTAATTTCTTTTGGTATTGCCTGAAGCGTTCTTTGTACATCAATTGACCAGAAATAGGACAATGACATCCATAAAAACAAAAGTATTGGAAACAATAAAGTTAAAGAAATTTTATTGCTTATTTTTCTACCATAAAAAAATGACGTTGCTACAAATATTCCTAGTAAAATATTGTTTAAACCCATTGAAATCGGTAAGGTAATCAACAATACTACAAAAGGAATAAACGCTTTGTTTTGTTTATTTTCTGTTAGAATTTCCAGCCAAACACTGTTCAAAAAGTTGTAAATATTGCTCATTTATCTTTTCCCAATTAAACGATTTTGCAATTGCTTCAAAATTATTTTGTACGAATTGCAAGTTATTACTTTTTTTAATTGTATTTAAGATTTTTTTAACTTCTTCTGCAGATGAAAAATAAAAGGCATTTTCTTGTAAAACTCCTTTATTGAAATCATTATTATGTGCAACTATTAAAGCCTTTGAAGCCATTGCTTCTAATAACGAAGGATTAGTTCCTCCTACAGTATGTCCATGAAAATATATATTTGAAAAATAACGAAGGTTATTCAAATATTCTAAATCATAAACGGCTCCAATAAATCGAATGTGTTCAAAACTAGAAAACTTGTTTTTTAAATACGTTCCATATTTTGTGAGATGATTTCCAATAACTAGAATAGGTGTTTTTTCATCTGCCAAAGCAACTCCTTCTAGTACCATATCTAAATTGTTTTCAGGCTCAAAGCGAGCCATAAGCATATTGAAATTTTCTTTTTCAACTTGATATTCTTTTAAAATATCAGCATTTGCTTTATCAAAATTATGAGCTCCATATGCAATATAAGTGCTTTCTTTTTGGTATTTTTCTTGAATATACTTTTGAATCCCTATCGAATCAGAAATCAAATAATCGCTTTTCTTTACAGCTAATCGTTCTGCTATTTGGAGTGCTTTTTGAACTTTTTTAGAATATTTTGTTCTTTTCCATTCCAAACCATCCATATTGGTAATCACAATCGCGTCTTTTGGATGTAAAGAAAACCAAATCGAACTACTTGTATAACCTAGCTGAAGAATAATATCAAAATCTCTTTTTCTTGAATCTCTAATGCAATTTAAGTCATAAATAAACTGTCCGGCTGTTCCAATTTTAAATTCTGGATCATAACAATGAACAATTGTAACGTCATTAAAAATTTGCTGCTGATATGGATGATTGTGCGAATTATATACGTAAACCTCGTGTCCTTTTGAAGCGGCATACGTGGCAAAAAATTCTGCAAATTGCTCAAAACCACCATAATAATTTGGTATTCCTCGCGTTCCTAAAATTCCAATTCTCATTTGGTTTACTTTAACAAGAACAAATATAAACTTTTTAAGATATTTTAAGGCTTAAAACTCAATCCGCAAGAACTTTTTCAATTTTTGAAACATGTTTTTGAATAGAAAATTCCTCTACAGCTCTTGTATAGCCTTTTTGTCCCATTTCTAATCTCAACTTTTCATCGTTAATCAACTTTTCTATTGCATTTGTTAACTCTTGGATATTATTTGGTTCAATTAAAAAGCCTGTCTGTAATTGCTCAACTATTTCAGTCAATCCTCCATGATTTGAAGCAACAACTGGTTTTGAAGCTAACATTGCCTCTACTGCCACTAATCCAAATGGTTCAGGCTCGGTAGATGGAACTATCGCAATATCTATTGCTTTCCAAATGGTATTAATATTTGATTGAAATGGAATTATTTTTACCTTTTTCTCTATTTGATATTTTTGAATTTTTGTGTTTAGCTCTTTTAATATGTTTTGTTGATTATCCGTTGTGGAACCAACAAAAATTAATTTTAAATTAGAATGTTTTTGAGCCAAATAATGAAATGCCTCTAACAATACAAATTGACCTTTCCATCTGTTTATTCTACCAACTAAACCTACTACAATTTCTTCTTCAACTTCAAACAAATTTTTTCTGACCAATTCTATTTCATCTGTAGTAATATCGTTTGATTGGATTTCTAAACCATTACTAATTACACTGTAATTCTTTCTTTCTGTAAAAAATGATTCCCAAAAAGTTGCGGTTGCTTTTGAATTGTATATTGTGAAAAAGTTGCTCTTTCTATTTATTAAAAAACTGAAAAGTTTTGAAACTACTTTAGGTGATTCTATTATTTCATGCACGTGCCAAACATGCTTTATTCCTTTTATCCTTGCAAATATAAACCCTATTAAAACAGCCAAAGTATTTGAATAAACAATTTCAAATCGATATTTTTTATGCAATCTATTTAACGTTGAAAAACCTTGTCTTAAATGATTTAATAGCAACAAAAGATTTGTAGGTGTAAACATTTTTCGGTGCAATTTTATAACAGGCGCTATAAATACCTCAATGTTTTCTTTTTCTAATTCTATTTTTAGCGGACCATCATTGGGTAAAACCACAACGGGATAAAACTTTTGTTTATTAATATGTTTTAATAACAATAATAACGTTTTATCTGAGCCATACAATTCTGCCGATTGATGAACAAAAAGGATATTTTTCATTATTGCTCAATTATTTTATCCGTACTTTTTCTATGGGTGTCAAAACTTAACAATCCTCCAAGAATAAAAATTATTGCATCTCTTGGAATGTAAATTCCACTAATAATCAATGTTGTGAAAAGATAAAATAATCCAATTGAAGAGATTAACCTATTTACAAATAATTGATTAAGATTGTTTGTGTTGAATCTGTAAATTTTTAAATATAGCCTAATTAAAAAAATCAAAATTAATACTAAACCAAAAATTCCTGTTTTATAAAAAACAAAAACATACCCGTTATGTAATCTCGAGATATATTTCATGTCTTCATTTCCCAATGGTGCTTTAAATTTTAAATTTACTAAAGAACCATACCCTGTCCCTATCATATAGCTTGATGGGTTTTCTTTCATTAATTCAAATGCCCTATTGGCTTCATATCCTCTCCAATGATCCCAAAGTTCTTTATGGTTTTCTCTATCAATTTTTGTTTTAAAAATTTCTTCAGGAGCAATTTTAATTTTATATAAAAATGCTTCAACTCCTTTTGAATTACGATCAAGTTTTACAGAAAATAAATAAACATATAATAGTAAAATAAAAGCAACTGAAAAGCCTATAAAAACCAAAGTTCTTTTTGTGATTTTGGCATATCCTAACATCGAAAAACCAATTAAAAAAAGAATAACCAACATTGTTCTTGAGAAATACAAATAAATTGAGATGAGTAAAACTCCTAAAACAAGAATTTGAAGAATTTTATTTTCAACCAAAGATTTACCAAAATACTTCTTTGAAAATAATAAAAAATAAAAAGCAAAAACTTCAATAAAATTATCTAATCCAAAATCACCTCTTATGTTATTAATTGAATCATTTGCAAAATCACCTAGAATAAAAATTCCAAACAAATGAATAAAAGCAGTCAAACAGCCAATAAATAAAATTACTCTTAAAAATAAAGAAACATCTTTTATATTCTTAAAAAGCAAATAACTCAAAAAAATTGCATTGATGGGTTTTAAAAAATAAGTTATGTCTTTAATTATAAAACCAAGATTATGCTTACTATTAAAAAAACCAAGGAATCCAATTCCAAATATTAAAATTAAAGGGAAAAGATTATTTATTATTCTTTTAGAAATGGTAATATTACTCGTTAATAATAAACCACTTAATAATAAAAATTGTAATGCAAAATTTACTTTATAAGAGGGAAGATAAATTTCACACAATAAAACAATTACAAATAAAGTTATTGAGATATATTTTTTTGGAATCAAAACATCATTTTTTACATTCCAAATATAACTCAATTAAACAAAATATATTGCTAAAAATTACACATTTACTATTTAAGGCATATATTTGTAATTATTAATTTTTTTACCTACAATGAAAAAAGCCTTAATCACTGGAATTAATGGACAAGATGGCTCTTATCTGGCTGAGTTACTGTTAGAAAAAGGGTATGAAGTTCACGGAATCATCAGAAGAAGCTCTACGTTTAATACTGAAAGAATTGAACACCTATATATTGAATCATTAATTCAAGACTTACATAAAGATAAAAAAATTCACCTGCATTATGGTGACATGACCGATTCTACGAGCTTAATTCGTTTAGTACAAGAAATTCAGCCTGACGAAGTATATAATTTAGCTGCGCAATCACACGTTAAAGTTTCGTTTGATATGCCCGAATATACAGCTGAAACGGATGCGGTTGGGACATTACGTTTATTAGAAGCAATTAGAATTTGTGGATTAACTAAAAAAACTAAAATATATCAGGCTTCTACTTCTGAATTATACGGAAAAGTACAAGAAGTGCCTCAAAAAGAAACAACGCCTTTTTATCCGCGTTCTCCTTATGGAGTAGCAAAAATTTACGCTTTTTGGATTACCAAAAATTATAGAGAATCGTATGGAATCTATGCTGTAAACGGAATTTTATTCAACCATGAATCAGAAAGAAGAGGTGAAACTTTTGTAACTAGAAAAATCACTCTTTCAGCTTCAAGAATTAAACATGGTATTCAAGAAAAATTATACCTAGGAAACCTTAACGCTATGCGCGATTGGGGTTATGCAAAAGACTATGTAGAATGTATGTGGTTAATGCTACAACAAGAACAACCTGAAGATTATGTAATTGCAACGGGAATTCAATATTCAGTTCGTTATTTCTGTGAATTAGCGTTTAAAGAAGCGGGTATTGAAATTGAATGGCAAGGTGAAAATGAAAATGAAAAAGGAATTTGTAAGGCTACTGGAAAAGTAATTATTGAAGTTGATCCTAACTATTATAGACCAGCTGAAGTAGAAAGTTTATTAGGAGATCCTACAAAAGCAAAAACTCAATTAGGCTGGAATCCAAGTCGCACTTCTATCGAAGAACTAGTAAAAATCATGATGCAACACGATTTAAACTATGTTGTTCGTTTTAAAGATAGAGATTCATTAAAAAAATACGAATAATTTCTCTATGAAAATATTAGTTACAGGCGGTAATGGCATGGTGGGCAGAAATATTTTGGAACATCCAAAAGCAAATCAGCACATCTTATTATCACCATCAAGTGCTGAACTGAATTTACGAGATTATAACGCAGTTGATGCTTATCTAAAAAAACACCAACCTGATTTTATCATCCATTCCGCAGGTTTAGTAGGCGGAATTCAAGCTAATATAGCAAGACCCGTGGATTTCCTGGTTTTCAATTTAGACATGGGAAGAAACATCATTATGGCAGCTAAAGAAAACGGAATCGAAGGGTTTATGAATATGGCTAGTTCTTGTATGTATCCGCGTGAAGCGCAAAATCCATTGCAAGAAGAGTTAATTTTAAAAGGTGAATTAGAACCCACAAATGAAGGATATGCTATTGCAAAAGTTGTCGCTACTCGTTTGTGCGAATATATTGTAAAAGAAAATCCAACATTGCAATACAAAACCGTTATTCCATGTAATTTATATGGAAAATACGACAAGTTTTCGCCTGAACATTCACACATGGTTCCGGCTGTAATAAAAAAAATTTATGAAGCCAAACAAAACAACGCTTCTGAAATTGATATATGGGGAGATGGTTTAGCTAGAAGAGAATTCATGTATACGGGAGATTTGGCCGACTTTGTATTCTATGCTTTAGAAAAATTTGATCAAATGCCACAAAACATCAATGTGGGATTAGGATTTGATTATACGATTAACGAATACTATCAAACCATTGCCAACGTAATTGGTTTTGAAGGAAAATTTGTTCACGATTTGTCTAAACCAATCGGAATGAAACAAAAATTAATTGATGATACCAAACTAAAGCAATTTGGTTGGCAACATCAAATCTCCTTAGAAGAAGGAATTAAAAAAACAGTTGAATATTATAAAACATCGGTTTTACATGATTAAATATCCATTAGCATCCTCAACTTGGGATGAAAAAGAAATAGAAGCCATCAATGGTGTTATCGCAAAAGACATGTACACCATGGGCGAAGGCGTAAAACAATTTGAAGACGATTTTGCAAAATTTGTCAATTCAAAATACGCGGTTATGGTAAATTCGGGCTCATCTGCAAATTTAATTGCAGTTGCCGCTATGTTTTATACTAAAAATCCAAAATTAAAAAGAGGAGATGAAGTAATTGTACCAGCAGTTTCTTGGTCAACAACTTATTATCCACTATACCAATATGGTTTAAAATTGAAGTTTGTAGATGTTGATTTACACACGTTAAATTTCGATTTAGAGCAATTGAAATTAGCCGTTTCCGATAACACTAAAATGATTTTAGCGGTAAATCTTTTGGGTAACCCAAATAATTTTGATGCCATAAAAGAAATCATCGGTTCTAGAGATATCATCTTAATGGAAGATAACTGTGAATCAATGGGAGCGGAATTCAAAGGGAAACAAACTGGAACTTTTGGATTGGTTGGAACTTATTCTACCTTTTTCTCACATCACATGGCAACCATGGAAGGTGGTTTAATTGTAACTGATGACGAAGAAATGTATCACGTAATGGTTTGCTTGAGAGCGCATGGTTGGACACGTCATTTACCAAAAGAAAATAAAATCTCTAACAAAAGTGATAATTGGTTTGAAGAATCATTTCGCTTTTTATTACCTGGTTACAATGTGAGACCAGTAGAAATGAGTGGTGTAATCGGAGTGGAACAATTGAAAAAACTACCTTCGTTCTTAAACCAAAGAAGAAAAAATGCCGAGTTGTTTGTTTCTTTATTTAAGGATCATAAAGATTTCTACATTCAAAAAGACATCGACAACAGTAGTTGGTTTGGGTTTAGTTTTATTATCAAACCTGAATCTAATTTAAACCGATTAGATATTGTAAAAAAATTAGAAGAAAATCATATCGATTGTCGTCCGATAGTAACGGGTGATTTTACTAAAAACGAAGTGTTGAAGTACTTTGATTGTGAAATTTTTGGTGAAATGAAAAACGCACAATACTTAGACAAAAAAGGTTTCTTTGTAGGCAATCATCAAATCGACTTAACGGAAGAAATTAAGCATTTATATAAAGTTTTATCATAATGCTTTTAGAAAAAATATTAAAAAATTTATCAAGCCAAGCGGCTCAAAGTGCTGTTTTTAAAGGCTTAACTGGTTTTTTTATGTTTATTTCTATTTCTTTTTTAGTTAGATTTCTTGGTGAAACAGGTTATGGTATATGGGTTTTAGTTTTTAGTTTTTTTCAATGGGGTTTATATTTTGATTTTGGAATTTCGAATGTTTTAAAATCAAAAATTCCTGAATTAATCTCAAAAAAACAAGAAAATCAAATTAATATTTTTATAGCCGAATCCATAAAAATTACAACTCTGATTGCTTTTGTATTATTATTTATTTGTGTGTTTTTTATTTATGTTTTTAATCTAAACGCCACTTTTAATATTGATATAGACCTTTATTTTACTAAAAAATTATTCTTTTTAAATGCAGTTTTTTTCTGTATTAACTTTGTATTGTCGATTAATAAATCACTTTATATTGGTGTTTTAAATCCTAAAATTTCAGAATTATCATCAACCATTACGCAGTTCTTCTTTTTTATATCAATTGGAATTGTTTTTATCTTCTTTAATTCAATATCTATTGAAGAAAAACTCTTAACAATTACTTTATTAAATGGCGTTAATACTACATTTATTAATGGTGTATTTTTATATTTATTTTTTAGAAAAAACAACTATAAGCCTTTACTTTTTCAAAAATTCAATTCTATTATTTCTAAAGAAATTTTTAATAATGGAATGAAATTTATGATCATACAAATTTTTATGGTAGTAATTTTTTTTTCTGATCCTTATTTTATAGCCTCCTATTGCAGTACAAAAGATGTTTCTGTGTTTGATGTTTTAAATCGTTTATACCAATTGCCACTATTAATAATCGTCTCTGGGTTAGCCTCTTTTTGGCCTTTTTTTTCTAAAAAATTTCACGAGAAACAATTTCTTTGGTTTAAGTCTACTTTTCAAAGATTTCAAAAAATATATTTCATGATTTTTATTTGCCTAATCTTTTTTACAATCCTATCTAACTATTTATTGCAATTTTGGGTTGGTAACGAAATGAGTTCTTATATCGATAAAAACTACTTAATTTTAATGATGTTCATTGTATTGTTTAGAATATACTTCACTTTTTATGCGAATTTTTTTAATGGTATAAATCGATTAAAAAGTCAAATTGTAGTTATGGGTTTAACTGCTGTCATTAAAATTCCATTAACTATATTTTTACTAAAAAACGGATTTGGTTTAAATGGAATATTTTTACAGTTATTATTTTTTATGTTACTTTGGGCTATATATTTTAAGATTGAATCTTCTATTGTAATCAATAAAATGATAAATGAATAATACTCCTTTTTTTTCTGTAATAACCGCAAGTTTTAATAGCGAAAGAACTATTTATAAAACTATAGAATCTCTATTAAATCAAACCTATACTAATTATGAATATATCATTATTGATGGAAATTCTAAGGATACTACATTAGATATTATTAAATCATTTGAGTCGAAATTTAAAGAGAAAAACATTACTTATAAATTCATATCAGAACCAGATAAAGGTATTTATGATGCTTGGAATAAAGGTGTTAAATTAGCAAATGGTGAGTGGATAAGTTTTATAGGCTCCGATGATTATTATCTAGATAACGCTTTATATAACTACTTTGAAGAAATAAAGAAATCATCAAAAAACATTAATTATATTTCTTCGAAAGTAATGGTAATAGACAGCAAAGGAAATAATATTCGAACAATCGGTAAAAAATTTAACTGGGCTAGCATTATTAATAATATGAATATTGCTCAAGTGGGTTCTTTTCATAAAAAAGAATTGTTTGATCATATCGGAGTGTTTTCTACAGATTATAAAATCGTAGGAGATTTAGATTTTTATATTCGTTGTAGAGAAGTTATAATACCTTCTTTTTTTAACACTGTTACCGCTAGAATGGAAAATAATGGTGTGAGTAATCAAATTCACAAAGCTTTAAATGAAGCTCTTAAAGTAAGATTGAAATATGGTTATGATTCAAAATTAAGTATTTATTTGAATCATTATATAATTTTAGTAAAATGCTATGCTAACTTAATACTAAAAAAATAAGGAGCTAAGCTCCTTATTTTTTTTATTTAAATAATTTTTCCAACTCAATAGGTAATTTTTCTATTGGGTATAAAGATATATTATCTCCTTTTTTTAAAGGTTTAAAAACGTTAGCTGTTGAATCATAAACTGTACATAATTCATTTGGTCTAAAATAACTACTAATCTCTGCTCCTTTTATATTAAGTGTCTTGTCCAAATATGTAATCTCAATATTTTCAATCGAAACACCGTCTATATTATTAATTCCAAAATCAAGTCTTAATTGATTTGGTAAGACATCATTAGGTAATTTATAAACAACTTTTAGATTCTCCGCTGATCCATTTTCAAATTCAGCCCATACTGTGTGTTTTTCATCAAAATTTAAACTTTTGTCTTCAGTATAATAAACATGAAATGTATTATCTTTTTTTCCCTTAACATCTAGTTTAATTTCAAAAAAATCATTTAATACTTTTTTATCTTCAACTTTTTCTGCGTCTTTAACATCATTTTCGTTTTTACATGACATCACAAACAAAACCGAAAACAACAGACTAATAATTCTAAAATTTTTCATTATGATTACGTATTATTATTTTTTTGCAAATATATATTTTTTTTATAAACTAATTCTTAATAACTAAATCTGTTAACTTAATTTCTTCAATTTTTTTATTAGAATTAGCAACATAAATAGCTAATTTATAATTCCCTTTAGGAATATTATCTAAATTTATTTGTGATTGGAAACCAGACATGTCATAATTAGTGTTGTGGTCTTTAAAAAAAGAGGTAATATCTTTTCTAATTATTTGTTCCGATTCAATATTTATTTGACTACTATCATTAACTAAAAAAAGCTCTAATATATTATCTTTTGATTCAATGCCTTTCACGTAAGCCCATCCGCTAATAATAAATTTATTATCTTTATTCTCAAAAACTTCGATATTTGATTCAATAATACTCTGTTTTATTTTGAAGTTTAACTTAGATATATCAATTTTAGGCTTATTAGTTTTTAACTCATATTTTTTTACCCAAACATCATGAGCATTAAGATTTTTTTCAACATAAAAATATTTATCTAAAAAATCAATTGTTGTTTGAGTTGGATTATATATTCTTCCGTGTGCATCTATGTACCAAAATGCTTGTATTTTAGTTGTATCTAACTTTATTTCATCAACATAATTATCTAATGATTTATCTATTAACTCATAGTTTACTTTTTTATTTTGTAAAAAGTACTTAAAATACCAACCTAAACTAGTAACAACTTTAGTTTTATTACTGTTGTTCTCTATAATAAAATTACTTCCTTCTCTAAATTGAGATTTTGTAGTATTAAAATAATAATTTTTTACAAAGACAATATCGCTTATAGTAAAAATAAATAACATCAAGATAAAAGCATATTGGATAATCTTATTTTTAAACTGTGTTATTCCAACTGATATTATTAATAATATAGCTGGTAATACAACTATAAAATATCTACTAATAATCATTGGTACAGAAACATAAGATCTAATTAATGGAATTAATAATACTAGTGAAATCCAAGGCAATAGTATTATAAAAGAAAATAACATTTTATTTTCAACTATATTATTATATTTTATTTCAAGATGATTTGTTTTAGATAGTTTTATAAAATATAATAATATAAAAATTCCTAATAATGATAATACTATTTCAGAATTTCCAAAAAACTCTCTAAAAATCAATGTATAAACATCAACGGTTGGTGCTGGAATCCAAAATTCTTTTATTTCGGTTACCTTTATAAATATTTTTAAAGCAGGTATAAATAAAATTAAAACAATAATACAAGAAAACAGTGACTTCTTAAAAAAGTCTAACATGTTATTTTTTTTACTAATTAAAAAGAAAAAAAGTAAAACAAATAATTGAGAAAAAAAGACAAATAATCCAAAAAAGTGAGATAAAAGCATTAATCCTGTGCAAGAACCATAAATAATTGCATTTTTAAAGTTACTTATTTTAATATATCTTACTAACCCATAAAATGATAGTATAGAAAAAAGAAAAAGTAAAATATAAGGTCTTGCTTCTTGAGAATAATATAAATGAAAAGAATTTATCGATAATAAAAAAGAAGCTATTAAAGCTACTTTTTTATTAAAAAGTTCTTTCGAAAACTTATAAAGAGCAAATATGGAAATAACTCCTAAAATTGCAGAAAACAATCTTGCAACTAAAGTCGTATATCCAAAAATTTTAAAAATAAAATACAATGAATAAAAATACAATGGAGGCATTTGCTCACCAGCCATTATTGCGCCATATAAATCTGAGATTTTTGTGTTTGGATTTGATTCATTCATTGTGTGAATTTCATCTAACCATATACTTTGAAAATCAATATGATAAAATCTTAATATTGAACTCAAAAGCAATATAGAAAATAACCAATAATTGTTTTTTAACATGCTAAACAAATTCATTTTTTTAATTTTTAATATGTACATCTTCAATAAAATCTTTATAAATTTTTGGCTTTGGTGCGCTAATATTTTTTCTTGAACTTAACTGTAACAATAGCACTATAAGTGTAACAGAAAACAACTGTAAAATTATCCCTGAAATAATTAAAATTAAACTTGAAGCCCAACCAGGAATGGCATTATCTGTAAACAGTTTTTGATAAAGAATATACACAACTGAAAAGAAGCAGATTCCAATTCCATATAACGAATATCTTAAAATTCTTAACGACAAAAAATCAAAATAAACTGCAATTGAGCTTAACCCGTGAATTATTAGGCTGTTGAAATTCATTTTAGAAATACCTTTATAGCGTTTTCCTCTATCAAGCAATACTTTTTCATAAGGAATTTTAGACTGAATAATTCCACCGGAATAATGATTCCAAATATTGTTTTGATGAACGACTTTAGAAAGTAGTTTTTTAGGTATTATACTAAAGTTTCCAAAACTAATTTTTTGTCCAGTTAAAAAATAAAACAAGTATTTGTAGAAAAAATAGCCCACTTTAAAAAAAGTAGATTCTTGACGTTTTTTTCGTTGGGCAAAAATGATTTTCTTTACTTTTTCTTGTTCTGCTTTTTTGATTAATTCTTTTATGTCTTGGGGTTTATCTTCCCCATCACTATCCATCACCACGACAAAATCATAATCAGAAACTTCATTGCAAATATATTGTAAGCCAACAGCAATGGCTCTTTGATGTCCAATGTTTATTTTTAAATTTAAAACCGTTACAGGTATATTTTTGTAATCAAAATCTTCTGGAATATCTTCAGTAGAACCATCATTTACTGCTACTATAAAAAAATCGTAAACACTTAAATTTTGTTTTAAAAGACCAATCTCTTGAATCAAAACAGCAAAGCTTTCCCAATCATTATAAATAGGAGTTAAACAATAGATATTTTTCTTTTGAATCATTTTCTAATATATTACTCGTCCCGTATAAACCTCATCTACATCAACAATAGGAGGCACGTTTTTTAAAACAACATTTCCTGTGGCAAAAATAGTTCCTTCTATTTTTTGAATCGGATATACAAACATGTCATTTGAACCTCTTTGATATATCTTTATTATTTCTGTATGCAGTTGTTCTCCATAAAAACGACCGTTTCCAAAATAAAAATTCAATAACATTTCATTACAATGTCCTGTAATATAAAAATTTGAAACATTATTGTTTTCTACTACTAGTTGTCCATTATCAACCGCTATGTGAAAATCCCCAGTACCAGCTCCATCAGAAACATCAATTGAAAACAAACGAATAATTGGTGAATGTAAAACACCTTCTGATTGTATTTTTTGTTCCGTTTTACAGTGCAATTCAAGTTCTTGAATTAAAGGTAAAATTGTTCCATCTGGAATAGTTACATAAACCGTAGTTTGTCCATAATCGCGAGCAATATTACAAGAAGAATTATCTTTAACCACTAATGTATTTCCTTCCAACTTCACATCTAGGTTGTCAATAATGTTGTCAGATGTTTTTACTTTAACTTCATAACCTGGCCCTTCTTTTACAACCAAACCCACACCATCATACACTTTTATTTTTGTAAAATTTTCTAACGAAAATGTTTGTGTAATTTGAGTGCCATTTCCTTTGAAACAATCTTCAGAAATACCACAACTTGTAACCAAAAACAGGCAACAAAAAGTAACTATATGTAAAATACTTTTTTTCATATTATAATCGCACACCAACTGTCGCTTCAATGGCTTCTGCTCTTCCGCCATGCGTTTTTAGTCCAACTCCTGTGAATATTTTTTTATAAAGATAATATTTTATTCCAACTCTTTGATAAATGTCAATTTCATAATCAAAAGGTTTATAAACATAATAGCCTACTTGTGTTTCAATTGATAATTTATTGATAAATAATTCGTGACCTACAAATAATCCAATTCGTTTATAATCGGTATCTGGGTCAGTATATGATTCATGACCTTCTGGAAAAGCTACCGAAACAAATTTGATATAATCTTGTAAATAGCGTGAGAAAAAAACATCTGTTCCTAATTGTAACGCGCTTTTTCTACCTATTCGTTTATCGGCATACAATCCAATATGATAAAATTGACGCTGTCCTAAATGTGGTACTGGTCCTTCAGAAATTCCAGTTCTAAAAGCAAAATTATATTTTATTTTTTCTTTATACGTCTCTGATGGAGGTAACGAATCAACTACGATTTCTTGTTTTTCATCTAAATTATAATTTAATCCTACGTTAAAAGCAATGGTGTTAATTCCGCTGTTAGGAGCTTTGAATCTTCCGTTAGAAAAATGGGTCAGCATAAAACCGGCTTGTAAACCTATTTTATCAATGATATTTTCCTTTTTATATTGCAATAAAAAGTAATTATTATCCATTATTTTAGTCCCAAAAGCATTATTTTTATTGTTAGTTTCTTTATCATAAGGCGAAGATGTCATCCCAATTCCTTGCGAAATTCGAAACATCAATTGACGTTTGAAAAAATAAAAATTATAATGCACTCCTATTGCATGATTAACCCCTAAATATTGGTTTTTAAAATCCAAATAATGATATGAAACGCCATAATCAGGATAATTATAAACTTGTTGCCATTCTTTTTTCCCAAAGGTTTTCCAATTATAGCTTAATAAAAATCCGTCCGGATGACCTGTAATTAAATGACCAATATCATTGGTGTGCTTATAGACATTTCCTCTAAAAAGCTGCACATCAAAATAGGTTGATGTTTTTTCTTGCGAAAAGGAAAAAAAGAAAGTAAAACAAAAGAGTAAAATTATTTTTTTCATGAACTTACAATTGATTAATACACTTTGCTAAACTCGTTTGCCATTCGCTGATTTCAATATCGAATGTGTTTTTAATTTTTGTTTTATCCAAAACACTATACGCAGGTCTTTTTGCCGCTGTTGGATAAGCCGCTGTTGAAATTGGTTTTAAATCGATTTTAATTCCTTTTTGATGAAATATTGCTGCCGCGAAATCATACCAAGAACATTTTCCTTCATTACTGAAGTTGTAAATACCAAAATTTGATGATTGATGGGTGTTCGGTGATTGAATGATTTTTATCAAAACTTCAGCTAAATCAACAGCGTTTGTTGGTGTTCCTATTTGGTCCACAACAACAGAAAGGCTGTCACGTTCTGAGGCCAATCGCAACATAGTTTTCATAAAATTGTTTCCAAATTGTGAATATACCCAAGAAGTCCTAATGATAAAATATTTTTCCCAATTCGCCTGAATCGCTTGTTCTCCTTGCAATTTTGTTAAACCATACACACAACTTGGAAAAGACACATCTGTCTCTGTAAGTCCTAAATTACTTCTTAATGGCAACCTATATTCTCTATCATAATAAGCAATTCCTTCTGAAAAATAAGCATCAAATACAAAATCAGTAGAAATATGAATTAGAATGGTATTGTGTTTTTTACAAGTAATTGCTAGGTTTTCAGGTCCGTTTGCGTTGCTATCAAAAGCTTTTGATGGCTCACTTTCGGCTTTGTCAACTGCTGTGTAAGCGGCTGCATTGATACAAAAATGTGGTTGATGAGTTGAAAAAACTGCCTGACAGTTTTCTAAATTTGTAATATCTAATTCAGAAGAAGAACAAAACACAAAATCTATTTCAGGATATTTACCAGAAATAGATTGAATAGCTTGACCTAATTGTCCGTTTGCTCCTGCTACAAGTACTACCATACTTTTTTAGCGTTTTGTAAATTGGGTAATACTTTGTCTTTATCGGAAATTATCAAATCTTGGATAGGAAAATTCCAATTAATGTTAATGGTTTCATCATTAAATAGTAAACCACCTTCACTTTCTTTGTTATAAAAATTATCACATTTATAAAAGAAAGTTGCTGATTCGCTTAACACCAAAAATCCGTGCGCAAAACCTCTAGGAATAAAAAACTGTTTTTGATTTTCTGCTGAAAGCAAAACGGCTTCATATTGACCATACGTTTCAGAATTTGGTCGTAAATCAACAGCAACGTCTAAAACTTCGCCTTGTAAAACACGAACTAATTTGGCTTGCGCATGTTCGCCACATTGGTAATGCAATCCTCTCAAAACCCCTTTAGTAGAAAACGATTGATTGTCTTGCACAAAAGTTACTTTTTGACCAATTCCTTCTTGAAAAGTCTTTTCATTAAAGCTTTCCATGAAATAACCGCGTTCATCTTTTATTATTTTTGGTTCAAGGATAAAACATCCTTTAAGTTTGGTTTCTATGAATTTCATTTTAACTCACTAAACTCATTAAATGTTTTCCATAACCACTTTTTAATAATGGTTCTGCTAATTTTTTTAATTGATCAGCATTGATAAAACCCATTTTGTATGCTGCTTCTTCGATGGCGCCAATTTTTAATCCTTGACGTTCTTCAATTACTTGTACAAACTGTCCTGCTTGCATTAATGATTGAAATGTTCCTGTGTCTAACCAAGCGGTTCCTCTATCTAAAATGGAAACTTTTAAATTTCCTTGTTCTAAATAAGCTTTGTTAATATCGGTGATTTCTAATTCTCCTCGTGAACTTGGTTTAATGTTTGCAGCTATTTCAACTACTTGATTATCATAAAAATAAATTCCTGGAACGGCAAAATTTGATTTTGGATGTGTTGGTTTTTCTTCAATAGATAAAACTTTCCCAGCACCATCAAACTCTACTACACCGTAGCGTTCTGGGTCGTGAACATGATAAGCATAAACAATTCCTCCATTCGGATTGCTGTTTTCTTGCAATAGTTCAGCTAAACCTGTTCCGTAGAAAATATTATCTCCAAGAATTAAAGCAACTTTATCGTTTCCAATAAATTCTTTTCCAATGATAAATGCTTCAGCTAGTCCATTTGGGTGTTCTTGAACTGCATATTCGAATTTACAACCTAACGTTTTTCCATCACCTAATAATTGACGAAATAAAGGTAAATCATGTGGTGTTGAAATAATTAAAATTTCGCTAATTCCTGCCCACATCAAGGTTGATAATGGATAGTAAATCATCGGTTTATCATAAATAGGCATTAGTTGTTTACTAACCGCCAATGTTAACGGATGTAAACGTGTGCCTGAACCTCCTGCTAATATAATTCCTTTCATTCTTTAAAGATAAAAGTAAAAAGTAAAAAGTAAAAAAGTTTAAAAAACCTTTAATTTTTATCTTTTAAACTTGGTTAAATACCATTGAACTGTTTTCTTGATTCCAGATTCGAAATTTTCATCAGCTTTCCAGCCTAATTCTGTTTCAATTTTGGTGGCATCAATAGCATAACGTAAATCATGACCTGGTCTATCTTTCACAAATGTAATTTGATCTTGATATTTTCCTTCTGATTTTGGTTGCAATTCATTCAAAATTGAACAAACAGTATCAACTATATATAAATTATTACGCTCGTTTCTTCCTCCTATATTGTAGGTTTCTCCAGCTTTTCCGATTTTAAACGCTAATTCAATTCCTTTGCAATGATCTAAAACATATAACCAATCGCGGACATTTTTTCCATCGCCATAAATTGGAATATTTTCGCCAGAAATCGCTTTACGAATAATCGTTGGAATTAACTTTTCATCGTGTTGTTTTGGTCCGTAATTGTTAGAGCAATTTGTTGTTACAACGTTCATTCCATACGTATGAAAATAACTTCTCACAATCATATCTGAACCTGCCTTTGATGCAGAATATGGACTATTTGGCGCATACGGAGTAGTTTCTTCAAACAAGCCTGTTTCACCTAAAGTTCCATAAACCTCATCTGTAGAAACATGATGAAAACGCGAATTTTGAAATTCAGCATTGTATTGATTTGGGGCCAACATCCAAAGTTTTCTTGCGGTATCCAATAAATTAAACGTTCCTAAAACATTAGTTTTAATAAACGCTTCTGGTCCAGAAATAGAATTATCAACATGGCTTTCTGCTGCGAAATGAATCACATCATGAAACTGATATTTTTGAAATAGTTCTTCTACAAAATTTCTATCGCAAATATCGCCTTGCACAAACGTATATCTCGGATGATTTTCAACTTCTGAAACGTTTTCTAAATTTCCAGCATAAGTAAGTAAATCCAAATTTACCACATGATAATCTGAATTATTTTCTATGAAGTAGGGAACAAAATTAGCTCCAATAAATCCGGCACCGCCTGTTACTAATATGTTTTTCATTAACTATTAATTCTTGCTAATTGTTTTTTGTATAGCGAACTAAATTTATAAAATCCTAAGTATAGAAACACAAATAAAACAGGTAAAATTAACTTCATCTTGTTATTTAAACCTTTTGTGCTAACATTATTTAAGGAAACATTTTGTGTTTTAATAATATCCTCATACTCATGTTTATGTATTTTTAGATATTGAGATTCTATAACTAATTCATTCTTTTTGTTAATCAACTCACTAATTCCTTTATTTTCAGAAATAGATACATTACTACCCGAATTATTATCAGACAATTTTACAATTAATCCATCAATCTGTTTTATTAACGAATCATTAAATTTGATTTTATCATTTGTGTTTTCCTGATAAATTTTTTGCTGTGTTTTGTAAAACGAATTGTCTTGTAAATATTTTAAAAGAGGGTCAATAACTTCATTTTGATTAATTTTTTCAGCTGTTTGAAAAGTGATGTTGTGCAAATAATAATTTTTACTTGTTATATCACTTTTTATAATTTCATCAATATTTCCGTCTTCAGCCATTAATTTAATTAATTCAAAATTTTGCTCATTGTCTCGCATATTTACAAAACCAAAAATTCCATTAATCGCTTTAATTTGTATTTTTCCTATTTCATCTGAATTATTAATCCCAATACTTTTGAAAAATTGTTCATCCTTTTCAATAATTCTTGAGTTTAAGAAATCTACTTTTTTGTACAAATATTCATTACTACCAAAATTTGGAATCACTGTAATGTCTTGTGTATAGACTGGGTTTTTATCGATAAAAAAACCTAATACAATTCCAATTAAAAAAAGTGTTCCAATAACAATAATCTTCTTTTTTACGAAGAAAATAACGTCAAAAATTGAATTAATTATTCCGTTGAAAAATTTTTTGATTCCTATTCTAATTTGTCCTAAATCAATTTCTTGGTCTTGAGAATTTGTACTCATTTATTATTGTTTTACATTAAAAATTTGTTCCAATATTTTAATCGTAATTAAATACGTTGGTTTTACTCCTGTGGTTCCTAGACCCCCTGAAGCCAATGTACTTCCAGTTTCTAATGGATTATCAGAAGCATAATAAGCATATCTAACTTTTACATTAGGATTGATGCTTTTTCTAATTTTTGAAGCCGATTGAATTGCTTTTTGATAATAAGCTCCTTCCATTTCTAATCCTATCGCTTGCCATGTAGATTCGTGGAAAAATTTCAATAAATCTCTATTTTGAAGTGATGTTCCTAAAACAGTAATCATTGGTCCTTCAAAAACCGGTATATCATTTCCTCTCAACATGTCTGCGGTTAATTCATTTTCAAAAGGATAATTATCAGCTGTTCCTTCATTTACATGAGAAGTTGGAATCATAATATCTCCTTTTCCTCCTTCTAAAATTCCAGCTTTACCCATTATAGAAACCGATTCTACATTTAAAAAGATTTTATTCTTATTTATTTTATATGGTTTCAATAACTCATCTATTGTTTCATAAGCTTGTTCTCCAAAAGCATAATCCATTACAATTAACACTGGTTTACTGTCGCCTAAATTTGCCTTTGCAAAAGCTGATTTTTTAATATCAATTTTTGCTGTATCAAAAATTTGAACATCAATATTAGTTCCAGATGTATCTGGTAAAGAAATCATTCCTTGTTGTAACGCAAAATCTTCAACTTTCTTGCGTAACTCTTTGTTATTTGAACTACTTAAATCTTCAAATATTTGAAAATCAGGCGCATCTTTGTATTTTTTTCCTAAAACAGGTTCTGCAAAAATAGAATTCATTACACTGTGCATATTGGCACTAATAATATGAATTGGTCTTTCAATTAAATTGTTTTTTACCAAAACTTCTTTAATGTCGTTTGCCCAAATTTCGCCATAAATATGATGTCCTAAACGCTCTCTTAAAATAGGGCTGAAAGTAATGGTTCTTTTATTGTTATCAACTATTTCTTCAATAGCTAACTTTCCTAACCAATAAACGATGTGTAAAAAACGCTCTGGTGTTTCTGCGGTACCAAAATCTTCATAAATTTCTTTTACTTCGGCAAATGTTCTTCCCAAAATATTTGAAGCATGGGATATTGCCTTTTCTCGATCAACAAGAGTTAGCTTTTTATTTTGTAAAACTACTTGTTCAAGTTTTTCCCAATCGCGTGTAAATCTTCCTTCTTCATCGATTAAAACTCTGTCTTTTATTTTATGTGATTCTATGAAAATGAAGGTCAAATGCGTTAAAATATCATAAATGTCAGAACGTCCACGTGTGATTTCGATATTCATTTGCTCGTCGTCAATACGGTAGCAATTTCTTCTTCTTTTTGGTGGAACAATTGCTTTAAAATGCGAATTTGAATAGCCTTCATCTGATGTTAAATTGATGTATCTACATTGCTCGATACCTACTGGTAAACGTTCAATTACATACAACAATCCGTTTAATTCTACTTTTTCTTCGGCAATTGAACCGTAAATTTCTGGTCGAAGTGCTAATAAAGCTTCTCTTAAAGTTTCACCTGAAACACCCATTGGTTTATAAAAACCTCTGTTGAATAAATGTCTCATGGTAATGTACAGTCGCTCAATAGCTGCTGAGGACTCTTGCGCTCTTGAGCGCGAAATGTTTTTAATGTCTTTCATTAATATTTTGTTTTTCTAACCTGCAAAGGTACAATATTTATTTTAGTTAGATAATACTAGATTTATGGCCGGTTCATTCAATTGTAACTTTGTAGCTTCCTCAGCTTTTTGTTTATTCCATTTTCCTCCTGAAAAAGTATAAAAAAAATCTCTTTCCACATAATTATATAAAACATAAGGCTGATATTTTGTGCCTGTTTTATTACTTTCAATTAACAACTTTTCATAGGCAACAAAAAGTCCATTTTTTGGAAATTCTAAATCAAATTGACTTAAGTTAAATTTGTGTTTAATAACGCCTTTTTTTAAAGTAACAATGTAATCTTTGGTAAGAAGTTCTTCTCCTGGCGCTCCATCTTTATCAACCTTGTAAAAGTGTAATTTAATTGTTGCGCTGTCAATCCTACTATCAGTAAAAATAGTGACTTGTTTTATGAATCTTGTTTTACTATATAATTTGTCATAAGGAAAAAATTTTGCCTCCACTTTTGGTCCATTATCAAATGCTTGAAAAGTTGTGTTTTTGATATTTCCTATTTCGATTTGTTTGGTTTCTTTTTTGTTTAGAATGACAACTTCTTTCAAATCAAAAGTTGCTGGTTTTAAAAACACATTTGACACTTGAGAAGCTTTAATGATTTTTTTTTCAAATCCTAAAATTGAAAAAATAATGTTTTTTTCTGGTTTTGTCTCTAAGAAAAAACTACCATCAATTTCAGAAGTGGTAGCTATATTTTCATTCTCCACCCAAATATTCACAAACGGAATTGGTTCTCCCGAAAGACTATCTTTAACCACGCCACGGATTTGTGCAGAAATAGAAAAGGATGTTAAGTATAGAAAAATGATATATTTCATTAGTTAGTTAAAGTTAGAGTTATTGCAGGCGCAAATGAACGTGTTTCTTTTTCGTTATATTTAGCTTTCTTTTGTTTTATCCATCTTGATGAGCGAAAAACATAACTAGTTTCATTACTATCCATACAATATTCTATATGAGGACCATAGTTCACAATATATGCAGTTTTTTTGGTGCCATTTACACTAGCTTTTTGATTATATTTATTTCTATCTATGAATAAACTTTCAAAACCTACAACTATTCCCTCTTTTGGGATTTGAATATTGTATTTTGAAACATCTACTGTTATTTTACTTTTTCCTTTTTTAACTTCAACAATTATTTCATCAGAAACTAAATCTTCTCCAGGCATTCCATCTGAATTAACTCCAAAAAGCCTAACTCTAAAAACACCATTTTGTATCTCGCTTTTTATGAAGAAACTCAAATCTTTTACAAAATTCAAATCTGGATTGTTTTCTTCTAAATTAAACTTTTTAGCAATAATCCATGGTACTACTTGACTTTCAGGTAAATAAAACCTTTTATTTAAAACGCCTATTTCAACCTCTTTTGTTTTCTTCGGAATTGATATTACCACTTCTTTTAATTCAAAATTTTTTGGTTTTAATAAAATGATTTCACTTTTTGTAGAGGTTTTTTTTATTTCATAACCCAAAGTCGAAAAAACCAATATTTTTTCTTGTTCTATCTTTAATGAAAAACTACCGTCAACTTCTGACGTAGTACCTATTGGTTCATTCTCCACCCAAATATTCACAAACGGAATTGGTTCTCCCGAAAGACTATCTTTAACCACGCCACGGATTTGTGAAAATGTAAATTGTGAAACAGCTAAAAAAATCCAAATCAGTCTTTTATCTTTCATCTTTATTCTTTTATCTCAAAAAACTGAGCAATTTTTCTATCGTTACTTAATCTTGGTAGTTTATTTTGTCCTCCTAATTTTCCTATGGATTTCATGTAGTCTTGGAAACCTTTTTTTGGAACCTTTGAAATTACTAAAGTTCGTAAAACATTACCCACAATTAAATCGTCATAATATACATTTTGTTTGCGCATAGCGTTATCAATTCGTAAAGCAAAATCGTCTAAATTATTCGGTTCATTTTCAAATTCGATGAACCATTCGTGATAAGGTAAACCTTCTGAAGGATTGATTTGTGGTGCAACTGTAAATTCGTTTACACTAACATTGGTGCCTTCCATCGCTTCTTTTAAAGCCGATTCCACTTCTTTTCCAATAACGTGTTCACCAAAAGCCGAAATGTAATGTTTAATTCTTCCCGAAACGATTACGCGATACGGTTTTAAACTCGTAAACTGAATAGTATCTCCAATATTGTAAGCCCAAAGTCCAGCATTTGTGGAAATAATTAAAACGTAGTTTACGCCTAATGCTACTTCACCAATCGTATAACGTTTTGGGTTTTCGGTGAAAAATTCGTCTGCTTTTATGAATTCATAGAAAATTCCAGAATTCAATAATAGCAACATTCCTTTTGCTGACTGAGAATCTTGGTATGCAAAAAAACCTTCTGAAGCTGGAAATAATTCAATAGAATCAACTTTTCTTCCAATTAGGTTTTCAAATTTTGCACGATAAGGTTCATAATTCACTCCACCATAAATGAATAAATTAAAGTTTTTGAAAATTTCGCCAACCGGTTTATTCGCTTTTGCTGCCAATTTCTCAAAATACATTTGTACCCAAGAAGGAATGCCTGAAATTACTGCCATGTCTTCATTAATAGTCTCGGCAACTATTGTATTTACTTTGGTTTCCCAATCTTCGATGCAATTGGTTTCCCAACTTGGCATACGGTTTTTTTGCAAATATTTAGGAACAAAATGCGCTACAATTCCTGATAATCGCCCTAATTTGATTCCGTTTTTTTCTTCTAAAATTGGACTTCCTTGCAAGAAAATCATTTTACCTGAAACGAAATCAGCTTTACCTGTTTCGTGTATATAACTTAAAATAGCATTTCGAGCGGCTTGAATATGAAACGGCATCGATTCTTTTGTCAACGGAATATATTTAGCACCTGAAGTGGTTCCAGAAGTTTTAGCAAAATATAACGGTTTTCCTTTCCAAAGTACATTTTCTTCGCCTTTCACCACTTTATCTACATAATGTTTTAACCCTTCATAATCTCGAACAGGAACTTTTTGAACAAAATCGGAATGAGATTTTATCATACAGAAATCGTGGTCTTTTCCAAACTGAGTTTGATTAGCCTGTTTGATTAAATTTTCAAAAACTTTTTGTTGCGTTTCAATAGGATTTGTAGCCCATTTTTGAGTGATTTTATGAATTCTTTTGGCAAAAATTTTTGCTGCTAAAGCTTTTAACGACATGCTAATTGAAATTGATAAATTGAGTTGGATCAATTGGGAAACCATCTTTCCATAATTCGAATCGTAAAGTGGCATTTGGCTTTTGTGGTGTTGAACTTCCTGCTAAAGCGATTACTTCTCCAGATTTTACTACATTTCCTTGAGATTTTGTAACCGAAGCTGCGTTTTTATATACAGATAAAATATCATCTTTATGACGAATGATTACTACATAACCAGCACTCGGTGTCCAATCTGAAAAAATAATTGTTCCTGCTCCAATTGATTTTATTGGCGTGTTATTTGTTAAAGCTATTGTAATAGCAAAATGTTTGTTTTTTGGATTATATTTTTCCAAAATTGCACCTTGAGCTGGAGGAAATAATACAAAACTAACTTTTGGTTCAGCTGATTCAAATACATTAAATTTATCTTCTTTAATTACTTGATTTCTTAGCTCTATTTCTTGTTCGGTTGGAGAAAGACTTTCATTGCTAATTCCTTCTAAATCGGATGCTTTTATTGAATCTTTATTCAATTTTGCATATTCTAAATCGCCTGTTAAAACTTTTTTTATTGAGGCAATATAGGCATTATTAAGTTTAACAGATTTTTCTAAAGAATCAGATTTAATTGCCATTTCCAAAGCTTCTTGTTTTAATTTTGAAGAAGCATATCCAGGAATATATTCGCGAAGTGGCGTAAATGCAATAATATAAGTTGTGACAAAAATGATTAAAATAGCACCAATAGAACCAACTACAAAAACATTCATCAAGTTTAATTTTAATGAAAAGGTTTCCTCAAAAGTATCTTCATTAAGAATAACTAATCTTCTTTTATTGTATAACTTTTTGAGAAGTAGTTGTCGTTTAAGTCGTTTATTAGGCATTTTTAAAAACAAATTAGTATCACAAATATACTAAATACAACGTGTTGTTACTTTAATACACATAATAATTAGTTAAAAAATAATGGTTTGTTAATTTCTTATTATCTTTGTAACGTATTAAATGAATAAAAGTTATAAATTTTACATATCATGGGAAAATTAGGTCTTACAGAAATATTAGTCATTTTAGCTATTGTTTTATTACTTTTTGGAGGTAAAAAAATTCCTGAATTAATGAAAGGATTAGGTAGTGGTATCAAAGAATTTAAAAATGCCGCTAAAGACGACCAACCTGCAAATTCTAAAAAAGAGGAAGAAACGAAATAGTTTTTGTAGATAAAAAAACAAAACCCAAATTATTAAGTAATTTGGGTTTTGTTTTTATAAAATCATCGTCAACTGAATGCGTTTTCTAGCTTCATCAACCTCAACTACTTTTACTTGCACATGTTGGTGCATTTTTACGACTTCGTTTACATCAGAAACATAACCTTCTTTCAATTGTGAAATGTGAACCAAACCACTTTCTTTGATTCCTAAATCTACAAAACATCCAAAAGCGGTAATATTATTCACAATTCCTGGTAAAATCATTCCGGTTCTTAAATCGGAAATGGAGCGAACATTTGGGTCGAATTCGAAAATTTTAGCAGCTTTTCTAGGGTCTAAGCCTGGTTTTTCTAGCTCTTTTAAAATATCTTTTAAAGTTAAAATTCCTATTTCAGCCGTGATGTAATTTTCAGGTTTTATTTGAGCGATTTTTTCTTTATTAGCAATTAATTCAGTGGTTTTTATGCCCAAATCTTTAGCCATTTTTTCCACAATTGGATACGCTTCTGGATGCACTGCAGAATTATCCAACGGATTTTTCCCATCACGAATTCTGATGAAAGCTGCCGCTTGTTGATACGCTTTTTCTCCTAAACGCGGTACTTTTTTCAATTGCTTTCTATCTTCAAAAGGGCCGTTTTCCGAACGATAGGCTACAATATTTTCCGCCATTTTTTCACCAATTCCTGAAACGTAACTCAACAACGATTTACTAGCAGTATTAATGTTAATCCCAACAGAATTCACACAACTCATTACCGTACTATCTAATGCTGATTGCAATTTTGTTTGGTCTACATCGTGTTGATATTGTCCAACACCAATAGATTTTGGATCAATTTTTACCAATTCTGCTAATGGGTCTGAAAGGCGTCTCCCAATCGAAACCGAACCTCGAACGGTTACATCATAATTAGCAAATTCTTCTCTAGCAATTTTACTCGCAGAATAGACAGATGCTCCCGCTTCCGAAACTACAAAAACCTGAACAGGTTTGTCAAAAGCGATTTTTTTGATGAAAAATTCGGTTTCACGAGAAGCGGTTCCGTTACCAATAGAAATCGCTTCAATATTATAAGCATTCACCATCGAACGGATTTTTTTCATTGCCATAGCGGTATCGTTTTGTGGCGCATGTGGATAAATAGTTTCGTTATTTAACAAATCTCCTTTTTCATCCAAACACACAACTTTACAACCTGTTCTATAACCTGGATCGATGGCTAAAATTCTTTTTTCACCTAATGGTGGTGCTAACAATAACTGACGTAAATTTTCGGAAAATACATCAATCGCTTTTATGTCGGCTTTGGCTTTTGCTTCTTGTAAGGCTTCATTTGAAATAGCAGGTTCTAACAAGCGTTTGTAACTGTCTTTTATCGCTAATTCCAAATGTTCAGTCGCATCCGAATTTTTATTTTTGATGATATTTTCTTCGATGAAATCTAGCGCTTCTTCTTTTTCGATTGCGACATTTAGTTTCACAAAACCTTCCGCTTCAGCACGTAACATAGCTAATAAACGATGTGATGGTGCTTTAGCAATTGGTTCCGCCCAATCGAAATATTGGGAGAATTTCTGAGCCGCCTCGTCATCTTTTTTGGTTTTAACTACCTTAGTTGTAATTTCTGCTTTTCTTTGAAACAAGCGACGTAAATTTTTACGAATAAATATATTTTCATTAATCCATTCGGCAATAATATCTCGAGCACCTTGTAACGCTTCGTCTTCGTTTTTTACATTCGCATTCAAATATTTGGAAGCTAAAAATTCAATATCATCATTTTTTTGACTCATGATGATTTTTGCCAAAGGTTCTAATCCGTTTTCACGAGCGACATCAGCTTTGGTTTTTTTCTTCTTTTTATAGGGCAAATAGAAATCTTCCAATTCTTGTAAATCGAAACTGTTTTCAATTTTAGCTTTCAATTCTGGAGAAAGTGCATTTTGCTCTTCAATCGATTTTAAAATGCTTTCTTTTCGTTTGATGATTTCATCAAATTGCTTGTTTAATTTTGAAATGGCTTCGATTTGTACCTCATCTAAATTTCCGGTTTGGTCTTTTCGGTAACGCGAAATAAACGGAATTGTACAATCTTCTGAAAGTAATTTTATAGTAGCTTCAATGCTCTTTGGAGCAATGTTAGTTTGGTTTTGAATGAATTGAATGTGAGTCATCGTAAATAAAAATTGAAATGCTAAAATACTATCTTTGAATAAAATTATAAACCTATGGAACCAATATTATTTTATTTATTGATGATAAATTTAATAACTCTTTTTGTTTGGGGTTATGATAAAAAAATGGCTAAAAAAAATGGTAATCGTATTTCTGAAATTCGTTTACTATGGTTAATTTTTTTAGGAGGCTTATTGGGGGGTATTGTTGGGATGTTACTTTTTAGACATAAAATTTCAAAACGAAGTTTTTTACTAAAGTTTTTTACAGTTGGAATACTTCAATTAATTGTTTTGCGATTTATCTTAAGAATTCTATGGAATTAATCTTGTTTTTTAATCTTGAACGATAAAATCTTTTGGATCTTCTTTCTTAAATTCAGGCTGAATTGTGATGTGATTAATTCCAAAGTTTTCAAACAAAACTAATTCTATACGGTGTAAAACTTCGTCGAATTGAGTTAACGTAAAATCTTCTGGACAATCTAAATGGGCTTCTAAATGAATTTCTTCTTCGTTTAAGTGCCAAACATGAATGTGATGCAATTTTCCTGCTCCAGGAACTTTATGAACTTCTCTAACAATTTCTTTAATATCAATATGTTCTGGTGTAAAAAGCATTAACATTTTTGTTGCTTTTTTTATCAAATCATAACCCACCACAATTAAGTAAACAGCAATTAAAATTGTCATCACACTATCTACCCAAAACCAACCATAAAATTTCATCAATAATCCACCTACTAAAACCGCTACTGAAGCCATCATATCGGTTAATAAATGCAAATAAGCAGATTTCATATTCAAATTATGATCGGCATCTTTTTTTAATAAAATCACTGACAAACCATTAACAGCAATTCCTAATACCGCTAACCAAATTACTAAATTTGATTTGATTTCATGAGGATGAAAAAAACGTTCAACAGCACCATATATAAGGATAAAAGCAACAATGATTAAAGTTGCAGCATTTACAAAAGCCGCAATAAGTTCGGCTCTTTTCAACCCAAAAGTTTGATCTATTGAAGCTTTTCTACGTGATAATTTATGAGCCACTAAACTAAAAACTAGCGAAAGCACATCAGAAAAATTGTGTAATGCATCAGAAATTAATGCCAAACTTCCTGAAATAATTCCGCCCACTATTTGAGCAACCGTAATTAGTAAATTCAATAAAATAGAATAAACTAAATTTTTTGCTTTTACTTCGTGTTTGTGAATATGAACGTGGTTGTGACTCATTTAAAACTATTTACAAGCTATTTTTTTTACACGATTAGCATGTCTTCCTCCTTCAAAAGGTGTGTTTAAAAAAGTATCTACCATTTCAATAGCTTGCTGAATAGAAGTATAACGCGCTGGAATGCTTAAAATATTTGCATCATTATGTTGACGTGCTAAAGCAGCAATTTCTTTTGTCCAACATAAAGCCGCACGAATGTCTTGATGTTTATTCACTGTCATAGCGATTCCGTTTCCTGAGCCACAAATTACAATTCCTAAATCAGCTTTTTTTGATTCCACATCATACGCTACTGGATGACCAAAATCAGGATAATCTACACTATCAAAAGTATCTGTTCCGTGGTTAAAAACAGTGTGTCCTTTTTCTTCTAAAAATTGAACTATAGCTTTTTTGTAGTCTGGACCAGCGTGGTCATTACCGATTGAAATTTTCATGATGTGTGTTGTGTTGTTAATTATATTTTACAAAAGTAATCATTTGTTGTTTTATATTAAATTAGCTTTGTATATAAAAATAAATAAAATGAAATTTCAAGGAAAAATAGACTCTTTTGCTGAAAACAATTTAGGACACGGACCATATATTGAAATTCCAGAAGATGTTTATAAAGAATTATTAAAAACAACCATTGATAAACGTGTAAAATGTACTTTGAATAATACAATTACTGTAAGTAGAGCAATGGCTCCAAAAGGAAACTTCCATTATATATTGTTAAACAAAGAGGTTTTAAAAGAAATAAAAATAAATGTTGGTGATGCTGTTTTAGTAGAGCTTCAACCAGATGAATCTAAATATGGTATGCCAATTTCTGAAGAAATGGAAGAGGTTTTATTTAGTGATCCAGATGGAAGTAATTTATTTCACAAACTAACCCCTGGTGTGCAACGAACTCTTATTCATGTTATTAATAAATTTAAAAGTTCTAACTTAAAAATAGAGCGCAGTTTTGTGATTTTGGAACACCTGAAAAAAAATAAAGGAAAAATAGATTTCAAACTTTTGCAAGAAGATTTTAAAAACTATCGAAACAATATGAAATTTTAATCTATTTCATTAAAAATCAACAAAGTATTCAACTTTCCACTATGATTTTTATCATATGTTAATTCTTTTTTGTAAATCATTGATAATCAGATAAATTTAAATTAACAACATTTGTTAACAACTTTAGATAGAAAATTAGAACTTTTTTTAGGTTGTATTGAAAAAATATGTAATCAAAAATTGAATTTAAAAAATCAAGGTTAGTTATCTTTTTTTGTTGAAAATTTATTAATAGTTTTTAGGTAGTTATTAACACAAATCTCTTATAAAAGTTATTTACAAAATAATAATAAAATCAACTATGAACATCTGTTGATAAGTTGATTATTAAAATTTTATATAAACTAATTTTCAATTCTTTACAATATTATTTAATTGTTAATTTCGTTGTATAAGTATCAATAACTTTTAAACAACACTATTATAAAAAAACTTATTCCACATATTAACACGCTATAATAACCATCATAAATTTAAATTTAATTAAAAATATTTTTTATTGTTTTTAATAAATGTTGAAAACTTCTTTTTTTCAATTTTGTTATAATTTGGTTAATTCTAATTTACGAATTCTTATTTCTAATTTCTTCTTCGTAACTTTCAACTTTAATTAGAAATGATACAATGAGTAAGAAACCAAAAAAATTAGGTAAAAAACCAAAAGATTTTACTGCACAAATATTTAAAATACTTTCAAGAGAACCTTCTAAATCTTTTAATTACAAGCAAATAGCTGCTGTTTTAGAGTTAAGTGATACCAAAAGCCGAAACGAAATAATTAGAGATTTAAAAATACTTAAAGCACAAGATAAAATTCACGAAACAGAAATTGGAAAATATCAAATTATTTCCAAAGCCGAATATTACGAAGGAATTGTAGATATGACGTCTCGTAAAACAGGTTATTTTGTTTGTGACGAATTAGAAGACGATGTTTTTATTCCGTTTATCAACTTGAATCATGCTTTAGATGGTGATAAAGTAAAAGCGTATATCTACAACAGAAGAAGTTCACGTAAACCAGAAGCTGAAGTTTTAGAAATTTTAGAACGTAAAAAATCAGAGTTTGTTGGAGTTATTGATGTGCAAAAAAACTTTGCTTTCGTAACGACTGCGAATGCTAAAATGTATACTGATATCTTCATTCCAAAAAATAAAATTGGTGATGCAGAACACGGAGATGTTGTTTTAGTAACATTAGAAGATTGGCCTAAAAAAGCCGATTCTCCTTTTGGTTCCGTGATTAAAGTGTTAGGAAAACCAGGTGAACATAACACCGAAATTCATGCGATTTTAGCTGAATATGGTTTACCGTATGATTTTCCAATTGAAGTAGAAGCTTATGCAAATAAAATAGATACTTCAATTACTGAAGAAGAAATTAAAAAGCGTCGCGATATGCGTGATGTTTTAACGTTTACGATTGACCCGAAAGATGCAAAAGATTTTGATGATGCGTTATCGTTTCAGGTTTTAGAAAATGGAAATTACGAAATCGGAGTTCATATTGCAGATGTTTCGCATTATTTACAAGAAGGAACAATTCTAGATGATGAAGCTTATAAAAGAGCAACTTCGGTGTATTTAGTTGATAGAGTGGTTCCAATGTTACCAGAAGTGTTATCCAACTTTGCTTGTTCACTTCGTCCACATGAAGAAAAATATACCTTTTCAGCAGTTTTTCAACTGAATAATAAAGCAGAAGTGTTAAATGCTTGGTTTGGACGAACCGTAACGTATTCTGATCAACGTTTTGCGTATGAAGAAGCTCAGAGTATCATCGAAACTAAATCAGATGCAATTCCAGCCGAAATTTCATTAACTGGAAGCGAATATATCGTTCCAAAACCAATTGTTGATGCTACTTTAAAAATGGATGAATTAGCTAAAATTCTTAGAAGAAAAAGAATGGCAGCTGGAGCGATTTCTTTTGATAAAGTAGAAGTGAAATTCAATTTGAATGAAGATGCGGAACCAATTGGAGTTTACTTCAAACAAAGTAAAGATGCTAATCATTTGATTGAAGAATTTATGTTATTAGCGAATAGAAAAGTAGCGGAATTCATTGGAAAACAGAAGAAAACTTTTATTTACAGAATTCACGATGAACCAAATGAAGATAAATTAATTAATCTTCAAACCGTGATTGCTAAGTTTGGTTATTCAATCAATTTCCGATCTAAAAAAGATATTTCGAGTTCTTTGAATAATTTACTTTCAGAAGTTGTTGGTAAAAAAGAACAAAATTTAGTGGATACGCTTACGATTCGAAGCATGAGTAAGGCTGCTTATTCAACTGAAAATATTGGTCATTATGGATTAGCATTTGATTATTACAGTCATTTTACCTCACCAATTCGTCGTTATCCTGATGTTATGGCACACCGTTTGTTACAGTATTATATAGACGGCGGAAAAAGTGTTAGTGAAGAAGAATACGAAGAAAAATGTGAACATTCTTCACAAATGGAAGCTTTAGCCGCTCAAGCAGAAAGAGATTCTGTCAAATACATGCAAGTAAAATACATGCAAGATCATAAAGATCAAGAGTTTTTAGGTGTAATTTCTGGAGTTACCGAATGGGGAATTTATGTGGAAATTATTGAAAATAAATGCGAAGGAATGGTTAGAATTCGTGAAATTAGAGATGATTATTACACCTTTGATGACAAACAATATGCTTTAGTAGGTGAAGTTTCTAAAAATATTTTACAATTAGGAGATGAAATTTACGTTAAAGTAAAAAATGCCGATTTAGTGAAAAAACAATTGGATTTTCATTATTTAAGAAAGAGAGAGTAATTATTTTTTTATAAGAATTTAAAAATATTAAAATGAAAAAAATAGTTTATAGTTTACTAATAATTAGTTCAATAGCTTTTGCACAAACCGAAAAAAACGTTGGTGATTTTACCAAAGTAACCGCTTTTGATAAAATTGATGTCAATTTAGTTGCTTCATCTGAAAATAAAATTATTTTGACTGGAGCTAATTCTCAAGAAGTAGAAGTAATTAATAAAAGTGGTGAATTAAAAATCAGAATGCCTTTGACAAAAATGTTAAGTGGTGATGATGTTTCTGCTACCGTTTATTACAAAAAATTAGACGCTGTAGAAGCAAATGAAGGAAGTAGAATTGCTTCAAAAGATGAAATTTCAGCAATAAATTTTGATATCATTTGTAAAGAAGGTTCTGAAATTAAACTTACTAATTTACAAGCAGATAGATTACAAGTTCGTGTTTCGCAAGGAAGTATTGTAACTACAAAAGGAACTGTTAAAAACCAAGATATTTTATCGAATTCAGGTGGAAAATATGACGGTCAAGATTGCAAAACAGAACAAACTGTAGTTACTGTAAACGCTGGTGGAATGGCTGATGTATATGCTACTGATTTAGTGGATGCTAAAACAAGAGCTGGTGGAGAAATCACTATTTATGGGAAACCAAAACAAATCAACGAAAAGAAAATCGCAGGAGGAACAATTGAACAAGCGAAGTAAGTTTGTATTCAATCATTAGTTTTAGTTGGCAGATTTTTTTGTAAATTCGTATTTTATTAAATGCACTGAATACTAATAATTGAACACTGAACACTTGATAATACAAGATATATTAGCTGCTATTCCTTGGGGTTTTTTACTCGCAATTTCTATTGGACCTGGTTTTTTCGTTTTATTAGAAACCAGTATTACCAAAGGATTTAAAGCCGCTTTTACTTTAGATTGTGGAATTATTTTTAGTGATATTATTTTTATTTTAATTGCTTATTTTGCTTCTAATCAAATCTTAGCGCAGTTTAAAGATAATCCTAATTTATATATTATTGGAGGATTAATTATGTCGGTTTATGGTTTGATTTCATATACTCAATTAAAGAAGAAATTTGTAATTGACGAAGAAAAAGACATTGACGATATTCCAAAAAACAACTATTTAGGATTATTTTTTAAAGGTTTTTTCTTAAATGTAATTAACATCGGAATATTAGGTTTTTGGATGATGGTTATCATTACTCAAGGACCAAGATTGCAAATGATTCCATCTAGAGTTTTTACTTTTTTTACAGCTACTTTGTTTTTTTACTTAGCGATAGATGTAGTAAAAATTATTTTAGCAAAACAATTAAAACACCGACTTACTCCTGTAAATATTTATAAAATTAAAAGAGTGATTAGTTTTATATTAATCATCTTTGGTGTGTTCTTTTTACTACAAGGAATTTTCCCAGGATTTAAAGAAAAAGTAGTTGATAAAATCGAAGAAACGAGATAAATGAGAAATTTTTTGATATTTCTATTTTTTGTAACTTTTAGTTCTTTTGCTCAAGATACTATTCCAGCTACAAAAAGCGTAGTTGCTTTAGATAAAATGAACGTGGTTTATTGTGGTGTTTCGAATCCTATTTCAATAGCTGTTAACAACGCTAAATCATATGTTATTTCTGGTAATGGCGTTTCAAAAAATGAAGATGGAAGTTATGTTCTTCGTCCAGGCTCTGGTAACGAAACAAAAGTATTTGTTGAAATAGAAAACTTCGATGGTTCAAAAGTTGTTGAAGAACATGTTTTTAGAATTAAAGGATTGCCTACTCCAATCGGAACTTTAAACGGAGAATATAGTACTAAAGGAAATTTAATTTTTACTTTAGAAGAAATGAAAGAGGCTAAAATTGGTATTAAATACATTGATTTACTATTTGATGTAAAATATGAAGTAACCCAATTTTCAATAAAAATATCAAGACTTGATACTATAATAATTGATGGTAATATTATATCTGATGATATTTTAGAATTATTAAAAAAAGTTAAGAAAGATGATTATATCTTGATTAGAGATATAAAAACAAACTATATGTTTGGAGATGGTTTACATAAATCAATAAAACCAATTATTTTTCAAATAATTCAATAAAAAAACCTCCTAATTTCTTAGAAGGTTTTAGAGGCATCGCCCGGATTCGAACCGGGGTAGACGGTTTTGCAGACCGCTGCCTAGCCGCTCGGCCACGACGCCATTGTTTGAACGGACTGCAAATTTACATTTTATTTCCTCTTTTCCAAAAATATTAAGCATTTATTAAGTACAAATATTTAGTTTTAAAGTTTAATTTTGTGCAAAACAAATAGTTGATTAATTATGAAGAATTTACGTTACTTAAAACCTATATTTAGTTTTTTCTTAATCGGTTTATGTATAACCACTATTAGCAGAATTCTTTTGTTTTTTGTCTTTAAAGAACGCGTCGTGGAGAATCCAAACTATGGACAATTGTTTCTAATTGGTCTTCGTTTCGATTTAATTCTTATGAGTTACATCGCATTTTTACCCACTGTTTTATTATCATTACTTCCAGATTCGGTTTTAAAGTACATTAAAAAGTTTTTTAATTTTTACTTTATTTTCTTCTTGTTTTTATTTCTCTTGATGGAATTATCAACATTAGATTTTATTAATCAATACGACACACGTCCAAATCGCTTGTTTTTAGATTATTTAATTTATCCTAAAGAAGTTGTTGGAACATTATTTAAAAGTTATTTACCTTCTTTAATTATCACTACTATTTTACTTTGTGTTGCTTTATTTTTTGCTTTTAAACATGGTAAAAAAATATTTTATCCGCTTGATAGTGTATATAAAACAAGGTTACTTTTATTTCCTGTAGTTGCTTTCTTTTTATTTTTTGGGGCTAGAGGAAGTTTAACCTCTAAACGTCCAATAAACGCTAGTAATGCCATATTTTGTTCAGATCAAATGACGAACTCATTAGGATTAAATTCGCTTTATACAGTTGCATTTGCTGCATATTCAATTAAGAATGAAGGTGATGTTAAAAAATATGGTAAAATGGATGAATTAGAAGCTTATACTCGTGTAAAAAAATACATGGATGTAACTGAATTTATCAATCCAGAAATACCTTTTTTGCATCATGTAAAACCTGATACTATACAACCAAAATATAATGTTGTTATTTTTTTACAAGAAAGTTTAGGAGCTGAATATGTTGGTTGTTTAAACGGTTTACCCTTAACACCTGAATTGGATAAATTATCAAAAGAAGGTTTATTATTCACCAATTTATATTGTACCGGAACACGAAGCGTAAGAGGAATTGAACAAGTAACGTCAGGTTTTTTACCGAATCCTTCTGAGAGTGTGGTAAAATTAAGTGGTTCGCAGCAAGGCTTTTTTACATTAGCTGAAGTTTTCGGAAAACAAAATTATGATACCAGTTTTATATATGGTGGTATGGCAAATTTTGATAATATGGCTTCTTTTTTTAATGGAAATGGTTTTAAAAACATCATAGATGAAACCGATTTTGATAAAGATGGAAAAAAATATGCCATGAAAGGAACTTGGGGCTATTCCGATGAAGATTTAGCGGTTAAAGCAAACGATTATTTTAAATCTTTGGGTAAAAAACCATTCTTTTCTTTAATGTTTTCTACTTCAAATCATGAGCCTTTTGAATTTCCAGAAGGAAGAATAGAATTGTATGAAAAACCTAAAAATACTGTAAATAACGCCATGAAATATGCCGATTTTTCAATTGGTAAATTCTTTGAATTAGCTAAAAAAGAAGCTTATTTTCAAAACACAATTTTTGTTGTAATCGCTGATCATAATACTAGAACTTACGGAAAAAATTTAGTTCCAATTAATAAGTTTCATATTCCAGCTTTAATTATTGCTCCTAATGTTAAAAAAGGAACAACTTATGATAATTTAGCAAGTCAAATGGATATTCCTTCAACCGTTTTGGCATTATCAGGAATTACCACAAATTCAACAATGCCTGGTAGAAATTTAATAAAATTGCCAAAAGGAATAAAAGGAAGAACAATAATGTTGTTTCATGAAACATATGCTTTTCGTGTTGAAAATGATGTCATTATTATGAATCCAAATGCAAAGCCATTACAATTTAAAATAAAAAGTGATACCGAATTAATTCCAACTCCATTGGATAAAGAATTAGCAAAAGATGCTTTGGCTCATATAGTAGCGTCGAGCAATTTATATAAAGGAAGAAAGTATAGATTAGAATAAAAAGAAGAGCTTTTAAAGCTCTTTTTTAATTTCTAAACTCTTCCATTTCTATTGTAACAGCTTCTACATCACCACCAATTGGAGGATTCAATTTAGAAACCGCTAATTTTATTCTAGAAACTGCTGGAATTTCAGAAAAGCATCTAGTGATTATACGTTGGGCAACATGCTCTAATAATTTAGAACGAATTGCCATTTCTTCTACCACAATTTTGTTTAATAATACATAATCAACGGTATCGGCTAATTCGTCGGTTTGAGACGATTTGCGTAAATCTGTTTTTATTTCCAAATCTACACTATAATCTGATCCAATTTTTCCTTCCTCAATCAAACAACCATGGTAAGAGAATGTTCGGATATTTTGTAATTTAATTGTTCCCATTTTTTCTTTTATTATATACCAAATTTACCAATTTTTAGCCATTTTTAAGGTATTAAACCATGAAAGTTTATATATCTTTGCATAAATTTTTGATACTATGTCAACAGAAGAAAAATCATTGAATTTTATAGAACAAATCATTGAAGAAGATTTAAAAAATGGTTTGTCAAAAGATAAATTACGTTTTCGTTTTCCACCAGAGCCAAATGGGTATTTACACGTAGGTCATGCTAGTGCTATTTGTTTAAATTTTGGTTTAGGAATCGATTATAAAGCGCCGGTAAACCTTCGTTTCGACGATACGAATCCATCTAAAGAAGAGCAAGAATATGTTGATGCTATCAAGCGCGATGTAGAATGGCTAGGTTTTAAATGGGATAAAGAATGTTATGCTTCAGATTATTTCCAACAATTGTATGATTGGGCAGTGGAATTAATCAAAAAAGATAAAGCGTATGTAGATAGCCAAACTTCGGAAGAAATGGCGCAACAAAAAGGAACTCCAACGCAACCAGGAACCGATTCTCCGTACAGAAATCGTTCTATCGAAGAGAATTTAGATTTATTTACACGTATGAAAAACGGAGAATTTGAAAAAGGAACTCACGTTTTACGTGCTAAAATTTCAATGGGTGCCAACAATATGTTGATGCGTGATCCTATTATTTATCGTATCATGCACGCACATCACCACAGAACAGGAAACGATTGGTGTATTTATCCAATGTACGATTGGGCTCATGGTGAAAGTGATTATTTAGAGCAAATTTCGCACTCGTTTTGTACGTTAGAATTCTTACCTCACCGTGAATTATATGATTGGTTTTTGAATCAAATTTATGATGAAACTAAAGTGCGACCAAAGCAAAGAGAATTTGCGCGTAGAAATCTATCGCATACCGTAGTTTCTAAACGTAAATTATTACAATTAGTTGAAGAAAAACATGTTACAGGTTGGGATGACCCGAGAATGTCAACGATTTCAGGTATGAGAAGACGTGGTTATACACCAAACTCTATCGTGAATTTTGCTAACACAATCGGAATTGCAAAACGCGATAATTTGATTGATGTTTCGCTTTTAGAATTCTGTGTTCGTGAAGATTTGAACAAAGTTGCACCTCGTGTAATGGCGGTTTTAGATCCTGTGAAATTAGTAATCACGAATTATCCAGAAGGTCAAGAAGAATGGTTAGAAGCTGAAAATAATCCAGAAGAAGAGGTAATGACGTACAGAAAAGTGCCATTTTCTAAAGAATTGTATATCGAAAGAGAAGATTTTCAAGAAGAAGCACATAAGAAATTTTTCCGTTTGACATTAGGAACTGAAGTTCGTTTAAAAAATGCCTATATCATTAAAGGTGAGTCTGTTATAAAAGATGAAAACGGAAATATTACCGAAATTCACGCTACTTACGACGTAGATTCTAAATCAGGAAGTGGAACAGAAGCTAGTCAAAGAAAAGTAAAAGGAACGATTCATTGGGTTTCAATTCCTCATGCAAAAGAAGCAGAAGTTCGTGTGTATGATAGATTATTTACAAACGAAAGTCCAGATAAAGACAAAGAAGTTGATTTTAAAGAGTTTATCAATCCAAATTCATTAAAAGTAATTACAGGTTATGTAGAACCAAGTTTAGTTACTTCAAAAGAATTAGATCATTTTCAATTTCAACGTTTAGGATATTTTTGTGTAGATAGAGATTCAACAGCTGAAAAATTAGTTTTCAACAAAACAGTTGGCTTAAGAGATACTTGGGCAAAAATTTCTGAGCAATAAAAATTTCTATTTTTTTGCCAAATCGAGCGAAGTCGAGATTTTTTAAATAATTTAAACCTGCAAAATTTTCTTTGCAGGTTTTTTTATTTCTATTTGGTTAAAATAAATAACATCAATGGAGTTTTAATTTTTAATCTTTTTTTGTTATTATTAGTAAAAACTATCAAAATTTAATTTTAAATAATTAAAAACTTTAAAAAATGACTTTCATAATTAATTTGTAAGAAAATATTTTTTTTAGGTAAAGTGTTTTTACATCTTTAGTTGTGAAAGCGGCTGAAATCGCTTTATTTTAATTTTTACCAAAAATTGAGGTAATTTTATTCTGATTTTCTCTTCTTGTAATTACTTTTATAAAAGTATCACTGAATTTATAAAATTATAACATTTGGTTATAAAAAAACCACCAATTAAAAATTGATGGTTTTAAAAATAGGTTTTAATCAAATTAAGAAACTTCGTTAGAAGTATCTGATGGATTATAATCTGTTGATGTATGATCATCTTTTTTCTTAGAACGTTTTGGTTGATTTTTCATGGTTTCACCTATTTGGTTACTTGCCGTAAAACTAGCTACCATATTGTTCAACATATCACTTCCAGCTTGTGGTGAATTTGGTAATAAAATTAAATTACTATTTGTATCAGCACCAATTGCTTGTAAGGTGTCATAATGTTGTGTAACTACAATCAATGCCGAAGCTTCTTGAGAATTAATTCCTACATTATTTAATACTTCAACACTTTCTACCAGTCCACGAGCAATTTCTCTACGTTGATCTGCAATACCTTGACCTTGTAAACGTTTGCTTTCTGCTTCTGCTTTTGCTTTTGCTACAATTCTAATACGTTGTGCTTCAGATTCAAACTCTGCTGCTGTTTTTTCTCGGTCTGCAGCATTAATTCTATTCATTGCATTTTTTACTTGAATATCTGGGTCAATATCAGTTACTAAAGTATTTATAATGTCATAACCATACGCCATCATTGCTTCATTTAATTCACGTTTAACCGCAATTGCAATATCATCTTTACGTTCAAAAACATCATCTAATTTTAATTTAGGAACTTCAGCACGCACTACGTCAAACACATAGGCTGTAATTTGATCATGTGGATATTCTAATTTATAAAAAGCTTCATATACTTTTTCTTGAATGACTTTAAATTGTACCGAAACTTTCATTTTTACAAACACATTGTCTTTGGTTTTTGTTTCGATAATAACATCAAGTTGTTGAATTCTAAGATTTACTCTTCCGGCAATTCTATCTATGATAGGGATTTTAAGCTGTAAACCCGAGTTTCTAATACTCATGAACTTTCCAAAACGTTCAATAACAACCGATGTTTGCTGTTTTACAGTAAAGAAAGAAGAAAAAAGAACAATTACTCCAATAAATAAAATTGGAAACATAATAAACTCCATAATTTATAGTTTTTAGATTTGTAGTTATACGCTTTTTTAAGTAAAAAGTTACAGAATACAAATTATTAAGTTTACTTTTGGCGCCTAAATTTATAGTAATGAAGAAATTAGTTGTTTTGTTTGTGATGATTTCAAGTGTTTCCCTAGCACAACGCGGACATAAAGACAGTAACCGAATAGGAATTGGGGCGGGTTTAACCCAAATGAGTATATATACCGATAATTTTTCTGTGACTCCAGAAGCTGGATGGATTGGTGGATTGAGTGTTAGAGGAAACTATTACAACAATTGGCAAATGAGTTTCGGAATGTTTTTTACCGATAGTAATTTCTCAATTCCATCTCAAAATGGATTGTTGCAAGGTAAAACAATGTACAAAATGTCGGCAGTTCAAATTTATATTGTTCCTAGTTATGTAGCTATTGAAGACCATTTGAATTTAGAATTTGGTCCTGTTTTACAAATTAATGGTAAGCTAACTATTGACAAAGATGATGAAAACAATTTATTACTAGACCAGCCAGGTTTAATAGCTAAAGATATTGTTGATGTTTCAAAAATAAACGCCAATTTCTACGTAGGAATCAATGGCGGAATTAAAAACGTAAGAGCTAGAATTGGTTACCAATATGGTTTAACGAATTTCTTCGGTAACTTAAAAAACAACGATAACGTTAAGTTGCTTGGCGAAAAAATGAAAGGAAATATTGGTTTGATTAGTGGTCAGATTACGATATATCTTTAACAAAAAAGCCCTGAATTATCAGGGCTTTTCTTTTATAAACTAGCAATTGCTTTTTCTATTCTTTTTACCGTTTCAGCTTTTCCAATCATTTCGATAATATCAAATAAATGTGGGCCTTTTAAAGCTCCTACTAAACTCAATCGTAACGGTTGCATTACTTTCCCCATTCCAATTTCGTTCGTCGTCATCCATTCTTTTAATAAGGTTTCGATGTTAACTGAAGTAAAATCTTCAATTTTATTCAATTCTGAAATCACTTGTTGCATTAATCCTGGCGTTTCCTCTTTCCAGTTTTTAGCCGCTTTTTCGTCGTAAGTTGTTGGCGCTTCAAAGAAATAATCGGCTAAATCCCAAAATTCATTCACAAAATGCGCTCTTTCTTTTATTAAAGAAACAACTTTTGTTAAATCAAGAGAAGTCGAGATTCCTTTTTTATCTAAAATCACTTTAAAGCTTTCTGCTAAACTTACATCAGATTGTTTTTGTAAATACTGATGATTGAACCATTTGTTTTTCTCTGGGTCAAACTTTGCTCCTGCTTTGTGAATTCGGTTTAAATCAAATTTTTGTACCAATTCTTCTAATGAGAAAATCTCTTGTTCGGTTCCATCATTCCAACCTAATAAAGCTAAAAAGTTGATCACCGCTTCAGGGAAAAATCCGTTTTCTCTATATCCTGATGAAATTCCTTCTTCTGTTTTCCATTCCAAAGGAAATACTGGGAATCCCATTTTATCACCATCACGTTTTGATAATTTTCCGTTACCGATTGGTTTTAAAATCAGTGGTAAATGCGCAAATTCTGGTGCGTTCCAACCAAAGGCTTTGTATAATAAATGGTGTAAAGGCAAACTTGGCAACCATTCTTCACCGCGAATTACATGCGAAGTTTCCATTAAATGATCATCCACAATATTCGCTAAATGGTACGTTGGCATACCATCTGATTTGAACAACACTTTATCGTCTAATAAATTCGTATCAAATTTAATGTCGCCACGAATGATGTCTTTCAATTCTAAAATTTCATTCACAGGTGTTTTAAATCGGATAACATATTGTTCGCCAGCTGTAATTCTCTCTTCCACTTTTTCACGTGAAACCGTCAACGAGTTATCTAATTGCTCTCTTACCGAATGATTATAAATGAATGTTTTTCCATTTGCTTCAGCTTCTTTTCGCATCGCATCTAAACTTTCTGCTGTATCAAAAGCATAATACGCCCAACCTGAATTAATCAACTGGTCTGCATATTGTTGGTACATCGCTTTGCGTTCGCTTTGACGATAAGGTCCAAATTTTTCGTTCTTTCCAACGGTTTCATCTGGCGCAATTCCTAACCATTCTAAAGCTTCAAAAATATAGGCTTCTGCTCCTGGAACAAAACGCGTTTGATCGGTATCTTCAATTCGTAAATAGAAAGTACCACCATGTTTTTTGGCAAATAAATAATTGAATAAAGCGGTACGAACACCACCAATATGCAAAGGTCCTGTTGGACTTGGTGCAAATCTTACTCTTACTGACATTTCATTAAATTTTGTGCAAAGATACGATTCCAATTTAGAAGTTAGAATTTAGATTTTAGAAAATCATTATGTTATTAACAATCCGATGCTGCAAATGTTAAGTTTCACTAAAAACCTATTGACAATTCTAGGAAGATGTTGTATTTTTATCGGTTATAAACAGTATATCAACAATTTTGGAAGCAAAAAGCATTATTTTCGATAAACTCGAAGGGTTTATCAAGAAATTTTACACCAACGAACTGATAAAAGGAGTCATTCTTTTTATTGGTTTGGGCTTGTTGTATTTTATTTTTACCTTATTGATTGAATACTTTTTATGGTTATCCACATCAGGAAGAACCATTTTGTTCTGGTTGTTCATTGGAATAGAATCTTTTTTATTGATTCGATTCATCGCTTTCCCGTTGTTCAAATTATTCAAACTGCAACAAGGAATTAATTACGAACAAGCTTCAGAAATCATTGGTAATCACTTTTCGGAAGTACAAGATAAGTTGTTGAATTTTCTACAATTGGCGAATCAAAGCCAAACTTCAGAATTATTAGCAGCATCAATCGAACAGAAAGCAGCTTCTTTACAACCGATTCCATTTTCGAATGCTGTGAATTTTGCCAAGAACAAAAAGTTTTTGCCTTATGCGATTGTTCCAATTTTATTATTGATACTGTTTTTCGTTACCGGAAATTCAGAAATTATTTCGAAAAGTTTTGCTCGTGTGGTGAATTATGAGACGAAATTTGCTCCACCAGCACCATTTGAATTTGTGGTGTTGAATAAATCTTTGATCGCACAACAGAATTCCGATTTTGTACTTCAAGTGAAAACACAAGGAAAAGTAATGCCTGAAAATGTTGCGATTCAAATTGGTGATGAAGAATATTTTTTACAAAGTACAAAGCCAGGCCTTTTCGAATATACGTTTTCAAAACTATCAAAAGATGTTACTTTTTCGTTTCAAGCTAATGGTTTGAATTCAAAAGATTATCAAATTAATGTGGTTGATGTTCCAACGATTGCCAATTTCGAAATGGTATTGCAATATCCTTCTTACTTAGGAAAGAAATCTGAAATTATACAAGGAACTGGAAATGCTGTTGTTCCTGAAGGAACAGTTGTGAATTGGAGAATTAACGCTTTGGCTACGGATAAAGTGAGTTTCAAATCGAACAATCAAGTGAGTGTTTTCGCTATTAAAGAAAACAACTTTTCGCTTTCAAGAAGAATCACCGATAATTTAAGTTATGAAATAATTACTTCAAACAGAAATATCAACGAGTTTGAAAAATTGTCGTATCAAATCGCAACCATTAAAGATCAATATCCAACAATCTCGGTTCAAATTGCGCCTGATTCCTTAAAGTTAAAATCAAAAATGATAATTGGTCAAGTTGCCGATGATCATGGTTTATCAAAATTACAAGTTGTTTTTTATCCGAAAGGAAATCCAAATGCAGTTCGAAAAGCGAATTTAGCGATTAACAAACAAGCGGTTGACCAATTTATTTATTCGTTTCCTAATGGATTATCGATTGAAGAAGGTGTAAATTACGAATATTACTTTGAAGTATTTGATAATGATGTAGTTAACAATTATAAAAGCACAAAATCTTCTGTTTTTCTTCATTATGAACTTACTGAAGAGCAAAAAGAAGACAAACAACTGCAAGAGCAGAATGAAAATATCAATAGCTTAGAAAAATCGCTTCAAAATCAAGATAAGCAAATTTCAGAATTGGATAAACTCCAAAAAATGAATAAAGAAAAATCTACTCTTGATTTTAAAGATCAAAAGAAAGTGGAAGACTTTATCAATCGTCAAAAACAACAAGACGAAATGATGAAAGAATTCACTAAAAAGCTAACCGAAAATTTAGAAGAATTCAATCCAAAATCGCAAGATAAAGACAAAGAAGAATTACTACGAAGATTAGAAGAAGCCGAAAAACAATCTGAGAAAAACGAAAAGTTGTTAAAAGAATTGGAAGAGCTTTCTAAAAAGTTAGAGAAAGAAGAACTTTTTGACAAAGCAGATAAATTGAAACAAAATGCTAAAAATCAAAAGCAGAATTTAGAACAGTTAGTTGAGTTGACAAAACGTTTTTATGTAGAGAAAAAAGCGGAGCAAATTGCTGACAAATTAGATAAACTTTCTGAAAAGCAAGATAAGCTTTCTGAAGATTCAAAGGAAAACACAGAAAAAAATCAGGAAGAAATAAATAAAGAGTTTGATGCTATTCAAGAAGAATTGCAAGAATTAGATAAAGAAAATAAGGATTTAAAATCTCCTATGGATATTCCAAATGATAAGAATGAACAAGAAGATATTAAAAAGGATTTAGAAAAAGCTTCTAGTGAATTACAAAAACAAAACCAGCAAAAAGCCAAACCTAAGCAGAAAACAGCATCCAAAAAGATGAAAGAAATGGGTCAAAAAATGTCCGCTTCTATGTCTGCAGGTGATATGAAAGAGATGGCTGAAGACGCAAAATTACTTCGTCAAATTCTTGATAATTTATTGGCTTTTTCATTTGATGAAGAATCACTGATTAAAACTACTAATGCAACGCAAACACGTTCTTTAGAATTAAATAAAGTTTTAAAAAGACAACAAGATTTGAAGTTGCAATTCAAACATGTCGATGATAGTTTGTTTGCTGTTTCAATGCGCAATCCTCAAATCACTGAGACAATTCTTAAAGAAGTTGGAGAAATACATTACAATTTAGACAAGAGTTTAGAAACACTTGCTGATAATAATATTGCTAAAGGCGCTTCTCATCAACAATATGTTTTAACTTCTGCTAACCGTTTGGCGGATTTCTTGAGTAATATACAAAGTCAAATGAGCATGGAAATGCAAGGTCAAGGTCAAGGAAAACCAAAACATGGAAAAGGTCAAGGCTCTGGAATGCAATTACCAGATATTATTAAAAAGCAAGATGGGTTAGGTGAAAAAATGAAAGAGGGCATGAAGCCAGGAGAAAAACCTGGTGAAAAACCCGGCGAAGGAAAACAAAAAGGTAAGGATGGTAAAGGAGAATCTGGAGAAGGTTCTCAAGAGGGAGAAAACGGATCAGAAGGTAATGCGGGAAAAGTATTAGAGATTCTTAAAGAGCAAAGACAATTGCGTGATGCTTTACAAAAAGCATTGGAAAAAGAAGGTATGACTGGTCAAGGGCAGAACGTTCTTAATCAGATGAAAGAATTAGAAAAGCAACTTATAAATAAAGGTTTTAAAAATGAAACTTTACAAAAGATGCTTAATTTAAAACATGAACTTTTGAAATTAGAGAAAGCAATTCAACAACAAGGTGAAGATACCAAACGTCAATCTAAAACTAATGACAAAAACTATAACGGTACCACTACTCCGCTTTCTAAGGAATTGAAAGAATATTTGAATAGTGTTGAAATATTAAACAGACAAAGCTTACCTTTGCAACCCAATTTTAATCAGAAGGTTCAAAACTATTTTAAAGGCAATGATTAGTTTTAATTACGAAACAGATTTCGAGCTAGAAAACGAAACACAATATGAAGATTGGATTTCTCGAATCATAGAATCAGAAGGATTTGATGAAGGAGAAATCAATTATATTTTTTGTGATGATGAATACTTGCATAAAATTAATGTTGAGTATCTAGATCATGACACATTAACTGATATCATTAGCTTTGATTACACAGTAGGAAATTTAGTACAAGGCGATATTTTTATTTCCATAGAGCGCGTTCAAGATAATGCCAATGATTTTAATGTTTCTTTCGATGAAGAATTGAAACGTGTATTGTCTCACGGTGTTTTACATTACTGTGGATATAAAGATAAATCTCCTAAAGACGAAGCATTGATGCGTTCAAAGGAAGAAGAAAAAATGAAAATGTTTCACGTGGAACATTAAGCTTATAAACTAGAATTTTTTTAAATGTTTCACGTGGAACATAATATTTATAGAAGATGTTTTTAAATCAATATGATGTAATTGTTGTGGGTGCTGGTCACGCCGGTTGTGAAGCTGCTGCTGCTGCTGCCAACATGGGGTGCTCTACGCTTTTGGTGACAATGAATCTTCAAAACATTGCACAGATGTCGTGTAATCCTGCTATGGGAGGAATTGCAAAAGGACAAATTGTGCGTGAGATTGATGCTTTGGGTGGATACTCTGGAATTGTTTCAGATAAAACTGCGATCCAATTCAAGATGTTGAACAAATCAAAAGGACCAGCTATGTGGTCTCCTAGAGTACAATCAGACAGAATGCGTTTTTCAGATGAATGGAGATCGATGTTGGAGAATACTCCGAACTTGGATTTCTACCAAGAAATGGTGGCTGGAATTTTGTCTGAGAATGGAAAGGTGGTTGGAGTGAAAACTTCTCTTGGAGTGGAAATCAAAGCCAAGGCGGTTGTATTGACAAACGGAACTTTTTTAAATGGTTTGATCCATATTGGAGATAAACAATTTGGTGGTGGTCGTGCAGGTGAAAGTGCTTCTTTTGGAATCACAGAAGATTTGGTGAAATTAGGTTTTGAATCCGGAAGAATGAAAACGGGAACTCCTCCACGTGTCGATGGTCGATCTTTGGATTTTTCTAAAATGGTGGAACAACCTGGTGATGAAGTTCCAGAAAAGTTTTCGTATTCTAATTTGACGGCTCCATTAAAAACACAACGCTCTTGTTGGATGTCGTATACTTCATTAGAAGTGCATGATATTTTACGTGAAGGTTTTGATAGAAGTCCAATGTTCAACGGAAGAATCAAAAGTTTAGGCCCGAGATATTGTCCATCAATTGAAGATAAGATTAATCGTTTTGCAGATAAAGAACGCCATCAGCTTTTTGTTGAACCTGAAGGTTGGACAACTTGCGAATATTACATCAATGGTTTCTCAACTTCGTTACCAGAAGATATTCAATTCAAAGCATTGCGCTCGGTTGCTGGATTTGAGAATGTGAAATTTTTCAGACCAGGTTATGCAATCGAATACGATTACTTCCCTCCTACGCAATTGCAACACACTTTAGAAACCAAGTTGGTTGATGGGTTGTATTTCGCAGGACAAATTAATGGAACGACTGGTTATGAAGAAGCAGCCTCTCAAGGTTTAATGGCTGGAATAAATGCAGCATTAAAAGTACAGAATAGAGAGCCGTTTATCTTAAAAAGAGACGAAGCCTATATCGGAGTTTTAATTGACGACTTAATTACAAAAGGAACAGAAGAACCATATCGAATGTTTACTTCTCGTGCTGAATACAGAACGTTACTTCGTCAAGATAATGCTGATTTTAGATTAACACCAAAAGCTTTTGAAATTGGTTTAGCTAAAGAAGAGCGTTTGATTCGTATGGAACAAAAATTCTCTCAATCGGATGCGATGGTAAATTTCTTCAGAGAAACAAGTTTAAAACCTGAAGAAGCTAATCCAATCTTAGAAGCTAAAGGTTCTGCTCCGATGAGTCAGCCTGATAAAATGTTCAAAGTGTTCTCTCGTCCGCAATTGGATTTGGAAGATTTTAGAAAATTCAAAAAAGTAGCGGCTTATATCGAAGAACATGATTTAGATCAAGAAGTAGTTGAGCAAGCCGAAATTCAAGTGAAATATTCTGGTTATATTGAAAAGGAAAAAAATAATGCGGATAAGTTAACTCGTTTAGAAGATATGATAATACCGGATAATTTTAATTTTGATAAAATCCAATCCATTTCAATTGAAGCCAAACAAAAATTAAATAAAATTCGACCACGAACTATCGCACAAGCTTCTCGCATAAGTGGAGTTTCGCCAAGTGATATTTCAGTGTTATTAATATATATGGGTCGATAGTCTCAGTTTTCAGTCTCAGGTTCTAGTTTTTTATTTAACTGCGACTGAACACCGCGACTGCCAACTGAATATGTTTCACGTGAAACAACGTCGTCAACCCCATTAAAATAAGCCTTTCGCATAAAAATAAAATAAATGAATTTTTTAGAAGATAAAAGTTTTATTACCGTTAAAGATTTTTCAGTTTCTGGAGAATCTTTTTCCTTGTTGTTAAATGAGGAATATCAAATTTTAAAAACACATCCCCAACCTACTTTAGATAAATTAGGTTCGTATTACGAATTCGAAGATTACATTTCGCACACTGATGGAAAACGTACACTATTTGAAAAAATGTATCATTTCATCAAAAGAAAAGCAATTCGTGATAAAGTGAAATTAATTAATTCGTACCAACCTGTTAAAGGAAAAATTTTAGACATCGGAGCTGGAACAGGAGATTTCCTTTTGGAATGTAAAAATCAGAATTGGGATATTCTTGGAATTGAGCCAAACGATAAAGCAAAAGGAATTGCTGTTGGAAAAGGAATTAAATTTGGCGATACTATCGAAAAGTTAGAAAGCAATTCTTTTGATGTAATTACCATGTGGCATGTTTTAGAACACGTTCCAGATGTCGAATATCAAGTTGCTGAATTGAAACGTTTATTGAAACCATCGGGAACAATTATTATTGCAGTTCCTAATTTCAAATCGTATGATGCGAAATATTACAAAGAATTTTGGGCAGCTTATGATGTGCCTAGACATTTGTGGCATTTCTCAAAAACAGCAATTGAAAAATTATTCGACAAACAAAATATGAATCTTGAAGATATTAAACCAATGTGGTTTGATAGTTTTTATGTGTCACTTTTGTCAGAAAAATATAAAACCAGAAAAATGAATTTCATTTCTGGATTTTTTATCGGTTTGATCTCAAATGTGTCAGGATTCTTTAAAAAAGAGTTTTCATCGCATATTTATGTGTTAAAAAACAAGTAAAAACCATTTTAAAGCGATTTTAGCCATTTTCTTAATGGTTTTGATAAGAATTATTGTCTTTTTTTGAAAGATTTAATCTAATTAATCTATGAGAGCTGCTTTTAATAGCTTGAATCTATCATTTTTAAAAAAGTATATAAGAAATTCTTATAATCGAAAAATAAATAAAAAACCAACAAATTTGTAACTTGATAACTTATTATTACTTTTACAAAAATTATTAATTATTTACAACAAATGAAAAAAGCCATTTTAATTTTAGGCGTTGCATTAAGCATTTTAGCTTGTAACAAAAATGAAGGAAAATCAGAAAGTTTAAAAACAGCATATATTGATACTGCAGAAATTTTAGAAAAATATGAAAAATTCAAAGCAGAAGATGAAAAATTCAAAGTGAAATCTCAAGAAATGGGACGTCCTTTAGAAGCAAAAGTGAAAGCTTTTCAAGCTGAAGCTCAAAATTTTCAACAAAATGCTCAAGTAAAAGGACCGCAATGGGCACAACAAAAAGGTGCTGAATTAACTCAAAGAGAGCAACAATTAGGTATGGAGCAAAACGCTTTATTACAACAATTACAGCAAGAAGGCGGTGTTTTAAGAGATTCTATTATAAAAGAAGTTAAAGTTTTTATCAAGGAATATGGTAAAAAGAAAGGTTATGATTATGTATATGGTACAGGTGATGCGGCTACTATTTTGTACGCTAAAGACGCTTATAATATTACAGATGAAGTTTTAAAAGAACTGAATGATAATTATAAAGCTTCAGATAAAAAAGAAGAAAAAACAGCTGTAAAAAAATAAATTCAAGTCCTGAGAAATCAGGACTTTTTTATTTCTAATCCTTTCTATATATTTGTTTATTAAAATTTTACGCCACATGGAACAAGTATCAGCCGCAGCCAATTACACCCTCAGATTTATTAATCAGACCAATAAATCCATCTTCCTTACCGGAAAAGCAGGAACCGGAAAAACTACTCTTTTAAAAGAAATTATCGCCACAACACATAAAAACACGGTTGTTGTAGCTCCTACAGGAATTGCCGCTTTGAACGCTAATGGAGTAACAATTCATTCCATGTTTCAATTGCCTTTTGCTGCTTTTATACCTGATAATAAGCAACTTCCGCATTTTTCCGACACTGTAAAATTCGAAAATCGCGATTCACTTGGACGTCATTTCAAAATGAATAACGTGAAACGCTCCGTTATTAGAAATATGGAATTGTTGGTCATCGATGAAGTTTCTATGTTACGAGCTGATGTGCTTGATGCCATGGATTTTATGATGCGAAAAGTCCGAAGAAATGAAAGACCTTTCGGTGGAGCTCAAGTATTATTTATAGGAGATTTACTACAATTACCACCTGTCGTAAAAAATGAAGAATGGGAAATGCTTAAGAATTACTATCGAGGCATGTTCTTTTTTCATTCGCACGTAATTCAGCAATTTCCGCCTTTATACATTGAATTAGATAAAATTTTCCGTCAAACGGATGCGGAATTTATTGATGTTCTGAACAATTTGAGACATAATAAAATCACTTCGGAAGATGTGCAACTGCTAAATCAGTTTGTTAAAGCCGATTTTGATCTAAAGAAAAACAAAGGTTTCATTATTTTAACCACACATAATTCCAAAGCAGATACCATAAATGCTCAGTCGTTAAAAGATTTAGAAGGAAAACAATTCACTTATTTACCTGAAATTACCGGAGATTTTTCCGAAAAAATCTATCCATTAGAAGAACAATTGCAGTTGAAAGTCGGAGCACAAGTCATGTTTATTAAAAACGATTTGAATTTCGAAAAGCAATTCTTCAATGGAAAAATGGGTATCATCAGTTCGTTAACCGAAAAAGAAATTTTTGTTCATTTTCCAGAAGAAAACAAAACGATTGAAGTGGAACGTTACGAATGGCAAAACATTCGCTACAAAGTCAACGAAAACAGCAAAGAAATCGAAGAAGAAGTCATAGGAACATTTGTCCACTACCCTATCAAATTGGCTTGGGCGATTACCGTGCATAAAAGTCAAGGTTTAACTTTCGACAAAGCAGCGCTCGATGTATCGCAAGTTTTTGCACCTGGACAAGCGTACGTGGCTTTATCGCGTTTGCGTTCGTTAAAAGGGCTTATTTTGCTTTCTCCGTTGCGAATGAATGGCATTTCGAGCGATGAACAAGTGCTCAGTTATGCTGAAAACAAAGCTTCTGAAGAAATTTTACAACATTCGTTAGCTAAAGAAACCTTGTTTTTTTGGTTGAATACTTTGCTTAATTCATTTGATTTCAAAGAATTAGGTCAAGAATGGCGCAATCATTTGTTCAGTTACAATTCCGAAGCACCAAAATCGCCAAAAACAAAGCATAACGATTGGGCAAAAACTCAAAATGATAAAATCGCTGAAATTTTAGAACCTTCAGGGAAATTTATGTCGCAATTGCATAAAATTTTTTCCGATGAAAATTTGGATGTCAATTTCGTAAAAGAGCGATGTGATGCGGCTTATCAGTACTTTTTTAAAACTTTAGACACTGTAGCCGAAGAATTGTTGTTGAAGATCGAAGAAGTCAAACGCATCAAAAAAGTAAAAGCGTTTTATGATGAATTATTGGTTTTAGAAGAACTTCAAATCAAAGCGATTTTACAGCTTAAAAAAGCAAAATTATTAACGAATATCATTGTTGAAGGAAAAGAAATTTCGAAGAAAAATTTAATTTCGGAAGACATGAGTACTTACAAAATCAATAAGTTAGTGGTTGTGGCAGAACGCTTTAGAACTTCGCATGCAGCTTTGGTAGAAGATGATGAAGACGTTTCGTATTACACGGATTCAAAAAAGAAAAAAACAAAAGAACCAAAAAAATCGACTTACGAAGACACCTTGGAATTGTGGAAACAAAACTTATCGATTTACGAAATTGCAAAACACAGAAAGCTAACACCTCAAACGATTTACAACCATTTTGCTAAGTTAATCCAAATGGAAATCGTGCAACTTTCCGACATTTTACCAGAAGATAAAATTTCAGATTTAAGAGCTGCTTTCAAAGATTTTAAAGGCGAAAGTTTAGGCGAATTAAAAGAAATTCACGGTGATCAATTCTCTTGGGATGAATTGCGGTTGTATAAAGCTAGTTTAAACAATTAAACCATCTTTCATTTCTATAATTCGGTCACTTTTTTTCGCAAAATCATCATCGTGTGTTACAGCAATGATGGTTTGGCCATAGTTTTGGGTTAATTCCTGAAAAATATCAAAAACAATGTTGGTGTTTTTACTGTCTAAATTTCCAGTAGGTTCGTCACCCATGATTAATAATGGGTCGTTTATCAATGCACGAGCAATTGCTACACGCTGTTGTTGCCCGCCCGAAAGTTTGTTGGCAGGTTTTAAAGCTTGATCTTCTAATCCAAGAATTTTGAGTTTTTCGTATGCTTTTTCTTCGATTTCTTTTTCGGAAAGTTTTCCAAGTTTAATTGCAGGAATCATAACGTTTTTTAAGCATGTAAATTCTGAAAGTAAGTAATGAAATTGAAAAACAAACCCAATTTTTTCATTTCGAATTGCTGCTAATTTATCAGTTGATAAACCCGTCATTAATTCGTTATCAATGAATAAATTTCCTTTGTATTCAGTATCCATTGTTGATAAAACATACAATAGTGTAGATTTTCCACTGCCCGATTTTCCAACCATTGAAAGAAATTCTCCTTTTTGGACTTCAAATGAAATATTTTTCAAGACTTGAAATTCAATTGGGTCATAGAAATATTTATCTATATTTTCGGTTTTTAGAATAGTTTGACGCATAATTTATTTTCTAAAAATGGTTACAGGATCAACTTGTGCTGCTTTTTTTGCTGGAATATAACCTGCGAAAAAAGTAATTACTAAACCAATAACAACGCCTTGTAAATATTTTATAGGTTCATAATCAATAGGAAAATAACCAATATCACCACCAACATATACTTTTTTCAAAAAAGTTATTAAAACGGTTGCCATAATCATTCCTCCGATAACGCCCATGATTCCTATTGTTACTGCTTGTGTCACGAATATTCTAATGACATCTTTCCCTTTAAAACCCATAGCTTTTAAAATGGCGATATCATTAATTTTTTGTGAAACCGTCATGTTTAAAATGTTATAAATTCCAAAACCTGCGACTAACAAAATAGTTAGAGAAACAAAAGTGATAATCATTTTTCGCATTTTGTTGGCAGCCATAAAAGTTTCGTTAGCTTCTTTCCATCCTTCTGCTTTGTAACCCGTTATATTAGAAATTTTTTCAGCTATTACTTTTGCCTTTTCTGGATCAACAATATTTACGTTAATATCTGTAATATAGGACGCTCCTTCTTTCAATAATTGTTGAGAACTAGCTAAATTTACATAGGAATTTGATTTATCAACTTTTGAATTATTGGTTTTAAAAATTCCAACAACTTTGTACGTTTTGTTTACACTTTTTGAGGAAGTTAAATTGATATTATCGCCAATTTTTGCATTCATTTTTTCTGCAATTCCGCTTCCAATAATAATTCCGTTTGGATTTGATTTTAATAAGTCGAAATTACCTTCGGCCATAAACGATTTGATGTTGTACATCACATTCGCTTCTTCAGGTTTGATGCCAATTGCTAATCCCGAGATTTGTGATTTTCCATTGTTATAAAAAACATTAACGCTTACTTGAGGCGTAACTACAGTAACCTCGGGCTGTTTTAAAATGGTTTCAGAAATTAACTTCGGATTAATAATTGTATTGTTTGACGGAACAATTTTCGGATTAATAATCACATAATTTTCTTTAGAATTTTTAACTAAAACCTTGCTAATTTCGTCGTCTTTATATACTCGAATATGAGATGTTGTTTTGAAAATACTTGCACTCGAACTTTTATCAAATCCAACTAACATGCTATTCATAAAAATATAAATAGACATTCCTAAAACCACACCAGCCGCTGCAACAGCGGTTAATTTTTTGTTGGAAATAATATACGTTTTTGCTATTTCGGTATTGATGTTCATGGCTTAAGGTTTTAAAGGCAACAAAACATCTTCTTTAGTGATTCCGTCTAAAATTTCTACATATTCTGTAGAAACTATCCCTGTTTTTACGATAATGGCTTCGTCTTTTCCTTTTACCATTACTTTGTTTCCAAAGCCCAAAAAGTTTCTTGGAATTAAAAGTGCATTTTTCTTTTCGCCAACTAGAATATTAGCTTCTAATTGCGTTCCATAAAGCGAAGTATTCAAAGGTTTGTCGAAAATTACTTTACAAATAAACGATTGGGTTTGCTCATCAAAAGCGGCTAAAATTTCGCTGATTTTTGCATTATACACTTCGTTTTTATTGGTGTTTAATTGCACAAAAACGGTTTGACCAATTTTTACTTTCCCAATACTATTTTCATCTACATTTAAAACTCCTTCAACTTTATTTTCATCTGCGATTACGGCAATTACATCTCCTTTTTTCACATAATCACCAGAAAATTTTAGCTTTTTAATAATTGTTCCTTTTTGTGGAACAACTAATTTATTATACCCTAAAACCACTTGATTGTTTTTCAATTGATTTTCAGTGTTGATGTAATTTTGTTTCGATTGTTGTAAAACTTGTTGGTACTGTTTTTTCAAAGCATTCAATTGCGATAATGAATTTTCTGCGGCTAATTGCATGTTTTCATATTCAACTTTGGCAATACTCTGCGAATCGTATAATCTTTTGTAGCGTTCGGCTTGCGTTTTATCTTGCTGATATTTGCTTTCTGCAAACTTTATATTTTGCTGTAATTGTTGCAAAGCTGGAGCATTATCCGTTAAGTTTTCTTTGGAAATAACTACCAAATCTTTAGCAGAAGCGGTATTGTTTTCATTAGTTTTATTGTCAATTGAAGCAATAATTTGGTTTTCAGTTACTTTATTTCCAACGTCAAAAGTTGCATTTACTAAAATTCCATCTGTTTGAGCAGTAAGATTATAGGAATTGTCCCATTCTAATTCGCCCGAAGCAAAAACTAATTCTTTAATGTCTTGCACAACGGGCTTTCCTTCTTCTTTTGTTCCACATGAAAACAAAGTAGAAAGTGTTAGTAAAAGAAGCAGACTATTTTTCATTTTGAATATTTTTAGTTGTTGTTTATCACAATTTTATTTTTTGAAAATCCTATGTTTGCCAAAGCATTTACCAGATTTATCTCACTGATTAACAAATCATTTTGCGAAATTAGAAGCTTGTCTAATGGTAAAATTTGTTCTTGGTATTGATTGAAATTTTTTTCAAAAGTGTCTTTTTTTAGCAGATATATTTTTTTGAAATTTTTATATTGCTCAATCGCTTTTTCATATTCAATTTCTAGTTGTTTGTTGGCAAATTCATTTTCTTTTTCCGAATGTTCTGCGCTGTTTTTCAATTGATTCAATTGAATTTTCTTATTGTAAACCGTTGCTAATTTTTGCACATTCGTTGGAAAATCCCAAGTAACTTTTAAACCTACATAATTATAGTTTACCCAATTTGAATTCGCATCAAAATAGTTTACATTACTTAGATTTTGCCAATTAAATGATGATATGAAAGATAAAACAGGCAATTGTTGCAAACGAGCAATTTTTAAATCTTGTTGCATCATTTGGTATTGTAACTTATAGTTTTCGCTTTTAAAATTGGAGTTGGTTGCAACCAAATCTTCTCTATTTTCATAATTTGAAAGCGGTTCTGTAAGTTTTAAATCAAATTCATTTTCAAAGAAAAGCGCTAAACTTTGCTTTTGTATCTTTTCATTTAAGATAAGTTGCGATAATTTATCTTGTAGCGCAATTAAATTAGCTTCTGCTTCATTTACATCTTGTTTTCTTGTAATTCCTTCGTTAAATTTGTTTTGGTTTATTAAAACTAAGTTTTCGGCTATTTTGATGTTTTCTTGAAGAATTTTTTTCTGAGCTTCAAACGAAAGCAAGTTAAAATACACGCCGTTAATTTGATTATAAATGTTTTGCTCGTTTAGTTTGTTTTGATTTTCAACTAATTGTTCGTTGATTTTTGCACTTTTAATTTGGGCAATACTTCCAAAATTTAAAATATCAAATTGAGGTTGTACCGAAAAGGTGCTGGTATATTGTTGCCCCATAGTAACTTCCTTAAAAGTTCCTTCGGGTAATCCAAAGATTGGACCTGGTAAAAAACTTACTTGTTGTTCAAAATTATTCAAGGATTGAGCAGTTGCTGGAATTCTTGGATTTAATACATTTCCTATCGCTGTTTTTTTTGTCAAATTTGCTAATTGCGTTTGCAATGTTGCATTTTGTAAAGCATAATTTTTTTCTTTCGAAAGTTGTAACGCTTCTGGTAAAGAATTTACGATTTTTTCTTCTTGTGAAAAACTTGACAATCCACAAAAGATTGAAAAGAGTATCAAAAATCCTTTTTTTGAAGGTATAGGAATATTTTCAAATTTTTTCATCACATTGTCATTTCTTTTGTATTAATAGCAATAAGTTTTCAATGATTTTGTTTCCTTCTATAGAAATATCGTATTGAAAACCAGAAAGTTTCCACTTTAACATTTGAAAACGAAAAGTACCGAGTATAATTGGCAATAAATCTTCGGTTGAAATTTCTGTGGTAAATTCGTTGCTCTGTTTTCCTTGTTCAAGTATTTGTGCCAATAATTGTATTTTGTTTTGCATCAATTGAAGAATTATGGCTTTAATTTCTTTAGATTCATCTATTAATCCATCAGATAAAACAGCAACAACAAAATGTGGATTGTTTTTAAAATAGTTGAATTGACTTGTAAAAACTGCTTTAAAATTTTCAGTTGCAGAATTTTGCGGTTTTATTTGTGCTGTTAAACGCTTGTTCATGTTTTGTTTTAGTAGCGATAATAAAGCAACTAAAATTTCTTCTTTTGATTTGAAATGGCGATAAATAGCACTTTCAGAAAAATTCATTTCAGATGCAACCGTTTTTGTTGTTAAACCTTTTATTCCTTTTTCAATAAGTATTTTTCCTGAAACTTCTATGATTTCAAGTTGTCTGATTGATATTTCGTTTGTATTTGTCATAAGTGAGTGAATATTCACACTACAAAGATATGTGTTTTTAAAACATGAAATATAAAAACGTTCAAAAATTAATTTAACTCAATAAAAAAACCGCTAAAACTGCTGGAATAAAGTAAATTACGATAGTTCTTGCGCCATCGTAATCTTTAGCTAAACGCTGTCCAAAAAGTAAACACAATAATGTTAAACAAGAAACGATTGCGCCATAATATCCTAATCCTTTTGTGACAGGTTGTTGAATAAAAAGTTGAATGATTCCAGAAACACATAACACACCCGCGATAATTTCTAATACAAGAATCGTCATAAGCGCCATAGGAACTTGTTTAGCTAAGATTGTGTTTGCAAAATGACCAGTTAACCATTCTACATTCCCTTTCCAATCTTTGATTTTATCATATCCAGATTGTAAAAAAGTAATTGCTAATAATGCTAAGACTAAAATTGGAGCTGCTTCTGTCATAATTATGCGTTTTTATGTATTAATCTAGTTAATTTTATAGATAAATCGGTTAGAATTATTTTACTATTCCCGTTTCTTTCAATGTGGTAAATAGCATCTTCTAATTCTTTGTAAATATCTGTAATATTTGCGCCATTTACAAACGGAGCAAATTTTTCCAATTCAAATTTCGGAACTTTTGTTTCTAAGAAAACCAAATCATTGGCTTTATAATTGAGCAATAAAGCTTGTCTAAAGAAATGAATACAATAGTGTAAAAATTGTTTTTGAGTTTCTCTTCCTGTAGACGCAATGTTTTCGCTCCAAGCGATTAAATCGTTTATGGCTGCGGCATTTCCTTTAGCACGAAAAGCACTTCTCACCCATTCTACAAACCATTCGTCAAATGGAAATTCATCGTCTTCTTTTCTTAAAATATGTAAAGCTTTATTATAATTTCCTTCACTTTGATGTGCGATTTTTTTAGCAATAGTAGGCTCGCAGTTTTCACGTGAAACCAAAGCTTCGGCAATCACACTTTCACTCAAACCAATAAAATCAATTACTTGACAACGCGATAAAATGGTTTGCAACATATCGCTGGTGCTTTCGGTAATTAAAATGAAAACAGTTTTAGCTGGCGGTTCTTCTAATAATTTCAACAATTTATTGGCTGAAGCACCATTCATCTTATCCGCCATCCAAATGATCATGACTTTGTAACCACCTTCGTATGCTTTTAACGCTAATTTTTTGTTGATTTCGGTTGCTTCGTCAACACCAATTAAACCTTGTTTGTTCTGAATTCCAAGGTTTTTTAACCAATCAAACAAACTTCCATAAGGACTTTCGGTTAAAAATTGGCGCCATTCTACCATGAAATTATCACTAACCGCATGACTTTTTATACTATCTGTGGTTGCAACCGGAAAAACAAAATGCAAATCGGGATGTGAAAAATGCTCAAATTTTAGATTACAAGCCGATTTTTCGCCTATATTTTCTCCGCCACCATTCCCACACAAAATATATTGCGCATAAGCAATCGCCATAGGAAGTGTTCCACAACCTTCTGGACCTACAAATAATTGGGCGTGCGGAATTCTTCCGGCTTCGGCACTTTTTGTGAGGTGATTTTTAATATGATCTTGACCTAAAATATCTTTGAAAAGCATTCAACAAACCTAATCAAAATTTAGCAAAATTGATAGAAAAGATGGCAAAAAATCTGTAACCGAAAGTTTTAAAAAATTACTAAATATGATATTTGTTATAAAGATTTAGGTTACAATAAATTATATTTGCATTCATTCGAATTAAAAAAACTTAAAATGAAAACACTTAACGACTTCAATTTCAATAATAAAAAAGCAATTATCAGAGTAGATTTTAATGTGCCTTTAGATGAAAATTTTAAGGTTACCGATGCTACAAGAATCGAGGCAGCAAAGCCAACAATTGACAAAATATTGAAAGATGGCGGAAGTGTAATTTTAATGAGTCACTTAGGTAGACCAAAAGGTGTTGAAGCGAAATATTCATTACAACACATCGTTGCAAAAACAGAAGAAATTTTAGGTCAAAAAGTGCATTTTGCTTCGGATTGTATCGGAGAAATTGCTGAAAATGCAGCAAAAAATCTAAAATCAGGCGAAATTTTATTATTAGAAAACTTACGTTTTTACGCTGAAGAAGAAAAAGGTGATGTCGATTTTTCGAAAAAATTAGCTGCTTTAGGTGATATTTACGTGAACGATGCTTTTGGAACGGCTCACAGAGCACACGCTTCAACTACTATTATTGCGCAATTTTTCCAAGATGCGAAATGCTTTGGTTATTTGTTAGCCAAAGAAATTGAAAGCATCGAAAAAGTGTTGAAAAATTCTGAAAAGCCAGTGGTTGCGATATTAGGAGGAAGTAAAGTTTCTTCAAAAATTACGGTGATTGAAAATATTTTAGACAAAGTAAACCATATGATTATTGGTGGAGGAATGACCTTTACTTTCGTGAAAGCGTTGGGCGGAAAAATTGGTAACTCAATTTGTGAAGACGATAAATTAGATTTAGCAATTGAAATTTTAAAACAAGCAAAAGCAAAAGGAGTTCAAATACATATTCCTGTTGATGTAGTGGCTGCAGATTCTTTTTCAAACGATGCGAATACACAAATTGTAGATGTAAATCACATTCCTGACGGATGGCAAGGTTTGGATGCTGGACCAAAATCATTAGCAATTTTTAGAAGAATAATTTTAGATTCAAAAACTATTTTATGGAATGGTCCATTAGGCGTTTTCGAAATGGAAAACTTTACTAAAGGAACAATATCATTGGGAGAATATATAGCAGAATCTACTGCAAATGGTGCTTTTTCGTTAGTAGGAGGTGGCGACAGTGTTGCTGCGGTTAAACAGTTTGGTTTAGAACCAAAAATGAGTTATGTGTCAACAGGTGGTGGCGCAATGTTAGAAATGCTTGAAGGAAGAACCTTACCTGGAATCGCTGCTATTTTAGAATAATCACACAATAAAAACCTGATAATTAAGTTATTAGTTTTTACGGTGCCCCAAAAAACAAAAACAATAATGAAAAAATCAATCCTATATGCATCACTTTTGTTGTCGCTTTTTAGCTTTGGGCAAGAAAATGCAGAAAAAGAAATAAACTTACAATTACCCAAAGTTTCGTACTTAGATTCTTTGAAATCAACCTTTGTAAATCACAGTACAAGTAATTGTATCGACGAGCGATGGTTAACAGAATTGGCTAATATTGAATTATCTGAAAGCATGTTTTCGGATATTTCGGATATAAACTTTGATTCTGAAGTAAGTTATGATTTGTCTTCAGAAGTTTTGAAGAAAAGATTAGCAAAATTAGATGCAAAATCACCGTTTAATATTGAATATAATCCAGCTTTAGAAAACACGATAAAGTCTTTTTTAAAAAACAGAACCAAAGCTTTTGAGCGATTAATGGCAATTTCTGAATATTATTTTCCAATGTTTGAAGAACATTTGGCAAAATATAACATTCCGATGGAACTAAAATATTTAGCAATTGTTGAATCAGCTTTAAACCCAAGAGCAAAATCTAGAGTTGGTGCTTCAGGATTGTGGCAATTTATGTATCCTACAGGTAAGCAATACAATTTAGAGGTAAATTCATATGTTGATGAGCGCTATGACCCATTAAAAGCAACCGAAGCGGCTTGTCAGTATTTATCTAGTTTGTATGAAATTTTTGGAGATTGGAGTTTGGTTTTAGCTTCTTATAATGCTGGTCCAGGCAATGTTTCAAAAGCAATTCGTCGTTCTGGAGGAAGTCAAAATTATTGGAATATTCGTAAAAACCTTCCTCGTGAAACTGCAAATTATGTTCCTGCTTTTTTAGCTACAATGTATATTTACGAATTTAGAAAAGAGCATGGATTACAACCTAAAAAGGCAACCTTAACGTATTTTGAAACGGATACAATAATGATTAAAAAACAAATGTCTTTTAAGCATATTTCTGAATTATTAGACATTCCGGTTGAGCAATTAGAATTTTTGAATCCAATTTATAAGTTAAAAGTAATTCCTTTTGAAACAGATAAAGCGCACTATTTGAGATTACCAAAAAACAAAATGGGTCTTTTTGTTTCAAACGAAGAAAAAATATACGCTTATTTAGAATATTTGGAAACATTTAAAGAAAAATCGAAAACTGAAATTGTTGTATCAAAAGATTCTATTGCAACAAACGTTGATTCAACAGTTGTTTCAAAGCCCAAATTCGAAAGAAAAACACAATATTATACTATTAAAAGTGGCGATAATTTAGGCGAAATTGCTGACAAGTATAATGTTTTAATTTCTGAACTTAAAAAATGGAATAATTTAAAAGGCAATACAATTCAAGCAGGAAGAAGGTTAAAAATTTATTCTGATAAGAAAGTTGTTTCTTCAAACAATGAAAATACAACTAAAAACGGTATTTATACAGTTCAAAAAGGAGATTCATTGTTCACAATTGCCAAGAAACACCCCGGAGTTACAGTTGAAGAAATAAAAAAATGGAATGATATTAGTGGTGATAATATACAACCCGGGATGAAATTAAAAATCAACGGATAAAAATCATCAAAAATGAAACCAGTATTGGTGTTATTAATTACATTTTTTTCGCTTTTTTCGTGCGTAGAAAAGAGCGGAGAAGAGTCAATAGCATCTGATAGTTCTTTTGGTGAAATTAATTCCATAACCATAGTTGTAGATGATAATTTGTGGAATGGTGAAATAGGAGATACAATCCGTAAAAAACTAGCCGCACCAGTTGATGGTTTACCTCAAGAAGAACCGCTTTTTACTTTAAATCAATACCCAACAAAAGTATTTGAAGGCACCGTAAAAAAAAACAGAAACATTGTAGTTATAAAAAAAGGAAACGAGGTTTCATTTGAACACAAGGAAAATATTTTTGCAAATCCACAGCAGGTTTTTTATCTAACAGCAACTTCTAACGAAGAAATAGTAAAATTACTTGAACAGAAATCGGGAGAAATTATCAAATTTTTAAAAGAATCTGAAATTATTGAAAACCAATCTCGAATTATAAAAACACCCATTTCTGATCAAATAATTCAAGAAAGATTTAAAGTAAAAATGGCCATTCGAAACAATTATAAATACGAAATTGTTTCTAAAAAATTTTTGTGGATAAGAAGAGAACTTCCCACAGGATATAATAGTTTATTAGTTTACGATGTTCCTATTTCAATAATTGAAAAAGACAACAATATCGTTAATAACATCATTGCGGTTAGAGATTCATTAGGAAAAAAGTATATTCATGGTACATTTGGTAAAACATGGATGATTACTGAAACCGCATACTCACCTTATTTTTTACAAACAAAAATTGATAATAAAGTTGCTTTTGAAACGAAAGGAACTTGGCAGTTAAAAAACGATTTTATGGCCGGACCATTTATCAATTATGCCATAAAGGATAAAAAAAACAATAGGTATTTAATTTTAGACGGTTTTACTTATAATCCTTCAAAAGCAAAAAGAGATTTGGTTTTTGAATTAGAGAGCATGATGAAGTCTGTTATTTTTACACCATAAAAACCAAATGGAAATTACATTTAAAATTAAGCGATTTAACGAGCTTTCTACTGCAGAATTATATTCTTTACTTCAACTTCGATCAGAAGTGTTTGTGGTTGAGCAAAATTGCGTTTATCAAGACATTGATGGCAAAGACGAGAAGGCAATTCATGTTTTAGGGTATTATAATAATGAATTGGCTGCTTATTCACGCATATTTAATAAAGGATATTATTTTGATGAAGCTTCCATCGGAAGGGTAATTGTTAGTCCAAAATATCGCGATAAGAAATTTGGTCACGACTTAATGCGTGTTTCAATGAATGCTATAAAAGAAAATTTCAACGAAACAACAATTACTATTTCTGCACAAGAATATTTAAAAAAATTTTACGAATCACACGGTTTTATCCAAACAAGTGAAATGTATTTAGAGGATGATATTCCGCATATTCAGATGAAGAAAAATTAGTTTTTCTTTTCTACTGGTGCTTCATTTTTAGTAATCAAAAGTTCTACTCTTCGGTCTAACGCGCTTCCTTTTTTCAAAGATTGAGTGTTGCCATAACCCTTAAAAGTCATTCGGGTTTTGCTGATGCGTTTCATTATAAGGTAGTTGTAAACGCGTTTTGCTCTGTTTGTAGAAAGTTCACGTTTTTTGGTGTCTCTATCAATTGCTTCTTTCTGAAAAGTAGGTGTACAACATACATGGCCTTGAATTTCAAAATGAATGTTTTTATTCTTTTGCAATTGAATGGCAATTTTATCTAATTCTTTTTTAGCTTGATAGGTTAATTGGCTACTTCCTCGTTCAAAAAGTACTTTGTCAAGATAAATTCTATCACCTACAATAGCATCTTTATGAACTGAGCTATATACGCCAGGAATTTTTAAGTCTTCAATTACTATAGGCTTGAAGTTTACCACTACATCGACTCTTCGGTTTTTTGAACGCGCTTCCGGAATATTAGTTTGTAAATCTTCATCCAGCATTATTCTTCCTTTTCCTTCAAGGGTAATGATGATTTTACTTTTAATGCCTCTTTCAATTAATTTGTTTTTTACTGTGTTTGCTCTGTTTGTTGACAAAGTGTAATTATAAGCATCTTTACCTCTATCGTCGCAATACCCAAAAATTTGAACAGATTCTATACGTGAAGTATCAATTTTGCTAACAAAATTAACCACAGCATCAGCTTGTTCTTCTTTTAAGTTGTATTTGTCAAATTCAAAAAAAATAGAGTGCACTTCTTCATCTTCTTGAGCGAAAGTAACACTTGAGAAAACGATAAGAAATAGGGATAATAAGCGTTTCATTTTATTTTTTTAAAATAGATTTATATTGGGTTGAATTGTTTAATAGCGCAATTGCTTTTTCAATTTCAATGTTGTTTTTGGTATAAAAAGTATATAATCCTTCGCGATATTGATAGCGAATAATTAATTCTTCTTGTAATAATTTTTTTATTTGGACTTTATTTTTATCTAATTCAGCTTCTTGATTTCTTTCTAAGGCAAGTTCTAATTGTTTGTATTCAGCAGCGATTTGAGTATCTATTTTTTCTTTTTTAGCACTTTCTAACACGTTTTTCAGCGCTTTGTTGGTTTCGGTGTCTAAGCTTATTTTTTCTTGTTTTAAGAAAGCCTTGAAACTTGCAAAATTAACATCAGAAACAGTTGGAATTCCACTTAAAGAAGGGTTTTTATAATACAATTGAGTAGCAAAATTAAAAATAGCATCATTTTTTACTACTGCATCAGTAATGTTCGCAGTTTTTGTTTCTTCAATTTCTATATCGGGTAGAACACCACCGCCATCATAAACCGTTCTTCCCGCTTTTGTTTTAAAAGCATTGAATTCATTTTGTGATTTTTTAGTGGCTTTACCGTTTTCATCTTTTTTAGAATAATCTAAAGCTTGTATACATCTTCCTGAAGGAGTATAATATCTTGAAATGGTTACTTTTACTTGAGTTCCGTATGATAAATCAAGCGGGCGTTGTACCAAACCTTTTCCAAAACTTCTACTACCAAGAACCACTCCACGATCTAAATCCTGAATGGCACCTGCAACAATTTCTGAAGCGGAAGCGCTTTTCCCGTCAACAATAACGGCTAGTGGAATCTCTAAATCGGTTGGCTCATTTTTTGTTCTATATTCGTGATTGTGTTTTACATTTTTAGATTTTGTAGTTACAATCAGTTCATTTTTTGCCACAAAAAGATTACAAATATTTACAGCTTCGTGAAGCAGTCCTCCTGGATTTCCTCTTAAATCTAAAATAATTTTTGTGGCACCTTGTTGTTTTAAGTCCAATAAAGCGGCTTTCGTTTCTGAACTAGCTTTTTCATTAAATTTTGAAAGCACTATATAGCCTGTGTTATCTTTTAAAAGCGAATAAAAAGGCACCGCTTTGATATCTACTTCGTTTAAAATTATGGTTGCCGTTTGTGGTTTACCTTGTCTAAGAAACTGAATAACAACATTTGTGTTTTTGGCACCTCTAAGCAATTGAGAAGCATCTTCTTTATATTCTTTTAAATTTACATCACCAATTTGCGTAATTTCATCACCTGCTTTTAATCCTGCTTTATCTGCTGGAAAACCTTTATAAATTTCTTTTAAATAAACTTTTCCGTCTTTACGTTGCACCATGGCACCAATTCCTGTATACTCGCCTGTATTATTGATTTTGAATTTTAATACATCTTGTTCGTTAAAAAAAACAGTGTAAGGATCTAGCTCTTTTAACATGTTCTTTATGGCAATATCCATCATTTCACCCGCATTGGTTTCATCAACGTAATTTTGATTAACAGTTTTGAAAACGCCAGTAAAAATTTCAATTTGCTTAGCAATTTCAAAAAAATCGTTTTTGAAACTTACTCCTATGAACAGGAAAGTTAAAGCTACAATAGGGAAAATTATTTTTCTTTTAAAATAACGCTTCATGAATTGATGAATTGATTGATACTAGTTTACGAAAGTAAATAATATTGTGCAAAAATTAAACCATTGTGGTGATTTACTTTTTAATTTCGTTAAATTTTTGAAAAAGTTGGATGGTTTTTTCCTCAATTTCTTGATAAGAAAGGCGCTCTTTTGTTTGATAGAAAAACATAAAAGCATACGGTTTTTCCAAATTATCAATTAAAAGATGCTTGTTTAAACGATAGGTTTCACGTAAAACACGTTTGAAATAATTTCGGTCTACGGCTTTCTTAAAATATTTTTTTGATACCGAAACGCCCATTTTTATTTGTTCGGCATTTTCTTCTTTGTTTTCAACATATACCAAGCGCAGTGGAAATTTCGAAACCGAATTTCCTTCTGAAAACAGCAAATCAATAGCGGTTTTGCTTTTTAATTTTTCTTTTTTGGGATAAGTGAATTGCATGGAGCAAAGGTATAAAAAAAGCTTCTTCAAATGATGAAGAAGCTTTTTTAGTGTGTATTTCAAAATTATACTTCTGCTAAAACGGTTTTGTTTTTAACTAATTCGGCCTGTACATGTGTTGGAACTAGTTGATAATTTGCAAAATGCAATTTGAATTTTGCTTTTCCTTGTGTTAGTGAGCGAAGTGTTGAACCATAATCTTTTAATTCAGCTAGAGGCACTTCTGCAATAATTTTTTGGTAATGTCCGTCTGTATCCATTCCTTGAATGATGGCTCTTCTGGTTTGTAAATCACCCATAACATCTCCTGTGTGATGGTCTTCGCACAATACTTCTAAATGATAATAAGGCTCTAATAGTTGAGGTTTAGCCTCGTTAAAAGCCAATCTAAATGCGTGTGAAGCAGCTAATTGAAACGAAATATCGTTGCTGTCTACAGCATGCATTTTTCCGTCATAAATACAAACACGTATGTTTTGACAATTCGAACCCGTTAATGGACCTTCAGTCATTTCCTGCATGATTCCTTTTTTGATTGCAGTTGCATAACGATTATCAATGGCTCCACCAACAATGCACCAATAGAAAGCAAATTTTCCTCCCCAAGACAATTCTTCAATTTCTTTATGGCGAACATTTACACCATGCGGCTCTGGCATGTCTTCAAAATAAGGTTCAATAGTGATGTGTACTTCACCAAATTGCCCTGCACCACCACTTTGTTTTTTATGACGGTATTCTGCTTTTGCCGCCGAAGTGATAGTTTCACGATAGGGAACTTTTGGCTCTTCAAACACAATTTCGATGTTGTTTTCGTTTTCGATGCGGTGTTTGATTAAATCCAAATGTAGTTGCCCCTGTCCTTGAATAATGGTTTGTTTTAATTCGGCAGATTGTTCCACTTTTAAAGTTAAATCTTCTTCCTGAATTTGATGCAATGCCTTAATCATTTTTTCCATATCAGCAAGATTAGCAGTTGAAACGGCTTTTCTGATTCGGCTGTCTGGAAATTGCATTTTTCTGATTTTTCGGTCTACACCTTTCGTGTTAAGCGTATTATTTGAATGGCCAAATTTTAAACGAACTGTTGCTCCTAAATCGCCAGCAACTAATTTTTCCACTGCGGTTCGTTGTTTTCCTTCGGTTACAAAAATTTGAGTTAGGCGTTCGATTTCACCATTATCGGCATTTACTAATTCATCTCCTGCGTTCAATTCGCCAGAAAGCACTTTGAAATAAGAAACCATTCCCACTTGAGGTTCAGAAAGTGTTTTGTAAATAAAAACGGTGGTTTTATCAGAAGCATCGCATTTTAATTCAGCGCCATTTTCTAATTTTTTAGCAGGTCTGTCGGCTGGAGAAGGCGCAATATCATCAATAAATCCCATAATTCTTCCGCTTCCCATATCTTTCAATCCTGAAGCACAAAAAACTGGAAAAATTTGTTGATGTGCTAAGGCAATGGTTAATCCTTTTGCTAAATCTTCTTCGTCTAAATTACCTTTTTCAAAGTATTTTTCCATTAAACCTTCTTCGTTTTCAGCGGCAGCTTCAACTAATGCATTATGAAGAGCGTTTGCTTTTTCTAATTCAGCAGTTGGAATAGACATTTTTTCTGGTTTTCCGCCATTTTCTGGAAAAACATACATCGTCATGCGAAGTACATCGATAATGCTATTGAATTTTTCGCCCGAATTGTACGGATATTGAATTGGAATTACTTTGCTTCCAAAACGATTTTTGGCTTGTTCTAAAGTAGTGTCATAATCAGCTTTTGGATGATCCATTTGATTGATGACAAATAAGGTAGGAGTTTGATAGTTTTGCACATATTCCCAAACAATTTCGGTGCCAACTTCAACACCTGAAGCTGCATTTAAAAGAATTAAAGCCGTGTCTGAAACTTTTAACGAAGAAACGACTTCACCAATAAAATCGTCAAAACCTGGAGTGTCAATAATATTTATTTTGTTGTTGTGCCATTTGGCGTGCATTAAATGACTGTAAAGGGTGTTTTCTCTTTCGTGTTCTAAATCGGTAAAATCTGAAATCGTGTTGTGTGCTTCTACCGAGCCTCGACGCGGAATGATACCACTTTCAAACAACATGGTCTCGATAAATGTGGTTTTCCCTGAACCAGAATGTCCAAGAAATACCACGTTTCTAATGTCTTTGGTTGCAATGCTCATAATATTGTATTTTTAAATTGCGTAATAATTTTTGAAATGCGTTTTAAGCACCTTAAAATTACGACATTCTAAAAACGTGAGTTATGATATTTATCAGGTAGTTTATCAAAGCTATCACACAAAAAAAGCGACCCTAAAGTCGCTTTTCGTTATTTTTTTACAAAAACATTGTCTTCTTTGTTTACATCGGCTAATAAACCACTCGGGTCAATAGTGATGGATTTTATATCTGTTTTTGCTTTTGGAATTTCAAAAAAGTAGGTTGGATAGGCCCAATCCCAGCCTTTTAAAAATGTAGCTTTAATTCCAGTATATGGATTTGGTTTTTCCCAACGCATTAACGTATTTGGAATGTAGAAAAATTCTTTTGTTCCGTCAGTATATTCTACTAAAATATCTAATGGCATAGGCATTCTTCCCTTACGTTCTAGCGAAACACCTGTTCTTTGTACGCCATCGGTTGCACTTTCAACATTTTTAATCGAATAATCAATGGTATTTGTGGTTTGTGCCCATTCGTTTAAGTACCAATCTAGATTAGCACCAGAAACTTTTTCCGCCACTCGTTTGATGTCGTTTGGTGTTGGATGTGTAAATTTATATTCGTTGTAGTAACGTTTAATGGTTTTGTTGAGGTTTTCTTGTCCAATTAGATAGCCAAGTTGCGCTAGAAATATTTCTCCTTTGCTGTAAGCTCCAATACCATAAGACATATTCAAATCGTAACGATCTGCATGAGTGGTTAACGGTTGTTCTTTACCGGATTTTGCTAAATAAATGTAGTTGTTATATGAATCTTCAAACGGATTTTCAGGTGTTTTTGGAGGTAACACTTTTTGCATAGCTAAATTTGAAATATAAGTTGTAAAACCTTCATCCATCCAACAATGTTTCGATTCGTTTGTTGCTAAAATTTGTTGAAACCAACTGTGTGCAAATTCATGGGCTGTTACACCTACTAAGCTACCATAGGCTCTGTTTCCAGTAATTAATGTACACATTGCATACTCCATTCCGCCATCTCCTCCTTGAATTACCGAATATTGTTTGTAAGGATATTGTCCTACATTTTCGTTAAAAAACGCTAATAATTCAGCAGTTTTAGGTTGCATTTTTTTCCAATTCTCTAAGTTTTCTGCTTTGTTTTTGTATAAGAAATGTAATTCCACACCGTTTGGTCCCAAAATCATATCGTGCACAAATTCATTATCTGCTCCCCAAGCAAAATCATGCACGTTAGGTGCGTAAAAATGCCATGTTAGTGTTTTTGTTTTCTTTGGATAAACAACTTGTACACCAGCATCTTGATAGCCGTGACCGATTTCGTTTTTATTTTGTAAATAACCCGTTCCACCAATAGTATAGGATTTATCAATGGTAATTTTTACATCAAAATTTCCCCAAACACCGTGAAACTCTCTCGCGATGTATGGGTTAGCGTGCCAACCTTCAAAATCATATTCGCATAATTTTGGATACCATTGTGTCATGGATAAAGCAACACCTTCTTCAGAAATTCTTCCAGAACGACGAATTTGTAGTGGCACTTGGCCATCAAAATCTAATGAAAGTGTTGTTTTTTGTTTTGGTAAAATAGGTTTTACTAGAGTAACTTCTAAAATAGTTCCCACTACTTTTGTAGTCGCAGAAATTCCATCTTGTTTAAAATTAGCAATGTTTAAATAGCCAATTTCATTTGGTTTTAAAGTGCTAATTCTACTTTCTTTTACATCTTTTCCTTCTTTTTTAAAGGTGCGCACCATTCGTTTATCAGGGTCAGAGATTGCTTGAAGCCTTGCATCCATTTCGCTTCCTGGTTGAAACGCATTATTGTACAAATGATAATACACTTTGTGTAAAGTATCATTAGAATTGTTGGTATAAATGATTTCTTGTTTTCCAGTATACTGGAATTTTTTGACATCCATTTTGACATCCATTTTATAGTCAACATGTTGTTGCCAATAACCAGGATTTGGATTGTTTTGAGCGAAACCAATACAAGAAATAAAAATAAAAAGTAAGTTTTTCATAATCAGTTTTTTAAAAGAAAAACCTACAAGAATTTGACAACCTGTAGGTTTTGGATTTTAATATAAAATATACAATAATTATTTTTTTGCCATTTTTTTCGCTAAAAGTAATGCGTTGTATGCATTAACAATCTTTCCAGATTTTGATGCATCAGCAAAGTTTACTTTGTGTTTGTCTTCGCCAATAGTAACTGTGTTTTTTAATGGTGTTCCGCTTTCCATAATAATTTGTTTTACTTGAACCGCAGTTAAACTTGGATAGTATGAACGAATTAATGTTGCTACACCAGCCACGTTTGGTGATGCCATCGAAGTTCCTTGTAAATATTCGTAGTTATTTAATGGTGTAGTAGCATAAATTTTATCACCAGGAGCATAAATATCTACATTGTTTTTTCCGTAATTTGAAAAACTTGCTACCATTTTAGTACCATAACTTGGCGAAAGCGCTCCAACAATTATAACGTTTTTAGCAAATTCAGGAGAATTATCATAAGTATCGTTCGGATATTTATTAGTAACATCTAAATCATAAGATTCGTTACCAGCAGCGATAACTACTAAAACATCTTTAGATTCTGCATATTTGATAGCATCAATAACCCATTCTTTGTTTTGTGAAAAGTATTTTCCAAAAGAACCATTGATTACTTTGGCACCATTGTCTACAGCATAACGAATTCCTAAAGCAATATCTTTATCGTATTCATCACCATTAGGAACGGCTCTTACAGCCATAATTTGAGCATTATTAGTAACACCATCGCCACCAATATTGTTGCTTCTAACTTGAGCTACAATTCCAGCCACGTGTGTTCCGTGTTTAGCTTCTTTTGGTTCTGGACCCACTACGTTATTGTTACCGTATTTAGTGTCTTTTAAATCATTTGGATTATCACCAACGATAGAACGACCATCAAATTCTACATTCAAATTGTAATTCACTTGTCCGTAAACATAATCTTTGAATTCTTCAATTTGAGCGTCAAATTCAGCTTTTGTTGTATTACTTAGAATTTGTGTAAACATAGCTTTTGCTTGTTTTACACCAGTATCTTCTGATTGAATTGCTTTTACTTCTTCTAATGTAAAATCATCTTTTTTCAAATGCGCTTTGATTGCTTTATCCGCATTTAAAATAAAGTCTAATTGTTGTTTTTGACCTTTGATTCCTTCTAATTCTTCTTCAAGTTTTGCTTTTGCTTTATCATAGTCTGGAGTTCCCGGCCCTTTTTTAACGATACGCGTCATTTCAAGTTGCTCATTAACAGCATTTCCTAAGAAATTCCAACCGTGCATGTCATCAATGTAACCGTTTTTATCATCGTCAATCCCATTACCAGCTATTTCTTTTGGATTAGTCCAAATCACAGCTTTTAAGTCTTCGTGGTTAATATCTACACCAGAATCAACGATTCCAACAATAACTTTTTTGCCTTTTTTACCTTTTAAAAGTTCAGCATAAGCTTTGTCAACACTCATCCCCGGCACAGTATCTTTTACTAAGTCTAAATGACTCCAGCGTTTTAAATCGTTTTCTGCAACAGGAGTTATTTTTAATGGTAAATTATCGATATTTTCAACAGGAGTTGATATCATTTTTTGTGGACCGCAACTAGCTAAAATAAATCCTAAAGCTAGGCTTAAATACAGAGGTCTAAAAATTTTCTTCATTTTCTCAATTAATTAATTTTCAGCTATTGGACTGAAATATTGTTTATTTGTTACAGTTCTGTGTTTTTTTAACTTTATTTTAAAACTTCTTCACAGGTGAAAACCTCTTTTAAGCGAACGCCTTTTTCCGTTTTTTCTACTGTAATTATTTCATTGTGTGCATCATGTTCTAAAAACAGATAATAATTATTTTCAGCTGCGGCATTCATAAATTTAGCTTTTTCATCCATGGTTAAAAGTGGACGTGTGTCATAACCCATTACATATGGTATCGGAATATGTCCTGCAGTTGCTAATAAATCGCCACAAAAAACAATTGTTTTTCCGTTATAGTTGATGTGTGGAATCATTTGTTTTTCTGTATGGCCATCTGCAAAGAAAATTCCGAAACCTAATTCAGATTCCTGTAAGAAATCTCCTACTGGTCTTTTAATAAAATTCAATTGACCACTTTCTTGCATTGGAATTATATTTTCATGTAAAAACGAGGCTTTTTCTCTTGAATTTGGTTTTGTTGCCCATTCCCAATGGTTGTCATTTGTCCAAAATTTAGCATTTTTAAACGCGACTTCAAAACCGGTTTTGTCTTTATTCCAATTTACACTTCCTCCACAATGGTCGAAATGTAAATGCGTCATAAACACATCGGTAATATCATTACGGTGAAAACCTGCATTTTTTAAAGATTTATCTAACGAATGATCACCCCAAAGCGAATAATATCCAAAAAATTTATCCGATTGTTTATTGCCCATTCCGGTATCAATCAAAGTCAATCGGTTTCCGTCTTCAATTAACAGACATCTAGCTGCAATATCAATAAGATTATTTTCGTCGGCTGGATTGGTTTTATTCCAAATGGTTTTAGGCACCACGCCAAACATGGCACCACCGTCTAATTTAAAATTTCCTGCTTCAATAGGATGTAATTTCATGTTTCAATCATTTTTCAGCCAAATTACAAAAAATACTATAAACAGAAACTATGAATCTATAAGTTATAAAAATGTTAGTAACTCTTGTAAAAAGCAATTTAAGGCTTATCTTTGCGGTTAATTTAGACAAAATCAAAATAAGCTATGATTAAAGTATCAGACACAGCAAGTAAAAAAATCATTGCAATGATGCAGGAAGATGGTTTTGATGCGGCCAAAGATTACGTGCGAGTAGGCGTAAAAAGTGGTGGTTGTTCCGGTTTGTCATACGAATTAAAATTTGACAAAGAAATAGGAGAAAACGATAAAATATTTGAAGATAATAATGTGAAAATTGCAGTTGAGAAAAAGAGTTTTCTTTACTTGGCTGGAACTATATTAGAGTTTTCAGGTGGATTAAACGGAAAAGGATTTGTTTTTAATAATCCTAATGCACAAAGAACTTGTGGATGTGGAGAGAGTTTCTCTCTATAAATCAAAAAATATGAGTAAATACACAGAAGACGACTTAAAAGTCGAATTAGAAAATAAAGAATACGAATACGGATTTTATACCGAATTGGACTCGGAAACGTTTCCTGTTGGGTTAAATGAAGACATTGTTCGTGCCATTTCCAAGAAAAAAGAAGAGCCAGAATGGATGACTGAATGGCGTTTGGAAGCTTTTCGCGCTTGGCAAGAAATGGAAGAGCCAGAATGGGCCAACGTAAATTACGAAAAACCCGATTTTCAAGCCATTTCGTATTATTCGGCACCTAAAAAAGCCGATCCGAATAAGAAATTAGAAGACGTTGACCCAGAACTTTTGGCGATGTACAAAAAGTTAGGAATTTCGGTTGATGAGCAAAAGAAAATGAATAACGTGGCGATTGATATCGTGGTAGATTCGGTTTCTGTGGCAACGACTTTCAAGAAAACATTAAACGAAAAAGGTATTATTTTTTGTTCAATTTCTGAAGCGATTAAAGAACATCCAGAATTAGTTCGTAAACATTTAGGAACGGTTGTTCCAATGAAAGATAATTTTTACGCGGCTTTAAATTCGGCTGTTTTCTCTGACGGAAGTTTCTGTTATATTCCAAAAGGCGTTCGTTGTCCAATGGAATTATCAACGTATTTCCGAATCAATCAAGGAGGAACAGGTCAGTTTGAAAGAACGTTATTGGTTGCTGATGAAGAGAGTTATGTGTCTTATTTAGAAGGATGTACCGCTCCAAGTCGTGATGAAAACCAATTGCACGCAGCTGTTGTAGAATTAATTGCAATGGACGGAGCTGAAATCAAATATTCAACCGTTCAAAACTGGTATCCTGGAAATAAAGAAGGTAAAGGTGGAGTTTACAACTTCGTTACCAAAAGAGGTTTGTGCGAGAAAAACGCAAAAATTTCTTGGACGCAAGTAGAAACAGGTTCGGCGGTAACTTGGAAATATCCTTCTTGTGTGCTGAAAGGCGATAATTCAATCGGAGAGTTTTACTCAATTGCCGTAACCAATAATTTCCAACAAGCAGATACGGGAACGAAGATGATTCATTTGGGAAAAAACACCAAATCAACCATTATTTCTAAAGGTATTTCAGCAGGAAAATCACAAAATAGTTATAGAGGATTAGTACAAATAGGAGCAAGAGCAGAAAATGCTCGTAACTTCTCACAATGTGATTCGCTTTTAATGGGAAATAATTGTGGTGCACACACTTTCCCATATATCGAAAGTAAAAATGCTTCGGCAAAAATTGAACACGAAGCTACGACTTCAAAAATTGGAGAAGACCAAGTGTTCTATTGCAACCAACGCGGAATTCCAACTGAAAAAGCCATTGCTTTAATCGTAAATGGTTTCAGTAGAGAAGTATTGAACAAATTACCAATGGAATTCGCAGTAGAAGCGCAGAAATTATTGGAAATTTCGTTAGAAGGTTCAGTAGGATAATCAATCATAAATTAGAATATATAACACATTTACAAAATGTTACAGATAAAAAACTTACACGCTTCGGTAGAAGACAAAGACATATTAAAAGGAATCAACCTTGAAATTAAAGCAGGAGAAGTGCATGCGATTATGGGACCTAATGGTGCCGGAAAATCAACATTATCTTCTATCATTGCCGGAAACGAAAATTACGAAGTAACTGAAGGCGAAATCTTTTTAGACGGAGAAGAAATTTCAGAATTAGCTCCAGAAGAGAGAGCGCACAAAGGCGTTTTCTTATCGTTTCAATATCCAGTAGAAATTCCAGGGGTTTCGGTGACTAATTTCATCAAAACAGCTATCAACGAAAGTAGAAAAGCTAACGGAAAAGAGGAAATGCCAGCGAATGAAATGTTGAAATTAATCCGTGAAAAATCGGAATTATTAGAAATGGACAGAAAATTCTTGTCACGTTCTTTAAACGAAGGTTTTTCAGGTGGTGAAAAGAAACGTAATGAAATCTTCCAAATGGCAATGTTAGAACCTAAAATCGCTATTTTGGACGAAACCGATTCAGGTTTAGATATCGATGCGTTACGAATTGTAGCTAACGGAGTAAACAAATTGAAAAACGAAAACAACGCGGTATTAGTAATTACGCACTACCAACGTTTGTTAGACTATATCGTTCCAGATTTCGTTCACGTTTTAATGGACGGAAAAATCGTAAAAACGGGTGGAGCTGATTTAGCTTTAGAATTAGAAGAAAAAGGATACGACTGGATTAAACAAGAACAAGAAGCATAATATGGAGTTGAAAGATAAAATGTTGGCTTCCTTCATGGCCTTTGAAGAAAAAATCAAAGACAATGAAGATTTGCACGAAGTTCGAAATCACGCCATTAAAAATTTCGAAAACAAAGGTTTCCCTTCAAAAAAAGAGGAAGCTTGGAAATACACGTCGTTAAATACCATTTTAAAAAATGATTTTTCGGTTTTTCCGAAGAAAGAAAATTCGATTGAATTTAAAGATGTAAAAAAGTATTTCTTACACGAAATTGATACTTATAAAGTAGTTTTCATTGACGGAATTTTCAGTTCGTTTTTGTCGTCTACTACGCATGATGGTTTAGATGTTTGTTTGATGTCTTCTGCATTGACCAAACCAAAATATAAAATGGTAATTGATACCTATTTCAATCAAATTGCGAGTAAAGAAGAGAGTTTGACTTCTCTAAATACCGCTTTTTCATTGGAAGGTGCTTATATCAATATTCCAAAAAGCAAAGTGGTTGAAAAACCTATCGAAATCATCTATTTCTCAACCGGAAATGAAGCAGCTTTGATGGTACAACCTCGAAACTTAATCATCGTTGGAGAAAACGCTCACGTGCAAATCGTAGAACGTCATCAAAGTTTGAATTCTAATCCAGTTTTAACGAATTCGGTTACCGAAATTTTCGCTCAAAAACGCGCAATTGTAGATTACTACAAAGTACAAAACGATGTGCAAACTGCGAATTTGATTGACAATACGTACATCGCGCAAAAGCAAGAGAGTAGAGTAGCAGTGCATACTTTTTCGTTTGGTGGAAACATCACGAGAAACAATTTGAATTTCTATCACCAAGGCGAACGAATCGATTCTACTTTGAAAGGAATTACCATTATTGGCGACAAACAACACGTTGATCATTATACTTTGGTACAACACGCAACACCAAATTGCGAAAGCCACCAAAACTATAAAACGATTTTGCATGACAATTCAACCGGAGTTTTCAATGGAAAAATCTTCGTAGAAAAAGAAGCGCAAAAAACCGATGCGTTCCAACAAAACAACAACATTTTAATTGGCGATAAAGCTACTATCAACGCAAAACCACAATTGGAAATTTTTGCCGATGATGTAAAATGTTCACATGGTTGTACGATTGGACAATTAGACGAAAGCGCGATGTTCTACATGCAACAACGTGGAATTCCCAAGAAAGAAGCGAAAGCTTTATTGATGTATGCGTTTACAAGTGAAGTAACCAACAGTATCAAAATACCTGAATTAAAAGCTAAAATCGGTAGAATTATTGCCGATAAATTAGGAGTTAATATGGGATTTGATTTGTAGTTATTTCTTTTTAGATAATAGAAACCGCCTAAAAGGCGGTTTTTTTGTTTAAATCCCAACCTTTTTATGTAAATTGAACTCTTATAAAGAAACATCTTTTATGAAATGTAAAATAGTTTTAATTCTTCTTATGTTTATGAATCTTTTTTTTGCTCAAACAGCAATTAAACAAGATTCTGTTTTCGCAAAAAAGATCGAAATTTTCAATACTAATTATAAAGAATTTGAAGTGGTTGGAAATATTGTTTATGCTGTAACAAAAGGAGATAGTTTGGTTAGGTTTAATTTAGAGACAAAGAAGAAGAGAATATTGTCAAAATCAGCCGTTTCTTTAGTTAAAAACGCCAATAGTGAGATTCTATTTATTGATAAAAAAGGAAATGTTTGTAAACAAATAAAAGCAAACAAATTTGAAGTAATTAATTCTTTAAAAGCAAATTTGTTTTATAAAATTTTAGTTGATAATCATGACGAAGTTGTTGTGTTTTCTGACAAAGCTATTCATTACAAGAAATCTGAATATATTCCAATTTTTGATTCTCCTTTTTATCGAAAGGCGGGAAGAAGGAAAAGAAGTGATTTTTTAATACCAGCAGATTTTTTGTTTTTAGATAAAAATAATTATTTGTGGTTTGCTTATGATGCTGGTGAGTGGGGAGGAGATGTTTGTTTTTTTGATTTGCAGAATGAAAAATTTATATATGATATTTACGATAATAATGGATCTGAGTTTCCGTATAATTTTTTTATTGGATCTGGAATTAAAGGAATTACATCTGTTTCTGAAACCATCTATGTGACTTCAAGTAAAATGCATTTTTATCTTTCAGGGGATATTTCGAAAATTAAAAAAGTTGCGGGTAATTATCAAATTTGTGACAACAATAGCTTTTTGACAAGGACATCTGTAGATACTTTAAGAAATTGGTATAAAAATGATACAGAGGAAAAATTAAAAGAAAGGCAAAAATCTTTTATTGAAGAATATTTGGGACCTATTCAATTTAATCCTTTCAATAATTCTGTTTATTATTACAGTAATTTTGGTTTTTTTAAACTTGAAGAGTTTGATGATTGCATTTTTTTAAAAAAGTTTTTGTTTAAACCATGGATTTATTGGTCTGATGGCCTTTCAGATGCGGTAGGCTACCAAATGAATGTCACCAAATTCGAGTTTATTTCCGAAAATGAACTTGTCTTTCTAACCACAAACAATGGAATTGGCTACTATAATGGAACAGAAGTTAAATATTTTCAATAGATTTTAACCTTTATTTATTCCAATTATAAACAATCAAGTTGTAAATTTGTACTCAAATTGTATGAAAATGTTTGATGTTCAAAAAGTAAGAGCTGATTTTCCCATTTTATCGCAAAAAGTAAATGGCAAACCCTTAGTGTATTTTGATAACGGAGCTACTTCGCAAAAGCCACAAGTGGTTATCGATGCTATTTCCAAATATTACAGCGAAATCAACGCGAATATTCACCGTGGTGTACATACGTTGAGTCAATTAGCTACTGATGCGTATGAAGTGTCGCGAAATACGATTCAAAATCACTTAAATGCAAAGCACAATCACGAAATCATTTTTACTTCGGGAACTACTTTCGGAATTAACTTGGTGGCGAATGGTTTTGCAAGTTTTTTAAATGCAGGCGATGAGGTGATGGTTTCGGCATTGGAACACCACAGTAATATTGTGCCTTGGCAATTTTTGTGTGAAAGAACAGGAGCAAAGTTGGTCGTAATTCCAATGAATGAAAAAGGAGAATTAATCCTTTCAGAATTCGACAACTTACTTTCCGACAAGACGAAAATCGTAACCGTAAATCACATTTCAAATGCCTTAGGGACGGTTAACCCAATTGAATACATCATCAAAAAAGCACATGGAGTAGGGGCAGCTGTTTTAATCGACGGAGCACAAGCAACACCGCATTTACGTCCAGATGTACAAGCATTGGATTGTGATTTTTATGTGTTTTCAGGACATAAAGTGTGTGGACCAACAGGTGTTGGAATTTTATATGGAAAAGAAGAATGGTTACGCAAATTGCCACCCTATCAAGGCGGAGGCGAAATGATTGCTGAGGTTACATTCGAAAAAACAACTTACGCGGATTTACCACATAAATTTGAAGCGGGAACACCCAACATCGAAGGTGGAATTGTTTTAGGAACTGCTATTGATTATATGAATTCGATTAGCTTTGATAAGATTGCAGCTTACGAACAAGAATTATTAGATTACGGAACCAAAAGATTACAAGAAATAGCAGGGTTAACGATTTACGGAACGAGTGAAAACAAAGCTTCGGTTATTTCGTTTAACATAGAAGGAATTCATCCGTATGACATTGGCACAATTATCGATAAGTTAGGTATAGCGGTTAGAACCGGTCATCATTGCGCCCAACCTATTATGAATTTTTTCAATATTCCAGGAACGATAAGAGCGAGTTTTGCTTTTTACAATACCAAGGAAGAAATTGATATCTTTGTAGAAGCGGTTAAAAAAGCGCAAATGATGTTATCTTAAAAATTATCAGATGAAAATAATTACATTTTTAGCAACTTTGATCATCACAATTACCGGGTGTAATTGTCAAAAAAGCGCTATTCATTCTAACGGATTAGCTGAAGAAGGATATTCAAACAACAATCAATCTGAAGTGGTGATGCAAAACAATATACCTGTAATAAAGTATGAAGCTATGGCTCGTAATATTTCGCTCAACATAAAAGTTGAAAATCAAATATTGTATGTTTCACGTGTGCGCGATTTTAAAGATTATGAAGAAAAAACAAAAATTTCAGACGCTGATTGGCAAGAAATTTCAACATTAGCAAAAGCAGTTGATTTGTCTAAAGTGAAAGATATGAAATGGCCAACAGAGAAAAGATTTTACGATGGAGCTCCTCATGCCAATATCACTTTTATTTCAGAGGGTGTTGAATATCCGGCTAATGGTTTTGATCATGAATTTCCACCAGTGGAAATAGAAAAATTGGTAAATAAAATTGTGAAATTGACCGAAAAATAAAATGACAATTAAAGAAATACAAAATGAAATTGTAGATGAGTTTTCAATGTTTGACGACTGGATGCAACGCTACGAATACATCATCGAATTAGGAAAAACACTTCCGTTAATTGACGAACAATACAAAGTAGACGAAAATATCATCAAAGGTTGCCAATCAAAAGTTTGGGTTCATGGCGAAGAACAAGACGGAAAAATAGTGTTCACTGCTGATAGTGATGCGATTTTAACCAAAGGAATTATCGCAATTTTAATTCGTACGTTTTCTAATCAATCGCCAAAAGACATATTAGATGCTAATACTGATTTTATTGACGAAATAGGATTAAAAGAACATTTATCACCAACCCGAGCAAACGGTTTAGTTTCGATGATAAAACAAATCAAAATGTATGCCTTGGCATTTCAATCGAAGCAATAATTAAATATACAAGTTTTCGGATTTACTGAACACTTTTTACTGAACACTGAATACTAAAATAAAATGGAAGAATTTAACGATACAATCAACTTAGGCGAAAATGTAGTCAAAGTTTTAAAAGGAATTTACGACCCAGAAATTCCAGTAGATATTTACGAATTAGGATTAATCTATGACGTGATGATTAATGAGGACAATGATGTAAAAATCTTAATGACCTTAACATCACCAAACTGCCCAGTAGCCGAAACGTTACCTCAAGAAGTAGAGGAAAAAGTAAAATCTATCGATGAAGTAAAATCTTGTGAAGTCGAAATTACTTTCGACCCACCTTGGAGCAAAGATTTAATGAGCGAAGAAGCAAAATTAGAATTAGGAATGCTTTAAATAAGTAAGCAGTGTTCAGTTAATAGTTAGCAGTTTTACTGAACACTAATTCCTGAACACTGAACACTAGAATATGGACGAAATAGTAAATAAAGTAGCGCAAAGTTCTTTGATGGTATTCGATTTAGAAGATTACTATCCAGACGAGTATGTGGTAGATTTAGATATTTCGCAATGGTTGTTGGAAGGATTTATCTTAAAAGAATCTGAATTCAGAACACAATTAAAAGCCACCGATTGGTCTAAATATGAAGATAAATACGTAGCATTATATTGTGCTACAGATGCTATTTTACCTGCTTGGGCTTTTGCATTGGTCTCTGTTCATTTAGCGCCTCATGCTTTAAAAGTTATTCAGGGCAATAAAGAATTAGCAGTTATTGAATGGTATCAAGATGTTCTAAATAAATTAGATTATACAGATTATTTTCAAAAACCGGTAATTCTAAAAGGCTGTTCTAAAAAATCAGTTCCTAATCAGGTGTATACTCTGGCCATTCAAAAATTAATTAAAGTAGCAAAAAGCGTTATGTTTGGAGAGGCTTGTTCAGCTGTTCCGCTCTATAAAAAATAATTTATATCGTTTATACTTTCATTTTATCTTTAAAATTTGGTGCTTTTAAGTAAATAACTACTTTTGCTCCTTCAAATTTTAAAATATAGATAAATGAGAAAATTTTTAATCCCTCTATTATTAATCGTTTCAAGTCTTTTTGCACAAGAAACAGCTACAGATTCAACAAAACATTGGACTAGAAAAGGAGTTTTTACTTTTTTAACAAATCAATCTTCTTTTAGTAATTGGCAAGCAGGTGGTCAAAACAATTTTGCTGGTAATGTTGGTGTAAATTACGATTTCAATTATAAAAATGGTGATTGGAATTGGGATAATAAAATCATTGCATCATACGGTTTAACTAAAATCAAAGGCGCAGACACTCAAAAAACAGATGACAGACTGGAGTTTAATTCACTTTTAGGAAAAAAAGCTTCTGGATATTGGTTTTATTCTGCTTTTTTCAACTTTAAAACACAGATGGATGCTGGTTTAGATCCTGCTACGCAAACGGTTAGAATTTCACATTTCTTTTCACCAGCTTATTTCCAATTTGGACCAGGTATGTTATGGAAAAAAAGTGACAATTTAAAAGTAAATATTGCTCCTGCAACATCAAAATTAATTATGGTTCACAAACATTTTACAGAGTTTGGTTCTTCTTTTGGTGTGGAACAAGGTGAAACTTCTAGATATGAATTAGGAGCTGCCGTAAATGGGTATTACAAATTCAAATTAATGGAAAATGTTTCGGTTGAAAACACTTTGAATTTCTATTCTAATTATTTAGAGGACCCACAAAATGTTGACATTGATTACCAATTAAATATTGTAATGAAAATCAATAAATTTTTATCAACAAACTTTGCTTTTCAAACGATCTATGACGACAACGCGTTTAGAGGATTTCAAACAAAACAAGTTATTGGCTTGGGGCTGAACTATGGTTTTTAATTCATGATGATTTAAACAAAACAAAAAGACCTCATTTGAGGTCTTTTTTTATTCGTTTTCGACAGCGTCTTTATAATCTGGATATAAAAATTTGTTATAAGGAAATCTCGTAATATGAATTTCTCTAACCGCTTCATATACCTTTTCTCTAAATTCTTCAAAATTTTGTTTGTTAGTAGCAGATATGAAAAGTGTATTGTTTTCACCAAGTTTACTCATCCAAGTGCTTTTCCATTCTTCTAAAGTATAATGTTTTGTGGTTTTTTCAATACTTAAATCGTTTTCATCAAAATAAACTGATTTAAAAGCATCAATTTTATTGAAAACCATAATCGTTGGTTTATCTGCACTTTTGATGTCTTGCAAAATTTGATTTACAGAGGCAATATGATCTTCAAAATCAGGATGCGAAATATCTACCACATGGAGTAACAAATCGGCTTCTCTCACTTCATCTAACGTGCTTTTAAACGACTCAACCAATTGTGTTGGAAGTTTTCTAATAAATCCAACTGTATCACTTAAAAGAAACGGTAAGTTCTTAATTACGGTTTTACGAACCGTTGTGTCTAAGGTTGCAAATAACTTATTTTCTACAAATACATCACTTTTACCAACAGCATTCATCAAAGTAGATTTTCCAACATTGGTATAACCTACTAAAGCAACACGGACCATAGCACCACGATTGCTTCGTTGTGTTGCCATTTGTTTGTCGATAACTTTGATTTTTTCTTTTAGTAAAGATATTCTATCACGTACAATACGACGGTCGGTTTCAATTTCGGTTTCTCCAGGACCACGCATTCCAATTCCTCCTTTTTGACGTTCAAGGTGTGTCCACATTCCGGTTAAACGGGGTAATAAATATTGGCATTGTGCTAATTCTACTTGCGTTCTTGCATAAGAGGTTTCGGCGCGTTGTGCGAAAATATCTAGGATAAGATTGGTTCTGTCCAAAACTTTACAATCTAATTCTTTGGTGATGTTTTTGGATTGTGAAGGGGTTAATTCGTCGTCAAAGATTACAGTTTTGATATCGTTGTCTTTGATATAGTATTTTATTTCTTCTAATTTCCCAGTCCCTACAAATGTTTTAGGATTCGGTTTATCCATTTTTTGGGAAAAACGTTTCACAACGGTTCCTCCTGCGGTATAGGTTAAAAACTCCAATTCGTCAAGATATTCGTTTAGTTTATCTTCACTTTGATTTTGAGTTACAATTCCTACTACGATTGATTTTTCAAAGTCAATAACTTCTTTCTCTAACATATTCTTTCATTAAGAACACAAAGGTACAAAATAGAACGCATAAAAAAAGCGACTCAATCGAGCCGCTTTTGAATGTATAAGAATTGTAATTAGTTGATTACAATATTATCAATTTGCATAGTTGTAGTTGGTCCACCAGTTCCGTTTCCAACGTATTCAAATACGAAGAAACCATTTCCAGTAATACCAGCAGGGATATTATAAACACCACTTGGAGTAAAGTTTGTTGGATATCCTGAAGGCAATCCAGGAGAAATTGTAAAACTTGAAGTGATGTCTGTTAATGTTGCAGTAGTAATCTGCGTGCCTGGAGTATAATTTGTAGTATAATATACTTTTAACACATTACCATTATGGAAACCAGCTTTACTTTCAAATGAGAAAGTACTTGCTGCAGTCATGTCAACAGGAACAATAAACAATGTACGATTAGCTTCTGCAGTTCCACCAAAAGATGTCATTTGGATGTATTTGTTTCCACCAAAAGTTTTCACTTGCCAATATCTACTTCCTACCGCTGCATCATTGATGTATTTTGGAAAAATTTGTTGATTAGATGTAGTGTATGAAGTAAATGGCTCGTTTAACGTTGCGTCATATACTATAGCAGAACCACCAATTGGAGGATTCATGTCGATAGTTAATCTTGGATTAGTTAAATTCACGTCATTTAACGTTCTAATCATAAATTGGAAATCACTTCCGTATTTTGTTAAAACACCTCTAACTTTACCGTTCTCAGAAGGAATTGTATTTGCGGCGAATGTAGCAAATTCACTTACTCTAACGATGATTTTGTTTCCAAATTCATCCGTAATTTCATTGTTTGTTGCGCCTCCTAAATCATTAGTTGCATCATAATATGTTTTACCAGCAAATGCATCAGTAAACTGAACCGCGTCAAACTCAATCAACATATTTAAATATTGATTGTTTTTAGCTTGAGTAATTGTTAAATGTTTAACGATGTCATTTTCGTCAACTTTTGTACAACCTCTGGTAATTACATTTTCGTATGCAACACCAGAAATTCTACCTACTTCGTCGTCTGAAGGATCGCCAATAGTTCCATTGTTATATAAAGCACCAATTTCTAATGAAGAAATTTGTGAATTATTATAAAAATATAAAGAATCCATTTTAATGAAAACTTTTCTTCCTGGTTCATATTTTGTATAAAGGTTATAAGCATCGATTGGCATCGTAAAACCTTTTGTACCATCAACAGAAACTAAAGAGATTGATTTGTAAAAATTTCCTCCTTCATCACTTGAAGTAACATAAGCTTCAATTATTTCTTCTACAGCAACATCAGTGTTTTGGTACATTTGAGTTGTAGAGGTTGCTAAAGCAGCTACATCTTGAACAGTTTTGTTTGCTGTTAAATCATTACAGTCACCAGATAAGTTTGGTGTACCATAATCGTCGCCGTTAACACAACTTGTTAAAGTTGCAAATACAGCAGCGGTTAAGATTAATTTTAAATTTTTCATAGCTATTAGTTTTTAACAATTTTAATGTTATCCAATTGACAAGTTGTAGTAACTCCAGATTTGCTTCCAGTGTATTTGAATGCAATTCTAACGTTGTCACTTTCATACGTACTTAAATCAATGTTTCCACTGCTAGTAAATACGTCATCAGCTGTTGGCGTAGCAAAAGTTAACGGTGTCCAGGTTGCAGTTGCAATCCCAGCTGTAGTTCCATCATAATCTGTTGAAACATATGCTGTCATAGGATAGCCATTTGAAAATCTTGTTTTAGTTGCAAATGATAAAACTTCACCTGTTGAAGCAGTAAAATCTAAAGCTGGAGTAATTAACCAAGCCACATCATTTGTTCCAGTTGCTGAATAAAATGACGAAAATTCAGCATAGATATTGTCGTCAAATGTTCTAGCATGCCATAAACGCGTTGATAATGGCGTTGATGTTGATCCATTATAATTTACCCATCCTTCTAATGCAATTGCTACTTCATTTGAACCGCTTCCTGTTGGAGACGAAGAAAAACCTTCATTAAAAGCATAGTTGTAAACTGTTGGAATAACATAATCGTCATCTCCAACGCAACTTGTTAGTGTACTTGATACAAGTCCTAACAAAAATATTGTTTTTAAAAATTTAATTTTCATAGAAAAATTTTTTAGAAGTTTATGTAGAAGTTAACAAAGAACGTTCTTCCATATCCATAAAAATATTTAGAACCAAAAGAAGGTGTTCCGTTTGCTTGGTCAGCTTGTAAATCAGGGAAAGTTGCTTTTCTTGATTGTTCAAAACCACCTGTTTTATATTCAATATCAAATAAATTGTTTACAGATGCAAAGAAACCTACTGTATTACGATTTGCTTTACTAATTCTCCAAGATTTTCCACCTGTTAAGTTTACTAATGTAAAACTGTCAAATTTTTCTTGTTTTAAAATGTCTCTAACAGTTTCTTGTGTTGCACCAGAATAATTATCTCCAGTTGAACTATCAATACTGAAGTTATCAGTTCTTAAAATACTTGCAATGTCAATATAACTATCGGCTAAGTAGTTCACATTTGCACCCACCCACCAGAAGTGAGGATCTCTATATTCTAAACCAAAAGAAGCCGCTGTTTGAGGCATACCTGCTTGGTGATAATTTTTAAGATAAACAGTTCCAAAATCGGTTAATGAATTATTTCCAGCAGCAGCTAAAGCATCATCGTTAGTTTTTAGTTTTGCATTATCTGAATAAATATATTGACCATAAGAAGCAGCAGCAGTAGCTTTAATAGTTGAAGTAATTTGATACTCTAAACCTAGTTCAGCACCCATGTTTTGTTTGTCAATTCCGGTTACGATTTCACTTACAAATGTATCTTCATCACCACCATCTTCACCTCCTCCAATTCCTTCTCCGTAGAAGAATGAAATTTCAGTTGCATCATTAATTTTAGAATAGAATCCTGTTAAACGCGCTTTGAACTTAGGCGCTCTTAAGATATAACTTGCATCTGCACTTGTAACGCTTTCGCTTTGTAAATCTGGAGTAATTACGTTGTTCATTCTAGCATTTGAAAAAGTATTTCTTAAGCTAGGTGCTTTTGTTTGGTATAAACCGTTGAAATCTAAATAGTTTCTTCCGTTTAATTTATAAGTTATACCTCCTTTGAAACCGAAGTTTTCGAAAGTTACGCTTTTTCCTTTTCCAAATGAATTGTCTGCATAAATACCATTTCTATATAAACCTTCTCTTTGGTATTCTGATCTAGAAAAAGATTGCGCTAAATAGAAATCGGCTTTATCATATGAAAATTTGAACTGTGTAAATCCGTCAAATGTTAATGCGTGTAATAAATAATTGTACCCATAAGTATCACCTTCAACAACTTGTCTGTTTGGATTGTTTAAGTCAGACTGAGCCGCATCTCCTGTATAGAAAGCATCAATATCAGAAAAATATTGACCACCTAATAAATCTAATAAATTTTGGAAATTATGAGAACGTAATTTTCTAACATTAACACCAGCATTTAAGCTAATGTTGTCTGATAAACTTGAGTTAATAATTGAATTAGCATTCAATAAATTATCATCTGTTCTGTCTTCATACAATACATAAATACTTCTTCCTGCAAAGGCACTATTTTGATTGGCCATATACATAGCATTCCAGTCAATTTGTGAATGAGTTTTGAAATAATTTTCTGCATTTTGAGCATCTAAATTTTGGTATAATGGAGTTACACCATCTGCTTCAAATAATTGATTTCCAGCATCATCATATACAAAATCATCCCATAAAGAAGGTTGATTAGCATAATAACTCGGTAAATTTCTGTAGTAAGTTGGGTCAGGATTGTTACCCAATTGATAATCTAATCTTGAGTTTCCAATAGATCCTGTTTGGAAAGCAACATTAGTATTTAAGTTTGTTTTTTCAGATAACTTCCAGTAGTGAGATAACATTACCATTGGCTCTTCAATGTCTTTATCTCTAGAATTACGTTTTTTTCCGTTTTGCCATCCCCAATAAGAGTTATATTTAACTCCCATTAAATCATTAACTTCTTTAGTATTTGGAGATGTTTTTCCTCTACTGTTTTGAGCATACATAGCAGTTAAATTCAAACTATGTTTGTCGTTAAATTTTTTCTCAACACTTGCAAATAATGAATTTGCGCCATAATCTGTACCTTCAAAGTAACCTTCTTGAGCCCATCTTCTTGAACCAGAAACTACAAACGCCCATCCGTCTTTATCCATTCCTGAAGCATGTGTTCCCATCATTCTCCAGCTGTAGTTTGTGTTTGTTCCAGACATAGAGATTCTTGTTCCTGGACGGTAAAAAGAAGCTCTTGTGTTGATTTCTTGTGTTCCTAATGCGCCACCAAAAGTATAATCTGAAGGAGCAGAACCCATTGTAAATTCTTGATTTCTAGTAGCATCATTCAAACCTCCCCAGTTACTCCATTGAGGTCTTCCATCATATAATTTGTTCATTACAATACCATTAATCATAGTGGTACCATATTCGTTGTCTAAACCTCTAATTCTAAAACGAGCTTGTCCCCAGTTGAATGCAGCAGCTTGTTGATAAGTATCACGAGTAGCTTGAAGCAATCCCGAAGTACTTTCAGATCCACTGTTGTCATCTCCTAAGTCGTTTTCTGTAATAGTTACTAAACTTAATTGTTGCTCAGAAGTAATATCTTCTTCTAATACAACAACTCCTAAATCCATTGTTTGTCCGTTAGATGGTTCTAACATAAAAGTCTGTTGGCTGTATCCTGTAGATTTAACTACTAATACTTGGTCTCCAGCAGGAATAGTTTGAAATACAAAATTTCCGTCAATATCTGTAAGGGCAGATTGGTTGGTGCTTTGAATAGTAGCAACAACATTTTGTAATGGTTTTTGACTTTTAGCATCGATAACCTTACCTTTTAAGGCTGGATTTTGCTGTGCAAAAACAAAAACAGCTTGCAACACTAGTAAAGTGCTTAATACAAGTTTTTTCATAAAGAATATTAAAATTAATACTAATTTAATGTTAAGACGTTAAAAACTTAACAGCCTACAAATGTATAACATTTAATAATATTATTTACCTTTGGCACCCAATTTGTGTTAAACTTGATAATAATATAACATACATTTTATGAAAATTAAGCATTCAATCGCCCTATTTATTGTGATTTTATCAATAAGCAATGCTTTTGCTCAAGATAAAAAATTTAAAGTGCATACGGTGGCATTTTACAATTTCGAAAATTTATTTGATACGATAAATGACCCAGATACTTATGATGAAGAATATACACCTGCTGAAGGATGGACGTTAAAAAATTATAAGAAAAAACTTGATAACTTAAGCAGAGTACTTATTGAACTAGGAACAAGTGAAAGTCAAAAGAATTCTCCAGTTATTATTGGTGCCTGTGAAATTGAAAACAGAAGAGTTTTAGAAGATTTAGTAAAACATCCTACTTTAATCAATAAAGGTTATAAAGTAGTACATTTTGATTCTCCAGACAAACGTGGTATCGATGTTGGGTTTCTATACCAAGAAAAACATTTTCAACCTACAAGTTACATAAATGTGCCTTTATATATTTATGAAAGCGAAACCGTTTCTGATAAAAAAGACAAAAAAGAAGAAGAAGAGGTAGAAGAAAATGTTAACTACGATAAAAAAACAAAGCGTATTTATACTCGTGACCAACTTTTAGTAACAGGTTTATTAGATGGTGAAGAAATCAATATAATTGTAAATCACTGGCCATCTCGTTCTGGTGGAGAGAAAAAAAGTAGCCCATATAGAGAAGCTGCTGGTAGATTAAACAGAAAAATTATGGATTCTATCATTAAAATCAATCCCAATGCTAAAATCATTACAATGGGAGATTTAAATGATGGCTCTTATAATAAAAGCGTTAAACAAGGAATTGGTGCGAAACTTAAAAAAGAAGAACTAAAAAAACCTGCGGATATTTTTAATCCATTTGAACAAATGGCAAAAGATGGTCATGCAACTTTGTTTTACAGAGATTCTGGTGATATTTTTGACCAAATTATGGTAAGCGAAGAATTTATCCCGAAAGACAAAAACGACTATTCAACATTCAAATATTGGAAAGCAGGAATTTACAACAAACCTTTCTTAATCCAAAAAACAGGACAATATAAAGGCTATCCGTTGCGTAATCAAAATGGCGTTCCAGGGTTTTCAGATCACTTCCCGGTCTATATTTATTTAGTACAAGAAGTAAAATAAAATATTTTATAAAGTTAAAAAGGTTAGTTGCTTAAATTGCAGCTAACCTTTTTCTTTTTCTGTAACTTTACATTTTAATATTTAAAAAATGGGAATAGCTAAACCGTTCAACTTACAAAAGTGGATTAAAGAAAATAAGGCGTTACTTCAACCACCTGTAAGTAACAAAAATTTATATGTGGAATCTGACGATTATATCGTAATGATTGTAGGTGGACCAAATGCCCGAAAAGACTACCACTATAACGAAACCGAAGAATTATTTTACCAATTAAAAGGTGAAATAACTGTTTATATTCAAGAAGATGGACAAAAGAAAGCGATGAAGCTTTCGGAAGGCGACATGTATTTGCACCCTGCTAAAGTGCCACATTCACCAGCAAGAACAGAAGGTTCGGTAGGTTTGGTAATTGAAAGGAAGCGCGCTGGAAAAGGTTTCAACGATGGCTTACTTTGGTTTTGCGACAACTGCAATCATAAATTACACGAAGTCTATTTTGAATTGCATAACATTGAAAAAGATTTTCTACCGCATTTCCAAGATTTTTATAATTCAGAAGAAAAAAGAACATGTAAACAATGTGGTACTGTAATGGAAACAAATCCTAAGTTCACAATTAAGAAATAATCGCTACGTAACATAAGCAACATTCTATTTAAAATATATTTTTTACATTTGTGAAAATTTAACAAAAACCGAAAAAAAAGTTATAAAATGATATCTGAAGCAGCAATTCAATTTGGTATGCAAGAAGCTTTGCAACAATTAGGCATTAAAGAAATTAACGAAGGAACATCAACAGGTTCTAAGTGGTTTTCTAACGGAAAAATTATCGAATCATACTCGCCAGCAACAGGAGATTTGATTGGAAAAGTAAAATCTTCAACAAAAGAAGATTACGAAACAGCTATGAGTGCTGCAGAAGAAGCTTTCAAAACATGGCGTTTGGTTCCAGCTCCAAAAAGAGGGGAAATCGTGCGTCAAATGGGAGAAGAATTGCGTAAACACAAAGAAGCATTAGGAAAATTAGTGTCTTTTGAAATGGGTAAATCGTATCAAGAAGGTCTTGGAGAAGTTCAAGAAATGATTGATATCTGTGATTTCGCAGTAGGTTTATCTCGTCAATTACACGGATTAACGATGCACTCGGAGCGTCCAATGCACAGAATGTATGAGCAATGGCATCCGTTTGGAATTGTTGGAATCATTTCAGCTTTCAACTTCCCGGTAGCAGTTTGGTCTTGGAACACAATGTTAGCTTGGATTTGTGGTGATGTTTGTATTTGGAAACCAAGTTCAAAAACGCCTTTGTGTGGTGTGGCTTGTCAAAACATCATTCAAACGGTATTAGAAAGAAACAATTTACCAGAAGGAATCAGCTGTTTAGTAGTAGGTAACGAGTCTGGAGATTTAATCAATAATGACAAACGTATTCCATTAGTATCGTTTACAGGTTCTACAAGAATTGGTCGTCACGTATCAAAAACTGTGGCTGAGCGTTTTGGAAACACTATCTTAGAATTAGGTGGAAACAACGCAATTATCGTTTCTAAAGAAGCCGATTTATCAATGGTATTGGTAGGAGCAGTATTTGGAGCGGTAGGAACAGCAGGTCAACGTTGTACATCAACTCGTAGATTAATTGTTCACGAAAGTGTTTACGATAAAACATTAGACGTTTTAGCAAAAGCATATGCTCAGTTAAAAATTGGAAATCCATTGGATGCTAACAATCACGTAGGTCCACTTATCGATAAAGGTGCAGTTCAAGATTACTTAAACGCTATCGAAAAAGCAAAAGCAGAAGGCGGAAGAGTAATTGTAGAAGGTGGTGTTTTAGAAGGAAAAGGATACGAAAGTGGTTGTTATGTAAAACCATGTATTATCGAAGCGAAAAACGAATTTGAAATTGTACAACACGAAACATTCGCTCCAGTTTTATATGTAATGAAATATAGCACAATTGAAGAAGCTATTGCAATGCAAAATGCAGTTCCTCAAGGATTATCTTCTTCTATCTTTACCAACAACATGAGAGAAATGGAATTATTCCTTTCTGCTGCGGGTTCTGATTGTGGTATTGCTAACGTAAACATTGGAACTTCTGGTGCTGAGATTGGTGGTGCTTTTGGTGGTGAAAAAGAAACAGGTGGTGGCCGTGAATCAGGTTCTGATGCATGGAAAGCATATATGAGAAGACAAACGAATACAATTAACTACGGAACAGCGTTACCGTTGGCTCAAGGTATTAAGTTTGATTTTTAAAATAAGTGATTAGTGAAAAGTAATTAGTGATTAGTTACTTTTTGGATATAGAAAACCCTGTAAAATTTGATTTTTGCAGGGTTTTTTGTTTGTAATTTTGTTTGTTTTAATTTAGAACCACGCGAAAGGATTCGCGAGGGACAGTAGGATACAAAACAGCCCATTTAACCAAATTAATTCCTTTATCATTAAGTGCAATTGAAAAAAGAAAGCCAATATCAAGAAGCAATTAATCTTTGATATTGGCTCCGATAAAGAACTAATAGAAATTGCAAAAAGCAAAGGTCTTTTATAAAATCATTATTTTGTCATTCCAAGTATTTACTCACTTGTCATTCCGAGCTTGCTAGGAATCTCCTAAACCTAGGCACACCACTAAACGCCGTTTAGTCCACAACCCGTAACTCGTAACCTGAAACCTGAAAACTTTCTACTCAACAACCAACTTACTACTAGAAACCACCGCAGCACCTTGTTTCACCAAAACCAAGTAAACCCCAGCTGGATAAGTACTCACATGCAACTCACTATTCCCAGAAACAGCATCCAAAGCCACCTCATGAATCAACCTACCAGTTACATCATAAATGGAAACAGTTGCATTAGTATCTGTTAAATTATAAGCTAAATTTACCACATCCTTAGCAGGGTTAGGATACATTGTAAAAACATTTTCTTGTTGAAATTCTGTAGCACTTAATGTAGCACAAAGACCAGACATTAGGGTAGGTACATAAACAGGATTTCCAACGGTACCATTACCATATTGACCCCCTTGGTTATCTCCCCATGCCCAAACTGAACCGTTTGATTTGGTAGCAATGGTAAACTGATCATTACCAGAACCTCCAGAAACAACATCAACCCAGTTGGTATCAGTGCCCACTTGAACAGGAGTAAATTGATTAGTAGTGTTACCTATTCCAAGCTGACCTACATCATTAAGCCCCCAAGCCCACAATGTGCCATCGGGTTTAATTCCAAAAGAGACTTTCCAGCCAGCAAAAACTTTAGACCAAATATCAGTACCTACTTGTGTTGGTGTGTCTCTATAGTAAGAGGAAGGAAAATTATCGCCTGTTTGTCCATATTCTCCCCCCCCCCAAGACCATAGAGTACCATTTGTTTTTAAAGCTAAAATATGGGCAGCTCCAACATGAATACTGGCCCAATCGGTATCAGTATTCAATTGCGTAGGAATACTTCGTGCCATAACAGTACTGTTACCTAATAAACCTGCAAGATTCAATCCCCATCCCCAGATGGTACCATCATTTTTTAAAGCAAAAACTGAGGCACCTCGACTAGTTTCAATATCTACCCAATGATTGGCTGTGCCAATTTGAATTGGGGTAAGTTGATTGGCACAACAGGTATTATTCCCCATTTCATATTGATCATTTTGCCCCCAGCCCCAAATGGTACCATCGGTTTTTAATCCAATGGTCATATCAGTTGAAGCCGAAATTTTTTGCCAATTGGTGGCGGTACCGATTTGTTGTAAAGTAGGGTTTACCTGAGTAGTAGAACCATTACCTAATAGCCCGTACATACCATTTCCCATAGCCCATAAAGTACCATTGTTTTTGATAATAAATGTATTGTAAGCTCCAGTGCTTACTTTTAACCAATCAGTAGCTGTACCTATTTGAAAAGGAGTGGGATTTATTAAATTAATAATACTCAATTGACCAATATCACTTGAACCCCAACCCCATAGCGAGCCATCTGATTTGATAGATACGACATGATAGTCCCCAATCTCAAAACCATTATAACATTGGCTAAAGCCTGTAACAGTTATCCATAAAAAGATTAAAGTAATTTTTTTAAGCATAATTCATTATTATTTTAAAAACAGGTACGCTAAAAGCGTACCTGTCTAGGGTTATTCTATTTAATAATTAATTTGTGTTGCCATAAGATAGTATCCGCTTGTTAAGAATCGTTTCTCTTGTCATTCCGAGCTTGCTAGGAATCTCCTAACCCTAGGCACACCACTAAACGCCGTTTAGTCCACAACCCGTAACTCGTAACCTGAAACCCGAAATTTTCTACTCAACAACCAACTTACTACTAGAAACCACGGCAGCTCCTTGCTTAACCAAAACCAAGTAAACCCCAGCAGGATAAGCACTAACATTCAGCTCACTACTTCCTGTAACAGAATTCAAAGCCACATTTTGAATCAACCTACCAGTTAAATCAAAAACTTCAACAGTTGCATTAGCATCAGTTAAATTATAAGTTAAATTTACCACATCCTTAGCAGGATTAGGATACATCGTAAAAACATTTTCTTGTTCAAATTCATCAGTGCTTAAGGTAGCACAAAGCCCCGTCATTAGGGTAGGAACATAAACCGGATTTCCAACAGTACCATTACCATATTGTCCCACTTGATTATCTCCCCAGGCCCAAACCGTACCATTGGATTTTGTAGCAATAGTAAACTGGTCATTACCAGAACCACCTGAAACAACATCAACCCAGTCGGTATCAGTACCCACTTGAACAGGAGTAAATTGATTAGTAGTGTTGCCTATTCCAAGCTGTCCAACATCATTAAGCCCCCATGCCCACAAGGTACCATCGGGTTTAATTCCAAAGGATACTTTCCAACCTGCAAATACTTTAGACCAAGTGTCAGTACCAACTTGTCTAGGATACGAACGATATAATGAAGGAGACAAACCATCACCTGTTTGTCCATATTCCCCCCCCCCCCAAGACCATAGAGTACCATTCGTTTTTAAAGCTAAAATATGGGCGGCTCCAACATGAATACTCGCCCAATCAGTATCTGCATTCAATTGAGTGGGAACACTTCGTGCCATAACGGTATTATCAGCTAATAAACCTGCAGTATTCAATCCCCACCCCCAAATAGTGCCATCATTTTTTAAAGCAAAAACTGTGGCACCCCAACTAGTTCCTTCAATATCTACCCAATGATTGGCTGTGCCAATTTGAATGGGTGTAAGTTGATTGGCACAACACGTATTATTCCCCATTTCATACTGATCATTTTGCCCCCAGCCCCAAATAGTGCCATCGGTTTTCAATCCAATGGTCATTTGAGTTGAAGAGGATATCTTCTGCCAATTAGTAGCGCTACCGATTTGTTGCAAAGTAGGATTTATTGTAGTTGTAGAACCATTACCTAATAGTCCGTACCTTCCATCTCCCATAGCCCACAAAGTACCATTATTTTTAATAATAAAAGTATTGTATGCTCCAGCACTTACTTTTAACCAATCAGTAGACGTTCCTATTTGAAAAGAGGAAGGATTTATGGAATTGGTATTCCCTAAGCTTCCAGCATCACTTGAACCCCATCCCCATAATGTGCCATCCGATTTAATAGAGACAACATGATATTCGCCAATATTAAAACCACTATAGCATTGACCATAAGTAGAAGCATATACCCATAAAAAGAATAAAGTAATTTTTTTAAGCATAATTCGTTAGTTTAAAAACAGGTACGCTAAAAGCGTACCTGTTTAGGGTTATTCTATTTAATAATTAACTTGTGTTGCCATAACATAGCATCTGCTTGTTTTACAACTAACATATACATACCTGCAGGATAAGAGTCAATCGATAAAGTGACTTCCTTATCAGCCGAAGATAAGGCTTTTTTAGTAATATTTCTTCCTGTCAAATCATAAATTTCCAAGGTGGCACCTTCTAATTCTAGAGAGTAAGAAAGGGTTACTGCTGTAACAGCTGGATTTGGATACAGACTAAAACTAGTTGGGTTAGTGATCAACTCTTCTTTATTAATGTTATTCATTCTAACCCGATAGCGCGGAATTGCATTCCGTGCCCACAAGTTCCTTCAAACAAAGCTAGTGAAATATTTATTAAAATGCTAATTATATAAGCATGGTCAAAAAGGCCTCGTAGAAAATAGAAAAACCTATAGCGCGGAATTGCATTCCGTGCCCCCGCTCCCGCGCGAATCCTTTCGCGTGGTTCATTTCAATCAAAGATAACAAATTGTAACTAAAAAAAGTAAAGTCAACTTTTATAATTAAGTAGTCAAGTTGGTGTTTTCTTTATAGATATAGCACTGTTACAGCACTGATATAACACTGATATAGCATAAAAAACTTAAGTTGTCTTAATGGTAACAGAAAGTTATCAAAAACCAAAAACCCCACAAATCAAATTTGCAGGGTTTTTATATCTTTTGCTCTGTCAAGCTGAACTTGTTTCAGCTTCTCTTTTTTAGATTCTGAAACGAGTTCAGAATGACAAAAAGGTATTACTTCGTTTTCTTCACGTATTGCGTCAAAATATAAATACTTTGGTTTTCTACTCTACCTTCAATTAGGTTAGCGTCGTCCCAAACTAATTTAATGTTGTGTACAGCAGCTCCACGTTTTGCAGTAAAAGTAGCGCCTTTAACATCCAAATCTTTAACCAACACTACCGAGTCGCCATCTTGTAAAATAACGCCGTTACTGTCTTTATGTACAATTTTGTTTTCGTCTTCTTCTGCGCCTTCGCCTGTTGCTTTTGCCCATTCTAATGCTTCTTCGTCTAGGTACATCATGTCAAGCAAATCGTTGTTTTTCAAACGGGCTAGCATACGCCAAGATAAAATTTGAACCGGTAAATGCTCGTTCCACATACTTTCTGATAACCCTCTCCAGTCGTTTTCATTCATGGTTTCTGGGTTTTCAATTTGGTCTTTTAAGTGTTTCGCAATTAAAACACTATTTTCAACCGTTCTTTCATTTGTTGGTGGCAATACATAAACAACTAAGTCATGCTCAGTACCACTAATTTCGCAAACTGAACCACTACGGTCTTTCAGTTTTCTTTCTATTACACTCATTTTGAATGGATTTTACTTAATACAATAATTTGAGACAAAGGTATAAATTGTAATAGAATAGCATAAAAAAAAGCAACTTTTTTGACGAGTTGCTTTAAAATATGGTTCAAAAATGGCTTATAAATTGAATGAAGCACCAAAAGTAAACACAAATTGATTGTTGTAATGTTCAAATCCATTTACATCAGAATCATATCTTGCTAATGGTGTAAATGCTTCCGTGTATAAACCAAATCCTTCTGTAAAGAAATAGCGAACACCTAAATGTGCGCCAAAATTCCTAGTTCCTAATTCTAATCCAGGATAAACATCCATTTTTGGGTCTAATCCAATAACATTTCCAATGTTGGCATTAAAACGTGCTTTAATATCGGCTCTATCTTCAAAACGTGCTTTTTCTCCAGCAATTTTGTCGGCATTTAACAAATAAGTTGCCACAAAACCATAGGACATATTTTCACCTAAACCAAAATCAACAGTTGAGGTAATCCCAGTCCCACCATCTTGAAAATTAGCACCTACTTGAAATTTAATATCGCCTTTCCCTTTAAAGGCTTGAGCGTTTGACAGTTGAACAGCAGTAAATAACGTAATTACTAATAAAATCTTTTTCATTATTCTGTAGGTTTAATTAAGGTACAAATATAGGACTATTTTAGTTTCTTCCTTTTTCAGTAGGATATAAATCAGGAAGCGGATCACTTTGCCAAAATTCTTTGGTGTCTACATTCATAATAGTAAGTTTTCCTTTAAATGCAGCTCCCGTATCTACATTCCATACAGAAGCCCGATTAACAGGAACAGTCTCATTAATTTTAGTGACAGGAGTATGACCAATAAAAATTTCAGCGTATATTTTTAAACGATTTGGATAAGTTATCGCTTCTTTTGACAAGGCAGTATCTAAAGCTAATGCAGTTTCCCAAAGTGTTCTATCCCAATAGTATAAAGGCGTAAAGTATTCAAATTCCACCCCTTTTACATTAGTAAATCCTGCATGAATAAACAACCTGTTTTTTTCATCAATATAATAATCTTGTAATGATTTTAAGAATTCAATATGCTTGTTTTTAGTGGTTTCATCAATATTTTCATAGGACTTCACGGTGGCAGCTCCACCATGAATAAACCACATTTGTTCATCAAAATTTTCCGTATTCCCCGTTAACCAATCAAGCAACAAAGCATCATGATTTCCGCGAATAAAAACACACTTTTGACGTTTTTGAATTTCGATTAGAAAATCTAAAACAGCCGGAGATTCGCTCCAACCATCTACAAAATCACCTAAAAAAATCAACGTATCATTTGCGTTAACACCTGATTTTTCAAGTATTTGCAAGAGCGCTTTGAGCCCTCCATGAATATCTCCAATTACAAAATTTCTCATATAAAACACTGAAAATGAGCACTAAAACTTTAACAAAATATACAGAAAATCTGTAAAATGGTTTCAAAAAGTAGCTCTATTTTTGGAATTCAAAAATAGAGAATTAAACAAATTATTTAACAAAACAATTAACAAACACTTAAAAATTAATCATTATGAAAAACACAATCAAATTATTCGGATTAGTATTAGTAAGCATTTCTATTTTTTCATGTACTACAGATGAATATGATGCAGAACTTGAAAAAAACGCTAATATAATAGAAAACACGCAAAGCGAATTAGCAAGAGAAGGCGAAGGCGACGAAGAAAACACCCAAACCGCACAAACTACGTCGACAAATGCAGATGGAACGCCTTATGTTATAATTGTAAAAAAAGATTAATTACTTAAAAATTATTAGAGATGAAAGCATTAATTATTTTAATAACTAGCTCATTATTTTTGTCTGGAATACCAAAAAACAGAGAAAAAGATTCCATAAAGAAAATTTTAAATTATAAAATTGAAAAAAAGGATGTAACAATAAAAGTTGATAACCCAATAAATATAAGTATGCCTATAATTATTGTAAAAAAAGATTAATAATTATCTTTAAATAGTAAATTTGTTTACAAGTAAATATTTTTATTGAAACAGGTAGCCTTTTTATTTAGTTTATTTATTCTCTTTGGATGTAATTCAAATGAGAACAAACCTGTTATTCAAAAAAAACTAGACAAATACTTTGATTATGGGTCAAATACTAGTTTAGATAGAGAAGTGCGTTTAATATATATTGATTCAGCAAAAAATTTAATTCAAAAAACACAGACAAGAGATTCGATACTAATAAAAAATTATTTTAAAGTAGCAAATAGATATTTTGGAATTCTAGAATATGAAAAGTATAAATTAGTTACAGATGAAATTTTAAAAATTTCGGAATCTAAAAAAGACACTTTAAATCTAGCTAAGGCAGAATATTATTTAGGGGATTATTATTTTTCAACATCAAGAAATGATAGTGCTTATTATTATTATTTGGCAGCTGAAAAGAAGTATGAAAAATTAATCGACAAAATTAATCTAGCAAATACTAAATTACATAAAGCATATATTTTATCTTATGAAAAAGATTTTATAGAAAGTGAGACGGAAACAATTGAAGTATTGAATATTGCTAAAGAGCTTAATGATCAGGAGTTGATATATGAATGTTATGTCAATTTAGGTAAGGTTTTAACGGGTTTAGGAAATTATGAGAAAGCATTAGAATATCATCAAAAATCATTATTACAAATAAACAATGTAAACGAGGAAGCATACAAGCCAATATTTCAAGCGCAAACATTTAATAATATTGGGTTTGTTTATTTAAATTTAAAAAAATACAAAGAAGCTAGTCAAATATTTGCAGAAGGATTGAAAATTAATAACCTTAAGGAAATTCAACCTGTTTTTTATGCTTCTTTACTCGATAATTTTGCATATTCACGGTTTAAAATCAGCAATAAGGAAGGATTAAATGATTTTAAATTAGCATTAGAAGTAAGTGATAAAATTGAAGATGTTTATAGTAGAATTAATACTAGAATTCACCTAACAGAGTATTATTTATCTAAAAAAGACACAACAACAGCACTGCATTATAACGAAGAAGCGAATCGATTAGCCAAAGCTTCAAAGTTTAACAAAGAAGTTTTAACAACTTTAGAGTTTTATACCAAATTGAAACCTAAAGAAGGTCTTTTTTATGCAAAAGAATACATTAAGTTAAATGATAGTTTACAAAGACAAGAAAGAGCAACTAGGAATAAATTGGCAAGAATTGAATTTGAAACCGATGAAATTATTGTAGAAAAAGAAGCGATTTCTAACCAACGAAAAATTATTTTGTTTTCATCGTTGTTGATTATTTTTTTCGGGGTTTTATTATACATAATTCTTTTTCAAAGAAGTAAGCAAAAAGAATTATTGTTCAATCAGGAACAACAAAAATCAAATGAGGAAATCTATACGTTAATGTTAGATAAACAAGAGGAATTAGACGAGGCCAGAAAAGCAGAAAAAACAAGAATTTCTCAAGAATTGCACGACGGAATCATGAATAGATTAACCAGCACAAGACTTAATTTATTTGTACTAACTCGCAAACGAGACGATGAAACCATCCAAAAATGTATTGAACACATAAACGCAATTCAAGATATTGAAAAAGAGGTTCGAGCAATTGCTCATGAGTTAAATAACGAAGCTTTTTTAACCAAAGGAAACTTCAAAACATTATTAGAAGAACTGATGCACAATCAAAAACAAACCTATGAAACGGAATGTGATTGTGAAATGACACAAGATGACGAAATTGAAAATGTCAACGCAGTTGTAAAAATGCACGTTTATAGAATTATTCAAGAAGCCTTAAATAATATCAACAAATATGCTAAAGCAACAAAAATTACGTTAAGATTAGAAGTAGAAAATCACAACCTGAAGTTACTAATTGTTGATGATGGCATTGGATTTAATGTTAAAAAAGCAAAAAATGGTATCGGTTTAAAAAACATGTATAGTAGAACTCAAGCAATTAACGGAAAACTTGAAATTTTTTCTGAAAAAAATGAAGGAACTACTATAAAATTAAAAGTCAAATTGTAAATTTGGTATTTATCAAACAAAAGTGAGCAAGAAAACAATACACATTTTAATGATTGACGATCATCCTTCTATGATAGAGGGATATAAAAGTATATTGTCATTTAATGATTTTGATGTAGATATTAAAACTACTGCCGCATATAATTGCGAATCGGCCTATAAAATAATTATGGAAACCGAAGACCGTTATACTTATGATTTTGCATTTGTTGATTTAAGTCTTCCTGCCTATGAAGAAAAACAAATCAATAGTGGCGAAGATTTGGCACTACTCATTAAACGCAGATTTCCTAGTTGTAAAATAGTGATTTTGACTTCTCATGCAGAAGCTTTTCTTTTAGACAAAATTATTAAAACCATTGAACCTAAAGGACTACTTGTAAAAAGTGATTTTACCGCTGATGAATTCTTATTAGCATTTGAACAAATGCTTAACAATCAGTCATATATTAGTAAAACTGTTAGAGAAAATGTTTCTGAACTTCATTCTCAAAATATTTTATTGGACGAATACAATCGAGAATTAATTACGTTACTTGGAAAAGGTATAAAAACTAAAAACTTACCTAATTATATCAATCTTTCTATGAGCGCAATAGACAAAAGAAAAGCGCAAATAAAAATCTACTTTAAGATTGAAAAAGGAGGAACAGATGAAGACATTATTAGAGAGGCTAAAAAGCACGGATTGATTTAGTTTTATTAATATTGAGCCGCTAAAACTTTAACAAAATGTACAGAAAATCTGTAATGCCGTTATAAATACATTCTATAACTTTACACATTATCTATTTATAGAAAATAAAAATAGAATGAAGTTATATACAAAAATAGTTATCGTCCTTTTAATCCTTAGTTTAATCTGGATTTATGCTGTTGTGGATTTAACGTATTATACACTTTTTCAAGAAAACACACACTTTTTTAATTTTCTAGATTATGGTCTTCAATTTAGATTGGTTTATGTAGTAGGAGTGTTTCTTCTAGTGGCTTATTTAATGTTAATTCTAATAAGAAAAAGCAAAAAAATATATTAAGCATATTTCATTTTTCTTAAAATTCGCATAACTTCTTTAAAGGATAAATAAACCAAAGGATTTTCAAATGCCTTCATGTAAGATTTGGCATCAATTAGTTTTTGTTTAGCCTCCTCAAAACCATTCAAATAACAAATCATCAAAGTGTGAGGAATGTTAATCAAGTCTCTTTTTTCTGATGATTGTAAAACAACTCCTTTCTGCAGTTTAGTCAAAATAGCATTGTTCGCATTATAAATGTGGTGCAACATTTTTTTGTTGTATTGTGGGGGCTCAAACAGCATTTGGGTTTCAATTTTGTAATAACCATTGTCAAAAAAATGAATAGTTACTTTTTCTAATGGATAATAACTTGTCTTATCATTCAATCCCAAACAAACATACTCGGTAATTGAAAACGAATCATCATCAAATGACATACTTACTTCATCCAGTGCCGAATAAAACAACTTCACTTGTTCGTTGACTAATTCAATATCTACACGAGAATAATATATTTTATCACGCACTTTTTTCTTGTTTCCAGCCCAGCAAACCACAAAAAGTTCTTTAAAAACCTGATAATTTGATTCTAAATCTTTGTGTCTGTTGTTTATAAAATCTAAAACACTTTCTAAGGTATAAGAAATGCTATTTCGGGAGTTGTTTTCTAAGCTAATTACGGTTTCAATATTTTGCTTTGAATACGGAATTTTCTCTGTGGTTGGCGAGGTGTTACTGCCTTTTCGAATAAAAACAGAATTGGCAACAATGGTGTGAATTCCTTTTTTAAAATAGGATGTCTTAGACTTGGGTTTAATGGTAACCAATCCTACAACTTTATCTTTAGGCAAACTTGGGAAAGGCACGTTTTCGTATTGAATTTTAGGCGGATTTTCCAAAAAAGCATTGACCAAATTTTGAATGCGACTATCATCAAAAAAATCATCACCCACAATTTCATTCGTTGCATCTTCAACGCCCACAACAATATATGAATTGTTACTAGGATTTGAATTAGAAAGCGCACAAATGTGTTTTAAAAACTTAGCTTTTCCTTCTTTAGTATGTAAGTTTAACTGACGCTTCTTATCATAAAAACTATTCTCATCGTTGTGAGCTAATAAATTTTTGATAAGAAGACGTTTGTTAATCATTTTATAGTGAATAGTTATAAGTGAAAAGTGATAAGCAGAAATATAAGCTATTTACTAATCACTTTTCACTAATTACTCTTTTTTAAGGAACTTTATTCCCCATACTTTCAGTCCAAATCGCAAACCAATCTTGTGTGTCTAAAACCAATGATTTTGCTTTCATCAACTGTTGAATGCGACTCACATTAATCGTTCCGGCTACAGGTAAAATGTTAGCAGGATGTTGTAAAATCCAAGCCAATAAAATTAAGTCGGAACCCACATGGTATTTATCGACTAATTTTGAAAAAAGTAATTTTAAGCGTTGCGTTTGTTCGGTATTTTCTCTAAAAACTACACCTAATGGATTCCAAGCCATTGGCGTAATTTTGTGTAATTGCATATAATCTAAACTTCCATCTAACATAGCTTCGTGATTGGTAGCCGAGAATTGAATTTGATTAAATGAAATTGCTGTTTTTTGACGCAATAATTCCGTTTGAAACGGAGTGAAATTTGAAACTCCAAATGAAAGAATTTTTCCGTCAGATTTTAATTTCTCTACTGCTTCGGCAACCTCATCAGCTTGTAGTAAAGGACTTGGTCTGTGTAATAAAAACACATCCAAATAATCAGTTTGTAGATTTTTTAGCGAATTTTCAGCAGACCAAATGATGTATTCTTTAGAATAATTATAATGTTTAATGTGATTTTCTGGACGATTTTCAGAAACATATTGAATACCACATTTAGAAATTAATTGTACTTTTTTTCGATCTATTTTTGAAGTTGCCCATGCTTTTCCAAACGCAGCTTCGGTTGTATAGCCACCATAAATATCAGCATGGTCAAAAGAAGTGATGCCGTTTTCAAAAAATAAATGAATTAAGTGGTTCATTTCGTTAGTGTTGAGGTTTTTATCCCAAATTCCCCAATTCATAACTCCAGCAATTATAGGTGATAGTTTTACAGACATATAGTTTATTATTTTTAAATTTTTCTTAAAATTATAAAATAGAATCATAAAACACTCACAAATCCTACTTTTTTTATTGTTTTTTAACGCTATATTAACAACTAAAAAGTAAAAAAAATTACAATTTGCGGTGTTAAAAAATGTTGTTAATTTCACAGCACCAAATTAAACCTTAAAATGGAAGAAAATACATCGACGTTAGACATTAGAGCAATCAATGAAAAGATAGAAAGAGAAAGTGCTTTTATCGACTTACTTACCATGGAAATGAACAAAGTAATTGTGGGTCAAAAACACATGGTAGAACGATTACTTATCGGGTTATTAGGACAAGGACATATTTTACTAGAAGGTGTTCCTGGGCTAGCAAAAACTTTAGCAATCAATACGCTATCTCAAGCAGTTCATGGTTCTTTTAGTAGAATTCAGTTTACACCCGATTTATTACCAGCCGATGTGGTTGGAACCATGATTTACAACATAAAACAAAACGACTTTACTATTCGAAAAGGGCCTATTTTTGCCAACTTCGTTTTAGCCGATGAGATTAACCGTGCTCCAGCAAAAGTGCAATCGGCGTTGTTAGAAGCCATGCAAGAAAAGCAAGTTACCATTGGTGATGAAACTTTCAAACTTGACAAACCGTTCTTAGTAATGGCAACTCAAAATCCGGTGGATCAAGAAGGAACTTATCCATTACCTGAAGCACAAGTGGATCGTTTTATGCTAAAAGCAGTTATTGATTATCCAAAAATGGAAGATGAGCGTTTGGTAATTCGTCAAAACTTAAAAGGCGCTTATGAAAAAGTAAACCAAGTGGTTTCTTTAGAGCAAATTTTAAGAGCACAAGAAGCGGTTCGCGAAGTGTATATGGACGAAAAAATCGAAAAATATATCTTAGATATTGTATTCGCAACGCGTTATCCAGAAAAATATAAATTAGAAAGTTTAAAACCATTAATCAGTTTTGGAGCTTCACCTCGTGGAAGTATCAACTTAGCAACAGCTGCTAAATGTTATGCTTTCATCAAACGCAGAGGGTACGTAATTCCAGAAGACGTTCGTGCTGTAGTATACGATGTATTACGTCACAGAATCGGAATCACTTACGAAGCCGAAGCCGAAAATGTAACCACAGAAGACATTATCAGCAAAATCGTAAACGAAATTGAAGTGCCTTAATTTAGTTATCAGTGTTCAGTCTCAGTTTTCAGATAATACTGTTTTAATACTGCGACTGTCAACTGCGACTGCCAACTAATAAAAATGGATACCAAAGAAATTCTAAAGAAAGTTCGAAAAATTGAAATCAAAACCCGAAGATTGAGTGATCATATCTTTTCGGGTGAATATCACACGTCTTTTAAAGGACGCGGAATGACGTTTTCAGAAGTTCGTCAATACCAATATGGCGACGACGTTAGAGCTATTGATTGGAATGTAACGGCTCGCTACAACGAACCTTTTGTAAAAGTGTTTGAAGAAGAACGTGAATTAACCATGATGTTAATTGTGGATATTTCGGGTTCTGAAAGTTTTGGGACAAAAAATCAGTTAAAAAAAGATATGGTTACTGAAATTGCTGCCACATTAGCTTTTTCGGCAACGCAAAATAATGATAAAATTGGGTTGCTTTTGTTTTCTGACCAAATCGAATTGTTTATTCCTCCAAAAAAAGGAAAATCACACGTATTGCGAATCATTCGCGAGTTAATTGAATTTGAGCCAAAAAGCAAAAAAACCGATTTATCGCAAGCCTTAAAATATTTATCAAGCGTTTTAAAAAAGAAAGCCATTGTGTTTTTAATTTCCGATTTCATGGTGAAAGATTACGAGCACACGCTAAAAATTGCTTCAAAACGACATGATGTAACTGGAATTCGTGTTTTTGATCAAAGAGAAGAAAGTATTCCAAACATTGGAATTGTAAATATGTTAGATGCTGAAACAGGCGAAACACTTTTGGTAGATACCAATTCTAAAAAAGTCCGAATGGATTATGAAAAATACTATCATGAAAATGTAAATTATTTCAAGGATGTTTTTTCAAAATGTGGCGCCGGAACAATTAGCTCGAGAGTAGATGAAAGCTATGTAACCAAGTTATTGGGTTATTTTAAAGCGAGAAATTAGTTTTTCCTGCAAGGTTTTTAAGACCTTGTAGGTATAATGAATATGAGAAAAATGAAAATTCAAATAGAAAATAATATAAAAATAATGCAATCAGCTTTTAAATGGCTGATGATATTGTTGTTTTCTGTCGTTACTTCGGCTCAAAAATTGACAACTTCTATTGATTCTTCACAAATTAAAATTGGGTCGCAATTTAATTTAACGCTAAAAGCTTCGGTAAACGCAAAAGATAAAGTTGTTTTTCCAGAAGGAAAGTTTTTTGGAGCATTAGAAATTTTAGAATCATATCCAATCGATACCATTAAAAATAATTCACAATATGAATTAATTAAAAAGTATGAATTAACACAATTTGATTCAGGAAAATATTTGATTCCGAGATTGTTAGTAAAAATAAACAATAAAGAATTTCGAACCGATTCGCTTTCCATAGTGGTAAACAATGTAAAAGTCGACACCACAAAACAGCAAATGTATGATATCAAAGACATCATTGCCACCGAAGAAGAACCAAGTAGCGAATGGTGGAAATTGTTGGTTTTACTAGCTTTGATAATTGCTTCAGGCTTTGGTTCTTACTTTATTATTAAACGATTACAAAAAGGCAAAGTCAAAGAAGAAGAATTTTTTGCTTCACCCATTGAAAAAGCAATTGCTTATCTTCAAAATTTAGATAAAAAGCAACTGGTTCAAAAGGGAGATGTGAAAGAATATTATTCGGAAATGACTGATATTGCCCGAACTTACATTGAAGAATCAATTCATATTCCAGCAATGGAAAGCACATCGAGCGAGTTGTTGGATTCGTTGAAAAAGGCAATTTCAGAGAAAAAAATGTTCGTAAATCGTGAAGAATTAGACAAATTTCGTCAGGTTTTAGAAAATGCGGATTTAGTAAAATTTGCCAAATCAAAACCATTACAATTTGAAATTGAAAAAGACAAAAGTATCGTTGATAAATTTTTATTAATCGTTGATAAAGCATTACCAAGAACTGAAGAACAAGCCGAAGCTCTTTTTGCAGAAGAAGTTCGAAGAAAAGAATTGAAAAAACAAAAATTCATACGAACAGCTGTTTCAGTTGGAATTGCAGTTGTTTTATTTGTGATTTCGGTCGGAATTTTTGCTTATACTTTTGGGTTAGATTATTTAAAAGACAATTACATTGGTCACACAACAGAAGAATTATTAGAAAAAGAATGGGTAACTTCAGAGTATGGCGAACCAGCAATAATAATTGAAACACCAAAAGTTCTGAAACGAAATAATGACGAAAAAATTCAAAATAACCTTCCAGAAAATGTTAAATCAAATAATCGATTTATGTATGGAAGTTTGATTGATAATTTTTCAATTGTTTTGATTACGACAGCATTTAAAGACACTACTAAATTAGATTTGGAAGTTGCTTTGGATACTGATTTAAAAGAATTAGAACGTTTAGGAGCAAAAAACATCATCGTAAAAACAGCTGATTTTGAAAATGTAAAAGGATTATCAGGCAAAAAAGCCTACGGAAGTTTTACTGCTTTTAATGAAATTACGAAAGAAGATCAAAAAATGAGTTACGAAATTGTGGTTTTTGCTCAAGCGGGTGGCGCACAAGAGTTTTTCTTAATTTATAAGGAAGATGATGAGCACGCAAAACAAATTATTGAGAAAATTCAAAATTCTATTGAACTAAGAAAAGCAAAAAAATAATGGGAAAAGTAACTTTTTTAAATCCAGAATTTTTGTGGCTGTTTTTGGTTTTACCAATCGCAATTGCTTGGTTATTTTACAATCGCAATCAGCTTTCAGCAACTTTGAAAATGAGTTCGGTTACACCATTTAAACAGAATAGAACTTTCTTAGCAAAAGCCAAACCATTTTTGTATATTTTACGATTAATCGCATTGAGTTTCGTCATTATCGCATTGGCACGACCAAGAAGCGTTGATGTAACATCGAAATCAAAAACCACCAAAGGAATTGATATTGTAATGGCAATTGACGTATCGAGTAGTATGTTGGCAAACGATTTAAAACCAAATCGTTTAGAAGCTTTGAAAAAAGTAGCATCAACCTTTGTACAAGATAGAGTTAATGATAGAATTGGTTTAGTAGTTTACGCAGGTGAAAGTTATACCAGAACGCCTGTAACTTCTGATAAAGCCATTATTTTACAATCACTAAAAACTGTTGAATTTGACGATTCTATTATTGAAGACGGTACTGGAATAGGCGTTGGTTTAGCCACTGCAATTAATCGAATAAAAGACAGCAAAGCAAAAAGTAGAATCATCATTTTATTGACCGATGGTGTCAACAATTCTGGAACAATTGACCCAAGAACAGCTGCCGAAATTGCTAAAGAATACGGAATAAAAGTGTATACAATAGGAATTGGAACCAACGGAAAAGCAATGTTTCCTGTAGCAAAAGATGCCAACGGAAAATTAGTTTTTAGAATGATGCCTGTAGAAATCGACCAAAAATTAATGCAGGAAATTGCAAAAACAACCGATGCAAAATACTTTAGAGCTACATCAAACCAAAAACTTCAAGCCATTTATGACGAAATTAATAAGTTAGAAACCACAGAAATTGATGAGAAAAAATTCTATAATTACGACGAAAAATATAAAATATTCGCACTCATCGCTTTTGGTTTGTTAGGAATTGAAGCATTATTACGAAATTCAGTTTTTAGAGGAATCGTTTAGAAAAAGAGAAAATGTTTGAATTAGAAAACCCAAAATATTTTTATTTATTAGCACTCATTCCAATTGTAGTGGCACTTTTTCTATTCAATTTATTTTGGAAAAGAAAAAAGCAAGCTGCTTTTGCCGATTTGGAATTGTTTAAAAAATTAAGTCCCGAAAAATCAACCTTTAAACCCGTTTTAAAATTGATTATTTTGCTTTTGGCTTTGGCTTGCGTGATAATTGCTTTGGTAAACCCAAAAATGGGAACCAAAATGGAAACCGTAAGACGACAAGGAATTGATATTGTTTTTGCAATTGATATTTCCAAAAGTATGTTAGCCGAAGACGTAGCGCCAAACCGATTGGAAAAAACAAAACAATTGGTTTCGCAAATCATCAATCAATTCGGAAATGACCGCGTTGGAATTGTGGGTTATGCCGGAAGCGCATATCCAGTTTTACCCATGACTACCGATTATAGCATTGCTAAAATGTACTTGCAAAGCATGAATACCAACATGGTTTCTTCGCAAGGAACGGCTTTTAACGATGCGATTAAACTTTCGGTGGATTATTTTGATATAAAAGACACAAGCAAACTAATTATTTTAGTTTCCGATGGAGAAGATCATGGCGATGGTGCTGACGAAGCTATCGAAATGGCGCAAGAAAAAGGTGTTCGAATTTTAACCATTGGCGTAGGCACAGAAAAAGGCGCTTTAATTCCGTTAAAAGACGATAGAGGAAACATTGCGTCCTATAAAAAAGACCAAAACGGAGAAAACGTCATCACAAAATTATATCCAGAAGTATTACAAAATATTGCCAATAAAACCAAGTCAAAATACATTGTGGGTTCTTCTACAAAAGAGGTAGTTGAAGAAGTAAAAAAATCATTAGATAAAATTGAAAAATCAGAATTTGAATCCCAACAAATAGCCGATTTTGAATCACAATATCAATGGTTTTTAGGATTGGGTTTTTTATTACTTTTAGCAGATGTTTTTTTGTTAGAGAAAAAAACAAATTGGGTGCAAAAGTTGAATTTATTTAACGAAAAAAAGCATGAATAAGATAGTTTACATAGTTGTTTTATTGATAAGTGGTGTTCTTTTTAGTCAAGAGAAAGATAAAAATCTGTATAACGGGAATCAATCTTTTGCACAAAAAAATTACACCAATGCCGAAGCAGATTATCGTGTAACCGAATCAAAAAAATCGCCTAAAAAAGCAGTGGCTGGATACAATTTAGGAAATAGCATCTATCGTCAAAATCAGCCGGGCGAAGCACAAATTAAATACATTCAAGCATTAGAATCGGCAAAAACGAAAAATGAAAAGCACCGACTTTATCATAATTTAGGCAATACATTTATGTTGGATAAAAATTATGAAGCTGCTGCCGAGGCATATAAAAATGCGTTACGAAATAATCCACATGATGAAGAAACGCGCTATAACTATGCTTTAGCCAAAAAGAAGAAAAAAGAAAACCCACCACCAAAAAACAACAAAAAAGACAACAAAGGCGGAGGAGGTCAAGACAATAAACAGCAACCAGAAAATAAAGACGGAAAAAACAATAAAGGAAACGATAAAAAAGATTCTAACAAAGACAATCAGAAAAACCAAAATAAAGAAGGCGATAAGCAAAAAGATAAAGGTAACGGTGACAAAAAAGAAGATAAAAACGAATCACCAAGACCAAGTGGAGCCGACAAGCAACGTATCGACAATATTTTAGATGCAGTAAACAACGCTGAAAAGAAAGTACAGGACAAGGTGAACGCTAAAAAGATAAAAGCACGTCCTGTTTCAAATGAAAAAGATTGGTAATAAATGAAAAAGATAGTTTTAGGCTTAATATTTTTTTTATCATTTTCGGTTTCTGCTCAAGTAAAATTTGAAGCAAAAACGGAAAGAAATTCTTATGGGATAAATGAAAACATACAGCTTGTTTTTATAATTAACAATGAAGGGGATAATTTTGAACCACCAAAATTTGAGGGCTTTAAAATAAGTGGACCTACAATCTTTAAAGGCCAAGATGAAGAGACTTTTTATGTAAATGGGAAAATAACTCATAAAAGAAAGGTATACACAAAGTATTATTATTATTTAACACCTACCAAAAAAGGAACTTTCACGATTGGTTCTGCAACTATAGAATATAACGGAACGATTTATAAATCACAACCTATAAAAATTACAATTACCGATCCTATCCAATTGCCAAACTATCAAGGACAAAATCCAAGACAACGACAACAAAACTATGATTTTGGCGAGGGAATTCATTTAGTAGGAGAATTATCTACTAAAAACCCGCATGTAAACGAACCCGTTACTGTAATTTACAAATTATATTTTCCTTATAATAGCTCGGTTTCTAACTTCAGAAATTTTCAAGCACCAAAATATGAAGATTTTTGGAGTCAATATATTGATATGAAACAACTTCGTGCCGAAAAAGGTAAATATAACGGTAAAGATTATGGCGTTGTGGTGCTTAGAAAAGTGATTTTATATCCTTTAGAAGCGGGCGCAAAAAAAATAGAACCTTTTAAGATTGATGTAGATGCTGAGGTGCCAACAGGAAGAAGTGATTGGTTTGGTAGATTAGAGATGAAAACAGTAGAAAAATCACTTTCTACAGGAATACAAACTATCAATGTTAAACCATTGCCTGAAAACGGAAAACCAGCAAGTTATACAGGAGCTGTAGGGAAATATGATTTCAAAGTAACGCCATCAAAAACTACTTTAAAAGCAGGTGAATCATTAGATTTAGAAGTAAGTGTTTCTGGAAAAGGAAATCTAAAATTATTTACATTGCCAAAACCAGTAGTCCCAAGCGCTTTGGAAATGTACGACCCAGCGCATACCGAAAATGTGCAAACGCCAGTTACAGGAATGGTTGGTAAAATTTCGGATAAATACACGATAATTCCTCAATTTAAAGGAAAATATACTATTAAACCAATCGAGTTTTCTTACTATGATTTGGCAAGTAAATCGTATAAAACCATCAAATCAAAAGAAATAATAATTGATGTTTTAGAAGGTGATGGAACTGCTATTGCAAATAATCAAAACACGAATAAACAAGCCATTCAGAAAAAAGAAGTATTCCAGTTCAATAAGTTGAAAACCGAATTCGTTTCAAAATCGAGAGAAGATTTCTTAGGTTCGGGATTGTTTTATAGTTTGTTGTTAGCACCATTATTATTGATTCCAATTGTGATGATTGCTAGAAAACAAAAAGAAGCTAAAGATGCCGATGTTGTTGGAAATAGAATCAGACAAAATAGCAAGTTAGTGAAGAAATATTTGTCTGATGCTAAAAAACAAATGGGAGATAAAGTGCCGTTCTATATGGCAATGGAAAAGGCATTACACAATTTCCTAAAAGCCAAATTACATATTGAAACCGTTGAAATGAGTAAAGACAATATCATAGAATTGCTACAACAACGAAACGCTTCAGAAGAAAGTATTTCTCAATTAATGGAATTAATGAACGATTGCGAATTCGCAAGATACGCTCCAGCAACAGATATTGCCATGACTAATGATTTTGAACGAGCTGTGGAACGAATTTCAGAACTTGAAAAACAATTGAAATAATGAAAAACAAGATTATACTTTTCCTTTTGTTTTTGTTTTCATTTGCTAATGCAAGCGAATCCATCGATGCTACATTCAAAAAAGCAAACGATTTATACAATAAAGGCGATTACGAACAAGCGTTGCAATCTTTCGAAAGTATTGCCAATAAAGGCAACGAATCGGCTGATTTGTATTTTAATATCGCCAATTGCTATTACAAACTTGGAAAAGTAGCGCCATCAATTTACAATTACGAAAAAGCATTGCTTTTAAGCCCAGATGACGAAGCTATTCAAACCAATCTATCATTTGCTCAAAAAACGGCAATAGACGACATTAAAATCCTTCAAGAAGTAGGTTTTAAGAAAATGGTAAAAGAGTTCACCAGTACATTTCATTATGACACTTGGGCTTGGATTGCGGTTATTATTGCGTTTTTGAGTTTACTTTCGTTTTTAGGTTATTATTTTGGAAATACAGTATTTTTAAAACGTACTTTCTTCAGTTTGTTTCTGTTGTTTTTAATTGGAATTGGTGTAACTGTTTTCTCTGCCTTTTTACAGAAGAAATTCGACGCGAATTACAATCCAGCCATCGTTTTTTCAGAATCAACGACTTTAAAAGCAGAACCAAAAAACAGCTCGGAAGATGTAGTAACGCTTCACGAAGGCACAAAAGTTTTCGTTTTAGAAGAATTAGGCAATTGGAAACAAGTAGAACTAACCGATAAAACCAAAGCGTGGATTGACAAAGAAGCGATTAAGGAAGTGAAGAAATAATTTCATCATGTCAAAAAAAGGCACACTTATAATTTTATTAATCATAGCGTCAATTTCAGTTGGGTTTTATCAATTTGGGAAACCATCAAATGAAGATGATAGATTTGTAAGTTATATTGTGAATCCAAAAAAGCAAAACTTGGAATTTTTTTGGAAAAATGAAAAAGATGAGCATTTTAAGAATGCTGAAAATCTAATTTCTTGGCTAAAAAATAAAAACAAAAAACTACTATTTTCAACAAATGGCGGAATGTATAAAAAAGACAATTCACCACAAGGATTGTATGTTGAAAAAACAATTACTAAATCAGAAATAGACACTTCAAACGGGAATGGTAATTTTTATTTAAAGCCTAATGGGATATTTTATCTCACAACGGACAAAAATCTAATAATTTGCAAAACAGAAGATTTTGTAAACAATGGAATGATAAAATACGCAACGCAATCGGGACCAATGTTGGTAATTGATGGCGAAATTCATGCTGCATTTAAAAAGAATTCAACCAATTTGAATATTCGTAATGGTGTTGGAATTTTACCAAACAATCAAATCATATTTGCTATTTCAAAAAAGGAAATCAATTTTTATGATTTTGCCGAATATTTTAAAAAACTGGGTTGTAAAAATGCCTTATACTTAGATGGATTTGTATCAAGAACCTATCTTCCAGAGAAAAATTGGGAGCAAATCGATGGGAATTTTGGTGTAATAATCGGTGTTACAGAGTAACTATTTCTCCTCACTCTCAACTTCCTTCTTCAAACTATCATACCAACCTTCAATCGTAGGATAAATTGCTTTTGAAATATTCTGAATTGGATTATAAAATATCGAATTCTCTTGTGTTTCTTTAGAAAGTAGCATGTTATTGATGTTGATTTTTTCAAAAATAAAAAGTACTACACTCAAAGCTAAAATCGTTTTCAACAAGCTAAAAATCACACCAGCTAATTTGTTTATCCAACCTAGAAAAGCAAAATCAGCTAATTTGGTTAGAATTTTTGCGCTTAAGTGAATCCCAATCACCACCAATAAAAACGTAATGATAAAAGCGGTTATTTCAATATATTTCGGATTCCAACTTGGTACAAATCCAGTAAAAATAGCACCAACTAAACTAGAAAATTTAATCGCTAAATAAATTCCTAAAATCAAAGCAACAAACGAAGCGACTTCTACAAAAAGTCCGTTTTTCAACCCTTTATAAACCGCAAAACCTAATAAAACCGCAAAAACAATATCAATAAAACTCATTTGAAAGAAAATAGATGAAAGAACAAAGATAAAAGAATTGTTGAAAGTAGTTTTCTGTTGTTATCTTTGCAATTATTTATTAGAAAACAAATAGAATTCTAATTTCTAAATTCTAACTTCTAAATTTAAAACATGTCCAGAGACGAACAATTAAAACAGCGTTGGGAAAGCGTTGTCAATATATTATCAGAAAAATTTTCAGGCGGAGAAGACCTTGATTTAGAAGGAATTATTTACCTAATCGGTGTACAAGAATTAGGAAAAATTCATGCTACTTTCAAAAAAGACGAAAAAGTAAACCTTATGCACATTGCCATTTGTCGTTTGTTAGAACCTTATGGTTACTACGAATTTGAGTATTTTGATAACGAAGGTTGGCCGCATTACAAAGTAAAAGAAGAATTGCCACCACTAAAAGCAGGCGAACAAGCAGTACTAATGAAAGAAGCAATTGTTAGCTACTTTTTAGAGAAAGAATTAATAGAGTAATTAGTGAAGAGTGATTAGTAATTAGCTTTCCTTTTTAGTGTTTTTTGGCTAATCACTAATTACTAGTTACTATTCACTTTTTTATTTACTAATCACTAAAAATAACTAAATTTGCATTTTACAAAACGCGCGATGACAGAAACGATTAAAGCCCATATTGAAGAAGTAAAAGCTTTTCAAACCGATAATAAAGAACAATTAGAAGCTTTCCGAATTAAGTATTTAGGAAGTAAAGGCTTGTTGAAAGACTTTTTTGCCGAATTCAAAAATGTTCCAAACGAACAAAAGAAAGAATTTGGTCAAGTAATCAACGAATTGAAAACTTCGGCAGAAGAAAAGGTAAAATCTATTCAAGACGCTTTAGAAAATAAAGAAGAAGCAAAAGGAATTTACGGCGATACCACGCGTCCAGGAGAAGCGATGAACATTGGTTCGCGTCACCCAATTTCTATTGTAAAAAACCAAATGATTGATATTTTTTCAACCATTGGTTTCAACGTGTCTGAAGGTCCAGAAATAGAGGATGATTGGCACAATTTTACTGCATTAAATTTACCAGAATACCATCCGGCAAGAGACATGCAGGATACGTTTTTTATTCAAACGAATCCAGATGTTTTGTTGAGAACTCACACTTCATCAGTGCAAGTGCGTTATATGGAAAACAACAAACCGCCAATTCGTACGATTTCTCCAGGAAGAGTTTTTCGTAACGAGGCTGTTTCTTCGCGTTCGCACTGTATTTTCCATCAAGTGGAAGGTTTGTATATTGATAAAGATGTTTCCTTTGCCGATTTAAAACAAACGTTGTTATATTTCACTAAAGAAATGTTCGGAAAATCAAAAATTCGTTTACGTCCGTCGTATTTTCCATTTACAGAGCCAAGTGCTGAAATCGATATTTACTGGGGATTAAAAACCGAAACCGATTACCGAATTACCAAAGGAACCGGTTGGTTAGAAATTGGTGGTTGCGGAATGGTTGATCCTAACGTATTGAAAAACTGCGGCATCAATCCAGACGAACACACAGGTTTTGCTTTCGGAATGGGGGTTGAGCGTATTGCGATGTTGTTGTATCAAATTGGCGATATCCGTATGTTTTATGAAAACGACGTTCGTTTCTTAGAGCAATTCAAATCGAGTATATAATTAAGTTAAAGTCTTAATAATTAATTCTTTAATCTTACTACTATTTCAATGAAAAAAGACATTATCATCCCAAAAGTAGCAAACGTTCACATTGTAGCTTTTCAAGAATGGAACGACGATTTTATGGAGAATTCTTGGTACGCTTACTTAGTAAACGACACCGATAATTTGTTGGAAATGGCTATGGTAGTTTCACGCGCTTATGGTTTAATCAATGGAGAAGAACGCAAAACAGGAACATTCCGTCATGCATTTGCCAAAGTAGAACCAAAAACTGCCGTTAAAGTAGAATTGTTAGAAAATAACGTTTTACAATTGAATAACGAATTCATGTTGTCGTACTTTTCAAACGGACAATTATTCGATAAAACCTTTGTTTTCAGAACCAATTCCATCAATGAAAAAGCTACTGCTGATTTACCAATTATCAACAAAAGAGGCGTTTTCGCGAATTAGATTTTCGTAAATCAAAATAGTAAAACCACGAATGCACGAATTGATTTCTGTATTCGTGGTTTTTTGTATTTAAAAAGAAAATATTTTTACCTTTAAGAAATTTTTTCAACAACACAACATGAAACCATTTCTTATTGCTTTAGCCTTTTTTACTACTACGATTTCCCAAGCACAAGATTTAGCCAAACACGTCAACCCATTTATTGGAACTGGCGGTCACGGACACACTTTTCCTGGTGCTACTGTGCCTTACGGAATGGTGCAACTTTCTCCTGACACTAGAATCGATGGCAGTTGGGATGGCTGCGGAGGTTATCATTATTCCGATAATGTGATTTACGGATTTTCGCACACGCATTTGAATGGAACCGGTGTTTCCGATTATGGAGATATCATGTTGATGCCGACTATGGGAGAACCTTCGTTTGATAATAAAGTGTATTCTTCTACTTTTTCGCATGCCAATGAAAAAGCTTCCGCTGGATTTTACTCCGTGAAATTAGACAAACACAACATCGATGTGCGTTTAACTGCTTCAACACGTGTTGGTTTTCATGAATACACGTTTAACAAAGCAGGACAAGCGAATATTATTTTAGATTTGAATCATCGTGATAAATTGTTGGAAGGGGAAATTCATATTATCAATAGTAGAACAATTGAAATATCGCGAAGAAGTGAAGCTTGGGCAAGAGATCAATACGTATATGCCAGAATTGAGTTTAATGTACCACTAAAACTTACCAAGGTTAAAAGTAATGGAGATTATATGCACTCGCTATCTGACGAATATTCGGGTGGTACAGAATCCGCAATAAGTCTTTCAAAACAAGTCAAAAAAGGTGAAAAAATCCTCGTAAAAGTATCACTTTCGCCAACAAGTTATGAAGGAGCTAAATTAAACAGTTCCGAAATCAAACATTGGGATTTCGATAAAGTACATAAAGCAGCTATTGCACTTTGGAACAAAGAATTATCAAAAATTGAAGTTACTTCTGAAGATAAAAACAAGCTAGCGATTTTCTACACGGCTTTGTATCACACGATGATGCAACCAAACATCGCTCAAGATTTAGATGGAAAATACCGCGGTAGAGACAATAAAATTCATGTTGCCGAAGGATTTGATTATTACACGGTGTTCTCGCTTTGGGATACGTTTAGAGGCGCACATCCGTTGTATACTTTAATTGATAAAAAACGTACTGCTGATTACATTAATACTTTCATCAAACAATACGAACAAGGTGGCAGATTACCCGTTTGGGAATTGGCTTCTAATGAAACGGATTGTATGATTGGATATCATTCCGTTTCTGTAATTGCCGATGCGATGGCAAAAGGAATTACTGGTTTTGATTACGAAAAAGCTTTTGAAGCCAGCAAAGCTTCTGCGATGCGTGATGTTTTAGGCTTGGATGCTTACAAGAAAAACGGTTTCATTTCGATTGATGACGAACACGAAAGCGTTTCTAAAACCTTAGAATATGCTTATGACGATTGGTGTATTGCCCAAATGGCTCAAATTTTAAACAAGAAAGAAGATTACCAATATTTCATGAAACGTTCTCAAAACTGGAAAAACATTTTCGATTGGGAAACTGGTTTCATGCGTCCAAAGAAAAACGGCGGTTGGGATAAACCTTTTGATCCTCGTGAAGTCAATAATAATTTTACCGAAGGCAATTCGTGGCAATACTCATTTTTCGTACCACAAGATATTGAAGGTATGATTCAAGCTTATGGAGGAAAAGAAAAATTCGAAGCCAAGTTAGATGAAATGTTCAATAGCGAAAGCAAAACTACCGGTAGAGAACAAGTCGATGTTACGGGTTTAATTGGCCAATATGCGCACGGAAACGAGCCAAGTCACCACATGGCGTATTTGTACGATTATGTAGGAAAACCTGAAAAAACGAATGCAAAAGTCAAGTATATTTTAGATAATTTTTATACCAATACGCCAGATGGTTTAATTGGAAACGAAGATTGTGGTCAAATGAGTGCTTGGTATGTGTTGAGTTCGATGGGGATTTACAATGTTACTCCTGGAAACCGCAATTTTAGTTGGACTGTAATTAAGCCTTTTTTTGATGAAATTAAAGTAAAACTTGAAAATGGGAGCGATGATGTAATTAATAAAAAAGAAATAATAGTAGATAATTCTTCTTTTGGTTTTGAAGTAAACTATTTACGATCTTCAAAAGAATACAATTTAATTATCCCAGTTCCAGTAATTCAAGCGGAGAGTAAAGCATTTAAAGATAATTTGAAGATTGAATTGAAATCTCAAAATTTAAATGATGTGATTTTTTATTCTACAAATGATACAACTTCAAAATTAGATGATAGAATATTTATAAAATACACCAAACCATTTGTAATTGATTTAACAACAAATGTATTTGCTTATATTGAAAAAAATGGACAAAAAAGCAATACTATTTCCGCAACTTTCTTCAAAAAACCAAACAACTACAGCATCAACATCAAATCAGTTTACAATCCACAATACCATGCCGGAGGTCCAGAAGGATTGTTAGATGGTATTTTAGGAACGGAGAACTGGAGAAAAGGCGATTGGCAAGGCTACCAAAGTCAGGATTTTGAAGCGGTGGTGGATTTAAAAGAAGTGAAAAGTGTTAATGAAATTTCAGCACGCTTTTTACAAGACCAACGTTCATGGATTTTAATGCCAACTAAAGTCGATTATTATATTTCGGAAGACAATGTGAATTTTACGTTTTTCGGTTCGGTAAACAATACTTTAAACCCAAAATTAGAAGAAAATACAATTCTAAATTTCACTTCAAACGAAACTAAAGATAAAAAAGCACGTTACGTAAAGGTAATCGCTAAAAACTTCGGCAAACTACCAGAATGGCATCAAGGTGCTGGTGGAGATGCATTTATTTTTGTAGATGAGATTACGATAAAGTAAAGTTCACTACTAATAAAAAAGGTTGTCTCAACAGACAACCTTTTTTATTGATATATATTTTGAAATTAATCTTTATCAGGAAAGAGCAAAGAAGCGATTACAGACAAGATTAACACGCCACCAACTACCATTAACGACACAGTGGTTTCAATATGGTAAAATGGCGCTACAATCATTTTTACACCGATAAAAGTTAAGATAATAGCTAATCCATATTTTAATTTACTAAACATATACATGAAGTTTGCTAAAAGGAAATACAACGAACGTAATCCTAAAATCGCAAAAATATTCGATGTGTACAAAATAAACGGATCATTTGGAGCAATGGCGAAAATGGCAGGAATACTATCTACCGCAAATAATAAATCGGTAAACTCAACAATAGCGACCACCACAAATAAAGGCGTTGCCATTTTGATTCCGTTTTGAATGGTGAAAAATTTATCGCCATCAAAATTAGGACTTACTTTAAAAAACTTGTGTACAAATTTAGAACCGGCACTTTTGCTAAAATCTTTGCTTCCTTCATCTTCTTCATCACTAAAACCTGATTTGATTCCCGCAACAATTAGAATAATTCCGAAAATGGTTAGTAAATAATTGATTTTTACTACTTGTCCAAACAATTCCATTTCGGGTAAATAGGTGTAATTCAGTAACCAAACTCCGGTAAAAATAAAAATAGCTCTAAAAACCAAAGCACCAATTACTCCCCAAAATAACACTTTGTGTTGGGCTTCTTTGGCAACATTGAAATAACCAAAAACTAAAATAAAAACAAATAAATTATCAACCGAAAGCGCTTTTTCAATCCAATACGCGCCTTGAAATTGCATGAATTTTTCGGCTCCCATGTAGTGGTAAATAATTGCACTAAAACCCATAGCTAGCGAAATCCATACCGCTGACCAGATAGCTGCTTCTCGATTAGAAACTACATGTCCTTTTTTGTTTAAAACACCTAAATCAAGAATTAGCATTGCCAAAATAGTGATGGTAAATGCAGTAATAATCCCAGGATGATTGATAAGATTGTCCATATTTTTTTTATTATTTTGCGAAAATACTATTTCTATTTTACACCAAGAGAAACAGTGCTATTTATTTGTAAATCAATGTTTTATGTGAAATTATTTTTTATAAAAAAAGACATAAACAAATGAAAATCAATTATTTACATCTTTTAATTGTGTTAATGCAATAAATTAAAATTAATTTAATTTATCTGTTAATTCTTTAAAAACAGTTTTTGCGTCTTTATTTTCGTATAAAATTTCATAAACAGCGTCAATAATTGGAGTATCAGCTCCGTATTCTTGATTTAATTTATAAGCACTTTTTACAGCGTAATATCCTTCAGCCACCATACTCATTTCCATTTGTGCTGATTTTACGGTGTAGCCTTTTCCAATCATGTTTCCAAACATTCTGTTTCGAGAAAATACGGAATAACCAGTTACTAATAAATCACCTAAATAAGCCGAATTATTAATATTTCGCTTCATGCGATGCACTTTACGAATGAATTTCTTCATTTCACGAATACCGTTACTCATTAAAACCGCTTGAAAGTTATCACCATAGCCTAAACCATGCGCAATTCCAGCTGCAATAGCATAAATATTCTTTAAAACGGCAGCATATTCAGTTCCAATGATATCATCAGAAGTTTTTGCTTTGATGTAATGTGAACTTAGATTTTTAGCCACAAATTTGGCTTTTTTCTTATCGCTACAGGCAATAGTTAAGTACGATAAACGTTCCATTGCTACTTCTTCTGCATGACACGGACCCGTGATAACCCCAATATTTTCAAATGGGATATCGTATTTGGTATGAAAATGTTCGCCTACAATTAAGCTCGACTCTGGAACAATTCCTTTGATAGCAGAAAAAATGAATTTATCTTTTAAGCTTTCAGTCAAACTTTCTAATTCTTTGCTCAAAAAAGCAGAAGGAATTACAAAAATTAGATAATCAGCATAAGCCACCGCCTCGTTGATATCATTTGTAAGTTTTAATTTATTGGTGTCAAACGCAACCGAACTCAAGTAGTTTGGATTGTGTTTTTGATGTTTTAAATGCTCAATAGCATAAGTACTTCGCATGTACCAAGCAATTTCATCTTGATTTTCACAAAGCATTTTTGCAATTGCAGTAGCCCAACTTCCTCCTCCAATGACGGCAAACTTTGGCTTTTTTTCCATTATGTGTTTCGATTTAGAAAACCAAAAATAATCATTTTAAAAGGATTTACAAAAAACGTTTGCTCGAAGCGATTTTAATAACTCATTTCTACAATCGCTCTTACTTTTTCTAAAGTAATATTTTGCTTTTCACCCATGGCTTTCCAACCTCTTTCTTCAAAACGATTTACGATGAAATCAGCAGTTTTTTCGATGTTTTCTGCGTTTTCAGAAATTTTGGTTTTCATGCCCATTTTGTGGAAGAACTCAACCGTTTTTTCAATCGCTTTTTCTGCAATTTCTTCAGTTGAATTGCCTTGAATGTTCCAAACGCGTTGGCCGTATTGTGCTAATTTATCTTTTTTCGTATCGAACATTACGCGGTATAAGTTTGGACCAATGATTGCCAAAGTTCTTGCGTGGTCAATTTCGTATAAAGCAGTTAATTCATGACCAATCATGTGCGTTGCCCAATCCGAAGGAACTCCTTTTTGAATTAAGCCATTTAACGCCATGGTAGCACTCCAAACAAAGTTGGAAGCCAATTTATAATCACTTGGATTTTCTACTACATCTGGACCAATCTCAATTAATGTTTGTAAAATACTTTCAGAAATTCGGTCTTGTAATAATGCATCGTGTGTATAAGTCAAATATTGCTCCATAACGTGCGTGAACGCATCCACAACTCCGTTTTGCAATTGTCTTTTTGGTAACGAAGTAATTACCGTTGGATCTACAATTGAAAATACTGGGAATAAAGCACTTCCGCCAAGCGTTAATTTTTCTTGTGTAGCTTCAATCGTAACCACAGCGCCTGAATTCATTTCTGAACCTGTTGCTGGTAAGGTTAAAACCGTTCCAAAAGGAATAACAGTGGCAACATCTTTGAATAAAATACGTTTTTTCAAAATATCCGCTTCGTCGCCATCAAAATTAACGGCTGCCGAAATAAATTTCACACCATCAATTACGCTTCCGCCACCAACAGCTAAGATGAAACCAATTTTTTCAGTACGAATAATTTCAACGGCTTTCATCAAAGTTTCAAAACGAGGATTGGGTTCGATACCACCAAATTCCACAATATCGTGATTGGGTAAAGCGGCTTTTACTTGGTCGTAAACGCCATTTTTGAAGATACTTCCGCCGCCATAAGCAAGCAGAATCTTAGTGTTTGATGGAACTAAATCAGTTAGTTTAGCAATTTGTCCTTTTCCAAAGACATAGTTTACAGGATTGTATAATTCGAAGTTTAGCATAACATTTTATTTTTTTAAGAATACAAAGTTACGCAATGGGATTGGGAACGAATGGTAAAGGAATGTTAAGAGATATTTTTATTAGTTTCAAACTTTTTCTTGAAGTAATTCAAGTTTTTTAGAATATCATCTTTATCGCTTTGATAATTATATAAGCTATAGACCTTTTTACCTTTTGATTTTGAAAAAATTATCAATTCATAATAAGTAATATGTCGCGTAGGTTTAACTAACGCACCAAAATCATAAATATCATCCCATTCAAATTTGATGTTTTCGATTTCAAAACCTGATAAATTAATTTTTATCAACTTATTTTTTCTTAATTTCAAATAAATAATATTTGCAATCATTCCAATTCCTGAAAAAATTAAAATTGGAATAAAATTATCACTGCCTTTAAATCTAAAACATATAAAAACAATTGCTAATCCAATTATTATTAATGTTCTATTATTTGATTTTTTACTATCAAAGATAATTTCTTCTTTATCAATTGTTGAAGCGCCAAATTCAGTTGAACGCAAAAAATAATCTTTATTAAAAAGTTTGTCTTTTATTGAGTTCCCTTTTTTAGGTAAATTTTCGATTTGTTTTTCAAAATCTATGTTCATATTTCTTTGAAATTACTTCTTATAAAACAAATTATGTTCCACATATTCCCAAACTTTATTCGGTAACATCGGAACCACATTTTTACCTTTTTTAATGCTTTCGCGAATGAATGTTGAGGACAATTCAATCACAGGAGCACCAACTCTGTGAATTTTTGGATGATTTACAAATTGCTCGTCAATTTCCCCGGAATTTAATCTTGGATAGACATAAATATTGTGGTTTTGCAAAATAACTTCATAGTTTTTCCACTTGTGAAGCGAGTTCAAATTGTCTTCGCCCATGATTAATGAAAATTCGTTTTTTGGGAATTTCTCTTGTAAATGCGCTAAAGTATTTACGGTATAATTCGGTTGAGGTAACTTGAATTCAATATCCGAAGGTTTTATTTTTGGAAAATCTTCGGTTGCCAAATGCACCATGTGCAAACGATGGTAATCATCTAATAACGAACTTTTTTGCTTGTGTGGATTATGCGGTGTAACTACCATCCAAATTTGATCCAAATCAGAATGCTCTGCCATGTGATTGGCAATAATTAAATGCCCAATGTGAATGGGATTAAATGTTCCGAAATACAATCCGATTTTCATTGTTTTAGTGATTAGTAAAGAGTGATTAGTGATTAGCTTTAAGCGTTTTGGAAAAAGCGTTAATCATTTTTGACTCTTCTTCAATTTGATTTAATAATTCATGAAATAATTCCAAATTAGTAATAAAGTCTAATTCTTTCGCAATAATCAATTGTGTTTCAATTTCAAATAGAGAACCTCTTGCGATATCTAAAAAGTGACTAAATGATTTATCTGTATTTCTACCATAACCTTCAGCAATATTTGAAGGAATTGATACAGAAGCTCTTTTTAATTGACTTGAAAGCGCATACATTTCTTCTTGAGGAAAAGTTTTTACAAGTTGATAAACTAATTTTACAATTGTAATTCCTTTTTTCCAGATTAATAAATCTTTGTATGATTTTATTTCATTCATTTTAAGCTAATTACTAATCACTTTTTACTAATTACTCTTTATTTATAAAATCTTTCACAAGTTGATAAGCATCTTCTTTTGCCACATCTAAATCATAATTTTTGATGATGGTGTCAAATTGTGGCGCAGTTGCTAATTCTACTGATGCTTTTGCGATACGCATGTTGATTTTGTCTTCGCTTTCTGTAGAACGTTGTTTTAAACGACGCTTTAATTCGTCAACACTTGGTGGTTTTACGAAAACGGCTAACGTTTCGTTTGGAAATTTGCTTTTAATACGCAATCCACCTGCTACGTCAATATCAAAAATTACGTGCTTTCCTAAAGCCCAGATGCGTTCTACTTCGGTTTTTAAAGTGCCGTAGAAATTATCGGTGTAGACTTCTTCCCATTCTACGAAATCTTCTGCTTTAATGTGCTTTTTGAATTCGTCCCAAGAGATGAAATAATAATCTTTTCCATCTACTTCTTCGCCACGAGGCGCACGAGTAGTACACGAAATCGAAAATTCTAAATTCAAATCGGGTTGGGCTAATAAATGTCTTACTATAGTGGTCTTTCCTGAACCTGATGGCGCAGAGAATACTAATAATTTTCCTTTGGTCATTGTGTTGTGTTATTTTCTAGTGATAAGTAATTAGTGATAAGTGAAAAGCTTATTTAAGTGACTTAGAAAAAGCATTTATCATTTTAGATTCTTCTATAATAAGTTCTAAAATTTCATTATACAATTCAAAATTAACAATAAAACCTAATTCTTTCGCTATGATTAATTGGGTTTCTAATTCGCATAAAGAACCTCTTGAGATATCTATAAAATGACTAAAAGATTTATCAGTGTTTCTTCCATATCCTTCTGCTATGTTAGATGGAATTGAAACTGAAGCTCTTTTAATTTGGTTTGTTAGAGCATATAATTCTTCCGATGGGAATGCTTTAGTTAATTGATAAACTTTTACCACTAGAACAATTCCTTTTTTCCAAATTAATAAATCTTTATATGAACTTATACTACTCATTTTTTGGCTTTTTACTATTCACTTGTCACTTTTTACTAAAAATTAAAGAACATTCAAAACTTGCTCCTTAATCTTTTCCAATTCATCTTTCATCATCACTACCAATTTTTGCATTTCGGTATGGTTGGATTTAGAACCCATGGTGTTGATTTCTCTTCCCATTTCTTGGGTAATGAAACCTAATTTTCTTCCGTTGGCTTCTGTTCCGTTTAAGGTTTCTAGAAAATAGTTCAAATGGTTGCCCAAACGCACTTTTTCTTCGGTAATATCGTATTTTTCTAGATAAAAAATCAATTCTTGTTCGAAACGATTTTCATCTACATTGACTTGTAATTCGTCTAATGCAGTTCTTAAACGAGTTTTTACGGTTTCCACGCGTTCCGCATCGTAAGAAACGGCTTCGTTCATTAAATTATTGATGTTTGAAATGCGCAATTGGAATTCTTTTTCCAAAGAAGCACCTTCATCTTTTCTAAAATTCGCTATGTTTTCCAACGCTTCATCAATCACGGTTTGGATCTGTTTCCATTCGTTTTCATCAATTTCGTCGCGTTCTGTTTTTAAAGCATCGGGCATACGAACGGCCATTTTCATTAATTCCGTTTCATCTGCATTTGGAATTACGGCTTTCATTTGGTTAATGTAACCTTTTACAATTGGCACATTGATTTTTGAAGTCGTTTCTTCGCCAGTTACTTCTACATAAAGCGAAAAATCAACCTTTCCGCGCTCTAAACGTTGCGAAATTTGATTGCGTAAACCCAATTCCATTTCACGAAAAACCGATGGCATTCGCGTATTTAAGTCTAAACCTTTACTGTTTAGCGATTTGATTTCTACGGTAATTTTTTTGGTTGGTAATTGCAAAGATGCTTTCCCAAAACCCGTCATGGAGTGTATCATACGTTATAAAAATGTCTTCAAAGATAAGAAAAGTTCTTAGTAATTAGTGAAGAGTGAATAGTGATTAGTTTTTTCAAAAAGGCTAGTTACTATTACTTGTCATTAGTCACTTTTTTCTGCGTTACTAAATAAACCCCAATAAATATCAACACAGCTGAAATCAATTTTACCAAACTTAAATCGTCTTTACCTAAACTTACAGCGAAAATAGTAGCGAAAAGGGGTTGTAAATAGATGAAAACCGCAACAGTTGTTGGTTTTAATTCGCGCATGGAGACTAAATTCAGCAAATAGGTTAAGAAGGTTGAAAATACCACAACAAAACCTATTTTCCAGACAATATCAGTTGGCAAATCAGCAAAATCTATGGCTTGAAATTCGCCCCAACCAAATGGTAATACCATCAAAAAACCAAAAGTGTAAATCCACTTTACGAAAGTGAAGGCGTTGTATTTATCCATTAATTTCTTTACTATAATGAGGTAAAATCCGTAAGAAACGGCATTTACGAAAACCAATAAATTTCCTAAAGATGCGTTTGTAGCGTTTACCAATGATTTTCCATAGAGAATTAAAGTTATCGTTCCAGCTAAGCCTAAAATGATTCCCAACACTTTTCGGTTTTCCATGCGTTCTTTCATGATGAATGCTGATAAAACCAAAACAATCATAGGTGTGGTTACCATCAAAACGGCTCCCATAATAGGTGAAGTGTAGCTCAATCCTTTGAAAAAAGTCAGCATATTGAAAGCTACGCCGAAGAATGCAGCTGCAATAATTCGAGGAAAATCTTCTTTAGTGATTTTTTCTTTGGGTCCAAAAAAGGAAATCAACCAAAATAACAAAACCGAACCACCAACACGCATCACGATAAATCCGAAAGCGTCAACATATTTTGGCATTACATCTTTAGCAATCGTAAAAGTTACGCCGTAAATGATGGAAACTAAGGTAGCGGCAACTAGTGCCCAACTTCTTTTTGACATTAGCTTAAAACGGTAATTACTTCGTGAATGTTTTTTGGACTATTTCCAATGTAAATCTTCCCATCGATAATAAAAACTGGGCGACTCAAAAACGTGTAATGTTCTAAAAGGTATTTTTTAAAATCGGCTTCCGTTAGATTTTTATCTTTTAAACCTAATGATTTATACAATTGCGCTTTTTTGCTGAAAAGCGCTTCGTAACTTCCCGAAAGTTTATACATTTCTTCCAAATCGCTTTCCGAAATTGGATTTTGGCGAATATCAATAAACGTTAATTTATCTGAATTTGGAAGTGATTTGATGATTTTTCGGCACGTATCACACGAAGCCAAATAGTATATTTTGTTCATTTTGATGTTTTTCAATTTCTGATGCAAAAATACAGCCTTTTGAATTCTAAAAATCAGTAATTTTATAAAAAAATTAGACATGGAAGCAACTTTTAAAATTTGGGAAACTAGCAGAAATATTTATTTGAAGTTTTTTGATAATTATTCATTAGAACAACTCAATACAATTCCAGCAGGAATGAGTAATAATTTGATTTGGAATTTGGGACACGTAGTTGTTTCCCAACAGAAATTGGTATATGCTTTATCGGGTTTGCCAATGCATATTCCAGATTCGCTTTTTGAGAAATATCAAAACGGTTCGCGACCAGATGGAAAAACTACGCAAGCTGAAGTTGATGAAATCAAGAAATTATTATCCGAAATGGTTGAAAAAACGAAAGCTGATTTTGAAGCCGGAGTTTTTAAAGAATATCATCCGTATCAAACTAAAACAGGATTTCATTTAGGAACATGGAAAGAGGCGATGGAGTTTAATAATTATCATGAAGGCATCCATTTAGGAATTATGATGTCGATAAAAAAATTCCTTTAATCTTATTACCTTTGTAAAAAATTTTTAAAAATGAAATTCAATACCAAAACCATACATGGTGGGCAGCATCATGAAAAAGTAACGGGAGCTGTAATGCCTCCGGTGTTTCAAACTTCGACTTATGTGCAATCAAGTCCTGGGAAACCAGTTGGTGATTATGAATACAGTAGAGCAGCAAATCCAACAAGAACGGCTTTAGAAGACGCTTTAGCAAGTATCGAAAACGGAGCAAGAGGTTTAGCTTTTTCTTCAGGATTAGCAGCAACAGATTGCTTATTACGTATGTTTAAAGCAGGTGATGAAATCATCGCTATGGACGATTTATATGGTGGAACTTATAGATTGTTCACTAGATTATATAAAGATAGTGGTATCAAATTTCATTTTGTAGATATGAATGATTTGGAGAAATTCCAATCGTTAATTAATGAAAACACGAAATTGGTTTGGGTGGAAACACCAACAAATCCTTTAATGAAATTAGCGGATATTGCTGCGATTGCTCAAATCACAAAAAAGCACAATATTTTATTTGCCGTAGATAATACCTTCGCAACACCTTATTTGCAAAAACCATTAGATTTAGGTGCTGATATTGTGATGCATTCGGCAACTAAATATTTAGGAGGTCATTCTGATGTTATTGCGGGAGCTTTAATTATTAAAGACAAAGCGTTAGGTGAAGAATTACACTTCAAACAATTTGCAACAGGAGCAACATTAGGACCAATGGATTCTTTCTTGGTTTTAAGAGGAATCAAAACATTGCATTTACGTGTACAACGTCATTGCGAAAATGGAGAAAAAGTAGCAACATATTTAGATAATCATCCTTTAGTGGAAAGAGTATATTATCCAGGATTAGCTTCACATCCTTATCATGAAATTGCAAAAAAGCAAATGAGTGGTTTTGGTGGAATGGTAACCTTTACTTTCAAATCAGGTAAAAAAGAAGATGCGATTAAGTTTTTAGAAAATTTAAAAGTATTCACTTTAGCAGAGTCATTAGGAGGAGTGGAATCGTTAGCGAATCATCCAGCTTTAATGACGCACGCATCTATTCCAGAAGATAAAAGAAAAGAAGTGGGTATTTCCGATGATTTAGTTCGTTTGAGTGTAGGAATTGAAGATATCGAAGATTTATTAGCTGATTTAGAACAAGCTTTTAAATAATAGAAATAATAAAAACAAAAAATCCCGATTCGTGAGAATCGGGATTTTTTTATGTTTTCAGTCATTAATTTAAGTAATAAATGTATCCAAAATGAAACCAAGCATTCCAATCGTTAGCTTTGTTTTCAGGATAAAGTTCAGGATCTGGGTTTAAACCATCAACCCAATCAGAAAAGTAGTATTGCCATCTAACTTCAGCGAATAAATCAGATAATTCCGTTAATTTATAACGTGTACCTACACTTGCTACAACAGACCAAGTACTCCCGCCTTCGTCAGACCAAGCTCCATAATATTTAATAGGAGTTGAAATTGGAGTATCCATCGCTCCTAATTCTGAGTAAGTTCCGTTTTGAAAAAATGTATAATGAGCTCCTAATCCAATAAATGGACCCCAAGCGCCATCAGTAGCTGTAAATTCTCTAATACTTAATGGGAAATATTCTAATTGCATACCAATATCAGTAACTTTGGCTTCACCCTTCATTGCTTTTAATTGGTTACCCGTGATAGAGTTTTTTTCAACCCATTTACCAAAATGCTCTAAATTAGTACTATTGTACGATAATTCCGAACGTAATTTGAAGTGGTCGTTAAAATAAGTTTCTGGAGTATAACAATTACATTCAGCTCTGTATGAAAAATTAAGATAGTGAACTAAACCAACCGCAAACCCAGTATTTCCTTTGTTTGTGTCAAAATCGTGTCTTACTCCAAAATCAGATTGCATTGCTACACCTCCAACAAAAGCACCAACTTCATGCGAAAAGCCAAATTGAGCTGTCATCGAAAAATTTACGCCTAAAAGCAATATTAGTAGGGTTTTACATTTTTTAGTCATTGCTATAATTTTTCCATTATCGGACAAATATATAAAAACAAACAACACTTCAAAAAAAAATCATCCTTTTTCTTGTTTAAATTATTGTCATTTTTTTCATGTCTAAAAAAATATATAACAGCAATTATAAAATTTTGCTAAAAATATAACAAGTAATATTTAAAATGTATATTTGTCGACTTAAAATTACGAAAACGTTTTATTAAGCAAATAATTGAGTAAATAGATTAATTGATCTAAATTATTTTAGAATAAAGATGGAACAAAAAATTAATGATTTTATGGCTCAAGTGTCAGCCAAAAATCCAAATGAACCAGAATTTTTACAAGCTGTAAAAGAATTTGCAGAAACAGTTATTCCTTTTATAGCTGACAATAAAAAATATGATGGAAAAAACTTGTTGTTAAGAATTGCAGAACCTGAAAGAGCTGTAATTTTTAGAGTGCCTTGGGTTGATGATAAAGGAGAAATTCAAGTAAACAGAGGTTTCCGTATTCAAATGAATTCGGCAATTGGACCTTATAAAGGTGGTATCCGTTTTCATAACACAGTAAATTTATCAGTTCTTAAGTTTTTGGCTTTTGAACAAGTTTTCAAAAACAGCTTAACTACACTTCCAATGGGTGGTGGAAAAGGAGGTTCTGATTTTGATCCACAAGGAAAATCAGATGCTGAAGTAATGCGTTTTTGCCAATCTTTTATGACAGAATTATGTCGTCATATTGGACCAGATTTAGACGTTCCTGCTGGAGACATTGGTGTTGGAGCAAGAGAAATTGGTTATATGTTTGGTCAATATAAAAGAATTAGAAATGAATTTACAGGAGTTTTAACCGGAAAAGGTTTAGCTTATGGAGGTTCTTTAATTCGTCCTGAAGCTACAGGATATGGAGTAGTTTATTTTACAGAGCAAATGTTAAAAACTAAAGGAGAAAAAATTGCTGGTAAAACAGTGGCTATCTCTGGTTTTGGAAATGTTGCTTGGGGCGTTGCTTTGAAAGTTAATGAATTAGGTGGGAAGTTGGTGACAATTTCTGGTCCTGATGGATATATTTATGATGCTGATGGAATTTCTGGTGAAAAAATTGATTTCATGTTAGAAATGAGAGCAAGTGGAGACAACAGAGCAGAAGCTTTTGTTGAAAAATATCCAAGTGCTGTTTTTCATAAAGGAAAAAGCCCATGGGAGGCTAAAGTTGATATCGCAATTCCATGTGCAACACAAAATGAATTAAACGAAGAAGATGCTAAAAAATTAATAGCTAATGGTGTAATGTGTGTTACTGAGGCAGCCAATATGCCTTGTACTCTTGATGCTATTAAACAATTTCTAGACGCAAAAGTATTGTTTGCTCCTGGAAAAGCGGCAAATGCAGGTGGAGTAGCTGCTTCTGGTTTAGAAATGACACAAAATTCTATTCGTTTAAATTGGACAAGCGAAGAAGTTGATATGCGATTAAAAGATATCATGGTTGGAATTCATAGTCAATGTAGAACTTATGGAACAGAATCAGATGGTTATGTAAACTATGTGAAAGGTGCAAATATTGCTGGTTTCGTAAAAGTTGCTGATGCAATGTTAGCTCAAGGTGTGGTTTAATAAACATATCTTTTAAATAATAAAAAGCGTTTTCATTTATTTGGAAGCGCTTTTTTTATACATTCACATATCAAAATTGAAATTAATACGTTTGTAGTATATTTGTAGTAAACATTTGCAATGAAAAAAATCATTTGGATATATTTAATTTTTGTTTCTCAGTTGTTTTTTGCGCAACAAAACAATCAGTTATGGAAAGGTTATTTTTCATACAACGAAATTGTTGATGTTGAAAGTGCAACCGATAAAGTTTTTGCGGCAACCCAAAATGCTGTTTTTTCCAAAGCACTTCTTTCAAGCGATTTAACTATTTATAATTCCATAAACGGATTAAAACCTGAGTCAATAACCACAATTCACCATTCTGAATTAACAAACAAAACGTTTGTTGGAAACACTAACGGCTTGTTGTTAATAATTAATTCAGACGGCTCAATAACAACAAAGGTTGATATTATTAATGAAGTGCCAGTGCCACCAAATAAAAAGAAGATTAATGATTTTTATGAGCACAACGGAAGGCTTTATATTTCAACAGATTATGGTATTTCTGTAGTTGATGTAGCTACATCAGAATTCATAATTACCTATTTTATAGGAACTTCAGGAGAAGAAACACAAGTGTTACAAACTACGGTTTTAGGCAATGAAATTTATGCGGTAACTAGAGATTTTGGTATTCGAAAAGGAAATCTAACCAACCCAAATTTGTATGATTTTAGTCAATGGCAAACCTTTGATGGGGGTTATTGGTCTGGAATTGTAACGTTCAATAACGAATTAATTGGGATGAATACAAATGCAAGGACTTATCGTTATAATGGAACAGTTTTTCAAGAAATTTTAAATCATATACAAGCGGGTTTAAAAATAAAAACCAACGGAACAGAGTTAATAGTTACAACGTCAAATCACGTTTATGTATTAAATCAAACCTTTACTCAATTAGCAAATATAACTTCCATTCCAAATTTTAATGCAGTGTTTACTGCAGCAACAGTAGTTGGAACTAAATTATACATAGGAACAGAAAAAGACGGCTTGTTTTCAACTGATATAACAAATCCAACGGTTTTTGAGAATATGTCTCCGAACGGACCTGTAAGAAATTATATTTTCAGAGTAAAAAAAGCACTAAATTATCTGTGGGCAGTTTATGGAGATTATACGCGTCAATACAATCCTTATCCACTTGAAGAATATGGAATCAGTAAATATTCAAAAGATGATGGCTGGGAATTAATTCCATATAACGATATTTTTCAAGCAAAATCAATATGTGATTTGGTAATTAACCCTAATAATCAAACACAAATTTATGCTACTTCTTATTTTTCAGGATTATTAAAAATACAAGGAGGTACAATTGAACTTTTTAATCAAGCTAATACAGGTCCAAACGGTTTGGAATCGCTTGTTCTTACACCACCAAATCCTACATACATTGATGTTAGGGTGAATAGTCCAGCTTTTGATAAAGATGGAAATCTATGGATGACAAATGCCTTTGTAGAAAGAGCAATAAAAGTTCTCAACGCAAATGGTCAATGGCAATCCTATAGTTTGGATGGAATTGCTCCAACTGTTGCAACAGGAAGATATGGACCAATGGCAATTGATAAGAACAAAACAAAATGGATTCCATCAATAAATGATGGATTAATTGCATTTAATGAAAATTACAACAATAAATTTATAGTATTAAATTCAACAACAGGAAATTTACCAGATAATGATGTAAGATGTGTAGCTGTTGACAACAGAAATCAATTATGGATTGGAACTTACTCAGGATTAAGAGTAGTTTCTGTTGATAGATTCATAACCGAAACGGAATTAACAGCAAATTCAATTATTATTCAAGAAGGAGATTTAGCACAAGAGTTGTTTTATCAGCAAACTATTTTAGATATTGCAGTTGATGGAGCAAACAGAAAATGGGTCTCAATTGCTGATGGAGGTGTGTTTTTGGTTTCTGCAAATGGACAGCAAACAAATTATCAATTCACAAAAAACAATTCTCCTTTGCCTAGCAATAATATAAACGACATAGAAATTGATGGTGTGTCAGGTGAAGTATTTTTTGCAACAGATAAAGGAATGGTGTCGTTTTTAGGTACATCAACGAAGCCAAGTGATGATTTAGCAAATGTTTATGTCTATCCAAACCCAGTGCGTCCAGAGTTTTTAGGAACGGTAAAAATTAGCGGATTAACTGATAAAGCAAATGTAAAAATTACAGATATAGAAGGAAATTTAGTTCACGAAACTACTACTTCTGGCGGAACAATTGAATGGGATACTACTGCGTTTGGCAAATACAAAGTAGCTTCTGGTGTGTATATGATTTTTGTGGCCTCAGAAGACGGAATGGATTCTACGGTTAAAAAAGTGATGATTATTCGATAATGCTAGTCAAAACTAAAGCCATCGTTCTTTCTGCCTTAAAGTATCAAGAAAAAAGCTTGATTGTCAAATGTTTTACTGAAAGTGATGGTTTGAAAAGTTATTTCGTTCCTAGTGCATATTCCAATAAAAAAGCGAATCAAAAAATTGCATATTTTCAGCCATTAACTATTATTGAAATCGAAGCCAATCACAAAAACAAAGGTACACTCGAACATTTTAAAGAAATCCGATTAGCACATAGTTATTATACCATAAACACAGATATCGTTAAAAGCACGATTGTAATTTTTCTCTCTGAAATTTTACATCACGCCATCAAAGAAGAAGAGAAAAATCAAAACTTATTTTCCTTTTTAGAAACAGCTTTACTTTGGTTAGATACACACGACGAAATGGCAAATTTTCATCTAATTTTAATGATGGAAGTTACTAAATACTTAGGTTTTTATCCCGATGTGACTGAAATTGATTTTCCTTTTTTTGATACTAAAGAAGGTTATTTTACACCTTTTCAAAGTGTAAATTCATTAACCGAACACGAAACGCATTTGTTTAAAAAACTATTGGACTTAAGATTTGATGCCGACCAAAAAGTATTTGCTGGGATTGAACGCCAAATTTTGCTAAAAATCCTCTTAGATTTTTACACGTTACATCTCGAAGGCTTCAAAAAACCAAAATCGTTAGAAGTTTTAAAGGAAGTATTTTCATAAAATAATAAAAAATCATCTTTCTTTCTAAATTTTCGATAAAAGTCTATTCTCTTTTATCTATTTTCTATTCTCTTTTATTAAAATTCATTACTTTCGCAAATTGATTTAAGAAAGCGACAAAATGAGTACAAAATTTACTGAATACAAAGGACTTGACTTGCCAACAGTAGCGTCAGAAGTTCTTGATTTTTGGAAGAAAAATAACGTCTTTGAGCAATCGGTTACTTCTCGCGAAGGAGCTACACCTTACGTGTTTTTTGAAGGGCCACCATCTGCAAATGGTTTGCCTGGAATTCACCACGTGATGGCGCGTGCGATTAAGGATATTTTTTGTCGTTATAAAACTCAAAAAGGCTACCAAGTTAAGCGTAAAGCGGGTTGGGATACGCACGGTTTACCTGTAGAATTAGGTACCGAAAAAGAATTAGGCATCACCAAAGAAGATATCGGAAAAACCATTTCGGTTACTGAATACAACGAAGCGTGTAAAAGAACGGTTATGCGTTACACCGACGTATGGAATGACCTTACGGAAAAAATGGGATATTGGGTAGATATGGAAGATCCTTATGTGACATACAAATCCAAATACATGGAAACCGTTTGGTGGTTGCTAAAACAAATTTATAACAAAGATTTACTATACAAAGGTTACACAATCCAACCGTATTCTCCAAAAGCGGGAACAGGTTTATCTTCACACGAAGTGAATCAACCAGGTTCATACCGTGATGTTACGGATACCACGATTGTAGCGCAATTCAAAGCAAAAGACGAAACGTTACCAAGTTTTTTACAAGGTTTTGGAACGGTTCATTTCTTAGCTTGGACGACAACTCCTTGGACGTTGCCAAGTAACACAGCGTTAACCGTTGGACCAAAAATTGATTATGTTTTAGTAAAAACATTCAATCAATATACTTTTGAAGCGGTAAACGTAGTTTTAGCTAAGAATTTAGTTGGAAAACAATTCGGAGGAAAGTATTTTGCTACAGAATCAGATGCTGATTTTACAAATTACAAATCAGAAGATAAAAAGATTCCCTACCAAATTTTAGCCGAAGCAAAAGGTGCTGATTTAGTAGGAATTCGTTACGAACAATTATTACCATTAGCATTACCATATCAAAATCCTGAAAATGCGTTTAGAGTAATTTCAGGAGATTTCGTAACAACGGAAGATGGAACTGGAATTGTGCACACAGCACCAACATTCGGAGCTGATGATGCTAAAGTTGCTAAAGAAGCTACTCCAGAAGTACCGCCAATGTTAGTCTTAGACGAAAATGGGAATCCTGTGCCATTGGTAGACTTACAAGGAAGATTCATCCAAGGTTTAGGTGATTATTCTGGGAAATACGTTAAAAACGAATATTACAACGACGGAGAAGCGCCAGAGCGTTCAGCTGACGTAGAAATCGCTATCCAATTAAAAGAAGAAAATAAAGCCTTTAAGGTTGAAAAATACGTCCACAGTTACCCACATTGTTGGAGAACCGACAAACCAATTTTATATTATCCACTAGATTCTTGGTTCATCAAAGTAACCGAAATCAAAGATAGAATGTTCGACTTAAACGAAACCATCAACTGGAAACCAAAAGCTACAGGAGAAGGTCGTTTCGGAAATTGGTTAAAAAACGCTAACGATTGGAATTTATCACGTTCTAGATATTGGGGAATTCCATTACCAATTTGGAGAAGTGAAGACGGAACTGAAGAAATGTTAGTGGGTTCAGTTGAGGAATTATACAACGAAATCGAGAAGTCTATCGCAGCAGGTTTCCAAAAAGAAAATCCGTACAAAGGATTTAAAATTGGCGACATGAGTGAAGCTAACTACGATTTAGTGGATTTACATAAAAACGTGGTTGACGGAATTGTTTTAGTTTCTCCAACAGGAAAGCCAATGAAACGCGAAACGGATTTAATTGACGTTTGGTTTGATTCAGGCGCGATGCCTTATGCACAATGGCATTATCCATTCGAAAACAAAGAATTAATAGACGAAAACAAAGCGTTTCCAGCTGATTTCATCGCAGAAGGTGTTGACCAAACTCGCGGTTGGTTTTATACATTACATGCGATTGGAACTTTAGTTTTTGATAAAATCGCATACAAAAACGTAGTTTCAAACGGATTAGTTTTAGACAAAAACGGACAAAAAATGTCGAAACGTTTAGGAAATGCGGTGGACCCATTCACTACTTTGGCTGAATATGGTCCAGATGCTACGCGTTGGTACATGATTTCGAATGCAAATCCTTGGGATAACTTAAAATTTGATATCGAAGGTGTGGCTGAGGTTCGTAGAAAATTCTTTGGAACATTATACAACACGTATTCGTTTTTCTCGTTATATGCTAATATTGATGGATTTACTTATAGTGAAGCCGAAGTTCCATTAGAAGAAAGACCAGAAATTGACCGTTGGATTTTATCGGAATTACATACTTTAATTCAAGTTGTAGATGAAGCATATGCGGATTACGAACCAACAAAAGCGGCTCGTGCTATATCTGATTTCGTTCAAGAAAACTTGAGTAACTGGTACGTTCGTTTGTGTAGAAGAAGATTCTGGAAAGGTGATTATGCACAAGATAAAATCGCGGCTTATCAAACATTATACACATGTTTGTTGACTGTTTCTAAATTAGGAGCGCCAATTGCACCATTTTTTATGGATAAACTTTACAGAGATTTAACGTTAGCAACATCGTCAGAAAATTATGACAGTGTACATTTGGCGCAGTTTCCAGTTTTGGTTGAAAACTTTGTTGATAAGTCGTTAGAGAGTAAAATGTTGAAAGCGCAAACGGTTTCTTCATTAGTTTTATCACTTCGTAAAAAAGAAATGATAAAAGTGCGTCAACCGTTGCAAAAGGTTATGATTCCTGTACTTGACGCTAATCAACGTGCTGAAATCGAGGCGGTTTCTAACTTAATTAAGGCTGAAGTAAATGTGAAAGAAGTTGAATTATTAGATGATGCTTCGGGTGTTTTAGTGAAGCAAATTAAGCCTAATTTTAAAACATTAGGACCGCGTTTTGGAAAAGATATGGGATTGATTTCCAAAGAGATACAAAATTTTAAACAAGAAGAAATTGCAAAACTAGAGCGTGATGGTGAGTTGGTTATTGATATTTCAGGAAAAAGTATAACTTTATCACTAGATGATGTAGAGATTTCTTCACAAGATATCGAAGGTTGGTTGGTTGCAAATTCTAATGGAATTACAGTGGCTTTAGACATCACAATTTCAGATGAATTAAGAAAAGAAGGAGTGGCAAGAGAGTTAGTCAATCGTATTCAAAATATTAGAAAAGATTCAGGTTTTGAGGTTACTGATAAGATTGTTGTAAAAATGGAAAAAAACGCACAATTAGAGGAAGCCGTTTTAGCAAATTCAGAGTATATTAAGTCAGAAACACTAACAGAATCATTAATTTTCGAAGAAAAAATCGAAAATGGTATAGAAATTGAGTTTGATGATATAAAAACAAGTATATTAATTTCAAAATAGGAAATCGAAAGATTTACTGAAAACACGTTTAACACTATAAAATATTGAAATTATGGTAGAGGAGCAAGTTAGATATTCAGATGCTGATTTAGCAGAATTTAAAGCACTTATTCAAAACAAATTAGAAAAAGCAAAAGGCGATTTAGAGCTTATTAAAAGCGCATATATGAATGATTTAAATAACGGAACAGATGATACATCTCCAACGTTTAAAGCATTTGAAGAAGGAAGCGAAACAATGAGTAAAGAAGCCAATTCGCAGTTAGCTATTCGTCAAGAAAAATTTATCCGAGATTTAAAAAATGCCTTAATTCGTATCGAAAACAAAACGTATGGTATTTGTAAAGTTACTGGCAAATTAATAGGGAAAGAAAGATTAAAAATTGTTCCTCATGCTACTATGAGTATAGAAGCTAAGAATTTACAACGTTAATCTTTTTACAAAATTTGACTAACGCTCCCTTTGGAGCGTTTTTTATTTCATAAAAACCACTATTTTTGCCAAAAATAATTGCAAATGTCTTTAAAGAAAGCTTATTTATTAATCATTAGCATTTTGCTAATTGATCAAATTTCAAAAATATATATCAAAACACATTTTTTCATCAACGAAGAAGTAAAAGTTTTTGAGTGGTTTCGTATTCACTTTATAGAAAACGAAGGCATGGCTTGGGGTGCAGAAATCCCAGGAGAATATGGAAAGCTTGTACTAACTCTTTTTAGAATTATTGCTGTTGGTGGAATTGCATGGTGGTTGTGTGATGCTGTAAAGAAAAATAGTTCTAATTTTTTGATTGTTGCCATTGCCTTAATTTTCACTGGCGCATTAGGAAATATTATAGATTCTGTGTTTTATGGCGTAATTTTTAACGATAGTTACCATCAAGTAGCAACAGCTTTTTCTAATGATCCTTACGGAACTTGGTTTCATGGAGAAGTAGTAGATATGTTTTATTTCCCTATTTGGGAAGGTAATTTGCCTTCGTGGCTACCGGGTGTTGGCGGAAAACATTTTACTTTTTTCAACGCTATTTTTAATGTAGCCGATGTAGCGATTTCAACAGGTGTTGGTATTTTAATTGTTTTTAATAAAAGAGCGTTTGCTCATGCGGATAAAGAGGAAGTTTCGGCAGAATAAAAATCTATCTTTCTTTTACCCATTCTTTTGTATCGAGATTTAATGTATCGATATCATATTCGATAAAGTATCGAAATGGCCCAAAATCATAAACTCTATTATTCGTTGGAATATGTTTATTCGTTTTCCAATTCACATAATATTGAGAAATAATTTTGTCATTTTTTTGACTTTTATGTCTATAAATAGTCGAAATGTCAAAGAATTGAGTTTGTGGGTCAATTTTGTTGGAGTAAATATAGAAGTTGATTAGCACTCCGAGCAGAAAAGTAAAATTCAAAATAGCACAAATAATAGTCATCACTTTGTTTTTGATTGTTCTGATTTTTAAAAATAATAGAACAGAAAAAAGAACACAAAAAATATTAAAAAAAGTTCCAAAACCTCTATTTAGTTCAGGTTTACTAAATTCAAGTTTAGGTATTGCAAAATGAATTAGTACGACTATCAAAAAGAATACTACAAAACTTCTGAAAACCATTTTAAAATTGAATTTCATACGTTTAATTTAAAAATTGTAAAATCCCCTCAGGCGTCACACAAAAATCCAACTTAACATCACTTTCAGAAACATCTTCAATTTTTTCTTCAGGAGGGAAGAAAGATAACCCAATTTTTATCGTTTCGGGCTTGCATTTACTTAGAAAGTTATCGTAGAAACCTTTGCCGTAGCCAACGCGATTTCCTTGCTTATCGTAAGCTAAAAGCGGCACAAAAACCACATCAATTTTCGCATCAGGCACTTCTAAACCATCAACCGGTTCAGGAACGTTGTAACTGTTCTTTTTGATTTTGGTATTATCCGTTAATAAAAAATGCGTCATTCCTAAAGTAGCAAATTTGCACTTTGAAATGACGATTTCTTTATCTTTTCCCGCTAAAATTTGAAGGATATATTCGGTATTGATTTCTTTTTGCTCTTCAATCGTTAAAAACAAATGGTAATACAATTTGTCCCAAATGTCCATACGCAACAATTGGTTCGCAATCGCCAAGCTTTTGTCTTCGATTTCCTCTTGAGAAATCAGTTTTCTTGCTTCTTTGCTCTTTTTTCTTGCTTCTTTCTTATCCATTTACAGACGCTTTCAATTCGTCTATAAATTTAGTCAAATGTTCTACTTCTACGTGATCCATTAACACAATTTTGTACCATTTGTTGTGTTCATTGTGTTGTTGTGGCACCAAATCATACTTTTCAGCAATTTTTTCTGGAATAGATTCGGCATGAATCGTTACGATATTCATAAACGGTTCGCGGAAATATTTGATGTTTAAATTGTCTAATTCATTACATAGAAATTGGGTACGCATTTGTAAAACACTCACTTTTTCAAACCAACCATAAGCGCCATATGTGAATAAAATCATCCAAACCGCCACCGCATTTGCACCAGAGCGACTTCCGCAAAGGGTTAAATCCATTCCTTCAACGTATTCCGCTTCTTTGGTTAATACGTTTTCGATTAAACCTTTTCGGCAAACAAAAACACCTGTTCCATAAGGAGCTTGCAACATTTTGTGGGCATCAATCGTAATCGAACTAATTTTTGGATTACTAAAGTTGATATTCGATTTTTGATTACTAAACGGATAGACAAATCCACCATAAGCACCATCAATATGCAAACGATAAGTAACGCTGTGTTTCTCTAAAACAGAAATATAATCATTAGGATTATCAACCGAACCAAACATAGTTGTTCCCATATTCGAAACCGCAATGAAGTATTTTTTACCTTTATTTTTAGCTTCCGAAATGATGTTTTCCAAAGCAATTGTATCAATTTCACGATTTTCAAAAGCCACAGGAATTTTCAACCAATCAATTTGCAATAAATTAGAAGCTTTTGGAATGGAATAATGTGTGTCTTCCGAAGCTAAAATGGCGATTTCGTCTAATTTCGCATCGAATTTATGAATGAATTCATTTCTAAAAACCCAAATGGCTTGAATATTTGCTTCCGTTCCACCAGGAGCGATATAACCATCGAATTCATTTTCTTTGGCTTTAAAAATGTCAACGGCAATTACATTTAATACTTCGCGTTCAATTTCTTGTGTGCCAAAAAAAGCTTTTTCGGAAGTGCCAAAAGTGTGACATCCAATGTTATTTGGATTAGCAACGTAGGTTTGAAGCGTAGGCGCATCTTTTAAAAATGGCGCATCATCATAGAAAACGCGTCCGTCTAATTTTGATGCTGGATAGCCTAATGAAGCGTCTTTAGAAAAGTTAACATTTCCTTTTAGAGCCGATTGTATTTTCTGTTTTCGTTCTTCTTGCGTAAGTTTTTTCCAAAATTGCATACCTAAAAATTTTAGCGAAAATACGTAGAGCCAAATCAATAAAATATGACAATTGTTAGGTTTTTATGCTAAATGTGTAGAAATATGAAAAATAGCATCGCCTTGATAAATAATTGGCGCATCATTCACATTAATAATATAACCTTCATGAGGTGCTTTTACTTTATGTTCGATTTTTCCATAAGGGTCAGAAATAGTAGCCAATAAATCCCCTTTTTTAACAAAACTACCAATCGCGGTTAAACCATGAAACATCCCTGAATATTTAGCTCTTATCCAATTCGATTTTTCGATGTAAATGGTTTTATTTTCGCAATTTGCTATTTTTTTCCTTGGATTTAGCATCTCTAAATGATGTAAAAAACGCTTGGTTCCTTCTACAGCTTCTTGTGTTACTGTATCGTTTAAATCCAATGATTTTCCACCTTCAAAAAGTAACATTTTAACATCTAATTTATCGCAAGAATTTCGAAACGAACCCGAAATATTTTTCGAATACAACGTAAAAGGTGCATTGAAAACATCAGAAAGTTCTTTAAGTTCTGGATTTTCAGGTACAATTCTAATTTGAGGAGCATTAAAACGACTGGCGCCACCTGCATGAAAGTCAATTGCATAATCCACGTGCGGAATAATGTCTTTCAAAATATAATACGCAAAACGACTCGCCAACGAACCTGTTTTGCTTCCAGGAAAAACTCGATTCAAATCGCGACCATCGGGAAATTCACGTGTTTGATTAACAAATCCAAAAATATTGATAATCGGAATACAAATAATGGTGCCGCGTTTTGGTTTGTTGATTTTTTGAATGATTAACTGACGTACAATTTCGGTTCCGTTGATTTCATCGCCATGCAAACAAGCTGTGAATAAAACCGTTGGGCCATCTAGTTTTGAACGTTCCACAATAATGGGAATTTTCAATTTGTTCATGGTGTGCAACTTGGCAATTTCCATGTTAATGGTTTTGCTTTCGCCCGCTAAAATGGTTTCTTTTAGTATTACAAGTGGTTTTGAGGCTGTCATTTGGTTGATTCTAAGGTGTTAAAAATACGAAAAGTTCAAGAACAAGTTCAAGAACAAGTTCAAAAATCAATTTTTTATTGGAACATGCATTTTAAAAGCAAATAGCACAATGTTTAAATCCGTTTCATCTGCGCTGCAAAGCATCCGTTTCATCAGCGTGCCAATTAAAACAAATCTATTATCTTTGTTCTTTACTCTTTTCTTAAAAAATGCAAACACCATTAGAACTTCAAATCCAAACCTTGCCTGATAATCCGGGTGTGTATCAGTATTATGATAAGGAAGGAAAAATTCTATATGTAGGAAAAGCAAAAAACTTAAAAAAACGGGTTCAATCGTATTTTACCAAGAACCACGACAATTATAAAACTTCTGTTTTAGTTAAGAAAATTGTAACCATAAAACACATTGTTGTTCCTACGGAAACCGATGCGTTACTGTTAGAAAACAACTTAATTAAAAAGCTACAACCACGTTATAATGTCTTGCTCCGCGATGACAAAACCTATCCTTGGATTTGCATTAAAAACGAACGATTTCCAAGAATTTTCTCTACTCGAAAAATGATTAAAGATGGTTCGGAATACTTTGGACCGTACACGAGTTTTAAAACCGTTCACACGATTTTAGATTTGATTAAAGAATTGTATCCACTTCGAACTTGTACTTACGATTTATCAAAAGCGAATATCGATTCTGGAAAATTCAAAGTCTGTCTGGAATATCACATTGGCAATTGCAAAGGCGCTTGTGAAGGATATGAAATGGCTGAAAACTATCAAAATCAAGTCGAAAAAATCCGTCAAATTTTAAAGGGAAATTTCAAAGAAAGTTTGAAAGATTTCAAGAAATTAATGACCGATTTGGCGATGGAAATGAAGTTTGAAGAAGCGCAAAAAATCAAAGAAAAAATTGAAGTTTTAGAAAATTACCAATCGCGTTCTACGGTTTTGAATCCGAAAATCACCAATTTGGATGTGTTTTCTATTATTTCCGATGAAACGATGGCATATGTGAACTTTTTACAGATTTCGCATGGTGCAATCGTGCGTTCGCATACGTTGGAATTAAAGAAAAAATTAGACGAAACTAATGAAGAATTGTTGGAATTAGCCGTAGTAGAATTGCGCGAACGTTTTCATTTGAATGCACGAGAAATTGTGGTTCCTTTTGCGATTGATTTGGGTGAAAATATAAAAGTTACCGTTCCTCAATTAGGTGATAAAAAGCAAATTTTAGATTTATCAGAACGTAATGCCAAATATTACCGATTAGATCAATTAAAACAAATTCAAATCGTTGATCCAGAACGTCATACGAATCGCATTATGGCACAAATGCAAAAAGATTTGCGATTATCAGTAGAGCCAAGACACATCGAGTGTTTTGATAATTCAAATATTCAAGGAACGAATCCAGTTTCGGCTTGCGTGGTGTTTAAAGATGGAAAACCGAGTAAGAAAGATTATCGTCATTTCAATATCAAAACGGTTGAAGGTCCAAATGATTTCGCTTCGATGGAAGAAGTGGTGTATCGAAGATACAAACGTATGTTAGATGAAAATCAACCTTTACCACAATTGATTATTATTGATGGAGGAAAAGGGCAATTATCATCAGCATTAAAAAGCATTGATGATTTAGGTTTAAGAGGAAAAATTGCCATTATCGGAATTGCAAAACGTTTGGAAGAATTGTTTTATCCGGGTGATTCGGTGCCGTTGTATTTGGATAAAAAATCGGAAACCTTGAAAGTGATTCAGTATTTACGAAACGAAGCACATCGATTTGGAATTACGCATCATCGCGATAAACGAAGTAAATCGGCTTTAACCAATAGTTTGGAAAGTATTCCAGGAATCGGTGAAAAAACGATGATTGCATTAATGAAACATTTTAAAAGTGTTAAAAGATTGCAAAATGCCGACGAAAAAGCAATTTCTGAGGTTGTAGGTGTTTCAAAAGCCAAAAAAATTTCCGACTTTTACAAGAATAATAAATAATGCACATGAAAAAAATCTTCTTGTTTGTAAGCCTACTATTTTTAACCCAAATCAGCTTAGGACAAGAAAATGCGCGACCAAAAATCGGACTTGTTTTAAGCGGTGGTGGCGCTAAAGGATTAGCTCATATTGGTGTTTTAAAAGTAATTGATTCGCTGGGTATACAAGTAGATTATATCGCGGGAACTAGTATGGGAGCTGTTGTGGGTGGTTTATATGCTTCGGGTTATACAGGAAATCAACTAGACTCTATTTTTTCTAAAATAGATGTTGATGCTTTACTTCAAGATTATACACCGCGCGAATCAAAATCATTTTATGAAAAACGAAATGACGAAATTTATGCCTTAACACTTCCGTTCAATAATTTTAAATTAGGATTGCCTTCTGGACTTTCAAAAGGACTATATAATTTTAATTTGATGTCAAGATTAACACAACATGTAAGTGATGTGAGAGATTTTGATAAACTACCCATTCCTTTTCTTTGTATTGCTACCGACGTTGAAACCGGAGAGCAAATTGTTTTAGATGAAGGCATTTTAGCGCAAGCAATAATTGCAAGTGGTGCTTTACCAACATTGTATAATCCTGTTGAAATTAATGGAAGATTGCTAATAGATGGTGGTGTAGTTAATAATTATCCTATTGAAGAATTAAAAAATAGAGACGTTGATTTTATCATTGGAATTGATGTGCAAGATGGTTTAAAAAATAGAGAACAATTAAAAGATGTCACCGCTGTTTTATCTCAAATTAATAATTTTTCGATGATTGAAAAAATGGAAGGAAAACGAAGTTTAACCAATATTTATATCCAACCAGACATTAAAGGTTATTCAGTTGTATCTTTTGATAAAGGACAAGAAATTATTAAAAAAGGAAACGAAAAAGCCAAAGAATATATCAAAGAGTTGTTGCCTTTGAGAAATGTAGATGAAAAACCCTTATACAGAGTGGTTCAAAATGATTCTATATTTATTAGAGATATTACCTTTAATAAATTAGAAAATTATACTAGAGCATATATTGTAGGGAAGTTAAAAATTAAAAAGAACACAAAAATTCCAGTAACGCAGATAGAAAAAGGAATTTCAAATTTAAATGCAACACAAAATTTTAGTGCGATAAGTTATTCTTTTGAAAAAACACAAAAAGGAGAAAGATTAACATTAAATCTTAAAGAAAATAAGAACAATACATTTTTAAAATTCGGATTGCATTATGATGATTTATATAAAAGTGGTGTTTTAGTTAACTATACGCACAAGAAAATGATTGTAAAAAACGATGTTGCTTCTTTAGATGTTATTTTGGGCGATAATTTCAGGTATAATTTTGATTATTATATTGATAATGGATTTTATTGGAGCTTTGGTTTTAATTCAAAATTTAATTCTTTCAACAGAAACATTGCTACCGATTTTGAAAATGGCGTAATTTTTACCGATTTAGGAATAAATTCTGTGAATATAGATTTTGCCGACTTAACTAATCAAGCATATGTGCAAACAATTTTCGCTCAAAAATTTTCTTTTGGTGCTGGATTAGAGTTTAAATATTTAAATATTGAATCAGAAACACTTCAAAATACGAAGCCTGTTTTTGATAAAAGCAATTATTTATCCGCTTTTGGCTATTTAAAGTATGACACATTTAATCAAAAATATTTTCCAAAGAAAGGCTGGTATTTTTCCGGAGATTTAAAAACATTTTTATATTCTTCAGATTATACAAATGAGTTTGAACGTTTTTCTATAGCAAAAGCAGATATAGGAATTGTATTTCAACCCGTTAAAAGAGCTACAATTAAGTTGCAAACTGAAGGCGGATTTGCTATTGGCGAACGAACAATTTCATTTTTTGATTTTGTTTTAGGTGGTTATGGTTTTGTTTCGGTTAATAATATCAAGCCATTTCTTGGGTATGATTTTTTAAGTTTAGCAGGAGATAGCTATGTAAAAGGATCTATAACAACAGATTATGAATTTTATAAAAAGCACCATCTAAATTTTACAGCAAATTTTGCTAATGTGGGTAATAGGATTTTTGAACATACAGAAGGCTGGTTGGTAAAGCCTCGATATACGGGTTATGGTATTGGCTATGGGATGGAATCTATTATTGGACCTTTAGAAATAAAACATTCTTGGTCGCCTGAAACGGGTGATCACTTCACTTGGTTTTCGGTAGGTTTTTGGTTTTAAAATCAAAAAATCACAAAAAAAATACATTAAATGTAATTTTCTGTCGTATTGTTTTCAAAAAAGTTTATTTTTGGAACTCAAATTTTAAATAATTATTTATGTCTATTTGGAGAGTTAAACCAGTTTCTGCTTTTGAAGCTGATATGAAAAAAAGTGAATTGAAGAAAGTTCTCGGAAAATGGAGTTTGACTGCAATTGGAGTAGGAGCTATTATTGGTGGAGGAATTTTTGTTTTAACAGGAACAGGTGCTTATTATCATGCTGGCCCTGCTTTGGCAATTTCTTTTATCATCGCCGGTATAGCATGTGTTTTTGCAGCCCTTTGCTATTCAGAGTTTGCATCAATTTTACCTGTTGAAGGTTCGGCTTATGCTTATGCCTATGGAACAATTGGCGAAATTTTTGCATGGATAATTGGTTGGGGATTAATATTAGAATATGCCATGGGGTCAATGACTGTCGCAGTGTCTTGGTCCGGATATTTTAATAAACTACTCAAAATGTTTGGAATAAAGCTTCCGGAATGGCTAACTTCAGATCCAGCGAGTTATACAGGAGAAGGGTTTTCAATGAACTTACCTGCTTTCTTAATAGTTTTGTTTGTGATTTCTATATTAATCAAAGGAACTCAAAGTGCAGCTAAAGCAAATAATTTAATAGTTATTCTTAAAGTTTCAGCTATTATATTTGTAATTATTGCTGGAGCTTTCTTTATTAATATTGAAAATTGGACGCCATTTATTCCTGAGGCAACACAAATTATAGATAAAGAAACCACTCATGATGCATATGGTATAGCTGGAATTGTTTCTGGAGCCGCGGCAATCTTTTTTGCTTATGTTGGATTTGATGCTGTATCAACACAGGCGGGAGAAGCTAAAAATCCTAAAAAAGACGTTCCTTTTGCAATTATTGCGTCTTTATTAATTTGTACGCTTTTATATATTCTTGTTTCACTTGTATTAACAGGAATGATGAATTATAAAGATTTTGATCCACTAGGACAATATCCAGATGCAATTAAAGCTCCAGTTGCTTATGCTTTTGATATTGCTGGTCAAGCATGGGCAGGATATATTATCACCATTGCTGCTACTGTCGGATTAATTTCTGTATTAATGGTTATGATTATGGGTCAATCTAGAATTTTCTTAGGAATGTCAAAAGACGGACTTATTCCTCAAGTATTTTCAAGAATTAATCCAATTTCTGGAACACCAAAAACAAATTTAATGATATTAGGAGGTGTGATTGCTATTGTTGCTGCATTTACTCCAATTAATAAATTGGCCGACATGACAAGTTTTGGGACGCTATTTGCCTTTACCATGGTTTGTGTTGCGGTATGGATACTAAGAGTTAAACAACCAAACATAGAAAGAACATTTAAAGTACCTGCTTTACCTGTAATTGCCGTTTGCGGAATACTTATTAATACATATTTGATGATTAACTTAAGTAAAGAAGCTCAAATGCTTTCTTTAGGGTGGTTGGTTATCGGAATAATAGTGTATTTTCTTTATGGAAAACGAAATGCCAAATTAGGGAAAGAAAATCAACAATAAAATTAAGCCACTTTTTAGTGGCTTTTTTCATTTTTTTACGATATTTGTATTGTATGAAACCATTTTGGATAGGTTTATTGTCGCATCTTAAATTCCTCATCAAGAGAAATCCTGAGTGAGTGGTGCTTTTTTTTGATTAATGAGTAAAGTTTAGCTAGTGCTTTAACTTTTTATTTTAACATTTAAACAAAAAACACAATGCCAATATATCATAAATTAGGAGAAATTCCTCGTAAACGTCATATACAATTTCGTAAACCAAATGGCGATTTGTATTATGAACAGTTGTTCGGAACAGTAGGTTTTGACGGAATGTCAACCAATTCATATCACGAGCAAAGACCAACTCAGGTTAAAGAAATAAGAAGACAATATAGTGTTGCGCCAAAAATCGCAAAATCAAATAATATTCAGTCCTATAAATTACGAGGTTTTGATGTGGCACCACAAGACGATTTTTTAGAAAGTAGAAAAATTGTTTTAACAAATTCTGATTGCCACATTGTTTTAGCTGCACCTAGAAAATCTACAACCGATTATTTTTATAAAAATACAGATTCAGACGAAGTCATTTTTATTCATAAAGGAACAGGGAAATTAAGAACAATGCTTGGAAATTTAGATTTTCAGTATGGGGATTATTTAGTTGTTCCACGCGGAATGATTTATAAAATTGATTTTGATACTGAAGACAATCGTTTGTTTATTGTAGAATCTCATGCGCCAGTATATACACCAAAACAATACAGAAACTGGTTTGGACAATTATTAGAACATTCTCCTTTTTGTGAAAGAGATATTCGCCGTCCAGAAGAATTAGAAACTTATAATGAAAAAGGAGATTTCGTAGTTAAAGTTAAAAAGAAAGACGAAATTTTCGAATTAGTTTATGCTTCACATCCATTTGATGTAATTGGATATGACGGATTTAATTATCCATATGCTTTTTCAATTCATGATTTTGAGCCGATTACAGGTAGAATTCATTTACCTCCGCCAATTCATCAAACTTTTGAAACGAGCGCTTTTGTAATTTGTTCATTTGTACCAAGATTATACGATTACCATCCTTTAGCTATTCCAGCGCCTTATAACCATAGTAATATTGATGCTGATGAGGTGTTGTACTATGTTGATGGTGATTTCATGAGCAGAAATGATATTAAAGCTGGAAATATTTCTTTACATCCTGCTGGTATTCCTCATGGGCCGCATCCAGGAGCTGCAGAAAGAAGTATAGGTAAGAAAGAAACTTTAGAATTAGCAGTAATGGTTGATACATTTAAACCTTTAATGGTAACTGAAGACGCAATGGCAATTTCTGACGATGATTACTTTAAATCTTGGTTAGACGAATAATTAATTTAAACACAATTTTGGTAATTTTTTACCTAATAAAATATATTAGAATATGGCAAAAGAAGTAAAATCTGTAGAGTACGGATTAGAAAAAATATTTGAAGGAGCACAAGACTTTCTTCCACTTTTAGGAACTGATTATGTTGAGTTTTATGTAGGAAATGCAAAACAATCGGCTCATTATTATAAAACAGCATTTGGTTTCCAATCGCATGCATATAGAGGTTTAGAAACAGGTTCAAAAGATTCTGTAAGTTATGTTTTAAAACAAGACAAAATCCGTTTGGTTCTAACAACACCATTAAACAGTAGTTCACCTATCAATGAACACCTTGCGAAGCATGGAGATGGAGTAAAAGTTATAGCGCTTTGGGTTGATGATGCAAAATCAGCTTGGGAAGAAACCACAAAACGTGGCGCTGTGTCGTTTATGGAACCAACAGTTGAAAAAGATGAGCATGGAGAAGTTGTTCGTTCAGGTATTTATACCTATGGCGAGACAGTTCACATTTTTGTTGAACGTAAAAACTACAGCGGTGTGTTTTTGCCAGGTTTCGTAGAATGGAAATCAGAATATAATCCTGAACCCCTTGGACTTAAGTATGTAGATCACATGGTAGGAAACGTTGGTTGGGGAGAAATGAATCAATGGGTTAAATGGTATGAAGATGTAATGGGATTTGAAAATTTCTTATCGTTTGATGATACGCAAATCCATACAGAGTATTCAGCTTTAATGAGTAAAGTGATGAGTAATGGAAATGGAAGAATTAAATTCCCAATTAATGAACCTGCAAAGGGAAATAAAAAATCACAAATTGAAGAATATCTAGATTTTTATGAAGGACCAGGTTGCCAACATTTAGCTGTAGCTACTGATGATATTATCAAAACGGTGTCTGGATTAAAAGCGCGTGGGGTTGAGTTTTTACCACCACCACCACAAGCTTATTATGATGAAATTCCGAATCGCTTGGGAGTTCATAGAGATATGATGAAAGAAGATATTAAAAAATTGCAAGAGTTATCTATTTTAGTTGATGCTGATGAAGATGGCTATTTATTGCAAATTTTTACCAAGCCAGTTGAAGACAGACCAACTCTTTTCTTTGAAATTATTCAAAGAATGGGAGCAAAAGGCTTTGGTGCAGGTAACTTTAAAGCGCTTTTTGAGTCAATTGAAAGAGAACAAGCATTGCGAGGAACGCTATAAAAAAGCATTTTTATTAAACAATCATCAAAATACAACGTTGTAGTAATGTAATTTTTGATAAAAATATGTTAAAGTTTATTTTTTATTGAGAATAATTTAAAAAACCTTTCTACATTTGCACTCGCAAAAACAGAGAGGTAGTTTGCTCTGCTTTTGTAGTAAATTTTCATAATTTATAGTTTTTTGGTTGGTTAATAGCATAAAAACTCAGTCATATTTTTGACTGGGTTTTTTTGTTTTACTATTTTTGGAACAAAAATTGCATTTTCATTTTAAAAATGAATAAAATATGAAAAAAATTATCTTACTTCTAGGTCTTTTTATCTTTACAAACTCATTTGTTCAAAGAGAAAATGCATACACAACTGGCGAATGGTTTAAACTTAGAATTCACTACGGATTTGTAAATGCGGGGTATGCAACTTTGGAAATTAAAGATGCCGTAAAAAACAATAAAAAAGTTCATCATGTAATTGGAAAAGGCTGGACGGTAGGAATGAGTAAGTTCTTCTTTAAAGTAGATGACAATTACGAAAGTTATTTTGATAAAGAAACCGGAAAACCATATCAATTTGTTAGAAAAATTGACGAAGGCGGCTACACAAAAAATCAAGAAGGGTTTTTTAACCAAACAAAAAATACAGTCTTAGTTAAAGATTATAAAAAGAAAACCGAGAAAACATTCAGCGTTCCTGAAGAAGTTCAAGATATTGTTTCTTCATTTTACTATTTAAGAAATCATCCAAAAATTGACAAACTTAAAGTAGGCGAATCAATTGCTATCGATATGTTTTTTGATAATGAAACTACAAAGTTTAAGTTAAAATTTTTAGGAAGAGAAGATATAAGCACTAAATTTGGAAAAGTTTCTTGTATGATGTTTCGACCATATGTACAAGCAGGAAGAGTTTTTAAAGAAGAAGAAAGCTTAACTGTTTGGATATCAGATGACGATAATAAAATACCAATTCGATTAAAAGCAAGTTTAGCAGTAGGTTCTTTAAAAGCCGATTTGGAAGCGTTTAAAGGTTTAAAGCATTCATTTAAAATTAAAGTTAACAAATAATGGAAATCACTCCAAAAATCCAAGAACAATTAAATCAGTTGAATGATAAGTTTGATGCAATCAACCAAAATACATCAACACATTTAGAAGGCTTACTTTGGGCAAAGCCAATCACATATTGGGATTATATACAAACCGATGCTTTGTTGAATTTACAAATTCAGCGTACCACTTTGCCTGACGAAATGGTTTTTGTAATGTATCATCAAGTGAACGAACTTTTGTTTAAAATGATTCTTTGGGAAATGAACCAGCTTTGTCATACAGAACAACCAACCACGGCTTATTTTACAGAAAAATTAGGAAGAATTAGTCGTTATTTTGACATGTTAACCACGTCTTTTGATATCATGAAAGATGGAATGGAGCCTGAACAATATTTAAAATTTAGAAATACATTAACACCAGCAAGCGGATTTCAGTCAGCTCAATATCGTTTAATTGAATTTTCATCAACCGATTTAATTAATCTTATTGATAATCGTTTTAGAGCTACTATTGATAGAAATACGCCATACGAACACGCTTTTGAGCATTTATATTGGCAAGCCGCAGGAAAGGATTATCACACGGGCGAAAAATCGTATTTAATTTTAGAATTTGAGAGAAAATACAAAAAAGTATTCTTAGATTGGATGGAAGAATACAACACAATTAATTTGTGGCGAAAATTTAAGCAACTTCCAGAAATAGATCAAAAAAATCCAGAGTTAGTCGCAGCAATGCGTCATTATGATGTAACAGTTAATATTACATGGGTTATGGGACATTTTAATGCAGCAAAAAAATACATTGAAAGTGTGCCAGGAAATCATGAAGCTACTGGAGGAAGTGATTGGAAAAAATACATGTTACCAAAATATCAAAAAAGAATTTTCTTCCCAGAGCTATGGACAAAAGAAGAATTAGACAATTGGGGAGAATAACAACATTTGCAAAAACAACAACATTGAGATATTTAATTTTAGCACTTTTTTTTGTCACTTTTTTTACAGCATGTAATCCAAATGATAAGAAAGAAAATAAAAAACAAATTGTTAAAAAAGAACCTATAATTAAAGAGTATGGGTTTACATTTAATGACTATAAAGTAGTTCAAGATACGATTCGTTCTGGGGATACTTTTAGTGCACTTCTAGAAAAGTTTCCATTAAAAGATAGTCTTAAAATACATGAGGTAACCGAAAAAGTCAAAGATTCTTTTAATGTAAAAAGAATTAAAGCTGGAAAACCTTATATCTTATTTTTAGACAAGAAAAAACCAAACACATTACAAGCATTGGTTTATATAGAAGATAGAATCAATTATACAGTTGTTGATTTTAGAGATTCTTTAGTTGTGTCTAATAAACAAAAACCAACAATTGTTAAGCGTCGAGTAGTTGCGGCAGAGATTAATGGTTCGCTTTCAGAAACCTTAAGTAATGCAGGTGTTAGCCCAGCATTAGCTCCAAAATTAGCAAACATATATGCTTATACAATCGACTTTTTTAAAATTCAGAAAGGAGATAAATTTGCCGTTACTATTAATGAAAGATATATAGACGATACCATTTATGTAGGAGTTGAAAGTATTGAAGCTTCTTACTTCGAGCATAAAGGGAAAAAGATTTTTGCCTTTCCTTATAAATTAAATGAAAAGCAGAAAAAAGAAGATTATTATGATGAAAATGGTAAAGGCTTAAAAAGTATGTTTTTAAAAGCACCATTAGATTATTTCAGAATATCTTCACGTTTTTCTGGCAGACGTTTTCATCCAGTACAAATGCGATTCAAAGCACACAACGGCACGGATTATGCAGCACCACACGGAACGCCAATTAAAACAACTGCATCAGGTGTAGTAGAACGAACTGGATATACCGCTGGAAATGGAAATTTTGTAAAAGTTAGACATAGTTCTACCTACTCCACACAATATTTACACATGTCTAAAATTTTAGTGCGTAACGGACAAAGTGTTTCGCAAGGACAAACCATTGGAAAAGTAGGAAGTACAGGTTTAGCAACAGGTCCACACGTGTGTTATCGTTTTTGGAAAAATGGAGTGCAAGTTGATCCATTACGATTAAAATTACCAAATACAGAACCAATGGGTAAATCAGATAAACAAAAATATCTAAAATATATTGAACCTCTTAAAAGGGAATTAGATAGTATAACAGCAATAAAATTTAAAGAATAATGGCACTTAAAAACATAAATCCTTCGCAAACTGCAACTTGGCAAAAAATTCAATCTCATTTTGACAAAATGAAAAATGTCCAAATGCAAGATTTGTTTGCTAAAGACAGTGGTAGAACAGAAAAAATGCACATTCAATGGAATGATTTTTTGGTTGATTATTCAAAAAATATTGCAACACAAGAAACGTTTAATTTACTTTTTGAATTAGCAAACGAAGCACAATTGAAAGATGCAATCTCTAAATATTTCCAAGGAGATTTAATTAATCAAACTGAAAACAGAGCCGTATTGCACACAGCATTGAGAGCACCTGAAAATAAAAGTGTAATTGTTGATGGTGTAAATGTAATGCCAGAGGTATATTCGGTTAAAAATAAAATTAAGACTTTTTCAGACGAGGTTATTTCTGGAGCAAGAAAAGGATTTTCAGGAAAACAATTTACAGATATTGTAAACATTGGAATTGGTGGTTCAGATTTAGGGCCTGCCATGATTGTGGAAGCTTTGCAGTTTTACAAAAATCATTTAAATGTTCACTTTGTATCAAATGTAGATGGAGATCATGTTAATGAAATAATCAAAAAAATAAATCCAGAAACTACTCTTTTTGTAATTGTTTCAAAAACGTTTACAACACAAGAAACCTTATCAAATGCAGAAACAATCAGAAGTTGGTTTTTACAATCTGCTAAGCAAGAAGATGTAGCAAAACACTTTGTTGCTGTTTCAACCAACATCCAAAAAGTAACAGAATTTGGAATAGAAGCTAACAACGTTTTTCCAATGTGGGATTGGGTTGGAGGGCGTTTTTCATTATGGAGTGCAGTTGGATTATCTGTTAGTTTAGCAGTAGGCTTTGATAACTTTAACAACTTATTAAAAGGAGCTAATCAAATGGACGAACATTTTAAAAATGAATCATTTGATAAAAATATCCCAGTTGTATTAGCTTTGTTAAGCATTTGGTATAACAATTTTTTTGGAGCTGAAAGTGAGGCTCTAATTCCTTACACACAATATTTGCAAAAATTAGCACCTTATTTACAACAAGGAATAATGGAAAGTAACGGAAAAAGCATTGGTAGAGATGGAAAACCAGTAAATTATCAAACAGGAACAATTATTTGGGGAGAACCTGGGACTAATTCCCAACATGCGTTTTTTCAATTAATTCATCAGGGAACAAAGTTAATCCCAACTGATTTTATTGGTTTTAAAGAAGCATTATATGGCAATAAAGACCATCATGATAAGTTGATGTCTAACTTTTTTGCGCAAACTGAAGCTTTGTTAATGGGAAAAACACCAGTCCAAGTAAAAACAGAATTTGAAAAGCAAGGAGTTGTTGGTGATAGAGCAGAATTTTTATTGCCATTTAAAGTCTTTACAGGCAATAAACCCACAAACACATTGTTAATTAATAAACTAACGCCAGAAACTTTAGGAGCTTTAGTTGCGCTATATGAGCACAAAATTTTTGTTCAAGGTGTTATTTGGAATATATTCAGTTACGATCAATGGGGTGTAGAACTTGGAAAACAATTAGCAAGTTCAATTTTAGATGAAATTGTGAATGAAAAAGTCCAAGAACATGATAGTTCAACTTCATTTTTAATAAAAAAATACCTAAGTTAAATTGCTAATAATTAATAATAGTTATAATCCTTGCTTGAAAAAGTGAGGATTTCTTTTTTTACGCACAAAATCATCGATAAAAAACAAAAAAAAACGTTAAAAAGATAATCCGTTGTTTTTTAATAGATTGAATAGCTTTGTTAACATTAACTTAACATTAGAAATAAAATCTTGTAAGAAATTTGCGGAAATATTTTAAAAACACAACAAATGAAAATTTTTAAAAATGTATTACTTTATGGTTTCTTATTTTTATCAACCATAACAGTATTTTCTCAATCAAAAATTACGGGGGGCGTAATGGATGGCGAGTTAAATCAGCCTTTAGCTGGAGCTAGTGTTGTTATTAAAGGAACAACAACGGGGACTTCTACAGATTTCGATGGAAAATTTGTATTAACAACAACAGAAAAAGCTGGAGAGCTTGTAATTACTTATTTAGGATTTGAAACTAAAACAGTTTCATTTACAACTTCTGGAGATGTTACGAATGTTGGATCAATCGTTATTTCGCCAGAATCAGGACAACTAGAAGATGTTGTAATTGTAGGTAAAGGAATTATTGACGTTGCGAAAGAACGCAAAACACCAATTGCCGTTTCTACAATTAAAGCTGTTGAAATCCAATCTAAAGTTGGAACAGCAGACGTTACACAAGCAATGGTAAATACGCCATCAGTTTATGTAGCGGGTCAATCTGGAGGTTATGGAGATTCAAGAATTACGGTTCGTGGATTTCAACAAGACAACACCGCTTTCTTGTTAAATGGACAACCAATTAATGGGATGGAAGACGGTAAAATGTACTGGTCAAACTGGTCAGGGATGTCTGATATTGCTAACTTTATCCAAGTGCAAAGAGGTTTAGGTTCTTCAAAATTAGCTATTTCTTCTGTAGGAGGTACAGTTAACTTTGTTACTAAAGCAACAGACAAAAAAGAGGGAGGATTTGCTTCTATGGGTGTAGCTAATAGTGATTATTTTAAGACTACTGCTGCTTACAATACAGGTATGAGCGCAAAAGGTTTTGGTATGAGTATCATGATGTCTCACTGGCAAGGTGATGGTTACAACCAAGGAACTAGAGGAGAAGGACAAAATTATTTCATTTCTTTTGGTTACAAACCGAATGATAGACATAACTTCAACTTCTTAATTACAGGAGCACCACAATCTCACGACCAAAATTTCACTAAAAAGATATCTGATTATTTAGGTTTTGGTAGAAAATACAATAACAATTATGGTTATTTGAATGGAAAGTATATTTCAGAGAGAACAAATTTCTATCACAAACCAGTTGCTAATTTAAACTGGGATTTCAACATCAATAGTACGACTTCATTATCTACAGTTTTATATGCTTCATGGGGTCGTGGAGGAGGAACTGGTAATTATGGAGGAGGAAAGAGAAGTGTTTCTCAATTAAATCCATATACAGGAGCAAATCAAAATACTTATATTGATTTCAATCAAATCTATGCAAATAACTCAGCTGATGCTGATGGAATTGGTACTGGTTCAAATTATGCAATTAGAGCTTCAATGAATAATCATGCTTGGTACGGAATCGTATCAAACTTCAAAAAAGAACTAAATGATAATTTAAATTTGAATTTTGGTTTAGATTTAAGAACGTATAAAGGAGATCATTACCGCCAAATAGTTAATTATTTAGGATTAAATGGATGGTCAGAAAGTAGATTTTTAAGAGATAATAATCACGTTATTCCTAATCCAAACACATTGCCAAGTGCAACAAATACCGTGAATGAATCATACAATATTGATCCATGGAACGCATTTTTTAATACTGCTGCAGATAATCAAAAAGTTGATTATGACTATAGCGAAACAATCTCTTACGGAGGTGTTTTTGGTCAAGTAGAGTATTCTAATGATAATTTTTCTGCATTCTTCCAAGGAGCTATTTCTAATCAATCACACCAAAGATTTGATTATTATGACTATCAAGATGAATTCCAAGATTCAGAAAAAGTTTCTAATGTAGGGTATAATGTAAAAGGAGGGGCTGCTTATAATTTTGCAGAAAAACATTCAGTTTATGCAAACGGAGGTTATTACTCACGTCAACCATACCATGATAATATTTTCTTAAACTTTACAAATCAAGTTAATCCATTAACTGAAAACGAAAAAGTATTAGGATTAGAAGCTGGATATACTTTCAAATCAAAAATGTTTTCTGGAAGTTTAAATGCATACAGAACTACATGGGAAGATAGAGTTGTTACAACTTCAGCGGTTCAAGCTACTAATGGAACTATTGGTACTACTCCAGTACTTGCAGGAGATGTTATTTTCACATCTAATCAAGGGGTTAAACAAGTTCATACAGGTTTAGAATTAGATTTTGTTTTCAAGCCAACTTCAAATATAGATGTAAAAGGTTTTGCTTCTATGGGTAATTGGGAATATGTTGATAAAGCAATTAGCACAAAATATGACGAAAGTTTAAATCCATTGTTAGTTGCTGAAACTGATTTAGATGGTGGAAAAGTTGGAGATGCTGCTCAAACTACATGGGGATTAGGTGCTAAGTATGAGTTTATTAAAAACTTTTCAATTGATGCTGATTGGAGAAATTATGATAAATTATACGCAAACGTTGCTGCTAAAGATAATTTAGAATTACCAAGCTATGATTTAGTAGATGCAGGTATTTCATATAAAATGTTAGTTGGTAAAGACAAACAGAATTCTGTTAACTTTAGATTTAACATGAATAACGTTTTTGATGAGGTTTATTTATCTGAGTTAACTTCAAATATTAAAACTGATGCATTTATTAGTGGAACTTCTGGTCCTACATATCAATCTGCTGGTAGAGTTTATAAAGGAATTGCAGATGGAAACCAAGGTTATTTCGGTTTCGGAAGAACATGGAACTTTACAATTCGTTATAACTTCTAATTCAATTTAGAAAACATATTTAAACCTCTTGCTCATTTTTTGAGTGAGAGGTTTTTTATTTCTTATATTTGTAATTCACAATAAAAAAACTAACTATGTATAACACGATTCTTTCTGTTCACTCTTATTTAGCTTATGCGGCTTTGGGTTTATTATTTATTGCAACTATTAACGCTATTTTTGGACTTACATCTAAAGGTTTGTTTAAGTCAAAAGATAGAAGTATTTCATTGTTTGCTTTGATTGTATGTCATATGCAATTATTAGCAGGTTTAATGCTATATTTTGTCTCTCCACTTGGATTAGAATCTTTCGGGCAAATGAAAGAAGCAGCTTTAAGATTAACTTCATTAGAGCATCCATTAATTAATATTATTGCATTAACACTAATTACAATTGGATGGTCAAAGCATAAAAAAGAAGAAAGTAACAATGGTAAATTCAAAAAAATAGCCATTTTTTATACATTAGGATTACTTCTAATTTTATCAAGATTACCATGGGCTAATTGGTTAAACTAATCCTTTGGTACACTATTTGGTAATAAGGATTTAAAACAAATTAAAGATGAAAAAACTAAAATATATCATTCCGTTTGTGGTACTTATTACAGCAATAAGCAGTTTCTCTGATACAAGTAAAAATTTGGTCAGAGAAACAGCTATTTTGGATAGTATTAAAAAGCAAGATTCTCTAGCAATTATTGCCACCAAAAAGCAAGATTCTATCGATAATTTAAAAACAAAATTTTTTAAAGGAAATGCTCATGCTTCTTATTATCATGATAGATTTACAGGAAGAAGAACAGCGAGCGGACAAATTTTCAACAACAAAAAATTTACAGCTGCTCATAGAACGCTTAAATTTGGCACAAAGGTAAAAGTAACAAGTATTGTTTCTAAAAAATCTGTTATTGTTACGGTTAACGATAGAGGTCCATTTGTAAAAGGAAGAGATATTGATTTGTCAAAAGCTGCTTTTATGAAAATTGCACCTTCAAAATACGGAGGACACATCAAAGTTAATCTTGAGCTTGTAGAATAATTAATTCCAATCTTTATAGGGAAAATTACTCAGATAAGCGTTATAATAACGATTATCTCCAGTAACTTCTTTGCCTAGCCAATTTGGTTTTTCAAATGTATCATTTTCGTTTTTAAGCTCAATTTCGGCTACTATTAAGCCATTATTTTCTCCATTAAAAACATCAACTTCATATATGTGCTTTCCAAGAGGTATTTCATAGCGAATTTTATCAATAACTCCTTTTTCACATAAAGGCAATAATTGCTCGGCTTCAGCAACTGGAATTTCTTTTTCCCATTCAAAACGGGTGGTTCCTGATTCGTTTCCTTTGCCTTTGATGGTAATAAAACCTTTGTTTCCTTTGATGCGAATTCTAACCGTACGTTCAGGATGCGAATTCAAATAACCTTGAACAATTCGGTTTGAAAAACTACTTTCTGAAATAAAATCGGTTGAAGTGACTAAAAATTTACGTTCAATTTCTTTCATGAATTCAAAAGGATATGGTCTAAAATGAGTTAGTATTTAATATTCTAATCAAATATACTATAAATTTGTAATATGCTTACTCAAAACAACAATAGGAAAATTATTCATATCGACATGGATGCATTTTACGCATCTGTGGAACAAATGGACAATCCTGAGTTGAGAGGAAAACCTTTAGCCGTTGGCGGCAGCGAAATTAGAGGCGTTGTAAGCGCAGCAAGTTATGAAGCAAGAAAATATGGCGTTAGAAGTGCAATTAGCGGCATACAGGCTAAAAAATTGTGTCCTGAGTTAATTTTTGTACGCCCTCGTTTTGACCGTTATAGAGAAATTTCCAAAAAAATTCGAAAGATATTTCTCGATTATACGGATTTAGTTGAGCCGTTGTCGCTTGATGAAGCCTATTTAGACGTTACCGAAAATAAAAAAGGAAATCCAAGTGCTACCTTGATTGCACAGGAAATTAGAAAACGCATTTTTGAAGAAGTAGGTCTTACGGCTTCAGCGGGAATATCGGTGAATAAATTTGTGGCAAAAATTGCTTCCGATTACAATAAACCTAACGGACAAAAAACAGTGAACCCAGATGAGGTGGAAGCTTTTTTAGAAAAATTAGATGTAAAAAAGTTTTATGGTATAGGAAAAGTTACTGCAGAAAAAATGTACCAATTAGGCCTTTTTACAGGTTTTGATTTGAAACAAAAACCATTAGAATATTTAGAAAAACATTTTGGCAATAGTGGTTTACATTATTATCAAATTGTGAGAGGCATTCATAACAGTGCAGTTAAACCGAATAGAAAAATAAAATCTGTTGGTGCTGAACGTACGTTTAACGAAAATTTATCTTCTGAAATTTATATGGAAGAGCGACTGCTAAATATTGCCAAAGAACTAGAAAAACGCTTGCAAAAAAGCAAAATTTCTGGAAAAACCATCACATTAAAAATCAAATATTCCGATTTTACTTTACAAACGAGAAGTAAAACATTACCTTATTTTGTAAATGACAAAGCCATTATTGCAGATGTGGCTAAAGATTTATTGTATCAAGAACGTTTGAAAAATTCTGTAAGGTTATTAGGTATTTCAGTGCACAATTTAAATAATGAAGAGAAAAGCAAAACTTTTTTACCTCAAAAAAGTGTTTCAGTGCAATTGCGGTTTGAGTTTTAATAAAAAATCCGTTCTGAATTTCAAAACGGATTTTTTGTATTTATAAAAGCTGAAATATTAGTCTATTTCAGAAACCCTCAAGGTGTTCACCATTCCTTTTTCAACTACTGGCATAGCTGCTAAGTTGATAAGCATGTCTCCTTTGTTTACATATTTTTTTTCCACACAGATTTTATTGATATCGTCAATAGTATCGTCTGTGCTTACTAATTTGTCATAGAAAAACGCTCTTACACCCCATAAAAGATTTAATTGCGTTAATATTCTTCGGTTAGATGTAAATACTAAAATGTGCGATTTTGGTCGCCATGCAGAAACTTGAAATGCAGTATAACCAGAGTTAGTCAACGTTGTAATTGCTTTTGCATTAATAGCATCTGCCATTATTGCTGCATGATAACAAATCGATTTTGTAATAAAACGTTTGGTTCTAACATGTGGTTGTGTTAAAGGCACTTTAATTAGTGGAGAATCTTCAACGCTTTCAATAATACGAGTCATTGTTTGAATTACTTCCACTGGGTAATTTCCTACTGAAGTTTCACCAGACAACATTACAGCATCTGCACCATCCATTACAGAGTTAGCAACGTCGTTTACTTCTGCACGAGTTGGTGTTAAGCTTGTTATCATAGTTTCCATCATTTGTGTTGCCACAATTACTGGAATTCGAGCTGTTTTGGCTCTATGAATTAATTTTTTCTGAATCAATGGTACTTCTTCCGCAGGAACTTCAACACCTAAATCACCACGAGCCACCATCAATCCATCACAGAAAGCAACAATTTTGTCAATATTTTCAACCGCTTCAGGTTTTTCAATCTTAGCAACAATCGGAATTTTATGATCCGAATGTTTTGCAATTAAATCTTGTAATTCTTCTAAGTCTTTAGGTGTTCTTACAAAAGAAAGCGCAATCCAATCAACTTTGTTTTCAATAGCAAAAATAGCGTCTTTGATGTCTTTTTTAGTTAAAGCAGGTAACGATACTTTTGTGTTTGGTAAGTTAACTCCTTTTTTTGATTTTAGTGGACCTCCTTGAACCACCATTGCTTCAACCTCTGTATTTTTATCGGTTTTAGTTACTTCAAAAATTAGTTTTCCATCGTCTAATAAGATTCTTTCACCTGGATTTACATCTTTTGGAAACTCTTTGTAGTTCATATATACTCTAGAAGCAGTTCCTAGTACGTCTTCGGCAGTGGTAAAAGTAATGATGTCACCTTTGCTTACTACAACATCTTCTTTCATTACACCTACGCGTAGTTTTGGACCTTGTAAATCAGCTAATATAGAAGTGGTATATCCGTGTTCGTCGTTTAATTCTCTAATGATATTGATGCGTTCTGACACGTCTGTATAATCTGCATGCGAAAAATTAATTCTGAAAACATTAACTCCAGCATCAATCATGTTTTTAATTACTTCCTTTGAGCTACAGGCAGGACCTAAGGTAGCTACAATTTTAGTCTTTTTGTTCGTCGACATTTTTTTAAAAAATTAAATTATTTTTAGATTTTAAATTCGTTGTTTCAATTGTATAAGCTGTAGTTACATTTTTAATTGATAGCAATTTTTCTATCATATCCTCTTCATCAAAATCGTAATCAATGTTTTCAATTTTTAGTAGATAATCTGCTTTTTTATATTCTGGTAAAAGAAAAACAGTAATATCTACTTGATCAAATAATTGAGCGACTTTCTTTTTTGAAGTTACAATGGTGGTTTTGTTTTCTATTAAACTCCATTGAACATCACTTTTTTCATCATCAAAAATGTAATTACTAAAAGCGCTTTTTCCTTCCGGAATGGCGATTTCAATGTTGGACTCATTTTTAATTAAACGAGTGTCCAAAATTTTATTGATGGCATAGGCTAATTTGTAATCATCTAACGAAGAATGAATCGCAATTAGTTCATAATCATCTGAAATAAAATCGTTTATTTGAATTTTATGAATGGCCATCAGATACAATTAGAATGTAAATATAGTATTAAAATCTATTAAAATTTTGCAGTTTAACGCTTCTTAACGTTAATTTACTAACGCAAACGTTTTAGTTTTGAATTATTTTTGAGAAATTTTTTCTTGTAGCGCAAAATAAGCTCTTTGTGAAGCTTTTTCTTCTGCTTTTTTCTTTGAAGTTGCTCGAGCTTTTGCTATAATTTTTTGATCAATAATTAATTTTACACCAAAATATTTTTGCCCTTCTATACCATTATCTTCCACAAAGTCAAATGAAAAAGGAATCTTTTCTTTTTGACACCATTCGATAATTAAACTTTTATAACTGATAACTTTTCCTTCTAATTTGGCAATATCAACATATTGTTTGATGATTTTTGTGCGAATAAATTTTTCACAATATTCAAATCCTCTGTCTAAATAAATTGCACCTATAAAAGCCTCAAATAAATTACCGTGAATATTTTCTCCAAATTGACTCGAACTGACTTTGCTTTCTACAAAGCTAACCAAATTGAAATCACGACCTAATTCATTCAAGTGTTCTCTACTTACAATTTTTGAACGCATTTTTGTTAAATAACCTTCATCTCCAGAAGGTACTTCATTGTACAAATGAGCAGCAATTACACTTCCTAACATAGCATCTCCAAGAAATTCTAATCGCTCATAGTTAAAAGGATTCCCTTTTTCATCTACTTTATTGGTAGAGCGATGGGTGAATGCTTTTTGATAATATTTTAATTCTTTGGGTTCAAAACCAAGAATAGAGGTAATTTTTTTAAAAAAAATCCCGTCTTCTGGAGAACGGGAATTTTTTGTTATTTTTTTTAATAAACGACGCATGAAATTAGTCTTCTAATTTTTTAAATAATACACACGCATTATGACCTCCAAAACCAAAAGTATTGCTCATAGCAACTTTAATTTCACGATTTTGAGCTTTGTTCAACGTTAAATTTAATGAAGGGTCAATATTTTCATCCACAGTAGTATGATTAATTGTTGGAGGAACAATACTGTTTTTCATTGCCAAAATAGAAGCAATAGCTTCAATAGCACCAGCAGCCCCTAGCAAATGACCAGTCATTGATTTTGTTGAATTGATGTTTATAGATTTTGCATGATCACCAAATACATGGCTAATTGCTTTTAATTCTGCAACATCACCAAGAGGTGTTGAAGTTCCGTGTGTATTGATGTGATCAACCATTTCGGGAGCCATTCCTGCATCTCGTAAGGTGTTTTCCATAACAGCAATAACTCCAATTCCTTCAGGATGTGGAGCTGTTAAATGATAAGCGTCAGAAGACATTCCTCCGCCACCAATTTCACAATAAATTTTAGCACCACGTGCTTTAGCGTGTTCATATTCTTCTAAAACCAATGCTCCTGCTCCTTCACCTAAAACAAAACCATCACGAGTAGCATCAAAAGGTCTTGAAGCTGTTTCTGGGCTTTCATTTCTTGTTGAAAGTGCGTGCATTGAATTAAACCCACCCATTCCTGCAATAGTAACAGCGGCTTCAGAACCACCAGAAATAATAACGTCACACATGCCTAAACGGATGTAGTTAAACGCATCAATCAAAGCGTTTGCAGAAGAAGCACAAGCTGAAACTGTTGTATAATTTGGACCCATATAGCCATTTCTCATAGAAATGTGAGCCGGTGCAATATCAGCAATCATTTTAGGGATAAAAAATGGATTAAACTTTGGAGTTCCATCTCCTTTAGCATAATACATTACTTCATCTTGAAAAGTTTCTAAACCACCAATTCCAGCACCCCAGATTACACCTACTCTGTGTTTATTCACATTTTCTTGGGTAATTCCAGCGTCTTTAATTGCTTCATCACTTGCGGCAATTGCATATTGCGCAAATTTATCAAGTCTACGAGATTCTTTACGATCCATGTAATCTTCAATATTGAAGTTTTTTACTTCACAAGCAAATTTAGTTTTGTGTTTTTCTGTATCGTAATATGTTATAGGAGCAGCACCGCTTTTTCCAGTGATTAATCCTTCCCAGTATTCTTGAATATTATTTCCGATTGGAGTTAATGCCCCAAGACCGGTTACAACAACGCGCTTTAATTGCATAGTTTTTAATTTTCGGTTAATATAAAAAAACCCAAAGTGCTTTTAATAATTACTAAAAGAAACAATGGGTATTACATATTTTTTTTATTGGTATGATTGTAATACAATCAATGTTTGCAAAATCTTATAAAAGATTTAAAACTGAAAGTAAAAAATAACAACATCCACAAAGGTTGCCCTTTATGGATGTCTTAAATATTATTTTTTAGCTTCCTCGATGTAAGAGATAGCTTGACCTACAGTAGCAATGTTTTCAGCTTGGTCGTCTGGAATTTGAATATCAAATTCTTTTTCGAACTCCATAATAAGCTCAACAGTGTCTAATGAATCAGCTCCTAAATCGTTAGTGAAGCTTGCTTCTGTTACAACTTCGTTTTCGTCAACACCTAATTTGTCTACGATAATCGCTTTTACTCTTGATGCAATGTCTGACATAATCTTTTAATTTTTAATTTAATTTGTTGGCAAAAATAAAAAACTTTATTTTAAAACAACATTTTTGTTACTAAATGTGACTACGAATTTAAAAAAAATAATTCACAAAGGCTTCTTTTTTTTATTTTTTACCAATTTTTATTCTTTTTTTTGTGGGAAGAAATCAATACGAAATGAAAAATATTGTGCTTTTTGCTTCCGGAAATGGGTCAAATGCCGAAGAAATAATTAGGTATTTTAAAAAAAATAACCAAGGAACTGTAGTCGCTATCTTTTCTAACAAACCAGATGCCAAAGTGTTAGATAGAGCAAAAAATCATGACATTCCAACAGTAGTTTTTTCGCGAGCCCAGTTAAATGAAGGATTTGTACTTGAAAAATTATACCAATTTCAGCCTGATTTAATTGTTTTGGCGGGATTTTTATTAAAATTTCCAGAAAATATATTAAAGGAATATTCAAAAGTGATTAACATTCATCCTGCTTTATTACCAAAATATGGTGGAAAAGGAATGTATGGAATGAATGTGCACCAAGCCGTTCTTGATAATAAAGAAAAAGAAACAGGAATTACGATTCATTATGTTAACGAACATTATGATGAAGGAGAATTTATTTTTCAAAAAGCAGTAAATATTGAAGATTGCAAAACTGCCGAAGAAATTGCACAAAAAGTTCACGAATTAGAACACCAATATTTTCCTGAGGTAATAGCTAATTTAATAAAGTAAGTTATGAAAGCTTTGTATTTAAATATATTGCTAATTTTTATTCTCAATGTAAATCTTGTTTTTAGTCAAGATAAGATAGAGTTAAAAGAATTTGGATTTAGCATGAATTATCCTGAAGGTTGGTTTGCTTATGATAGCAATCAAATAGTTTCTAATCTTAAGCAATATGATTTTAATAAGGATGAAATTGACAGATTTTCAAAACAAGTTATAAAATCAGTTGAATATATATCTTTACTGAAGTATGAAAAAGGAAAGTATTCAGGTATTATTCCTACTATCAATATTAGAGTCGATAAAAACCCAACAAAAGATATTTTAGAGTTGCAAAAAGCACTTTATTTGTCATTAGAACAAAACAAAGCTACTTTTACGAATTTGCATTTTATCGAAAAATCGAATATAGTAGATATTGAAGGAACTAAAATCATAAGAACTATATTTAGTTACACTTTAAAAAGCGAAAATGTTGAATATAAATTAAAGTCATACAAGGTTTTAATTCCCGTAGGAAAATTTTATATTAACATTAATTTTATAGAGGAAGAAAATAAAGAAAACAACTCGATTTTATATGAAGAATTAATAAATTCTATTAAAATAATAAATTTAGAAAAATAATAAATGCCACACGAAGTCCACATATACACTGATGGTGCTGCCAAGGGAAATCCTGGACCAGCTGGCTATGGCGTGGTGATGGAAATGGTTGGAACGCCCTACAAAAAAGAATTTTACGAAGGTTTTCGGCTGTCTACTAATAATAGAATGGAATTATTAGCTGTAATTGTTGGTTTAGAAAAATTAAAAAACCCAAAAACCAAAATTTTAGTGGTTTCTGATTCCAAATACGTTGTAGATGCTGTTGAAAAAAGATGGGTGTTCCAATGGGAAAAAATCGGTTTCAAAGCCAAAAAAAATCCCGATTTATGGATACGTTTTTTAAAAGCATATCGAAAACATCAGGTGGATTTTCAATGGGTAAAAGGACATAATAGTCATCCCCAAAATGAACGATGTGATGCATTAGCTGTAATGGCTTCGCAACAAAACAACTTGTCTATTGACGAGTTCTATGAAAAGGAAGAATCAAAATTAATTTAGCAAATCAGTTGAATTAAAGACGCGTTTTTATTTTCTGCTAAATCCATTTCAATATTTCTTATATTTGCTACCCGAAATTTCTCGAAACTCAAATCAAAAATATAACTTCATAGATTATGGGAATGAATAAAAATACAATCTTGGCTTGGGCAACTTTTATTATGATTTTAATGGGTTTGCTTTTAATTGGTTTAGGAATTTATAGATATGCAGATGTTGCCGGATGGGGATTTTCTGCTGTTGGTGTAGGTTTCTTTGCTATCGCGTGGGTTTTTAATGCGTTGAAAGGGAGAGTATAATTAAATTAAGAATTAAGAATTTTGACTATTATAAATCCAATAATCTAAAGTTCTAATAATCTAACAATCAAATCAATATAAAAAAATGTCAGACGATAAGAAAGTAATTTTCTCAATGCAAAAATTGAGTAAAAGCTATCAAGGAAGTGATAAACAAGTATTAAAAAATATCTATTTAAGTTTCTTTTATGGGGCAAAAATCGGTATTTTAGGTCTAAATGGTTCGGGAAAATCTTCATTATTAAAGATTATTGCTGGTGTGGATAAAAACTATCAAGGGGATGTGGTTTTTGCACCAGGATATACTGTTGGTTATTTAGAACAAGAGCCTCAATTAGACGAAACTAAGACAGTGATTGAAGTAGTTCGTGAAGGAGCTGCTGAAATTTTTGCTTTACTTGAAGAATTTAACAAGATTAATGACGATTTTGGTTTGCCAGAAGTATATGAAGATGCCGATAAAATGCAAAAATTGATGGATCGACAAGCTGAACTACAAGACAGAATTGACGCTTGTGGAGCTTGGGAAATCGATACCAAATTAGAAATTGCAATGGACGCACTTCGTACCCCTGATTCTGATACACCAATTAGTGTATTGTCTGGTGGAGAAAAGCGTCGAGTAGCTTTGTGTCGTTTATTATTGCAACAACCTGATGTGTTGTTATTGGATGAGCCAACAAACCACTTAGATGCAGAATCGGTACTATGGCTAGAGCAACATTTACAACAATATGCCGGAACTGTTATTGCAGTTACGCACGACCGTTATTTCTTAGATAATGTAGCAGGTTGGATTTTGGAATTAGATAGAGGAGAAGGTATTCCATGGAAAGGAAATTATTCTTCTTGGTTAGACCAAAAATCAAAACGTATGGAGCAAGAAGAAAAAGTTGCTTCAAAACGTAGAAAAACATTAGAACGTGAGTTAGATTGGGTTCGTCAAGGAGCAAAAGGACGTCAAACGAAGCAAAAAGCGCGTTTGCAAAATTATGACAAACTCTTAAATGAAGACCAAAAAGAATTAGATGAAAAATTAGAAATCTACATTCCAAATGGACCTCGATTAGGCACAAATGTAATTGAAGCTAAAGGAGTTGCAAAAGCATTTGGAGATAAATTATTATACGACGATTTGAATTTTGTACTTCCTCAAGCAGGAATAGTTGGAATTATTGGTCCTAATGGCGCAGGAAAATCAACTATTTTCAGAATGATTATGGGAGAAGAAAAACCAGATGCGGGTTCTTTTACTATTGGAGACACAGTTAAAATAGCTTACGTAGATCAATCACACTCAAATATTGATGTAAACAAATCGATTTGGGAAAACTTCTGTGATGGTCAAGAACTAATTTTGATGGGCGGAAGACAAGTAAATTCGAGAGCTTATTTATCTCGTTTTAATTTTGGCGGAAGCGATCAAAATAAAAAAGTAGCCACTTTGTCTGGAGGAGAACGTAATAGACTTCACTTGGCAATGACATTAAAAGAAGAAGGAAACGTATTGCTGTTGGATGAGCCTACTAATGATCTGGATGTAAACACATTGCGAGCATTAGAAGAAGGTTTAGAAAATTTCGCAGGCTGTGCCGTAATTATTTCCCACGACCGTTGGTTTTTAGATAGAGTTTGTACACATATTTTGGCTTTTGAAGGAGATTCTCAAGTATATTGTTTTGAAGGAAGCTTCTCAGAATATGAAGAAAACAAGAAAAAACGCCTTGGAAAAGACGTGGTTCCAACAAGAATAAAATACAAAAAATTAATTAGATAAACATTTGTTAAAAAAATCCCGAATATATTCGGGATTTTTTTACCTTTAAACCTTTCATTTTACCCCTTATTTAAATGAACTTCCTAAAGCGATATTTTTTTATAATCTTTTTAAGTGTTAGTTTTCAAGGACTTGTTGCACAAGTTAATGATACAGATAGCGCTAAATCTAAAGAATTGTTAAAAAAAGCAGGCAAAAGTTTTTTGGATTTAGAATGTCAAAAATCATTAAATTTTGCTAAAGCTTCACTTGAAATTTCTTTAAAAAATGAAGATTATTTGCAATCAGCTAAAGCATATAACTTAATTGGACTAAACTTTGAGGAATTTTCAGATTATAAAAAGGCGATTGAGTTTTATCATAAAGGATTAGAATTTGCAAATAAAACCACTAATGACACCGTTAAAGGATGGCTGTACAATAACTTAGGAAACGTTTATTGTTATCGAAAAATAAATTTCAAAAAAGGAATTGAAAATTATAAAAAAGGAATTTATTTTTCTGAAAAACTTAACGATCAATATGAAATTACCTTTTCAAAACTAAATATTGGAAGTGCTTATTTTGCTATCGAAGATTTTAATACAGGGATTAGGTATTTTAATGAAATCAAGAATTACGTCGACAAAGAAGGCGAATTAGAGGCAAAAATTTCTTTAAATTCTAACTTTGGATTGTATTATAATCATCTCAATAATTTTAAAAAAGCAGAAGAATATTATATAAAAGCAGTTGAGTTTTGTGAACAAAATGACATAGAACTAATCAAGTCAAATGCAGTGGTGGTTTATAAAGATATTTCAAATCTTTATTTTAAAATGAAAAATTTTGAAAAAGCACACCACTATTTACTTAAGCATGAAGAACTTAAAGATAAAATCTATAATGAAGATAGAATTAATGAGGTAAAAGTTGCTGGATTAGCTATTCAACAGGATGAAATAAATAGAAAAATCAGCCAAATTGAAGCTCAGAAAAAAATACAAGATGAAAAATTAAAAAACAATCGACAATTCATCATTTTTTCGAGTATTATTGTTTTTATCTTGATTTTATTATTGCTTTCGTTTGTTAGAAATAATAGATTGAAAGCTAAAATTAATAAAAAACTGCAAAAAGCCAATTTAGAATTATTAGAAGCCAAAGAAAAAGCCGAAGAAGCATCTCAATTAAAAACACAATTTATTTCAACAATAAGTCATGAATTAAGAACGCCTTTATATGGAGTGGTTGGGATTACTGATATAATATTAGACGAACACAAAGAATTAGCTAATAGCCCACACTTAAAATCATTAAAATTTTCGGCTAAATATTTACTTTCGTTGGTAAACGATATTTTGAAAGTATATAAAATTGAGGAAAAACAAGTGGTTTTAGACGAAATGGTTTTTAATATTTATGACGAATTAGCCATAATAAAAGATTCGCTATACTTCTTAGCAATCAAAAACAGTAACCAAATTCATATTGATGTTGATAGCAATATTCCTGAAGTTGTAATTGGCGACAAGATACGTTTATCGCAAATTTTTATTAATCTTATTAGTAATTCTTTGAAGTTTACTACTAATGGTTATGTAACGGTTAGAGCTAGTTTAGTAGAAAAAATTGGAAGTAAAACTCAAATTAAATTTCAAGTAATTGATAACGGAATAGGAATTGCGAAGAAAGACCAAGAAAAGGTTTTTGAAAAATTTGTACAAGTAGTTAGAAAAGAAGATGACTATCAAGGAACTGGGCTTGGATTAACTATTGTAAAAAAAATGGTAGAATTGTTCAAAGGAACAATTACATTAGAAAGCGAAGAAAACAAAGGAACTGCCGTAATATTTGTTCTTCCGTTTGAATCAGACGTTGAAAAAGCAGGTACAATTATAAATAACTTAAAAGTTGATTTGTCAAGCAAACGAGATTACAAAATATTGGTTGTAGAAGACAACAAAATCAATCAAGTAGTAACGAGAAAGCTGCTAGAAAACAATAATTTTAAATGTGAAATAGTTGATGATGGTTATGCCGCAATAGAAATATTAGAAAAAACCAATTTTGATGCTATTTTGATGGATATAAATATGCCATTAATTAATGGTTTTGAAACCTCTAAAATTATCAGACAAAAAGGCAATACTATTCCTATTATTGCGGTTACGGCTTTTGATAAGCAAGACATCGAAGAAAAAATAAAAGAAGCAAAAATCGACGAAGTTATTGTAAAACCATTCGACAGTAAAAAGTTATTTGAAGTTATAAAACGATTCGTGGAAGAGTAGAGAATTAATTTACAGGTATAATTTTGTTTTATAACAACATTCATGAAATTGAATTTATCCTAACAAATCTATTAAAATTCTCTCAGGTTTAAACTTTTAAACACATAAACTTTTAAACTTCTAAACTATAACTTATCTTTGCACCTTATTTCAAATTCAATTTAATGAACAAACTATTAATAGTAGGAACAGTAGCTTTTGATGCTATTGAAACGCCTTTCGGGAAAACGGATAAAATTTTAGGTGGAGCCGCAACTTATATTGGTTTATCATCTTCATTTTTTAATGTAGATGCAGCAGTAGTTTCTGTGGTTGGAGAAGATTTTCCAAAGGAATATTTAGATTTATTAGAAAATAAAGGAGTGAATATCGAAGGAATCGAAATCGTAAAAGGAGGAAAAACATTCTTTTGGAGTGGAAAATATCACAACGATTTAAATTCTCGCGACACTTTAGTAACAGAATTAAACGTGTTGGCAGATTTTAATCCAGTGGTGCCACAAGCGTATAAAAATTCAGATGTAGTTTTATTAGGAAACTTACATCCAATTGTGCAATCAGGTGTGTTAAATCAAATGACAGAAAGACCAAAACTAGTCGTTTTAGACACCATGAACTTTTGGATGGATTGTGCCTTACCAGAATTATTAGACGTTATCAAACGTGTAGACGTTATTACTATCAACGATGAAGAAGCGCGTCAGTTATCAGGAGAATATTCTTTGGTAAAAGCGGCAGCTAAAATTCATACAATGGGGCCAAAATATGTGGTTATCAAAAAAGGAGAACACGGAGCGTTATTGTTCCACAATAAAGACGTATTCTTTGCTCCAGCATTACCATTAGAAGAAGTGTTTGATCCAACAGGAGCTGGTGATACTTTCGCAGGAGGTTTCGCAGGTTATATTGCACAATCAGAAAATATTTCGTTTGACAATATGAAAAACGGAATTATTCATGGCTCAAACTTAGCTTCGTTCTGCGTGGAAAAATTTGGAACAGAAAGAATGGTTGACCTTGACAAAAAAGAAGTTAACACTAGATTAAAACAATTCAAAGCTTTAACGCAATTTGAAGTGGAATTAGAAGAATAAAAACGTGCCTCGAATTTTCGGGGCATTTTTTGTTTCAAAAAGAATAAGAATTACAACAACCTACAACAACACAACAACTTATGAGTGACGCTATACAACACGAATGTGGAATTGCATTACTACGATTAAAAAAACCGTTAGAATTCTATAAAGAAAAATACGGAACCGCTTTTTATGGAGTACAAAAAATGTACTTACTTATGGAAAAGCAACACAACCGCGGTCAAGACGGAGCTGGATTAGCAAGTATTAAATTGGATGTAAATCCAGGTGAAAGATACATTAGCCGTATTCGTTCAAACGACCCACAACCTATTAAGGATATCTTTGCTCAAATCAACGACAGAATCAGTCGTGAGTTGGAAGAACATCCAGAATATCAAAACAATGTGGCGCTTCAAAAACAAAATATTCCATATTTGGGAGAAGTGTTTTTGGGTCACGTTCGTTATGGAACTTTCGGTAAAAATAGCATTGAAAGTGTTCACCCATTTTTACGTCAAAACAATTGGATGCACCGTAATTTAATTGTAGCGGGAAATTTTAACATGACGAATGTAAAGGAGTTGTTTCAAAATTTAATTGACTTAGGACAACATCCAAAACAAATGGCCGATACTGTTACCGTAATGGAAAAAATCGGACATTTTTTAGATGATGAGGTTACCGAATTATACAAACAATGCAAACAAGAAGGATACTCTAAACAGGAAGCTTCACCAGTTATCGGAGAACGATTAAATATACAACGCATTTTAGAACGCGCTTCTCGTAATTTCGATGGAGGATACGCAATGGCTGGACTTTTCGGTCATGGCGATTCGTTCGTTTTGCGCGATCCTGCTGGAATTCGTCCTGCGTATTTCTACGAAGATGATGAAATTGTAGTGGTGGCTTCTGAACGTCCGGTAATTCAAACGGTTTTCAACGTTGCTTTCGAAAAAGTGCAAGAATTAAATCCAGGAAGTGCTATCATCATCAAGAAAAACGGAAATGTTTCAGTTCAAGAAGTGAGAACTCCGTTAATCAAAAAAGCATGTTCGTTTGAGCGTATTTATTTTTCTCGCGGAAGCGATGCTGAAATTTATAACGAGCGAAAAGAATTAGGAAAATTAATCTTCCCAAGTGTTTTAAAAGCCATCGATAATGATACCGATAATACGGTTTTCTCGTTTATTCCAAATACAGCAGAAACTTCTTTTTACGGAATGTCTGAAGCAGCTCAAGATTTCTTAAATCAAAGAAAAGCCAAAGCAATTATCGAGCAAAAAGATACCTTAACGGAAGACACTTTGAAAGAATTACTTTCGGTAAAAATCAGAACGGAGAAAATTGCGATTAAAGACGCAAAATTAAGAACGTTTATTACTGAAGATAGCAGTCGTGATGATTTAGTAGCGCACGTTTACGACGTAACGTATGGAGTAGTAAAACCGACGGATAATTTGGTAATTATTGATGATAGTATTGTAAGAGGAACTACTTTAAAACAAAGTATCATTAAAATGATGGATCGTTTGCAACCAAAGAAAATTGTCGTGGTTTCATCAGCGCCTCAAATTCGTTATCCTGATTGTTACGGAATCGATATGGCGAAATTAGAAGGTTTAGTGGCTTTCAGAGCGGCATTAGAATTATTAAGAGAACGCAATTTATATCATATTGTAGAAGAGGTTTATCAAAAGTCAAAAGCACAAGAAGATTTTAATGATGCAGATGTGGTGAATTATGTAAAAGAAATTTACGCACCATTTACAGATCAAGAAATTTCAGATAAAATTGCCGAAATGCTTACACCAGATAACACAAAGGCAGAAGTGAAAATTATATACCAAACGGTGGAAGATTTGCATAGAGCTTGCCCGAAAAACTTAGGTGACTGGTATTTCACAGGAGATTATCCAACAGATGGTGGAAATAGAGTAGTAAACCGAGCTTTTATGAATTTTTATGAAGGAAAAGATGCTCGTGCATATTAAAAAGCGCGTTTCATCGACTTTTTATTTCGTTTAACAATTTTTTTACAAGTATATAATATCTTGTTCTACTTTAGCTCTACCAGAAAATTAGTAGGTTAAGTTTTATGGTAGATTTGGGGCAAAAAGGGTGAAAGTAATTTCACCTTTTTTTATGTAGTAAATTTAAATTTTTATAAGAAAAATCGCTTTTTGTGAATTAATCATGTAATTAAATGCATTTCATCGAATATTTGTGCTATTTAACAATTATTTTATGCTAGCATAACATCTTGTTCTACTTTAGCTCTACCAGAAAATTAGTAGGTTAAGTTTTATGGTAGATTTGGGGCAAAAAGGGTGAAAGCAATTTCACCTTTTTTATTGTCAGAATAAAAATTGGTAAAATACAAAAAAGCCGAAGAGTCGCCATACTCTTCGGCTTTTTCTGTTTATTTTGTTGTTTTTTATTTTGCCGCTGCAAAACGTTTTGCTACTTCAACCCAGTTAATTACATTAAAGAAAGCCTCAATATAATCAGGACGACGGTTTTGATAATGTAAGTAGTAAGCATGTTCCCAAACATCCATTCCTAAGATTGGTTGACCGCCACAAGCCACACCTGGCATTAATGGGTTGTCTTGGTTTGGAGTTGAACAAACTTCTAATTTCCCATCTTTCACACATAACCAAGCCCATCCTGAACCAAAACGAGTAGCTCCAGCTTTAGCAAATTCTGCTTTAAAAGCATCAAATGAACCAAAAGCTGCGTCAATTGCAGTAGCTAATTCACCTGTTGGTAAACCACCACCATTTGGCGACATAATTTCCCAAAACATAGTGTGATTATAATGTCCACCACCATTGTTGCGAACTGGCATGTTGTTCATGTCTAAATTTTTCATCAAATCTTCGATAGATTTTCCTTCTAAATCACTTCCCGCAATAGCAGCGTTTAAGTTGGTAACGTATGCGTTGTGGTGTTTAGAATGATGAATTTCCATTGTTCTAGCGTCAATATGTGGTTCCAATGCATCGTATGCATAAGGTAATTGTGGTAATTCGAAAGCCATAATATTTTATTTTTAGATTAGTAATATTTTCACCAAATTTACAAATTAAACTTCGGAATCAAAAATAGATAGTTTCTATACCACTATTATTAAGATAAATATAACATTTGAAAACAACAGCTTTTACGATATATGATGCTTCGGCTGGTTCAGGAAAAACCTATACGCTAACGAAAGAATACTTAAAAATTCTTTTCTTGGCTTCAAATGACGATGCCTATCGTAAAATTCTAGCCATCACTTTTACCAACAAAGCGGTAGAAGAAATGAAAACCCGAATCGTTTCGAGTTTGTACCAGTTTTCATTGGATAACACTTCCGATAAAGAGATGGATTTATTGAAAGATGTTGCTTTGGAAACCAAATTAAGTATTGCTACTTTAAAAGATAAATCGAAAGCCATCATCAAAAATATCATTCACAATTATGCAGCGTTTGATATTTCTACGATTGATAAATTCACGCACAAAGTTATCCGAACTTTTGCCCAAGATTTGAATTTACCTCCGAATTTTGAGGTATCGCTAGAAACCGATTCATTGTTACAAGAGGCGATTGACTTGGTGATTTCTAAAGCGGGTGATGATGTGAGCTTAACCAAATTACTCATCGAATTTTCAAAAGAAAAAACCGACGACGATAAAAACTGGGACATTTCGGCCGAATTATTAAAGGTTGCCCAATTGATTACCAACGAAAACAATTCGGAAGAAATCAAAGAATTGTCTGAAAAAAGTATCGACGATTTCGGAATTGTAAAAAAGAAATTACAAGAAGAAATCAAACAGTTAAAACTCGATTGTAAAGCAATTGCTCAAAGTATTTTGGATTCGATTGATGTAAATGGAGTTTCAAGAAAATCGTTTTACAGAAGTTTGGTTCCTAATTTTTTAGAGAAAATTGTTGATGATAAAATTGCGATTAATGAAACTGTAATCAAATATTTAGATGGTTCAGAAAGTGGTTATTCCAAAACCGTTCCACAATCCGATAAAGATTTTATTGATGAAAAAGCTTCCGAAATTTTAACTTCGGTGCTAACAATCAATGAAAAAGTTGGAAAAATTTCAATGTACGAAGCTTTTTTGCAAAACCTAAATCCTTTGTCGTTATTAAACACGATTTATCAAGAATTCAAACAAATTCAGGAAGAACAAAATTTAGTTTCGATTTCCGATTTCAATAAAATTATTCACAACGAAATTCAAAATCAGCCAGCCCCTTTTATTTATGAGCGTTTGGGTGAAAAATACCGTCATTATTTTATCGATGAATTTCAGGATACTTCAGTGATGCAATGGCAAAATTTAATTCCGTTAATCGATAATGCACTTTCGGGTCAAGACGATTTTGGCCAGCAAGGAACTTTGATGTTGGTTGGCGATCCAAAACAAGCGATTTACCGTTGGCGTGGTGGAAAAGCCGAACAATTTATCGATTTAGCGAAAGAAGATAAAAAACACAATCCATTTTCAAATAAAGACAAAGAAACGCTTCGTTTGGGTACGAATTACCGAAGTTATAGCGAAGTGATTCAGTTTAATAATGCGTTTTTCAAGCAATTGTCGGATAAATTTGAAAATCCAGATTATAAAAATTTATACGAAAATCTTTCACATCAAGAAATCAATTCCAAAATGGGCGGTTATGTGAATTTGTCGTTTATCGAAGTGCCAGAAGACGAAACGGAAGTCGAAGGTTTTGATTCGGACAACGATTCTATTTCGGTAAAAGATAAGTTTTATTTGAATCAAACGTTGCGAACCGTTGAAAAATGTATCGCAAACGGATTTGAATACAAAGATATCGTCTTGCTTACACGAACCAAAGCGCCTGGAATTAAATTAGCAAATTTCTTAACCGAAAACAGCGTTCCGATTTTGTCTTCCGAAACCTTATTGATTCAAAATGCAACCGAAGTGAAGTTGTTGATTGCGTTGCTTCGTTATTTGAAAAATCCAAAAGACGATGAATCAAAAGTGTATTTCTTGTATTTTATTGCGAAATATTTGCAATCGGAAATAGCAATTCATGATTTTATTTTGGCTTCGAAAGATAAAAATTCGGAAGAATTAGAAACTTTTTTGAAAACTATCGGAATTGAAATTTCGTTCAAAAATTGCAAGAAGAAATCATTATACGAAGCAGTTGAAATTTTAATTGCGACTTTCTTAAATGATAAAGTGAATACTTCGTATTTGCAATATTTCTTGGATTTGGTATTGGAAAAAGACGTGAAAGCCCAATCGAGTATTGCGGATTTCTTAGAATATTGGGATAAAATTGGCTATCAAAAAAGTATTCCATCACCAGAAGGAACTAATGCAGTTCGCATCATGACGATTCATAAATCAAAAGGATTGGAGTTTTCAGTGGTGATTTTTCCGTTTGCGGAAGAAAACTTTTCAAGCAAACCAAAAGACAAATTGTGGATTCCGTTGGAAGACGCGAATGTGGATTTTCCGAAAGCATTAATCAACAATAAAAAAGAAGTGGAAACTTACGGAAACGAAGCCAAAGCTATTTTTCAAACCAAAAATCAAGAAGAAGTTTTAGATACAATTAATGTGTTGTACGTGGCATTAACACGTGCCGAAGAACAGTTGTATGTAATTTCGAATAAACTGAAAACGAAAAAAGGTGATTTGGTTACCAATAACTTATCATATTATTTTCTAGAGTTTTTGCAAAATATCGGGAAATATGAAGAAACTAAATCAGAATACGAGTTCGGAAATCCAAATAGAATTTCAACTAGCAAAGCTCACGAAGGTAAAAACAATCAAATTGGAATTGTTTCACACAAATTAAATCCAAAAAACATCAAAATCGCTCAACGCGAAGCTTTAATGTGGGGAACAGTTCAGCAGGACGCGATTAACTTTGGTAATATTTTGCACGAAATCATGGCGTTTATTCATACGAAAGAAGATGTGGATTTGGCTATTCAAAAAGCAACGGAATTAGGGTTGATAACGTTTTCCCAAAATGTAATTTTTAAAGAAACAATTGATAAAATTGTGAATCATGAAGAATTGATTTCGTTTTTTGATGCCGATGCAAAAGTTTTCAATGAACAAAATATCATCAAAAAAGCTACTAAAACTATTAAGCCTGATAGAGTTGTAATCAAAGATAATTTGGCTTATTTGTTAGATTATAAAACGGGTGAAAAACATAACAAACATAAAGCACAATTAGAAGAATACGAATTGGCTTTACAGCAAATGAAATATACAGTTGCAAAAAAAGCACTTATATATATAGGTGATAGTATAGAAATAGTAACTTTGTGACCATAAAATAATAACAACAAACAACAATAATATGTACGGAAAAATTCAACAACACCTACAAAACGAATTAAATACCATTCAAGAAAACGGATTGTTCAAAAAAGAACGCATTATTACTTCACCTCAAGGCGCAGAAATTACGATTTCGACTGGTGAAACAGTTTTAAATTTTTGTGCAAATAATTATTTAGGACTTTCCTCACATCCAGAAGTAGTACAAGCAGCAAAAGATGCTTTAGATTCACATGGATTCGGAATGTCATCTGTGCGTTTTATTTGTGGAACGCAAGATATTCACAAAGAATTAGAACAAAAAATCGCAAATTTCTACGGAACAGAAGATACTATTTTATACGCAGCGGCTTTTGATGCTAACGGTGGAGTTTTCGAACCTTTATTAGGAGAAGAAGATTGTATTATATCGGATTCGTTAAATCATGCATCAATTATTGATGGTGTTCGTTTGTGTAAAGCAGCGCGTTATCGCTACGAAAATTCTAACATGGAAGACTTAGAGCAACAGTTAATCAAAGCAACTGAAGCTGGTCACCGTTTTAAATTGATTGTAACTGACGGAGTTTTTTCAATGGACGGACTAGTAGCGCCATTAGATAAAATATGTGATTTAGCAGATAAGTATGATGCTATGGTGATGGTTGACGAATGTCACGCTGCAGGTTTCATTGGAGCTACAGGAAAAGGAACATTAGAAGCTAAAGGAGTAATGGGAAGAGTAGATATCATCACAGGAACACTTGGAAAAGCACTTGGTGGAGCTATGGGTGGTTATACAACAGCCAAAAAAGAAATCATTGAAATCTTGCGTCAACGTTCACGTCCATATTTGTTTTCAAATTCATTAGCGCCTTCAATTGTTGGTGCTTCTTTAAAAGTTTTCGAATTATTAGAAAAAGATACCACGCTTAGAGATAAATTAGAGTGGAATACAAACTATTTTAAAGCTGGTATGCGAAAAGCGGGGTTGGATTTCATAGATGGAGATTCGGCAATTGTTCCAGTGATGCTGTATGATGCTAAGCTATCACAAGTAATGGCGGAAAAATTATTAGAAAAAGGAATTTATGTGATAGGGTTTTTCTTTCCAGTTGTTCCTAAAGATAAAGCGCGTATTAGAGTGCAACTTTCGGCAGCTCATACACAAGAGCATCTGGATAAAGCAATAGCTGCTTTTGCTGAGGTTGGTAAAGATTTAGGAATAATCAAGTAAAATCGGACAGAAAAGCAATTTTTTTTAACAAAACTTTTTGTAGTTGAAAAAAAATAGTACTTTTGTTCTAATTATAACGCATTGTAATTAAATAAATAAGTATGAAACATTTAAACAAATTATTTGCTGCTGCATTATTGTTTGCTGGATTAACATCGCAAGCACAAGATAGCAACAACCCATGGGCTGTGTCTTTTGGGGTAAACGGAGTGGACACTAAAGTTAGTGCTGTAGGTAACGATAGTCCAAAATGGATTCAATTAATTAATGTTGATAAGAACTGGAATGTTTTACCTTCAGTTTCTTATGTAAACGTATCTAGATACGTTGGAGATGGTTTTTCTTTTGGATTAGCTGGATCTGTAAACAAAATTGACAAATGGGTTTCTAGAGTTCCTGGAACTTTAGCTACTGATTTAGTTTCTAATCCTGGGGATTTATCTTACTACGGAATTGATGCTACAGTAAAATATAGCTTCATGGAATTATTAAAATCTAAATGGTTAGATCCATCTGCTCATATTGGTGGAGGTTACACTTTCTTTGGTGATGCTTCTGCAGGTACTGTTAATGGAGGTTTAGGATTAACTTTTTGGTTAACAGAAGGTGTTGGTTTACAATTCCAATCTACTTACAAACATTCATTTGATGATACTAGAGTTGCTAACGCTGATGTACCAACTCATATCCAACATTTTGCTGGTTTAACTTTCAAATTTGGAGGTAAAGACACAGATAATGATGGTATTTATGACAAAGATGATGCATGTCCAGAAGTTGCTGGTTTACCAGAATTCAAAGGATGTCCTGATACTGATAAAGATGGTATCCAAGATTCAGCTGACTCTTGTCCAGAAGTTGCTGGTTTAGCTGAATTTAATGGTTGTCCTGATACAGACGGAGACGGAATCATCGATTCAGAAGATGCTTGTGTTGATGTTAAAGGAACTAAAATCATGAAAGGTTGTCCAGATGCAGACGGTGACGGTGTAGCTGATAAAGATGATAATTGTCCTGCAGTTAAAGGTGCAAAAGATAACGCTGGTTGTCCTTGGCCTGATACAGATGGAGACAGTGTAATTGATAAAGATGACAAATGTCCAACTGTAGCTGGAACTGTAGCTAACAATGGTTGTCCTGAAGTATCTGATGATGCTATCAAAAAATTAAACGATTATGCAAAAACTATCTTGTTTAACTCTGGAAAATCTTCTTTCCAAAAACAAACAATGCCAGTTTTACAAGCTATTACTGCTATCTTAAAAGAATATCCAACTGCTAAATTCTCTATCGAAGGTCACACTGATTCTGATGGTAAAGATGCTTCTAACTTAAAATTATCTCAAGATAGAGCAGCAGCTGTTAAAAATTATTTAGTAGAGAATGGTATCGATGCTTCTAGATTAACTTCAGAAGGTTTCGGAGAGGCTAAACCAATTGACTCTAACAAAACTGCTAAAGGTAAAGCTAACAACAGAAGAGTAGAAGTGAAATTAGTTAAATAATTTCTTTCTAAAATATACTAAGAAACGTCCCGATATTTCGGGACGTTTTTTTATTTTTATAAAATGAAACAAGATACTTTTTTAGATAAGTTAAGCGCCATTATTTTATCACAATCTGATATTGAATTGTCGAATTGTTTGATTGTTTTACCCAATAAAAGAGCCAAGGTGTTTCTTTTAGAAAGTTTAAAAAATCAATTAGATACTACCTCATTTGCACCAACTATCATTAGTATTGAAGATTTCATTCAAGAAATTTCTAGCCTTCGTACTATTGATCCAATTGAATTATTATTCGAATTCTACGAAGTCTACCTTTCCGTTACCGAAAAAACGGACCAGCAAACCTTTGAAGAATTTGCCACTTGGGCAAAAACTACCATTCAAGATTTTAATGAAATCGATAGATATCTATTAGATCCAAATCATATTTTCTCTTATTTAGAAGATATCGAAGCATTAAAACGTTGGGATTTACAACCACAAGACAAAACCAAATTAATTACAACTCATTTAGAGTTTTGGGCGAAATTGCCATTATATTACGAATCGTTTTACAAGCATTTATTAAAAAAAGGAATTGGTTACCAAGGTTTATTGTACAGAGAAGCAGTGAGAAACTTAGCTTCATTTACCACAACAATTACCAATCAAATCTATTTTGCAGGGTTCAACGCTTTAAATCAAGCGGAAGAACGCATATTCAAACACTTAGCCAACGAAAACAAAGCCAAAATTTATTGGGATATCGATGAGGTTTTTTTGAACGATTCCTATCACGATGCTGGTTTGTTCATTCGAAAGTTTAAAAAAGAATGGAAACCTTTCGTAAATCAAGATTTCGAATGGGTGGTGAATCATTTTAGTGAAGAAAAAAATATCGAAATCATAGGTACACCAAAAAGTATCGGTCAAGCCAAAATTGTAGGAACTATTGTTGAAAAGATTCAATCTGAAAACCCATATTTAGAAAAAACCGCTGTTGTTTTAGGTGACGAAAATCTGTTGCTTCCTGTTTTATACGGTTTGCCTGAATCAGTTGATGCGTTGAATATTACGATGGGTTATCCAAGTAAAAATAATCCTGCGCAATTGTTGATTAGTAAGTTGTTCAAGTTGCATACCAATGCTAAACAGCGAAATGAAAAAAGCTACACGTTCTATTACAAAGAAGTTTTAGATATCCTGAATCATCCTTTGGTGGAACCGTATTGCAAAGTAGAAGAAGTTGTAAAAGTGATTAATAACAACAATTTTACCTTCTTTTCCAACCAAAAATTATTCAGTTTATACGAAGAGAAATATCCAAATACAGAAAACAAATTCTTTCAATTGCTCTTCACACGTTGGGACGATTCTATTTCCGATATTTTAGCGAATTTGAATTCGATTTTACTTACCATAAAAACCTATTTAAGTAATGACGATGCCGAAGAAAAAGTAACGAAAGCTTTTGTGTATTCTGTTTTTAAAACGATAAATAAATTAACCAATTACCACGAAACGTATAATCAAATCGAAAGTTTGCCATCGCTTCAAGCCATTTACAAGCAAATTATCGATTTAGCCGAAGTTTCTTTTGAAGGTGAGCCTTTGAGCGGTCTTCAAGTGATGGGTGTTTTAGAAAGCCGTGTATTGGATTTTGAAAACGTGATTATCACTTCGGTTAATGAAGGTAAATTTCCAGCTGGGAAATCGCAAAATTCATTCATTCCGTATGATGTAAAAAAAGAATTAGGTTTGCCAACGTACAAAGAAAAAGATGCGATTTATTGCTATCACTTTTATCATTTGTTATTGCGTGCAAAAAATGTGTGGTTACTTTATAATACCGATAACGAAGGAATTGATGCTGGCGAAAAAAGTCGTTTCATTACCCAATTAGAAATTGAGAAACAACCAAAACACAATATTACAAGCACCATTTACAATGCGGTTTTACCCGAAAAAGCATACGAACCAGTTACCATTCCAAAAACCGATAAAATCTTAACCCGTTTACACGAAATCGCAACCGATAAAGGATTTTCTCCATCGTCGTTGACGAATTATATTCGAAATCCGTTACAGTTTTACATGCAACGTATTTTACGAATCAACGAAGCGGATGAAGTGGAAGAAAACATCGCAGTGAATACTTTGGGAACTATTATTCACAATGCGTTGGAAGAATTGTATACGCCCTATTTGAATCAGTTTTTGGCATTGCATCATATTGAAGCGATGGAAGCTAAAATTGAAGAAGTAATACTGAAACATTTCAAAGAAATTTACAAAGAAGGTGAAATTACAAAAGGGAAAAACCTATTAGCTTTTGAAGTAGCCAAACGAAATGTTTACAACTTCCTACAATTAGAAAAGAAAGACATCGAAGCAGGTCAAGCTATAAAAGTATTGCTGTTAGAAGCGAGTTTGTCTTGTGAAATCGAAGTAAAATCATTGCCTTTTCCAATAAAAATAGCAGGTAAAGTAGACCGAATTGAAGAGCGCGATGCCACTATCAGAATCATCGATTATAAAACTGGAAAAGTTGATGGGAACAGCTTAAAAATTCAAGATTTTGGTGATTTGACTTCGGATATTAAAAATGAAAAAATCATTCAGTTGTTGTGCTATGCCTTGATGTTTGAAAATCACGAATTAAAACAAAATAGAGAAGTTTCCGCAGGAATTGTTTCGTTTAAAAACATGAAAAATGGTTTTTTACCTTTCGGATTAGGAAAAGGAAAAGATGCTGAACTTGTTATTTCAAATGTTATTTTACAAGATTTTAAATCGGAATTAGAAACGTTGATTGTAGAAATTTTCAATCCAGAAATTCCCTTTAAAGAAAAAATTTAGTTAGCCACGGATTAAAGGATTTTCACAGATTCCAAATCCTGCTAATCTGTGAAATCTGTGTCTTTGATATTTTGCGTGCTTTGCGGTTAAATAACTAAACCCTTTTCAAAAAACCACTCAAAACCGCCAACAATTCCGCTTGGTTTTCAAAGTGACTCATGTGGCCGTCTTCAAAAGTGGTGAGTTGTACTTGCGTGCCTTCAATTTGTTCTAAATTGTCATCATAATTTAAAACTGGGTCTTTTTTACCTAAAATAAGTTGAATCGGGTAAGGTGCAAAATGCAAAATAACTTCGCGATCTTTTCTAATTTTCATGCCTTCCAATGCGGCAACAATACCTTGAAGTGGCGTTTTTAAAGCTTCTAATTTTACTTCTTCGATAATATCTGCTAAACGTTCACGATTGTCTTCACTAAACAAATTAGCAATGCTCATACGAATGAATGCCGAATAATTTTGCTTCACCGCTACAATCGCTCTATCACGATTTACTTTTCGTTCGTCGCTATCGGCTCTTGAAGTGGAGTTTTGTAATACAATTCCTTTTATATTATCAGGGTACAATTCGGCGAAAGCCAGTGCTACATAACCGCCCATCGAATGTCCAATCAAAACTGTTTTTCTGATTTTTAATTCGTGCAACACATGATGCACCATATCGGCTTGGTCTTCCATCGTGTGGACATAACCCAAACATTCGGTTTCGCCATGACCTAATAAATCGATAGTAATAATGCGGTGTTTCTTTACCAATTCAGGAATAAAAGCCTTCCACATCGATTGATTCTCCAAAAAACCATGCAACAAAACCACAGCCGTTCCTTTTCCTTGGTCGGTGTAACTGATTTTGGTGTTTTTGAAGTTGGTGGTTTTCATGAGGGCAAAGTTAGGGTTTAAACGCAAAGAGCGCAAAGTTTTTTCGCAAAGTGTGCAAGGATTTTCTCACCACAAACTTGTCATTCCGTAGGAATCTCATAAAGAGATGTTTTTAGTACGACAAGATTGTAAATAAAAACGTATTTTTGAGAAAAGCATTTTTAGATTTATGAACAGATTAGTGATTATTGGAAACGGTTTTGATTTAGCACATGGTTTGCCAACAAGTTACAGGGATTTTATTAATAATTACTGGACAAATGGAAATATTAGAAAAAAGGACGATAATTTATGTACTTTAGATATAGATAGTTCTATTCCGATTAATAATGTAAAAGGTTATCAAGATATTTTAAATTTACTTGAAGATAAATCAATGTTTCCAAATTTACAAAAGCAAGGAAATTGCACTTTTATTGAGGATATAGGAAACTATAGGGTAAAAACCGTTATGATGTTCAAGAATGGGTTTTTTGAAAAAATCAATCAAAACCTATCAATTCAAAATTGGGTTGATATTGAAAACGAATATTATAGGCAATTAAAAAATATTATTGGTTCAGATAAATCATATTTACAAGTTGGAGAGGACTTGTTAAGGGTGAAAAAGGAAAAAGTAAAGATACTTAATCAGGAATTATTAGAAATCAAGTTATTGTTTGAAAATTATTTAATAGAGAAAATTTTAAAAGAATATAATTTTAAAAATTTCAGAGGTGAAAATCAGGATTTTTTTAAAGTATTAGGGTTGCTAAAACCTATTTCGGTTTTTAGCAATGAGAATGATATTTTAGATGAATTTTCTAACAAAGAAGATAAAAATGAGATAAAAAATAAATTCAAAAAAGAGAAAATAGAAAAGATTGAAAATGGAGTTTATTTATTAAATTTTAATTATACTTATACTGCTTTCAAATATTTTGAATTACTTAAAAATGATTTAAATGATGTAAAGCTCAATCACATTCATGGTATATTGGGTAATGATACGGACAATAAGATAAATTTTGGTTTTGGAGATGAGATGGATGAAGATTATAAATTAATTGAAAATATTAATGATAATGAATATTTAAGAAATTTCAAATCTTTTCAATATTTGCAAAATTCAAATTATAGTGACTTGTTAAGCTATATTGACAGTAATAAGTTTCAGGTTTTAATCTTGGGACATTCATGTGGGTTGTCGGATAGAACACTTTTAAACACAATATTTGAGCATGAAAATTGCCGTTCAATAAAACCTTATTTTTATGAAGTTAAAGATGAACAAGGGAAAGTAATTGACGATAACTATACAGAAATAATCCAAAACATATCTCGTCATTTCAATAATAAAAAATTAATGAGAGAAAAGATTGTAAATAAAAAACTTTGTCAACCATTACCACAAATTCAATTACCAAAAAAATAAAATATGTTCACCATCCAACAAATTCACGAAGCACACGCCAAAGTAAAAAGCGGTGCTGATTTTCCAAAATACATGCAAGACATAATTGCGCTTGGTGTTACTTCTTTCGAAACTTTTGTATTTGATAATCACACCAATTATTATGGTGCCAATGATTTTCAGACTTCGTCAATTGGTTTTTCAGAAACCTTAACTATTGCTGATGAAAGTAACGTTGAGCAATTCAAATCCGACTTAAAATCGCACCAACAAGGCAACACCGATTACATGACGTTTTTACACGATTGCGCTAAATCTGGCGTTGAAAAATGGATTGTGGTAATGGATAAAATGACATGCAGTTATTATGACAAAGCTGGGAATGAAATGGTGGTGGAAGTGATTCCATCTGTTTAATATTTTAGGAACACAGATTTAAGAAATTACATAAATTTTAAAAATTTCTCCAATCTGTGTTCCAAAAAAAAAACGGCTCACATTTCTGCAAGCCGTCTATACTGTAAACTGAGACTGAGACTGAAAACTAACTATTCATTATCGCTTCAATTTCTTCAATTTCAATTGGAATATTGCGCATTAAATTGAATGCTGCTCCTTTTTCTTGAATCACCATATCGTCTTCTAAACGAATACCAAAACCTTCTTTCGGAATGTAAATTCCTGGTTCAACAGTGAAAACCATATTCGCTTGCATTGGTTCGTGTAATAAACCGTAATCGTGCGTATCTAATCCCATGTGGTGAGACGTTCCGTGCATGAAATATTTTTTATACGCTGGCCAATCTGGATTTTCGTTTTGTACATCGGCTTTGTCGATTAATCCTAAACCTAGTAATTCAGAAGTCATGATTTTACCTACTTCTACATGATATTGTTTCCATAAGGTTCCAGGAACCAACATTTTTGTAGCTTCGTTTTTCACATTTAAAACGGCATTGTAAACCGCTTTTTGTCTATCTGTAAAACGACCCGAAACCGGAACCATACGCGTCATATCGCTTGAATAATTCGCATATTCTGCACCAACGTCTAATAAAATCAAATCACCAGCTTTACATTGTTGGTTGTTTTCAATGTAGTGCAATACATTCGCGTTATTTCCAGAAGCAATAATTGGTGTGTAAGCAAAACCTTTCGAACGATTTCTTAGAAATTCATGTGCAAATTCGGCTTCAATTTCGTATTCCATAACGTTTGGTTTTACGAATTGCAACACTCTTCTAAAACCTTTTTCGGTAATATCACACGCTTTTTGGATTAAATCCAATTCTTCACTTTCTTTAACCGAACGTAATCTTTGTAAAATAGGATTCGATTTTTCTACTTTGTGTGCTGGATAATTTTCTTTCCACCATTTGATAAAACGCGTTTCACGAGTTTCGGTTTCGATAACCGCTCTGTAATGTTCGTTAGTGTTGATGTAAATCGTATCAGCATACGCCATGATTTCTTTCAACGTTTTGTGGAAATCTTGTAACCAAATCACCGATTTAATTCCAGAAACTTCAAAAGCTCTTTCTTTGGTAAGTTTTTCGCCTTCCCAAATCGCAATGTGCTCATTCGTTTCTTTTAAGAATAAAATTTCTTTCAAATGTTCGTAAGGCGCATCTGGAAAAAGTAACAAAATACTTTCTTCTTGGTCTACGCCAGATAAATATAAAATATCTCTATGTTGTGCAAAAGGCAATGTGCTATCAGCACTTACTGGATAAATATCGTTTGAATTGAATACCGCAACGCTGTTAGGTTTCATTTGAGCTGTGAATTTTGCTCTGTTTTTCACGTATAAATCGCGGTCTATTTGATGGTATTTCATGGTGTGTGATTTTTTTCGATTTTCAAAAATAAAAAGATAAAAATGAAAAGTTGTTAAAAGCAATAGAAATTTTGTAGAAGTGCAATGTTTTGGCTAATTTTCAACAAATTTTTTCGAGATGAAGCAAATTACTATCCTGTTTTTATTGATTGTGCAATCAACAATTGCTCAAAATTCGTTGTTTAATCAAGTCGAAGCTAAAAATATCGGACCAACTATCATGAGTGGTCGTGTGGTAGATTTGGCAGTAAACCCAAAAAACACAACAGAATTTTACGTTGCGTATGCTACAGGCGGACTTTGGTATACCAATAATAACGGAACTTCTTTTTCTCCAGTGATGGATTCGGCAGAAACAGTGAATTGTGGTTCAGTTACGGTGGATTGGAATTCGGGAACCATTTGGGTAGGAACGGGTGAAGTAAATGCTTCGCGTTCGTCTTATGCTGGAGTTGGGGTTTTAAAATCTTCGGATAAAGGCAAAACTTGGGAAAATTTAGGGTTAAAAGATTCGCATCACATTAGCCGAATTTGGGTAAACCCAAGCAATTTGAATGAAATTGTAGTCGCTGCTGTCGGACATTTATACACAACCAATAAAGAAAGAGGAATTTACAAATCAACTGATGGTGGAAAAACTTGGAAGCAAACTTTGTTTGTAGCGGAAGATGCTGGAATTATTGATTTAGCTGTTTCGAAAAACAATCCAAAAATTATGTTTGCGGCGTCTTGGCAAAAAGATAGAAAAGCGTGGCATTTTGATGGTGATGGAGAAAAATCAGGGATTTATAAAAGTGAAGATGGCGGAACTTCGTGGAAATTAGTTTCCACAAAAGAAAGCGGATTTCCTGCTAATGAAGACGTGGGAAGAATTGGTTTGGCACTATTCAATGAAAATGTGATTTATGCCGTTGTTGATAATCAAAATAAGAGACCAAATAGTAAAGTAGATAAGCCAAAAGATGCTAATGAAGCTTTGTTTCAAACGGAAGTAATAGGTTGTGAATTATACAAATCAGAAGACGGAGGAAAATCGTGGAAGCGAACTCATGAAAAACACGTTGATGATATGTATTATACTTATGGTTATTATTTTGCAAACATTTCTTTGGATACAAATAATCAAAATCGTGTTTATATAGGTGGCGTTCCATTGTTGTTTTCAGAAGATGGAGGAAAAACTTTCACTGCTATTTCTAAAGAAAATGTACATGCCGATCATCATGTAACTTGGATTAATCCAGAGAATCCAAATCATATTATTAACGGAAATGATGGTGGTTTAAATATTTCGTACGATAATGGAGCACATTGGATAAAATGCAATAATGAAGCAGTTGGTCAATTGTATGCGGTGAATGTAGATTATCAAGAAAATTATAATGTCTATGGAGGGTTGCAAGATAATGGTGTATGGTTCGGAAATAGTGATTATGAAAAAAGTGTAGCTTGGCACCAAGAAGGGAAATATCCGTATCAAGAAATAATTGGTGGTGATGGAATGCAAATTCAAATTGATAGTCGCAATACAAATGTGGTTTTTACGGGTTATCAATTTGGAAACTATTATAGAATCAATCAAAAAGAAGGAAAGTTTGATTTTATTTCTCCAAAAGCTTCAAAAGAAGAAAAACCATATCGCTTCAACTGGCAAACGCCGATTTTATTGTCTTCGCACAACCAAGATATTTTATATATGGGTTCTAACTTCTTGCATCGTTCTATGAATCAAGGCGAAACTTGGGAAAAGATTTCAGAAGATTTAACAAATGGAGCAAAAGAAGGAAATGTAGCTTTTGGAACGTTGACGACTATTTCAGAAAGTAACTTCCAGTTCGGCTTACTTTATACTGGTTCTGATGATGGAAAAATTCACGTTTCAAAAGATGGTGGTGTTTCTTGGCAATTGATTTCGGGTAATTTACCTCAAAATTTATGGGTTTCAAGAGTTGTGGCTTCGTCTCACAAAAAAGAAAGAGTTTATGCGACTTTGAATGGTTATAGAAGCGATATTTTTGAAAGTTACGTTTTTGTTTCGGAAGATTATGGGAAAAATTGGACGGCTATTTCTGATGGCTTAACGCAAGCAGTTAATGTAATTGTTGAAGATACTGAAAATGAAAACATTTTATACGTTGGAACTGATAATAGCTTATTTATTTCATTAGACAAAGGAATAACTTGGCAAGATTTTTCAATCGGAATGCCAAATGTTGCAGTTCATGATGCGGTAATTCAAAACAAAGCGAAAGAATTAATTGTTGGAACTCATGGTCGCTCTATTTATAAAATGGATGTTTCTAAAGTGCAAGCGCTTTCGGTTGATGTTTTGAATAAAACATTATATTTGTTTGACTTGAATGACCGAATTAAATCGGAGCGCTGGGGAAGTAGAGGATATGCTTGGGGAGAAGTAGCCGAGCCTACACAAAAAATTTGGTTTTATACCAATATAGATGGAATTGTAGCTATTTCGATTACAAATGAAGCTGGAATGATAGTTTACAAAGAAACAGTAGAAGCTAAAAAAGGATTGAATACATTTACTTATGATTATTCAGTTTCAAATAAGTCGGCTGAAGAATGGAATAAAAAAGATAAAAAAATCAAAATCAAATTGGCGGAGAACAAGAAGTTTTATTTGCCCGTTGGTAAATATAAAGTAACGGTTTCAAAAGATAAACATTTATCAATTAAATCGTTTGAAGTTAATGCACCTAAAAAATAAACTTATGAAAAAAATAGTATTCAATCTTTTTTTGTTTGCCACAATAATTGGTTTTTCTCAAGAGAAAAAAGCATATCAAATTTTTGATAAAAATGGCAAAAAGTCATCCTATGAAAAAGTTTTAAAAGCTGGAGAAAAATCAGATGTTGTTTTGTTTGGTGAATATCATGATAATTCAGTTGTGCATTGGTTGCAATTAGAATTTACGAAGGATTTAGCAGAAAAGAGAGAATTGGTTTTAGGAGCGGAAATGCTAGAAGCAGATAATCAAATACAATTAAATCAATATTTAGATGGGGAAATTAATCAAAAACAGTTAGATTCTACCGCTCGACTTTGGAAAAATTATAAAACCGATTATAAGCCTTTAGTCGATTTTGCAAAGGAGAAAAAAATTAATTTTATCGCTACAAATGTGCCTCGAAGATATGCTTCGTTAGTATTTAAAAAAGATTTGGTGGCTTTGGATTCACTTTCGGTTCAAGAAAAATCTTGGATAGCACCATTACCAATTGAATTTGATGTGAATTTGCCGGGTTATCAAAGTATGATGCAAATGCAAGGAGGTCATGCAGGTGATAAAATGCCAAAAGCTCAGGCTATAAAAGATGCTACGATGGCTTATTTTATCAATAAAAACCGAAAAGAGAACAGTGTTTTTGTTCATTACAACGGAACTTACCATTCAGACAACTATGAAGGGATAAATTGGTATTTGAAAAAATACGACTCTGGCATAAAAATTGTAACAATTGCAACCGTAGAACAAAAAGATTTGTTAAAATTAGAAGCTGAACATTATAATAAAGCCGACTTTATTCTCGTTATAGATGAAGATGTAACAAAAACGTATTAAATTCGTCTTTAATAAAACCATTGATCAATGAAAAAATTTGTAGTTTTAATCACCATAATATTTGCGGGAATTTCTTTTTTCTCATGCGAAGACTTAGATGATAAGCAAGAAGAACCGCAATTAATTATTAAATTCAGATTCGATCCAAATCAGGTACGTTTGAATAATTTAGGACAACCATCTAGTGTTGCGCCAGGTAATGCTGCACAATCTCCTGATATCAATTTTATTTCCGCACATTATTTCGAATTAGCACCAACAGCTTTTACGCAATTAGGAGATGGAACAGTTTTGTACCATGCGCCTGAAACGACTGAAGGTGGAGCAGTTGCAATAGATTTTGATCAAGCGGTTATTGTGGGTGAAGGAGAGGCTTTTTTAAAAATCCCATTGAGCCAAGTAGCTCAAGGAAATTATGAGTACGTCCGTGTTTCATTGTCTTACCAAGATTATAATATTTCAGTTAGAAATAATGGAGTAGATTACGACGGAAGATTGGCTAGTTTTGTTGGTTATAACACCTATATCAATACACATTCGATTGGTAGTAATTCTTTTCCAGTAAATGCAAATCGTTTACAAGGATATTGGGCGTTTGCGCTGAATGATTTTCCTTATGCAACTTCAGGTCAAGCCCCAGCTGGAGCAACCACAGTGCCAAATCCTATTGCTAGCACATCGCCAATTCCTGCTGGATCTTGTGTGGTAACAGGAAAATTCACTGAGAATTTAGTTATTAATGGCAATGAGTCAAGAGATGTTGTTGTAACACTTTCATTATCAATTAACAACAGTTTTGAATGGCAAGAAGTAACAGCTGATGGTAAGTATGAACCTTCAATAGGTGAAAATGTTGTAGATATGGGATTAAGAGGGTTAATTCCAAGCTATACAAAATAATTATTTCGTAAAAATAATATACATAGCACTTTTTAAACTGCATAACTTGTTGATATTCAACAGAAGTTAAATTATTTTAAATTCATTATAAATTAGCTCTAAAAGGTTGTAGTTAATTTCAAATAGCTGTATTTTTGTTTTGATTTTTATAAAACTATTACAATCAAATAAAATTATGGCAAAATCAGCACTTTTAAAGTCATCTATCGCAAAGAAATATTGGATGGCTCTTACGGGTTTATTTTTATGCTTGTTTTTGGCGGGTCACTTAGCAGGAAATCTTCAATTACTTGTTCCTAACAATGCGTTGAATTTCAATCAGTATGCGTTGTTTATGACTTCCAATCCGGCAGTAAAATTACTTTCTTATTTAACTTACATTTCTATTTTATTCCACGCTATTGATGGAATATTGTTAACAATCCAAAACAAAAAAGCTAGACCAATTGGTTATGCTAAAACAGATGGTTCTTCAAGTAGTTTTGCTTCTAGAAACATGGCAGTTTTAGGAACTATTATTTTGGTTTTTATTGCTACACACATGGTGAATTTTTGGGCAAAAATGCATTTTGACAAAAATATGCCTTTAATGACAAAGACTATTGAAGTTCAAGGAAACAAACAAGTGTTTTATGTTGGAACTCAAGTTGGCCAATATTTTCCTGTTGAGCAAGTTGCAAAAGAAGGTGAAAAGCTTGAGCAAGGAATGATGCCTAAGCAATTTGTTATTAAGAATAAAACAGAATTGCATTATAGTCAAGCAGATGTTAAAACTGCAGATTTGTATAAAGATTTGTATAAGATTACTTTAGATTTCTTTAAAGATGCTAAATATGGGTTGTATTTTACAATAGGATATGTTTTAGCAATGTTGGCTTTAGCTTTTCACTTATGGCATGGTTTTCAAAGTGCTTTTCAATCTTTGGGGGCTAACAGTTCAAAATTAACTCCAGCAATTAAATTCTTCGGGAAGGCTTTTGCAATTGTAGTTCCGTTATTGTTTGCAATCATTCCAGTTATCTTACACTTTAAAAAATAATCAACATCAGTATATATTATGAAGTTAGATTCTAAAATACCAGAAGGGCCATTAAAAGACAAATGGACCAATCATAAAGACCATTTAAAATTAGTTGCTCCAAATAATAGACCAAAAATTGATATTATTGTCGTGGGTACTGGTTTAGCTGGAGCTTCGGCTGCTGCTTCTCTTGGAGAAATGGGGTACAATGTAAAAGCATTTTGTTTTCAAGATTCGCCTCGTAGAGCACACTCAATTGCTGCGCAAGGTGGAGTTAATGCAGCAAAAAATTATCAAAATGACGGTGATAGTGTTTACCGTCTTTTCTACGATACAATTAAAGGTGGTGACTACCGTGCTCGTGAAGCAAACGTTCACCGTTTAGCAGAAGTTTCAGGAAATATTATCGACCAATGTGTTGCACAAGGGGTTCCTTTTGCTCGCGAATATGGCGGAATGTTAGATAACCGTTCGTTTGGTGGAACACAAGTACAGCGTACTTTCTACGCAGCTGGACAAACAGGACAACAATTATTATTAGGAGCATATTCTGCTTTATCAAGACAAATCGGACTAGGACGTGTAAAAATGTACAACCGTCACGAAATGTTAGATTTAGTAAAAGTTGATGGAAAAGCTCGTGGAATTATTGCTCGTGATTTAATTACAGGGGAAATTCAAAGACATTCGGCTCATGCTGTAGTTATTGCTTCTGGAGGTTATGGAAATGTATATTTTCTTTCTACAAATGCAATGGGAAGTAATGTTACTGCTGGATGGAAAGTTCACAAACAAGGAGCTTTATTTGCAAATCCATGTTATGTACAAATTCACCCAACATGTATTCCAGTTCACGGAACAAATCAATCTAAATTAACGTTGATGTCAGAATCGTTACGTAATTCAGGACGAATTTGGGTTCCAAAGAAAAAAGAAGATGCAGAAGCAATCAGAGCTGGTAAATTAAAACCAACTCAAATTGCTGAAGAAGATAGAGATTACTATTTAGAAAGAAGATATCCTGCGTTTGGTAACTTAGTACCTCGTGACGTAGCTTCAAGAGCAGCAAAAGAAAGATGTGATGCTGGTTATGGAATTGAAGCTAACGATACTAACGAAGGAGTTTACTTAGATTTCTCTACTGAGATTCAAAATAAAGGAAAACAAGCAGCTTATGCTAAAGGAAATCATAATCCAACTGCTGAAGAAATTACAGCTTTAGGAAAACAGTGGTTAGAAGAGAAATATGGTAACTTGTTTACAATGTATCAAAAAATCACGGATGAAAATCCTTATGAAACGCCAATGAAAATTTACCCAGCAGTTCACTATACTATGGGTGGTGTTTGGGTTGATTATAACTTACAATCTACAATTCCAGGTTGTTTCGTAGCGGGTGAGGCTAACTTCTCTGACCACGGAGCTAACCGTCTAGGAGCTTCGGCTTTAATGCAAGGTTTAGCAGATGGATATTTTGTATTACCATATACAATTTCTAACTACTTAGCAGACGAAATTAGAACTGGAAAAATCTCAACAGATTCTCCAGAATTCCTAGAAGCAGAAGCAAGAGTTAAAGATTCAATTAGTAAATTCTTAAACAACAACGGTACAAAATCAGTTGATTATTTCCACAAAAAATTAGGTTTAATTATGTGGAATAAAGTAGGAATGGGAAGAAATGAAGCTGGCTTAAAAGAAGCTATTGCTGAAATCGCTCAATTAAAAGAAGATTTCTACAAAGATGTTTATGTTCCTGGAAGTGCAGATGAATTTAATACAGAATTAGAAAAAGTATTAAGAGTTGCAGATTTTATAGAACTAGGTCAATTAATGGCAATGGATGCTTTACAACGTAAAGAATCTTGTGGAGGTCACTTCCGTGAAGAATATCAAGATGCAGAAGGTGAAACATTACGTGATGACGAAAACTTCAAATTTGTTGGAGCTTGGGAATATAAAGGTGATGACATCAGCAAAGAAGAACTTCACAAAGAGGAATTGAAATACGAAGAAATTAAAATTGCAGCTAGAAATTACAAATAATAGATTATGAGTGCAGCAAAAAATATAAACATAAACCTTAAAATTTGGCGTCAAAAGAATGCTAGTTCTAAAGGTAGCATGGAAACTTATAAATTAGATAATGTTTCTACTGCAAGTTCGTTTTTGGAAATGTTAGACCAATTAAACGAGCAATTAATTAACGAAAAGAAAGAACCAGTAGCATTTGATCACGATTGTCGTGAAGGTATTTGTGGTATGTGTTCTTTATACATCAACGGACGTGCTCACGGACCTGATACAGGAATTACTACTTGTCAGTTACACATGCGAATGTTTAATGATGGTGATACAATTTACATCGAACCTTGGAGAAGTAAAGCATTCCCAGTAATCAAAGATTTAGTGGTTGATAGAACTGCTTTCGATAGAATTCAGCAAGCAGGAGGTTTCGTATCAGTAAACACTTCAGGAAATACGATTGACGCTAACTCAATTCCAGTTCCTAAAGACGATGCAGACAAGGCTTTTGAAGCAGCTGCATGTATTGGATGTGGAGCTTGTGTTGCGACTTGTAAAAATGGTTCTGCGATGTTATTCGTTGGAGCTAAAGTATCGCAATACGCTTTGTTACCACAAGGTAAAGTAGAAGCTACAAATCGTGTTTTAAATATGGTACGTCAGATGGACGAAGAAGGATTCGGAAATTGTACAAACACTGGAGCATGTGAAATCGAATGTCCAAAAGGAATTTCTTTAGAAAACATCGCTCGTATGAACAGAGAATTTTTAAAAGCATCAGTGAAATAATTCATTGAAACTTCAAAATAATAAAAACGCATTCATTCATTTGGATGCGTTTTTTGTTTTAAATATTTCTTAAACATTATTAAATGAAAAGAATAAAATGGTATTTTTAACGTGATAAATTAGTCAATATGAAACAGCTATTTCTTTTGTTTTTCTTTCTTTTTTCAATTTCAGGGATATCGCAAACTAATGTTTTAGTAATACAAAAGTTAAATTCTAAATTTACTAAAGAAATTAAGGAGAACAAGCGTATTAAAGTATGGACAAAAGATGGGCAAAAAATTTATGGAAGATTCACAATAAAAGATTCCACAAGTATTATAATTGAAGAAAAAGTTATACTATTAGAAGACATCATAAAAATGAAGAAAAAATCACTTTTTGGAACCATAGCAAATCCTATTTTTATTGTTTATGGCTCCTTTATGATAATTGCTGGTGTGGTAACAGTTGGTTCAGGCGGTTGGGGTGCAATTATTGGAGGAAGTTTTATTATTGGAGGAATGCCATTGGTTCTAATACCATCAATTTCTAATAAATATTCAATACAAGATTGGGAGTATTCAATAAAAATAAGATAAATGAAAATAGCACTTTTTCAAACCAAATTAGCTTGGGAAAATACAGAGGTCAATCGAACATATATCGAAGAATATTTTTTGAATGAAGACGAATCATTTGATTTATTTGTATTGCCCGAAATGTTCAATTCTGGTTTTACCATGAATCCATCGGCTGTAGCTGAAACTATGGAAGGAGAAACTATAAATTGGATGGAATCATTAGCTTTAGAAAAAAATTGCGCTATTTGTGGAAGTTTGGTAATTTCAGAAAACAGTAAATTTTATAATCGATTTGTTTTTGTGCATCCAAGTGGTAAAATAGATTTTTACAATAAAAGACATCTTTTTACACTTGCTGGAGAAGATAAAGTCTACACAAAAGGAACTGAAAAAGTTATTGTAAACTATAAAAATTGGAACATTTGCCTTCAAATATGTTACGATTTGCGTTTTCCAGTTTTTGTTCGAAATGTTGAAAATTACGATTTACTATTGTATGTTGCCAATTGGCCAAAGCCACGAATTAATGCTTGGGATACATTATTAAAATCACGCGCCATAGAAAATATGTGCTACACGATTGGAGTTAACAGAATAGGTGAAGATGCCAATAAATTGGAATACCCAGGACATTCGCAGGTAATTGATTTTCTTGGGAATCAAGTGATAAATTGTGAAAATGAATCAGGTGTTTATATTATTAATTTAGATAAACAAGCACAGCTAGAAGCGCGTGAAAAATTTAGTTTTTTAAATGATAGAGATGATTTTTCTTTAATCTAAATCAAAATCTTGTTCTACATCCCAATTCGCTCTAACGTCAATTTGTTTTGAAAAATAAATAATTTCTTCGGCTTGTTTTTTAGCTAAGTAATCACCCGTGTCCCAAACACCATTCGCATTGTCATCATAAATAACTCGCAAAGTGTATATTTTAGGTTCAATTGTTTCAAAGGTTATTGAAGTTTCTTTACTCGAAGTTTTTGAATAAAATATTTCGCCTTTATCATCAAGCACTTCTAAAATAAATGGAAATCGTTTCACACCAGTTAGATTTACTTTTAAATTTCCATAATCTGAAAATAGTTTTGTTTTGAAATCAAACTGTAAAGAATCGTTTTTATCATCATAAAAATCTACAATTGCTTCGGGCAAAATTTCTAAACTATACTTTTGGTCTTCTTCCTTAACAAAATCAAAAAGAATTTCTTGATTGTATTCATCATATTTAGATGTAAATGCAACAGCAACAGAATCTTTATTTCTTAAGACTATTTTAGAATTATCAATTGATTTTATAGGTGTTGCTGTAATTAAAGAAAATTGCTCTCTAAAAGCTAAAACGCCTTGTATTTTACTATCAATTTTTAAACTATCAGCCTCTTTTAATTTTTTAAATTTTGTAGTAAAGGTTTTGCTATAATTTCCATTTTCAACGGTTATATCTAACGAATCTAATTCTATGTTTGGATAAAACAATTGAACAGAATCTTTGTCTTTTTGTGGAAATTTTGTCAATTTAATTGGAATGTTTTCCTGACCTTTTTTTGCAGAAACTTTCATGTTTTTGGCATCACCCTCATAAGCCATGAAAAGTTTGTTATTGCTTTCTTGTGTAGGTTTTTCAGCTTTGAAAGGTACTTTTTCAGCAAATAATTCTAATTCATACATGGTTTCAGTAGGAATAGAAATAGGTTCATTAAAAAAAGCAATTTTATCACTTTTAGGATCAAATTTATTATTGCCAGCTTTGTCTTTAAGTGCTATTATGTGATAATTTCCTTCTTTCAAATTTTCTAGTGCAAATACTTTCAAACTATCTAAAGTATTTGTAACATACAAAGGAGTTTCTTTGTAAACGGTTGAGTCAGTAAAGGTTTTGGCGTCATACAACATAACACTTACAAAATTATCGGGTTTTTGTAAGTAAGCATCTTTGATTTTTCCAACTACAGTTAATGAATCAATATAGTTTCCAGTAGAAAAAACATATTTGAATTGAGAATACGGATTCCCTTCATTGTTATCAGTTATACTTTGACCAAAATTGAAACTGTAAGTTGTGTTTTCTTGTAATGTATCGGCTATTTTAATAGAAATAAATTTACTTGCACTTCCTTGAGGAACAATTGTGGGTTGCTTTTTCATAGGAGGAGAAATAATCAACTGTTTGTTGATGTCTTTTACTTTAATCAATTCATCAAAATTGATTTTTATTTCGTTTCCTTTAAAATTTGTTGTAAAATTATCAGGGTAACTGTTTACTATTTTTGGAGCTATTGTGTCTTTTTTACCACCTGTAATTGTACCTCTTTTTGCACAATTTGTAAAGAACAACAGTGTACAAGATAAAAGGGCAAGATATTTAAGTTTTGTCATTGTCTTTAAAAATGAGGTTACAAAATAACAACTATAATTGCTTTAAACATAAAATTTTAGTAATTTTTATGAATCTGTATATGCAATTGTAATAATGCTAATTTTTGTATTGGGAATTTTTAACAAAGCTCTTGCACAAGCTTCTAATGTGGCGCCAGAAGTTATAACGTCATCTACCAACAAAAAATGTTTACCTGAATCTGCTGTTGTATATTTTACGTCAAAAAGAGAATTATTGACTTCAGCTCGAGCTTCTTTGCTTTTTTTAGTTTGTGATTTTGAGTACACATTTCTATATAAGAGTGTTTCATTGTAACCAATTTCTAAATTTTCTGAAAGCGCTTTACAAAATGTTGTTACTTGATTATAACCTCTCTCTTTTAGGCGTTTTTGATGGAGTGGAACTGGAATTATTTCAGAAAAAGCATGCTCTTTTGCAATTTCTTTTAAATCATTTGCATACCAATTTCCAAGAAAAGTGCCAATTTCTTGATGGTTTCTATATTTTAAATTGTGAATTAGATTTTGCACAACACCTTTTTTGTGAAAATAAAGCATTGCGCAAGAAAATTCAATTGGGATTATGCCATAAAATTTTTTTGTTGTATAATTGTCTTTTAAAAGATGATGTTGGGTAAGCGGAAGTTGATGCCTGCAATCGGTACAAATTATTTTTTCGTTTTGTAATAAAAGAGAATTACAGCCATTACATAATTTGGGAAAAAGTAAGTTTATCAGGTTTTTTAGCATTTTATCGATTTATCAAAACAAATTTAACATTTTTAAATACTTTCGTAATACAATATTAAGAAATGGCAATTAGAAAAAACAAAATTACAAAAATCAGCATCATTATTTTGATGTTGTTATTGTTGTTTTTTAGTGTCAAATATTACAAAGTAAAAGAAGAGTTAACGACATTTAAAGAGCATTCAGAATTAGAAATAAAAGTTCTTGAAAGTCAACTTGGAGAAATACTTCATAAATATGATTCATTGAGTGAAGAATCAAAACATAATGCAGAATTAATAGCATTGAACATAGATTCTAAATCAATTAATGATGAATCAACTTCACAAATTAATTCAACTGCTAGTTCAATTAATGACTCTATTGTTTTTTATGCAAAAAGAGCTCAAGAGTTAAACACTCAAATTGCTCAAAAGAAACAAGCAATAGCTGATAATTCTAAAGCTTCTCAAAATACTAGTCAAGCAAATCTTTATAAATTATCTGCATCTAATATTAATGCTAAAGGAGTAAAGATATATTCTGATTTGTATAAAGCTAATAATTCACAAATTCAGCAATTGAGAGTTTGTTATACTTTACAAAGAAACGACGTTGTCAAATCTGGGTCAAGAAAAATATACATTCAGGTTGTAAATCCTAAAAATCAAATTATTTCTAAAGACAATTCATATGTTGAAGATGCTTTAGGAGCAAGATTACAATTTAGTGCAATTTCTGAAGTTAATTACAATAAGAAAGACACAGATGTTTGTGCTTATGTTGATCTAGAAAAAAACAAAACTATTAAAGGGAATTATATCATAAATATTTACAGTGATTTCACTAAAATTGGTTCTACAATTTTCGAATACAAATAATTTGTATTTAATTCTTTAAAAACTTTTCTTTATTCCATTCCTATTTTTACTTTTGCATTATGGCAAAACAAGATGATATATTTAAAAATGTAGTTTCGCATGCAAAAGAATACGGATTTATTTTTCCGTCAAGCGAAATATACGATGGACTTAGTGCAGTATATGACTATGCACAAAATGGTGTTGAATTAAAAAAGAACATCCGTGAATATTGGTGGAAAGCAATGGTGCAAATGCACGAAAACATTGTTGGTTTAGACGCTGCAATATTGATGCATCCAACTACTTGGAAAGCTTCTGGACACGTTGATGCGTTTAACGATCCATTAATCGATAATAAAGATTCTAAAAAAAGATATCGTGCCGATGTTTTAATTGAGGATTATGCCGAAAAATTAAATCAAAAAGCACAAAAAGAAATTGACAAAGCACGTGAGCGTTTTGGAGCTTCATTTGATGAAGAGCAATACAAAACAACGAATCCTCGTGTGATGGAATATTTGTCTAAAAAGAAGGAAATTCTGGAAAGAATGGCGCGCTCTTTAGAGACAGAAAACCTTACTGATGTTAAAGCTTTAATTGAAGAATTAGAAATTGCTTGTCCAGAAAGTGGTTCAAAAAACTGGACAGATGTGAAGCAATTCAACTTAATGTTCGGAACAAAATTGGGAGCTTCTGCTGAAAATGCAATGGATTTATATTTGCGTCCGGAAACAGCTCAAGGTATTTTCGTAAACTTTTTAAACGTTCAGAAAACGGGTCGTATGAAAGTTCCTTTCGGAATTGCTCAAACTGGTAAAGCGTTTAGAAATGAAATCGTTGCTAGACAATTTATTTTCCGTATGCGCGAATTTGAACAAATGGAAATGCAGTTTTTCGTAAAGCCAGGTGAAGAAATGAAATGGTACGAATACTGGAAAACAACACGTTTAAATTGGCATTTGTCGCTTGGTTTAGGAAAGGAAAATTATCGTTTTCATGACCATGAAAAACTAGCTCATTATGCTAATGCTGCAGCTGACATCGAATTCAATTTCCCATTCGGATTTAAAGAATTAGAAGGAATTCACTCAAGAACCGATTTCGATTTGAAAGCGCACGAACAATTTTCAGGTAAAAAAATACAATATTTTGACAACGAGACTAATTCAAACTACACGCCTTATGTGGTAGAAACTTCGGTTGGTTTAGACAGAATGTTCTTGGCGGTTTTCTCAAACTCGTTACAAGAAGAAACATTAGAAGACGGTTCAACAAGAACAGTTTTACGTTTGCCTTCTGTTTTGGCACCTACAAAAGCAGCTGTTTTACCATTAGTTAAAAAAGATGGTTTGCCAGAAGTTGCCAACAAAATCATCGAAGATTTAAAATGGGATTTCAATGTAGCATACGATGAAAAAGATGCTGTTGGAAGACGTTACAGAAGACAAGATGCTTTAGGAACTCCATTTTGTATTACAGTAGATCATCAAACTTTAGAAGATGAAACGGTAACCATTCGTCATAGAGATTCAATGCAACAAGATAGAGTGAAGATTTCAGAATTACGAAATATCATCAATAACGAAGTTTCCATGAGAAACTGGTTGATGAAAATGTAATAAATAAATGAATCCCAAAAAATATTTTTTTTGGGATTTTTAATAAATTTTTTATGTGCAAAAAGTGTAGTTTTCTAGTTGCGTTTTTACTTTTTTTTAAATTTAATTATTCTCAAGAGCATGTTCTTCTTGACACTATAAATAATGAAGTTTTTAAAAATGAAATTGAACAATTTTATCTTGTCCAATCAAAAAAGACAGAGGCGATTATTAGTCAATTGGAGAACTATAAAGTAAAAGAAGAAATGAAGGAAATTTTTGCAAATAAAAAGGCAAATTTTCTTCAAGACTTAAAAAATAGAAAATATCTTTATCATAAAGAAATTTCTCCTGTCATTGAAAAAATCTTTGATGATATAAAAGCAAAAAATCCCAATGAAAATTTTAATGAAATTAAAATTATTCTTGCTTTAGGAGAAGAAATTAATGCTTATAATTATGGGGAAGGAATTGTTGCAATAAATTTACCGTTGATAATAAATGTTAATGATGAATTAGAGTTAAGTTTTATTATTTGCCATGAAATTGCACATCAAAAGCTAAATCATGTTTTTAGTTCAATACAAAGCCAATCGCAAAAGGGAAACTCAAGTGAAATGATTGAAAAGGCAAAAGAATTAAAAAAAGTTAAATACAATAGAAGTGGTTTAGCAAAAAACGAAGTAAAGAATTTTGTGTATGGAGCAAGAAGATTTAGTAGAGAGAAAGAACAACAAGCTGATTCTTTAGGTTTTGTTTATTTTAGAAATACTAATCCGAAGTTTGTTCTAAAATCAGTAGAAGCTTTAGCTAATCTTAAATATGTTGACAAAGATAAAGATTCTTTGACTAGTAAAGATTATCATGAAATCTTTGAAAATTCAAAAGTTGTATTTCAAGAGGAGTGGATTGAAACAGAAGATTTTCAAGATTATTACTATCAAACCAATACAGGAATATGGAATATAGATTCGCTCAGAACGCATCCAGATATTGATTTAAGAGTTAAATATTTGAAAAACACATTTAAAATTGATGAATCTCAAATATACGAATTCAATAAACTAAATTACATTTCATTAAAATCTAAAAGCAAATATGATGAGATTGTTATGTTGTTTTATTTAAAAGAATATGGAAAATCATTATATAAAACGATGATTTTATTAAAGGATGATAAAGAAAATCCTATTTTAAAAAAAATGATGTATGATAATTTATTTATGATATCAGAGTATAAGAGTCAATATAAATTAAATCAATGTTTAGAAACAGAATCACCCTATAATTCTAAAAGTTATAATGCTTTTTTGAGTTTTATTAGAAATTTAAGAAAAGCCACTTTAAGTCAAATAATAAGTATTTATGAGTATTAAAATAAAAAAAATAATATTGTTCTTTTTTTTAACGAGTTTTGGTTTACAAGCACAAATTCAAAAAATAAGCGATTTATCTAATAATCAATTTTTAGATTCAAAAATTATATATGATAATAATGGAGAAGATGTTTGGGGCTATTTTTTGTTATATAAAGGTGATAAAAAAAGTAAATCAATTCAAGAATATCAATTTGTAATTTTGGATAAGAACTTAAATAAAGTTGGTTCAAACAAATTTCAGCAGGAGTTTTCAAATCACTGGTTTACAGAAGCTTTTCCGAATATTGATTATCTTAATAAAAATGAAAATGAATTAATTTTCGGAATAGATTTTGATAATAGGTACGATTTTGGTTCTTTTTTGTTTAGAAAAATTGATTTAAAGACTTTTGAAATTAGTTCAGCTTATTTTTCTAGAAATGAACAATTAATTCAAGATAATGGATTAATTCAAAATTTTGATGAAAAGAAATTATTGCCTGATTTTTTTGTTCCAGTTGCAAATAAAGGATTTATTAAGTACGAAAGAGAGTATAAAGGGAAAAATGAATTTTCTAGTTTGTCTGAATTTAGAAAGGCGGATTTTAAAGGTTATAGTTTTTATGATTTGAATTTGAAAAAAAAATGGGAAGTAAAATATAAGTTAACTGAAGATTCTGGTGAAAATTGTTATAGCGAATTTGCTAATGACAAATATTTTGTTGTAAGAAAGAATTTCTATGGTAAAGTATACAAAGGGAAAAACAAATATTTTTATGAAGTTAAAGATATATCAACAGGACAGGACATTATTTCAATCCCAATAGAAGATTTTAAATACACCTATGTAAATAACAAAGTATTTATTCAAGATAATAAGATTTATATTTTTGATAGAATTTATGAATTTGACAAGAAAAATGAAATTTATCAAAAAAAATGTTTAGGTATTTCAAAGCGAGTATATGATATTGATAAAAAAACATTTTTAGAGCAAAAATTCATGTTTTGGACTGATTTGGCAAAATTTCATAAGATTTCAAAATATGGTGAAATAAAAGGCATATTTATTCATTTGTTGGATTTCAAAATAACTTCAGAAGGTAAGACGATGATAGTTGGTGAGGGTTATTTTACAGGTCAGCAAAGCACTATTATAAAAAATTTATACACATTTGAACTAGATAGTGAGTTTAAAGTTGAATCATTCGGAGAAATTGAAACACAAAAAACTACATATTCCGATTATGTTGCTTATGGAGATAAACTTGAAGCCAATAATTTATTTGATTTTATGTATTCGCAAAAGATTCGAAGTGATGAATTTGTTTATTTTTATAGTGATAATGAGGTAAAAAGAGGTTTTTTAGATTCGGTATTGCCAGAACTTTCAGAACTTTTACCAGACAATTGGGTTTTAGGGATTGTTGTATATTCAGATGGAGAATTTAAGCATCAAAAAATAAAATTAAAGACTAATAAAGGCAAAATATATCCTCTGAAAGCAAAAAAAGGGTTTATTATACTTCAAGAGGTATCTAAAACTGATAATGAAATTCGATTAGAAAAGATTGATTATTAATTCTGTTTTATTAAACTATATAATGTTTTGTTTTTTTATTAGAAACAATTTAAAGCAAATGATTTTTAATGCGAAACTGGTTGATGAAAATGTAATAAACGAACCAAAATAAGTAATAAGACCTTCTTTTTGAAGGTCTTATTTTTTTAACTTTGTTCAAAATAGTGTATGAATTGGATAATTGTATATAGTGTTGTTTTAATTCTATTAATCATAGGATTGTTGTGGCTTTGGAATCACAATAGAAAACTGATGCAAGCACTTCAAGACTTTCAAAAGCAAAATGCGGAAGTTTATGAAAAGGCCAAGTTTTTAGAACTCGAAAACATCAGCTCGAAACTTAATCCGCATTTGTTTAAAAATATTTTAAATTCGATTCAATCGCATGCGTATCAAACCTATTATGCCATTGATAAAATGTCAGGTGTTTTGGATTATATTTTATACGAAAGTCAGAAAAACAGAGTCACTCCAAAAGACGAATTGTATTTTACACAACAACTTATCGAAGTCAATAAAATCAAGTTAAGTCCACTTTTTGAATTGTCAGTAAAGACAAAAATTGATACTGAAGATTCCTTTTATAACAAGCCAGTAATTCCGCCCTTAATTACAGTGGATTTAATTGAAAACGCATTTAAACATGCTGATATTCAAAGTTCGGATTCGTTTATAAATATCGTTTTAGAATGTCGAAATGCTTATTTTAAGATTACGGTTTCCAATAAAATATCTTCGCAACCTAAATTACTAAAAGAAAACAGCGGTATCGGATTGCAAAATCTTGAAAAACGCTTGAAGTTAATTTACGGAAACAACTACAAACTCAATATTGGAATTGATGGCGATTCCTATGTAGCACAACTAAAAATAGATTTCAAAGATGCAACAGCTTAAATGTGTTTTGTTAGATGATGAAATTCCAGGGTTGACTTATTTGAAGTTGCTCTGCGAACAAATTCCTGAAATTGAAATCGTAAAATCATTCAATGACCCATTGCTTTTTATCAAAGAACAAGAAAAATTAGATTACGATTTATGTATCTGCGATATCGAAATGCCAGGTTTAAAAGGAACAGAAGTAGCACAATTAATTCAATCGAAAATGATTTTGTTCACAACGGCTTACAAAGAATTTGCAGTTGAAGCTTTTGAGTTGAATGCTGTTGATTATTTAACTAAGCCATTAAAAAAAGAACGTTTGCAAGTTGCCATAGAAAAAGCACTATTGCGTAAGGAACAAATAGCACCAATTGCTCAAACCATTCAATGGCAAACCGAAAAAGGAAAAGCGGTTTTACAAATTGAAAATATTTTGCACATCCAAACATCAGCAATTGATAGTCGCGACAAGCAAATGATTTACGATAATCAAATCATTACTTTGAAAAACATTACATTTGAAAAATTAAAGCACTTATTACCTTCAAATTCGTATTGTCAAATCAATAAAAACGAAATAATTCGTTTGCATTGTGTGACTTTTTTTACGGCTGATCAAATTGATACTTCTATTGTATTTCAAAACAAAAAAATGGTACTTTCCATAGGGAATAGTTATAAAGCTGAGTTTTCAGAGAAAATGAAAAATTTCTAAGTGGCTTCATTACATTTTTTTCTTTTTTCATTACATAAACAAGTTCCTTTTTTACAATCCAGATTTTACAAAAGAGAATATTTAGAAATTTGTAATTGAATATTGAAAGTATTCTAATCAAAAAAACAAGAAGTATGAAGAATTACAAAAACAGCATTTTCTATATTGTCATTATCGGATTTTTCTCGTTTCTAATGTATTGGATTTTCAAACAAGGAAAAATTCTTGAAGATGTTAATGTACAAGAGAAAATATCTGGAAATTCCAATTGGCAAGACTTTATCAATTCGCTAACGCATAATTTACAACATCCATTAGCAATTTTGTTAGCACAAATTGTCACCATAATTTTAGTAGCAAAGCTATTTGGTTGGATTTGTCGTAAAATTGGACAACCTTCAGTAATTGGAGAAATTGTTGCCGGAATTATGCTTGGGCCTTCTTTTTTCGGACACTATTTTCCAGAATTTTCAGCATTATTATTTCCAGTTGCTTCTTTGCCTAATTTGCAGTTTTTAAGTCAAATTGGTTTAATTCTTTTCATGTTTGTAATAGGAATGGAATTGGATTTAAAAGTGCTTAAAAACAAAGCGCATGACGCTGTAGTGATAAGTCATGCTAGTATAATTATTCCGTTTGCTTTGGGAGTTTGTTTGGCGTATTACATTTATACTTCTTTTGCACCAGAAGGGGTTCAATTTTTGTCATTTGCTTTGTTTATAGGAATTGCAATGAGTATTACTGCTTTTCCAGTTTTAGCCCGAATTGTTCAAGAACGAGGTTTACATAAAACCAAATTAGGTGCTATGGTGATTACGTGTGCTGCGGCTGACGATATTACGGCTTGGTGTTTATTAGCGGTTGTAATTGCAATTGTAAAAGCGGGCTCTTTTGTAAGTTCTATTTATGTGATATTACTTGCGGTAGCTTATGTTTTCTTGATGTTAAAGTTTGTGAGACCATTTTTAAAACGAGTGGGCGATTTGTATGCTACACAAGAAAAAATGAGCAAACCTGTTGTGGCGATTTTTTTTGTAACGCTTCTAATTTCGTCTTATGCAACAGAAGTTATTGGAATTCATGCTCTTTTTGGGGCATTTATGGCAGGAATTATAATGCCAGATAATATGAAATTTAGAAATATTTTCATCGAAAAAATCGAAGACGTTTCTATCGTTTTATTACTGCCTTTGTTTTTTGTCTTTACAGGTTTACGAACAAAAATAGGATTAATTGATGATCCATATTTGTGGAAAGTTACCGGATTTATTGTTTTAGTTGCCGTTGTGGGTAAATTTTTAGGAAGTGCTTTAGCCGCCCGATTCGTTGGACAAAATTGGAAAGATAGTTTAACTATTGGAGCCTTAATGAACACGCGAGGCTTAATGGAATTAGTGGTTTTAAATATTGGTTTCGATTTAGGCGTTTTAACACCACAAGTTTTTGCTATGATGGTAATTATGGCTTTAGTAACCACTTTTATGACAGGTCCAGCTTTGAGTTTAATTGATAAAATTTTCAAAACTTCATTTGTTGCGGAAATTACGGATAAGATTATTGAACAAGCTAAATTTAAAGTTTTAATTTCTTTCGGAGATAACAATAACGGAAAAGTTCTAACCCGTTTAGCACATTTTTTCACAAAAAAGCAAGAACAAAATTCACTATTAACAGCCATGCATTTGTCGCATGCAAATGAAGTGAATCAGTTTAGTATTGGCGAATATGAAAAAAATAGTTTTGAACCTATTTTAGCAACTTCTCAAGAACTGAATGTTAATGTAACCACACTTTTTAAGGTGTCAAATGATATTGATGCTGATATTTGCAAAGTAGCTAATCAAGGTGAATTTGATTTGTTGTTAATTGGATTAGGACAATCGATTTATGAAGGAAGTTTGTTGGGTAAAATTTTAGGTTTTACCACTCGAATCATTACGCCAGACCGATTATTAAACACATTTACAGGTAAAGAAAACTTGTTTGAAGAAGATGTTTTTGATGAACGAACGCGTTATATTATTAATAAAACAGAAGTTCCATTAGGGATTTTAATCGATAAAAATTTCGAAAACGCAGGAACTGTTTTCATCCCGATTTTTGATGAAAAAGATATTTTCTTGATTCAATATGCTAAAAAATTAATCTATAATAATCAATCGCAAGTTTCGATATTAGATGTTAGAGAAATTGTAAAAAACAATATCGAATTAAAAGAAGAAATAAGAGCAATTGAACAAGTTACACCTAATCATATTGCTGTTTTAAACGATAAAAAAATAGACAAAGATTTCTTAAAATCACAAGATTTAATGGTGGTAAGTTTAGATAGTTGGAAAAAATTGGTTGAAACCAGAAGTACTTGGTTGTCAAGCACACCTTCTACATTGATTATTCAAGAAGGAAAGGAATAGTTTAAGGTTGATTATTAAGTAAAAAACCTCAAATTTCAAATGAAATTTGAGGTTTTATATTTTATGAATACTAAAAACAGACTACTGAACACTACTCACTCAAAGCATTCCAGCCTCTAGCTTTTAATTCAATTTTTGTGTTAGCTCTGGTTACCAAATGCATACCTTCGCTAGCTTGCGTCATGTGACCAATAACTGTAAAGTTTGGATTGCCTTTGATTTTATCATAATCTTCCATTTTTATTGTGAATAACAATTCATAATCTTCGCCACCACTTAAAGCAATAGTTGTAATGTCTAAATTAAATTCTTCGCATACATTAATTAACTGTGGGTCAACTGGAATTTTTTCTTCATATATGTTACAACCTACATTACTTTGTTTGCACAAATGCATAATTTCCGATGATAATCCGTCAGAAACATCAATCATTGATGTTGGTTTAAATTCTAATTTTTCAAACAATTCTTTCAAGTCTTTGCGCGCCTCAGGTTTTAATTGTCGCTCAATTAAGTATGTATAAGGTTCTAAATCAGGTTGGTTGTTTGGATTTACTTGGAAAACCTGTTTTTCACGTTCTAATACTTGCAATCCCATGTAAGCCGCACCAATATCACCTGAAACAACTAATAAATCTGAAACTTGAGCGCCATTTCTATACACAATATCATCTAGATTTGCTTCACCAATTGCAGTAATGCTAATGATTAATCCTTTTTGCGAAGAAGTAGTATCGCCACCAATTACATCTACATTGTATACTTTTGATGCCATAGTGATTCCATCAAATAATTCTTCTAGCGCTTCAAGCGGAAAACGATTCGAAACGGCTATTGAAACGGTAATTTGTGTTGGCTTAGCATTCATTGCACAAATATCAGAAAGATTAGCCACAACTGCTTTGTAGCCCAAATGACGTAACGGCATATAGGCCAAATCAAAATGAACACCTTCAACTAATAAATCTGTTGAAACTACCGCTTTTTTTGTACCAAAATCCAACACAGCAGCATCATCACCAATACTTTTTAAAGTGGATTCTTGATTAATTGTAAAATGTTTGGTTAAATGATCAATTAAGCCAAATTCGCCTAACTGTGATAAACTGGTTTTGGCTTGGTCTTTATTTTCTAACATGGATATTCGTCTTTTTTTTGCAAAGATAGTGTTAATGTGTCAATGCGCCAATTAGACAATTAGTCAATGATTTTAATTGGTACATTGCTTTATTGGCTAATTGTCTAATTCATTCAACTTGTCATAAATCAGAGAGGTTTCATAGCCTTTACGCAATAAAAAGTCAACAAATTTTTTGTTTTTCTTTTGTCCTTTTCGTTCAGTACTGTTTTCCCAATTTTTTTCAGCTATTGCATGAAAATTTTCTAAATAGATTGTTTCAGGGATTTCTTTTAAAGCAATTTCAATAATTTTAGAAGAGATATTTCTGAACTTTAATTCATTTATAATGCGGTTTTTACCCCAAAATTTATAATTGTGTTTGCCGCGAACGAAACTTTGAGCAAAACGTTCTTCGTTAATGAAATTATTTTCGATGAGATAAATTAAAATTTGTTCTTTTTCGGAAGGTGAAATTTTATAGGAATATAATTTTTCTTCAACTTCTTTATAGCAGCGTTCTTGGTAAGCACAATAATATTCCAGTTTCCCTTGTATTTGTTGAACGGAAAGAGTTTCGGCGTTTTTGTTTTTCAATTTCTTAACGATTTCTTAAGCAAGATTATTAACAAAAATACTGATTATCAAATAAATTTGCATAAATTAGCCAGCTTTTTTTTAAATAAAAGAGGCAATAATTAGATACCCCCTATATAATTATGAAAATAAGATTACTTCTGATTACTACATTATTCTCGGCTTTGAGCTGGGGACAAATATCAATTCCAAATACTACACCAATAGTAGAAAATTTTAATTCTTTAGGAACAAGTGCAACCGCAGCTTTGCCAACGGGTTGGAAATTTTCAGGTGCTGGTTCTGCAGCGCCTACATGGGCAGCAGGAGGAAATTTTACGGCAGTTAATCTGCAAGCCTCTTCTGGGGCTCCTGCCGGAGGAGGAAGATATAATTGGGGAAATACAGCAGCGACCGATAGATCATTAGGAATAATGACTTCAGGTAGTTATGCTAGTCCAAATAGTATAATGGTGTATTATAGAAACACTAATGTTTCAAATCTTACACAGTTAACAGTTTCGTATAATTTAGAACGATATAGAACCAATACTGCTGCTGCATCAGTTCAATTTTATTATTCTACAGATGGTAGCACATGGACAGCAGTTGCTGCAGGAAATGTAGCTGCAGCATCATTGCCAACAGGTGCTAGCGCTTATAATTTTACACCAGGATTAACTGTAAATGTTTCAGCTTTTAATATTACAGGGTTAAATATACCTACTAATGGGGATGTTTATTTAAGATGGAATTTAAATACTACTGGAGGAAATTCTCAAGGAATTGGTATTGATGATGTAAGTTTAACAGCGACTTTTGCCCCTATAATTACAGATGCAGTAGACTATTGTAATTTACAATCTCCGCCAAATGGTACAATTACACAAGGAGGAGCTTTCAACGTCTATGCACAAGCTTATGAACTTGGAGTTACTGAAGCAGCTGGTATAGGAACAGGAATTTCTGGCTGGATAGGTTACAGCGCTTCAAATACAGATCCTAGTACTGCTGGTTGGACTTGGATTCCGGCAACTTTTAATACTCAGGTTGGAAATAATGATGAGTTAATGGCTGATATTGGTACACCACTGACACCAGGGACATATTATTATGCTTCTCGTTTTCAATTAAATGGTGGGCCATACAGATATGGAGGATATAATGGTGGTTTTTGGGATGGAACTACCAATGTAAATGGAGTTTTAACGGTTAATCCATCTATAGTTGATTATTGTAATGTGCAATTTCCTGCGAATGGAACAATTGCTGCGGGCGCACCATTTACAGTTTATGCTCAAGTGTATGAGCCTGGTGTTACTGAAGCCGCTGGTGCTGGTTCAGGAATTCAAGCTTGGATAGGGTACAACACAACAGATAATGATCCTAGTTTAGCGGCTTGGACATGGTTGCCAGCAACATTTAATGTACAATCAGGAAATAATGATGAGTTTCAATTAGAAATTGGTTCGGCTCTTCCTGCGGGAACATATTATTATGCTTCTCGTTTTCAGTTAGGAACGGGTGCTTATCGTTATGGAGGATATAATGGTGGTTTTTGGAATGGAACTACTAATGTAAATGGAGTTTTAACAGTTACCGCTCCAGAAATTAATCTTTTAGGTAATGCAACTCCTATCTCAGATGGAGACGCTACACCAATATTAGCAGATGACACAAACTTTGGAAGTGTGGTTGTATCTACTAATATTGTTAAAACATTCACTATTCAAAATACTGGAAATTCTAATTTAACAGTTTCAAATATTACATTAGGAACTGGTTCAGTTTTTACAATAGGTGGAATTACTTTACCAGCTACTATTACAGCAGGAAGTTCAACAACTTTTACAGTTACCTTTAATAGTGCTGTGGCTGGATCTTTTAATGATATTGTTACTATTATCAATAACGACAACAATGAAGGAATTTATGATTTTGCTATTACCGCAACAGCAACAGCAGCAGTGCTAAACTGTGCTGACTTATTTATTTCAGAATATATTGAAGGAAGTAGCAATAATAAGGTTATAGAAATTTATAATCCAACAGCAGCTCCAATTAATTTAGCTACCTATGATTTAGCTTACTATAATAATGGTAGTGCAACGGTATCAGCAACTTTTGCTTTATCTGGAACAATACCTGCTTATGGAACTCATGTGGTTAGTAATTCTGCTTCTTCTGCTGCTATTTTAGCATTGTCTAATCAAACAACTGGAGGAATGACTTTTAATGGGGATGATGCAATTGCTTTAAGAAAGTCAGGTGTTAATATTGATATTGTAGGTCAAATAGGACTTGACCCAGGATCAGAATGGGGTGCAGGAAATCAATCAACTGCCGATAACACAATTATTAGAAATTTTGCCATTCAAATAGGAGATGCTAATGGAGCAGATGCTTTTAATCCAGCAACAGAATGGACAGGTTATGCTACGGATTATATTGCTGATTTAGGAATGCATTCTTCTTCATGTGCGCCTGCAATGCCTGAAATCAATGTACAAGGAAATGCAGTAACAATTATTGATGGAGATGCAACTCCAATAGCAGGAGATGATACCTTTTTTGGTTCAGCTGATGTAGCGGGTGGAACTATTGTTAAGACATTTACTATTCAAAACATTGGAACTGCGGTATTAAATATTGGGGCTATTACAATTGGAGGTGTTCACTCAGCTGATTTTACTGTGACCGCTTTACCATCTGCAACAGTTGCTGCAGGTAGTTCAACAACTTTTCAAGTAACTTTTGATCCATCTGCGGTTGGTTTAAGAGATGCAACAATATCAATAGTAAATGATGATGCAAGTGAAAATCCTTATAATTATTCAATTCAAGGAAATGGATTTATCACACCTAATATCGTTTTAAATTCTGCAAATCCAGCTGTAGCCGCATCAACTATAACACAAGGAACTACTAATAATGTTATCTATGCTTTTGATTTAAGTGTTACAGGTGCAAATGCAACACTTAATAATATGATTTTTAATACATCTGGAACTTATGCGGCTTCAAATATTACCAATTTTAAATTATGGTATTCAACAGACGCAATATTTAATAGTGGTGTAGATTCCAATATTGAAAATGAAACTGCTACATTAGGAGTTGGTTCACATACTTTTACAGCTTTCACACAGGTTATAAACGCAGGAACAACAGGTTATTTCTTTATTACAACAGATATACCTTGTACTTCTACAGATGGAAACACAATAGTGGTTAATGCAATTACAACTGCTGATTTAACATTTGTATTAGGTAATAAATCAGGAACTGCCTTTGCAAGTGGTACGCATACAATACAAAGCGCTACACCAAATAATGTAACTGGTGCAATGACTTCTGTGTGTGAAAATGGATCGGTAACAATTAGTTGGACGGCTCCAACAGGATGTAGCGATAATGTGTTGGTTTTTGCAACAAATGGAACTTTTACAGCTGCAATTCCATCAGGAACAGGAGCTGCTTATACAGATAACACATTGTTTGGAGCTGGTTCTGCTTTTGATGGAGGGTTTACGGTATACAAAAATACTGGAACATCAGTGACTGTTACAGGTTTGACAAATGGAACAACCTACAGATTTAAAATTTTTACTAGAAATGATTTAAACTGGAGTAGTGGGGTTGAAGTAACTTGTACGCCAGTTATGACATATTGTGCTTCAGGTCCAACATCTAATTTAGACTCAGAAATAGAAAACGTTGTTCTTGTAGGGGTAAATAATACAATTTCTAATAACACAACAGATGTTTGTACTACAGGTGTAAATAATTATACAGCAATGAGTGCTGACTTAGAAGTTGGTGCGTCATATAATTTAAGTGTTGAATTTGGAGATTGTAGTAATGGAACTCAATATGATGGTGCAGCAGGTGTTTGGATTGATTGGAATGGCGATGGAGATTTTGATGATGCAAATGAAACAATAGGAACAACATTAGTAGCTGTTTCGGCTGGAAATGTGATTCAAAACTTCACAATTACAGTACCAGGAGCTCAGGCTTTAGGTTTTTATAGAATGAGAATTGTTCAAAGAGAAGCAGGTACATTAGCAACAATTGCACCTTGTGGAACATTTACATATGGTTCAACAGAAGATTATACAGTTGAAGTGATAAATTCATGTGTGCCAACACATAGTATTGTTTCCTTTACTCCTACTTCTGGTCCAGCAGCTACTGAAATAACAATAACAGGGACTGGTTTTACAGCGGGAACACAAGTTGCTTTTGATGGAATTGCAGCTGTAGTTACTTATGTAAATGCAACAACATTATTAGTCGAAGTTCCTTTAACCGCTTCAGGTGTAATTCAAGAGCTAACATTAATTGAAGGAGGATGTTCAATTAAATCAGCTACAAACTTTACATTAATTGAGAGCTCTGGGTCTTGTACATCATCAGCTTTTACAGATTTAATTATTTCTGAAGTTTATGATTCAAATGGAGGGAATGGATGGTATATGGAATTATATAATCCAACAGCAGTTGCAATTGATTTGGATGCAGTTGGAACGGATTATGTATTAGAACGTTATGCAAATATCGGAGATGTAACTCCATCGAGAACTATTGATTTAACTGGAATTGTGCCTCCGTATAGTGTATTTACACTACGAATAGGTGATGCTTCACCAAATCCTTGTAGCACTATTGTTTATGATTTTACTTCACTTGGTGCTGGAATTAACGAAAATGATGAAATTAGATTAACTAAAAATGGAGCACAACATGATGTAGTGTATTGCCCGAATGAAATAGGATATACAATTACTAGAAATGTTGGCGGGACAGGTCCGTCTGTTGTTTATAACGCAGGTGATTGGACTTTAAATTCAACAGAAACATGTACAGATATCGGATTGTTCACATTACCAAATAATTTACCAACAGTAACTGCAAATCCAACTGATGTAAATGGTTGTGGAACTACTGCTAGTTTTACAGTAACTGCAACCCCTTCAGGTGTTGGTGTTTTAACATATCAATGGTATTATAATGATGGTGTTGCTGTAGGATGGAATGCTGTTAATGCGGTTTCTTTTGCAGGTGTTACTGCTTCAGGATTTACTACTGCAACATTAGATTTGTCAGGTGCTATAGGAAACATCAATGGGTATCAATTTTATTGCGCAGTTATTCAAGATGGAACCTGTACAGCAGCATCAGATGCAGCTCAACTAAGAATATTATCAACTACTTGGAATGGTACAACGTGGTCAAATGGAATTCCAAACTTAACAATTTTAGCAATAATTAATGGTCCATATAATACAACAACAAATGGAGATATTGATGCGTGTAGTATTGTAGTAAATACTGGGTTTACAGCAACCATTACTTCTGGACGTTATTTTAATATTCAAAATGATGTCACTGTAAATGGTACATTAAACGTATTGAATAATGGCTCGTTAGTTCAAATTAATGATTTAGGAATTAATACAGGAAATATTTCATATGAGCGAATAGCTTCAGTAAAACTTCAAGATTATGTGTATTGGTCTTCTCCAGTAAGTGGATTTGATGTAAATAGTATTTCACCATTAACTCCAGCTTATTATCATTGGTTATGGAACCCAACAGTTGCAAATCCAAATGGAGGTCAAGGAAATTGGCAAAATGCATCTTCATTGATGACAGCAGGTCAAGGGTTTATTGTGAGAGCACCAAATGGTTTTAGTAATGCGGTAAACCAAAACTGGGTGGCTAATTTTAATAATGGTGTGCCAAACAATGGTATTTATACTCCAGCAATTTCTAGAGGAAGTGATATTGGAGCAGGCTCAGCAGGGCCAAATGGAGTGATGCGATTAGCTACTGATGATAATTGGAATTTGTTAGGAAATCCATATCCTTCAGCAATAAGTATTAATTCATTCTTATTAGCAAATCCACAATTAGATGGTTTTGTAAGACTTTGGACTCATGGTACATTGCCTAGTAGTGCTACAGCCGATCCTTTTTATAACAATTTTGTGTCAAATTATACTGCGGCTGATTATGTTGCAATTAATGGTTCTGGAGCAACAAGTGGAGCCGGAACACTAAGCGTTGTTGGAGGTGGTCAAGGATTCTTCGTTTTAATGAATCCAGGTGCTGCAACATCAACAACAGCTTTGTTTAATAATGCAATGCGAGACAAAAATTACTCAAATGGTCAATTTTATAGAATGAGTTCTGAAGACAAAAACACAACTATTGCTCCATCTGAAAGACATGGAATTTGGTTAGATTTGGTTAGTTCAACAAATGAAACTACAAGAACTTTAGTAGCATATGTTACAGGCGCAACAACTGCCAGAGATAGAATGTTTGATGCAATTACAGATTATAAAAGCGGACAAAATTTCTATTCAATATTAAATAATGATATTTTCGCAATTCAAGGTAGATCAGTTCCGTTTGATGTGAACGATAAAGTGGATATGGGAATTAAAATTTCAACAGCTGGAACCTACACAATTGCTATTGGAGAAGTTGATGGGTTATTTACTCAAGGTCAAGATATCTATTTAGAAGATAAGCTATTAAATATAATTCATGATTTAAGAGCAAATCCATATTCATTTACTACAATAGCAGGACAAATTAATGATAGATTTGTTTTAAGATATACTAATACAACGCTAGGGAATGATGATTTTGAAAATTTTGATGAAACTGTTTATGTAATTTCAAATGATATGATAGAAGTTATTTCTACTAATGAAATCATTCAAAAAGTTGAAATATTTGATGTCTTGGGAAGAAGAATAGTTGCTGAACAAAATATTGATTCGAATAATATTAAGTTTAATTCTATTTTGAAAACAAACAGCGCTTTAATAATTTATATCACGTTAGAAAACGGTAAAAAAATTGTTAAGAAGACAATTTATTAAATAAAATAATACCATATATTTAAAAAACCAGCTAAATTCTAGCTGGTTTTATATTTTAAATTTCATTCTATGTTATGTAATTTAAAATAAGTTTATTATGTTTGTGTTTAGAAAACCCCCTAATCTAATACTATGAAAAAAACAATACTATCATTGTTTTTCTTCTTGGCTATATTATCTATGTATGGACAAGAAAAAAGAGCTTGGAAACAAGTAGAAAAATCACTTAATTTTTCCCATGAAAAAATCAGAAGATCAAGTTTACCAACGGATTACAAGTTGTATGAATTTGATTATGAGACATTCGAAAAACAATTGGTTAATGTTCCCAATAGAGATAACTTTTTTGGAGTATCTGAAGTAATTGTGTCTATTCCTTCTGCGAATGGGGAATTTGAAGATTTTAGAATTGTCGAAGCGTCAACTTTTGAAGAAAGCCTTCAAGCGCAATTTCCTGAAATTCGTTCTTTTGCTGGTCAAGGAGTAAAAGATCCTTCAAAAATTATCCGTTTTAGTTTATCACCTTATAACGGTCTAAGCGCTATAATTCGTTCTGGTTCTGAGCAAACAACATTTATTATTGATCCTATTTCTATGGATTACAAAACAGTAATTGTATTTGATAGAGCAAAATCTACAAAAGCAGCTGGAAACTTTATTTGTACAACAGAAGAAGCTGTAAAGGAATTTGGTCCAGAAATTAATAAAGGTGGAAATGAAATTTTAAATAATGCCGATGATGCTACATTGAGAAGATTTAGATTAGCGCTTTCTTGTACAGGCGAGTATGCAAACTACTTTGGAGCAACAAGTTCAGCTCAAGTAGCGTTAGTTAATGCTGCATTTAATGCAACAATGACGAGAGTTAACGGAATATTTGAAATGGATTTTAATGCAACAATGCAAATTATTGCAACAAATAACAATGTTATTTATTATAACTCTACAACAGATCCATATTCTCCATCTGCAAGTATGGCAAATTGGAATTCAGAATTGCAAGCAACATTAACTTCTGTAATTACAGAGGCAAATTATGACGTAGGACATTTATTTGGAGCTGATGGAGGAGGAGGTAATGCTGGTTGTATAGGATGTGTTTGTGTAAATGGATCAAAAGGGAGTGGAATTACGTCTCCTGCAGATGCTATTCCTCAAGGAGATAATTTTGATGTTGATTATGTTGCTCATGAATTAGGACATCAATTTGGTGGAAATCACACATTTTCTTTTAGTACAGAAAATAATGCGGTTAATATGGAGCCAGGTTCTGGTGTAGCGATTATGGGTTATGCGGGTATTACTGGAGCAACAGATGTAGCAGCTCATTCAATTGCTATTTTTCATGCAGGCTCAATTCAACAAGTAACTAATAATATCAAAGGCAAAACATGTCAAACAAATATCGCTATTGCAAATGCTGTTCCAGTTCCTTCAGCGGTAGCTACAAAAACATTGCCAATAGGTACTGCTTTTAAACTAGTAGGTACAGCAACAGACGCAAATGCAGGAGATGTTTTGACCTATTGTTGGGAACAAGTTGATGATGCAACAACTGTTGGTGCAGCAGCGTCTTACCCTTCAGGAACTAAAACGAATGGAGCAAACTTTCGTTCATACATGCCCGAATTAAATGGAACTCGTTATTTTCCAAAAATGGCAGATCACGTTTCAAATGGAGTTGCTGGAAACATGTGGGAGATAATTCCTACAATTGCCAGAACATTAAATTTTAGGATGACTGTTAGAGATAATAGACCTGGTGGAGGAAATAATGAAAGTGTAAATACGGCTGTAACTTTTGATGCAACTAAAGGGCCATTTACAGTAACATCACAGGCAACAGCTGGAATAAATTACCCTCAGGCTTCAACACAAACGGTAACATGGACTGTAAATAGTACAAATACAATGACTGGTGCAGCAAATGTTAATATTAAATTATCAACAGATGGTGGAGTAACATTTCCAATTACATTATTAGCTAACACTCCAAATGATGGAACACAAACAGTAACTATTCCAAACGTATTTGCGCCATATTGTAGAATTTTAATTGAACCAACTGCAAATGATTTTTATGCAATAAATACTGCAAATTTCGCTATTGGATATGCTGTTTCACAAGTATGTAATTCTTATACAGGAACACCAACAACAGGTACTATCCCACAAGGGAGTTATGCTGGATGGTCAATTAACATACCAGATAGTTTTACAATTTCGGATGCCAATATTACAACGGCTATTACTCATGTTAGAAGAAATCAAGTGTATGCATTTGTTAGAAGTCCTCAAAGTGTAGATGTAGATTTGTTTCAAGGTGGTAGTTGCGCAAATGCAATTACAAATTTGAACGGAACTTTTGATGATGAATCTGCAACCGCTGCTGGATGTGGGACTACAAATAATTTTGGAAATATGAGACCATTAGCATCATTAACTGGTTTTGATGGATTGAATTCAGCAGGGAATTGGATTTTCGCGGCAGCAGATGCTACTACAGATACAAGAACAGGAACAGTTGATAGTTTTACTATTCAATTATGTTATAATTCAGTTGTTGAAACTCCAATCGCTTGTGGTACAATTTCCACCACATGGAATGGTTCTTCGTGGAGTAATGGCGCGCCATTGCGTAATGTTGCAGTAACGTTTGCGGGTAACTACACCTCTACTGGAGATTTAGAAGCTTGTTCGGTAACGGTTAATAGTGGTGCCAATGTAGTTTTCAATGCGGGTCATACTTTAATAGTAGGTGGAAGCGTTACTGTAAACACAGGCGGAAGCTTAACCATTAATAACAATGCAGCATTGCGTCAAATAGACAATGCAGCAGTAAATTCAGGAAACATCATTG
>NZ_JAAJBV010000002.1 GCF_011392075.1 Flavobacterium celericrescens
ATGTCTTTGATGAAATTCTCTGCTGTTTTTTTCTTAGGTGTTTTCATACTATTTCAAAGTTAATAATTTTTGAAAACACTCTCTTAGTTTTGAACTAAATCAGTCCACTTTTTGCTGACGATTTACACTCAAAATTTTCTAGTGAACTTACTTCTTTTTGAATTTCAATATTTACTTTATTGTCTTTAGAATATTCGTCAAATAGTGTGTTGTAAAAACTTGTCTGGTCAAATATTTTTTTTAAAACTTCATGCAAAAGCAATTTATCTTCTTGAAGACAAATTGCTAATGCTCTTGTTAAATCGTTTTCTAATTTGTATCCTTTATCTTCTTTGGAATAGGAACTAAAAATGTTCAGATGTTTATTCATTAAAAATTATATACCAGAGTTAGTAATATCTGTTGCTACATCGTAATCTACACCTATTTCTTCAAAGTGTTTGCGACCACATTTGATTTTATCGTTTTCAGTTGTTCTTAATTTTAATTGGTCTTTTGTGGATTTAGTTTCTCTAACCATGTAGACCACATCACCGTTTTGCTTCATTATTGCCCAATCGGGATTATAACCTCCAACTGGCGTGTCTATTTTAAACCAACCTGGTAACTTGATGAAGTATTTAACATCTTTATTTTCCATTAGGTCTTTAGCAAATTTTTTCTCAATACTTGAGTCACACATTATCATATCTTGATAAATTTTATGTGATTGTTCCTTGGTAACTTCAACAACTTTATCTTTTGGATATTCTACTAATCTGTCAAAATCTCTTCTAATTTGTGACATTTCATATTGAACTCCTTCTAGTCTTTCATATTTGATACCGTCAATAATTACACGATTCATCACATAACGAATTTCTTTTACAACAGAATCCATAAACTGCTGCGGATTGATTTTAAATTCGTCTAATCTTTTTGATTGAATTAGAATTTGATAAATAGTATTTCTGGTTAACTCTGTTTTACCTTGAATGTATGTAAGAATATCTGGAACTACTTTAGCTGGTTCCGCATATTTAACTTGACCTAATTGTACTAATTGTGTTGAAACCCCTTTTGAGTGAATATCTAAATCTGCTAGTTGTGTTCTAATTTGTGGAGCTTTTATTTTCTCCATTAACTTGATAGCCTTAACTGCTTCTTCGATTAAATATTCGGTACTAAATTTGACTGAGTAGATTGTTTTTGTATTAATTGCATTCCAGAATTTTTCAAACTCTGGGTCTAATAATACTTTTTCATTGAATTTTACTTTTATGCGATTGTTTTTGTTTTCAATGATTTGATTTAATTGGTATTTTTCAACTGCTTTAATTACCTCTTTTAATGGAACTTCTTTAAGTTCTTCGGGTAAATTAATGGTGTAATTTTCTACAGCTTCATTAAATTCTTTATTAATAAATCCATCTTCAGCTATCCATTTATTGTCTTTAAGATGGTCCCAAATAATTTCAGATTCTTTTTCAGCAACTTTAAGAGATTTATCCTCTTTTGTATATTTAATACCTATGAATGCTTCTATTGGCAATCTACCAAATACAAAACCACAATCTTCTTCAAATTCTTTTTGTAATGAAGCTGCGAAATCTTCATAACTTTCATTTGCTATTACTACTAAATTATTTATGTTTTTATCAAAAATTCTTTCCCCTTTTTGATTAACTGGTAAACGTAAACCACGTCCAATCTCTTGACGTTTTTTAAGACCCGATTTAGTATCGTTTAAAGTACAAATTTGGAATACATTTGGATTATCCCAACCTTCTCTTAAAGCAGAGTGAGAGAAAATGAATTTTAATGGTTCCTCTAGTGATAATAATTTCTCCTTATCACGCATGATTAATGAATACGTATCTTCATCATCTGCTTGAGAACCACTTGTATTTTTTTCGTTTCCTTTTTTGTCTTTAGAGAAATAACCATTGTGTACTTTATCTACAGGAAGAATATCCAAGAACATTGTAAACTCTTGTGCGACTTCTTTATATATTTCTTCAAACCAAATACCATATTGTCCTAACTCAAAACCTGTATCCGTATGAATACGATAATTTTCTACCTTATCTAAAAAGAATAACGATAAAACTTTAATTCCAAGATCTTTAACTTGAAGCTCTTTTTCGAAATGATTTTTGATTGTTGCTCGAATTTGTTCTTTAATTATGTCTTTTTTAACACCTCCATTTTCTTGACCAATTCCTAAGCGTAAACCATTTGAGAATTTTACAAATTCCATACCTGGTCTTGAATTGATTTCAGTAATTTGGAAACCATTACGATATATTTCTCTTTCTTCTGATTCTATGAATAAATCCTTATCCTGAGTTAATGTTTTTTTAACTTCAACTGGACCTTCTTTTGTTTGTTTATGAAATGATACATTACAAGTAATCTTGCCTTTATTGTTTGTAATGCTATTTACTTTTACAAAGGCATTGTTTGCGTCGTTTTCTCCTAAAACCGAAGCAACCGATATCTTTTTTACTAACCCTTTTTGGAAAGCTTGAACAGGGTCTAAACTATATAATAAGTTATACTTGTCTTTGTGAGTAGCTGAATAACGAAGTGTGCATAAAGGATTTAAATTATTGATTGCCTCTTTTGCTTTAACACTCTCCATATTTTGAGGTTCATCCAAAATAACAATTGGATTTGTTGCTTGGATAAATTCAATAGGAGCTCTACCGGACATTCTATCATTCGGTATGTGAATTACATTGTTTGTTGCTTTGTTGAATGAATCGATATTAATAATCATTAATTGTAGTTCATTGCCAATTGCAAAGTTTCTTAATTCATTTACTCTCTTACTATCATATACAAAATGATTGAAAGGAACACGATTATAAAGATTAAGAAAATCTTCTTTTAAGGTTTTAATAGATTGTAATACTCCCTCACGAATAGCAATAGAAGGTACTACAATAATGAATTTCTTGAAACCATACTTTGCTTGTAATTCAAAAACTGTACGCAGGTAAACATAGGTTTTACCTGTACCTGTTTCCATTTCAATTGAAAAGTTTTTTCCTTTTGATTGCGGTGTATATTTTTGAAAAATATTATTGTATTTCTGAATTTCGTTGATATTATCGATAATTGAATTATCATCAATGATAATTTGATTACCAATACCTAATTCGTTTTGTACTTGGTTTGCAAAAATACCTTTACCCTGAGTCCCTAATTGTATTTCAAAGTCCCCTTTATTTAAAGGTTGTCCTTTAAAAGTGTCAACTACCGCTTTAATTGCTTCTAGTTGATATGATTGTTTATGGTCGAATTTTAGTTTCATCTTAATACCCAATTGATTTTAAAAATTCAATAAACTTGTTGGTATCCAAAGTATTCATATATTCAAGTACTCGATAATTACCTGGCTCTATTGCAAAACCATCCCATGCATTTAAATGAGTATTAAAACCATCATTTAGAATCATTTCCCAAGTTGAAGAACCAACAAGACTAAATTTTATAATTTCACTTGTCAAAATATCTTTTTTTTGTGTTTCAAATAAAACACCACAATAAAAATTTTTCTGAATTTCACCTGGTTTGATAGAATTACTATAGGGTCCAATATTTTTAAAATTATTAAATTTTGAACAAATACCAAACTTTACTCCATTTCTTATAAAAGATGATCTAACCTCTATTGTTTCTCCTTTTTTTAGAACAATATCAATTTGATTTTTGGCGTCATTACATATAGTTAAAGAAGCTATATTTCCTAATTCTTCATTAATGTATTGTAACCAAGCTTTTTCTGATAACAATCCTCCAAATGAATCTTTTAATTTTAATTCATCATCTCTTGTTATCGCTGAATCACTTGCAGCTCCAGAGTTCACTAATCCAGCTAATTTTTTTGCTTCATTTAATATGTTAATGTATTCTTCAGACCCTTTAATTAATTCAACATCTACTACATTAAATTCTATGTCTAAATAACTATTATTTACAGGTACTTGACATTTAATTGTGTTTCTTGACAATTTCATATTCATTATTCTTTAAACTGTTCTAAAATCTTCTATATTATGTGACTTTAAAATTTGAACAGCATTAGTTTTTAAATCATCTTTTTGATTAAAACCAGAATCTAATACAATTACTCTAGCTGGGTCCAATTTTGCAATTTCTTTAATCACTTCAACATTTAAACTATCATCTAAACATATTAATAATGAATTGTTCTCTATTGAATACACGTCTTTATTTGCAAGTTTTAACAAATCAATTTTTACTGACAATTTAAAACCAGATTTAAGAATTAATTCAGTTAATATATCTTCTTTTGAACTATTTAAATCAATGTGAAAAAGACCATTTTCTAATTCATTCTCTAATTTCATGTTTTCAGTATTTCCATCCCAAATTTTGAAATTTGATTTATCTAGTTTGAATGATTTAAAACCTAAATCTAAGTTTGTATCGTTCGACTCAACTTCAAATTTTATTTTATTAATTTCTTCTTGTTTTTTAGATTCAATTGTGTTTCTATAATAATTCAAAGCTTTTTTAATTCTATCTCTGCCAATATCCGCGATTGTTTTATAACCTTTTTTAAAAGCTTCAGATTTTTCATTACATAATTCTGGTAGTTGAATCATAATAAATTTTCTATTACCATTTGTAATATGATTTAAATCTAATACAGCATGAGCAGTAGAACATGAACCACCAAAAAAATCTAAAATAATATCATTATCATTATCAGAAGTTGCAAAAGACATTAAATGTTTTAAGAGTTCTATTGGCTTTGGATTATTAAATAAATTTGCTGTTCCAAGTGTATTTGTTAATAAAGCCTTACCTTTACTATTAGTTGCTTCATTAATTATCATTGATCTAGGAACTTTCATTTTTTCATCACCATCTTTATCTTTAGCATATATTTTATATTCAACTTTCCAATTTCCTTTAGTATCTTTTTCAATTAATACTTTATTTTCAGATAAAGCTTTTAAAAAAGAATTTTGTTCCCACTTCCATTCATCAAATAACTTGGTACCATCAGGACAATCAATTTCATATTGTAAACCTGGTCTAGGATCATCGGGACGCATCCTTAAGAATGATTTAGTTTGATAAGCTCCTAATTCATTAAAATGTTCATCTCTATACTTATATTTTTTTAAATCATCATCATCTAAAGGTAATCTTAACTTATCAATATAGTTTAGGTTCTTAGCATAGCATAATATGTACTCGTGATCTATTGCAAAATATTTAGAATCATTGCCACCACCACCATGCCTTTTCCAAATTATCTCTTGCAAATAATTTTCTTCACCAAAGATTTCATTACAAATTGATCGTAAATTATGAATTTCATTATCATCAATTGAAATACAAATTATTCCGTCTTTCTTTAATAAATTTCTTGCTAAAAATAATCTAGAATACATCATATTAGCCCAATTTGAGTGATACCTACCAGTTGTTTCTGAATTGGTTGAAAATTTTATACCTTCTTCATTCACTTGACCAGTATATGCTAAATATGTGTTTAAATTTTCTTGAAATCTATCTGGATAAATGAATTCACCCCCCGTGTTATAAGGTGGGTCTATATAAATCATTTTTATTTTACCATAATATGATTTTTGAAGTAGTTTCAATACTTCTAAATTATCACCTTCAATGAAAATATTTTCAGTTGTATCCCAATTAACACTTTCTTCTTTGCAAGGTTTTAAGGTTCCAATGCTTGGTTCTTGAATTACTTTAAAGCAATCTTTTTTACCTGGCCATTGCAACCCGAAACGTTCTTCAGAATCTGATACATCTTCACCTAAAGTTAGTTTTAGTTTTTCGAAATCTATTTTATCTTCTGAAAATACTTGAGGCATGATAGCTTTTAATTGCTTTTTTAAATCCTCAGTTATTTCAAGTGATTTTAAGTTTACTTTTTCAACTTCCATTATCTATATGTTATTCTTTTAAAAAATCTTCTATTGAGAATATTCCTAAATCAATTATTTTAAATTCATTTGTATCAATAGGAATATTAAAAACTTTCACTTTTGAAACATCATCATTGAAAGGAAACTTTGTTCTTTGATTATATAAAATATTAAATTCAATATTTGCTCTTTTACAAACTTTCCAAACTAGAATAAAATTATTATAATCGTCAGAATATGGCTCCCATTTATTTAAATCAATATACGAACGTTTTAATTCATAAATTTTAATGATATTATCACTTAAATCATATTTTATCAAATCAAAATCAGATACCTTTAAATCACTACCCAAACTAACTCTTTGCCATTTGTGATAAGCATTTGATGTTTTATCATTTAAATATTTTCCTGTAGAAATATTTTCCTTTATTGGCAATAAAAATTCTTTAAAAATTTGGTGTAAATCTTTTAAATTAATTTTTGTCAAATTAGTTGGATTGTTAACATAATCAACAATAAAGACTTCCTCAAGCTCTTCAATATCCTTATCAAACCTCAATAAAACTAAAGGAATAGATGTTCTTTTGTGAATTTCTTTTAATGGTTTCCATAATTTTTTTTCTTCATCTAACAACTTCTTTGTTTCAATTAAATTAGAAGAAGTACCTGATAAGCCAATAAGTAACTTAGGCTCACAATTTTTATCACCATAAATAATTTGCCATTGGTTTTCACAAACAAAAGAGAAATGATTAATAGAATTAATATTTAAATAATCATATAGGGCATTACCATTGTAATAATTCATATCTAAATTGTTTTAAAATCTTCAACCCCAAATGATTTTAATATTTGAGCTGCATTTGCCTTTAATTCATCTTTTTGATAGAAACCTGAATCTAAAAAGACCACTCTTGCTGGTTCTAACACTGCAATTTCTTTTATTACTTCATCATTTAAATTATCGTCTAAACAAATGATTAAACTGTCGTTTTCTATAGAAAAAACTTCTTTGTTTGCTAAAACTTTTGAATCTATTTTTACTGTTAATTCAAAACCAGATTTAAGAAATATTTCTGTTAAGATGTCTTCTTTAGAACTATTTATATCTATATGGAACAAGGCTTTTTCCAATTGATTTTGAAGTGTTTCATTTTCAGTATTTCCTTCCCAAGTTTTGAAATTTGAGCGATCGAGTTTGTAAATTTTCAAACCTAAATCAGAGGAAGACGATTCTTTATAGTTATCTGTGATTCGTTTAATTCTTTCAACACTTAAATTTGATATAGAATTTATTTTACTGGTTTCGCCAGTATTTGAAATAGGCTCTGGAAGCTGAATCATAATAAATTTTATATTTTTAGAATATTTATTATTAAGCTCAATAACTGCGTGAGCAGTTGTGGAAGACCCTGCAAAAAAATCAAGCACTATATCTCCATTTTCTACTAAAGGATTAATGATGTCACTTACAAATAAATAAGGCTTAGGATTATCAAATGAAAGTTTAATTCTTTTAAATAATTCATCATCACTCCCTCCATATTCTAAAATACTCGGAATATTTTCTTCCATATTTTCCTTTAGAAAATATTTTCGTTCAGGTTGTTTGGTTTCATCATCCCCAAATAAAATTAAATCATCTTCCAAAAGTTTTTTCATAGTTGAAGAAGGATTTCTCCATCCACGATCAGGAAAAGGGCATGGTTTATTTGTAATTGGATGAATCAAGGGTACAAAATAATCATCTGGAGCTTTCTTTTTATTTGGCCAAGCCATTGAAACACCTCTGTAAACATTTCCTTTTAGATCTATTTTTGAATATGCTTTTTCTCCTCCGCTAAAATTTTGTTTTCTAATCCAAGAACTAAATTCTTTATTTGCTTCATCTAATGGTAGCTTTTCATACAAAGATTTTGCTTTTTCTAGAATTTTTTCAGCATTTTTTTTGGGTCTTTTGAATTCTGATTTAGAAAATAAATACTCCTTATTTTTAGCAAAAATTAAAATATTTTCGTGTTGATATGAAACTCCTTTTGAATCACCTTTTGGATTTAATTTGTTCCATATTATATTACCAATAAAGTTTTCTTCACCAAATATTTCTTTACATAATTGTTCTAAATTACATACTTCATTTTCATCAATATGAATAATAAGAACACCATCATTTTTTAATAGATTTCTTGCTAAAAACAAACGTGGATACATCATGTTTAGCCAATTAGAATGAAAACGACCAGAAGTTTCCGTATTAGTGGAGAACTTTTTGCCTTCATCATTAACTTGACCTGTGTAAGCTAAATATGTATCTAAATTTTCTTGAAATCTATCTGGGTAAATGAATTCACCTCCTGTGTTGTAAGGAGGGTCAATGTAAATCATTTTGATTTTACTGTAATACGATTTTTGAAGTAGCTTTAAAACTTCTAGGTTATCTCCTTCAATGAAAATATTTTCAGTTGAATCCCAATTGACACTTTCTTCTTTACAAGGTTTTAATGTACCAATACTCGGTTCTTGAATTACTTTGAAACAATCTTTTTTACCAGGCCATTGCAAACCAAATCGTTCTTCAGAATCCGATATATCTTCACCTAAAGTAAGTTTTAGTTTTTCGAAATCAATTTTGTCTTCTGAAAACACTTCTGGAAAAAGTTCTTTTAACTTGTTCTTTTTGTCTTCTGAAATATTCATTGATTTTAAGTCTAATTTGTTAATTGTTTCCGACATTGTATTCTGTATTATTCTTCTTTGCTCTATTAAAATATCTTAACACTAACTGTGCATTAGCATACTCTGTTTTTCCCCCTTTTGAGAAAGGAACAATATGATCTACTTCTGAATCTTCGATTGCTAGAATTTGTTGGCCACTCAATGCACATACAGGATTTTCTTCAAATAACCTTTTCTTAATACTATATGGAAAAATTCTTTGTTGATACGATTTATCACCAATGATTTCATCTAATTTTTCATACCAAATTTTGAAGCGTTTTTTTAATATGTTTTTATCAGAAGTTTGAATTAATATTGACTCAATAAATTCTTGATTATTTGACATTAAATCTAACATTGCTTCTCTAATGTAATCTGCATGCTGTAATACTTCATTTTTTGAATAATTTACAAAACCACACATTTGGATATCAAACAATGCCATGTTTAATCGTGTTTTTATCCAACCTCCTTTATCAGTATTTTCATCGATTGGAACATATCTTCTGAAAGCTGTCTCACCAAAAACTACTTTAACTAAGTCAACAACATGTAAAAATCTTTCTCTGTATTCTTTTTCTTTAGCTGCTGAAAAGTTTCTATTATCTCTTAATTCTTTATTACAGAATTGTTTCATACTTGGTTTATAATTCAAATATGTTTTTTCACTTAATGCAAAGAATCTCAAAATCATACCACGATAAATCATTCTTTTCTTGTAGTTGTCTTTACTTACAAGGAAATGAAATGTTGAATCTTGTTCTAATTCGCCTAAAAGTTTTACATAGTTACCACGATAAACCGTATTACGAATTTCATCTTCATTCAATTTGATTGAACCTGTATTTAAACGTTCAAATATTTCAAATTTGATGTCTTCGTTTGATTCTTTCTTAATTATAATTGTATGAAGTGTTGTCTTCTTTATTTTGTTTTGTTGTTCTTTGTCTAACTGAGCAAATGTTTTTTTGTTTAATTCCTTTAACACATTTAAACCCGTTAATTTAAAATCAGTTCTATCGGGATATTTCCCACTCAAAAATGAGATAAAAGTTGTAAGTCTTTGTTGACCATCAATTACACTATAAGTTTCATTTTGTTCTTCGGCTAAATAAACAACTGGAATAGGTACATCCATTAAAACAGATTCTATTAATTTACTTGCTATAGCTGGAGTTGCTACATATTTACGTTGGTAATCCGGTTGTAAATCAATATCACCATCTTGATGCATTGAATGGAATTCGCGAATGGAAAAATCTTTTGCTTGCCAAATAATTTTTCTATTATCTTCTTCTGATAATTCTAATTCTTCATTTGTATCAAATTCATTTTGTAAATCTAATAAATCATCATCACTCCATTCATCGTTTTCTATATTTGAGTTTGATTTTGTATTCATGTGTTCCAATATATTTTATTAAATTAATTCCCAGTTTATTTTAAAAAGTAATTTTGACTCTATCTTTTGTTGCAATTTAGCTTCAACAATATCTATGATTTTATCTTTTTCTTCTTCGATTTTTCTTCCTTCGATTTCATATTGTCGCCAAGCTTCATCGCGTTTTTGTTCTTTATCCTTGAGTTTTTTTCGCATGCTTAATTTCTCAGGTAAACTTTGAGATAATCTACTAATACGTTTTAAATCTTTGATTTCTTCCTCTAATTCTTTTAAAGTTACTTTCAAAGAGTTTCTTTTATCATCTGACCATTTATCTAATTTTTCTAATTCTTCATCAAAAAATGCTGCATTTCTATTTTCAATTTGTTTTAAAATAGTTGCTTTATTTTTATCAAAAGTGTTTTCTAGAATGGATTCTTTATAGATTTCATAAGTAGTTATTTGTTCTTTAACTGGAAGACTTAACAATCTTTCACATTCTTCTTTTGTTAAACGTGTGTCTTCTGAAACACCCGAAAGTACAATGTAGTCTTCTTCTTCAAGAGCAGAAACAGTTACTTGATTTATTTGTAAACTTCCTTTTTTGCCAATGTACTTTTCTAATAAGGCTATGTTTGTTTTTGTACCTGTATAATCAAAAGTTAAAGTACTATTTTCAAGATTTATTTCTTTAAAATAATTTATTATTGATTGAGCCAAAGGATGACCTAAACGATAAAAATAGGCACTTTCCGCTTCTTTATTTAATTGATATCTTCCGGTATTAATGTTAGGAACATTGTATGGGTTTTTATTCAATTGAAATAAGAATTTATTATCATCAAAATTAGCTACTTCTTTTAGAGCCAATTTTGTTATTTTCCATAACCACTGTTGGTATTTGTTTAAATAAATTTCACTGTCGTTAAGTGTAACCTTTAATTTTTCAATTACTTCTTCATCAAAATTTTCAAGTAACTTTTGTCTTGTTTTTTTATATTCTACATCAATGTCTTCTTTGAATTCTTCTTTTAATTTATCAAAAGCTAGATTGATTTCTTCATTAGTTCTACAATATTGGTATATCTCAGCAATTTTCTTTTCAAAATCAATTCCACTTTCAATAGAACCCAATACTTCATCACTAGCCCCAAATACTCCATCAAATAACTTGAACTTTTCATTAAGAATTTCAAAAACTCTTTGATCTGCTGCATTGTTAGTATTTACAAAGTTTACCACAACTACGTCAAATTTTTGGCCATATCTATGACAACGACCAATTCTTTGTTCAATTCTTTGTGGGTTCCAAGGTAAGTCGTAATTGATTAAAAGCGAACAAAATTGTAAATTGATACCTTCAGCAGCAGCTTCGGTAGCAATCATAATTTTAGCTTCGTTTCTAAAATGTTCAACAATAGCAGCTCTAGTATCAGCACTTTTAGCACCACTAATTACATCCGTGCCTTTATGTTTCGCTATCCAAGATTGATAAATTTCGTTAATTTCTGGTGTATTATTTTGACCATTGAATAAAACTACTTTTCCTTTGTAATCTTCTGATTGTTCTAATAACTCTTTTAAATAGTACTGAGTTCGTTGTGATTCAGTAAAAATTATAGCTTTTTCATTAGCTTTAAATTCTCTTAACTTATCAAAACCTTGTTCTAAGGCTGTTTTTAACTTTTCACCTTTAGCATTATGTACAATATTTTCAGCTAAATCTCTGAATGTGAAAAGTTCTTCAACTTCGTTTTCTATTGCTTTTATTTCTTCATCAGAATAGAATTCCTCTTCTTCAACAACGTCGTTTTCGTAATATTCCTCCTCTAACTCTTCATAAGTATCGTAGTCTTCAAAAATATCATCAAAAGATTGATTGACTTTTATTTTCTTTAATTTGTTGTCTAATTTAACCGCCAAAGAACCAATTGTTTTTGCAATAGCGTGAGTTGAAGAAGCAAGCAATTTTCTCAGTATTAGCGTAATCAGATGCCTTTGACTATTTGGTAAAGCATATAAACTCTCTCTTTGTAGATACTCAGACACCATATCGTATAACAACTGTTCATCTTTACTGGGGGTAAAGTTAATTGTTAATGGTATTCTGTTTGTATAGTTAATATACTCCTGAACTTGTCTTCTTAGATTTCTTTTACAAATTGGTTTTAATCTTTCTTTTAAATCATCAAAATCTTCTTCGTTGTTAAGTCGAGAAAATTGAGATTTAAAACTTTTTATGTCACCAAATGTAAATTCATCTATAATGCTTACTAAACCAAACAACTCTAATAATGAATTTTGTAATGGTGTAGCAGTTAACAATACTTTCTTTCTTAATTCTAAAGCATTTTTGATGTTGTTGCCAATTTTATTATTTGGACGATATACATTTCTTAATTTGTGAGCTTCATCAATAATTACTAAATCCCAGTTAACCAAACTTAAAAAATCAGATTTATTACTTGCAAAATTGTATGATGTTATGACTATCTGATTTTGTTCAAATGGATTGAAAACATCATTTTTTTTGAACTGATTAAATGATTTAGTTTCTAAAATCAATGACGGTAGATAGAATTTATCCATCAATTCCTGATTCCATTGTTTTCTTAAACTTGAAGGGCAAATGATTAACAACTTTCTTTTACCAACAGCCCAATGCTGAGACAATAAAATACCAGCTTCAATTGTTTTTCCTAAACCAACTTCATCTGCTAAAATAGCACCTTTGGAAAGGGGAGAATTAAATGCAAATAAAGCTGCTTCAATTTGATGTGGATTCAAATCAACTTTAGCGTCCATTAATGTTGCACTAAGTTTTTCAACACTATCACTAGGACAACGTTTCGTTAATTCAAAGGCATAATATTTGGCTTGATATTGATTAATAATCATCTTGAAGAATAGAATAGAAATGTATAGAATATTAATTCGTAAACTTACAAAAAAAGTATTGAAAGAAAAATACTAGAATAAACAAAACAAAATATTTATCAACAAAATGTATTAAATATCTTATTTGTTCATAGGATTTGTTTGGTTTTGATTATTTAGAATTTTTTTCAAGTTTCAAGTTTCAGGTTTAAGGTTTCAGGATGAAGTTTAAGCTGCGCTTAAAAGTAAGCCTACTACTTAGGAGATTCCTAGCAAGCTCGGAAAGACAGAAAAAAAAGATGCTGAAACCAGTTCAGCATGACAAAGTTTTTTTAGAGTTATTCAAATAAAATTTTTAGCTTTCTACTGTAATTGATTTTTACGAGATAGTCAATGAATTCGGGGAGTTCTGATAGTGATAGTAAGCCGTTTGTGTTTTGTGGCATTGCTTCGCAGTTGAAGTCATAGATGTGTTTTTTGCATTTGATTTCACCGAGTGTAAATAGTAATAAAATATAAGCATTTCGTTCCAATTTTTTTTTACGGATTTGCATGGTGTTTTTATTACCATACAATGTCAAAATTATTTTTTTAGTTGCGATATTGTAATCTTCTAATTTGATTTTTGTGTTTTGGATTAATTCTGATAAATCATTTGGTATTGTTGGGTTTTCAAGGTTTAATGGTGTTATAAATACCTGAATGGAGAAGTATTGTAACGTCGGGGTTTTTTGTTCTAGTTCATTCATTTTTGGGAATAGTTTTCTGTAGCCGTGAGCTGTAAAAAAAAGTTTTAATTTATCTTCATTTTGTGGGTGGTTTGTGATGAAATATTCTATTCGTTTGGATACGTAGTTGAGGTTTCTTTGGAGGTGAAAGAGTACTTCTTTTTTGTTGATATCTAGTTTGCAAGCGTTGTAGATGGCTTGTTCGTTGTCTTGGAACCAGGTCCAGAAGTTTTGGATGGTTTTTATTTGGCGAGGGGATAGGTGTTTGTTCATTTTTATCGGATTTTACGTTGCACTTAGTTGGCACGCGGATGAAGCGGATTTTTAAGCGCGGGTTTGACGGATTTTTTTTGGTTGTCGGTTGTTGGTTGTTTGGGTGCATTTAAGCTGCGCTTAAAAGAGAATGCCTGCTTTGCAGGAGATTCCTAGTTTCACTCGGAATGACACAATCATTTTCATTATCATTGAAAATTTTATCTTTTATCCCTGGATTCATTGTTGAAGGTGATTAGGTTGAACATTGACCTCATCCTTGATCGAAGGCGGTTGCCGTAGAGGGCTTCGATTTCGCTTGCAGAGAGGTTTGTAGTTATGTGGGTGATGGAATGATTTTGCACAAAATCTTCGTATCGTGAAATGATTATTTCTGCCATTACGTTGAGGTCGTTGCCGTAGTGTTTGATGTTTTGTTCGGCGCCTAAGTCGTCGAAACAATAGCCGGTTAAGCGTGATTGTGTGTGTTCTTTTTGGGTGTAATTTTGGAGTGCTTCGAAGCCGTTTTTTGCGAACTCGAATGATATTTCTCTACACGTTTTAATTTTGTAGTCGTGTTTGTGGTAAAAAAATGGCCGAATTAACGCCATAATTGACGTTTTCCCGCATCCAATTGGTCCCGATAATAAAATACCTTTGCGAAGGTCTAAATCGAGCTCTAAAGCCGTTTTTTCATCTCGAATAGCATAAATTACTAATTTGAGAATGGTTTGGTGGTCGATAGCTTCAATTTTGAAATAACGACCGTAGATGAGTTTGCCCTGGTACTCGATGTAGTTTAAGCACCAGTTGAAGTTGTAAACTTTGATTCCGTTTTGGATAACGAAAGTGTCTTTGATGGTGTTAAAGTGCTTCTCCATAATTTTTTTGATTTGTTACGTGAAGGTGGTTTGGATTTAGATTAATGGTTCTCGACCCCGAACGGTCGGGACAGGCTTCCGCTCGAGATGACAGCGTGGAATTCTTGTTATCATTTTTGGAAAACTTTTTTGCGTTAAGCATCCAGTTTCTTGCAGCTGCTTTCCAATCTTTCATTTTGGTTCTGCCACCGACTAACCAGCCGTTGCTTTCGAAATAGTTGAAGAACCGTTGTGCTTCGATTTCGGTGAAGTTTTTTTCAATGAAGTAAATTTGAGCTTCTTCCTGAGTGGGTTTTGAAAATTTTGAAACAAGCTTCTCGACTGAGTTGGTGGAAACAGAAGAATTGTTTGAAAAATTCTTTTTCTTTTTTTCGCGCAACTTTTTTTCTTTTTCTTCTTCAACTTTTAAATCCAATTCTTGAACCTCTTCAAAAATTGAATTTGTAAAATTTAATTTTTTTTCATTTTTTGAATTTTCTTGCTTAGCTATGTTTATAATGTTTGTATTGTTTATATTGTTTATATAAGGTACATGTTTAGAGCTTGTTTGATGCTTGTTTAGAGCTTGTTTAGTAACCTGTTCATCAACCTGTTCAATGACTTGGTCATTTTTTGACTTGGTTGTGCGCTTTTTTAGTTCTTTTTTAGGAACTGGTTTGGTGTAAAAATCTAGGTTACATACTTCCAAAATTGACCCTTTAAATGGGTTAAAAGATGGTTTATAAATCACATATTCTCTATCCGTTAAATCTTTCATGCATTTGTGGTAAGTTGCGGTGGATGCAATTTTGCTAATGCGCATCAGTTCGTCTCGTGAAATGCTAATTGGATTTTGAAAGCGGTTTTGATTCCATAGTTGGAATATGGCCATGTAGAGGCTTATGTGTGTTGGGTTGAGGTCGTAATCGGCGCTTACTTTTTCGAAGAAGCCGGTCAAATGTTTTATATAGTTCATGGTTAATTGTTTATTGTTAAATGTTATGGTTTTAAGCTACGCTTAAAAGATGTCTCGACTACGCTCGATTTGACAAGGTTTAACTGAGTTAAACATTAGTCTACTTCGAAGGTGTCTCGACTGCGCTTGATTTGACAAGGTTTAACTGGATTAAACATTAGCCTACTTCGTAGGTGTCTCGACTTCGCTCGATTTGACAAGGTTTACTGGGTTAAACATTAGCCTACTTCGTAGATATCTCGACTGCGCTCGATATGACAAGGTTTAACTGGGTTAAACGTGAACCTACTTCGTAGGAGATACTTTGGCAAGCGCAGTATAACAACTTTTTGTGTTCGATTTGCAGGTGCAAACTTCACAGGTGCTGTTGCAGGTGTTTGTGTTTTCTTGCATCTTACTTTTCTAGCATTTTAGTGATGTCTTCGTAGTTGTAGTAGATGATGCCGCCGATGCGTTTGTACTTAAGTGTTCCGTTGATTCGGAGATTTTGTAAGGTGCCTGGAGAGATTTTTAGGATTTCACGAACTTCCGCTGATTTGAGCCAAGGTTTGTGAAGTGTTTCTTGAGTTGTTGAACTTTTGATTTCTTGAAGTAGCAGATTACCAAAGTTTAGTAAATCTCTTTTGGTTACTACTTGGTGGTTTAGTAGTTCGATGTTGTCTGTTTCTGGGAACAGGGCTTTGTGATTGAAATTCATAATGCTATGTTTTGAAGTTATTTGGTACAAAACAATTGCATTTGAAAAAGAAAAGTTCCCAAGTTGGTACCAACTTGGGAACGATTTTTATGCTTTTTGGTTGAATTTAGTTTTCTTTATTTATAATCGTTTTCGATTTTTGATTCCAGAGCTGCTTGCAACTGAATTAAAAATCTAGTTTGATCAGTTTTTCGGTTTTTGATATCGATGAAGCTTCTGGTGATGTTATCACCTAAATCGATTTGAAATGCTTTTTCAAAAACATGTGTAATCTCTTTTATATCGGCTTGACCGTTATCGAAAACTTTAGCTTCGTGTAACGCGTAAATTAATTCAATTAAATCTACTTTTTTGGCTGTCCAATGAAGATTGGATTTTATTTGATTGTTAGTAATTGCACATGATTGATTCAGATTATCAATACGGTTTTCGATGTGTAATGCTAGTAATTCGAAAGCAATTACTTCCGCTAGCAAAAAATCATGTGACGTACATAATTTAGCATCATGAATAATCACGGCGCAATCGTTTAAAAATATGTCTTTATACTTTTTCCTGGTAAAATACAATTCATCAAAATGAGTGGAATGGCTTTTTATGTATTTGATAAATTCTCTGTTTTTCCTGTAAAATTGGTTTATTATATCCAGCTTTTTCTCAAAGTGTTTTATCCTTTTGCTTTTATCTAATGGAAGAGATGCCACTAAAGAAAGGATTTCTTTGTAAAAAATAAGTTTTGCTACAATATTGGGTTTAATTTCTTTGAAGAATTTGATTTCTTCTTGAATGGTTTTGAAGACATGGTGTTTAAGCCAGTCTGTTAACTGCTTTAAAACGTCTTCAATGAAAATGATAATTTTTTTTGCTTTTTCTACATCATTGGAATAGGTGTTAAGGATTAGACTTAATTCGTGTTCAAAATCTACCAAAGAATTGTTTTTTATACTTGTAATCATAAAAAAATAGATTTTAGTTTGTCAAATAAAACTAAAATCTATTAAAATTATTGCAAATAAAATACTAAAAATTTTACAAAACTTTATATTTTTTAATAATTAATTGGTTTTGATTGGTTTTGTATGTTAGCATTGAATTTTGCTTTCAATATTTGCATATCCTCACTAATTTTCTTGTCTAAAATTTTAGCATAATGCTGTGTTGTTTTTAGATTGGTATGTCCTAACATTTTACTTACGGTTTCAATTGGAACTCCGTTACTCAATGTCACGGTTGTCGCAAAAGTGTGTCGAGCAATATGAAATGTTAGTTCTTTGTTGATTCCGCAAACCGTTGCAATTTCTTTCAGGTAAGCGTTCATTTTTTGATTGGAAAGTATAGGAAGAATGTTGCCTTTGTTTTTACTTGCTGGATGATTTTCGTATTTATCCATAATATATTTAGCTGTTGGTAACAATGGGATTTTAGAATTAGTATCTGTTTTCTGGCGGTTTTTATTTATCCATTTATCTCCATCGATACCCAGAACAATATTATCCGGTGTCAGTTGTTTCACGTCTATATATGCTAATCCAGTAAAGCAACTGAAAACAAATATATCACGAACTAGTGCCAAACGTTCTGAAACGAATTCTTTTTCCATCAAACTTTGAATTTCCTTTTCTGTAAGGAATTCACGAGTTACCTCTTTGACTTTTGCTTTGTAATTTGCAAATGGGTCTTTATTTAGCCATCCATTGGCCAAGCAAATGTTTATAATCTTGTGGAAGTTTTTAATATACTTTACAGCTGTGTTGTTCGCACACTTTCTTTCTGTACGAAGATAGAATTCATACTCGGTAATAAAAGCATGATCTATTTTCTCAATATCAATATCCGAAACTTTGTATTTCCATTGGAGAAAGTCTTTTGTATGTTTCAAGGATGTTTCATAACGTTCTAGTGTTCCTGGAGCGTACTCGCTTCCAACCAATTCTTTAATTTTTCGGTTGTGTTCTGTGAAGATAGGGATTAGTAGGCGTTCGCGTTGTTTTATGCCAAAAAGTTCATTTCTGAGGTTTTCGGAATTAACTAGAATTTCTTTCTTGTATAATCTTTTTTCAGCATCCATTATCTGATTTTTGATTATGTCAAGTTGATTATTTATTGATCTAGCATCTTCCGAATTGCCCTTAACTTTGGCACCTTCAGTAGACCATTTGTCTGGACTAATAAATTTATTCGTACTAAACTCAAATCTTTTTGAGTTAATTGTCACACGAGTGTAAATTGGACATACACCGTTAACATTGATTTTTGCTCTTTTTATGTAAAAGAGAATTGATACTTCAGAATTCATAATCGGTAACCTTTTAGTTTATATTAAATTTAATTGATTTAATATCATTTTACAAGATGTTCATTTGCTAAACAGCTTGTAAACTTTGGTGTTTCGACAAAAAGGAGTCACTTGGTTGCATTAAAAACTATAGACCCCTTGAAAGACACCATAACTTTGAGTTTATATGAATAATTTGATGAAGATATAAAAGAAAAAACCCACTAAATCGTTGAATTTAGTGGGTTTTAGTACCGTTTGTATTTCTACTGGCGGAGAAAGAGGGATTCGAACCCCCGGACCTGTTACAGTCAACAGTTTTCAAGACTGCCGCATTCGACCACTCTGCCATTTCTCCAATAAGTCGTGCAATCATTTCCGTATTGCGAGTGCAAATATAGAACGTTTTTTTATTTTTGCAAACCTTTTAAGGATAAAAAATATAAAAAAATACACTTTTTTTTTAACTCTTTCATTACGAAATAATTATAGAATTAAAAAAAATCAATAATTTACATATTCCGTAATTTCTAAACCATATCCAATCATTCCTACGCGCTTTGTTTGCTCTGTACTGTTTGAAAGTAATTTGATTTTTGAAATATCAATATCATGCAAGATTTGAGCTCCAATACCAAAATCTTTGGTATCCATTTTAATTTGTGGTGCTTTTAACTCTCCTGATTCTTGTATTACTTTTAATTCAGTCAATCGATCTAATAACTCTATAGACTGTATTTCTTGATTAATGAAAATGATAGCTCCTTTTTCAGCATCGTTTATCTTGCGAAACATATCATCTAACTTTTTATCAAGATTATTTGTCAAAGTACCTAAAATATCATTATTAACTTGGGTTGAATTAATACGTGTTAAAATAGATTCTCCACTACTCCATGTGCCTTTAGTTAAAGCAATATGAACTTGCTTATTAGTAGTTTGCAAATAAGCTCTCAAACGAAATGTTCCAAAACGTGTTTGGATATCAAAATCTTCTTTCTTTTGAATTAAACTATCGTGTTGCATTCTATAAGCAACTAAATCTTCAATAGAAACTAATTTTAAATCAAACTTCTTAGCCACTTCTACTAATTGTGGTAAACGAGCCATCGTTCCATCCTCATTCATGATTTCAACAATTACCCCAGCTGATTTAAAACCTGCTAATCGGGCAAAATCAATAGCTGCCTCTGTGTGACCTGTACGTCTTAAAACACCACCTTGCTTCGCTATTAGCGGAAAAATATGTCCTGGTCTTGCTAAATCATAAGGCTTAGTATCTGGATCAATAAGTGCTTGAATTGTTTTAGCTCTATCAGAAGCAGAAATACCCGTGCTTACTCCATTTCCTTTCAAATCTACCGAAACGGTAAAGGCAGTTTCCATATGATCTGTATTATTACGAACCATGGCGTGTAAATCTAATTCCTTACAACGAGATTCTGTCAAAGGAGCGCAAATAAGACCTCTTCCATGTGTTGCCATGAAATTAATCATCTCTGGAGTTACTTTTTCAGCAGCGGCTAAAAAATCACCTTCATTTTCTCTATCTTCATCGTCCACTACTATAATGATTTTTCCTTGTCGGATATCTTCAATAGCTTCTTCAATAGTGTTTAGTTGTATGTTGCTTGACATGGGGTAGTTAGTTGTTGTTTGTTTTAATTACTGAATTCAGAAACTGCTTCTTTTAATTGCTTTTTATTATATAAATAAATTAAAAGGAAAAAAGGAAATCCAAATAAAAGAGCTATATAAATATTTGTAAAATTATTTCTATTAGTAATTTTACTTATCTCTTCTAAATTCTGTTGGGATTTATAATTAAAAATGTAAAATAAAAATAAAATTATCAAACCTAAAGCTATTATTATTAAATTATTTGTTGTTGAAAGAGCAGAGAATACAAAAGAAATTATATAAAAAACAATGGCCAAATTAGAAAAGCTATTGTATTGCTGTTTCAAAAATGTGAGTCTTAAGTACGATTCATTAAAAAGTGAATTCTTTTCAAGTAATTCATGCTGTGAAATTCCTCTTATTTCAAGTATCTTTAGTGCAATTAATCTTTGCCCTGAATTATAATTAAATTGTTCTGAATTTTTAACAATATTCATCAAAACACTCGTTTCTTTACTCATAAAATCTTTTATAAACACATCATTTTCATCTAACTGAATTGTATCTAAAGAAACAATCTCTTTTTTAAATTCAATTTCGCTTGTATTTTTTTTATTAAATAACTTCATAATTGGATCTGTTATCCAATCAAAGTTGACCATAATTCCAATATCGTTAGTAGCTCTATAAGTTAATAATATTGCAAAAGGCGTCATTAATATAGAAGCCAACCATGCTCCAAGAAATGGCGGAATAGTATCTTCTTGCGCTAACTTTCTTCCAAATGTATTAATGAAATGAAAAGAAATAAAGATTAGCATCGCAAATACAATTGGCAAACCCAATCCTCCTTTTCTAATAATAGCTCCCAAAGGTGCTCCAATAAAAAACATCAAAAGACAAGAATAAGCAATAACAAATTTTTCATGAATAGCTAACCAATGTGAATTAATATTTTTTGATTTGTGCTCTAAATCTGTTTTGCTATTGTGTATACTAAACTCTGTACTTGAAACATTATTTTTGGCCATTTCAAGGATTTGTCTTTTTTCTATTTTTGAAAAAATTGATAACAAATCTCTTGTTTCATTTTCCTTTACATTAGGTTGCACAACCGAATTAGGCATTTTTTTATTAAAAACATTGTCATTTCTTTGTACAATATTGTCTGCAAAAGAAATTACATCTTTATTATAGCTTTTTTGAAGTGAATCGATAGTATATTTTAATTCAGGAACTGTTAACATTTTTTCAGATGTAATCTCTCCATTATCCATCTCTGCCTGATTTAACTTGGTTAAATCAATATTAATTACATACTTTTTAAAACTACTTTTGGCGAAAGGCATTTTATTTCGCTCTTCATATTTTTTTGGATGAATATCTTCGTAATAATAACCATCATACAATTCCAATTGCAAATAGTTTGAATCATCTTCACTAGTTAATAAACCTCTTTTTGCTTTAATAATAGTGTTGGCTCCTAATCCCATGTTATTATTTTTAACATGCATAGTAACACCTTCTAAAAACTCTCCGTTGTCTCCAGATTTCTTATCTACCTTAATATTCGAAGTCCCAATAGTATTAAATTGACCTTCTGCGATAGCCATAGCTGGTTTTTGCTGTACAATTGTTTTTCTAAGATTTATGAATTTATATTGTGCTTCAGGAATAACATTATTAGCAAAAAAGAATGAGACAAATGCTAATATTCCAATAGTTATCGTTAGCATTTTCATCGCTCGTTGTAAAGAAATCCCAGATGATTTCATTGCCGCAAACTCATAATTCTCAGCAAAACTTCCAAAAGTCATAATACCCGCCAATAAAATAGATAAAGGCAAAACCAACGGAACAATGGTAGGAGCATAAAATGAAAGGAACTTTATAATTGTAAAAAAATCTAAATCTTTACCCGCTAATTCGGCAATAAAAAGCCAAATTCCTTGCAAAACGAATATAAAAAACAAGATTACAAATACCGTAGTAAATGTAATCATGAAGGATTTAATAATGTATTTATCTAAAATTTTCACCCGAACTTTTTTAGTCTAATTTATTGATGTAATAATTAGGATATTTTGATTTGGTAAAGGTAAAATGATTTTTCGATAATGGTTGATTTGTTTTAAAAGAATTAACAGTTAACGTTGTTTTTGTTCCATTTTTTCCAACTTCAATAACTGTATAGATATGTTTTGTTTGTGTATCGATTCCTATAAGAATTTCTTTTCGTGTATCTTTGGCGCTATTAGGCGTCAACTTTACGTATTGAATTTTTCTTCCTTTTACATTTTGAAGTATGTCCCAAGCATATTTATATCCCGAATTAAAAAAAGTTAACATCTTATTAGGTGTTATCGATTTATCATCGGATTCGTTATAATCTTCTACTGTTATCTCTTCATCTTCAGGAACAATTGTGTATATTTTTTTTCCATCAAAAATTTTAGTAACTCCCATAAAGTTCAAGTTATATAAGTTGCCTTTTAATGCCACATTACCATTACTTTCTTGGTTAATTTTCTCTTTTGGGTTACTCAAAGAATATTTAAAGTCGATTACTATATTTTCATAAGACTTCACTTTAGCAGACACCTGATCTAAAAGCTCTTTTGCTTTTTTAGCATCTTGTGCATGCACTGATAATCCTATAAAAAGTACAAATACAACACTTAAAATACGTTTCATTTTGATATTAATTTTATTCATTATTTAAAAAATGTTCCAATGCTACTAAATCTGGAATTAAAACGGAACGGGCTTTACTTCCTTCAAACGGTCCTACAATACCTGCTGCCTCTAATTGATCAATTAATCGTCCAGCTCTATTGTAACCTAATTTTAATTTTCTTTGTATCAAAGAAGCACTTCCTTGTTGTGCCGTTACAATTACTTCTGCGGCTTCTCTAAACAAAGAATCTCTTTCAGAAATATCTATATCAAGTTTTATGCCACTTTCCTCACCTACATACTCAGGAAGCAAATAAGCTTCTGGATAAGCTTTTTGTGAACCAATAAAATCACATATCTTATCTACTTCTGGAGTGTCTACAAAGGCACATTGTACTCTGACAATCTCATTTCCTTGTGTGTATAATAAATCACCTCGACCTATCAACTGGTCTGCTCCTCCCGAATCTAAAATAGTTCTAGAGTCAATTTTAGAGGTTACTCTAAAAGCAATACGTGCAGGAAAGTTTGCTTTAATCATCCCTGTAATTACATTTACTGATGGACGCTGTGTAGCAATAATCAAGTGAATACCAATAGCCCGAGCTAACTGTGCTAGACGAGCAATAGGTGTTTCTACTTCTTTTCCTGCTGTCATAATTAAATCTGCAAACTCATCAACCACTAAGACTATATAGGGTAAAAAACGATGTCCATTTTGCGGGTTTAATTTTCTGTGTTTAAATTTTTCGTTGTATTCTTTGATATTTCTAACCATTGCATCTTTTAACAAAGAATAACGATTATCCATTTCAATACACAACGAATTTAAAGTATTAATTACTTTAGTATTGTCAGTAATGATAGCATCGCCACCATCTGGCAATTTGGCTAAATAATGACGCTCAATTTTATTAAAAAGCGTTAATTCTACTTTCTTAGGGTCAACCAAAACAAACTTAACTTCTGCTGGATGCTTTTTATACAGTAACGAAGTTAATACTGCATTCAATCCTACCGATTTTCCTTGTCCAGTTGCACCAGCCATCAATAAGTGAGGCATTTTTGCTAAATCCACAACAAATGTTTCATTAGAAATGGTCTTTCCTAATGCGATAGGTAGTTCCATTTCTGCGGTTTGAAATTTCGGTGAAGAAATTACGCTTTTCATTGAAACCATTGTCGGATTATTATTAGGCACTTCAATACCAATAGTTCCTTTCCCAGGAATTGGTGCAATAATACGAATACCCAATGCCGCTAACGATAAGGCAATGTCGTCTTCTAAGTTCTTGATTTTTGAAATACGAATTCCTGCTTCAGGAACAATTTCATATAACGTAACCGTTGGACCAACAGTAGCTTTGATTTGCGAAATACCAATGCTATAATTCTTTAAGGTATCTACAATTTTATTCTTATTTTCTTCTAATTCTGCTTGATTAATAGTAATTCCGCCTGAAGAATATTCTTTTAATAAATCAATTGGAGGAAATTGATAATGAGATAATTCTAATGTTGGATCAAATTCCCCAAAATCTTGTACTAATCTAGCTGCCAAATTTTCTTCCACCAAAACTTCTTCTTCTACTTTCTCAATTACAAAAGCATCTTCATTAACAAATGTTTCTTGTGGAATACTCCTATCTTCAATCGAAAAATTTTGTGTTTCAGGAATTTCGTTTTTTATTTTTGGATCCAAATTTAATTCAGAAGCATTTGAAATAGTTGGTTTTAATGCGTCTTTATCAATTTCAAATGAACTTGGATAAGTTTTCAATTCAAAATTTCCCATTTCCTCTTCATCTTCTGTAAGTACAAAATCATCCTCTTTAGAAGTAACGGGAATAATTGGCAAATCATTTTCAGCTTCTAAATGTTCCTCAGCTGGTAAATTTTCTGATAGTGTCGCGTCAGATGAAACTTCTGCCACCATATCTTCTTTGAACGAATCATTTGATTTTTCAAAAACAGAAGTAAAAGTATCAGGTGAAATCTTAATTTTAAATACCAAGAAAATTAAAATCCCAAAAAGCAACACCAATAAAGTTCCTGTTTTACCTATATAATCTTGAATGAATAAATTCATTTCATAACCTACAGTTCCTCCCAATTGCGGGATTACATTCCAAAAGAATCCTAATAAAACAGAACCAATAATAATTAAAAAACAATCCCAGAAGAAACTTTTTCTCAATTTAGTAAGTGCCATATCTAAAACCATATAGGCGCCAACTAAGAAAATAATTCTAATAAAAATAAATGAAGTAACTCCAAAACCTTTATACAAGAAAAAATCAGCTAAAAAAGCACCTATTTTTCCTAACCAATTATCGGTTTTAGCACTTCTATTTGCTAATTGCGCAACTTCACTCTGATCTGCATTCCCAGTAACAAAATAGGAAATGAAAGATAATAGTAACGCTATAGAAAAGAAAATAAGCAAAACACCAACAATAAACTTTTGTTGGCGGCTCATATTTAATGAAAACTTTTTATTGACTTTTTCTGTTGCTGTTTGAGCAGTGTCTTTTGAATTTTGTTTGGCCATTTAAACGGAACAATTTTTACAAAAGTAGCTAAATTAAAACAAATATGGAAAATAAATAATACATCCAATTGTAATAGCTGTCAAGGCAGCAAAAAACACTGCTCCAGCAGCAATATCTTTAATAAAACCGATACGCTCATGGTAATCAGGATGAATAAAATCGGCTATTTTTTCAACCGCAGTATTCAGTCCTTCGATACCTAAAACCAACCCAAAAACAAGGATTTGCATCATCCATTCCATTCGGTTAATTCCAAAATAAAAACCCGCAATTGTCATTAATACAGCCAATGATGATTGCACCATTACACTATGTTCTGTAGTAATTAATTTAAATGCACCTTTAAGGGCAAATACCATACTTTTTAACCGACCTGTAAAAAGCGTTTCGTCTTTTTCAAATTTCATATTTCTATAATACTGCTAATGCAGCTTCGTAGTTAGGCTCATCAGCAATTTCATTCACTTGTTCAGTGTGAAGAATAGTTCCATTTTCATCTAAAACTATTACAACACGTGAATGTAAACCCGCTAAAGGTCCATCAATAATTTCTAAACCATAATTTTTTCCAAAACTTCCGTCTTTGAAATCAGATAGATTGATTACGTTTTCTAACCCTTCAGCACCACAAAAACGTTTTTGAGCAAATGGTAAATCTCTTGAAATACACAAAACTTTAGTGTTTTCTAATGCACTCGCCTTCTCATTAAATTTACGCACTGATGCCGCACATGTTCCTGTATCTACGCTTGGAAAAATATTTAAAACTACTCTTGAACCAGCAAAATCAGCTAAAGTAGCAGTTCCTAAATCTATTTTAACTAAATTAAAATCTATTGCTTTTGTACCTACTTTTGGTAATTCACCTGATGTGTGAATTGGATTTCCTCCTAATGTTACTGTTGCCATACCTAATATTTTTTTGAAGAACAAATTTAAAGAATATTATCGAATCTAAATAAATAAAGTCTTAAGATTAAATTATTTTTCATTTTTTCAAATCCAATATTTATTTTTCTGCGTAAATGCAATTATAACTTTTAAAAATATAAAAAATGAAAACCTACAAAATTTTAGCTACAGGATTAGTAGCCTTCGGATTATTTTTCAGCACAACAACTTTAGCGCAATCAAAAGAAAAGACTGTAGAAGTAGGCGGAGCTCCAATGTATCCAAGTAAAAACATTATTGAAAATGCAGTAAACGCTAAAGACCACACAACTTTAGTTGCCGCTGTAAAAGCAGCAGGATTAGTTGATATATTAATGTCCGAAGGACCATTCACCCTTTTTGCCCCAACAAATGCCGCGTTTGATAAATTACCTAAAGGAACTGTTGAAACACTATTAAAACCAGAAAATAAAGAAATATTGCAAACTATTTTAAAATATCATGTTGTTGCTGGAAAATGGAACGTTAATGATATTATGGAAGCTACTAAAAAAGGAAATGGAAAATATTCTTTTAAAACTGTAAGTGGTGGCACATTAACTGCTTGGATGAAAGGCAACGACCTTTATATTACAGATGAAAATGGGAATAATGCTAAAGTAACTATTTCAGATGTAAATCAAAAAAATGGAGTTATTCACGTTATTGATGCAGTAGTAACTCCAAAATCTTAATGCTCATAATAGATTGTTTAGTTTAAAGTTGGTTCAAAAAAACTCCGAAATTACGTTCGGAGTTTTTATTTTATTTTTGTAACCAATTCTTAAAATCAAAAAAGTTTTGAGGTGCAACACCATGACCAACTGGGTACTCATGATACTCTACTTCTATCCCTAAACTTTCTAAAGCTGGCTTTGCTTTTCTTGCCCATTCCACAGGTATTACTTGATCAACAGAACCATGAGAAACAAAGAATTTTAAATGCGAAATCGCTTTGGTATCGATAACTTCTGGCATGATTTCCTGATTAAAATAACCACTTAACGCAACTACTTTTGTTATTTTATTTGGAAAAGTCAATGCTGTTGCGTAGCTCAAAATAGCGCCTTGACTAAAACCTATTAAATTTACATTTGTCGTATCAATTGGATATTTACTTACAATTTCATCTATGAAACTAGCAATTAACTGAACCGATTCTTTAGCTTGCTCATTGTCTGAAAATTTATTTTCATCTGCATCAAAATGAATCGCATACCAAGCATGACCATAAGGCTGTAAATCATAAGGCGCTCGAACAGAAATTACATAATATTCATCTGGTAATTCTGACGCAAAAGAAAACAAGTCCTCTTCGTTGCTACCATAACCGTGTAATAAAAGTAAAAGCGGATTTTTAGCTAACTTGATTTTTGGCTCTTGTATAAGATAATATAAATTCATTTTTTTAGAAGCTTTTAAATATTTTTTGATAAAATTCTCCTAAAAAAGGAACTATTTTCATTTGATCATTCAAACAATTAATGAATCCATAAATCCATAAAATAAAAATAAATACCCAAAAAGAAGCCGAAACCATCCAATTATCAAAATAACCAATTGGATATCCTAACAAAAAGAAAGTTAAAAAAATTCCTAAAGCTTGTCGAATATGAAAACTAGCAAATTCACTACGATTTTCTTCTTGATTCATAAATATAGCTATTACAGCACCTATAATGGTTAAATAGCTCACAATTGCCGTTTGTTTTCCTTGTTCGATTTTATTCATTTTACTAAAATTAATCCAATATCAATTAATCAATTATTAATTGTCCATTATTATAAATACCTATGACTTTACCTTTCATTTTTAGTCCTAAGAAAGCTGAATTTTTAGATTTTGAAAGGATGTTTTCTTTTCCAAATGTCCAATTATCTTCTGTTGTGAAAAGCGAAATATCAGCCTTATTTCCAATTGTTATTGATGAATTTTCTACATTGAAAACCAGTTTATTAGAATTCAGTTTCTCAACAACCACTTCAAGTGGTAGAATAGTTAATAAAGCACCAAAAGCACTTTCTAAACCAATGGTTCCATCCTTCGCTAAATCAAACTCTAATTTCTTATGTTCAATATCCAACGGATTGTGATCAGAAGTAATACAATCAATGGTGCCATCTAAAACGGCTTCTACCAAAGCTTTTCTTGTTGCTTCTTCTCGTAATGGAGGCAATACTTTGTATCGAGTATCGAATCCCATTAACACTTCGTCATTCAAAACTAAATTATGAACCGCAACACTACAAGTAATTTTTAATCCTTTGGCTTTTGCTTCTTTGATTAACTTGATACTTCCTTGTGTTGAAATAGTCGGAATGTGTAATTTTCCTCCTGTATATTCTAATAAAAATAAGTTTCGTGCCACTTGTAGTTCTTCTGCAAGCGCAGGAATTCCTTTCATTCCTAATTTTGTACTTACCACACCTTCATTTGCAATTCCGTTACCTTTTAAAGTACTATCCTGACAAAAACTAATCAACATACCATCGAAATCTTGTACATATTGCAAAGCAATTTTTTGAAGATTTGCATTTTGCATGGCTTTCTTGTAATCACCAAACGCAATAGCTCCGGCGTTTTTCATGTCGAATAATTCCGCCAAATCTGTCCCTTCGCTACCTTTGGTTAAGGCTCCGATTGGATATAAAGTTGTCGCTTGATTTTTAGCTCTATCCAATACAAATCGCACTTGAGCTTGATTATCTATCGTTGGATTTGAATTTGGTTGTAGTGCTACAGCAGTAAATCCGCTTTTAGCTGCTACTTTTAATCCGTTTTCTATGGTTTCTCTATCTTCATACCCAGGTTCTCCAAAAGAAACAGAACTATCCATCCAACCTTTGGAAACATGTAAATTAGGAATATTTACTACTTCAAATCCCGAAGTAGCTGAAATTTCTTTTTCTATTTGGGTTATCGTGCCATTCTCAATTTTAATATCCATCGTTTGGTTATGAAACGGACTTGATGTATCAATTATTTTGGCTTGTTTTAGAATAACTTGCGTCATTTTACAAATTTTTGGATTAGTAGTTCAGTTATTAAAAATAGTAGTGTTGCGATGATAAACCATTTCCAAATTTCATTACTTGTGCGTTCAGAAGCAATATCGTTTAGAACGGTTGATATGTTGTTTACTTTAGTAAAATCTTCAAAACTTGAAGTAGAAACTTGCGTTAAATCACTTTCAGTTCTTGGGTAATTAAAACTAATTTTACTTAACGATTGATTGCCTTTAATTACTTCAAAATTTCCAGCTTTTTCAGGATAATCTCCAAATGATAATTTACATTTTGCATTTAAAATTTGTTGCATTGGAATGAAACTATACTCTTTGTTTTTTATCGAAATTACCTCATCTTTTGCTAAAATGGTTTCTAAGATAAGTTTTTCGTTTTCTCCAATTGTATAAGCATTGACACCTGTTTTTCCTTGATTTTGACCCATGTTGTAAAATGTTGGAACAATCAGAGGAGCATTTTGAAAGTTACTATTCTGCTTATTTATCGGAGCCGAAAAAGCATAAAAAGTTCCCAAGCGATTGGTAGTCGAACCCACAAAAACAGCATTATCTTCGTATTGTAAAATATTTGTGATTCCTGTTAAACCAAAACTTTCTTTTACATTTGGATATTGAAAATTAGTCACCTTTTTCTCAAAAACAGTTTGATATAATGGATGACTAAAGTTGATTTTAGTAATTTGTTTAACCGAAGTCGTAAGTTGCGAATAACTCAATCCGCCGAAATTTTTCGCAAAACCATTCAAAAGACTTGGTGCATTTTTTGCATTCGGAATCAAAATAACATTACCTCCTTTTTCATAAAATGATTTCAATGTTGTTCCTAGAGCTGTTGGCAAATCTTCCAATTCATTTAACACAATCGCATCTTGATTTTCAATTTTGTTATAATCTAAAGTAGCTAATTCTGTACTTTGGAAATTGAATTCATCTGAAGTGAAAATACGACTTAAAAAATTGTTTTTATCTGAATTTCCAATAGCAATTACATTTGCTTTTTCTGGTTTTGAAATACTTAGATAATAGTCATTATCATAACTCAAACTATTATCTTCAATACTAATGTTTCCGTGGAAATCGTTTTTTGGTATGGTAATTGAAATTTCAGTTTTCTGATTTTCAAATTTTGCAATTGTTTTGGCAACCGCCTTGTTGTTACTAAAAACAGAAAGTGGCACTTCTAAATCTGTTTCACCAAAAGCATTTAACGAAATTTTTAATTCATAAAATTGGTCTAAAACTTGAGAAATTAGTACTTTTTCAATACTAACATTGTTTTTATTTTCTGCTTCAGGCTGAATGAAATAAACTACATTTTGTTCTGCTAAATCCAATGCTTTTTTACTTTCAGACTGAATAGCATCGGTTATGATTACATAATCTTTCTTGGTGTTCTTCTTTTTGGTTTCAACCTGATTAATCAAATAATCCAACTGAAAAGGCATAGCTGAATACTCTAAATTTTGCAATTCTTTTTGAATGGATTTTATATCGGTATCCCAAAAAATTTCAGAATTGGTTAGTAATGAGAATTGTTGATTTTCAGGTAATTCTTCTAATAATTCTTGGATGCTTCGTTTTAGTAATTCTCCTTTAGCCCCTTTGGCTTGCATCGAAAACGAATTATCTAATAATATGATAAGTTCGTTACCTTTATTAGTGGTGTCTTTGGCTTCAAAAAAAGGTTGGGCAAAAGCTAAAATCAAACAAGTTAACAATAATAAACGCGTGGCTAGCAAAAGCCATTTCTTTATTTTAGAACTTTTTCGGGTTTGAATTTGTAGTTCTTTGAGTAGTTTAACATTAGTAAAATACTCTTTTTTAAAGCGTCGCAATTGAAATAAATGCACCAAAATTGGTATAACCAACAGAAAAAGGAAATAGAGAATTTCTGGATGTTTGAACTGCATTTATAATTAGAATTTGTCAAAAGTACGAAATTCCATTTAGATTACTATAGATATTTGATTCATTTTTTTGGAACACGGATTACGCGGATTTGAGAAATTTACACAGATTTTTTTACTGCCAACTTAAAACTGACTACTGACCACTAAAACATTATCTCTTCTTTTTCTTCTCCGCACGTTTTCTTTCCACAGCTCGGTTTCTAGATTCTGTTTTTCTTGGTGTTCGTTTTCCGGGACCGCCTAAGTTGACTTTTTTGTTTTTGTCTTTCTTTTCATGAAATGCTTGACCACCTTCTTTTTTAGGGGTTTTCAACAAGAACTTCATTTTTTTCTTTTCCTTTTCGAAGTCTAAATAACGTTCTTCGATTTTTAAATCTTCAGGAAGTGGAAATTCTCTGATTTCGGTATCCATTAATAATTCTACCTCAATTTTACTTTCTACTTCACTTGGGGAAACCAAACTTATAGCAACACCTGTTTTGTCTGCACGACCGGTTCTTCCAATTCGGTGCATGTATTTTTCTGGCTCATCGGTAAATTGTAAATTGATTACGTGTGTAATATCGGAAATATCCAATCCACGCGCCATGATATCTGTGGTAACCAAACCACGTAATTCTCCCGCTTGAAAAGCAGCCATCGTATTCAAACGATAATTTTGTGATTTATTCGAGTGAATAACTCCAAATTGCTCTGGAAATTCACTTTCTAAGGTTTCAGAAACTAATTCTACAATACGTTTGTTGTTTACAAAAATCAACACACGATCCATTCCTTCCGTTTCACGAACCAAATGTTTCAACATATTTAATTTGGTTAGAAAATTTGGAACTTGATAAACGATTTGCTCGATTTGTTCTAGTGGTGTTCCACTTGGCGCTAGAGAAACTTCTTCTGGAAAATCGAAATATTCATCTAGCATAGCATCTACTTCTTCGGTCATTGTTGCCGAGAATAAGATGTTTTGTTTTTTTCCTCGCATCATCGATAAAATCGAAGTTAATTGCGCACGAAAACCTAAATTTAAAATTTCGTCAAATTCGTCAATCACTAATTTTTGTAACGCATCAAAACGTAAAACACCGTCAAGAGCTAAATCCATAACACGTCCTGGTGTTCCTACTAAAATATCTACTCCTTCTGCTAATGCTTTTCTTTGTGTATTGATATTTACTCCTCCATAAATTCCAAGTGTTCGCACACTCATGTATTTGGTTAGTTTTTCAACTTCTTCCGCAACTTGTACTACTAATTCACGTGTCGGAACTAAAATAACAACTCTTGCCGATTCATTATTTTGAAATTTCCAGTGTTTTAAAATTGGCAATAAATAGGCAAATGTTTTCCCTGTTCCTGTTTGCGCAATTCCCATCATGTCTCTTCCAGAAAGAATTACAGCGTGCGATTTTTCTTGAATAGGTGTAGCGTGCACAAAACCTAATTCGTCTAATGCTTTTTGCAGTGATTTTGGTAAATCAAATTCTTGGAACGTTTTCATAATGCTAATAAAAAATTATTGGCAAAGGTACATAAAGTTTTTGTAATGTTTTTTGGAGTAAAATAATATAGTTTATTCCGTTTTTAGTTACTTTACAGGCTCAATTTATACTAATTTGAATTGAAATGAGTTTATTAATCTATGAATAAGAAAAAGCTGCTATACTTTATACTTTGTTTTTGTTTTTTTACAATGAGCGCCAATGCACAAGTAAATGAACAAGAGAGTGATAGCGCTAAAATTTATAAAGACATTCATGATTTATCTAAAAAAAGTAAGTTCAATAAGTTTATCTATAAATTACTTTTTCGCCCTTCTGCGCTCAAAGTCCAGAATTTAATTCCAGAAAAAAACAGTAAGAAACAATTACTAATTTCTAAAAAAGCGTCTGGAAAAGTAATTAGAAATATTACTATAGAAACACTTGATCCCTTTGGTTATTCTATAAAAAACGAAAATCGCGTTCCTAAAAATGGAATTGAAAAATTTGGGAATTCAATTCATATTAAAACAAAAGAATTTACAATCCGAAATTTGATTTTATTTCGAAAAAATGATCTTTGTGATTCATTACTATTAAAAGAAACCGAACGTTTAATAAGAAGTCAGCGGTATGTAAGAGAAGTTTCTGTAACACCTGTTTTAATTTCAACTGCATCAGATTCTATTGATATAAAAATTAGAGTTTTAGACTCGTGGAGTTTGATACCAAATGGGAGTTTATCTGGAAATCAAAGCAGTGTAAAAGTAACCGAACGAAATATTCTTGGTTTTGGTCATCAGATTTCTGGTGAATTGGAAAATAAATTTTCACCTAAAGAACAAGCTGTTTTTGCACAATATAGTGTAAACAATATTAAAAATAGTTTCATCAAACTTGACTTGGAATACACTAACGAATACAACAACGATAGCAAACGAAGCGTCTCTTTAAACAGACCTTTTTATTCTGTGATTGCTAAAAATGCAGGTGGTTTTTATTTTGAAAATAGAACTTTTACTGAACAATTTCCAATAGCAGACACATTAGCAGCTGTAGCCACGCAATATGAATTTCAAGAATATTGGTACGGAAGGGCTTTCAAAATTAATGGTGAAAGCACTTTTGATAAAAAGACGACCAATTTAATTACCGCGATTTCTTATAATAGAAAAGCTTTTTTACTACAACCAAGCAGTATTTATGATAGTACTAATTTTTTTGCTACTGAAAAAAATATTATTGGCTATGTAGGTATTTCTAAACAAAGATTTTATCAAGACAAATATATTTTTAACTATGATATTACCGAAGATATTCCATATGGAGAAAATATTGCCTTAATTTTAGGATATCAAAATAAAGCCAATCGCTCAAGATGGTATTCGGGAATTACCCTTTCAAAAGGAAAAAAGTTTCACTTTGGATATCTAAGTAGTTTTGTAGAATGGGGAAGTTTTTATAAAAATAACGTTACTGAACAAACGGCTTTTAAATTAGGCTTTAACTACTTTAGTCCGCTGTTGCATCTGGGAAAATGGAAATTGCGTCAGTTTATCAAACCCACCTATATTTGGGGAAATAATAGAGATGCCTCGTTTAAAGACCAGCTTACACTGAACAATTATTATGGCATTGAAGGTTTTAATAACAGATTGACAGGAACTCAAAAATGGTTGGTTTCATTGCAAACGCAAACCTATATGCCTGGGAGTTGGAATGGCTTTCGTTTTAGCCCATATTTAAACATTTCAATGGGATCATTAGCAAACAAAAACGAACTCCTCAACAGCAAAGTCTATTCGAAGTTTAGTCTTGGAATTCAAATTAACAACGACTATTTGGTATTCAATAGTTTTCAAATTTCGTTGTCTTATTATCCATCAATACCGTTTGAAGGTGATAATTTATTGAAAACAAATTCTTTTGAAAACACTGATTTAATCATTAACGATTTTCAATTAGGCAAGCCTGCTTATATTCGATATGAGTAGTTTTTGGGTTTCAAGTTTCAGGTTTAACTCAAATCGTCATTGAAAATAATTTTGTTTCGGGAGCTTTTCTAATTAAACGTAAATCAAAAGCCATACATATATTTCGAACAAAAGGCTTTCCTTTTTCGGTTACAATTATTCCATGGTCTAAGAATTTCAATAAACCATCGGCTTCCATTTCTTCTAAATTGCTATGAATTGCTTCTAGTTCTGGAAATTGCATTGAAACATCGTTCCATGAAGTTGTAAACTGGCACATCAAATTTAAAATATGCTTTCTGATTACTAAATCTTCTGGAGTAAGTAAATGACCTCTAAAAACAGGTAATTGATTGGCTTCTAATCTAGAATAATAATCTTCTATTGTTTTTTCATTTTGGGCAAAACTATACCAACTATCACTAATTGACGAAACACCTAAACCTATCATCAATTGTGTTTTTGAAGCAGTATATCCCATGAAATTTCGATGTAATTTTCCCTCTTTAAAAGAAGTAAACATGGTGTCATTTTCTAGTGCAAAATGATCCATTCCTATTTCGTGATAACCATTGGTTGCCAGCATTTTTTTACCTTCTTCATACAACTGACGTTTTTCATCGTCTTTAGGCAAATCTTCATCATTAAATCCGCGTTGTCCATTGCCCTTAATCCATGGCACATGTGCATAACTATAAAAAGCTAATCTATCTGGAAGTAATGATTTTGTTTTGTCAATCGTGTCTTTAACATTGCTCAACGTTTGAAACGGTAAACCAAAAATTAAATCATGACCAATTGAAGTATAACCAATCTCTTTTGCCCAAAAGCTCACTTTTGCTACATTATGAAAAGGTTGAATACGATGAATTGCTTGTTGCACTTTTTCTGCATAATCTTGCACACCAAAACTTACTCTTCTAAAGCCCAAATCATATAGCTTTTGTAAATGTTGGCGAGTAGTATTATTGGGATGTCCTTCAAAACTAAATTCATACGCTGTAGCCTTTTCAGCATATTGAAAAATTCCGTTGATTAGCAATTCTAAATTTTCTGGTGAAAAAAAAGTTGGTGTTCCTCCGCCCAAATGAATTTCTTTAATAATTGGCTTTCTAGGAAACAAATCACAATACATACGCCACTCTTTCAAAACAGCTAATATGTATGGATGCTCTACTTCATGGCGTTTTGTAATGCGCTTATTACAACCACAAAAAGTACATAAACTCTCGCAAAAAGGCAAATGAATATACAAACTAATCCCTTCTGTTGCATTGGATTCTTTAAATGACCTTACTAATGAAGCTTTCCAATCTTCAACATGAAATAAATCCTCTTCCCAATAAGGAACAGTTGGGTAACTGGTATAGCGCGGACCAGGAACATTGTATTTTTGTACTAAAGACAGTTGCATAGTAGGTACATTTTTTTCAGAGTACGAAGATAGGGCAAGCCTATAAAACAAAAAATGATAATTATCATATCACTTCTTGTGTAACAAATATTACACAAAAAGGAAGTGCAAAATCGTACATTTGAATATTAAAATTTATTCAAAATGAATGCAAAATTTAACGAAATAATAAATGCAAATCACTTGGTTTTAGTTGACTTCTATGCCGACTGGTGTGGCCCGTGCAAAATGATGTCGCCCATTCTGCAAGAAGTAAAAACAACATTACAAGACACTGTAAAAATTATAAAAATAAACGTTGACCAACACCAAGACTTAGCGGCTCATTTTATGGTGAGAGGTGTTCCTACGTTGATGCTTTTTAAAAGTGGTAAAATGCTCTGGAGACAATCAGGTGTGCTGAGTACTACAGATTTAATTAAAATTATAGAGTCGCATTTGAAATAATATTTTGTATATTTATAAAACTTTTTAACCCATTTAATAGAATCTTATGAAAATAAAAATGTTCAGCTTTTTAATAGTAATAATGGCTTTTTCATCCTGTATTAAAAAATCTGTGGAAGGTGTTGTGCTTTCTGATGCTACAACTTTTGAGAAAAAAATGAGTGCTCCTAATGTACAATTAATAGATGTTAGAACTCCTGAAGAATTTGTAGAAGGTCATCTTCCAAAAGCAGTGAATATTGATGTTACTAGCGATGATTTTGAAACAAAAGTAACCTCTTTAGACAAAGAACAACCTGTAATGGTGTATTGCAAAATGGGTGGTAGAAGTGCTAAAGCAGCTGAAAAACTGAAAGAGTTAGGCTTTAAAAACATTACCGATTTAGATGGCGGATTCTCTAATTGGTCTAATGAAAACAAACCCATTGAAAAATAAACAATAAACCACTATATTATGAAAAAAAACGTTGGAAATGGCGATAGATTTATACGAGTTATCGTAGGTGTTATTGCAATTATTCTAGGACTTTCTGGAAAATTAGACGGCAATTTAAAATGGGTTGCTTTAGGAGTTGGAGCTATTATGGTAATAACATCCTTTGTTCAGTTTTGTCCACTATACACCATTTTAGGAATTAATACGTGTAAAGTTAAACCTAAAAAATAGATTTACTTACATCATAAAAAAAATGACCAGTTACTTACTGGTCATTTTTTTTCTTTTTATCACTTTTCATCATCAGCATAACAGCTCCTACAAGGCCTAATAAAACAAGTGCAAATACAACAATCATTATAAATGTACCGTTCTCGTGTGAATAAAGTGGGTGAATTAAGTTTGCCATAGTTACTAAAGTTAGAGTTTTAACAAATGTATTACTTATCTAAACAGCTTTTTATGATAATTATCATATTAAAATTACTCCAAAAATTTGCTTTTTAATGCTGGCGTAGGCACCAAACAAGATTCTTTTTTACCATACCATTGGTACCTGTTTTTAGCTACATATTCATAAATCAAATCCCGAAAACCTGTTGGCAAAATTTGAAAAACTGTTGCTACTGTAAATATACCTTTTAATCCTTTTGCAATTTGCAAAGCTGCTGTTGATTTATAATAGTAAGCAATCCCAGGCTCATATAATACAATACTATCAATATGAATGGGATTAATACCTATATGCTTTAACAATTTTTGTCCTAATTCAGATTGTAGGGCCACAAATCGAAACACATCGTCTTTATCGTGTTTAATAACGTATTGAATGGAAGTATCACACAAGTTACAAACTCCATCAAATAGGATTATTTTTTTATCTTTCGGCAAATCTTGTATTTCCATAATTCTGATTCAATTTAAAAGCTAAAACAAGCGCAATGCAACAACAATACTAGACTGGTTGCACATATTCTAATTGGTCTAAACTCACTTTTGAAATAAAAATACCATAATTCACTGTTGCTTTTGTTTTTTCAATGACATCTATTGTTCCAATAGCTTTTCCGTCTTTCATGCGTACCCTATCTCCTACTTTTAGTATTACTTTGGGCTTGTTTTCTTCTTCTATTTTAGCTTTTATTTTCTTTTCTTTTTTGACCACACGAATTTCTTCCACAATCACTTTAACTTCTTCGGCTACTTTTTTCTGGATAACTTCTTTAACTTTCTTTTCTTTGGCAGATAACTTTTTACGTTTCGAATTTTCAATTTCAACCATTTTCAAAAACTCACCAATCAACGTTTTCTTATCTTTATTGTTGAAATAACTTTCTGAAATATCATCTATTTTTTGTCCAATATAAATCAAACGTTGGTTGGCATCATACAATTCTTGATAACGTTCCAGTTTGTCTTGAATTTTTGCATTAATGTTCTCCATTTTTTTGCTTTCTTCTCTAGCTTTAGATTCTTCTTCTTTAAGATTTAAAGATGTTTTTTCTAGTTTAGAACGCTCTTTTTGAAGGGTTGCAATGGTTTTGTCAAAACGTACTTTCCCACCTTCAATTTTCTTTTTGGCACGATTAATTAAACCAAAGGGAATACCATTTTTTTGTGCTACTTCAAATGTGAATGAACTTCCCGCTTGCCCCAATATTAGTTTATACATTGGTTCTAATGATTTTTCATCAAACAGCATGTTGGCATTGGATGCAAAAGGCAATTCGTTGGCTAAAATTTTCAAATTGCTGTAATGCGTTGTAATGATTCCAAAAGCTTCTCGGGCATAAAATTCTTCTAAAAAAGTTTCTGCCAAAGCGCCTCCTAATTCGGGGTCAGAACCTGTTCCAAATTCATCAATTAAAAACAAGGTTTTGGCATTACATTTCTTTAAAAAATAATTCATGTTTTTCAAGCGATAGCTGTAGGTACTCAAATGATTTTCTATCGATTGATTATCTCCAATATCGGTTAAAATTCTATCAAACAAGAACGTTTCACTACGCTCATGCACTGGAATTAACATCCCGCTTTGCAACATCAATTGTAACAGTCCAACCGTTTTTAAAGAAATCGTTTTTCCTCCCGCATTAGGTCCCGAAATTACAATAATACGACTTTCATTGTGTAATTCTATAGTTTGTGGATAGGTAACCGCTTTCTTGGCTTTATTATTCAAATATAAAATGGGATGATAGGCTTCTCTAAAAAACAAGCGTTTTTCTTCAATAATATTGGGTAAAATACCGTTTATTTTATGAGCATATTTTGCTTTAGCAGCGATGACATCTATATCACTCAAAAAGTCTTGATACGCAGCAATTGTTTCTGTAAACGGACGAATTTCATTAGTCAAACGCTTTAAAATACGCATGATCTCTTCACGTTCTTCAAACTCTAAATTATTTAATTCACGTGAATAGCGTTGTGCTGCTTCGGGCTCAATATAGGCAATACTTCCTGTTTTTGAAGTACCTAAAATGGAACCTTTTACTTTGCGTCGATACATTGCTAAAACAGCCAAAACTCTTCGGTTTTCAACCACTGTTTCTTTAATATCATCTAAATAACCTAACGAATTGTATTGACTCAAAGCCATCCCAAAACTCTGGTTGATTTTTCCTCGCACTAAATTAATACTTCGTCTAATTTCTATTAAATCGGGCGATGCGTTATCTTTAATAATACCAAACTTATCTACTACTTCATCTATGCGTTGTACAATCAATTTTACGATATCAATTGTGCTTGCTTTTTGATATAAATTGGGATAATAATCTTCAAATTTCTTTAAAAATTGAATTAACGTGATTGCAGTTTCGGTAAGATTTGCTATTTTTTTAAAACTAGTTACCTCTAAAAAACTATCTTCAATAGCCAAAAATTTCAATTCATAGTTGATATTTTCAAAACCATGATTGGGAATAGCATTATTATTTGAAAACGAAGCAACATATTCAGAAGTTTGCTTTAGATTCGTCAACAAAGCTTCTTTGTCTTTAAAAGGCGTTATTGCCATTGCTTTTTCCTCGCCAATATCGGTATTACATTTACTGGCAATGGTTTGCAAAATGGTATTAAATTCTAAATCTTGTAGCGTTTTTTCTGTAATCGAAATCATTTTTCTTTTTCTTGTAGGTCAAAGTTACAAAGTAATGCAGGCATATTGCAATAGAAATTTATATTTTTGGTAAAAAATTATACAATGTTTATCAAAAAAGCATCTTGGCAACAGCTATTAGCCTCCGAATTTCAAAAGCCTTATTTTTTGGAATTGATGCAACTGGTAGCTCAAGAATATGAAACCACCATTTGTTTTCCGCCAAAGGAACTCATTTTCAATTCTTTTGAACAATTTGAATTTGAAGAAACCAAAGTAGTCATCATTGGACAAGATCCATATCATGGAACGGGTGAAGCAAATGGTTTGTGCTTTTCGGTAAATGATGGCGTGGCAATTCCGCCTTCGTTAAAGAATATTTTTACAGAGATTAATACGGAATATGAAAGCATTTTTTTTCCAAATTCGGGTAATTTAGAACGTTGGGCAAAACAAGGCGTCTTGCTTTTAAACGCTGGTCTTACGGTTAGAAAAGACGAAGCCAACAGCCATAAACACTTAAAATGGAATCTGTTTACAGATGCAGTAATTCAACTTATTAATGAGCAATCTGAAAATGTGGTATTTTTACTTTGGGGCAGCTTTGCTCAAAAAAAAGGAAAGCTAATCAATCGCAATAAACATTTGGTATTAGAAAGTGGCCATCCCTCGCCTTTGAGTGCCAATCGAGGTTTTTGGTTTGGCAACAATCATTTTAAATTAACCAATGCCTATTTGAACGAAAAAGGAAAAAAGGAAATTGAATGGTAGTCTACACAACAATCTATATTTTTTTGAAAACACCTCTATTGCGTTTTAATCCCAAACAATACAACCACAAGCGTTAACAATACAAGGAAGATTATGAAAAAAACTACATAACTCAATAGTGCATACAACAGCGCTTTAATTCTTGATATGTTATTAAAAAAAGTCATATAAGTCCATACCATTAAACCGATTTCAATTACTAAAAGAAAATCAACCAGAACTTTAATAGCTGGTGTATCATTCAAGAATTTAGTTAATGGAAAAATAGCAATTCTAAGTAGTAATTTTTGTGACGCTACATAAGCATTCAAAACCAAATGCTCAATAAAATTATATCCTTGTCGTTTGAAAACAAGATAAGAAGCCAAAGAGAACAGCGGTATCGACAACAAAATAATCCAAGCGTAATGATGTGAAATCCATTCATTAGCTGTTTCTGAACTTACGCCTTTAAAGCTAGACAATGCTTTCTTATCAAGCACGCTAAAATGAAACAAATGCCTAAGTAATCCATACGATGTTGCTAAAATAATAACTAGCGAAATCGGTTTGAAATGTTTTACTCGCTTACCCTCCACAAAATCTCGTATAGAATCTCCTGGTCGGGTAAACAGTTCTTTTGCAGTGTAGAGCACGCCCTTATCGAAATGAAAAAAACCATGCTGAATGTCGTGCCAAATAAAATGAAGATTTAATTTGTGTGTAGCAGCGGGCTGACCACAATTATTACAAAAGTGCCCTGAATAAGTTTGACCGCAGTTTTTACAAGTTATTTGCATTTATAGCTAATAATTCAATCAATGTTAACACGCATTACAATTATAGGAATAATTTTCTAATTTGTATCAAAATTTACCATCCATTCAATTCCAAATTTATCTCTAAACATGGCAAAATAAGCTTCTTCTGAATTCTCAGTAAAAGGAATTTCAACAGTTCCGCCTGCTGAAAGATTATGAAACAATTGCTTTGCTTCTTCTTTGCTTGCTGCGGTTATTGAAATTTTGCTTCTATTTTCGTTTTCATTGGTTTTTCCCATAAACTCTGGAACGTCGTTACCTATTAAAAAGTTATCTCCAATGGGTAGCGCAATGTACATGATTTTATTGGCTTCCTTTTCAGAAATAGGAAACTCAGGTGTTGCAAAATCTTTAAAACGAATGATTTTTGCAAACTCACCACCAAATGCCGCTTGATAAAAACCAAACGCTTCTTCAGCATTGCCATTAAAATTGATATGTGGATTGATTTGTGCCATGGTTTATTTTATTATAGGAGGAATAGAAAACATTGATTCAAAATTATCGAACTCTATATTACGTTCTACTTGTTTTAGTCCGTGATAATTTTTCATACCTTCAATCCATTCCGCAAAATTCCAAAACGCTTTAGGACCTTCTTTTGCATGAAGTAAAACTCTCTTTTTATTGTCTAATGAAAAAGCTATTGTAGTACCATCATTAATTCCTTCATTTATCATAACAGAATCTTTTGGGAAATTTAATTCACAAATGAGTTTTGTCAAGTATTTCCGTTTATCTTTATCTAAAACAAAATAATACAACCCTTTTTTTCCATATGGATATCTATCCAAATAATAAACGGTATCTGAAGAATTAATTTTTAAAAGATAGCTAGTGTGTATGTTAGATTTTCCGAATGTAAAATTTGTAAAACAACTTTCTTGTTGCTCTTTACAATTACAAAGTAAAAAGAGTAATATTAAAGAAAATATTTTTTTCATTTCTATATCTATAATTGTTCCGCTTTTCAACTGTTGCGAACTTCGGAACTTATTATTTTCTGTTAAAGATAAAATTTCTTGTAGAAAGTAAATGTGAATTTTGCACTTTTCTCGCAATAGCAAAAACCACAGTTAGCAACAGTGCTTTTATAGCCTATAAGATTTATGAAAAACAAATAGATCTAATAATAACGCTGCTATTAATAATATTGAACCACAACTAAATGCTAACTTTTTTATAGACTTAAATTTCCCTTTTTTATCTTTTACGTTATAATTTATCAATGTTATAGATATACTTAAAGCAAAACAGAGAAATGACACTGATAATAGCCATAGTGTTTCATCAATAAAAATGTAATATCCACCTGTTTTTCTTGGTAAATACATTTCTTTTTTTAATAAAGAAAATATTGAATAAAATATTAGGAAGAATGCACAAAATGCATAAATAATCTTAATACTAATATCAACTAATATGTTCTTATTTAAATTTGTACTTTTCATTAAGTTTTCACACTAAAATTTTAAGTTATTTTTCTGTCTTAAAATTAAGTTATATTCTTGAGTCTGCAATAGCATTGTTACTAACGTTTTTGGCTGCTCTCAGTGGCGTTGAGCCAACACCAAGCCTATACAAATATAACAAAACATTACATTCAGCAGCGGATTTTTCTACTGAAAATCCGGAAGTATCCATTGAAGCAAACGCTGTTATAGGGCGTTTTTATTTAAATTTCCGTTTTTCAATTAAGTATTCTGTATTTTCTACAATCCAATATTTTTCTATCCAAAGATTATCTTTATTATAAACATATCTAAATTTTTCATTCTCATATTTAGCTCTTCCACCAATAATAGTAATTGGATATTCTTCTTTTGGAAATGAATTTCTATTTAATTCCAGTACATTATTATTAGAATCATATTTGTATGAAGTAATTTCAATTTTATTTTGGTTATCAATTTTTGAGTATTCTTTACGTTCTAATATATTTCCTATTTTATCATAAAGTAATTCTTCTCTGTATCCAAAAACAGAATCTATTGCTGTTTTATCAGATTCTATTGTTTGTGGTAAATTCTGTTCGTTAAAATTTGAGAAATATTTTTTAACTAATACTTTTTCTTCTATTAATTGATTTTCAGAATTGTAAGTGTATAAATGTTTTATTGTATCATTAGTTTTACCTTTATTAATCTCAAATTTTATAATTTCAAAATCTAAATTATTCATATCATCATAGTAATATTCAGCATTATATGTTAATCTAGATTTGTTGAAGTACTGAATACTTTTTATCTTTCCATTTTTTAAAGAAATTTTTTTTGACCAACCTGTTTTCTTGTGCTTATTATAAAAACTGATAATTTCTACACTTTTATATTTTTTAAGGTTTTCATTCTTCTCAATTTTTTCGAGTGATTGGCTAAAAAGTGTTGAAGTGATAAAAAGAAGATTTAATAATAGAAATTTCATATTGTTTGTTTTCGTTTGGTTCGGCAAAATGACGCACAACGTTTCGGCGCTTGGCGAGGTTGCGAACTTCGGAACTGATTATTTTCTATCAAAGATAAAATTTCTTGCGAGAAATAAACGTGAATTTACTACAAAATTCGCAATCTTGCCAAACGCCTGTTAGCAGTAGTTTTTTTTCATTCTGTAGCAAAACCTAAAATATCAAACTTTTTTTTATTTGAATTGTATTTTAATCTCACGTTTAATTTTTGGATTCCATTATTCAATACTAAAATATTTTCGGCTTTTGAGTCGCCAAAAGGATAATTTAAGTCACCATTTTGAACTTTTAATTTTAATTCAAAGTTTTGCTTTTTTAATTCAGTTATTTTTTCCTTTAAGCTTTTTCCAATAAATACAATGTTTTCAGTTGAATCAGTTTTTGATAAATCTTTTGTAGTTAGTTCTTTTCCAATATTCAAAATTTCATTTATTGTTCTTTCATTTCTACAAGAAACAAAAAACATAAGAATAAAAAGGCTAAAATATTTTTTCACAATTTTTGGTAAAATTACTGCTAACGTCTCGCGGCTTCAAGTAGTGGCGATGAACCAAGACCAAGCCTTACAAATATAAATAAAACTTTTAATTAAAGACCTTTCCAATTTCTGATAAATCCCGAGCCTCGCCATTTCTTGAAACCGCTGTTAGTGGCAGTATTTATTTTTCTATAGATATTTCAATATTAGTTTTTAATGTAATTTTTTTATTGTCAATTTCCAATATCCATTCTTTTATTTCATTAAAACTTTTTGTTGAAAATGGATTAAGTGATTCTTGTATTTCTTTAGGCAAGTTGTTTCTATAACGGTTAAAAATATATTCTTTTTTTTCATATATAATTTTTAATGAAACGATATCATCAAAATTAGTGTCTTTGGGCAAATTTAATTCATTTTTATTTTCATTTAATATCGAATAAGAATAACTTTTATAACTGTTTTTGAGATTTAAAATTAATTCTAAATCAATATTTTTATCTGTAATTAAAATATTATTTATAAATATGTTAATTTTAAGAGGTTCGTATTTAGCACTAATTCTTTCTAATGTTAATTTTATATCTTTTGATAAGATTTCTTTACACTCATTGACTAAAATATTCATTTCAGTTTTTATTTTAGAATCTTCAATAATTGAGCCTTTATAATTTGTGTCTTTCTCAAGATTAATATAATTTTCAATTTCTTTATTTGAGTATTTTGAACTATATGTATTTAATAACTTTTTGTAAGTATATTCATTTAATGCTTGAATTTCTTCTTTTAAAAATTTTTCATAATGATAAACATCATCATTATTATTAAAATCTAAATTATAGTTTTCAAAAATATTTTTTGTTTGTGATTTTAAATCATCTTCAATTTTAGTAAAAATATTGTCAACAATTTCTTTGCATTTTATTGCTTGAAACAATGTTTCAGCATTGTTTTTGTCGTTTTGAGACCAAACAATTGTGGATAGTAATAGAAATAATATTTTAAATAAAGTTTTCATTTTTTATCTTACTTTGATTCTGCAAGAATATTGCCACTAACGTTTTATGGCTTGCTCTCAGTGGCGTTGAGCCAACACCGAACCTATACAAATATAACAAAACATTCCATTCAGCTACGAATTCTCAATAGGAAAATCCATAAGTAGTCTTTGAAGTAAACTCGGTAAACAGTAGTGTTTTTAATTCTTTTTTTTTGATAAAGTTCCTGGTGGAAATGTATGCTTTAGTTTATGTCTTATTGCTTGTATGTAATTATTTTCAGTATCTAAAGTTAATTTTACATGATAGCTCTCTTCATCTTGTCCAACAGTATCAATTGAGACAATATAATTTCCCGACAAAGTATTGTCAGAACATTTTACATCCATTTTAAGTAAATTTGACTCTTTAAAAATTTTATATTTTAATGATACAAAATCATCATTTTGAGATTCTGTGTTTCTAATCCAAAAATTATTTTGATCATAAAAGTTAATGATGTATATCGTATTACTTAAGTTTTTTTCTTTATGATAGAATTTTACCGTTTGCCATTCTCCTTTTAGCATTTTAAAATATTTTTCCTCTGAAGAATCACATGATGTCAGAATAATTATAAAGATAAATAAAAAAATTTTATCCATTTTTTTGTGACTTTTTTAAATTCTACTATTGCATTACTGCTAACCTTTACCACTTTCACTTGTTACAAGCTTCGGAACCGTTTATTTTCTGTTAAAGATAAAATTTCTTGCGAAAAGTAAACGTGTATTTACTACAAAATTTGCAATCTTGCCTAACGCCAGTTAGTAGCCGTTATTTTATTATTTTGTTTAGCCATTCTTCGGTTTCTTCCGATATATAATTCTTTTCTAAAAGAAGCTCTTTAAGTGTCATTGTTTTGTTATTTGTACAGCCCGCACAAGTACTCACTTTTTCACTACTATTTTTATTCATCTTAATTTGATTTAATTCTTCCTCAGTCAAATTAATCAACTTTTTTTGTGATAATTTTTCACAAATAGCTGTCGCTAAATATTTGTCCGCAATATTTTTTGCTTTAAGATTTTTTATAATATTTGAATAATCTTTTTTTAATAGAATTTCGGTAAATTTTTCTACTGGTTCTGATTTCTTTCCTGAATAAAAACAAGCAAATCCAATAAGGTTATTTTTATCAATTTTAATTTGTCTAGGCGGTAATTTAATAACTTGATTTTTCTGTAGAACTTCTTCTTTGTGTTCATTTTTACAGCTAAATAATACAAAAATTAAAAGATAAAATAAAACCTGTTTTTTCATATTTACTTATTGAATTTACGTCGGATTTTTATAATGGCTGCTAACGTTTCCACGCTTGACTAGGTTGCAAGCTTCGGAACCGTTTATTTTCTGTTAAAGATAAAATTTCTTGCAGAAAGTAAATGTGAATTTACTACATTTTTTGCCATTTCTTGAAACCACTGTTACCTGCTGTATTTTTTGGCTCTCAAATATTTTTCAGTAACATTGTCGTCAGATTTTTTCCAATTGATTTTATCATTTTCTATATGTCCAATCGATTTTACTTTGAACTTAACGTGTTGTTCATTAATGTCTAAAATTATAATATTGAAGATGATTTCTAATTCAAGATGATTTAACGCCACATTTGGATGAATTGCAAAGTTTGTATAATCTTGAAAAGTTTTAGCACTTGGATACATAATCATATCAAAACCACTCTCATATAAATATTCATTTGCTAACATTGAAGTTATGTGATATGGAAATTCTTCATTCATGAATTTCTCTGTTATAAAGTTTCTCAATGCAATTTTATAATCGAGTAATTTTATGTTTTCTTCATTTTGCTTTTGTATTAAGAAATTATAGTGATATTTTCCATATTCTTCCCAAGAATTGTTTTCTGGTAACTTTTCAGGAATGCAGCAAACGTATGAAAGATTTCTTTTTGAATTATAGTTCCAAATACTTAAATAAACTTCATCATTAATTTCAATATTGCATTCTTTCAAAGCAGGAATAGCATCGTCTGTACAATAGAAAACAGATTTATTTTTAATATTTGCTCTACCATTATTTTTGCAAACATTTGAAGGTGGAAAAGAAAATGTTTGAATTATTGTTTTGTCTTCGAGCTCACTTATAGTTTTAGCAAGCCTGGCTCTAAATAATTTTATTCCATTTATTCCAGTATCAAGCGAAGCTCCAAGTGCAGGAATTTTCAATGCATAATCATGGAATTTATTATAGATTTCATCATAGTCTGATTCCGAAAAATCATACTTGGACAAATTATCTAGATTTTTTAGATATGTTTCAAAATCTGGATAATCATTGTTTACTGTAAGATATTTTTCACTCATTTTTGGTAATATAGCAGGTAACTTTTTGATAACCGCTTGCATATTGTATATAGTTTTCTGTCATTGCGTTAACAGATATGATTCCAAAATCTACTCATGTCATTGTCAATATATGATTTCAAAAGAATTCGAAAATCTTCGTTGATATCAAGATTAAGTAAGTCTTTTGACAAATCAGGTCTAATTGCCCATATCCAACAGTAAATTTCCTCTCTAAGTGGTGGTTCATTGTCTGAAGTGAACTCGATAGTGTCTTCTGAAACTCCTATGGTATTTACAACTAGAGTGTCAACTGCTGAAAGTCTTTCGTCAAAATTGACGAAATCAATTATGTCTGTATGATTAACAGTCGTTGGATATACTTTTAATATTTTATTTAGTTCTGTCTCCATATAATGACGCCTAACTAGTAAATACCCTCAAATACTTACCTTTTTTACCTTCCTCCAAAAATTAATTCACCGTAAATTCTAACACGTTATTGGTGGTGTCGCCTACTGCTGTTGTTTTGATGATTACGGTTACTGCGTTTTTGGAATCTATGGAAACTACCTCATTATCAACTGTTAAACGGTAGTCACCTGTAGCTATTGGTGCAATGGTGGTGTCGTATTCATAAGTGGTTTCTAAGGCGTCTAATTGACAAATGGCAGCAATATAATCTCCAAATTGGTTGGAGCCGCTACTTGTAACAACATTGTATCCTGATGGTGCTACCAGCTCCCACACGTTATTGGCATTTTTCTTTTCTAAGGTGTAGTTAAAAAAGAATTGATTGGACGTTGTAGTTAGGTACAAATCAAAAGGATTTCCTCCTGTTTGTGGCAACAGTCTTGGAATGGCTGTAGAAACCGCTACTGTGTTTCCGCTTAAGTTTACAGCTATTAATCCGTTTGCTGTAACTACTTTGGAAGCAAAAAACTCATCATCGCTTTCGGTACAACCCGTAAATAGTGTAAAAAGAATCGCTATTGCAAAAAATTGAATGTATTTTTTCATGATGTAAATTTTAGTTGTTAGTACTGCTGTAGCCGGTTCTTAAAATCGGTAGCCTACATTAATTCCAATACGTGAAAGGGTTTCTGGACTATCGGCATGGAATAGGTTTTTTCCCATTCCTAGTGTTAAGTCAACCACAAAGCTTTCTTTGATATAAAATTTATACCCTATCGAAGCACCAATAGCAACATCATTATAGTCTTTAACTGTGGTGACTACATAATCTGCAGCGCCATTGTTTAAAGTTGTTAGTTCTTTATATTGTCCGCCATTAATCGATGAAAAGGCCTCTACATAATACAAATTAGCCGCACTTTTAGACAAGGCATAACGCACATAAGGAATCACTTGATAATCAATTAAAGTACGGGTATCATCCGTTGGAAAATCGTCTTCTTTGCTGGCTTTGTTCAAAAACATACCTGTAACTCCAACTGAGAAATCATGCTTTAAAAAACGTTCATAAGAAATGCCTACTCTTCCATTTGAAATTAAATTCAATACATCGATTTTAATTTCATTTTTTTTTGCAACAATAGGAGAAACAATAGAATCTGAAGAAGTTTGAGCAAAAGCGCCAACAGCTAAAAAGAAACAAAATAATAGACTTATTTTTTTCATAAACTAGGGATTGATAATTTTAGTAAATATAGAAAAATAATCAATTGAAAGTTAAAGCACCCAAAATTTCTTCACTCATGAATCGCCCACCTGGATATACTGCTGTATAGTCTAAGTTAATCCATATTTGCCCACGCTCATCAATATGATAATGTATTTGTTGGCCTTTGCTTTCTTTTGCAAAAAGTTGCTCTTTTATCAAATATATAGCCCATTCCAAATCGTTTTTATCACCAATCAACATTTCGGGATACAAATGTCCGCCCGTGTGAATGATGCGTGGTGTGCCGCCAACTGCTTTAATACAAGCTGCCATTAAAATAGCATGGTCGTCACAATCGCCTGAAAAATGTTGTAAACTTTCTGAAGCCGAAGCAATATATTCTCTTCCTTTGGGGTCGTTTACATAATTCCAATGGCTATTGATTTCTGTAAAAACTGCAAAACATTGTATCATCACTCGCTTTTCACCCACTTGTTTTAAATGATTAAAATGCTTGGTTGTAGCACTTAGCGCAAAATTTCGCACCGCTGGATTGGTAAAATCAACAGCATCGATAATCTTAGATTTATTAGGAAAAGGTAATAATTTTGAAATAATAATATCTTGTGGATTCGGGTTGTCTTGCATGGAATAAATCATGTAGCGGTAATCTTCAAAAACCCGATTAAAACCATAGTTTCCAAAAATGGTTCCTATAAAAAGAGAAATCAAATAGAGAAATACTATTAAAATAATAATTGTTTTTACCAATCGTAAAAGCAACTGAATCAATACAATGATGATGATGAATAAAAAAATACGGTCTAAATGAATGGCCCAATTGAGGTCAATAAAATTTTGATGGGCAATTAAAAAAACAGGAATTGCAATAAGTATGTTAAGTACAAAAATGATAACAGTATCCCACGGCTTTGGCAAAGAAAGCTTTTCTTTGATTTGTTGCAGCGTGAATGGGAATTTTGGTATCATTTAAGGCAAACAATAAATATTATTTGAGCAATTGTTCTTTAGACAGTTTTTTATCGATAATTTTTAGTTTCAAAAGTTGTTCCAAAATGGTATCTAGAACAGGAACTGTCAATTGTTTTTGTGACCATCGGGTTAATTTTAACCACTCTTGAATAGCACTGACTTCTTGGTTGTATTTTGAAGCTAAGGTTCGGTCAATACTTGGAATTTGCTTAAACTCTTCGGTTGTTGTATTGATAATATTCAGAATTTGCTGAATGACTTTAGGCTCTTTTTCCAAAACCTCATCACGAACCGCAATTACAAAACATGGCCAAGGTGTAGGACACTCTCCTACTCTTCTAAAAACACCTTTATCTACAAGTGGCTGGGTCATAAAGCGTTCCCACATAAAATAATCGGCTTCGCCTGAAGTTAAACTTTCAACAGCGCCATCGATAGTATTTACGATTTCAAATTGTAGTTTCTCGGTAGTCCAATTCTGATTTTGGGCGTTTACGATACTCATCAAATGCGAACCCGAACCCATTCTAGAAATGGCAACTTTAGTATTTTCTAAATCAGATACTGTTTTATACTTTGAATTAGCTGCAACGTGAATTCCCCAGATTAAAGGGCTTTGCACATACACCTGTACAATTTTACAAGGATTTCCTGCCGTGATGTCTTTTACGATGCCTTCGGTTAAAATTACAGCGATATCCGCTTCACCTTCTCGCAGCATTTGACACATTTTTCCTGTGCCTTCTGGTACATCCGTCCATTGCAAATCGATTCCTACAGCATCAAATTCGCCGTCTTCGATACACATGTGCCATGGCAAATTAAAATGTTCTGGAACGCCAACTATTTTTATTGTTTTACTCATGTGTTTTATTGTTTCTTACTATTTGTGAATCTTCCATTTTGTTTGAAAATTACACATTAATATCTTTAAAATTGTGCAATCTAGCGTATCGAATCATATTGGTAAACGATTCTGCATCTAGTTTTGGTATTTCTAAAATAGAATTTAATAACGTGGTATCATATTCATTCGCCGCCGAAGTTAGATAAGGTTTCAAATGCTTGCCAATGCTTTCGTAGTATAATTTTTCAATGGTGTTTTTATAATCAAAATCCAATGTGTTTTGAATGATACTAAAATTAGAATAGCCCACCTCTTTCATGATTAAATGCAAGCCTTTTACCAAGTTAAAGCTTTCGTTATGCACAATATTTAATTGTTTAATATCTTCACGTTGAAAGGTAGAAACAATCACTTTTGAGACATAATCTACAGGAATAATGTTCAATCCTGTTTCTTCGCTTATAGCAAAACGTACATTTTCTTGTTGGTCTTTGCGTTGTGCTGTAAAATGGAAAAACTTTGCCATCAAATAAAACACCATGTATTTTGGAATAAAATAGCGGTTTTCATTGCCTAGCATTTTTCCACCGATAACGCTTGGACGAAGAATTTGGTAAGGTAAATTTAATGCCTCACATTGTTGCATCACAAATTCCTCCGAATGGAATTTAGCATTTTCATACGCATTTCGGTGTTCCAATTCAAAATCTAAATTATGGAAATCGTTGTCAATCAAGCCTTTTCGAGCACCTGATGAAAAAGCGGTACTGATGTAAATAAACTTTTTAATAAACGGTGAAAATGTTTTAAAAATTGCCTTAGTGATGGCGGCATTTTCATTGAATATTTTTTCTTTTTGATCCGCATCGGTAGACAAATTCACATAACCTGCCGAATGAATAAAATAGGCACCTTTTATTTTTTCAGAAAAAGTATCTTGTACTGTAGCTAAATCTGTATCGATAATTTCAAGATATTCATTAAGCTTATCTACTCCTTTGTCCAACAAAAACTTAGGTGTATAATTACTCGACAATAGTTCGTTAATGCGTTCTTTAGCACTGATTTTTCCTTTGTTTCTAGTAATTAGAAATAATTTTCCTTCAATGTTATTGGTTATAAAATTTTCTAGAATATCATACATAATATGAGAACCTAGCACACCTGTTGCACCTGTAAGGATTATCTTCATTCGTTTTTAAATTTAGCACAAAAGTAATGCTATTTTACGGAATTATTTTCTAATTGCCACCATTTCCAAGTTACTCCATCTTCATCTGGGTAATCTTCCATAAAATGGAAACCTACTTTTTGCAAAACATGATTGGAAGCTCCGTTTTCGGCATGGGTGTAGGCATTCATTGTTTTGATATTCATTTGGTTAAAACCATGAGCCAACCAAGCATTTGAGGCTTCTGTAGCGAAACCTCTATTCCAAAATTTTTCGTTTAAACGATAGCCATAATCGTAGAAATTGGTATTGCCGTTTTCTACATGGTCGTTTACATATTTAATTCCTGTCCAGCCAATAAGTTCATTTGTGTCTTTAGTAATAGCAACAAAACGCCCAATTCCGTTATCAATGTACTGTTTCCTAACCATATCAATGTACGCATGAACTTCGTCAATATGTACAACGGGTTTTTGCCACAAGTATTTATGTACATTAGGATTGCAATCCATTTCAAATAGAGCATTTGCATCTTCGTGACGCATTTCTCTTAGGATTAATCGGGGTGTTTCGAGAATTAAATTCATTTTTGTTTTTTTTTTGGAACACAGATTGGAGAAATTTTAGAAATCTTTATAATCTTAATTCTAAATCTTAATTTATTTAAAATAGTTTGGAACACAGATTGGAGAAATTTTAAAAAATCTTTATAATCTATATTCTAAATCTTAATTTATTTAAAATAGTTTGGAACACAGATTGGAGAAATTTTAGAAATTCCAATAATTTTTGACTACTTATTTACTCTGCTAATTTATCTAACGCATATTCAATCAAAGCGTCGACGGCTTTGTATGGATCTTCGCTGAAAGTTCCTGTTGCACGGTTGGCAATGATGGCATTTAATGACAAACAGTTGTGTCCTAATAGTTTTCCTAAGCCATAAATAGCACCTGTTTCCATTTCTAAATTAGTCATTCTTATCCCATTGAAATTGAAACTGTCCATTTTATTATTTAATGCTGGATCTTGAATTCCTAAACGTACTACACGACCTTGTGGTCCGTAAAATCCGCCTGCTGTTCCTGTGAAACCTTTGAAGATTTTATCGCTTTCTAAACGTTTCTCAAGTGTTTTACTTCCCGCGATAACATAGGGACGCCCTTTGCGCATGTCCCAATTGGTTTGTGCAATAAATGCTTCTTCCATGTCAGTTTCAGAAATCTCTTCGATTAAATAAGAACGTAACATATTGTCTAATCCTAGTCCGTATTGACTCATTACGATGCTATCACAAGGAATATCAGCTTGTAAAGAACCTGATGTTCCGATACGGATGATGTTTAACGAAGTTAGTTCTTTTTTGACAGTTCTGGTTTCTAAATCTACGTTTACTAAGGCATCTAATTCGTTCATTACGATGTCGATGTTATCGGGTCCGATTCCTGAAGACATAACCGTAATTCTTTTGCCTTTATACATTCCTGTTTGGGTTTTGAACTCGCGCTTTTGCGTGCTAAACTCAATAGAATCGAAATGTTTAGTGATTTTCTCTACACGATTTTGGTCACCCACGAAGATAATATCGTTGGCAACTTGTCCAGGTTTTAAATTGATGTGGTATACACTTCCGTCTGGATTTAATATTAATTCTGATGCTGCTATCATTTGTTTTTGCATTATGCTTTAGGCAATAAGCTTAAAGCTATTTTTAATTCATAATTTTTAATTTACATATTGAATTTAACCTCCAACACGTTTTGTTTTGAATCCTTTGTCTTGTAATAGTTTCATGATTTTATCACGATAATCGCCTTGAATGATGATTTCGCCGTCTTTGAACGTACCACCAACTGCTAATTTGCTTTTGATTTCTTTTGCTAAGATTTTAAAATCTTCGTCCTCACCTTCATATCCTGAAATAATCGTGGTGGGTTTTCCTTTACGCTTCTCATATTTGCAAATCATCGGCTCTTTTTGAACGAATAATTCGTGAGGAGCTTCCTCGATAGCTTCTGGTTCGGTGGAAACTTCGTGGTCTGGGAATAGTTTTTTTAATTGTTCGCTTAAATCCATTTTTAATTTTTTGGAACACAGATTTGATAAATTTTAAAAATCTTTATAATCTGAATGTTGTAATTTTAATTAATTATTTTAATTTTTTGGAACACAGATTGGAGAAATTTTAAAAATCTTTATAATCTATATTTTAAATCTTAATTCATTTAAAATAGTTTGGAACACAGATTTGATAAATTTTAAAAATCTTTATAATCTGAATGTTGTAATTTTAATTAATTATTTTAATTTTTTGGAACACAGATTGGAGAAATTTTAAAAATCTTTATAATCTATATTCTAAATCTTAATTCATTTAAAATAGTTTGGAACACAGATTTGATAAATTTTAGAAATCTTTATAATCTATGCTCTAAATCTTAATTCATTTAAAATAGTTTGGAACACAGATTTGATAAATTTTAAAAATCTTTATAATCTATATTCTAACTTTTAATTGATTATCTTTTTTTCTTTTTTAAATCGTTTGTAAAAATCTTTCTAATGAATTGAGGGTCTTTTCCAAAATTTAGAATTAATCCTACTTCACATTCTGTTGCTTTCAAATAATTTAATAATTGATTTTCATGAATATCTGTTAAATATTCAACACATTTTAATTCCACAATAACCGCATCATTTATTATAATATCTGGAATATATTCTCCAACCACTTCGTTTTTGTAATAAACATTGACTTTTTTCTCAGAATCAATTTTATAACCATTTCTTTTCAGTTCAATGACTAAAGCTTTGTGGTATACCTTTTCTAAAAAACCAAAACCTAATTCATTGTACACATTATAATAAATCCCAATTATAGATTTAGTTAGTTCTTGATGCGGAAAATTTTTCATAATTACTTTGTATGGCGTTTAAATATTTAATTTTTGTAAAATTAGGAACACGGATTTAAGAAATTTGAGAAATTTTTAAAATTATTAAGATTTCTTCAATCTGTGTTCCAAAGGTAATCCTGTTATTTGCATTTAAAACAAAAAAGACATCAAGAAAACTCAATGCCTTTTCTATCTATTATAAAATGATTTATTTCTTAATCAATCCTAATTCCACCAAACGTTCGTGTAAGAATTCACCAGCTGTGATGTCTTCGTATAGTTTTGGGTTGTTTGCATCGATGCATTCTGGTAAGCAATTTAAACTCATGTCGCTTACTGGGTGCATGAAAAAAGGAATGGAATAACGAGATGAACCCCACAATTCTCTAGGTGGGTTTACCACTTGGTGAATGGTTGATTTCAACTTGTTGTTGGTGTGTCTTGATAACATATCACCTACGTTAATCATTAACTCGTCTGGTTGTGCCATAGCGTCAATCCAATCGCCGTTGTGATTTTGTACTTGTAGTCCTTTTCCTTGCGCGCCCATTAATAGGGTAATCAAGTTGATGTCGCCATGTGCTGCTGCACGAACGGCTCCGTCTTTAGGTTCGTCTGTAATTGGTGGATAGTGAATTGGACGTAAAATACTGTTTCCATCTTTGATAAATTTATCAAAATAGAATTCGTCTAATCCGATGTATAGTGCTAAAGCTCTTAGTACATAAACACCTGTTTTTTCTAACATTTGGTACGCTTCTTTACCTACTTCATTGAATTTAGGTAATTCTGTAACCTCAACGTTGTCTGGGTACTCCCCTGCATATTTTGAACCTTCGCTAACGTATTGTCCAAAATGCCAAAACTCTTTTAAATCTCCTGCAGAGCGCCCTTTTGCATGTTCTTTACCGAAAGAAACATACCCGCGTTGCCCTCCAATGCCTGGGATTTCATACTTTGCTTTGTTTTCTAATGGAAGGCTAAAAAAGTTTCTAACTTCTCCATACAAGCTTTCTACCAATTTGTCATCTAAGAAATGACCTTTTAATGCTACGAAGCCGATTTCTTCGTAGGCTTTTCCGATTTCATTTACAAATTTTTGTTTACGTGCCGGATCATCCGACAGGAAATCACGTAAGTCAACACTAGGAATTTGTTGCATACTTAAACTTTATTGTTAATAAATCAAATGGGCTATAACCCAAGTAAATACAAAGGTAATTAATTATTTTATATTGTGAAAGGGGAAAAGTGAGATGTGAGTTGTGAGGAGTGAGTTGTGAGATGTGAGGTGTGAGGTGTGAGATGTGAGGTGTGAGGTGTGAGATGTGAGGAGTGAATTGTGAGGTGTGAGTTGTGAATTGTTAGTTCTATGACTGTATTATTTATTTGCGTTTTTATGAAATGACATTGACGCTTTTTGTTTAAACTTGAAATTGTTCTTGAAATTGTTCTTGAAATTGTTCTTGAAATTGTTGCAACTTTTTTATAACAATTCGCTTTCAAAATGTTATTTTTATTACTTTTGAGCAAAATTTAATTGTTCCATTATCATGAACTTTGAAAGAAAAGAATTATCGAATCCACAGTTATTAGATTTATATAAAAAAATCCTTAAACCGCGATTGATTGAGGAGAAAATGCTCATCTTAATTCGTCAAGGGAAAGTATCTAAATGGTTTTCTGGTATTGGCCAAGAAGCAATTTCTGTTGGTATCACAGCTGTTTTAGATAAAGATGAATACATCTTACCGATGCATCGTAATTTAGGTGTTTTTACTACTCGTGATATTCCGTTGCACCGTTTGTTTTCGCAATGGCAAGGCAAGAAAAACGGGTTTACCAAAGGTCGTGATAGAAGTTTTCACTTTGGAACACAAGACTATAAGATTATAGGGATGATTTCGCATTTGGGTCCACAATTGGGGATTGCTGACGGAATTGCATTAGCCAATAAATTAAGAAAAAACGGAAAAGTTACTGCAGTTTTTACTGGTGAAGGTGCTACTTCGGAAGGCGATTTTCACGAGGCATTAAACATTGCTGCGGTATGGGAATTACCTGTTTTGTTTGTGATTGAGAACAATGGCTATGGCTTATCTACTCCTACTAACGAGCAATATCGTTGTGAGAACCTTGCTGACCGTGGTGTGGGTTATGGCATGGAAAGTCATATTGTAGATGGTAATAATTTATTGGAAGTATATCATTTAATTTCGGAATTAAAAGCTTCTATGGTTGCCCATCCTCGTCCTGTTTTATTAGAGTTTAAAACGTTTAGAATGCGTGGTCATGAAGAAGCGAGTGGTACAAAATATGTACCGCAAGAGCTGATGGATATGTGGACGGTGAAAGATCCTGTAGAAAATTATAGAAATTACTTAAAAGCTACAGCGGTATTGAATGACGAAGAAGATGAAGCTATTCGCGCTGCTATCAAGAATGAGATTGATACTGATTGGGCAAAAGTTCAAGAAGAACCGGCAATTGTAGCCTCGTTAGAAGAAGAATTGGGCGATGTTTATGCGCCTTACGATTTTGAGGAATTTACAGCTTCATCCGAAGTAGAAAATATCCGTGTGATTGATGCGATTTCGAATGGATTGCGTCAGTCGATGGAGCGCCATGAGAACTTGGTTATTATGGGACAAGACATTGCTGAATATGGTGGTGCTTTCAAAATCACCGATGGCTTTGTAGCGCAATTTGGCAAAGAAAGAGTTCGAAATACTCCTATCTGTGAAAGTGCTGTGGTTTCTGCGGCGAACGGATTATCCATAAACGGATTTAAAGCGGTGATGGAAATGCAGTTTGCCGATTTTGTTTCTACCGGATTTAATCCAATCGTAAACTTATTAGCAAAGCAACATTACAGATGGCTAGAAAAGTCGGATGTGGTGGTGCGTATGCCTTGTGGTGGCGGTACTCAGGCGGGGCCATTCCATTCGCAAACTAACGAAGCTTGGTTTACGAAAACGCCTGGGTTAAAAGTAGTATATCCTGCGTTTCCTTATGATGCAAAAGGGTTATTGAATACGGCTATTAACGACCCAAATCCTGTATTATTCTTCGAACACAAGCAATTGTATCGCAGTGTGTATCAAAATGTGCCAAAAGATTATTACACGTTACCTTTTGGGAAAGCGTCATTGATTAAAGAAGGTACGGATGTGACAATCATTTCGTTTGGTGCTGGGGTACATTGGGCTTTAGAAACGCTAGCCAACAACCCAGAAATCAAAGCGGATTTATTAGACTTAAGAACGTTACAACCTATGGATTGGGAGGCGATTTACGCTTCGGTTAAGAAAACGAATAAAGTGATTATTTTGCAAGAAGACACTTTGTTTGGTGGTGTGGCCAGTGATATTTCGGCTATGATTATGGAAAACTGCTTTGAACATTTAGACGCTCCTGTTAAGCGTGTAGGAAGTTTAGAATCGGCAATTCCGTTTATGAAATCGTTAGAAGATCAATATTTACCGAAAGGTAGATTTGAAGCGGAATTGAAAGCGCTTTTGGCTTATTAATTTCACAATATTTTTTTTAAAAAAGACATCTTCGGGTGTCTTTTTTTGTTTTGGTTCAAATACCTTTTGCATACACTATCTATACTGTATCTATACTTCTGGCATACACTAACCATACTTAACGCATACACTCATCATACACTCGGCATACTTAAAGAGTATGCAAAAGGAATCTTTTGACTGGTTTTGACCTAATTTAATGGTTCGTGATAGGTTTGGTCTCATTTTATGGGGGTTTTGTTCGGGTTTTGTTCGGGTCTTGTTCGGATGAGCTTTGGAAAAATGGATGTTTATACGAACAACGTAGGAAGAAAGGTAAAAGGAAATAGAAAAAATCAGGTTTTAGAATTATTTTATTATTGTTTCAGATTTTTATTTATTTTTGTTGTTTATAAGCCATTTAAATTTAGTATTTGCCATGAATAGTATACGTATTGAAAAGATTTTTCACCGAGGTGCTTATCGCATTGGGGTGTTTTTTGATAAAGATTTTGAAATTATTTCAATTTTGAAACGATTGGATGCTTCGTATAGTAGTTCTCGTCGTTGTTGGTATTTAGACTATTCTAAGAATTGTTATCATCTATTACGTTCTCATTTTCCAGATTTGGTAGTAGTTGCTGAATCTTCAATTCCCACAATGGTGACCGGTATTGTAAATCGTGACCTTTCACCCATAGCTTCTTCAAGCGCCATTCAGTTAGGCCCAAGTTTGGGTAATCCTGAACATAAACAAGTTTGTAGTATTTCTGACAAATTAAAGTTACAATTGTTGCCAAGTATTGGTAAATATTGGGTTTTTAAGATGCATTTTCATCACGAAATTAGCAAACAGCTTTTAAAAATAAAAGGTGTTTATTGGAATGGGAATTATAAGAGTTATATGGTTTTTAGAAATGAATCTGTGAAGCATCAGGTGGAAGCGGTTATTGGTGTTTCTGCTTTTTTTGGTACTGATTATTTTATTAAGGATTCGTTTCAAATATCGGGAAAAATTAGGATTTTACCGCATATAGAATCACAAGCCTGGATGGAAGTTTATGTTCCAAAGATAGTAGCGGTTCATGAGAAATTAAAGCGTTTTTCTATGGCGCGTTATAGCAAGATTAAGCATTGTTATTTGCTCCCTGCGGCTCCTGTGGTACTAGATTCATTGTATTTACAGTTTGAATCTACTGGTATTACAATTGAATCTTTGCTTCCAAACAACTATTTAGACAAACGTAATCTACCGAATAAGAAACAATTGGACTTATCAAAAACTAAGAAGAGCTTATTGGATTTGGTTCCAGAACAAGGTCACTCCTATTTGATTGGTATGATTGACACATTGTTTGCTTTGAATTATAGTAGTTCGACATTGCGAACCTATTGTGGTGCATTTATTCAGTTTTTGCGTTATTTTGAGTTTCGAAATCCCGAAAATATAAATAGAGCAGAAATTATACGTTTTTTAGGTTCGTTAATGGAGCGTGGTTTATCTGCTACGAGTGGTCATAGTATGGTGAATGGTGTTCAATTTTATTATCAACAGGTATTGGGTAAACATGATTATAGTTTTGTACTTCCACGACCTAAAAAGGAGAAAAAATTGCCTGTTGTATTGACTATGGAGGAGTGTTTACAGGTTTTTAAAGTAGTTGATAACCCTAAACATAAGTTATTGCTATTGATTGGTTATGGAGCAGGATTGCGCGTGAGTGAAATTGTTAGTTTAAGATGGAGTGATATCTTGTTTGAAGAGCACAAGATACATGTAAAGAATGCCAAAGGTAAGAAAGATCGAATGGTTATGTTGCCCTATTCGATTGTTACATCATTACAACTATATAGGACATTATACAATGGAAAGCATTATGTATTTGAGGGTCAGTTTGCTGGCGAGCCTTACAGTACGGGTAGTGTGCAACAGGTAATGCGCAATGCGATTAAGTTATCGGGATTAGAGAAAAAAGCGAGTGTGCATACATTGCGTCATAGTTTTGCTACTCATTTATTAGAGAATGGAACAGACATACGTTATATTCAGCAGTTTTTAGGGCATTCTAGTATAAAGACAACAACTGTTTACACGCATTTAACGAAAACTGCAGTTGATAAGATTCAGAGTCCGCTTGATCGTATGGTTGATATAAAAGGTAAGAAAAAACTTGAGGACTAAGTTTAAAAATTAAAAAAAGTTGTATATATTTGATGATATTTACTAGTTGTACAACATTTAAAAACTTCATTGTGAAAAAGATATTTCTCCTTTTACTTTCTCTACAAGTATTTTCTCAAGAAAAAGAAAATAATGATGAAATATTATTCATTCAAGATATTTATTTAAGTCAATGTTTTGAAGAATTACAAATTATAGACGAATTGAATAAATACCCTACTTTTGAAAATCAAAGATTTTGTAATCTTGAACACACAATGTATTTGTTTGCATATAAAGAAGAATTTGTACGAAAAGAAGCAGTAAAAAGACTAAAAGAAATAGCAAAATTATTTTATTTAGAGAATAAATATATTGTTTTGACACACGGCATGGACAGTTTCTACATTTCCGAAAAAGAAAACTTAAATTTAAAGGATGACAACGGGAAAATTTATATTAGTCTTGGTGAATGTGTCATCCCAAATTCAATGAACGAAGCTGAAAATGTCTTTAACGACGAAATGAAAAAACTGTTTACGCCTAAAAAATAAAACGTTGTACAACAGCGGTTTGCTTCAATGGCTACTTCCGGATTTTCCTACGGAAAATCCGCTGCTGAATGGAATGTTTTGTTATATTTGTAATGGCTTGGTGTTGGTTCGACGCCACTGAGAGCAAGCCACATAACGTTAGCGGCAACCTCAAATGAACACTCAAATATGACAAACGAAACGATATTAATTGAAAAAGTGTTGGGTAAAACCATAACTGATATTAGATGTAAATATGGTGTTGTAGATGGTTGGCTTGATACAGCAGAATGTTTTATAGAACTTGACCATAAAATCTGCATTGAAATTCCTTACGGACAGACAAATGACGTTGTGTTAGTTGAACCACACTCTGAGGCTAAAACTATTTTTGACAATCTTGCGGATATACCAGAATATCATATAAATAAAGAAGGAAAAACAATCGTTGAAGTTGCTGAGGCTCATAAGAAACGAAAACAAAATATTTTTAATCGTTTAAGAAAAGCATTGTTTAATTATGAACCACCAATAAAAGAATACAAACCATATAGAATTGAGTATCACGAGAACAAACTAAAATATATCGTAAACAGAAAGATAGTGGACTACTTGTGGGAAAACGACAATTCTGAAAAAGGCTATTTTGAATTGGACAATGGATTCATTATTTCTGATCAATATATGTCGCCAAGTGGAACTGGCCAGGCTGGTCTTCACTATTTCGATAGTTTAAATAGTTTGAAAGAGTGTAGAGAAAGTAATTTAAAACGACACACAGAAGAGTAAGAGGCAGCCGCTAACAAGCGTTTGGCAATAGGCGAAAATTCGTTTTCATAAGAAAAAAAGTGCTATATTTGAAAATCGTTCTTAGTAAGAAATTGGGTGCTGAAAATTCGCCCATCGCCAAGCGCCAGAACGTTAGCAGTAATTTTACCAAAAATTATGAAAAAATATTTTAGCCTTATTATTCTTATGTTTTTTGTTTCTTGTAGAAATGAAAGAACAATAAATGAAATTTTGAATGTTGGAAAAGAACTAACTACTAAAGATTTATCAAAAACTGATTCAACTGAAAACATTGTATTTATTGGAAAAAGCTTAAAGAGAAAAATAACCGAATTGAAAAAGCAAAACTTTGAATTAAAATTAAAAGTTCATAATGATGACTTAAATTATCCTTTTGGCGACTCAAAAGCCGAAAATATTTTAGTATTGAATAATGGAATCCAAAAATTAAACGTGAGATTAAAATACAATTCAAATAAAAAAAAGTTTGATATTTTAGGTTTTGCTACAGAATGAAAAAAAACTACTGCTAACAGGCGTTTGGCAAGATTGCGAATTTTGTAGTAAATTCACGTTTATTTCTCGCAAGAAATTTTATCTTTGATAGAAAATAAACGGTTCCGAAGTTCGCAACCTCGCCAAGCGCCGGAACGTTATAGTGCATTTTAAAAAACGATAGTGAAACAAAAAACAACAATATTATTTCTATTACTTATCTGCAATGTTTACGGACAAAAATGGCACTTAAACCGCATTGACAAAAATTCTAAATATAAATATGAATATTGGTTTCAATTCCAAAACTTAGAAGACAGCTGCACTTTTAACGAAGAAAAGATTTTAGGTAAATTGAAATCAACCATTCAATTAACCGATAACAAAAATAAATTTGTCTCGCTAGCAAATATTACAATTAAAAATTTGGAAAGTGGTCATATAACAAACTTAACAACTGATTTAAATGGTTTAGGAGAAGTAAGCTTGAAACCAGGAAAATACAAAGTTTTTATTTCTGCAATTAACTATGACGAATTCACGTTTGATTTCAAAATATCAGAAAACGAAGCTATTAACTTGAAAGTGCAACTTGGTTTAGCACCTGAGTTAGATGTTTATCAAATAAACTCTAAAACAGAACTTAAAGAAGTAGATATTTTTGAAATTATGAAGTGTGTTAAGGAAAATAAACAAAACTTTTATGAGAATTGTTCACAGCGTGAAAAATTTTATATAACAATGCAAATATAAAAACGCACTATAACAGCGGTTTGCTTCAATGGCTACTTCCGGATTTTCCTGCGGAAAATCGGCTGCTGAATGGAATGTTTTGTTATATTTGTAATGGCTTGGTGTTGGTGCAACGCCACTGAGAGCAAGCCGCAGAACGTTGTGTGAAACTGTTGAAAATCAGCAGTTAAATCACATTTACGTTCTTAAAAATATAAAGACGTGAAAGAAATTGCCTTTATTTTTATTGCAGTAGTTGTTATCTTAACAATTTATGGAATAGTAGGTATAAGTATGTTTATTTACAAAAGCAATAAGGAGTGGAAATCATTTCAAGAATGTAATAAACCATCGCCACAATTGTCCCAACAGCAATCGCACCATTTACAAACAACATCCAACGAGACATCTTACGCTGAAAATTCTCAACGTTTATCAAACGGGTTTTATCGGATGTCTGTTTTTCGTATTCCGTAACAAAACCTTCTGAATATTTTATGATACCTTTATAAGTAATTTTTAGTGTGTAATTATCGGACGTAAAAAGATAACCCTCATCTACTAAATACTGAATGGATGCTTTAACTTTATAAAAAATTGCATTCTCATTATCAGGTGAAAATACAGAATTAAATAATTCTTCTGTATTTGTAGGTTTAGGAAAATCGCCTTGTTTCTTTTCTAATTTTAATTTAAAAATATCATTAGATAGTGAAATTATATCTGCTGTATAATCTCTTTGTGTTACTGTAAAATATTGTAGTATAGAATCTAAATACTCTAAATTCTTAATAATGTCTTTATCTTCAGTCATAACGTAGAGAAATTAAAAAGCCGAAAATAATAAAAATTTGAATAACTTTACCGAAAAGAAACAGCATCACACAACAGTGGTTTTGCAAGATGGCAAAAGACAGTGAATATTTGAAAACAAAAGGAAAAATTTAAAATTAATTATTAATCGGTAAATGCTTGGTGTTCAATTATTTACCACCTCGCAAAGCCACAAAACGTTGGCAGTAATTTTAACGCAGAATCAAGAATATAACGAAATCTTAAATCAAAAATGACTGACTGGTACAGACGAAAATCTTGGACTGAAAGTGATGAAACAGAATTCTTCGCTAAACTTAATCGTGCGAGAAAAGATGGAAGAGCGCAATATCTGAAAATCCAAGCTATCGAATTACTTTACACAGAAAACAAAGAATTATTGAAAGTTGCAGAAAGCTTACTTATTAAAATGTTAAATGAATATTCAGAAGATAACTTTAATAAAAGTTCAGCACTTCATAATCTTGGCAATATTTACAAACAGCTTGGAAACGAAACGAAAGCGCTTGATTATTATGAGAAAGCAATTGATTTTGAAATTATTTTTTCGAATGTACAAACACAAGCATATTTAGATTATTCTGAATTGATAATTAAAACTAAAATTGTTTCTAAATACAAAGAAGTTGAAAAATTATTAATGGAAAAACATTCAAAAATTTTGTTCCCAATTGAAAAATACAAAGTAAATTCAATTTTATCAATCATTAACAAATATAACAATAAGGAAGATGAAGCTTTTTTTTATGCAAAGCTAGCTGAAGAAAGTGCTACAGCAGAAACTTCAGGGTTTAGATACCACAAATTTCTTGGAGTTGTGACCGAAAGAGAATCGTGGCTTGATAAAATTGTAAAGGGAAAATAAAAAACTACTGCCAACACAGGTTTTATGCTATTGCTGCGCTTGGGCTTTTTTGGACGCTTGGTCTCTTATCTTTTTTCTTTCAATCATGTTTTTTCTTTCAAAGTTTTCGGTATATTTGTTATCGCCAGTCTTGAAATTACGCAACAGACATTAAGCCTTGGAACGTTAGCAGTAATTTTAAACAATCATCGTGGAAATACCAACCATAAAAGAAATTTACATTTTCGATTATCAAAATGGCCATTTTTACTATAACTTTGAGAGTTATCTTAAAGATATTGAATTAAAAGAACTAAATTCACTTCCTGTTTTAAATAGAGAACAGAAAAGCGAAAGATACAATCAAAAAATTAATATAGTTACCTCAGAAAATAAACGCATAATTAAAATTCCAAGAGGTTACTTTTTTAATGATACAAAAGATTGGCAACTATATCAAATTTTTGCTGTGTTGGAATATTACAAACCAGAAATTAGCTATGCTTATTATAAACCTGGAGAAAAATATGGTGAAGGAGAAAATACTATTGTGGAAAGAGAAAATACACTTATAAAGAAAATATTTATCTATCATAATAATCAAAACGTATTAATTAGCAGTTTCATCAATGAACAGTTAAATCTAATTACCCAAAGCCAATTAGCTGAATTTGTAAAATCTTACTTTGAAAAAAGAAGTTGAGAAGTCAAAAACTACTGCTAACAGCGGTTTGCTTCAATGGCTACTTCCGGATTTTCCTGCGGAAAATCCGCTGCTGAATAAAATGTTTTGTTATATTTGTAATGGTTTGGTGTTGGTGCAACGCCACTGAAAGCAAGCCGCAGAACGTTACCAGCAAGTTTAAAAAACGCACGTACAAACTATCAGCAATAAGAAAATGTTGACTTATAACGAACACATAGAACTAAGAAACAAATTGTTCAAAGGCGAAATTCAATTAGAAGTCGCAAAGGCTCAATTTTGGGGTGATGTAAAAGAAGGACAACGATCTTGGCACACAAAAGACTGGCAAGAAAGAAGACTAAAATTTCTCAAAGACAAATGTGAAATATGCTCTGGCAATGAGACACTGACTATACAACATCTTTCTCATCCAAAAAAACACTCGGAATATCTACGAGAAATAACAAGGAAGTATGCCAAAGACCACATAGAGAACAATCCAGAAATAAATAAATCTGAGTTTACAGATTACGTAATAAAAAATCATGATTACGTTCCTGTTCTTTTGTGTCCGAATTGTAAGAACAAAAATCCAAGCGAAAGAGTGAGAAAAACTCCAAAATATCGTTGTGTTGATTGTAAGCATGAATTTGATGAAGCAATTTATAGATCTGTAAATGAACTTATCTCTATTTATTATGAAAATAAAGACGCTTATGAAGTTGTAGATAAATGCTTCATATCAAAGGATAAATGGAGAAATAAGAACAATTTGTCAGGTATTAAATATTGGATGCAAAGAGAACGTGCAAAAAATATTGATTCTGAAACAATTGAGAAAGAGGCATTTTTACTTCATCTCGATGATTGCATTAAGTATCTTTCGTTTGAAGACGCAATAACTGCTTGCAAAAAATGTGCATATAATTTTGATATAAAAAAAATGGAATTATGTCCTAAATGTAAACAGCATTACAAAGGACTTCAATATCCAACTTGCATCGAGTGCTTACCTGAAGACAAACGAAAAGCTGCGTTAGAAAGCATTCAATTTGGAAAAGAATGGCATGAAATGCATAAAAGACTAGGAATAGACTAAAAACCTGCTGGTAACAGCGGTTTGCTTCAATGGCTACTTCCGGATTTTCCTACGGAAAATCCGCTGCTGAATGGAATGTTTTGTTATATTTGTAATGGCTTGGTGTTGGTGCAACGCCACTGAGAGCAAGCCGCAAAACGTTGGCAGTAATGTTATTTAGCAACGTAGAAAAAAAAATCTTAAAAATATTTTAATGGATAAAAATACAATCATCAGAATATTAGTCGAAAAACTTGAAAATGAAATTAGAAATTCATTAAAAGAAAATCTTCATAAAAACCCAATGGCTGGAACACCTTTAGAAGGTATGTTTCTTTTACAAATTATTAATGAAGAGTGTGAAAATTACAGAAATTTTCTTTCTCAAAGTCAAGACAAAATCAATGTAACTCAAAATGAAATTGACATTATAATTTCAACAGCATCTAAAAATATAAGTAGACAAGTTTTTGACAATATGGATGATGAAGATGATGATAATGACTTTCAAAATTTTAATTTTCAAGATGATGATTTTGAAGATGATGAAAATGAAAACATTGAAAATGAAAAATTTATAATTAGTTCATTATTTTACAAGTTTTGTTTTTCTGATGAAGTAGCAGCATTATTTCTTAATGATGACTCACACAGCGAGGAAATTGCTCAAAATATTAAAAACACTACTAATTTAAGTGATTCCGCATCATTCTTAATGTTCAAAGCATTTTTAAGACGAAATAACATTCAAATTAACCAAATTGATGATGACAGGTTTGAATATAACAATTTCGAATTTGATTTTAATTTGACAAGAAGAAAAATTGAAAATTCTAACAATTATTTTGAAATCCTATCAAATAATATTGAAAATGTTAAAAATGAAGATGGTATTGAATTAGCTGTTGCAAATAATTTTGTTATTTATATAGAAAATAATAAACCTAAAATATTATGTAGTGTTATAAATGACCCTTACATTAACAAATATTCAATAAGAAGAGTTCAAACTAATGGAATAAGTTCAAGCATTGGATTTATTACAGATAACAAAATATCAACTATTTGCGAAAAAATTAAGGAAATTATTCCAAAAAAAGAAATAGTAAAATCTGTAAACAGTAATCCAAAACTTAACGAACAATTTAAAAATTACAAAGAAGGTTTAATGTCGCTAATAGGAGATAAAAATCCGGCTAAAGGTTCAGATGATAATAAAACAATTTCATTTTATCTTGGTTTAGCAAATAAAAATAAAGCTTTTGACTTTTATGAGTTAGTTCGTACTAACAACAATGGAGCCTATTTCAGAATTCATACTATGAACGGCTTTTCAACTATAGCAGAAACTACTTCTGAAGTTATTTACAATGATTTATCAAAAACGGAATGGTTTGATTTAATCTATAAAACTTCAATGAAACATTTTTTCAAAGAAGAAGTAAAACTTTTCAAGTCTGGTTATGTAAAACAAAAATCTGGTGGTTGCCTTGGAATGATTATTGGTTTAAGTTTTATTTTGTATTTTGCTTTTAATATTTTAACCGAATAAACACTACTGCCAACACAGGTTTTGCAAGATTGCGGGTTTTGGGCTTAATTTAAAGTTGGTTTTGTATCTTTGAGTTCAGTGTTTAACCGAAAGTTATGGCTTATTTAGTCCGCAACCACGCAAAGCCTGGGAACGTTAGCAGAAAGCTTATGAAAAAATTTCCGAAATACATTTTTACTTTTTTTATTTTCTTTTGTTGTTTTTTTGGACATAGTCAAAATTTTATAGGAAGATATTGTTATCATTATACAGACAAATATGAAGTGAAAACTGAAATTGAAATTGAAGTGAAAGCAGATTCAACATACATAATGAAATCTATCGTGAATAGTTCACCTAAACATGGAGAAATTAAAAAAATTGAAAGTGAAGAAAATGGACAATTGATTTTTGAGAATAAGAAAATATACCTAAAAAGTAATAATAGTAATGTAAAGTCTGCATATCCGATAAAAGTTAATAATCGAAAACTGATAATTTTTGCTCTTAAGAAAAAGAAGAAATTATTTAGCTCTGAAAATAAATATACTGTGTCAAAAGGGATAGTTTTTCGTAAAAATAAATGTATAACAATTAGTGAATAAAAAGCCTTCTGCTAACAGCGGTTTGCTTCAATGGCTACTTCCGGATTTTCCTACGGAAAATCCGCTGCTGAATGGAATGTTTTGTTATATTTGTAATGGCTTGGTGTTGGTGCAACGCCACTGAGAGCAAGCCACAGAACGTTAGCAGTAACCTTGAAAACTAAACGTAAAAGAAATTGAAAAAAATATTTATCATATTATTAATATTAAATTCCGTTTTGTTATTCGGTCAAAAAGATTGTGGATTTAAAATTGACGAGGAAAAAATACTGAAAAACGAAAACTTAGATTTTTTCTTAAATAAACTCAAAAAAGAAAAGTTTGACATAACAAACCGAAAAGAAGATATTCCAATGCACGTATTTAAACAATTGGAATGCTTAAACGACGAGTTTACAATTGCGAACCCAAACGAAGATTATCAAAGTAGTGATATAATAGATTTAGATAAAAAATTGCCTGAAAGAGGATTAATATTTTATGCGAAAAGCAAAAGTACATTAGTCTTATATTACTCAATTTCAATCGGACCAGGTATTACTTCAAAAATATTATTTATTGAATATAATGCAGAAAAAATTACAGATTTTTGGTGTGGAAACTCTATGGGTAGAGCTGACGTTAAAGATTTAGAAGGAATTAATATTATCATAAATAGAGAAAAAAAATTACCATATCCTTTGGGATTACAAAACGGAATGATTGTATTTTAAAAAGGCTACTGCTAACAACGGTTTGCTTCAATGGCTACTTCCGGATTTTCCTACGGAAAATCCGCTGCTGAATGGAATGTTTTGTTATATTTGTAATGGCTTGGTGTTGGCTCAACGCCACTGAGAGCAAGCCGCAGAACGTTAGCGGTAATGCTATCAAACTTTAATCAGAAAAAAATTTTATGAAAAAAAAACTGATTTATAAATTCTCAATTATAGTACTTTTTTTTGTTTTAATTTCTTGCGCAAGTATGGTAGAAAAACCAACTTTTACTGAAACTGATGGATTAAGTCTTAAATATGAAATGAGAACGAAAAACACAGGAATGCTATTAATTGAAGATAATAAAGATTCAATTCCATTCAGTTTTACTGTTACAAAAAGTAAAAAGAACGTTACTGATGGCAAGTCAAACAAACAAAAGCAAATTTTACTTTATCAGTACCACATAAAGTATGATAGAAATGGTATTGATAAATATCCTATTTTGGCAAAGTTTGATTCATTACCTAGTCTAAAGAGAAAGAAACTATTCATATATAATTCACATCGTTGAATAATATAATAAGCACTTCCGCTAACAGCGGTTTGCTTCAATGGCTACTTCCGGATTTTCCTACGGAAAATCCGCTGCTGAATGGAATGTTTTGTTATATTTGTAGTGGCTTGGTGTTGGTGCAACGCCACTGAGAGCAAGCCGCAAAACGTTAGCAGTAATTTTAGAAAAAGCCTACAATGACAGATTGGTACAGACGAAAAACTTGGACTAAAACAGACGAAGAAGAATACTTCGCCAAACTTGGACGTGCAAGAAAGGACGGACGAGCCCAATATTTAAGAGTTCAAGCCATAGAACTTATTGAGACCCATGACAAAAATCTATTATCGGTTGCAGAGACACTTTTAAATAAAATCTTGACAGACTATCCCGACAACCGAATTGAAAAAAGCCAAACATATAATTCACTAGGCGAAATATATAAGTTGAGAGAAGATTACGAAACCGCAATAGATTATTTTCAAAAATCGCTTGACTTTGAAAAAGAATTTCCAAATGTAATAACGACCGCATATTTGAATTTTTCTGAAACAGTTGTTCGTGCAGAAAAAACAGAATTATATGACAAAGTGGAAAACTTGCTGACAGAAAAAATAAATGAAGACACTTTAAAGTTTCCAGTTCAAAATTATATCATGTATTCTGTAATGACAGTAATTTCAGAGTATAAAGGTGATTTGGAACAGTCGAAAATCTATGCAGACTTAGCAGAAAATAATGCAACGATACAAACCAATTCACTTTGGAACCCACATAAGAAAAAATTTGGAATAGTAAAAGACAGAATTAAATGGTTGGACAAGCTCGTAGGACGGAAATAAAAACTACTGCTAACAGCCGTTTTGCAAAAGCGGGGGTTTCGTGCTTCGATGACAGTGAAGTGCTAAATTCAAGCTTTGTGCATCTAATGAAGTTTAGTGCTAACAATCCCCGTCTTCGCAAAGCGGCAAAACGTTGTAAAACAGTTTAGAAAAACCGATGAGAATGGAAAAACCTACTACGGACGAAATTATTGATTTCTTATTAAATACTTTATCTAACAATAAGTTTAAAAATGTAGATTCTAAATTAATAAGGCAAAAATTTAATTTAACTTTTAGTTCAGATGATATTGATTTGATAAAAAATTCTTTAATAAAAGCAGAAAATAAATCACTTATTGAATTAAACCAAAATAAGTCTTTTGCAAAATTAACTGAAATTGGCGTATCTGTTAAAAATGTAGGTTGGTTAGTGTATCTCGAATATGAAAAAGCAAAAAAAATAGATGAAATTGAGATTGAATCAATAAAAAAAGATACGTTAAAAGTTGATTTGAAATTAAAAAAATGGCAGCTTAAAACTTTTTGGTGCATTTTTGGTATTGCTATCATTGGTTCTGGATTAAGTGTTTATAATTTTATAAATAATTTATTTCCTTCAAGAAATGAAGAAAAACAAGAAGAACAAATAATAAGAATGGAATCGGAATTATCAAAATTGCGTACTTTAGTTTTAGACCAAAGAAAAGTTGATTCTTTGCGTAACTCCAATTCTTATAGAAAAAAATAATATCTTTAATCATAACTTAATAATTTAAACTTACTTGACACTTAAAAAAGGCGGACAAGTTAAACCTTTATAAAACCGATTTTACAACAGCGGTTTGTTTCAAGTGGCGGTTTAGTGATAATCCGAAAACGCCGTTGTAAAATTTAATAATTAGTTTATATTTGTATTGGCTTGGTGCTTAAATCGCCACCTGAAAACAAGCCACATAACGTTATAGGAAACCTATTCGCAGAAGCTTGAAAAATAAGTGACTTTAAATTCGCATCTTTCTTAAAAATCTATACTAAAGAAAAATAAAAAATTAAATATGGTTCATATAAGCTACAAACCAACAAAAAGGTACGAGACAAATTTTGATGCAGCTGAAGTTGCTAAAGAGATAGAAATTCCACTTAATAGCCAGAAATTCATTAAAGAATACTCAGAATCAGATAAATTATCAGATGAATATGGAAAAGACTTATTTTTAATTTTTGACAAAGAAATAGTTTATGCTTTTGATTATTTATATGATAGTAAAAAAATTGTGATTCCAGAAATTAATCCAGTTCTGATATTCTATTCAAATGCAATTCTTTGTCATGCGTCATTATTTCATTTCAAATCTGAATTACTAAAAAAATCTCCAGAAATAACTAAAATACAAGGTCGTATCCATCCGGCAGATTTTGCAGACTTCGCAAAATTGGCAGTCAACTGCATTGTAAATTTACAGGGAGCAATTGAAAGTTTTTTAAATTATTCAATTCCTGAAAACCATAAATTTATTTCAAAAAAGAAAAAAGAAATTAATCATCCAAGCATACACAATAAACTTGACGCAATATCGATAATTTCAAAAAAATCTTATGAAGAAAGTCATCCTTCAGAATTTGTTCTAATTAAAAACTTAATTGATTTGCGTAATGATATAATTCACCTGAAACCAATAAAAGATGAGACAAATACTAAATACAAAATGCTTTTTCGTAGAATGATTGATTTTGATTTTCTTAACGCTACTTTAGCAATTAGAGATTTCATAAACTACTATGAACCGGAATTGATTGAAGAATGTCCATGTGGAAAAGAATATTTTTATCTCATCAAATCATAATCAAAATATTTAGGCTTCCTATAACAGGCGTTTGGCAAGATTGCGAATTTTGTAGTAAATTCACGTTTATTTCTCGCAAGAAATTTTATCTTTGATAGAAATTAATCGGTTCCGAAGTTCGCAACCTCGCCAAGCGCCGGAACGTTAGCCGTTATATTACCAAAAACCTGCAAAAAATGAAATTTCTGAATATATTCATATTACTAATTTTTCTTAATTCTTGTGAAATATATTCTCAAGAAAAATATGTTGAAAAATATCCAAACGGAAATTTGAAAGTTGAAGGATTTCTTGTTGGTAAAACTTTAGATAGCGTTTATAAAGAATATTACGAAAATGGAAATATAAAAACTGAAGGTTTTTATAAAAATTGCGAATATAAAACTAATCACATATCAATTTATTCATCACTACAAACTTGTGGAAGAATAAATATTAAAGACTCTATTAATATTGGAAAATATCACGGAACTTGGAAAAATTATTATGAAAATGGAATATTAAAAAGTGTTTTCAATTATCATTGCAGTTTTTTGCAAGGTAATAATTACACATATTACGAAAATGGAAATTTAGAAAGTATTGAATTTTATAATGGTGGAAATTTATTAACATCAATAGAATATTATGAAAATGGCTTTGTAGCTAAAAATTCACTTTACACTTATATTCACAATAAAAAAGAAAGTAGAAACTTAAAAACTACAAGAGAATTGGAATATTATGAAAATGGTAATTTAAAAATTCAAAGAGAAATTATTGAAAAGGAAAAAAACGTGGAAATTGAAACCGTAAAAGAATATTACCCAAATGGTTTTCTAAAATCCGATAAAGAATTAATAGACTTGGACAAAAATGGAATCTATAGAGAATATTATGAAAATGGAAATGTAAAATACGAAGGGAAATTTCTAAACGACAAACCTATTGAAAAACAATACTATTATCTCGAAAATGGTAAACAACACAAAATAGAATATTGGAAAAAAGGCAAACTTATTAATACTGAAACAAAATAAAGCTACTGCTAACAGGCGTTTGGCAAGATTGCGAATTTTACAGTAAAATCACGTTTACATTTCGCAAGAAATTTTATCTTTGATAGAAAATAATTAGTTCCGAAGTTCGCAACCTCGCCAAGCGCCGGAACGTTGGCAGTAATGTTACCACGAAAACTTAAAAATGAAAAGTTGAAAAAAAAATATTTGAAAATATTCGGAGTAATTATTTCAATCATAATTCTGATTGGTATTTCTTATTATAATAAATTTTGCAACTATTATAAAAGTGGGGAAAATAATAACTTTGAATTAAAAGTTGGTGAAACTTTAGAAATCAGATTATACGAAAATGGTTCTACAGGGTTTTCAAATTGTTGGCTAAATGAAAATAGAAGCAAAAAATTAAAATTAGTTAACCGAAAATACGAAAATAGTCTGTATGCAAAACTTGGTTCCGAAGGTGCTGGAGGAATTATAACTTTAATTTTTAAAGCTTACGAAAAAGGAATTGATACAATAAAAATTGCGAATTGTCCACTCGGACAAGAGAGTAAAAATTGTAGTGACTATAATGAAAAAAACACTGCCGCTGACAATGAATTTATAGTAAAAATATCCGAAAGATAAAAAACACTACTGCTAACAGCGGTTTGCTTCAATGGCTACTTCCGGATTTTCCTACGGAAAATCCGCTGCTGAATGGAATGTTTTGTTATATTTGTGATGGCTTGGTGTTGGTTCAACGCCACTGAGAGCAAGCCGCAGAACGTTGTACGTAATTTAAAAACACCCTAAAATGAGACAGACAAACTACAAATTATCTACAATAGTTGCTTTACTATCCTTATCCTGTGGTGCTGGTACGACAACCCCTAAAGTTGTATTAGAAAATTCAACAAGAGAAAAATTTGACACTATAAACAAATCACAACTTATGACAGATATCGAAACTCAAAAACAAGGTTACATTGAATTAATTAAGCTGTGCCTTGGAGACAATAAAAAGAAAGAAGTTTCGAGTTTCATAGACACTCTTCGTAATTATAACGGTGACCAAAACTATTATACTACACTGAATTATGTTAAAGAGTATTTAGACAATAACGGCATTCATTTTATTATGGCGTTAGATTGGAAACAAGAAATTAGAGACTTAGTGTGGAGAGTTAATTCATCTTTGAAAGATAATTTTAATATAAACATTGAACTACCCAATCCTAAAGACTATGGCGAAAATGCATCGGTTTCAGCTAAAAATGTCTTTAGAGATTTTGACAAGTCAATTCAAAAGCAAAATTTTAAACTTGGTTTTATTGATACAAACTCGGACGAATATGTAATAATAGTTCACAAAATAAGTGATGAAAGTAAAGTTAAAGAAGCGGTTAAAAAAATTGGATATCCATACATAGACGCTAATTCACCCAAAATAAATAATGAGAAGTGAAATGTTCAAATAAACTACGTACAACACCAAATAAACAAAAGCGCTAATTCACTATACCTGTTAGGCGCCTTTGCCTATTTGGAAAACGTTAGGCGTCACTTTGAAAAACGAAATCTAAAAGAATGATTGATATAGAAAGACGAAAAAAATTAGCTTATCATTTAAGACATTTATCAATTGGATTAATAACAAATGATGAGTTTGAAGACTATATTACTGACGACGTAACATTTGGATGGCTTCCTGAACAATATTATAGAGCAAAAGAAGCTAAATTTGACGATCCGATTATTAGACCTTTGTTAGAATTAAGTTGGTGCTTATATAGTGATTTGAAAGAATACAAATTGAAAGATAAATACAAACTTGAAGAAAAACAATTAAAGGATATTGCACGCTATATTCTATTCTTACACTCAAATAATGAATATGAATGGTCATACATTGACCCAACAAATCCACTTATAAGATTCTCATTCAAAGATATTATACTAAGCGTCATTACTTTGGGCATACATTATAAAGAAAAAAGAAAAGAAAGAGAAAAAGAATTCGCTGAAATGGAAAAAATGGGAGATTTTGATTATTGGCCGTTCATAAGTAAAGAACAATACGAAGAGCAACTTAAAAACCAACCATTCTTATCTGAAAAAAAAGCGAACGCCTAACAGGCGTTTGGCAAGATTGCGAATTTTGTAGTGAATTCACGTTTGTTTCTCGCAAGAAATTTTATCTTTGATAGAAAATAATCGGTTCCGAAGTTCGCAACCTCGCCAAGCGCCGGAACGTTAGCAGCAAGCGTGCAAACCAAAATTCGTTAAAATGAAAATCCTAAAATTAATCGGTTTATTAATAATAATTGCAATCCTGATTTTGGCTGGAATTCTAAATTTCACAAAAACAGAATTAACTGTTGAAAATGCAGAATTTAATGAAAATTATGAAAATATTTATCCGTCAAGTTGTTTTATAAAATTTGAAAATAAAAAATTTCTTGTTCAAGAAATATACAAATACAAACATAAAATACTTAATGAATATTGGTTTGTAGCAAGTGAAGGTTTTGCAATTCAAAAATTCGAGTTTCCTTTTGAAATGAATTATAACAATGAACAAAAAAAGTATAGAATATTAAAATATACGGAAAATGAAAAATTAGTAAAATTCAATTCTCAAGAATATAAAATTACAGAAAAAAGAAATGACACAATTATTTCAAAAATTACCGAAAATAAAGTCATTATATTTATAGACAAAGAATAACGCCAGCTGCTAACAGCGGTTTAGCTCAATTACGCCTGTAAAGCACTATATTTATTGATATTTTTAGTTTTCAAACATCTATTAGTACAACATAAGTACAACAAATCAGAACTTTTTTACATGCTTGTAAATACCTCGTTTTTTAAGTTGTGCTTTGCGATTCATTTTTTGAAATTCTGCTAATCGTCCACAATAATATTCGTCTGTTGCTTTTGCAAATCCATTGATCAAAAGCAAATCATTCAAGCACTCCCCTCCTGGCAAGATTACATACCCTAATTGTCGGTTCCAATAATCGTAAAAGTTATCCTGTTCTGTAATTATCGTTACCACCGTTTTAGGCGGTGCTACTTCCAAAACATAATGCAAGGCTTCCAATCCTAATTGGATTAAAAATTGGGCAGCTAAACGTGTTTTCTGTTCGTCCTCTTTCATCTTTCTATTGTACTTTACTTCTGGTGCATCTAAACCATATAGTCGTATCTCTTTTTGCAAACGAGTGAAAAGATTGCTAATGATTATGCTGTCCCCATCTTTGACTTCATCTATTTGCCAATGGGTTTCCACTAAATAGGGTGCTTTTGCGTTGTATTGCATTGATTTTCAGTATTTTAAGTTATTGTAAATCAAAGATAATGAATGATATTTGAGTATAAAATTTCACTTAAATATTAACTTCTAAAATCTTTACAAAATGGCTAGACAGAAAGGCGTTTTAAAGTATGTGGGGACTCTTGGAGATGTTCGCCACTTTAAAATTAAAGGACAAGAAGGGTACTTTGCCGGAATGGTAGGTGGACCTTCAGGGGAGCAAGTTTTATCAGCTCCAGAATTTGAAAGAACTCGTGAGAACATGAACGAGTTTGGTGCTTGTGCTAAAGCAGGAAAATCGGTTAGAACTGGTTTATCACAAATCGTGAAGCAAATGTCTGATACGCAAGTAGCAGGACGTTTAACAGCTATCATGAAGAAAATCAATTTGGAAGACCAAACCGAAGCCAGAGGGTATCGTAAAATTGAGATTACCACTCAAAGAAATTACTTGGTAGGTTTTGAGTTTGACAAAAACACTTCCTTAAATGGTATTTTCAATGCTCCTTACAGTGTTACGCATGACCCAGCAAGAAACACTGCTGATTTTGTAATTCCTGCATTTAATCCAGCGAATTTGATTAATGCTCCTGCTGGTGCTACTCACTTTAGATTGATTCACACGCTTTCTGTTGTGAGTGACTTTGCTTACAATGCTGTAACGAATAGTTATGATCCTATTGACACAGCTCAAAATGAAGTGAGTGATGTTCAATTTAGTGGTTTCTTAGACTTGTATGCTCCTGCAACTGCAACTACCATTACAGCAACTTTGCCAAATGGTATTACACCATCAACAGATGTTACCGTTCTTCAAGGTATTGGAATTGAGTTCTACCAAAAAGTAGGTTCAAACTATTACTTATTTGCAACAGGTAACTGCTTGAAAATTGAGGACGCATTTTAAGAATCCTACTTACAAATCCCTCAGAAGCTCTGGGGGATTTTTTGTTTTAACTTACTAATTCAATTCCCATGGAAACAAAAATCATTCGCGTAGCACAGGGCAAACAAAGTACCTTAAGCCAATTATATATCAACGGAGTATTTCAATGTTATTTACTAGAGGATAAAATACGAACTGAAAAAATCAAGGAACATACTGCCATACCTACTGGAACCTATTCATTGCAGCTTAATACTTGGGGTGCAAAAAATGTCAACTACAAAAAGGCATTTGGAAAAGTTCACCAAGGTATGATTGAAATTACAGGTTTACCAAATTTCAGTTATGTGTATATCCATACAGGAAATACGATTGAAGATACCGCAGGATGTCCGCTTTGTGGATTTGGGTTCCAACTTATCCAGGGCGATTACCGAGTTAATCAAAGTGTTATGGCTTACCAAATGATTTATCCTAAACTAGTTGCATTAGCAAAGAACAAAGCAAACAAGATTAGTATCGAAAACAATTTCCAATTTTAAACTTGTAATGCCATGGAACAAGCTCCACAATTAATGGTACTTTTTGGAAGTTTAATAAGCTTATTATTATCGGTTGTAGCCTATTTTATCAAACAATTGCACACAGATTTCAAAAGAATGGAAAAAGACCTTGTTGAAGTAAAAACCATGGCATTATTAATCAAAACCGAGTTTAAAAGTAGTAGTGATTTACTGAACCAAAAAGTAGATTATTTAGAACACCGAGTACAAAAATTAGAATTAAACATTTTTAAAAATCACGAACATGAAAAGTAATGAAATGAATATCGTTCAAAGAGTAAAAGCTCCAACACCAAAGTTTTTCAAAGTATTGAGAACAATTGGTTTAGCCTTGGCAACCGTTGGAGGAACTATCATCGCTTCACCAATTGCATTGCCGGCTGGATTAGTTGCAGCTGCAGGTTATTTGGTTTTGGGCGGTGGTGTATTGTCGGCAGTATCGCAAACCGCTGTACAAGATGACGACGAACCGAGAGTTCCACAGGAAGACAGGGTTCAATAAACCTAAATTTGCTTAAAAATTGCAATCAAAAGCTCCTATTTCAGGGGCTTTTTTTTGTTTTATACCCAATTGCATCGCTTTTTCCAATTTTATTTAATTGGTGCGTTCATATTGCGGTTATGTATTGTTTTGCTTCGGGATAGGGATTGTTTTTGGAAATTTGATGAAATGAAAAAACCTAGCCCATCGGGGCCAGGTTTGTGTTATTTGTTTCTGTAACGTTGTAGGATGGCGTTACGGATTTCGTTGATTAAGTGGATGTTTTTTGCGTGGTGTGCTTCTTGTTCTTGCAACAGCTTGAGTGCTTGGATGTTTTTATGGTGCAGCTCGTGTTCACGCATTAATCGGGTGGCTTTTGGATTGAACTCTTTTTTGAATTCATAGAGAGATAAGAACGGAATAACCGAACCGCGAAGAAAAGGTATCCAGAATTTGGATTTCCATAGGCTCATGGCTATCCAAAAGATGTCCTCTTTTTGAGCTTCGGTTTGAAATACAAGTACAAAGCTGTTTGTAAAGGGTTCGTTTTGAGGTTTTCCGCTATTCAGTCCTTTTGATAATACGAAAAAGTGCGGTTTGGCATAGTGCGCCCCAGGTTGGTGGGTTTTAATAAAAATAGTGTCCATAGTACAAGGATTTAACAGGTTAACTTCCTTCGTCTTTCCTTCGTGATTGCCCGAAATGTGAATGGAAACCGAGATGCCCCACACACATTTTTGCAAAAGAAAAAAGGAAAAAAAAGAAAGCCGTCTTGCCTTGTGGAGGGTTTCAAAAAAGCAAGTTTTACGGGTAAAATACTACCCATATGCGTCTGTGGAAACGCTAAGTGGATGTTGTGGTATTGAAAATGTATGGGTGGAGATTTTATCCGGAACCGAAGGCTTGAACTTGCTTTTTTGAATACCCGGAACAAACCTTTGGCTTCTTTTTTATCCTTTTTTTTGTAAAAATGTTTACCCCAAATGTTCTTATGAAATGGGGTTTTAGGGGTGTTCAATCGGGACTGGTAAACAAGGGTGTGGTTTTCTTTTTTTAGGTGGACGACCTCGACTACGCTTGGTTTGACAATGTTTCTTTGTGAAGATTAGAAAAAAGAAAAACACACTCTTGTGATAGTTTGATTTTTGAGGATGCTTTGAAAGTGTTTAGTATTCAGTTTTTAGTGTTCAGTGGAGTGCGTGAACTGGAAATGGGAAGCATCTTCAAAAAACAATGAAAATTACGTTAGCGGTAGCGTTCCTATTATTCTTCGGGTGGGTGCGGCTGGGAGCGGATATTTTACATAATAACCCTTATAACTTTCAGGGGGACTGCGTGGGGTGTTGGGAATGAATTATAAGGTTTATTATGTAATAATAGCTTGGGAGTGGTTTTTGCGTGTTTTTAGCGTTTGTTTTTTGGATTGGGTGTAAGTGGATAAAAAAAGGCGGACTGTGCGCGAGGGGTTGGGAAAACAGGGAGCCTTTTTTTATTGACTTACTTTGGGTAAAACAAGTGCTAAAAACACACAAAATACCACTAGTGCGGTGGGGAGCGTTGGACTGGGTGGGTGAAACTACTTCAGCGAAGCGTTCCTATTTAATTATTATTCTATTGATATGCACAAAAAATAAATCGTTTTTTTTAAGATACTTTTTGAGATTTATTGTTTTTTGTTCTTTTATCAATAAAATCATCAACACAACCAAATTCTACTGCATCAAAGTAAAGTATTAGATTATCTACCTCATGCCAATGTTTTCTGGTTAGCACTAATTGGAAATTATCAATCATTATGTTTTTTAATACTTCACCTAAAGTACTTTTAGTTTCTAAACATGAACAATCTAAGCTATCTAACAAGCTTAATCTTAATGCCAAATCTTTATTAATGGTCAGATGATTTGGAATTATTTGTTCTATACCTTCATTAAATTCATACTTTATAAGTGTTGCAATTTCGTTAGGATTTTCCTCTATCAATTTTTTTAAGCTTGATTCGTTATTGATTAAATTGGCAAAAGAGGAACCGAATGAACTAGTATTGTTATTGTATCTGTCTTCTGTTATTAGAATTTCAATTTCCATAAATTATTAAATTAATTAAGCCTAAAGATAAAAATATAATTGAAATTAGTGAAATGAAGCAAACAAAGAATTGATGCTAGGAATACTTGGATACCGATAGCTATCGGCACAGGCTAGGAGCGATTTTTGTGCAGCTGAATGAGATAATGAAATTTTATTTACTTTTCATCTATGAGCTTTAATAATTTACAATTATTTCATTAGCATTATATCGTTTTAGCTAATAGATGCGTTATAATTAGTATCTCGTTTGATTGTTTAACCTCTTAATAAAGATTTATTTTGTAAATTAAACTATGATTTGATTATTAATTACTTTCATTTACGGAAAACCGTACACAATTATTAACCCAACGTATTAACTTTAATCACTTTATTAAATTAAATTCTAAAATATGAAAAAACTATTCTTATATGCTTTTTTAAGCTTTGCCATTTCTTCTTACTGTCAAACTGCAGAAGACTATTTTAAAAGTGGTCTGTCTAAACTTCGATTAGAAGACCATGAAGGAGCCATTGTTGAATTTACAAAAGCCATACAATTAAAACCTAATTATGTTTATGCCTACAGTAATAGAGGTGTTGCTAAAAAAGAATTAAAAGACTTTCAGGGAGCTGTTGAAGATTTTACCAAAGCGTTAGAATATGAACCTAATTATAATCCTGTTTATTTTAACAGAGCTGATGCAAAATATAATTTGAATGATCTTGAGGGAGCTATAGCTGATTATACTATTGCTATAAAATTAAAACCTACTGATGCAGAGTCTTATTATAACAGAGGAGTAATCTATTTAGAACTAAATGATTTTCCTGCTGCTATTGCTGATTATAATAAATCATTAGAATTAGAACCTAATAATGATTTTGTTTACTTACAAAGAGGTTACGCTAAAAATGAAATTAAAGACTATGAAGGTGCTATCCAAGATTATTCAAAAGCAATTGAATTTAATGATGGAAATTTAGAAGCTTATTTTTTTAGAGCTTCTGCAAAAAGTGATTTAAATAACTATGTTGGTTCAATAGAAGACTACAACTTACTTATAAAATTATCACCGAATGACAGTTTTGCTTTTTATAATAGAGGTGTTGCAAAGAGTCAATTAAAGGATTTTGAAGGTGCTATAGCTGATTACACGAAAGCTATTGAACTAGATTCTGAATTAGCAGATGCTTACATGGCAAGAGCTCTCGCAAAAATTGAATTAAAACAATTTGATGGTTTGTGTGCTGATTTATTAAAAGCAAGTGAAAATGATATTGAAAAAGCTAATACACTTATTGAACAATATTGCGAATAATGTTACTTGTTGTTTTAGAATTTATAACTTTCTGATTCACGAATTAATCTGAATAGTTAATTTACATAATTAGATATTCTAATCTGTCTTAAATTTTGTCATTTCATATTCTTGAGAGACAAATTATCTAAGACAGATTTTTTTATTGCACACTATTGGAATTTTATATAATTAGTTACTACAGTTATTTATCCAAATACATAAATAACAACCATTTACATTTTGTTAAATATTAAATTAATTTAGATTTGTCAGTTGTAAGGGCAAAATAAATATCATTAATTTTGAGATTGTTGTAACCTATTAATGGGACTTTATTTGTTACAACTACATCGTTTATTTCTGTTCCTGTACTCTCGAGGTCGTATAACCAAACATTGTCTTTGGTGTTGATTATTACACAATGTCTTCTACTTACTGTAGTAGAACCTGAGACTTTAATATCGTTCTGATTGTACTCTTCTCTTCCAAATTTTATTATTAGGTTATTTAATGCGCTAGGAGTTTGAACTTTATTATTGGTTTCTAATATTGTTATGGTATTTTCTTTCATATTGTTGAACTGAAAGTCCATAAATAATAGTTTTGATTTTAGTGTTGGTGATTTTTTAAAGTTATGGCTCAATTCATTTTCGGTAATAACAGAAAGGTTATATTCAATAAATGGATTGTTTTTTTGTTCTGCTTTTGTTTTTGGAGGAATGGATTTGCCATTACTATTTAACACAAAAGCAATAAAATAATTATTGGCAAAACAAGGTAACGATGGATTGGCTTCCATAATCATTTTGGAAAGTTCCATCGCTGTTTCGTATCTATCCGTTTCGTAATAACAACGAATTAAAAGATTGTAGGCTTCGTAATCTGCTGGGTTTCTATGAAGATGGTCTGATAATAATCCTATAGCTATTGGATATTTTTTTGCTTCCAAATTAATCCAACCTAAATCCTTTTGAACATCAAGCCTTGGATTGAGTTTTAGTGCCTTTTCATAGTAACTTTTTGCAGCATCAATCTTTTGAATTCTTAAGTTGTATTTACCTAATGCTTGTAAAACCGCCACATTGTTTTTATATTGTTTTTGCGCTAATTCTAAAAAATTTAGAGCATTACGCCATTTATTAGTTTTTAAGGCTTTGTCTGCTAAGTCAACTAATTCAGCAGCTTTGAGGTTATCTTTATTAAAAATCATTGGAACTGATTTAGCTTTCAACGCTTCTTCCAATTCAATCATAAATTGAAATCTAAGTTCAGGTGTTTTATTGATTGCTTTTAAGATTATTTCTTGTTGCCAATTCGGGAGTTTCTGAATTGGGAAATCAGTTGATTGGTGTTTTTCAATTATTTCTTCTCTTGATAATCCTAAAAAAGGGTTTTTCTTCGATAATAATTCCATTAACGTAACACCCAATGAGTAAATGTCAATTCTAGGATCATTTGTACTTTTAAAATCCCAATTAAAAGATTCTGGGCACATATATGACCTGGTTCCCATGTTTTTATTAGCAACGCCAAAGTCTGCAATCTTTATATTGCCATTCTGTGTAAAAAGTATGTTGTCGGGTTTGATATCGTGATGAATAATTCCTTTTTTGTGAATTATTCTTAGACTTTCTGCTAAAGTTATTACCCAATCAATAGCTTCTGTATTTGTATATGTATTGCTATTTATTTTATCTCTCAAACTACCACCAGAACAATATTCCATTACAAGATAAAATACACCCTCTTCTCTAAAGTGATGGTAGAAGGTAACAATATTTGGATTTTCAAATTTTGCTACTGTTTCAATTTCATGGATTATATTTTCTTGTAAAAATTTGTCTTCAGTTAATAATTGCTTGATCGCTACAAAACGATTTGACACTCTTTCTTTCGCTAAAAAAACCTTGCCAAAACCACCATTGCCAAGGTCTTTAATGAAAATGTATTTGTTGTCGAATAGTTTCATTATTAGATAAAAATTTCCGGCCAATATTTATTTAAAATACCCCAATTTTCTCTGTAGTATTTATTCTTTAAAGATTTTCCTTTTGCTGTAAAAGATTTTATATAAAGATTACCTAAATCATCTCTACATTCAGAAGGTAAAATTTTATATTCAATCTTGTCATAGATATCATAAACCGTTTGATAACCTTTCAAACCAATAACATCATTATTCTCTTTAAGTTGACTAATGTTATGTGCTTTAAAATATTTATTCCCCTTATATGTATAACAAATTCCTATTAATTTATTTTCATCATTATCTATTAATAGATTGTTTATTGTGTTAGTTTTATAGACGCCATTTTTATATAAATCTCGACTTTTATTTAAAATACTTTTTAAAGTCACTTTATTAATATTGCCCTCTTCATTGTAGCAAACCAACAAAAAACCATTTCTAAAGGATTCATAAATAGGAACTGACCAAGTGAAATTTGCAGGTAAATCAGTCAATTTATGGTTCCCATCCTGTGAAAGATTAAAATATTTAACTATTTCATCCTTTGAATTTGTTTTTTCTTGAATTCTATTAAGTGGTTCATTAAAAGTTTGACTATTTGAAAATGGAAGTTTTAATTCTTTAGGATTACATAAATCTTGAAACTTCATTTCAAGTTGCTTAACAAACCATTCTTTCTTAAAAAAACCAAGAGGTTTTGTACCACCTAACAAATTTACGAATTTAGATATTCTATCACCATTTTCTTTAGTTTCTTTAATGTCGTGAATTTTATAAAATTCAAGAATCCCTAAAATTGCTTCTTTATGTCTAACATATGAGCTTCCACCAAATGTAACAGTTCTGTAACGATTGTTGTTAAAATAAATTTTTGACAGCTCATATGGATCATCCATACTATCATCGATTGTTAAATGAATGGACCACCAAAGAGTAGTTAATGGGTAGTTAATCAAGTGTTTTTGAGATGATAAAGTCATCAACCAATGTCGGTTTATGTATGTTTCTCGTGAACTTTTTGATGGACTTTCAATTTCGTTCCACCTCAAATGAATGTACTTATACATATCAAAATGATGCAAATAACTCCAAAAATCTATGTCAGAAGCTTGTTTGGGTGTTATTTTAATACTTTCATACAATAATTTTGCACATTCAAAATCAGCTTTTCTAAAATCATTAGACTTTTGATTAAGATTTGATTTGAAGGTGCTAATCATTTCATTCCCTAAATCTCTAGGAATTTCATAAAAATCACAAACAGTAAAATCATTATTTTCAAAATGGTATTTAAACTCATTTTTATTTAAATAATATTTTATTATTGAGGAATCATCATTACTAATTAGATTTTTTAATTTCTCAACAACGCCAGTATTAAATTTTTTTTGATAATTCATATTATTCAAATTCTGTGTTTTTTTGTTTGTTGTCCATTTCTGCTAAAGTTTCTAATAAAGAATTAGTAGGTTTAGATAATAAATCTTCTATGAAACTTGGAACTTCATCAATAGAAGGAAATTCAGAATCTTTTTGCATTCTTGACCAATGAATTTTTAATACTCTAGACCAGCTTTTTTCTTCATAATCTTCGTTAGATAATTTATAACAAGCATGTATTAATGCGGGTTGTAGCAAAGAAGAAATTAGTAATTTTTGATAGTCTGGATTTTCAGAAAATTGTTTTAGTGCATCGAATTCTTTAATTGGTAATTCAATTACAATGCTATCACCAGAATAAATATATTGGACCCTTTTTTCAGTATTATTATTAGATGATCTTATTTTTATGATACTATCTAAACTAGTACCATTCAAATCTAATTCAAAATTATATTCACCCAAATAAGCTAAAATTTCACCTTTCTCTACATAAAAATCTAAATCTCTTAGTTCTTTTTTGATTGCTTGATTTTTATAATTCGGTAAATCTATATTTGCTATTACTAATAAAACTACTTCAACCTTATTTTTTAGATAATCTAAGGGTATACTTATGTTGAATTGAAATTCTTGTTCAAATACTTTTCTGAACATTGTATGTGTACAAAAAATCTCAGCAATTACTTTAGCTTCATTTTTTTGTATCATATCAATTATTTTTTCATTATTCCCAAAATTGATTTCTTCAGAAGTAATTATAAAATTGTTATTTTCAATCTTATTTTCAATATTACAGATTGGTTTAAAATCGTAATAATCTGGATCACCAAACACAGGATGTCCAAATTTATATCCATTAATTTTCATCTAATACCTCTTTAATTTCTTTTAACCTAATAGCATGTTTCAGTGTGTCTTCCAAAATAATTACTACTTCATTTACTCCTGAATTTAAATTTAGAAATAATCTATTTCCTTCAAATTTACCCTGAGAAGTAGAAGAAATATTAATAATTTCACGACCAGTTTTATCATCAGAACCAACAAACACTTCAAAATCAATTTTATTATTAGATTTTTTAGAATTCATTGTAATGATATATTTATAACTACCGTTCTCTTTAATTGCTCTACTACGAAGCCAATGAAAAGATTTAGGTGTGTAATCATTTTGAGGTTTTAGTATTTTTGGGGGTTTTATTTTTTCTTGAGTTTTGTCATCATTCTTTTGAAGTCCACTTTTACTACTTTTTAAACCTGGCAGATTTAATAATTTATCAAATTCTGGAATTGTAATTTCATTACCTTGTTGATCACCAACAAAATCTTTAATACAATCGGATTGAAATTCATTTAAAAAATCCAATGCTTTTTTACCATTTGGATCTTTCCAGTTCCCTTTTCTCCATTCAGTATGCGTTGCATTTTCAAGTTTTTTTAAAATTTCATTTCCTTTGTCATCATCACAAATGAAAACACCACAATACCCTCTGTATAATTTAGAAGGATCTTTAAAAATTAGCATTTTTGAATTTCTGAAGTTAGAAATTCTACCTTGATATTCTTCATTCTTAGCTATGACAAATTTTACACTACCTAGAATTGGAATTTCTTTTGCATACTTTTTATTTGAACAATTATTCCCTAAATAAGTTTCTATATATGGTCTAGGATTTGGATTGTTGTTATATTGTCCAGATTCATAAATACTAGGGTATAATCTTAAAATTTCATTATAGATGTTGTCTTTATTAAATTCTTTTTTGTCAATAGTAACAATTAGATCTCCTTCAAGAATAGCAAGCCAAAAGTTATTAACCAGTTCTTTTTCCATTATTGATTGTTTGTCTGGTTCATCCCATACACCAAGTATAAATGCGGAAGTACCTGACTCATTTCTAGAGAAGATTGATGGTATTAACTCTTTTTCTGTTATTGGATTAAAATCATTACTAAAGTAACCTTTATAGTTTAATAATTCACCATCTTTATAATGGGTTGATATTCTGGATATTCCTTGAAAAAGTATGCTTTTGTTTTCATGAAAAATGGATGTAACAAATATACTATGTAGATAAGAAGCCGCAAAGTAAGCCGCTTTTCCCATACCTTTTGAACCAGCAGAACCAGCAGAGCTTTTTGTTGATACATTTCTTGAATGTGCAAAAGAATCAAAAGAGGTTTTAAGTTCCATACCTTTTGTGTTATAATCTGCGATTTCAAGGCAAGTATAACTATCTTTTTCGATTGCATTACACATAGTATCAATCAATTCTAAATCGTCATTATTAGCTTTTTCCCATTTTTTACAACCAAATAAATGACTTTCAATTTCCGCTATGCTAGGAAATAAAGATTTATCAATTTTAAAATAATTAAATTCAATTTTTACAGGCTCTAATTCATTTAACCTTGCATCCAATGAATTTTGAATAGCTTCTCTTACAACAGATTGGTATCTAGTTTTATCAAATAATTCAATATCCCCATCACGAATACCCTGAAAGTCATCACCTTGCGTTAGTTTTTTAAAATGCCATTTCATAATTTATACTAGATTTATCTATTGTTTTTTAACTATGTTAATTTATAATTTTATGACTTAATTTTTAATTATTTAATTGATTTTCAACAGCTATTATTACTTCATTTTTTTGATTATCAACTCTTTTTAGAATTTTATCTAAGTAATCATCTCCAAAGTGATTTCTAACCCAATTTATTTCGTTTGTTAGTGCTTGAATCTCCTTCTCACTAGATTTAGGATTGATTGATTTTCTTCCTAATCTTCCTAGTGTTCGGATTGAAAGGGTATGATATTTTTTTAAATCTTTGATTAACATTTTTACAAAATTTGCTAAGTTTTCTTCGTTACCTGGTAATAATTTTAAATATACTTTTAAATTATCTAAAGCTTTGGATTCTAAAGCAATATCACTTCTACCTGTTTTATAGTTAGGTTTGAAGTTTTTAATGTTTTCGTAATTATTCCAAAAATCTTTTGAAAGGGGTAATTTATTTTCTTCAAATTCGCATTGTGTATTAATCAATAACTCTTCAAAAGTTACTTCTTTAATATTTGTATTTACATCTTCTTCATTTTCGATAATTTGAGCGAATAAACTCAATCCTTTTTTTCTCAATACATTTAATTGATATTTATCAAATCCCTTAGCTGTTTTGACTCTCGAGGGAAGGTTGCTAATTTTTTTGATAACTTCGGGATATTTGTTCTCGATATCTTTGTATGTGTTACGAATATGAGTTGATGTATTTATTTCTCCTCCTTCATCCGGATTTTGATTTAATTTATTGAATAACCCTGATGCAGTTGGTTCTTCTTCTTCGTCAAACATCTTTGCATCTTCCCCTAATGAACTATGAATTAGGAACATTTTTTGAGCAGCAATTTCTCTAGACTTAACAATATCAGCACCAATTTCAGATGGGAAGAAGTTATAAATGTGTAATTCATCAAAAACTTTTGTTCCAATACGATTAATACGACCTACTCTTTGAATAACTCTTGTTGGATTCCAAGGAATATCGTAATTGATAATTACTCCTGCACGGTTTAAATTGAACCCTTCAGAAAGTTTATCACTCGTTAATAATATGTCGAAATGATTTGTTTGTCCGTCTTTTCTTTGCGCATTGAAATCTGAATTCAGACTTTTAGCCAATTCTTTTGAAACCTTACCATCACAAACTAATAATCGCATACCGAATTTCTCACGGAAATAAGGCTCTAAATGCTTAATAGTATCAACATATTCTGAAAACAATATGACTTTTCTGTTTTTGTCTTTTTCTAAAATAGATTGTATTTCATTTGCTATACGTTCTCTTTTTGGGTCGTTTTCTACAATTTTTAGTTTTTTTAGTTGGCTTTGAATTTCTTGAAAAACTAAAATATCACTTTCAATATGTTCCAAAAATTCAGTTCTTCTTTGGAAATCGTTAATGTCATAAACTGTATTGTTTTTTGGAACTTTTTTATTTAATAAATCTTTAGAATACTCGCTTAAAATTCTATCAATATCATCTTCATCATATGACTTAATTTTGTCAATTAAACCTCTGTCTAATATGTATTTGCCATTAGACTTTTCAATGAAATCACGTACTAAAATATGCACTTGCAAAAAACGATCTATTGATTGACTGAATGCACCAAATGAACTTTCGAAACGCTTTACTAATAAACGTCTCATAAAGTCAAATAAGTTTTGCTGTTGTTGGAATTGTCTATTGCCTTGTTCGTCTAGTTGATCCTCGTCTACAATTTTTTCATAACTGAAAGGTTGATAAATTGCTCCTTTGAATCTGCCGTTTTCTTCAAAATATTCATTTAATATTCTGTCATAAAATGTATTTTGTTCATGTGATAAATGATAAAATAATTCAACTGGGTCTTTAACGGTAGATAAATCACCAACCTCTGCTTTATAAACGTAATCTTCTTTTAAATCTAAACGATTTCTTCTAATTACTACAGAGGAAATTATATTCTTAATTTGATTTGCCAATAATTTAGTTTCATGTCTTACCACGTTAACGTCTATGGGTAATTCCTTAGCTAACATAGTGCGATATAATGTTTCGGCTTTTTGACGCTTTGCTGGCTTATTAGAATTCCAGTTTTTGATTATGTCTGAAAGACGTTTGTATTTATAATTGAATGCCCTGAATAATCCTTCTAAGTTGTCATCAATTGTGATACCTGATTTACCAGGTACAATAAATAGTTTTAATAATGAAAATATATCCGCAGGTGAATTATTGAATGGTGTAGCTGTCAATAAAATTACGGTTCTGTCTCTACAGATGGTAAGTAAAGATTCGTAATCTGCGGAATCTTGATTCCTAAAATAATGTGCTTCGTCGACAATAACAACTTCGATTCCTTTTGTTTGAATAGTATCTGCTAAATCTTCTAATTTTCCTCTACTTTCTACTTCCCAATCATACAATTTAAATTCGTTAATATAACCCCACCAACCTGTATTGTATGTTTTATCACCCATTAATCCTGGAGGACAAATAACCATTCCTCTTTTGCCTAAGTTTTTAGCTATTAGAGAGGCAATTACTGATTTGCCCAAACCTACTACATCGGCAATAATTACACCGTTGTATTCCTCAATAATAGACAATGCTTGATTTACTGCATCGGTTTGATAGCTGTATTTTTTATATCCTATTTCTTCCAGAAGATTTTCTACTTCGGGTTTTATTTGTTTTTGTTGTTGTAGGTCTAAATAGGTTTTTAGAATTAAAACATAGGCTTCAAAAGGTGTTACTGAAGCTGCTTGTGATTTGTGCTGAATGAATTGTATCAAAAACTCTTTTCTGTTTTCGATTTCTGAAATTGGAATAGCTCGTTCCCAAAGTTCATCAAAATAGTTTTCAGCTTCGGTAAAACCATAATCTTTTATTTCTACATTGAATTCTTCTTGACCTGATAATCCTGCACGTGTTAAATTACTACTACCTGTAATAAACTGCCCTGTCATGGCTTGTATCTCTGCCTGTTCTTGGTTTAAACGGAATAGGTATAACTTAGCGTGGTTTGAATTTTCGGTTTTGCGAATGATTAATCGCTTTTCGTTTAGCATTTGCAAAAAGAACTCTACTTGATTGTAGAATGCTTCTGTATCCATTTCTTCATTGTTAATGGCATTGCCCATAGAAGTCATGAATTGATTGAATAGGTCGTCTTGTGACTGTTCCTCTTCTTGACTACCGTGTTCTACAATTTTATTTAAGATTTGATCTACTTGAAGACCAACCAATAATTTTAGTGTTAGGTTTTCGTTCTTTTTTAAGTTTTCAAAAAGTTCTTGCCAACCTGAAAAGTAAAAGAACCCTACTAAAAATTTAAGCTCATCACTAATGCCGATTAATGTATTTAATCTTCCTTTTAATGATTTATTGGTTTTATTATTGGTTATGAAATTGTTTGCCATTCTTTTAGTTACGTTTATTAACTTATCTATTTTTTAAAATATTGATATGTTTTGTTTTCTTGTGTTAATCAATTATTGTTCTTGATTGTTTAAATGATTTGTTTTAGCCTCAATTATTTTCATTTTTAATTCGATGCTAAAATCATCTTCATAAATGAATGAAGTAATTATTTCATGTAATAAATCTCTATCTATTATGTTATCAGCAACATCAACAGCAATATTTTCTATTTCTCTCATGAATCTACCAACTATGAAATCTAATTGATTGATTTCGAAAAAGTAAGCTGTTAAAACAACTGATGCTCTTTTGTTTCCATCAGAAAACGCATGATTTTTATTTAAGGCATAAAACAAATAAGCTGCTTTATCTTCTATAGTTGGATAATACCCATCATGTTGAACAAAATCTAAAACCGCTTCCAAATGTCCTTTGTCTTTTATGCCAAATAAACCACCTGATTTTTCTATTATATAGTCGTGTTCTTTGATAGCATATTCTATGTCAAAATAATTGAATTTCATACCCTATCTGTCTTTTAATCTTTTGAACACATCTATGTTTTCATCAATTCTTTCTTCAAGAGTTTTGCTTTTTTCACCTAAGAACCTATCAAAGTCTGTTTTTGAAACACTATCTATATATTGTTCAAGATTTTCATGTAAAACTTGCCTGAAACCATAATCTCTTGTAGCCATTTTTGTTCTTGCATCGTTGATTAATGGTGTAAATAATGGATGTTCTGCAAAGTTTTCAAGAAGATTATCCATTTCTGCCTTAGCCAATTTTCTATTATACTTTAACGACAATGATTTCATTTCGTGTGCTAAACCATTTTCAAAAGAAGCTATTAATTTTAAAACTTCAGCATACATGGTGTCTCTTACGTTTTCATTTGCTTCTAATTTTAAAACTCTTTTATACTCGTCTGCTTTTTCTTTAAAAACACATTGATAAATTTTATCTGTGTAGTATGAGTATTTGAAAGGACCTAAGTCTAAATATTCTTTTAAGGCATTTGTAAATTCTTTACGATAATGAGGTTCTTTTAATATTGTATTAAAAAAGTCTTCATCTCGTTGGTTGATGTATTTTGTAGAACCTCCTGTTTTTTGGTTTAAACTATCTATTACAATATCAAGCATTTTACTTCTTAAAGCTTTTGCCATATCGCTTTCAACTAAAAGCATTCCGATGTTTAAAAACGATCTAAAATTAAACACCCCTAGCTGTGGAGTTCTGCTAGACAAGTTTAGAATATGACCAAATTCTTCTTTGAATTCTTTTAATGATTTACCCTTTAATACATTATAACCGTTATGCTTTAGCTCTTTTTCATTATTTTCTAAGTAGCGTTCTATTGTTACAACATCTATTTGATAAAATTCTGCAATTTGCTGTTTTGTGAATACATATTGTTCTTTAAAATACATACCCGGTATACCTACATAGTCTTGTAATTGCATTATGACTATATAGTTATTTAGAATGTTTTGACGGTCAATATTTGAAACGGTTAAATCTTTCATTTTCTGACTTTTTTGTTTTATTTTACTAGCACCTGCTACAAAACTGAGCTCTATTCTTTCTCTTCTTTTGTTACAACACAACAATTTTATTACTAAAAATTATTTAAAAAAACAATTATTGTTGATAACTTTTTGATGTTCCCCTCATGAATGAGGGAAACATATTGTGTTATTGTTGAAAAACCCTTATTTTACTGGTCTTTTGGTTTAGATTATTTTTAGTGATTTTATTCACAATTTTAATAAACATAGCTGTTATACTCTTCCTCGCTTAACCCAAACTCTGGATCTACTACTAAAACTTCAGCATAACTCAACTCGTAGAGTTTGTAAACCATGAGGTCGATTTGGTTTGCAGTTTCATTTATCTCTAATTTATTTACTATCAGTAAATCAATTTCTGATATTAAATTCTCAAATATTTTTTGAACACTGGTACTACATTTAACAATTGGTATCTTTCGTAATTGCTCAGGTTTAATATTGACATCATTGAAATAATACGAGAACCAATAGTTAATTAGTTTTGAGTTTAAAATAGCTAGAATGTATTTTAAAGATAAATCTTTAACATTCTCTTTTAAAAGTATATTAGACATTCCAGTCCCATTTATGAATTTTTGATCATCAAATGCACAGACTAATCTTTGTTTAAGTTGAGGGTTTCTTATTCGTTGAACTAGAATTTTTTCATTATCAAAAATGTAACTAGGTCTTGGTCTATGAAGCCATTCACCATATTTTAAATATTCACCACCCCATTCAATAAAATACTTTGATACATTCTTTCCATAAAGCAATTTTCTATGGAATTCTGTTTCTTTATTTTCTGAAGAAAAACTACGAGGTTGGTTCTTTTTCCCATAAGCAATCAAACCTTGCCATATTTCTGTAAAATCATCTAGAGTTGAAATTACAATATCAATTTTTTTAATTACACTATTGTTTTCTTTAATGTTGAGTACAAATTCATCGTTAAGTTCAAGTAATCTTTTCTCTTTTTCAATCAAGTCACCGCTTACAAGGAAGTATTCATCATTTGTATTTTTTTTATTTTGAATAAAGAAAATATTGGTATCAACCATTGCCATTTCGAATACTTTATATAATGTTTTTGAAATTGAAACAAGATTATATTTTTCAAAAATTAATTTTCTTAATTTTTTAAAATAACCTAATCCTGTCCACGTATCAGGAACTATGTAGGAATTAATACCATTAGTGTTTAAAAATGATAATCCTTTTTCTATAAAGTATTTATAAATTTCATGCTTACCTTCAACACATTTATAATTATTATTAAAATATTCTTTACCAGTTTTAATAATACTACCATAAGGCGGATTCCCAATTACCACATCGAATTTTTCTACCCCAAACATCCAGTCGGGGTCAAACCAAGCAGAGCTTTCGTTACTGAAAGGTTTCCAAGCTGCTAATTGTTGTGCACGTTTGTTTTGCCCGCCAGCTTTGAGTTCGTTTTTATAAATTTGCGTTTGTAGTTTCTCAAATTGTTGTTTTAAATTTTCTTTTTCCTGAGGGCTGGCTTGTAAATAAGTGTTTCTTAATTGTTGCAGTTGGTTTTGTAAATCGGTAGTTTCTCCAAAATCAAAAGCCATCATACCCTCTTTTTTACCTTCGTCTAAACCTATTAAGGTATTGGCAGTTACAAACTTAAATTCTAGATTCGGCAGTGGTTCAATTCCTCTATTGTCTGCTTTGTCATCAATATTTTCATCAATAATCAACGAAAGGAAACTTCTTAGTTTTGAAATTTCAGCTGCAATAGGTTGTATGTCCACTCCATAGATAGAGTGCTGTATCACCCCTAATTTACGGGCATAATCACTATTTGAATTTTCAATTTTTTCTTTAAAATCATTCAAATATTTTGAATCTAATACTTTAGCTGCTTTTTCTACTTGTTTTGCTTTCCACCAAACGGCACCTTTATCTAATTTTTTTAATAAGGCTATAATTTTATGCAAAACTCCCATAGGGAAAGCACCTGAACCACAAGCTGGATCTAATATTTTAACTTCGCTTAAAGCTTCCAATATGGCAACAGTTTGTTTGTTGTTAAAAGGATTTTCTGCATCGTCTTTTAACAATATTTCTAATTGCTCTTCGTCTTCGATATTGGTTTTGGTTTTAATGTATTGCAATAATGATTGCTCTACCATATAATCTACAATCTCTCGTGGTGTATAGAAACTTCCTGTAGATTTACGAGCACTTTTCTCGGTATCTGGGTCAATCTCTGCCAATAGATTTTCGAAAATGGTACCTAGCATTTCAGGGTCGATACTTACCTCAAAATCGTTAATACTGTTTTCATCAATAGTGAAGTTGTATTGTTCTAGCGTTTCGAAAAACTTTAAAAACCAATCATTTGGAATATTTAGAGCAAAATTAATCTGATGTATTCCTTTGCTATCTTTTGCGAAAAAGTCATCATCTTGTGCTTCAAATAAACCTCCATTTAAAAATGGAACTAGTTCGTGTTTATTAGGTAAAACATAAGGTTTTCTGTCTTCCACTTTTTTGTTCAAGACCAAGAAGAATAATTTTTCTAAAATAGCATGGTAGTAGTTGTGTTGGTCATTATTGACACTTGCTACCATATTTGACGAAAGCCATTCTTCGGGAATTAGTGGAATACCGCTATCTGATTTCTTGTTTTTTAGAAACCAACAAAATATAGTTCTACCAATTAATCGAACTGCGAATTCTTGATATACTTTTCTGTTTTCTACAGGTGTAGATGGAAGTTTTAAACATGCATCAAAAGATTGTTCTTTTTTGTTGATGTTTACTTTACCACCAATAAGACTGTAGAAAGCCGTTGCAATTTCCTCGTAGAATTTTTTGTTTAATTTTTCAACACTAAATGCCTCTTGAATATCTTCTAACGAACTAAAATTACAACCGTTGATTCTGTTTTTAAATGTTTTATTCGTTTTTGACGGGTCGACAAAGTAGGTGTAACGTTTCCAGTTCGTAAACTTTTGTTCTTTATTACCATAATTTTTTCTAATGAATGAAAAACGGAAACAATTGTTTTCATCATAGAAAATGAAGATAGCGCCATCTTTAAAATCTTCTTTCAGGACTTTTTTAGCAATTTCAAACTGACGTTTTTTTGAGGAACGCTCCGATAGTAAACCGTTAAATTTACATGTAAATACAATTAATTCGTCTGAATTGTTAAAAGCAACTTCTCCTACTTTCTGAAGGTTAGAAAAGTTTATAAAATCATTACCCTCTATTATGTAATCAAGGTTTTCACTGTTTGGAGAAAAAGCAGCTATTTTACTTTTGAAGAAATCTGTAACCGATTTTATAGAGAAATTTTGAATTAGTTTGTCCATTAATTGTTTGTTTAAGTGCTTAGAGAAAATTAAAAAAAATATAATTCGTAAATATATAAAAAACGTACCGAAACCAAAATGAGGAAATCCGTATTTCAGTTAAAAATGATGAAAAATACTGCAAAATACCGCAGGGTGTAGGGTGTAGGGAAAAAACGAGTAAAAGATTTTTATTTTTTCTGAAATAAAAAAAACGGATTTATTTGAGGAAATGGGTGCAAACTACACTTAGTCCTTTATTGATTTGCTTTTGAATATGCCGATGTTGCTAGAAAATTTGAAAAGTAAAAAAATACAAAATGTTTGTGTGGAAATTTGCTTACACCCCTTACACCCTCTTTGGAGTGGTCTGTGGTCTGTGGTCAGTTGGCAGAAAAAAAAGTGGATATCCTAACGAGAATTTCTTTGTCTTTCCAAATTCATTTTTATCAGTTTTGGAGAAACTGAAACAAGTTCAGTTTGACAAGCATTCTATTTTTGGGATACCCACTTATGATAATTTTGGGTTTATATTTCGGATTGTCTGTTGGTTTGATCTACTTCTTCGTAGGTAAATTCTTTTACTGCGTAGACTGGACTTCCTTTTCGCATTAGTCTTGTGAAATTGTGTTTTTTTAAAGCTTTTCCGATTTTGTTTATTGTTCCGTCGGTGATGGTTATTTTTGCTCTTTCGGCTAGTTTAGCTGCTATCTGTGAGGCGTTTAAATAATGCGTGGCATTTTCTCTATCGCAAGGTTCAAACCATGTTAAAAGCAATTCTTCTTCTGGGCTTCGTAGTTGGTATTGTTCGTTGTTTTCGGTGATGTTTTTGATTTCTTCTTGGTCGAACCAATGTCTGAATCCTGATTTGAATAAATATAAGGCTTGTGATAATACATTGTCAATATTGATTTCGTGTTGGTATTGGATGTTTTCTACTTCAAAACAAAGGAATCGTCTGCTTCCTGTACTGTCGTTTAAGAATTGTGCTGTGTTGACACTTCCGGCAAATGATGCGCGTCTTGGCATGGTTTCGTTGTTATGTCCGTAGGCTTTTCTCATTCTGATTTGTGTCTTTGTGATGATTTCTTTTAAGCTTCCAATTTCGGAACGGTTTAGGTTTTCTAATTCGTCCAGGTTGATTAACATACATTCTGAAAGCTGCACTAAAGTGTCTTTGTTGTTTGGGTTTATGGTTCCAGAGAACAAATACTCTTTTAATTTTCTAGGCACTAGTTTTTCTACCCAAGTGGTTTTCCCTAATCCTTGTTTTCCACTGAATACAATTACCGTGTGATTGATAACTTTGTCATCCAATACACAACCCACCATTGCTACAATCCATTTTTTAAAACACTCTTGCCAAAGGTCTTGTTTTGTGGTGGTTATGGTGTTTGCCAATTCTAAAATATAGTCTGTTTTTTCATCATACGATGGTAGATTGAAAAAGTAATCTTCGAACGGATTGTATAATTCACAGAAATCGGAATACAATAGGTTTCGCAACGAAGAAAGGTTTGTTTTTATTCTTCCTTTTAAACATTCGCGAAGCATAGAGTTTTCTATAAAGTCGTTCATTACATGCCATTTCTTTTTAGCCCCACCCGACCTCCCCGAAAGGGAGGAGCTTGAAAGCTGTTGATATTCTAGTTTACCTGATACTATGTTGTGACGGAAATTGTATCGAGAGGTTAGAAAATTTTCTAGTTTGTCGATTGGTGTTATTCTCGTTTTTTCTTCTTCTTCGTCCTCATAGAAGTCGCCTCTCGACTCCGCTCGAGGTGACAGGTTTTGATTGTCTGATTTTTTTGTGTTGTTTTTAGTGTTTCTGTTCTTTTCAAAATTTTCATCTTTTCCAAATTCGTGAATGTTTCCGTAGGCGCTGTGAACGGTTTGTGTTACTTCTTTTTCGTCATAGCCAAAGTCTGTTAGTATGAAGCTTAGTGCTTCGTTTAATGATATGCCTTTTCGGTTTAGGTTGCACGCGAGTTGGTGTACGAATACGTTTCGGCTACCTGTCGCGTATTGCACTTTTTTTTCGGTGAAGCGAACGCAGTGGTTGTAGATGGCTTCGCTGTTAGTCGCAGTCGCAGTCGCAGTTGGCAGTTGAGATGCTGAAACGAGTTCAGCATGACAAGATTGATTTGAGTTATTATTATTCAAATGCATCTCGCCCCTCGACTCCGCTCGGGATGACAGCATTTCATTTTGCTCTTTTGTGACAAAGGTTTTAGCAGCTTCGTTATGATAGAGGTTATCATCGAATGAGTAGAAACATAGTCGGGTTATGTCTTTTCCGGATTTGTCTATTTCTTGGTTTAATAGGGTTTCATAGTGTTTTTGGATGGCCAAAAAGGTTTCTTTGTGGTCTTCTTTTGTGGTGTTTACTTTTACTAAAATCTTTAATCCATTGCCTGATGGACTTATGAAACTTGCATAAGTGTATTCGGATTGGTTGGCTTTATGTTTTGCGTTTTGTAAATCGGTTTGACTTAATTTATCGATGTCTAGGATTATGAAATTGGAGTATGCTTCCAGAAATTCCATTTTTCTTCCACCTACAAATTTTCCTGAAGGAGTGAATGCAGGCAATGATTTTTTGGCTTTTTCATAGGCTTCTAGTTTGTTTTCGGCTAATGATTTACGCAAATACGTTATCCCTGGTCTGTACTTTCCTGTTTTGATTTCGTGCAGGATTTCGGGAATTGTTTTGTGTTCTATTACTTCGTTGAAGTTTTTGAAGATTGTTATCATGTTTGAGTGAAAAGTGATTAGTGATTAGTGAAAAGTCTTAGTGGTTGTTCCTGTTTTACAGTCACATACCTCACATGTTCCGTTGCACTGGTTCATACTATTTTCCTTTGAATGATTTGTTGTAGTGTTCTTGTAGTAGTTTTTCAACATCAGAAAGTTTGTAGTAAATTTTACTTCCTACTTGACTGAATGAAATTTTGCCTTCATCTCTCCAGGTTTGTGCGGTGCGTTTTGAGACTTTCATCAGCATAATGAACTCTTGATTGTCTAAGAAGGTTTCTTTCTTTGGGTCTGGCTTGGCGTTTAGTTGGCTTTGAATTGCATCTAATTTTGCCATTAATTCGTTGTACTGGTCTTTTGTTAAAATAATTGCTTCCATTTTCGTAGTTTTTAAAAGTTTATGGAGCAAAATTGTGAAGTAAAAAAAAGTCCCTTAGTCCCAATCGGGTCCCAAGGGACTATTATTTTTTAGAGGAAATTGTCGAGGTCTATTCGTTTATGGGTCTTTGGTCGTTTATCGCCTCGTGATGGTTTGAGGATGGTTTCGACTGTTTGGGGACTTATTTCGTTGTTGTCTTTGTCGATAAAATTATTGACAATCATATTTACTATTTCGCCATTAGAAGCATCTATAAATGATTTTCCATCTACAAATAGTTCACGACTTAGTTGGTAGAATATATCTACTAATTGGTTTAGATTTCCGTTGAATTTCAGTTTTTTAGTGGTTAGTTTTTTCTCCAGTTCTAGTTCTTTTTCCTTCTCAATTTCGGAACGCATTTTGCGAAGCGTTTGTAATTTTTCGATGAATTGTACGCATTGCTGGTCATAAGCTTGCAGCTTGTTGTTGATTGAAATGATGTCGGCTTGTCGGTATTCGAAAATTTCTTCGTTCAAAAAGATTATTTTTTCATTGAACGATTCCATTTTTTCGACCTGTTGTTTGATTTCAAAAAACGAAAAATAACGATCTTCTGATTCGGCATTGATTAACCTTTTTGGAGTTGCTTGTTTGGTTTCTTTTACGCTCGAAGATTGCAGCTCTGTTCTTTTTTTCTCGATGATGTTGTACAATTTGTTGAATCTACTCAATGCCTTTTGGCTAAAGAATAGTTCTTCATTGTTGGCTAATAATTTTTCGAACTTGTTTAACCAAGTGTTTCCGTCTTGGGCAAGTTGGAGTTGGTAGTTAATGAATTCAGGTAGTTGGGATTGTGGGATTGTAAATACTTTTTCGAGTAAAGCAATACAATAGTTTTCCAGTGTGGGTTCCTGGTCGTGCGTAATGTCAAAAATAGAAGCTGCACTTTGTGCTGTGTCGATGGTTCTCCATTCTGAGAATAATGATTTTTTGATGTTTTGCCCTTTCAAGTTCACGTTTTTTGCCGGTGTTAAATTTGTTCATTATTTGTTATTTGGTTACACTTTTTCCAATGTCACTACTTGAAATGTTATAGTTGCTTGAAGTTCAGGTATACTTCAAGTTGATTTCAATATGATTTTGGAAGTTTTTTACTATTTGGGATGCCTAAAATTAGAACAAATTCAGTACCTGTTTGCGTTGTTTTTCGTACAAGTTTTTAACAAAATTGCGAGGGCTTGTAATTGCTAGGGTTTTGGATTTCGAGAGTAAAAAATGGTAAAATTTACCTTCGAAAAAGAAAACGAGAGTATTTTTTTGAAGTAATTACTCTCGTTCTGTTTTAGTAGATGTAGTTGTCAACCGCTTTGTCTAATTCTTCCGAAATGATTTTAGCATATACCTGGGTTGTGCTGATATCGCGGTGGTCCATTAGTTTTGAAACGTGCTCAATTCTCATTCCATTGTTTAATGCGTTTGTTGCAAAGGTGTGGCGGCTTATGTGGAACGTTACTTTTACTGGAATTTCTAATTTCTTTGCAATGCGCTGTAATTGAAAATTAGCTGCTTTATTGGCACTTTCTATAAAAGTATAACGGTATTCATCATTCTTTAAATACAGCTCTTTATTTGTGATTACAGGGAATATAAAGTCGTCTTGTTCTGCATTTTCCTTTTTGTATTTATTGATGATGTCCAATGCTAACTGACCAATCTTGAACTGATGCATTCTTCCTGTTTTGCGAATTACTTTTTGTATTCTTCTTTCTTCTTCATTGAAGTGTTTTACTTGAAATTCTAATACATCACTGAATCGTAATCCTCCAGCGAAAATTGAAAAGATAAACATATCGCGATATACACTCGCTTTTGATTTTTCATCTAGTTTATAATTGATAATCGCCTCGAATTGCTCTTTCTTTAAAAACTGTCTTCTGCTTGGGTCTTTCTTTAATTTCAACTTACTAAACGGATACATGTATTCCGGAATTAAATCTTCTTTGATAGCTTCTTTGAACATAATTGCCAGTATCATGATGGAATAACGTTGTGTTGTATTTCCGTTTTTTAATTCGTTGCTTAGATAACTCATATAGTCCATTAATAATGAAACTGTAATGTCATCAAAATAAACCTCCTTGGTTCCTACCCATTTTTCGAACTTATCTAAATAGGCATGGTAATTTTTATAGGTTGAAATGGAAACGTTGTTTTTGATTCGTTCACAATGTTTTCTGGAATACTCGAAGAAATTTGGTACTTCTTTACCTTTTATGGCTTCTTTTAGTTTTTTAATGGAAACGGTTTTTACTTTACGCTCCATGTCGGCAATTTGTCCTTCCGCATCGGCAATTTTTTGAGCAAGTGCAGCATTCATTCGCGCGCTATTAGGATAGCTTTTCTTTACTCTCTGCTTTGCTTCATCCCAATCACTTTCTTTAAGTTTGAGTCCGGCAGTGATAAATTTCGTTTTTCTATCTTTTATAATTCTAATGTACAAAGGGCTTTTACCTGTTTGATCTTTCTGGTTGGTGCGTAGTATTAATTTAATAGATGCCATAATTATAGAATTTTAGAAATGTTGTACTATATTTGTAAAGCGGTGCAAACGAGTGAAAGTATTGATTTTACTAGTGTTTCATTCTAGTGCAACGGAGTACTAAGGTACAACAATTGGTACAACAAATCAAGTATTTTGATGCTTTTTTATGCTTAAATTTGCTTTAGCATTTTTTATAAAGTCAATAAATACAGTACTTTAAGTGCAAAAGGGTACTTGCAGAATTATTATAGAGATAACAGCGGTTTGCTTCAATGGCTACTTCCGGATTTTCCTGCGGAAAATCCGCTGCTGAATGGAATGTTTTGTTATATTTGTAATGGCTTGGTGTTGGTTCAACGCCACAATTTTTAAGCCGCGAAACGTTACCAGTAAGTTTTGAAAATCTGCATAAAATGAACAATAGAATTTTACTTACAATTATTTTTTTCTTGTTAATAAATGTAAATTGTTATTCACAATCAGAATATCCTTTCTACGAACAATTGGCTTTTAATTTCTATAAAGACACTATTCTTGAAATGTATCCTGTTGAAAGGAAAATAACTGTGTTTAAATCTCTTAACTATGATTCTGGTGAAGAAATTTATTATGTCCCATCTGAATGCTTAAAGACAAAGCTTCCAAATTATGGAAAAAATATTGAAAAGTTAGAATATTCAAAATATTGGAGAAGATTTGAAGATATGAGATTGGATCTCGATTTAACAAATATTGACAAAAAGAAATTTAAAATCAGAAAATTTAATCGTGGAAATTTTCCAAAGTTATTTATTCATTATCCAAAAGTATATGAAAACAGATTTTTTGTAATTGTACACGAAAAATATCAAAACAGCGGAAAATATTATACTATTGAATTAAATAAAGCTGGTGAAATTATCGATTGGTGCCAATCAAAATATGAAACTGTAACTTTACATTAAACTTACTGGTAACAGCGGTTTGCTTCAATGGCTACTTCCGGATTTTCCTACGGAAAATCCACTACTGAATGGAATGTTTTGTTATATTTGTAATGGCTTGGTGTTGGTGTAACGCCACTGAGAGCAAGCCGCAGAACGTTGGTGACAATATTTCCGCAGAAGAAGAAAAAAAACCTAAAATGAAGTCGAAAATAGATATAACTGAATTTAGAAATAGATTAAAAGATAATACAAAAATTGGCTCGCCAAAACTTAAAATTCCGTTGGGTTTCTTTTCAATATTTACTGACAATTCAAAATGTTTTTATGGCAGATTTGACAACTCAACTTTTGAAATTATAAAAAATTCTAGTTTTGTTCCAAGTTTATATTTTCTGAAAGGAACTTATGAAAAAACTGAAAAAAGTTTGACTGTAAATTATAGTTTAGAACCAGTCGGCAAATTACGCTTAGTTTGGGTAAAATACTTTCCAATTATTGCACTTATTATGTTTAATTCTATATTTTATTTTCAAGTAAAACCGTCAATGAAAGTATATCTTATATTTAATTTATTCATAATTTTTATTTCAATCGTTTCAAAACTTAACATAAAATGGCAAAATAGAAACCTGAAAAGAAAATTTAATAAAATATTTGAATTAACGGAATGAAAACTTGGTCAATAAAAAAACCGATTTCTTAGTGAAATCGGTTTTTAAAATTTAGTAAGCTTATGGTTATTCTACCATTAGTTTTTTCATTACTCTAGTATTGTTATTTGAAGTAATTTCAATCATGTAAACACCTGCATTCAAATCGGCTATGTTAACCGTTTGAGCATTTGCATTTGTAATTTCTTTGGTCATTACAACTTTTCCTAATAAATCATAAATTACAATAGATTTAATAGTATGAATTGCGTTGTTTGCAGTAACCGTTACATAATCATTTGCTGGATTTGGATAAAAAGCAAACTGATTAGTATCAAAAGAGTTAGTTCCTAAAGCAGCAACAAATTTGGTATTGAAAGTATTGGTTACAATAGCTGGATTGAAATCGAAGTAGATAGAAGCTGTATTTGGAATAATATCTCCTACTGCATATCCTGCTTTTGGTTTTACTTTAAACATTACATATCCTTTTCCAATTGTAGTATTCGCTACAGAAACTGGCAACATGATATCGTCAAAATTCCATGTTAAATTAGCACCAACACGGTCTAAAACATAAGCATGGCTAGCGTCAACCATTTTAATTGTAGATTCATCTAATTTTGCATCTAATACATCATTCACTCTAACGTTTATGGCACTAGCATTACCTGTGTTTTCGAAACGAATAGTATAATATAAATAATCTTCTGAAGTGAATGAGCTGTGCAGAATTTCTTCTCCGTGTGATTCCATTTTATCGTTAGGGTCATAGGCGTTGATTACCATTTGCGCTAGAGAACTATCGTTATTTTCTGGTACGATATCACCTACTAATGGAACAATTGAAGCTAAATTTGTTAAATATTGACCTGCATTCACCGTAGGAATAGTAGGCACTTGCATTGTAACTGTAATTTCTCTTGCTTCAAAAGGCATTAAATTTGTAAAATCGTACGTAAATCCTGTTGGAGTAGCTGTGGTTCCTGCTTGAGAAATTGAAGCTATCGTTACATTGGCATCTTTCGTAAAAGTAACTGTTCCCGCTCCAACTGTTTGATTTCCTAGATTTGCATATACTACTTTATTAATATAAGTAAACCCTGGTCTTGGTGAAGAAACAGGTATTATAGTAACGGCAATATCATTGTAAGGTTGAGTTACAGTGATTGGGAAATTATAAGTAGTCATCCCTGCTCCTACTACTACACTTATATCACTATAACTTGAAGTTGTTATACCATACATAGCTGCATAGGCTGGATCCACTGTATAATTAAAATCGTACGAATTAGCAGGATTAGTTTCATAAATATTATAAATTCCTGCAGGTGAAGACACGTTATGAACAGTTCCATTATTATTCAATTCGTAATGAAATTGTCCTAATGGGAAGTTATTTTCACCATTATCTTGAACACCATTTGCATTTGTATCTAAGAAAGCATTTAAGCGTATTCCAGTACAATCTATAGCTCCTTGTGAATTACCTAAATCATTGATTTTGATATAACCTGATTGGTTACTATAATTAGTTACCATGATTAAATAATATTGTCCCATCACAGCGTTAGGAATTACAGGATATTCTACAGCTGCTCCTGAAAAACTACAACTAACAATCGTATTTGGAGTAATTTGACCATTACAAGGAGTTACAGGATCTGTAAAAGGCCCAAAAATAGCGTAATCAACGTCTAAATTATTGAAACCAAAATTAGGATCTGTACTTTGCTGAATCATTAAATTGATACTTCCTGATGTACTTATAGGTAAATAAAACCAAGTTGGATTTGGAGTTGAACCTAAACAACCCATACCTCCTGTTGAAGGTAGGTTAATTGTATTTGGGAAAGGATTTCCTAAAGCACCACATAAAGAATTTGCTAGACCACAAACCGATGCTAAATTACAATTTGCAAAAGTTCTTAAATTCATTGTATAAATACTATCACAACCATTAACAATACTTTCTCTGATATAGATAGGAACTGTAGTTGGTTGTACCGGTAATGTATAAGTTGCTGGATTAGCTATTGGATTTACCTCAGCCTCAGCATTAGCTTGAGAAGCATAATAACTAATTGTATTTGTAGTATTTAATTGTGCTTGTGCTGTTGTTAAATCAAAACTAATTACACCATTATTATCTTGGTCACATTGTTCCATTGGTGTTAATGCTGGTTGGCTGTAACTATATCCTATAACATGTAAGAAAAATACAGAAATATAAGAACTTCCGTTTGTAGTATTTGTGATTCTACAATATACTGATTGGTTTACACCTAAACCAACACAATAAGGTGATGAAAGTGGATTTACATTGTTATTTGCATCGTCATTTGAAACGTGATAAGTAATAACATGTTCTGATGGGTTTAACGTCCCCATTAAATTTGCATCATTATCTGTTAAGTTAAAACAAGCTTGATTTGGACCATCTACACAAGCTGAAAAACTTTGAGGTTGTCCAGGCTGGTTACATGTAGCTGTCATAAAAGTTATAGTAACTGGTGCGCTAGATTCAGTTGGTGAACAAATTGATGAAATTTCTACAGTAATATAACTACCACAAGAAAGTCCTGTTAACACAAATGGATTAGAGGTAGCATAATATTGCATTACTGAAGCTCCATTTAATGAAACTCCAATATTCCATGCTGAAGTTGTTGCAGAATCTTGCCAAAAAATGACGGCAGAATCTTGCGTTATGTTATTTACACCTGGGAACGTTGGGCTAGCACATTGAGCCGAGACCAAATTTGATGCAAACAAAAATGAAATAAATAGGAGTAGTGTTTTTTTCATAGGTTGTTTTTTTTGTTGTTAATTTTATGCAAATTACAAATTTTCAATGAATTACACTCAATCGTACAAAAAATTAACACTATAAGTTGCATTTTTTAAAAAAAATTAATTTTTAATCAAAATGTAAATTGTTAATTTTCAATTATTTAAAATTCTGTTTCTCATTATTTTTTTATTTTTTTTTAAATTTACAGCACTTTTTTTTAAATCATAACTTTTTTTTATATATTTGTGACGCTTTAAAACAAAATCGTATTTAAAGTCTAGTAGAAATACTAGAATAATCATGATAATCCCCCCTTATATATATAGATGCCTCAGATGGATAATACCGTTTGGGGTTTTTCTTTTTTAAAAAATAAATTCTCCTTTTAAGATAACACCCAACTAATTTCAACAATCATAAGTATTGTAAATTTAAAAAAAGATGGCATTGTTTTAAAAAAACACACTTGTCCTTCACAGACTACACTTATACTTGTGTACTCCCTCTAGCTAATTTACACTTCTTCACTTTTTCAAATAAGCATAGTTTTATAACAAATTAATAAGTGTTTAAATATTGATTGTAATAATTTATGCTTTCTTTTTTATTCATTTCTCAATTTAAATAATGTTCATAAAAACAACTAATAAACAAGTGATATGAAGAAAAAAAAATTACTTCTTATGGGCGCTTTTTTGAGTTGTTACTCTATTTATGCTCAAGAAGCTATAGTTACTTCTGGAGGAAATAATTCGGGTAGCAATGGAAATATAAGCTATTCTATAGGACAAGTAGTCTATACTACTTCCGTAGGAACAACTGGTTCTCTAGCAGAAGGTGTTCAACAGCCTTATGAAATTCAAACTTTGTCAGGAAATGACAATTTTAATATTAGTCTCGAACTATCCGCTTATCCAAATCCAACAACCAATTTACTTTATTTAGAAGTAAAGGAATCTAACTTTGAAGCTGTTCACTATCAATTATTTGATTTTAATGGTAGATTATTGGAAAGTAAAAAAATTGATTCTATCACAACTTCAATTCAAATGGAGCAATATCCGATGGCAGTTTATTTATTAAAAGTTTTAGACAACAACATTGAGGTTAAATCCTTCAAAATTATCAAACAATAGGTTAAAAATAAATACCCTTAAAATCATTATTTATGAAAAAAATATACATTTTAACAATGTTGTTATTAATGTCAGTTGCAACATTTGCTCAGAGTCAAGATTATATGAGCTATCAAGCAGTAATTAGAAATGCTAGCAACAACTTAATAACAAACCAACCTGTAGGAATGAAAATTAGTATTTTACAAGGTTCGGCAATTGGAACTGCAGTCTATGAAGAGACACAAACGCCTACTTCAAATATAAATGGATTAGTTACTCTTGCAATTGGTGGAGGAAGTACAATTTCTGGTTCATACGGCACTATAAATTGGGCAAATGGTCCTTATTTTATAAAAACAGAAACAGATCCAACAGGAGGAACAAATTATACAATTGTTGGAGTAACGCAATTTTTAAGTGTTCCTTATGCGCTTTATGCTGCAAATTCAGGGAGTTCAATACCTGGCCCACAAGGTCCTGCTGGATTAAATGGTACAGATGGTATTAACGGTTTAGATGGAGCAACAGGTCCAATGGGTCCACAAGGCCCTGCTGGAATAAATGGTTTAGACGGTGCAACTGGTCCAATGGGTTCTCAAGGTCCTGCTGGATTAAATGGTGTAGACGGTATTAACGGTTTAGATGGAGCAACAGGTGCAATGGGTCCACAAGGTCCTGCTGGATTGAATGGTTTAGACGGTGCAACTGGCCCAATGGGTCCTCAAGGTCCTGCTGGATTGAATGGTGTAGACGGTGCAACTGGCCCAATGGGTCCTCAAGGTCCTGCTGGATTGAATGGTGTAGACGGTGCAACTGGTCCGATGGGTCCTCAAGGTCCTGCTGGATTAAATGGTGTAGACGGTATTAACGGTTTAGATGGTGCAACAGGTCCAATGGGTCCACAAGGTCCTGCTGGATTAAATGGTACAGATGGTATTAACGGTTTAGATGGTACAACTGGCCCAATGGGTCCACAAGGTCCTGCCGGATTGAATGGTGTAGACGGTGCTACTGGTCCGATGGGTCCTCAAGGTCCTGCTGGATTGAATGGTTTAGACGGTGCAACTGGCCCAATGGGTCCTCAAGGTCCTGCTGGATTGAATGGTGTAGACGGTGCAACTGGTCCGATGGGTCCTCAAGGTCCAGCTGGATTAAATGGTGTAGACGGTATTAACGGTTTAGATGGAGCAACAGGTCCGATGGGTCCTCAAGGTCCTGCTGGATTGAATGGTTTAGACGGTGCAACTGGTCCAATGGGTCCACAAGGTCCTGCTGGATTAAATGGTGTAGACGGTATTAACGGTTTAGATGGAGCAACAGGTCCAATGGGTCCACAAGGTCCTGCTGGATTAAATGGTACAGATGGTATTAACGGTTTAGATGGTGCAACTGGTCCAATGGGTCCTCAAGGTCCTGCTGGATTAAATGGTACTGATGGTATTAACGGTTTAGATGGTGCAACTGGCCCAATGGGCCCACAAGGCCCTGCTGGATTGAATGGTGCAGATGGTATTAATGGTTTAGACGGTGCAACAGGTCCAATGGGTCCTCAAGGTCCTGCTGGATTAAATGGTACAGATGGTATTAACGGTTTAGACGGTGCAACTGGCCCAATGGGTCCTCAAGGTCCTGCTGGATTAAATGGTGTAGACGGTATTAACGGTTTAGATGGAGCAACAGGCCCAATGGGTCCACAAGGTCCTGCTGGAATAAATGGTGTAGACGGTATTAATGGTTTAGACGGTGCTACTGGCCCAATGGGTCCACAAGGTCCTGCTGGATTGAATGGTGTAGACGGTATTAATGGTTTAGACGGTGCAACTGGTCCAATGGGTCCTCAAGGTCCTGCTGGTAATGATGGTTTAGATGGTGCAACTGGTCCGATGGGTCCACAAGGTCCCGCTGGTAATGATGGTTTAGACGGTGCTACTGGCCCTATGGGTCCTCAAGGTCCTGCTGGAATAAATGGTGTAGACGGAGCAACTGGCCCGATGGGTCCTCAAGGTCCAATGGGTCCATCAGGAGTTCCTACAGCATTTACATTTCTTTCTAAAACAACTGACTATACTATCACTTCTAGTGACATTTTAAATAATGTATATTTAAAAAATACTAGTAACTCGTTAATTACAATTACACTTCCAAGCGCTAGTATAGCTGGATCTGGTAAGATGATTTATATCACAAGTACATCAACTAGTTTATACCAATCTATAAATGTATTGAGTAATGGTATTGATAGCATATATGGCTTTTACAGTAATCCAACAGGTACTATGAATATATCAACAATGACTTCTTCTAACATAGGTTGGATTCAATTGATTAGTGATGGAACAAGCTGGAATATTTTAGGAATGTATTGGTAATTTTAAGAACTCGAAAATTATCAATACGAATGCTTTACAAAATATAAAGCAAATGAATTTCAAAATTTAAATAATTATGTTAAGCAATAATTAGAACAAAAAAGCTACAACAATAGATGTTGTAGCTTTTTTATTTATCATAATTTCAAAAAAATCAATACTTACCACTCAACAACTCACCACCGATTGCTGATTTAGCTTCAATACCAATTTTTTTCATCATTTCATAAGTAGTACAAACCGCTGCAGAAGTTACTGGAATTCCACATTCCGCCTGAATCAAATCGATTGCTTCTAGTGATGGCATTTGCACACAAGCTGAAGCTACTAAAACATCAACATCTGTTAAATCTAATTGCTTATAGATTTCCAAAAGATTCATTGGATTTTGAGCGGCAACTTCTAAGTTATCAGGAATCTCTAAAGCGATACTTTGTTTTACTTTAATTCCTTGATTTTCTATATAATCTACAACCATATCTGTTAATGGTCGCATATAAGGTGTAATAATCGAAATTTGTTTAGCTCCTAACACTTTCAATCCATTGATTAAAGCTCCTGCGGAAGTTACAATTGGAGTAGGAAAATCGTTTGCCACCGTTTCTTGATGCAAATTTACTTCCGAAACACAATGATAACCACGTCCCATACTCATAATTGCTACTAAACATGCGTATCCCATTACGTCTACATGTGCATCAGATAATTCTTGCGCACATTTTAAACTCATAGCATCCATAGCTTCTAATTCTTCTTTAGTCACTTTTTTCATTCGCATTCTACTGCTATGAAAGGTAAAACGTTCAGGTAGAATGGTTTCACGGGAGCGGAAGATTGCTGGTATTTCGGTTTCCATCGTTACGTTTGAGGATGGAACTATTTGGCCGATTCTGTATTTCATTTTTATTAGTTTACAGTCTCAGTCTCAGTCAACAGTCTGAAAACTGAAAACTGCGACTGAATACTTTTATTATATTTCTTTAATCGTATTTGTTATTGTTCCAATCCCTTCCACAGTTGCCTCAACTACATCGCCATCATATATCCATTCTTGTGGGTCGCGACCTGCGCCAACGCCTGCTGGAGTTCCTGTTGCGATAATATCACCTGCTTCTAAAGTGAAAACGGTACTTAAATCTTCAATCAAATCGTTGATGTTGAAAAGCATGAATTTGGTATTCGAATTTTGTTTTTCAACACCATTTACTTTCAATGATAAATTCAAGTTGTGTGGGTTTTCGATTTCGTCTTTCGTAACAATAACTGGTCCCATCGGTGCAAAAGTATCTTGTCCTTTAGAAACAATCCACTGCCCTTCTCTACGGCAATCACGTGCTGAAATATCGTTAATCACTGTATAACCAAAAACATAATCTAAAGCGTCTGATTTTGATACATATTTTCCTTTTTTACCAATAATCACAGCTAATTCACATTCCCAATCCAATTGCGAAGTTAACTTCGTGTTTTTAATGATTTCGGTATTCGTTGCTGTAACCGTTGTGGGTGGTTTTGAGAAGATAATCGGTTTGGTTGGAAGTTTTCCAGTTGTGTCTAATGTACGAGCACTTTCGGCTACGTGTTCTGTATAATTTAAACCAATTCCGATGATGTTTTTTCTTGGTTTTTCGATTGGGGCTAAAATGGTTACTTCGCTCATTTCATAAGCGATTTCTTCGAAGAAATTCTCAGGTGTTTCCGCAATCATTTCTGTTATTTCTGGAATAATTTCAAATCCCATATCAATTAATTCTAACATATCGTTTGGTAATGGGAAATTGGAAACATCTCCAAAATCCTGCATATCGATAACTTGGTTATTATGAATAAAGCCTAAACGTGGCTCGGTGTCTTGTGTTTTATAGGTAAGTAGTTTCATATTTTTTATTTAACCGCAAAGAGCGCTAAGTTTTACGCAAAGTTCGCAAAGTTTTTGTTGTTATTGAATTTGTTGATGTCCGTTGTTTTCTGTTAATTCTCTTCCTTGGTATAATCCCAATCCTTCAATCACTGGTAAATCGTTGAAATTGAAAAGGCAAGCATCTTCGGTTTCGGATAAATTGTGATGTTCGTGCCAAGCCCAACTCGGAACACAGAAAATATCACGCTCTTTCCAATCGAAACGTTTTCCGTTGATGATCGTGTAGCCTTTTCCTTTGGCGCATTGGTACACAAATGAACCGGTATGTTTGTGTGCTTTTCCTTTGAATCCTGCTGGTAATAATTGCATCGCAGCTCCCATAGTTTGCATTACGTGTCCACCAGTTAATGGATTCGAATATTGCATAAAAATGCCATCAAACGGATTGACTTCATTGACTTTATGCGCTTCTAATAAGGCTGGATACACATTTTTCCAAGAATATTTGAATAGTGGAGAATAAGGTTTATCCCAAGTTTTATCGGCTGGAATCAATCCTGCACAACCATACGTTATTGGTGAAAAATTCAAGGGTGCTATCAATGGTTGTTTACCATCATAAACTGCATAATCATTAGCTTCTAAAGCATTCACCAACGGAATATCTAAACCATCTTGCCAAATGCAGGTTTTCCCACCTTCTTCTACACCATGTTCGTGCCAAGTGAAATTAGGAGTAATAACAAAATCGTTTACTTCTAACATGATTTTATTACCATCTACAACCGTATAACCTTTTTCGCCTTCCATAATAAAACGTAAAGCCGAAGCACGATGACGGTGTGCCGAAGTAAATTCACCAGGACGCGTAACTTGAATTCCAGTATATAGCCAACCCACAGCTGCTGAAACATCTTTACGTTTGTCGTTTACCAAATATACAACGCGTCTTCCAGCTTGTTCTGGCGTTACTAATTCGGATGATTTTAGAACTAATTCGCGTAAATCATCATATTTCCATAACATAGGAACCGAAGAAGAACGCGGTTCCCAAGGTTCGATATCATTAGCGACCGTCCATAAAGCTCCAGCGCCAAGCGTTTCTAACTCTTTATAATAGGCTTTTAGTTCGTCTGAATCTTGAACTCGCGCTCTTCCGTATTGGTCGTCTGAAAAATTATTTGTTTCCATAATCTTATGTTTTAATTAGTGACTTCGAGAGCCTCAGCCATCAATTATTTATCTTTATTAAACTCCTCGTGATTATCAATAAAGGTAATCTTACGTGTAGGAGCAGTGTTTACTCTTAAATCAAAAATATCAAATCGGTTGTAATGTCCTAAAATATCGTGCATTTGTTTCGGTTGAATACATTTTGCTAAATCTATTTCGGCATACACCATTCCTTCTTCATCGATAAGTGGTTGTCCGATTACAGCACCATTTGGACCAATAAATCCTGAGAAAGCCGAACTTTTTCTATCCAATAATTCATCTACATTTGGAACATCAGCACGTAAAGCATCTTTGATTTCTTGTGAAACGGTTGAACATGATACAATCGTAAACAATTTTCCTTCAAACGAATGCGCAGCCGCACGAATTTTAATTGCTTCTGCCATATCGTAATCCGGTGGCGCTACTGGCAATGAAATGTAATTCGCTATATGAATCAATTCGCCTTGAGAAAGTAGCGTAAAACGCGCTAAAGTATTTGTGTTTTCACCACAAGCTAAAGTTCCTATGGGACCAATTTCTGTATTGTACACTTTTAACGAAGAACCGTCACCTGAAGACCACGTTAGTTTTTCGGCCCAGGTTGGGACTAATTTTCTGTGTTTCCCAACGATAACGCCTTTGTTGTCGATGATTAAGTTGGTGTTATAAATTTCGCCATAGCTTTTACCGCGCTCGTTGATTCCCATTACGATATGAATGTCATTATCTTTGGCAGCTAAGCAAAGTTTTTTTATTTCTGGACCGGCTACATCAACCGAATTTTTATATAATTCTTCATACCATTTACTGCCTTGAACTGGCGTCATAATCCAATTCCAATAAGGATATCCTGCGATAAAAACCTCCGGAAAAGCGATTAATTTTGCTCCGTTATTGCTCGCTTCTTTAATGAAAGAAATGGCTTTATCGACTGTTTTTTCTACATTTAGAAATACTGGTGACGTTTGAACGGTTGCGGCTTTGAATTTTTTGAATTCCATTTGTGAATTTTTTTTTGGAACACAGATTGGAGAAATTTTTAAAATTTATATAATTTCTTAAATCTGTGTTTCTAGTTTTATAATTCGTATTGCTTTATTTTATTCTTCATTTCTTCTGTAAAAGGTTCGGCTTTGATGCCGTTTCTTTCTGGGTTGAAAGCTACGTTTACCAATGTTACTTCGCCTTCTAAAACGGTGTTTTCTGATTCATTTACAAACTGAAATCCGCAGAGTATTGACGAGTTTTTTAATTCTTTTACCCAAAGTTTTTTGGTTAAGATTTCTCCCAATCTTGCGGCATTTTTAAATTGAATTTTCAAATCAACCGTTGGAATACCATTGGTTTCGTGCATTTTTGAAAAAGGACGATTTAAGGCTTCTTCAAACCAATCTTCTACTAAACAATTTAGCATTTCTAAAAATCTTGGATAGAAGACAATTCCAGCATAATCAACATGTTGGAAACGTACTTTTTCTTGTTTTATGAATTCACTCATTTTGTTTGTTATCTAAATTATGAGATTCCTGCTTACGTCGGAATTACAAGATTATCTTTTTTTTGCTAATTACTTTTCACTATTTACTAATCACTTCAGCTTAAATCGTTGTATTTTTCCTGTCTCCGTTTTTGGTAAACATTCCACAAAATTAATCACTCTTGGATATTTATAAGGGGCCGCTACTTCTTTGAACCAGTGTTGGATACGATTCTTCATCACATCTGTCGCTTTAGATGTGTCATGTAACACAATATGCGCACAAACTAGCATTCCTCGCTCTTCATCGGGTAAACCAACAACGGCACATTCCAAAATATCTTCGTGGGTTAAAAGTACGGATTCTACTTCAATTGCCGCAATATTATAGCCCGAAGAAATAATCATATCATCGCCACGTGCCACAAAATGGAAATAGCCTTCTTCATCTTGACGGAAAATATCTCCTGTGATATTCCAACCATTTTCTACATATTCGCGTTGTTTTTCCTCTCGGTTTAGGTATTTACAACCTGTAATTCCTCGAACGGCTAGTCTTCCGGCTTCGTTTCTTGGTAATTCGTTTCCTTGTTTGTCTATGATTTTAGCTTCGTAACCCGTAATCGCTTTTCCAGTAGCGCCTGGTTTCATATTTTCTTCATTAGATGAAATAAAAATATGCAACATTTCGGTAGCACCGATTCCATCTATGATTTTTAAACCTGTAGCATCGTACCAATCTTGCCAGACTTTTAAAGGCAAGGTTTCGCCAGCAGATACACATTTTCTTAAACTCGAAATATCGTAATCTTGAACTTTGGTTGTTATGATGCGCCAAGCAGTAGGAGCGGTGAAGCAAATCGTAATTTTAAAATCTTGAATTGCTTTCAATAATAAATCTGGACTTGGTTTTTCAATTAGAAATGTTGAAGCTCCGAAATACATCGGAAACAACACTAATCCACCCAAACCAAAAGTAAATCCTATTGGCGGACTTCCTGTGAAAATATCATTTTGTGTTGGCTGTAAAGAATAGTTTGGAAATGCTTCACATATATTCAAAATGTCTTTGTGATAATGCGCTGTCATTTTAGGTAAACCCGTTGTTCCAGAAGTGAAACCAATTAAAGCAATTGAATCGGATTTGGAATGATAATTATCGAAAGTTTTGGGTTTAGAAGCCATTAATTCTTCCAATTGCGAATTCCCATAAAAACACGTTTGTTTCAGAAAATCCGATTTTACTAAATGAATTTCTTCTTCCAATTCCTTATCACACAATACATGTGAAATTTCGGCACAATCAATAATCGTAGTTAGTTCTTTTGAACGAAGTAATGGCATGGTAGCCACAACGATTCCGCCCGCTTTCAAAATAGCAAACCAACACGCTACCATCATCGGATTATTCGCCGAACGAATCAAAACGCGATTACCTGATTTCAAACCCAAATCATCCACCAAAACATGTGCAATTTGATTTGCTTTTTCAAATAAATCTTGATATGTCCAAGTTTCTTCAAATGTGCGAATGCAACTATTGTTTCCACGACCTTCGCGAATGTGGCTGTCCAACAATCTATCTACGCAATTTAGCATTTCAGATTGTTGGAATTGAGGTAAATCCAAAAAAGTGTATTCTGATTGTAATTCCAGAGATGGTAAGCTATTGTGTGCAAAATTATCTTCGTAATGTTTCATAATTCCTAATTACTTCTTATTACTTTTCGGTTTCAACGCTTTTTTCATGCCTTCCATTTGTTTTCTTTCCGAAGCTTTTAGTGGATACAAATGCGAAACACCCATTTTGTATTGATTTGGAATATCATTCGCTTGAAATTGTTCGTATGCTTGAGCATTTCTAACGAAATTAGCATCTAACAATAAAGGTCTTCCTAAAGCGACTAAATCAGCTCTTCCGTTTAGAAGAATAGTATTGATTTGATCAATATCTTGAATATAGCCAGCGGTTATGGTTGGAATATGAACGGTATTTCGAACGGCATCAGAAAAAGGCGTTTGCCACATTCTGCCTGTTAGCGGTTTTTGATTTGAGACAGTATTTCCTGTAGAAACATTGATAATATCTGCTCCTGCTTTTTTGAATGCTTCCGAAATAATAAAAACCTCTTCTTCAGAGATTCCGTTTTCTGCCCAATCAGTGGCTGAAATTCGTACTGAAATTGGTTTTTCTTTTGGAAATACTTCACGAATAGCATTAAATATCTCCAATGGATATTTTAAACGATTCTGTATTTTTCCACCAAATTCATCAGTACGAACATTTGTTAAAGGTGATAAAAAAGATGCTAATAAAAACCCATGATGTGCTTGTAATTCGATCATATCAAAGCCTGCTTCATCAGCATTTTTAGCTGCTTGCATAAATTGTGCTTTAATTACAGCCATATCTTTCAAAGTCATCTCCTTAGGAATAGTATAATTTTCATTAAAGGGAATTGGGGAAGCCGAAATTAAATTCCATGGTGTATCGATGGGTCCATTTCCTTCAAAAGGTTTTTTAACAGCACCTTTTCGTCCCGAATGTCCTAATTGAATGGCAATTTTTGTTGAAGAGTTATGGTGAACAAACGCAGTAATTTTTTTCCATTGATTCAATTGCTCTGCATTGTAAATTCCGGCACAGCCTTCTGTTATTCTTCCAGTTTCTGAAATTGCGGTCATTTCGGTGATGATTAATCCTACGCCTCCAGTAGCACGACTTCCGTAATGCACTAAATGCCAATCAGAAACTAATCCGTCAATTGCGGAATATTGTCCCATTGGCGCCATAACGATTCGGTTTGGAAGTTCAAGTTCTCTTATTTTAAATGGTGTAAATGCTGCAGAGTTGGAAGTCGGAAGTTTGGAGCTGGAAGTTTCCAAAAATTCTTTTAAGACCTTATCAGTAAACGAACTATCTCTCAAACGTAAATTCTCGTATGTTACTTTCTTAGAACGTGTCATGCATCCAAAAGCAAATTGTTGGAAGGAATGTTGCATGTGACGTCCCATATTTTCGAACCAATCAAGAGAAACTAAAGCTGCATACTGAATCATTTCGACAGTGTTTCTTCTAGATTTGTCGTATTGTTCAAAAGCTGCTTGTACATTATTTGGATTCGCAATCACAGCATCTGCTAAACCAATAGCACAATCCATAGCTAATTTAGTTCCTGAACCAATGGAGTAATGTGCTGTAGCCTTGGCATCACCTAATAAAACAATATTGTTATGATACCAATTTTGATTCGTAACATGTGGAAATTGACGCCAATGCGATTTGTTTGAAATCAGTGGATGTCCGTCTAATTCTTCTTTGAAGATTTCTGTGATTTTAGCCATCGTATCTTCTTCGTTAGTAACTTCAAAACCGTGTTTTTGCCACGTTTCATCGCTACATTCAAAAATCCACGTACTCATACCTTCTTCGTATTGATAGGTATGTGCTACTATAGTTCCATGTGGCGTACTTCTGAAGAAATAGGTGAATGCATCAAGAGGTTTTGTAGAACCTAACCAAACGAAGCGGTTTTTCTTTAATTCGATTTTCGTTCCGAATTCAGTTTCATGCTTTGTACGGATAGCACTTGCAATTCCGTCAGCAGCTAAAATGATATCCGAATCAGCAAATTGCGACAAATCCTCTACGTTTTGTTCGAAATGCAGATTAACACCTTCTTCGACACAGCGTTGTTGTAATAATTGTAAAAGAGTTTTACGAGAACAACCGCAAAAACCATTTCCAGCAATGCTTACTTCTTGACCATCACGAGCGACAATAATATCATCCCAATACGCAAATTTGCTTCGAATTAATTCATACGATTGCATATCGCGTTTTAAGAATTCGCCTAAAGTTTCGTCTGAAAAAACCACTCCGAAACCAAAACTATCATCAGGTTTGTTACGTTCGTAAATATCGATTTGGAAATGTGGCATTGCTTTTTTTGTTAATATCGAAAAGTAAAGTCCGCCTGGACCACCACCTATAACTGTTATTTTCATATTTTTTTGCACGCGGATGAAATGGATTTGCTTTGGCAAAACGTAGATTTCCGCAGATTTTTAATTTATTGTCTTTTAATAGCGAATATTTCTCCTAACTTACTATAATTAGAACCTGCTAAACGAGCAACAGGTTTGTATGTTTCCAAATTGATTCTGTGATTATCCATAAGAATTGAATCATCAATATGCATGGTGATAATTCTTCCAATAATAATACAAGCTCCACCATTTTGATGCTTTTCGATGAAATAATGATGTACCATTTCACATTCAAAATGCACTAAACTTTCTTTGACACGTTTTGGTTTGATGTAAATAGCGTCAATTGGTGTAACACCTGCTAATTCAAATTCGTCAACATCTGAAGCGACAGATTGAGAAGTAGTATTCATTTGCTCTACAACTTCTTCTGTAACTAAATTTACAACGAATTGTTTGTTTTCTAGTATATTATTTAAAGTGTCTTTATTTTTGTTTCCTGTTCGAACGGTTGAAAACATTACATGCGGAGGATCTTCACTAACGACATTAAAAAAAGAAAATGGAGCTAAATTATTGATTCCGTTAGTATCAATTGTAGAAATCCAACCAATAGGTCTTGGTATTACTGTTCCTGTTAAAAGCTTATATAAAGCGGAAGATTCGGTATCTTTAATATCGAATTGCATATTAATTTGTGTTGTTTCTACAAATTAAGCAATTTATTTGAAATTATTAAAAAAAAGTAACGAAAAAATATATAATCTTCAATTAAAAGTATAGGTTAATACATATTACATTTTTATTTCAACAAAAAATAATCTGCAAGTACTAATGCAGCCATAGCTTCAACTATAGGAACGGCTCTAGGCACCACACAAGGATCGTGACGTCCTTTTCCTTGTTGCTCGATGATTTCACCTTTTGTTGTTAAAACATCTTGTTTTTGTAATAGGGTTGCAACTGGTTTAAAAGCTACTCTAAAATATATATCCATGCCGTTAGATATTCCACCTTGAATTCCTCCCGAAAGGTTTGATTTTGTAGTTCCGTCGGCATTGTATAAATCATTGTGTTCGCTTCCTTTCATTTTGGCACCACAAAAACCACTACCAAATTCAAATCCTTTTACAGCATTGATTGAAAGCATTGCTTTTCCTAATTCTGCATGTAATTTATCAAAAACAGGTTCTCCTAATCCTATAGGAACATTTTGAATTACACAAGTAATAGTTCCTCCTACAGAATCACCTTCTTTTTTAATTTCTTTAATATAGGCTTCCATTTTTTTGGCTGTAGCCGAGTCAGGACAACGAACAGCATTGCTTTCTGTTTTAGAAAAATCTAAATCTTGATATGGTTTATCGATAAAAATTTCACCTACTGAAGAGACAAAAGCATTTATTTTTATATTAGGAATAATTTGTTTTGCAATAGCTCCCCCTACTACTCTGCTTGCAGTTTCACGTGCAGAACTTCTACCTCCACCTCTATAATCACGAATACCATACTTTTGTTCATAAACATAATCTGCGTGGCTAGGACGATAAGTTTCTTTTATGTGCGAATAGTCATCTGATTTTTGATTGGTATTTGGTATGAGAAACCCAATTGGTGTTCCTGTTGTTTTACCTTCAAAAATTCCTGATAGAAATTGGACTTCATCAGCTTCTTGTCTTTGAGTCACAATACTTGATTGTCCGGGTTTTCTTCGTTGCATTTCGGCATGAATCGCTTGAAAATCTATTTCAATCCCTGGAGGACAACCATCTACAATTCCTCCCAAGGCTTCACCATGTGATTCTCCAAAAGTGGTTAACTTGAATAATTTTCCAAATGTATTTCCTGCCATAACTTTATTCCAAATTGATTAAGTAACTAAAAACAAATGTAAGGATTATTTTAAATTAAACAGAAACCAATTCGTTAACAAAAGAATCTAATTCATAGCTATTTTATAACCTTTAGATAATTGTTGGATGATATAAAAACTGGTATTTTGTATCTCAAATAATTATATTTTGAAAAAACGTAAAGTTGAAATTTGTGTAATTTCTGATGTTCATTTAGGAACATATGGTTGTCATGCTTCAGAATTATTAGATTATTTAGACAGTATAAAACCAAAAATCTTAATTTTAAATGGTGATATAATTGATATATGGCAATTTAGAAAATCCTATTTCCCAAAATCGCATTTGAAAGTTGTCAAGAAATTAATCAGTTTTACTTCAAAAGGCACAAAAGTATATTACATAACCGGAAACCATGATGAAATGTTGCGAAAATTTAGCGATACACACATGGGTAATTTTTCACTAATTGATAAACTAGTATTAAATTTAGACGGAAAGAAAGCATGGTTTTTTCATGGCGATGTTTTTGATAGTTCGGTACATAGTGCAAAATGGATTGCTAAACTTGGAGGTTATGGATATGATTATTTGATTTTATTAAATAGGCTTATAAATTGGTGTTTGATAAAACTTGGAAAAGAGCCTTATTCTCTTTCTAAAAAGATTAAAGGAAGTGTCAAAAAAGCAGTAAAATTCATTTCCGATTTTGAAACTACTGCTACAGAAATTGCGATAGAAAATAATTATGATTTTGTATGTTGTGGGCATATTCACGAGCCTAAAATGATTCATCAAACTACAAAAAAAGGTAGTACTTTATATTTGAATAGTGGCGATTGGATTGAGAATTTAACCGCTTTAGAGTACAACAAAAAACGCTGGAAATTATACCATCATAAGAAAATAGAAAAAGTAAGTGAGGAAGAATATTTTGAATTAGAAACCAAACTAAGCGGTCAATTACTAGACTCATTATTATTCTCTAAATAATTTAATTATTTTGTTATATTAGCAACATAATTAAATACTTTTTATGAAAAAATCAGCTTTTCTTGTCACCCTACTAACTTCAATTCTTTTTATTTCATGTTCTAGTGATGATTCTGGTACTGGAAGTAACTTTGAAACACCTTTAACAATCGGAAATTACTGGACCTATGATGTAGAAGGTCAAGCCGGAATCACTAGAGATTCTTTGTATATATCTAATGATACTGTAATCGGTTCAAATACTTATAAAAAATTTAAAACTGAAAACAATATTGCTACTGGATTTTATTCATCAGCCTTGAGAAATAATGGCGTGAGAGAATCAAATGGAAAATTAAAACTTTCAGGCGATTTGTCTTTAGCATCAGGTCAAACATTACCAATTGCAGTAGATTTAACACTTAGCGATTTTGTTATTTTTAATAAAAATGCATCTAATAACCAAGCATTAAATTCGTCTCCAAAAACGGGTACAATTCAACAAACCGTTAGTGGTTATCCGTTAAATATCAATTATTCTTTACAATCCTATGGAGGAGAAACTTTAACCTCATTTACTTCACCTAATGGTGATGTTTATACCGATGTAAAAACTACCAAAATTAAACTCAATGTAGAGATCACAACAACTATATCAGGATTTCCTATAACTGCTTTGGCAGCTCAAGATGTTTTGGTTTCTACACAATATTTAGCCGATGGAATTGGTGTTGTATATACTAATACCGTAACATCATACAGCTTAAATTCACTTGTGGCTACACAATTAGGTATTCCTGCTACAAGTTCACAAACTCAAGAAGAATTTTTAGACACTTATTTAGTTAATTAGGCGTTAAAAGTACGATTTGGCATAATCCTTGTAGAATTTTTTCTACATTTGTAAAAACACATTTATATGAAAAAAGTAATTTTATCGGCTTTTATGCTACTAGGATTAGCATTCAGCGCACAAGCACAGGACATTTCTAAAAACGCACTAGGGTTACGCTTAGGTGATAATGATGGTTTTGGAGGTGAAGTTTCTTATCAAAGAGGTTTAGGAGACAACAACCGTTTAGAATTAGATTTAGGTTGGAGAAACAGCAATGATGTAGATGCTATTAAATTAGCTGGTTTATATCAATGGGTTTGGAACATTGATGGTGGTTTTAACTGGTATGCCGGTGTAGGTGGTGGAGCAGGTAGCTGGAGTTATGATGTTAATGGAGTTAGTGATAGTGGCGCAGTTTTATTTGCTGCTGGTGATGTAGGTATTGAATATAATTTTGATTTTCCACTTCAACTTTCATTAGACGTTAGACCAGAAATTTATTTTAATTCAAATGATTGGAGAGAAGACAATTTTGGACCAGATATCGCATTAGGTATTCGTTACAAATTTGACTAATTACAATAAAAAAAGGCTTCTAATTAGGAGCCTTTTTTTATTGTACTATTTTGATATTATTTGCTTTCGGTATAATTGTAATACAATAGGGCGAAGTTAATGCCATAGTCACCATTTCTCCTTTATTTGGAATTGTTTCTACTTTTTTAATCAAAAGTGATTCATTTTCCCAAGTAATTTTTTCAACATCAATTGCAAAACCCCCAGATGCTTTTTGACCTTGATAAAGCACTATAACATCATTTTCTTTAAAATTAACCACTACTAATTTATTAAACTCTGATTCGTCAATTTTTAAGGTTTCAATCAATTTTATATAATCTTCATTATTTGTAATATGTAAATAACCTGCATTTTCGGTTCCGCCATTAGTACTTTTATAAATAGTAGAAAACGAGGTATTTATAACCACTGGTTTAGGAGTTGCGCAAGAAGTTAAAATTAAAATAAGAATAGGTATTAATTTATTCATTTTTGGATTGGATTGCTTGGTAATAAACTTGTTCATATAATGGCATAATTTGCTGAATATCAAATAATTTTGCCGTTTCTAAAGCGTTAATTTTAAATTGTTTCAGTTTTGCTTTGTCTTTTAATAAATCAATTGCATCTTGACTCATTTTTGCAACATCGCCAACGTTGCTCAAATATCCTGAAAAACCATCTTTATTTACTTCTGGTAAACCTCCAGAATTACTAGAAATAACAGGAACTCCACAAGCCATAGCTTCTAGTGCTGCTAAACCAAAACTTTCAGTTTCTGAAGGTAATAAAAACAAATCGGAATACGATAAAATCTTATCAATTTCATTACTATTCCCAAAAAAAATCACTTTGTTTTGTATGCCTAATTGGTTGCATAAATATTCTGCATTTTCTTTTTCAGGGCCTTCACCTACCATCATTAATTTTGAAGGTATTTCTTTTTGAATTTCATAGAATATTTTTACAATATCTTCTATTCGCTTAACTTTTCTAAAATTAGAAATATGAGTAATAATCATTTCATTTTCGCAAGCCATTAACGAACGGTGACAAGCAATATTTTCAATTGGTTTGGCCTTAGCTAATTCGATAAAGTTTGGAATAACAACAATTTCTTTTTTAATATCAAAAAGGCGGTACGTATCGTCTTTTAAACTTTGTGAAACGCTGGTTACTACATCAGATTTATTGATACTAAAACTCACAGCAGGTTTATAGAACGGATGATTTCCAACTAAAGTGATATCGGTACCATGTAAAGTTGTTACCATTGGAATATGAATACCTTCATCGGCTAGCATTTGTTTTGCCATATAACCTGCATAGGCATGTGGAATAGCATAATGCACGTGTAACACGTCAATTTTATACAATTTAACCATATCCACCAACTTACTAGAAAGTGCTAATTCATAGGGCTGATAATGAAATAATGGATATTCTGGAACGTGAACTTCATGATAATGCACATTAGGATTCAACAAGGCTAAGCGCACTGGTTGACTGTAAGTTATGAAGTGAATTTCGTGACCTCTTTTGGCTAATTCTAAACCTAATTCTGTGGCTACTACTCCACTTCCTCCAAATGTAGGATAACAAACTATAGCAATTTTCATGTATGTAAAATTTGAAATAAAAATACCATTTCTATGATTGGTAATTATAAAACATTTGTTAATTTATTTTTTGAAAGCCGATTCGTAGGTTTCAATCCAATCTGCAACTGAGATTTTTTTTACTAACTCACCTATCAATTCAAACGGAATATTTTCAGGTTTTTTAAATCGCACACAGCTTTTTCCCATATCTAATTTTTGTTTAGAATGTTTTGTATATTCTGTCACAAACCAGTCGTGTAATTCTGGGTTAGCATAAATGCACATGTGATAAAAATTGATGCTATTTTTTTGGCTTGCAAATGACATAAAAGGCAAAGGCAATTCAGGAGTACAATGATAACCCGCTGGATAAATTGAATGTGGCACAAAATAACCTATCATCCCATATCCAATTCCTTCTTGAAATCCTTCTGGAAGATTTTCTAAAATTACATTTCTTAATTTTTGCAACGCTTCTCTTCTATCGTCTGGAGCTTCGTTGATGTATTGATCTACAGTAGTTGCTTTTGATATCATGTTTAGATGTTTAGAACGTTAGATGTTTAGAAATTATTCTATAATACTCTCGTAAATCACTTTTTGAATATTTTCTCTAATATTTTCTTTAGATAATTTGTTTGCAGCATTTGAATCGGGAAATGTTCTGTTAGATAAAAAAACGTATACAATTTCCTTTTCTGGATCTGCCCATGTCATGGTTCCTGTAAATCCAGTATGTCCAAAACTTGTTAACGATACACAACCACAAGTTGGTCCTTCATTTCCTAATTGTGGCTTATCAAAACCAACTCCTCTTCTATTTCCATCTTTACAAAAATAACAGGTATTAAATTTTTGCAAGGTTGCTTCAGTAATATATCGCATTCCTCCATAATTCCCTTTCTGTAAATACATTTGCATTACTTTGGCAATGTCTAGCGCATTAGAAAATAATCCAGCATGACCCGAAATTCCTCCTTGCATAGCAGCAGCCATATCATGAACATAGCCATGAACAAGTTGGTATCTGAAATAATTATCATTTTCGGTAGGAATTACCACACTCTTATCAAAATGATGCAACGGATTATAGGTAATTGACGTAGCTCCTAATTGATTATAAAAATTATTTTTTGCTAAGTATTCCAAGGTTTTTCCGTTTTGTTTTTCCAAATATTCTTTAAATAATATAAACGAAAAATCACTGTATTTGTACTGCTTTTTTGCCAATAACTCACTTGTTGCGATAGCTTTTATGATGGTATCATTATAATCTCTTCTCAAGTACAAATCTTCGGCTACTTTTAATTGAAACTCCACTGTTGGACGCGTTCTATAGTATTTTTCGCTAGGTTTGTTTAAACTATCTAATGTGGCTTTATAAAACGGAATCCATGGTTGAAAACGCGCTTGATGTGTTAACATATCTAAAACGGTTGCATCTTCTTTGTTTGAACCTTTAAAAACTGGCAACATCGTTTTTAATTTGGTTTCCAAAGTTAAATTTCCTTTGTCAAATTCTTGCATGATATTTGGCAACGTTCCAATAATTTTTGTTAGCGAAGCAATATCATACAAATCGGTATTTTGTACTTTGGCAGCACCTTCTTCATAAGTATGGTTTCCAAATGATTTTTGATAAACTACTTTTCCTTTTCTAGCGACAACCACTTGTAATCCCGGTGTCATTTTTTTATCAATAGCATATTTTGCAATCGAATCTATTTTGGTCAAAATTTTAGAATTCATTCCTACATTTTCAGGAATTTCAAAACCTAACCTTTGTATCGCAAGTGTTTCTATTCCTTCATTTACTTTGAAATGTTCTTCAATGGAAACGGGTAGTTTACCTTTTGAACCAATTGCTCCAAAAATCACTTGTGGTACAACCGTTTGGGCAATTGCATTGTTTTGATACCCAACAATTATGGTTTCTACCGATTCAAAATTTTTGATAGTTAACAAAGAATAAGGTTTAGTAAAAAATGTCAAAATCACATCATTCTGCTTTGCGATTTGATTAATCCAAAGCAATTCTCTGAACGTTAAATTGTGGTTTCTCCACGCTCCATCAGATTTGTGATAACCAATAATTACCTTCGTATAATCTTGTAATTCTACCAAAACAGAATCTAAGTTTTTAGAGGTAATTTGAGTCACATTCGCATAACTTTTTAACTTAGTAACAAAAACTTCCGAACTATCATTTCCTAATTTAACATAAGCGATTTTTTCTTTATCCAATTGTGCTACTGGAATTGATTTTGTTTCGTTTTTAATTACTGTCACTGCATTTTCATACAACTGATAATTCAAAGCATCATATTCAACCGCATTCAAATCATTGTACAAATTCTCCAAGACAATTGGTTGATAGTTTTGTAAATTAGCTTTGTATTTATAAGCTAAAATCTTTTTAACCGAATACGCTAAACGTTCTTCCGTTAATCTACCATCTTCTTTTGCTTCGTTAAACTTTTTGATGGCAACTGGCACATTTTCGGCGAAAAGCAATATGTCATTTCCTGCTAAAAAGGCTTCTAAATCAATATCGCCGGGTTTTTTAAAATTACTTGCGCCTTTCATATTCAAGGCATCAGTAAAAATTAAACCATTGAATTGTAGTTCATTTTTTAAAATATTAGTTACTACATTATAGGAAATTGATGTTGGATAGTTTTCTCTTGGTTCAATACTTGGCACGTTTAAATGTGCTACCATCACACTCGTTAATCCATTCTTAATTAATTCTTTATACGGATAAAGTTCAACATCGTCCAATCGATTTTTATCAAATTGCACAGTAGGTAATGTATGATGCGAATCGGTAGAAGTATCGCCGTGACCAGGAAAATGCTTTGCAGTTGCATATACGCCTTCGTCCTGCAAACCTTTCATTAAAGCTAAAGCGCGAAGAGTTACATTTTCTTTTGTTTCACCAAATGAGCGATTGCCGATAATAGGATTTTTTGGATTGGTATTAATATCTATTACTGGCGCAAAATTAAAATGAATTCCCATTCGCTTCGATTGTTTAGCCATTTGGTTTCCTGTTTTTTCTATCAATTTCATATCTTGAACAGCTCCAAGTGTCATATTCCATGGATAACGGTAAGTAGAATCTAATCGCATGCTCAAACCCCATTCAGCATCGATTCCTATAAATAAAGGCACTTTTGATTTTGCTTGATAACGATTTGTCAATTTTGCTTGACGCACTGGTCCGCCTTGAAAAAAGATTAAACCGCCAATTTTATTTTCTTCTATTAACCTATCAATTGATTTATTATGTGCTTCATCTTTGTTAGAATAAGCTGCTACCATAAACAATTGTCCTACTTTTTCATCAAAAGAAAGTTGGTTATAAACGCTATCTACCCAAACTTCTTGTGAAAGATTGGATTTTTTTTGTCCAAAAGAAACAACTGAAAAAAGTATAAAAACAAGTATATATCGCATGAAATCAGGGTTTTGTGTAATAAAAAAATCATCATTAAAATTGGTTTAATGATGATTTTCAAATATAGTTTAAATATTCGTTTTAGAAAAATCTATTATGCCAACTTTCGCTAGCTGGAACTTCCCAAAAATCTTGCCATTCTCCAACAGTGTTTACTAAGTTATTAAAAACAATCGTATTGGCAGAAACGGCTTTTTCTTTTGCTAATTTTTTAAATTCAATTAGTGGTTTAAAAGCTACATGCTCGCCCATTTTAAAGGTTACATTCATTTTATCTAATAAATCAACCCCATACTTTTGTTCTAGATTTTGAATAAACTGTACCGAAGCATCGATTGAACAACCCGTTGCAGGCTGCACCTCTTGATTAACCGCAATAATAATGAAACGATTGTATTTTGTAACAAAAGAAGCCTCAAGATGTTGTCCGTGTGAAGTCCAATTCTCTAAAAAAGCAGTCAAATCTTTTTCAATATCTTGAATTTCTTCATCAGAAAACTTTCTATTGGATTGGTATATCCAAATTTTAGATTCTTCGGGTAAAGTATCAAATGGTACGTACATTGTTATTTTTTTATGATATCTGTAACTACTTTATAAGTAACAAATTTTGATAATTTAGCATCAAATAATTCTAATTCATAGTAATATACTTCTAAACTATCATTTGTTTTTAAAACTTTATCCGTTAATAAGAAAGCGTTTTCAAAGCTACTTAATAAAATAAATTGATTCATTTTTCCTGAAGTTTCTTTAACAGAAAAAGTCATGAATTGTTCTGATTTAATTTCAGTTAATTTTCCTGAAATCATTGCGTCTGGTTCGTCTTCCATTACAGCTTCTTCATCGCCAGAATCATCTCCTAACATAGCCATGAAAACATCTGGACATTTTGCTCCCATTTTCAAACCAATATCATATCCTAACTCTTCCATTTTTTTATCGTTGGTGATTATGTTTTTACCATAATATTTTTCAACGTCTTTTTCATATTTGTTGATTGCTTCTAGAATACACAATCCTAAAGTCATTTCCATATTGTCTTTAGTCACTTCTTGTTTACTTGCACATTCACAACCTACATCAGACATTTTGTCGATTAATTGTTCTTTTGTTAATTTTTGTGCAAAAATTGAACTAGAAGTAAGCAATAATAGTAATAGTAATTTTTTCATACGTTTAAGTTTTAGTTTTTTGTCTTGAATTATTTTAAATGTGTATTGCCAAGAGCAAAAACAATACCACTTATTTTTTTAGTTTTTTACAATATCAGTAGCGACTTTCTGCGTGATAAATTTGTTTAATTTAGGATCATACAATTCTGCTTCGTAATAAGAAACTTTAATCAAATCATTTGCTTTTAATACTTTATCTGTTATTAAGAAAACATTATCAAAGCTTTGTAATATCACAAAATGATTTATTTTTCCTGAACTTTCTTTTACAACAACATATAAATACCCATCAATTTTAGTCTCTGTAAAAGTTCCCGAAATATTCAAATCTTCTTCGTCTTCTGCACTTACATCAATACCATTATCTTCGGCAATCTCGTTCATTAATTCTTCATCATTTAGCAATTTTTCCATGATTTCTGGACAAATGTCCATCATTTCTCCTCCGATATCTTCTCCAACATTTTCAATTAATTCAGAATCAATTGATTTTTTATTATACACTTTAAAAACTTCTGCTTTATTTGCATTAATAGCTTCTAACATGCATAAACCTAAAGTTACTTTTAGTTTACTTGGTTCTATTTTGGCTTTATTTGTACAAGTACAAGTACTTTCGGTAAGTTTTTTTATTAACTCTTGTTTCTTAGTCGATTGACTAAAAACAATATTGGTAATTAAAAAAAATAAAACAATTAATTTTCTCATCTGTTGATTATAAGTCTTGTGCATTTGCAATTAATTCGGCAACGTCAAGCACTTTAACAGAAGCTTCTTTTTCTTTGTGTTTGATACCATCTGTTAGCATTGTATTACAGAATGGGCAACCCGCAGCAATAATTTCAGGCTGTGTTTCTAAAGCATCTTCAGTTCTTTCAATATTGATGTCTTTATTTCCTTTTTCTGGTTCTTTAAACATTTGTGCTCCACCAGCACCACAACACAATCCATTAGCACGAGAACGTTTCATTTCAACTAATTCAGCGTCTAATTTTTGTATTAATTCTCTAGGAGCTTCATACACATTATTGGCTCTTCCTAAATAACAAGGGTCGTGAAAAGTAATGCGTTTTCCTTTAAATTGCCCACCTTCAATTGTTAATTTACCTTCATTTAATAAGGATTTGATAAATTCAGTATGATGCAAAACTTCATACTTTCCTCCTAATTCAGGATATTCATTTTTTAAAGTATTGAAACAATGTGGACATGCAGTAACAATGCGTTTTACTTCATAAGCATTCATTACTTCAATATTAGTCATAGCTTGCATTTGAAACAAAAATTCGTTTCCTGCTCTTTTTGCTGGATCGCCAGTACAACTTTCTTCTGTGCCTAAAACCGCAAAAGAGACATTAGCTCTGTTCAATATTTTAACAAAAGCCTTTGTGATTTTTTTTGCTCTATCATCAAAACTTCCTGCGCATCCTACCCAAAACAAAACATCTGGTTGTTTCCCTTGTGCCATCATTTCGGCCATTGTAGGAACTATTAAATTTTCTGACATAATTATAGTTTATGAGTTTAAAAGTTTGTGAGATTAAAAGTTTTATCAACCTTATCCTTCAAATACTTATTTTTATTCGTGATGTTCGTCGTCAAATACTTGTATAGTAACTTCTTTATCTACTAAATCGGTAAATTTTCCTCTGTATCGAGTTGCTTTAACCAAGTGATTATCAATCCAGTGATAGTTCCCTCCTCTTGGTTTACCCATTAACATTCCGTGGTATTTGAATCCATGTAATTTTAACCAAGTTTCTGTAACTTCTCTATGCGCTTCTGTTCTTGACGTAAAAAAGAAAATAATATGTCCTTCATCATACCATTTATTCAAGGTAATTAAAGCATCTGGATAAACCGCTGCTGTTACCATTCGCTCTGGTTCTTCATTTGGAATATCGTCGCAGATAGTTCCGTCTATATCAATCAAATAGTTTTTAATTCCTTCTGGTAATATTGGACTCAATTGCTCACCATTTACAGATATAGCCTGTAATTTCCCTTCAATTTCTTCTTTTTTCATGTTATTATTAATTGTTGTGTGTTATTCTTCGTTTGCCCAATTCAATCTATCCATTTGGTTATATTGCCATGGTGCTCCATTGTTTTCAATATTTGTCATCACATTATTCAATTCAGTAGGAGCTGCACTTTGTTCCATTACTAAATAACGACGCATATCAATTATAATTGAAAGTGGACTAATATTAATTGGACACTCTTCAACGCAAGCATTACAAGAGGTACAAGCCCATAGTTCTTCTGTTGTGATATAATCATTTAATAAAGATTTTCCATCATCTACAAAGACACCTTTATTTAAATCGATATTTTTACCAACTTCTTCAAGCCTATCTCTTGTGTCCATCATTATCTTTCTTGGCGATAATTTTTTACCTGTTTGATTCGCTGGACACGATGAAGTACATCTTCCACATTCGGTACAACTGTAGGCATTTAATAATTGAACCCAATTTAAGTCATGCACATCAGAAGCACCAAACTTTGCTGGAACTGCATCAGGATTTGCTGGTGCTGCAAACGGATCAGCATTTGGATCCATCATTAATTTTACTTCATTAGTTACACTTTCTAAGTTATCTAATTTACCTTTTGCATTCAAATCTGCATAAAAAGTGTTTGGAAATGCTAGTAGAATATGTAAATGTTTTGAAAAGTATAAATAATTTAAAAAGATTAAAATTCCAATGATGTGTAACCACCATGCCATTCTTTCAATAACAACAATCAAACCTTCGCTCATTCCATTAAAAACTGGTGCAATGAATTGAGAAACTGGAAAACTACCCGCTTGACTATAATGACCAACTCCTAAATTTTGCAAATGTAAATCAGCGGCATTCATTAGTAAGAATAATGACATCAATACCATTTCAAAATATAAAATATAATTGGCATCGTTTCTAGGTTTTCCATTCAAATCTGAACTTGCAAAACGTCCTAATTTTGTAATATTTCTTCTTATCCAGAAAACTACTACTGCCACTAAAACCAATAAAGCTAATATTTCAAAAGAACCAATTAATACATCATATAAGATGCCCATGAACGACAAAACGCGATGTGTTCCAAAAAGCCCATCGATTATAATTTCTATTACTTCAATATTAATGATAACAAATCCTACATACACAATAATGTGCAAAAAACCGGCAATTGGTCGTTTAACCATTTTGGATTGTCCTAAAGCTACCATCGTCATGTTTTTCCATCGTTCTGACGAATTATCAGTACGATTTACATCACGTCCTAACTTAATATTTCGGATTAATTTTTTAACATTAAGTGTAAAATAACCTACACCTATAGCCAAAAGCAATGCAAAGAAAATATTATCTAAAAAATTCATATTGAAGAGTTTTTACTTTTTAATTGTATCGTTGACTGGAGCAACGTAAGGTTTATTTTTCTTACCAAACAAAGAAACGTTTACATATCTTGTAGGATTTAAACGCAAATCTTGCAATAATAATTCTAGCTCTTTTGACGTTTTGGCAAAATTATTATACATCGTTTCGTCTTTCATTAATTTACCCATTGTTCCTTTTCCTTGCTCCATATCTGTCATTAACTTATCGACATTAGCTAAGGTTTTTTCTAAATTCTTAACGGTTTGCCCTAAGTTAGCACTTGCCAAAGAATCTGACATTTTAGAAAAATTTGCAGCTGTTTTATCAAAATTGCTTACTGTTGAATTTAATTTTGATTTGTTATCAGCAATTAAACCATTAATATTTTTTGAAGCTATGCTAAATTCTGACAATGTTTTGTTTAATTCAGCAATGCTATTTTTAAGATTTTGCTTGGTTTGAGTATCTAAAACATCATTAACATTGGTAAATAACACATCTGCATTTTCAAGTAATTTTTGAATTTTTACTTGAAGCGGTTCTAATTGTTGCGCTAAAGCATCTGTTAATCCTAATTTACTTGATGCCTGAAGGTAATCTCCTGACACAGCCAAGTTTGAATCTTTATCATTTGGAATAATAACAATTACTTTTCCTCCTAATGGAGAAGAACCTTGAAGTTCAGCTATACTTGTTTTTGAAATTGGATAATCGGAAGTGATTGACATTTCAACTAATACTTTTTTACTATCTAAAAAAGAATATGAATTTACTCTTCCTACAGGAACACCTTTTATTGTTATTGTTGATGAAGGTGCTAATCCTTCAACAGACTCAAAAATAACATATAACTTATTGTTATTATCAAAAAGATTCTTTCCTTTTAAAAAGTTATATCCCCATATAAACAAGACAATGGATACAATTACAAGGACAGCGGTTTTAATTTCTTTAGTTAGTTTCAAAGCGAAATAATTTTTTAACAAAAATAAACTTTTATTTTATTTTATTGCATCAGCAAGGTTTATTTTTATTCCATCTTTATAAGCAACAATATAAGCCGATGAGTAGCCTTTTTTCTTAGCTTCATCTAATCTTTTTTTAGCCTCTTCATATTGTGTTTCCATACCATAAAAATACTTGAACAATTTACCTGAAGTTTCAACTGAAATAGGTTTTAATCCTTTAAAATTTTGCGGAACCGTTTTTAATTTTTTTGAACTTGCAGCAATTTGAACTTTATACACAATTCCTTTATTAGATTGCTTTTCAACAGGTTTTGATTGTTCTTTCTCTACTGGTTTTTCCTCAGAAGTTGTTTTAACTGGCTCTTTCTCTTTAACCTCAGGTTCTTTTGAAGGGTTAAAAAACTCTTTTTTGTATTCTAAAATTGCTCCTGAAATTGCTTCAGCTAATTTGTCTTGACCAGATTCTGAATTTAAAAAAGCGCCTTCTTCTTTATTGGAAACAAATCCCATTTCAATTAAAACGCGCGGCATGGTAATTTGTCTTAACACCAGAAATCCTGCCTGCTTAACTCCTCTATTTTTGTTACTGGTTTTTTTAGTAAAAAATTGCTGTACATTTCCAGCCAATTCAATGCTTTGGTCTAAATATTCTTCTTGTAAAATAGAAATTCCAATTACTGATTCCGGAGATTTTGGGTCAAAACCATCATATTTTACTTTATAATCAGATTCCAGAGTAACTACTTCATTTTCAGCTTTTGCCACTTCTAAATTGGAGGCATTTCTTGTAATTCCCATTACATAAGTTTCATTTCCAGATGCGGCTTCGCTTTTATTTGCATTACAATGCATGGAAACAAAAATACTTCCTTTTGATTTATTGGCAATTTTTGCTCTTTGTTGCAATTCTATAAAAACATCTGTCTGCCTAGTGTAAACCACTTCAATTTGCGGATCCTTTTCTAAAATAGCCCCTACTTTTAAAACGGTTTTTAGTGCAATATTTTTTTCAATATTTCCATGATAAACAGCACCATAATCTTTTCCACCATGGCCTGCATCTAAAACTACTTTAAATTTTGTGGTTTGACCAAAACCAAACGCAACAGTAAGAACTACAAGAAATGTGGCTATTTTATGTATCATATTTGTTATTTATTCTCAAAAGTTACAATATAAGCCGATTTATAACCTTTCTTTTTTGCTTCTTCTAACAATTTTTTGCATGCTTCATAATCGGTTTCATCTCCATAAAAATATTTGTACAACTTATTCTCGTGAGTGTATGAAATATTTTTTAATCCTTTAAAATTTGCTGGTTTTGTATCTATTAGTTTGGTTCCTGCTTCAAGTTGCACTTTATAATGAGTTGTTTTATCACTATTAACCACAACATTATTCTCTGTTGGAATAGTATTCTCTGGAGCTACAATTAGTTCATCCTGAACATCAAGAGGTAATGCTACTTCTGAAGGGCTGAAAAAAGTATTTTTATAGGCTATAATTGAATTTGCAATAGACTGTGCCAATTCTGCTTTACCTTCTTCTGAACTTAAATATTTTGCTTCTTCAGGATTAGAAACAAACCCTAATTCAATCAAAACGCCTGGCATTACAGTTGCATCTAAAACCCATAGTGGTTGTTGGTGTACACCTTTGTCTTTTCGGTTTAACTTTGTTTTAAAACCATCTTGAATTAAACTTGCTAATTCAATACTTTGAAGCAATGATTCTTCTTGCATAATTTTTAATCCTATTAATGTTTCAGGATTGTTTGGATCAAAGCCTTTATATTTTGTTTTATAATCTGCTTCTTGAAAAATTACAGCATTTTCTGTTTTTGCTATTTCTAAATTAGTTCCTGTTCTCGACATTCCCATTACTAAAGTCATTGAACCATATGGCACAGCAGTTGTCGTTGAATTACAATGTACAGAAACAAATAAATTCGCTTTCGCACGATTAGCAATATTTGCACGCTCTCTTAATTCGATAAAAACATCTGTTTTTCGGGTGTAAACAAGAGCAACATCATTATAAGCTTCTAATAATTTACCTACTCTTAGCACTACATCTAATGCAATTTCTTTTTCTTTAAGACCGTTTTTCATGGCTCCTGGATCTTTTCCACCATGACCAGCGTCTAAAACTACTTTAAATTGATTAGAACTTTGTCCAAAATTTGGAATAAAAGCAAATAATAAAACTGCTAATAGGATATATTTGATAGTGTTTTTATAGATCATAAAACAAATGAAAAGTATTATAAGTTATAATTTTATTAAAACATTATTTTTGCAAAAAAATATATGTAAGTTTGACACTTCAAAAAGTAAGCCAAATTTTTACAAAAATACTATTAAAAGCATTGCGTACAAAGTTATTTTATATCGTTTTTTCAGTAATTTTTCTAACAATAGGAACTACACATGTATTTTCTCAAGAAATTAAGATTACCGATACCATCAAAATAGAGTCTTTATCCCTAATAAAACCTAAAGATTCTACTGCAATTGACTCCACAAAAAAGAAGAAACCTTTTTTGGATGGTGTTGTAAATATGAAGGCAAAAGATTATGAAAAATTAGACCAAAAAAAGAAACAAATTACACTTTACAACGAAGCCGAAATCTACTATACCGATTTTGAATTAAAGGCAGGAAAAATTGTAATGGACTATGAAAAAAATTTGGTTTACGCAGGAAGACTGAAAGATTCTACCGGAAAATACATCCAAAGACCTGTTTTTACTCAAGGAAGTAATGTAGTTGAACCCGATTCGATTGTTTTTCATACCAAAACAAAAAAAGCATTAGTTTGGAACTCTAGAACAAAACAAGGTGAACTAAATATTAAAGCAGAAATTTCAAAACGAGAAAACGATTCTGTGTATTTTATGAAAAATGCACGGTTGACTACTTCCAAAAATATTGAAGACCCAGAATATTACTTTTTAGTGCGAAAAGTCAAATTTGTTCCTAAAAAGAAAGTTGTTGCCGGATTAACAAACATGGTTATTGCTGATGTACCTACTCCAATTGGACTTCCGTTTGCTTATTTTCCGATGACGGAAGAAAGTACTTCTGGTTTTATATTGCCCACACCTGGACAAAACAACAGGCAAGGATATTTTCTTCAAAATGGAGGATATTATTTTGCTTTAAGCGATTATTATGATTTAGCCGTTTTAGGAGATTATTATACGAATGGTAGTTATGGTTTACGCGCTGAAAGCAGTTATGCCAAACGTTATAAATTTAGTGGTAGATTCAATTTTAGATTTGAAAACAACATTCAAAGTGAAAAGGGTTTTCCTGATTATGTAAAATCGAAACAATATAATATTCAATGGTCGCATAGTCAAGATGCAAAAGCGGCGGCTAATTCACGATTTTCAGCATCGGTGAATTTAGGAAGTAGCCAATATTACAGACAATCTATCAATATGAACAATGTTGGATCGAGCTTGAACAACAACTTGAGTTCTTCTATTTCATTTTCTAAAACATTCCAAACAGTACCACAAGTGAATATGTCGTTATCTGCCACACATTCACAAAACACCAACACAGAACAAATTGATATGACACTTCCTACATTACAAGCAAGTGTTGATCGTATCTATCCTTTTGCTCCAAAAGATGGTATTAAAAAAGGATTTTTCAAAAACATCAATTTACAATATAACGTAAGAGGAGAAAACCGAATCAAAACAGCTGATTCATTATTCTTTAAACCGCAGATGTTTAGAGATGCTAAAACAGGTTTTCAGCATAGTATTCCAATCAATACCAATTTTAAAGTATTCAAATATTTTAGTGTTTCTATGGGTGCTGCTTACAACGAAGTATGGGCATTCAACACAATTCAAAAATACTTTAGCACCATCGAAAACAAAGTGGTTACTGAAGATCAAAAAGGATTTGAAACCTTTAGAACCTATAATTTTTCAGCAGGAATTGGAACCACTATTTATGGAACTTTCAATTTTGGTGAAGACAAAAAAATTCAAGCGATACGTCACGTAATGCGTCCAAATGTTTCTTATGGTTATACTCCAAGTTTTGAAAAATATTATGACACTTATGCTATCGATGCTACTGGATTAACAACTGCCGAATACACTAAATTTGATGGTGGATTATTTGGCGCTCCAGGGAAAAGCTATTCAAACAGTTTAGGATTTTCGTTAAGTAATACTTTTGAAGCCAAAATGCAGGATAAGGAAAGTAAAAAAGGAGAAACTAAAAAAGTGATGCTTTTAAACAACTTAAACTTTTCAACGAGTTATAATTTAGCAGCCGATTCATTAGCTTGGTCACCAATGCGCGTGAGTGGAGGAACTCAACTGTTTAAACAAAAAATGAATGTGAATTTTGGCGCTACTTTAGATCCTTATGCTATTGATAATTCGGGAAGACGAATTGAAAAATTCAATATTGATAACGGCGGTAGTTTGTTTCGTATGACAAGTGCTAATATGACATTAAACTATTCGTTTTCTAGTACGGATGGTGAGAAAAAAACCAATAAGCAAAACCAACAAAATGGTGGAACTGGCGATGATTTATTTGGAACCAGTACCGATTTAAGTGATTCACGTCAAAGTTTATTTGATAAAGATAACGAAGGTAAAAAAGAAGAAAGTTCGAATGAATGGTACAATACTAAATTGCCTTGGGATTTGCGATTGGCTTATTCAGTTACCTATAACAATAGTAATCGTCAAGATGAGATTTCTTCAAACTCATTGATGGCCTCAGGAAATGTAGAATTAGCACCACGTTGGAAAGTGGGCTTCTCTTCTGGATATGACTTTAAACAAAAAGGCGTTACTTTTACTCAACTTCGTTTTGAACGTGATTTAGAAAGTTGGCGCATGAGTTTCAATTGGGTTCCATTTGGCACTAATACTTATTGGGGCTTCTTTATAGGAATTACCTCATCGGTATTGAGTGACATTAAATATGATAAACGCCAATTACCTGATAGAGTATTTTAATTAGATTTTTTAAAATTGAATTAGCTATGAAAAAAATAATTTATACAGACAAAGCTCCTGCACCTATTGGGCCATACAACCAAGCTGTTTTGGTGGGAAATACATTATACACATCAGGGCAAATTGCCTTAGACCCAGTTACAATGGAGTTGGTTTTAGACGATATTGAAACCGAAACCAAGCAAGTAATGGAAAACATGAAAGCCGTTTTAGCAGCAGCCGATATGACCTTTGAAAACGTAATCAAAACCTCTATTTTTATTATGAATATGGGTGATTTTGCACGTATCAATACTATATATGGCTGTTATTTTGATGAAACCACAGCACCCGCAAGAGAAACTGTCCAAGTGGCTTGTTTGCCCAAAAATGTAAACATAGAAATTTCAATGATAGCGGTAAAATAAATTTACAACGCTTTATATTATGAAATCCTCACAATTTTTTGTGGGGATTTTTTATAACGTAATTCTTTAAGCTGTAACTATTTTTTCTTATTTTTGGTAAAAGCTACTTTATGGCGTCAAGCTACCCAATTTTGGGTGTATAAGCTAATGTTTGTAGCCCATATATATAAGTTGTGCGTAATTTTAAAAAAATGATAGACGAAATATATTCTCATTGTATACAAAATGATAGATATGGATTTACAATTCCATATTTATATAAGATTGAAAAAGACAATAATCGTGAAAAATCTATCGAAGAAATTTTAGAATATTTATCAAAATCTGAAGCGTTTTACATTATATCAAAATGTAATGATCTCGATGAATATATCATTGGATTACACAAAAAAGAATATGCCCCAATATCTTATTATGCTCACTTTAATAATTTACTTTATGATCAGGAGGTCTTAGGTTTTTTTGAGTCTTTTCAAGAGTTATCTTCTTTCTTAACTAAAGAATATCAAAAATACATAGACAAAGGGCAATATTCAAAAAACATAGAAACTTTAAATTGGGAATAATGGATATCAAATTTTGGACAGCAATATATGCAGCAATAATTTCTACTATAGTTTTTATTTGGCGACTTTATGAATTTTATTATGATAGAAGAGGAAAATTTACTGTTGAATTAAGAAATATTCATAGAACACCTGTAATTAACTTTAAGGTTGGAGATAGTGTTAGCTATCTTGTAATAAAAATCACTAATGTTGGTAAAAATAAAAGATTTATTGAAGAGCCTAGTTTTGAAAGTAATTCAAAACAGAAGAAACATTTCAACTTATTAAAATTAGACAAAAAAGAAAACTACCCCATAGCTTTAGAACCTGGCGAAATTCATGAATATTCAGTTGAATTTGAGACCTTAAAAAATGAATTATCTGAATTTGATATTACAAAAATTAAAGCTCTTGTCTTTGACACTCAAAAAAATACTTACAAATCAAATTGGTTTAATCTATAGAAAAACTACGCACAACAGCGGTTTTGTGCAAGCGTGGTTTTGGGGATTTATCGGTAATGGTAAGTGTTTGCACTTCTCTCCTATTTTTCAATATTTTCTTTCAAACTTTTCGGTATATTTGTAAACGTCAGTAATAAAAATCCCCGCCTGACACAAAGCCGGCGGGACGTTAGCGGTAAGACTTGGGAACATTACGTTAAATGGAAACAATAAAAAAATTTTCAATCAACAAAGATTTCAATTCACTAAACTTTCTCGAAAATTTAGCGAAAAAATTTGATTTGTATCTTATTGGAGATTTTGAGGTTGAGCCTTTCACAAAATGGTCAATGGAATTTGCTTCAGAATATTGGTATCTAAATTATCACTTATTAAAAAAAGGAGAAGTAAGACTTGGAAATCAAGATTCTGAATTAAAATTTTTATTTCAAGAATCCAATTTGAATATTATTTGGCTAACCGTTACAGACAAGAAAAATTTTGAATTAAAATGCGTCGATGGAAGTTGGGAAGTGAAAGTTTTAAATCCAAATTTTGATAGATTGCAAGAATTATTAAATATTTAAAGACTTACCACAATAGTTTACTTCAATGCCTACTTCCGTATTTCCCAACGGAAAATCCTCTACTGAATGTAATTCTTTGATGTCGGTTCAACACCAGAGAAAGAAAGCTGTAAAACTACACCTCATCCAAGCCTAATAACAATAACTGTGCAGTAGCTTCGTTGGTGGCTAGAGGCACGTTGTGTACGTCACAAATTCTGATTAGCATATTGATATCCGCTTCGTGTGGATGGCTTGAGTTGGGGTCTTTAAAAAACAATACCATTTTCGTTTTTCCAACCGCTACTCTGGCCGCAATTTGCGCATCACCGCCTAAAGGTCCCGACAACATTTTTTTTACTTTGAATCCAGCTGCTTCTGCTCTTCCACCTGTAGTTCCTGTGGCAATAATTTTAATGTTTTCTTTTAAAAGCAAGGCTTTGTTTTTGTTTAAAAACTGTACCATATCTGCTTTTTTTCCGTCGTGGGCAATGATTGCTATTTCCATTTTTATTTTATAGATATTACAAAGTTCGCAAAAAAAACCTGAAAATTTCTTTTCAGGTTTTTTAATTTTATTTATTCAAAATATGATAGGCAATTAAGCCGTCTATTGGTCTTCTCAAAACATTACCTATTGTAATACCTCTTTTTGCTAATACTGCTGTTAATTCTTCTTTTAGATAAAAAGCAATAGAACCTACAAAATGCACTGGAATGTCTTTGCAATTATCAAATTGTTCAACATAATTTTCAACAAAATCTTCCATTTCTAACTGAATATACTTCTTGCAGAAATCATTGTCTTTGTGTTTAATTAAAAACTTAGCAAACGTAGCTAAATAAGCATTTGGATTAGGTTCTTTGTATAAATTATGCTTGATATAATCGGCATCTACATTGTACTCTTCTTCAAATTCTTGTGCTAATTCTTTTGGCATTTTATTAAAATAATACCCTCTTAACAAATGGCGTCCAAAACGATTTCCTGAGCAATCATCCATGGCAATATAGCCTAGTGATTGTACTTTTTGATGCAAAATTTTCCCATCAAAATAGCTACAATTTGAACCCGTTCCTAAAATACATACAATTGCTTCTTCGTCTTTTGGAGTGGTTGCATAAACAGCAGCATAGGTATCTTCATGAACTACTACTGTTGCATTTTTAAAATAGTTTTCAAAAACTTCGGTAAGGAAATTTTTCATTCTATCGGTTCCACAACCTGCGCCATAAAAAAACAAATGTGTCGCTTTATCTTTGTTATGTGAAATATCAAACTTATCGTCTAAACGATTAATGATTTCTTCTTTATCTAAAACTTCTGGATTTAATCCTAAAGTTTGTGTAGTGAATAATACTTTTCCGTTATCATCAATAGCAATCCAATCGGCTTTAGTAGATCCACTGTCAACTAGTAATTTCATTTGGTTGGTGTTAGTTAATTTAGGAACAAAAAATCCCGTGCACAAATGTAACGGGATTTTTTAAAGAACTATTATTTTAAACCAGCTACATGAACTGATAAGTCAATTAATTTGCTTGAATAACCATATTCGTTATCATACCAAGATACAATTTTGAAGAAAGTTGAATTTAATCCAATTCCTGCTTTTGCATCAACAATTGAAGTTCTTGAATCTCCTACAAAATCTTGTGATACTACATCATCTTCAGTAAATCCTAAAACACCTTTCATTTCGTTTTCAGAAGCTTTTCTCAAAACAGCCATAATATCCTCGTATGAAGTTTCTTTGGCTAATTTTACAGTTAAGTCAACCACAGATACATCTACTGTTGGAACACGAAACGACATTCCTGTAAGTTTTCCATTTAATGCTGGAATTACTTTTCCAACGGCTTTAGCGGCACCTGTAGAAGATGGGATAATATTTACACTTGCAGCACGTCCGCCTCTCCAATCTTTTCTTGAAGGTCCGTCTGCAGTTAACTGAGTTGCAGTTGTAGCGTGAACTGTCGTCATTAATCCTTCAACAATTCCGAAATTGTCATTGATAACTTTTGCTAATGGAGCTAAGCAGTTTGTAGTACAAGAAGCATTTGAAACAATAACATCAGTAGCTTTTACTTCTGTATGATTTACACCCATAACAAACATTGGTGCATCTGCCGACGGAGCAGAAATAACAACTTTTTTAGCTCCACCATCAATATGCGCTTGAGCTGTTTCTAAAGTTGTGAAAATTCCTGTACATTCTGCAACTACATCAACATCAACTGATGCGTCATCCCATTTAATTTGTTTTGGATCTTTTTCAGCTGTAACTCTGATGAACTTATCATTTACATAAAGTTGCCCGTCTTTAACTTCTACTTTTCCATTAAAACGACCATGAACTGAATCGTATTTCAATAAATAAGCTAAATGTTCAACGTCTAATAAATCATTAATTGCAACAACTTCTACATTATCTCTATTAAAAGATTCTCTGAATACTATTCTTCCAATTCTTCCAAAACCGTTAATTCCTAATTTTACTTTCATTTTATTTGGCTTTACGCTTTAAGCGATATATTAATATTAATTTATTTTTATGTTGTCATGATATCAGAAACACGCAATAATTCTTTATCGATTTCTGAATGACCTTTAATTGCTTGTTCCAATGGTGTTAGTGCAACTTTGTCGTTTAACATTCCTACCATATAATTTGATTTTCCTTCCAAGATAGATTCTACTGCTTTTACACCTAATCTACTTGCTAAAACCCTATCGTAGCAAGATGGAGAACCACCACGTTGCATATGACCTAAAACCGATACACGAATATCATATTCTGGAAAATTTTCTTCGATATAGTCTTTTAATTCGAATACGTTTTTTCCGATTTTATCACCTTCTGCAATAACAACAATGCTTGATGATTTACCAGAAGCTTTACTTTTGCGTAACGAATCTAAAAGTCTTTCTAAACCTAAATCTTCTTCAGGAATTAAAATTTCTTCAGCTCCAGCGCCAATTCCAGCGTTTAAAGCAATATGTCCTGCATCTCTACCCATAACTTCAACAAGGAAAAGACGGTTGTGAGAACTGGCAGTGTCACGAATTTTATCAATACAATCTACAACAGTATTCAAAGCAGTGTCATAACCTAAAGTATGACTCGTTCCATAAATATCATTATCAATTGTACCTGGGATTCCCATTACAGGAAAACCATATTCGTTATTAAAAACTTCCGCTCCTGTGAAACTTCCATCTCCACCTATCACTACAAGTGCATCAACTCCCGCAGCAACTAAATTATCATATGCTTTTTTACGTCCTTCAACTGTCATAAACTCTTTTGAACGCGCTGATTTTAAAATAGTTCCTCCTTTATTAATGATATTATTAACCGAGCGTGGTCCCATTTCTTTAAAATCTCCTTCAATCATTCCTTGATATCCTCTGTAAATACCCAAACATTCAATGTTGTGATATGCACAAGTACGAACAACAGAACGAATAGCAGCGTTCATTCCTGGTGAATCGCCACCCGATGTTAAAACACCTATTTTTCTAATCTTTGAAGTCATTATTTTGTTTGTTTATGTAAAGTTAAGAAACGAAAATGTAAAAAAACACGAATTTTGCTAACTATTTAATTATAGTGGCAAATTCAAACGTTTTCGTTAATAACTTTTTATTTTTTATGCTAAAAATTGAAGAATTATTCTATTTCTGGTACTTTAATAGGTTCTTCTTTAGTGCCTTCCGATTTTTTTACTTTTCGGTCGTTAATGTAATCTAAAAACTCAGTTGGTATGTCAGAATCAGGCATTTGATCATTAGAATTGGTTGAGTCTTTATCTTCTTTCTTTTTTGTAAAGATTTTACGAATCATTTCTTTAAAAGTATTGAACTCTACATTATAGGTTAGTCCAAGTCCTTGAGTATAACCAATACCTTCTCCTATATAATTGATGTCATTTTCTCTATTAAATACGTGTGCTGTTAGTGTACCGTCATCGTTCAATTGCATTTGAATTTCGACATTTCCTACAATAACAGATTCTGTTACACCACCTACAGGTACACCGACTTTTCCGTTGATTGAAATTTTATCATTAATTCTAGTACTCAAGGTAACCCCAACTCTGTCTGAGATTTCAGTTAATTTATTTCCTTGCGAATAATCAAAACCCAATTGCAGTTTACTATCTTCATCAGCAAATAAACCATTGATGATTGAATTTGCTCTTTCAAAAAGTGGACCATACGCAGCATTTCCGGCTGTTTCAGCAGTTACAAATGAACCTGTAGAAAGTAATGCAAACGCTTGTGTTTGACGCGTATCTTTGTCTTGTAACTTATAATCTATTTCGCTTTTTAGTACCGAACTAACATTAGGAAAATCAATATTAAAATCAGGTTCAGGATTGCTTAAATTTCCATTTAATAAAATAGAAACATTAGTATCTACCTTTTTATTAAACGAAGCACTTTCTAATAAAACGGCTGGGTTTGCAGTAGTTTTATAAGTTGCTTCTAAATCCAATACCGCATTCATAGGATCACCATCCCAGCGAATAGTTCCTCCTTTTTCAACATTAAATTTTTTATCAATTAGTCCACCATATTTAAAGTTGTATTGTCCTTCTTGTACAATAAAATCCCCATTCATTTGGAATTTTCCTAAGGTATTAATTTCCATAAACATAGAACCTAATCCCTTGCCTTTCATGGCATGACCTGATTCTCTATCCAAAATAATTTCAATTTCGGCATCGGTATCAATATCAAAATCAAATTCAAGTTCAATCCCTTGGTATTTATTTTTCTCTACAACTTTTCCGTCTTTTATTTTTTGAAATTCTTCTTTAGTCATAAACTTAATAAAAGAATTATCACCTATATCTTCATCATCATTCACTGGAATTTTAATCGAAGTTCCTTTTTCTGATTCTCCAGCTACCTTGATATTTAAAGCATTTACAGCGCCCGTTATGCTTGCAGTTCCTTTCATAAAAGCAGTTCCATAATAGTAAGCATCTTCATTATCTTCAGTGTCTAATGCCAAAATATTATTGGAACTTAAATGTAAATCCAATTGCCAATCTCCTAGTGCTTCATGACGAATACTTCCGTCTAAAATTCCTTTAGTTTTGTATTTTGTATCGGTAACTTCAATTTTTCTAAGACTAAATTGATGTTCGGTTATATCTACAATAGCATTTTTTTCAAACGCATAATCTACATTCAAATACGGCACACGCATTCCTGCATTATTTAGATACAAACGGCCATCTATTTCGGGTTTTGTTAGTGCTCCTGCAATATTAGCTCTACCCGTAGCATTACCTCTAACATCAGACAAAACAGAACCTAAAAGTGGTCCAAAAGGTGCTAAATCAAATTCTTGAAAACCAGCTTCTAACTCCAAACTTGATTGTTCGCCAACAAAGTTTACGTTTCCGTCTAAAAAGAATCGTTCGTCTCCATCTTGTTTTAAACTAGAGGCTACTTTGAATTGGTTAAAATTCTCATTTCCTTCAACGTTAAAATCTAAATCTCCAATTAGAATTTTATTAATTTGTAAGCTATCAATAGTTATACTTGATTGAGGATCATATACATTTTTATCTTGAAAGTATTTGACATTTCCATTTAGCTTCCCTCCAAAAGACAAACTATCTAACGATGGTGTTATTTTTTTCAAATCAACATCATCAAACGTTAACTGAAAATCTTTGTACGTTGAATCGCGCATAGAACCAAAGAAGTCCATTTTTTGATCATTATGTGACAAACTAATCTTTTGAAAATCAAAGTTTTTCATAAATTTATCAAACACAATTTTATTATCGTTAGTTTCATTTTCATTGATAAACCAAGTGTAATCTTTGAATTTTACTTCCGATTTTTTGAATCCAACTACCGACTGTTTTTTCTCGTCTATGGTGTGATATAAGTTTAAATCATATTTATCCTGACTTTGATTTCCTCCTTTAAACTCTGAACGAACAAACAAAGTATCATTAAGTGTAATATTAATTAAATTAAAATCAGCAATCTTATAATTTTTGTTTTTTATGGTGTCAACAGAAATATATGCGTTATAGATAGGATTTTTATTATCGATGTCAATTTTTACATTTTGAATATGATTTTCAAAAGCGACAATATTAGGTGATCTAAAATCCAATTCAAATTTACCTTCATCTGCATTGATTTTTCCTTTGAATCTGGTGTTTTCAGAAATCGAAACTTCTGGAATAAAAACTTCTACTATTTTATCATAAATTGTAAAATCAAACTCTAAGAATTGATCTTTTGCTAATTTATTCGGGGAATAATTGGCATACAAACTACCTAAAGCATTTTCAACTATTTTACGAACTTCTTTTACCTTGTATTTTCCAACAACTTGACCGCTAATAATATCTGGAGAATTCATTGTTATCGTACGAACTTTTTGTTCATCAAAAGAAGACGTAATTTCAAAATCCTCGAAAAAATAAAAATCTTTACTATTTTGATAAGACACGTCATGAATTTCCAAATTTCCAACCAAATCATCTATAGAACCACCATTAGCTTTAAAGTTGATATTCCCTTTAAAAATTGAAATAGAATCCTTTTTATAGAAATTCAAAAGATGTAAATCTGCATAATCAATTTGAGCTTTAAAATCATAATTATTGGCTTTCTTACTCAAATCAATCACACCGTCAAAGTCCATTTTTAAATTAGGGTCATTGCTGTTAAAATAACCTTTGTAATAAGGCATTTTCATACTTCCATCAACCGTAATATTTTGATAATTATATTTATTAAAATAGAACTTATCAATTTTACCTTTTATTTTAGTATTCAATAGTTTTTGAGTAAATCCTTTTCCATCAACATCTAAATCCAAGGTTGCTTTACCCAAATCTTTTTCACTTAATAATGCTCCCAAATCAAAATTAGCCAACTGAATATTTCCTTGATAAGAAGCATTATCAATATTATCAACATTTTGCATAGCTAATTTGCTCTCAATTTCGCCCAATTTTGAAAGTAAATAAACATCAGCATTGATATATTTCTGAGTTAATTCAACATCACCTGCTAAATTAACCGTTCCTAATTTTGCTAAAACAGATGGCAAATTTTCACCTAAAACTCTTGGCAGAATTCCTTTTAAATCTTCATAATTAGAGGTAACTCTATCAAAATTACCTTTCATGTAAAACGCTTGATTATCTTTTCCAAAAAGATTTCTAAAATTAACCGTTCCAATAATTTCGGATTGATTTTTATCTACTAACTTTAAATCATGCGTTGTAAAGTTATTTAATGTACCTACTAAATGCGTGTCAACATAAAACGTATTATTTTTTCCAAATTCATTATAAAAATGATTCAAATCATTTGAAGCAATTGAAGCTTTTTCAAACTGCACATCAAAAATTACTTTATTATTAAAATCTGAAAAATCTTTTCGATCATATTTTAACTCAACCCTTCCTTTCATTTCAGATTCTGGTGTATTCATTGCCAGTTGTTCTAAAAGAATATTCTTTTTTGTGTAAGTAAAATCGGCAGTTAAATTATTAACTTCTAAACCTCTATGATCTTTAAAAGAAAGCCTGTCTATAAATGTCGTTACATTTGGTCCTTTGATTAAAAAATCTTCAATTTTACCATTCAATCGCGTAAAATCTAAAACTTTAGGTGTTTTTAAATTTTCATCAATATAGCGAAAACGACTACTATAAATTGTCATTTTATTTGCTCTCATTCTAAACTTACCTGATGACGGTGTACCATCATCAAATGCTTCAATGAATTTATCTAAATTAGTATAATCTTCATTTTTATAGTTTACAATTTTAGCATCTAATCCGTCAATAATTACATCTTTAAGATAAGGATGTCCTGGGTCATATATTTTTTTAAAGCTTAAAATAGAAGTGTTTAATCGTTTTATAGCAAACAAAGTATCCTTATGATGGTCAAGAATTAGGATTCCTTTTAACTTTACACTACCAAAAGGAGTTATTGCAACTTGTTCAATTGTGAGATTTGTTCCATATGTTTTGTTGAGCTCATCTGTTGCATATTTCCCCAAATAAGTTTGCACTGGAGGCAACGACAATAGTATCCCCAGAAAGAGTAGCAATAATATTATTCCAAAAAGGAAACGAAATAGTATTTTTTTAAATTTTTTGATACTCTATTTTGTTTTAAATTTGCTTAAAATTATAAAAAAGGGGGATATCCAACAAAAATAAGGATTTTTGTAAGATAATTACAATATCTTTAAGTCAAATTTCGTGCCTAAATATGTTAGAAAAGAAAATATATACTTTAGCGATAGAAAGTTCGTGCGATGACACGTCTGCAGCCATACTTTGTAACGATATTGTTTTATCAAATATTGTTGCCAGACAAGCCATTCATGAAGAATATGGTGGTGTAGTGCCTGAGCTTGCTTCTAGAGCCCATCAGCAAAATATTGTTCCTGTGGTAGATGTTGCCATAAAAAAAGCAGGCATTACCAAAGAAGATTTGAATTGTATAGCTTTTACACAAGGTCCAGGATTAATGGGTTCGTTGTTGGTAGGTGGTTCATTTGCAAAATCAATGAGCATGGCATTAGACATTCCGTTGATTGCAATAAATCATATGAAAGCACACATTTTAGCTCATTTTATAGCCGAAGATGGATATGAAAAACCAACATTCCCATTTTTAGCTTTGACAATTTCAGGAGGACATACTCAAATTGTGAAAGTAACCAGCTTTTTTGACATGGAAATCATTGGAGAAACTACAGATGATGCTGTTGGTGAAGCATTTGATAAAAGCGCAAAAATATTAGGTCTTCCCTATCCTGGCGGACCTTTGATTGATAAATTTGCACAAGAAGGTAATCCAAAAGCGTTTCCATTTACCAAACCAAAAGTGCCTGGATTAAACTTTAGTTTTAGTGGTTTAAAAACACAAATTCTATATTTTATTCAAAAAAATGTAGCCCAAAACCCAAACTTTATTGAAGAAAACAAAGCCGATATTTGCGCTTCCATACAGCATACTATAATTCAAATTTTAATGGATAAACTTAAACTTGCTGTTGCTGAAACTGGTATTAATCAAATTGCAATTGGTGGTGGTGTTTCTGCAAATTCTGGAATTAGAACTACCTTGAAAGAAGCTGAAAAAAAATACGGTTGGAAAACGTATATTCCTAAATTTGAATACACAACAGATAACGCTGCCATGATTGGAATTGTAGGTTATTATAACTTTTTAGAAGAAAACTTTAGCAATGCTGACGTGGTTTCTAAAGCACGAATTGAATTTTAACAAAATGGATTCAATAATTAAAAGAAATAAGTCCAATTTTATTTGGCTAAGAAATGATAAGGTTTTAGGAAACTTATCATTTTCTGGTAATTCAAATCTTGAAGCTCAAATAAAAATTAGTGATACTGAATTATACGAAGTAAAACCTTACGGATGGTTTGGACAGAAAATCAAGATAACAAAAGATTCTAATACAATTTGTGAACTGAAATCAACCTTCTGGCAATCAAAAATGATTATATCTTTCAAAAAAGAAAAATACATCTTATCGTCTAAGGGCTTTTTCTCGAATTTTTTTGTTTTAAAAGATGAAAAAAGTGAAATTTTATTTGAATTACGTTTTTCAAGAAATATTAATAATTTCAAGGCTGTAATAAATCATAAAAACCATAACAAAGAAATATCTGATTTAGTCAAAATGTTAGCCGTCTACGGCGCAATCAATATAACTAAATCAAACTATCAATCTTAAAACTATGCAACTATTCTATAATTCCGATATAAAACAAGGTGACACAAACTTCTTTTTTGATAAAGAAGAAAGTAAGCACATAGTTAAAGTATTACGTAAAAAAGAAAGCGATAAAATACTGATTACAAATGGAATAGGCTACTTATTTGAATCGGAAATTATTTTAGCTTCTGAGAAAAAATGTGAAGTAAAAATCACTAAAGAAACCTTTCAAGAACCTGATAAATTTTACACACATATTGCAGTTGCTCCAACCAAAATGAACGACCGTTTAGAATGGTTTTTAGAAAAAGCCACCGAGATTGGCATTCATGAAATTACACCAATTATTTGTGATCATTCGGAACGAAAAGTGTATAAAATTGATCGAGCTGAAAAAATAATTCAGGCTGCTATGAAACAATCATTGCATTTTTATTTGCCTAAAATTAACGAACCTATTTCGCTTTCACAGTTTGTAAAATCTAATATTGATGGTCAAAAGTTTATTGCACATTGCGAAGAAACCGACAAAAAATCGTTTCAAAAGGAAATTACTAAAAATGAAAAAATTACTATTTTAATTGGTCCAGAAGGTGATTTTTCTACAAAAGAAATTAATTTAGCGATTGCCAATCAATTTATTCCTGTAACTTTGGGAAACACAAGATTACGAACAGAAACCGCAGCGTTAGTTGCTTGCCATACAATTGCATTACTAAATGAGTAAACCATTTTTAGTTGTATTTTTATTTCTTATAACCTTGGGATTTTCCCAAGAAGTGGCTGTTGGAAAATATTCTGGTGGCGGTGATTGGTATGCAAATCCGACTTCTTTACCTAATTTGGTGAAATTTTGTAATCAAAATATCAATACTACTTTAAATACCAAAATTGCAACTGTAGAAGTAGGTAGTGCAGAAATTTTTAATTATCCGTTTGTTCACATGACTGGGCACGGAAATGTAGTTTTTAGCGCAAATGATGTTATTAATTTACAAAAATATTTAAGCTCTGGTGGTTTCTTACACATAGATGACAATTATGGTATGGATGAATTTATAAGAAAAGAAATCAAAAAGATTTTTCCTGACAACCCATTAACAGAAATTCCTTCCAACCACATTCTTTTTCAAGAGCCGTATAATTTCCCTGGTGGATTACCTAAAATTCACGAACACGATAATAAAAAACCACAAGCATTTGGCATTTTTATAGACGGACGGATTGTTTTATTATACACCTACGAGTGTGATTTAGGCGATGGTTGGGAAGATGCAGAAGTACACAATGACCCAGCAAATGTAAGAGAAAAAGCACTCAAAATGGGTGCAAACATAATTCATTATGCTTTTACTTACTAATTCTTTTTAAATCAATTCTTAGTAATAGACCTTTAATATTATTTCAATCATTTAAATCTAATATTCCATATTTCATACTTTTTCATCTAATTTGATATTATATCCTAAAACTTTAACAAAATATACAGAAAATCTGTAAAATTAGAATTTTCAACTTCGTTAACTTTGAATCAGTTTTTTCATACAAACGATTTATTCTTTAAAAATAGATTATTGCTATTGTAAAAACTAAAAAAACCAAATTAACTAACTAAAATTTTAATTTTATGAAAAAAATCGTTTTATCAGCATTTGCTTTTCTGTTTTTGTTTTCATGTTCAAACGATGAAACATCAACAACAACGGAAGAAAAGACACTAGTTACACATGACCACAGAGGTTGTGCATCGCATGAAGTTTACGAAGAGCAATTGAGACAAAATCCAGAATTAGCTCAAAAAATGGAGCAAATTGAAAGATTTACAGAAGAAGCAATTAGAAACAATACTGCAAAATTAGTAAACGGGAAAATTCAAATTCCAGTTGTTGTAAATGTTTTGTATAAAACTGCTGCCGAAAATATTTCATTAACACAAATTCAATCACAAATAGACGTATTAAATAAAGACTTCAATGCAACTAATTCCGATTTTAATCAAGTGCCTGCGGTTTTTTCTGGAGTAAAAGCTAATGTAGGAATCTCGTTTGTTTTAGATGCTGTTTACAGAAAATCTACTACAAAAACATCTTGGGGAACCAGAGATGCAATGAAAAAATCAGCTCAAGGAGGACTTAATCCTACATCACCAACTACAAAATTAAATCTTTGGGTTTGTACAATTGGTGGTGGAATTCTAGGTTATGCTCAATTTCCTGGAGGTTCATCTGCAACAGATGGAGTTGTTATCGATTCTAGATATTTAGGGACAACTGGTACTGCAACAGCTCCTTTTAACAAAGGAAGAACAGCAACTCACGAAGTGGGTCACTGGATGAACTTAAGACATATTTGGGGTGATGCAACTTGCGGAAGCGACTTAGTATCAGATACACCTTCTCACAATACTGCAAATTATGGTATTCCAGCATTTCCACACTATTCAACATGTACTGGAACACCAATCGAAATGACTATGAACTACATGGATTACACAGATGACGCTGGTATGTATATGTTTTCAAATGGTCAAAAAAGCAGAATGCTTGCCATTTTCGCTTCAGGTGGTGCAAGAAATTCGTTTGCACAACCTTGATTTTAATTAATTGTTATTTGAGAAAACTCGCTATTTATTGGCGAGTTTTTTTTATTTTAGCCAAAAGAAAAAAAATGACTTCAAAAGAACTATCACATGGAATCGTAAGAGCAGTTTTAATACTTACTGCAATTGCTCTTTTGTTGTTTTTTTTATACCAAATAGCTACTGTCATTGTCTATTGCATTGTTGCTATTGTTTTTTCACTACTTCTTTATCCTTTGGTTTTGTTTTTAAGACGAAAACTCAAGTTTAGAAATACATTAGCTGTAGTAACTTCGCTGATTTTAGTGTTACTTGTTATTAGTGGAATTGTGCTTCTTTTTGTACCATTGATTGTATCGCAAGGCGAAAATTTATCACTTTTAGACATCCAATCATTAGAGAAAAATTACTTACAATTATTAAATAATATTACCAATTATTTGAATTCGCATAATATTGATTTACAACAATTAGTAAAAAACTCAAAACTAACTTCATTTTCTAATTTTGAATTTATTCCCAACTTTTTAAATAGTATTGCGAGTACTATTGGAAATATTGGAATGGGTTTAGCCTCAGTGCTTTTCATTTCATTCTTCTTACTTAAAGAAAGAACTTCATTTTCAGTAGCTTTTAAGAAAGTATTACCTGAAAATCAAAAAGAAAAAGTACTAAATTCAGTTGAAAAAATAAACGAAATGCTTTCTAAGTATTTTTTAGGCTTGTTATTACAATTATTCATAATTCTTATTTTATATTTCATTGTTTTCTTAATTTTTGGCATAGACAATGCGCTGATTATAGCACTTTTATGTGCTGTTTTTAATATTGTTCCATACGTTGGTCCATTAATTGCAACATTTGTAGCAGGAATATTAATTATGACCAACAGTATAGGTACAGGAGCCGATTTTAGCACCGAAACCTTACCTACTACCATCTACGTTTTAATTGGAATGTTTGTCGTACAATTAATAGATAACAACGTGAGTTCTCCTCTAATTTTCTCAAAAAGTACCAACTCGCATCCATTAGAAATATTTTTGGTTATCCTAATTTCTGGGATTTTATTTGGCATCACGGGAATGATTATTGCGGTTCCTTTTTATACTTCATTAAAAGTAATTGGTAAAGAATTCTTACCTGATAATCGCATAATCAAAGCACTTACCAAAAATTTTTAATTTTGAATATTCAACAACTTTTACATCCAGAAATTCAAAATTTCATTACAGAAAATTTAAGTATCGATAGCTCGAAATTAGCGCTAAAGAAAAATCCATTTCCGTCCGCTAATTATACCGAAATTATTCATCAAATTGTATCAAAAAAGAAAGCCAAAGACAAATTACCTACTTGGTTTGCTGCTTCAAATATTATTTATCCTGAAAAAATTTCTATAGAACAAACTTCTTCAGAAATAACAGCAAAATATAAAGCTTCATTGGTTTCTGGAGAAAATATAATAGATTGTACAGGCGGATTTGGCATAGATGATTACTACTTTGCACAGCAATTCAAATCGGTTATACACTGCGAAATTAATACTGAATTATCAGAAATTGTAAAACACAACTACACACAATTAAAAACAGAAAACATAACCTGTATTTCTGGTGATAGTTCTGAAATTTTAGCCCAATTAAAACAACGATTTGATTGTATTTATATTGATCCTTCACGAAGAAATGATTCCAAAGGAAAAGTATTCATGCTAGCCGATTGTCTGCCAAATGTAGTAGCGTTGCAAGATTTTTATTATCAATATTCAGATACTATTCTAATTAAAACCGCTCCTATTTTAGACCTTCAAGCGGGTTTAAATGAGTTAAAAAATGTTGCTTCCATTCATATTGTAGCCGTTGAAAATGAAGTCAAAGAATTGCTATGGGAAATCAAAAAATCATTTACCGATAGCCCAAAAATAATTGCGGTAAACATTGAAAAAGAACAAATACTTTCAACTGCAATCGAGCTTACAAAAAACTACCAAGCAACGTTTAGTTTGCCTAAAAAATATCTTTATGAACCTAATGCTGCATTACTAAAATCTGGCGGTTTTGAAGCGGTTTCTGAACTATTTGGTTTGGATAAATTGCACCAACATTCCCATTTATATACAACTGATGCAATTAAAGATTTTCAAGGAAGGCGATTTGAAATTAAGCAAGAAATTCCGTTTCAAAAAAACGATTTAAAAAAGTATGTTCAAAATCAGAAAATGAATGTTACTACCCGAAATTTCCCATTAAAAGTAGAAGACATCAAAAAGAAATACAAAATTAGCGACGGTGGCACATTGTTTGCTTTTTTTACTACAAACTTAAAAAATGAAAAAATAGTTTTACTTTGCACCAAAATTTAAAATCAATGAAAAATATACTTGCCCTTTTACTTTTTATCCCTGTATTAGCCACAGCACAAACTAAAGATTGTGTTTATGATATAGAAGAAAAAACGGACTCTACATCATTAAAAGTACTACCAAACGTATTAATTGATGAAAAGATTTTTGGAAACACAAATGAGTATCTGTTTTTCAATTTGATAAACAATGATGGCGCACCAATGTTAGGCTTGCAATTATTGCAAAAAAGTAAAGATTTTATACCAACCAAATGCATCAACAGTACTTCAAAAGTGATATTACAATTAAAAAACGGCAAAATTGTAACCCTAATTGCAAATGACGAAGAAAGTTGTAGTGTGTTAAACTATGATGAAAAAGAAAAAAACAACATCCGCATTTTAACAGCATACTTCTATTTTACCAAAACCAACTACGAAGAATTAAAAAATAGTTCTATCATGCTTATGCGAGTGCAATATGCAGGCGATTCAAAAGATTATGTACTAAAAAGTGAATTGACTTCAGAAACTTTAAATACCAAATCAAATCCTGAAACGTACTTTATGGATTTTATTAAGTGTGTGGAGTAAAACTATAGCAAATGAGAATTATTTATCTTGTCATCTTGAGTCTTTTTTTACAACATAGAGTTGTTTCACAAGAGAGTTCATTAAATACTCCTTCAAAACTTACAATTGAATTTATAAAAGACTATAAAAAATGGAATGATTTAGCATATGGCTTAAATCAAAATGGGAAAGAATATGATATCATTGAGAAAGAATACAAAAAAATAATTTCAAAATATTGCCTTGAAGGAAAAATACATCAAGGAATTTCTTTTGGTAGCGATTCTAATCACTGCCCAGAGCGAGAAAAAATAATTAAAGAAGATATCAAAACCGATAGAGCCATAATTATTACAAAATTTAAAGACAAAGTATTTGATTATTTAGAATCCGATTATGAATATCATTATATAAAAGTAAATGAAAAATGGTTTTTAGAGGAAATATACCTAATTGATGAAGAAGGAAAATACGAAGGCCTCTAACATATTAGATATAATAACAAAAAAAACAAAAAAGCCTTGCAAACGCAAGGCTTTTTTGTGATCGCGCCAGGATTTTTATACACACTGATTGACAATAAGTTAATACTAAACTGTGGCACAGCTGTGGCACAGAATTTTATTTTTCCCAAATTTAATTAGAAAAATAAAGAATAAAAATGTGTGTTTACATACTCTATTACTGAGCCATATTTGTTAAACTATATTTAATAATCTTTTATTTTATATATTTGATTTAACTAATAACAATATAAAAATAATTTGATGTTATTTAATAGTTAGCAGTAATGATTTACAAGTCCGTCTAAACAATAATGTATATTTGACATAAAATAAAATTTATGAGTCTTAGAGGTTCAAAACCAAATACAGCAGAAATTATTGACAATTTCAAATTGGAGCAACTTTATAATCACGAAATCGAAAACGGAAGATTTTTTAAAGTTGTATTTGCAGATAATGACAGTACAAATATACAGTTGGCTCCAAAAACATTTATGCAAGTCAAATATTTACCTTCAAGAAATAATATAGAAGGCATAGACATTATAAAAATTGTTGACGGGAAAGAAAGTCAAAAAGTTTCTTTCGCTAAGTTTGACTTTGCACAGTTAGAACTTTTCTTAAATTTTATACATGATATAGACTTAAGTACAGTTTCTGACAGAAGATTAAAATTAGCAGATAATTCATTAGATATTCTCGACGAAGAAACGAAAAAAAAAGTATCTACATTGTTGCAAGGTTCTGAAGGTGCCGAACTAATTCAACAATTATTAGATAACGATATTATCACAAGTCAAGATATTGTTAATACAGGCTACAGAAAGAATCAGTTAAAAATATTTAATAGATTGCTTAATGAGAATGGCTATTTACAATTGTATAAAAAAGAAGAAAACGCTATTTCGGAAAACTCGAAAGATGAAATTGCATGGCAACATTTTTTTAATAAAAACCCTTGGATTTTTGGTTATGGCTTGGATTATCGATATCAAAATATTTTACAAAAGGAGTTTTCAGCATCAGGTAATGATGCAGCTGGAAAAGGACAAGTAAATGCAGATTTTTTAATTGGTGACAACTACTTTACAACTTTTGTCGAATTGAAAACTCCAGATACAGAATTATTTGTGAATACAAGCAGTGGTCAAAATCGTTCGGGCAGCTGGTGCTTGTCAACCAAATTAATATATGCCGTTTCACAAATTTTGGAACAGAAGGCCGCAGGACAAATAAAACTCGAAAGCGAACCGTACAATTCTCAAGAAGAAAAAATAACTCAGAAAGGTTACGATTCTAAATGCATTCTAATTATTGGCAATTTAGATACAGAAATACAAAAATCTCAAGACAGCTATAAAGTAAAGGAAATCAAAAAGAAAACTTTTGAATTGTTTAGACGTGACTCTCGAAATATTGAAATATTAACTTATGATGAACTTTATTTAAGAGCATATCACATTTGTCATAAAGAAATCTAAATATCACTGCTGCTAATAGCAATTTCTATAAATAGCGAGCATTTTCCTTTTTTAAATTTTAACTTAGTAGAAAGTATATAGTCCCAAAGTTAACTACTTCCTGAAGCGGCAGACGTTAGCAGCAATTGACAGAGACTTAGATAGAATCATTTTCTTTATATAAAAAACAGCAAAATTTAACTTAGATTTTAACAATAGAAATGGAGGATATAAAGAAAACGGAAATTGAATTTGATAATTTTATGTTAGAAATAGGATATTCTAAGGTTTCTAACGATGTTGGATTTTCACCAAATTTTAAAAACGCAGATTATATAAATAAAAACAAAAATATAATTGTTGAACTTAAAATAATTGAAAAGGATTACTTTGAAAAAGGTGGATTTATAGATTCGACCAATAGTTTCATTTCATTTCCAATTAATATTAATAAAGATGGAACAGGAATATATAATTTTCAATTTCCTAATGTAAATCGAGAAGGAACTTTAGACAATATAGAAGAACCAATTAGAAGAACACTCAAAAAAGCGAATAAACAACTTAAAGAGACAAAAAGTTACTATTATGAAAATTCATTAAGTTTTGGATTAGTATTTATTCTGTTAGTTGGACTAAAATCCATTTCAGCAGAAAACTTAACACCAGTAATTAGAAAAATTTGCAACAATGAGTTTTCTGACATAGATGGAATTGTTGTATGTAAACCATATAAAACTGAAATTGTAAATACCAATTTCTTTAGAGACACCGAATGTTTTTCTATTACAAATGAAACGAATTTAGATAAGAAAACTATTTGCTTAGAACTTGCTGAAGATTGGGTTGTTTTTTTAGAAAAAGGCGGGCACAACTGCCAATAAAATGGTTTTTGCGAAAGTGGAAAAATGTTCTAATTCTGATTATTTATACTTCGATTGTCCCACCTTCGCAAAGCTCAAAGATGATATGTGATATTTTAGAAACCCAAAAACCAACAATAAATTGCAAAAACATTTAATATGTTCAGAATGCTTCAAGGACGAAGGTTTGAAACTTGATGCTCGTAAAATTGGCATCAAAAATAAAAAAGACTGTAGAAACTGCAACAAAAAAAACGGTTCAAAATTAACTGCCAAACTAATAGGCGATTTGGCATATCGATTTTTTGTAAAAGGTACATCCTGGAAAGTTGATTATGGAGCTGCACCATTAATTCAATTTAATGAACATCAAAAAACAAGTATTAGTTTTAAAGAACCATTAAAAAGTGACGTAGTTTTAATTGAAAAGAATATTAGTATTGGATTTTTTGATTATGGTCCCAGATTATGGATGTTAGGTCATATTGAACCATTAAAAAAATTGCAAACAAGAAAATATAGAAAAGAAATTATAGATAGGATTATCAAAGAATATCCATCACTAACTCTAACTAGTGATGCTAAATTTTACAGATTACGCAAAAATCCAAAAGAGCCCGAAAAACATTCTGAATATGATAGCCCTCCTAAATCAGGTAATGGTCGTTTAGACTCAAATCGATTACCTATTTTATATGCTTCTCCAGATCTAGAAGTTTGCATTCATGAATGCAGATCAACTGCAATAGACCATTTATTCGTTAGTACTTTACAGCCTAAATCTAATTTAAAACTATTAAATTTGGCAGTAATCTTAGAAGAAGATTGCACTGAATTTGAGAGTTTAGATATTTCTGTTCAATTTTTATTTTATGCGGAAAATCATTCTTACGAAATCTCAAGAGAGATTGCTAAAGCAGCATATAAATCAGGATTTGACGGAATTATTTACCCTTCATATTTTAGTTCGCTGAGAACTGGCTCGTATCCTACAGAAACAATTTATGGAATGTCTATAAGGAAATTTCCACAGTTTAAAGATAGAATTGAAAATCAAATCATTCCTAATGTTGCACTATTTGGAAGACCCATTAAAGAGAAAAAAATTTCTGTTGAGTGTATAAACAAAGTGATTTTAGACAGAATTGATTATCATATACATTTTGGACCTATAGGATATTAAAAACATCAAATAATAACTGTTTGCTTTATATGGGTCTCTTGAAATTAATTTAATGGAGATTTTAAACTTTTGAATTAGGTGATAAACCGAAACTAAAAACAATAAAATCTACTTTTGCAATAAATTATACTCTGACACACTAAATTTTACTGTGTCAAAACTGTGTCAAAAAACGTTTTTTGAAATTTTGAAAATAAATTAAAACACTGAAAAACAAGTAGTTATATTTTAGAAATAGAAACAAAAAAAATCCGTAACATCTTGAAAATCAAGTTATTACGGACTAGGTGATCGCGCCAGGATTCGAACCTGGGACCTACTCATTAGAAGTGAGTTGCTCTATCCAGCTGAGCTACGCAACCTATTTTATTTTTGTCGGGGTGGCAGGATTCGAACCTGCGGCCTCCTGCTCCCAAAGCAGGCGCGATAACCGGGCTACGCTACACCCCGAAGACAAAAAAAGCGGAGAGACAGGGACTCGAACCCTGGCGACGGTTACCCGTCGACAGATTAGCAATCTGCTCCGTTACCACTCCGGCACCTCTCCTATTATTCTGTAAGAACTTATCTTTTTTGCGGTTGCAAATGTATGGTTTCATTCGTTAATATACAACTATTATCAGACTTTTTTTATTTATTTTTAAATATATCTTTTAAAAGCGCTTATATTCAACACAATACCTTTATGCAAAAAAATGCAAACACCAGCTTGACTTTCCTTAAAAGGGTGACATACTAAAATATACATTCTTTGCTGTTAATTATGAAAAATCAATTTCATTTCCATTTTTAATTAGAATTGCATTAAATTAAGTATCTAAATTAGAATAAAATTAGTAAATTCGCAATTCAAATCTAAAAACACAATCATGAACAAAAAAGTAGTTATAGTTTCTGCCGTAAGAACTCCGATTGGAAGTTTTATGGGAGCATTATCAAGTGTACCTGCTACAAAATTAGGAGCAACTGCTATCAAAGGTGCTTTAAACAAAATCAATTTAGACCCTAAACTTGTTGACGAAGTATTGATGGGAAATGTGGTGCAAGCCGGAAATGGTCAAGCTCCAGCTAGACAAGCCGCTTTATATGCTGGTTTATCTGAAAATGTTGCTTGTACTACTGTAAATAAAGTTTGTGCTAGTGGAATGAAAGCCGTAATGCAAGGTGCTCAAGCTATTATGGCTGGGGATGCTGAAATTGTAGTTGCTGGTGGGATGGAAAATATGAGTTTAATCCCTCATTATGTACATTTAAGAAATGGTGTAAAATTTGGACCAACTTCTTTAGTGGATGGTATGCAAAAAGACGGGCTTACAGATGCTTATGATAATAACGCAATGGGAGTTTGTGCAGATTTATGTGCATCTGAATATAACTTTACAAGAGAAGATCAAGATAACTTCGCAATTCAATCGTATGAGCGTTCTGCAGCAGCTTGGCAAGCAGGCAAGTTTGATACAGAAATTGTTCCTGTAGAAGTTCCTCAAAGAAGAGGTGACGCTATCGTAGTTACTAAAGATGAAGAATATACTAACGTTAAATTAGACAAAATTCCTTCATTAGCTCCTGTTTTTACAAAAGATGGAACAGTAACAGCTGCAAATGCTTCAACAATTAATGATGGTGCCGCGGCTTTAGTTTTAATGAGTGAAGAAAAAGCAAAATCGCTAGGATTAACTCCTTTAGCTTACATTAAATCATATGCTGATGCAGCACAAGAACCAAAATGGTTTACTACTGCACCTGCAAAAGCATTACCAAAAGCATTAGACAAAGCAGGATTATCTGTAGCTGATGTAGATTTCTTTGAGTTTAACGAAGCTTTTGCTGTAGTAGGTTTAGCTAATGCAAAAATCTTAGGATTAGACAATAACAAAATCAATGTAAATGGTGGAGCTGTATCCTTAGGACATCCTCTAGGTTGTTCTGGTGCTAGAATTATAGTGACTCTAATTAGTGTTTTAAATCAAAACAATGCAAAAATTGGCGCAGCTGCAATCTGTAATGGTGGTGGTGGTGCTTCTGCAATTGTGATTGAAAGAGCATAATTTATAACTTTTACTAATGATGAATTTTGAAATTTAGTTACATTTGTAATTAAATTCTTAATTCATCATTTTTTATTTAGACCAACTATGTTTGGAATTTGTAATTTAGCCATCGTACCAATTAGAGCAGAAGCGAGCGACAGAAGTGAGCAAGTTTCACAATTGTTATTTGGCGAACACTTTAAAATTATTGAACTTACCGCGAAATGGGCACAAGTAGAATTGGCCTATGACGGTTATGTGGGGTGGATTGACAATAAACAATTTCAATCGATTACAGAAGAACAATATTTATTTTTAGACAAAGTCCCTAGTGTTCTAAATGCTGATTTAATTGACTACATCACAACACCTAACAATCAATTGATGCCTATTTCATTGGGTGCTTCTTTATCTTTTTTAGAAAACGAAGACATCAATACTGCCAAATATAGCTTTGAGGGCATGAAAGTTTGTGGTGTAAAGCCTAAATCAGAATTGGTAAAAACTGCTTTTATGTATTTGAATGCTCCCTATTTGTGGGGCGGAAAATCACCTTTCGGAATAGATTGCTCTGGATTTACACAAATGGTTTACAAATTAAATGGCTATCATTTGTTACGCGATGCCTCGCAACAAGCCACACAAGGTGATGCATTAAGTTTTATTGAAGAAAGCGAACCTGGCGATTTAGCCTTTTTTGACAATGATGAAGGAAACATTATCCATGTAGGAATTATGATGGAAAACAACTACATTATTCACGCTTCAGGAAAAGTTCGCATTGACAGATTAGATCATTTAGGAATTTATAATGCAGATACCAATCGACATACGCACAAACTGAGAGTTATTAAAAAGATTGTATAAAAAAAATCCCGCAGAAGCGGGATTTTTTATTACCTGTTGTGATTATAGTGCAAAACTTAAGCTAAGAATTATATTTCTTCCCATATTATTTATACCCTCTGCTTTCAATCTTGATAGATGGTTAACATACGTTTTATTCAACATATTATTTGCATTAACCGACAAATTAAAATTTGTTTTTCTATAAGCAACCTTTCCGCCAAGTGCAAAATTAACTAAGAAGTAATCGTTGGTTTTGGTTTCAAACTCCCCAAAATTATTTTGCTTGAATGTGTAATTTAAAAACATCGAAGCGAATCCTTCTTTGAACCAATTGCCGTATTCAAATTCTGCTTTGATATTATTTTTCCATTGATTGGCTGGAATTAATGGCAAATTACTTCCATCTTGTTTGGCTATTACATTTTCAAAACTACTGGTAAAATGTAACCAATCATAAGGATGTGGGTGAAAATGGATTCCTACCTCACTACCATACAATTGCGCATTATTTTGTACATAATTGTAAACATTATTTCCATCAATTACAGCTCCAGTTGGGGCGATGTAAATGTAATTATTAATATGGTTGTAGAAACCATTAGCAAACCATTCAAAATGTTCGCTCTTGTATTCCAAATTCAAATCAAATTGAATATTTTGTTCGTTTTTCAAAGTTGCATTTCCTATTTCATAGCGGTTACTTCCTTCGTGAACACCATTTGAAGTTAGTTCAGATAAATTGGGCGCTCTAAATCCAGAAGCAATATTAATTCTTGTTGTAATTGATTCTAATACATTTGTTTTGTATCCCAAAGAAGCATTAAAACTAGTAAACTGTTTGTTAATTCCTTCAAAATAGCCTTCCTCTCCTACTATTCCATGTGTTGTTGTATTAACATTTCTATTATCAAAACGAAGTCCTGCTTGTAGTACATTTGTTTTCCAAGCAAAATTTGTAGTGGCATAAACCCCAAAATCATTCACTTCAGCATTTGGAATTAATAATTCTTCTCCAAAATTGGTATTGATTTGATGAATTCCCTGCGTACCAATAATAGCTTCCCATTTTCCCATTTTTGGCATATAATATTTTAAATTGTAGCTTGCTGTTTGCAATTTCATTGATAAGGCAATTTCATTTAAAGCTTCTAATTCTTTTCTATTGTTTAATGAATATCCAAAATCGGCTTCTATTTTTGAATTTTTGAAATACAGTTTTTGATTCAAACTCAATACATGATTATCAACTTCTTGCTTTGGAAAAAGCGGATTTCTAAATCCTGAATTTTCAATATCTTCTTCGGGCAAACCTAAATTCAAATTGTTGTAATTATATCTAAAATCGGTAGCTAATTTTGAATTCGCAAATCCAATTCCAGCTTTAAAATCTTTTTCAATGAAACGCGTATTTATAATTCTATCGCCATTTGGCACTTTATAATCGGCATGTGATGTATAATTTCCTTTTACTAAAAATTTAAAATTCGACGGAGAAGCTTTAAAACCAAAAGTAGTAGCTGTACCTTGTGTATTGGTAAAATATTGCTGTTCCAATAAAGTTACTTTCTCATGTAAAGAAGCATATTTTTCTGGATTAAAATAGATTACACCACCAATAGCATCAGAGCCATACAACAATGATGCAGGTCCTTTGATTACTTCAACACTTTCAATTCCTGAAGCATTTAATCCCAATCCATGCTCTTCTCCAAATTGTTGATTTTCCATACGAATACCTTGAGAATAGACCAAAACTCTATTACCACTTAAACCTCTAATCACCGGCTTTCCAATAGAATTTCCTGTAGCGATTTGTGCAACTCCAGGCAATGTAGCTAATCCGTCAATTAAAGTAGTAGCACCTTTTTGTTTGAGTGAATTTACCGAAGCATGTTCGACTTTCATCACGTTTTGTGATTGTATCTTGTTGTATAATGTAGACACAATAACTTCATCTAAATGCTGTTCTTTTTCAACCAATTGAACATTTAGAACTTGTATCGCTTTATCAGTATAAACCATTTCAGATTTGGTTTCAAAACCGATATAATTAAAGATGATTTTATTTTGCCCTTTTGGCAAAGCATTAATTTCATAATAACCAGAGTCATCAGTGGTAGTTTCTATATTGTTTTCTTCTACATGTATCGCTACTCCTTGCAGCTTTTGGTTGTTAGTATCGGTTACATAACCGCTTATTTTATATTGTGAAAAGCTTGCCATTGAGAACAATAGCAAAGCCATATTGAAAAAAGATTTCATATTAGGGTTTTTAATAATTAATATACGACAATAGCACGCCAAATCAATGACGCACCACAAACTTGTCTTTTATGCACTAGGCACAAGACACTATTAAATATTAAAAGTGGGCGGTCCTCTTAAATAGAAGAAACTAACCTGTGAAGTTTTTTCATTTTTAGTTATTGCATCTAAATATGGAATCGGCTCACTAGGTACAAAAAGAGTATATTGAAAACGTTCAGGAGAAAGAAAAGCCGCCCATTTGAAATCACAAATCGGACAGTCTTCTTTCTCGGTGAATGTTTTAAAAGTAGTTGATTTATCTGTTGAATTTTGCTTTTTCGCAATACTTTCAACAGTATGATGGTGTTCGTGTGAAAAAGCGTGTATTGATTGATAGCCAACAGTGAATATCACTGAAAGCATCAATAAAATATTAATATACAATAGCTTTTTCTTCATTCAAAAAGAATAATTAAACTAACTTATTTGCAACCAAATATTCTGCAATTTGAATCGTGTTTGTTGCTGCTCCTTTTCTCAAATTATCTGATACAATCCACATATTCAATGTATTAGATTGGCTTTCATCTCTTCGGATTCTACCTACAAAAACATCATCTTTTCCTTGTGCATAAATTGGCATTGGATAAGTATATGTATCTAAATTATCCTGAACCGTTACGCCAGGCGTGTTATGTAAAATTTGACGAACTTCGCTAACATCAAATTCATTTTCAAACTGAATATTTACAGCTTCGCTATGACCGCCAACTACTGGAATACGAATTGCAGTTGCAGTAACAGCAATAGTTTTATCGTTTAATATTTTTTGCGTTTCACGAACCAATTTCATTTCTTCTTTGGTGTAGCCATTCTCTTCAAAACTATCGCATTGAGGAATTGCATTACGGTGAATTGGGTATTTGTAAGCCATATCACCTTGAATACCTGCATATTCATTTTCTAATTGTTGTACCGCTTTTACACCCGTTCCTGTAATGGATTGGTAAGTAGAAACTACTATACGTTTGATGTCATATTTAGTATGCAAAGGCGCCAAAGCCATTACCATTTGAATTGTCGAACAGTTTGGATTTGCAATAATTTTATCGTCTTTAGTTAAAACAGAAGCATTGATTTCTGGAACAACTAATTTCTTAGTAGCATCCATACGCCAAGCGGATGAATTATCGATTACGGTTGTTCCTACAGCTGCGAATTTTGGAGCCCATTCTAAAGAAGTTTCTCCACCAGCTGAGAACAAAGCAATCTCAGGTTTCATGTCAACAGCGGTTTGTAAACCTACTACTTTATAGGTGTTCCCTTTCCATTCGATTTCTTTTCCAACTGATTTTTCAGAAGCAACTGGAATTAATTCTGTTACAGGAAAATTACGTTCTGCTAATACTTGAAGCATTATTTCGCCTACCATACCGGTAGCGCCTACTACGGCTACTTTCATATATTTTGATTTAATTTTATAGCTGTGATATCTATAATCGCTTTAAATTTATTTATACATACTGATACAAACGAGTTTCGTAGCGATTTTTTTTTAAATTAATTTAGTTGTGCAAAAATATAGAATAATCAAATTACTTTTCAAATAGAATCTTATTTTTCACAAAAGTTTAATTATCTCATGAATTGCATTCAAAAATAAATCATTTGTGTTTTTATTAAAATACCTCAACAATACTTCTAGCATACTTCATCCATACCTTTAGCATACACTATCCATACACTATTCATACACTATCCATACATTATCCATACACCATCTATACAGTATCTTATTCTGAAAAATTATTTTTGAACTGTTTCATATAATTTTATCCTATCATACCCAATGATAAAAAAATACCCCGACGAATCGGGGTTTAATTTAGAATATATAGTGTAGCGTATAGTGACTATTTTTTTAATAAATCTCTAATTTCAGCAAGCAATTGTTCTTGTGTTGGTCCTGCTGGAGGTGCTGGAGCTGGTTCTTCTTTTTTCTTCATGCTGTTGATTCCTTTTACCATTAAAAAGATAACAAAAGCAATGACTAAGAAACTAATAACAGCTGCTAAAAATTTACCGTATAAAATCCCTCCATCAGTTTTTAATCCGGCTAAATCTTCTACTTGTGCCGCTTTTAAAGCTGGGTTTAATAAAGCTGGGGTTATTACATCTGATACTAAAGAGTTTACAATCGCTCCGAATGAAGCTCCAATAATTACTCCAACAGCCAAATCCATTGCATTACCTTTTGCAATAAAGTCTTTAAATTCTGAAATCATTCCCATAGGTCTTAATTTTTTAGGGTTAACTTTGTTTTTATATTTACGAATTTACAAAAATTTTAACACAATGTTAATTTTTGTAAAAAATTCTTTTAACACGTTGCGAAATGCCTGTTAGAATCTCGTAAGGTATTGTGCCAATTACACTTGCCATCTCTGTAACTTTAGGGTTTTTACCAAAAACAATTACTTCGTCTCCTGTTTTACAAGAAATATTAGTAACATCCACCATCATCATGTCCATACAAATCGATCCTAAAATCGTAGCTTTTTGGTTGTTGATGGTAACAAAACCTTTTTCATTGCCCCAAGCTCTTCGAATACCATCTGCATAACCAATTGGAATTGTAGCAACTTTCATTTTTTGAGTTACTTTATATCTTCTGCTGTAACCAATGCTTTCTTCAGCTGAAACTTCTCTGATTTGGGAAATAATGGTTTTTAAAGTACTTACATTTTCCAACACTTTTAATTCTTGTTCCGAATTTCCAATACCATACAAACCAATGCCTAATCGCACCATTTCCATTTGCTTTTCAGCATAATTGAAAATTCCTGATGTGTTTAAAATATGACGAATCGGTTTTGAAGGCAATACTTTTTCTAATTCGGAATACATCGCATCAAAACGTTGAAATTGTAATTTTGTGAAATCGTCTAATTCTAAGTCATCACTCGCAGCTAAATGTGAAAACACGCTTTTCACTTTAACAAAATTGTTGTTTTTTAGTAAGGAACACAATTCGGAAATCAAATGCGGTTCAAATCCCAAACGATGCATTCCCGTATCTAATTTAATGTGAATAGGATAGTGCGAAATATTTTGGTGTTGCGCAATTTTTAAAAACGCTTGTAAACCCGTAATCGAATAAATTTCGGGTTCCAAATTATAGGCAATCATGGCTCTAAAACTACTGTTTTCAGGATTTAAAACCATAATTGGAGTCGTAATTCCGGCTTTTCGCAATTCGATGCCTTCATCGGCAAACGCTACGCCTAAGTAATCTACTTTATGATGTTCGAGCAATTTGGCAATTTCGTAACCACCATTTCCGTAGCCAAATGCTTTAACCATCACCATAATTTTGGTTACTGGTTTTAGTTTGGATTTGTAGAAATTCAGGTTGTGACTAATTGCATCGAGATTAATTTCTAAAATGGTTTCGTGATTTTTCTCTTCCAATAAAACCACAATTTCATGGAAGTTAAACCCACGCGCGCCTTTCACTAGAATGGTTTCGTTTTGAAAAGATTGCGTATTGAATTGCTGTAAAAATTCTTGTGTAGTGGCAAACGAAATCACATTCGGTAAATCGTTCAATTGTTTTCCGATAGTTTCGCCAATGGTAATAATACGCTCGATTTTATTTTTCGAAAGCAATTGTTTTACTTGATTATAAAGCGTTTCAACCGCAATGCCACTCGTGAAAATGTCGGATAAAATAATCGTTTTTTTATCGTGTAATTTTTGTTGTTCCAAGAAATCCAGTGCAATCTTCAACGATTGATAATCTACCGAATAACTATCGTCGATGACCAAACAATTGTTGATACCTTTTTTAGCTTGCAATCTTAATTCTACTGGATATAATTCGGCAACACGATTTTGAATAAAAGCGATTTCTTCTCCTAAAAACAGCATGAAATTCACGCAAGTAATTACATTTTCAATCGAATTTTCATCGGAAAACGGAATAGTTACACTAAAAGTGTTGGTTGCATTTTTGAAAGTTAATTCTGTTTTACCATTTTCATTTTTCTTCGAAACGAAAAGATTCGCACTTTCATCTGAAAAACTCCAAGTGTGTATTTGACTGTTTTGTGGAAATAAAACTTCAATTTCAGCATTCTTTTCTAAGAAAACATCCGAACAATTTTCAAAAAGTTTGATTTTCTCTTTGATTTTGGTTTCATGATTTGCAAAACCTTCATCATGAACCGAACCGATATTGGTTAAAATGCCATATTTTGGTTGGATGATGTGTTCCAAATTCAACATTTCATTAGGTAACGAAATTCCAGCTTCAAAAATGCCTAAATCATAATTTCCTTCAATCGCTAAAATCGATAGCGGAACGCCGACTTGCGAATTATAACTTTTCGGATTTCGAACGATTAAATGATTTGGACTCAACAAGAAATTCAACCATTCTTTTACGATGGTTTTTCCGTTGCTTCCTGTAATTCCTACAAATGGAAAATCAAATTGTTTTCGATAGCCAATCGCAGTTTGTTGTATGGCTTTCAACGAATTTTCAACAATAATGAAATTCGCTTTTTCGTATACATGCTCTGGAATATATTCGACCACGAAATAACGAACGCCTTTTGCAATCAACTCTTCCAAATACAAATGGGCATCGTGATTTTGGCCTTTTATAGCAAAAAACAAAGTATTATTTCCATTTTGCAGAGAACGGCTATCTATTGAAATATGTGTTGCAGTAAACTCGGTTGAGTTTCCATGAAAAACACCTTTACAAAGCGAAATAATATGGCTTATTGTCAGTTTCAAATTATTCTTTTTCTTCTTTATGTTCCCGTATAGCATTATAATATGCGGCACGACTCAATGGTTCATATTCTTCTGTTTCGCCTAACATTACTAATTTTTCATCACTTGATTTTCTAAAACTATAGTGCGCTAAATTTCCTGTGCGTGTACAAACGGCGTGTACTTTTGTGACATATTCGGCAGTAGCCATCAAAGCAGGCATAGGTCCGAACGGATTACCTTTAAAATCCATATCTAACCCTGCAACAATAACTCTTATACCTGAATTGGCTAAATCGTTACAAACGGCAACAATTTCTTCGTCAAAAAATTGGGCTTCATCAATACCAACCACATCACAACCTTGCGCTAAGATTCTAATATTTTCGGCAACAGGAACAGGTGTAGAACGAATTTCATTGCGGTTATGCGACACCACCATTTCGTCGTCGTATCTAGTATCGACAGCAGGTTTAAAGATTTCTACTTTTTGTTTGGCAAATTGGGCGCGCTTTAATCTACGAATTAACTCTTCGGTTTTACCCGAAAACATAGAGCCGCAGATTACTTCTATCCAGCCAAATTGTTCTTGTTGATTTACGGTATTTTCGAGAAACATTTTTGTATCTTTCGTACGTTAAAAAATTATTTTCTGCTACATTTGTAAGCAAAACAAAAATATTAAAAAAGTATCGATATATTCAATTCCATCTAATAAAGTTATGAAGAAAAGAGTTACTGCTGAATTAATCAGTATTGCCCACCGCATTTTGAAATTAAAAAACCATTCTGAAACACTTCAATTACAGCAAGAAGCGAAAAACTTGTATGATCAATTGACCATTTTACGTTTTTATGAAGAAAACTTTGAATTGGTAAAAAATGAAATTTCAGAAGAAGTTTTAGCAACTAAATTAGAAGAAAAAAAAGAGGCAATTTTTGAACAACCTATTGCTGTTACAGAAGAATTAGCGCCAGTTAAAGAAGAAAAAGAAATTGTTACCGAAACAATTGTTGAAACTCCAATTTTAGAAGAAAAAATTGTGGTAGCAGAATTAATTGTGGAAGAAGAAGATGAGGAAGAAGAAGTATTGATTACTCCGATGGAAGAGACATCTATTGAAGAAGAAATTATTACAGAAGAACCTATCGTTGCACAAAAAAAGGAAGAACCTGCAAAACAAATTTCATTTGAAGATATGTTGGTGCATGATTATAAAGAATTGGATTTTGTAAAAGTAGAAGATGTTCCTGTAGCTGTTGAGCAAGCTAATGCAACTATTTTTGAAGCTACGCCACCAGAAGAAATTACAGCGAAGACATCCGAAACCGCTTCTGTTGTTATTGAAGAAGAAGTTAAAAAAACGGTTGAAAAAGTTCAGAAAGAAGACAAACCTTTGTCTTTAAACGATAAATTAAACAAAGGCATTAACATTGGTTTGAACGATCGTATTGCGTTTGAGAAAAAACTATTTGGCGGAAATGCTGAAGATTTTAATCGTGTACTTTCTCAATTGAATACATTTGATAGTTTTGAGGAAGCTAAGGGCTTTATAGTTGATTTTGTAAAACCAGATTATAACAATTGGGCAGGCAACGAAGAATATGAAACCCGTTTCTTAGAAATTGTAGAAAAAAAGTTTAGTTAATTTTGATGAGTAAACTATATATCGTTCCAACGCCAATTGGCAATTTAGAAGACATGACTTTTCGTGCGATTAAAGTATTGAAAGAAGTCGATTTAATTTTAGCAGAAGACACACGTACCAGCGGGATATTGCTAAAACACTTCGAAATTGCAACGCACATGCATAGTCACCACATGCACAACGAACACAAAACCGTTGAGAATTTGGTGAAGCGCTTACAAGCGGGCGAAACCATTGCTTTAATCAGCGATGCAGGAACTCCAGCGATTTCTGACCCAGGATTTTTGCTTACTCGCGCTTGTGTGGAAAACGGAATTGCGGTAGAATGTTTGCCAGGAGCAACTGCTTTTGTGCCGGCTTTAGTAAATAGCGGTTTACCCAATGATAAATTCGTGTTTGAAGGCTTTTTACCTGATAAAAAAGGAAGACAAACCCGATTTTTAGCCTTGCAAGAAGAATATCGCACTATGATTTTCTATGTATCGCCGCATAAACTAAATAAAACCTTAGCCGAATTTGTACAATATTTTGGAGCCGACAGACCTGTTTCTGTTTCTCGAGAATTATCCAAATTGCACGAAGAAACCGTAAGAGGAACCGCCGAAGAAGTTTTAAAACACTTTGAAGCAAAACCAGCTAAAGGGGAGATTGTTGTGGTTGTGGGAGGTTTAATTAAGACGAAATGATAATGAATTTTAAGAAAGTAGGATTATTCTTTTTTATTTTACTAACAATAAATGCTTTTATTTATTTTGTTATTATTGCGTACATTCAAAAATTAGTGAATAGTCATTTAGCTTTAGCCGACAATGTTACTATTGTTTTGTCTTTTGTTGCTTTATTGTTTTTTATTATCTCATTGTTTCGATTTTTTTATCAAAAGTTAAATATAACAACTTGGATCCTTCTATTAATAGCTATTAGTTTGTTTTTCTGGTTACCGAAAATTTACAATCTTAAATGCTATGGTTGCTCGATTTCAGGTTAACATAATAATATTATTTTAAATGGAAACACACAACATAACCACCACATGGAAAGGTAACATGCAATTTGAGTCCACTAACCCAAGTGGCGATGTCATTTCAATTGATGCGGGTCCAGAAAATGGAGGCGAAGGAAAAGGTTTGCGTCCAAAAGCATTAATGTTATCGGCTTTAGCGGGTTGCACAGGTTTAGACGTTGCTTCTTTAATGGAAAAAATGAAGTTAGAAGTAGCCGATTTCAAAATTGAAACTTCAGGCGAATTAACCGAAGAACATCCTAAAACGTATCACAAAGTAAAAGTAGATTATCATTTTTATGGCAGTAATTTAGACGAGAAAAAGCTAGAAAAAGCCGTGAATTTATCGGTAGAAAAATATTGTGGAGTGATGGAAATGTTCCGTCAATTTGCTAAAGTTGAGGTGGCGATTTTTTATCATAAAATATAGTTAGTTTGTCATTTCGACGTAAGGAGAAATCACATAAAGTTAAAAAGCATGAATGAATTTAATCCACAAATAGGTTTTCATTCTTATTATGTCTATATCATTACCAATAAATATCGTTCTACCTATTATATTGGAATGACAAATAATTTGAAAGAGCGATTAAGTCAACACAAAGAAAATTTGGAACTAGGTAATAAAACGTTTGCTTCAAAATATAATTTAGAGTTTCTGGTTTATTATGAAAAATTCGTGTGGGTTGAAGAAGCAATTGCAAGAGAAAAAGAAATTAAAAAATGGAGACGAGAAAAGAAGATGGATTTAATTAGAAATATGAATCCTGATTTCGAATTTTTAAATCATCATTTTCAGTAGTAATTTTTTAAAAGATTATGTGATTTCTCCTTACGTCGAAATGACAACCGAAAAAATAAAAAATATTTATACCTTTGTCATTCAATTATATAAGCCAAAACAAATAATTCATAATTTTTAATTCGTAATTAAACTATGCGTTGGAATCCAAAATCTAAGCCAAATCCAGAAAAAGTACAAGCCATTCAGAGCGCCCTTCAAGTCGATGAAATTATTGCGACACTTTTAGTTCAAAGAGGAATCGAAACCTTCGAACAAGCCAAAACCTTTTTCCGTCCCACTTTAGCCGATTTGCACAATCCGTATCTCATGAAAGATATGGACAAAGCCGTGGCGCGAATCGAAAAAGCTATTGCGAACAACGAAAATATATTAGTTTTCGGGGATTACGATGTCGATGGAACAACGGCTGTTTCCTTAGTTTCAAGTTATTTACGAAGTTTTTATCCGAATGTTGCGACCTATATTCCTGATAGATATGCAGAAGGTTACGGCATTTCCTATATGGGAATTGACTATGCCGAAGACAACGATATTTCCTTAATTATAGCTTTGGATTGTGGTATCAAATCTATTGATCATATCAATTATGCCAAAGCAAAAAACATCGATTTTATTATTTGCGACCACCACCGTCCAGGCGATATTTTGCCTGATGCGATTGCAGTTTTAGATCCAAAACGAGACGATTGTTCGTATCCATATGATGAATTGTGTGGTTGTGGTGTTGGATTCAAACTGATTCAAGCTTTAGCCGAAAATCGAAATCAAACCATTGAAGATTTAGTAGAATATTTAGATTTGGTAGCGACTGCTATTGCGGCTGACATTGTTCCGATTAATGGTGAAAATCGAGTGTTGGCGAAGTTTGGCTTAGAAGTGATTAATTCGAATCCGAGACCAGGAATAAAAGCATTGATTCAAAATGTAAAGAAAAAAGTGTTGACGATTACGGATGTGGTTTTCATCGTAGCGCCAAGAATCAATGCAGCAGGAAGAATCAAACACGGAAACGAAGCCGTTGCGTTGTTAACCGAATATGATTTAGACCAAGCCGAACAATTCGCTTCCGAAATCGAACAACATAATTCCGATAGAAAAGAGTTAGACAAACAAATTACGAAAGAAGCCTTACTTCAAATTGAAGAAAACAATGAGCAAGTACGATTTTCAACCGTCGTCTACCAAGAAAATTGGCACAAAGGCGTTATTGGGATTGTGGCTTCACGATTGGTTGAAAATTATTATCGTCCAACGATTGTTTTTACAAAAAGTGGTGAGAAATTAGCAGCTTCAGCGCGTTCGGTGAAAGATTTTGATATTTATAATGCGTTGGAAGCGTGTGCGGAACATTTGGAGCAATTCGGAGGTCACATGTATGCCGCTGGAATGACTCTTTTGGAAGAAAACTACGAGAATTTCAAAAATGCTTTCGAAAAAGTCGTGCAAGAAACCATTCATCCCGATTTATTGACTCCTGAAATTTCATACGATGCTGAAATCGAATTGTCCGAAATCAATCAGAAATTAATGCGTTTGTTGAAACAATTCGAACCTTTCGGACCCGAAAACATGACGCCTTTATTTTTAGCGAAAGGATTAACTGATTCAGGTTATGCGAAAACATTGGGTTCCGATAACGAACACTTGAAAGCATTCGTAAAGCAAGGAAATTCTGAGAGTTTTGGAGCAATTGGTTTTGGATTGGGAAATAAATTAGACTTAGTTACCAACAAAAATAAATTTGATGGAATTTTCTCTTTGGAAGAAAATGAATGGAAAGATACTGTAACTTTGCAACTGCAATTACGCGATATCAATACTTCAAATGGCTAAAAAAGACCCTTTTTCATCTTTACGTATACCGGAATTTCGATGGTTTTTAGCTATGAGATTATTTATTGTATTAGCCTGGTCGATGCAATTTGTATTGATTGAGTGGGAAGTGTATCGCATCACGAAAGACCCGTTATCATTGGGATTAATTGGTTTGATGGAAATAATTCCCGCAATAAGTATGGCGTTGTTTGCCGGACACATTGTAGATCAAAATGAGAAAAAAGGTTTGTTAATCAAATGCTTTTCTGGATTAGCAATTATCAGTGCTTTGTTTTGTTTGTTAGTGCATCCGAATTTTATCGATTCTTTTTCAAAAAACGCCATTTTATACGGAATTTACGCTCTAGTTTTCGTGGGCGGAATCATTCGTGCATTTTTAATTCCCTCCGTTTTTAGTTTGTTGGGATTAATTATTCCTAAAAAAGAACAACCTAACGCAGCGACATGGAGTAGTTCTACTTGGCAAGTAGCAGCTGTAATTGGGCCAGCTTTGGCGGGATTTGCAATTGGTTGGATTGGTGTGTTTTGGTCATTGGTTTTTGTTGTTTTTTGTGTGATAATGGCTTTAGTCGTATTGACACAAATTGAAAGAAAACCGATTTTGAATCCAAAATTAGGCGAACCAATTTTCAAAAGTTTGAAAGAAGGATTGTCGTTTGTGTTTAGTTCAAAACCTATTTTGAATGCTATCTCTTTAGATATGTTTGCGGTTTTATTCGGTGGAGCTGTTGCTTTATTACCCATTTTTGCGCAAGATATTTTAAAAGTAGGTTCGGAAGGTTTTGGTATTTTGAGAGCAGCTCCAGCAATTGGCGGCTTAATTACCATGTTGATTTCGACTTCTATTCCATTACATCAAAAAGCAGGTAAAAAGTTATTATTGGCTGTTTTCGGATTTGGAGTTTGTATTATTGTTTTCGGATTATCGACTAACTTTTGGTTATCGGTAGTGGCGTTATTTTTAAGTGGAGTTACAGATGGAATTTCTGTAGTAATTCGACAAACTATTCTACAAATTTATACGCCTGACCACATGCGAGGACGCGTTTCTTCTGTGAATTCGATATTTGTGGGTTCATCTAATGAATTGGGTGCTTTTGAAAGTGGCTTAGCTTCTAAATTGATGGGAGTTGTGAATGCAGTAGTTTTTGGCGGTATTATGACATTAGGCATTGTAGGTGTTACCGCTGTAGCATCACCAAAGTTTAGAGAATTGGATATCGAAAAAGATTTGGAAACGATTTAATTTTTGAATTCTTTCAATTCCATTTTTTCGCCATCAAAAACGCCATAGGTGAAATAACCAATCCAGTCGCCTAAGTTTACGTATTTAGAATTTTCGGTTAATTCGATTTCCAATGGTAAATGACGGTGTCCAAAAACAAAGTAATTGTACTCTTTAGTTTCTAACTTTCGTTTACAATATTGAACTAACCATTCGTTGTCTTCTCCTAAATATTTCACATCTTCTACACCTGAAATCAGTTTGTTTTTTACTGATAAATATTGGGCTAATTTCACACCAACATCCGGATGTAACCAACGAAATAACCATTTTGAAAACGGATTGGTGAAGACTTTTTTCATTCGTTTGTAGCCCATATCACCAGGCCCTTTTCCATCACCGTGCCCGATTAAAAACGTTTTTTCGTTAAAAGTAAATTCTTGATTATCGTGATAAACTGGAATATTCAATTCTTTATGAAAATAATCACTCATCCATAAGTCATGATTCCCCACAAAAAAGTAGATTGGAATACCTGAATCCTTAATTTCTGCTAATTTCCCTAAAACTCTAACAAATCCTTTTGGAACCACTGTTTTGTATTCAAACCAAAAATCGAATAAATCTCCTAACAAGAAAATTGCAGCGGCATCCTGTTTCACTTCATCTAACCAAGCTACAAATTTTTGTTCTCTAGGAAAACTCAATTCGGGCGTTGGTGCTCCAAAATGTTGGTCTGATGCGAAATAGATTTTTGAATTTGGTTTCAAAGGATTGGAATTAATTAGGTGTCAAAAATATGAAAAATTGCGGTAAAACAATTGTTGTCTAGCCCTTAATTGTGTTGCTCACTAAAAACAGAAAGCAGTATTTCACCAGAAACCATTCTATCTGGAGCCGCTTTCATTAGATGCAAAACTCTCTTCATGGCATAAGGATTTAGTCCCATATTAATACCAATTTCGTTAATTTTGATTTGCTCTCTTTCATGCAATACTCCATCGCAATGCATCAATAATGCCAAACGATAGAATTGACAAATTCTGTTAAACTCATCTTTGATTACTTGAATTTCGCCTCTATTTTTAAATAATTCTAAAAAAGTAGTTTTATCAATTTCTAATTCTTGTGCAACAATTTCTAAAAAATCGTATTCTCTATCATGCAATTCTCCATCAATTAGAGCAAATGCAATCATTTCTTGTAACAAACTGATTTTTTCTTGGTAAGTCTCCATCAAAATACTAATTTTATAACTTGTTGATTTATCAAATATAAAAATGAAAAAGCATTTATTCCTATATCCGTTGTTTTTTTTATTAACATTTCCATTTTGTAATGCCCAAAAAAATGTTTCTACTTTTGTGATAGAAGCTCCTCAATTGCAAAGCACGAAAAAAATATGGTTGTATTTGCCAGAGAATTATAATGCTACCACCAAAAAATATCCTGTACTCTATTTGCATGATGCACAAAACTTGTTTGATGCCAGTACCTCATATGCTGGTGAATGGCGTATTGATGAAACTTTAGATAGTTTGAAAGCTGAAGTAATTGTAGTTGGAATTGCACATGGGAATGAAAAACGAATTGATGAATTGACTCCATTTAAGCATGAAGAATATGGTGGTGGCGGTGCTGCCTCATATTTGGACTTTATTGTCAATACTTTAAAACCAAGAATAGACAGCACCTATAGAACTAAAACTGGGAAATATAATACCGCCATTGGTGGTAGCTCATTAGGTGGATTGGTTTCATATTATGCCGCTTTACAATATCCGAAAGTATTTGGAAAAGCAATGGTATTCTCTCCTTCCTTTTGGTTTAATCCAGCATTATATGTTCAAACCGAAAAATTAAAAACATTAAAAACCAAATTATATTTTATGTGTGGAGATGCCGAAAGCGAAACTATGGTTAGTGATATGAATAAAATGGTGGACTTAGTAAACGACAAACGTTGCTCTTGTGAACATTTAACAAAAAAAGTAGTTGTAATAGGCGGAAAACATAACGAAAAATTATGGGCAAGAGAATTTGCAAAAGCGTATCTTTGGCTTTTTTGAGTGAAATGATAGCTCTGTTAGTTTTGAATTATTAAAAAATATTTAGATGAATAATAATGATGTATTTAAAAAGTTACGCGTGGCATTGCAATTGCGTGATGACCAAATTATTGAGATATTAAATTTGGTAAATTTTAGAGTTTCTAAAGGTGAATTAGGCAATGTTTTTCGCAGTGATGACCATCCCAATTTTATGGAATGTGGTGATCAGTTATTGCGCAATTTTTTAAATGGTCTGGTTATCTATTTACGTGGCACTAAAGAAGATCCTAAACAACCGATGGAAGTTTTGAACGCAGTAAAAGCAACTAAAGTGCCTTTGAAAGAAGTTTACAAGAAAGATACCTCTCCTAAAAATACTAACACAAAAGAAGGAAATAAAAAGCCTTTTAAAGCTAAAACTACCGAAGCTAAAAAACCATTTGGAAAAGGAAAACCAACAGATAAAAAGGTAAAACCCGAAAATCCTGTAGAACGTTTTAAATTTAACTCTGGTAAAAATAAAAAGTAATTGGTATTTTTTATAACTATAGAGAAATCTCAACACGTAATTTATTTTAGATTTATAATACATCATACAGATCCAATATTACATGGAAATTCAAAGTCAAATCCAAGAATACATTACTAGTCAATCCGAGCCAAAAAGGACTGAGATTCAAACCTTGCATAAACGTATTCTTGAACTATTTCCTGCGTGCAAGTTGTGGTTTTTAGATGGTAAAAACAATGAAAATAAAATTGTTTCCAACCCCAATATAGGTTATGGGCTTCACTTATTGAAATATTCCAATGGTACAACTAAAGAGTTCTATAAAATTGGATTAAGTGCAAACACAACTGGAATTTCTGTTTATATTATGGGAATTGAAGACAAAAAATATTTACTCGAAACCTATGGCAGTACGATAGGTAAAGCTAGCATATCAGGCTATTGTATCAAATTTAAAACACTAAAAGATATAAATATTGATGTACTTGAAGCTGCGATTGTACAAGAAATGAAAAGCTAATAAAAAAACAAAAAACTAATTCTACCAATGAAATCAATATATCTTTTATTTTCACTACTTACAATTACAATATCTTTTGCCCAAAAAAAGGAAACTATAACAATTCCAAAAGGGATTGTATATAACTATTGTGACAGTAAAATAGTTGAAAAAGCAAAAAAATTAATAGCAGACAATTTGAATAATTCTGGTAATTATGACCTATTGCAAGACAACCTTATTATTGGACCTGAGTTATGGAAAAGGTTTAAAAACTATGAAAATGTTCAAAAAATCGAGAAAGGAAGAGTTGAATTTCACGTTGATGATTTGATTTTGGAAGGGAAAATGTGTCAAGATGTGAAGGATAGTAAAATAATTTGGGATGAACTTAAAAAAGAAGTTGCTGAGCAGTACAAAATAAGAAAGGCAACTGAAGATGAGTTAAAATACTACTGGTCTGTTATTTCATTTGATATTGATGAACCTTTGCTAATTATAGAAACCAAAGAGCACAATTATATTCTAAATTTATTGAAGAAAGATTTGAAATTGATGTGGTTAGATGAAGCTCCTAAACCGAATAAAAAGTCAAGTAATGGTACAAAAAAATATCAGGATGGAAAAGAAATGGATTCAATTTCTAAAGGGATTAAAGAAACCAGACTAGAAAAAGTAGTGTTGCTAAGTGCTGAAGAAGATTTTGAAAAAAACAGCTCTATTGAAGACATAAAAACTATTATTGACAAAACAAGTAAAATATTTGAAGATCTTTTTAAAAATTCAGATAAATCAGGAAAAATTATGGTTCAGTTTGAGTTAAAAAAGAAAAATAATGAAATACAATTTGCCGTTAGAGATGATTTAGATTTAGAAATTATGAAAGAGTTTGAAAAAAGAGTCAATGACGAAAAATATCCAAATTCGAAAAAAGAGCCTGTTAAACTTCAATTGATTTTCAAAGTAAACTCTTATAATGATACTGAATAAAAATAAAAAATCCTGAACTTTCATTCAGGATTTTTATTTTCTACTATTTGTAAACTGATTCTTTTTTGAAGTGTTTTGCTAATAGATAATATACCACTGCGCGGTATTTGTTTTTATTAGATTTTCCATATTGTTCAATCACAGCGGCAATTCCTTTATCCAAATCAGCACTATCTTTTAAACCTAATTTTTTAATTAAAAAATTGTTCTTCACTGTTGCTAATTCTTTTTCATCAGAACCAGAAACTGTTGAAGCATCTGCGTTATAAATAGATGGACCACAACCAATAACTACTTTAGTCAAAAAATCCATATCGGCAGTTACGCCACACTTTTCTTTTAAATCAGTTGCATATTTTGCAATTAATTCATCTCTTTTACTCATAATTTTGTTCTTTTAAGGGATTAATCAACTCAAATTTACGCAAATAATTTAACATTTGTTTTAAATTATCATTATTTTTTTAACGCCTTAAAGAAATCTAAAAGAATCGTATCATTAGTCTTTTCAGGTGTAAAAATTTCTAAAATACTTGGTGCATTATTTTGATGTAAAAAGGATGAAAAAGCAGTTCTTAAGTTTATTTCATCTGCTGCGCTAAAATAGGTTAAACCGTACATTTTTGCTAAGTGAGACACACTCAATTGATGTGAAGTTTCAAAAAATGTATTGAAGGTTTCAGTTTCTTGATGCCCGGGTAAAATTCTGAATATACCTCCTCCTCCATTGTTTAAAACTATAATTTTAAAGTTTTTGGGAATGTAATTATTCCACAAAGCATTACTATCATATAAAAAACTAATATCGCCAGTAACCAAAACCGTAGGCATTGTATTTATCACTGAGGCTCCAATAGCAGTTGATGTACTGCCGTCTATTCCGCTAGTTCCTCGATTGCAAAATACTTGAATTGTTCTGTCTAAGTCAAAAAGTTGTATGTAGCGAATAGCCGAACTATTGCTTACTTGTAGCTGAATATTTTTTGGTAGATTTTGACTTATAAAATCAAAAACCTTAAAATCAGAAAATGATGCTTTTTGTGCATATAATCTATGATTGGCTTGTCTGCTTTGCCAAATATTTGCAATAAATGATTTATAGTTACTTACTACAGTATTTTCATCTAATAAATAACTAAAAAAAGTGTTTGGAGCAGTTTCAAAATGTTGCGATAAAGCGCCATAAGTATCATAAGCTCTTAATTCATCTACATGCCAATGCTGTTTAGGTGTATATTTTCGTAAAAAAGACTTGATACGCTTTGAAACCACCATACCACCAAAAGTCAATAAAATTTCAGGTTGAAAATTCTCAAAATCTTCTTCAGTAAAAGGTGTGATTAGTGTATCTATTTGATCAATAAACGATTCATGATGCAAATTAGAGGTTTTTTCGGTTAAAACCACCACACTAGAATCATTGCCTAAGTAATCTAAAAAACGTTGCTCTATAGCATTAGGAAGCAATTCTCCTACTAGTACTAGTTTCTTTTTTGAATTATCCCATTGCTTTTTATGTTCCGAAGCTAAAACGAAATGCGCTACAGCACTTTCATTTAATTGCAGCGTTGGAAAATAAGTTGGTTCCAAAACTGTTTCATACAAAGGTTCTTCAAAAGGTGCATTAATATGAACCGGTCCTTTTTTAATTTCTGAAATTGCTATAGCTTCTTGTATCAATTGATCGTTAATTTCTGATGCTTCTTCAGTCAAATTGGCATTGAATAAGCTATGATTAGCAAATACATTTTCTTGACGAATAGTTTGTCCGTCGCCAATATCAATTTTACTTTGTGGTCTATCCGCAGAAATTACAATAAGAGGTGTTTGGCTATAAAATGCTTCCGCAAAAGCTGGATAATAATTTAATAATGCCGAACCTGAAGTACAAACTACAGCTACTGGCTTTTGGATTTGTTGTGCAATTCCTAATGCAAAAAAAGCAGCGCAACGTTCATCTGCAACACTATAACATTTAAAATAAGAATTATTGGTAAAGCCAATTGTTAATGGCGCATTTCTAGAGCCAGGTGAAATTACGATATGTTGGACTCCTTTTTGTTGGCAAATTTCAAGAATACTTTGCGCTAAAGGAATTTTAGGATACATCATTTTGATTGGTTGTAAGTTACAAAGTTACAAAGTTGGTCAGTATAATTATAGCGTTTAAATCAAAAAATACTACTTTTGAACTATGGAAATAAAAATTAGACCATATCAAATTGAGGATACTGCTGCTATTTTAGAAATTATTAATTATAATATTCTAAATTCTACCGCTTTATATGATTATGAACCTAGAAACTTAGCCCAACAAATAGCTATTTTTGAAGATAAAATTTCCAAAGGTTTTCCAATTATTGTAGCCGAAGTTGACAATACTATTGCTGGTTTTGGTTATTATAGTGAATTTCGTTTTAGAGCAGCCTACCAATTCACTGTCGAGCATTCCGTTTATGCTGACAATCGATATAATGGAAAAGGTGTTGGAAAAGTATTATTAACCGAATTAATTCGATTAGCAAAAGCTCAAAAACTGCATACTATGATTGGAGTAATCGATTCAGAAAACACAACAAGTATTGCTTTTCATAAGAAATTTGGTTTTGAAGAAGCTGGTTTTATTAAAGAATCTGGTTATAAATTTGACCGTTGGTTGCATTCCGTTTTCATGCAGAAAATGCTATAAAATTAGTCGCAGTTCTCAGTCGCAGTAAACAAATACTGTACACTGCTACTGAACACTGAATCCTAAATTATTTCCCTTCAATCCAATTTATGATTTCGGCAGCATTTGGAAGTACTCTTGGTGCAATTACATTCACCAATTCTCCTTTTTCATTGATTAAATATTTTTGAAAATTCCATTCTACTTCACTGTCTTGCAATCCATTTTTTGATTGTTGAGTTAAAAATTGGTACACCGGATGCATATCCTCTCCTTTCACTGAAATCTTACCCATCATTGGAAACGTTACCCCATAATTTTTTTGACAAAAAGCGCCAATTTCTTTGTTAGTCCCAGGTTCTTGAGCTCCAAAATTATTAGCAGGAAATCCTACAATAACAAAATCCTGATCTTTATACTTTTCATAAACTGCCTGTAACTGCTCATATTGTGGTGTTAATCCACATTCTGAAGCTGTATTCACAATCATTATTTTTTTACCTTTTAAAGTGGCAAAATCAAATTCATTTCCTTCTAGGTCTTGTACTTTGAATTGGTATATGGTTTCTTTGCTCATAACTGAAGATTTAGCGGTTTGTATGTTTGGCAATGTTGCATTTTGCGCTTGATTTTGACAACTCCATAAGGAAGTTAGCGCTAAGAATAATAAAAATGTTTTTTTCATGATGCTTTATTTTATTCAAATTTAAACTTTTTCAGCTGGTTTTTTGCTAAACAATTCATAAAAAAAGGCCATCATTTGATAGCCTTTTTTTATATTTTATTACTTACTTATCGTTTTAAATGCTTTCTATAAGATGGATAAGCAACTGCGGCAATAACTAAAACAATGGCAAGTATTATAAAATAATACGTTACATTTTGTTTTTCTCCCGAAGCATAACTATGCAAACCACTCAAGTGGAAATTCACTCCAAAATAAGTCATTAAAATCGACGCAAAAGCCAAAACGCTCATTACGTTGTATATCCAACGACCACGCAATGCAGGCACAAAACGAGCATGGATTACAAAAGCATATACCATAATACTAATCAAAGCCCAAGTTTCTTTTGGATCCCAACCCCAATAGCGTCCCCAACTTTCGTTTGCCCATTGTCCTCCAAGGAAGTTTCCAATAGTTAACATTACTAAACCTACGGTTAACGCCATTTCGTTGATATAGGTAATTTCGTCAATGCTTAATTTAATTTTCTCTTTGTTTTTTGCATTGGTAAAAATCATTAAAAACAAAGCAACTAAACCTAATACCATTGCTAAAGTAAATGGTCCATAACTCGCAACAATAACCGCTACGTGAATCATCAACCAATACGAATTTAAAACAGGTTGTAAGTTTCCGATTGACGGATCCATCCATTGCCAATGAGCAACCATTAAAATTATAGAAACTACAAAAGTGGTAGATGCAACTGTTAATTTAGACTTTCTTCCAAAGGCTAAACCAAAAAACATAGTTGCCCAACCTACATAAATCATACTCTCATACGCATCACTCCATGGTGCGTGACCAGAAATATACCAACGCACAGCTAATCCAGCTAGGTGCATGACAAAAAACAAACCTATCAAGCCATGGAAAATATTGATACTTGTTCTAATAAATTTTGTATCCTTAAAAATTTGTATAATACAAAAAGCCAACATTAGCACACCTGCTAACATGTACAAATAAAACAATCGTTTGAAAATATCATATTTGTTGTATAGAATTTCAGAATTGATTTTGCTTTCAGAAAGCATAACTTCTTTTCCATACTTTTTTTGATAAACATTTAAGCCTTTCAACAAACTATTTGGAAGTTCATAATCGCCATTTAAAGTAGCTTTATCAACAGCGTTTAAATAAAATGGCATCACGTTTTTTATAGAATCCAATGCGGTTCCGGTAGGTTGATTAACTTCTAAATAAGAAAGCCATTTATTTGATTTATCCCCTGGAACAGGAAATACTTTTAAAATTTGTCCGCTTAAAGCTGAATATAATAAATTCACTTTTTTATCTGCTTCAATAAAATCTTTTTGAAATTGATTTGGAACAGGCTCTTTGTACGCAGCTTCTAAATAATTTGACAATTTATACCCTCCTTTTTCATCAAAAAATGATACTAATGGCGCATATTTTGCGTCTTTTTCAATACCAATTATTTTACGAATACTATCGTTACCTCTTTTCAAATAAATAATTGGCAAATTATACCAATATTGAGGAAATTGTGTCATTGATAAAAACGCTTGATCAGAATTCATTCCTTCATACGTATCGCTTTTGGATACTTTTCGAAGCAATTCTGATGAAAACGTATTAATAGGTTTCATTCGACCTGCATCTTGTATGACTAATTTTCCAAATTCAGCTGCATGTTCTTCAGAAACAATATGTTTTTTTAATAATTTTAGCGTTTCCTCATTACTTGGTTGGTGATTGTGTTGTCCAAAAGTAAGTGTAGAAAACAGAAATAATATCAAACCTAGCAATTGATTTTTCTTCGCTTTTATTTTTTCTAATTTTTCTTTTAAACTAGCAAAACGGGTGTTTTTATTGAATAAAATAGCCATCAAACCTAAATACAATAAAAAATAACCAATATAAGTAATCCAAGTACCCCAAAAATCATGACTTACTGATAATTGTGTTCCTTTTTCGTCTGGATCAAAACCTGATTGAAACAATCTAAAACCTCTATAATCTAAAACGTTATTCATAAAAATACTGTCTTTAAACGTTTTATTTTCTTCGGTATCTATTACTTCAACTTTACTTTTGAAAGCAGAATAACTTTTATCCGTTCCAGGATATTTGTCCGCAATAAAATCATCTAACTTAATATTGAATGGTGTATTATAAATTTTACTTCCAAAGAATAATGTGAACTCTAATTTTCCAATTTTAACACTTTGTGGTATACCTTGCTTTCCTTTTGAGCCTACTAAAGTTACTGTTTCTTCTTTTCCTTGACTTTTTACTTTTACAACTAAAGCATCATCACTCTGTTTGTCTTTGAAATCATTATTAGATTCTAAAACCAATTCCCCTTTAATTGCAGGTTCTGGGAATACAAATTGAGCACCTCCCATGTTGTATAAAGAGCGTAACATTAATGTTTGTGGTGCATCTTTTGTTACTTGACCTTGTAGTTTATCTGCCATTCGCATGAAGTTTCCTTCAAAAGGCGATTGTATAGTATAAGCTTCTCCTATTTTAGTAATATTGATTGCCCCTTTAGTGAATTTATTAAACGCAAACAATATATTGTGCAAATTTTGAACTTCGCCTTCTTTCAAATAGTGTTCATGACGTGTTCCGCCACTTGATTCAACCATTTTCAACATTAATTGTCCGTTCTCAGATGGTTTAATTTTTTCCTTTCCATTCAAAATAAATGCTTCGTGTAATACTTCAAACGGAATGTTATTAAACTCACCTCCCATAGAAAAATCATTACTGGCAAAAAATGCTAAAAAAGAATCACCTTTCACTTCAGGCGCTAAGATTACATCTTTTTCAAAAGTTTTACGCTTCATCTCGCCTTTGTATTCTCCATCAACTAAAACCGTTAAATAAGGTTTGTCTGAATAAATAATATTTGCCGATTCACCTTCTCTTATTGGCATCATACCTTCATAACTAATATATCTAGTAACAAAAGCACCCACAATAATTAAAATAAATGAAAGGTGTAATAACAATGTTGCCCAATTTTCTTTTTTGTGTAATTGATATCGCTTGATATTGCCAATAAAGTTAATTACAAAAAACACCATTATGGTTTCAAACCACCAAGTATTGTATACAATAACTCTTGCTGTATCGGTATTATAAGCGTCTTCAATAAAAGTTCCGGCTGCCATTGCTCCTGCAAAAACGATAAACAAAACCGCCATTAAACGGGTAGAAAACAAAAAAGAGAATATTTTTTTTTCCATGAGATTAAGGAATACTATTTTTAATTGCCACAAATGTACTTAAAAGGAATAGTTTTTGGAAAAGTTTAACAAAGGATTCACGATTTTAAGCAGGTTTTAATTTAGTACAACATTTTTATTTCTTTGATATCAAATGAAGTTTGCATATCATCATCAAGTAAGACTTCTAATTTTCCTTCTTTTGATACTCTTATTATTTTTCCTACAAATCGATTTCCCATTGTATTCTCAAATGTTGAAACAACGTCTTTTTTAAATAATTTTTGATGGTATAAATTCCAATAAAAATCTTCACCTACCCTACCTAAGCGTTCTAAATTAAATTTTAATTGATTTGTAATTTTTTCAAGAAGTATCATTTTATCAAAAATAGTATTCTCTAAGAGAGCTAACGAGGCTGCTTGTGGTAAATGCTCAAATTGGGTTTGGTTAACATTGATTCCTATTCCAATTATTGATTGTACTTCCTCTTGGTTTTTTATACTATTTTCGATCAAAATGCCACCGATTTTTTTATTTTCTGCCAAAATGTCGTTTGGCCATTTGATTTGAAATATTAATTTACTTTCAGATTGCAATGCTTCAACTATACTTATAGCCACAATGCAATTTAGTGTAAACAAACTTTTTAAATAATTTGTATTATTCCTGTATAAAACACTAAAGGTTAAGTTTTTACCACTTTCAACAACCCAATCCGAACCCCGTTGTCCTTTGCCATTTGTTTGTGACTCCGCAACCACAATTGCAAAATTTTCTACCAATTCATCGGCAGCTAATTGCTTTAAAAAAGTATTTGTAGAGTCTATGGCATTGAGTTTGATAATCTTCATTTAGCAGTAATAAATTTTAATCTTATGTTAAGGTTCAAAAATAATGACAAAAAATGATACCTTTGCATAAATTCATAAATAATAAATGAAGAAGAAGGAAATTAATAATGATGATTTATTAGCAAACATCATCAAAGGGATAGAAGACGTAAAGGGAGAAAATATTGACATTCTTGATTTAAGAGAAATTGACAATACAGTATGTGATTATTTTGTGATTTGTAATGGAAATTCAAATACACAAGTTAATGCAATTGTAGGGTCGGTTCAAAAAGTGGTTTCAAAAGAATTAAAAGATAAACCATGGCACGTAGAAGGTGCTGAAAATGGCGAATGGGTATTGATGGACTATGTAAATATTGTAGTCCATGTATTTCAAAAACACATTCGCGAATACTACCGAATTGAAAGTTTATGGGGTGATGCTAAAATCACAACTATAGAAACAAAATACTAATTTTTTTTATGGCACAAAATCCTAACAATAATTCTGGCTTTAAGTTTAGTCCATGGATGAGTATTGTACTTGTTCTAATGATTTTCTTTACTATCAGTTTAGTTACTGATGGGTTAGATTTGAGTAATCCGGGCAAAACAAGTTTATCAAAATTTAACAAGTTTTTAGAAGCAGGTCAAGTTGAGAAAGTAACTTTCAACAATACCAAAGCTACTATTTATCTAAAAAAAGCGGCTTTAAAAGATAAAGCGCATGCTAAAGTTAAAAATGATATTACTGGCAAATTAAATGTAAAAGGTCCACATTACATCATGGAAATTGGTGATGTGAAAGCTTTTCAAGATAGCTTATCAAAAGCTGATGCTTCAGGAAAAATTTCTGAATACGAGAAAGAAGCTGAAAGCATGTGGGGCGACATTATTTCGTTGTTACTACCTGTAATATTATTAGGTGCTTTATGGATTTTCATGATGCGCAGAATGTCTGGTGGTTCTGGTGGTGGCGGAGGTCAAATCTTTAGCATTGGAAAATCAAAAGCTAAATTATTTGATGAAAAAAACGACACTAGAGTTACGTTTGAAAACGTGGCTGGTTTAGAAGGTGCCAAAGAAGAAATTCAGGAAATTGTGGAGTTCCTTAAAAATCCAGAAAAGTATACTTCAATCGGTGGAAAAATTCCAAAAGGAGCTTTATTAGTTGGACCTCCAGGAACCGGAAAAACATTATTAGCCAAAGCAGTTGCTGGTGAAGCTAAAGTACCTTTCTTTTCATTATCAGGTTCTGATTTTGTGGAGATGTTTGTAGGAGTTGGTGCTTCTCGTGTAAGAGATTTATTCAAACAAGCGAAAGAGAAATCGCCAGCCATTATTTTTATCGACGAAATTGATGCTGTGGGTAGAGCTCGTGGCAAAAACAATATGACAGGAGCAAATGATGAAAGAGAAAATACACTGAATCAGTTGCTAACAGAAATGGATGGTTTTGGTACAAATTCTAATGTAATTGTATTAGCAGCAACCAATAGAGCTGATGTGTTAGACAAAGCATTATTGCGTGCCGGTCGTTTTGACAGACAAATTTATGTTGACTTACCAGACATTAGAGAACGTAAAGAAATATTTGAAGTACATCTAAAACCTTTAAAAAAATCAGAGGAATTAGATACTGAATTTTTAGCTAAACAAACCCCAGGATTCTCAGGAGCTGACATTGCAAATGTTTGTAACGAAGCCGCTTTAATTGCTGCCCGTAACGACAAAAAAGCTGTAGATAAACAAGATTTCTTAGATGCAGTTGATAGAATTGTTGGTGGTTTAGAAAAGAAAAATAAAATTGTTACTCCAGAAGAAAAACGTGCCATTGCAATACACGAAGCAGGTCATGCTACCGTAAGTTGGATGTTAGAACATGCCGCACCTTTAGTAAAAGTAACAATTGTTCCGCGTGGACAAAGTTTAGGAGCAGCATGGTATCTTCCAGAAGAGCGATTGATTGTGAGACCAGAACAAATGCTAGATGAAATGTGTGCTACTATGGGCGGAAGAGCTGCAGAGCGCGTAATTTTTGATAAAATTTCAACGGGTGCGTTAAGTGATTTAGAAAAAGTAACACGTCAAGCAAGAGCAATGGTTACCATTTATGGCTTGAATGAAAAACTAGGAAACATCACTTACTATGATTCTTCAGGACAATCTGATTATAATTTTTCAAAACCTTATTCAGAAGATACTGCAAAAGTTATTGATACTGAAATTTCAAAATTAATCGAAGAACAATACCAAAGAGCTATTGATATCTTAGAGCACAATAAAGAGAAGTTAACGCAGTTAGCAGACATTCTGATTGAAAAAGAAGTTATTTTCAAAGATGATTTAGAAACTATTTTTGGAAAAAGACCATTTGATAAACAAGATGAGAGTCCAGTAGCTGAATAATACTTATCAACAAAATAATATTAATAAAAAACTTAGTTCATGATAAAAAGAACTAAGTTTTTTTTTATCTTTGATTTTTACTGTATAAAATACCTACTAAAGATAGATGAGTCTTTTTAGAAAATTTTTTGGAACTTCTGGGGAAGAAGGCGACAATAAGGATAAACCCGAAAACAAGAGCCCGTACACTCCTGATGTGACTTTGCCGATAGATGAACTGTTTACTTTCAATTTCAAAGAAAATGGAGGTAAGTTTATTTATTGTGAAAATTTAGCTGAAATTTCAGAAAATTTTGAAAATATTTTAGCTGAGAACGATTGGTTTGAATCTGAGGCACAATGTTTTGATGCTAGACTTTTTTATTTATTAGATGAAAACAAACTAAATTACACGCAACCAAAAAATCCAAAATTTTTCTTTTCATTTTGTGAAAATTTAATTGCTGATGAAGGTTCTATTCTATTTTCGTCTCTTCAATTAAAACATTTTAAACCTAACGAATTACCTACTAACATGATTGTTTTTGCAACAACAAGTCAAATAGTAAATTCAAAAGGAGATGGATTACGTGGTATTAAAAACAAACACGAAAAAGAATATCCTACTAATATAACTACTATAAAATACTTTGAAGAAGTAAAAGAGCAAGACTTTTTGCATTATGGAAGTTGCCATAAAAATTTATACCTACTTCTTTTAGAAGATTTATAAAATGAATGAAACGCTAAAAAGAGCAATTTCTGGTGCCGTTTACATAGCATTATTACTAGGCTGCATCTCCTACTCAAAAGAAAGTTTAGCTATTCTATTTGGTGTTTTTTTGTTGATTGGTGTTTACGAATTTTGTAAAATAGCCGCATTAAATTTATATTTCAGCATACCTATTGCTGCTTTATCCTACTTCTTTTTGTGGGATAAAAACCAAGATATTATTTCAAAAACTATACTTGTAAGTTTATCAACAATTATCTCCATAAAGCTATTGTTATATTTATTCAATAGTCAAAAAACAAACTTTACTATTGCAACACGTTATTTATTGTTAATAGGTTATATCATTATTCCATTTATCATTACAAACTATGTAGCTGTAGGAAAAAATGGGTACAACCCTAAAATATTAATTTCTATTTTAATTCTAATTTGGGCAAATGACACCTTTGCTTATTTAGTTGGTAAAAATTTTGGTAAAAACAAACTCTTTCCAAGTGTTTCACCCAAAAAAACAATTGAAGGTTTTATAGGCGGAATGCTTTTTACAATCATCTCAAGTGTTTTATTATCAAAATTTTACATTGAATCTAAGATTTTATACATTTGGATTGTAATTGCAATTATCGTGAGTATTTTTAGCACTTTAGGAGATTTAATTCAGTCCAAATTTAAACGTGTAGCTGGTGTTAAAGATAGTGGAAAAATAATGCCTGGACATGGTGGTATTTTAGATCGACTAGATAGTATTATCTTTGTCATTCCATTCATTAATTTGTTTTATTTAATTTTATATTATGTTTCATAAAGAAGGTTCAAAAATCATTTTCATCTCCCTAATTATTTCAGTCGGACTTATATTTTTGGCAGATGCATTTTTAAAAGACAATTTTTGGTTATTAAAATCAGTACAAGTGCTTGTTTTGATTTTTTTACTACTTATTTTACAGTTTTTCAGAAACCCTACTCGTGTTGCAGACAATAGCGACAACCATATTTTAGCACCAGTAGATGGAAAAGTTGTAGTTATAGAAGAAGTCTATGAACCAGAATATTTCAAAGACAAGCGTTTAATGGTTTCTATTTTTATGTCACCAATAAATGTACACGTAACACGTTATGCGTTAAATGGAATTGTAAAATACAGCAAATACCATCCAGGTAAATATTTAGTAGCTTGGCATCCAAAAGCTAGTGAAGAAAACGAAAGAACTACTGTTGTTATTAACAATCGAGTTTATGGAGAAGTTATGTATCGTCAAATTGCTGGTGCATTGGCTCGTAGAATTGTAAACTATGCACAAGAAGGTATGCGCGTAGTTCAAGGAAAAGATGCTGGATTTATTAAATTTGGCTCAAGAGTTGACTTGTACTTACCATTAGGTACAGAAGTCAATGTAAAAATAGGCGAAAAAGCCATCGGTAATAAAACTGTTATTTGTAAAAAAGCATAAATGAGCGAAAAGGACTTAAATACATTATTTGATGAAGCATTTGCTAATGCGCAACTCATTCCACAAGAATCGGTGCCACAGGATATGCAACTAGTTTTGTATGGTTTGTATAAACAAGCTAGTTCAGAAAGCACCAGTAGAATACATTACCAAAATCCACAAGATTTAAGAAATGCTTTTAAGTTAAACGCTTGGATGCAAGTAAAACATCTAACGGCAGATGAAGCCAAAGAAAAATACATCGAAATTATTAACGCCTTACTCAAAGAACGCAATTTATAGAACATGAAAAAAGCACTAGTAACCTTATCTTGTATATCCTTATTAATGCTAAGTTGCAAGGAAAATAGTAATCTAGAGGAAGTCCAAATTCCTGAGCCTGAAGTTGAAACCACACAAACTGCTTATGGAAATCCAGGAGATGTAAAAGTAAATGAAGGCGGAACTTTTCAAATGAAAGGTTTAAAATATGCTTACGAAGCTTTACAACCTCACATTGATGGAAGAACAATGCAAATTCATTATTCAAAACATCATTTGGGCTATGCCAACAAGTTAAATAAAGAAGTTGATACAACAAATTTAGCCACCAAATCTATTGAAGAAATTCTAAAAGGGTTAGATACAAACAATAAAACATTAAGAAATAATGCTGGTGGTTATTACAACCACAATTTATTTTTTGAAATCCTAGGGCCAAAAACAGGAGGAACACCTACTGGTGCTCTTGCAGAAGCCATCAATGCAGAACTTGGTTCATTTGATGATTTGCAAAACCAATTAATTGATGCTGGAAACAGTCAATTTGGTAGCGGTTGGGTTTGGCTAGTGGTTAAAAGTGACGGAAAACTTGCCGTTACTAGTACTGCAAATCAGGACAATCCTTTAATGCCAAATGCTGAAGTTCGCGGAACTCCTATTTTAGCAATTGACGTTTGGGAGCATGCCTACTACTTAAACTATCAAAACAAACGAAATGATTATTTAACAGCTATTTTCAATATCATCAATTGGAAAGTTGTTAATGACAAATACGAATCAGCAATAGCTAAATTATAAAATAAAAAATCCTGCAATATGCAGGATTTTTTTATACTTCATCTTGAAAAATATTATTTTTCAAACTCTTTTAATGTATTAATAATTATAGCAACACAAGTTCTCAATTGCTCTTCAGTCATTACTAATGGCGGTGCAAAACGGATGATGTTTCCATGCGTAGGTTTTGCTAACAAACCGTTTTCTGCTAAGCGTACGCAAATATTCCAAGCTGTATCACTTTCTTCAGTATCATTAATTACAACGGCATTCAATAAACCTTTACCTCTAACTAAAGTAGCTATGTTAGAAGTTTGAATAAATGCTCCTAATTCTTCACGGAAAATCTTTCCTAATTGTTCTGAATTTTCTGCTAATTTTTCATCTGCAACAACTTCTAAAGCGGCAATCGCAACAGCAGCTGCAATAGGATTCCCTCCAAAAGTTGAACCATGTTGTCCTGGCTTAATTACATTCATAATGCTATCATTTGCCAAAACAGCCGAAACAGGATAAGCTCCACCAGATAATGCTTTACCTAAAATTAAAATATCAGGTTGTACATTTTCATGATGAACTGCTAATAATTTACCTGTACGAGCAATTCCTGTTTGTACCTCATCCGCTATAAACAATACGTTATTAGCTTCACAAATAGCTTTTGCTTTTGCTAAAAATCCTTCCGAAGGCACATAAACTCCTGCTTCCCCTTGAATTGGCTCAACTAAGAATCCTGCAATGTTTTTTGATGAATTCACAGCCTTTTCTAACGCTTCAATATCATCATAAGGAATACTGATAAATCCAGCAGTATAAGGACCGAAATTTTTACGAGCATTTTCGTCGTTTGAGAATGAAATGATTGTTGTAGTTCTTCCGTGGAAGTTACCATCACAAACGATAATTTGCGCTTCGTTTTCGTTGATTCCTTTTTTCTCGTATGCCCATTTTCTACACAATTTTAAAGCGGTTTCAACTGCTTCAGCTCCTGTGTTCATTGGTAATACTTTATCAAACCCAAAATAATTGGTTACAAATTGTTCATAAACACCTAATTTGTCATTATAAAATGCTCTTGATGTCAATGTTAATGTCTGTGCTTGCGCTACCATTGCTCCTACAATTTTTGGATGACAATGTCCTTGATTAACCGCAGAATATGCCGAAAGAAAATCAAAATATTTTTTTCCTTCTACATCCCAAACATAAACCCCTTCTCCTCTACTCAAAACAACTGGTAGTGGATGATAATTGTGTGCACCGTACTTGTCTTCTAATGCAATTGCTTCAGCCGAACTCATTTTTTCTAAAACTGACATAAAATAGTGTTATTGATTGTTACATCGCAATTCCTTCTTTGTGGTGAGAAATCAACCGGTTACAAAAGTAGTAAATTTTGTTGGAAGATGGAAGTTGGATGCTGGAAGAAAAAAATTAGAAACTACTACTCAAACATTTCTAGTAAAGTGGTAACTGTATTCCAATTTCTAATGGTAGCCACTACATTTAACTTCTTCTCTATATACTTTTGGTCTAATCTAGTTTTTCCGGCTCCTATTGCATATTTGATATAAATTCTGCTTTTATCAATTGCAGCTTCATCGGGTTTGAATTGACTAATTTTTAAATCGTTGATAGCACTTCCTTGTAATTCTTTGGAAAGAAAAGCCACGTACAATTTCTTTGTATCGCAGTCTTTATCCTTTAGATATGAGTTGTTTTTAAAGCACGATTCTAAATCATTTTTTTCAATAACTACAACCGGAACTTCCAAACCTAATTCTTTGAAAATCTCCTGTTTTATTTTAAATCCAACACTCGCGCCATGTTCTTCTTCTGAATCTACAAAAACGTTTCCTGATTGAATATAAGTGCGCACATTTTGAAATCCCGCATTTTCTAAAAGCGTTTTCAAAACGTCCATTTTTATCATGTTGTGACCGGAAACATTGATTCCGCGAAGTAAAGCTAAGTGGGTTTTCATGGTAGTAATTTGGTGCAAAAATAGAATTTCCTATTTAATTCGGTTTAAAATATCATTCATCATTTCGATTTGCACTTTTTGAATTTCGATTAACTCTTGTTGTTGGTGCATTACCAAATGATCTATTTTATCATCTAACATTCGAATTTCTAGTTCTGACTTTAAATTAATCATGTAATCTTTCTTAGCACGTTCACGGTCTTTTTCTTCTTGTCGGTTTTGACTCATCATAATTACTGGCGCTTGTAGTGCTGCTATACATGATAAAATCAAATTCAATAAAATGAATGGATAAGGATCGAATTCTTTATTCGTAAAAATAAACACATTAGACCCAATCCAAATTGAAATAAATATAAAAAAAGAGATAATGAATGTCCAGCTTCCTCCAAATGCAGCCACTTTATCCGCTACAATTTGACCGTAATTTCTTGTATCAGCTTCCTCTTCAACCTTAGCTACAAACGAAGTATCATCGCCTAAAGACCTAACTACATCTTTTTCTAATTTTGATAACTGACTAATTTCGGTTTGTAAAAATTTTGAAATGTACTTTTCACGATACACATTCAATTCTTGCACAGAAATCGATTCATTCACATCAAAATCAGGGAAATCTTCTAAAATTAAGTTTAAAATTGAAGTTCGAATTGTTTTTCCTGAAACTCTATCATTTTCGGGAAATTCGATATTGGAAATAGCACTTGTAAACGTTGTATTGCTTCTCATAATTCAAAATCATTTTAGCTAATTTACGATTAAATCAATTGAATTCTACTACTATTGATTTTAAAAATTGTAGAAATCGAAAAAATCTTATCAAATCCGCACAACAATTCTTATTTTTGCCTCATGGGAAAAAAGAGAACAGAAAAAATCGTATTCGAAAACGTAAAAATCCTTGATGCAGGTGCAAAAGGTGTATCGGTAGCAAAAGCTACTAAATAGCTCCATATTTTTTATCAGAATCAACAAAAATCTTTCCCGATTGAATATTAGTCCGCTCGTTTTGAAATTCCACATTTTCTAAAACGGTTTTCAAAGCGTCTATTTTAACCATATTGTGACCGGAAACGTTGATTCCGAGAAGTAAGGCTAAGTGGGTTTACATGGTTTATTTTTTTCTTTTTCTATACAAATCAATATAAGAATTTTCTTTTGAGGGATCAAAAAATCTATCATAAATGAGCTTATAAAACAAATAAACACCTAAACAACTCCAAACAAATATTATTAATTTCGAAAACTCATTTTGTTTAAAATTATTCCATTCCAATTTATTCATTATATAACTAGTCTCTTGGATATAGTTGTAAGCTAAAAACATTGAAAATAAAAAATATAAAACAAATCCCTTTATAGCATTATTTTTCCATTTTTTAACAGCGATTAACTCATCATTTGTTAAACCTGGTTTTGATTTAGAATTAGGGAGTTCTTGATTTACAACTTTAAATTCTTCGATTTTACCATCATTGCCAAGAATTCCTATATTAACAGGAGCGTTAAAATTATTAGTTACAGAATTAACTTCTTTTACTAATGCTCTATTATTTTCGTCTTCTTGCATATTTTTTTTATCAATCAAATAACAATATTCTTTTACATTTACTTTTTTAAATTCTCCTATTTCATTACAAAAATTTATTTCTGATAAATCCTCGTTTTCTTTTATTTTTTTCCAATCTGCAAAGAAAACACAATCTATACTAACATAGACATTAAAAAAAGTTGAAACCCAATTATATTTGTTTTCCCAGTTCCTACTTTCAAACTCCTCTAAATACCCATCATATTCTTGGATTCTTTCAGAAAAATGGGGTGAATAATCTTCGTCATCAAAATTTAAAACATCTCTCCATCTTTTATTCCTATGGTTATCAAAATTCCTTTTTGGTGAATCAACATCTTCAGGTAAATCTAAAATAAAATCTACAATTTCTTTTTGAAGAATCAAATTTTTACCTTCTTTGTCTTGATATATCTCAATAGTTTGTTTTTCTCGATTTAATTCAATCATTAAAACACAACCATCTTTTTTAATAATTATTCCATTTCTCCAAAACCTGTATTCATTATCATCTTTACTAACAAAGCTACCATATTTTGAGAATATTTTTTGCATAGCAACACTCATCAAATAATTATCTCCAATTATTTTTATATTAGAACCAATAAAAATTTGTTCTTTTAAATCTTTTATATGAGGATTTATAGGTTTTAAATATTGCGGAATAAAATAAACATCCTTTTCATCATTAATTTCAAAAATTAAATCAAAATACTTTAGTAGATTAACAACTTCTTCAACACTTAATTCCAAAGAATTTTTTGTAATTGATTCTTCAATTTCCCTTTGAGTTAATCTATCTTTCTTTTCTTTACTTAAAATTTTTTCATATAATAATTCAAGTAAAACTTGAGGTTTACAAAAGACTTTATCTGGTATTAATTCGTGAAAATACAATAACATTCCCATGTTATGAAAAACCTTTAAAGCTGCAATAGCATTTTCTTTAGAAGGTCGGTTATTTATTTCATTAACTGTTACAAAATCTTTATTTAATTCTTGAATTCTTCTCCAAAAAACTTCATAAAATGCAGGATAATTAAACTTTGACATTATACTTTCAGCTTTTTCAAGAAAAATACTTTTAAAAATCTCTGTTCTTTTGAGATTAAGCAAGCTAAAATTGGTAAAACTTAAATTAAGTATTTTATAATTTTCAGAAAGTTTTTTTTGATTTAAAATTGTTTCTTGATTAATAGGGTTATTTAAATCAATTTTATTTTCTATTATTAAAACTTCTTCTTTTTTTGATTTATAATTTAATTGTTCTACAATACGTAACCAATAATCTAAATTAAAAAATTGATTTTCAATTTCGTCTGAATTTCTCGGAATGTCTTTACCCCAAAGAATTATGTTTAATGCATTTGGGCTAAAAAATAATTTGTGTGTTGCATGAAAATATTCTTGCCCACCAAAATCCCAAACATGAAAATTTATATCATTTAAAACAATGTGTTTATATCTTACACCATGAGTTGAATCGTTTAATATCGGAACTTCATTAGTTTCTAAATACTCTAATAAATTAGACTTCCCAATATTTGGGTTTCCTAACAGCAAAACCTTGATGTTTTTAAAAGGAATTCTTTCCTTAGCCTTTTGAGAATATTGCTTAATTGCTTCCCAACCTGCTTCTAAAACTTCTTTTGGAAAATCAATCTCGATTTTTTTATTCCCTCTTAAATTGACAGATTTAAGACTATCATTTTTTAATAAATCTGTAATGTCAGAAATTTCATTTTCTTCGAGATCAACTTTTTTTAATTTATTTAAGTGTCTTAATGGAGAAATATCGGAAACTTTTGTTCTTTTAATCCTTACATACTCTAAATTTTTTAATTCTCCAATTATTGTAATATCACTTATTGGGTTTGATTTTATATTTAAATTCTTTATTTTGATTAATTTTTTTAAAAAAGATAAATTTGAAATACCATTTAGTTTTAGTCTTAGGGTTTTTAATTTTATTAATTCCCCAATAAAACCAGGTTCTTTTATTTCACAACAATCCAAATCCAAAAATTTCAAATTTTTTAATTTACCAATTTCATCAATATTATTTAATTTCAATGAATATACCATTAATATTTCAAGTTTATCTAAAAATGAAATTGGTGATAAATCTATTAATCCAGAAGGATGAATAGACAAAAATTTAAGTTTTGATAATTCTTTAATAAAATTTATATTATTATTTTCACTACTAGTACTAAATGTTAATGAAGTTAATTCTTTTAATTTTTTGAGACTATCTAAATCCTCAATATTAGATATGTAAATTACTAAATCATTTAGCCCTGAAATTTCACTAATCAATTGCAAATTCTCTTTTGAACTAATCTCAACTCTTAGCTTTTTTAGGTTATTAAAATCTTTTAAAAAAGTTAAATCAATTTCATTATTCAATGACAATTCTTCAATTTCATGTAAATCATTTTTTAAAAAATCAATAATTTTAATTGTTACATCACTATCTTCTTCAATTTTTAGTGCTTTTATTGTTTCTTTTTCATTTAATATATATCCATTTTTTACATAAACAAAACTATAACATTCTTTAAACTCAATACCAAATTCACTTTCTAATTTTTGAATACTTTCTGGCTTCATAAAAAAACTAATTTCCCCAAATATACTAATTCCATGATATCAACATCAGAATGTTTTTAACTAATTAGCTAATACACTATATTTTTTCTTTAAAGATTCTAATAAAACAATTCATTATCTTATTTTTGCCTCATGGGAAAAAAGAGAACAGAAAAAATCGTATTCGAAAACGTAAAAATCCTTGATGCAGGTGCAAAAGGTGTATCGGTAGCAAAAGCTCCTGATGGTAAAGTAATATTTCTTCCAAATGTAGTACCAGGCGATGTGGTAGACGTGCAAACCATGAAGAAAAGAAAAGCCTACTACGAAGGTAAAGCAATAAAATTTCATGAATTTTCTGAGCATAGAATTGAAACGGTTTGTGCCCATTTTGGCGCTTGTGGTGGTTGTAAATGGCAAAACATGAAGTACAGTCAACAATTGTTCTATAAAAATCAGGAAGTATATAACAACTTGAAACGTATTGGTAAAATTGAATTACCAGAATTCGAGCCGATTTTAGGTTCTGAAAAGCAATTATTCTACAGAAACAAAATGGAATTTGGCTTCTCGAATGCGCGTTGGATGACCGATGCCGAAATTCAATCGGGAACTGAATTTGACAATAAAAATGCGTTAGGCTTTCATATTCCAAGAATGTGGGATAAGATTTTAGATATTGAGAAATGTCATTTACAAGAAGATCCATCAAACGAGATTCGTAACGAAATTAAGCGATTTGCAAACGAAAACAACCTAACGTTCTTCAATGCAAGAGCTGTGGAAGGTTTGTTGCGAACATTGATGATTCGTACTGCTTCAACGGGTGAAATCATGGTATTGATTCAGTTTTATGAAAACGATAAAAACGGTATCGAATTGATGATGAACTTCTTAGCGGAACGTTTTCCTCAAATTACGTCGTTACAATATGTAATCAATCAGAAATTGAATGACACGTTGTATGACCAAGACATTATTTTGTTCAAAGGTCGTGATTATATTTTGGAAGAAATGGAAGGTTTACATTTTAGTATTAATGCAAAATCGTTCTATCAAACCAATTCGGACCAAGCGTATGAATTGTATAAAATTACTAGAGAATTTGCAGGTTTAACTGGAAATGAAACGGTTTACGATTTATATACTGGAACCGGAACTATCGCGCAATTCGTTTCTAAAAAAGCGAAAAAAGTAATTGGCGTAGAAGCTGTTCCAGAAGCGATTATAGATGCAAAAGCAAATGCGGAACGCAATAACATTACGAATTGTGAGTTTTATGTTGGGGATATGAAAAACGTTTTCAACGACGAATTCATTAACCAACACGGGCAACCTGATGTTATCATCACCGATCCACCAAGAGATGGAATGCACAAAGATGTGGTAGAAATGTTATTAAAAACTGACGTACCAAAGATTGTATATGTAAGCTGTAATTCAGCAACACAAGCGCGTGATTTGGCTTTGATGGACGAAAAATACAAAGTAGTTCGTGTGCGTCCAGTGGATATGTTCCCGCAAACGCATCATGTGGAAAACGTGATTCTTTTAGAAAAAAGATAAATATGAAAAAAATAGCTTTTATAACCTTGTCCTTGCTTTTAGCGGTTTCATTTTGGAATTGCGAAAAAGACGACATTTGTGCCGAAGGAACTGCTGTAACTCCAAGAGTAATCATTGAGTTTTATGATGCTACTGCAACTACTACATTAAAAAACGTAACTAGTTTAGGCGTTATTGAACCTACATTTGCTACTGGTTTTGCTTTTACAGCTGTAAGTAAAATTCAAGTTCCTTTGCGAACCAATGCAACCACCACCACTTTGAATTTTATTCAAAACGGAAGCGACACTGATACTTCAAATGATAACATTGACGCTATTACATTTAACTATGCAACTAGCGATGTATACATTTCACGAGCTTGTGGATATAAAACTTTATTTTATTTGGACCCTACAACACCTGTGAGTTTAACCACTGATAGCAACAATTGGATTCAAAACATTGTAGTGACCCAACCTGATATTGAAAACGAAAATGAAGTACATGTTAAAATATATTTTTAGTCTCACATTAGGATGCGTTTCGTTTGTTGGAACTGCACAAGTAAAAGACACTGCCAAGGTAGTTTATCCAGAGCGTTATGGTTTGCGATTAGGAGTAGATTTACATCGTTTAGCCAGAACTTTTTATGAAACAGACTACAGAGGATTAGAATTGGTAGGAGATTACCGTTTAACCCGTCGTTTTTATATTGCTGGAGAACTTGGCAATGAAGACAAAACTGTAGACGATGACCGTTTGAACTTTACTACAAAAGGCACCTATTTTAAAGCAGGTTTTGATTACAACTCGTTTGAAAACTGGCTCGACATGGAAAACATGATTTATGTAGGAATGCGTTATGGGGTAAGCAGTTTTAGCCAAACCCTAAACAGTTATAAAATTTATGACCCTACCAATTATTATGGGGAAACCGTTATAACCTCTGGAGAAAAATTTAATGGCTTAACCGCGAGCTGGATAGAAGTTATAGGAGGAATCAAAGCCGAGTTGTTTAACAACTTATATTTAGGTTTTTCGTTGCGATTAAACTATTTGGTGTCTGATAAAAAGCCTGCCAACTTTGACAACTTATACATCCCAGGTTTTAACCGTACCTACGACGGGAAATTTGGCGCCGGATTGAACTACACTGTGAGCTATTTTATACCCATTTACAAGAAAAACAAACCCATAGCGGAGAAAAAATAAAACCAAGCGTTACGAAAGTAACGCTTTTTTTATACCCAAACTTTAACAAAATGTACAGAAAATCTGTAATGCCATTTGTAGGAGTTTGGATATATTTGTTTGATAACTTGATGGTATTTAATAGTTAGCAGTAATAATAAACCCGACCTTATAAAAATAGAAAAATATGATTACAGCATTAAGTAAAGATGGTAAGATAAAACGGAAAGTTATATATAATGAAGTAATTCTTATGATGGATAAATATGACTCTTTATCTTTTCACGCAAAAGACAATAACATTAATCTTGACACAAAAGTAAATTTCAATTTTAGTGATACAGGCGATAAATATGGAGCGAAAGGAAGTATATCAGATGATTATTCCGAAATCAATATAACTCTAATGAATTGGTATTCGACATCTAGAATTGAAAACACAGCCCCAGTTGAAGTAGAATTAAAATCTGGAGAAAAAATATGGCTTAAATATGGAACTTCAGCAGATGAAAAAAAAGACTTTAGAATGTTTCATTTAACAATTTGGGGGGAAACAAAACCATGAGTCGAGTAATTAAAAATATTGAAGAAAAGGGATCTTCAACTGAATCTAGCAAATTTGATCAATTTTTTGGGCAACACTTTAAAAGTTTAGTAGTTGGTATTTTAATACTTATACTCATAGCCGCATTCACAATAATCTATTGTGTAAAAACAACAGTTAGTGGAGAAGTGGTAACATTATTTTCAAGTGCTATTATGGGGCTGATTGGTTATTTTGCTGGTTCTAAGAATAATTAATATTAATGCTACTAATTGGGGTTGTACATGTGGGAGAGTGAGAATTTATCAGTAAGGATTTTGCATTTTTACTTCTATCCTATTTTCAAACTTTTCTTTCAAATTTTTCGATATATTTGTAAACATCAGTAATAAAAACCACACTTACAGAAAGCTAGCGGGTCGCTGGCAGGAATATTACTAAAAATCGTAAACCACAACATATGAAAAATAAAATTAGTGAAATTGATGGTACACCACATAAAAGATTTATTTTGTCAATTGTTTCTGATTATGATTTAAATCGGTCTATCAGTGAATTAATTGATAATGCTACAGACATTTGGATTAAAAACGATAGGACTAAAAAATTAAAAATAAAAATTAATTTTGACCAACACCAAAAAACAATTAAAATTGAAGATAATTCTGGCGGAGTAAAAGAAAGTGAACTAAATTTTTTAATCAGCCCTGGAGCATCTTCAAATACTCAAGATGATAATACAATCGGAATTTTTGGAGTTGGCACAAAAAGAGCTGTCATCGCTTTGTCACAAGATATAAAAATAACCACCCGATATCTGAAAAACAAAACTTATCGAATTGAGTTCGATGAGGATTGGCTGCAGAAAGAGGAAGAATGGCTTTTACCATATTACGAAGTCAACGAAATTGAACAAGGAAGCACAATAATTGATCTTCAAAAACTCCGCATAAGTATTGACGAGGATGATGTCTACAACTTAAAGAGTTTTATTTCATATACATATGCTAAATTTTTAGATAAATCAAACTTTGAAATATTAGTTGATGATATCAATATTAAAAGTAAAAAATATGAAAATTGGGCATACCCTAAAGGTTATGAGCCAAGAGATTATAGTGGTATATTAAATCTTACTTCGGGACGAAAAGTTAATGTTAATGTAATAGCAGGATTAACAACTGAATCAAGCCCCGCAAGTGGTGAATATGGTGTTTATTTTTATTGCAATGATAGATTAATCATAAAAGCTTTAAAAAGTCCTGAAGTTGGCTTTATAAAAGGTATTGCTGGTCAGCCACATCCAAGTTTATCTATTTCTAGGGTAATTGTTTCTTTAAATGGTGCCTCAATTGATATGCCTTGGAATAGTAGTAAATCAGATATAAATACAAATCATCCTGTATTCAAAGATTTACAAAAATGGTTATTAGAAATAGTAAAAAATTTTACATCTTTATCAAGAAGATTAGCAGGAGAATGGCCTGAAACAGTATTCAAATATAATACTGGTGAAATTTCAAAAATTAGTGTTCCTGACTTTAATTCAACTTCAAAATCCTATTTATTAAATTTACCAACTGTAAACGTAAAGTTTATTGATGTTGTGAAAAACAAAAATGCAAATGTGAGTAAATCTAAACCTTGGACTAAAGGGCTTTATGAAAGCATTATTGCTGTTGACTATATTTCAAAACAACGAATTGAAACTAAAAATAGAATTGCTTTATTAATGTTAGACAGTGCTTTAGAAATATCTTTTAAAGAGTTTTTAGTTAATGATGTAACATCAAAATACTATACTGATACCGATATTCAAAGAATATTTGCAAAAAGACATTTAGTGGTTGACGAAATAAAAAAATATGTGTCTAAAAAAGATATAACAGATATTGATTGGAAAAAAATAAAATATTACTACGATTTAAGAAGTAAATTGGTTCACGAAAGAGCAACTGTTGATATAACTGATAACCAACTTAAAGATCATAGAGAAATTACCGAAAAAGTTTTAAAAGTTTTATTTAAACTAAAATTCTAATAAAAAAACAGCTGCTAACGGACGTTACAAGAAAAGATTCCCACACTCCCACTCGAATCCATTAGCATGCGGCAACCTTATCTTTAAGAAATAAGTTTGAAAAGAAAACCAAATAAATCTCATTCTATTAAATAAATCTCAACACAAAATTTACATTTTAATTAACAATCTAAATGCCTCAGTACCAAAAATATTGAGTAGATTCGTATACTTAATTTGTAAAGTTATGAAACGTATACATAAAAACATTCCTGTAATGCTCTTACAACTAACTGTGATGAGCGCGCTAGTATTTACTAATTGTGAGGTTAAAGAAGAAACCAAAAACACTTCAAAGCAATTGTCCGCTGCTGATGCAAAAGCCAACCAAGACAAAAGAAAAAAATGGGAAGCTTCTCCAGATGGCATAAAATACAAAGAATGGCAGGCTTCTCCCGCTGGTAAAAAGATACAAGCCAGTCACGATAAAATAAGAAAGTACATTAAGGATTTTAGTGCTATGGAAGCGGTAGTAACTTCTGTCACTTTTCAACGCGAAAATGCAAAATCAGGACCAAAATGGCTCATCGTTAAAATCAATAACGAAGATTATATGATGCAATATAACCTGAAAGATTTTGAGCAATTAAAAAGCCTGAAAGTGAACGACAAAATAATTGTAAAAAGCCGTAGTGTAGGATATTCAAATAACCATCCCTATTTAATTGTATCAGGTGACTATATTGCAAAAAATAATAAAGTTATTTTTAAACGTGACTTTAGCAAAAATAAAGGCTGTTAAATCTTAGCTTCTCACTATTCAATTATTGGTTAATTATAAGTAAAAAATCATACCATCAGGATAAAAAAATAAAATCCCCTAGGGCTTTTATACAATTCCTGTACAGCATTTAGGTAATTCCCCTAGGGGATTTAATCAATTTCCCTAGGGGAATTATTTTATTAATCGGTATCAATGAAAAAAACACTTGTGAAATTTTAAAAACTATCCACCCATTCAAAACGAGTTTCTTAAATTTTCTGAATAAAGTAGTGTGAACAATGAAGAAACGGCAAATTATTTATCACTATTTAACTAAGCTCAAAAAGTTATTCAATATATTAGCAAAAAAATCCCGAGCTCACACTCGGGATTTTTTTTATTTTACTTCTTTAATGCCTTTGAGAAAAATCCATTTTACAAAGATTTTTTCACCATTGTGGGTTTTTATAGCTTGAAACTTTGGCGCTAACAGCAACGAAATCATAAAAGCCGTTACTGCAATCCACAACCCTTGTAAATGTGAATAATTCATCACTAATAAATAAGCCGGAATATAAAACACACTAAATCCTAAAAAATTATATAGGAACGATTTTACTTTTTTATTCATTGTATATGTTGTTTTGTTTGATTGTTGAATCGTTGAATTGTTGAAATGATTTTCACTTTTTACTTTTCACTTTTCACTTTTTACTTTTCTCCCAAATACTTTCCTTTCTTACTGCCTTCGTACATTTCGTATTTCACTAAGCGGGCTTCCAGTTTTCCATTGAAAAGCTTGATTTTTCTACTTGGTTTTAAGCCTACGAATTTCAATGCTTCTAAATTGGCTGTGATGAACCATGCGTTTGTATTGGTGTAATTTTGTTTTAAGGTATCTCCAATTTCTCTATAAAAACGCTCCATATCGATATCCAAACGTTCTCCATAAGGTGGATTAAACACCATGTGCAACGGTCCTTCAGTTTCTTTTTTAGAGTCGAAGAAATTTTCGTTACTTACGCTAACATATTCGTCTAAATTGGCATTTCGGATATTGTCTTTGGCTTTAGCTACAGCACTAGGAGCTTTGTCATAGCCTTTAATCGTATAATGAAATTCGCGTGTTTTCTTTAAAAGCGATTCCAGTATATTATCGAATAATTCTGCATCCCAATCTTTCCATTTTTCAAAACCAAACTCTTTACGGTTAATATTTGCCGGAACGTTGCAAGCAATCATAGCGGCTTCGGCTAAAATAGTTCCCGAACCACACATTGGATCTAAGAAATGACTTTTCCCTTCCCAACCCGATAAAATCAACATTCCTGCTGCTAAAACTTCGTTGATTGGCGCAATATTCGTAGCCGTTCTATAACCTCTATGATGCAATGAAGCGCCCGAAGAATCTAATGAAACGGTCACGTTATCTCTATCAATATGCACATGAATTTGCAAATCTGGAAAATCTTTATCGATACTTGGGCGTTTTCCATTCAAGTCTCTAAATTGATCTACAATCGCATCTTTGGTCTTCAATGCCACAAACTGACTGTGATTGAAGTTTTCAGAATGCAATGTAGTTTCAACTAAAAACGTATTGTGTTCAGTCAAATAATCCGACCAATCAATCGCTCTAATGCCTTCATACAACGCTTTATCGTTATGTGCTTTAAACGTTTTGATTGGTTTTAAGATTTTTAAAGCAGTACGAAGTGCCAAATTGGCTTTGTACATAAACCCTTTATCGCCTTTAAAACTCACCACACGTGTACCGATTTCCACTTGTTGCGCACCAAGAAGTTGTAATTCTTTAGCTAATATTTCTTCAAAACCAAAAAAGGTTTTGGCCGTCATTTTAAAATTTTCCATGCATCAATTTCAAATTCAATTGCAAAATTCAATTGCAATGTGAATAATTAAGGTATTCTTGTGCAAAAATACATTAAATTTGCTACTTCAAAGAAATGAAATCAGAATTAATGTCAGATAACAACAATAAACAACCCATAATAAACGAACCACAAACTACAAACTGGTTCGAATCTTGGTTTGATACCGAATATTATCACATTTTATACAAAGAACGCAACGACGAAGAAGCGCAATTATTAATGGATAATTTGACGCACTATTTGAATCTTCCCGAAGAAGCAAAAATATTAGATTTGGCTTGTGGAAAAGGACGTCATGCCATTTACTTAAATTCGTTAGGATTTGATGTAACAGGAGCTGATTTATCGGAAAATAGTATTGCCGAAGCATCAAAATTTACCAATGACAAATTACATTTTAAAGTACACGACATGCGTGAGCCTTTTGAAGAAAAGTATGATGCCATTTTTAATTTGTTCACGAGTTTTGGCTATTTTGATGATGATGCCGATAATTACAAAACTATCAAAGCGATTCATAATAGTTTAACCGAAACAGGTTTTGCCGTTATCGACTTTATGAATGTAGATTATGTGTTGGAAAATTTGGTACCCAATGAAATAAAAACGGTGGACGGCATTGATTTTCACATCAAACGCTACTTAAAAGACGGACATATTTATAAAGAAATTGATTTTGTAGATAAAGGTAAAACATTCCATTTTACCGAAAAAGTACAAGCCCTTCGCTTAGCCGATTTTGAGCAAATGATGGAAGAAGCTGGTATTTTCTTATTGGATATTTTTGGCGATTATAAATTGCGAAAATTCTACAAAACACAATCCGAACGTTTAATTATGATTTTTAAATAATGCAATATATCATCACCTTTTCAGCTGTTATTTTAGGGTTTTTAATCGCTTTGTTTTTAAAACCTCAAAAGAAAAAAAACATCAAATTATTGTTGGCGTTCAGTGGTGCATTTTTACTATCGCTTACTGTTTTACATTTACTTCCTGAATTATTTAGTGAAGGTCATAATCATGTTCATGAAGGTGAAGAAGTACATGCAACTTTGCCTGTTGGTGTATTTATTATGATTGGGATTTTGTTTCAAATTCTATTGGAATTTTTCTCAAAAGGAGCAGAACATGGTCATGTTCACGTGCATACAGACGCGCATAACGAATTGCATCACATTCCGTGGTTGTTGTTTGTTAGTTTGTGTATTCATGCTTTGTTAGAGGGTTTTCCAATTCATGACAACCAAAATTTAGCCTACGGAATTGCGGTACACCACTTCCCTATTGCTATTATTTTGACCTTGTTTTTTGTAAATGCGAAGATGAATAAAATGATGATATTTGCCTTCATGTTTTCATTTGCATTAATGACACCACTAGGTACGTTATTAGCGGAGCAAATGCATTTTGCCCAACATTATTCAAAGGAAATTTCGGCAATTGTAGTTGGTATATTATTTCATATTTCATCAACTATTATTTTTGAAAGTAACGAAGGTCACAAATTTAATTTGGCTAAAATTACGATGATTGTATTTGGTTTTGCCTTGGCATATCTTATTGAAATGGGGCATTCACATTAATCGTTGACCGATTCAAAACATTTGAAAATAACTTTGTAACTTTGATACATTACAACTTTGTAAACCAAAATAATGAACTTTACTAAAACCACCGAGCAAGCATCAAAATACGAACATTTAGAAAAAATGTCGGTTACTGATTTGTTGATCAATATTAATAACGAAGATAAAACGGTTCCATTAGCTGTAGAAAAAGCGTTGCCTCAAATTGAAAAATTAGTTTCTGAAGTGGTGACAAAAATGAAACAAGGCGGTCGTTTGTTTTATATTGGTGCAGGCACTTCTGGACGATTAGGTATTGTAGATGCTTCGGAATGTCCACCTACTTTTGGTGTTCCGTTTGATTTAGTTATCGGAATTATTGCGGGTGGTGATACTGCCATTAGAAAAGCAGTAGAATTTGCAGAAGACGACAAAGAACAAGCATGGAAAGACTTGCAACAATGGAATATTAATGAAAAAGATGTGGTGGTAGGTATCGCCGCTTCAGGAACTACGCCATACGTGATTGGTGGATTGGAAAAATCTAATCAAAACAACATCAGCACGGGAAGTATTAGTTGCAATGCCGAAAGTCCGTTATCAAAAACGGCAAAATTTCCAATTGATGTAGTGGTTGGTCCTGAATTTGTAACAGGAAGTTCTCGTATGAAAGCAGGTACAGCTCAGAAGTTAGTTTTAAACATGATTTCGACAGCAACCATGATTCAACTTGGAAAAGTAAAAGGCAACAAAATGGTAGACATGCAGCTGAGTAACACCAAATTAATTGATAGAGGCACACGAATGATTATGGAAGAAATTCCCGTTTCTTATGAAGAAGCCAATCAACTTTTAACGGCCCATGGAAGTGTTAGAAATGCTGTAGATTATTATAATTCAAACAATTAACCCTATGAAGAACATTTTTTTAGCAATCACAATATTGAGTTTGTCCTTCTCTTTTTCACAAGAATTGCAACTTGAAAAAGGCAAAATATTTTTAGAAGGTGAGCAATTATCTTCTTTTGAAACCAAAAAGTTAATGGCAACCAATTTAAAAGCTCAATACAAATTTAAAAAAGCCAAAAGTAAAGAATCGATTGGTGGTTTTTTATTAGGACTAGGTATCGGGGCTACAGCCGCTGATTTAGTAATGGGATTAACTTCGGATGTAAAGTATCCTACTCCAATTACTTATGCAGGTGTAGGTTTAATGGCTGTTTCGATTCCAATACTTTCTGGAAGAAAAAAAATGATTGAAGAAAGTATTGACATCTATAACCAAGGACTTAAAGAGGAAAAGAAAACACTAGGTGATAATTTTGAGTTAAATCTTGTAAACAATTCCAATGGTTTTGGAATCCAAATTAATTTCTAATGGCAACAGATAAGAAAGTTTTAATGAAAGGAATTCGTTATTTATCCGCTGCTTTGCCGTTGTTATTTATTGGGCCAGTAGTAATAAATAGTGCTTTTAAAAATGAGAAACATCCTTTATATCCCTTTATCTTAGGATTAGGTATTATAGCTGCATTAGGAGCTATGTTCTTAATTTATAAAGGAATTAACACTATGTTGAAGAGTTTATTTGATGGCGATAAAAATCAAAATTCATAATATGAAATCTATATCCGCACTATTACTTGTACTACTGCTTACTTCTTGCTACAATCAAGAACGCAATTGCAAAGATTTTAAAACCGGTAAATTTGCTTCAGCAACCGAAATTGAAGGTAAAAAATACACCAGTACTTTTGAACGAAACGACTCCATTCAAATCGAAACGTATGAAGGAAAAATTGATACTTTTAAAGTAAGATGGACAAATGATTGTGAATATATTATTCAAAATATGCATCCAAAAAACAGAGAAGAGAAGAAACCAATTCAAATGAAAATTTTGACAACTAGCTCAGATTCATATACTTTTGAATATTCTTTTATTGGTGATTCAAAAAAGCAACGCGGAACTGTAACAAAACTAGATTAATCAACGTATAATTCGATTTAAACACTAACATAAAACTCATGGAAGTATTATTTACATCAGATGCACTTATTGCCTTATTAACCTTAACTTTTTTAGAAATTATTCTTGGGATTGACAACATTGTATTCCTATCAATTGTTTCAGGTAAATTGAAAGCAGAAGACCAACCAAAAGCAAGACGCATTGGTCTTTTATTAGCTATGGCTTTTCGTATTATTTTATTATTTGGAATTACTTGGGTTTTAAGTTTACAAGATATTTTATTTCATTTAGATTTTGGCTTTTTTAGTGCTGGTGTAACCGGACAAAGTTTGATTATTTTTGGTGGTGGATTATTCTTACTATACAAATCTGTAACAGAAATTCACCACAAATTAGAGGGTGAAGAAGAATCAGAAAAAGGAAAAGCTAGCAATACTTTAACGGCAGCCATTACACAAATAGCATTATTAAATTTAGTTTTCTCATTTGATAGTATATTAACTGCAGTGGGGTTAATTAGTATGAAAGATCCCTCACAAGGTGGATTTGGCTATGAAGGGGCACTTATTATTATGATTTTGTCAATTATTATTTCAATTGTAATAATGATGATTTTTGCGGGGCCCGTTTCTAAGTTTGTTAATGAGCACCCAACTATTCAAATTCTTGGGCTTTCATTCTTAATTTTAATTGGGGTTATGCTTCTTGCGGAAGGATCGCATTTAGCGCATTTTAGATTCTTTGGAGAAACAGAAGTACATAGCATTCCAAAAGGATATTTATATTTCTCAATTTTCTTCTCATTGTTTGTAGAATTCTTAAACCTAAGAATGAAGAAAAGCAAAAATCCAGTTAAACTTCACAACAATAAAATTGTGGATGAAAAATTAAAAGATGAAGACATCATGAATTAATATTCATAAGCATTGATAAAAAAAGCTCCCAAATTTGGGAGCTTTTTTATTAGTCTTGGATATATGTTTTGTTTCCGTTTTTATTTATATAATACTTTCCGCCTCGTGGTCCTGTATATACTTTTTTACCTTTGTATTCTCCAGTTACTTTGTCGGCTACTTTTTTCTCTGCTGCCTTTGATGCCGCAGTTTCTTTCATATCTTCTTTTTCTTCAGCTACTGTTTTTTTAGTTTTCGATTTTGTAGTAGTTGCTTTTTCCTTTGTTTCTGTTTTTTTAGTATCTACTTTAGCTTTTGTTTCTTTTTTCTTAGCATCTACTTTAGCTTCGGTTTCCTTTTTCTTTGTAGTTGCTTTATCTTTTGTTTCTTTTGCAGTAGACTTTGCTTTTGACTTTGTTTCTTCTTTTGCTTCTTTTGTTTTTGATTTAGTTTCTTTAGCTTTTTTGTCTGCTTTTTCTTTTGTTTCTTTTTTAGCTTTTTCTACTTTTTCTGTAGTTTCTTTTTTAGTCTTAGCTTTTTTTGTTTTCGTTTCTTGAGCCATTGTACCTATCGAAAGGAACAATGCTAAAACCATTAGAAGGATTTTTTTCATGTTTGTCTCTTGTTTAAAAATTTAAAAATTATACTATTTTGTGAATTCTATTTACAGGTATCACAACTCCCTGTTTAAGTATTACCCTACTATCAGTAACACCCCAAATAGTAGTTTCAACCGCTTTTTTTGAAATATCATCTTCAAAGAAAATCTTAATTTTTACATGCTCTAAATTTCCTAACGATAAAGCTCTGTCTAAATCATTTTTCCTTTGAATAATTGCCTCTTTTTCTTCCAAAACATCAATTGCAGGAAAATTTAATGTGCTTATAGCTTCTTTGTCGATTAATTGAAATTCGTTATTCATTAGTTTAATTAGTTGGTTAGTTTCATAAAATTACTAAAAAAATAAAATATAAAAGCCTTTTTTCAGCTATATTATAATAGAATTTCACATTAAACTCATTTATCAAAATCTATACCATAAAAAAAGAGACTACCTTTTGAGTAATCTCTCTTTCAACTATTAAACGAAACATTTATTAGAATTTCATTCCAAAACCAATACCTAATAACCAAGGATTGATATCAACCTCTGCTGGCACTGTTAATCCTGGAGCTAAATTAGAAGCGTCTACTGTTACATCAGTACTTAAAAATAAGCGTTTTGCATCCACATTGATAAAATAAGTATCATCAATCATTAAATCAAAACCAACTTGAGCTGCATAACCTAATGCATTATCATATTTAACATCTGCAACAGCACCAGATTTTACGTTATAAAATAAAGTATAATTTAATCCCGCGCCAATGTATGGCTTGAATACTCCTTCTTTCTCAGTACAAAAATGATATTGAGCAGTTAATGTTGGAGGCAATAAATAAACACTTCCTAAATCTACATTTCCAGCAGCAGTATTAACCGCTTGAACATCGTGTTTTGTAGTTCCCAAAATTAATTCTGCAGCAATATTTTTTGTGAAAAAGTAAGTAAAATCTAATTCAGGAATTAATGCATTTGAAATCGCAACATCACCGCCAATCACACCTACTTTAGCGCTTTCAACTGGCACTACACCAACACCTCTTAATCTAACTTGCCATCTTTTAAAGTCATTTGTTTTTTCTTCTTTATCTTGTCCATTTACAAAATTTACAGTCAATAGGGACATAGCCATAATTGCAAAAAGTACTTTTCTCATTTTTTAATTAATTTAAAAATATAGTACAAATGTAAAAACCAATATTTCGATAAAAACTGATAAAAATCATAACTGAAAATTTATTTTTATAATAGATAATACTTAATAATTCTAGTTTTTTAAATACATTTGCGTCACTATGCTTAAAACAGTTAACATACTCAATAAAAGAGCCAAATTCGATTATGAAATTCTCGATAAATATTCGGCTGGAATTGTATTAACTGGTACAGAAATTAAATCTATTCGATTAGGAAAAGCTTCTATTACTGAAAGTTTTTGTGAATTTCATGATGGAGAACTTTTTGTTATTAATTCTAATATTGAAGAATATTTATATGGCACGCATTACAATCACAAAACAAAAAGTGAGCGTAAATTACTTTTAAACAAAAAAGAACTAAAAAAATTAAATAAAGATTCAGAAAATAAAGGATTAACCATTGTTCCACTCCGTTTGTTTACCAATGAAAAAGGTTTAGCAAAACTCGAAATTGCACTTTGTAGAGGTAAAAAGAACTACGACAAACGCGAATCATTAAAGGAACAAGATACCAAAAGAGATTTAGATCGAATAAAAAAGGCTTTTTAGCTTTTTTTTGTTAAATTTTATGACTAAATTTGTCATGACAATTAAACAGTTTTAAATCATGAAAACACTATTAAAAAACGCAAGAGAGCAAAAAGGCATCAAAACCAGAGAGTTAGCACAACTTTTAGGTATTGATCAGGCATTAGTTAGTAAGTTTGAAAATGGTTCGAGAAAACCAACACGTGAACAAATTTCAAAGTTAGCTACTGCACTTGATATTAATTTTGAAGAATTAATGATAGCTTGGCTTAAAGAAAAAATTCTGTATGAAATTGGCACTGATGATTTAGCTTTAAAAGCAATGCTACTAGCAGAAGAAGAAATAAAATACAACATTAGCTATGTTAGAAAATCATTGTCAAAAAACTTACAAGTTTTATTAAATGAAATCGATGAATTAAAATCTAAATTAGATAATTTCCGTCAGTTTGATAGTTATAGAATCAAACAAGCATTAGAATTAGAATATACTTTTGAAAGTAATCGCATCGAAGGAAATACTTTAACACTTAGAGAAACAGATTTAGTAATCAACGAAGGTTTAACTATTTCTGGCAAAAGTATGCGTGAACATTTAGAAGCTATCAATCATAAAGAAGCAATAGATTACATTAAACAACTAATGGATAAAAATACTTCATTAATTGAACGAGAAGTTCTTGCGATTCATAATTTAATTCTAAGAGGAATTCATCCAGAAGATGCAGGAAGATATCGTAAAGTACAGGTAATGATAAAAGGTAGTACACATATGCCACCACAACCTTTTTTGGTTGCTAAAGAAATGGAAGATTATTTTATTTGGTATGAAGAAAACAAATCCAAAATGCATCCTATAGTTTTAGCTGCCGAAATGCATGAACGCTTAGTTACCATACATCCATTTATTGATGGCAACGGAAGAACTTCACGTTTGATTATGAATTTAATTTTATTACAACACGGATATGTAATTGCTAACATAAAAGGAGATTATGATTCTCGAATGAAATATTATCAAGCATTAGAAACGGCTCAAACTTCAAACAATAAAGAAGATTTTTTAGTATTTATTGCTCAAATTGAAAAAGAAAGTTTAGAACGTTATTTGAGTATTATCCAACCTGCATAAAAAAGTCCTGTAAATTACAGGACTTTTAATTTTTATTTTCTAATAATGGAACAAATTTAAAATCACCAAATTCATGTTTTTCAAATTGGGTTTCATTTTTACGAATCAACAAAGTCATAATTTGGTCTTTTTCCCCAACCGGTATTACTAACCTTCCCCCTATTTTCAATTGTGCCATCAATGGTTGTGGAATAAACGGAGCTCCAGCAGTCACAATTATACTATCAAAAGGTGCATAATTTGGCAATCCTTTATATCCATCACCAAACGATAAATGTTTGGGTCTAATGTTTAATTTTGGTAATAAAATTGAAGTTGCCTTAAATAACTCATTTTGCCTTTCAACAGAATATACTTTAGCCCCCATCATACATAAAACAGCGGTTTGATAACCACTTCCTGTTCCAATCTCTAAAATTTTATGTTCTTTTTGAACTTCTAATAATTGCGATTGAAATGCTACGGTGTAAGGCTGTGAAATTGTTTGACCAGCACCTATAGGAAATGCTTTGTCTTGATAGGCAAAATCACCAAAACTTGAATTTAAAAACAAATGGCGTGGAATTTTACTAATGGCTGCCAACACGTTTTTATCGGTAATTCCTTTTTCTTCCAGTTGCTTTACTAACTGATTTCTAAGTCCTTGATGCTTATTAGTATCTTTCAATTTTATAGGAAATTTGGTTTGTAAATTTAGTATAAAAATAAGTTTATCCAATAGTTTAAAATTAAACTTTTTAAATAAAACTAACATTTGTCATACTATTAAATTTTGAGTAAATTTATATTCGCAAAAAAATAAACATATGAAACTTTCAAAAGCAATTGAAAATCTTGAAGATAAAGGTTATTTAGACATTTCATTAGACACTAAAATAGATTATATTGAAGCAATCAATACGCTTCGAAAAGAAAAAAATGCAGTTATTTTAGCACACTATTATCAAAGACCCGAAATTCAAGATATTGCAGATTTTGTTGGAGATAGCTTAGCTTTAGCACAAAAAGCAGCAGAAACAACTGCTGATATGATTGTATTTGCTGGAGTTCACTTTATGGCCGAAACAGCAAAAATTTTAAACCCAACAAAAAAAGTAGTTTTACCCGATTTAAAAGCCGGCTGTTCTCTAGCAGATTCATGTCCACCATCTGATTTTGAAGCATTTGTAAAACAACATCCAAACCATATTGTAGTTTCATATGTAAATACCTCAGCAGAAATTAAAGCTTTGACAGATATTGTTTGTACTTCTTCTAATGCTGAAAAAATTATTAATTCTATACCAAAAGACCAACCCATAATTTTTGCACCAGATAGAAATTTAGGCTCTTATTTAATGGAAAAAACTGGAAGAGAAATGCTATTGTGGGATGGAGCTTGTTTGGTTCACGAAGCTTTTTCAATTGATAAAATTTTAAATTTATATCAAGAAAATCCCGATGCTGAAATAATTGCGCATCCAGAATCACAAGCACATATATTAAAAGTTGCAAAATATATAGGGTCAACAGCTGGATTGCTGAATTACGTAAAAACAAGTATGGCAAAAAAATTTATTGTTGCCACCGAAGCTGGAATTTTACACAAAATGCAAAAAGAAGCTCCAGATAAAATTTTAATTGCAGCTCCAGCCAAAGAAGATAACTGTAATTGTAGCGAATGCGCCTTTATGAAGCTAAACACTTTGGAAAAACTATATTTATGCATGAAATATGAATTACCAAATGTTGAAATTGAAGAGTCATTACGAAAAAAAGCTGTGAAATCAATCAATAGAATGTTAGAAATCTCAAAATAATATGAGCATCATTCAATCCGACATATTAATTCTTGGTTCTGGCGTTGCTGGATTATCCACAGCTATAAAATTAGCGAAAGCTTTGCCCAATAAAAAGATCATTGTTGCCACCAAAAACAATAAAGAAGAATCCAATACAAAATACGCTCAAGGAGGAATTGCAGCAGTTTGGGATCAAGAAGATTCTTTTGAAAGTCACATTCAAGACACTTTACGGGCGGGTGATTATCTGAACGATATTGAAGTTGTAAAAATGGTGGTTGAAAATGCACCTATTCGACTTAAAGAATTAATAGATTGGGGGGCAGAATTTGATTTCAACACACAAAATGAATATGATTTAGGAAAAGAAGGAGGTCATTCAGCTAATCGAATCTTACATCATAAAGATATTACAGGTTATGAAATTCAAATGACCTTAATTAAACAGGTAGAAAATTTATCTAATATCGAATTTCTCTCACATCATTTTGCTATTGAATTAATCACAGAACATCATTTTACAGATAAAACCATAGAATTAGGACAAAATGACATTCATTGTTTTGGGGCATACATTTTAAACGAAAAAACTTCTGAAATTGACACATACTTGGCACATAAAGTCGTATTAGCAACTGGGGGAAGCGGACAAGCTTATGCAACAACTACAAATCCTGTAATAGCAACTGGGGATGGTGTAGGCATGGCTTTTAGAGCTAAAGCAATAATTGAAGACATGCAATACATTCAATTTCACCCTACAGCTTTATACGAACCAGGTAAAAGTCCAGCTTTTTTAATTTCAGAGGCCGTTCGCGGTTTTGGTGCTTATTTAAGAAATAAAAATGGTGAACGATTTATGCTAAAAACAGATGATCGTGGTGAACTAGCGTCAAGAGATATTGTTTCAAGGGCCATAAATATGGAAATTAATACTTCTGGCGCTGAATGTGTTTATCTTGATTGTACCCATTTAGAATATGAAGCGTTTTATAAACACTTTCCAAATATTGTTGAAAAATGCAAAAGTATTGGAATTGATGTCAAAAAAGATTTTATTCCAGTACTCCCTGCTATGCATTATATGTGTGGTGGTATTACTGTAAACAAAAAAGGACAAACATCAATTCATAATTTATATGCCAATGGAGAAGTTGCCAAAACAGGATTACATGGTGCAAATCGACTCGCTTCAAATTCTTTACTTGAAGCCTTAGTTTTTGGTCATGAAATTGCAGAAAACATCATCGCTGATGAAGCTGTATTTCAAGCAACATTTCCTCCAATTCCCGAATGGAATTCTGAAGGAACAATTGCCCCAAAAGAGCAAATTTTAATTTCTCATAACAGAAAATCTGTTCAAAATATTATGAACGATTTGGTTGGAATTGTTCGTTCAAACGAAAGATTAGAAAGAGCAATTGATCATTTAAACTATATTTATTCAGATACAGAAAAAATGTTCAAACACGTTACTATTTCGCCACAAATTTGTGAATTAAGAAACATCAATGCGGTTGCCTATTTAATTGTAAAACAATCCATGCAAGCCAAAGAAAACAAAGGCGCTTTTTACAGCTTGGATTTATTGTAAAATTGTAAAAAACTTTACCATTTTAGCTATAAAATTTAAACAAATAATACTATTTTTGTTTAAAATACTTTCTTATGCTAAAAGTTGGAGTTTTAGGTGCTGGTCACCTTGGAAAAATACATTTACGATTATTAAATCAATCTGAAAAATATGAATTAGTAGGCTTTTACGATGCTTTTGAAGAAAACGCCAACAAAGTAGCGGCCGAATTTGGTTATAAAAAATTCGATTCTATTGCCGAATTAATCGCTGCAGTTGATGTAGTAGATATTGTAACGCCAACGATGCAACATTTTGAATGTGCCAAACAAGTTATCGAAGCTGGTAAACATATTTTCATTGAAAAACCAATCTCAAATACAGTAGCCGAAGCGGAAGAAATTATCGCTTTAGCCAAAAAACACAACGTAAAAGGTCAGGTAGGACATGTAGAACGTTTTAATCCTGCGTTTACGGCTGTGAAAGATAAAATTAACAATCCAATGTTTATTGAAACACATCGCTTGGCCGAATTTAATCCACGTGGCACCGATGTTCCTGTGGTTTTAGATTTAATGATTCACGATATTGATGCAATTTTGAGCGTTGTAAAATCTAAAGTTAAATCTATTAACGCTAGTAGTGTTGCAGTAATTTCAGATTCTCCAGATATTACCAATGCTCGAATTGAATTTGAAAATGGTTGTGTGGCAAATATTACTTCAAGCCGAATTTCGATGAAAAACATGCGTAAATCGCGTTTTTTTCAAAAGGATGCATACATTTCTGTAGATTATTTGGATAAAGTGTGTGAAATCGTTCGTATGCAAGACGCTCCAGAAGTTCCTGGCGATTTTGATATGATTTTACAAAATGCTGAAGGTGTAAAAAAACAAATCTATTTTGACAATCCAAATGTACATGCTAATAACGCGATTTTGGACGAATTAGAAACATTTGCAGGCGCTATCAATAATAACACTACACCAATCGTAACGTTAGAAGACGGAACTGAAGCACTTCGTGTAGCATATCAGATTATTGATTGTATGAATAAATAAAAAAACCAAACAAACCTAAAATAACAAAATGAACACAATCGCAGTAATCGGAGCAGGAACTATGGGTAACGGAATTGCTCATACTTTCGCGCAAAGCGGATTTACCGTAAAATTAATAGATGTTTCTGAAAAATCATTAGAAAAAGGAATGGCAACTATTGCATCAAACCTTGATAGAATGGTTGCAAAAGGAAGTATCACCGAAGAAGATAAACACAAAACAATCGGAAATATCATCACGTATACTGACGTTAAAGATGGCGTTGTAGGATGTGATTTAGTAGTTGAAGCGGCTACAGAAAACGTACAATTAAAGTTCAACATCTTCAAACAATTGAGCGAAGTTTGTGATCATAACGTAATTTTAGCAACAAATACTTCATCTATTTCAATTACTCAAATTGCAGCTAACGTAGTTCATCCAGAACGTGTAATTGGAATGCACTTTATGAATCCAGTGCCGATTATGAAATTGGTAGAAATTATCCGTGGTTACAATACTTCAGATGAAGTAACTAAAATTATCATGGATTTATCTGTGAAATTAGGAAAAACTCCAACGGAAGTTAACGATTATCCAGGTTTCGTAGCCAACCGAATTTTAATGCCAATGATTAACGAAGCTATCGAAACGTTATACAATGGCGTTGGTGGTGTTTACGAAATCGACACAGTAATGAAATTAGGAATGGCGCACCCAATGGGACCATTACAATTAGCTGATTTCATCGGATTAGACGTTTGTTTATCTATCTTAAATGTAATGTACGACGGATTCAAAAACCCAAAATATGCACCTTGTCCATTATTAGTAAACATGGTAATGGCTGGAAAATTAGGAGTAAAATCAGGAGAAGGCTTCTATGATTACTCTGAAAGCAAGAAAGCAGAAAAAGTTTCGAAACAATTTTCTAAATAAAGTGAAAAGTGATTAGTAATTAGTGAATAGCTAGTTACTAATCACTAATTACTAATCACTTAAAAATGGCCAAAATAAAACCTTTCAAAGCAGTTCGTCCCGCTTCCGATAAAGTTGCATTGGTTTCGTGTAGAACGTATGATGATTATAGTTCGGCTGAGCTTGCTGCTTGGTTGAATTTTAATCCGTATTCGTTTTTACATGTAATTCATCCTGCTTATGCGAATGCGCAAAAAATCACAATGGACAAACGTTTCAAAGGTGTGGCTCATAAATATCAAGATTTCAAACAGGAACAAATTTTAGTTACTGAAGAGCACCCAGTTTTTTATCTGTACGAAATTCAGTCAAAAGGACAAATTTTTACGGGAATTATTGCTGGGACTTCTGTTCATGATTACCAAAATAATGTCATTAAAAAACACGAAGATACTTTGCAATATCGAGTGGAATTGTTCAAAGATTATTTACATCAAACGAATTTCAACACCGAACCCGTTTTAATTACGTATCCAGATAGTGTTGAAATCAATACGTTTATTTCTTTACGAAAAAAGAGCAAACCGGTTTACGAATTTTCTACAACCAATAAAGAAAAACATACCCTTTGGAAAATTGATACACAAAGTGAAATCGATTGGTTACAAGAACATTTCGAAAACATTCCGAATTTATATATTGCCGATGGACATCATCGTTCAGCTTCGGCGGAATTATTATATGAACAAGACAAGCATTTAGGCAACGAAAACCTGAATTATTTCATGAGTTTTTTAATTGCTGAAAGTAATGTCAAAATTTACGAATTTAATAGATTGATTCGCGATTTGAATGGTTTGAGTAAAGATGATTTTATCAAAAAATTATCCGAACATTTTATCATAAAATCCAAAGATCAAGAATTGTGGAAACCACAAAATAAGTTTGAATTTGGCATGTATTTAGATGGCAGCTTTTATGCTTTATTTTACAAACATGAAAACCACAATGCATCTTCGATTTTAGACAGCTTAGATGCTCAAATTTTATACGACAAAGTGCTTTTTCCATTATTAGGAATAGAAGATTTAAGAAACGATGAACGCATTGATTACATTCCTGGAAAGCAATCGATATCCGTCATAAAAGATTTAATCGACGAAGGCGAATTTGAAGTAGGTTTCATGCTCTACCCTTCCGACATTAACGAAATCAAAGCCTTAGCCGATAATAATTTAATCATGCCTCCAAAATCCACCTATATTGAACCTAAGTTTAGAAGTGGTTTGGTGGTTTATGAACTGTAATTTTGAGTAATTAAAACTTAGAAACACAGATATAATAAATTTTGAAAATTTTAATAATTTCTTAAATCTGCGTTCCAAAAAAATAAAAAAATGTCAATTTCAAAAAAAATCAATACCATAAAATCCCAACTTCCAGAACACGTTACATTGGTAGCGGTTTCAAAAACCAAACCTGTGGCGGATTTAATGGAAGCGTATAATGCTGGGCAACGTATTTTTGGAGAAAATAAAATCCAAGAAATGACCGACAAATGGGAAGTCATGCCAAAAGACATTGAATGGCACATGATTGGTCACGTGCAAACGAATAAAGTCAAATACATGGCGCCTTATGTGAGTTTGATTCATGGCGTGGACAGTTTGAAATTATTGCAAGAAATCAACAAACAAGCAATTAAAAACAATCGTGTGATTGATTGTTTATTTCAGGTTTATATTGCAGAAGAAGAAAGTAAATTTGGCTTAGACGAACAAGAATTGGAAGAAATTTTATCTTCTACAGAATTCAAACAATTAAAGAACATCAGAATCGTTGGTTTAATGGGAATGGCAACATTCACAGAAAACCAAAACCAAATTGAAAAAGAATTCAAGCATCTAAAAACGATTTTTGATAAATACAAAACACTGAACTCTGAACACTGTCAACTGAACACTCTCTCAATGGGCATGTCGGGCGATTATCAACTCGCAATTTCATGCGGAAGTACGATGGTTCGAATTGGAAGTAGTATCTTTGGAAATAGAAATTAGAATTCAGAAGTTAGAAAATTAAAAAAGAATTTTCAAAAAACATTTAAACTTATAACCTTTTAAACTATTAAACTATTTACTGCATTCTCGACATAGAAACCACTGGTGGTCAATACAATGAAGAAGGTATTACCGAAATTGCCATTTATAAATTTGATGGACATGAGGTAGTAGATCAACTCATTAGCCTTGTTAATCCCGAAAAACCAATACAACCCTTTGTTGTAAAGTTAACTGGAATTAACAATGCAATGCTACGCAGCGCTCCAAAGTTTTATGAAATTGCAAAACGAATTATAGAAATTACCGAAGGTTGCGTGCTTGTTGCACACAATGCTTCTTTCGATTACCGAATTTTACAAACCGAATTTAGACGATTAGGCTTTGATTTCAAAAAACCAACGCTTTGCACGGTTGAATTATCAAAAAGACTAATTCCAGACCAAGCTTCATACAGTTTGGGGAAATTAGTTCGTGCATTAGGAATTCCAATGGCTGACAGACATAGAGCCAGCGGAGACGCATTGGCAACCGTAAAATTATTCAAAATGCTGATGGCAAAAGACGTTGAAAAAGAAATTTTAAAAAGCTTCGTCAAAACCGAAATCAAATCAGGAATGTCTCCAAAGTTATTAGATATTGTAGAGAATTTACCTTCAAAAACAGGTATTTACTATATACATAACGAAAAAGGCAATTTAATTTATATTGGCAAAAGCAAAAACATCAAAAAACGTGTCAATCAACATTTTACAGGTTCTAATAGTAAAAGTAAAAAAATTCAGCGTGATGTATATGCCGTAAACGTTGAAGAAACGGGTAGCGAGCTTATCGCACTATTAAAAGAAAGCGAAGAAATTAAAATCAACAAGCCAATTTATAATGTTGCGCAACGTAAGAGTATTTTCCAATATGCTTTGTATATGCAAAAAGATGATGCTGGCTATTTAGCACTATCTATCGAAAAAGCAGATGGTCGTAAAAAAGAAATCACATCGTTTACAACTTTACAAGAAGGCAAAAACTACCTTTTTAAAATTACAGAAAAGTATAATTTATGCCAAAAAATAAACGGTTTATACGAAACAAAAAACGGTTGTTTTCAATACAAAATAAAAGAGTGTAATGGAGCTTGTTTAGGTGAAGAATCTCCAGAAATTTATAATGAACGTGTGCAAGAATTTATTACAGAAAACTCATTTGAAAACAATAACATGGTCATCATCGATAAAGGACGAACATTTGATGAGCGAAGTGCAATTTTAATCGAGAATGGCGTCTATAAAGGCTATTGTTTCTATGAATTAAACTATCAAGTAAATAATATTGAAATTCTTAAAAACATCATTATTCCGATGCAACACAATCGTGATACAAAAACGATTATTCAAACCTATTTGCGTAAAAATAGAGTACATAAAGTGATTACGTTTTAATTATGCCTTCAGAAAATTATCTTATCACCATTATTGGCCCAACAGCTATAGGAAAGACAGCCTTAAGTATTACTTTGGCTCAACATTTTGGTTGTGATATTATTTCATGTGATAGTAGACAATTTTTTAAAGAAATGAAAATTGGAACTGCTGTTCCTAATGATGATGAATTAGCTACTGCTACACATCATTTTATTCAAAATAAATCAATTTTTGATGGTTATTCAGTAGGAGATTTTGAACAAGAAGCTTTGGATAAATTAAGTGAATTATTTCAAAAAAACAACATTCAAATTATGGTAGGCGGTTCAGGATTGTATGTGGATGCAATTTTGAAAGGTTTTGATGATTTTCCAGATATAGATGGTTCTGTTCGAACTGAAATTAATGCTATGTTTGATGTTTTAGGAATTACATATTTACAAGAACAATTACAAGAATTAGATTCGAAATATTATCAAAAATTACTAACTCAAAACCCGCAAACACTACAAAACCCGCAACGTATGAAGAGGTTTGTAGAAGTTTGTAAAGGAACAGGAAAACCTTATTCGAGTTTTATTGGTAAACAAAAAAATGTTAGAAACTTCACTCCAATCATTATTGGTCTAGAAGCAGACAGAGAAGTAATGTACGACAGAATCAACCAACGCGTGGATATTATGCTAAATGAAGGGCTTATAGCCGAAGTACACTCACTATATCCAAACAAAGATTTGAATGCATTACAAACCGTTGGCTACAGAGAATTATTCGATTATTTCAATGAGAAAACAACACTAGAATTTGCTATTGGACAAATCAAAATTAACACGAGACGATTTGCCAAGCGTCAAATAACTTGGTTTAAACGAACCGAGAATGTGAGTTGGTTTGATTATTTAACTGATAAAAAAGAAATTATTAAAGTAATAGAATCTAAAATTCCAAAAAAATAAAAAAATGCCCATTTCACCCAACTTTACATCCATTTTAGAACAAGAATACGAAATAAATTTTGTGCAATGTTATCCAAATGGTGTTTTAAAATATACAGATTTATGTAATATTTTTCAAATCACTGCTGGAATTCATGCCGATTTAGGTGGCATTAGTTTTAGCGATATGCAAGAACATCATCAAGCTTGGGTAATGAGTAAAATGCGACTGGAAATTATCAATTTACCAAAATGGAAAGAAAAAGTTACTGTAAAAACTTGGATAAAATCGCTTGAAAACTCACGTTCGACTCGCTGTTTAGAATTGTACCGAGGTAATGAAAAATTAGTAGGATGTGAAACCTATTGGGTGGTAATGAATACACAAACCAGAAGGCCAGAAAATTTAGCATTACCTCATGAGCATTTTATTAAATACCCAGAAAATAATGCCTCTGAAAAAGAAGTTCAAAAAATTAATTTAAATGTTGCTTTTAAAAAGGTTTTGGACCATAAAGTACAATTGTCAGACATAGATATTGTAAACCATGCTAATAATGTAAAATATTTAGAATGGTGTTTAAATGCTATGGACGCAAAATTTGTGCTAAGACAAAAAATTAAAGGCTTTGAAATGAATTTTCTAAAAGAATTAAATCTGAATGATGATGTGGTTATCCAAAATCACGAAACTATTTATACGATTTCTAAGGATGATAAAATTTGTTTCGCACTTGATTTAATTACATAATAAAAATGGCTCTGAAAATCAGAGCCATTTTTATTATTTTTTGATTACTAATCTAAAACCTTCACCATGAATGTTTAAGATTTCAACATTTTCATCTAATTTTAAAAATTTTCTCAATTTGGCAATGTAAACATCCATACTTCTAGAAGTAAAATAATTATCATCTCTCCAAATTTTTGTCAATGCTAATTCTCTAGGCATTAAATCATTTTCGTGTAATGCTAACATTTTTAAAAGCTCACATTCTTTTGGAGATAGTTTAATTGGTTCTTGACCAGGAAATGTTAGAAAACGTAATTTCGAATTCAAGTGAAATTTTCCAATTTCGAACTCAAATTTAGTAGTATCAGGTTTTACTTCAGACGCTTTACGCTGAATGATTGCTTTAATTTTCATTAATAGCACTTCAGAATCAAATGGTTTGTTTAAATAATCATCTGCTCCTACTTTATAACCTTTTAAAACATCTTCTTTGAGTGTTTTAGCTGTTAAAAAGATAATTGGTACTTCCTGATTTTTTTCACGAATTTCTCTTGCTAATGTATAACCATCTTTATATGGCATCATTACATCTAAAATACATAAATCAAAAGTATCTTTTTTAAATTTTTCAAATCCTTCCATTCCGTTTTTTGCCAACGTAACTTCGAAGTCATTAATCATTAAATAATCCTTTAAAACAGCTCCAAAATTTGGATCATCCTCTACTAATAATATTTTTTTTCCTTCCATGATAATAGTGTTGTGTATATTTTTTAATTTATTAATGGCATTTTTATAATAAAGGTACTTCCGCGACCTTTTTCACTTTCAACATAAATTTGTCCGTTATGATCTTCAACTATTTGCTTTACATAAGCTAAACCAAGTCCGTGACCTTTTACGTTATGCAAATCTCCGGTGTGTTCTCTATAAAATTTTTCAAACACTTTTTTCTGAGCTACTTTACTCATTCCGGCCCCTTGATCTTGTATTTTTATTAAAATAAAATCCTTTATATTTTCGGTAAACACATCAATTACAGGTGCGTTTGGCGAATATTTAATTGCATTATCTAAGACATTTACTAACACATTTGTAAAATGAACTTCATTTAACAATATTGTAGTTCGCTGTGCATTAAAATGCTGATGTATAACTCCTTCTCTATCTTCAATAATTAAACTAACGTGTTCAATTGCATCTTCAATTATTTCAGAAACATCTCTTGGTTCTTTAGAAATATCTAATTCATTTTTTTCTAACTTTGAAATTCTAAGAACATTTTCAACTTGAGCGTGCATTCTCTTATTTTCTTCCTTAATCATTTGGAGATAACGCTGTACTTTTTCTTTATCTTCAATTATTTTTGGATTTTTAATTGCATCTAAAGCTAAGTTTATAGTAGCAATAGGTGTTTTAAACTCGTGTGTCATATTGTTGATAAAATCGGTCTTTATTTCCGAAATTTGTTTTTGTTTAATTAACTGATTCAAAGCGCTTGAATAGGTTAAAACAATAACCAATGTAAACAATAAAGACAAACTTGTAATTCCAATTAACGATGAAAAAACGAATTTACTCTTGTGAGGAAAACCTACCAATAATTGGTACTTTGACATTCCTTCATTATCTTGAAAAACAGGAATTCCATAGGTGGTTTTCTTATCGTATTTAAAATTTTCTGAACGAATTTTAGTAGCTAATCCATTACTATAAATTCAGAATTCAAAAGGCGTTTTAACACCATATTTTTTTAATTCAGCTTTTAATAACTTTTCTAATTCTTCGTTTGTAATTCTTTGCTGCAATGGTTTTTGGGAAACAATATCTTTAAAAACCACTTCAAAATTTGCTTTGTCTAAACTAGACAAACTTCCTGATTTTGAAATTGTTATATTTGGCTGATTGTTAATTTGAAAACTCCCGTCATTAATAGAATTTCCGTTGTAAATCTCAGTTTTCCGTTTAGCGATTAGATTTCCAACATTTACTGAATCAGCTTTATTATCAAAGAACGAACCTGTTATTCCATAATTTTCGGCTACTAAAGTATTGGTGTAAATTATAGTTTCATTTGTTTTTGTGTCTCGCTCATAAAAGTAAATTTCCTTTAATTGACTAGTTTCTGGATCCTTACCAATACTATCTTTAATTTCATTATACTTTGTAAAAAAAGAAACCAATTCTTTTTCTTTCAAATTATTTGAAACATTCCCAAGTACTTGCTGTACATGATATTTGAATTCTTCTTCGTTTTTATTCAACGAGGTTGTTATCCAATACAATTGAACTAAAATAATTCCTATTAATGACAAACTCATTAAAAAGACCAATAACCTAAACCTTGATTTATTCATCGACAACAAATTTAACATTTTAACATATCTTGTTAAAATACATTAACCAAAGATTAACATAAAAACCATTTTTTATGGTTTTGCTAAAATTTTAAGAATTTGGTCTATTTCTATAAACGTATTTTGTAAATCAATATTATGCACTACAAAATCACTTTTACTAATTTTCTCTTCTTCAGGCAGTTGATTTTGAATACGCTTTAATACACTATCTCTATCAACATTATCTCGTTTCATTGCTCTTTGAATACGGATTTCCTCAGGAGCCGTAACTAAAATTACTTTATCACAAGATAAATTCCCACCTGTTTCAAATAAAATTGCTACTTCTTTAATAATAAAAGGAGCCTTTTTATGTAAGTTGAGCCAATTTCTGAAGTGTTTTTTTACTTCTGGATGAACAATTGCATTTAATTTAGATAGTTTTTCGGGAGAATTAAAAACTATAGCAGCTATTTTTTTTCGATCTAAAGTGCCATCGATTGTAAGAATATTTTCGGAGAAAATAGCTTGAATTTTTGTCGAAATTTTTTTAGAATCCATCAGCTTTTTTGCTTCTTCGTCAGCTATATAAACAGGAATACCCTTTGAAGCAATATAACTTGCTACTGTAGATTTCCCACTGCCAATTCCACCTGTTAAACCAATAATTCTAGTCATATTTATTTTTTAAAAAATAATTCTGGAAATGCCTCTTCTGGTTTTTGTTTTAAAATAAAGATTTTACAAAACGAAAGCAAAAATCCTTTTCCGTAGCCATAAAATTGAATTATGGCTGCATAAACTGAATATAGCGCAATTTTAAGGCTTTTATTCACAAATAATGACACCGTGAATAGAACTGTGAAATAAACTATATACAATTCTAAAAAATAAGGGAATTTAAAACCTAATAGTAAAACTGAAAATAAGAATCCTAATAAAAAAAGACTTGGAAACCAAAAAGTAATTTTTACAAATTGTGGATACCACGAATTCAAAATAGGACGTGCTTTTCCAAATTTATTCACTTGAATTTGAAACTTTTCCCAACTAATTCTTCTTTTATGATAAACAAAAGCCTCTTTGATTAACTTAGTTCGGAATCCTAAATTCCATAATCTAATTGATAAATCTGGATCCTCACCAGGATGGATATTTCCAAAACCACTTGAAGCTTCAAATGCGATTTTTGACAATCCCATATTAAAACTTCTTGGTTGAAATTTATCTACTTTTTCACTTCCTCCTCTAATTCCTCCCGTTGTTAAAAAAGAAGTCATTGTAAAATTTATGGCTTTCTGTACATCTGAAAAAGTATCTAATGCAGCATCTGGTCCTCCAAAACAATCCACATAATCCTTTTCTAAGCTCTTTGTAACTTGTTCCAAATAATCCTCTGGAATAATACAATCTGAATCTAAAATGATGAAATAATCTCCTTTTGCAATTCGCATTCCGTAATTTCGTGAATCACCTGGTCCTGAATTTTTTTTAAAATAATAAGATATAGACAATAAAGAATTATACTTTTCAATTATATGTTCACATGAAATTGTAGAGCCATCTTCAACAACAACAACTTCAAAAACAAGTTCAGTTTTTAATTTTGATAAACTTTCTAAAAGTTCATCTATTTCATCAGGTCGATTATAAACGGGAATAATAAAAGAAAAATACATGCTCTAATTTTTACAAATATAGCAAAAAACAAAAGTCCCGCCAAAGCGGGACTTTTTAAAATATTAGAATTTTACCTCTAATTATTGCTTAACAACTTTAATTGTTTTGATTGTATCTCCTACTGTTACATTAACAATGTATGCTCCAGTACTCAATTGAGACATATCTATTTGTGTTGAAGTTGCATTTACATCTCTAGAAAGAACTTCTTGACCAAGTAAATTCATTACTCTTACTGAAGATATCTCTGATGTATAAGAAACATTAAACACATCTTTTACTGGATTTGGATAAGCTACAAAACTATTGTTATCAAATGAATCTGAAGCTAACACTTCTGCTACTTCTAATCCAAAAGTTCCTTTTGTTGTTCCAAAACCATAATCATCAACTTGAATATAATAAGTTGCACCTGGTGTTAAACCAGCTAAGTTTAAGAATGAGTTATAAATAATAGTTGTTCCACCATCTTGATCACAACCTAAAGCTGCTCCAAGTGTAGTTAAATCTGAACAAGTAACCCCTGTAGCGGCATAAACAGCAATTTCTGTATCTGTTAATGTAGCTCCTGCAATATCAGTTGTAATATTTACTTCTCCAGATGCTGGCGCAACAAAAGTAAACCATACAGAGCCGTTGATATTATCACTAAAACATCCAGGAACAGGCTCACTAGTTTGTGAAGTAGCTCCAACATTTCCATAAGCTGTTCCTGTAGAAGTTGCATTAACTGTTACTGGAATTGCATTACATAAATCATCATTTGCTGCAGGACAAGTATAAGTTGATGAACCTAATGGCACATCACATGTTCCATCTACTCCATGTAATAAAGTCAACGTTACTGAAGAACCACTTGTAAATGGACCAACATTTACTACTCCAAGAGCAGTAACTGGCCATGTAGTAGTACCATCTGTAATTGATGGTGTACCATTTCCTAATGCTGTAACTGTTACATCAACTGAGAATTGACCAGAACCACATGCTGGAACTACTGCTGTAGTAGCAGCTGGTGGTGTACACGATGCTGCAACTATATTAATAGTAAAGTCTAAAGTAACACCATAAGCACCTGAATAACATGGATTTGAAGCTGTTAAGAAAGATGCGTCTCCAGTATTTATTCTCATTCTATGTTGCCCTAATGGAGCTGTTCCTGGCATCATAAATGAAGCATTTAATGTAGTTGGATTTGCACTAGCTGAAACACCTGAGTACACAAGCTCTCCCGCATCATTAAAATCAAAATCATCATTAAAATCTATACTTACAAAAGTATTATAAGCATAACCTGTAGCAAATGTAACTTGTAAATTGGAATTTATTCCTTGTGATAAATCTACCACAGTTGCTGTATGGTCAAAATATGTTACATCAGTAGTTGGAAAATTAGTTGTTGCAATTTGAACATTTGTAATTCCACTAGCATCATTTGAAGTTGGAACTGAAGTACAGTAACATCCTGTTGCTACAGAAGAAAATGACTGCTCAGCACATCCTGTTGCAGGACCTACCCCATTGTATGGCACAACTGTATAAAAATAAGTTGTATTAATTGTACTTGGAAAAGTATAAGAAAGAACTGAACCTATATTCACATTGTTTAAAATATCTGTACCACCAGATGTAGTTCCAACTGTTAAATAATAACCATTAGCACCAGCCGAAGCATCCCATGAAATTAAGTTATCAAAGTTACCACAAGTTGCATTTGGTGTATTCACAAAATTAGTAGCACATAATGGTGCTGAAGCTGGAGTTAATCTAACTTCAAAATTATCTACATAGAAATTCAAGTCAGTTGTACCATTTGCAGTACCTTCGAAAACTCTATATGCGAAACGAACACTTTGACCTGCATAAGCATCCAAGTCAATAATATTTGTTGTACCTGTTGTTGCAGGAACGTTTGTATTATTATACGTATATAAAACTGTCCAGTTATTCATACCTGTGGTAGAAACTAAAACTTCTACATAATCATCTGCTTCCCATGGGTTAGTTGAAGCTGCTGTAGTATTCCATTGTGTTGCTGCAGCATCAAATTTTAATTCATAACCTGTAGCTGGAATATTTACAACTGGTGAAATAATCCAATCATTCGCAGCAGCTAACCAAATTTCATATCTAATAGCTCCGGTTGTTCCAACGTTTCCAAAACCATCAGCTACCCATCCAGATGTACCAAAAGTAGCTGGACCAGCAACTAAATCTCCATTATCAGCAGCTACCCAACAAGAAGGTAAAAACGTTGTAAATGGTTCTAAAATGTCTGGAGTCAATGCCCCACAAGTTGTAAATGAAATTTCAGTACAGCCTGTTGCGGTACCAAAAGCATTGTATGGATAAACAGTAACATAATATGTAGTCCCTGGAGCAGAACTTAAATTATAAGTTAAAACGTTTCCAACATCAAAACTATTTAATACTTCTGTACCACCCGGAGTAGTACCTACACTAATGTTATAACCTGTAGCGTCAACACTATTTCCCCATGTAATTGTAGAACTCATAACACCTGTAGCTCCATTAGCAGGAGAAGTTATTGCTACACATGTAGGTGCAACAGCAGGAATTGGTTCCCAGTTAACATCATCAATTAAAATACTATTTGCAGGCACTCCAATATGTCTAAATGCTGGGTAATTAGAATATGTTCCCGCAACTGGAGCAATAGTATATTGTTGATAAGTTAATGAAGCAGCAGTAGTAGTTCCTAAAGCAACAAAAGTAGAAGCATCAGCTGGATTAGTTAAATATCCAAATTCAATAACTCCACCTACAGTGAAATTAGCTCTCATACTAAATCTAATTCTATGCGTACCAGCACCTAAATTAGAAACTGGTTGCATTTTAACAACAGCCATATTTGTTCCTGAAGTACCATAAATGTACATTGTGTTAGGAGCTGAATTAGGAGAAGTTGTTTGTGTATTAACAGTACCTGTTGTACCAACTTTAGCCCAACAAGCAGGCATTGCAGTTGCAGTAACTCCGTCAAAATTTTGAACAAAATCAGTAACTGTTGCACATTGAGTAGTAAAATTAACTGGACCTACCCATGGACTTTGTTCAGAAACACTACAAAAAGATCTAACATATACTTCATAAGCAGTATTAGGTGACAATGTTGAATCTGTTTCATTAGAAGAAGTTACATCAACAATTCCAGATTCAGAACCTGTAGGAGTACCTGTACCTTGAGGTTGAATTAAATATTGCCAATCTAATTCCGTACCACCAGCAACCCAAGATAAATCAATACTAGTGTCAGAAACATTCGAAGCTGTTAAATTTGTAGGTTCTAAACATGCTGGAGTTTCTCTAATTTCAAAATTATCAATTGAGAAATCAATAGCAGCAGCACCATTTGCTGTTCCTTCAAATGCTCTAAAAGCAAATCTAACATCTAATCCAGCATAAGTATCTAAATCAATAATAATAGGCTCTCCAATATTTGAAGGTACATTTGTATCATTGAAAGTGTGAAGCACTATCCAGTTAGTCGTTCCTGTAGAAACCAACACTTCAACAAAATCATCAGCTTCCCAAGCAGTTGTTGGAACACCAGTTCCTCCAGACTGAGTTGCAGCAGCATCAAATTTCAATTCATATCCAGTTGCAGGAATTGTATATAAAGGAGAAAGTACCCAATCATTATCAACAGCACCATCAATCAAAATTCTTGCAGCACCTGTAGTTCCTGAATTAGCAAACCCATCAACTACCCAAGCACCAGTTAAAAAAGCAGCTGGTCCAGCAGTTAAATCACCATTATCTGCTTCTTGCCAACAAGTTGGTAAAAATGTAGCAAGAGGCTCTAAAGTTGGCACGGCATTAGCACCACACGGATTTAATACCGTTGCAGATGAAACTGCAGATGAAGCAGATGCTGTACAAGTTACATTAACTCTATACATAATTTGCGCTCCAGCAAAAACTGGAGGTGTGTAGCTAATTGTTGTAGCTCCTGTCCCACCAACAGCATTTCCCCATGTTGTTCCTCCATCTAATGATTCTTCCCATTGGAATGTAAGACCAGAAACTAATGAAAAACCTGTAAGAGTTAGCGCACCTGAAGCTTGTCCAGGCAATAAAGAAAATGTAGCCGGAGTAACACTACCAGCAACCGGTATTCCTGTACAAGGCGGCGGAGGTGTCCAAGCAAAAGTTAACCCAGAAGCAGGAATAATTGCAGTTGTTAAAGCGCAGTTTGCTGCATTATTTGTACCGGCAGTTGTTGCATTCCAATCTGTTGTTGTAGTTCTGTTATTGTAATCAGCATTTGATGCACCTCTTAATCCAACTTGACGCGTTCTAGCTGTCGCATTTTGTAAGAAAGATCCATAAACAACTTCGATTACATTAGATGTTTCATATAATTTAATTTGAAAATTAACATCATCACCTGCTACGTTATAGTGTCGGTAACTTTTCCATTGTATTGTTAATACTTGATTAGGAGCAGTACCTGACAAAATATAACTTAATTCCCCAGTAGTTGTATTTCCTTGCAAGTCACCATTTAATGCAGCTATTACATTATTTGATGTTCCTGAAGAAATTGCAGTGTAAGAACTAACAACTGTACCTCCTAAAGCAATAAAACCATTTGCGTTTACACTAAATTGCGTGTAATCTGTTCCATTATAATTAAACGTAAATCCAATACTATTTGCATTGAAAACGTTATCATCATTAGTAGCCGTACCTAAAACAGTTCCGCCAGTTATTGGGGTATAAGTTCCCGAACTCTGACTGAATGAATACGTACTTACTAATTGTGCGTTTACTTGCCAACACATAAAGAGTGCAAGTAACCAAAAAGTAATTTTTTTCATAAATATTAATTAATTGTTAATCAACCGCTAATTTAACATTTATTTTAAAATAACAAATATGCAAACATTTGTTTCCAAACCAATTGTGATTAAAAACACAAAATCCCGAACAAGTCGGGATTTTATAACAATTTTTAAAAATGTAATTATTGCTTAACAACTTTAATTGTTTTGATTGTATCTCCTACTGTTACATTAACAATGTATGCTCCAGTACTCAATTGAGACATATCTATTTGTGTTGAAGTTGCATTTACATCTCTAGAAAGAACTTCTTGACCAAGTAAATTCATTACTCTTACTGAAGATATCTCTGATGTATAAGAAACATTAAACACATCTTTTACTGGATTTGGATAAGCTACAAAACTATTGTTATCAAATGAATCTGAAGCTAACACTTCTGCTACTTCTAATCCAAAAGTTCCATTTGCAGTTCCAAAACCATAATCATCAACTTGAATATAATAAGTTGCACCTGGTGTTAAACCAGCTAAGTTTAAGAATGAGTTATAAATAATAGTTGTTCCACTATCTTGATCACAACCTAAAGCTGCTCCAAGTGTAGTTAAATCTGAACAAGTAACCCCTGTAGCGGCATAAACAGCAATTTCAGTATCTGTTAATGTAGCTCCTGAGATATCTGTTGTAATATTTACTTCTCCAGATGCTGGCGCAACAAAAGTAAACCATACAGAGCCGTTGATATTATCACTAAAACATCCAGGAACTGGCTCATTAGTTTGTGCAGTAGCTCCAACGTTTCCATAAGCTGTTCCTGTAGAAGTTGCGTTAACTGTTACTGGAATTGCATTACATAAATCATCATTTGCTGCAGGACAAGTATATGTTGATGAACCTAATGGCACATTACATGTTCCATCTACTCCATGTAATAACGTTAATGTTACTGAAGAACCACTTGCAAATGGACCAACATTTACTACTCCAAGAGCTGTAACTGGCCATGTAGTAGTACCATCTGTAATTGATGGTGTACCATTTCCTAATGCAGTAACTGTTACATCAACTGAGAATTGACCAGAACCACATGCAGGAACTACTGCTGTAGTAGCAGCTGGTGGTGTACACGATGCTGCAACGATATTAACTGTAAAGTCTAAAGTAACACCCCAAGAACCCGAATAACATGGTGCTGGAGGGACTTGACCTACATCTGCAGTACCAATTCTCATTCTGTGTTGTCCTAATGGAGCTGTTCCTGGCATTACAAATGATGCATTCAATGTTGTAGGATTAGCATTTGTAGAAGCAATACCAGTTTGAACCAACTCTCCTGCATCATCAAAATCAAAATCATTATTGAAGTCAATCCAAATATTTGTATCATAAGTATAACCTGTTGCAAAAGTAATTTGAACATTGTTACTTACTCCCTGTGACATATTAACAGGTGTAGCTGTGTGGTCAGTATATGAAGCTGGTGTATTTGCAAAATTTGTAGCAACTAACTGAACATTTGTAATTCCACTTCCATCAACAGAAGTAGGAACTGAAGTACAATAACATCCTGTCGCTGCTGTTGTAAAAGACAACTCAGCACATCCAGTTGCAGAACCATTAGCATTAAACGGAACTACTGTATAATAATATGTTGTTGCAATTGCCCCTGTAAAGCTATAAGTAGTTACATTACCTAAATTAATATTATTTGCAACATCTGTTCCAGCAGGAGTTGTTCCTACAGATATATAATAACCATCAGCACCTACTGTAGCATCCCAAGTGATTAAATTTGAAAAATTACCACAAGTTGCATTTGGTGTTGCAACAATATTAGAAGCGCATGAAGGTGGAGTAACAGGTATGTTTTCAATAATTACATTATCAATGTACAATCTCCATCCATCTAATCCACCAGCAGGTACATGCCATGCAATATTCACATTTCCAGAATATGCTGATAGATCAACTATTTGCTCAACATAAGTTGTATTTGAATAACTAGCAGTAGGCAACAATACTGTAGTAAAACTAGCTGGTACTGCACCTGTTGTAGATAATAATAATTCAAAATCATTAGGCTCAAAATTAGACTGAACTCTGTAATGATATTTCAATCTTTGTCCACCTGTTAAAGTAATTGTTGGTGAAATTAACCAATCATCATTTGCACCTGCATTAAAATCAGTATACATAACTGCTGATTGATTTCCTTCGTATGGATTTGTAGTATAGTTCATATCCCAAGCTTCAGTATCCGAGTTAACATTTAATACCGTCCAACAAGCTTCTGTAGATGATGTTGAATTGAATCCTTCAGAAAAAGGAACTGTAAGAGCTGTACATGCTGTTCTAAAATTCACTGGACCTACCCAAGGGCTTTGCTCTGAAACACTACAAAATGCTCTAACATATACTTCATAAGCAGTATTAGGAGATAATGTAGAATCTGTTTCATTAGAAGAAGTTACATCAACAATTCCTGGCTCAGAACCCGTAGGAGTACCAGTACCTTGTGGTTGAATTAAATATTGCCAATCTAATTCAGTACCACCAGCAATCCAAGACAAATCAACACTAGAATCAGTAATTCCAGCAACTGCTAAACCTGTTGGCTCTAAACATGCTGGAGTTGCTCTAATTTCAAAATTATCAATTGAAAAATCTATATCAGCAGCACCATTTGCAGTACCTTCAACAACTCTAAATGCAAATCTTACACTTAAACCTGCATAAGCATCTAAATCGATAATATTTGTAGTTCCTGTATTTGAAGGAATATTTGTATTTGCAGCATTATAGGTATATAAAACCACCCAGTTAGTTGTACCTGTTGAAATTAACACCTCAACAAAATCGTCAGCTTCCCAAGCTGGAGCAGGAACTCCTGTTCCTGCATATTGAGTTGCTGCTGCATCATATTTTAATTCATAACCAGTAGCTGGTATTGAATAATAAGGAGAGATTACCCAATCATTTGCGACAGCTTGATAAACATTATAGTTAATTGCACCTGTTGTACCAACATTAGCAAAACCATCAGCTGCCCAACCTGAAGCACCAAAAGTTGCTGGACCAGCAACAAGATCACCATTGTCAGCTTCTACCCAACAACCTGGTAAAAATGTAGCAAATGGTTCTAATACTGGAACTGCATTTGTTCCACAAGTTGTAAAAGAAGATTCTGTACATCCTATTGCATCTCCATTTGCATTGTATGGAACAACTTTAACATAATAAGTAGTTCCTGCATTTAGAACACCTAAATTATATGTCAATACATTTAGAACATCTAAAGCATTAAAGACATCTGTACCTCCTGGAGTAGTTCCAACAGTTAATTTATATCCTGTAGGCACTCCACTAGCAGCAGGCCAAGACACAATACTTGAATCTATATTCACAGCACCATTGGCTGGTGAAGACAAAGCAGTACAATTTGGAGGCAAAGCAGTAACCTGAGTTGCAGAAATGTTATCAAAATAAATATCATAATCACCCGCTACCCATGTTGATAAAAATCTAAATCTTACATCAGATCCAGCTGGTAAGCTAGCTCCTGGTATAACATTTGAAAATGTAGCACAAGTATTAGCTACAACGTGATTTGAATCATCAACCGTGAAAAAAGTTGACCATGTTGCTCCATTATCTGTAGAATATTGAACTACAAAGTTTCCCCATCCTGCTGGAGTTGCAGTAGTTGAGTTCCAATTTTCGATTTTATAATCAAAACTGAAAGTTAAATTTGTACCATTTGAAGCCGCAACTTGATTTGGTGAGATTAAAGTTCCAGATGTACTAAAAGAATATCTATTAGTTCTGTGAGAATTTCCTGCACAAGCATCTGTTGCAGTTGGAGTTGAAAAATCAGAAACAGACCATCCTGCTGGTAAAGCAGTGCTAGCATCAAAATTTTCTGTTAATCCAACTTGACTGTAAGTTTGCCAACAAGTCAGCAAAGCAAAAAGCCATAGAGTAATTTTTTTCATAAATAATTAGATTAATTGTTAAGCAAAGGCTAATTTATAATTTTTTTTAAAATACCAATCAAATTTTATGAATAATATCGATAAAATGCATCAATCAAAGCTTTAAAACAAAAAATCTCGAATTAATTCGAGATTTTTAAAAATTTACTTTAAATAGAATTTACTTTATACTAGGTACCAAAACCATCTCATTGGCATCAGCTTGATAATCAACACCATCAAACCCGAATCCAAATAAATTTAAGAAATCTTGTTTATAACCCGCTAAATCTCCTAATTGAACTAATGATTCAGTAGTAGATTCAACCCATAATTTTGCAATTTTTTCTTGTACATCGGCACGCATTTCCCAATCATCAATTCTAATTCTTCCTTTATCATCAGTTGGAATTGCACTTCCAGTGTACAATCTCTCTGCATATAATCTTTGAATTTGCTCTATGCATCCTTCGTGAATTCCCTCTGCTTTCATAATCTTATATAATAAAGATATATATAATGGAATAACCGGAATTGCTGAACTCGCTTGAGTAACCAATGCTTTATTTACAGAAACATAACCTTTTCCATTTATCCCTTTTAATTTTTCTGTAATTTCAAATGCTGTAGCTTCTAAATGATCTTTTGCTCTTCCAATTGTACCTTTTCTATAAACTGCCTCTGTTACTTCTGGACCTATGTATGAATAAGCTATTGTAGTTGCTCCATTAGCTAAAACTCCAGCCTCCTTTAACGCACCCATCCACATTGACCAATCTTCACCTCCCATTACCACGACAGTATTATCAATATCTTCTTGATTTGCAGGCTCTATTGAAACTTGAGTCACATTTCCTGTATGAAAATCAACTGTTTTATTTGTAAAAGTAGATCCGATAGGTTTTAATGTTGAGCGATGTAAAACTCCTGTAACTGGATGAAGACGAACTGGCGAAGCCAAACTATAAATTACTAAATCTACTTGACCTAAATCAGATTTAATCATTTCTATTGCTTGTTGTTTTACTTCATTAGAAAAAGCATCTCCATTGATACTTTTAGCATATAATCCTGCTTTAGTTGCTTCTACTTCAAAAGCTGCAGAATTATACCATCCTGGAGAAGCTGTTTTTCCTTCTGCTGGTTCTTTTTCAAAAAACACACCAATTGTAGCAGCATCAGACCCAAAAGCACTAGTAATTCTTGAAGCTAAACCAAAACCTGTAGAAGCTCCAATGACCAAAACTTTTTTTGCACCGTCAATTTTTCCTTTTGACTTTACATATTCTATTTGATTTTTTACATTTTGTTCACAACCTTTTGGATGGGCTGTTAAACAAATGAATCCACGCATTCTAGGTTCTATAATCATCTTCTATATTTTTATATTTGATTTTGTATTATTTGTAAATTGAAAACAAAAGTAATTCAAAAAATTAATTCAACAAAGCTTTTGCATGTTGCAATGCAGATTCGGAAACTTCTTTACCCGATAACATTTCTGCAATTTGTTGAATTCGCTCTTCGGTAGAAAGTAAGATTAATTCCGATATTGTCGTTTCACCATAACTTCGTTTAGATACTTTATAATGTGAATCACCTTTTGCAGCAATTTGAGGCAAGTGAGTAATTGCAAAAACTTGCATTGTTTTACTCATATCTTTCATAATCTCCCCCATTTTTATTGCAATTTCACCAGAAACACCTGTGTCAATTTCGTCAAAAATAATGGTTGGTAATTTTGAATAATTAGCTAAAATAGATTTTATAGCCAACATAATTCGAGACATTTCTCCTCCAGAAGCTACTTTTTTCAAGGCTCCAAAACTAGTTCCTTTATTAGCAGAGAACAAAACATTTAATTCATCTTTTCCTGTAGCAAAATAATCTTCAGATACCGTAATTTCAAACTGAAAATTGGCTTCTGCCATTCCTAATTGTGAAAGAATCTCTTTAATTTTTTTTGTCAAATGAGGCACCGCATTAATTCTGTTTTTAGAAATATTTGTAGCTATTCCATCAATTTCTTCCTTTAAAACAAGCAATTCTTTTTCGGCGTTTTTGATTCCTATTTCTAAATCATCGACCTTTACTACTTTATTATCTAATTCAGTTTGAATCAATAAAAGTTCATGAATGGAACCTACTTGGTGTTTTTTCAGAAGATTATAAATAGATTGTAATTTAGTATTTACCAATTCTAATCGTTCAGGATCTGCAATAATTTTGTCATTATTTTGCTCACATTCATTAACAATATCTTCAATTTCTATAAAAGAACTTTGCAATCTTTCTTGAAGTTGCGCATAAATTGGAGAAAAAGCCATCACTTTTTGAAGTCCCAATTTCATTTCTTTTAAATTGACAATTACACCGATTTGTTCTTCGTTTGCAACTGCTAATATTCGAGCAAAATTTTCTTTAATAAATTCCACATTACTTAATTGCTCTAATTCTTGTTCAAGCAATTCTTGCTCTCCATCCACTAAATTTGCTGACAATAACTCATTCAAAAGAAACGAATTATATTCATATTCTTTTTCCAAAGCTACTTTTTCAGCAATCATTTGCTTTAACTCTTTTTGTTTCGCTTTAAAAGAAGTTAATATGCTTTTATACTTTAGTATTGCAACTCCATTTTCGGCTACAGCATCTATAATTTCTAATTGATATGATTCTTCTGTAAGTTCACGCGTTTGATGTTGCGAATGAATATCCAATAAATAAGAACCTAATTCTTGTAATTCTTGAAGATTAACTGGACTATCATTTATAAATGCACGCGATTTTCCTGAAGGTAAAATTTCTCTTCTGATGATTGTTTTATCTTCATAATCCAAATCATTTTCTTGAAAAAAAGGTTGCAAATTATAATTTGAAAGCAAAAAAACAGCTTCAATAATACATTTTTGCTCTTTATTTTTTAATGAAGTTAAATCGGCTCTATTTCCTAAAACCAAACCTAATGCACCTAATAATATAGATTTTCCCGCTCCAGTTTCACCAGTAATAACAGAAAACTGATTGGAAAAATCAGTTTCAAGCGATTCAATTAACGCGTAATTTTTTATGGAAAGTGAAAGCAACATAGTTTATAACTTCAATGTGATGATTATCTTATTTTACCCCACTTTTGAGAATTTAAAGGCGATATTTTGTTTAAAGTTTCAACTACTTGCGTAACATTAATCTTTGGTCCTCCTGAAAAAACAGAAACAATTTCATCTACTTTAGCATCAAAAAATGTTCTGACTAATAATGAATTGGGTCTTACTTTTTGAATTTCCGCAAGTGTTTCAATTGATTTTGCAATACCTTCTTTTCCTTTAGCAACATTTTCACTCATTAAATCCAATCCCATTCTGTGGTATTGATATAAAGCAACTCGAAACGGTGAAAAAGTGTTTGATAATAAATCTGAAATTAAAAAATTTCTATTGTTGTTATTTCCTTCTGATTGACTCCACCCTTTATAACCACTAGTTTGCGCAACATTTACAATGTTTGAGGCTACTTCTAAGTATTTTGTTCCTCCATTTTCAGAAAATGAATCAAGATCTAATCCAATGATTATATTTGAATAATAGGCCAAAACTGAAACCAAATTTGAATTAAAACTATTTGGGTCATAAGTCATGGTTTCAAATTCAATAAATCTAAATGAGAAATTTTTATCGTTAATGTTTAAAATTGGAGATGATAAAGTTGAGTTAAAAACTGGTCTTGATGATTGAATTTGTAATGTTGCTTCAAAATTATTTGAGCCATAAGCTGTAATGTTGATAAAAAAATTACATTCTATCTTTTCTTCATCTTTTATTTCTCTATCGGTCCATTTTGTGGTATTCAGAAACTCTTTAACTTGTTTTTCTAAGTTTTTAAATAATTGTGGGTTACCATTATTTACTTGCTGGTAGTTTATAGAAACAGTTGCTTGAAGTTCCTGAGAAACTCCAATTTGGGTAAAAAATAAAACTATAATTAATAATAAACTACGCTTCATAATGTTGAATTATTTTATTTATAATATCAAAAGCCACGGCTTCTTTCGATTTTAAATCCATTGGTTCAATAGTAAAATTACTATCTATAAATGTAACTTTATTTGTAGGTTGACCAAAACCAGCACCTTTATCGTTTAATGAATTTAAAACTATCAAATCTAGGTTTTTTTTCTGAATTTTCAACTTTGCGTGCTCAATTTCATTTTCAGTTTCTAAAGCGAAACCAATTAAAAACTGATTTTTCTTTTGCTCACCTAATGATGCTAAAATATCTTCTGTCTTTTCTAACTCAATAGTAAACGTAGCTTCTGTCTTTTTTATTTTTTGATCCGCTACATTTTTTGGTCGATAATCTGCAACTGCTGCGGCTGCAATGGCCACATCCATATCTTTATAATACAAATGACAAGCTTCATACATTTCTTGTGCTGAAGTAACTCTAATTAAATTCACTTGAGAATTTTCAGTTTTTAGATGTGTTGGACCCGAAATTAGAATTACTTCCGCTCCATTTTTAGCAGCTTCATTGGCAATATCAAAACCCATTTTTCCTGAAGAATGATTTCCAATGAAACGTACTGGATCTATAGCTTCATAGGTTGGACCTGCCGTAACCAATATTTTTCTACCTTTTAAAGGCAATTTTTCTAAAATATCATTTTCTAAAAAAGCAACGATATTTTCTGGCTCTGCCATTCTACCTTCACCTGATAAACCACTAGCAAGTTCTCCGTTTTCGGCAGGAATCATAACATTTCCAAAGGATTTTAATTTATGAAAACTATCCAATGTTGACGGATGTTTATACATATCCAAATCCATAGCTGGAGCAAAATAGACAGGGCATTTTGCTGACAAATAAGTAGCCATAAGTAAATTATCGCAATTACCATTAGCCATTTTTGAGAGCGTATTTGCTGTTGCTGGTGCAATAAGCATAATATCTGCCCAAAGACCTAACGCTACATGATTATTCCATTCTCCATTCCCATCTTCTTCATTATAGAAAGTAGAATAAACTGGATTTTTAGAAAGAGTGGCTAAAGTGAGTGGCGTCACAAAATGCAAAGAAGCAGGCGACATTACAACTTGTACTTGTGCACCTGCTTTTATGAATAGTCTAACCAAATTGGCTGTTTTATAAGCAGCTATACCACCAGATATACCTAGCAAGATTTTTTTACCGCTTAAAACAGACATAACAATTTATTTAGAATCTCTGTAGTAGATTTTTCCTTCTTCCCACTCTTGTACTGCTAATGCATGTGGTTTAGGTAATTTTTCATAGAATTTTGAAACTTCGATTTGCTCTTTGTTTTCAAAAACTTCTTCTAAACTATCGTTATATGTTGCAAATTCTTCTAATTTTTCAATTAATTCCTTCTTGATTTCGGTATTAATTTGATTAGCTCTTTTTGCCATGATAGTTATCGCTTCATAAATGTTTCCAGTAGGCTCTTCCAATTTACTTTTATTATAAGTAATTGTGTTTACAGGAGCATTCGTTTTCTTTAAATCCATGATTTTTTATTTAGAAAATTGTTGTAATTCTTGTTCAATAACAGCTAACATTTTATCAGCTTTTTCTTTATATTCAGTATCTGATTTGAATTTCATCAAATTAGCATACGTAGTTTTTGCATAATCTAAACGTTCTTGTTTTTTAGATTCGATACTATTAATTGCTAATTGATAAGCAGAATCTAATCTATAATACAAAGCTTGTTCTTTATAAGGTGTTCCTGGAAAATCAGCAATAAAATTATCAAATGCTTTTAATGCTGCTTTAAAATCTGAAATACTATTATATTGTTTTGCAATTTCAAATGCTTTCTTTTCTTGTTTTTCTCTTAATTCTTTTACATATACATTCGCTTTAGGCAAATATTCAGAATTTGGATATACATCAATAAATTTTTGTACTTTCTCTAATGCTTTCTCAGTATCTGTTTGATCTAAACTATATACTGGAGATAATTTATAAAAACACTCCGCTGCTAAGAAAGATGCTTCCTCTCTTTTCTCACTTTTTGGGTAACTTGCAGCAAAATTTTCAAATTGATAACCTGCTAAATAATATTGTTTCGTGTTATACAACGATTTTGAATACATGTAAAACAAACGTTCCGCTTGAGGTTTTCCTTTATAAGCAGGAGCTACTTGCTCATATAAACGGATTGCTTTTGTATATTTTCCATCTTCATACATCTTATTTGCTGCTTCAGTTTTTACAGCCACATCATCAGACTTTAATGCTTTTTGATACTGACTGCATGAAGCAAGAAGTATAATGGTAAGAAAGAAACTAAAAATTTTATTCATTTGGTTTTTATTTTAACTTTAAAAATATCAATACTACTGATACCTAAAAAAGCAACTGCAAATTTAGATATTATTTACTTACTATGAAAATCTTTTTTTAACTTAACTTTTTTGTGAAATTTTGAAGTCTAGAAGCTAAATCTTCGTTTACATTTACTAATGGTAATCGCAAAGTGTTTTCTGACAATCCTAGTGTTTTAAAGACTTCTTTAATTCCTCCAGGGTTTCCTTGTTCAAAAATCATATCAATACTATCTGCTAATAGATAATGCAATTTATATGCTTCGTCTACTTTTCTTTGTAAACCTAAACGCACCATTTCGGAAAATTCTTTAGGAAAACCTTCTCCAATTACAGAAATCACTCCTGCTCCACCAGCTAAAACCATTGGTAGAGTAATCATATCATCTCCAGAAATCACCAAAAATCCTTCAGGTTTGTTTTGAATTAATTTCATTGCCTGAACTATATCTCCCGCAGCTTCTTTAATTCCAATGATATTTTTAAAATCATTTGCTAATCGAATTACTGTTGAGGGCAACATATTACTCGCTGTTCTACCAGGAACATTGTAAACAATTACAGGAATTGGTGAAGCTTCAGCAACTGCTTTAAAATGTTGGTAAATTCCTTCTTGAGTTGGTTTATTATAATAAGGCGATACCGATAAAATTGCCGAAAAATTAGAAAAATCTCTTGTTTTTAATTCTTCTACAACTTTCATAGTATTATTTCCGCCAACACCTAACACTAATGGCAATCTTTTTGCATTTGCCTTAACAATTGTATCAATTACTAATTCTTTTTCTTCTTGAGAAAGTGTTGCGGTTTCGGCTGTTGTACCTAGAACTACTAAATATTCTACACCACCTTCAATTACATAATTTACAATTCTTGTTAATGCATCTACATCAACCGAAAAATCTTTTTTAAATGGTGTAACAAGTGCAACACCAGTTCCTATAAATGATTGCATTTTTATATTTTGTTTAAAATTTTTAAATATTTGAATAATTCATCTGTAAATTCATTGTAGTTTTCTACTAAAGAATTAATTATAAAGTGATTAACTCTTTTATCAATAGTAGTAAAACCAACCTTGAACTTCGCTTTTGATTTTTGAGAAATTAAAAGTAAGGAAAACTTATTTACATCATAATAATTAATCAACAAATCAAAAGGTGTTTCAATAAAAGTTACGGCTTCTGGATTTGAAATTTCTCCAGAAATTGAGATATTTTTTAATGAAACTGACGGGTAATCAAACGCTTCTTTCTTTTTGATTTTATCTTTATAAATCAAGACAGAAATTGCTTCTTTTTTAAATCCTTTCGCTTCAATTGCAGCTATTAATGCTTCTTTTTCACCAAAATAAGTTTCATCAACTAACAACCCTATTGTATTTATCTTTTCGTTAGAAGAAAATGAATTTTCTTTTAATAACTTTTTAGTTACAATTTTTTTTAGAAAAAAGTTCTTTATAATCGTATAAAACATAGTATTTTTACCTCTCGGACAAAATTATAAATTAAGTCTTTTATTATGATGGTAAATGTAAAAAAGAATACAATATCTTTTCGCTATTTTGTTATATTATTAACATTTAGTTTCTTATTTTCTTGTAAAACTAAAGAATATTATAATTATAAGATAGAAGGAAAAAAAATTGGTATAACTAATGAAAAAGGAGAGAACACTCAAATTGAAAACTATGTTGCTCCATATAGAGAACATATAAAGAAAGATTTAGATAGTGTTTTAGCATTTTCACCTGAAACTTTAGACAAAAGCAAAGGTAAATGGCAAACTACAATTGGGAATTTATTAGCGCAAGTGGTTTTTGAACTTGGCAATCCTATTTTTGAAAAAAGAGAAAGCAAAACGATTGACATTTGCCTATTGAATCATGGCGGAATTCGTTCTATAATTCCAAAAGGAGATGTTACAACCCGAACAGCTTATGAAGTGATGCCGTTTGAAAATGCGTTAATTATTGTTGGTTTAAAAGGAAGTAAAATCAAAGAACTAGCTACATATATTTTAACAGAAAGAAAACCACATCCTTTGTATGGAATCAAAATTTTTGCTGATAAAAACGCATTAACTGTAAAAAACATTGAAATTAATGGAAAAGCAGTTGAAGACGATAAAATATATTATGTTGCAACTTCTGACTATTTAGCAAATGGCGGTGATAACATGACTTTTTTTAAAGAAAGCACACTAAAATTTGATATGGATTATAAGTTACGAAATATGCTTATCGATTATTTCAAAAAGATGGATACACTTCCTGTGATTACTGATGAAAAAATTATTTTAGAATAAAACTTAAACAATTATGAAAAGAAGAGATTTTATCCAAAAAACAGCAGCTAGTTCTGCTTTGTTAGGATTAGCAAATATAGGTTTAAGTAGTTTTTCTACAATTGAAACAAAAAAAATTACTATTCTACATACTAATGACGTACATAGTCATATTGACCCATTTCCGGCAGATCATCCTAAGAATGCCAACATGGGAGGAGCTGCAAGAAGGGCAGCTTTAATTGAAAGTATAAGAAAAGAAGAATCTAATGTATTATTATTAGATGCTGGAGATATTTTTCAAGGAACACCTTACTTTAATTATTATGGTGGAGAACTTGAATTCAAATTAATGAGCATGATGCAATATGATTTAGCTACAATGGGAAATCATGATTTTGATAATGGAATTGATGGATTTTATGCACAATTACCTCATGCAAAATTTGAATTTGTTTCCGCGAATTATGATTTTAAAAATACCATCTTAAAGGATATTGTGAAGCCTTACAAAATTTTTGAAAAAGACGGAATTAAAATCGGAATTTTTGGATTAGGTGTTGAACTTGATGGTTTAGTTGATAAGAAATTATATAAAGAAACCGTTTATAATAACCCTATTGAAGTGGCACAAGACATGTCTAGAATCTTAAAACATGACAAGAAGTGTGATTTAGTTATTTGTCTTTCACATTTAGGTTTTTCATACAAAAATGAGCCCTACAAAGTGTCAGATTTAGAGTTAGCAAAAAAAACAAAAGATATTGATTTAATAATTGGCGGTCACACACACACTTTTTTAGACAAACCAGTCGTTGAAAAAAACAGTGATAATAAAGATGTTGTTATTAATCAAGTAGGTTGTTATGGAATAAATTTAGGCAGAATCGATTTTTATTTATCAAACGATAAAGTGTATCACAATCAAACAAAAAACATTATAGTGTAATACTTTGTTCTCTATGCAAAAGATATCTTAACAAAAAATAATAAATAGGAACATCAACCAAACAACTAAGGAATATTAATGTGTTATTATGCAAATAATAGTTATTCAATACTTCAAAAGTGTCTGATAAGAAAAGACATAAAAGCATAAATAACAAAAATCTAGAAGCTTTTGATTTGGCTTTAATTGCATTGTAGATACTAACAATTAAAACTGTTAAAAACATAACTACATACAACAATACAACTACCGTTTCTTTAAAAGGAATGTCGTAAATAAAATTAACAATTTTATAAACAACAACACTTGATGAAATTACTAATAAAAAATATGGGTAATTTCGTTCAATTATCGGAATCCTTTTAAACAATCTAGAATCAGAAACAACGTAATAAAAAAGAATTGAAATAGCGATAAAATACAAGTATGTTGAAAAAACATATAAACTTCTGTCTTCAAGCAAGATTAAATTATCTGCAAAATAAATCACCAAGTATAGCAACATATTAAAAAAATAATTTTTCTTTTTTGTCAAAAAGAAATGAGCAAATGCAATGGACGGAACAATAAGTGGTTTAAAATACAATGCTAAATCAACATCATTAAATATTTTATATATAATTATATATATGATATTAACAACAAAATACAAACCAATTGCGGCGTTTGCTAGTTTTTTGGAACTACTCTCCGATAGATATACTTCCTTTTCCATACATTAAAAATTTTGTCCTGTAAATAAAATAGCCTACATAAAAAAAGTATGACAATTGCTGAGTAATAATATTAATCAACTTCAAAGCAATTTCATCTTTCATTCTTAGTGTAAATACAAAAAATAAATCAGAAACTATGAAGGTTGTTACTGCTAAAACCATGTATAAAACAGTTCTATTATTAAAGTTAAACTGAATTAAAAAAGTCAATATTCCCATCACAAATAATTGAATTCCATACATAATATATATACTAAACTCTAATTGTGATGATTCGTTTATAAATGATAAAACATTATATAAAAGATAGAATAATAATAAAAGTACAATATAAAACGAAACATTACTAATATTATATTTCTTTTTTTTAGAATAGAATAAAAAATCCTGTCCAATAAAATAAATAATTATAAAATAAGGTATTCCGAAAAAAATTAATCCTGAAATCAAAAAATCTTCTCGGCTAATTAAATGTAATATTTCACCAATAAAAAAAGACAAAATAGATATTGTAAACAAAAAGTTAGCCTTTCCTTTTACAGAAATATAATAAAAATAATAAATCGACGGAATAATTATAGGCTTACAAAAGAGCTCCAAATTATCACTACCTATCATTACCGCTATCACATAAAATATAACAGCAGCAAAGTATAAAAGTAACGCCGAATTTATTTTAACCATCTATCATATTTTTAAAATCTGTTTCTGAAATTATGGCAATTTTTAATTGATTTGCTTTTTCCAACTTTGATGGTCCCATATTATCTCCTGCAATTACAAAATCTGTTTTTGAAGAAATTGAACTTCCAACTTTACCACCATTATCTTCAATAGCTTTTTTAAGCTCATCTCTGGAATAAATTTCAAAAACACCAGAAACTACAAAGGTTTTTCCTTTCAATTTTTCAGAAAGCAAAGCCTCATCCGCTCCAGATTCTAATTGAACACCAAATTGCTTTAATCTGTCAATGATAGTTATATTTTCTTGATTTTCAAAAAATTGAACCACACTTTGCGCAATTTTATCTCCAATCTCATCAACTAAAATCAAATCCATAATACTTGCTTGTGCAATTGCATCTATTGATTTGTAATGTTTAGCTAGTTTTTTCGCAACTGTTTCACCCACATATCGAATTCCTAAGGCATACAAAACACGTTCAAAAGGAATGGTTTTCGATTTTTCAATTCCGTTAATTAAATTTTCAGCTGATTTTTCTGCCATTCTTTCTAACGGAATGATTTGCTCCTTTTTCAATTCGTACAAATCGGCATAATTGGTAACCAAACCTGCATTAAACAACAAAGCAACTGTTTCTCCACCTAAACCATCAATATCCATGGCTTTTCGGGTAATAAAATGCTGAATTCTTCCAATAATCTGAGGTGGACAACCATAGAAATTTGGGCAAAAATGATTGGCTTCGCCTTCGCTTCTGACTAATTCCGTTTGGCATTCTGGACAGTGCGTGATGTATTTTGTTGGTTCTTCTTGATTTCCTCTTTTGGCAACCGCAATAATTTTCGGAATAATTTCGCCACCTTTTTCTACAAAAACTTCATCACCAATTCGAATATCTAATTTTTCAATTTGGTCAGCATTGTGTAACGAAGCGCGTTTTACAATTGTTCCAGCTAATTGTACTGGTTCTAAATTCGCAACTGGCGTAATCGCACCTGTACGTCCAACTTGATACGAAATCGAGTTTAATTTCGTAGTTACTTGTTCGGCTTTAAACTTATACGCCATCGCCCAACGAGGTGACTTTGCTGTATAGCCTAATTCCTCTTGATGTTGTAAATTATTGACTTTAATTACTACTCCATCAGTCTCATAAGGCAAATCATGACGGTGTTTGTCCCAATAGTTGATGTATTCAAAAACTTCGTTTAGATTTTTAGCTAATTTGGATTGTATTGGCACTTTAAATCCCCAATCTCTGGCTTTTTGCAAGCCATCAAATTGGGTTGTAAATGGTAAATTATTTCCAATTACGAAGTACAACAAACAATCTAATGGTCTCTTAGCTACTTCGGCACTATCTTGTAATTTTAAGCTTCCTGAAGCAGTATTTCTTGGGTTCGAATAGGGAGTTTCACCTATTTCAATTAACTCTTGATTCATTTTTTCAAAACCAGCAAACGGAAGGATGATTTCGCCTCGAATGTCAAATTTTTCAGGAAAATCTCCTTTTAAATGAATTGGAACTGCTTTTATAGTTTTGATATTATTGGTTACATCATCGCCTTGAAAACCATCTCCACGAGTTACTGCACGCACTAAACGACCATTTTCATAACTAATACTAATTGATGCACCATCGTATTTTAATTCACACGTATATTCTAACGGAACATCACCCAAAACTTTCTGAATTCGGACTTCCCAATCTTGTAAATCTTCGATTGAATACGAATTATCTAAGGAATACATACGATATTCATGCTTCACCGTTTCGAAGTTCTTTGTAATCATTCCTCCTACTCTTTGTGTAGGTGAATTTTCATCGAAAAACTCAGGATGTTGTGCTTCTAAATCTTGTAATTGTTTTAGTTTTTGATCAAATTCAAAGTCAGAAATTGTAGGTTTATCCAATACATAATAGTTGTAATTATGCTGATTTAATTCGTCTCTTAAATTTTTAATAGTATCTAAAACGCTCATATTTTACTGATTGATTAAGCTGTCTAATTTGGTAAATAATTCTCCTTTACTGATGATTCCACCTTGTTTGATGATTTCAAACAACGATTCATTTCTGTTTTCTGACAAATCTTTCTTTCCTCTTGTGATTTCTACATCATCGGAAAACAAATTTTCAGATAACCAATGAATTCCATCGGCAGAAACAAAGTCAATTTGCGGATTATTAGTTTTTATTACGAAAGAAAAAACCGCATTTTGCACACATTTAAAAAGAAAAATGTAGTTTTTAGAAAAATGATCAATGTGCGTTACATTCGTCAGTGCTTTTTCCCAAATCATATCAGAGAAAATATCGATTTCTTGTTCAGCAATTTGTGGTTTATTTTGTTTGATTTCATCCCATTCTTTTTTATCTATCGATTGTGTCGCTAAAAAAGTAATAAATTCGGGATGCAATTCTTCTAATTGCTCTTTAGTTAATCTTGCGTACTTCATGTAGTAATTTTATAAAGTAAAGATAAAAAAAAAGCCCCGATAAAATCGGAGCTAATTTATATTTTAAGAAAAATTATGCTTTTTCACCTACGATTTCGTATGGTAATTCAACGATAACATCTCTGTGTAATCTTACGCTTGCAGTATATTTACCTACACGTTTTACTACTCCACTTGTGATGAATTTTCTATCAATTGAATGACCGTTAGCTTCTAATGCCTCAACAATGTTAGCGTTAGTAACTGAACCAAACAATTTATCACCACCTGCTTTAGCAGTAATTTTAATTTCTAAAGCTTTTAAAGCTTCAGCTAAAGATTTTGCATCTGCAACGATTTTAGCTTCTTTGTGCGCTTTTTGCTTTAAGTTTTCAGCTAAAACTTTTTTAGCAGAAGGTGTAGCTAAAATAGCAAAACCTTGAGGAATTAAAAAGTTACGACCGTATCCGTTTTTCACAGTTACTACATCATCTTTAAATCCTAAATTTTGAACGTCTTGTTTTAAGATAAGTTCCATGTTGTTGTCCTTTTAATTAGAAGTTAGCTCACCTACGGCGAAGCAACAACTATTTGTTAAATATTATTTTAATAAATCGGCCACGTATGGCATTAAAGCTAAGTGACGAGCTCTTTTAACAGCTACAGAAACTTTTCTTTGGTATTTTAATGAAGTACCTGTTAAACGTCTTGGTAAAATTTTACCTTGCTCATTAACAAATTTCAATAAAAAGTCTGCGTCTTTATAATCGATATATTTGATACCTGATTTTTTGAAACGACAGTATTTTTTAGTTTTGTTTGTATCTATGTTTAAAGGCGTAAGATATCTGATATCTCCGTCTTTTTTTCCTTTTGCAGATTGCTCTAATGTAGACATGATTAGTTTGTTTTAGATTTTAATTTTGCTCTTCTTCTTTCTGCCCAAGAAATTGCATGTTTGTCTAAAGACACAGTTAAGAAACGCATAACACGCTCGTCACGACGGAATTCAGTTTCAAATGCAATAATGATTTCAGCTGGCGCTTTGAATTCGAATAAGTGATAAAATCCACTTTTCTTGTGTTGAATTTCGTAAGCTAATTTTTTTAAGCCCCAATCTTCTTTTGATACCATCTCAGACCCTTTAGAAGTAAGAAAATCTTCAAACTTGCTTACTGTTTCCTTTACCTGTTGCTCAGATAAAACGGGATTCAAGATGAAAACAGTTTCATAATGATTCATAATCTTTATATTTATTGTTATAAAATTGGGTGCAAAAATAGTAATTTTATTCTAATTATCAAGTATCAATTGAATTTTTTATTTTGACCTAGCTTTAACATAAAAAATGTTTATCTAATCTTCAATTATTCTTGTATTCAAAAATAATTTTCTAAACATAAATAAAACCATAAAAAAAGTAATCGCATTAGCAATAACATACGCTTGCATAATTCCTTTCACATGAAGTGAATCAAATAGAAAAAAACTTACTATTAAAAATAATACATTATAGATTACCTCTACCAAAACATATTTTATAACCATTGCTTTTACTAAAATTTGAAAACCAAATGCTAATGTCATAATACGAAATAAATCGCCCAAAAGTTGCCAAATTAACAATTCGCTCACCGGTTTAAATTCTGAAGTTAATGCAATTGAAATCATGACATCCTTTAGTAAAAAAACCAATAAAAGAACACCCGCAAAAACAGGAACCAATATTTTAAAATAATATTTTAATTCTGCCTTGAATTCAATATCTGTCTGCAATGCAGATAATTTTGGCAAATAATACAATGATAATCCTGCGCTAAAAAACATCATATAAAAACCTGAAATTCTTGTAATTGCTTCCCAAATTCCGGCATTATATAAATTTGAATGATCTATAATATAATTACGAACCAGAATTGCTGTAACAGGAATTACAATTGCACTAACTAAAGCCATAGCAATAAATTTAGAAATGGTGTATAAATAGCTAGACTGGAATTTTAAAGAGAAAATAAAACGCTCTCGGACAAAAATAATGGTTACAACAAAACTTATAAAATCAGCAATGGCAATAGCAAAAAAAGCACCATTTAAATTTTGATTGTAGATTAAATAAAAAGAACTGACAAACAAAAAAATATTGGTTACGATTTGAATTCCGACTATTTTTTTGAATTCTTGATTAGCATTAAAAAGGGTAACAAGTAATGTTTGTAAAACAAAAAAAGGTAACAATACAGCAAAGTATCGCAAATAAGTCGCAAATAATGTTTCTTTAAAAAGATATAAACTAAAATCTTCTGCAAAAAATAAAATTAAAAAAGCTAAAAAAAAGGAAAGCAATAAAAAGAAAACTAAAAATGATGAAGTAACATTATTTTTTTCTTCCTTGCTCTCAGAATTTTCTAAAAATAATTTAATCAATCCTTCTTTTAAACCTAGAATACTTATCGATTTGAAAAGGCTAGTAAAATTTCTAAAATTCCCAGTCAATGCCATTCCATTAGGTCCTAAAAACTCAGAAATAATTCGCACAGAGAAAATCCCCAATACAAATTGAACCAACACACTAAATGCGTTTAGTGATAAAACTTTAAGTAGTTTATGTCGTTCGAAAAAACTCAAATTAAATTTCTTTAACAATTTTTGCAGGATTTCCAACAGCAATTACGTTAGCTGGAATGTTTTTAGTTACAATAGATCCACTACCAATAACTGAATTCTCTCCAATTGTAACTCCTTTCAAAATAGTAACATTGTCTCCAATAAAAACATTATTTTCTATTATAATTTCTCCTGATTTTGGAATTCCGAATTGTCGCATATCTATAGCTAAATCATGACCATCATTATCCAAAATTGCACAATTAATTCCTATTAAAACATTATCACAAATTGTAATCTTCGTAAGTGCTTCAATAGAACAATTATTATTTATTGTTACATTATTTCCGATTAAAATTTCGCTTTCTAAATTTCTTGCTTCAAAATAAGAATAATGAGAATAATATTTTGGTGAATTAACAACTCCTATCTGTACATTTTCACCAAAAGAAATTTTTCCCTTACCATTCAAAAGCAACGGATGGTATAATTTGGGTTGTCCCAAAACTTGTTGACAGCTTGACAAACCCTTGTATTTTAAAATACGAAGGTTTACAAAAGCAAATTGTTTCAGTTGATACAAAATTCCCATTTAATAATTATTTAAAATTGAAATAATATGTTTTATCTCTTCTTCACTCAAAGTTGAATTCAGTGGAATACTCAACACTTCATCATGAATTTTCTCGGTAATTGGAAATGATAAATGATTCCAATTATACAACGCTTTTTGTTTGTGTGGTGGAATTGGATAGTGTATCATGGTTTCAACACCATTCTCTTTTAAATAATTTTGCAATTCTGATCGGTTTGATGTGCGAATTATAAACAAATGAAACACATGATTTTCTAATCCGTCCCAAAAAGGCAAAACTATTTTATCATTTTTAATTTCCGAAAGATAGCGTTTTGCAATTTGCTTTCTTGTTTGATTTTCTTTATTTAGATAAGGTAATTTTACATTTAAAAAAGTGGCTTGTAATTCATCTAAACGCGAATTTACACCTAAAAAATCGTTTTGATATTTTACTTTAGAACCATAATTTCGAAGCGAATATAAAACCGTCGCTAGTTCATCATCATTAGTTGTTATAGCACCTGCATCACCCAAAGCTCCTAAATTTTTCCCCGGATAAAAGCTAAAAGCCGCAGCGTGACTTAAATTTCCTGCTCTTGCTTCTTCCAACTTCCAACTTCCAGCTTCCAACTTACTACCATGTGCTTGGGCGGCATCTTCAACTACCAGCAAATTATATCTTTGAGCAATTGCATTTATTTGATTCATTTCGCACAATTGACCATATAAATGTACAGGTAAAATGGCTTTTGTTTTTGATGTAATTTTTGCTTCAATTTCTTCAGAATTAATATTGTAAGTATCTAATTTTGGCTCTACTAAAACCGGAACTAAATCAGCCTGTAAAATGGCTAAAATACTAGCAATATATGTATTTGCAGGAACAATAACTTCATCTCCTTTTTGCATTTTTCCTAATTGGATATAAGCTTTAAAAATTAAAACTAAAGCATCTAAACCGTTTCCTACACCTATACAATATTTTGCTCCGCAATAACTTGCAAAATTAACTTCAAATGTTTTAACTTCATTTCCTAAAATATACCAACCTCCTTCAAGAAATTGTTTCATTTTCTCTTGAAGCATCATTTCGAATGGTTCGTTTATTTTTTTTAAATTGAGAAATGGAATCATATCAATACATTTTCTATAAGTGAATAATTCTTCGTTTCTATTTCATAAAAATTTTGTACCATTGTTCTTGAACCAAAGCTTTCTTTCCAAAATAAAATTCCCTCTTTTATTTTTCTTCCATTTTCTTCATTTGATGGCCCAAAATCAAAATAAGATTTATGTTTAAACTCATTAACCAAAAAATCATATAAAAAATCTAAACTTCCCAGTTCATTTTTATCTGAGTTTCCAGAAATATATTGCGGTTTAGCAACTTTATCATAAACAAAAATAGTAGTTCCTGCAACAATTTCATCTTCTTTATAGACATTAAATTGCCTAATATTTTTTGGAAACTTTGATTTTAAAAAAGTTATTTCTTCTAATGTATGTACAGGTTTAGCATTGTGTTTTTGTTCTAAATTAGGAATTAAAATTTCATTCCAAAATACTTTAAAATCTGTTTCTTCTTTAATCACCAAATTGTTTTTAATTCCCCTATTTATAGCTTGCTTTCTATCTTTTGAAAAACTATAATCTGTTTTCAAATCCAAAACAGATAAACTATCTCTTCTAACTAATTTCGCATTCAAAATAAAGCTCAAATATTCCATTTCTTCGGAAGGAAATTGGGCATAAATCGAAGGCAATTGTTTCAGATTTAGGGTTGAAACTTTATTCTCGTTTAAAAAACGCAATATATTATACGTTATTTCAAGCACATCTTGTAATTTTGATTTTTGATTTAGAATCAATCCTCCATAGGTTAATCCTTGATGTGAATAAATAGTATCTCCTACTTTATTTGCAGGCAAAATGGCTTTAAGATTTTCTTTTTCGTCAAAAATTAACAATGAAAAATCTTGAAATCTATCGCTATGATATTCAATAAAATCCCTGTGAAATAAAAAAGTAGCATTTTTAGCAGTTGCTACAAATTCATTCCAAAGTGAATAACTTGTTGATTGATATTTTTTAACGACGTAATTCTTCAAAACTTATTTTAATTGCGGAAAATTACTAATTTTTTAGTTGACAAAGTTTCAATATTCTATTTTTTAAAAAAAATATAGTAAATTGGAACCAAAATTTCTCAAAAACAATACGTTGAAAAGAATTATTGGCTTTATTTTTTTGTTTCAATTACTGCTTCCTTCATTTGTAAAAGGTCAGGATATCTCTTTATTTAACCAACTTAATGGCAGATATGATTTCACTTTTATAGGAAATACTTTAAATCCTGATGAAAATGTATTTCAATATCCCACTTTTTTATACACACAATCTTCTGCTACCCTAAATTTACAAAGTAATGACAATGTTATAGCTGCATATTTGTATTGGGCAGGAAGTGGTAGTGGAGACCTAGATGTAAAACTTAACGGAGTAGATATGACTCCTGATATTTTAAGTAATGTGGTTGGCACATCAAGTAATCTTACCTATTTTAGTGCTTTTAAAAACATTACAAATTTTGTTCAAACTACTGGAAATGGCACATACACGCTTTCTGATTTTGACTTAAATAGCTTAGTAACTACATATTACAATAATGCAACACAATTTGCAGGTTGGGCAATCTTGGTTGTTTATGAAAACCCAAGTTTGACACTGAACCAAATCAATATTTATCAAGGTTTAGAAGCACTTTCACCAAATTACCCAACTATTGACTCTAAAACTATCAGCTTAAATAATTTATATTTGATTAGTAATACTGGTGCTAAAATTGGTTTCATTGCATGGGAAGGAGATCGATTCATTCAACAAAGTGAGCAACTTAGTTTTACTTCAAATGGAAATACTAACATTCTAAGTAATAGCATAAATCCTAGCAACAATGCGTTTAATGGTACAAATACCGAAACAAACTCAATAGTTTTGTACAACATGGATTTAGACGTTTACTCTATAGAGAACTATATTGTACCAGGAACTACTGCTGCAACTGTATCTTTACAATCAGCTCAAGATTATGTGATGTTGAATACTATTGTAACAAAACTCAACAGTCAATTACCCGATGCTACTGTTGTAACTAGTAACCCAATAACCAATTGTAATTCGAGAGAAGTTACTATCGATTTTACGGTTTCAAATACCAATAGTACTGAAATTTTACAATCAAACACACCTATTACTTTTTATGCAGACGGACAAGCTGTTGGCACAACTTTTACACAAAACAGCATTCCAATTGGTGGTAGCGAAAATGGGGTTTTTACAGTAACTATCCCAAGTTCGGTTCCTTTAATTTTCAACTTATTAGCTGTCGTGGACGATGCTGGAAACGGCATTGGAATTGTAACCGAACTGAACGAAACCAATAATACTTTCCAACTACCTATTGAACTAATTGTATCTCCTGAAGTCAATTCTCTAGAAAATTTAATTTCATGCAATTTGGGTTTAACCCGAGGTCATTTTGATTTTTCAAGCTATGAAAACATTGTAAAAACCAACCCTACTCATGTAGTAACATTCCATGAAAATTATAGTGATGCCAATACTGGAATAAATCCAATTTTTAATTCAAATAATTATGAAGCACTTACAACTCCAAAAGAAATATTTATTCGAATAGAAAATGAATTTTGCTACACCATAACTTCTTTTCAACTGCTTACAGAAAACTGTCCTCCGACGATTTACAATGCCGTTTCTCCAAATAATGATTACTCAAACGACACTTTTTATATTGAAGGATTACGCGATATTTTTGTAAATTTTAAACTAGAAATTTACAATCGATGGGGAAAACATTTATGGACAGGAGACAACAGTAAACCCGATTGGAATGGCTATGTAGCAGATGGAATTGGTGAAAAAATAGCTCCTTCTGGAACATACTTTTATATCTTGTATCTTAATGATGTTAATTATCCAGAACCTTTAACTGGTTATTTATATATCAACAGATAATTACATGTTTTGTGTGTAATAATTATAATCCTTTAAAAGAGTTCTGATAAAATCACTATCTGTGCCCGATTGATTTTTTATTCCAGTTACGTTCACAATTTTTTCTCTCAATTTCACAATAGTTACATAATCTCTCTGTATTATTGCTGCTTCAAACGTTTCTTTTACAATCCGAACATCATTATCTGAAAGCTTTATCACTAAAGGATATGTAGGCACATAATCAGCATTAATATCTTGAATAATAGTGTGATTAATATTAATATTATTTTTCAATGTAATTATTGCCGTTCCAGCTGCCATATCTCCCAAGCGTTGGTTTTTCTTACTCGAAATTATGGCAATTAATGCAATTACTCCATATCCAATAGAAACCTCAACCAATCTAAACAACCATCTGATTAAATAATCGCCAAAACCAGCTTGATAGCCATCTAATTTAATCACTTTTAATTTCATGATTTTCTTTCCAATTGTTTGTCCTTCCCAAAGACTTTCTTGCACTATTGAATAAAACATAACTGGTAATCCAATAATAGAAATTATGGCAATGATTGACCATTGATCTAAATTTTGAAATAAATTCTCTAATCCAAAAATTTGTACTACAAAAAAAACAAACACACCATAAGCTATTTTAACCAGTAAATCAAGTAGTTGCGCCAAAATTCTATCCCCAACCGAAGCCGCAATAAAATTAATATTTACATTTTGTGTCGTATTTATTGATAATTGTGTCATATTTTATATTTTAGCAATTCATGAGAGAAGTTGCATTCATTAAACAAAATAAAGAAAAATGGCTTGAATTTGAACAAGCTATTTTTGGTAAAGCTAAAAAAAATCCAGATGACTTGGCGCATCTGTATATACATTTGGTTAATGATTTGTCATACGCACAAACGTATTATCCAAAAAGTAAAACCGTTATTTATCTAAATCATTTAGCTGCACAAACCTATCAAAAAATTTATAAAACTAAAAGGACTGAGACAAATAGATTGTTTTATTTTTTCAGAACTGAAGTGCCTCTTTTAGTTTATGAATATCGCAGGTATATTTTATACGCATTCATTCTTTTTGGATTATTAACGGCAATCGGTGTTGTTTCCGCCCATAATGATGAAAACTTTGTTCGACTCATACTTGGCGACCAGTATGTAAACATGACACTAGAAAATATTGAGGATGGAAATCCTGTTGCGGTATATAAATCAGGGAGTAATTGGGGTAGTTTTATTGGCATTACCTTAAATAATTTGCGTGTTGGAGCGCTCTCTTATTTCTTTGGCATCTTTTTAGGAATTGGAACTTTTTATATTTTGATGCAAAATTCTATAATGCTTGGTTCATTTCAATATTTCTTTTACCAACGTGGTGTTTTTTGGGAAAGTGTTCGTGGCATTTGGATTCATGGATCAATGGAAATTTTTGCAATTGTAATTGAAGCCGGTGCAGGATTTATTCTAGGAGCCAGTATTTTATTCCCAAAAACATTCTCTAGAATGAACTCTTTTAAAATTGGATTCAAAAATAGTTTTAAAATATTTTTAAGCACTATGCCATTCACATTTGCGGCTGGTTTTTTAGAAGGATATATAACTCGATACTCAATGGAAATGCCTACTTTTTTAAGTATTGGAATAATCTTAGTTACACTATCGCTAATAAGTTTTTATTACTTAGTTTACCCATTTATTGTTCATAATAAAATTAAAAATAATGTTCCAACTATATAAAAAAAGAGACTTTAGTGCACTTGTTGGTGATACTTTTAATTTGTTTAAGTTAGAAGGAAAAAATTATTTCAAAAATTACTTCATCATCAATGGTGGTCTTCTGTTATTGCTTGTAGTAATTCTTTATTTTTTCATGAAAATTTTCCTTGATGGAGCATTTACAGCAGCAAGAACAAATAATGACGAAGCTTTTCTAAATACAATTTTATCAGATTTACCGCTATTTATTGGATTTGGTTTTGGAATGATTTTATTAATTATTTTAGCTTCACTTATTAATTACATTTATCCTGTTGCTTATCTGAAATTAATAGAAGAAAATCAAGACCGAAACACACAAAATCTTATACAATACATCAAAAGTAAAATTGGGAAAACCATACTTTTCTACATTTTATCAATTTTTGTAGCCATACCGATTCTTTTCATAATAATGGCATTGACTTTTTTATTAGTTTTTGTTATCATTGGTATTCCGTTATTGTTTATACTTATTCCTGCATATACAAGTTGGATTTCATTATCCTACTACCATTATATTTCTACAGATGCTGGCTATTTTGAAGCCTTAATTAAAGGATATGAATTATTAAGAAGTAAATTTTGGCCAGTAATAGGATCAAACTTTGTAATGCAAACCATTGTACAAATTACATTAGGAATTCTAATCATGGTTCCTTATTTTATTGGAATAGCTTCCATTTTGGTTAACCCTGAAGGTATGGAACAAAACCCAGAAAAAGCTTTTTCTTTTGTAACTATTATGTTAACCGTAATCATGATTATTTCAATTCTATTCAATTATACATTGCAAAATATAATCTTAATCAATCAAGGTATAATTTATTATAGTATTAGAGAAGAACAAGAAAATATTAGTGTAATTAGTAGTATCGATTCAATAGGAACAAATGAAGAATAAATTATTTTTTTATTCCATCCTTTTCTTGGGAAGCTGTTTTGCTTTTGCCCAAAGTACGCTTGATTCAATACCTTATCAATCAAGAAAATTTAGTAATTTAAAAGAAAAATACAACGATGAAGAATTTAATTATGAAGAAAAAATAACTTCAGTTGATTCTTCGGCTTGGGAACGTTTCTGGCGAGCTGTTGGCAACTTTTTTGAGCGTTTATTTAGTTTTGGTAGCTCAGAAAAAACACTGAGCGGACTTGAAATTTTAATGAAAATTTTGGCTATTTTAGTGATTCTTTTTGTGGTATATATGATTGTAAAAATCATTATAAACAAAGAAGGTGGATGGATTTTTAGTAAATCTGCAAAGAAAATCACTGTTTCTGAACACGAAGAAGAGAACATTCATACTTTAGATTTTAAAACCATAATTACAAATTCAATATCTTCTAAAAATTATCGATTAGCTGTTCGCTATTATTATTTATGGCTATTAAAATCGCTTACAGATAAAGGAAAAATTGAATGGGATATTGAAAAAACCAACGGAGATTATCTTAACGAAATTAAAGATGAAACTTTAAAAAAAGAGTTTCAATTTCTATCCTATGTATATGAATACAGCTGGTATGGAGAATTTGAAATAGACAATATTGATTTTTCAAAAATTGAAGCATCTTTTTTAAAACTAATAGCCAAATAATACAATGCCAAGAAGCTTAAAAATATATATTTTCCTTTTAGTTCTCATTTTGGTGGGAATCATCTTTGCTGATGCCAACAAAAAGAAGCCTATCGATTGGCGACCAAGTTATTCATTAAGAGAAAAAATTCCCTTTGGACTTTATGTTTTTGATAATGAAAGTAAAAACATTTTTAATCCACAAAAAATTACCAAATTTGGAGAAACACCTTATGAGTTTTTTGATAAAAATTATAACATTGAAGACTCCATTTATGATATTTCGGGGACATTTTTACACATTGACAATACGTTTAGCATAGATGATATTTCTGTAGATGAACTATTATATTTTGTAAGCCATGGCAATAATGCCTTTTTAAGCAATACCCAATTTCCGGAAAAATTAGCAGATTCATTACATTTCGAAATAATGCAAAGTGCTACTTTTATGGATTCTGTTCAGTTTAAAATAGCACACAATCCAAAAGCAGATGACTTTTATTTTAATAAAGAAGTAAATGATGTTTATTTTTCAAAAATTGATTCAACTCACACAACTGTTTTGGGAACTCAAATAGATGCACAAGGAAAAAGTCATGCAAATTTCATTAGAATCCCTTATAGAAATGGTGCTTTTTATTTGCATTTACAGCCTGTTGCGTTTACTAATTATTATTTATTAAAAGATAATGCAAAATACACTCAAGATGTTTTGGGCTACATTTCACCTAAAGATAAAATTTATTGGTATGTAAATCAATATGAAAATCAAAACTTAGCTGATTCGCCTTTGAGCTACATCTTAAGCCAACCTGCTTTACGATGGGCTTGGTATTTAGGATTAATCAGTATAATAATCTTCATGATTTTTAATGCTAAAAGAAGACAACGCGTTATTCCAATTAAAGAACCATTGAAAAATACTACCATAGATTTTACAAAAACCATAGGAAACTTATACTATCAAGAAAAAGATCATCAAAATATTGCCGAAAAGAAAATCGTTTTCTTACTCGAAAAAATTAGAAATGAATATTATATTGATACTTTTAATTTGGATGAAACATTTATCAATAGACTGCATCAAAAAACAGGAAAAGATAAAATAGCTATTGAAAATGTGGTAAGGATGATTAAAAAAATCAGAAATCAATCACAAACAACTGAAAAAGAATTAATTACTTTTAACGAACTACTAGAAAAAATCAATTTATAATGGAAAATAATTTTGAAACTAATAATGAACAAAACGAAAATGTAAATTTTGAAGCACGTATCAATTTACAACCGTTACAAGAAAATGTTCAAAAAGTAAAAGCAGAAATTGCTAAAGTAATTGTGGGTCAAAATAAAATGATTGATCAACTTTTGGTAGCAGTTTTATCAAACGGTCACGTTTTATTAGAAGGAGTTCCTGGTGTGGCAAAAACCATCAGTGCGAAACTTTTAGCAAAAACTTTGTCTTTAGATTTTAGTCGCATTCAATTCACTCCTGATTTAATGCCTTCAGACATTATTGGTACATCTGTTTTTGATTTATCAAAATCTACATTTGAGTTTAAAAAAGGTCCAATATTTTCCAATTTTGTATTAATTGACGAAATCAATCGTGCTCCGGCAAAAACGCAAGCTGCTCTTTTTGAAGTTATGGAAGAACGCCAAATTACTGCTGATGGTACAACTTATGTTTTGGACCGACCATTTTTAGTAATCGCAACTCAAAATCCAATCGAACAAGAAGGAACTTATCGTTTACCTGAAGCGCAATTAGACCGTTTTTTGTTTAAAATCAACATCGATTATCCAAACTTAGCTGAAGAAATTCATATCATTCAAAAAGAAAATGAATTACAAAGTCGTGATAAAATGAGCGCTATTGCAACCATTATCTCGCAAAGTCATATCCTTGATTTTCAAGAATTGGTAAAACAAATTCTAATTGAGCAAAATTTAATTGAATACATCGCAAAAATTGTTTTAAACACACGTGAAAATGCCTTTTTATATCTAGGAGCATCTCCAAGAGCCTCAATTGCAATTTTAAATGCAGCCAAAGGTTTTGCAGCCTTGAGAGGAAGAGATTTTGTAACACCTGATGACATTAAAGACGCGGCAATTCCTGTTTTACAACACAGAGTTGTAGTCACTCCAGAACGCGAAATGGAAGGAATTACAAGTACCGAAATCATCAAACAAATTGTAGATTCAGTAGAAATTCCAAGATAATTAATTACAATATAATTTCAACCAATGGTTCAATTTTTTAAGCAACTTTATCTCAATAACTTCCTTTTTTATTGTCTGATAGGAATCATTTTGCTATTTACTATAGCTTACTTTTTCCCTATGTTTTACAATGCAGCTTGGTATTTATTGTACATATTAATTGCTTTTTCTGTTATTGACATTTTATTACTTTTTGCATCCAACAAAAAAGTAATTGGTATAAGAAACATGGCAGAAAAACTGTCCAATGGAGATGAAAACGAAATTAGAATAGCATTAAACAATCAATACACATTTCCAGTTTATTTAAAAATTATTGACGAAATTCCTTTTCAATTTCAAAAACGAAATTTTGAAGTAAAAAGAAGAATAAAAGCACAGGAAAAAGACGATTACAAATACTTTTTAAGGCCTACTGAACGAGGCGAATATTCTTTTGGAAACCTGAATATTTATGTAGCTTCTCCCCTACGTTTAATCAGTCGTAGATTTACCTTTGATAATAATCAGATGGTACCAACATATCCATCCTACATGCAATTAAGAAAGTATGATTTGATGGCATTTTCTAATAATTTATTTCAATATGGATTAAAAAAGATTAGAAGAATTGGGCACACCATGGAATTTGAACAAATCAAAGAATATGTACAAGGAGACGACTTGAGAACTATCAATTGGAAAGCAACTGCAAAGAAAAACCAATTAATGGTAAATCAATTCCAAGATGAAAAATCGCAAAATGTATATATGATTATTGATAAAGGGCGTGTAATGAAAATGCCTTTTAATGGATTAAGTTTATTAGATTATGCCATAAACGCTACTTTAGTATTGTCAAACGTAATTCTTAAAAAACAAGACAAAGCAGGAATGTTTGCTTTCTCTAAAAAAGTAGAAAATCGTGTGGTTGCAGAAAAACGACAAAGTCAAATGCAACAAATCATGGAAAACTTATACAATATAAAAACAGATTTCTTTGAAAGTGATTTTAGCCGTTTGTATGTAGATGTAAAAAAGCATATTAATCAACGTAGCTTAATAATGCTTTACACAAATTTTGAAACTTTAGACGGATTATACAGACAATTACCCTATTTGAAAGGAATTGCAAAAAATCATTTACTTGTAGTAGTCTTTTTTAACAATACAGAACTAGATGAGCTTATACACCAAAAAGCAAGCAACGTTCAAGAAATTTATGATAAAGTAATTGCTGAAAAATTTGCTTTCGAAAAACGATTAATTGTTAACGAACTAAGAAAATATGGCATCTATTCGGTTTTAACACAACCTGAACATTTGACTTTAGATACCATAAATAAATATCTTGAAATTAAAGCAAGAGGAATTCTATAATTACAACAATTGTTAAATTCCAATTCTATTTATTTTATACTGAGATAATTTTTATCTTTAGCCTTTACTAAACAAAAAAACATGAGATACTTATCTTTACTGTTAGTATTCTTGCTTTCCTTTTCAGTGAATGCCCAAGAGTATTTTCCTAAAAATGATGGTGTAAAACAAAGTTTCAAAAACTATTTTGCACTAACCAATGCAACTATTTATGTTTCGGCTACTCAAAAAATAGAGAAAGCTACATTACTCATCAAAGAAAACAAAATTGTTGATGTAGGAACTATAATAGTTATACCAAAAGAAGCTACTATTATTGATGCAACCGGAAAAACAATTTATCCATCATTCATTGAATTGTATAGCGAATTTGGCATCAATAAACCTACAGCTAGGCCAAATGGTAACTTTACACCACAATACGACACTAATCGTGAAGGCTATTATTGGAACGATCACATCAAACCTGAATATAATGCTTATGAAAACTTAAGTTACGACGAAAAAGCTGCCGAAAATTTAAGAGAAGTTGGTTTTGGTTCAATATTAAGTCATCATAATGATGGTGTAATCGCTGGAACTGGCCTTTTTTGGACCTTAAATGATAAAGCTACAAATGCTGATAGAATTATAAAAGAGAAAGTTTCTCAGCATTTTACGTTTAGTAGAAGTAAATTCACAAAACAAAGCTATCCATCTTCAATGATGGGAAGTATGGCTTTAATTCGTCAAGTTTTTCATGATGCAAAATGGTATGCACAAGGAAATACTGCTAATAAAGATTTATCATTAGAAGCATTTAACGCGAATAAATCTTTATTACAAATCTTCAACGCTGGGGATAAATTAAATGCATTAAGAGCAGATAAATTAGGCGATGAATTCGGAGTAAAATACGTAATCAAAGGAAGCGGGAACGAATTTGAACGCATCGACGAAATCAAAAAAACAGGTGCAACTTATATAATTCCTTTGAATTTTCCTGATGCTTATGATGTTTCTGACCCCTATTTAGCACAACAAGTAAGCTTGAGTGATTTGAAATTTTGGAATCAAGCGCCTTTTAATTTGAAAATATTAGCAGAAAACAATGTTTCTTTCATCATAACGTCTGCTGATTTAAAAGATACAAAATCATTTCTTTCTAATTTAAGAAAAGCTGTTTTGTATGGTCTACCAAAAGACAAAGCATTACAAGCTTTAACCGAAAATCCAGCGAAATTGGTCAATCAATTTGATAAAGTAGGATCTATTTCTAAGGGAAAATTAGCTAATTTTATTATTGTTTCAGGAGATTTATTTGACGAAAAAAATACTATTCTTGAAAACTGGGTTCAAGGTAACAGAAATATCATTGATAAAATAAATCCAACAGATATCAAAGGAACTTATGATTTAAGTTTTGAAAATCAGAAATTTGAATTAAAAATTGAAGGTGAAAATTCAAAATTTGAAGCTAAAATTAGTAGAGATAGTATCAATTATGGAACAAAAATTCAGTTTAATGATCCTTGGGTTAATTTAGTTATCAAAAACCAAGATACTACAAAGGCAAATTTTGTGAGACTTTCTGGGACTTTTATAAAAGGTCAAATACAAGGAAAAGCAGTTTTAGAAAATGGAAACGAAACCACTTGGACTGCCATTAAAAAAGAAATTGTAAATACTGAAGAGAAAAAAGAAGCCAAAAAAGAAGAACTAAAAGTTCCTTCAATGTATGCAGTTACTTATCCAAATATTGCCTTTGGAACTAAGGAAAAACCAAAACAAGAAACAATTTTATTCAAAAACACAACCGTTTGGACTGGAGAAAAAGAAGGAATCTTAAAAGAAACAGATGTTTTAATTCAAAATGGAAAAATTGCCAAAATTGGTAAAAACTTACCTGCTTCAGGAGCAAAAGTAGTCGATGGAACTGGAAAGCATTTAACTGCTGGAATCATTGATGAACATTCACACATTGCTATTTCAAATGGTGTAAACGAAGGAGGACAAAATTCTTCGGCAGAAGTAACTATAGAAGATGTTGTTAATTCAGATGATATTAATATTTATAGAAATTTAGCAGGTGGTGTTACTTCGGCTAACTTGTTACATGGTTCTGCTAATCCCATAGGAGGCCGTGCAGCATTCATTAAACTAAAATGGGGCTATTCACCAGATGAAATGTTAGTAAAAGATGCACCAAAGTATATCAAATTCGCTTTAGGTGAAAATGTAAAACAATCGAATTGGGGTGATAATGCTCGTAATCGTTTTCCTCAATCGCGTATGGGTGTGGAACAAGTTTATGAAGATTATTTCACTAGAGCAATCGAATATAAAAATGAATGGGATGCTTACAAATCAGGTAAAAATAAAAAAATGCCAAGATTTGATATCGAAATGGAAATTTTAGGCGAAATTTTAGCTAAAAAACGTTTTATCACTTGTCACTCATATGTGCAATCGGAAATCAATATGTTGATGAAATTAGCAGAACGTTATGGATTCAAAATTCAAACCTTTACACACATTTTAGAAGGTTATAAAGTAGCTGATAAAATGAGTGCACATGGTGTAGCGGGTTCTACATTTGCTGATTGGTGGGCATATAAATTTGAAGTAAATGATGCTATTCCATATAATGCAGCCATTATGCAAAGCCAAGGCGTTAGCGTTTCAATTAATTCTGATGATGCAGAAATGTCACGTCGCTTGAATCAAGAAGCTGCAAAAACTGTAAAATATGGAAATGTAACTGAAGAACAAGCTTGGAATTTTGTAACCTTAAATCCTGCAAAAATTCTTCAAATAGATAACAAAGTAGGAAGTATTAAAATTGGTAAAGATGCTGATGTTGTACTTTGGTCTGAAAGTCCACTTTCAATCTATACAAAAGCTGAAAAAACAATAATAGACGGAATTATTTTCTATGATTTAGAAAAAGAAAATCAAACTTTAAGTCAAATTCAAAAAGAAAGAGCCGACTTAATTAATGCAATGCTTGACGCAAAAAACAAAGGAATGAAAACACAAGCTCCAAAGAAAAAAGAAACAGGTCATTACCATTGTGATACATTAGGCGAATATTGTAAAGAGTCTCACTACAAATACAACTAGTTATGAAAAAATATATAGTTCTTTTATTTATTTCTTTGTTAGGATTTGCCCAACAAACGCCTGCTCCAAAGCAAAATAAATCGATTTTAATCATTGGAGCCAAAGCACATTTAGGTAATGGAGAAGTTATTGAAAATAGTTTAATTTCTATTATCGATGGAAAAATAGCAACTATCGGAGATGCAACTTTAATGAAACCTGCCAAACATGATATTATCATTGAAGCTGCTGGAAAACATGTGTATCCTGGCTTTATTGCACCAAACTCAACGTTAGGATTGGTTGAAATTGATGCAGTAAGAGCTTCCGATGATGAAAGTGAAATCGGTGAATTCAATCCTCATGTAAGAAGTATTATTGCCTATAATACCGAATCTGTAGTTACTGAAACCACAAGACCAAATGGCGTTTTATTAGCTCAAATTACACCAAGAGGAGGAAGAATTTCTGGTACTTCATCAATTGTTCAGTTGGATGCTTGGAATTGGGAAGATGCCATCATCAAAGAAAATGATGGAATTCATCTAAACTGGCCAAGAAGCTATTCAAGAACTGGCTGGTGGGCAGAACCAGGAGGAATTGAAGCTAATAAAAATTATGAGCCACAAATAAAAACAATACAAGACTATTTTGATAATGCTTTTGCTTATTTAAATACAAAAAACAGCAAAAAAGATATCCCTTTTGAAGCAATGAAAGGTATACAAAATGGAGAAAAAAAATTATACATTCACGTAAATGGGGAAAAAGAAATCATTGATGCGGTATTGTTTAAAAAGAAAAACAATATAAAAAACATGGTCATTGTAGGCGGATATTATGCTTTTAAAGTTGCAACTTTATTAAAAGAAAACAATGTTGCTGTTTTATTAAAACGAGTACACGATTTGCCATTGTTAGAAGATGAAGATGTAAATTTACCATATAAAAATGCAAAATTATTAGTTGATGCAGGTGTTTTAGTAGGATTAGAAAACGCTGGCGATATGGAACGTATGCAAACCAGAAATCTTCCATTTTATGCTGGAACTTGTGCCGCTTGGGGACTTTCAAAAGAACAAGCTTTACAATTAATAACAGAAAATACGGCTAAAATTTTAGGGATTGACAACCAATACGGAACTTTGGAATCAGGTAAAAGTGCCACTTTATTCATTTCTGAAGGAGATCCTTTGGAAATGAAAACAAATGTCATTTCATTCGCTTTTATTGATGGAAGACAAATTAGCCTACAAAGTCACCACACTGAATTGTATGAACGTTACAAAGGAAAATTCGAACAACAAAAAAAATAAGACCAAAAGCCTTTCATTTACTGAAAGGCTTTTTTGTATTTTTGCACTATAATTTCTATTTCATGAAACAAATCACCTCGGTTCAAAATCCTTTTATTAAATCGTTAGTTCAATTGCAAGAAAAAGCAAAAGTTCGTAAACAAACGGGCACTTTTTTAATTGAAGGAAAACGCGAAATTGAATTAGCACTAAAAGGTGGTTATGAATTAGAAACGATTTTATTTTTACCAGAAATCATTTCGGAAAAACAATTAAACGATTTAACAACGAAACCGTTAAACATAATTGAAATTTCTAAGGAAGTCTATCAAAAGTTAGCCTATCGTGATACAACCGAAGGCGTTTTGGCCATTGCTAGAACAAAATCATTAGCCCTATCCGATTTAAAACTTTCAAAAAATCCATTAATTCTAATTGGAGAATCTTTGGAAAAACCCGGAAACGTTGGCGCTATTTTAAGAACCGCTGATGCCGCTAATATTGATGCTGTGATTATCGCCAATCCAAAAAGCGATTTATACAATCCCAACATCGTTCGCTCAAGCGTTGGATGCTTGTTTACCCGACAAATTGCCGTTGGAACTACGGAAGAAGTTATTGCGTATTTAAAAGCGAATAATATCAATATTTACTCAGCTACTTTACAAGATTCTACGGAATACCATACGCAAAATTACACTACACCTACTGCTTTAGTTGTTGGAACAGAAGCTACCGGTTTGTCTGAAAAATGGCGAACAGAAAGCACAAAAAATATTATCATTCCAATGCAAGGCGAAATCGATTCAATGAATGTTTCTGTTGCAGCAGCTATTTTGTTATTCGAAGCCAAAAGACAACGCGGATTTTAGTCTTTTTTCTTTTCTCTTTTTTCTATTTTCTAGATTTGCACAATTAGAAAAATTAGCTTACTTTTAGTTGGTTAAAGAAAATGTATGACAGCGATAGAATTAGAAGCCGAAAACAAAGCCATTGCGCAAGAATATAAAGAATTACTTCGCATCAGTTATCAAACCCTTACTGATGAAGACAAAAAAATCATCCGTAAAGCATTTGATGTAGCTGTTGACGCTCATAAAGACCAACGCAGAAAATCGGGTGAAGCTTATATTTTCCATCCCATTGCTGTAGCAAAAATTGTTGCGCGTGATATTGGTTTAGGAGCCACTTCCATTGCTGCTGCATTAATGCACGATGTAGTAGAAGATACGGACATTACGGTTCAGGATATTGAAAAAATGTTCAACCCAAAAATTGCTCAATTGGTTGAAGGTTTAACTAAAATTGCCAAAGTTAAAACCGATCAAGAAATTTCAATGCAAGCGGAAAATTTCCGTAAAATGTTATTGACTTTAAATGATGATGTTCGGGTAATCATTATCAAAATTGCCGATAGATTACACAATATGCAAACAATGGGAAGTATGGCTGATTATAAACAAGCCAAAATTGCTTCCGAAACCTTATACATTTATGCACCACTCGCCCATCGCTTAGGATTATACAACATCAAAACACAATTAGAAGATTTAGGCTTAAAATATACTGAACCAGATGTTTACAACGATATTGTAAGTAAAATAAAGGAAACCAAAGAAGAACAAGATGCGTATATCAAAACAATTTCTGATATATTAAGTAAGTCATTAAATGAAGAAGGTATAGAATTTACAATTAAAGGTCGTCCTAAATCAATATATTCTATCCGTAGAAAAATGAAGGCGCAAGGTGTTACTTTTGATGAAGTATACGACAAATTTGCACTTCGAATCATCTATAAATCAAATCCACATGATGAAAAATTCATCGCTTGGAAAATATATTCAGTAGTTACCGATCATTATCGTCCATCACCAAGTAGATTACGCGATTGGATTTCTTCACCAAAATCAACAGGCTACGAAGCTTTGCACATTACAGTAATGGGGCCAAAAGGACGCTGGGTAGAAATTCAAGTCCGAAGTGAGCGTATGGATGAAATCGCTGAAAAAGGTTACGCAGCACACTACAAATACAAAAATGGTGCAACTGAAGAACATGGTTTAGAAATTTGGTTAAACCAATTAAAAGAAGCATTAGAAAATTCAGCAAGCAATGCCGTAGATTTTGTAGAAGATTTTAAACTGAATTTATATGCCAAAGAAATCTATGTGTTTACTCCAAAAGGTGAAATTAAATCGTTACCAAAAGGAGCAACTTCATTAGATTTTGCTTTTAGTATTCACTCAGAAATTGGTGTAAAAACTAGAGGAACAAAAGTAAACGGAAAATTAGTTCCCTTAAATCATGTTTTAAACAGCGGTGATCAGGTAGAAATCATTACATCAGCAAATCAAAAACCAACTTCACAATGGTTGGATTATGTAACAACTTCCAGAGCAAAAAACAAAATAAAAAATGTTTTAAACGAAAATACTAAAAAAATTGCCGAGGACGGAAAAGAACTTTTAGAACGAAAACTTCGTCATTTAAAAATTACACTAAACGAAAATACAGTTAATGAGCTTGTTAACTTTTTTAAATTACAAACTAGTTTAGATTTATTTTACAGAGCAGGAATTGGAACAATTGAAAACCAACAACTAAAAGATTATGCTGCTCAAAAAAGCAACACATTGGTTAATTTCTTTAAGAAAACCATTAAACGTTCACCAACATCTCAGCCTGAGCAAATCCATAAAAATGAAATCAGCAAGAAATTTGACATGTTGGTTTTTGGAGCCGAACAAGATAAATTAGACTATAAACTATCAAGCTGCTGTAATCCGATTCCTGGTGATGATGTGTTTGGTTTTGTAACCATTAACGAAGGAATTAAAGTCCATAAAAAAGATTGTCCAAATGCAATTAGTATGCAATCTAACTATGCCTATCGAATTATTCAAGCCAAATGGATTGATTCTTCTCAAGAAGAATTTAAAGCGGTTCTAAAAATTACTGGAATGGATATTTTAGGTTTGACAAATGATCTAACCAAAGTAATTTCAAGTCAAATGAACGTGAATATTCAAAGTATTTCATTGAGTAGCGAAGCAGGAATTTTTAACGGACAAGTTACGGTTGTTGTTCAAAACAATACCATCTTGAAAAAACTGATTGATAATATCAAAAAAGTAGATGGAATTGATAAAGTTACACGTGTTTATAATAATTAACAAAAGTTAATAACTAAAACACTATCAATCAAATTAGGGTTTTATTCAATGCAAAAATAACACTATCTTTGCCAATATTTCATTTAACAGAGCAATGGAAAACAAAAATCAGGAAATTGTAAAAAATGTTTTTACAAAATATTTAGAAGAAAAAGCACATCGTAAAACTCCAGAACGCTATGCTATTCTTCAAGAAATTTACAATGCAACCGAGCATTTTGATATCGAGTCTTTGTACATCAAAATGAAAAATAAAAACTATCGTGTAAGTAGAGCTACTCTTTACAACACCATCGAACTTTTATTGGAATGTGGTTTGGTACGTCGTCATCAGTTTGGACAAAACCAAGCGCATTATGAAAAATCATATTTCGACAAACAACATGATCACATTATTTTGACTGATTCTGGTGAAGTTATCGAATTTTGTGACCCGAGAATTCAGCAAATAAAACAAACCATGGAAGAAATGTTTGGGATTGACATTCAAACACATTCGCTTTACTTCTATGGAACAAAAAAACAACAATAACAACTAACTACAAATAATAAATAACAACACAATGACTGTAGATTTACTACTTGGATTACAATGGGGCGATGAAGGAAAAGGAAAAATTGTTGATGTTCTTACATCAAAATATGATATTATTGCACGTTTTCAAGGTGGACCAAATGCGGGACACACTTTAGAATTTGACGGAATCAAACACGTTTTAAGAACAATTCCTTCTGGAATTTTCCACAAAAACGCAATTAATATAATTGGAAATGGAGTGGTAATCGACCCTGTAGTTTTCCAAAAAGAAATTGAAGGTTTAGCAAAATTCGACATGGACATTACGGCTAAATTATTCATTTCTAGAAAAGCACACTTAATTTTACCAACTCACCGTTTATTAGATGCCGCTTCTGAAGCATCAAAAGGAAAAGCAAAAATTGGTTCTACTTTAAAAGGAATTGGTCCAACATATATGGACAAAACTGGAAGAAATGGACTTCGTGTAGGTGATTTAGAATTAGAAGATTTTAAACAACGTTATAGAGCTTTAGCTGATAAACACGAAGCAATGATTGCTTTTTATGATGTTGATTTACAATATGACTTAAAAGAAATGGAAGAAGAGTTTTTTGAAGCAGTAAAAGACTTAAAAAAATTAACTTTCATCGATAGTGAAGAATACTTAAACAAAGCCTTAAAAGAAGGAAAATCAATTTTAGCTGAAGGAGCACAAGGTTCTTTATTAGATGTTGATTTTGGAACATATCCTTTTGTAACTTCTTCAAATACAACAGCTGCTGGTGCTTGTACAGGTTTAGGAATTGCGCCTAACAAAGTAAAAGACGTTTTCGGAATTTTCAAAGCATACACAACTCGTGTAGGTAGCGGACCATTTCCAACAGAAGATTTCAATGAAGCTGGGCAAACTATGGCAAAAGTAGGTAACGAATTTGGTTCAGTTACAGGACGTGCGCGTCGTTGTGGTTGGTTAGATTTAGTTGCTTTAAAATATGCAGTCCAAGTAAATGGTGTCACACAATTATACATGATGAAAGGCGATGTTCTTTCTGGATTTGACACCTTACAAGTTTGTACAGGTTACAACTACAAAGGACAAAAAATTCAGCATTTACCATATAATATCGAACCTGAAAATGTAACACCAATTTTCACCGAAATGAAAGGTTGGAAAGCAGATTTAACAGGAATGACAGCGTATGATGAATTACCACAAGAATTAAAAGCATACATTGAATTCATTGAAAAAGAAGTAGAGGTGCCAATCAAAGTAATTTCGGTTGGACCAGATAGAAAACAAACTATTACCAAATAATTTTAAAACGCTTTCTTTTAGAGAGCGTTTTTTTTATCTTATAATGATAAAAAAATCTTAATAGACAACCGCATTTCTACTTTTTACTTAAATTTGGCTCAAAATAAAACACGTCTTGAAAAAAACATTTTTTTATATCACATTTTTGCTTTTATCAATTGCTAGTACATTAGCACAAGAAAAGAAAAAAATCATCATTGAAAATTCAGATTTCATTGATATGAATCAAACTGAAATTCCTGGTGCAATTGTGTTCACAGGAAACGTGAGAGTACTTCATAATGGTGTCAAAATAAATTGCAATAAAGCTTATCATTTTAAAGACGAAGAATATATCAAAGCCTTCGGAAATGTACAAATTAATCAAGGTGATTCTATTTTTTTGAATAGTAGATATGCAGAATATGACGGAAAAATTGAATTTGCATTTGCAACAGGTGATGTTTCGATGCGCTCACCAGAGTCAACCCTAGTAACAGATACGGTTTATTTTGACAAGAAAAACCAACAAGCTTTTTACAATTCTTTTGGAACAATTCGCAACAAAGAAAACACTTTAAAAAGTAAAGCAGGTCGCTATTATGTTGATCAAAAGAAATATCAATTTACAACCGCGGTAACCGTTACCAACCCACAATCAACCATAAAGACCAATCATCTTGACTTTTATGAAAATTCTGGTCATGCATATGTTTTTGGTCCATCAACCATTACTAGTAAAGAAAATGTAATTTACACCGAGAATGGTTTTTATGATACTACAAATGATGTTGGAAAATTATCCAAAAACTCCAAAATCACCTACGACAACAAAATTATTGAAGGTGATGATTTGTTTTATGATCGAAAGAAAAATTATTCCAGAGGAATTAACAATGTAAAAATTACCGACACCATAAATAACGTTATTGCTACTGGACATTTTGCAGAATTATACAGAAACATTGAAACCAAAAAAGATTCAATGGTGCTTACTAAAAAAGCATTGATAAGAACATTAGTAGAAAATGATACTATGTTCATGCATGGAAAAAAAATCATTGTTTCAGGACCAAAAGATGACCGAATCATTAGAGCTTTTAACAACGTTCGTTTTTATAAAACCGACATGAGTGGAAAATGTGATTCGTTACATTCAAGTACTAAAAATGAATTAACCCAACTCATCGGAAAACCAATTCTTTGGAACAACAACAATCAAATGACTGGCGATGTGATGCACTTAATTGGTAATAATAAAACGGAGCAATTGGATTCCTTAAAAGTACTAAATAATGCTTTTATCATTCAAAAAGATTCATTAAGCACTAATGGTTATAACCAAATTAAAGGGCAAAACTTATATGGTAGATTTGTGGATCAAAAACTAAAGGAAGTTGATATCATTAAAAATGCTGAAGTAATTTATTATATGTACAATGACGCAAACGAGTTCATTGGAATCAATAAAACCGTTTGTAGTAAAATAAATTTGATACTAAACGAGAATAAAATTGAAACCATAACGTTTTTCACAAAAGCAGATAGCTTCATTTATCCTGAAAAAGATTTTCCCGAAAATGCTCGAAAACTTAGAGGTTTTGTATGGCGTGGCGATGAACGCATAATATCCAAAGATGATATCTTCCCCGCAGAAGAATTAGCTATTGATGAAAAAGCACAAATCGAAGCTAAAAAGAATGCTATCAAAGCAGAAAAACCTATGGAAATTCAAAAAGAAACGTTGGAATACGACGAGAAAAATCCAAAACCAAAAGATAAAACCGTGAAACCTGCTAAATCAGAAAAGGCAAAATAATGATTGACGATTTTTTTAAATACCAAGCACAAACTTCACCTTATCCATTAGCACTAGAAGTTGCTCTTGCAAAAGGATCCTATATATTTGATACAGATGGAAATGCCTATTTAGACTTCGTAGCTGGCGTTTCAGCTTGTACATTAGGACATCAGCCAAAACGTGTTAACGATGCTATCAAAAAACAGCTAGACACTTATTCTCACGTAATGGTATATGGTGAATATGCCCAACATCCAGCAACAGAGTTATGTAAATTATTAGCCGAAAATCTTCCCTATCCTCTCACGAAAACGTATTTGGTAAATTCAGGAACGGAAGCTATTGAAGGTGCATTAAAATTAGCGCGAAGAGTTACAGGAAGAAGTCAACTGATTTCTTGTCATAATGCGTATCATGGTAATACTATGGGAAGCATGAGTGTGATGGGATTTGAAGAACGCAAACAAATTTTTCGTCCGTTAATTCCAGATGTAGATTTCATCACGTTCAATAACGAAGCTGATTTAGAAAAAATTACTACAAAAACCGCAGGAATTTTATTAGAAACTATCCAAGGTGGCGCTGGTTTTATTGAACCTCAAAACGATTTTCTTAAAAAAGTGCGCCAACGTTGTGACGAGGTGGGTGCTATTATGATTTTAGACGAAATTCAGCCTGGATTTGGTCGTACTGGAAAACTTTTCGGATTTCAAAACTACGATGTCATTCCTGATGTGGTTGTAATGGGAAAAGGAATGGGTGGCGGAATGCCTGTTGGTGCTTTTACAGCTTCCGAAAAAATGATGGATTTATTAAGTCATGATCCAAAACTCGGACACATAACTACTTTTGGCGGACATCCTGTCATTGCGGCAGCTTGTTTGGCAACATTACAAGAAGTTACTGAAACCAATTTAATGCAAGAAGCTTTAGAAAAAGAACAGTTGTTCAGAAGTCTATTAGTTCATCCATTAATAAAAGAAATACGTGGTCGTGGTCTAATGTTAGCCGCTATGACAGAAACTGCAGAAATCACTAATGAAGTTGTACTTCGCTGTCATAAAAGAGGTCTTATTTTATTCTGGTTATTATTCGAAGGTTGCGCGGTTCGGATTACACCACCACTTACACTTACTAATGAGGAAATTAGAAAAGGTTGTGGCATTATTATTGAGGTACTTAATGAGATTGCGAACGAAATTAAGTCAGGAAATTAATAGTTTTTCCAATTACTAATTTTTGTTTGAACTTGTAATTGAAATTGTTCTTAAACTTGAAAAATTGTTAATTAAATTGTTTAAAACAATTCCATTTCAAATTGATGCCTGCATCAAATATAAGTACCTTTATTAAGGATAAATCAAAAAAGAAAGCGCTATGAATTTGAGTCACGAAGAAGAAGAAAACAGCTTATCCTTATCTAAATTCGAATCAATGTTAAAAACCAACAAAGTTTTTTTCTTTGATTCAGAAGAATTTGAAGACATTATTCTTCATTACATGGATACTGGCCGATTAAATTTGGCCAAAAAAGCGCTAAAATTAGGTTTAGAACAACACCCAAAATCTACTGGATTAAAATTGGTTCAAGTAGAAATGTTAGTCTATGAAGATAAACTCGATATAGCTGAAAAGTTATTAAATGAGCTGTATGCTATTGAACCTACTAACGAAGAAATCTATATCCAAAAAGCCAATATACATTCTAAAAGAGATGAACACGAAAAAGCTATTGAGTTTTTAAAAATCGCGCTTAAATACACTGATGATTATGCTGATGTGTACTCGATGATTGGCATGGAATATCTTTTCATGGATAATTTAGAATTAGCCAAAGAAAATTTTATCAAATGTTTAGACGAAGATACAGAAGATTATTCGGCATTATATAACGTAGTATATTGCTTTGATTTCTTAGACCAAAACGAAGAAGCTATCGTATATTTAAACAAATTCATAGATAAAAATCCTTACAGCGAAGTTGCTTGGCATCAATTAGGAAGACAATATTACGCTTTAAAAAACTACGAAAAAGCAGTTTGGGCATTCGAATATGCAACTTTAATTGACGAAAGTTTTTTAGGTGCGATAATGGAAAAAGCAAAATCGTATGAAAAGCTAAAAAAATTCCAAGAAGCTATTGATTGTTACAAAATTGCAATTGAATTAGATGATCCTTCTTCTTTTGTTTTATTGCGTATGGCAAAATGTTACGAGCGACTTGGTAATGCTGAGTTTGCACTTAACTTCTATTTAAAAACAGTTCACGAAGATCCATTATTAGATAAAGGTTGGATTGCCATCACAGATTTTTATATTCGTCAAAAAAACTACCAAAAAGCCCTATATTATGTCAACAAAGCCATTGGAATTGATGGTGATAATCCGCTATACTGGAAACGCTTTGCAGCAGTAAATAGTGCTTTACACTTTTTTGAAGAAGCTGAATATGGTTATAGAAAAGCATTTGAATCGGGTGATGTAAATCTAGACACTTTTACACTTTGGACAGATGTATTACAATTTTTAGGTGAATTTGAAACCGCTATCGAAATATTGTTAGAAGCCACTAACCTATTCCCAGAAGAATATGAAATCGAATACCGCTTAGCAGGATTATACTTTTTGAGCAATGAAAACATCAAAGGTAATTTCCACTTAAACAATGGATTGCGATTAAATTACAAAAATAAAACCGTATTAAAAGATTATTTTCCAGTTGTTTGGGAAAGAACAGAAGTACAAAACCAAATTGCAAAATTTAAAAAATAGTCCCCAAAAAACACATGGAATTAATTGAATTTTTATTAGAATTTCTAAAAGACCCATTAACCGTAATTCAAGAATTAATTAAACAATACGATAATTTAATTTACTTCATACTTTTCTTAGTTGTTTTTGTTGAAACAGGATTTGTCGTAATGCCTTTATTGCCAGGTGATTCAATGCTTTTTGCTATTGGAGTAATTGCAGCAACTACTGGACAATTAAGTATGACAATTATAATTCCTTTGCTAATAATTGCAGCACTTTTAGGTGATAATGTCAATTATTTTGTTGGAAAAAAATTTGGTGGTCTTATCAAGAAAAAACAAAAAATACTTTTTCTAAAAAAAGAATACATCACACAAACCGAACAGTTTTTTGAAAAAAATGGAGGAAAAGCAGTTATTATGGCACGTTTTGTTCCAATTGTAAGAACTATTGCGCCTTTTGTTGCAGGTGCTGGTAGTATGCAATATTACAAATACATCATGTATTGCATTACTGGAGCCGTGATTTGGGTTACGAGTATTACCTTTTTAGGTTATTTTTTAGGTCAAGTGCCTTGGGTTAAAGAAAACTTTGAAAAGGTAGTTTTATCCATAATTATTATCTCTGTATTGCCAATTGTTATTAAATTGTTCAAAAAGAAAAATCAGGAAAAAACTGCTTAAAAAATAACATTCTCCTAACATTAAATAGTGAAATACTAACTAATTTTGATTAGTATCATTCATAAAACTCACACAATGAAAAAGAAAAATAAAAAACAGCTAAAATTTGGTCTGATTGGTCAAAACATTAGTTATTCTTTTTCTCAAAAATATTTTACCGAAAAATTTGAAATTGGTCATTTTGACAATTGTGAATACAAAAATTACGATATAGCTTCCATCAAAGAATTTCCTAAAATTGTTAATGAAACAAAAGGTTTGATGGGGTTTAATGTTACTATTCCATACAAAGAAGAAATCATTCCGCTTTTAGATAAACTTTCTAAAACTGCTAAAATAATTGGTGCCGTAAACTGCGTTACTGTTTCTAAAAAGAAAAAATTAAAAGGCTACAATACCGATTATTATGGTTTCAAAAAAACACTTTCGCCACTATTAAAAGATCATCACAAAAAGGCATTGATACTTGGAACTGGAGGAGCAAGTAAAGCAGTTGCATATGCGCTGCGAAAACTAAAAATTGAATATGATTTTGTTTCTAGAACTCCAGACGAATTTCAATTTGGTTATAGCGATTTAAATGCTGAAGTTTTTGATGAATATCACATTATCATCAATACAACTCCTGTTGGAACACATCCAAATGTTGAAAATTGTCCAGATTTAGACTACAGTTTGTTTACCAAAAAACACATCGCCTATGATTTGGTTTACAATCCAGAAGAAACTACTTTTTTGAAAAAAGCCAAAGAACAGGGAGCAAAAACTAAAAACGGCTATGATATGCTAGTATTTCAAGCGGAAAAAGCTTGGAAAATATGGAATGAGTAGTTGTTTTTAAGCTTTAAATTTACTTAACAAACATCAAATCGTATCGAAGTTAAGCCCTAATTTCTATCTAAAAATATCGTTTCAAAGAAAATAACAGATAATTAGTCGATTTTTTTTGAATTTTCGTAGTGCTTTACTATCTTCACACCTTAATAGTAACCTTAAGCATTTATACAATGTCAGAAGCACAACACGATAACCTGCAAAACGCAGACGGACAAGACCCAATTGAACAACAAATCGAACAACAAGATGATGTTACAATTATTAGTCAATCAGTTTTAGAAGAAATTGATAATTCGAATGCAGAAGAAAATGAAGATGATTCGATAAAAGAAAAGCACGAAATCCCAATGCTGGATTACGATGCCTTGTCGATGGAAGAATTAACAGATGAACTAGAAAAACTAGTTGAAAATGAAAAAGTAATGGCTATTAAAGATCATGCTGAAGGAATCAGAAAAGCTTTTTCAGACAAATACCATCATTTTATAGATGAAAAAAGAGAGGAATTCAATGCGCAAAACAACGAAGAAGGTGTTGATTTTGAGTACCATTTCCCTTTAAAAAATAAATTTGATAAAATTTTTAACGACTATAAAGCAAATAAAGCCAAACATTTTAAACAATTACAAAATAATTTAGAACACAACTTTGCGGTTCGTGAAGCGTTGATTGAAGAGTTAAAACAACTCATCGATTCAGGTGATTCTAACATTGGCGACATGTTTAAAAAAGCGAATGACATTCGTGAACGTTGGAAAAATGCTGGAGCGATTCCAAGAGATAAATACAACATCTTGTGGAACAATTATCATTTTCACACTGAGCGTTTTTACGATGTAATGCATTTAGACAAGGAAGCGCGCGATTTAGATTTAAAAAACAATCTAGAACAAAAGCAACACATTATTGCTAAAGCGAAGGAATTACTAAACGAAGAAGACGTTATGAAAGCTTTCCGCGAGTTGCAATTGTTACACCGTGTATGGAAAGAAGAAATTGGTCCAGTTGACAGAGAACACAGAGAAGCAATTTGGAACGAATTCAGTGAAATTACCAAACAAATGCACGATAAACGTGAAGCATTATATGCCGTTGCCAGAGGTAAAGAAACTGAAAACTTAGCCGTTAAAAACGAAATTATTGCTCAAATTGAAGCTTTGGGAACCGAAAAAATCGATTCGCACAGTGGATGGCAAGCACAAATTAAAAAGTTAGAAGCTTTGCGCGAAGCCTTTTTCAAAGCAGGAAAAGTACCAGCGGAAGTTACTGAAGATACTTGGGCAAAATTCAAAAATGCGGTTAGAGCATTCAATGTGCACAAAAACGTGTTTTACAAAGATATTAAGCACGAGCAACACGAAAACTTGACTAAAAAATTAGCTTTAGTTGAACAAGCAAAATCATTACAAGAAAGTACCGATTTCAATACTGCAACGCCAATTATGAAGAAAATTCAAGACGATTGGAAAAAGATTGGTCACGTACCTCGTAAATATTCAGACAGCATTTGGAAAGATTTTAAAGATGCATGTAATGCTTATTTTGATAGAATGCACGAAGCAAGAAACGCTGAAAGTAGCGAAGAAGTAGAAGCATTTGAAAAGAAAAAAGCCTTTTTAGAAGAATTAAAAGATTTTACACTTTCTGGAGAGCATAAAGCCGATTTAGATGCGATAAAAGCACACATTGCTACTTGGAAAACATTTGGCAAAGTGCCGTTTAACCGCAGACACATCGAAGGAAAATTCAATAAAATTTTAGATGCCTTGTTTGAAAAACTAAGTATGTCTAAAAAAGATACTGAAATGATGCGTTTTAGCAACCGTTTAGAGCAATTATCAGAAGGAGACGACAAACGCGCTTTAGAACAAGAGCAATTCTTTATTAGAAAAAAAATCGACGAAATACAAAGCGAAATTTTCCAATTAGAAAACAATATTCAGTTTATTAGCAGTAGTTCGAAAGGTGAAAATCCTTTTATTAAAGAAGTTCAAAAAAGCATTGAACGCCACAAAGACGATTTGAAATTGTGGAAAGAAAAACTACAGCAGATTAAAAATATGTAAGATAGAATCCCGAGTGAGAGCTTGGGATTTTTTTTGTTTAAAAATTAACAAAATGTACAGATTTTCTGTAATTGGATTTGTGGGGATTTGGGTATATTTGAAAAAATAATTTATACACTTACCAAAAACAAAACAGATTTTTCATGAAATATCTTATAATTTTTTTTACTCTTTTCTCATTTTCAATCAATGCTCAAAATGTTTTAAAATTTGACAAAAGAAATGTCCAATGTGAAGACAAATGGGTGGCTTATCAAATGGACAAAGATAGCACGTATATGTTCGGTTTCATTTATATTGATGCTCAAGCCGGTTTAACCTTAAACTACGAAGGTAAATTTAAAATTGACAACAAAGGCAAATTCAATAGAGTAGAAAACGATGTTAATAGTAAAACTGGTTTTATTATAGCTAGATTACAACCAAATCGTGTTGCGATTGCTGAAATTCCAGAGTCAAAATTCAAAGAATTAAATATTCAAAAGACACCAGAATGGCTAAAAAATTATAAAAGCGATGAAAATTCAGTAGAAAGACTTTATAATTGGGGTTATATGTACAATGGCTGGAATGAATGTGAAAAAGCTTTAACTTTTTTAGAAAAAGCAGATAAAATTGATCCAAACTACAAAGGTTTACAAACTGAGCTAGCTTTTTCATATAATGCGTTAGGAAAATATGATAAGGCAGAAATTTCATTAAAAAAAGCAATTGCACAAAATCCTAAAGATTGCTATACATACAAAGAATTGGCTTTTACATACACAAATACTGCTAATTTTGAAAAAGTTGCTGAAACATATAAAACAATGTCTAAAATTTGTTCTGAAAAAGTTTTCATACAAGAAACAGCTTATAATCTAGCATATGAATATTACAAAATAAAAGATAAAGTAAATTTTAAAAAATGGAAAGCTGAAGTTGAAAAATGGGCTAATTCGGATAGTCAATACATAAAAAATCTAATCCAAATGGAAATAGAACTGAGCAAATAAATACATAGAATCACCATCTAGCACAAGTGTCACCCTCGTGAATACAAAAAAAACACTAAAAAATCCCTTAAGAGATACTTTTAGCATTAAAAAATAGACAAAAAAAAATTTAAAATATATTACATGATACATTTACTTTGGACATTACTTAATGCTTCATTAATAATTTTCTTTTTTTATTTAATTGTTGGATTCATCATTAAAGGAAAGAAAATTTTTAATCCTCAAATTAAAGTGTTTTCAATTCTAATAATGACATTAGGAATCATTCAGATTATTTCAGCAACAAAAACGTCGAAAAAAATTAACCGAATTACAATAACCACTGATTATAAAAAAACGAACAGCTCAAAAATTAAAAAAATAGTACTTGAAGATAATTTAGTTTTTGATATTAACCTTCGCGTCAAATATTCAATTGAGAATAACGATTATATTCCTATAGAAAGCTATAGTTTTCTGACGGGTCTAATTAGTGGTTATAATTGGGAATTCAAATCTTTTGAAACTCAAGTTTACAAAACAAATGAAAAAGCAACTTTTACAGCTGATGGAGTTTTGAAATGGAATCTTTTCGGTATAAATATATATAGCGAATACAAAACATTTAGTGGAATAATCGAATAAAGAATACTTCGTTACCTCAGCATGACAAACGAGATAAAAACTTTGCGTTTAAATTACCTTTTAAAACTCATATTCCCTTTCCACTTTAGCAATTCTTACTTTGTAATTTTTGTACCAAGTGGTTTTGCCTTTTTCTTGTGCTTCTACATGTTCCATATTAGCTTTCCAGTTTTTTATGGCTTCTAAGCTTTCCCAATACGAAACAGTGATTCCAATTTCGCTTCGTGCGCTTTCCATGCCTATATATCCAGGTTGGGCTTTGGCTAATTCCACCATTTTAATTGCCATTTCGACATAACCTGCTTCAACTTCGGTTCTAGTAGAGGTAAAAATTACTGCGTAGTACATGAAAATTATAAATTAAAAATTATGAATTACGAATAGTTCTCAATACGATTTCTACTAAATCACTCGAACTGACAACTATTACTGAACACTGCGACTGACCACTGAATACTAAAGTTTCTTCGCTTCTTCCCAAAAAACATCCATTTCGGCTAGCGTCATGTCCATTAAAGGTTTGCCTAATTCGGTGGCTTTGCTTTCTAAATATTGGAAACGTTTGATGAATTTTTTGTTGGTACGTTCTAAAGCATCTTCAGGGTTTACTTTTAAGAATCGGGCGTAGTTTATCATAGAGAACAAAACGTCGCCAAATTCGGCTTCTATTTTGTCTTGATTGCCGGCTTGTACCTCAACTTGGAGTTCGCTTAGCTCTTCTTGTACTTTGTCCCAAACTTGGTGCGGTTCTTCCCAATCAAATCCAACACCTTTTACTTTGTCTTGAATGCGACTTGCTTTTACTAATGCTGGTAAACTTTTAGGCACACCTTCCAAAACTGATTTTTTGCCTTCTTTCAGTTTTAGTTTCTCCCAATTTTGCTTTACTTCCTCTTCGTCAGCCACTACCACATCGCCATAAATATGAGGATGACGATCGATTAATTTGTCACAAATCGAATTTGCTACATCACCAATATCAAACGCATTGGTTTCACTACCAATTTTCGCATAAAACACAATGTGCAACAACACGTCGCCCAACTCTTTCTTAATTTCCTGTAAATCGTTATCTAAAATAGCATCGCCTAATTCGTAGGTTTCTTCAATCGTCAAATGACGTAGACTTTCGAGCGTTTGCTTTTTATCCCACGGACATTTTTCGCGCAAATCGTCCATAATATCTAAAAGTCGATTGAAAGCTTGCAGTTGTTGTTGGCGTGTGTTCATTATTGGTGATGTTTATTTGACGTTGAGACAAGTCATTGACTTGTCTGTACTATATTGATGGAAATAATATCGTAAAAATAAAAAATCCCACGTGGAAAACGCAGGATTTTAAAATATAGTTTTCAACTACTTATTCAGCAGCTGGAGTTTCTTCTTCTTTTACTTCTTTAGATAAAGCTTCAACAGAAACAAAACCTTTAGGCTGTAATAAATTGTACCAATTTAAGATTTTTTTGATGTCAGAAGCATATACTCTGTCTTCATCAAATTCTGGTAAAATTTCTCTAAAATATGCTTTTAATTTAGCATCATCCTCTTTGTGAGACATTGCTAAACCGTCGTTTTCTTTAGTTGCAATTGCTTTTAGAACTTCTGCTAAACGCACTTCTTCTGAATACGTGTACACTGCAATTTCTGATAACAAACTTACGTTGGCTCTCATTCCTACTGTTATTTTCTTTCCGTCTAATAAAGATTCGGCTACAAATCCTGTACGAGTTTGAATTTTTAATTCATATAAACCTGGTTTCCCAGAAACTGCTAATATTTTTTGAATGCTCATTTTTCTTACTTATTAAGGTTGGCAAATATATTATTTAAAGTGAAATGTGAAAAGTGAAATGTGAAAAAGTTTAGTTAAAATAGTTATTTACTTTTCACTATTAACGAATCACTAATTAACGTCCTTTTTTGTTTACGTATTTCATTTTATAATCGGGTCTTGCTTTACCATCCATAATGTTTTGCAATTTCTTCCCAATTAACTTCTTTTTCAACATTGATAAGTGATCGGTAAATAAAATTCCTTCAATGTGGTCATACTCATGTTGGATAACGCGTGCGATTAAACCATCATATACTTCTGTTTTCTTATTGAAATCTTCATCAAAATATTCAATTGTAATCGTATCATGACGAAAAACATCTTCACGCACATCTGGAATACTCAAACAACCTTCATTAAATCCCCAAATATCACCTTCTTCTTTGATGATTTTGGCATTGATGAACGTTTTCTTGAAATCTTTCATTAAAGCCGCTTCTTCTTTAGAAATATCATCGCTATCACTAAAAGGTTCCGTATCTATTACAAACAAACGAATGGCTAATCCAACTTGTGGAGCAGCTAATCCAACGCCGTGTGCATGATACATCGTGTCATACATATTAGCAATCGTTTCTTTTAGGTTAGGATATTCTGGCGTAATTTCTTCACAAACTTTGCGCAGTACTGGTTCTCCATATCCGTATATAGGTAAAATCATTTTGTAAATTTTATTATTTGTAAACTTAAAATCGGATTTGTTACATCAAATTTCGTGCAAAAGTACTATTTTTTATAATGTAAATAATCTTGAAGCATAATTGTTGCGGCAATTTCGTCAACCAAAGCTTTATTTTGACGTTGTTTCTTTTTTAAACCGCTGTCAATCATGGTTTGAAATGCCATTTTTGATGTAAAACGCTCATCTACTCTATCAACAGGCATTTCGGGAAAAGCGGTTTGAAATTTAACCACAAAAGCATTAATAATTTCGGCACTTTGCGAAGGTGTTCCATCCATTTGTTTTGGTTCACCAACGATGACACGTTCAACTTTCTCTTTCGAAAAATAGTCTTTTAAAAAAGCAATTGCGGTGTCTGATTGAATTGTGGTTAGCCCAAAAGCTATCATCTGCATTTCATCAGTAACAGCAATTCCTGTTCGTTTGATTCCGTAATCTATGGCTAAAATTCGTGGCATTTGATTTTTTTTACAAAAATAAGGCATTTGTTTCACAAAATAGACTTCAAACTTTAAACTATTGATTTTTGCTTTCAAACAAATGATTTATCTTTGCATCACAAATTTTTACTATCATGACCAATTTACAAGCAACAATAGAACAAGCATGGGAAAATCGTGCTTTATTACAAGAAGAAACTACGCAAAAAGCCATTAGAGAAGTTATCGAATTATTAGATAGCGGAAAACTTCGTGTAGCCGAACCAGTTGAAAATGGCTGGCAAGTAAACGAATGGGTTAAAAAAGCAGTAGTGATGTACTTCCCTATTCAAAAAATGGAAACTTGGGAATCGGGTATTTTTGAATATCATGATAAAATGTTGTTGAAACGTAATTATGCTGAAAAAGGAATTCGTGTAGTTCCTAATGCTGTGGCTAGATATGGAGCTTATATTTCTTCTGGCGTAATTTTAATGCCAAGTTATGTAAACATTGGTGCTTATGTTGATGAAGGTACGATGGTAGATACTTGGGCAACTGTAGGAAGTTGTGCGCAAATTGGAAAACATGTTCACCTTTCTGGTGGTGTTGGAATTGGCGGTGTATTAGAACCTTTACAAGCCGCTCCAGTAATTATTGAAGATGGCGCTTTCATCGGTTCAAGATGTATTGTGGTAGAAGGTGTTCACGTAGGAAAAGAAGCCGTTTTAGGTGCAAATGTATGTTTGACAGGTTCTACTAAAATTATTGACGTAACAGGTGATGAACCAATTGAATATAAAGGAGTTGTTCCAGCTCGTTCGGTTGTAATTCCTGGAAGTTATACGAAGAAATTCCCAGCGGGAGATTACCAAGTGCCTTGTGCAATTATCATTGGACAAAGAAAACCTTCAACGGATTTGAAGACTTCGTTGAATGATGCATTGAGAGAATATAACGTAGCGGTGTAATTAATTTAAGCGTAGATGAAAATACTTGTAGTCCAACAAAAAATGATTGGCGATGTGTTGATTAGTTCTATGATTTGCGAAAATCTAAAGAAAGAATACCCTGATGCCCAAGTGGATTACTTAGTAAATTCATTTACAACTCCGGTTATAGAAAACAATCCGTATATCGATAATGTAATTCTCTTTGAAGATAAATTCAGAGCGAATTACATTTCTTTTTTTAAGTTTTTACTTCAAATTAGACGTAAAAAATACGATATCGTAATCGACCCTTATGCTAAATTAGAAAGCAGCTTGATTACTCTTTTTTCAGGTGCTTCTAAAAGAATTGGTTATCTCAATAAAGGCTTAGGAATTGCCTACAATCAAAAAGAGAAACACCATAGCAAACCTAAATCATATTATGGTTTGGCTATTGAAAGAAGAATTAATTTGTTTGAAAAATTAATCCAAAAGAATACAATTGATCCTTTTCCAAAATTGCATTTATTGGATTCTGAAAAAGCTGAAATGATTCCCGTTTTCAAACAACACGGAATTGATTTAGCTTCTGAAAAAGTAATCATGATAAGTATTTTAGGAAGTGAAATAAGCAAAACGTATCCTGAAGATTACATGGTGAAATTGATTGATTTTGTGGCAGAGAATGATGCCGTAAAAATTCTTTTTAATTACACCCCAAAGCAACAAAAAGAGGCGCATTCTATCTATAATAAATGTAATGAAAAAACAAAACAGCATATTGTGCTAGATTTAATTGGTAGCGATTTGCGTTCGTTTATCAAGATTATGCACCATTGCTATTTGATTATTGGAAATGATGGTGGAGCTGTTAATATTGCAAAAGCCTTGAAGAAACCGTCTTTTACTATTTTTTCACCTTGGATTAAAAAAGAAAGTTGGAGTATTTTTGATGACGGAATCATTAACAAAGCGGTTCATTTAAACGATTACCAACCCGAACTTTTTAAAGAGAAGAAAAGAAAAGAATTTCATGAAAATTATGCTTTTTATTACAAAGCTTTTCAACCCGAATTTTTCATGCAGGAATTGGACGTATTCTTAAAAAACAATCTTAAATGAAAACCATTTTAGTCGATGCTTGGAACACTTTTGTTACTGAGGAAGGAATTAATTTCGATTTAAAAAAATTACTTGATTCTTATCCAAATAACAAAATCATTTTAACCAATGCTAATGAAGAAGAATTGGTTACATTTGGTATTGTAAATATGCCTTATCCTGTTTTTTCTTTGGCTCATAATCCTAATAAAACCGATTCGGATTACTTTGTAAAAATGTTGCAACATTTCAATCTAAAAACAGAAGAAGTTGTTTATTTTGAGCATAATCCAGATGCCGTTGCTTCAGCGAAATCAATAGGAATTACAACTTTTCATTACAATAAACTAGAAAATTTAGATAATCTGACTATCTTTCTAAATTCAAACTTATAAAACCTAATTATGTACGATATTACGCTTGAAGGAAAAAACATGCTTGTTGCAGAGCGAATGCTTGAAAACATAGCGAAGATATTTAATTCTTGCAATATTGAATATTGGATTGAAGGCGGAACACTTTTAGGAATAAGAAGAGAAAATCGTTTATTGCCTTGGGATAACGATATTGATTTTTCGGTGAAATCTACTCAAAATGATAAATTAGAAAGTTTTATTGTTGCACTTAAAAAAGCAGGTTATCGTGTAAAAACTAGACATTTTGAAGTGTCTAATGATTTTTTTAAAGCGGGAACTTTACGCATGATAAAAATTCGCGAAAAACGTTTTTTTGGTTTATTAAAAGGTAAGGTTTGTGCTGATATTTTTATCAAATATCCTATCGAGGACAAGCACTATTGGGAAATTGCAAATAAAACAAAGTTTGTTCCAACTAAATTTTACGAAAACTTTGGAACTCTTTCTTTCAAAGGATTTGATTACAGCACACCTGAATTAACAGACGAATACTTAACGTATCGTTACGGCAATTGGCAAACACCGGTAAAAGATTGGAATACAGCTACAGATGACAAGGCTTTAGCTTAGGATTTATTATCTAATCTTAGGGTTTGCTTTAAAATAGTACTACTTACGTTTTCGGTGTAAGCAAAATATTCTACAAGACAAGAAGTTGCTGGAAATCTTCCTTTCCAATCATCACCTACAGAAATAGCGTCAATTTGGTATTCATCAACCACTTTTTGCTTGTTTTTGTCTACTTGCGGAATTACTTCATCAACATATTTAATGGCTTTAACTACATTGATTCGTTCATGAAATGGAATAACGGGTAATCTTCCTTTTTCTTTTTCGATTAATTCATCTGTAGAAACACCAACAATAAGATAATCGCATAGTTCTTTCGTCTTTTTCAAAATATTCAAATGCCCATAATGAAAAATATCAAAACAACCTGAAGTATACATTCTTCGGTATTTTTTAGGAGTTTGAACTTCTTTAACTTTGATTTCGTAGGTTTTGAAATTACTAATTTCAATGGTATAGTTCGCGTTTTTAAATGCTTCGTTTAATTCTGATAGAATTGCAATTAGTTCATCATCATTACCAGTAACTTTACTAATTAACAAAAAATCAAAAGTTACTGTAGAATCTGATTTTACAGACCAATTAGGATATTTTGAGATAAACTTTTCTACAAATGCTGCTTCCATAAATGAATTAAAATTTCACATTTTTTAACATCACAAATTTAGACAAAGATTTGAGTTATAAAATCAAAAAAAATACTTTTCGTAAATAAAAAATAAAGTTACCTTTGAAATTCGTTTTTTAAACCCGAAAAAAATATGAAAATAGTAATTCTCGCGGCTGGAATTGGCTCAAGATTAGGAAATCCATTTCCAAAACCATTAACGCCATTGAAAAATGGAAAGAGCATTATGGAAACTCAAATTGACAACATTTCGTCAAAATATGATATTGATGATATCAACGTTGTTATTGGTTTTAAAAAAGACTTAATCATGGAACGTTTTCCAGAATTAACATATATCTATAATCCGTTTTTTGATCAAACTAATACTTCAAAAAGTTTAGTTAGAGCGCTAAAAAAATATAGAAGAAATAGTGTTTTATGGTTCAATGGCGATGTGGTTTTTGATGGCAAATTATTAGACATTTTAAATCCGCATATCGAATCAAACACTTCATTTGTTGCTGTAAATACTAGCAAAGTTGCTGATGAAGAAGTGAAATACACTTTAAAAGATGGCTTTATTGACGAACTTTCTAAAACTGTAAAAAATGGTTTAGGAGAAGCGGTTGGAATCAACTTTATTTCTTCTAATGACATCCAGGCATTTATTAATCGTTTAGAAGAATGTGATGTTAATGATTATTTTGAAAGAGGATTAGAATTAGCCATTGAAAAAGATAACATTAAAATTCAAGCAGTTGATATTTCTAAATACAATTGTATGGAAATTGACTTTGTGGAAGATTTAGAAAACGTAAACAAATTGTTCTAATCATGAAGTGTGTCTTGTTTTGTCAAAATAATTATGCTTTTGGGATTTTAGAACCCATAAAAACGTATTTAGTTGATAACGGACACGAGTATATTTGGTATGTAAATCCAAAAATCATTCAAGATTATCCTTATAAAAACGAACCTTACACCACTTCAATTGGTGAATTAATCACGTATCAAAGTGATGCTATTTTTGTTCCCGGAAACGAAGTGCCACATTATTTACGTGGTGTAAAAGTTCAGGTATTTCATGGCTTAGCAGGCGAGAAAAAAGGGCATTTTAGAATTCGTCATTATTTCGATTTGTATTTAACACAAGGTCCGTTTTTTACCAAGAGATTTATTGAATTCAAAAACAAATACAAAGATTTTGAAGTCATTGAAACCGGCTGGCCAAAACTAGATATTTACGGGACTGAAAAAGCTAAATATGAAGCTGAAAAACAGACACTTTTACAGCAAAATAACGCTTCAAAAATATTGCTTTATGCGCCAACATTCTCTCCAAAATTGACTTCAGCTCCACATTTGGTAGAACAAATTAAGTCATTAGCTAAAAATCATCCTGATTACCTTATTCTACTAAAATTTCATCCTTTGATGGCTGAAAACTGGTTAGAAGTATATCGAAAATTAGCACAAGAAACTCCAAATATTATTTTTGAAACCGAAAAAAATATTATCAAGTTTCTTTTAATGGCAGACATCATGATTAGTGATACTTCTTCCGTTATTTATGAGTTTTTATTACTAGATAAACCAGTTATTACGTTTAAAAATATTTCAGAAAATATTGTTTGGGAAAACAGTTTTGATTACAATAAGTTAGAAAGTTTAGTAGCTTCAAATTTAACCGAAGATCCTTTTTCAAAAACAAGAAAAGAAATCTACAATAATTACCATCCATATAGCGATGGGAAATCGGCAGAACGTATGGTTAAAGCGGTTGAAGATTATATTAAAAGAAATGGTGTTCCTAAGAGACGAAAACTATCTTTATTCAGAAGATACAAAATCAATAAAATGTTTAAACTATAATTTTTCGATTCCGTTTTTAATTTTGATGATATTGTGTTTGATGTTGTAATTTCTAATTTCAAGATTTTTATTCCATTCATCCTGACTAAAATAGCCTCTTTCGTGGTCTAAATGGATGCAAATCGCACTATATCGAATCTGTTTTGATAAAATTCCTAAATTAAACAAACGCTCACCTAATTCTCTGTCTAATCCACCGTATTTCATATCTTCATTAAAACCATTTACGGCTAACAAATCCTTTTTAAAACAAGAAGTATTATGTCCATTGAATGTTTTTTTAGTAGGCGTAATCCAATTCATAAATTGAGCAAAAAGACTGATTTTTGTCAGTTTTGAGAGTTTAAAACTATACTTTAATCCGTTTTTGGTTAACCAACGAATTGAGAAACAATCTTGCTTTATAATATTTTCTAATGAAATTAACTTAGAAATAGACAATGGCAATTTAAAATAGCCACCCGAAAGAAAATAACCTTCTTCTTTATACTTTAAATGTTGTGCTACAAAATCTCTTCTTGGAATACAATCACCATCGGTAAAAAGTAGATAATCAGTGTTTGCTTTTAGAACGGCTTTGTTTAGAATTTTACACTTTTGAAACCCTTCATCGGGTTGCCAAACATGTATAATGGAATATTTAAGTTTGGATGAAAAGGAAGTAATAACTTCTTTAGTTTTTTCAGTGGAACCATCGTCTGCAATTACTACTTCAAAATCTTTCTCGGTTTGGTTGCAATAACCCTCGAGAACTTTTGCAAGCCATTCTTCCGAATTGTAAGTAGTAATAATAACAGATAATTTCATCTAATGAATTAAAAAGTGAAAATACTACTTTTTCCAGAACTTTAATTTCTTTTTCAGTCTTTTTTTTCTATAAAACTGATGTTGAAATTCTTGTGTAGCTTTCCACATGGCATTGAAAACCATTTCTTTATTTTCTCCTGACAATTTCGCATACTCATCACTCATAATTGCAATGATAGCTTCGCTTGAAGTTAATTTGGAGAAATTTTTCATGCGTTCTTCAAAAGTCAATTTTTTATCAAAATTGGTTCTATTTAAATCTACTAGATAAAAAGCATATTGTCCATTTCCTAAATCTTTAATTAAAGTATTTCCTGTAGAATGGTCTATAAATTCAATATTAGCTTGGTGTAACTTATAGGTAAAAGCAACAAATTGTCTTAAAACAGTTTCTTTTTTTACCTCATCTTCCATTTTCAATAATTCTCGGTATCTGAAATCGCTCTTTAAAAACTCACTAACATAATAACTATCGTTTAATCCTAAACCATCAAAATTTTCATAATAAGCAATTGGTTTTGGTGTTCCAATTCCCTTTTCCAGCAACAATTTTGCATATTCAAAAGAACGCTTTGCTTTACTCTTTCTAAAATAAGTATACATTATTTTATTGAAAAGATGTGGTTTTTTGAATGCTTTTATACAAATTATACAGTCTTCCAAATCAAAAATCTTGATACTATTTCTATTTCCTTCATAAATAAAAGTGCCTAAATTGTAATAATTGGTTACACAATTTTGGATAACTTCTTTTTTATCTAAAAATTCGGGATTAAAAGTACTTTTCATAATGCGAAAATAAAACAATGTTGGCGATTTACCTTCAAATATAAAATAATTTATAGTTTTGTGGTATCAAAAAAAGATCCTTCATGAATATCTTCAAATCCATAAAACGAAATTTAATTAAAAGAAGTGTTATCCAATCTATTTTAGAAAAGGAACAACACAACAATGATGTGATTAATATTCATAGAATCGATAAAAAAAATATTGGAGATTTTTATTGTGCTCCACATCATTATTTTGATGTTTTAAAAGGCAAAAGCCTTGATATTTTTGATTACAAAAGTGAAGATAAAGAAGTCAGAAATCATTTTATTAATGAAATTTCTGAACGTTCTTTAATTATAGGTGGTGGCGGTTTATTGAATCGTGATGGTTTTGTGATGCAAATGAAAATGTTTGAAAAGTTAACTACTAAAGGAAAGAAAATAGTTCTTTGGGGAGTTGGTCACAACGAAAAATCGCCAAAAACTTATGGAAAAGTTTCAAAATACAATATTGACATCAATAAATTTGGATTAGTTGGAACCAGAGATTACAATATGCCTGGCGAATATGTACCTTGCGTAAGTTGCATGCATCCTATTTTTGACCAAAAATTTGAAGTTAAAAATGAAGTTGGAGTTGTTTTTCACAAAGACACATTAAAAAAAGAAAGCATTACAAAAAAATATCAAAATTTTGCAACTTCTTCAAACACCACTAATTTAGAAGATTTAATTGCATTCATTGGAAGTTCAGATAATATTATTACTGATAGTTATCACACCATGTATTGGGCTATGTTAATGGAAAAGAAAGTTATTGCAATACCAAATTCTTCAAAATTTTACGATTTTAAACATCAACCAATCATTTCAACTTTTGATGAGGCTTTACATCATTTGAATGAGGGAACAACTTATGATGGGCTTTTGGCAGAATGTAGAGAAAGTAATCTTAAATTTGCAGAAAAAGCATTCAATTATTTAAATCTATAAGATGGATATCAACACCGAAGTTCACAACGCATTCGAAGTCATTAAAAATGGAGGCATCATCTTATATCCAACCGATACCGTTTGGGGAATTGGTTGCGACGCCACAAATGAAGAAGCTGTAAAAAAAATCTACGCTTTAAAACAACGTGAAGAAACAAAAAGCATGATTGTTTTAATGAACGGCGAGCGCATGATGTACAACGTTTTCAAAGAAATTCCTGATGTGGCTTGGCAAATTCTAGATTTATCGGAAAAACCAACCACTTTAATTTTAGATAATCCTCGAAATGTTGCCAAAAATATCGTTGCGGAAGATAGCACTTTGGGCGTTCGAATAGTGACTGAACCATTCTGTTTTAAGTTGATGGAACGCATGAAAAAACCATTGGTTTCAACCTCAGCAAATATTTCGGGCGAACCTACTCCAAAAACTTTCAAAGAAATTAGTCCCGAAATTATAAAAGGTGTGGACTATGTAGTAAATTTGCACCACGATAAAGTTTGCAAAAATCCTTCTACGATTATCAAATTAGGTTTAGATAGTCAAGTAAAAGTGATTAGAAAATAATAATTTGAAGATTTGAAGATTTGAAAATAAAGCAATTTTCAAATTAACTAATTTTCAAATTTTCAAATTAAAGCATGAATTATAAACAACATTTAGAACATAACATCTTCAAAATCATTTCGCAAGCAGCACAAGAACTTAACTTGGAATGCTATGTGATTGGTGGTTTTGTTCGCGATATAGTACTAAACAGAGACCATAAAAAAGACATCGACATCGTGGCCGTTGGTAGCGGAATTGAACTAGCTTTAAAAGTTTCCGAATTAATTCCATTTCATCCAAAAGTACAAGTTTTCAAAAACTATGGAACTGCAATGTTGCGCTATGATGACATTGATGTAGAATTTGTGGGTGCTAGAAAAGAATCGTATACGCACGACAGCCGAAATCCTTTAGTAGAAAACGGCACATTAAAAGATGATCAAGAACGAAGAGATTTTACGATAAACGCTTTGGCTTTTTCATTAAATTCTGAAAACTTTGGTGATTTAGTTGATCCTTTTAATGGTGTAGAAGATTTGAAAAACAAAATCATCAAAACACCTTTAAATCCAGATATTACGTATTCTGATGATCCATTGCGAATGATGCGTGCGATTCGTTTTGCTACGCAACTAAATTTCGAAATCGAATCGGAATCTTTAGAGGCGATTTCAAAAAACAAAGATAGAATCAACATTATTTCAGGAGAACGAATTGTTGATGAATTGCATAAAATTTTAGCTTCAGATAAACCTTCCATCGGATTTTTACATTTGTACCAAACTGGTTTGTTAAACATTATTTTACCTGAATTAACAGCGTTAAATAATGTCGAAGAAGTTGAAGGTCACACACACAAAAATAATTTTTATCACACGTTAGAAGTAGTCGATAATATTTGTCCAAATACAGATGACGTTTGGTTACGTTGGTCGGCATTGTTACACGATATTGGAAAAGCCCCAACCAAAAGATTCAACAAAAAACAAGGTTGGACGTTTCACGGACATGAATTTTTAGGTGGTAAAATGGTCAAAAAAATATTTGAACGTTTGCACATGCCGTTGAATCATAAGATGAAATTCGTGCAAAAAATGGTTACGATGAGTTCGCGACCAATTGTAATTGCGGAAGATATTGTTACCGATAGTGCAGTTCGTCGTTTGGTTTTTGATGCAGGGGAAGATATTGATAGTTTGATGACCTTATGCAAAGCAGATATCACGACTAAAAATCCAAAAAAATTTCAGAAATACCACAAGAATTTCGACATTGTAAAAGAAAAGATTGTGGAAGTAGAAGAAAAAGATAGAGTTCGTGTTTTTCAACCACCTATTTCGGGTGAAGAAATAATGGAACTATTCGGATTAAAACCTTGTAGAGAAATTGGAGTTCTAAAAGAAGCGGTAAAAGAAGCGATTTTAGAAGGCGAAATTCCAAATGAATATGAACCTGCGAAAGAATTTATTTTAAAAAGAGCAGAAAAATTAGGGTTGAAAAAAGTATAAAAATTATAATCTGTTAAAGCGCTTTTCAAATGCACATTATGTAAATTTGGGGTGCTTTTTGAATATCAAGAAAAATGAAAACAAATAAATCAGTCATTTATTGGCTACTTTCTGGTTGTATTTTATTATTTATCATGGTTACGGTAGGTGGAATTACACGTTTAACCAACTCCGGTTTATCTATGACCGATTGGCATTTAATCAACGACACCTTCCCTCCTATGTCAGAAGAAAAATGGGTGGAAGCTTTTGAAGAATACAAGAAATATCCAGAATATCAAAAAGTAAATCAATACAAAGATTTTCAATTAGACGATTATAAATTTATTTTCTTTTGGGAATGGTTTCACCGTTTTATTGGTCGTATTATTGGTGTGGTTTTCATTATTCCATTCGTTTATTTCTTAATCAAAAAACAGTTAGATCACGAAACCATCAAAAAATGTTTCATACTATTAGGAATGGGCGCTTTTCAAGGATTTTTAGGTTGGTTCATGGTAGCTAGTGGTTTAAAAGACATGCCGGACGTGAGTCATTTCAGATTAGCAATTCATTTAACGTTTGCTTTCATTACGTTTGCATACACGCTTTGGGTAGCTTTAGATTTAATTTATCCCGAAAGAAAATTACCTGTTTTAGAATTACGAAAAATTGCCCGAATTGCTTTGGTAATTTTAATCATTCAAATTATTTATGGTGGATTTGTTGCTGGTTTAAATGCCGGTTTAATTCACAATCATTGGCCTTTAATGAGCGATGGTCAATTCTTTCATGAAAGTATTCGATTAGAAAAATCGAATTTACTTTTAGCCTTTACAGAAGGTAAAAGTGGTGTACAATTCATACACCGAACATTCGCTTATGTTGTAGTTGGAATGATTATTTTCTTATTCATAAAGAGTAGAAAATTTGTATTGGACAAAACACAAGATAACGGAGTTAAAACGTTATTGGTCTTTGTTTTTATTCAATTTTTACTAGGAATTTTTACCTTGTTATTCCATGTGCCGCTTTGGTTAGGATTAGCACATCAAATTATGGCGTTCTTTTTATTGACAGCAATGACGTTTACGTTGCATAGATTTTCTAAATAATTCATTAATGTAACATTTTGATTGTTCAATCGTTTTATTATTGAACCAAATGTCATTTTTATGAAAAACGCCAAAATTCTTCTTACCTTACTATTTCTTTTTTCAGTGAATTTTGGTAAGCCTTGTAGCATGTACAAAGTGACCAAAAATGGCAAAACTATGGTGGGTTGTAATGAAGATGCATGGAGAACAACACCCAATATTTGGTTTGAAATTGGCAACAATAAAGCTCCTTTTGGAGCTGCTTTTACGGGTTCGCGATTTGATGGCACAAATGGTTATGCACCACAATCTGGAATGAATGAGCATGGTTTGGTATTTTCAAGATTAGCATCATATCATCCAGAAAATAATAATTCCTATTTCAAAAACCGTCTAAAAATAACCAATCCAACCCAATATCTAAAAGACATTCTTCACACATGCAAAACAGTTGAAGATGTAAAAAAATATATTGAAAAATATGATCATAGTTATTTTATCGAAGACGTTTTCATTTATGTTGATAAATCCGGAAATTACATTGTTGTAGAACCATATAAAATTATTTCGGGTAATGAGGCAAGTTATGTTTTGTCTAATTTTTGTCCGTCTATAACTTCAAAAGAAGAAGCTTTAAAATTAGAACGCTATCAAAATGGTGTTTTGTTTTTGAATAACAAATTAGAAACCGATTTAGAATTTTGCCGAAAATTATCCGATACCATGCATGTTTGCAGAGAAAAAATTGGTGATGGAACACTATTAACTTCTATTTGGGATAACACTAACGGAACGGTGAATTTATACTTCTATCACAAATATGATAAAACTATTAAATTCAATATCAAAGAAGAACTGGTAAAAGGAAATCACCTCATAAAAGTAGACTCTTTATTTCCAAAAAATGATGAATTTGAAAAATTAGCTTCATACCAAATACCTCATAACAATGATATTTTACGTCTATTTTTAGTATTTTGCGGATTATTCTTTTTTATGAGTTCGGTTTACTTTTTAGTGAATTATGTAAAAAATAGAAAAACCAATAGCTTCAATACAATCAAATTACTTTTAATTCCGTTTGGACTAATTTTATTCTACTATATGTATGTTTTAAGTACAAATATGACTATTTTCTATTTTGCTTCTCCGTATAAAAGTTCCTTTAGTACTTTAACAAGCTTGACTTCTTATTTACCTTATGTGCTTTTAGTAGCCATAATTCCGTTAATTCGATTCAATTTAAAACTGATTAAAGAAAAACTTTGGAATACATTTGCTTTAATCGCCTTAAGTTTAAATAGTTTGTTGTACCTAATTTTAATTGGATTTTTTGTGTATTGGAGGTTTTATTTTAATTTTTAACTAACCAATCCACTCTTTAAAATCACCAACACGTTCTCGAGCTACAATAACTTCGTCGTCTTTATATGTAGGAAGAATTATTTTTAATCTTGAATTCGAATAAACTTGAATTTCCTTTACCGCTTTCAGTGGAACAATGAATTTTCGGCTTACACGATAGAAGTCTTTTGGATTGATTTCTGCTTCTACAACTTCTAAAGTCGAGTCAATTAAATAATCACGATTGTCTAAAGTGTGAATATACGTTCCTTTATTTTCGCTGTAAAAACATTCTACTTCATCAATTGAAATCACTTTTAATTGTTGCCCAATTTTTACTGAAAAACGCTTTTTATATTCCTTTTCCACTGGATTAACCAACATGCGCTTTATCGCTTCAAAATCTAATGAAATATTTTGTGCTTGGTTTCTAGCTTTGAATTTATTGACTGCGATTTCTAAATCTTCTTCATCGATAGGCTTCAATAAATAATCAATGCTATTCAGTTTGAAAGCACGCAACGCATACTCATCATAAGCGGTTGTAAAAATTACAGCACTTTTAATATCAATTTGCTCAAATATCTCAAACGACAATCCATCAGACAATTGAATGTCCAAAAAAATCAAATCAGGATGCGCATTGTTTTGAAACCATGAAATAGCTTCTTCCACAGAATGCAACATGGTATTTACTTGCAAACCTAATTTTTCTACTTTGCGTTGCAACAATCGTGCTGCTGGTTTTTCGTCTTCAATAATTAATATATTCATTGTTTTTTGTTTCAAGTTTCAAGTTTCAAGTTTTTGTGTTGTCTGTCAACTGCGACTGAAAACTGCGACTAATTATTCCCACTTATTAGCCTTCTCTTTCTCCATAAATTCCTTAATCTTGCGTTCTTCCCAGTTTTGCCCCATAATCCAATTAGGCACAAAAACCGTAAGACCGTGTGCTGCTAAACCAATTCCCCAAAAGAAAGCAGTCATAAAATTTTTAAACTGAAAATACGTTTCGCCTGGAGCTAAGTTTTTTAAATTAAGAAAAACTATCATAATATTTACAAAAATATATACTATTGCGTGCTTGTAAAAGCCTTTAATTTTTTTAACTCGTTTTAAAGCTTCTTGATATTTGATTTCGTCTTGTGTGTTCATGATTTCTGTTTTTAATTGGTAATAACTATTCCCATTTTGTATTTTTTTCCTTTTCCATTATTTCCTTAATCTTCTTATCGTCCCAATCTTTTCCAAAAAACGGAATGATATTAAAAACGCCAACAGCATGAAATAATAAACCTATTCCCCAGCCCAACATTGGCCAGTAAAACCAAATATGTTTTGGTGAAAAATAAAGATTAATGAAAATTAAAACCGGAATTACAACCACATAACTTGCTAAATGTCCGTAAAAACCTTTTAATTCTTTTACTCGCTCTTTTGCTTTGTTGTATTTTTCTATGTCAAATTGATTCGCTTCCATGATTATTTCCAATTTTTAGAGTTATCTTCTTTATTCATTAACTCTTTAATTTTACTTTCTTCCCACGATTTTCCGTAGCCAAAAGTTTCTAACGCATGGAAAGTTAATCCCATTCCCCAACCTATCATTGGGAACCAAAACCATTGAAAACTATGTGGTGATTGCAAATTAATTAGTATCAAAACTGGAATTACGATGCAATACGAAATTAAATTGCCATAAAATCCTTTTAATTGTTCGACTTTGTCTTTTGCTCTTTGATAAGCAAAGTTTTCGTTATATATATTTTGTGTTTCCATGATGGTTACTTGTTTGGTTAAAATAGGTAGAAAAATTTTGAATTCTTGTTCGTTCTCTTCTACCAAAACATTTCTTTTAGTTAATATGGCGTATCGATTTACAATATTTTGCAAGCCAACGCCTTTTCTATCTGACAAAACTTCTTTCTTTTGAAGATTATTCGTTACAACCAGCTGATTATTTTCGATACTAATTTTTACATGAAGTGGTTTTGCTTCGCTCACTACATTATGTTTGATACAGTTTTCTAGCAATAATTGTAACGATAACGGAACTACTTTTGCGTCTTCATTATCAAAACCTTCTGGAATTTCAAATGTGATACTGTTTTCAAATCTCATTTTTAGTAAATTCATGTACGTTTTGGCAAACTTTAATTCTTCAGCTACAGAAACCAATTCTTTATCTTTTTGTTCCAAAACATAACGATACACTTTTGATAGCGAGGTCGTAAATTTTTGAGCACTTTCAGGATTTTCCTCAATTAACGAACTCAATACATTCAAACTATTAAACAGAAAATGCGGATCGATTTGATTTTTTAAACTTTCAAACTGTGCCGAAGCTGTTCCTGCAATAATTTTTTGTTCTTTAACTTTATTTTCTTGGTACGCTTTGTAAAAATAAAAAGCATGAAAAGCTAAGGTTACAAAAAAGGTTATAATAATGGTTACCAAATAATTTGCCGAAGATTCATTCTGAATAAATACTTCAAAACTTTCACCTTCGATTAGAACGTCTTCAACTATTCGGAGTAAAAAAATAACAAAAACAGAAAGAATAAAAGAACCGATAAAGCCAATAAAAACCCTTCTTTTTGTAAATCGGTCAACTTCAAAAACACTATCTAAATACATGAATAAAGAAGCATTTGCAAAATACAACGTGAGTCCATAAAGTAAGGTGTAACCAAAATTGATTACTAAATTTCTATTCAATTCTATAGTAACCCCAGTAATTAATCTTATTAATAACAATACAATAAATATTGCAATCGAGATTATAATTGCCCTAGGAATTTCTTTTATTAGTTTGTTTATCATTTCTTTAATGAACTATTATTTACAATTTTCAGCTTCTTGTTTTGCTCTTTCTATTCCCCAATTTGGATGAAATGGAGTTTCTGGTTTAAAATTAGCAAATAATTCGATTGAAGCTTTTATTTTTTCACACATCGGTTGCGTGTCTTGTCCGAAATATTCGGCTCCACCTTTTTCAAAACTAGCTTTATTAAAAACTACTCTTGGATTGTTTGGAGCGATTTTTTCTGCTTTTTCATATAAAAACATCACATCTCCATATAATTTTTGACCGTTCGTCATAGGGTCATAAACAATCCATGCTGTATGAATCATAGCTTGCATTACTATTACTTCTGGATTATCAATTGCTAAATCGTTACAAGCATCTTGTGCTTTTTGAGCCGCTTCTAATAATGCAACAACTTTAATTTTATCCTGTTCTTGAAACGCCTGTGTTGTATTTATTAGCGCAATGTAATAATTTGGTAACCAATTTGTTTTTTCAACTAAAGCTATGCGTTCAAATTGAGCAATAGCTTCCGTATTTTTACCTTCGCTCCATAATTTTAAAGCGCTACCCATTCCTTTTTCAAATTGTGTTTGTGCACTTACTATTGAAGCTACAAACAATGCGATGATAGTGATAATTTTTGTCATGATATTTAAAATTTTTTAGTTAATTGTTTGATTTTATTTCTGATTTTGAAATTGCACTTGCACTTGTTCTTGACATTGTTTCATTTTGATGATTCAAATTTCCGTCAGATTTTATGTTTTTAAAACTTATACTTACCGAACTGTTGATTTTTGATGATGAATTGTAGGTTAAGCTATAAATCATTTTTACTTTTTACAAATTATCCAAATTATTTGTCTTTTTATTATCACTAATAGTCCAAAAGAAACCTACAAAAAAGAATCTATCCGCTGTTTGCGTAATGGCTTGTCGTTGAAATTGACCAGCTAAATCAGGTGAATTTGCATATTGATAACCAAAGACATTGGAACTTCCAGTAATATTTGAAACCGAAAAATAAAGTATTTTTTGTTGTGATAATAAATAAGCCCAACTCAAACTTATATTATTGTATGATTTCGTTTTTTCATTCATAAATTCAACTGCATTTGGGTTATCATAAGGCCTTCCAGAATTGAAAGAATACGTTACACCAATTTGCGATTTCAATTTATCTAACCAATATTTTGTCACAATTGAAAAATTATGAGTAGCAATAAACGATGGAGTAACTTGCGATTCATAATTTTTATAATCTCGTTCCGAATCAATAAACGAATATGAAATCCAGTAATCTAAGTTTTTAATCGTTTTACTATCTCTCCAAAACAAGTCCAATCCTTTTGAATACCCAAAACCTTTGTTGTTATAATTGCTCGTATAGTCAGGCTGTGTGCCATCATATTTAACTAAATTATCATAGTCTTTAAAATAAGCTTCAGCACGAAACATTTTTCCAGATTTATTGTACATATAATTTAAAATATAATGCGACGTTGACTCATAATTCAAATGATTTGCAAACTTCAAATAATCAGGTTTTGCTGTTTGATTAAAATTTCCATAAGCCATAGAAAATTGACTATTTTCAGACACTTTGTAAGCAAACGAAAGTCTTGACTCAATAGTGAATTCATCAACAATTGAAGCATTTGACGACCGTAATCCTAAATTAAAAGCTACGTTTTTAGAAAGAAAAATTTCGGCTTCACTAAAAAATGCAACCACATTATTTTGATAGCCATAATCAAATGTATTTGTACCAAAATCGGTAAATTTTTCATCAAAATTAGTGTGAAACATTTCTGCTCCAATGTTTAATTTAAAACGATTAGAAAACGATTGACGCAATTTAATTTTATAATGCAAAGCACGTTCATTATTTGCAACTTTATCATCAGAAATTCCTATATTGTTTTTACTATATCCAAAGCTGAATCCAGTTTGAATTTGCATATAATCGGTCAAATTTCCTTTGTAAGAAGTATTCAAATAGAAGTTACTATTTTGTAAATCAAATCGAACTTTTTCATCAAAATTGATGTCTTTTTGATTCAAGTCAAAAGTTGAATAATCAAACGCACCATATATTTTTAATAAACCCGACTTGAATTTATATCTAAAAACACTTTCTCCTGAAATGGCTTGCACAGGCTTATTCCAATCAATATGCTGCGGAACAATTAGTTGGTAAGGTGCCAGATTAATATAACTTGTGTTGACGGAAAAGGAACTTTTTTCCCATTTTTTAGTTTTTCCAAGCCCTACTCCTACTGTCATAATTGAAACATCTGTTTGGTTTTGTTCAGGCTCATCAATGGTATTCAATAGCAAGACACTTGACAAAGCATCGCCATATTCCGCACTGTAACCTCCTGTTGAAAAAGTAATTCCTTTAAATAAAAATGGAGAAAATCTACCTCGAGTTGGAATATTATTTGCCGTTGCTCCATAAGGTTGCGCTACACGAATTCCATCCACATAAGTTTGCGTTTCATCAGATTCGCCTCCTCTAACAAATAATCTACCGCTTTCGCCAACGGTTTGTGTTCCTGGTAATGTTTCTAATGCTGCAATTATATTTCCAGCGGAACCAGCAGTTGTAACAATATCTAACGGTTTTAAAGCAGTAACTTTACTATTATCTCCAGCTTTAAAAGTTCCCGCAGAAATAACAACCGCATCTAAATTTCCAATATTTTCTTTCAATTTAAAAGTAATCGGTTGGTAATTTGAAATTTCAAAATCATAATTAATTGTTTCATAAGCTAAAAAACTAATTTGCAATTTTTGTGTTCCTACAGCAGTAGTAATAAAACTAAAGTTTCCTGTTTCATCTGAAATTGCTCCATCATAAGTTCCTACAATAAAAACGTTAGCTGCTGCTATTGGACGGCCTTTTTCGTCTTCAACTTTTCCATTAATTGTGGTTTGCCCAAAAGTTGAATAACATAAAATGAAAATAAAAATTCGAAGTATTGATTTCATGTGTTTTAATTTTGATGAAACAAATTTGCAACAGAAAATCCACTTTTGAAATTGAAACTAACCCAACTGTTGTTTTTTGAGGATGAATTGTAACTCGAATGATTTTAATTACTTTTACCAAAATTAATACAATGGCATACCAAGATATTTTAGACGGAATTTATAGCGAAGTTACCCAAATTGAAAACACGGGAAAAGTAGCTGATTACATTCCTGAATTAGCAAAAGTAGACGAAAAAAAATACGGAATTGCTTTAGTTGACAAACATCAAAATGTATTTACAAAAGGTGATGCAGTAGAAAATTTTTCGATTCAAAGTATTTCAAAAGTAATTACAACTTCATTGATTTTTTCTAAAATTGGGAATAATTTATGGGAACGAGTTGGTTATGAACCTTCTGGAAATTCGTTCAATTCCTTGGTACAATTAGAAAATGAAAATGGTATTCCAAGAAATCCGTTTATAAATGCTGGCGCTTTGGTAGTTGCAGATTTAATGTTGGAACATTTTGAAAATCCAAAAGAACTTTTACTAACCTTTGTTAGAGAATTAACAGAAAATCCAAACATAAATTTCAATGAAAATGTAGCACAATCTGAAAAAGCATTTGGATACAGAAATGCTGCTTTGGTGAACTTTATTAAATCATTTGGTAACATCAAAAACGAACCCGAAGCTGTTTTAGATTTCTATTATCATCAATGTGCTATTGAAATGAATTGTGTTGATTTAGCCAAATGTTTTCAAGTATTTGCCAACAATGGAATTATTCCAAAAAGTAATAAAAAGTTCCTGTCATCTAGCCAATGCAAACGCATGAACGCTTTAATGCAAATGTGTGGATTTTATGATCAAGCGGGTGAATTTACTTTTAAAGTTGGGCTTCCAGGGAAAAGTGGTGTTGGCGGTGGTGTAGTTGCAGTTTTCCCAAATCATTATACTGTGGCAGTTTGGAGTCCAAAATTAAATAAAAAAGGGAATTCGTTTTATGGCTTGGAGACTTTAGAACGTTTAACAACAGAAACCTCATTATCCATATTTTAAACTATTAAAAATGAAAAAAATATTTTTATTCGGATTAATTGTAATTTCATTCTCAACCTCTTTTTCTCAAGAAAATAAAGATTTTGATGCTAAACTTGCAAAAGATGTTGGAGCAGATGATTATGGAATGAAAACATATGTCTTTTGTATTCTTAAAACTGGTACAAATTCAACAGCAACAGCAGAAGAAAGGCAAAAGTATTTTGAAGGACACATGGCAAACATTAACAAGTTAGCAGATGAAAAAAAATTGGTTGTAGCTGGTCCTTTCATGAAAAATGATAAAAATTATAGAGGTATTTTCATTTTTAATTGTACAACTATTGAAGAAGCAAAAGCATTAGTAGATTCTGATCCTGCGGTTGCAGCCAATATATTTGAGGCCGAACTTACTTTATGGTATAGCAGTGCAGCATTAATGATGGTAAATGAAAATCACAATAAAATTGCAAAAACCAAAATTTAAAATCTTATTAACAATTCGTAAAAGCAAAAAAGTTTCTCATAAATAATAATTACTTTTGCGTTTCTTAAAATTTCAAAGATTATGATTTATAAATTCCGAGTGATTCTCGATGCTGAAGAAGATATTTTTAGAGATATTGCCATTGAAAGCGACAACTCATTAGAAGATTTACACAATGCAATTGTAAACGCTTTTGGCTTTGATGGAACAGAAACAGGTTCGTTCTTTACTTGTGAAGAAGACTGGACTTGGAACGAAGAAGATGAAATTCCATTATTTGATACTGGCGAAGTTCCTGGCGAAATGAAAACTATGGTGGATTTCAAAATTGATGATTTTATGCACCAAGACAACACTAAAATGGTGTATGTATATGATTTCTTTAGCATGTGGACATTCTTCGTAGAATTAGCAGCTATTGAAGAAGAAAAAGAAGCAGGTGAAACCTATCCAGCGTTATTATTTTCTCATGGCGAATTACCAGCAGAAGCAGGTCAAAGCGGATTAAGAGGTGATATGTCTAATGACGATATTTACGGTGACTTTGAAGACGATTTCGACGACGATGACTACGATATGTTTGATGGCGACGACAGCTTCGAAGACATGGGATTTGAAGAAAACTGGAATTAGCCCCCTAACCCCCTAAGGGGGAATTTAGGAGGAATTAAATACAACGTTTCTAACTCCTCCCCTTTGGGGAGGTTGGGAGGGGCTAACTTAAACTGTAAAAATGATTAACTTATTTAACGCACATATTGAAAACCTATCTATCCATAGAGTAGGAAACAAAAGTAGAAACGAAGCTATTTTCTTATCTGAAAACCCATACGGATTGAATGATGAAATCATGCCTTTGTTAAAAGAATATTTCTTCAAACCTTTCAGAGAAAAAGAAGAAAACTACTTTCAATTTGCTCATGAAGTAGATTTGGAATATAATGATATGTTTAACTTAGCTACAGAGGTTTTCAATAACCCAAGCGAAATTCATAATGTATCAAAAAAAATCACAAAACATCTTTTTGAACAATCAAATCATCCACACATTAAAAACGGAGAAGTGTATGTGGCTTATTTTACGCACGTATCTATCGACAATAATGTGGTTGATGCTATCGGAGTTTTTAAAAGTGAAGTACAAACCGATTTCTTACAATTTGAAGAAAACGGAAGTAATCTAGAAATGATTTTACAACATGGAATTAACTTGAACAAGTTGGATAAAGGCTGTATCATTTTTAACTATAAAAAAGAAGAAGGTTACAAAATTTTAACCGTAGATAGCAACCGTTACGATGCGCGCTATTGGTTAGAGCATTTCTTATCAGTTGATGCGTTTCAAGATGAAAACTTCATGACGAAGAAATACTTAAAATTCTGTCAAGAATTTGCCAAAGAAGTAGTTTTACCAGCCGAAGATAAGCAACAAGAAGTATTGTTTATGAATCGTGCGATTAATCACTTTGCAAAAAATGATGAGTTTGAAGAAACAGCTTTCTTAAACGAAGTAATGCAAAATCCTGAGTTCATTCCAGAATTCAAAAATTATAAAGTAGATAAAGGTGCAAAATATAGCATCGAAGACGTTTCAAGTTTTCCAATTGCAAATGCTGCCGTTACTGATGTTCGTCGTACGTTAAAAAACACGATTCAATTAGACACGAATATCCAAATCAAATTGGATTTTATCAACCCAGAAAGTGCAGAGAAATTCGTTGAAAAAGGTTGGGACGAAGAAAAACAAATGTATTATTACTTGGTTTATTTTAATAAAGAGCAGAAATCATAAGACATTTATAAATAAAATTATTAAACCTCAATTACAGCAATGTACTTGAGGTTTTTTTTGAAAGAACTTTAACAAAATATTTTGTTTAACATTTTTAATTTTAAATTAAACATTCTTTATCTTTGATAAAAATTTGATAAGTCATGGCAAAGAAAAAAGAGATTACTAATCAAGATATTTTAGGATTCTACGTTGATTATTTTTTAGAAAATAACAAAGCGCCACACTCGGTATATAAATTCGCGAAGCAATACAACTTTGATGAAGCTGTGTTTTATGCAAATTTTTCATCTTTTGAACAAATTGAAAAAAACTTTTTCACTTCCTTATTTCAGCAAACAATTACTTTATTAGAAAAAAGCGAAGATTTTGAATCGTATGATGCACGAACTAAATTATTAAGTTTCTACTTTACCTATTTTGAAATGTTAACTGCAAATAGAAGTTTTTCGGTAGCACTTTTAAAAGAAGATAAAAATAAATTGAAAAGTCTTTCCAAATTGACTGAACTAAGAAAACATTTCAAACAATTCATTGATACTTTAGATATTGAAAAAATTGATTTAAAGCAAGAAAAATTAATCGAATTTCAAGAGAAAACGATGAGTGAAATGGCTTGGTTACAATTTCTATTCACGTTAAAATTCTGGATTGAAGACACTTCACTTTCTTTTGAAAAAACTGATATTTTCATTGAAAAATCAGTCAATACTAGTTTTGATTTAATGGATATTGCACCATTAAAAAGTTTAATTGACTTTGGAAAATTTGTTTGGCAAGAAAAAGCTTCATTCAAAATGTAATCACATGAAAACAATCGATAGTATACCAACGTCTAAAATTCAGAGAGCATCCAAACTAATTCAAACTGGTGCAAAAGTTGGTGTAAATTACATTAAATATTATGGTGATAAAATCACTAAAACTGAAGAGGAAGCCAAAGAAAATCTGAATTTAAACAACGCTTCAGACATTTACGACGGGTTAAAACAAATGAAAGGTAGCGCTTTGAAAGTAGCACAAATGCTAAGCATGGACAAAAGCATTTTGCCTCGTGCCTATGTAGAGAAATTTTCATTAGCCCAATTTTCAGTGCCACCATTATCGCCACCTTTGGTGAATAAAACTTTTAAAAAATATTTTGGCAAACAGCCAATCGAAATATACGATACCTTCAATGCCACTTCAATAAATGCGGCTAGCATTGGTCAAGTGCACCAAGCTACCAAGGATGGGAAAAATCTTGCTGTGAAAATTCAATATCCTGGAGTGGCTGAAAGTATTAGTTCAGATTTGGCAATGGTAAAGCCAATTGCTATAAAAATGTTTAATATCAAAGGAAAAGATTCGGATAAATATTTCAAAGAAGTTGAAGATAAATTGATTGAAGAAACCAATTACATCAACGAAGTCAAACAAAGTATTGAAATGGCTGAAGCTTGTCAAAATATTCCAAATTTGATTTTTCCAAAGTATTATCCCGAATTATCATCAGAGAGAATTATAACAATGGATTGGATGACTGGCGAACATTTGTCTGAATTCACTGCTCATAATACTGATACAGAGAAATCGAATATTTTAGGTCAAACGCTTTGGGATTTTTATATGTTTCAAATGCATAATTTACGAAAAGTTCATGCCGACCCACATCCAGGAAATTTCTTAATTACTAAAGACACCAAACTAATTGCTTTGGATTTTGGTTGTATCAAAGAAGTTCCAAATGATTTTTATGTGCCGTATTTCGAATTAGCGAAAAAAGATAATTTGAATAATCCTGATTTTTTTCAATCGAAATTATACGAATTAGAAATATTAAGAACCGATGATTCTAAAGAAGAAATCGAGTTTTTCACAGCGATGTTTCACGAATTATTAAGTTTATTTGCAAGACCATTTCATGTGGAAGAATTTGATTTTTCAGACGATGAATTCTTTGGACAAATTGCCGATTTGGGCGAACGTTATTCCAAAAGCACCGAATTAAGAAATATGAATGGGAATCGCGGTTCAAAACATTTCATATACATCAATAGAACTTTCTTTGGTTTATACAATTTAATGCACGATTTAAAAGCGAAAAATGTAAAAATTAACAACTTTATAAAACATTAACTTTTTGTCCTGAATAATTATAAAATTCCTAACAATTTCATGTGTTAGGAATTTTTTATTTTAATTACAATCGGTAACAAAATACAATATCATTCGTCTTATTCATAAATCAAAAAACGAACAAATTTGGAAACTATTTTAAAAATCACCAATCTTAATAAGATTTTTAACAGAAAATTACACGCCGTTAAAAACGTGTCTTTTGAAATCAAAAAAGGGAATGTATATGGAATTCTTGGGCCAAATGGATCAGGAAAATCAACCACTTTAGGAATAGTATTAAATGTAGTGAATAAAACTTCAGGTGAATTTGAATGGTTTGAAGGAAAAACCAGCACACATGATGCTTTAAAAAAAGTAGGAGCCATCATTGAAAGACCTAATTTTTATCCATACATGTCTGCTAAAGAGAACTTAGAATTGGTTTGCAAAATCAAAGGAACTTCTTTTGCAAAAGTGGACGAAAAACTAGAATTAGTTGGCCTTTTAGAACGAAAAAACGACAAATTCAAAACTTTTTCTTTAGGTATGAAACAACGTTTAGCAATTGCTTCTGCATTACTAAACGACCCTGAAATTTTAATCTTAGACGAACCTACAAATGGTTTAGATCCTCAAGGAATTCGTCAAATTAGAGATATAATTAGAATCATTGCTTCACAAGGAACAACTATATTATTGGCTTCGCATTTATTAGACGAAGTTGAAAAAGTGTGTAGCCATGTAGTGGTTTTGCAAAAAGGTGTAATGCTATATCAAGGTTCGGTTCATAACATGATTGAAAATAACAGCTTTTTTGAATTAAAATCTGCTAATATTCAACAATTAAAAGAAGTACTTCAAAATCACGCTTCTGTAGAAAAATTGATTGAAGAAGAAGGAAGGTTATTGGTTTATATGAAACAAGAAATTGCAGCTCAAGAGATTAATTCTTATCTATTTGAGCGCAATATTGTATTAGAACATCTTGTGAAAAGAAAAAATAGCTTAGAAGAACAATTTTTAGAATTAACCAAAAACTAACAACGGTATGTACAGATTACTTTCTATCGAATTTCAAAAAATATGGAAAAACAAAGCGAGCAAAGTTTTATTGATTGCTTATTTTGTATTACTAAGTTTTATTGCATTAATAGCTTCTATCAAATTTAGCATTGGTTCTTTTGAAATTAGAATTGCTGACCAAGGAATTTTTAACTTCCCTTACATCTGGCATTTTAATACATATGTAGCAGCTTTATTCAAAATTTTCTTAGCAATTGTAATTGTTTCTATGATGGCAAACGAATACACTTACGGAACTTTAAAGCAAAATCTAATTGATGGATTGAGTAAAAAAGAATTTATTCTTTCAAAATTCATTGTAGTAGGAACTTTTGCATTAGCTTCAACTGTTTTTATATTTATTTTGTCTTTAATTTTAGGCTACTCTTTTTCTTCTTATAACGAAATTGGAATAGTTTTTTCAGACATGGAATATCTTTTAGCCTTTTTTATTAAACTCGTTGCCTTTTTCTCTTTCTGTTTATTCATCGGAATATTAGTAAAACGAAGTGCTTTTGCGTTAGGTTTTATATTTATTTGGTTCATTGCAGAAAACATTTTTTATTGGATTGTAAAATTTGTTATTCTTGGAGGAGATGATAAACATAAAAACTTTGGTGACACAATCATTCAATATTTTCCAATTGAGTCGATGAGTAATTTAATAAAAGAACCAATTACCCGACTGAATGCCATTAAAACAATAGAAGCTACAATTGGTGGCGCAAAAGTTGCAAAAGATTATAGCATACATTTCTCACAAGTTTCTATAGTATTAGTTTGGACTTTAATTTTCATTTTTGCATCCTATTACATCGTAAAAAAGAGAGATTTGTAGTATCTTTGCTGATGCTATGATTACAAAAATAAATACCCTTATAATTGTGCTTTTCGGATTGATTTTTCAGTCTGGAAAAGCGCAATATATTTCTGTTGACGAAGGTTATTCCGCACAATACTTAGTTGAAAATGTTTTGATAGACAGTCCGTGTGCAAACGTATTTAATTTTAGTGTTTCTGGCGGAAACTTTGCTACTGGAGAAAAAAGTTATGGCTATTTTGACGCAACTGGAACTGGATTTCCTTTTGAAAATGGAATAATTTTATCAACTGGGAAAATAAATAATGCACCTGGTCCAAATTCATTTGTTTCTGATGATGGTAATGGAATGAGTTGGAATGGTGATGCTGATTTGAACCAAGCACTAAACATTAGCAATTCAATCAATGCTACAGTTTTAGAATTTGATTTTATACCATTAGGAAGTACAATTAGCTTCGACTATATTTTTTCTTCTGAAGAATATCACGGCACAGCAACCTGTCAATATTCAGATGGTTTTGCGTTTTTATTAAAAGAAGCAAGTGCCACAACCTATCAAAACTTAGCAGTTTTACCAGGCACAACTATTCCTGTAAAAGTCACTTCTGTTCATCCTGCTATTTCTGGAGGTTGTCCTGCACAAAACGAACAATATTTTGATGCTTTCAATAGCACAAATCATCCCACCAATTTTAACGGACAAACTAAAGTATTAACTGCACAAGCCGATGTAATCCCTGGAACAACATATCATATCAAATTAGTAATCGCTGATGAAGGAAATTATAGATATGATTCGGCAATATTTTTAGGTGGAGGAAGTTTCAATTTTGGCATTGATTTAGGCATTGACCGATTAATTGCAACTGGAAACCCACTTTGTCAAAGTGAAACATTACTTTTAAATGCAACACAAACAGGCGCAACAGGCTATCAATGGTTTCAAAACAATATTGCATTAGTTGGTGAAACAAACCCAACTTATCTAGTGAGTTCAGAAGGTGAATATTCAGTTGACATTAATTATGGAACATCGTGTCAAACAACTGGTGAAATTACAATTGAATATGCTACAAATCTTATAGTAAACCAAGATACATTTACGTTATGTGATGCAGATAGTAATCAGGATGGAAAAACAGTTTTTGATTTGAATACAATTATACTTAATCTATTTACAAATTTACCTGCAAATTATACTGTTTCATTTTTTGAAAATTCAAGTAGTACAACTGTTTTACCTAGTTTTTTTACTAATACTAATCCATTTAATCAAACTATATATGCGCGAATAATGAATATTCAAGGTTGTTATACTGATTATCCTGTGCATTTAGTAGTGAATACCTTTTCAACCTCAATTGTTGATGAAGAAGTTGGTTTGTGTGAAAATAATCCAATTACTCTAACGGCAGATTCAGGATTCACATATTCATGGAATACATCTCCCGTTGAAACTTCTCAATCTATTACAGTTAATGCTGCAGGAACTTATACTGTTACGTTAACCAATGCTAACAATTGTTCTAAAACAAAAACATTTACCGTTACTGCATCAGGAATTGCAACTATTAACGAAATTATAATTAATGATTTCTCAGATAATAATACTATAACTGTTGATTATTCTGGATTGGGTGTTTATGAATTTTCATTAAATGGTACTAATTTCCAAAATTCTCCAATTTTCTCAAATCTTAATGAAGGAGAATATACTGTTTTTGTCAATGACACTAAAGGCTGTGGCGTTGTTGCTGAATCATTTTACATTTTAAACTATCCAAAATACTTCACTCCAAATGGCGATGGAATTAACGATACTTGGTATGTTAAAAACCTACAGAAGCGCAATTTAGAAAATAGTACTATTTCAATATTTGACCGTTATGGTAAATTATTAAAACAAATAAACAGTATTTATGAAGGCTGGGATGGAACTTTTAATGGAAACAAACTACCAAGCTCAGATTATTGGTTTGTAATTGAATTAACCAATGGAAAAATAGTAAAAGGTCATTTTACACTAAAACGTTAGGCATAATTATTGCACAATAGCACACAAAATAATATATTCGCAGTATGATGCAAGCACACGAAATTGAAGCTATAAAAACACTATTAGCTACTCCAAAAAAAATTACCATAATCCCACATAGAAATCCTGATGGTGATGCTATGGGCTCAACATTAGGTTTATATCATATTCTAAAACAATTGCAACACGATGTTGTTGTTATAGCTCCAAATGAATTTCCAGATTTTTTAGCTTGGCTACCTGAAAGTGAAAAAGTATTAATTTTTGAACGTAGTTTTGATAAATGCAAAGCAATTATAGAAAAATCGGAAGTAATTTTTACTTTAGATTTTAATGCCTTGCACCGAATGGGTGACCAAATGGAAAACCTTTTAAAAACAATCGCTACTACCAGTATTATGATAGACCATCATCAATCGCCAGATGGTTATGCAACTTACACTTTTTCAGATACTTCTTATGGCTCTACTTGCCAAATGGTATATGATTTTATTTATCAATTAGGTTATGAAAACTTATTAAATAAAACGGCAGCCACTTGTTTATACACAGGAATTGTAACCGATTCTGGGAGCTTTCGCTTTCCAAAAACCACTAGTGCAACTCACAAATGTGTAGCGGATTTAATAGAAAAAGGAATTAACAATAGTGAAATTCACAATTTATTATTCGACAATTCTAGTTATAATCGATTATTATTACTTGGAAAAGCATTACAAAATTTAAAAATATTAGACCAATACAAAACTTCTTACATTACTTTAAGCCAAGATGAATTAAACGAATTTGGACATCAAAAAGGCGATACAGAAGGCATTGTAAATTATGGTTTAAGTATAAAAGGAATTGATTTTACAGCCATTTTTATAGAACATAAAGAAGAAGGAATTATCAAAATTTCATTCCGTTCACAAGGTGATTTTGATGTAAATCAATTTGCTAGAAATCACTTCAATGGAGGTGGTCACATCAACGCTGCTGGAGGAAAATCTTTTTTATCACTTGAGGAAACGGTACAACAATTTATTGCTATTTTAGCATCAGAAAAAAACAATAATTAATGAAACTTTATTTATACATACTAATTGCTTCAATTGGAATAACTTTTACAGGTTGTTCAAAACAGCAACAAGCTCGCAAACCAATTACACATTCTTCTGGAACTTTTATCAAAGAATCTATCGAAAGAAATAAAAAGTTAGTTGCCAATGAGGAAAAACTAATTGATTCTATTATTAAAAACGATACGTTAAAACAATACATAGCTTCAAACAAAGGATATTGGTATAAATATGAAACCAAACTTGAAGAAAGTACCGCATTTCCAAAAAGAGGCGATATTGCTTATTTTGATTATGAAATAAAGGATTTATTGAGTCGCGTAATTTATACAAAAGCGGAAACCAAACCTCAAATATATTATGTGGATAAGGAAAACATTATGATGGGATTGCGAGATGGCATCAAATTAATGAAAAAAGGAGAAACTATTACTTTCCTTTTCCCTTCTCATATGGCATATGGATATCATGGTGACGATAAAAAAATTGGAACAAACGAGCCACTTATTTGTACTGTAACATTAAACGATATTAAATTAGATACACAAGCAAAAAACTAAATGAAAACGATGAAACCCATTTCAATTTTATTTTTAAGTTTAATTACATTTCTTTCTTCTTGCTCAAAATCGCATGACCAATTAGCTGAAGGATTATATGCCGAAATTGAAACTTCAAAAGGCACATTAATTGCAAAATTGGAGTATAAAAAAGTTCCAAATACTGTAGCAAACTTTGTAACATTAACAGAAGGTAAAAACCCTTTTGTAAGCGAAGAATTTAAAGGAAAAGCATTTTATGACGGATTAAAATTTCACCGCGTAATTCCAGATTTTATGGCTCAATGTGGCGACCCGAATGGTGATGGTTCTGGTGGACCAGGTTATAAATTTAAAGATGAATTTCATCCCGATTTAAAACATTCAAAAGCAGGCATATTATCTATGGCTAATGCTGGACCTGGCACTAATGGAAGCCAATTTTTTATCACGCATAAGGAAACACCTTGGTTAGATAATATGCATAGTGTATTTGGAGAAGTAATAGAAGGATTAGATATTCTTAATACTATTGAAAATGAAGATCAAATTGAAAAAATTACGATTATCAGAATTGGAAACGAAGCTAAAAAATTTGATGCCGTAAAAACTTTCAAAAACTACTATGCAAAAGAAGCTAAAGCTCAAAAAGAAGCTGAAGAAAAAACAAGATCAATCAGAGAAGCAAAAGCGAAAGAGTTTGAATCAATAAAAGCAACAGGCACAAAAACACAATCTGGATTAATATATAAAGTTATTAAAAAAGGCACTGGAGTAAAACCGACAGTTGGAACAAATGCTTTTGTGCATTATGCAGGTTTTTTAGAAAATGGTCAACTTTTTGATACAAATTATGAAGATGTTGCCAAACTTTACGGAAAATTTGACCAAAACAGAGCTAACCAAAATGGTTATACAGGTTATCCAGTAACAATGGGTAATTTGCCTTTTATTCCAGGATTCAATGAAGGTGTTGAAATGATGAGTTTTGGAGACAAAATGGTTTTATATATACCCGCTAATTTAGCATACGGAGAACAAGGTGGTGGCGATGTTATTCCTCCAAATGCAAATATTATATTTGAAGTAGAACTTTTAGAAAAAATTACCAAATAAATAATATCTCAAAATGAAACAATTATTAAAAATTACACTAGCAATCCTTGGATTTGCAACCCTTGGATATGCACAAGATAAAAACCAAGATGGAATTTTTGCAGAAATCAATACCACGAAAGGGAAAATTGTTGTTGCGTTAGAATTCAAAAAAACTCCTATAACAGTAGCTAACTTTATTTCTCTTGCTGAAGGAACTAACACACAAGTAAAAGAAGCAAAAAAAGGAAAACCCTATTATAATGGTTTAAATTTTCATAGAGTTATTGCAAATTTCATGATTCAAGGTGGTTGCCCAGACGGAAATGGTTCTGGTGACCCAGGATATAAATTTACTGATGAAATTACTGATTTAACTCATGAAGGCCCAGGTGTTTTATCAATGGCAAATGCGGGTGCTGGAACAAATGGAAGTCAATTTTTTATTACTCATAAAGAAACTGGCTGGTTAAATGGCAAACACACTGTTTTTGGACACGTAATCTCTGGACAAGAAGTTGTAGACAAAATTGCTCAAGGCGATGTAATTAATTCAGTTGTAATTATTAGAAACGGAAAAGAAGCTAAGAAATTCAAAGCTGAAAAAGTTTTTGCCGAATATTTTAGCAAAAAAGAAGAAAACGATAAAATTCAAGCTACTAAAAATGATGCTGCCAGAAAATTACTAGCTGAAATTGCGGCTGAAAAACAAAAAAAACAAGCAGAACTTGAAGCACAAAAAAGAAAAGAAATTGAAGGAAAACTAGTTACAGTAAAAGCTGAAAAAGTTGCTTCTTTTAATGCTATGAAAGCTACTGCGACAAAATCACCATCAGGTTTACAATATGTTATAACTAAAAAAGGAGATGGCAAAAAGCCTGTTGAAGGTACTGATATTTACATCCATTATGCAGGATATTTTGAAGATGGTTCATTATTTGATAGTAGTTATGAAGATGTTTCTAAACTATACGGAAAATTTGATCAAAATAGAGCAGCTCAAAATGGATACGCTCCTTTTCCTTTTAAATTTGGCAACAAAGGCGGATTAATTCCAGGATTTTTAGAAGGAGTAAACATGATGTCATATGGTGATAAATTAACGCTTTTTATCCCTTCAAATTTAGGTTATGGAGAAAAAGGAGCTGGAGGAGTAATTCCACCAAATGCAAATTTAATTTTTGAAGTAGAAATTTTAGAATCTCAAACTAAATAGTTTCAAACATAAAAAAAAGCCGCTAAATTAATTAGCGGCTTTTTTATACTTACTTGAATTAAAATCTCCAATCAAATTCGTCTTTATCACTAAAAACGGCACCAACTTCAATCTTAATGATTTCGTTATAATCTACGTGAAAAAACAACCAGTTTTCTTCGTTAAAATAACTTATCATTCCTTCTACAGTATCGGTTTCAAATGGCTTAATTTTATTTTTTTCTAAAAGTGAATACACATCACTCCAATTCTTACCAATTACAGTCGTATTAAACAACTTTACAATTGGATTTGTGGTTGTCATATAACCTAATCTGAAATTTTCTTCTTTATAAAAAATCAAGCGAAGTTTTCTGGTGTTATACATAAAAACAACGTTTTCTTCTTCGTCTTTATATTGCGTATCAGGTTTACCCAAAATTTTAGTAACATCTTGCTCTTTCATTCCGAAAAGCAAATTGTCAATTCCATATTTTAATTTAATTTCCATTCTTGTTTATGCTAAAAAATCCCGACTTTCATCGGGATTTAAAAATTATGCTATTTTGAAACGTTTTCTATCGTTTTCATTCAAATAGATTTTACGTAAACGTAACGATTTTGGTGTTACCTCAACATATTCATCTTTTTGAATGTACTCTAATGCTTCTTCTAATGAGAATTTGATAGCAGGGATAATTCTTGCTTTATCATCATTTCCAGAAGAACGTACGTTTGTTAATTTTTTAGTTTTAGTTACATTCACCACCATATCATCACCACGTGAATTTTCACCAATTACCTGACCTTCGTAGATATCTTCATTCGGGTCAACGAAGAATTTACCTCTATCTTGTAATTTATCAATAGAATAAGGAATTGCTTTTCCGTTTTCCATAGAAATTAATGAACCACCTAAACGTCCTGGAATTTCACCTTTGAATGGTTGGTAATCAATGAAACGGTGCGACATAATAGCTTCACCAGCTGTAGCCGTTAATAATTGATTTCTCAATCCGATAATTCCACGAGATGGAATGTTGAATTTGATAATCATACGCTCTCCTTTAGGCTCCATAGATAACATTTCACCTTTACGGATAGTTACGAATTCTACGGCTCTACCTGAAAGATTTTCTGGTAAATCAACTGTTAATTCTTCAATTGGCTCACATTTTACACCATCGATTTCTTTGATGATAACTTGTGGTTGCCCAATTTGTAACTCATATCCTTCTCTTCTCATAGTTTCAATTAAAACCGATAAGTGAAGTACACCACGACCAAATACTAAGAATTTATCAGCAGAATCCGTTTCGTTAACTCTTAATGCTAAGTTTTTCTCTAATTCTTTTGATAAACGATCTTTAATGTGACGAGAAGTTACAAATTTACCTTCTTTACCAAAGAAAGGAGAATCGTTAATTGTAAACAACATACTCATTGTTGGTTCGTCAATTGCAATAGAAGTTAACGCTTCTGGATTTTCGAAATCAGCGACAGTATCACCAATTTCAAAACCTTCTAAACCTACAATCGCACAGATATCACCTGCAACAACTTCTTCTACTTTTTTACGACCTAAACCTTCAAAAGTATGTAATTCTTTAATTTTTGATTTGCTTATTTTACCATCTCTTTTCACTAAAGAAACATTCATTCCTTCACGTAAAACACCTCTTTGTAAACGACCAATCGCGATACGACCTGTAAACGAAGAGAAATCTAAAGATGTAATTAACATTTGAGGCGTTCCTTCAGAAACTTTAGGAGCTGGAACATGTTCCAAAACCATATCTAATAAAGGCTCAATATTTTCAGTTTGATTTCTAAAGTCATCAGACATCCAGTTGTTTTTAGCCGAACCGTAAACTGTTGGGAAATCTAACTGCTCTTCTGTAGCACCTAATTCAAACATTAAGTCGAAAACTTTTTCATGCACTTCTTCTGGAGTACAGTTTTCTTTATCTACTTTGTTAATAACCACACAAGGTTTTAAACCTAAATCAATCGCTTTTTGTAATACGAAACGTGTTTGTGGCATCGGTCCTTCAAAAGCATCTACTAAAAGACAAACACCATCTGCCATATTAAGTACACGCTCTACTTCACCACCAAAATCGGCGTGACCTGGAGTATCGATAATGTTGATTTTTGTTCCTTTGTAAGTTACAGAAACGTTTTTAGAAGTAATAGTAATACCTCTTTCACGCTCTAAGTCATTATTATCTAAGATTAAATCTCCTGTGTTTTCGTTTTCACGAAACAACTGACAGTGGTACATAATTTTATCAACCAAAGTAGTTTTACCGTGGTCAACGTGTGCAATAATTGCGATGTTTCTAATAGAAGTCATTTATTAATTTTTTGAAGGTGCAAAGGTAATGTTTATTTTGAGAAAAACACTATAGTAATCAATACTTTAGTTGAAATAACACAATAATAATGTATAAAAAAAGCTCTCGAAATGAGAGCTTTAGTATATTTTACTAATAGTAGATTACAAAGAAGCTACGTGTTTAGTTAATTTAGATTTTAAATTAGAAGCTTTATTATCATGGATAATATTTTTCTTAGCTAATTTATCAATCATAGAAATTACAGTTGATAATTTTGCAGAAGCTTCAGCTTTATCAGTAGCTAAACGAATAGCTTTGATTGCATTACGAGTAGTTTTGTGTTGGTATCTGTTTAATACTCTTTTTTTCTCGTTACTTCTAATTCTTTTTAAAGCAGATTTATGATTTGCCATTTTGTTTTAAATTTTAATTGTTATAAACTCTTAGTTAAAAAAGAAAAACCTCCCACATTCGCCTAGGCAAACACTTTGGTTTTAACTAATAAAGAAATCATCCGAGACACTGAACAATTACTTTATAAAACTAATTCACAACTAATTTTGTAGCCCGTAGGGGAATCGAACCCCTCTTACCAGGATGAAAACCTGGCGTCCTAACCGATAGACGAACGGGCCATTAACCAATTCTTTTTATTCTAAATATGTAGCCCGTAGGGGAATCGAACCCCTCTTACCAGGATGAAAACCTGGCGTCCTAACCGATAGACGAACGGGCCATTACATTATTTTTGTAATGCGAGTGCAAAAATACAACTAATTTTGATTCCTGCAAGACCTGAAATAAAAATTTTTATTTTTTTTTAATATGCTTTAGCAAAAAGCACGCGCCCTTTTGATGGAGCACCTGTAAATATACAGCTTCCAGCTTCTTCAACTCTATCCAAAGCGACACAACGAATGGTTGCTTTTGTAAGCTCTTTTATCTTTTCTTCAGTTTCTGCTGTACCATCCCAATGTGCTGCTAAAAAACCTCCTTTAGTTTCTAACAATTCTTTAAATTCCTCAAAAGAATTCACTTCTGTTATATGTGAATTTCTGTAATCCAATGCTTTAGCAAACATATCGTTTTGAATTGTTTCTAATAAATTTTGAATATATGAAGCTACACCTTCTTTAGAAACCACTTCTTTAGACAAATTATCTCTGCGAGCAATTTCGTAAGTTCCGTTTTCTAAATCGTTTGGTCCAAGAGCAACACGAACTGGCACACCTTTTAATTCCCATTCCGCAAATTTGAATCCTGGTTTTTGTGTATCTCTGTTGTCATATTTTACCGAAATACCCAGTTTTCTTAATTCAGCTGTTAAAACATTAACTTGTTCAGAAATTGCATCAAATTGCTCATCTGTTTTATAAATAGGAACAATAACCACTTGAATTGGCGCTAAGTTTGGAGGCAATACCAAACCTTTATCATCAGAATGTGTCATCACTAAAGCACCCATCAAACGTGTTGAAACACCCCAAGAAGTTCCCCAAACATGTTCTTGCTTTCCTTCTTTATTAGCAAATTTCACATCAAAAGCTTTAGCAAAATTTTGACCTAAAAAGTGTGACGTTCCAGCTTGCAAAGCCTTTCCATCTTGCATTAATGCTTCAATACAGTACGTTTCATCTGCACCAGCAAAGCGTTCAGTTTCTGTTTTCAAACCTTTTACAACTGGAATTGCCATAAAATTCTCCACAAAATCTGCATATACATTCATCATTTTTTCCGATTCTTCAATCGCTTCCTGACGAGTTGCATGAGCTGTATGTCCTTCTTGCCATAAAAATTCGGCTGTTCTTAAAAACAAACGCGTTCTCATTTCCCAACGAACAACATTTGCCCATTGATTTATTAGTAAAGGCAAATCTCTGTACGATTGCACCCAACCTTTGTAAGTTGACCAAATAATTGCCTCACTAGTTGGACGAACAATTAGTTCTTCTTCTAGTTTAGCATTTGGATCAACCATTAATTTTCCTGGACGAGTTTCGTCATTTTTTAAACGATAATGTGTCACAATAGCACATTCTTTTGCAAAGCCTTCCGCATTTTTTTCTTCGGCTTCAAACATACTTTTAGGTACAAAAAGCGGAAAATAAGCATTACTATGCCCTGTTTCTTTAAACATTTTATCTAATTGGGCTTGCATTTTTTCCCAAATTGCATAGCCATATGGCTTGATAACCATACATCCTCTTACTCCTGAATTCTCCGCTAAATCAGCCTTTACGACTAATTCATTATACCATTTGGAATAATCTTCCGCTCTTGTTGTTAAGTTCTTGCTCATTATGAATATTTTGGCACAAAAATTGTTTGTATAAATTTTAACTAAAATGTTTGGCAAAAATAGTTAAATTTGAAGTGTCCAACAATAAAAAAAAGAGTTATGAAAACTTATTACCCTATTAATCCAAAAAATATTGCATTTTCCTTGTTGGGATTAGTTGCAATTTTCGCTACTTCATGTGGTTCCTATCAAAATTCATCTTATTATGATAATGATGGTGTTTATGGTTCTTCAGAACAACCAAATGACCAAGTTGAAAACAAATATAGCGAACAAAACATAGAAAAATCTAATGAATATGCTCAACAATTCAGAGCTATGCAAGATGATTATACTTATTTTACTGATGTTGACAATTATCAGTCACAAGAACCTCAAGACACAGTAGTTACAGTTTATAGAAACGATTATAACGATCAAAATTACGCAGGATGGGGCAATAATGCATCCGAAGTAACCATAAACTATTACAACACAAACTGGGGATATAACAATTGGTATTCTCCTTATTGGGGATATTCTAACTGGGGATGGAACTCATGGTATGGTGCAAATTGGGGATGGGGATGGAATTCTTGGTATGGACCTAACTGGGGATGGGGATGGAATTCTTGGTATGGAAGTGGATGGTATGGATATTATGGCCCAGGATGGGGTGGTTACTACAACAATGGCTGGGGTTGGAACGGCTATAGAGGAAGAAATGTAGCCTACAATAGCGGACCAAGAGGTGGAAGTGGATATTATAACTATGGTGGAGGAAGAAATAGCTCAAATTATAATGGAGGAAGAAGAGCTACAAGTCCAAATTTCAATAGTACCCCTAGAACTTCAAACCCAAGAGGTACATTCCAAAATCCAAGGTCTTCACAAAATAATGGCACACCTAGAACAAATACTAGTCCTAGAACAAATACTCCAAGAGAAAACAGCACTGGCACGCCTAGAACTAACAATTATTCAGAACCAAGAAGCAACACAAATACTTCAACACCAAGAAGCAATAACTACTCGTCTCCAAGAAGTAGCTCTTCATCTTCAGGCGGAAGCTTTGGAGGAAGTTCTTCTGGAGGTGGAGGAGGTCGTTCTTCTGGCGGCGGAGGAAGAGGTGGCCGAGGTTAATTTATTATACTAAAAAGATATGTTTTCTTAAAAATAAAAAATTGCAATGAAAAAAATATTTCTATCACTACTAATAGGCAGCTCAATAGTTTCTATAGCACAAGAAACTACAACTCAAGACGCCTTACGTTATGCTGTAAACAATTTAACTGGAACCGCTCGTTTTAGAGGAATGAGTGGCGCTTTTGGAGCTGTAGGTGGAGACTTATCATCTATCAACATCAATCCTGCTGGATCATTGTTTTTTGCTAACAATTATGCCAGTATTTCTGGAAGTCTTTATAACATTCATAATCGTTCAGATTATTTTGGAACAAGAACAAAAGAAGATTATAGTACGCTTGATTTGAATCAAATAGGTGCTGTAATGGTTTTTGATAATAAATCTGGAAAAAGCAATTGGTCAAAAATCGCAATTGCATTAAATTATGAAAATACCGCAGATTTTGATAATGAATTATTCTCAGCAGGTATAAACCCAACAAATTCTATTGATAAATATTTCTTAGACAAAGCGCAAGGTTTACCAAACGAATATGTAGAATTACAACCAGGCGAATCAATTACTGATTTATATGCTTATTTAGGAGAAACTAATGGATTAGGTTTCCCTGCACAACAAGCAATGATGGCATATCAAGCTTATTTATTAGAATCTGACGGACCAGGTTCCTATTACACAAATGTACCACCTGGAGGAAATTATTACCAAGAAAATTATGTTTCTGCAACGGGATACAATGGAAAACTTTCTGCAAATGTGGCAACTTCATACAAAAACAGATTATTCTTAGGAATGAACCTAAATGCTCACTTTACAGATTATGTAAGAACAACATCAGTTTATGAAGGAAACAACAATCCACTATACTCAACTGGATACACTGCTACTGATATTCAATTTGACAACGAATTATACACATATGGAACTGGATTTTCGTTAAATTTAGGTGCAATTGTAAAAGTTACAGAAGAATTTAGAGCTGGTATTGCTTATGAATCGCCAACATGGTATAGATTAAACGACGAATTATCGCAACGTTTAATAGTGAATACAACTGATGGAACAGATAATTTTCAAGAAGTAATTGCTCCAGATGTTATTAATGTCTATCCTACTTATAAAGTGCAAACACCGAGTAAAATCACATATAGTGGTGCTTATATTTTTGGTAAAAAAGGACTAATCAGTATTGATTATGCTACTAAAGATTACAGCAATACTAAATTCAAACCTACAAATGATAGTTTTTATAGTGATTTGAATAGCCAAATGAAAGGTGAATTAAAAAATGCTTATGAATTAAGAGTTGGTGGTGAATACAAAATTAAACAATGGAGCGTTCGAGGTGGTTATCGTTTTGAAGAAAGTCCATACAAAGTAGATTATGCCATGGGTGATTTAACGGGTTATTCAGCTGGTTTAGGTTATAATTTTGGTGAAAGCAGATTAGATTTAGCCTACGCAAACGACCATAGAAATTATAACTTATCGTTCATATCTTCAGGAATGAATGATACTGCTAGAATAAGAACTACAAATAACAATGTAACACTTACCTACTCTATCAATTTCTAAAATATTAAAAACAATATATTAAACCACTTCTTCAACCGAAGTGGTTTTTTTTATGACTAAAAGATTGTCTTTAGCCCCGATGGGAGCGACACCTTGTATAGCGGACAGCGGGACCAAATCATTAAAAAATTCCCAAACGCTGGTGCTTCTACTAATTATTTTATGTAATTTTGCACCTCAAAATTAAAAGCATGAGAACCAAATCGTTAAAGAAAAATAAAATCAATGTAATTACTCTTGGATGTTCTAAAAACACTTACGATAGTGAGGTTTTAATGGGACAACTAAAAGCCAACGGAAAAGATGTAGCACACGAAGAAGAAGGCAATATCGTAGTAATTAACACTTGTGGTTTTATTGATAATGCAAAAGAAGAATCGGTAAATACAATTTTGGAATATGTAGATAAAAAAGATCAAGGCTTAGTAGATAAAGTATTCGTTACCGGATGTTTATCAGAAAGATACCGACCTGATTTAGAGAAGGAAATCCCAGATGTTGACCAATATTTTGGAACTACCGAATTACCACTTTTATTGAAAGCTTTAGGAGCTGATTACAAACACGAATTACTTGGAGAACGTTTAACTACAACTCCAAAAAACTATGCGTATTTAAAAATTGCCGAAGGTTGTGATAGACCATGTAGTTTTTGTGCGATTCCGTTAATGCGTGGAAAACACGTTTCACAACCTATTGAAAAATTGGTTAAAGAAGCAGAAGGTTTGGCTAAAAAAGGAGTAAAAGAATTAATTTTAATTGCTCAAGATTTAACTTATTACGGATTAGATTTATACAAAAAACGTAATCTTGCCGAACTATTAGAAAACCTAGCTAAAGTAGAAGGTATCGAATGGATTCGTTTGCATTATGCTTTTCCTAGTGGTTTCCCAATGGATGTTTTAGATTTAATGAAACGCGAACCAAAAATTTGTAATTATATTGATATTCCGTTGCAACATATTTCAGATGATATTTTGAAATCGATGAAACGCGGTACAACTAAAGAAAAAACGACTAAATTATTACAAGAATTTAGAGAGCGTGTTCCTGGAATGGCAATTAGAACGACTTTGATTGTTGGATATCCAGGAGAAACACAAGAAGATTTCGAAATTCTACGCGATTGGGTACAAGAAATGAAGTTTGAGCGCTTAGGTTGTTTTACTTATTCACACGAAGAAAACACAGGTGCTTTTGTCTTAGAAGATGATGTTCCACAGGAAGTAAAACAAGCACGTGCAGCCGAAATTATGGATTTACAATCGCAAATTTCATGGGATTTGAATCAGGAAAAAATTGGACAAACTTTCAAATGTGTGATCGACAGAAAAGAAGGTCAATATTTCATCGGAAGAACCGAATTTGACAGCCCTGATGTGGACAATGAAGTATTAGTAGATGCTTCAAAATTCTATTTAAAAACGGGAGATTTTGTAAATTTAAAAATAACAGATGCAACCGAATTCGATTTATACGCTGAACCCGTTTAATCAGATTCAAAACTATATAAAAATCCTTGCAATATTTTGTTGTGAGGATTTTTTATTTAAAATGACATTTGTCATATCAAATTTGATTTTTTGATAGTAACTTTGAGTATACTAATAAAAAAACCAATATTATGATAACGAAACATCCTATTTATCAAGACTTTCCAGAATATGCAGAAAAGATTAAAGACTTGTATCATCACAATGATGAATTTCAGGTTCTGTTACATTCATATACTGAATTAGACACTAAAATCTACAAAATCGAGACAGATGAGGAATTAGCAATGGATGACGAATTAAGTCATTTGAGAAAAGATAGAGTTTTTCTAAAAGATGAAATTTACAACTTTTTGAAAAACAACTAGAAACAAAAACCTAAACCAACTAAAAAGCCGCTTTTATTAGCGGCTTTTTTATTCATACATCTCAAATATTATAGCATTGTTGACGGACAAACGTAAGCCGTTTTTGGTAACTTAGTAACTTTTGCAATTTCACTAAAACCTCCAGAAACATCTACAAAATTTTCATATCCATTTTGTTTTAAAATTGATGCTGCAATCATACTTCTATATCCACCAGCACAATAAATAACAAACAATTTATCTTTAGGAAATACGTCTAAATTATAATTAAGCTGATTCAACGGAATATTTTTTGAACTAACAAGATGCTCAGAATCAAACTCACTTTGCTTACGAACATCAAATAAAGACAATTCTTCTGTTGCCAGCATTTGTTCTAGTTGCTCACCTGAAATTCTTCTTAGCGAATCTATTTGTTTTCCTGCTTTTTTCCAATTCTCAAATCCTCCTTCCAAGTAACCAATCGTATGATCATAACCTACTCTAGACAAGCGAATCATACATTCTTCTTCTCTACCCGATTCAGTAACTAATACTATTTTTTGATTAATATCTGAAACTATTTCACCTACCCAACTAGCAAAACTACCATCAATTCCTATATTAATACTATTAGGAATAAATGCCGCTGCAAAATCTGTTGCATTTCTAGTGTCTAAGATTATTACATCTTTCCTTTCAGAAATCACCTCAAATTGATCGGCAGTTAAAGGATGTTTTGCTTTTTCCAAAACTTTGTCTAACGATTCGTATCCTTTCAAATTCATTAATACATTCTTTGGAAAATAACCAGGAGGAGTTGTTAAACCAGTCAATAATTCTTCAACAAATTCATCTTCAGTCATATCAGGACGTAAAGCATAATTTGTACGTTTTTGATTTCCTAATGTATCTGTTGTTTCTTTACTCATGTTTTTACCACAAGCACTTCCAGCTCCATGATTTGGGTATACAATTAAATCATCGCTTAAGAGCATAATTTTTTCACGAAGTGAATGATATAAATGTCGAGCTAATTTGTCTTGTGTTAATTCTGCAATTACATGTTGCGCTAAATCTGGTCTTCCTACATCTCCAATAAACAATGTATCTCCAGAAATAATACCATGTTCTTTACCATTCTCATCAATTAACAAATAAGTTGAGCTTTCCATTGTATGACCCGGAGTATGAATTACTTTAATTTTATAATTCCCTAAATCAAAAACCTGTCCGTCAGTGGCCACAGTTGCTTCATAACCTGGTTTTGCAGTAGGGCCAAAAACAATTTCTGCACCCGTTTTAGCTTTTAAATCTAAATGACCACTCACAAAATCTGCATGAAAATGTGTTTCAAAAACATATTTAATTTTTGCATTGTCTTTATTAGCTCTGTCAATGTAGGGTTGTACTTCTCGTAAAGGATCAAAAATGGCAGCTTCACCATTATTTTCAATGTAATAGGCAGCATGTGCAATGCAACCTGTATAAATCTGTTCTACTTTCATGACGTAATTATTTTAAGGTACTAATTTACCCACATCGATTCTAGTACAAAATGATAAATATCATGAATCTATTCTGCCAAAACTCTATTAATTTGAACAAATCTTCTTGAATAGTAAGGTTCTTTTGTAGAAGAAATAATTACACCTGACTGAACAGATGAATGAATAAATTTGATTTCATCATCTAAAACTTCAGTAATCATTCCAACGTGATTAATGCTACCTCTTCCATTTGTAGTAAAAAAAATCAAATCACCTTTTTGAGCTTGAGCTCTATCAATTCTTACACCAGCACCAACTGCCATTGAACCAGATGAACGTGGCAAAGTCATGTCTATATGCTTAAAAGTAGCAAACATTAAACCCGAACAATCAAAACCTGCACTTGTTGTTCCTCCACCTCGATAGCGAGTTCCAATATGTTCCGAAGCTTTTGCAATTAAGAACTCAGCTTTTGACATGTTTTCTAAAGAAAGTGGTTTTACATCTACTAATTCTTTGTTATCCTTAGGTTGATTTGCTAATTCAACAGTTCCAAGTTTAATAATTAACTGATATCCTTCTGGAAGATTTTCAACTACTTCTTCATTCAACTCTTTTAAATCGTTGAGTTTAATTTTATATTTTTTTGCAATTTTATACAAAGTCTCTCCTTTTTGAACCGTATGAATTTTATTCCCTAATTCATCCTCACAATCAATTGGTATTATTTCTACAGTAGTCGTAGCTACAATTGGTGTTTCTTCTTTTTTGGGAGTTATGGTTGCTATTTCTTTTTTTGAAGCTAAAACTGTTATCTTATCACCAATTTGAATAGCTTCAGGTTTGATATCTGGATTTAATTCTTTTAATTTATCTAACGAAATTCCGTGCTGTTTTGCAATTTTATATAACGACTCACCAGCTTCAACTATATGAAATTCGGTAGCTTCTACATTTTTTGATGTTACTTTTTTCTTTTTATTCTCAGCTTTATAATTCTTGTTTGGAATTAATAAAACGGTTTTTAATTGTAATAAAGTTCCTTTAGCTTTTGGATTTAATTCATAAATATCTGATTCCGTTACTTTATATTTTTTGGCAATTGAATAAAAAGATTCACCTTCAACTACGGTATGCTTAATCGTTTTTTGCGAAAAAGCTATACTAGTAAAGCACAGAAATATAAAAGTAAAAATAGTTATGAATCTCATAGAAAATTATTTTAGATGGATTGGAGTAAAATTTTGAGTTTGCAAGATAAAAAAAACTCCCATTTTATAGGGAGTTTTAACATTATTTTATCTTATAATGGAATATTTCCGTGTTTGCGTTTTGGTGTATCAACAACTTTATTCTCTAACATACTGAAGGCTTTTAATAATTTTCTTCGGGTATCTTTTGGTAAAATGACCTCATCAATAAAACCTCTTTGAGCAGCTGTATAAGGATTTGCAAACAATTCGGCATATTCTGCTTCTTTTTCTAATAATTTTGCTGCTGGATCTGCCGCTTCACTAATTTCTTTTTTGAAAATAATTTCCGAAGCTCCTTTTGCTCCCATAACTGCAATTTCAGCACTTGGCCAAGCAAAATTCATATCAGCGCCGATGTGTTTTGAATTCATTACATCATATGCTCCTCCATAAGCTTTACGAGTAATTACTGTTACTCTCGGAACGGTTGCTTCGCTAAATGCGTATAACAATTTTGCTCCATGAACGATAATTCCATTCCATTCTTGATCGGTTCCAGGTAAAAATCCAGGTACATCTTCTAAAACTAATAATGGAATATTGAAGCAATCGCAAAAACGAACAAATCTAGCTCCTTTAATAGACGATTTCACATCCAAACAGCCCGCTAAATATTTAGGGTTATTAGCCACAATTCCGATACTTCTACCTCCTAATCTTGCAAAACCTACAATAATATTTTCTGCAAAATCTTTATGAATTTCAAAAAATGAATCTTCATCAATGATGTTAGTAATTACATCGTGCATATCATAAGGCTTGTTTGCATTATCAGGCACAATAGTATCTAATTTTTCTCGCACTTCATCACCTAAAACATATGGCACTTTTGGTGTTGTTTCTCTGTTATTTTGTGGAACATAGCTCAATAATTTTTTAATATCTTCCAAACATTCAATTCCGTTTGGAGACGTAATGTGAGCCACACCTGATTTTGTTGAATGTGTGCTTGCACCTCCTAATTCTTCTGAAGTAACTTCCTCGTTTGTAACTGTTTTTACCACATTTGGACCCGTAACAAACATATAACTATTCCCTTCTACCATCATGGTAAAATCGGTCATTGCTGGTGAATAGACGGCTCCACCTGCACAAGGTCCAAGTATTGCAGAAATTTGTGGAATAACTCCCGAAGATTGAACATTTCTGTAGAAAATATCTGCATAACCACCTAATGATCGAACACCTTCTTGAATACGCGCACCTCCAGAATCATTTAATCCAATCATTGGTGCACCGCTTTTCAGAGCCATATCCATTACTTTACAAATTTTTTCGGCGTGTGTTTCTGATAATGAACCTCCAAAAACCGTAAAATCTTGTGCAAAAACATAGACAACTCTTCCGTTAATAGTTCCATAGCCAGTTACTACTCCATCACCATAATAAATTTCTTTCTCCATTCCGAAGTCGGTAGTTCTATGAGTAACTAACATTCCAATTTCTTCAAACGAACCTTCATCCAAAAGATATTCCACTCTTTCACGAGCAGTTAATTTCTTTTTAGCATGATGTGAAGCAATTCGTTTTTCACCTCCACCTAATTTGGCTAAGGCAATTTTATCGCTTAATATTTTTATTTTATCTTCCATTTTACTTTTTGTTTCAAGTTTAAGATTTCAAGTTTCAAGTTAAGTTTTGTCTTATTACTTAATTCTTAAATCTTACTACTTTAGTTTGGTAATCGTAATACTTTTTGATCTTCAAGATATTTTTGCAATGCAACCATAGCCGCGATTTCTGCTTCTGTATCTAATTTTGATTTAAGTTTTTCAGCATCATAATAGGCTTTTACAAAACCAGTATCAAAATCCCCAGAACGAAATGCTTCATGCTCCATTACAAACTTTCCGAAAGGTAAAGTAGTTGCAACACCTTCAACATGATAATTATCGATGGCTTTAATCATTAATTCAATAGATTCTTCTCGTGTTTTTCCGTAAGTTACTAATTTGGAAAGCATTGGATCGTAATAAATTGGCACATCCATTCCTTCTTCAATTCCGTTATCCACGCGAATTCCTTCGCCTTCGGGTAATTTATATGTACTTAAAAATCCGACATTTGGTAAGAAATCATTCATAGAATCTTCAGCATACACACGAAGTTCCATTGCATGACCATGAATTTTTAAATCTTCCTGTTTAATATCCAATGCTTCTCCACGAGCCACACGGATTTGCAATTCAACTAAATCCAAGCCCGAAATCATTTCAGTAACTGGATGTTCTACTTGCAAACGGGTATTCATTTCTAAAAAGTAGAAATTATGATCTGCATCCATTAAAAACTCCACTGTTCCAGCGCCAAGATAATCACAAGCGCGAGCGACTTTAACAGCAGCTTCGCCCATTTCTTTACGTTTTTCTGGTGTTAAAATACACGAAGGTGCTTCTTCAACTACTTTTTGATGACGTCGTTGAATACTACACTCTCTTTCAAAAATATATAAAACATTCCCGTGACTATCTGCCATAATTTGGATTTCGATATGTCGTGGTTTGGTTACATATTTTTCAATAAAAACCGAACCATCACCAAAAGCAGAAGTTGCTTCACTGATTGCACGATTCATTTGCGATTCAAAATCTTCTTCTTTTTCAACCACACGCATTCCTTTTCCACCACCACCAGCAGATGCTTTTATCAGAATTGGAAAACCAACCGCTTTTGCAGTTTTCTTAGCTTCTTCCACATCAATAATTGCGTGATCCACTCCAGGAACCATTGGAATGTCATATTTCATGACCGCTTCTTTAGCCGCTAATTTACTTCCCATCATTTCGATAGCTTTCGATTTTGGTCCTATGAAAATGATGTTATTTTTTTCGCAAGCTTCAGCGAAAGATGAATTTTCACTTAAAAATCCATAACCTGGATGTACAGCATCAACACCTAAATCTTTACAAACTTCGATGATTTTATCACCACGCAAATAGGATTGACTTGAAGCAGCTTCACCAATACAAACCGCTTCATCTGCATATTTTACATGGAGTGCATTTCTATCGGCAGTTGAAAAAACTGCTACAGTTTTAATGCCCATTTTTTTTGCGGTTTTCATTACTCTAATGGCAATTTCACCGCGATTTGCTACTAATATTTTTTTAATTTCTTTCATAATATTAAGATGAAAGAAGAAAGACCGCTTTACTGAAAAAAGAAAGATAAATTCTAACTTCTTTTTTCTTGCATCTTGCCTCTTTTTTATTCAAATTCAACTAATAATTGTCCTTTGTCTACAGCATTCCCTTTTTCTACAGCAATAGACTTAATAACGCCATCACGTGGTGAAAGAAAACTATTTTCCATTTTCATGGCTTCAAGAATTAACAAAGGGTCGTTTTCCTTTACAGTTTGACCAACTTCAACACTAATCTCAAGAATTAAACCCGGCATTGGCGCTTTGATTGCATTAACAACTTTAGTTCTACCACGCTCAATTCCCATACTCTTGATTAATTCATCTAAAGCGTCTGAAATTGCCACTTCATAAGTATTATTATTAACTTTGATAGTGTATTTTTTTGCTATGAAATCTGCGGAAACAATTTCTGCTTTATAAGGCTTATTATCTTTTAATATATGAAATTTTGATTGCTCAATGCAGACAGCATCAAGATTTTTTAAACTACTTTCAGTCAATTCAAAACTACCAGAATTGTTGACTAAAAGCTTATAAGAAGTATCCATATGAGATTATTTTTAGTTGTCGTAAACTTACAAAAAGAAATCGTTTGCGTAAATGATAAATCTCATAAAATTTGTAAAAATACTATAGTTTTTATCGGTTCATATAAACCTTTATTAATTCAAATAATTTTTGTTTTTGGATTGGTTTAGAAATAAAATCATTAAAACCTAACTTTTTAATTTTTTCTAATTCCTCCTCAAAAGAATAGGAAGTTTGTGCTATAATAGGAATTGTTGGATTGAATTTTCGAATTTCGATGAAAGCCTCATAACCATCAAGGTTAGGCATTTTTATATCCATCAAAACTAAATCAATTTCTTGATTCTTTTTACAAAATTCTATCGCTTCTAATCCATCTTTTGCACGGATAATTCTAAAATTATAACTTTTCAAAATATTCTCAATAAGCAAAAAATTGATATTGTCGTCTTCAGCTACTAGAATAACTTCCTCTTTGCCTAAACTAATAGCAGTTTTTATCTTCGAAACAATTTCTTTTTTATTATTTTCTTCAGGAGCATAACTAAGTGGAATAGATACAAAAAAAGTAGAACCAATACCTTCTTGAGAAGTAAAATTAATTTGCCCCCCAATCATATCAACATAGGCTTTTGAAATTGCCAAACCTAGGCCAAGCCCTTCATTAGCTGAAATTCCTTTGGCGTTAATTTTACTAAATCGTTTAAAAATATTCTCTTGAAAAGCTTTTGGAATTCCTATTCCAGAATCTTTGACACTGAAATTAATCTTGCTACTTTTTTCATCAACTTCATAATCCAAAATAACAAAGCCTTCTTCTGTAAATTTATAAGAATTGTTTAATAAATTAGTAATGACTTCACCTAATTTAACTTTATCAGAAATGATTTGCTTTTGAATTGTTTTTTTAGGTTTTGTTAATTTAAATTCTACTTTTTCATTGCTGTATAACTTTTCATACGACAGAAAAATTTGTTGAATAAATTCATCTAAATCAAATGGTTGCAAGTTTGGTTTAATTAATTGAGAATCTATTTTAGACATTTCAACTAAATCATCAATAATCTCCAAAAGATTTTTTCCGCTTTGCTGAATTACATTGATATATTCGTTTCTATCTTTTTCAGATAGTTTAGGATTAGAAAGTAATTCTGAAAATCCTAAAACGGCATTCATTGGAGTTCTGATTTCGTGTGACAAATTCATCAAAAAAGCAGATTTTAATTTATCACTTTCTTCTGCTTTATTTTTGGCAATTTCAAGTTCTTTTGTTTTGGTTTGATTTTCTTCAAATAATTTTCCAATATATCTAAATTCACCTCTAATATTTTTTAATGACTGAATTGCATTTTTATCTCCATTTTTCAATATTTTTTTAATAAAACTCAATGGAAGTTTAGACCAGCGGTTAGCATAGTAATAATAAACAATCCATGATAAAATCAAGGCGATTGTAATAACAATTAATATGAATTTAGTAATCCAAAAATCAATATTATAAGCTCTTTTATAAATGAGCTGCTGAATCGTTTGATTTTTATAATCCTTTAGTGGTTTAACAAAATAAACCGCTTTTGAATTTTCTTCTGGATATTTAAAAAAATCAATATTTGAAGTGCTTATTTTTTCAAAATTCGCAAAATATTCATTATCCAAAAGTCTAGCCATAAAAAAACAACCCGAAGGTTTTGTCTTGTTTTTATATGGGTCATCTGAAGGATGAATGGTTGCTCCATATACTTCAACAACACCTTCAGGAATTTTGATATAAAATTTATCTACTTTTTTAGCTAATAATTTAGTTATAGCTTCATGTGGAATAAATTGAACCGTTTTAATCTTTGGGGTTGAAACCTTTGTTAAAAATGTTCCTTTTGTATCATAAACACAAACATATTCAACTTTATAATTATCTAAGATATTGGCAACCGAAGTATTAAACCATTTAACATCTTTAGTTTTTACAAAATCAACAAATTCATCCCAATAAGTAATTTCAACAGCTAAGGAAGTATAATTTTCAGAATTTAGTTTTATTAAAGAATTGATTTCGTTCTTGTAAATTTTATTACTAGAATCATAAATATCTCTTTCTTGTACTTTCATGTAATAGTACAACGAACCTACTAAAACCAATAGTCCAAAAGACATTAGTGAAAGTAAACTAATTACTTTTGTATAGGTAGAATCTGCATTTTTAGGGAAAATAAATTTCACACCATATCGTATTAGATGTTAAATTTATACTTTTTTTTCAATAATTATAAAATATTTAATGAAAAATAAAGCCTATTTAGTAAAAATTCTACAAAACCAACAAAGAATTGTTTTTTAGAATTTGCATCGATTTACTATACCAAAACAATTCAAAATCATCAAATTGTTGTTCAAAATCAGCTTTCAATTGAGCAAAAGTGATTTTATTTTCATTATAAACCGAAATTCTCTCTAAAACTTCAATCAACCATTTCCCTTCTTCAGCATTTAGCGAAATATCATACGTTTGAGTTTTTTGATAAAATGTTAATTTCATCATTTTCCATGAATTTCCTTTTTTGGATTTGGTGAAGATTTCGGTTTGAGGTTTTCCTCCTATCCAAACAATTTTAGCATTGGGTTTTGTTGTAAAATTTTGTTCTTTTTCCAAACAATTATAAATAAAATCAGAAGGGATTTTTGTTTTCGGAATTTTAAAATCAAACCAATCTTGCAAATCGTAATCGAAACAGATTCCGTGCATGTAATTGAACAATGATTTTTTTAATCCGAAGCTGAATTTATCGTGATTGATTCCGGTTTTGTCTTTGAAATTGATGTCGTTATTAGCAAACATAATTTCATTTTGTTCCGGAATTACTCCGAATTCTTCAGGAAACATTCCCACAGGAGAATGTGCTGTCATGGCAAATTGATGCCAAAAACCACTTTGCAAAACGCCCAATTCAAACAATTGACGCACCATTTCTAAACTATCAATAGTTTCTTGAATCGTTTGTGTTGGATAACCATACATCAAATAGGCATGCACCATAATTCCAGATTCCGTGAAATTTCGAGTTACTTGCGCTACCTGTTCGACGGTTACTCCTTTCTTGATTAGTTCTAAAAGTCGGTCCGAAGCCACTTCTAATCCACCAGAAACTGCAATACAACCTGATTCTTTTAATAACAAACACAAATCGGCAGTAAAACTTTTTTCAAAACGAATATTTGTCCACCAAGTAACGACTAGTTTTCGCTTGATAATTTCCAAAGCTACTTCACGCATTAATGCTGGTGGCGCAGCTTCGTCTACAAAATGGAATCCATTTTCGCCCGTTTGAGCGACCAATTCTTCCATTCGATCAACCAAAATCTTGGCAGCAATCGGTTCATACAACTTTATGTAATCTAAAGAAATATCACAAAACGTACATTTTCCCCAATAACAACCGTGTGCCATAGTAAGCTTATTCCAACGACCATCGCTCCACAAACTATGCATTGGATTGGCTACTTCAATTACCGAAATATATTTATCTAATAATAAATCAGAATAATCTGGAGTTCCTACTTCGCTTTGTTTGTAATCGTTGCGTGGGGAATTGTTTTTATATACTACTTGGTTGTTTTCTAAAAGAAAAGTTCGCTTTAAAGACATCTCGGCTTCGCTCGATGTGACAAAATCGTACAACAATTCAACAGGTAATTCGCCATCATCTAACGTAATAAAATCGAAGAATTCAAAAACTCTTTTATCTTTTAATTCACGTAATTCCGTATTTGGAAAACCGCCACCCATAGCAATTTTTACAGATGGAAAATTAGTCTTTAAAAACTGAGCACAACGAAAAGCACTGTATAAATTACCAGGAAAAGGAACAGAAAAACAAACTAGTTTAGGTTGCACTTTTTCAATTCTTTCTTTCAGAATTTTAATTGTGATTTCGTCAATAAACGTTAATTCATCTTGCAAATGATTGTAAAGTTCATCAAACGAATTTGCACTTCGTCCTAAACGTTCTGCATAGCGACTAAATCCGAAATTTTCATCGACACATTCCACAATGAAATCCGATAAATCTTCTAAATATAAAGTAGCTAGATGTTTAGCTTTGTCTTGCATTCCCATCGAACCAAATGCAAATTCCATATCGTCTAATTGATCAAAACGAGAAGCTTCTGGCAAAAAATTTCCAGAACAAATTTGTCGTGCTAATGATGGATTTTTTCCTTGGAGAAAAGCGATTACAGAATCGATTGTTTTGATGTAATCGTCTTTTAGGGAATAAATTCGCTGTGAATTCGGCTCAAATTCTTCAAAATTGAAACTTGAAACTTGAAACAAACGTTCTAAACCTTGTTTGGAAAACATTTCTAAAATCACTTCAATACCTAAATCCATTTGGAACGCGGAAATATTTTTGGTATTCAAAAAACCTTTCAAATAAGCCGTTGCTGGATACGGTGTATTCAGTTGGGTAAAAGGTGGTGTGATTAAGAGAATGTTTTTCAAGGCAAATAATTTCAACAAAAATAAGGTTTTTATTAATTCCTAACTACTTGTTAAAGGCGTTTTAGTAACAAAGATTTTTAGTATTTTAGCAGAAAAATAATTGCTAAAATGCCAAACGACTGTATTACGTATCAAAATTCGGGATATTTTTCAAAACTAATCGTAGATTATTTAGACCAAAAGGCTGAATTAAAAGCGTTATACAATCGATTTCCAACAGTAGAAAACTTTAAACTCCAGATTGAGGATAAAAGTAAAAATTTTCCAATTGAAAATCGTGAAATTTTAGCAAAAGCATTAGTAAATCAATACCAAAAGTTTGAAATTTCAGAAGCTACTTTAGCTAATATTGAACTTTTAAAAGATTCAAAAACCTTTACCATTACAACTGGACATCAGCTAAATCTATTTACTGGTCCTTTGTATTTTTTATATAAAATTGTTTCGGTAATTAATTTAACGAAAGAATTAAAAACGGCTTATCCTGAAAATAATTTTATTCCTGTGTATTGGATGGCGACTGAGGATCATGATTTTGATGAAATTAATTTCTTTTCATTCAAAGAAAAAAAAATCCAATGGAATAGAGAGAGCAATGGACCTGTTGGCAGACTTAATACTGCTGGTTTAAATGAAGTTTTTGAGCAATTTTCAAGTGAATTAGGTATAGGAAATAACGCCAATTACCTTCGCGAACTCTTTAAAAAATCGTATTTAGAACACGATAGTTTAGCCGATGCAACTCGTTTTCTAGCAAATGAACTTTTCAAAAAAGAAGGTTTAGTAATTATCGATGGTGATGATTTGGAACTAAAAAAATTATTTATTCCTTATGCAAAAAATGAATTATTACAGCAAACATCATTTAAAAAAGTTAACGAAACCCTTCCGTTATTAAAAGAGTACAACGTTCAGGTAAATCCAAGAGAAATTAACTTATTTTATATTCAAGATAATTTACGTGAACGTATTATTTTAGAAAATGGTAATTATAAAATTAATAATACACAATTATCATTTTCAGAGAGCGAAATCTTAACCGAATTAGAAAATAATCCAAAAAACTTTAGTCCAAATGTTATTTTAAGACCATTATATCAAGAAATAATTCTACCAAATTTATGCTATATTGGCGGCGGAGGTGAATTAGCTTATTGGTTGGAATTGAAGTCTAATTTTGAGGCAAATAATATTACGTTTCCTATTTTATTACTTCGTAATTCTGTTTTAATCGCTACAAAAAAGCAAGTTGAAAAGTTAGATAAATTAGGATTGAATTGGAATGATATTTTTATGTCTCAAAAACAACTTTCGGACAAAAAAACCAAAGAATTTTCGGCATTCACAATCGACTTTTCTGAACAAAAAACAGTTTTACAAAAACAATTTGATTCGTTACTAGAAATTGCAAACCGAACTGACAAATCATTTATAGGCGCAGTAAAAGCTCAAGAAGCAAAACAACTCAAAGGCTTAGAAAATTTAGAAAAACGATTATTAAAGGCTGAACGAAAAAATCATACTTCAAAATTGGAGCGTATTTTTGAAATTCAAAATGAATTATTCCCTAACAAAAGCTTACAGGAAAGAAATCAAAATTTAGCCTCTTTTGTGTCCGATGTAGATGATTTTGAAAGCTTTGTAAGAAAAATAACCGCTGAATTATTGCCTTTAGAACAAAAATTTTCAATTGTTATTTTATAATTTATCGATAAAATACTTTTTTATTCGATAAAAAGTAGTATTTTTCATTTTTTTAACAATTATTTTACTTAATATGTGCTTTTGTAACAATATTAATTTACAATGTTAAATTATTATTATATTTGCACACCTAAATTAATTTTAAACCCCTATGAAAAAAATTACTTTTTATTCAGCATTATTAATGACACTTTTAGCTTTTTTCGCTTTTAAAAATATACTTATCGAAAATAGCCTAGTACAAGTAAAAGGAGGAACATTTAAAATGGGTTCAAAAGATTCTGATGGAAATGCAGAAGTAGATGAACAAAAAGAACATAGTGTAACTTTAAATACATTTGAAATTAGTAAATTCGAAGTAACCGTTTGGGAATGGAAGCAGTTTATTAAAGCAAATAAAATGAAAATGCCTGCAAAACCAACTTGGGGCTGGCAAGACAATTACCCTATCAATGGAGTTACATGGAATGAAGCAATTGCATATTGTAATTGGTTAAGTATTAAAGAAAAACTACAGCCGTGTTATACTAAAAAAGGACCAAATTTTATTTGCAACTTTAAAGCTAATGGTTATAGATTGCCAACAGAGGCTGAATGGGAATTTACTGCCAAAGGAGGATCACTTACAAAAATGTTTAAATTTAGTGGTAGCGATAAACTTGACGAAGTAGCTTGGCATAAAGCAAATAGCGATGGTCAACCACACACAATAGGAACAAAATTACCAAACGAATTAGGTGTCTATGACATGAGTGGAAATGTATGGGAATGGTGTTGGGATTGGTACAACAAAGATTTCTATAAACAAGAAAAAGGAGACAATCCAAAAGGACCAGAAATGGGAGAAAGAAGAACTGTCAGAGGAGGTTCTTGGGATAGTCAACCAAGCTACATTAGACCAGCAAACCGAATTTCTACAATTCCATCTAAAACACATGAATTTTATGGTTTTAGAGTAGCTCGAACAGTTACAAAATAATAAAAAACAATATTGCAAAACCTAATTAAAATAGTACCTTTGCAAAAAATTTAAAAAATGGCAACAAACAGAACTTTTACAATGATTAAACCAGATGCTGTAGAAAACGGACATATTGGTGGAATCTTAAACATGATTACTGAAGGTGGTTTCAAAATTGTTTCTTTGAAATTAACTCAATTAACTATTGCTGATGCACAAGCTTTTTATGCTGTTCACGCTGCAAGACCATTTTTTGGTGAATTAGTTGAATTTATGACAAGAGGCCCTATTGTAGCAGCTATCTTAGAAAAAGAAAATGCTGTGGAAGACTTCAGAACTTTAATTGGAGCTACTAATCCAGCAGATGCAGCTGAAGGAACAATCCGTAAAAAATATGCTACTTCAATTGGAGAAAATGCAGTTCACGGATCTGATTCTGATGAAAATGCAGCTATTGAAAGTGCTTTCCATTTTTCAGGAAGAGAACAGTTTTAATTGATGATTGCAGATTTCTGAATTTTGAATTCAGAATAAAATATAAAATCTCGTTTCTTAATTGAAACGAGATTTTTTTTTATCGTAAAACCAAAGTTGTAATCAAATCTTTTCGAAGTTCTTCGTTTATCATTTTTATGATTTTATCTTTTCCATAACTTAATTCTTCTCGTAAAACCGCTGAAGACAAAGCTACATAAAGCGTTGAACCTTTGAGCTGAATTTCTGTTGTGTAATTATTTACCCCATTTCCCATTAAATTTTTCCATGCGTCACGAACATTAACCACATCGATACCAGCCTCTAACTTATTTTGAGTAATAAATTGCTTCAACACATCTCCTATCTGAATTTCTTCATTGAATCGTTTTGCCATGCCTATTTAATCGAAAATTTAGCGGGTCTTTTATAATGATACTCCAAATCTTGTTGGTTTTTAACCACTAATTTATCTTTAGATAATTCAATAATTTCTTCGTTCCAATTAGCATAATTTGTTTTATACTGAATTGTGGCATCACCATCTTTAAGCACAATAACAACATCTTCCTTCAAATCATTTGTCAAATATGTACCATCTATTTGTGGCATCACTTTACTACGAAAACCTTTTTTATCACTAATTTTAAAGAAATCTATTGTTTCATTTACTTTGTATTCTTTCTTATCACCATCTGGAAGTTCAACTTTTTCAATTTCCCAATAGCCATTCAAATTTTGTAAATCAGTCTCAGAAATAGATTGTTTACATGATAAAAACAACCCGAAAACAAGAAATAATATTATTTTTTTCATTGTACACACATTAATATGGTATAAAATTACAATTATTTATCTTTCAAATTAAACTATTCCTTACTTTTATTGTCTAATGAATATGTAACCGTTTTTTAAATACTATGAAAAAAATATTATCCCTATTTGTGCTTTCAACTCTATTTAGTTGTGGTTCTGATGATTCACCAACTCCTTCAACTCCAGAAGAACAAATGTACTTTCCTCCAATTGGTTCTGATGTTTGGGAAACAAAAACTATTGCTAGCTTAGGGTGGAACCAATCTCAGGTACAACCTTTATTAGACTATTTAGAATTAAAGCACACTAAAGGATTCATAGTACTCCATAACGGAAGAATAGTTATGGAAAATTACTTCAATGGCCATTCTGCTACACAGCCATGGTATTGGGCAAGTGCTGGTAAAACACTAACTGCAACTGTCACCGGAATTGCTGAGCAAGAAGGATATTTGAACATTAGCAATAAAGTTTCTGATTATTTAGGAACAGGGTGGACAAGCATTCCATTAGCAAAAGAAAATTTAATAACCAATAAACATCTTTTAACCATGACATCTGGTCTAAACGATGCTTTAGGCGATGATGTTTCTCCAGCCAATTTGCAATACGTTGCCGATGCCGGCACACGATGGGCATACCACAATGTATATGTAAAATTACAAGATGTAGTAGCAGCATCTACAGGACAAACTTGGTCAAACTATTTCAATACAAAATTAAGAGACAAAATAGGAATGACTAATGGGTTATGGGTTGAAATGGATGGTTTAAGTGTATATTGGAGTACTACTAGAAATATGGCACGTTTTGGTTTACTAGCTTTAAACAAAGGAAAATGGGAAGGCAATCAGATTGTTCCTCAAAATTATATGGATAACGCAACAAGCACATCACAAAATATTAATTTAGCTTATGGCTATCTGTGGTGGTTAAATGGAAAAACAAGCTATCATTTACCTCAAACACAACTACAATTCAACGGCACATTAATTCCATCTGCTCCTGCAGATATGTATTGTGCTTTAGGTAAAAATGATCAAAAAATATATGTAGTACCTAGTAAAAAATTAGTTATCATCCGAATGGGAGATGTTGCTGATGGTGTCAATTTTGCTTTATCAGATTTTGATGAAACATTATGGGAAAAAATAAGTGCTGTTATCAACTAACAGCACTTATTTTTATTTTTTTACTTTCTTTTTTGCACTTGTAAGTTTTATAAAAACATACATTAATATTGCGAACGAAATCAACCTTAATGTTAAATAGACTGCGTCTATTTCATCAAAAGGAATTGCTATTAGAGCCAGTACTAAAGCTGCAATTAGCAACTTAACCATTTTATATTTTAAAAATTCCATCAGCTATTATTTAAAAAATGAATCTACAAATTCATACTTATTGAATACTTGCAAATCTTCTATTCCTTCACCAACACCAATATATTTAACCGGAATTTGAAATTGGTCTGAAATTCCTATCACCACTCCACCTTTTGCAGTTCCGTCTAATTTTGTTACTGCTAAACAAGATACTTCCGTTGCAGCAGTAAACTGTTTTGCTTGTTCAAAAGCATTTTGTCCTGTTGAACCATCTAATACTAGAAGTACATCATTTGGAGTATCTTCTACTACTTTTTGCATTACTTTTTTCACTTTAGAAAGTTCGTTCATTAGACCAACTTTGTTGTGCAAACGACCAGCAGTATCAATAATTACAACATCTGCATTTTGAGCCACGGCACTTTGTAAGGTATCAAATGCCACAGATGCTGGATCACTTCCCATTTGTTGTTTTACTATTGGCACACCTACTCTATCAGCCCATATTTGCAGTTGATCAATAGCTGCAGCTCTAAAAGTATCTGCGGCACCAAGAACTACTTTATAACCTGCTTTTTTGAATTGATATGCTAATTTTCCAATTGTTGTAGTTTTTCCAACACCATTAACTCCAACTACCATGATTACGTATGGCTTTTTATTTGTTGGTATTGCAAACTCAGTAGCTTCACCTGAGTTAGTCTCAGATAATAAGCTAGCAATTTCTTCACGAAGAATTCCGTTCAATTCATCGGTTCCTAAATATTTATCTTTGGAAACTCGTTCTTCTATTCTTTCAATGATTTTAAGTGTTGTATTTACACCTACGTCAGAAGACACTAATATTTCTTCTAAGTTATCAAGAACCTCATCGTCAACCTTAGATTTTCCAGCGACAGCTTTAGTAAGTTTAGAAAAAAACGATGTTTTAGTTTTTTCTAAGCCTTTATCTAAAGTCTCTTTTTTATCAGAAGAGAATATTTTTTTAAAAAAACTCATAGAATTTGGTTTGATTATTTATTCAAGAGATTGACAACATCAAAATCTTAATACAGCAACAAATGTAAAAATAAAAAAGCTACTTTCAAACGAAAGTAGCTTATCTATATAATTGTTTTATGAATTATTTCTTTTTCAAGAATTCATCAACTAATTCAGGAGCCATCACAGATTCAACGAATGTGTAAGCGCCAGTTTTTGGAGACTTAACCATTTTAATAGCTTTGGTTAATCTTTTAGAAGCTGTTTGTAAAGTTGCTACGGTTTTCTTTGCCATGACTTATCTTATTTAATTTCTTTATGTACAGTTACTCTCTTTAAGATTGGATTAAATTTTTTAATCTCTAATCTATCTGGAGTATTTTTTTTATTTTTTGTAGTAATGTAACGAGATGTTCCAGGAACTCCTGAAGTTTTGTGCTCTGTACATTCTAAAATAACTTGGATTCTATTACCTTTCTTTGCCATTTTGATATATATTATTGCGGATTATACAGATTTAACAAATCCGTTTGCTTTTGCATTTTTCAATACAGCAGCAATTCCATTTTTATTAATAGTTTTTAATGCAGCAGTTGAAATTTTCAACGTTACCCATCTATCTTCTTCAGGAATGTAAAAACGTTTTTTTACTAAGTTAACAGAGAATTTTCTCTTTGTTTTGTTCATAGCGTGAGAAACATTGTTCCCTACCATTGCTCTTTTACCTGTAAGTTCACAAACTCTTGACATTATTATTCAGCTTTATTTCGTTATCTAAAATCAGGGTGCAAAGAAACAAAATCGATTTCATATACACAACTATCTTTTATTATTTTTTTAAAAATTCTTTATAAATGAGTTCCAATGCTTTACTAACCGCCCTATCTATTACCTTTTCACGTGGCTGTCCAAAGTTAAACTCCTCAACAAACACATCATTTGGGCTTGCAATTGCAATAAAAACTGCTCCTAATTCCGCATCAGCATCACCTTTTAAAGGACCGGCATTTCCTGTCGTAGCAATTGCATAATCAGACTTTGTCAGTTTTTGAACACCTAATGCCATTTCTTTAGCTACTTCTGCACTAACCACTCCATATTTATCAATGACTTCCTTTGAAACACCTAAAACATCAATTTTAGTTTGAGTAGCATAACTTACCACACTTCCTTTGAAATAATTTGAAGCACCTGGAATTGCAGTCATCAAAGCTGCTATCTTACCACCGGTACAACTTTCTGCCGTAGCAAGTGTAAGCTTCTTTTCAGTTAAAATTTTCCCTAAAACAACTTCAATAGGTTCGTCTTCATTATAACCCACAATGATTTCATGAATTAACAAATCAAGCAATTGTACTTGTTTTTTTATTTCATTTTGAAGGATTTCTTTATCGTTTCCACGAGCTGTTAATCGCAATCTTACTTTTCCTGGACTTGGTAAATATGCTAATTTTATGAATTCTGGCAAATTATCTTCCCATGCTTCAATTTGCTCAGCTATTAAACTTTCTCCTCTCCCATAGGTCATAATTGTTTGATGCACAATGTATGGACGTTCAAACTTTTGTACCAAATTAGGAATCACCTCATTATCAATCAAATATTTCATTTCAAACGGCACTCCTGGCAAGGAAATAAAAACAGTATTTTCTTTTTCCATCCACATACCTGGTGCAGTTCCGGCTTTATTAAAAAGTACTTTTGCTTTTGTTGGCACCAAAGCTTGTTCTCTATTTATTTGCGTAATTGGACGCTTATAAAAACCTTCAATAATTTCTTTAACATGAAGCAAAACCGCTTCATCTTCAATTAAAGTATCTTCGAAATAATCACAAAATGTTTTTTTAGTAATATCGTCTTTTGTTGGTCCTAATCCACCTGTTATGATGACAACCTCAACCTCATTTTGTAGTTTTTGAAAGGTATTTAAAATATGCTCCTTGTCATCAGAAATTGATAACATTTCATGTGTAGCAATTCCAATTTTATCTAATGCTTTAGCAATATAAGACGAATTTGTATCTACAATTTGACCAATAAGAATCTCATCGCCAATAGTTACAATTGTGGCTTTCATAGGTAATATTTATAGTTTGGGAGTAATTGATTTATAACTTAAAATCTTTTTTGATTTCTTTAATTGCTAAATCAATTCTGTCTTTTAAAGATTTATAAACTTCTTTAATTTCTTTTCGTTTTCCTTCAGCTTTTGCCCATGTCATAATCTGAATATTTTCTTCATAAGCCATATCCATCCCTAGCAAATCTAATGTTGGTTTAATTTTATGACACGCAGAGTAAGTTCTTGTATAATCTTTTTCTTCAATAGCAGTCTTAATAGACTTCATTTCGGCTGGTACTTCTTCTAAAAACAAAGTAACAATTTGCAAGGCAAATTCAGTATCATTTTCTGATATTTCATACACTTTTGCTAAATTATACTGTAGCGCCATATTACTTAATTTGAATTTTAAACATCGATTTATTTTCAATAAAACCCTCTAAAACATCACCTTCAGTAACTTTAGCAACACCTTTAGGAGTACCCGTAAAAATAATATCTCCTTTTTTTAAAGTAAAATATTGTGAAACATAAGCAACTAGCTCATCAATTTTCCACAACATTAAATCTGTGTTACCAACTTGTACTGATTTTCCATTTGATTTTAACTCAAAGTTAATATTTTCTACAGAAGAAAAATCTTTTTTCGATAAAAAGGCACCAATTACCGCTGAATGGTCGAATGACTTCGCTTTTTCCCACGGCAAACCTTTTTCTTTTAACTTAGCCTGAACATCTCTTGCAGTAAAATCGATTCCTAAACCAATTTCGTCATAATACTTATGCGCAAATTTTGCATCAATATATTTTCCTACCTTACATATTTTTACCAAAATTTCTACTTCATGATGCACATCATCACTAAAAGCAGGTATGACGAATGGTGTTTTTTTTGGTAGAACCGCAGTATCTGGTTTCATGAAAATTACAGGTTCTGTAGGCTTTTCATTGTTTAATTCCGAAATATGGTCAACATAATTGCGACCGATGCAGATTATTTTCATAGTTCTAGTGATTAGTAAATAGTGAAAAGTAATCAGCGACTATTCACTAATTACTTTTCACTAATCACTCTATTTAGTATTTAACTTTCTTAATTTAATTCCTGTTAAAACTTTCTTGGTGTATAACGGAAAATCAGCATTTTGAATCCAACCAAAATAACCTGGCTCTTTATCAAAAACATCGTCTACCAAAGCACCTTTGTGTTTTCCGAAGGTAAAAATTTCTTTTCCCTCATTATTTAAAGCAATAAATCCAGCAAAATCAACTGATTTTTTACGAGTTGTAAATTCAGATAACGATTTCATATCGTTTTCTAAATTTTCATATCTGTCTAATTGAGATTTTAAGATTTCATACGTTGCCATCGTATCGGCTTCAGCACTGTGAGCATTTTCTAAACTTTGCCCGCAATAAAATTTGTATGCAGCACTCAAAGTACGCTCTTCCATTTTATGAAAAATAGTTTGTACATCTACAGAAACTCGGTTTTTCATATCAAAATCGACTTCTGCACGTAATAATTCTTCAGCTAAAAGTGGAATATCAAATCTATCCGAATTAAATCCAGCCAAATCAGAATCTTTAATCATATTATGAACTTGAGAAGCTAATTCTTTGAAAGTTGGTTCATTAGCAACTTTTTCATCCGTAATTCCATGTACCGCTGTAGTTTGTGGCGGAATTGGAATCGTTGGATTTACCAACCAAGTTTTACTTTCTTTATTTCCGTTTGGATATACTTTAAATATTGAGATTTCTACGATTCGGTCTCTTGCTACATCAATTCCAGTAGTTTCAAGATCGAAAAAGCAGATTGGGCGTGTTAATTTTAATTCCATAGCGATTTTATATCCTACAAAGATAATTGAAGATTTTTTTATTTACTAATTCTTGAAAATTTATAGTAAATAATTAATTCGGCAACCAATAAATTAAAGGTCCAACCTGACCAAGCTGCAATCCTGTATGCGTCCATTGGCAAAGGTTCAAAAAAGAAAACCAATAGATATTTGAATAATCGAAGTGAAATTGCCGATAATGTCAATGCAAAACTTCGAATGGCAAATTTTTGATGCTGAATTATCTCTTTTTTCAAAATGAAATACAATGATAGAAACGTAAATAATATCCAAAAAGTAGACAATAATAAAAAAGAAACTTGTGCAAACATACCGCCATTTGCATAATATGACATTACCAATCCGCTTGGCCCAGAAAATAACAACAGAATTCCAACGTATACTCTGCCTGAAATTCGATGTAATTTCATGTGCTTTTTTTGGATGTAATTTGAAAACTGCAATGCTCCAAAAAACATTAAAAATATACTTGTGTACACATGCGTAAAAAAAGCAATTTTGTAATGATTTAGAACAATTACTTCTTGTTTAATTCGCAAAAAAGCTACATCTGTATGATAAGGAATATATTGAAGCGTTATCAATAAAAGTAGATATGAAAAATAAATATATCCAATCCACAAAAGATATTTTGAATATTTAATCCACATTATCTTCCAAAAGTATCATAGTATTCTTCCGCATTTTTCTCATAGCGAAGTAGCAAATCGATGTTTTCCTTTTCGATTTCGGTTAATTCATCTTTAACATCTCCAAAAACAGGCATATACCAATTAAATTGCTCAAAATACATTCGCAATTGCTTATCGCGAAAAGCAAATCCATGACGTGCAAAAATGGAATTTCTAAGAATAAAAATATCGGCTTTTGATAAATTGGAAACAAAATCAGTCGTTAGCACTTCATTTGAAGCATTTTTTTCAAACAACTTTTCTGTAGTTGCATAATATTCATTATCAATATATTCTTCAACTTTTCCATCAACGGTGTCAGTTGCATAAACATATTCTTTTGATTTGTCTGTGTCAAAAAAAGTTACATCTAATTCTTGTGCTTTATCATAAACAAAAAGTTTCTTTTTTAAATCAAAATTTCGCTTATAAATCTTTAATTCAGACTGTGAATATGCTTCCCAATTTCCTTTTAAAATAGAATCTGTTTTTCTTATTTCTATAATAAACTTTCCGTCAGTTTTTGTTTTTTTGAACTCATCAACTTCCATTGTAAAACCAGAAGTGTTTTCGGATAACAAACCTTTGAACGGACTAATATTTCCAGCAGAAATCGAATGTCCTATAATAGAATCACCTTTAATTTCATCTATCGAAAATGTGATTTTTCTTGTAATTAAATTGGAATACGATTCATTTCCATAAATTGTATCCATTTCTTCATCCGATAAATTGGCATCAAAATCACCTACCCAATAACCTAACAAATCTTCTTTTGTGTTTACAACCAAACTATTACTAACCTTTGGTTCTGTAAATTGGATATCTTCAAAATCTTGTTCAGCAACAAATTTTACATCGTTTTTAATCGCTTCCCTACATCCGAATAAAGAAGAAATAAGCAATAATCCTATTAATTTAAATTTCATATTTTGAATACTATTTCGATGTTAACTGCGCTCTATACATTTCAATATTTGCTTTTACTTTTGGATCCAATTCTGGCTCAGTAATATCTTTTAAATTTTCTAATGCTTCCCAAATCACTTTAGCTACAATATATCTCGCAACACCTTTATCATCAGCAGGAACTATATACCAAGGAGCAAAATCGGTTGATGTTTTATTAATAGCTTCTTCATAATATTTCATGTAATCGTCCCAATGTTCGCGCTCTTTTAAATCGCCTGCACTAAATTTCCAATTATCTTCAGGATTTTCTAATCGTTTTAACAAGCGTTCTCGTTGTTCTTCTTTACTCATATGAAAATAAAATTTCAAAATTTTAGTTCCATTTTGCGAAATATGCTTTTCAAAATTTATAATTTGTTCCATTCGATTTTCCCAAAACTGAGGCGTGATGTCTTCAACTTTTTCAATTCCTGGCAAATTTTCAAACAAAATATATTCGGGATGCACTCGCGTTACCAATACATTTTCATAATGTGTGCGATTGAAAACTGCGAATTTCCCTTTTTCAGGCAAAGCTAAATAATGACGCCATAAATAATCGTGTTCTAATTCGGTTGAATTGGGTGTTTTAAAACTATGCACCACTACTCCACGCGGATTAAATTCTTTGAAAACTTCTCTAATCAAGCTATCTTTTCCGCTAGTATCCATACCTTGTAAGCAAATCAAAAAAGCATGACGGTTGTGCGCATACATGGCATCTTGCTTTTTAGAAAGTTTTTTCTGAATTTTATCTAAAGCTAATTCTTCTTGATCTTTATCGGTATCAATTGGCAACTTTGTAGTAAAATCAGTCAATTTAACGGCTCCTTTTACCTTAAAATCTTCAATATTTATATTTTCCATTCTAATTTCAATTTAATAATTGTAAAAATAGTAATTTTAGATGCTATTTAAAGCTTTTAAACCCAAAACACATTTGTAAAAATATGGAAAAATTTCAACTTCAAATCTTTTTAAATATTATCGGAATTGGTTCAGCTTCTGGAATCTTATTTCACAACAATTCATTATTCATTATTTCTGACAACAGCTCCTATTTATATGAATATACAATTGATTCAGAAGAGCTACATAAAATTGCTTTAGTAGAAAACCCAAAAGAAAATATTGCTAAAAAAGAAAAATACGATTTTGAATCTATTACTAAAAATGGAAATAAACTTTATATTTTCGGTTCGGGTTCTACAAATAATAGAAATCAAATGATGACTTTTTATTTGGAGACCCAAAAAACAAAAAATAGAGATTTGAGTGAATTATATGTTCAACTTCGTACGGTGGCTGATTTAAAAGAGGACGAACTAAATATTGAAGGCAGCATTAGTATTGAAAAAACAATGTATTTATTTCAAAGAGGCAATGGTTCACAGTCTAAAAACGGCATATTTGTTGTTGAAAATGACAAAACACAACCGATTAAATTCCATCCCATTTCACTTCCAAAAATTGAAAACGTAGAAACCACTTTTACGGATGCCATCAAGGTTCAAGACAAAATTTACTTTCTTGCTTCTGCAGAAGATACAAACTCAACTTATTTAGATGGAGAAGTTTTAGGTTCATTAGTGGGTGTTTTAAATCTAGAAACATTTGAAGTTGAAAAAACAATAATTATTTCAGACAAGCATAAATTTGAAGGCATCACACTTTACAAGGAATCTGAAACCGAATTAAATTTCTTATTATGTGAAGACAATGATACAGAAGTTTTAGAAGCAACTATATATAAATTGACATTAACTAAATAATTTTTACTTCCCTCCCAACCTTTTGTGAAATTTTATGCTCTATATAAAAAAGCAAGTTTACCAATGGATGTAAAACACATACAAGGCTGCCGAAAACAACACCGCGAAGCACAACGCTTGGTGTATGAAACTATGGCGCCAAAACTCTATCGTTTGTGTAAACGGTATTTAAAAAAGGAGGAAGAAATTGAAGAAGTATTGGCCGATGCTTTTTTTACCATATTCACAAAAATAGAACAACTAAAAGAAGACTTGGCTTTTGAAGCTTGGGCACGAAAAATAACGGTGAACAATTGCCTTTTACAGATTAAAAAGAACATCAACTTTAATTTGTATTTAGAAGATGTGAGCTACAATTCGCAACCCTTAGCCGACGAAGTTACTGATTTAGAGGAAGAAGATTTGCTCAATTTACTGAATTACATTCCCGATGGATGCCAAACGATTTTTAATTTGTTTGTGATTGAAGGCTATTCGCACAAAGAAATTGCAGAACAATTAGGTATTAGCGAAGGCACATCAAAATCGCAATTGAATGCGGCGAAAAGTAAATTAAAAGAATTGGTAAGAACTTTTTATTATCAAAAAGCAAAATAGTCATGGGAACAGAAGAAAAATTATATAAAAAAATACAACAAGCTGCCGAAAACGCAGAGCAAAAAGACTTTCCAAGCATGGAGAAAATTTGGGCGCGCGTGGAAGACAAAATGAAAACACAAACGCTTCAAAAAGAGAAACACTTGTGGAAAAAATTAGCGGTAGCAGCATCAGTAGTTTTGGTAGGAACGTTAGCCTTTTTCTTACTACAAGAAAATGAAACTGTCATTATTCCAGAAAACACAATTACTACGATTGATTCATCAAAAAACAATATTCCAACACCAGAATCAAAAAATGAATTAGTAAATGCAAATCCAGAAATTAAAAAAGAGGCTGAGCAAATTTTACAACAACAAATTGTAATTCAAAATAACATTGTAATCAACGATACTATCAATTACAAATCGAAAAAAGAAGTCCAACTTTCGACTCCAATTGCAATGGAAGAAGTTGACGAACTTGCTAAAACAAGTTTTGCACCAAATAACAGAAATGATATTTCAAATTCAGCTTCGGTTAATAATTCTGGTTATTTAGCAAAAGGAAGACGTTATGATGCTGTAAGTGTAATATCTGCTGAAGCAATCCAAGAAAATGACAAAAAAACAGCCAATGATGACTTAGTTCTTATTGATGGAAAATTGAGTAAAAAATCACCAAAAAATATTTCAAATGCAGATTATGAATCTGTTATTGAGCTTAAAAATCCATTATACTATATTAACGGAGTTGCTTATACAGAAGAAGAATTATATGGTGAAAATCCAACTAGCCCATATGCACCATTGAGCAAACAAAATATTGATACCATAGTTGTTTTACAACCTGAAAGAGCAATTCCAATTTATGGTGATAAAGGAAAAAATGGAGTTATTATAATTACGATTAAGAAATAGTAAAATCAAAAACAAGGACAATTTCAAAAATTTAATTATGAAAGCATTACTAAATTTATTTATTTTTTTATTCACAATAACAACTGTATTCGCTCAAGAAACAACTGATAATTCTCCTTTAATAGTTGTTAATGGAAATATTCTTCATAAAGATGTTCTTGAAGCAATTGATCCAAAAAACATCGAATCTGTAAATGTTTTAAAAGACAAAGCGGCAACTGCAGTTTATGGCCAAAGTGCGAAAAATGGTGTCATTCTAATTACTACAAAAGATATTTCAAAACGAGAATTGAAGAAATTATATAAAAAATATTCGGCAGAAAATTCAATAAACAAAGAAACTGACGTTTTTAAAATTTCTGGAACCGTTTACGATTGTGAAAAATTAGAACTTTCAGGTGTATACATTAAAAATCTAAACTCAAAAGCTGAAACACAAACCGATATTGATGGAAAATTTTCAATTGAAGTTAAAATAAATGATATTTTAGAGATTTCCTTTTTACAATTTAAATCACAAAAAATAAAAATTGAAAACAAAGAAAACCTTATTGTTAATCTCAAAGCAGAACAGCAAATTATACTGGAAAAACCAGTAATCTATCTTTATCCAACAGAAAAAAAAGCAATTGATATAAAACTCGATTTAAAAGGAGAATTGTTAACTACATTTCCAAAATACGATAAAAGCTGGGAAGTAATTGCAGAACCAAACGGACAAATTTTTGATAAAAAAACCAATCGTTATTACAGTTCGTTATTTTGGGATGGAACAATTGATTTTCCTTCAGCGCATTACAAATATGATGATGGTTTTATAGTTTCAAAAGATAATTTAACTGAATTTTTAATCAAAAAATTAGATCATATTGGTTTAAACAATCAAGAAACAAATGATTTTATTCAGTATTGGTTACCCATTTTAGAACGAAATAAATACAACTTTATTCACTTTTTAGTCAATGAAGAATGTAACGAAATTGCAACTTTAAACGTCAATCCAAAACCAGAAACTAGCATTAGAATCTACATGGAATTTTATGGTTTAGAGAACAGAACTATAATCAAAGAACAACAACTTCCAAAAACCGAAAGAAAAGGTTTTACACTTGTAGAATGGGGAGGAGCAGATGTTTCATCAAAAATTAGAGAAAATGAGTTTTAAATTATTCTTTTTACTTTTTCTTACTGCTTTTGGAATTCAAGCACAAGAAAAAAAACAAAACGACACGATTAAAATCGAAATCAATTCAAACACAAAAACCATATACGTTTTAGGCGGAATTGCTTCTGTAATCACTAAAGAAGATTTAGCTTTTGCTAAAAAACACAATATTCAATTTCATGATTTTGGTTGCATTGCTCCTACTAATTTTGAAGAATATGAAGTTAAAAACGAATTAGTTTTTGAATATCTAAACAAAACTTATGGAAAACAATGGCAAAAAGATATTAAAGCTAATGTTTTAGGTTTTGAAAAGTGGAAAAATAAAGAAATATAAAAAAAGCTCCTGTTGGAGCTTTTATTCTTATTTATAAATCTTACTTCTCAATTTCTTTCAATGAATCCATTTTCTTGTGCGCCAAGAAACCTTTGATATCTTCAAAATGTTCCTTAACACGTTTGTGACCAAATTCAAATACTTTTTCGGCCAAACCATCTAAGAAATCTCTATCATGTGAAACTAAGATTAAAGTTCCATCAAAATCACGTAAAGCATCCTTTATGATATCTTTCGTTTTCATATCTAAATGGTTAGATGGCTCATCAAGAATTAGAAGATTCACTGGTTCTAACAATAATTTAATCATTGCTAAACGCGTTTTTTCTCCTCCAGAAAGTACTTTCACTTTCTTTTGAATATCATCACCTTGAAACATAAATGCTCCCAAAATATTTTTGATTTGCGTACGAACATCTCCAACAGCAATTCTATCAATCGTTTCAAAAATAGTCGCATTTTCGTCTAATTGAGCGGCTTGATTTTGAGCAAAATAGCCAATTTGTGCGTTGTGACCAATTTCTACCGAACCACCATTAATTTCAATTTCTTTCATGATGGCTTTAATCATGGTCGATTTTCCTTCACCATTTTTACCCACGAAAGCTACTTTTTGTCCACGTTCGATAACTAAATTCGCATCTTTAAAAATCAAATGATCACCATACGATTTTTCTAAATCTTTAACAATTACAGGATATTGACCTGAACGTGCTGATGGTGGAAATTTTAACTTTAATGCCGAATTATCAATTTCGTCCACTTCAATAGGAACAATTTTTTCTAACATTCTAACACGTGATTGCACTTGCTCGGTTTTAGAAAATGTTCCTCTAAAACGTTCAATAAAAGCTTGATTGTCGGCAATGAATTTTTGCTGTTCTTCGTATGCTTTTTGCTGGTGAACGCGTCTATCTTTTCGTAATTCTAAATAGTGTGAATATTTAGCTTTGTAATCATAAATTCTTCCCATTGTTACTTCGATGGTACGATTTGTAATGTTGTCCACAAATGCTCTATCGTGCGAAATAACCATCACTGCTTTGGCTTGCGTAATCAAAAATTCTTCCAACCATTCGATACTATCCATATCCAAGTGATTGGTTGGCTCATCCAAAAGAATTAAATCAGGTTTTGTTAAAAGTATTTTCGCTAATTCAATACGCATTCTCCAACCGCCTGAAAATTCTTTTGTTGGGCGATTAAAATCTTCTCTTTCAAACCCTAATCCTTTTAATATTTTTTCAACTTCGGCTTCATAATTTACTTCTTCAATTGAATAATATTTTTCAGATAATTCCGAAACTTTTTCAATCAATTTCATGTACTCATCACTTTCATAATCAGTACGAACAGTTAATTGCTCGTTGATTTCATCAATTTCTTTTTTCATGTTCAACACCGAAGCAAATGCTTTTGATGTTTCTTCCATCACAGTACAATTATCTTCCGTTAACAAATGTTGCGGCAAATAAGCAATAACAGCATCACTTGGCGCCGAAATAACACCACGAGTTGGTTTATTTACTCCAGCAACAATTTTCAAAAGCGTAGATTTTCCTGCTCCATTTTTACCCATAAGGGCAATTTTATCAGTTTCATTGATGGCAAAAGTTACTTCGCTAAAAAGAGTGGTTCCGCCAAATTCTACGGCAATGTCGTTTACTGTAATCATTTTTTAAAGTAAAAAGTTAGAAGTAAAAAGTTAAAAGTCTTTTTACTGAAATTTTTGAAAGGTGCAAAGATAGATTAAATAGTGAATTTGGCAATTAACAATATGGTAATTGAAAAGAAATCTAATATTATTTCAACAAAGCTTTTAACTCACGTCGAAAATCGAGATTATCAGTTATTCCGATATGATCTTCATCTACCAACGTAAATAATAAATCCTCACTTTTAATTATTTGTTTTAATCTAATAGCGTTTTCAAGCGAGATTATATTATCCTTGTCACCATGAAAAATATAAATAGGTGCTTTAACTGTAGTAATATATTTATTCGTCTCAAATTTGAATTTTTTAAAAGAATCTGGAAAATATGGAACTCTACTTTTTGTAAATTCAGAAAAGTTATAAAATGGGGCTATTAAAAAAAGAGCATCAATTTTATTTTGAGCTGCCAACTGAGTTGCAATTCCTGTTCCTATCGAATAACCCGTGATAAATATTTTTTTATTTTGATACGATTTTGAAATTTTTTTAAAAACTAAATTAGCATCATTCATTACTTGAGCTTCATTTTCAATTACTCCTTCACTTTTTCCATAACCTCTATAATCAAGAATAAAAACATCATATCCTAAACTGGTATATGTTTCTGAAATAGAACCCCAGCCACTTAAATTTCCAGCATTTCCATGCAAAAAAAAGACCAGCCCTTTTGAGTTAATAGACTTGAAAAGAAGTCCGTTTAGTTTTACACCATCATAGGATTCAATGTAAACTTCATCAAAGTCATCTTGATAGTTAAATTCATAATCACTTGACAATTTAGAATTAACAAAGACTAACTCAGCTTGATTAAAATAAATATAACAAAAATAAAGCAAATAAATTCCTCCAAAAAAACTGAATAAAGAAATCATAAGAAATCGTAATAACCTCATTTGGAATTGCTTTTATTATTTTTATTTTATCAATCTTCCATTTCGAAGAATAATGGTTCAATCATTATTCTGTCGGCTAAAACTTCTACTCTTTCTGTGATTTGTGAGCAGAAAAACAAACGTTGTGTTTTTTCAGCACTCATTGAAAGTCTATGAATAATTGCGTCTTCTCTTTTGCGTAACATTTCTTCTACATCATCAACCACAAACATCTTAATTGTGGTCATATTAAAACCAGCTGAAGAAAACATTTCATTGATGCGAATTGGTGTTCCAATTAAAACATCTATTCCTAATGAAATTTGATTCTTATCATAATCGATATCTCCTTTTTCGTGCGCTCCAAAAACTCTTAAGTTATTATAACGGTTTAATTTCTTAAAAGTTTCAACTGCTTCAAGTACTTTTTCTTTGTCCTGAACCAAAACCAAAGCACGAGTACTTTCTCCTACTGGTTTTTCCATACGCTGAATAACATTCATCAAAATAGTTGTTGTTTTTCCGCTCTTTTTTGGAGATTGAATAACTGCATCGGCACCACTTTTTATAGTTGAAAAAGTTTCTTGTTGCATTTCATTTGCCTCGATTAAATTATTTTCAATCAGTGCATTTTGAAGATTTGGATTTATTTTTTTTAACTGCATTTTTTTTTGTAATTAGTGAATAGTGAATAGTAATTAGCAAACTATTCACTAATTACTATTCACTATTCACTTGATATTATTTACTTGCAAACAATTGTACGTCTTGTTCTGAAATTTCGCTTCCTCCTAAAATAATTAAGCGCTCTACTACATTGCGTAATTCTCGAATATTTCCAGTCCAATCATATTCTTGTAATAATTTGATGGCTGATTTTGAGAACGATTTTGGCGAAGTTCCTTGTTCGGAAGCAATCTTAGCCGCAAAATGCTCAATTAATTCTGGAATATCGTCTCTTCTATCATTTAAAGCTGGAACTTTGATTAAAATAACCGCCAAACGATGATACAAATCTTCTCTGAATCTTCCTTCTTCGATTTCCTTTTTTAAATCTTTATTCGTTGCAGCAACTACACGAACATTAACTTTAATGTCTTTATCAGCTCCAACTCGTTGAATTAAATTTTCTTGCAAAGCACGTAAAACTTTAGCTTGAGCCGATAAACTCATATCACCAATTTCATCTAAGAAAATGGTTCCACCATCTGCAGCTTCAAATTTTCCTGCTCTATCCTTTACCGCTGAAGTAAAAGCGCCTTTTACATGACCAAATAATTCGCTTTCAATTAATTCAGATGGAATTGCTGCACAATTCACCTCGATAATTGGAGCCGATGAACGTTCGCTTTTTTCGTGTAATTGATGTGCAACTAATTCTTTCCCCGTTCCATTTGGACCGGTAATTAAAACTCTGGCATCGGTTGGTGCTACTTTATCAATCATTGTTTTAATATGATTGATGGCTTCGCTATTTCCAATCATTTCGTAGTTTTTTGAAACTTTCTTTTTTAAGATTTTATTCTCAACTACAAGCTGTTTTCTATCTAACGCATTACGAACAGTGTTCAATAATCGATTTAAGTCCGGTGGTTTTGAAATGTAATCAAATGCTCCCAAACGCATTGTATTAATGGCTGTTTCTAAATCGCCATGCCCAGAAATCATAACCATTGGAATTTCGGGTTTGATTTTTTTAACAGCTTCTAATACCTCAACACCATCCATTTTTGGCATTTTAATATCGCAAAGAATTAAGTCATAATCTTCATTTTTGACTTTCTCTACACCTTGCAAACCGTCTTCTGCTTCTTCTACTTTGTACGAATCATTTTCCTCGGAAAGTATTTTAGTTAATACTCTTCGAATTGCTGCTTCGTCTTCTATGATAAGGATTTTACTCATTCTTTTTAGTTTAAAAGGTGAGAGTTTAAAAGTTTAAAAGGAAAAAACTCTTAAACTTTTAAACATATAAACTCTTAACCTCTTTTTAATATTTCAACCACTTGTATAATTCTTTCCAACTTGGTTTTTTGCCATACATTAAAATACCTACTCGGTAAATTTTTGCAGCAAACCAGACTACAAAGATAAACGTTCCATACAATAAAACTACAGAAAGTACCAATTGCCACCAGGGCACTCCAAAAGGAATTCGCATAAGCATTACAATTGGTGATGTTAATGGTATTATAGAAAAAATTGTTGCAACCGTACCATGTGGGTCGTTCATAACTGTAATAAAACCTACGTAGACACCCAACATTAGTGGCATGATAATCGGCAACAAAAATTGTTGTGAATCGGTTTCAGAATCAACAGCCGCACCAATTGCTGCATAAAATGAACTATACAGGAAATAACCTCCAATAAAAAATACCACAAAAGCAGCTAAGATTGTAGCAACGGGAATTTCATTTAAGTACATTTGAATTTTAGCCGTAAAACTCATAGCTAATTCTGCTTGCTCTGCAGACATTTGAGCTGTAGCAACAGGTTCTTGACTTTGTCCCATAAATAAAGTAGCCGCAAACATAATTACACCACCTAAAAGAATCCAAATTAAGAACTGAAGTATTCCAGCCAAAGATGTTCCTATGATTTTTCCCATCATCAATTGAAATGGCTTGACTGATGAAATAATAATTTCAATAATACGATTTGTTTTCTCTTCTATAACACTTCGCATTACCATATTTCCATAAATAATAATAAACATCATGATTAAATATCCAAAAGCAAAACCAATGAATATTTTAATCTCATTCAAATATTTAATCCCTTCTTCTCCTGAAAATTTTGCAACTTGTATGTCAGATTTGATTTTGGCTTTTTCAATTTTATCCGCATCAAACCCTAGTTTTTTTAAGTTCTCTTTATTTAATTTCGCTTCTATCGTTCCTTGTAAATGACTTAAAAATTCCATTTTAGGACTTTCGTCAGAAATATAAACTGTTTTTTGGGCTAGTTCATCAACATTTTGCACAACTGGAACATAAATTAAACCCTCGTATCCATTACTTGCTGAATCTTTTGCTTTTTCAATTGGCATTGAAGATAAATCAATGTAAAGTATGTCTTTGTTGCTTTTTAAATCGTTTACAAATACTTTAGCAGTATCATGAACACCAATTTTTTTAATTTCACCTTTATTTACACTAGATAAATAAGCAATTAAAAAAGTCATTCCAACTATTAATAATGGCCCTAAAAATGTCATTACTATAAATGATTTATTACGCACTTTGGCAATAAATTCTCTTTTTATAATTAAAGATAATATACTCATGATTATTTGCTTACAGTTTGAATAAAAATATCGTTTACACTTGGAATTTTTTCAACAAAATGCGTTACTTGTCCAAATTGTGTCAAAATAGAAAGTAATTCATTTGAACTGTGTTCGCCCAATTGTACTTCTAACTTTAAATCGTCATTTAGTGATTTAAAATTAGTTTGCCCAATTGTAAACTTTTGTGTTAAATGCACCATCAATCCTTCAATATTATTGGTTAACACGCCTACTTCAAAAGTATTTGAACGGTGTTGACGTTTTACATCTTCCAACTTACCTTCAATTAATTTATTTGATTTGTGAATCAAAGCAATATAATCACACATTTCTTCAACTGATTCCATTCGGTGTGTTGAAAAAATGATCGAAGTTCCTTTTTTGTTCAATTCAATGATTTCGTCTTTTATCAAATTGGCATTTACAGGATCAAATCCTGAAAAAGGTTCGTCAAGAATCAATAGTTTTGGTTGGTGCAAAATGGTTACGATAAACTGAATTTTTTGCGCCATACCTTTAGAAAGCTCTTGAATTTTTTTATCCCACCAACCTTGAATTTCAAACTTTTCAAACCAATATTTTAACTGCTTTTTAGCTTCTTCATGTGGCATTCCTTTTAATTGCGCCAAGTACAAGCATTGTTCTCCTACTTTCATGGTTTTATACAAACCGCGTTCTTCTGGCATATAACCAATATATTGCACGTGTTCAGGCTTTAACTTTTCACCATCTAACAAAACTACTCCACTATCTGGCATTGTAATTTGATTAATGATTCGAATAAGAGATGTTTTTCCAGCTCCATTTGGACCAAGCAGTCCATAAATACTTCCTTTTGGAACTTGCAACGAAACATTATTAAGCGCAGTATAATTACCATATTGCTTAACCACATTTTGTACTTCAAGAATATTACTCATAGTAAAGGTAAATTTGTTTGTTTAGTTAGTAGTATAAAACTGTATTTTGTTACAAAAAAAACCCACCCTTTATTGCTAAAGGATGGGAAAAATTGCTATGAAAAAGAAAAACTCACTCTCCTAAGAAAGTGAGTTTCAAATGTATTAAATTATATTTAATTATGAAAACATATCTTTAACTTTTTCAAAAAAAGATTTATCTGATTTTTCTGGTTTCGGAATAAAGTTTTCATCTGTAAGCATTTTCTCAAAAAATTGCTTCTGTTCTTTACTTAAAGTCTTTGGTGTCCAAACATTTACATGTACCAACAAATCCCCATTTCCGTATGAATTTAAACTCGGAATTCCTTTCCCTTTTAGGCGTAAAATTTTGCCTGATTGGATACCTTCTTCCAACTTAATTCGTACTTTTCCTGAAACAGTTTCAATGTCTTTTGAAGCACCTAAAGCGGCTTCTGCAACACTGATATATAAATCATAATGTAAATTTTCGCCTTCACGTTTTAAGAATTCATGTTCGATTTCTTCGATAGCTACAATTAAATCACCTGGAATACTATTACTTCCTGGCGCTTCATTACCTTTATTAGCCACTTTTAACTGCATTCCGTCAACAACTCCTGCAGGAATTTTGATAGAAACTGTATCGTCCTCTAACAACATCCCTTGTGCATCTGCTCCTGCTGGTTTTTGATCTAAAATTTGACCAGAACCACTACAAATATGACATGTAGTAGCTGTTTGCATTCTACCTAAAATAGTATTAGCAACTTTCATGATTTGTCCAGAACCGTTACAAGTTGGACAAGTTCTGTATGTTACACCTTTGGCTTGAACTTTACGTTTTACTTTGACTTTCTTTTCAACACCATTAGCAATTTCTTCCAAAGTTAATTTTACTTTGATGCGAAGATTGCTTCCTTTTACTCTACGTTGACCTCCGCCACCGCCAAATCCAGAAAATCCGCCACCGCCAAATGCACCGCCAAAAATATCACCAAACTGACTGAAAATATCATCCATGTTCATGTGATGACCACCGCCAAATCCACCACCATCAAAAGCTTGGTGACCATATTGGTCGTATTTTGCTTTTTTATTGGCATCGCTTAAAACTTCATAAGCTTCGGCAGCCTCTTTGAATTTTTCTTCTGCTTCTTTGTTACCTGGATTTTTGTCAGGATGAAACTCGATTGCTTTCTTACGATATGCTTTCTTTATTTCTTCGGCTGTAGCATTTTTTGAAATGCCTAATATTTCGTAAAAATCTTTTTTCATTATATCTTATATTATAAATGTAGAAAAAGACAAGTCATGACTTGTCTCTACGATAAAATTATTGTCCAATTACAACTTTAGGGAAACGAATAATTTTGTCTCCTAATTTGTAACCTTTTTCAATTACATCAACAATTTTACCTTTTAACTTATCGTTTGGTGCTGGAATTTGCGTAATAGCTTCAGCGAAATCTGCGTTAAAAGCATCTCCTACTCTAACTTCTACTTCTTCTAAACCTTTAGATACTAAAGTACTTCTTAATTTATCATGAATTAATTGCACACCTGTTACCAAAGCTTCATCATCAGATTTAGAGACTTGTGCCCAAGCTCTGTCGAAATCATCTAAAACAGGCAACATCGCTTGTAAAACTTCTTGATTAGCTGTTTTAAACAAATCGATACGCTCTTTAGCTGTTCTTCTTTTATAATTTTCGAATTCAGCAAAAAGACGCAAAAATTTATCCTTCTCGTTACTCAATTCTTCTTGCAATTGCTCTTCTACCGTTAATTCTGGTGTTGGAATTCCTTGATTTTCTGAAACATTTTCTTCACTAATGTTATCCTTTTCGATGTTTTCAGTACTTTCTTGACTCATATTTTTGAATATTTTTTTAAACATTTTTACTTTAGTAAATGGGATTGCAAATGTATTGCCAAATGTTTAAAAATGTCAAATTGTCAGGAAAAAAATATTTATAAAAGTTTATTTTAACAAATCATTCAGCGCTTTGTCTAAAGAAGCAAATTTGAATTGAAAGTTTTCATCCAATAATTTTCTGCAACTTACATGCTGACTTGAAAATAAAATTTCGTGCATTTCGCCAAGTATAATTTTCATAATAAACTTTGGGATATTTGGTAAAAATAATGGCTTTTCTAATGTTTTAGCAATTGCTTTTGTGAGCTCTGCATTTGAAACTGGATAAGGAGAAACACCATTGTAAATCCCAGACAACTCATTTTTGATTACATGATAAAAAACAGCTGCTAAATCATGAATATGAATCCAAGATTGATATTGTTCCCCCGAACCAAAAGCTGCTCCAACTCCATATTTAATAGGCTTTACCATTTCTTGTAAAGCACCACCATTTTTAGAAAGAACGATTCCAATTCTAATTTTTGAAACAGCTATTTCTAATTTTTGAAACTGGTTGACTTCGTTTTCCCATAGTTTTACAACGTTTCCAAGAAAAGAAACATCAACATCCAAGTCGGTTTCATGATAAATATTGGTTAAACTATCTGGATAGATTCCTACAGCTGAAGCCGAAACGATTTGCTTAACTTGATTTGGTGTTTTTTGAAGTGTTTGAAATAACAATCGAGTTGAGAGTACACGACTTTCAATAATTTCTTCTTTGTAAGATTTTGTCCATTTTTTAGCCACATTTGCTCCAGCTAAATGCACAATTACTTCAACATCTGTTAACGAAGCTGTATCTATTTCAGCTGTTTTTGGATTCCAATAAAACCCTTTATAATTAGCATTAGAAACTAATTTATTCTTTGAAGTAGATAAATAATGAACACTATGCCCGTTTTGCAATAACAAGCTCACTAATTCTTGCCCTACTAATCCTGTTGCACCTGTAATTAAAATGGTCATTTTCTTTTTCCTTTTTCTCAAAGTTACAATCAAAAACAGAACAATGAAAGTAAATTAACGTATGTTTAGGATTAGTTGGAAGTTTTAACCTCTTACCTTAATAGTCCACTCAAATTGCATTTCAGAAACTTGTTCGCCTTTTTCATTCTTACCTATTGAAGTTAACCAAATAGTCTGTCCTTCCTTGGTATCGATAGCATGTTGAATAGTTTCTTTTATTGCATTACCTTGATTACAAGTGAAAGTAATTCTCCCAGTTGCTTTTTTAGTAAAGACGCTTTTATTTTGAGCCACTAACATCGAAATGTTTTTCTTGCTCTCTTTTATTTGATACATTACTAAAGCACCAGTAGTAAACTCAGCCGCCATAGCTTGTACTGCAAAATACATAGAATTAAACGGATTTTGATTAAACCAACGATGCTTTACCGTTACTTCACAAACTTCTGGTGAAATTGACTTAACACGCACACCGCTCCAAAAAGCAGAAGGCAGTTTAAAAAAAGTAAAAAGATTAAGTTTTGCAGGTGTAAACTCCATAATTCATTGATTTATTTTGTAAAAATACAAAAAATACTATGCATTCCTACTATTTTTTAAAAACGTTAATTTTATGTTAAATATCATTACTATGCGTAACACAATACCTGCTTTTAGACTTATCTTTGTATAAGAAATTAATAGGTAATCTAATTTCAATCATCAAATCAATCATTTGCGCAAGCAAAAACAAATCAAAAAATGAACAGTTTAATTAAAAAAATCAAAAGGAATTATGAACATTGAAAACACTAAAGCGCAAATGCGAAAAGGTGTTTTAGAGTTTTGCATCTTATCTGTATTAAAAGAAAAAGACGCATATACTTCTGAAATATTAGACACGCTAAAAAACGCAAAATTACTTGTAGTGGAAGGAACAGTATATCCTTTATTAACAAGATTAAAAAACGATGGATTATTAAATTATCGTTGGGAAGAATCAACATCGGGACCACCAAGAAAATATTATGGATTAACCGAAGAAGGGAAAGATTTTTTACAAGAATTAAACGGCACTTGGAAAGAATTAGCAGATGCCGTGAACATAATAACTAGTCAAAACTAAGAGTCATGAACAAAACAATAAGTATAAATTTAGGAGGTTTTTTCTTCCATATTGATGAAGACGCCTATCAAAAATTATCGCGTTATTTTGATGCGGTGAAACGCTCTCTTGCTCCTGATGGAAGAGAAGAAATCATGAAAGATATTGAAAGTAGAATTGCAGAATTATTTCAAGAGCGCATTAAAAACGATAAACAAGTCATTGGCTTAATAGAAATTGACGCAGTAATTGGAATCATGGGGCAACCTGAAGATTATAAAATTGATGATGAAAAAACATCTTATCAATCAAATACTTCAACTTCATCATCAAGTAACTATTATTATCCATCGAAAAGATTGTTTAGAGATAAAGAAAATGGAATGCTTGGTGGTGTAATGGCTGGATTAGGTCACTATTTAGGAATAGATGCACTTTGGTTACGTATCATAATGGTAATTTTATTCTTTGGATTTGGTACAGGATTGTTTGTATACATTGTGTTATGGGTTTTAGTTCCTGAAGCGATTACTACCACTCAAAAACTTGAAATGAGAGGCGAACCAATTAATATATCAAATATTGAACGAAAAGTAAAGGAAGGAATTGATGATATTTCTTCAAAAATAAGCAATATTGATCATCAAAAAATTGCAAGTACAGCAAAATCAGGAGCTGAAAAAATAGGTTCAACTTTTGAAGAAATTTTTAAAACAATATTCAAAATATTTGCAATATTCGTAGGTGCAATCATCGTACTAGTAGCTTCATTTTCGCTTCTTGGATTTATTATTACAGGAATAGTTATGATGTTTTCTTCTACAATGCCAGACAATTATATTTTAAACAATATTCAAACGCCTATTGGATTAGAAACGCCACTTTGGGTACAAGGTATATTAGTTATTTTGGTTTTCGGAATTCCTTTTTTCTTCTTGCTTTTATTAGGATTAAAGTTATTAGTAAACAATTTAAAATCAATTGGAAATATCGCTACTTATACCCTAATTGCGCTATGGGTTATTGCTCTGGGAATTGCAATTTCATTAGGAATTAATGAAGCAACTCAAATGGCATATGAAGGAAAAGTGGTTCAAAAAGAAGAAATCATTTTAACTCCAAATGACACTTTAAACATTAAATTCAAAAATAATGATTTCTATTCAAAAAATAGTTACCATGAAACTGACTTTAAATTAACACAAGACGAAAATAAAAACGAGATCATCTATTCAAATAATGTTACCATAGAAATTATGGAAACGGATGAAATGGTGCCATATATTCAAGTAGAAAAATTAGCTCGTGGAAAATCTGCAGCTGAAGCAAATAAAAGAGCTGAAAAAATTAAATATGGATACAAAATTGAAGGAAATACATTAATTTTAGATAATTATTTAATTTCTGCTATTGAAAACAAATTTAGAGGTCAGGAAGTAGCATTGTACTTGTATTTACCAAAAGGCACATTATTTAAAACTAACAAAAACTTTGACCATTTTGATCGATCTGACAACGATTTCTTCAACTTACACTATAGTTCTTCGGATTATATATATAGAGTAGATAAAGAAAAAGTGAAATGTTTAAATTGTCCTCTTTCAGAAAATGAATATGGAGATATTGAAAACAATGAAATGGTTAACGATTCAACTTCAACAATTATTTATGACGAAAATGGTGTTCTGATAAAAAAAGAAATCAAAGAAGTAAAGGAAGAAGTTCAAAACGTAAAAATTGAAATTGATACTAAAAAAGAAACCAAAACAAAATAAAATATGAAAACTACATTCAAAATATTGGCTCTTTTCATATTAGTAGCACTAACATCATGCAACGCTAATCTTAACTTAGGTAACGGCATTGATGGAAGTGGCAATATTATTACTGAAAAAAGAACTATTGATGAAGCTTTTGACAAAATTTCGTCAAGTACTGGAGTTACGGTCATTGTGGAGCAAGGCACACCAACAGATGTTGAAGTAGAAACCGATGACAACTTAATGCAATATGTAATTACAAAGGTTGAAAACGGAACTCTAATTGTTAAAATAGAAGGAAATATAAATACTATGTCCTCTATAGATGTAAGAGTAAAAATGAATTCAATTACAGGACTAGAAGCATCAAGCGGTTCATCAATTACTTCTAAAAACACCTTGAAAGGAAATACAATTGCCGTAAAATCAAGCAGTGGAAGTGAAATTGAAGCCTTGTTAGAATATGAAAATGTAAGTTGCGAATCATCGAGCGGAAGTAATATTACTGTTTCTGGAAAAGCATTAAAACTAGAAACCGCGTCATCAAGTGGTAGCGAAATCGATGCCAAACAATTAGCAGCAAATGACGTTTTTGCTCAATCGTCAAGCGGAAGTTCAACTTCTGTAAAACCAATCGTAAAATTAGATGCAAAAGCTTCCAGTGGTAGTTCAATTTATTATGTACAAACACCTAAAACAATTAAAAAAGAAGAAACATCTGGTGGAAGTGTTGAAGGAAACTAACAAACTATAACCTATTCATTATCAAATTAATTCAGTTCATTTAACAAATAATTAGTATAAAATTAACAGCCTGAATTAATACAAAGAATTATTTTTACAGAAACAATACAACTAAACAAACTAAATTCGACTCTCATGATAAAGTTAGTTATTCAAATAATAGAATTTGTATTTACTTTTATCGCAAACTTGATAGAATCTATACTATAAATACAAAATTAAAACATCAGTACTTTCACTGGTGTTTTTTTTTATATTTGTAAAAACAAATTCGAATTAAAATGTTTAAAAAAATCCCATTTCTATTAGTTGCTTTACTAGTAACATCTTTTTCTTTGGCCCAAAAGAAAGAAAAAATTAAAGGTTCAAAAATAGTAACTGTAGCCATTAAAGAAATAAAAAGCTTTGAAAATATTGAAGTTTGCGACAATTTTGAAGTATTATTAGTTAAAGGTGATAAACCTTCTTTAGAAATAGAAGCTGATGACAATCTTCACGACATCATTAATTTTGAAGTAACAGGCAATACTTTAAGAGTAACTTCTTTAAAAGAAGCATCGGGTGTTAAAAAATTTGCCATTCGTATCAACTATTCAGATAGTTTAAAGTTAATTACTGCCAGAAATGAAGTAGAAATAAAAGCACTAGCTGATTTAGAATTAGACAATATTACTATTAAAAACTACGACAATTCAAAATCATTTTTAAATGTAAAATCAAAATATTTTGCCTTAGTTTTAGACGACAAAGCAGAAGCAGAAATTAATGTTAAAGCAGAAAGCACAAATCTTGAATTAAGCAAAAGTAGCGAACTAAAAGCGCTTGTTGCTTCTCCAGAAGTTAAAATTGATATGTATCAAAAAAGCAAGGCTACTATTGAAGGTAATGCTGCAAATGCAAAAATACGATTAGACAATAGTAGTAATTTACTAGCACAAAAATTCGTAATTGGAGATTTAGAACTAGACACCGAGAGTTATGCAAAATGTGAAGTAAATGTGAGTAAAGAAATCACTATTGAAGCTGCAGGAAAATCAGAAATTGAATTATTTGGCGAACAAAAAATTACTATAGAAAAGTTTACTAACAACACGACACTTTATAAAAAAGAAAAATAACAATTCATTATAAACAAAAAAATCCGACACTTTTGTCGGATTTTTTTTGTTTTCTTTATTGTGAGTTATTCCTTTGAAGCAATATATCTTTCCGCATCTAAAGCCGCCATACAGCCTGTTCCAGCAGCAGTAATTGCCTGACGATATACATGATCTGCCGCATCACCCGCTACAAACACACCTGGAACATTTGTTTTTGAACTTCCTGGAACATTTACGATATAACCAGTTTCGTCTAACGTAATATAGTCTGCAAAAATATCCGTGTTTGGTTTGTGACCAATTGCTACAAAAAATCCTGTAGCTGGAATTTCAACAACTTCTCCTGTAGCTCTATTTTTAGCTTTAACTCCAGTAACAACTTGTCCGTCTCCTAAAACCTCTTCTGTTTCAGTATGCATTAAAATATCAATGTTTTCTGTTTTTTGAACACGTTCAGCCATAATTTTAGAAGCTCTAAATTTATCACTACGCACTAACATTGTTACTTTTTTACATAATTTAGATAAGTAATGTGCTTCTTCACAAGCGCTATCTCCTGCTCCAACGATTACTACTTCTTGATTTCTGTAGAAAAACCCATCACAAACCGCACAAGCCGAAACGCCACCACCTAATTTTAAATAATGTTGTTCAGATTCTAATCCTAAATATTTAGCCGAAGCTCCAGTAGAAATAATTACCGTTTCTGCATGGATTTCAATTGTATCATTAATCCAAACTTTATGAATAGCTCCAGAGAAATCTACTTTTGTAGCCCAACCATCGCGAATATCAGAACCAAAACGTTTTGCTTGCTCTTGTAACTGCACCATCATTTCTGGTCCGGTTACACCTTCAGGATAGCCTGGAAAGTTTTCCACCTCATTGGTTGTTGTCAACTGACCACCTGGTTGTTGTCCTTGATATAAAACAGGATTCATATTTGCTCTAGCCGCATAAATAGCCGCAGTATAACCTGCTGGACCAGAACCTATAATTAAACATTTTACTTTTTCAATTGTATCTGACATAACTTTATTCTTTTAAGAGTAGCAAATGTAAGTTTTTAATTAAAATTATTTCTTAAAAATAAATTAGTTTTAACTATCTAAGTATAGTTTTTTAAAATAAAAAAACCTTCCTGAACAATCAAGAAGGTTTTTTGTCGGGGTGGCAGGATTCGAACCTGCGGCCTCCTGCTCCCAAAGCAGGCGCGATAACCGGGCTACGCTACACCCCGTAAATGAGGTTGCAAATATATAACTAAATTCTATTCTAACAAATAAATTAAATATTTTTTTTGAAATTAAATAAACACATCAAACAACCTATATTTTTTTAGCACTTATTCCCAAAACTTTCTCATCAAAACAAAAAACACATAGAATATTATTTCTATTTTTGCTAAAACAAAACTATTCAACATTTTATGCTAATTATTGGAATTGCCGGTGGCACCGGAAGTGGAAAAACTACAGTTGTACATCAAATTATGAATGAGTTACCTTCTTCTGAAGTAGGTATCATTTCACAAGATTCATACTACAAAGAAACACATCATTTGAGTTATGAGGAACGTACAAAAATCAATTTTGATCATCCAAGAGCGATTGATTTTGAATTGTTAGTAGCACATCTTAAAGAGTTAAAAGCTGGAAAAACAATAGAACAACCGGTTTACTCTTTTGTAACACACGACAGAACAGATGATAAAATCATCACACACCCAAGAAAAGTAATGATTGTTGAAGGTATCTTAATTCTCACAAATCCAGAATTAAGAGATATGTTTGATATTAAAGTATATGTGCATGCTGATTCTGACGAACGATTAATTCGTCGTTTAAAACGTGATATTGCAGAGCGTGGCCGTGACATGGAAGAAGTTTTGAATCGTTATCAAACCACTTTAAAGCCAATGCACGAACAATTTATCGAACCTACAAAAGCGTTTGCTGACATTATCATTCCTAACGATAAATACAATACGGTAGCTATCGATGTAGTTCGTGCTGTAATCAACCAAAGATTAGTATAATGAAAAAATTAAAGAATTTAATTACCAATTATCCGTTCCTAAAAATTTTAGCGAACCGCTATGTTTTGGTGTTAATTTTCTTTACCATTTGGATTTTGTTTTTAGACAATTACTCCTATTTAGAACACCGTGTTTTAGATAAAGAAATTGAAGAAATTGAAGACAATATCAACTACTACAAAACTGAAATCAAAAAAGATAGTGCCAGCATCAAACACTTAAAAAACAATGATAGAGTCGAAAAATATGCTCGCGAAAAATATTACATGAAACGCGAAAATGAAGACATCTACATCATTGAATTTGAAGACGACAAAAAAGCCGAAAAAGAAGCTGAAGCCGAAAAAAACAAATAGTAACAATTAAATACATAATTCGTGGCTAACAACAATTTATTTTCCGATTTTGAAGCCGTTTCTTCCAAACAATGGAAGCAACAAATTCAATACGAACTAAAAGGTGCTGATTACAACGAAACCTTAGTTTGGGAAAGTCCAGAAGGGATTAAAGTAAAACCGTTTTATCACAATGATGAAACTGAGGTGAATTTGAATGCCATCACTCCTTCTAAACCTTTTGCAATTGTTCAAAATATTTTTGTTCACGATGTAAAAAAATCGAATGCTCGTGCTTTAGAAACATTACAAAGAGGAGCAGAAAGTGTTCGATTTACTTTAGAAAATGACACCATTTCTATTGAAGAATTAATGCAAAATCTTCCGTTAGAAAATGTAAATTATTATTTCAATTTGCCATTTTTATCAATCGATTTCGCAACTAAAATCAACGATTTTGCTTCAAAAAATAAAGCCAACACCTTTATTCAAAATGACCCAATCGGGCAATTAGTAAAAGACGGAAATTGGTTTGAAAATCTTGAAAAGGATTTTGAAAAACTAAATACAATTGCTTCAAAAACAACTGTTCCATTTTTAACTATTTCAAGCGGAATTTATCAAAATGCAGGAGCAAATATCGTACAACAATTAGCTTACACTTTAGCGCAAGCAAACGAATATTTCAATAGAATTCCAGCTATCAACCAACCGATTACAATTGAAGTTGCCGTTGGAACGAATTATTTTTTCGAAATCGCAAAACTAAGAGCTTTACGCCTTTTATTCAATACATTAGCAGCAGAATACAATCATAATTTCGATTGTCATATCGTAGCAACTCCAACAAAACGCAACAAAACCTTATACGATTACAACGTAAACATGTTGCGTACGACTACTGAGTGTATGAGTGCAATTCTTGGTGGAGCGGATGCAGTTGCGAATTTAGCTTACGATGCCATTTATCACAAAGACAACGAGTTTGGCGATAGAATTTCGAGAAACCAATTGTTAGTTTTAAAACACGAAAGTTATTTTGATAAAGTGAATAACGCTTCTGATGGAGCTTATTACATTGAAACGTTAACAGAGCAATTAGCTGAAAAAGCGTTGGAATTATTCAAAGACATCGAGAAAAATGGCGGATTGATTTCGCAATTAATTGATGGAACTATCCAAAGAAAAATCAACGAAAGCGCGCAAAAAGAACAAGAACTTTTCGATTCAGGTAAAGAAGTTTTATTGGGAACCAACAAGTATCCAAACAAAAACGACCAAATGAAAAACGATTTGGAATTGTATCCTTTCGTAAAACAAAACGCCAGAAAAACGTTAATCACACCGATTATCGAAAAACGTTTGGCTGAAAAATTAGAACAAGAACGATTATCTCAAGAGCAATAATCATGAGAAAAGATATACAACATTTAAAGTTAGAAGTTAAAAGTCAGAAATCAGAAGTTTCTGAAAAACAACACTTCACAACTGCCGAAGGCATCGAAGTAAAACCAACTTATACTAAAGAAGATATTTCCAATTTAGAGCATCTTGGTTTTGGAGCTGGTTTTGCACCCAATTTACGCGGACCTTACGCAACTATGTACGTTCGCAGACCTTGGACGATTCGTCAATATGCGGGATTTTCTACAGCAGAAGAAAGTAATGCTTTTTACAGAAGAAATTTAGCTGCAGGACAAAAAGGTCTTTCGGTTGCCTTCGATTTAGCGACTCACAGAGGTTACGATTCTGACCACGAACGAGTGGTTGGTGACGTTGGAAAAGCTGGAGTAGCGATTGACTCGGTGGAAGACATGAAAGTACTTTTCGACCAAATTCCGTTAGGAGAAATGTCGGTTTCGATGACGATGAATGGTGCGGTTTTACCAATTATGGCTTTCTATATCGTAGCTGCGGAAGAACAAGGCGTTACTCCTAACCTATTGTCGGGAACGATTCAGAATGATATTTTGAAGGAATTCATGGTGCGAAATACTTACATTTATCCACCAACGCCTTCGATGAAAATTATTGCGGATATTTTTGAATATACGAGTAAAAATATGCCAAAATTCAACTCGATTTCGATTTCGGGTTACCACATGCAAGAAGCGGGAGCTACTGCTGATATTGAATTGGCGTACACTTTAGCAGACGGTTTGGAATACATTCGCACTGGTTTAGCAGCTGGAATGGATATTGACACCTTCGCTCCTCGCCTTTCGTTTTTCTGGGCGATTGGAATGAATCATTTTATGGAAATTGCTAAAATGCGTGCCGGTCGTATGCTTTGGGCAAAACTATTAAAACAATTCAACCCAAAAGACGAAAAATCATTAGTTTTAAGAACGCATTGCCAAACTTCGGGTTGGAGTTTAACAGAGCAAGATCCTTTTAATAACGTTGCCCGAACTGCGATTGAAGCAGCAGCTGCAGCCTTTGGAGGAACCCAATCGTTACACACCAATGCTTTGGACGAAGCGATTGCTTTACCAACCGATTTCTCTGCTCGAATTGCGCGTAATACCCAAATCTTTTTACAAGAAGAAACCAAAATTTGCAAAACAGTTGACCCTTGGGCAGGAAGTTATTATGTAGAAAGTTTAACAGCTGAAATTGCTGAAAAAGCTTGGGCATTAATTGAAGAAGTAGAAGCGCTTGGTGGAATGACGAAAGCCATTGAAGCTGGAATTCCAAAACTACGAATTGAAGAAGCTGCAGCTCGCAAACAAGCTCGTATCGACAGCAGTCAAGATATTATTGTTGGGGTGAATAAATACCGTTTGGAAAAAGAAGATCCGTTACATATTTTAGATGTGGATAACCAAATGGTGCGCAAACAACAAATTGAACGTTTAGAACAAATTAAAGCCACTCGAGATAACGCTAAAGTTGCCGAATGTTTAGCAAAATTAACTGAAAGCGCGAAAAATGGTGGTGAAAATTTACTATCTTTAGCAGTAGAAGCAGCACGAAACAGAGCTACATTAGGCGAAATTAGTGATGCTTTAGAAGTAGTTTTCGGAAGATATAAAGCACAAATTAGAAGTTTTAGCGGCGTGTATAGTAAAGAAATTAAAAACGACGAAAGTTTTGAAAAAGCAAAACAATTAGCCGACGCTTTCGCGAAGAAAGAAGGTCGTCGTCCTCGTATTATGATTGCGAAAATGGGACAAGACGGTCACGATCGTGGCGCCAAAGTAGTAGCAACAGGTTATGCCGACGTAGGTTTTGACGTAGACATTGGTCCGTTATTCCAAACGCCACAAGAAGCTGCGAAACAAGCGGTAGAAAACGACGTACACATTTTAGGTGTTTCTTCATTAGCAGCAGGACACAAAACTTTAGTACCACAAGTAATTGAAGAACTAAAAAAATACGGAAGAGAAGACATTATGGTAATTGTTGGTGGAGTTATCCCAGCACAAGACTATCAATTCTTATTCGATGCCGGAGCTGTAGCGGTTTTTGGTCCTGGAACTAAAATTAGCGATGCCGCGATTACGATTTTGGAAGTTTTATTGGAGGAGTAAAAAAAGAACATATGGCAAAAGCGTTTTTATCACATAGCAGTTTTCAAAAAGAATTAGTAACAAAAGTTTCACAAGATTTAGGAAGTAAATCAATAATTGATTCAAAATCTTTCGAAGAAGGCATGAAAAATCTTGAAGAGATTTTAATCGCATTAGATTCTACAGATTTATTTGTCTTATTCATTAGTGACGAATCTCTTAACTCAAAATGGGTTAAAGAAGAAATATTAATTGCTAAAGAAAAACTCGATGAAAAATTTATCAAAAGAATTTTTCCAATAATAATTGATAAAAACATTACTCACAATGATAGTCGAATCCCGGAATGGATGGCAGATGAATACAATCTAAAACCTATTTTACGTGAAGGGAAAATTGTAAAAGTAATCAACAGGAGACTTAGAGAAATTATTTGGGAAAAACATCCCAAAATAAAACTCCGCGACCAACTTTTTGTTGGTAGAAATGACCAGTTAAACAAATTTGAGGAAAGAATAGATGATATAAATAAAGAAAATCCTATTGCTATCTTCACAACTGGCTTTAGTAAAATTGGTAAAAGAAGTTTTATGAAAAAAGCTCTTTTAAAGGCAAATATTATCTTCAAAGAATCATATGACTTTCCAATCATTTCTTTAACATCAAGAGAAAGTATTGAAGACTTTATTATTAAAATCTATGATCTTGGCTTTTCTGAAAAAAGAGAATTTCCAAACTTTTTAGAAATCGGGCTAGAGAAAAAGATTGAAATTGCTCTAGAACTTATTGCTGATTGCCAAATTTCTAAAGAAATAATTCTAATTGAAGATAATGGTTGTTTGATTACTCCTGAAGGTCTATTGGTTAATTGGTTCACAAATATTCTAAAAAGTGTAAATTCAAAGGGACTTCAACATGAAGTAACACTATGCATTTCTTCAAACTATAGATTAAGACAGCACACAATAATTAATTTTGACGAAGTATTTGCTTTAGAATTGCAAGAATTAAATAATAAGGAAAAAAGTGGTCTTTTAAAAAGATGTGCGCAAATTTTTGAAATAGATATTGATACTGAGCAGTTGAAAACATTGTCTGATAATCTAATTGGATTTCCAGAACAAATCTTTTACTGTATCAATTTCATAGAAAGCACTTCTGTAAAAGAGGCAATTGAACAAATAGAAATCATTCAAGATTATAACAAAGAAAACTTCAGACGAATTGTTGACGAAATTGAAAAAGATAGTCTTACAAAAAACGTGTTATCGATTTTAACTGAATTTGATTTCATCAGTTATGAATTGCTTTCTGAAATAACCGAGCAAGCTTCAGATTCAATTTTAGAAGACTTATTAAGAGAATTAAACAATAGAGCTGTAATTGAATATATTGGAGCCGATAAAGATTATCTTAGACTAAATGAAGGTATAAAAAACTTCTTAATGAGAGCTAATTACTCAATAGACCAAAGTATAAAAGATAAATTAAAAAAACACATAGAAAAATTCACCAAAGAAGATAATATGGTCGAAAGTGATGTTTCTGACTTCTTTTACTCACTAAAAGGTGCTTTATTGAATGATTATAAATTTCAAAACAAACTACTTCTACCTTCTCACTATCTAAAAACAATGATTTTTTTATACGAAAAGGATAAAGATTATAAAAAAGTAGTGATATTGGCTGATAGAGTTCTTGAAAAAGAAGCTAAAATTGATTTAAGTCTTTTAAGAGAAATCAAAAACTGGTTATGTTTAGCTCTTGCTAGATTAAAAGATGATAGATTTAAGACAGAAGTTCAATTCTTCTATGAAACTCCTGAATACCATTTCTTATTCGGATTTTATTATAGAATGATATCCAAACCTGAATTCGCACTTGAACAATACAATATTGCCATTAAAAAAAGACCTAATTTTTCAAGAGCACAAAGGGAATTAGTACAAGTTTTATTGAATCTTGAGTTATTTGATCAAGCATTTGACCAAGCTAAATTTAATTATGAGAATTTCAAAGACAATCCATATCATATCCAAGCATATTTTGATTGTCTTGTAAGAAGATCCCCAAAAGAAAATGAAGCTAAACTACTGTTCTTAATTGATGAACTAAGAAAAATCAATACCCCGAAAGCAAAAGAAATGGCGCAAATGGCTGAAGCAGATTATTATCTTTTTGTCAGAGAAAATAGTGCTAAAGCATTAGAGGTTATTAATGAAACGATTAGAGAATTTGGAATCAAAAATTTTAGTTTGAGAAGAAAATTCAATATTTTAGAAAAGTCAAATAACATTCAAGAGATGGAAAATGTTGTAACAGAATATGAAAGAAAATACGCCTCTCAAAACACAAATGAATTGAACATTTTAAATGTAATGAAAATAAAACTTTCAGCTCACAAAGGGCAGAAAGAAGAATCAATACGAATACTAAACACTAAATTATCTTATATTCCACAAGAATATAGAGACCATTTACTAGAAGTTATACAGAAGATTTAACAAAAAACCAGCTCAACAGCTGGTTTTTAATTTATTAAATCCATCGCCTTCACACCTTCCAAAAAATCAATACTTTTCACTTCTTCAAAAAAGTCGATTTCGGTTTCGTGAGGTAAAAAATCGGAGATGATACGCACGATAAAATCTTGTGGTTTTTTCAAAAATTTAAAAGTGTAATCTTCCATATTGACAACCATTTTTTCGGCTAAATCGGTTGTTCTTACAAACTTATCGGAAGTTAAAGAAGACAAACAAGGTAAATTTAGCTTTGGTTTTTCGGTAATGATAGGTTTTCCGTTTTCAAACAAACCGCCTTCGTAACCGTATAGCGAGGCATTGGTAATTTCGATAGGTTTTCCTAAATGCAAATAATCGGGTAAATGGGCTTCTTTTCCTACTACCGCAGCAAAACCCATTAACACACAAATATCGTGTGGTGGCAGTTGCATCATCGCCTTAGCCGTACTTTCACGACCAATTCCAGAAACGATTACTTCGTACGTATGATTCAAATTCGGAATTCGAGCTAAAGCGTTTAGGACTTTTTCTCGCTCAATTTCCTTCGGTGTTAATATGATTATCTTCAAAATCTCAGAATTAAATCACAAAATAAAGTAATTTGAAGAAATTAGAGCGTGTATATTTTTTATATTTTTGTTTCATGTCAAAACTACCTAGCATCACCAACAGTATTTTTTCCGTAATGTCGCAATTAGCGAATCAACACGGCGCTATTAATTTATCGCAAGGATTTCCCAATTTCCCAGAAGACGAACGTTTGTTGCAAATATCGGAACGTATTATTCGAGATAATATTCACCAATATACGCCAATGGCGGGTTTGCGTTCGTTATTGGAAAAAATTGCGAATCAAACCTTAAAACAATACGATAGAAAAGTCAATACAGCAAACGAAATGTTGATTACCGCTGGCGCTACACAAGGCGTTTTTACAGCGATTAATACGTTTGTTAATCAAGGTGATGAAGTATTGATTTTAGATCCAAGTTATGACAGTTATGAACCTTCGGTTTTAGTTGCCAGTGGAAAACCTGTTCGTGTTTCATTAAACGATGATTACACACCCAATTTCAACCAAATTGAAAGCGCAATTTCGACTAAAACGAAAATGATTGTCATCAACAATCCGCACAATCCTACGGGAAGAATTTGGACCGAACAAGATTTTGAAGCTTTAGAAACCATTTTAGAAAAACATCCTCAAATCCTAGTTTTGGGAGACGAAGTTTATGAATATATTACGTTTTCGCAACCGCATATTTCGTTTAATACACGTCCAAAATTAGTCGAAAGAACGATTATAGCTTCTTCTTTTGGAAAATCGTTACATGTAACGGGTTGGAAAGTTGGGTATTTAATTGCTCCTGAACATCTTATGTACGAAATGAAGAAAGTGCATCAGTTTTTGGTGTTTAGTGTGAATAGTTTTTCGCAACATGCTATTTCAGAATACTTGGATGTGGTTGATTTTAGTGAAGTTTCCAAAATGTACCAACGCAAACGCGATTTGTTTCAAAACCTAATTAAAGACAGTCGTTTTGAATTGATACCTTGTGATGGAACGTATTTTCAAGTGGTGAATTACAATCAAATTTCGAATAAAAACGATGTAGATTTTGCTAAAGAATTGATTGTAAATCATGGCGTGGCTTCTATTCCGATTTCGGTTTTTTATAACGATAATACGGATAGACACATGCTACGTTTTTGTTTCGCGAAAACCGATGAATCTTTGATGGCGGCGGCTGAAAAACTAAATCAAATTTAAATCCTACAAATTGGTTTTATTTTGAAGTTTTAAGTCATTTTAAAACAAAAAAACAAGCTAACATTCAGCCAAATAACACTTTAACCCATTGTTAACAAAATTGCCTTGAAAAAACCATAAATAATTGTATTTTTACGGCTTAAAATTTTCAATAATCAAATGGGTAAAATCATTGCAATTGCCAATCAAAAAGGTGGTGTAGGAAAAACAACTACATCTGTTAACTTAGCAGCTTCTCTTGGTGTTTTAGAAAAAAAAGTACTTTTAATCGATGCTGACCCACAAGCTAACGCAAGTTCGGGCTTAGGAATCGATGTAGAAAGTGTGGAAATTGGTTCGTACCAAGTTTTAGAACATAGTGCTACTCCAGAAGAAGCAACGGTTTCTTGTTCGGCACCAAACGTTTCGGTGATTCCAGCTCATATTGACTTGGTGGCTATCGAAATTGAATTAGTAGACAAAGAAAATCGCGAGTACATGCTTAAAAAAGCATTGGAAAGTGTGAAAGATAAATATGATTACATCATTATTGACTGTGCTCCATCATTAGGATTATTGACATTAAATGCTTTAACAGCGGCAGATAGTGTTGTAATTCCTATTCAATGTGAATATTTTGCGTTAGAAGGTTTAGGTAAATTACTAAATACAATCAAAAGTGTTCAAAAAATCCACAATCCAAGTTTAGATATTGAAGGATTATTGTTAACTATGTACGATTCTCGTTTACGTTTATCAAATCAAGTGGTGGAAGAAGTTCAAAAACACTTTAACGATATGGTATTTGAAACGGTAATTCAAAGAAACATCAAATTGAGTGAAGCACCAAGTTTTGGCGAAAGTATTATTAATTATGACGCTACAAGTAAAGGAGCTACTAATTATTTGAACTTAGCAGAAGAAATTATTAAGAAAAATCAATAATATAGAAGATGACAAAAGCGGTAAAAAAACAAGCCTTAGGTAGAGGTTTATCAGCTTTATTAAAGGATCCAGACAACGATATCAAATCAGTTGAGGATAAAAATGCTGATAAAGTAGTAGGAAATATTATTGAATTAGATATCGAATCGATTGAAATTAATCCATTTCAACCGAGAACAAATTTTAACGAAGAAACCTTACAAGAATTAGCCAAATCTATCAAAGAATTAGGTGTAATTCAACCAATTACTGTTCGAAAATTAGAATTTAATAAATTCCAATTGATTTCAGGAGAACGTCGTTTGCGTGCTTCAAAATTAATCGGATTAAAAACGATTCCAGCTTATATTCGCTTGGCTAATGATAATGAATCATTGGTTATGGCATTGGTGGAAAACATCCAACGTCATGATTTAGACCCGATTGAGGTGGCTATTTCGTACCAACGTTTAATCGAAGAAATCAATTTAACGCAAGAAGAATTGAGTGAGCGCGTAGGTAAAAAACGTTCTACGATTACCAATTATTTACGTTTGTTGAAATTAGACCCAATCATTCAAACTGGAATGCGCGATGGTTTTATTTCAATGGGACATGGAAGAGCGTTGATTAACATTGACAATCAAGATGTTCAGAGCGATATTTATCACAAAGTGGTAACACAAAATCTTTCGGTAAGAGAAACCGAAGCTTTGGTTAAAAATTACCAAGATAGTTTAAAACCAAAAACAGCTAAACCTGCAAAAGGCAACTCTTTTGACATCAAAGAAGATGAGAAAAAAGCATTTGCAAATTATTTCGGAACAAAAGTTGACGTTAAAGTTGCGGGTAATGGAAAAGGGAAAATCACGATTCCGTTTCATTCGGAAGAAGATTTTAATCGTATTTTGAAACTAATCAATTCTTAGTGAGAGTCTTTCGCTACATAGTAATACTAACCTGTCTTTTTTTGAGTTTACAAGGAAATGCACAGGAAGAAATGTCATTGCGCCCTGCTGATACTGTAAAAACAGTTATCAATCCGAATGCACCTGCAAAAGCAGCTTTTTATTCGGCATTGGTTCCTGGATTAGGACAAGCGTATAACAAAAAATATTGGAAAATACCTATTGTTTATATTGGATTAGGGGTTGGTATTTATTCTTATACTTGGAATCAAAAAAAATATCACGGCTTTAGAGATGAGTATAAAAAACGTTTAGACGGAACTTCTCTAGGTGAAGCCGACCCAACTTATGGAGATTTTACAAATGATAAATTAATAAGAGGTCAAAAATTTCACCAACGAAATAGAGATTTATCGGCATTAATTACTGCAGGAATATATATATTAAATATTGTTGATGCCAATGTTGATGCGCACTTAATGCAATTCAACGTAAATGATAATTTATCTGTTAAACCTGATTTGAATCAAAACGAATTGGATTACAAATACAATTATGGTTTAACACTTACCTATAATTTTTAACAAAAAATTGGGTAACAATTTCTTAAAAACCCAACTAATTCATCATGAAAATAGCACTTTTAGGTTACGGAAAAATGGGAAAAGTTATTGAACGAATAGCTTTAGAACGCGGTCATGAAATTGTATTAAGAAAAGACCACGATTCTTCATTTAACGGATTAGAAAATGCAGATGTTGCCATTGATTTTAGTGTACCAGATAGTGCCGTTGCTAATATTTCAGAATGTTTAAATAATGACATTCCTGTAATTTCTGGAACTACTGGTTGGTTGGCAAATTATCCGAAAATGGTTGAATTGTGCGAAGAAAAAAAAGGAAGTTTTATTTATGGTTCCAACTTTAGTTTGGGTGTAAATGTATTTTTTGAATTGAATGAATATCTGGCTAAAATGATGGCAAATTTGAAACAATATAAGGTTTCAATGGAAGAAATTCACCACACACAAAAATTAGATGCACCAAGCGGTACAGCAATTACACTAGCAGAAGGTGTTATCAAACATACTGATTATGCAAATTGGACATTAGAAACTCCAATTAGTAATGAAATTCACATTGAAGCAAAACGTATTGAAAATATTCCTGGAACGCACAGCATTTTTTATGATAGTGAAGTTGACCAAATAGAAATCAAACACACCGCGCACAGCAGAGAAGGATTTGCATTAGGAGCCGTAATTGCTGCTGAATGGTTGATTGGCAAAAAAGGAGTTTTTACAATGAAGGATGTACTATTTAATGGCTCTAAGCTATAAGCTATAGGCTATAGGCTATAGGCTTTAGGCAATAAGAAATAATAATAAATAAACAAAGCTTACAGCATATGGCTTAAAGCTTATCGCAAAAATAAAAATTATGGAAATATCAGGTTGGTTACTTTTTATCTTATTCGTTCAATTAATTCATGGAATTGGAACTTGGAAATTATATATAAAAGCAGGTAGAAAAGCATGGGAAGCATTTATTCCGGTATATAACGGAATTGTGTTGATGCAAATGATTAATCGTCCAAAATATTGGATATTATTGCTGTTTATTCCGGTTATCAATTTGTTTTTGTTTCCAATTATTTGGATTGAAACACTAAGAACTTTTGGCAAAAAATCAACTAGCGACATGCTTTTAGGTGTGTTTACATTAGGTTTTTATATTGCCTACGTAAATTACATGCAAGAAGTAACGTATCATGAAAAGCGAGATTTAAAAGCACCAAACAAAACAATGGATACATTAGGTTCATTGTCTTTTGCTATTATTGTGGCTACTTTAGTACATACTTACTTCATTCAACCTTTTACGATACCAACTTCATCTTTAGAAAAATCATTATTGGTGGGAGACTTTTTATTTGTTAGTAAATTTCATTATGGTGCTAGAACTCCTATGACACCAATTGCTGCACCAATGGTTCACGACACTTTACCATTTGTAAAAGTAAAATCGTATGCTGCTAAACCACAATTGCCTTATTTTAGATTTCCTGCCTTACAAAAAATAGAACGCAATGATATTGTAGTTTTCAACTGGCCAGCTGATACTTTATATCACATGTACAAAGCAGCAGACAAAAGATATGACAAGCCAATTGACAAAAAAACCAATTATGTAAAACGTTGTACCGCAATACCTGGTGATAAAATTGAAATAAAAGATGGTATAATTTTCATTAACGGAAAAGAATCTATACTTCCTGAAAGAGCTAAACCTCAGTATTCATACAAAGTAGCTTGGGACGGAAAGACACAAGTAAATTTAGATTATTTAGCAAAAGAATTACACATTACCGATGGCTTTGGTCAAATAGCTAATGACACTTTAATTTTTAGCGCTTTACCAAATGAATCAGTAGAGCGAATTAAAAATGTTCCTGGAATTACAAAAGTAGAGCGTATTATCCATAAAGAGACTGATAAAACAATTTTCCCTGGTACAAAAGCTTGGAATGTAGATAATTTAGGTCCAATATATATTCCTGAAGCGGGAAAAACAGTTGAACTTAATAAAGAAACCTTACCTTTTTATAAAAAAATAATTAGCGAATATGAAGGTAAAGACTTAAAAGTGACTGGTGATGAAATCAGAATTGATGGTAAAGTAGCTACTTCATATACTTTTGAGCAAGATTATTATTGGATGATGGGAGACAACCGTCATAACTCTTTAGATTCACGCTATTGGGGATTTGTACCTGCTGATCACATTGTTGGAAAACCTATCTTTATTTGGATGAGTATTGATGGTATTAATGATGGTATTAAAAACTGGAGCATACGTTGGGACAGATTATTCACAACGGTTAGCGGAACTGGACAACCACAATCTTATTTTAAATATTTCTTATTCGCTTTAGCAGGATATTTTGCTTTTGATTATTTTAGAAATAAAAAGAAGAAGAAGAAAGAAGACGCTTAATCTAACCCATTTTTGTCATTTCGACGAAGGAGAAATCACTTGAAATTATTCACTTTATGCGATTTCTCCTTCGTCGAAATGACAATTTTAATTTTATATTTGTTAGCACAAAAACTATTTACCCAAAATGAACATTCTCATACATCCTACATACTTTCCGTCGATTAGTCATTACATTGCAATGCTTCAGTCGGATTCGGTTACATTTGAAATGGAAGACAACTTTCAAAAGCAAACCAATAGAAACAGAATGTATATTTATAGTCCTAATGGAGTGCAATTATTAAATGTTCCTGTAAAACATGGTATTAACAAACATCAGAAATATAAAGATGTTCGAATTGAAAATGACTTTAGCTGGCAAAAGAATCATTTCAAATCGTTAGAAGCCGCTTATAGAACTTCGCCTTTTTTTGAATATTTTGAAGATGATTTTCGTCCACTATTTGAGAAAAAACACGAGTTTATCATGGACTTAAATTTAGAAATATTTGCATTAGTAAATAGTTCATTAGGTATCAAAATAGAAGCACAAAAAACCGCTGAATACTTTCACGAAGTTACTGACTATACTGATTATCGTTCATTAGTTAATGGAAAAAAAGATACCACGCAAATTGAAGAATACACACAGGTTTTTAATGAGAAACATGGTTTTATAAACAACTTAAGTATCTTGGATTTGTTGTTTAACGAAGGTCGCTACGCGGTCGATTATTTAAAAAATCAGCAATTATAGTTATTCTTTTGCATTGATTTTTAGTCGGGCTAATTGTGGAAAATGGTCACTTTGAATGAAAAAATCTAGTGAAGAAAACTCTTTGACTTCAATGTTTTTTTCTACAAAAATATAGTCAATTCTAGCTGGATAATATTTGTAGTTATATGACTTTCCAAAACCAGAACCTGCTTCTTCAAAAGCGTCTTTTAAATCGCCTCTAATTGTTCGATACACGTAAGAAAACGCACTATTGTTCATATCGCCACAAATAATTTTAGGATGGTGGCACGATAAATAATGTTCTTTAATTAATTCCGATTGGTGTTGTTGTTGACTAAAAGCTTTACTAATATTCTTAAAAATAAACTTTGAACGTTTTTCATCCATTTCTTCGTTAATATCGGCACTAATTTTAACTGATTCTAAGTGCATGCTATATACTCGTAAAGTATCTTTATCTTTTAAAATATCAGCATAAATTACGCTATTAAACGAATTAGGAAACTCAATTTCACCAGAATTTATAATCTTAAACTTTGAATAAATCGCTTGACCAAATTTCAATCGATCCCCTTCTAATTTGATTAATTTATATTTATACATATTCACATTTACGTCTTCGTTTGGTGAATAATCTTGCAAACATAAAATATCGGGTTGCTCATCTAACAACAAGTTCGAAATCTGAAAAGGGACATCATCATTAGGCAACCATTCATATAAGTTAAATAAACGAACATTGTAGCTCATCAATTTAAAATCGGTTTCTTCATTTGGTAAATTGGTTTCTGAGAACTTGTAAAAACGGTGTAAAAAAGAAATTCCGAGTAACAATACCATTCCAGAAAGTAGCATTTGTCTTTTTAATTGCAATAGCCAATACACAAAAAACAGAAAATTAAGCAATAAAAAAAAGGGAAGTATTAGCGTTAATACGCTTAAAAACGGAAAAGCTTTAGGTGCTAAAAAAGGCAATGTATAGGCAACAAAAGTAGCTATAGTAAGTACTATATTAAGGAAAAACATTATTTTACTCAACCAACTTTGTTTCTGCATTTTTTATTTACCTGCTTTGAACAAGAATTCTTTTTCTTCTTTTGTTAAACTATCATAACCCGATTTACTAATTTTATCCAAAATTTCGTCAATTTGCTTTTGGGTAAAATCTTTATTCTGTTGAAACGAATTTACGGTTTTTTTTGTGGTATTGCGATGTACTTTTTTAAATGGTGTTTTTTTTGTGGGCTTAAAAGCATTTGCAAGTACATCTAAAAAAGCTGAAATAGGCTTTGTTAAATCGGTTCCAGATTTTAAAAACTTTATGTAAACAAACCCAAAAAGTGCTCCACCCAAATGTGCAATATGTCCGCCCGTATTTTCTAATGGTAGCTGAATTAAATCTATCACTAGAATTACAAATGCTATGTGCCAAAGTTTTACTATTCCTATCAAGGGAATTCGCAGTAACATAAAAGGAGCGTAAGTTGCAGCAGCAATCAAAAGCGCCATAATAGCCCCACTTGCTCCTACTAATGATGATGTCTTTCCTAAGATAAAATACATTGAAACAAAGGTTAGTCCTGAGCAAATTCCTCCTAGTAAATACACCCCAAACAATTGCTTATCGGTAAAATAGATATTGAATAATCTTCCTGAAAAATGGAGTACCAATAAATTAAAAATCAAATGAAAAATAGTTGCATGAAAGAAATTAAAGGTAATCAACGTCCATGGCTTGGCTAAAAATTCAGTTGTATTTGAAGGTAAGGCTACAAAATCGAAATAACTAAAAGCAACATTAGAAAGCTTCAACACGACTTCTAAAAGTGAGAACCCAACAAAAAGACCAATGTTCCAAAAGATTAACTTTTGTACCATTCCTCCTGTTTTGTATTGTAGTTTTAAATCGTCTAAAATGTTCATCTTTTCTCTTTGTTCTTTTTTCTATCTTCTAAAAACTATCTATCCCATCGGTTTTGATTGAATTGATTTTTCTTCCAATACCACATCATAATAAAACCTACTAAAGCACCACCTACGTGCGCAAAATGGGCAATTCCACCACCAAAGATACTGTAACCCGTTACGCCAGAAAACAAATCTAACAATACGATAGTAGGCACAAAATATTTGGCTTTAATAGGCACAGGAATAAACATCAAAGCTAACTCTGCATTTGGAAACATAAAGGCAAAAGCAACTAATAAACCATAAATTGCTCCAGAAGCTCCAACCGCAGTTGATTGATTACTACATGCTATTTCAAATAATGTTGCAAAATTATCACTACTAAAATTATACTTATCAAGTAAATGTTTAGTTGACTCATATAATAAATCTGATCTAAAAGTATTTCCATCTCTCATCTCTGCATTTAACATTGTGTACATATCAGCTTTTGATACAGATAAATTAGAAAGTTCGTTTAACAAAGAATGTATTTCATAATAATTCACACCTGAATGAATTAAAGCTGCACCAATTCCGCAAGAGAAATAAAAGAATAAAAACTTTTTAGGACCCCAAAAATGTTCTAAGGCACTACCAAATGACACCAAAGCAAACATGTTAAAGAAAATATGCATTAAACCGCCATGCATAAACATGTGGGTAATTGGTTGCCATAATTTAAAACTATCGCTTTCAAAATAGTGCAAGGCTAATAAATTAGTTGCTTGAGGCACAAAAATAGCACCTACAAAAAATAAAACATTTAATATTAACAACTGTTTTACCGTATCGGTCATGTTCATCATAGTGCAAATTTTTTATCTAAATCATCTACGGTTATTGTGATAAAGGTAGGTTTTTGAAAAGGCGAAACATTTGGTTCTTTACAGGCAAATAACGAATTCACTAGGTTTTCTTGTTCCTTTTCAGATAAATAGGTTCCTGTTTTTACTGCTAAACTTTTTGCCATTGATTTAGCTATGCTGTCACTTTGTGAAAAACTGCTTTCTGGAATTTCGTTTTTCAAATTGCTTATTAATTCTTCCAATACAATTGACACTTCACTTTCTGTCATTGCAATTGGCAACCCTGAAATTTGGACTGCATCTGTTTTAAACGCATCAAAAACAAAACCTGTATTTTCTAAAGTAGGCTCTAGTTCTTTTAATAACTGCATTTCATCTGTAGAAAAATATAATTCTAAAGGAAATAAAAGTTGCTGGCTCGAAGCTTTTTGAACGGTAATATTAGTTAAAAATTGTTCATATAAAATGCGTTGGTGTGCCCTTCCTTGATCGATGACTAGCATACCCGATTTGATAGCACTTACAATATATTTTTTATGGATTTGATACGTAGCATTGGTATTAGATTCTACCGTTTCATCGTCAAATAATTTTCCCGTTACTTCTTCACTTTCAAAAGAAAAAGAAGCAATTTCATCGGTATCTTGTTTGAGTCCAACATACAAACTTTCCCAATTAGCAGTATTGGATTCCTTTTTATAACTTCCAAAAGAAGCTAAAGCTTTAGCGGGTTTATCGGTAGCAAAAGGATTAAAACCTGAATCTACCTGAATAGTTGGAAAATCAGCAACTTTATCTTTGTATTGGTAAGGTGTATCTAGATTAGCATCGCGTTCAAAATCTAAAACAGGAGCAACATTAAACTGTCCTAAACTATGTTTAACTGCTGATCGTAAAATAGCATATATTGACTGTTCGTCGTCAAACTTAATTTCAGTTTTTGTAGGATGAATATTAATATCAATAGTATGCGGAGGCACTTGTAAATACAAGAAATAACTCGGTTGGTTTCCTTCTTTTAATAAACCATCATAGGCACTCATAATAGCGTGATGCAGATAGGCACTTTTGATGTATCTATCATTTACAAAGAAGAACTGCTCTCCTCTACTCTTTTTAGCAAATTCGGGTTTTCCTACAAAGCCTGTAATATTGATTAGCTCGGTCTCTTCAGAAACGGGTACTAATTTTTCATTGGTTTTTCCACCAAAAATATTCACAATACGTTGACGGTAATTGGAACTTGGTAAATTATACAATTCGCTGCCATTGTGAATCAAGGTAAACGAAATAGAAGGATGTGCCATTGCTACGCGCTGAAATTCATCCATTACGTGTCGAAATTCAACCGTTTCCGATTTTAGGAAATTTCGTCTAGCTGGGATATTAAAAAACAAGTTTTTTACAGCAAACGAAGTTCCTTTGGGCAAAACAGCTATGTCTTGTTTAATTAATTTACTTCCTTCAATAATGATGAGATTGCCTAGTTCTTCTTGGTCCTGCTTGGTTTTCATTTCCACGTGAGCAATTGCTGCAATAGAGGCTAATGCTTCACCACGAAAGCCTTTGGTGTGTAAATCAAATAAATCTTCCGCATGTCTAATTTTAGAAGTGGCGTGGCGCTCGAAACATAAGCGGGCATCGGTAGTATTCATACCTAAGCCATTATCAATTACTTGAACTAATGTCTTTCCAGCTTCTTTAACGATTAATTTGATCTCTGAAGCTTTGGCATCGACTGCGTTTTCTAACAATTCTTTTACCACCGAAGCTGGCCGTTGAACGACTTCTCCTGCAGCAATTTGATTGGCAACATGATCGGGTAAAAGTTGGATAATACTGGCGGCCATTTCTATTTTTTTCTCTGTAAATAATCTGTTTCTTGCAAAAATAATGAATTATTAATGGTTAAATTATAAAAAAATCAAAACAGTTTGTTAGAATTATGATTTTTATGCTCCCCAGAAAATTAAAAATATAAGTACAAGCCATTTACAGTAATAAATTATTAGCAATTTAAAAATGATAACTCAAGATAAAAAAGCAGCTATCTCTATGCGATTCTGCTCTTTAGTTTACGCTTACTTTTCTTCAGAAGTATGTTCAAAAACGTGTTCATTTTTCAAATATCGTAAAATTTTTGACATAAAAAAACGGATTAGCAAACACTAATCCGTTGATTTTAAAATACTTATTTTTCGTAGCGAAGACGGGAGTTGAACCCGTGACCTCAGGGTTATGAATCCTGCGCTCTAACCAACTGAGCTACCTCGCCAAATGTTGGTCTCACATCCTTGTTGAATGCGGGTGCAAATATATAACTATTTATATTCTTTGCAAATATAATTTTACAAAAAATAAATAAAATCTTTTTTTGTATTTTCAATTAATTCTCTATATATTTCCAACCTTAAATTTTATGAAATGAGTGTAAAAATAAAATATGAATTAGAATTTCCAATTCAGTCTTCGCCACAATTATTATATCAATATATATCAACGCCTTCTGGATTATCGGAATGGTTTGCGGACAACGTAAATTCTAGAGGTGAATTTTTTACTTTTATCTGGGATGATTCAGAAGAAAAGGCCAAACTAGCTTCAAAAAAGTCGGGAGAACGCATAAAATTCAAATGGTTGAATGAAGATGATACAGAAACAGATTACTTTTTTGAAATGAAAATTTTGGAAGATGAAATCACAAAAGATGTTTCCATTGTAATTTCGGATTTTGCCCATGAAGATGAATTAGACGAATCCAAATTGCTATGGGAAAATCAAATTTCTGATTTAAAACATGTATTAGGTTCTGTTTAAACTAAATTATAAAGAGTATATTTGTCCCGATTTAATCGGGATTTTTTATGGTAAATTATAACGGAACTATTCAAGAAAACAGTAGTGTTTTAATCGATTCAAACAGAGGTTTTTTGTTTGGAGATGCTCTTTTTGAAACTATAAAAGTACTTGACAACAATGTGTTATTTCTTGAAGATCATTATTTTAGACTGATGGCTTCTATGCGAATTTGTCGTATGGAAATTCCAATGCATTTTACTATGGAATTTTTTGAAGAGCAGATTTTAAATCTAACAAATTCATTACCTAAGTCTAGTTCGTTTCGAGTTCGATTTTCAGTTTTTAGAAATTCGGACGGATTTTATACACCAATTAGTAATGCTATTGAATTTATTGTCAAGGCAATTCCTTTTGAACATTCGGTTTATACTATCGAAAAATCTAACTATGAAGTAGAATTATACAAAGATTTCTATATTACAAAACAATTGCTATCCACTTTAAAAACGAACAATAAAATGCTTCAAATTGCGGGAAGTATTTTTGCCAAAGAAAATGGTTATGATACCTGTTTGGTTTTAAATGACGAAAAAAATGTAGTGGAAGCTTTGCAAAGTAATTTATTTATGAAATCAGGGAATATTGTGGTTACGCCACCTATTGCTGATGGTTGTTTAAATGGAATTATGCGAAAGCAAATAATTGAGATTTTGAAAAAAACAGAAGCAATAACATTTAAAGAAGCTAGTATTTCTCCGTTTGATTTGCAAAAAGCAGATGAATTATTTCTTACCAATGTAATTTCGGGAATTCAACCCATAACGAAATACAGAAAAAAAGAATTCACGTCCGATTTTTCAAAAGATTTATTAGTTAAATTAAATGCTAAAATAAGACTTAATTAAGCGCGGGATTTTCGGGAGCATTTGAAAACAGCACATATTCGCCGCCTTGTTCAATAATTTTTTCTTTCCAAAATTGATTACTGGATTTTGAAAGCAGTTTATTTTTAAGCGTGTTTTCGGTAACAATCCATGCGTTTTCATGCATTTCAAGTTCTAATTGATTCACGCTCCAACCGCTATATCCAAGAAAAAAACGAATATTGTTTTTGCTGATTTTACCTGTATTGATAAGGTGTTTTGTAGTTTCGAAATCGCCACCCCAATAGATACCGTTTGAAATTTCGATACTATTCGGAATAATTTCTGGAATATTGTGAATAAAGTACAGGTTATCCTGCTCTACTGGACCGCCATTATAGATTTTAAACGCAGCATCGATTTCAGGAATCAAATCATTAATGGAATAATTTAAAGGTTTATTTAAGATAAAACCGATTGAACCTTCGTCATTATGCTCTGCAAGTAAAATTACAGAGCGATTAAATGAAACATCGCCTAAAATAGAAGGCTCAGCTATAAGTAAGTGACCTTTTTTTGGTAAAGTTGATATCATATTTCTGCAATTTTATTACCTAAAGTTATCAAAAAAAGTTTACAAAATCAAATAAAATCGATTATAAACAAAAAAGTCCCGACATAATCGAGACTTTTATACTGTATAATCAAAAAATTATTTTTTGTTTACTGCTCCTTCTAATTCAGCACCAGCTTTGAATTTTACTACATTTTTAGCAGCAATTTTGATAGTTTTTCCAGTTTGAGGATTTCTACCATCTCTTGCAGCTCTTTTAGATACTGACCAAGATCCGAAACCTACTAAAGAAACTCTTCCACCTTTGTTTAAAGTTCCTTCAACATTGCTTAAAAATGATTCTAAAGCTAATTTAGCAGCTGCTTTTGTAATACCAGCAGAAGCTGCCATTGCATCGATTAATTCTGATTTGTTCATGATTAAAGTTATTTATAATTGGTTAAACTTAATTATTATATGACAAATTTAGCGGTATAATTGAGCTGTGCAAGCATTTGACAAACTTTTCGATAAAAATGTTAATAAAATAGCTCAAATGTTAATAACATTGTTTGTTTTTTTAAAATTTAGGCTCAATTATAGCGTTTTCAGGGCTTACAGCGCGATGGCGTTTTCTGAAAAAGTTATTCCATTTAAAAGTTCGTGCGCTAGCATTCTTTTCTTTCCCGGAAATTGTAAGCTAGTAACTTTTAGCACACCATCTTTAGTAGTAATAAAAATTTCTTTTTTTGTAGTGCTAACTTTTCCAACTGCATCAATATGCACTTTTTCTTCGAAAGATGCTGCGTAAATTTTTACATTCCACTCGTTTTCGCCATCTTTAATATAGGTCCACGCTGCTGGATAGGGCGACAAACCTCTAATTAAATTAAAAATTGCGGTTCCAGATTGGCTCCAATCTATTTTGCAGTTGTCTTTATTTAATTTGTAAGCAGTTTTTATCGCTGGATTTTCCGTTTGAATTGTTGTAGTAGCTTCTCCTTTTTCTATTAATTGCAAGGTTTCAATGACTGTTTCACTTCCTAATTGCATTAATCTATCGTGCAATTCTCCAGCAGATTCATTAGCACCAATGCTTGTTTCTTTACTCAAAATCATCGCACCGGTATCAATTTTGTCATCAATAAAAAAAGTGGTTACACCCGTTTTGGTTTCTCCATTAATAATTGCCCAATTGATAGGAGCAGCACCACGGTATTGGGGCAATAAAGAGGCATGCAAATTAAAAGTACCTAATTTTGGCATTTTCCATACTACTTCAGGCAACATTCTAAACGCTACAACAACTTGTAAATTTGCATCCAAACTTTTTAACTCAGCTAAAAAATCTTCCGCTTTTAAGTTGGTAGGTTGCAATAAACGCAAGTTTTTAGAAACCGCATATTCTTTCACTGCACTTGTACTTACTTTTTGACCTCGACCTGCGGGCTTATCTGGTGCTGTAATTACGCCAACGATTTCATAATTATTTTGATAAATAGTATCCAAAATACCCACAGCAAAGTCGGGTGTTCCCATGAATACAATTCGAAGTTTTTCCATTATAATGTGTAATATTGATTGTGTGAATTAATAGCAATTTTGTTGTGTTCTAACAATAATTGCAATGCAAAGATAGTGGCTTCAGCAGAAATTTGAAGCGAATTTTCAATTTCTCGTGAAGATAAATTTCCTTTTTGTAATAATTGTAGAATCAAATCTGTTGTCGCCAAAGGATTTTGTTTCTTTTTAGTGATACAATAGGAACAAATACCACAATCAGTTGTTGTTATTTCGTCAAAATATGCAAGTAACAATTTATTCTTACAACTATCTTCATTAGAAATATAATCAATTACACTTTGAAATTGATCTTGTTTTAATTGATTTTGATGTTCTAAAAATTTAGCAATTCGGTTAATTGTTAAATCGTCCTCACGCACTTCATTAAATGTTATTGCACTATCATTGTTTTTAGCATGCAAAGCAATACAATTGTTATTGGCTAATTGTTCAATTACTTTAACAACATTCGCTTCTGAACAATTCGCTTTTTTAGCAACTAGATGTGGATTAATTACTGTTTCTATATCAAAAATTCCGGAATAGGTTCTCAAAATGGTGGTAATAATAGCCTCATCATGCGGATGTAAACTAATGTAGCGAAGTACTTCTTTACTTGGTATGATAAATTGCAAGCTCATTTTCTCCGAAGATTCATTCTGAAAAGTCAATACCCCTTGCCTATCTAAAAATTGCAGTGCATTAAACACTTTTAAAATTGGGAAATTGTAGTGTGAACAAAACTGATTCAAGTTAAAGGCAAAACTTTCGTTAAAGCCATCTCCATAAGCGATTTGAAAAAAGTTATTCAATTTCACATACACTTCACGAACAAATTTTTTATCGGGTAAAACATCAATAAATTGCCTTTTTGTGTATTCGATATCACCTAAATTGGTTAAAATAATTGCGAAAGCTTTCTCACCATTTCTTCCTGCTCTTCCTGCTTCTTGGTAATAATTTTCGATATTTTCCGGCAGTTGAATATGAATAACCGTTTTTACATCGGGTTTGTCAATTCCCATTCCAAAAGCATTTGTAGCCACCATAACTTGGGCTTTATTTTCTAACCAAGACTGCATGTTTTTTTCTCTCTCTTTTGCAGGCAAACCTCCGTGATAAAAAGTAGCCGTAAATCCTAACTGCTGTAATTGTTGAGATGTTTCAATACATGCTTTTCGATTGCGAACATACACAATTGAAGGTTGTGGATTTTTGGTTAAAATTTGTTGTATTTTAAATAACTTATCTTCTGTTTTAATAACATGATAAGCTAAATTATCTCGCGAAAATGATTTGGTAAAAAACTTGGTATTCTCTAAGGCTAAGCTTTCACATATATCCTTTTGAACACGTTTAGTTGCAGTGGCTGTTAAGGCTAAAAAAGGTGTTTTAGGAAATGCAGTTTTTAGTTGGGAAATTTTTAAATACGCGGGTCTAAAATCGTGTCCCCATTGGCTTACACAATGCGCTTCGTCAATGGCAATTAAATTAATAGGCAATTGTTTCAATCGATCTACAATCCAATCGTGTTGTAGTCTTTCTGGCGAAAGGTATAAAAATTTGTAATTTCCGAATTGGCAGTTGTCTAATATATCAATTACTTCATCCTGAGAAATACCACCCGTTAAGGCAATTGCTTTTATGTTTTTACTTTGCAAATTTTGCACTTGATCTTTCATCAAGGCAATCAAAGGCGAAACTACCAAGCAAATTCCGTTTAAAAGTAAAGCTGGAATTTGAAAACAAACCGATTTACCACCCCCCGTTGGCAACAGAGCGAAGGTGTCGTTCCCCTCTAGAACCGATTCTATAATTTGTTCTTGTGGGGGTCTAAAACTTTCGTGTTTCCAATATTTTTGAAGTAATAATAAGGCTTCTGGCATGTAATTAAAGCTTTTAGAAACACTAAGGTACAAAAAGTTTTATTTTGTAAGATGTTTCACAATAAAATCAATACGTTTTTCAACGGTATCTCTTGGAACCTCAACAATTGAATAACCATACTTTTGGTAAGTTTCCATCAAATGTTCATGAATTAAAACAGCTTGTTCATAGTTTTCATATCGTTCTGCATCACTTACATAAATATCTTTCCAAGGAGGCAATACAAAAATAGAAGTATAGGTATGGTCTTTGCAAGCTTGGTCAAAAAAGGCAGGGTAAGAATCGCCAATGTAGTGCATATATGCCAAAACATCTGGAATTCCACGGTCTAAGAATACAATTGGAGCATCTTCGTTTTGTGCGGAACGAAATTGTTTTTTTCTACCTTCCAAAAGCAATTCGCTAAACAACAAAGGTTTTTCAAGAAACAATTGTTCAATGCCTTGTTCTTGTGCTTCTTTGATAACTTCACGCGAAATTTCTGGATAGCAAGTATATCCTTTTTCTTTAAGTGCTTCAATTAAGGTTGTTTTTCCCGAGCTAGGTCCACCAATTAAAACCACAATTTCTTTATTCATAAACGAAAATCTAATTGGCAAAAGTAAGTTTTTTTAAAAATCTAATCAACTTAAAAATTTTATAAGTGCTAACAATATAATTCTGAACATAAAAAAGTATATTTGCTTTTCAATTAAGAAATGATGATGGATAAGAAAACAGAAGATTTTTACATTCGATTAAAAGAAGAATTGTCAAACTCAACACTTTGGCCTTCAGAGTATTTATTTAAATTTATTTTGCCTTCAGATAATCATAGTATTGCCAAAATAGAAGCAGAATTTAACGATATGGGTGCTGTAATAAGCACACAACAATCTAAAACAGGAAAGTTTACAAGTGTTTCAATTAGTGTATTGATGCCTAGTGCTCAAAGTGTAATTGATAAATATATTGCTGTTTCAGATATTGAAGGCATCATTTCATTATAAAAAATCATGACAGAAGAAGTAAGTTATTTAGAATATAATTCGCAACGCTCACATTTGATTATTCCCGAGTATGGAAGGCATTTGCAAAAATTAATTGACCAAGCAACGGCAATTGAAGACAGAGAAGAACGAAACAAAGCAGCAAAGTATATCATCTCTGTAATGGGTTCGTTAAATCCACACCTAAGAGATGTGCCTGATTTTCAACACAAATTATGGGATCAGCTATTTATAATGTCTGATTTTAACTTAGAGGTAGATTCACCTTATCCAATTCCATCAAAAGACATACTCACCCAAAAACCCGAGCGTTTAAAATATCCTCAAAATTTCCCAAAGTATCGTTTTTATGGCAATAACATCAAATACATGATTGATGTAGCCAACAGCTGGGAAGAGAGTGAATTAAAAAATGCGTTAGTTTTAGTTATCGCTAATCACATGAAAAAGTGCTATTTGAGCTGGAATAAAGATACCGTAACTGATGAAGTAATTTTTGAACATTTGTTAGAGCTTTCGGGTGGAAAGTTAAATCTTTCAAAATCAAACGAAGAGCTTTCAAATACACACGATTTGATGAAAGTCAACAAAAAAGTGTCTAACAAAACACAGTTCAGTACAAACAAACCCGGCATTGTAAAGAAAAACAATAACAATAAAGGGCACTTAAACAAAAACAATAAAAATACATTCAAAAAAAATAGTTAATTACATGGGAACATTTAAAATTGAAGGGGGCAAATCGTTAAAAGGAGAAATTACTCCTCAAGGAGCAAAAAATGAAGCTTTACAAGTTTTATGTCCTGTTTTACTAACTTCTGAAAAAGTAAGAGTTACCAATATTCCAGACATTATTGATGTAAACAAATTGATTACACTTTTAGGTAATCTAGGCGTTAAAATTCAAAAAAATGGCCCAGGCGATTATACGTTTCAAGCAGATGAAGTCAATGTAAATTATCTAAAAACAGAAGCTTTCAAAAAAGAAGGCGGCAGTTTAAGAGGTTCTATTATGATTGTAGGTCCATTGTTAGCTCGTTTTGGTTGCGGGTACATCCCAAAACCTGGAGGTGATAAAATTGGACGTCGTCGTTTAGATACCCATTTTGAAGGATTTATTAATTTAGGTGCCAAGTTTAGATACGAAAGAGAAGACCATTTTTATGGTGTGGAAATTGACGGAAGACTACAAGGTTCTTATATGCTGTTAGACGAAGCTTCTGTAACAGGAACGGCAAATATTGTTATGGCAGCTGTTTTAGCAGAAGGAACCACTACGATTTACAATGCAGCTTGTGAACCTTATTTACAACAATTATGTAAAATGCTAAACGCAATGGGAGCTAAAATCTCAGGCGTAGGATCAAATTTATTAACTATTGAAGGAGTAGAAAGTTTAGGCGGTTGCGAACACAAAATTTTACCTGACATGGTAGAAATAGGTTCGTGGATTGGTCTTGCAGCAATGACAAGAAGTGAAATTACAATTAAGAATGTAAGTTGGGATAATCTAGGGCAAATTCCTAATGTATTCAGAAAATTAGGTATTACTTTAGAGCGAAAAGGTGATGATATTCACATACCAGCTCACAAGGACGGGTATGAAATTAAAACCGATATTGATGGTTCGATTTTAACTATTTCTGATGCACCATGGCCTGGATTTACACCAGATTTATTGAGTATTGTATTAGTAGTTTGTACCCAAGCAAAAGGTGATGTATTAATTCACCAAAAAATGTTTGAAAGTCGTTTATTCTTTGTGGATAAGTTAATCGATATGGGAGCAAAAATTATGTTGTGTGACCCACATAGAGCTGTGGTTATGGGGCATAACTTCGAATCACAATTAAAAGCAACAACAATGAGTTCGCCAGACATTAGAGCCGGAATTTCATTGTTAATTGCCGCTTTAACAGCAAAAGGAACTTCAACCATTCAAAATATTGAACAAATTGATAGAGGTTACGAGCGCATTGACGAAAGACTTCGTGCGATTGGAGCTAATATTGTAAGAGTATAATTTAGTATTCAGTGTTCAGTCGCAGTAAGCAGTATTGCTGTGACTGAACACTGTGACTGATTACTATAAAATGGAAACCTACATTATCCTTTTTCTTTGTATTGCTTCTTTCGTAGCAGGTTTTATTGATGCCATTGTAGGTGGCGGAGGCTTAATTCAAACACCTGCCGCTTTAATTTTGTTACCTAATATTCCTGTTGCTTCCATTATTGGAACCTTAAAAATCCCTGGTTTCAGTGGAACTACTATGGCAACCTATCATTATTTGAAATCGTCAAAAGTGAATTGGAAGCTATTCTTTGTAATGGCAATTTTTTCATTTGGTTTTGCCTATTTGGGTTCAAGTTTACTCAATGTAATGCAGAATGATTTTATGAAACCTTTGCTTTTTGTCGTTTTAATTTTATTATTACTATACACCTATTTCAAGAAAGATTTTGGACAATTTCAAGTAAATAAATTATCAAAAAAGCAAACTTATATTTATGGTTGCATAATTTGTGTTTTTTTAGGTTTCTATGATGGATTTATTGGTCCGGGAACTGGAAGTTTGTTAATTATGGTGTTTATAGCTGTTTTAGGTTTTGATTTTTTAAAAGCCAACATCTATGCAAAATTGGTCAACTTGGCTACCAACATCGGCTCCATCGTTTTATTTATTTTAAAAGGAAAAATTATTTGGTCTCTAGCAATTCCTATGGCAATTTGTAATGTTACTGGTTCATGGTTAGGCGCAAGATTAGCCATTTCAAAAGGAAATGGATTTATACGAATATTCTTTTTAATCATTGTAGGAATTGCTTTGTTGCGTTTTGGTTATGATGTGTTTTTAAAATAAATGACTTCTCCTCTCCTATTTTCAAACCAGAATGAATTTATAAAAAATAAAATACTGCAAAAAAAAGCATTTTCTTTAAGCAACTTTATTTAGCTGATTCATTTTCTCTTTCAAAGAATTTCATCATAAACCATTGATTACTAAAAGATAAACACTATTTACTTGTTGGAATTTTAGCTATTCCAAAACACAAACACTTATGCTGAAATTCACAGCAGTTATTAATTATCAATAGGCATTCAAAATTATATTATTCAACTTTGTGCTACAGTGAAATAATCCATAGCGCCTTTAAAATTCATATTTTTTTTCTAATTACACCCCAAAATAGCATTTATACCCAAAAATCTATTCACTGAAATGAACTAAATGAATACTAATTTTAATGCAATGATTTATGGAAAAGAAAATTACCTCAACTACAAGCCATTTTCTATGGGCAATTTTATTCTGGTACTGTGGACAAATTGTATGTTACTCGCAAACCTTAATAACTTCACAAGGATTTGACAGTAGTGCTGCTGACACATGGAATTATACGAGTTCTATAAATATGGGTACCATTGGAACAAATACATCCCGATTTGTTTCAACACCTAACTCATTGCGCTTTGGCGGTTCTAATTCATCAATTGTTGGGCTTTTATTTAATGACCCTACCATTTCGTTTACTAATACAAATATTAGCGCGTATACTAATGTAAAGGTAACCTTACATTTTTCTTGTGACGGAACTCCAGATGATAGTGATGATTTTTATTTAGACGTTTCCTATAACAATGGTCTTACCTATACCTCAACAAAATTAATTGATGGAAAAAATGACACATCAGACAATTTAGCTTTTTCTCATTCGGCCGCTGCTGGAATTACAGTTGGTTCTTCATACACATTAAATATTCCAAATGGAAATACACAAGTTTTAGTAAGAATACGATTTGATGAAAGAGATAACCAAAGCAATACAGGAGATTATTATTTTATAGACAATGTAAGTCTATCTGGCACTCCTATTGGGAGTTTTATTAATGTAACAGGAACAAATAATAATGTAGTATCATACAATTCATCTGCTATCACAACAAATGGGACCGACTTTGGAACTACACAGATTGGAGCTACTCCAATTATTAAGACTTTCACCATTAAAAACATAGGCTCAAACACTATTAATTTATCAGGTAGTCCAACTGTTCAAATAAGTGGAAGTAGTGCTTTTAGTGTGTCTAGTTTTCCTTCAAGTACAATTAATAGCGAGGCTTCAACCACGTTTCAAATCACTTTCAATCCTATAACATTAGGCGTGAAAACCGCTACTGTTTCCATTTCAAGCAATGCTGATACAAATAACCCCTATCTTTTTGAAATAAAAGGCGAAGGTATTCAAACCTTTTTTGACAGCGATGACGACGCAGTATTTGACAACATTGATATTGATGATGATAACGATTGTATTCAAGATGCTACAGAGGAAAGTAATTGTAACTTAATGAATGGTCCAAAAGTAAATTATAAATTTTTACATGAGACTTTTGGTACAGGAGCTAGAACAACAATTAATACTACCTATAATGCTATTACAACCTATTGTTATGAAGATGGTACAGCAGGAATAAATACACCTGAGTGTCCAAATTTAAGTACAGTAGATTTGAATGATGGTAAATATACTGTTGGGTCCTCAGCACAAATTGCTTCATGGGCAGCAGCATATTGGCATCTAGGAGGTGATCATACAGGAGATACCAATGGAAGGATGGCGATTTTTAATGCTTCATACACACCTGGTATTTTTTATACTGCAACCATTTCTGGGGCATTACCAAACATTCCTATAACATATAGTTTTTGGGTTTTAAACCTAGATAGAACAGATGCTCCAGGGATTGCCACCAGATTGAGACCGGATGTAAGAGTAGAATTTAGAGATATGAATGATGGTTTAATAACTTTCATAGAAACTGGAGATATTACACCTACCACCGCTGGTAATTTGGCTGGAGATTGGCAGCATTTTACAGCAGATTTAGTACTAAACGTAAGTGCTTTCAAAGTAATTTTTATCAACAATGAAACAGGAGGTACTGGAAACGATTTAGCCTTAGATGATATTTTAATATCTCAAACTTTATGTGACTTAGATAGTGATGGAGTAGCAGATGTATTCGACTTAGATTCTGATAATGATGGCTTACCAGATATTGTTGAAGTAGGTTTAGGAAATCTAAGCGAAGGCAAAGCCTATGTAGTAAATTGGGTTGATGCAAATTCAAATGGAATGCATGACATTGCTGAATCTCAATTGGTTCCTGATACTGATGGTGACGGAGTTCCAAACTATTTAGATTTAGATAGTGATAATGATAGTATTTTTGATGTAGACGAATCATGGGCAGAAAACATTAATGCTTATGTAGGCTATGAAAATGGAGATGGTGATATCGATGGCGATGGAACTGGCGACGGACCAGAATCTGAAACATTTAGAAACAAAGACACTAATGCTGATGGCAATTTAGAAGGCTTTGGAGATGGAATTCTTGATATTTATGATTATAATTTTAATGTTTATGGTAATTTGGATCAAGGTACTACTATTGCCCCATTTCTAAATTATGTAATTGACACTAATGGAGATGGATTTCCAGATTATATTGACTTAAAATCAAATGGTAGTAACTTTGATATTTTACCAACTCTTTATGCTAATTTAGACACAAACAGTGATGGTATAATTGATGGCACTACTGACAATGATAAAGATGGAATCATTGATAATTTTGATACAAATGATAATCAATTTGGTTCTCCAAGAGATTTAGAGCGCAAACTATTTTTATCTTTTGATGGAAGAAATGATTATGGTGCAGATGTTTCTCTACTTGGCGGTTGGCAGAATGCTTCGCTAATGGCGTGGATTAATATAAACAGCTTATTTAATTCTGAAGGTGTTGTTGTAGGTCAAGATAAATTGAAATTAGTTATAGATAGTGCTAAAAAATTAAAAGTAATTGCTAATGGAACTGTTTTACAATATGACAATTTCTTATCAGACTCGCAATGGATTCATGTAGCTGCTGTTTATGACGGTACAAATGGCTTCCTACATCTATATGTGAATGGTGAAAAAATAAAAAGTACTTCAATCTCAGGTGCAATAAATGCCGATGCCTCTTTATTCACCATTGGAAAAAATCCAATCTCAAATTCTCAATATTTTAAAGGAAAAATTGATGAAATAAGACTTTTCAACATAGCTTTATCAGATGCACAATTACAAAAAATGATTTATCAGGAAATTGGTAATAATGCTGGGCAAGTGAGAGGATTAATCATCCCAAAAGATATTCCATCGTTACCTTGGGCTAATTTGATTCGATACTTTAAAATGGATAATTACAAAGATGATATTATTGATAATCATACCACAGCCACCATTGACACAGCAATAGGAGCAACAATTTATAATGTAAAAACTATAAAATATCAAGAAGCTCCAATGCCATTCATTACAGAGCAAACAGGTGATTTTCCTACTGCTGTGCATTCAACAATTAAAGAAATTAGAGGTATTGATGCTGAAGAATATGATTGGTCAATAATACATGCCAAACACAATATAACAACTACTTCTAATAACATTGATTTAGGTTTATTAATTGATCCAAACATAACTATAATCATGCAAGGAGATTCAAAACTCCAAAATGATTGGTATTTAAAACTAGATGGAAAAATAGATTTACAAGGAAGATCACAACTTCTTCAAACAACTGATAGCGATTTAGACCCTTCAAGTATTGGAATTTTAGAACGTGACCAACAAGGAACAGGTAATAAGTTTAATTATAACTATTGGTCATCACCCGTAAGTTCTATAGTTTCAACAACTGAAAATAATACTGGTTTTACAATAGCCAATGTTTTAAAAGATGGTACTAATCCTAATAATCCTCAACCAATTGCGTGGATTAATGGTTATGATGGTTCTTCAAACCCATTACGATTGGCTAAATTTTGGTTAAATAAATTTACAAATCTTACACCAATTTATGCCAATTGGCAACAAATTAATGAGAACTCAACGCTTTTAGTTGGTCAAGGATTTACAATGAAAGGAAGTGGTATTGCAATAGCTCCAGCTATAGTTCCTCAAAATTATGTTTTTTCAGGAAAGCCTAATAATGGCGTTATAAATCACGCTGGAATACAAATAGCGCCAAATAACATTTTATTGACTGGAAATCCATACCCATCAGCACTTGACGCAAATGATTTTATTTTGGATAATTTAGGTTACATCACTGGAACATTATACTTTTGGGAGCATTATCCATCAAACAATACCCACGTCTTGGCAGGTTATCAAGGTGGATATGGAGCAAGAAATCTTGTAGGCGGAATTGCTCCTATCGCACCAGCATTAATTAGTGGAACTGGATCTAGTTCAAGAATTCCAGGAAGAGAAATTCCTGTTGCGCAAGGCTACATCATAAAAGGCAACAACACTGGAGGACAAATAACTTTTCAAAACAGCCAAAGAGATTTTGTAAAAGAAAATGAAGTTGATTCCAATATAATGTTCAAAGGTACTATTAAAGAAAATAAATCCGAAAACACAATCACCTCACAATCTACAGGATTTGCAACTGTAAGATTAGGCTATACTGGTTGTACCAATATGCACAGACAGCTATTACTAGGTTTTATGAATCAATATGCTGATGACAACTATAACCCAGGATATGATGGAGAAATATTAGACCCACAACCAAATGACATTTATTTTCCATTGGGTAATATCAATCTTATTATTCAAGGAGTTGGTTATTTCAATAATACAAACATATATCCATTGACTGTAATTAGTAATCAAACTGGATTAGTGAAATTCATGATTGATAATTTAGAAAACTTTGATCCCAATCAACCTATCTACATTCATGATAATTTAACAGATTCTTACTATGATATTAGAACTAATTTATTGGAAATAACTATTCCTGCAGGAGTAATTGCTTCGCGATTCAGTTTGCGCTTTTACAACCCTACATTATCAACTGATTTAAATACTATTGACGACCAACTTACTGTTTATTATGACAATGAAACACAAGAAATTAAAATAAATAATTCTTTAAATAATGAAATCATAAATGAAGTTAGTCTCTTTTCAATATTAGGTCAAAAAATTGAAACTTGGAAAATTGTCAATCAAAATCAACAACAAATTACAATCAAGACAAAAGGATTAAGTAAAGGTATCTACATTGTGCAAGCTAATTCGATAGATTCAAAACATTTTAGCAAAAAAATAATAATCAAATAATATTATAAAGAATCTCAGCATGTTCTGAGATTCTTTATTTACCATCATTTTCTATTTTAAGTTCAAAACAAATAGGCTACTTTTGCATTCTAAAATCAAAAGTCATGAAATCCCTATACTTTTTCTTGTTATTTGGATGTATTCATTCCGTTTCGGCACAACTAAAAACCATTAGCGATAAAACCACTTATCCTTTTTGGATTAATGTACCCGAAAAAGAAAGTACTGAAAAACAACCTATTTTAATTTTTCTGCACGGAAAAAGTCTTTCTGGAACCGATTTAAATCGAGTAAGAAGATATGGCGTACTTCGCGCTATGGATAAAGGAAGAAAAATTCCTGCCATTGTAGTAGCACCTCAACTCGCAAAAGGAAGCTGGAATCCAGATAAAGTTTTAGAAGTTTTAGAATATGTACAAAAAAATTACAATACCGATTCAACTCGCGTATATGTATGTGGTATGAGTTTAGGTGGCTACGGAACCTTGCATTTTGCTGGAAAACATGCAGATAAAATTACGGCAGCTGTTGCTATTTGTGGTGGCGGAAATGTAAGCGATGGTTGCAAATTAGCCACTATTCCGCTTTGGATTCAACATGGTGATAAAGATTACATTGTTCCTATGTCAGAATCAGAAAAAGTAGTGAATGCTATTCGAAAGTGTAACGAAAAAGCCAAGCTAATATTCACTGTTATAAAAGGAGGAAATCACGGAAGTGTAGAGAATATTTTTCATCAAGATGCTATGTATAATTGGTTATTCGAACAAAAAAGAGAATAAACCATTACCTTTGCCTCATGAGCATTACCTTATTATCATCACCTTTACAAGGATTTACCGATTTTAGATTCCGAAACGCCTTTCACAAACACTTTGGTGGCATCGATACTTTTTATTCGCCTTACATTAAGTTGAATGGAAAATTGGCGGTAAAAGGTTCTTACGAACGTGATATTCTTCCTGAGAACAATTCAACTTTAGAAGTTATTCCGCAAATTATTACGAATGATGCTGAAGAATTTTTATTCGTTGCTAAATACGTACAGCAATTTGGATACAAAGAATTGAATTGGAACTTAGGTTGTCCCTATCCAATGGTGGCTAAATGCGGTATGGGTTCGGGATTGATAAGTAATACTTCGCAAATTGAGCACATCTTAAAACGTGTTCATAATGAAACCGACATTATTGTTTCGATGAAAATGCGAATGGGTTATGAAAATCCAACCGAAATTTTAGATGTTTTCCCCATTTTAGAACAATATCCAATTAAAAACATTGCAATTCATGCTCGAATTGGCAAACAATTATACAAAGGTGGTGTCGATTTAGACTCGTTTCAGAAATGTTTAGACACCTCAAAACAGAAGCTTTATTACAATGGCGATATTACATCGGTAGCTAAATTCAAAGAATTACAAGAACGCTTTCCTTCAATTGATCATTGGATGATTGGCAGAGGTTTAATTGCTGATCCGTTTTTACCTTCAATGATTAAAAATAACACTACAGAATATCCTAAAAATAGATTGGAGCTTTTTGAAGCTTTCCACGATGAAATCTACAGAGAATATGATGCTTATTTACAAGGTCCAACACCTATTCGCATGAAAATGCTTGGTTTTTGGGAATACTTTTCAGAATCATTTTCCAATCCACAAAAGACATACAAAAAGATTAAAAAAGCGGGAAATAGTAAGAATTACGAAGCGGCTGTGAAAGAGATTTTTAAAAACGGGTAAGTCTATATTTTAAATTTATTCCCTAACTTCTTCCCTATCAAATAAGCCATTCCAATTCCTAAAATCAAAATCCAAAGATTCATAAAAATATAAAACGTGTAAGCAATTGGATTTTCGGTAGAATTGAAGCAATAACTATCAATTAGAAAACAAAATTGCGTGGTTTCTTTTGAAAACTGTGACAACGCAAAACTCATCAAAAAAGTAATTCCAATCGCCGAGAAAATATAAACTACGGTTTTATTCATCGGTTTTTTGCCGGTTGGAGCAAATACATTGCGTTCTGCTTCAGTACGTTTGTTGTTCTGAAGTGACCAAATTACTTTTTTAGCTTCGTCGTCTACATTCATATCAAAAATCAATTACAAGTTCAAGGACAAAGTTCAACTATTATTTATTGTAATAAAGTAACTAATGTTGCAAAGTCCACTTTTTGTTGTTCGCCAGTAGCTAAATTTTTCAAGCCAAATTCTTCACGCTCCATTTCCGATTCTCCTACAATTACTGCAAATGGAATTCCTCTTCTATCAGCATGTTTGAATTGTTTGTCGATTTTTGATTTATCTGGATATAATTCTACTTTGATTCCTTTTTGACGTAATTTTCCGATGGCTTTCATCGCGTACAACGCTTCTTTATCACCAAAGTTTAAGAACAATGCTTTTGATGTGGCTAAAACAGCTTCTGGAAACAAACCTACTTCTTCCATTACCAAAGCAATTCGGTCTAAACCAAATGAAATTCCTACACCCGACATGTTTTTCAATCCAAAAATACCCGTCAAATCATCATAACGTCCACCGCCACCAATCGAACCCATAGCAACACCTTTTGGTGCAGCGACTTCAAAAATAGCGCCTGTGTAATAATTTAAACCACGAGCTAACGTCACGTCTAAATCCAAGAAAGCAGTTTGCAAACCTAAAGTCGTAACGTTATCACAAATGAATTGCAACTCGTTTACGCCTTTCATTCCTTCTTCTGAATTCGCTAATAAATTCGCTAATTTTTCTATTTTTTCGTTGATAGTACCAGTGAAATTGAACAATGGTTGTACTTTTTCAATCGCCGTTTCCGAAATGCCTTTTTCTAACATTTCTTTTTTCACGCCGTCCTCACCTATTTTGTCTAATTTATCTAAAGCTACCGTAAAATCAATCAATTTATCCGAAGCGCCAATTACCTCAGCAATTCCTGATAATATTTTACGATTGTTAATTTTAATCGTAACGCCACCTAAACCTAACTGACTAAAAACTGAGTCATACAATTGCACCAACTCCACTTCTTGCCAAAGCGAATTCGAACCCACCACATCCGCATCACATTGATAAAACTCTCTGAAACGTCCTTTTTGAGGTCGATCCGCACGCCAAACGGGTTGAATTTGGTAACGCTTAAACGGAAACTCAATTTCGTTCTGGTGTTGCACCACATAACGCGCAAAAGGAACGGTTAAATCGTAACGAAGTGCTTTTTCAGAAATTTGTTTTGTTAAATCTTTACTATCAACATTTTTCAACCATTTACCTAAAGTATTCTCAACCAAATTATCTATGAGACTTTGTAATTTTTTATTATTATCAAAATCATATTCACCAACTACATTACTTTTTTCCTCAAATAACTGATTTAATAAATTTGAATTTTTTAAAAAATCAATCTGGTCTTCTAATAATTTTTTTAAAGAATCATTATAAAAATCTTGAATTTTATATTCTTCATTCTTAGTTTTATTAACTTCTTCAACTATAAAGTCAATAAAATCTTTAGATGTTAGAATTTCTTTAAATCTTTCAACACTATTTAAATCAGAATCTTTATAAATTTCCTTAATTACTCGAGAAAAAACGACCTTAAAATAAACAGCTAAAGCTCTATTAAAAGTAGAAAAATAATCACCCGAATTCAAAATCTTAAAAATCAGTCGATCGCCTTCTTCCCCATATTTTCCCATTAAGGTTTCTGAATTTTCAAACGAAGGCGTTTCAATAGGTTGAAAGCCAAATTTCTCAAAATTGGTTTTTATCGTACTGAAAATATAATTGCGTTTCGCCACTTCTGCTGGTGAAAAATCTCGAGTTCCTTTTGGTATGCTTGGTTTTTGTGCCATTTTTCTAATGTGTCAATTTGAAAATGTGTCAATAAGACAATTCTGTTTTTTTGCAATGCAAATATCGGATATATTACTGACTTCAAAAAATTATAAGACTAATTACTAGTTACTTTTTACTAATTACTTTTTTAATGTAACAAAATAAATAATTTGTAGTCTTATAGTCATGGTAGGATTATTTAAGGAAAATACGAAAATTGCGCTTGATTCTATTAAAAGTCAGGCTTTGCGAACTTCATTAACAGTTTTAATTATTGCAATTGGAATTTGGGCTTTGGTGGGTGTATTAACATTGGTTACCGCTTTAGAAAATTCATTGTTGAATAATTTTGCATCAATGGGATCGAATACTTTTTCTATAAGCCAATACGATTTTTCTTCAGAAATCAATCAAAATGACGCAGAACAACGTGTAAATCCTATCATTAGCTATCCACAAGCAAAAGCATTTCAAGACAAATATAATTTTCCGTTTACTTCTACCTCATTGTCTTTTACGGCGGGTTCAGCCATTGAAGTAAAATACCAAGACAAAAAAACCGATCCAGAAATTTCTGTAGTAGGTATTGACGAAAATTTTTGCCCAAATAAAGGTTTGGAAGTAGTAAAAGGAAGAAACATGAATTCTTTTGATGTTGCAAACAACAACTACGTTTGTATTTTAGGTTCTGATTTTGAAAAAGGCCTGTTTGCCAATTTGAATCCGATTGATAAAATCATTTCGATTCGTGGTGCAAAGTTTAGAGTAATTGGTGTTTTAAAAGAAAAAGGTTCCACATTTGGCAATAGTCAAGATTTACGAGTTTTGATTCCTACCCAAGTGGCGCGTTCGCTTTTTTCGGCACCAAACATCAATTATGATTTAGATGTGATGGTAAACAACGAAGCCTTATTAAATGAAGCAGTTGACGACGCAATCATCACCATGCGAAGAGTTCGAAAACTGAGTCCAGTAGAAAAAGACAATTTTGGAATAGAACGTAGCGATGATTTAAGACGCACTTTACTTGAAGAAGTAGAGTTTTTGAGTATTATTGCTTGGGTTATCGGATTGCTAACTGTTTTTGGTTCTACAATTGCGTTAACTAATATTATGCTAGTTTCTGTAACTGAAAGAACACGAGAAATTGGTGTTCGAAAATCTTTAGGAGCAAAAAAATCAACTATTGGATGGCAATTTTTAACAGAAACCTTTGTAATTAGCCAACTGGGTGGATTACTCGGATTAATTTTAGGAATTGGTACAGGATATTTAATTGCTTCTTTACTTAAATTTGAATTCAGCACACCATGGTTAGCAATTACTGCTACGATAATTACCACAATTTTAGTTACCATTATTTCTGGGTTGGTTCCAGCTTTAAAAGCCGCTAAATTAGATCCAGTAGAAGCGTTGCGTTACGAGTAATTTAAACGCAAAGACGCAAAGTTTTACGCAAAGTTCGCTAAGGAGTTTGTGTAATTTGTGTTAGGTTAAATCGAACATCTAATCATTCTATCATTACCATACATATCTTTTTTCAATTCGATATTTTTGAAACCTAAATTTTGTAATAATTCAACCGTTTCTTTTCCTAAATATTGATTGATTTCGAAGAACAATAATCCGTTTGGAGACAAGTTTTTTAAAGCTAATTGTGCAATTTTTCTATAAAAAAGTAAAGCATCTGTATCTTCTACAAACAATGCTAAATGCGGTTCGTAGTCCAAGACATTTTTCTTGATTTCTTCTTTTTCCAAATTACGAACATAAGGGGGATTTGAAACGATAATATCAAAATGTTGATTTAAATCTTCAACTTCTAAAATATTGGCTTGAATGAAATTGATTTCTACTTTATTTGATTCGGCATTTCTTTTGGCAACTTCTAATACTTTTTCGGAAACATCAATAGCTGAAACATTGGCTTGTGGTAAATTAGCTTTTAATGAAATGGGAATACAACCTGTTCCTGTTCCAATGTCGAGAATGTTTAGGTTGGAAGCTGGAAGTTGGAAGCTGGAAGTTTCTTTAAGAATGAATTCGACAAGTTCTTCTGTTTCTGGTCTTGGAATTAAGGTATTTACATTGACTTCAAATTTTAAACCATAAAACCAAGCTTCACCCGTGATGTATTGAATGGGTTTTTCTTGTTGTAAATCCACTAAAATAGCATTCCATTTTTGAACTTCTTCGTCCGAAAGTTCAAAATTGGAATTCAAAGCTACATCTACTCGTTTTAAATTATGCAAATATTCAGTTAAGATGAAAAAGAAACTTTCGATTTCTTGTTCATCTTGGATATTTTTTAACGAATCGAAAAAATGGGTTTTGTATTGTTTTAGTAGCATAATTTTTAAACTAATTTCTTCGTCATCCAAACTTCACAACTACTGTGTCCTGTATTTCCCATTGGAGCACAAATATTTTCAAATCCTATTCTTTTGTAAAGTTTTTGAGCTGCTGTCATGAACGATAAAGTTTCTAAATAACAGATTTCATATCCTTGTATTTTTGCAAATTCTAGACATTTTTCGATGATTTTTTCGGCAAAACCTGTTCCTCTAATTTCAGGTGCAAAATACATTTTTTGTAATTCACATACAGAAACATTTCCATTTTCTAAAGATGCCACACCGCAACCTCCAACAACTTTCCCTTCATTTTCCACGACATAATATATAGAACGTGGTGCTTGATATACTTCGTATAACGTATCCAAAATAGGGTCAGCATAAGCTGTTCCTACTTTTGGTGCGTCTAATTCATGGAAAATAGCACGAATTACCTTAGCAATTGCTTCATTATCTTTTTGTTGGATTTCTCTAATTAGCATAGCATTTTTATTGTTGGGTAAAAGTACATAAATTGATAGAATCGATTATTAACTCTATCTTAAAAATACTACTTTTGTATTATGACGACGCACGAATTTTACATGAAACGCTGTATTGAACTCGCTAAAAATGGTTTAGGAACTACTTATCCTAATCCGTTAGTAGGAAGTGTGATTGTGCACGAAGGTAAGATTATTGGCGAAGGTTGGCATAAAAAAGCAGGCGAACCACATGCGGAAGTCAATGCGGTAAACTCTGTAAAAGACAAATCATTATTGAAAGGAGCTACGATTTATGTGAGTTTAGAACCGTGTAGTCATTTCGGAAAAACACCTCCTTGTTGTGATTTGATTATCGCAAATGAAATTCCGAATGTTGTGATTGGAACCGTTGATCCCTTTGCAAAAGTGGCTGGAAATGGCATCAAAAAATTAGTCGAAAGCGGTAGAAACGTAACCGTTGGCATTTTAGAAGACGCATGCAACGAACTCAACAAACGTTTTTTTACTTTTCATCAAAAACAAAGACCTTATATTATTTTGAAATGGGCTGAAACCGCTGATGGCTTTATTGCTCCGATTTCGAGAGAAGAAAAAAGTCCGGTTTGGATTACAAATCAATACTCAAGACAATTGGTTCACAAATGGCGCACGGAAGAACAAGCGATTTTAGTGGGAACAAATACGGTTTTAGACGATAATCCGAAATTAGATGCTCGTGATTTTTCAGGAAATAATCCAATTCGAATTGTATTAGATAAATCCGGAAAAGTTTCAAAAAATTACAATGTAAAAGATAATTCACAAAAAACAATTTTCATTACAGCAACTGAAAATTTTTCAACAACTGAAAATTGTATCTATGAAAATGTTATCTTTGGTAAAAGCCTTGTTCATTCTATTGTATCAATATTGTACAAACATGAAATTCAATCGATTATAATTGAAGGTGGTTTAAAAACCTTACAAAGTTTTATAGACGCAGGAATTTGGGACGAAGCAAGGATTTTTAACGGACAAATAAAATTTCAAAACGGAACAAATGCCCCAAAGTTAACTGGATTTCCAGTAAACCGTTTTGACATAATGGATGACCAACTTAAAATTATCAGAAATTATGATTGAAGCAATTATTTTTGACTTTGGAGATGTCTTTATCAATTTAGACAAGCAAGCGATAGATACCGAATTTAGAAAATTAGGCTTAACCGCTTGGCACGAAGATTTAGACGCTTTAAACAAAAAGTATGAACTCGGAAAAATTGACGAATTAGAATTTATGTCTGGGTTTCAAAAACACTTACCTGATGCAGATTTAATAAGCATTAGAAGTGCTTGGAATTCAATTCTAGGTGATTTTCCATTGTATCGATTAGAATTTTTACAAATGATTTCATCAAAGTATCGCTTGTTTCTTTTAAGCAATACCGACCATACTCATATTGAAAAATTTGAGCACAAAGAAGGACAAACTTTTGCCCGCGACTTTTATAGTTGTTTTGAAAAAGTATATTTTTCGTATGAAATTAAACTTAGAAAACCAGAAGAAGATGCTTTTAAATATGTGATAAACAATCATAATTTGAATCCTAAGAAAACATTATTTATTGATGACAAAAAAGAAAACACAGAAGTTGCTGAAAAACTAGGACTTCAAGTTTGGAATCTAGAAGTAGGAAAAGAAGATGTAGTAGATTTATTTTCTAAAAAATTTAGCTTTTAATTTTGACAACAATAATTAACGATACTTATAAAACCATTACAGCTGCTTCCGAAGAAATTTTATTTAAAGAAAAGAACAGCAAATTCTTTGGCTATGCATTTCCAGTAACATCTGAAGAAGAAGTTAAAGAAATTTTAGACCAATTAAAAAAAGAACATTTTTCAGCAAGACATTGGTGTTATGCTTACCAAATTGGAACAGAAAAAATTCAATATAGAGCGAATGATGATGGCGAACCAAATAATAGTGCTGGAATGCCTATTTATGGTCAAATACAATCTTTTGAAGTAACTAATATATTAATTGTAGTTGTTCGCTATTTTGGAGGCGTAAAATTAGGCGTTGGCGGATTAATTTCAGCTTATAAAACGGCGGCGCAAATGGCTATGGAAAATGCTACTATTATCGAAAAAACAATTGACAAGCATTTTATTATATCATTTGGTTATGCACACATGAATAAAGTGATGCGAATTATCAAAGAAAAAAATCTACAAATTGTTTCACAAAAAATGGAAATGGATTGTGAAATTGAGATTGCAACCCGAAAAAAAAATGCCCAAAATCTATTGGACACTTTTGAAAATTTGTATGAAGTAAAATTGATTGAAAAATAGCTTTTTACAACGCATTTATTTTTTCTGAAACATAGCTTGGTGGCACCATTGGACGCCCAGATTTCATGTCTACAAATACTAACATTGAATAACCGGTTGTTAATAACTCATTTGCTTCATTGTATATTTCATAGTCAAATTCTATCTTCACTGAAGTCTGACTTTTGAAAATTGTTTTTACCGTTAATAAATCATCATACCTTGCAGGCTTTTTGTAATTCATTGATAACGAAACAACAGGAAGCATCACTCCATTTTCTTCCATCCATTTATAAGAAACTCCCATATTTCTTAGCCATTCCACGCGTCCCATCTCAAAATACTGTGCATAATTACCATGATAAACCACTCCCATCTGATCGGTTTCTGCATAACGTACACGAACTTGAAATTGATATTCTCTCATATTAAACTGATATTAAATTAATCTTAAAAAATTATTAAAATGACTTACAATATTTTTTTTAAAAAATCAATAGCAAAAAAATTTTTTTTAAAGAAAATTGTTCACATATTTGCTATCCCAAAGAATAAAAAAAGAACCCCTATTCTTTTTTGTAAGATAACCTATACAAAACAAAAAAACAACTATTAATAAGAATAGAATTTATGACTAAAACTGCGCAATCGGTATGGAATAACTGTCTGTCTTTCATAAAAGACAATATTCAAGATCAAGCCTACAAAACTTGGTTTGAACCTATACAGTCAGTTGAGCTAAACGATAACGCGTTGTCTATTCAAGTACCTAGTAAATTTTTCTACGAATGGTTAGAAGAACACTATGTAAAATTATTAAAAGTAGCTCTAACCAAAGAATTGGGTCCGAGTGCAAAGTTATTGTATAAAATTAAAATGGAAAACACTTATGGTAATAAACTTCCGTTTACAGAGCAAATTCCAAGTTACAATAGAACTGCGGTAAAACCTCAAGAAGTTGATGTTCCAATTGTTAATAAAAATCCAGAACTTAAAAACCCATTTATCATTCCTGGCATTCGTAATTTAAAAATCGAATCACAGTTAAATGCAAATTATAGTTTTGATAATTTTTTAGAAGGAGATTCAAACCGTTTAGCACGTAGTGCAGGTATGGCAGTTGCTAACAAACCTGGAGGAACTTCGTTCAATCCATTATTAATCTTTGGAGGTGTTGGTCTTGGAAAAACACACTTAGCACACGCTATTGGAGTGGAAATCAAAGATAAATATCCAGAAAAAACGGTTTTATATATTTCTGCTGAAATTTTCACACAACAATATATTGATTCGGTTAAGAAAAACACACGTAACGACTTTATTCACTTCTATCAATTAATTGATGTTTTGATTATTGATGACGTTCAATTTTTATCTGGTAAATCAGGAACGCAAGATGTTTTCTTCCACATATTTAATCATTTACACCAAAATGGAAAACAAGTAATTCTTACGTCTGATAAAGCACCAGTAGACATGCAAGATATTGAGCAACGCTTATTATCTCGTTTTAAATGGGGACTTTCGGCTGAGTTACACCAACCGGATTATGAAACGCGTATTTCTATTTTAAAAAATATTTTATTTAGAGATGGTGTAGAAATGCCTGATGAAATTATTGAATATGTAGCAAAAAACATCAAATCAAATGTTCGTGAATTAGAAGGCGCAATTATTTCTTTAATCGCTCAGTCTTCTTTTAATAAACGTGAAGTTACAATTGATTTAGCGAAACAAGTTGTTGAAAAATTTGTTAAAAATGTAAAACGTGAAATTTCGATTGATTATATTCAAAAAACAGTTTCTGATTATTTCCAATTAGATGTTGAAACTTTGCAATCTAAAACAAGAAAACGTCATGTAGTTCAAGCTAGACAATTGGCCATGTTTTTTGCAAAAAAATTCACCAAAGCTTCATTAGCTAACATTGGTTCTCAAATTGGAGACAGAGATCACGCGACCGTTTTACATGCATGTAAAACAGTTGATAATCTTGTAGCTACAGATAAACAATTTAAAAAGTTTGTTGACGATATCAACAAAAAACTATCACTGTAAAATGTCGGTTAAAATCTTAATGGTTTGCTTGGGAAATATTTGCCGTTCTCCTTTGGCAGAAGGTATAATGCGTTCCAAACTTACAAAAGATTTCGTAGTTGATTCAGCTGGAACTGGAAGCTGGCATGCAGGCGAATTGCCCGATAAGCGTTCAATTTCTACAGCAAAAAATAGAGGGTTAGACATTACTAACCAAAGGGCGAGACAATTCAAAAAAAGTGATTTTGATATTTTTGACCATATTTTTGTAATGGATAATTCTAATTACAAAGATGTTTTGGCATTAGCTCCAAATGAAGAAGCAAAATCTAAAGTAAAATTAATTTTAAACGAACTTTTTCCTGGTGAAAACGTTGATGTTCCAGACCCTTATTATGGTGGTCAAGACGGATTTGAAAACGTTTTTGATATGCTAGATCAAGCTTGTGAGGAAATTGCAAGAAAACTTAAGCTTTAAAACTATGAAATCAAATTCTTTAGGCAAATTATACTTAATTCCTTGTACACTATCGAATCCTGGAGAAACTACAGTAGTACCTGAAGATGTTTTGCCACACACCATCAAAAGAACAATTGATTTTATAGACACTTATATTGTTGAAAACGAAAAAACTGCTCGAAAATTCATAAAAAGCATTCATCCAGAAAAGAAACAACCTGATTTAAAAATTTCTGTATTAAATAAACATACTGAAATAACAGATCACTATGAATTCATAAAGCCTTTGCTAAATGGTGAAAATATAGGTTTAATGAGTGAATCAGGATGTCCTGGTATAGCTGACCCTGGTGCTGCAATTGTAAAAATAGCTCATGAAAAAGGCATTCAAGTAGTACCTCTAGTTGGTCCAAGCTCTATTTTATTAGCTTTGATGGCGAGCGGAATGAACGGGCAAAGTTTTGCTTTTAACGGCTATTTACCCATTGATAAAAATGATAAAAAACAAGCATTAAAAAGTTTTGAACGTTTGTCGCAAGAAAAAAATCAAACCCAATTATTTATTGAAACACCCTACCGAAACAATAAACTAATGGAAGATTTATTACAAATCTTACAGCCAAGCACTTATTTGTGTATCGCTTGTGATATTACTTTACCAACCGAATACATCAAAACGAAAACAGTAAACGAATGGAAAAAAGAAAAGGCCGATTTACATAATCGACCTTGTATTTTTATTTTGCACAAAATGTAATTATTCTAAATTCACTTTTGCATTTGAATCTGCCTTAATATGCGAAATATCGTATCCTGAAAATTTTCTGATATAACTTGATAATGATGTTCCAAAACCATCTTTAAAACCATTACGCCCATTACTTCTCAAGTATTTTTTTACCGAACCAGCACCTCCTAAATGAGCAGCGGCAATTAATCCAGATTCTGTAATTTCTACACCATTAATAATTCTTCCAGAATATTTTGCAATTTCTTTGCGTAATTCCCATTTATTACGTGCAATTAATGCTTGAAAAGCCTTGTCTTGCCATGCAGCATTTCGTAAAAATTCTTGAAAATCATAAATACCTACAGTACGTAGTGCACTTTTACCGAATTGATATTTACCCATATATCCGTAAGGATTCACTAAGTGTAACATACCTCTTGACTCTTTGTAAGCCATTTTTTGAGCAAAACCATGAAATGTTTTACCTACATGTGGAACTTTTAAAACCACCACATCTTCATTTTCATATTGATTAGGAACATGATATAACATCACTTCGTTGTCCGCTAAATGAAAACCTTCAATTTTCTCAGTTTCTATAGTTATAAAACCTGATGAAACTACTAATACTAGGAGTGTCAATCCTAAAATGTATGACCCTTTTTTTATCATGAATTGTTATTTCTCAGCGTCTGTCACCCATCTGAAATTACCGGTACAAAGATACAAAAAAAATTATAATATTGATTTACAGCTTGTTAATAATATCTAAAAGTAGATAAAATGCGCTTTAACTCCGTTAAAATCATCATATTGCAAAGTTGGAGCAGGCACTTTTATGGTGTTAAAAACTGAAAAAAGTGTCTTTAAAAAATGGGATTTTGTTTGAATTTTGGTTAAATCAACATCAAAACTCAAGTAAAATTGACGGTACGGATTTTGCAAAACACTATTTTCAATAGCTTCTGTATCGTTTCCATACAACATACCTTCACCACCATAACCAAATGCTAAATTTAACCATTTAGGAAAAAATGAATCTTTAGTAAAAGAATGAATATTAAAAGACAACCAATAGGTTTGACCATTATAATCTTTTAAAATTTGCTCATTTAAAGCAGCACCTAACGCTTCCGGACGTTGTGAAGCGAATTTGGTCTGATGGAAAGAAAATTTAGGAATAATTCGTTGTTCCTTCCAAAGTAATTCTTGAGAAACATAAAGAGCCGTACCCGTTGCATTAGCAATTATATCACCTGAAGAAGCTCCCCACTCCTGCGAAAAACCATCAAATGTTTCAACCACAGTTAAAAAACCAAATCCTAATGTTGCTCCATAAACTAATTGCTCATTTTTAGAAGCACCACTCCAAGACAATAATTCTGCGCCAACTCGACCTAAATGATAAGACGAATACACATGTCCAATCTTATCCAGTTGAAGCCATTGTTTATTATCATTAATAAAATGGAAATTGGTTTGCGGATAATCTTTGTACCAAATTTGATTCAATCCCACCAAAGTAGTTCCTAAAGCAACCGATTCACCAATATAAACTCCGGTCTGTCTAGCTATATTTAATGAATCTGAAGGGTTTAAAAAATCTTCAAAATTAGATTGCGCCTGACTGAAAACTGAAAACAGCAGCATAAAAGACAACAATCTAATCCTTACCATAGGATCAAAATTATAATTTTATACCTAATTTATTTACCCATTCTGCATATTTTCTAGCATTTACCATGTGTGCTTCATATGTAGTTTCAAAAGCATGATACCCAGGTCTATTTGGATCTGCACAAAAATAAATATAATCATGTTTTTCAGCATTCAAAACAGCATCAATAGCAGAAATGTCTGGCATTGCAATCGGCCCTGGAGGTAATCCTTTATTAATATAGGTATTATAAGGCGATTTTACAAAAAGATTACTTCCTCCAACTCTTTTTATAACTTGGTCGAAGTCACCCGATGTTTCTTTAATTGCATAAATTACTGTTGGATCAGCTTGCAAAGGCATGTCTTGATTAATTCGATTCAAGTAAGCTCCAGCAACACGAGGTCTTTCATCAGCTTTTACAGTTTCTTTGTGTACAATTGAAGCCAAAGTATATACTTGAGCGGGTGTCATATTTAATACTTTAGCTTTTTCTAAACGCTCATTTGTCCAGAATTTTTTATGCTCTTTTGCCATTTTATCGGCAATTTTTTTAGCTGATGTATTCCAATAAAATTCATACGTATTCGGAATAAAAAGCGTCAAAGCCGTTTCTTTAGTTAATCCGTTCTCTTGTAAAAAAGTATCGTTAGTAAATGCTTGATTTAACGCTAAAGTATCTGGTTCTAATTGAGTTGCTAATCGTTGTACGAGTTTACCTAAAGTTTCTTGATTATTAAATGCAACATTAACAGGAACATTCAAACGTAAACTTCTAACCATATCAAAGCTAGTCATCTCTTTCTTGAACAAGAACTTCCCTGATTTTACATTAGTACTATAATTTCTGGAAGTAGCCACAAAATCAAATTTTTCAAAATCTTTTACTAATGGCGATACAATTTCTTTTACTTGTTCATAAGTTGCATCTGTAGGAATATATACAAATACTTCATCTTGAGAAAATTGTGTGTTTGGTGTAAAAGCTTTTAAATACACATAAACACCAACTATTGTAGCAATTACAATTCCAGCTACAGCAACTATTGAAATTAGTTTTTTTACGTTCAAAGGAAATTTATTTTAATTGTTATTTTATTAATTGAAAAAGTAACTCGTCTTTATAGTTGTTATTGACTTTAATCCAATCTTTTTTTGTTCCAATTTTTTGAAAGCCAAATTTAGTAAAAAGTTGCAAACTAATTTCATTATCACTTCCAATATTTGCATACAATTGATGCAATTGCAATTGTTCAAAAGCATAATTAATAATAAGTGCTAATGCTTCTGAACCTACACCTTTATTCCTATTGGATTCATTACTTATTAAAATTCCAACTCCTGCTCTATTGTTTTTTGGATCAAAATCAAATAAATCAATTAATCCAATAGCTTCAAAGGAATTTTTAAGACAAATTGCCATTCGCAACTGTTTTGCTTCGTAAATATCTTGATGTGCATTTTCTAAATACTGACGAATTAAAAAACGACTATAAGGCGTTTGCGTATTACTCACTTCCCAAACCGATTCGTTGTTTTCTATAGCATAGACAAACTCTAAATCTTCGGGTTCGAGTGCTCTTAAATAAATTGTATTTCCTGTTAGTGTAGTCATTTTGAAAATCAAGTTCAAGTTCAATTACAAGTTCAAAAATCTTTAATCTGCAATCATAAATTTATTCTTCCTTCAAAAACAAAAGTCGCTGGTCCAATTAGAAAAACATTAGAATATTTCCCGTTATTTACATCAAATTGTACTTTTAACTTTCCGCCTTCAACGTTTAAATCGATAATATTATTATTTGTTTTTCCGGTTTGATGCATTGCTATTGCAACCGCTGTAACGCCTGTACCACAAGATAATGTTTCATCCTCTACACCGCGCTCATAAGTGCGAACTGCAAAAATGTCATTTTCTAATTGGTGTACAAAATTAACGTTACTTCCGGCATTTCCATACAAATTGGAATAACGGATTTTTGCACCCTCAGATTTTACATCTAATGACTCTAAGTCATCAACTATTTGCACATGGTGAGGTGAACCTGTATTCAAAAACGTATAATTTTCTTGTTGATTTACTGTATCAACATCTTTCATTTGTAATGCAACTATTCCGTTTTTATCAATCGTTGCAAAATGATAACCATCAACAGCTTCAAACTCCGCTTTGTTTTCGATAACACCCATTTGTTTTGCAAAAGCTACTAAACATCTTCCACCGTTTCCACACATAGAACTTTCGTTTCCATCGGAATTGTAATACACCATTTTAAAATCATATTGTGGATGATTTTCTAACAAAATCAAGCCGTCAGCGCCTACTCCAAAACGTCTGTCGCACAATTTTTCGATAAGTTTAGTATTATTTTTTGGGAAAAATTCAGTACGATTATCAATCATAACAAAATCGTTCCCTGTTCCTTGATATTTATAAAATGTGAGTTGCATTGCATAATTAATTTATACAAAAGTACGAATTATTAATAAGATGTTAAACATTGTTAACCGAGCGTTAAAGTGATTTATGGAATAAAATTTGTTTTTAATTTTGAGTAAATAAAAAATTAATAGATATGAAAAAATTTGGAAGTTTATTTTTAGTATCGCTCTTGAGCGGAGCAGTAACGTTAGGTGCTTACAAATTCTTTTTAGAACCAAATAACGCAGGAAAATTAACACTTGCATCACCTAATTATGCCAAAAACGTAAGTTTAGGCGCAGAAAACATAGATTTTACAACTGCAGCCGAAAACACAATTCATGCTGTAGTTCACGTTAAAAACAAAACTGTTTCAAAAATTCCGAGTAGTCCGTTTATGGAATTCTTCTATGGCTATCAAGGTGAACGTGAGCAAACACAAATTGGAACAGGTTCGGGAGTTATTATCACCGAAGATGGTTATATTGTAACTAACAACCACGTTATTCAAGATGCTACCGAATTAGAAGTTACGCTGAATAATAATAAATCATATATTGCAAAATTGGTTGGAACCGATTCCAAAATGGATATTGCCTTATTAAAAATTGATGCTGAAGAAAAACTTCCTTTTGCGGTTTTTGGAGATTCAGACGGTATAAAAGTTGGCGAATGGGTTTTAGCTGTTGGAAATCCGTATAACTTAAACTCAACTGTAACTGCTGGGATTGTTTCAGCAAAGGCAAGAAACTTAGCCAATGATGGCATTCAGTCTTTCATTCAAACTGATGCTGCTGTAAATCCGGGAAATAGCGGAGGTGCTTTGGTAAACACTAGAGGTGAATTAATTGGAATAAACACTATGATTTCTTCACCAACAGGAAGCTATACTGGATATTCTTTTGCAGTTCCTTCTAATATTACTAGAAAAATAATTGAAGATTTAATGCAATTTGGAAACGTTCAAAGAGGTGTTCTTGGGATTGAGGGTGGCGAACTGAATTCAAATTTTGCTAAAGAAATTGGTATTAAAGAGACTCAAGGATTTTACATCAATAAAGTAACTAAAAATTCTGGAGCAGAAAAAGCAGGTTTAACCAAAGGCGATATTATTGTACAATTGGATGATAAAAAAATAAATGGTTTCGCTGAATTAACAGCTTACATCAATACAAAACGTCCAAATGACGTAGTTCAGGTTAGTATTTTAAGAGATGGAAAACAAAAAATAGTTCCTGTAAAATTGACAAAAAAAGAAATCTTAAACTATGAATTCAACGGAATTGAATTTGAAGATATTGATGCATCTGACAAAAAACAATTAAACATCAAGGAAGGAATTAAAATTAAATCCATTTCAAACCCAGAATATGCAGAATATAAAGACATACTCGAAGGAGCTGTTATTTTGAACATTGACGGACAAAAAGCAAAAGACATGGAAACTGTTTCAAGTTATTTAGCCAAAAAAGAAAATCAAAAAGCGCGCTATCAAATAATTACAAAAACAGGTCAAATGTATAGCATTATAATGTAGTTATTAATTCACACTAAGTTACAAAACCAGTCGATTAAAAAAGACTGGTTTTTTTTATGTAAAAAAATTTTACGAAAACGTTTGAAATCTATACTTTTGCACTCGTAAACACACAATAACTATTTACATGAACAATACATCTTTATACGAAAAGGAAATCGCTTTTCAGGCTGACAGAAGAAAAGCTGGTGTTGAATTTATTAAAATCATCAGTGATTTATGGTTTGACAAATCAATCGAATTAGTACTATTTCGCAATCAATTGATTGACAAAAATGTAAGTGAAATTATTAACTTACATGAATATGCTGTAGCTTTTGTAGGCAAGCCAATTAATGTTTTTGATTCTGTTGAAATTGCTAATGCCATAGTAGATTTGGATTTACCACCTTCAAGAATTGATATTGGAAAATTAACCTACGAATATCATTTAGAAGACAACAAATACAATGATGCAAAAGCCTTTGTAATTGACAAATTAAGAAATGCGAAAAACTTTCAAGAAATCAAACCTAAAGATGTAGTTTTATATGGTTTTGGAAGAATTGGTCGTTTACTAGCTCGCGAAATGATGTCAAAAATTGGAAAAGGACAACAATTACGATTAAGAGCTATTGTTACAAGAGATAAAAACGATGCAGTACTATTAGAAAAAAGAGCTTCATTATTACGATATGATTCGGTTCATGGTGATTTTCAAGGTTCTGTGATTGCTGACCCAGAAAACAATGCTTTATTAATTAATGGTACAACTGTTCATATTATCACTGCAAATTCTCCTGAAGAAATAGACTATACATCCTATGGAATTGAAGATGCATTAGTTATTGATAATACTGGAGCATTTACAACAGAAGAAGCATTAAAAAGGCACTTAACATCTAAAGGTGTAGACAAAGTGTTATTAACTGCTCCTGGAAAAGGTGTTCCTAATATTGTTTATGGTGTAAATCATGAAGAATACAACCCTGATGAAGTTCATATTTTTTCAGCAGCATCATGTACAACAAATGCAATTACTCCGGTATTAAAAGCGGTAGAAGACACTTTAGGTGTTGTAAAAGGACATTTAGAAACAATTCATGCCTATACTAATGACCAAAATTTAGTAGACAATATGCACAAAAAATACCGTCGTGGTCGTGCAGCAGCATTGAATATGGTAATCACTGAAACAGGTGCTGGAAGTGCTGTTGCAAAAGCATTACCAAACTTGGCAGGCAAATTAACTTCAAATGCTATTCGTGTTCCTGTTCCTAATGGCTCATTAGTAGTATTGAATTTAGAAGTTGGAAAAGACACTTCTATTGAAGAAGTAAATAACATCATGAAAAAGTATGCTTTAGAAGGCGAATTGGTAGAGCAAATTAAATATTCGTTAAACAATGAATTAGTTTCTTCAGATATTGTGGGCACTTCTGCTCCAGCGATTTTTGATAGCAACGCCACTATTGTTTCTGGAGATGGAAAAAATATAGTATTATATGTTTGGTATGATAACGAATATGGTTACAGTCATCAGGTAATTCGTTTAGCGAAATATATAGCTAAAGTAAGAAGATATACTTATTATTAGTAGATAGAATTTTAAATAAAACAAAGCCGTCTCAAAACTAGAGGCGGTTTTTTTTATACCAAGAACCTATAAAACACGTTTAAACTTACTTTAAATAAGGTTTTTAAAATCTATAACATAAATAAACTATGAAATTTTAACAAAATGTACAGAAAATCTGTAAAATAGTTTCGTTTTACCTTTTTATTTTTATTGCGAAAATTTCATTAACTTTAAAAAAACATTTCATGAGACTACAAATTAAATTCCTCCTCTCATTTCTTAGTATTGGCTTTTTATTCTTATGAAAACAAAAGTTATTCTATTTTTTACAGCTATTTTATTAATTGCATGTTATTCTTTATATAATTCTGAACCTGATTTTTCAAGCAAAAAATACAATCAAGAAGAATGGATAAAAAATCCAAAAGGAAGAATTCATATGGTTAGTGATATAATTAGTCAAAAAAAATTAATTGAAAGATTCAGCTCAAATTCAAAATGAATTAGGTAAATCAAATGAGATCCCAAATAATAATGAGTTGAAATATTTATTAGGATACCCTTTCAAACTTTAAATAACTATTATTATATTAGATATATGAGTGCATTTAATTTTATTTTTAATCCTTAAAATAGCTATGAAAAAACATTTAACAATATTTGTATTATTTATTTCATTTAATCTGTTTTCTCAGACTATAGATAATATAAAAGTCAATGATACTGTTTATATTATTTTTGATGAGAAAGAAAGTTTTGATGATTTACATTTAAAAGTTTCTAAAAATAAATTTAATGAAATATATAGTTGTATTTTTCCTGACAATAACACTTTAATTTTAGAAGTTCTTTTACAAAAAAACAGTAAAGAAATTTTCTATAAGAAAAAATCTTTTTTTGAAAAAATAAAATTAAAAACTATAAAACTTGAAAATATTCAAAAAGATGGATATGATAAGACATTAACTACTTTGTTTGAAAAAAAAGTTATAATCTATATCATAGATAAGGTAGAAATAAAAAGAAAAATTAAGATTAAACGCGCTTTTTTAAAAAATATTCCAAATATTAAGATGTAACTAATATAGTCTTACTATAATAAAATACTTTGCAATAGAAACAAGTTATGAAAAAAATATTTTTAATTGTTCTTATAATGTTTATTTATTCTTGTTCTACAAATAAACCAAAAGAACAAACTAACGACAACAACTCTAATTTAACCAAAATAGAAAAAACCATTGTTAATGATTTTTTAGATAAGGAATTAATAAAGGAGCGGTACAAAAATTATAAAGACTTTGAAATTATAGTTATTGAAGAAGCTTTAATAAAAACAAAACCTCTTGCAGATTATGAATTTAATTACAAATATAAAAATAGTTGGGGAAGTTCTATTAAGGAGTGGATTATAGATAGCTTACAAATTAAAAAAATAAAAAATCAATTAAAAAACGAAGATGTTTATCATTGGAAAGTATCAGATTTTAAGAATCTAAAAGTAAAAATATTAAAGCATGAAGAATTAAGAAAAACAACAAATACAGGAGAATATCTTCAAAATAATTTAATAATTTATTTATCAAAACCTTTGATTATTGATAAAAATAATGTTTTGATAAGTTTTGAAATAGGTGATGGTGGATTTGGTTTTTATCCAATTACTCATTTTACTGTATTAATGAGAAAAATTAATAACAAATGGGTTGAAAACGGTTACTATGAAGATGGTGTTTTTAATTAAAATTTCTTTATTTTTAGTTACATGTAAAAAACTTAATGAATAAATATGAAATTTAAAATTGATGACTTCAACTTAAGTCTTTTCTTGTGGCAACTTTTTATCTTTATTTTTACAATTTTATTGATCTATTTATTTTATAAATTCATAAAAGGTTTCAAAAAAAGATAATAATTTAAAAACAGAAAAAACAAAAAGTCCCGAAAAATTGGGACTTTTTGCATCTTATTACTTCATCTTGAAGCAGTATTTATGACATGAAAAAATAAAAGCTTATAAGAAATTTAGCAGAGTTCTTTCTATTTTTTCAACAAGCCATCTAATAATTCTCTAAACTCTTTGTTATCCCAATTTGCTGGTCCAGAAAAATCAACAGCAATTCTACCTTTACTACTAATAACGTAAGTTTGTGGAATAATTGCATCCGAAAAATATTTAGGAGGTGTTCTTAAATAAAAGTACAGCGGAAAATAAAAATTATTATCAGAGAAATAATCACTTATCATTTTATGATTATCATTTGAAACAAAAATAAAATTCATTTTAGTATTATAATCCTCATAAATCTTCTTTAATGAATGAAGTTGATATAGACTTTCTTTTGATTTTGTTGAAACAAAAACTAACATTAATACTTTACCTTTATATTTTTTAAAATATAATTCATCACCATCAATTGTATACAAAGGCCACGTGTATGAAGTAAATACATTTTGTTCTGCATATGGAACAAAACTTGGCTTATCATAAGTATTTGAAATAATTTTTTCATATGCTAATTTTCCATAGAAAATCACAACTAAAAAAATTATTATTCCAAAAAGACCAAATTTTAATATTTTCTTATTCATTTTCAACTTATTATTAAATATAATTATTTACGCTGTGTCAAATAGTAAATTGGAATACCTGTTAGCATAATCAAAACACCCCAACCACAAGTTGCAAACTTAGTAAACAATAACGCAACACTCAAAGCTAACGCAATAATTATGTATAACATTGGTAAAAAAGGATAACCAAAAGCTTTATATGGTCTTTCGACATTAGGCCTTTTCTTACGAAGAATAAAAATACCATAAATGGTTAGGATGTAAAAAATCAAAACAATAATTACAACAAAATCTAACAAATCACCATATTTTCCAGTTAAACACAATGCTGAAGCCCAAAAACACTGTGCCCAAAGCGCCCATGATGGTACACTTGCATAGTTCAAATTAGCTGCTTTTTTAAAAAACAAACCATCTTTTGCCATAGTGTAATAAACGCGAGCTCCTGCCATTATTAATCCATTATTACAGGCAAACGTGGAAATCATTATCATTACAGCAATAATTATTGTTCCAACAGGTCCAAAAATATTTTGAGAAGCCACAACCGCAACTCTATCAGAAGGTGCCGTTGCAATATCTTGAAGTGGCACTACAGACAAATACATCACATTTGCTAACACATAAATTAAGGAAACTATAAAGGTTCCCAAAAACAGACTTAAACCAACATTGCGTTGCGGGTTTTTGATTTCTCCAGCAATAAAAGTAACTCCGTTCCATGCATCGCTTGAAAACACAGAACCTACCATAGCTGCAGAAATAGCAGAAATTATAGTAGTTCCCGCTATTGAAGACCATAAACCAGTATCTTTATCAAAAGATTGTAGCACAAAAGCATTTTCCCAATTCGCATTCCAAATATCAGCTTTTGCACCATAAATAAAACCAAAAACGATTAATCCTATTAAAGATAGTATTTTTATAATAGTCAAAATAGTTTGCAGTAATTTACTGTCTTTTACTCCTCTACTATTCAAATAGGTTAGAAAAATAATCGTTATGATAGAAACTACTTGAGCTGCATTTAATTTGAAAAAGCTTATTTCAAACAAAATATTCTCATCACTCAATGGCGGATATAAATAGGCTGCAAACTTAGAAAAAGCAACTCCTACTGCTGCAATAGTACCCGTTTGAATTACTGCAAAAAAGCTCCAACCATATAGAAAAGCTATTAATTTATTATAAGCTTCTTTTAAATAAACATATTGCCCTCCAGCTTTTGGAAACATAGCACTTAGTTCGCCATAACTAACAGCAGCAATGATTGTAATTACACTTGTTAATAACCAAATAGCAATTAACCAACCTGCAGAGCCTACTTGCCTAACAATATCGGCACTTACAATAAATATTCCTGAACCAATCATAGAACCAACTACAAGCATGGTTCCGTCTAATAATCCTAATTCTTTTTTAAATTCTTTTTCGTTTTCCTCCATAGTTAGTTTGTATAGTTTTGATAAAGATAAAAAAAGAAATCAAACAAAAAAACTCCCACAAATGTGGGAGTTTAGTTTAACTATTGATTTGAATGTTATCCTACCAATAACTTGTGAGATGGTGCAAATTTTGTCAAATTAATACCTTCTACAGCTTTGATATATTCTTCGATTGAAGGCGTTCTACCTAAAATTGTTGATAAAACTACAACAGGAGTAGAAGATAAAAGAGACTCTCCTTTTTTCTCTGCCGAATCCTCAACTACCCTTCCTTGAAATAAACGAGTTGAAGTAGCCATAACTGTATCTCCTTTAGAAGCTTTCTCTTGGTTACCCATACAAAGATTACAACCTGGACGCTCTAAGTACAACATATTTTCATATTCAGTACGCGCTACTGCTTTTGGATTTTTATCATCAAATTCAAAACCAGAATATTTTTGTAAAACTTCCCAATCTCCTTCTGCTTTTAACTCATCTACAATATTATATGTTGGTGGCGCAACAACAAGTGGTGCTTTAAATTCAACTTTACCATTTTGCTTTTCAATATTCTTAAGCATTTGGGCTAATATTTTCATATCACCTTTATGCACCATACATGAACCTATGAATCCTAAATCTACTTTTTTATCGCCACCATAGAAAGAAAGCGGACGAATCGTATCGTGAGTATAACGTTTTGAAACATCTTTATTGTTTACATCAGGATCAGCAATCATTGGTTCAGCAATTAAATCTAAATCAACTTCAACTTCTGCATAATACTTAGCATTTGCATCTGGTCTAAGTGCTGGTTGCTCACCAGAACGAATTTCGGCAATTCTTTTATTCGCTTTATCAATTAACCCTTGTAAAACTTTTTTACTATTATCCATTCCTTTATCAATCATGATTTGGATTCTAGATTTAGCAATTTCTAATGATTCTATTAGTGTTTCATCTTCTGAAATACAGATAGAAGCTTTTGCTTTCATTTCAGCCGTCCAATCTGTAAAAGTAAATGCTTGGTCAGCTGTTAATGTTCCAATATGTACTTCTATAATTCTACCTTGGAATACATTTTCTCCTCCAAACTTTTGTAACATTTGAGCTTGAGTAGCATGAACAACATCTCTGAAATCCATGTAGCTTTTCATTTCTCCTTTGAAAGTTACCTTTACAGAATCTGGAATTGGCATTGAAGCTTCACCTGTAGCAAGAGCCAAAGCTACTGTTCCTGAATCTGCTCCAAATGCAACTCCTTTAGACATTCTTGTATGTGAATCCCCACCAATAATGATTGCTCTATCATCAACAGTGATGTCATTTAATACTTTATGAATAACGTCTGTCATTGCATGGTACACTCCTTTTGGGTCACGAGCAGTAATTAAACCAAAATCATTCATAAACTGCATTAATTTTGGAATATTAGCTTGTGCTTTTTTATCCCAAACTGAAGCAGTGTGACATCCCGATTGGTAAGCACCATCAACAATAGGAGAAATAACAGTTGCTGCCATTGATTCTAATTCTTGAGCAGTCATTAAACCTGTTGTATCTTGAGAACCAACAATGTTTACTGTAACACGCACATCTGAACCCGCATGTAATACTTTTCCTGGAGTTGTTCCAACAGCATTTCTATTGAAAATTTTCTCAACAGCAGTTAATCCTTGGCCTTCGTGGCTAATTTCTTTTGATGGAGCAAAAACAAGTGGTGTATCAATTCCTAACGTTTTTGCTGCAAAAGTTTGAATTTTTTTACCAAAAACAATCGCATATGAACCACCAGCTTTGATGAATTCCATTTTTTGAGGTGTAAAAGCTTTTGAAATATCAATCAATTCTTTTTCACCATTGTATAATTTTTTAGTTTTTGTATTAATGGTTAAAACAGTACCTGTTGCTACTGAATAAACTTGCTCTAATATTGGCTCACCATTAGCATCACGAACGATTTCCCCATTTGCATCGGTTTTCTTAACCCAGTTTTTTAAATCGATTCCGATACCACCGGTAACATCTACTGTAGTAAGGAAAATTGGAGAAATACCATTCGTTCCACCAACGATTGGCGCAAAGTTTACAAATGGAATATAAGGACTTGCTTGTTTTCCCGTCCAAAGTGCTACGTTGTTTACTCCTGACATTCTAGAAGAACCAACACCCATTGTTCCTTTTTCAGCAATCAACATTACACTTTTATCAGGATGTTGTGCCTGAAGCGCTTTAATTTCCTCTTGCGCTTGAGGCGTAATCATACATTTTCCATGTAATTCACGGTCAGAACGAGAATGTGCTTGATTTCCTGGCGATAGTAAATCTGTCGAAATATCACCTTCTCCAGCAATGAATGTAACCACTTTTATTTCTTCTGCAACTTCAGGTAGTTTTGTAAAAAACTCAGCTTTTGCATAACTCTCCAAAATATCTTTAGCAATTGCATTGCCATTTTGATAAGCTTCTTTTAATCGGTCAGTATCAGCTTCATATAAATAAACTTGCGTTTTTAATACATCTGCAGCTTCTTTTGCAACAGTAATATCATTTCCTAAAGCCAAATCCAATAGCACACCAATTGATGGACCTCCTTTCATGTGCGACAATAATTCTAGAGCAAAAGCCGGCGAAATTTCATTTACTACAGCTTGTCCTAAAATAATCTCTTTTAAAAATTTAGCCTTAACAACAGCTGCACTAGTAGTTCCAGGCAGTGTATTATAAATAAAGAATTTTAAAGAATCTTCTCTATTTACGTTGTTAACATCTTTAATTTGCGCAATAATTTCACTTAATAATTCAGCATTATCAATTGGTTTAGGATGAAGACCTTGACCTTTACGCTCTTCGATTTCTTTAATGTACTCGTTATAAAGTTTCATTTCAATATCTAATGACATAATATAAATATGTTTAATTTGTTTGTTTGTTTTTCAATAGCCACAAATTTAAGAAATCTTAATGAGATTTAAAAATTTTTAATAAAACGTCTGATTAAAAGAATTATTATTTAAAAAGATTCTATTTTACTACTAATATTTCAATAAAAAACTTTAAAAAGTCAATTTATTGAATAATTCGTATTTTAAAAACAAAGTATTGCTAATTTGTCAAAAAAGTATATTTAATTTTAATATACTGATAATTCAATTACACAATTTTAGATTTTATCTCTTAGATTCATCATCGGTTTTTCGTAAAAACGATATAAAATATAAGCCATTAAAAATGTAATCATTAAATAAAGAATTGTAAAAAAGTGTCTTTGATGTGAAGTTAATACTGTTGTATCAACAAAGTATTTCATCAATTGTAAGATTACACTGTAATGAATTAAATATATAGCGTAAGAAATTTTACTAACAAACACAATTGGATTTTTAAGAAAAGAATTTGACAATTTCCATTCGGAAAAAATCGGAAAAAAGAAAGCAAACCCAAGAGAAGTAAGCGGTAAATATAGTACATTCCAGAAAAACGGACTCTGTTCAATTCTCAAATTTGAAGATGAAATTCCGAAAAGTAGAAAGAAAAATATTCCAATTCCTAAAAAAAGAAAAAGCTCTTTATATTTCTTCCAAAAAGCTTCAAAATTAAAACGAATCCAAGCGGTTAAAACACCAACTAAAATAGCATCAATTCTATAAATTACAATTGATTTCAAATTTGAATTCCAATCGGTTAAATTTGAAATAGTGCATGTTGCATTAAAAATAACCTTTGTAAAAAAGAAAACAATTAATAACAGAAAAACTATAATTAAAAAACGTTTTGACTTATTTTTTACAAACCCAAAAGTTCCAAAAAACAAAGCAAAAGGCAACAACAAATAAGCAAATTCTTCAACTGACAAACTCCATGATTCTGGAAAAAAAATTGGCGATTTATGTATAAAATTTTGTAAAAAAACGAAATGCAAACCAACATTATCAACTTGATAACCAATAAAAAATGCGATGAAAATATTAGCTATTAAAACCAAATAATAGTTGGGCAATGTTCGAAACCATCTTCGTTTTAAAAAATGAAAAACAGTTTTTAATGTAAATGAATCTGAGACATAAGATTGGTATAAAATAGAACCTATAAGAAAGCCACTCAAAACAAAAAAAAGTTCTACTCCCCAAAATCCAAAAAGTTCTAGTACTGAGACAATAAAATTATTACTTTTTGGATAAATCCATAACACATGCGAACTCACAACCATTAAAATAGCGGAAGCTCTTAACACATCTAAACCAAAAATTCTGTTTTGTGAATTTGCCATCAAATAGTTGAAATTGATTCATAAAAGTAATAAAAAAAGCTGTCTAAAACAGCTTTTTAATAATATCTTCTTCTGAAATTCCCTCGGCATCAGCTTTGTAGTTTTTTACAATTCTATGACGTAGAATTCCAGTTGCAACTGCTTGAACATCTTCTATATCAGGTGAAAACTTTCCATTGAAGGCAGCATTTGTTTTTGCGGCTAAAATTAAATTCTGAGAAGCTCTTGGACCTGCTCCCCAATCGATATAGGTTTTCACATAATCATTTGACAATGAATTATCTGGACGCGTTTTACTTACTAATGAAACTGCATATTCTATAACATTATCAGCAACAGGAATTTTACGAATTACATTTTGAAAATCAATAATTTCTTGTGCTGAAAACAACGGATTTACTACAGGTTTCAAATCAGAAGTGGTTGCTTTTACCACATCAACTTCTTCTCGAAAGCTTGGGTAATCTAATTTTATGGCAAACATAAAACGGTCTAATTGAGCTTCTGGTAATGGATAAGTTCCTTCTTGTTCAATTGGATTTTGAGTTGCCAAAACAAAATAAGGCAAATCTAATTTATAATGATGCCCCGCAACAGTTACCGCACGCTCTTGCATAGCTTCCAATAACGCTGCTTGTGTTTTTGGTGGTGTTCTATTAATTTCATCTGCCAAAATAATATTTGAAAATATTGGCCCTTTAATAAATTTAAAGTGACGACTTTCATCTAAAATTTCACTTCCTAAAATATCAGAAGGCATTAAATCTGGTGTAAATTGAATTCGTTTAAAATCTAACCCTAAAGCCTGAGAAATTGTATTCACCATTAAGGTTTTGGCTAATCCAGGAACACCAACCAACAAGGCATGTCCTCCAGAAAATATACTCAAAATAATTTGATGAACAACTTCATCTTGACCTACGATTACTTTAGCAATTTCTTGTTTTAATGCTTTTTGTCTTTGAACTAATTCTTGAATGGCTACTACGTCTGACATATTGATACTAGAATTTAGAAAATTGAATTTAATTATGAAACGTCTAAAATAATAAAAAACCCTCTGAAAATTCAAAGGGTTAGTCAATTTATTTTTTCAACCAGTTATTTGTGAATTCACAATCTTTATACTCGTCGTTAATTTTGATATAAGTTTCTTTAATTTTTTCTTCTGTCCACTTTGCAATTTGTTTGATTTGTTTATCACGAAGTGCTAATTCTTTAATTTTAATATAATCTTTAGAAAAATCGGCTTGATGCTCTTCAAATCTATCATTTACAGTAACTATTTTGTAAAATTTACCGCCACCACGCTCCTCTTCTAAAATTGGTAAAGAAACTTCTCCATCTTTTAATTCAGAAACTTGCGCATACAATGTAGGATCCATTTTTGTTAATTCGAATCTTGGCTCCATTGTTCTTGGGTTTAATAAAACACCCCCATTATTGCGTGTTTCTTTTTCATCTGAAGAAGATTTAGCCGCATCAGCAAACGTAATTTCTTTATTTACTATTTTTGTTCTAATAGCTTCAATTTTAGCTTTAGCATCTTTAATTGCTTGTGAAGAAACTTTTGGAGAAATCAAAATATGGCGTAACTCAACTTCTTGTCCTTTGATTTTTTCTACCATAATAATATGATAACCAAACTCTGTTTCAAAAGGAGCAGAAATTTCACCTTCAGCTAAACTAAATGCAACATCTTTAAACTCTTTTACAAAAGCTGTTTTTCGGTTCATTTTATAAAATCCTCCATTTGAGCTTGAACCTGGATCTTCAGAAAACAAAACGGCTTTACTGAAGAAACTAGAACCTGTTAAAACATCTTGACGAATTTCATTCAATTTATCAATTACTCTTTTCTTTTCTTCTTCTGTGATTACTGGTTTTACTACGATTTGAGCTACTTCCATTTCAGCACCAAAAGTCGGAATCTCATCAGCAGGAATTCCTTTAAAGAAATTTCTAACTTCCTCTGGAGTTATAGTAACTTCGTCAACAATCTTTTTTTGCATTTGAGATGTTAACTTGTTCATTTTAATGATATCAAAGAAATAACTTCTAAAATCTTCTTCAGATTTCTTTTTATAGAACTTAATTACTTTATCTAACGAACCTACTTGCTCAATCATAGCGTCTAACTGCTCGTTCATGTAGCTATTAACCTCTGCATCAGTCACAACAATACTATCCTGAATTGCTTGGTGAGCATATAATTTATCTTCTAATTGTTTTCCAAAAAGTTCACAACGTGTAATATCTTTAGTATCTACCCCTTGAGCTTTTAATTGAATATATTCTAAATCAATATCAGAATCTAATACAATATAATCACCAACTACCGCGATAACTCCGTCAACTTTTTCTTTCTTCTGAGCAAATGTTATTGATGTGGCTACTAAAAATAGGCTTAAAAGGAACTCTTTATTTATAAATTTCATACTTTTTGTCATTGATTGCGTCATTTGTAATCTCTTTTTCTATTGTATTTACTAATTCTAATTTTCTATTATTGATAATAATTTGTTTTATAGTTGGCTTCAAAAACTCCAATGGTGTTGGGCTATCCTTAGGCAAAACTTTATTCACTTTAACAAGCCAAACAGTTGTAGAATCAGGGTATTGAAAATTAATCCCGCCTGAAATATACTTTTGCTTATTTTCTATATTAATGAATGGTAGTTTTTCATACACTTGATTAATATCTACCCAAATTGAGTCATTGAAAGCATAACTTTTAAATTGAACCGCTAACTGTTCTAGCTCTTTTTTATCTTTTTTGGTAAAGGAACTAAACTTTGATTTAATTTTTGCAAATTTTGGATTTTCTTTAACTAAATTGATGTATCTCATTTTCACCAATTCAGAAGCGTTTTTAAAATATTGCTTATTTTTAGAATAATAATCTGCAATTTGGATTTCAGTTACAACTGTATCAATTTGCCTGATGACTAATTCTTCCACATAAGCTTTTGTGTATAAATCAACTTTATATTGATTAATTAACTCATTAAACTCTTCAACTTTTGCATTACTTAGATTTCGTTCAGCAGCTTCAAAAAGTAATTTTTGTGTAGCCCATCTATCAATAAATGATTTTACAATGGCAATACTATCCTTTTTAGAAGTTCCTTTTGGTACTAAATCTACAATATCCTCTTGATACAAATAACTTTTTCCTACACGTGCAATCGCTTTTGGTTCCTTTGGCGCTCTAAAATAGTCACACGAAGAAACCAATAATGATAAAAGAAATAGCTGTATCAAAAATTTCATACTAATGCTGAAGCTGTTTTTTTACGGTTTGAAAAACGTCTTGATTGATTTTTATGTCAAATTCTTTTTTCAATTCATCAACCCAATTATTCTCTAAATACTGTTGATAATCGCTGATAACTTTCCCTTTACAATCATTGAAGTCTTTTGGACCTGCTTCTTTTACATCTAAAACATTTACTACAAAGTAATATTTATCTTTAGAAACGATAGTTGCAACTCCTTTAGACAAATTCTGATATTGTGGTAAAATATCATAATCTTCTTCAAACAAGCCCGATTTTACCATAATATGAATCTTCCCATCTTTATTCAATTTTTCCTTAATGTATTCAATCGATTTTCCTTTTTTTAGGAAATTTTGTGCTTTTTCAATCATTGCTTTATCTGTCGAAGAAAATATATCAACACCATATCTTTTCTTCCATTGATATTTATTCAAGTTTGCATTATAATACACTTTAATTCCTGTGGTATCTGTTTTTGCTCTTGTCCAAATTTCTCTATCCATTAAATCAAACAACAATAATCCATCACGATATTCATCCATTACATATTTGAAATCAGGAAATTCATTTTCTAAATTATCATTATAGTAAGCAATTAGCTGTTCATCAATAAATTTTTCAAATAGTTCATCTACTAATTTAGAAATTGGTCTTGTTTTAATATTAGATTTTTGCTGTGTGTGAATGTATTTCAAAAAGATAATTGAATATACTTTTTTGGTTTTATTAATTGTTAAAAGTAAATCGTTAATCTCTTTTTTATTTTGAGGAATTTCCCAAGTTTGAGAATAAAAATCATCAGTAACCATAGTTTTTATTTGGTTTAATAATTTTTGTTCTTTTGTGTAAGTATATTTCGTTCTTAATTTTTTAGCCAAAGAATTCGTGATTAATAACGAGCGTTCGTCTTTTCTTACTTTGTCCTCAAGTTCAGATTTCATATCCGCTAAAGCTTGAACTGGATGCTTATCAATAAGTTTAACAATATGCCAACCAAATTGAGATTGGAATGGTTTTGAAATATCATTTTTATTTTGAAGCGAAAAAGCAACATTTTCAAACTCTTCAGAACTCAATTGTCCAGAACCAAAACGTTGTAAAACGCCACCTTTTTGAGCAGAAGATTTGTCTTCAGAAAATTGATTTGCTAAACTTTCAAATCCTTCGCCTTGTTGTATTTTTTGGTAAATATCATCAATTGTTTGTTTAGCCTTAGCTTCTAATTGAGCATCTGCTGCTGATGGCTTTAATATCATTATGTGTGCAACTGTAACTTCACCTCTATTATCTCTTTTATCAACTACTTTAACTAAATGATATCCAAAACGTGTTCTAAAAGGCTTTGAAACTTGTCCAACATTCGTTTTAAACGCAGCATTTTCAAATGGATAAACCATTCTAAACGCAGAAAAATAACCTAAATCACCGTTATTTTCTTTTACGGAAGGATCTTCTGAAAATTGTTGGGCAACCTTTACAAAATCCTCACCATTGTCGATTCTTTTTTTAATATCTAGGATTTTATTATAAGCTTTAAGAGTATCTTCTGGAGTTGCACCTTCATCTACCAACACTAGAATATGTGAAGCTCTAACTTCTTTTTGAACTCTATTATAAGCTTCTTGAACTAATTCATTAGTTACTTTTGAATCGTTTACATAATTTTTAGAAAGTTGATTTCTATATGATTTTAATTCATTTTGATAATTAACACTATTTTGCAATCCTATTTTATTTGCTTTTTCAACTTTTAGTTTATATCCTAAAAATAACTCTAAATAATTATCAAGATTTTTCTGAGAATCATCTTTAACTAAATCAAGATTTTTATTATAAACTCTTACAAACTCATCTGTATAATACGGATGGTTATCGATGGTGAACAAAACCTCTTTACTTTGCGCAAATAAAAAAGACTGTGATAGTAAAAAAACAAAAATAATCAGGCGATTCATTTTCATATTAATTAACATTTTTTGTTGTAATGGACAAAAATAGCAATTCATAAGTATTTAACAACATTTATAACCTACTATTAACAAAAAAAGCATCAATTTCTTGATGCTTTTTTAATTGAATTATAACGCTCTTACATTGCTGTAATAATAAATTCACTTCTTCTATTCGCTTGATGCTCTTCTTCTGAACATTTAGACTCATTAGTTGGCTCACAACCACAATCATTTACTAATTGTGATTCTCCGTAACCTTTACCAGTTAATCTATCCGCTGCAACTCCATTTTTAACTAACCAAGCAATAGTTGATTTTGCTCTTCTATCTGATAACGCTTGATTATATTTTGCAGTTTGACGACAATCTGTATGTGAACGAACATCAACTTTCATGGTAGGATATTGCTTCATAACCTGTAGAATTTTTTCTAACTCTAAAGCAGCATCAGGTCTAATATTTGATTTATCTAAATCAAAATAAATAATTTTAATATCAAATGCTTTGGCTAAATCTGAACCAACACCAACTTGTTTTACGCGTTTTGTAATTGGTAATTTTGCAGTAGTTTCTCCAGGTGCACTTCCTGTTACCACAGAAGTTTCAACTGTTTCGTAATCTTTCTTTTCTGCTCTTACAAAATATGTTTTTTCACATTCTAGTTCTTCAAACTTGTATTCGCCTTTTTCATTAGCAATCATATCGCTAATTACTTTCATATCCTCGTCAAATAAAGTCACTTTAGCATTTGCTAAGACTTCTTTTGTTTCTTCATCTGTAATAACTCCAGAAACTATTTGTTTACAATTGTATGGTAACGGAATTTGTTCTACAAACTTGTAAATATCATCATTACCTTTTCCACCTTGTCTGTTCGATGAGAAAAATCCAAATTTAGTCTTAGAATCAAAAAGGTAAGCAAAATCGTCTTGTGGACTATTTACTGGAGAACCTACATTGAATACTTTTGACATGGTTCCGTCTTCATAAACTTTTACAGAAAAAACGTCTAAACCACCTAAACCTAATTGTCCGTCAGAAGCAAAGAAAATTTCGTTTTCATCAGTAACAAATGGAAAAGTTTCACGTGCTTCAGTATTAATTCCACCACCTAAACTTTCTGGAGTTCCAAAAGAACCATCAGTATTTACAGTAACTTTAAAAATATCTGATTGACCAACTGTACCTGGCATATTAGAGGCAAAATACAATGTTTTATCATCTGGACTTAAAGCTGGGTGAGCACAACTGTAATCGTTGCTATTAAAGGGCAATTCTTCAACATTTGTCCATTCTCCAGCATCACCTTTAGTTGCTTTATACAATTTCAATAAGGTAGTTTTGGTAGCATCTGTTCTTTGTTTCCCGTTAGTGTAATTATTACGTGTAAAATACATCGTATTTCCATCTTTTGTGAATACAGCAGAAGATTCATTAAATTTAGAATTTACCTTTCTAGCTAACGGCTCTGGGTTAGTTAAATATCCTTCCGAGCTAACCGTAGCACTATACAAGTTATAAAAAGAAGCATTAGTCCACTTGTGTTTCATATTTGAAACACCGCCAGTATCTCTTGCAGAAGTGAATACAAAGTTTTCTTTGTAAAAAGAACCTCCATAATCAGAATATTCTGAATTGATTCCAGCATCTTCAATCTTTTGTCTTCCTGAATTTTTCTTAATTTCTGACAAATAATCTTTATTTTCTTCAAAGATTTTTGCACGATTATCAGAAGCTGTTTTTTGTGAAAACTTAGCTAAATATTCATTCGCTTTTGCATAATCTCCAACTGATTTCAATGTTTGTGCGTATCTGAAATAATACTCAGGTTCTACTTCTTGACCTAGTGCGAATAATTCACCATACCATTTATTAGCTTCTAATAAATTTGCATTGAAATAATATGAGTTTCCTAACTTTTGAAACAAATCAACCGATTTGTGTCCTTTTTCAGCAACTTTTTTATAGATTTCTATAGCATCAATATAGGCTAAATCATTAAATTTTTTATCAGCTGAAGCCAGTTTACCTTTTTGAGCAAATCCAGAAGAAATACTCAATACAAACAATAATAATATTACTTTTATTTTCATAATGTATCTTTTTTAGAAGAATCTTGGAGAAACTACTTTGTCATAATTTTTAAACAATTCATAGCGCAAGAAAATTTCATGTGAACCTGAATTGTAGTTAGCCAATTTAGTAACTTCCATATCATATCCATATCCAATGAACCAAGAATTTGAAACTTGGAAACCAGCTAATAAACTTGCTGCTGCATCCCAACGATATGCTGCTCCAAGTGTAAATTTATCATTAAATAAGAAATTAGCCGACAAATCAACTTGCAAAGGTGCACCTTGAACCATTTTTGTCAATATCGCTGGCTTTAATTTAATATTTCCTGATAAATCAAAAACGTGACCCGCAATTAAATAATAATGCATTCTTTCTGAAGCAACTGATTCTGAAGAAAAAGCAGATTCATCTTTATCAAAATGCTTAGTTTCTAAGAAATTAGGAACCGAAAAACCAAAATAAGTTTTATCAGAATGAAAATAAACACCGGCTCCAACATTTGGAGAAAATTTATTATCAACATTATATTGCGCTAAAGCATCTCCTGGATTATAAATATTCAATTTTGTAAAATCTACATTTAAAAGATTTGCTGTAGCCTTAATACCGAATGACAATTTAAACTTTTCAGATGTCTTAACTGAATAAGAAACATCTGCTGAAATTGAATTATCATCTGAAGGTCCAATTCTATCATTAACTATCGAAAAACCTAATCCAAAATTTGAATTGTTAATTGGGGTATTTAATGAGAACGTGTTCGTGACAGGCGCTCCATCTAATCCAACCCATTGGTTTCTATGTAATCCAAAAACACTTAAAACACCACGCGAACCAGCATAAGCAGGGTTGATATTAATAGTGTTATACATATAATTTGTGAATTGTGAATCTTGTTGAGCATAAGAAGATGCCGCTACAAGTGTTACAATAAATATTAAAAATCTTTTTTTCATTTTTTTCACTTTTTATAATTACTAAAAGGGGAATTGCTTCCCCTTAAAGCTTTTTATCTATTAATATATAAATATCCTGAACGCTCTTTGTTGTTACCTGCGCTATTTCTGTATTTTACAACATAGAAGTATGTTCCAACTGGTAATTCTGAAGTTTGACTAACTGTTACTCTACCTTCTGATATACCTACAAACGCTCTTCCTTCAGCTGGATTATAACTTGAAACTTCATAAACCAAAATTCCCCATCTGTTATAAATCTCAACCGTGTTATCTGGGAATAATTCAATATTTCTAATTACAAATACATCATTATCACTATCTCCATTTGGAGTAACTAAGTTGAAGATTTCTAAATCATCTGTTGAAGGCGCATGATTATTGAACTCTAAATAATCTGGTGTACCATCACCATCTGAATCAAAAGCATCATCTGGGTTTCCATCTCCATTTTCATCACCATGTTCATTTTCTGTTAACAATCCATCACCATCGTCATCAATATCTCTAAAGTCAACATCTTCTGTACCATCAGTATCTTGAAGATCATCACCAGGAGTTACAAATATACCATTTGGATCATCATAACCTGGAGTAGTATCAATATTGTCATCTAATCCATCATTATCAGAATCTGTTCCAGCTAAATCAACACCTGTTTCATATTGATCATATACTCCATCTCCGTCAGAATCTAAATCAAACATATCGTTTGTACCGTCTCCATCTGTATCTATAGGCAATAATCCAGCATCATAAGCATCATCAATTCCATTATTATTAGCATCAACTCCAGAAGGAACAATGTATCCTGCTGTTGTTTGTGCTTCAACATTATCTGGAATTCCATCACCATCAGCATCTTGGTCTAAATAATTTGCTAAACCATCACCATCTGTGTCAACATTTCCACCTTCATTATATGCAATAATACCATCATTATCGTCATCCGCATCTAAATAATCTGGTGTACCGTCACCATCTGTATCTTGTGCATCAGAAGGATCACCATCTCCATTCGGATCAGGGTTTTCATCAGCTGTTGGAACACCATCACCATCGTCATCTACATCTAAATAGTCTGGTGTACCGTCGCCGTCTGTGTCTTGTGCGTCAGAAGGGTTTCCGTCTCCGTTTGGATCTGGATTCTCAAACTCTGTATCTACTAAGTCACCATCATCATCTACATCTAAGTAGTCTGGTGTACCGTCACCGTCTGTGT
>NZ_JAAJBV010000003.1 GCF_011392075.1 Flavobacterium celericrescens
GTGCTGTTTCGGTTGTTTTTACTGAAACCACTACAGCAGGTACTTGTGCTAATTCATATACGCTAACACGTACTTGGACGGCTACTGATGTTTGTGGAAACTCCGTATCGGATTCACAAGTAATTACAGTGCAAGACACCACTGCTCCAACATTCGATATGGTAATTCCAGCAGATGTAACAGCAGAGTGTAATGCTATTCCAACAGCTGCAGTGATTACTGCTTCAGATAATTGTGATAGTGCTGTTTCGGTTGTTTTTACTGAAACCACTACAGCAGGTACTTGTGCTAATTCATATACGCTAACACGTACTTGGACGGCTACTGATGTTTGTGGAAACTCCGTATCGGATTCACAAGTAATTACAGTGCAAGACACCACTGCTCCAACATTTACAAGTGAATTACCTAATGATATTAGTGTTTCATGTGATGCTATTCCTGAAGCACAAACTTTATATGCAATAGATTCTTGTGATAATGAAGTCACAATCTCTATGACTGATACAATTAATGCAGAAAATTCAAATTGTGCTGGTCAATACATAATTATAAGAACATGGACAGCAACAGATGATTGTAATAATAGTACAAGTTTTTCTCAAACTATCACTGTTTCCGATACAGCTGCACCAATTATTGTTACGCCTTTAGAAGCCGTTATCAATGTTAGTTGTTCAGAAATACCTGCAACTCCAATTCCTGAATTTACTGATAATTGTTCAGGAATATTTGAAGTAATTCATACTGAAACAACTAATACTATTTCAATCTATCAATATACCATTACACATGAATGGGTTGTATCTGATAATTGTGGAAATGAGGCAACCTTCTCTCAAATTATTAATGTAACCGTAGAAGATCCATTTGATGCTATTCCATATGCAATTTGTACAGAAGAGGAGCCTATAAATTTATTTACTATATTAGACGATTCAATTCCTACAAATGGAACTTGGATAGAGATTACAAATTCAGGTGGATTAGCTGGTAATATTTTTAATCCTGAAAATGTTCAACTTGGCTATTATACTTTACAATATATTGTTTCACAAGAAGATAGTGATTGTCCGATGATATATGAAATCTATCTTAATGTTAATGATGATTGTGTAGTTTTAGCTGCATGTGATATTACCGTTTATAATGCGGTTTCACCAAATGATGATGAGTCAAACGAAATATTATTAATTGATGGTATTGAATGTTATCCTGATAATACGGTTGAAATATACAACCGTTGGGGAATATTAGTTTATGATGAACAAGGCTATGATAATGCATTAAAATCTTTTAAAGGTAAATCTGAAGGTAGAAATACATTTAATAAAAACGAACTTTTACCAGATGGAACTTATTTCTATATTTTGAAATATACGGATGAAGAAAATAAAAAGCATGATAGATCAGGTTATTTATACCTTAACCGTTAAGAATTGAATTATGGCAACTAAAAATATGAACATGATGAAAACATATATCACTACAATTTGTGCATTCATTTTACATGGGTTGTGCTATTGTCAACAGGATTCTCAATATACCCAATATATGTATAATACAGCTAACGTAAACCCTGCCTATGCGGGTTCTAGAGGTACGTTAACTGCTTTTCTTCTACATAGAAATCAATGGGTGGGCTTAGATGGAGCACCTGTAACAAATAATTTTACCGTAAATTCTCCTCTTGGTGATTCAAATTTTGGTATTGGAGTTTCTTTTACAAATGATAAAATTGGACCAACTTCTGAAAACGAAATTTCTGCTGATTTAGCTTATTTTATTCAAATTTCTGAAAATTATAAATTATCTCTTGGATTAAAAGGTACGGCTAATCTATTTAACTTAGATGTCAATAAATTAACTATTTATGATCCATTAGATCCGCAATTTCAAAACGTTGATACCGAATTTTCACCAAACGTTGGCGCTGGATTGTATTTGTTTTCTGAAAATACTTATGTTGGCTTGTCTGTTCCTAATTTCTTTGAAAGTTATCGTTATAACGACAATAATGTTGCTATTACTAAAGAAAAAATGCACTTTTACTTTATTGCAGGTCATGTTTTCGAACTAAATCCAAACTTAAAATTCAAACCAGCATTAATGACAAAAGTAGTTGAAGGCTCTCCTTTACAAGCAGATATTACCGCTAATTTCTTATTATTTGACAAACTAACACTTGGAGCTGCTTATCGATGGGATGCTGCCGTGAGTGGATTAGCTGGATTTCAAATTTCGGATTCTTGGTTTATTGGATATGGTTATGATATGGAAACTACTAAATTAGCTAGATATAATTCAGGTTCACACGAAATATTTCTTCGTTATGAACTTTTCAATAGAACACGCGTTTCTGCACCTAGATTCTTTTAAACGATATGATTATGAAAGCAAAATATACTTTAATTTTACTTGTAGGCATAACACTTTCAGCCTTTGGACAATCTTCTAAATTAAAAACTGCCGATAAAAAATACGACACTTTTTCCTATATCGATGCAATTGAGATTTATGAAAAAGTAGCTGAAAAAGGTTACAAATCTGCTGATTTATTTCAAAAATTAGGAAACGCCTATTATTTCAATGGAGAATTAGATAAAGCCGCCAAATGGTATGGTGATTTATTTGCGCTTAATCAAGAAGTAGATCCAGAATACTATTTTAGATATGCACAAGCTTTAAAATCTCAAGAAAAATATGATAAAGCTAATGAGTACATGGAACTCTTCAATCAAAAAACCAACGATAATAGAGGAAAATTATTTGCCCAAAACAAAGATTATGTAGCTAATATTGATGCTGTTTCAGGAAAATACACAATGGATAAAACTGAAATCAACTCTGAATTTTATGACTACGGACCTTCTTTTTTGGGCGATCAAATTGTGTTTACATCTTCTCGAAGTGAAGGAAATTCTTCTTCAAGAATCCATGATTGGACCAATCAAAATTTTACCGATTTATTTGTAGCCACAATAGATAATAACGGAAAATTAGGTGGTGTTGAAAATTTTTCAAAAGAAATTAACACCAAATTCAATGAGTCATCCCCTATTTTTACTAAAGATGGTAAAACAATGTATTTTACTAGAAATAATTATAATAATGGTAAAAAAGGAAAAAGTGATGATAAAGTTAGTATTCTTGAAAAAATTTATAAAGCCGAACTAATTAACAACGAATGGACAAATATTACAGAACTTCCTTTTTGCAATGACAATTATAAAACAGCACATCCAGCTTTGAGTCCAGATGAAAAAACAATGTATTTTGCTTCTGATATGCCAGGAAGTTATGGAATGTCTGATTTATATAAAGTAACCATTGATTCGAATGGAAATTTTGGAACACCAGAAAACTTAGGAACTACAATTAATACAGAAGGGCGAGAAACTTTTCCTTTTATCGATGCAGACAATACTTTATTTTTTGCCTCTGACGGCCACCCAGGCTTAGGAGGTTTAGATGTATTTGAAAGTAAATTAGAAAATAAGCAATATTCAAAACCGCAAAATATTGGCAAACCAATTAATAGTTCAAAAGATGATTTTGGTTATACCAATAAAGAAAAACTTGGCTTCTTTACATCTAACAGAGAAGGCGGAACTGGATATGATGACATTTACACATTTACTATATGTACACATACGCTAAGTGGATTAATTAAAGATATTGATAATCAACAAATTTTACCAAATTCAAAAGTTGTATTATTTGATGAAAACATGACTAAAATTAGTGAAACAACATCTTCAGATAAAGGATATTATGAGTTCAAATTAGATTGTAATAAAAAATACTTCATTAGAGCTTCTAAAGAAGAATATGAGACTGCTGAAAAAACATTCAATCCTGCAACAACGTCTGGAAAATCGGAATTGGATATAGCATTAAAACGCAATATTATTCCAATTGAAAAAGGAACCGACTTAGCAAAAGTATTGAATATAAGTATCATTTATTTCGATTTAGACAAATGGAATATTCGCCCTGATGCAGCTGAAGATTTAGAAAAAATTATTGCGGTAATGAAACAATATCCTACCATGGTGGTTGACATTCGTTCGCATACCGATTGTCGCCAAACGCATCAATACAATGAATTACTTTCTGATAGAAGAGCAAAATCTACATTAGAGTTTATGGTAAAAAATGGCATCGAGCGCAACCGTTTAACCGCAAAAGGCTATGGTGAAACACAACTATTAAACAATTGTGCCGATGGAGTAAATTGTAGCGAAGAAGAGCATCAAAAAAATCGTAGAAGCGAATTCATTATCATAAAAATGTAAACACCTAAACACACAAAGATAGCAGTTATTTATAAAGAAAATAGCTGCTTTTTTATGTGAAAAATGTTGTATATCTTTGAGATGTTTACTAGTTAGTGGAAATCCAAAAAGAAAATCGAAGTGGAAGACAAAATCCTAAATACATACGAAGAATTATTAAAATTTTCAAATTCAATTTTGAACTTAGGAAGTCCAATAATTGACTCTCGAATTGAAGATTTTGAAAGCAAAATTGAATATAAACTGCCGAAGGATTTTAAATATTTTATTAAAAAAAACAATGGTTTTTCTTTAAGTGTAACAGAAGTATATGGAATTGGAAAAGAGTTTTTGAATTCTTCACTTGATGAAATATATGATTTTGAACATAATGAAGTCGGTAATCCTATGCCAAAATATTTTTTACCATTTTCACCTGATGGGTATGGAAATCATTATTGTATAGATTTATCTCGAATTGAAAATGAGATATGTCCAATTGTATTTTGGCAACACGATTGTAATTATGAAAATATTTCCGAAGTAGAAACTTGTAATAAAAACTTTGTTGAATGGATTAACGAAGTAATGATTGAATGGACTCTTGGAGAATATAATTTAGACGGAACAGAAAAGTAAAAATGGGCTATCCGCTAACACACGTTTAGCGCAATTGCGAATTTTGTAGTAAATTCACGTTTATATTTCGCAAGAAATCTTATCTTAGCAGAAAATAAGCCGTTACGAAGCTCGCAACAGACGCCAAGCGCCGAAACCTTTAACTCACAAAAAAAGCAGCTATTCTCTCAAATAGCTGCTTTTTTTTTATAAACAAACATGAAATCTTATTTTTTAATAAACATATTGGTGTAGTATTTTTTACCATCAGCATCCATTTTGATTGATGCTCCAAAATGTGTATAATTTCCTTCTAAATTAGCTTTATGACTTGGACTGTTTACCCAAGCGGCTACTGTAGATTGAGCTGATGAATAGGCATAGGCAACGTTTTCTCCTACTCTAGCCGCTCCAAGAACTTCTTGTAAATTGGCTTTTCTTTCTTCAAATCCATCATGGTTTACATCATGAATAGCAATCATATATTCATTATGCTCATTTGATTTGTATGAAATATGTTCAATGATTTGTAATGCATTTAATCCAACAGAAACTCTGTAAGCATTTACTTCGTCTAATAATTCTAATTCAGCGGCTGAATGGGAATAATTTTTTTCAGTTTCATTCGAGCCAGAAACACTTTCTGAATCAGATGAACATGAGGTTAATAATGGTAGGGAGATTGTAAGGGCAAAAAAGGTGATCATTATTTTTTTCATAATTTCCTTGTTTAAGAAACACTCTGCCAAAAAATAAAAAAAAATCGACTAAGTGTTTGATTTACAAGACAAATGTACGTAATCGTCGATAACATGCAAATAAAATCGATGAAATACACTAAAATTTAACATATTAACACCTTGTAATTCAAATACTTACAATTTTACTTACAAAAAATAAAAAATCTCGCCAAAGTTTGACAGGATGTAAATGTAAAAACATATAAAATTGATAATCAAGGTGATAATCGTTCAATTTTCCAGTTATAATCTTCTTGTAATTGATATCTTATGCGATCATGCAAACGATTAGGACGACCTTGCCAAAACTCTACTTCAACAGGTCTAACGATAAAACCTCCCCAATGTGCTGGACGAGGAATCTCTTTCCCTTCAAAATCTTTTTCTAATTGCTTTAAATTATTTTCCAAAAAAGTTCTATCCGGAATTACATCACTTTGTGGAGAAACAATAGCTCCAAGTTTACTGCCATCTGGTCTAGAGGCAAAATAATTATCTGAAATATTTGCAGCCGTTTTTTCTGCAATCCCTTTAATAATTATTTGACGCTCAACTGTAGGCCAAAAAAATGATAAACAAATATTAGGATTGTTTAAAATTGCTTTTCCTTTTTCAGAATTATAATTGGTGTAAAAAATGAAACCTTCCTCATTGAACTTTTTGAGCAATACCACTCTTGATTTTGGAAATCCATCCAAACCTATAGTTGAAACGGTCATTGCATTCACTTCATCTGCAGCATTTAATTCTTCTGCTTCATAAAACCATTTATGAAAAAGATTTATAGGGTCATCTGGAATTTGATTTTCCAGTAACTCACTTTTTTCATAGGATTTTCTGTAATTACTTAAATCTTTCATCTTTCTATTTGTAGAATTTGGAAGTACTAAAATACGAATTCTTTGCCATCATCGGCTAAAAGCACATTCTCAAAAATAGTTTTTGCTTCCGTTTTAAATGGATCAATAGAACCATATCTTGTAGAATAATGTCCTAAAATTAAATGCTTTACATTGGCAAGCTTAGCAATTTGTGCAGCTCCTTTTGCTGTAGTATGCTTGGTTTTTTCAGTATAATGCGCTTCTGAATCTAGAAAAGTTGCTTCGTGATACAATACATCTACATCTTTTATAATCGGTACAATCGATTCATCATACAAAGTATCGCTACAAAAAGCATAACTCATTGTAGCATCTGGAGGCAATGAAAGTAATTCATTATCAATTACTTCACCAGAATCTAAAGTCACACTTCCACCCGATTTGATTTTATCAAAATAACATTTTTCTATTTTATATTTTGCAACGGCTTCAATATTCAAATGACGTTTTCCTACTTTTTCCTGAAACAAAAATCCGTTCGTATACACACGATGATTTAGTGGAATAGTTTTTACAATTACCGTCTCGTCCTCAAAAATGACTTCACTTGCTGTAGATTCTAATTCATGAAAATATAAATTATATCCAGTAAACGAACCCGAAGCGCGTAATTGCAATAAAATAATTTCTTTGATTCCTTTTGGACCATAAACATGCAAATCATTTTCGCGATTTAGCAACATAAACGTTGAAATCAAACCGATTAATCCATAAAAATGATCACCGTGTAAATGGGAAATAAAAATATGATTAATACGAGAAAACTTGATTTTATGCTTGCGCAATTGCACTTGCGTTCCTTCGCCACAATCAATTAGAAACAAATGGTTTTTCATCTCTAAAACTTGTGATGTTGGATTTGTTATGGTTCTTGGGGTGGCTGCATAACAACCGAGTATTTGTAGTTTCATTTTTTAGTGTTCAGTCGCAGTTTTCAGTCGCAGTTACTGAATACTGTAAACTGAGACTGTAAACTTTTATTAAAATCCTAAATCGCGTTCAATTTCGTCCATTTCAATCATATCGTGGGCTTCTAAGACAGATGGAACTACGTTTAAATAATTAGGCACTTTATCAAAATCAACTGCATCAGAAACTATAATCATTGATTTTTTTGCCTCTTTATGATTTTTTGCCAATTCTTTAAAATGAACTAAATCTCCATTGGAAATTGCTTTGTCATGCGATAAGTCCAAAATTAAATTTTGACTTTGAAATACATGATATTCATTGGTAATCTTGCCCACAAAAGCTTCAATATTATTTTGCGTGTCTTTGATGATAGTGGTATGTCCTTTTTGATCGACTTTCATTTGTTGAATTTCTGATTTTATGCTAAGATACTAATTTTTAATCTTACTTGCCAATAAATAAATCACTGCCATACGAACCGCTACTCCATTTTCTACTTGCTCCAAAATAACCGATTGTTGTGAATCAGCTACATCTGAAGTAATCTCCACACCTCTATTAATTGGTCCCGGATGCATAATTACAATTTCTTTATTTAGCGAATCTAACAATTCTTTAGTTACACCATATTGCTGTGAATATTCTCTTGTAGTTGGGAAATAGCTCACATCTAAACGCTCATTTTGAACGCGTAACATATTTGCTACATCACACCATTCTAAAGCTTTACGTAAATTTGGCTCAACTGTTACTCCAAGTGATTCAATGTATTTTGGAATTAATGTTTTTGGTCCGCACACTTTCACTTCTGCGCCTTGCATTTGTAAAGCAAAGATATTGGACAAGGCTACTCTTGAGTGTAAAATATCGCCAACGATTACGATTTTCTTTCCGCCTACATCGCCTAATTTTTCTCTAATCGTAAAACTATCCAATAAGGCTTGAGTTGGATGTTCGTGTGCTCCATCACCAGCATTTACAATACTTGCCTTTACATTTTGTGATAAAAAATGAGCAGCTCCTGGGCTACTGTGACGCATCACCACCATATCTACTTTCATAGATAAAATGTTGTTAACCGTATCAATTAAAGTTTCTCCTTTTTTAACAGAAGATTGTGCTGCTGAAAAACTAATTACATCCGCAGAAAGTCGTTTTTGAGCTAATTCGAAAGATAATTTAGTTCTTGTACTGTTTTCAAAGAAAATGTTGGCAATCGTAACATCTCGTAAAGATGGTACTTTTTTGATGGGACGATTGATAACTTCTTTGAAATGGTCAGCCGTTTCGAAGATTAAATCAATATCTTGTTTGGTAATATATTTTATTCCGATTAAATGATTTACTGATAATTCTTTCATTTATATGTAGTTGTGTGTTTGTAGTTATGTTATTTTGTGATTAGATAAACGGCATCTTCTCCATCGTTTTCAAGCCATTTTACTAATACTTTTTCGTTGTTTATAGCATCTACTTGTCTTCCTCTATAATCAGGTTGAATAGGTAAATGACGGCTAAATCTTCTGTCAATTAAAGTTAATAATTCTACTTCTGATGGTCTTCCAAAGGATTGAATCGCTGTTAAAGCAGCATTGATACTTCTTCCAGTATATAAAACATCATCAATAAAGACTACTTTTTTATCTTCAACTAAAAAATCAATTTGGGTTTTGTTAGCTTCCAATGGTTTTTCGCCTCTTCTGAAATCATCACGAAAGAACGTAATATCTAAAAATCCCAATTGAATGTTGGATACTTGATACTCTGATTCTAAAATTTGTTTGATTCTTTCGGCTAAAAATTTACCTCTAGGTTGTAAACCGATTAAGATAGTATTTGAGAAATCTAAATGATTTTCAATTAGTTGACAAGCTAATCGATGCAAGATAATGTGTACTTCTTTTGAAGTGAGCAAAACTTTTTGACTCATAGTGTGTTGTTTGTACAAATTTAGAATTTATATTTCTAATAGCAATTGTAATGTAAAAAAAATCCCGTTACTAAAATTAGCAACGGGAATGATATTAAGAATACATTTTTTGTCTCAATTCTTTGATTTTATCATCTTCTAAATATTCATCGAATGTCATGTATCTGTCGATAGCACCATTTGGTGTTAATTCTAAGATTCTGTTGGCAACTGTTTGCGCAAATTCGTGGTCATGCGTTGTAAATAAAACCGAACCTTTGAAATTATTTAATGAATTATTAAAAGCCGTAATCGACTCTAAGTCTAAGTGATTCGTTGGTTCGTCTAACATTAATACGTTTGCTCTAATCATCATCATTCTTGACAACATACAACGTACTTTTTCTCCTCCAGATAAAACGTTACATTTTTTTAAGGCTTCTTCTCCAGAGAAAATCATTTTTCCTAAGAATCCACGAACATAAACTTCATCACGTTCTTCTTCTGTTTTTGCCCATTGACGTAACCAATCTACCAAGTTTAAATCAACTCCATCAAAAAACTCATGATTTTCAACTGGCAAATACGATTGTGTTGTAGTAATTCCCCAATCAAATGTTCCTGAATCAGGTGTCATTTTATTATTTAAGATTTCATAAAAAGCGGTTGTAGCTCTCGAATCTTTAGAGAAAACTACAATTTTATCGCCTTTCGCCATGTTTAAATCTACATTTTTAAACAACGTTTCACCATCTATAGAAGCTGCTAAATTTTGTACATTTAAAATTTGATCTCCTGCTTCTCTTTCTGTATCAAAAATGATGGCTGGATATCTTCTGCTTGAAGGTTTAATCTCGTCTAAATTTAATTTTTCAATCATTTTTTTACGAGAAGTAGCTTGTTTTGACTTTGCTACGTTTGCACTAAAACGACGGATAAATTCTTCTAATTCAGCTTTTTTCTCTTCAGCTTTCTTATTCTGTTGTGCTTTTTGACGGGCTGCTAATTGCGAAGATTCGTACCAAAACGTGTAATTTCCAGAATAATGTGTGATTTTTCCAAAATCAATATCCGAAACGTGTGTACAAACCGCATCTAAAAAGTGACGGTCATGAGATACAACTAATACTGTGTTTTCATAATTCGCTAAGAAATTCTCTAACCAACCAATGGTCTCAAAATCCAAGTCGTTGGTAGGCTCATCCATAATCAACACATCTGGATTTCCAAATAAAGCTTGTGCTAATAACACACGAACTTTTAGCTTTCCGTCCAAGTCACCCATTAATGTATAATGATGTTCTGCTCCTATTTCTAAGTTAGACAACATTGTAGCCGCATCACTTTCTGCATTCCAACCGTTCATTTCGTCAAATTGCAATTGCAATTCTCCGATTCTGTTGGCATTTTCATCTGTATAATCGGCATATAAAGCATCCATTTCAGATTTAATAGCATGCAATACTTTATTTCCCATCAAAACTGTTTCTAAAACAGTATATTCGTCAAATAAGTTGTGATTTTGGTTTAAAACCGACATACGTTTTCCTGGCTCAAGAATAACTCTTCCTGAAGTTGGCTCCATCTCTCCAGCAATGATTTTCATGAAAGTAGATTTCCCAGCACCATTGGCTCCAATGATTCCGTAGCAGTTACCTTGTGTGAAAGTTGTATTTACTTCATCGAATAAAATTCGTTTCCCAAATTGAACCGATAAATTTGAAACTGTTAACATTTTTGTATTTTTTTATAAAACTGTTGCAAAAGTAGTAAAAATAGTAGATTTTTGAACGCTTTATTTAGAATAAATATAGGTTTATTTTAACTGAACATTAACAAGCTAGTTTGAATATATCCAATACATTTGTTTTAGAAATTAATAATCTATTGAATGATTAAGAATTACATAAAATATTTTTTGCCCTTATCTATTGTTGTATTTTCTACTTTAACCTCTTGTAAAAAGACATTTGAAGCAGAAAACTATGTGGCATATTTTGGTGGCGAAGTACAAAATCCTCAATCAAAGTTTGTGCTATTTCTTAAAGATAACGAAGTTATTGATACTATTTATTTAGACAAAAACAATCGTTTCATGCACAAGTTTGACTCTTTAGCTCCTGGTTTATACACTTTTAAACACGAGCCAGAGTATCAATATGTTTATTTTGACAAAAACGATAGTTTAATGGTTAGAATGAATGCATTCGATTTTGATAACTCAATCGTTTTTTGTGGTCGTGGCGATGAAAAGAACAATTTCTTAATGGAAATGTATCTTAAAAATGAAGAAGATAAAGCTACCATGTTTGATGTTTTTGATCGAAATGTAAAATCATTTATAAAAAATATTGATTCAAGTTTTGCAATTCGTAAATCTTTTTATTTAAAAAGACGTGCAGAAATTGGTTGGGATGAAAACTTTGATGCAGTTGCAAAAGCTAGTTTAGATTTTCATCATATTACAAAAAAAGAAATCTATCCTTACGCACACCAATTCAGAACAGGCGAAAACATAAGAACTTCTTTACCGTCCGATTATTATACTCACAGAAAAGAAGTTGATTTTGAAAATAATAATTTGACTAATTTTTCTCCTTTTATAAAGTATATTAGTGTGATGTTGAATAATATTGCTTTTGAAAAAAACAAAGGTAGTATTGATGAAAACTCAATAGAAAACAACATTGAAAAACTAAACATTACCGATACACTAATCAAAAACAAAAAGGTAAAAAATGTTGTTCTTAATAACGTTGCTCTTATGTACTTGTTAGAAGATCAAAACATGTACAACAACCAAAAATTTATTGAGCGTTATTTACAACTTTCTACAGACAAAGAACAACAAAAAGAAGTAACCGAGATATATAATTCGGTACAAAATTTAAAAGTTGGCAATCATTTACCAATTATTGATCTTGTTGATGCCAACAATCAAAAAGTAGATTTAAAGGCTACAATTACAAAACCAACAGTACTTTATTTTTGGACAACTCATGCAGAATCACACTTAGTAATTGCTCATGATAAAATTAAAGAATTAAAAGAAAAATATCCAAACTACAATTTCATAGCCATTAATATTGATGATACCCAGCCTAACTGGAATAATGCCTTAAAAAAATATAAACTTAGCCCAACAAATGAATTACATGCAGTAAATTTTGAAGCAATTAGAAAGAAATGGGTAATTACTAAAGTGCATAGAATCATTATCTTAAATAATGATGGTACGATAAAAAATGGTTTTGCAAATTTATTTGACATGAATTTTGAAAACAATTTGAAATAAAAAAAGCGTTCTGAAATTCAGAACGCTTTTTTTTGTTTTATATACTTCAGAAATTATTTATTTCCTTTTTCGTAATCCGCAATAAACTGAGCAATTCCAATATCAGTTAATGGATGTTTTAACAATCCAGTAATTGATGATAAAGGTCCGGTCATAACGTCAGCACCAATTTTAGCACAGTTAATAACGTGCATGGTATGACGCACAGAAGCTGCTAAAATTTGAGTTTCAAATCCGTAGTTATCATAAATTTGACGAATTTCATCAATTAAATTTAAACCATCTGTAGAAACATCATCTAATCTTCCTAAGAAAGGCGAACAATATGTTGCTCCCGCTTTTGCCGCTAATAAAGCTTGTCCAGCAGAGAAAATTAAAGTTACATTCGTTTTAATTCCTTTATCAGAGAAATATTTACATGCTTTTACACCTTCTTTAGTCATAGGTAATTTCACTACGATTTGTTCGTGTAAATCAGCTAACTCCTCACCTTCTCTAATCATTCCTTCTAAATCCATTGCATTTACTTCTGCACTTACATCACCGTCAACAATGTTGCAAATATCTACGTAATGTTTTAGGATGTTATTTTTTCCTGTAATGCCTTCTTTAGCCATTAACGATGGGTTTGTAGTAACGCCATCTAAAATTCCTAATTCTTGTGCTTCTTTAATTTGCTCTAAATTAGCTGTGTCAATAAAAAATTTCATCTTTTTTAAATTTTAATGTATTGTGTGTTGTTTTGAAATGCAAAAGTAAGAAATCAAAATGCAATGGCAATGACAATTTCAAAAATCAATTTCAAAAACAAAATAATTCATTTAAACAATTGATATTGAACTTGATATTGAATTTTGATATTGTTAAAGCTTATAATGATTCATCAACATTTTTTCATACACCGTATCCGGTAAAATGCGTTTTAGAACAATAGAAAACTTTTGCATGAAAGCCCCAACTTTATAATGTACTTTTGGTTTATCGGTTTGAATGATAGCAAAAATTGCTTCTGCCATTTCGTTTGGATTACTGCCGCTATCTACGTGTGAATCCATTTCTTTTAAGGTATTTCCGTAAGGAACTTCGTAGGCCGAACCTTTAACCACCGGAGCATGAAAACGTCCTGCTGCTATGTTTGTAGCAAAATCGCCTGGAGCTACATTAGTAATTTGAATTCCGAAGGATTTTACTTCCATTCGTAACGCTTCGGTGATTAATTCTAAAGCGCCTTTTGAAGCGGAATAAATGCCACGATAAGGCAATCCCATATAACCTGCAATTGAAGTAATATTGATAATTAAACCCGATTTTTGCGCACGCATTTGAGGTAAAACCGCTTTCATCACTTCAATTGGACCAAATAAATTCGTTTCGAAATTATTTCGGATTTCCTCTGTTGGGATTTCTTCAATTGGCCCTGTAATTCCTACTCCAGCATTATTAATTACTATATCTAAGCGTCCTGATTTCTGAATCACTTCTGCTACGCAATTTACAATACTTTGCTTATTGCGAACATCCAATGCTACCAATGGAAATATCGAATTTGCAATTTTTTCAGGATTTCGACTTGTACCATATACTACAAAACCTTTTTCATGCAAAAACTCGCCAATTGATTTTCCAATTCCTGAGGAACCACCAGTAATTAATACTACTTTGCTCATGATATTAAATTTGAATTGCAAATGTATTTAAAAAAAACACAACAAACTATACCAATTAAATAAGAAGAAATCGTGAGTTTTTTCATAATTTTTAATACATTAGCAGTCTCAAATTATTCAACACTAAATCATGAAAAATACAGCGTTAACGCACATTCACGAAAGTTTAGGAGCTAAAATGGTTCCATTTGCAGGATACAATATGCCTGTGCAATATGAAGGAGTAAATGCAGAACACGAAATCGTTAGAAATGGCGTAGGCGTTTTTGATGTTTCTCACATGGGAGAATTTTTCTTAAAAGGAGAAAACGCATTAGCATTAATTCAAAAAGTAACCTCAAATGATGCTTCAAAATTAGTTGATGGAAAAGCGCAATATTCTTGTTTACCAAATAACGAAGGTGGAATTGTTGACGATTTAATCGTATATAAAGTAGCTGACAATCACTATATGTTGGTTGTAAATGCTTCAAACATTGAAAAAGACTGGAATTGGATTTCATCTCACAATGATTTAGGAGTTGAAATGCAAAACCTTTCAGATGACTATTCATTGTTAGCAATTCAAGGACCTAAAGCTGCTGAAGCAATGCAATCATTAACATCAATTGATTTAACAAATATGGGATATTATACATTCCAAATTGGTGATTTTGCAGGCAAAAGTGATGTAATTATTTCAGCAACTGGATATACTGGTTCTGGCGGATTTGAAATTTATTTTAAAAACGAAGACGCAGAATACATTTGGAATAAAGTTTTTGAAGCGGGTGAAGCATTTGGTATTAAACCAATAGGATTAGCTGCTCGTGATACATTACGTTTAGAAATGGGATTCTGCTTATATGGAAATGATATCAACGACACTACATCTCCTTTAGAAGCTGGATTAGGATGGATTACTAAATTTGATAAGGAATTTACCAATTCTGAAAATCTTAAAAAGCAAAAAGAAGCTGGTGTTTCTAAAAAATTAGTTGGTTTTGAAATGATTGAAAGAGGAATTCCTCGTCATGACTATGAAATTGCTGATGCAGCTGGAAATGTTGTAGGAATTGTAACTTCTGGAACACAATCACCATCCATGGGAATTGCTATTGGAATGGGATATGTACCAACAGCTTTAGCTACTCCAGATTCTGAAATTTATATCAGAATTAGAAACAAAGACATTAAAGCGAAAGTGGTTAAAATGCCTTTTTATAAAAAATAATCGCTTTTAATGACAAGATTCTTCTATTTCGCAGTGCTTTTTCAGTGTGGCCTTTTTGCTCAAAACGCTGAAAAAGCCTGTGTTACAATTAAAAAAATAAACACCTTAATCAAAGAAAATCATTATAAACCTAAAGTCATTGATGATAGTCTTTCTGTATTTGTTTACGATAATTTTTTGGAGTATTTAGACGAAGAAAAAATATTATTTACTGAAACCGAAATTTCAAAATTAAAAAAACATCGCCTTAAAATTGATAACTACATTATTGATAAAGATTGTTCTTTTTTAGATGAAATTGCAAACACTTATAAAACTGCTTTACAAAGAACGCTCTCAGTAGTTGAAGGACTTGAAAAACAAAGTATTATATTGAATACTAAAGATACTTTGTTTTTTACTAAAAAAAATATTCGCTATTTAAAAGATGATACCGATGTAAAACGTTTTATAAAAAAGAAGATTACCTACGAAATACTTATTGATATTGCACAACAAAGCAAAAATAAAGACTCTCTAACCGCAAATTTTACAACAATTTCCGAAACATCTAGAGCTAAAATATTTGAAAATTACAAATGCAAACTTAATGGTTTAATAAAAGAAGAAACAACTTTCTATAGCTCTTTTTTAAGCAGCTTTTATGTTGTGTACACTAATTTTTTTGACCCACACACTACTTATCTTTCATACAATGATAAGGTTAATTTCATTTCATCCGTAAGTGCTGATAATAGCTCAATTGGAATTCTTTTTCAATTAGACGATAAAGACAATGTAGTTGTTGCAGAAATTATTCCTGGAAGCCCTGCTTTTGATGTACATAAAATTGATGCTGGCGATCAATTATTAAAAGTGAAACACAAAAGAGATGAATTTTACAGTAACTGTGCTTCTTTAGAAAAAATTTCAGAATTGCTTTCATCAGATAACTTCAAAACATTAGAGATTACTTTAAGAAAGAAAAATGGAGAAGTTTTTACAGTTTCATTAGAAAAAAGAATCATGAAAGCTACAGGAAATCTTGTTTATAGTTATGTAATTGAAAATGTAGATAAAAAAGTTGGCTACATAAAAATTCCAAGTTTTTATAATGATGAAAATGGCACCAATACACTTTCAAATGATGTGGCAAGAGAAATTATTAAACTTCAAGAAGATAAAGTTAGCGGTATCATAATTGACTTAGATGATAACGGTGGTGGTAGTGTAACTGAAGCAATGAAATTAGTTGGAATGTTTATAGACATTGGCCCAATTGCTATCATGAACGATAAGTTTAATAATATAGAAACATTAAAAGATTATAATCGTGGTGTGGTGTATAATGGACCACTGGTTGTTATTGTTAATGGGTTTTCAGCATCTGCAAGTGAATTTTTTGCGAATGCAATTCAAGATTATAACAGAGGAATTATTGTTGGTAATCCAACTTATGGAAAAGCATCAATGCAAAGTATAATTCCTTTTGAAGAAACCTATTCAAATCAAGATTTTGTAAAAATTACAGGTCAAAAATTTTATCGCATTACTGGGAAAAGTAGTCAAAAAGAAGGTGTAATTCCATCTATAAAATTACCTTATCTCTTTAATGATTTAATGCCTAGAGAATCCTCTTCTAAAAATGTATTAGAAAATGATACTATTGTTCCTAAATTAAGTTTTAAAAAATGCCCAAACGATTTTTCTAAAGCTATTGAAAACAGTTCAATTAGAATCAAAAACAATCCTTATTTTACTGAAATTGAAAATTTAAATAAGGACATCTATAACTTTGTAAATGAAGAAAGAAAACCTTTATTATTAAAATTTAGTACAGTTTTTGATGAAGTGCACAAATCAGATAAATTATATACTGAAACAGAAAAAATTAGCGCAAAAACTTTTGGTTTACTTATTAAAAATAATTCATCGGATATCGAAAAAATAAAATTTGACGAATATCTCAAAAAAGATAACTCAGAAAAAATCAAACTCATTGATACAAATGGTCGCATTTATGAAGCCGTAAATATTATACATGATTTAACTCACTAATAACTCAATTATGAAAAACATTTCTTTTCTACTTGTTTGTTTCTTATTGACAGCAAACAACTTATTTTCCCAAGATTTCAAAACACCTGTAGAATACCTCAATTACATTAGTAAAGAAGAAGATGCAATTTCTAAAAACATGTGGAAATACACCAAAACAATTGCACATTCTAAAAGCGCTCGAAAAATTGATGCTACTAGAAAAAACTTGGTAAAAAGTATTCAATTAGCTAAAGCCAATATTGCTAAACTTAAAAATGGTTACAAAGGAGACACTGAATATAAAGATCAAGTAATCAACTATTTGTCTGTATCTGAAATTATTATCAATGAAGATTATAGCAAAATTGTTGATATGCAAGAAGTTGCAGAACAATCTTATGATTTTATGGAAGCCTACATTATGACTAGAGATTTAGTAAATGCTAGAATGGATAAAGAACACGAAGTGGTGGTAGCTGGACAAAAAAAGTTTGCCGAAAAATATAATATTACACTAACAGAAGGTGATTCTGAATTAGGCAAGAAAATGAAATTATCAAATGAAGTTTTTTCATACCATACTGAACTTTTTCTAGTTTTCTTTAAATGCAATATTACAGATATAATGCTTTTAAAAGCAGTAGAACAAAAAGATATCGCAGGTATTCAGCAAAATGCTAGTTCACTCCTACTATATGCTGATGAAGGTTTACAAAAATTAACTCAAATGCAACCCTTTAAAAAAGATGCTACACTATTAGAAAGCACTAAAAAAAGTTTAGAAATGTATAAAAAGGTAGCTAATGAATATGCTCCTGAGGTTATTAATTTCTTATTGTTCAATACAAAATTTGAAGAAACTAAAACTTCTTTAGAGAGAAAATCTGATAAAGACAGAACAAAAGAAGAAATAGACAACTTTAATCAAATGGTTAAAGACATCAATAAAAAAGTCAACGATTACAATAAAATGAATACCAAATTCAATCAAGATAAAAACAACATGATCAATCAATGGAATGCTAGTGGTGACCAATTTATTTCTCGTCATGTTCCAAATGATTAATTTCTTGTTCAAACAATAAAAAAGTTTAATTTTGCCAAGAATTTAATAAATCACAATTTCTAACAAGAATCATACAATACAAAATGGGAAGAGCGTTTGAATTTAGAAAAGCCCGCAAAATGAAACGTTGGTCAGCAATGGCAAAAACGTTTACACGCATTGGAAAAGACATTGTAATGGCCGTTAAAGAAGGCGGACCAAATCCTGAAACCAACTCACGTTTAAGAGCAGTTATTCAAAATGCAAAAGCTGCCAATATGCCAAAAGATAACGTAGAACGCGCTATCAAAAAAGCATCAGATAAAGACACAGCTAACTTTAAAGAAGTCTTGTTTGAAGGCTATGCGCCTCACGGAATAGCGATTCTAATTGAAACTGCTACCGATAACAATAACAGAACAGTTGCTAATATTAGAAGTTACTTTAACAAATGCAACGGAACGTTTGGAACACAAGGTTCGGTAGAATTTATGTTTGATCATACGTGTAATTTTAGAATTCCAGCAGAAGGACAAGATGTGGAAGAATTAGAATTAGAAATGATTGATTTTGGTGTAGAAGAAATCTTTGCTGACGAAGACGGTATTTTAATGTACGCGCCTTTTGAAAGCTTTGGTGCTATCCAAAAAGAATTAGAATCTCGTGGATTAGAAATTTTATCTTCAGGATTTGAAAGAATTCCACAAGTAACCAAAGAATTAACACCAGACCAAGTAGCTGATGTTGAAAAACTATTAGAAAAAATTGAAGAAGATGATGACGTAATGAACGTTTATCACACGATGCAAGAAAGCGCTGAGTAATTCTTTTTCTATCTTATATACGAAATCCTCGCAAGAAATTGTGGGGATTTTTTTATATATTAGCGTAATTGAAATACACATTATGATAAAATTAATTAGTTCGAATTAATTCTCTAAAACCTAACAAAATCAGCAATTAACAAAACAAATGAAAAGAAAATATTTCAATAAATACGTTTATTTACAATGTGTAATTCTATTTTTCCTGTTCTCTTGTAACGATAACGAAAAGGAGATTAATCTTGGTAATAATTTTTTTTATATTCCATCTCAAGAAATAATTTTTGATGTTACAACTTTTGATGGAAATGGAATATATCTATGTGAAAACAATAAAAAAATTCCTGTTATTTTACCTGAAATTGAAGAATATAAATACAATTCAGATTTTATTATAATTAAACAAAATTTCAATAACGAACAGACAAAACGCTTAATAGAAAACATGTTATTTATGCCTAAAGTATATTTCACATATGACAAAAATTATATTAAACTGAATGAAGACTATTTAGCAAAATTAGATCAGACAGAACAAAACAGTATTTACTCTGAAAAATTCACTAATGAACTTTTAAAAAATTCAACTGAAATTCAAAAAATGAAGATTAACAAGGAAAATTTTTATATAATTGAGAAAAAAGAATTAAAAATTTATGGCCCATTAAGCGTCAGTGAATTTGAAATCGCTAAACAGAATTTTAAAATAAATTTGAATTTTGATTAAATGAACTGCCTTTCTTAAAATAAAGATAGAAGTCAAATATGTCAATAAAAAAAGTAAACTCTAGAACGTTAACATTATGAAAAATACAATATTATTAATAACTATATTTACAATATGCATATTTGAACTAAATGCACAATCTATAAAAAAATCAGATTTAAAAAAAACAAAATGGTTTGCTAACAATGAAAATTTTTATAAATCGGATACAATTTCACTTATTCAAATTCTAAAATTTAATAGCGAAAACGTAAAAACTAATGAAACTTATTTAAAACTTCAACAAAATAATAATGAAAACATAACTGAATTAAACTTTAAAAGTAGCGGAAACTTAACCGTTGAGGATTTACATGTTAAAGATTGGACTGTTTCAAAAATTGTTGGAAAATGGAAATGGAAATTTGATTCTAAAAATCAAATTTTAAATCTTTATTTCAATAGAAAATTAAGGCATTCATTCCGAATTGATTCTCAGAAAAAAGATAGTTTAATTTGTAAATCAGAAAACAATAATAAAAATGAATCCATAGTAAATCTATTGATATTAAAATTAATCAGAATAAATTAATATATACTATACTACGAAACTGTATTCCGTAATCTTAAAAATAAAATGTACACAAAATTATACTTACAATATCTCAATTTCTTGAAATTAAAAAAGAATATAGATCCAACGTTTAGTGCAAGTTGTATTGTGTTTTTGTCGCAATGTGTTCATTTTTTTCTCGGAATGCTAATTTTGAGTAAACTATTTAATTTTAAAATTTCTAGCTTTAGCAGTGACAACTCAACTAATAAATTGTTTTTTATGCCAGTTGCCGCTATTTGGCTTTATTTAGTCCATAAAACATTTTCTGCTAAATCTAAAAAAGTTGATTTTAAAAAAGAGAAAATTTATGAACTAAATAATCTTCAATTTCTTATTTTAGTTGTAGTTACTATACTAATTCCACTTTATTTTATTATTATACTTTCTGGTGGACAAATATGGAAGTAATTAAAAAGTATTGCTAAAAACAATTTTTAAAAAGAACATAAATAAGACAAAATGGAGGTAAAACCCGATGGCGTGAAATTATCAAATAACATTATCAAAAAAATAATATGAAAATCCTAATTTTATTCTTTCTCATATTTACAAATAGTTATTCTCAAGATTTTACAGGTAAATGGAAAATCATTTCACTTGAAGATAAAACAATTTACGTAAATAAATTAACCGATTCTATATATATTAAAGATTCTAATAGTAAAACCACTATTAAAGAATTGAAAGAAATGTCAGAGCAATTTATTTATCCAACAACATTTATCTTTGGCGAAAATGGAGATTTTGAAAGTTATAATCCACTAGAAGGAATTTCTAAAGGAAATTTTGTGGTAGATAGAAAAAAAAATACACTTACAATAATTGAAGCTAATGGAAAACGAAATGAAGCAATATTTTTATTTAATAATGGAATCCTATTTCTTCAACCAATAAAAGAAAAAGGTGAAACAAAAATTGGTTTCAGAAAAGAATAAAATAAACCAGATACTAATGTAATTGAATTCCATACCTTCAAAAAATTAATCTATTTTTTCGTAAATTAGTAATAAAAAAATATGGCAGATAATTTTGTTTCGTTACATCGCGTAGTAACGGCTCCACCTGAAAAGGTGTTTCGTGCATTTACAGACAAAAATGCAATGGCTTCGTGGATTCCACCGTATGGTTTTTTGTGTGAGGTTCACAGTATGGATGTGAAAATTGGCGGCGGTTTTAAAATGTCATTCATCAATTTTACAACGGGTAACGGGCATTCTTTTGGTGGAAAATATTTAGATATCAAACCAAACGAGTTTATAAAATACACCGACACTTTTGATGACCCCAACTTACCAGGCGAAATGACAACTTCGGTTTGGTTGAAGGCTGTTTCTTGTGGCACAGAAATCAAAATACTACAAGAGAATATTCCAGCAATGATTCCTACTGAGATGTGTTATTTAGGTTGGCAAGAATCTCTAGAAAAATTAAAAAAATTAGTAGAACCTAATATTCCAGATAATTAAAACTAACTAAATATCAAAAAAGGTTGCTTTTAAAATATAATACTTGAAAACTCCGTCACTTCTCGGAGTTTTTTTTATATTTGGTTCAAACAAAAAATCACTCAATGAAAAAAATTCAATTTCTTCTATTTTGTTGCAGCTTTATATTTTTCTGCAATTTTGGAACCGCTCAAATCAAGGATTGCAAAAAGTTTAAAAATGGAACCTTTAAATTAGTAGATAAAAACTCTGGAACAACTTACATTATAAAGCGTAAAGGCGATATTCAGTATGAAGAAATCGAAGGTAATTCTAAACAACTTAGTTTTCATATTAAATGGATTGATGACTGCAAATACACTGTTTTACCAACCAAAGAAACAATGGATTATGATGCTAGATTTGCGGGATTATTAGTTATTGAAATTATAGAAGTTCGTGAGAAATCTTATATCATGAGAGCCACAATGCCTGATTATCCTAATTTTGTAATGGAAAGTGAAATGTTATTAATGGAATAAAAAAAACGCTATTGAATCAAATCAATAGCGTTTTTTTATTTATAATTTCTTGTATTAATCTTCTATATCTATTTGAAAACTATTTAAGAAAGAAATTGATTTTTCAATATCATAATGTAAAATTCTATCTTCTGAAACAAATGGAACTTCCTCACGATACGATTTCACAAAGCTTTCTATAAATTCACTCGATTTTAAAGGTCTTCTAAATTCTAATGCTTGCGATGCGTTTAACAACTCTATTGCTAAAATTCGCTCCAGATTATCAACGATGCGTAGCGTTTTTGTAGCTGCATTAGCTCCCATGCTCACATGATCTTCTTGTCCGTTTGAAGAAACAATACTATCAATACTTGCCGGAGTTGCTAATTGTTTATTTTGACTAGCAATGCTTGCCGCAGTATATTGAGGAATCATAAATCCTGAATTCAACCCTGGGTCGTTCACTAAAAAAGCTGGTAATCCTCTTAAACCCGAAATTAATTGATAAGTTCTTCGTTCTGAAATACTTCCTAATTCGGACAAAGCAATTCCTAAAAAATCTAAAGCTAAAGCTAAAGGTTGTCCATGAAAATTTCCACCAGAAATAATTAAATCTTCTCCAACAAATACATTTGGATTATCGGTTACCGAATTTACTTCTGTACGAAAAACTCTTTTTACATAATCAATAGCGTCTTTTGAAGCACCATGTACTTGCGGCACACATCTAAACGAATAAGGATCTTGAACATGTACTTTAGGTTGTGCAATAATTTCGCTGTCTTCTAAAATATCTCTAAAAAATTCAGCCGTTTTAATTTGTCCTTTATGTGGCCTTATTAAATGAATTAAATCTGTAAAAGGCTCTATTCTACCATCAAATCCCTCTAATGAAATTGCAGCAATAACATCCGCCAAATAAGACAACTTACATGATTTAAGCAATGTATAAACACCATAAGCACTCATAAATTGTGTACCATTTAATAAAGCTAAACCTTCTTTAGATTGCAAAACAATGGGGTGCCATCCCATTTTTTCCAAGACTTTATTTGCTGGTTGTCTAAATCCATCATGATATACTTCTCCTTCACCTAATAAAGGCAATGATAAATGTGCTAAAGGTGCCAAATCACCGGAAGCACCTAAAGAACCTTGGGTATAAATTACTGGGAAAATATCATTATTATAAAAATCAATCAACCTATCAACAGTAACTAATTGCACACCAGAATGACCATAACTCAATGACTGAATTTTAAGCAACAACATTATTTTTACAACCTCACTTGGCACTTCCTCCCCTGTTCCACACGCATGCGATTTCACAAGATTCTCTTGAAGTTTAGATAAATTTTCATTAGAAATCTTTACATTACAAAGCGAGCCAAATCCTGTATTAATTCCATAAATAGGATCGCTGTGTGATTGCATTTTATCATCTAAATACTTTCTGCACTTTTCAATATTAACTCTTGCTTCTTCTGATAAAGCTAATTTTTGCCCTTGAAAAATAATTTCATTGATTTTTTCTAAAGAAAGTAAATCAGAACTGATATAATGTATGGTTTCCATTGTAAAATTTTAAAGTTCAAAATTCCGTAAACCAACCTAAAAAAGCAAATATTACTTTTACTATTTTCAAGATTAATATACGAAATAATGAAAACACTGCAAAAAATGACATCTTGTCAGTACGTTTTTTACTGACAAAACAAATATCCTGACATTTTTAATCTAAATCGTAGTTGGCACAATCATTGAATTAGAGTCATCGAGTTTAAAATTGAAATTTAAAATCTAACTAGTATAAAAATGAGTAAAATTATTGGAATCGACTTAGGAACAACCAACTCATGTGTGGCTGTTATGGAAGGTGGAGAACCTGTTGTAATTGCAAACGCAGAAGGTAAAAGAACAACACCATCTGTAATTGCTTTTGTAGAAGGTGGAGAAATTAAAGTTGGAGATCCGGCAAAAAGACAAGCAGTAACTAACCCAACAAAAACGATTGCTTCGGTAAAACGTTTTATGGGTAACAAGTATACTGAAAGTGCAAAAGAAGCTTCAACAGTAGCTTACAAAGTGGTTAAAGGTGACAACGATACACCTCGTGTTGATATCGATGGTCGTTTATATACACCACAAGAATTGTCTGCAATGACACTTCAAAAAATGAAAAAAACAGCTGAAGATTATTTAGGTCATTCAGTTTCTGAAGCAGTTATTACTGTTCCAGCTTACTTTAACGATGCACAACGTCAAGCTACGAAAGAAGCGGGTGAAATTGCTGGTTTAAAAGTAATGCGTATCATCAATGAGCCTACAGCAGCAGCTTTAGCTTATGGATTAGACAAACAAGGAAAAGACCAAAAAATCGCAGTTTACGATTTAGGTGGTGGTACTTTTGATATTTCTATCTTAGAATTAGGAGACGGAGTTTTTGAAGTATTATCTACAAACGGAGATACACACTTAGGTGGAGATGATTTTGACCAAGTAATTATCGATTGGTTAGCTAACGAATTCAATACTGCTGAAGGTGTTGATTTACGTAAAGACCCAATGGCATTACAACGTTTAAAAGAAGCGGCTGAAAAAGCTAAAATTGAATTATCAGCTTCTACTCAAACAGAAATCAACTTACCATATGTAACAGCTACGGCTTCTGGACCAAAACACTTAGTGCAAACGTTAACAAGAGCTAAATTCGAACAATTAGCTGAAACTTTAGTAAAACGTTCTATGGAACCAGTTGCTAAAGCGTTAAAAGATGCTGGTTTATCAGTTTCTGATATCGACGAAGTAATTTTAGTTGGAGGTTCAACTCGTATTCCTGTTATCCAAGAACAAGTGGAGAAATTCTTCAACAAAAAACCATCAAAAGGAGTTAATCCTGATGAAGTAGTAGCAATTGGAGCTGCAATTCAAGGTGGAGTTTTAACAGGAGAAGTAAAAGACGTATTGTTATTAGACGTTACACCACTTTCATTAGGTATTGAAACTATGGGAAGTGTTATGACAAAATTAATTGAGTCTAATACTACAATTCCAACAAGAAAATCACAAGTTTTCTCAACAGCAGCAGATAACCAACCATCGGTAGAAATCCACGTTTTACAAGGAGAAAGACCAATGGCAAATGATAACAAAACAATTGGTCGTTTCCATTTAGATGGTATTCCACCAGCACCAAGAGGAGTTCCTCAAATTGAAGTAACTTTCGATATTGATGCGAATGGTATCATCAAAGTTTCTGCTACAGATAAAGGAACAGGAAAATCTCATGATATTCGTATCGAAGCTTCTTCAGGTTTAACTCCAGAAGAAATCGAAAGAATGAAAAAAGATGCTGAAATGAATGCTGAAGCAGACAAATTAGCTAAAGAAAGAGTAGATAAGTTAAACGAAGCTGATTCAATGATTTTCCAAACAGAAAGTCAATTAAAAGAAATTGGTGATAAATTAACTGCTGAACACAAAACAGCTATCGAATATGCTTTAACTGAGTTGAAAATGGCTCATGAGAATCAAGATTTAGAAGCTATTCAAAAAGGTTTAGACAACGTAAATGCAGCTTGGAAAACAGCTACAGAAGAAATGTACAAATCACAAGAACAAGGAGCTTCTCAAGCTGAGCCACAAGCAAACGCTTCAGGAGACCAAACACAAGATGTAGATTTCGAAGAAGTGAAATAATCTATAAATTGTAATAATTTAAAAACCGAGTCAGTAATGATTCGGTTTTTTTATTTTAAAAAAACAAGCGTATCTATTTTTTTGTATATTAGGAACTTAATTCAATAACCTACTATTATGAAAAAAGTCTTTCTATTTCTTGCATTGGTACTAATTTCAACTGCAACATTTGCTCAAAAATCAAAATCAAAAACTACTACAACCAAAAAAGTTGTTCTAGCTACAGCAGATAATGTTACAGCAGAAATAATTACCCTAAACAAAGAAAAGAAAGTAGTTCTATTTGTAAAAAACGTTAGTAAAATTGATACTTTAGAAATTAAAAAAATTACTACACCCGATTTTAAACCTTCCAGTTTTACACTAAAAAGTTACACCACAAATGGAAAAAAATTCTATCATGTAAACTGGAAAGAAGAAATTAAAGTAGATACCAAATTAAAAAAAGAAAATGGCGTTGTAACCGAAGATCAGCTTTGGGATATCGAAAACAAAACATTATTGCTGGGTAACATCCACAAATCATCTCATATCAAAGAAACTGTTTTTTTAGATGCAAATAAAACCGCCTCTCAAGATGTAGAAAAAAATAGAAGTGAAGGTTTTGAATTTACGCTTAATACAGATGGAAGTTTTAATTTAAAAACAAAAACACAAAATAGTGTATATGTTTATAATACATCTTCTGGTAAATATGAAATTAAAGGAGCTCCCAAAACTACAACTGCTCCAAAAAAGAAAAAGTAATATGCGTGCATAATATTTTTTACTATATTTGAAAAAAAATCAAATAGTATGGAAAAGCAATCGCTAACTTCACTTTTACAAATTACACATCCAGTAATTATGGCTCCTATGTTTTTAGTATCCAATACTAAAATGGTAATTGAAGGTATGAAAAGTGGCATTGCAGGTTGTATTCCAGCATTAAATTATAGAACATTAGAAGAATTAAGAGCTTCAATCCATGAATTAAAAGCAGCTAAAGTTCCTGGAGGAAGTTTTGGTTATAACTTAATTGTAAACAAATCAAACGTTAAATATAAAGAGCAGTTGCGTATTTTATGTGAAGAAAGAGTAGATTTCATTCTAACATCGCTTGGTTCGCCAGAAGAAACAATTCGAGAAGCGCATAAAGTTGGTATCAAAGTTTTTTGTGATGTTACTGATTTAGCCTTTGCAAAAAAAGTAGAAAGTCTAGGAGCTGATGCACTTATAGCGGTAAACAATCAAGCTGGTGGTCACCGTGGAAATATTGATCCTGAAACACTCATTAAACAATTAAACGAAAACACCAAACTACCTGTAATTTCGGCTGGTGGTGTAAGCAAAAAATCAGATTTAGATACAATGCTGAGCTATGGTGCTGTTGGTGTTTCTGTAGGTAGTCCGTTTATTGCATCTAATGAAGCTGGAGTTTCACAAGAATACAAACAAGCTTGTGTAGATTATGGTGCAAAAGATATTGTAATGACAGAACGTATTTCGGGAACACCTTGTACGGTTATCAATACGCCTTATGTTCAAAAAGTAGGAACGAAACAATCTTGGATTGAAACCGTATTAAATAAGAATAAAAGCCTTAAAAAATGGGTAAAAATGATTCGTTTTTATATCGGAATGAAAGCAACTGAAAAAGCTGCGACACAAGTGACTTATAAAACGGTTTGGGTTGCGGGTCCTAGTATTGAAAACACTACAGCAATTTTGCCAATAAAAGATATTGTAAAAAAAATAGTTTCTTAATTATCTAAACCAATTGCGAATACTTTGAATTTGTCTTCCAATGAAGGTTTGTTTTTTGATATAAACAATTTCTCCTATAAGCATTGGTGGGTCAAAAATAATTTCATAATTATTTTTATTTTTTTCTATCTGAATTTCTTTTTTACTGCCCAAAAATGTAGCAATTAGAATTTCTCCATCTGTAACTTCAATTTCAAATTTACCATCAAAGTCAGTTTTTGTTTCTCTAATTGTTCCTTTTACAGAGACATTAGCTTCTAATACTGGACCTAATTCATCTATAACAATTCCAGTAATTTTATGCAAAAGGTTTGGATTTAAAATAGAATCTTTCGTAAAAGAAGTTACTTTATCCGTTTGAATCGTGTCTTGTTTTACCTGAGCATAAGAGTTATGAGAGCCAACTCCAAAAAAACTTAATAATCCAGTTGTAGCAATTACCCAATAGGACGATTTTTGCTTAGCAACAATTAAATCTCTATTCAATTGTACATTCAAAAATCTACCACAAGTATTTTTATTATGGTTTAAATGCGCTATTATTTCTTTGTCTGAAGCATTTGTAAAATCAAAAACCACTTTTGAACATGAATGGCAATACCTTCCTTTATCAACATGAGACATCTCTTCCCAATTTTCATGACAAGGTTCAGGAATCGATATGTTAATTTTTTTTGTCAAATTATTCTATTACAATTTCGAAGGTTTTATCCCAATTTTTACCTGTAACAAAAATTGTTTTTGTTTTTGGATTGTATGCAATTCCATTCAAAACATCAATATCTGGATGATTGGTAACTTTTGATTTAAGTTCACTCAAATTCAATACACCTTCTACTGAACCATTAGCTGGATTGATAATTGCTATGGCATCTTTACCATAAATGTTGGCCCAAATTTTACCGTCAATCCATTCCAATTCATTAATAGATTCAATTTTTGAATTTTGAGTATATACCGAAATAAAATCCGTAACTTTTAATGTTTCAGGATTATAAATATAGATTTTTTCAGAACCATCACTCAAATACAATTGTTTTCCATCATTAGTTAAACCCCAACCTTCTGTTTCGTAGGTAAATGTTTTCTCTTTCTTAAAAGTAGCCGCATCATAAACATAACCTTCTTTATTTTGCCATGTTAATTGATAGACTTTATTATTTAAAATCGTAATTCCTTCTCCAAAATATTGATCAGCTAATTCAATAGTTTTTAGCACTTTTCCAGTTTTATAATCTGTTTTTCTTAAGCTTGATTTTCCTCTTGTACCAGTGCCTGCTCCTGCTCCATTTCCGGTTCCCTCAAATAAAGTATCACGATAAAACTCAAAGCCTTGTGTATAAGCTTTCATATCATGTGAATAAGTATTAATTATCTTGTAGCTTAATACTTTCGGCGTAATACTTGAAAAAATAGTAAAACTATCAGTAATGTCAATGTTTTTACCTTCAAAGTAAACCAAAGCTTTAATGTCTTGGTTACCCAATTTTTGCTTCTCTAATCCAAAATGAAACTTCTCATTCCCTTTTACAGCACCAATTTTATTTTCATTAATAAAATAAACTACTGAATCAATAGTCTTGTTTTTTTCATTTGACAATACTAAATCAACACTTTCTTCTAACTTATATACCTGTTTTAAATGCGATGCATCAAAAGAAAATAATTTTTTTAACTCATTTTCATCTTCTTTACAAGCCGAAGAAACTACACTTAATACTATGAAAGCGAATAGCTTAACTTTTAACATGATTAAAATATTTTATAACGTAAATATACAATGATTTTTTATACTCACAATTGACTTGCAAAAATATAAAAAGATTGTATATTTGCACCGGCAAGTCCTACACGACCAGCTCCTGCAGACTCCTCCAGGGTGGGAACACAGCAAAGGTATGTGGTTGTAGCGGTGCGATGTAGGTCGCTTGCCATTTTTTATTTCTTATATCTGATAGTCTCCCTTTGTGGAGATTTTTTATTTTATTCACAAAACGTAAAAAAACACTTCTTTTTTTGTGATAAAACTAAAATTACCAAACTATTTTACGAATTCCTAATTATATTTGTATTTATATTATACAACTCTTTTAGGTATGGAATGTATTTCTGTTTTTGATATGTTAAAAATTGGTGTAGGTCCTTCAAGTTCTCACACCTTAGGGCCTTGGCGTGCTGCTGAAAATTTTTTAGCCGAATTACGCGAAAAAAACATAATTGATTCTATCAATCGTGTAAAAGTCGATTTATATGGTTCACTATCATTAACAGGAAAAGGACACGCAACTGATTTAGCCATTATGCTAGGATTAAGTGGTGCTGACCCTGAATATGTTCCAGTAGAAAGTATTGACGTTATTATTTCTGCAATTAAAAACAAAAAAGAAATTTTCTTAGGCAACGAAATTATCATTCCCTTTTGTTTTGAAAAAGATATTGTTTTTAATCGAAATTTTTTGCCTTTTCATGCAAATGGGCTAACATTCACTGCTTTTACAGATTCTGGTGAATATGCTGCTACATTTTATTCAATTGGTGGTGGATTTGTAATTAAAGAAGCGGAAGACAAGTCTAGCGAAACAGTCAAATGTGCTTTCCCATTTCCTGTTGAAAAAGCAACAGAGTTATTGGAATTTTGTGCAGCTGAAAACAAGAAAATATCTGAAATCGTCTACGAAAATGAGAAATCAATGCGTAGCGAAGAAGAAATACATAATGAATTACTCCGTATATGGGATACTATGCTAGAATGTATGTATATTGGTTGTCACACAGAAGGAATTTTACCCGGCGGTTTAAACGTTAGAAGACGTGCTTATGACATGCACAAAAATTTAATAGGTGTATTGCCATATGACAATCCATATACTTGGTTACAAAATATTCGTCAAACAGAAGTGAAATTTCGACAAATATTAAAATGGGTAAGTTGTTTTGCTTTGGCAGTAAATGAAGTAAATGCATCTTTAGGTCGTGTAGTCACTGCTCCTACCAACGGAAGTGCTGGTGTTATTCCTGCTGTACTAATGTATTATTTAGTAATTGAAAATCACAATGCAGGAGAAAAAGAAATCAAACAGTTTTTAATGGTTGCAGGAGAAATTGGAAGTATTTTCAAAAAAGGAGCTACCATATCAGCCGCAATGGGTGGTTGCCAAGCAGAAATTGGCGTATCATCTGCCATGGCTGCAGCAGCTTTGTGCGAATTGATGGGCGGCACACCAGAGCAAGTTCAAATGGCAGCCGAAATAGCGATGGAACATCATTTAGGATTAACATGCGACCCTATTGGCGGATTAGTACAAGTTCCTTGTATTGAGCGAAATACAATGGGAGCTATAAAAGCAATAAATGCAGCAGAACTTGCTCTAGAAACTGACGCTAAAAATGCAAAAGTACCTTTAGACAAAGTAATCAACACTATGTGGGAAACAGCAAAAGATATGAATTCTAAATATAAAGAAACTTCTGAAGGAGGCTTAGCAGTAGGTGTTGGATTGGCCGATTGTTAATATGCGTATCACCTATTTTTATATAATAATCCTAACCATAATTATTGGAATACTTTCAAGATCAAACAATAGCGTCCCTTTATTTATAGGAGATATTTTATATGCAATATTAATTTATTTTGGATTTCGTTTCCTATTTATAAATTCAAAAAAAAACAACTTCACTCCTATTAGGTTTAATCTTTTGTTTTTGCATTGAGATCTCACAATTAATTCAATTAGATTGGCTAGTTACCTTACGTAAAAATGCCCTAGGACATTATATCTTAGGGCAAGGATTTTTATTCATCGATTTAATATGTTTAGCAATTGGAACTATTGCCGCCTATTTCATCGATTATTATGTGTTAAAAATTAATAAATAGTTATACTACTCTTCATTCTTAATATGTAACTTTCTCTTTAGTACTAAATCAGTTACAGGGTGGAAAATTAGAGGAATCTCTTCTACTACCACATCACTTTTATCTAATCCAAAAGCTTTTTCATCAGAAACACCTAATCCTTTTAAACTAAAATAAGAATTTAATAAGAAACCTTCTTTAAATGAGAATTCATTTTCAAAAGAGATGAATTTTTCTAATACCACAAATTTAAAGTCTGGTTCAGCATTATATTTAGAAGAACCATCAGGTCTAATGTGTAAGTCTAATTCTTTATTATCAACTAAATCTTTAATGATATTTTTAAAATACAACTCTACTTTAGGCTGAACTCTAAAACCAGCATTGATGTTAACTTTAATTACTTTATCGTTAATCAATTCAATTACCTCATAATCAAGAGTAAAAGGTTCTTCTGTTCTATGAATATGTAAGAACCAGTATACATCAGCACGTTTTGGTTTTTTAGCAAATATAGACTTCATAATCTTTTCTTCTATCTCAGAAGTTTTATCTGCTTTGGTTAAATAAACCAAGTGAGTGGCATATTTTGTATATGTATTATCTGCTGATAATTCTACTAATAAATCTCTATAATTACTCAAAGGAACATATTTGGTAAAATTATTATTTAATCTTCTACCAAAGAAAATGATATACATTACTGTAAAAAATAGACCTGAAATAATTAATGTCACAAAACCTCCTTCTGGAAACTTCTTCATATTTGCAATAAAGAATGATATTTCAATAAAAGCAAAAAGCATGAAAATAACCAAAATGATATACTTATTAAAACGCAAACGATAATACAAATAATACATCAACAACAAGGTAGTCATCATCATAGCAAGCGTTATCGCTAAACCATAAGCTGCCTCCATATGTGCCGAATTCTTAAAGTATAAAATCATAGCCACGCAACCAACCCATAAGATTAAGTTGATGGATGGAATATAAATTTGCCCTTTATTATTAGTTGGATTTTTTAATGTAATTCTTGGCCAAAAGTTTAAGGAAATTGCCTCGTTTATTAACGTAAACGATCCACTAATTAAGGCTTGAGAGGCAATAATTGCAGCCATTGTTGCAATAGCAATTCCAAATAATAAAAACCACTCTGGCATAATTTTAAAGAATGGATTTCTACCTTCTAAGAAATTATTTTGTTCAGACATTAACCATGCTCCTTGCCCTAAATAATTAGTTACCAAGCATATCTTAACAAATACCCAAGTAATTCTAATATTATTTTTTCCACAGTGACCTAAATCAGAATATAAAGCCTCTGCTCCTGTTGTACATAAAAAGACAGCTCCCAATAGCCAAAACCCGTGTGGATACTCAACCAATAAACGATAAGCATACATTGGATTTAAGCATTTTAAAATTTCAGGATGGTTGATAATTTGAGAAAAACCTAAAACAAAAAGCATTGAAAACCAAATCACCATAGCTGGTCCAAAAAAGAAACCAACTTTTTGAGTTCCAAAACGTTGAAACAAGAAAATACCAGACAAAATTGCAATTACAATTGGAATAGTAGGGATATCTGGAATTATTACTTCTAATCCTTCAACTGCTGAAGCCACAGAAATAGGCGGTGTAATAATACCATCTGCAAGTAAAGTTGCTGCTCCTAAAATTGTTGGAATTACCAATCTTCCTTTACCAAAACGTTTTACTAATGCGTATAACGAAAAAACGCCTCCCTCACCATGGTTATCAGCGTTTAATGTTAAAATAATATATTTGAATGTTGTTTGAAAAGTCAATGTCCAAAATACACACGATATTCCTCCATAAACTAATAATTCTGAAATTGGTCGTTTATCTACAATCGCTTTCATTACGTACAAAGGACTTGTACCAATATCTCCGTAAATAATTCCTAAGGCTACTAATAATGTGGCTGCTGTAACTTTTTGTGTAGTTGAATGTCCCATAAAATTGGAAAATAATTAGCTAACTTTTTATCTAGAATAACTTATTTTAAAAGTCTTTCAAAAGAAATTTTTTAGATTAATAATCTAATAGATACTTTATTAGGGCTAATAAAAGGATTTATGTATTCTAATTTTTCGATTGCAAATATACAGAGGAGTTTATATTTTTTAATATTTTTTTAAGAAATTTATTTTCTTCTGCGGGTATCAATCAAATGAATGATTTGCCAACTTCCGTTATCATTATAAAGGGTAAATGAATTTGCGCCAATATGACTCAATTTATCATTTATATAAAACTCATATGGCGTCCATACATGTGCTAAGTTTCCATCAATTTCTACCTTATAATCCAATAATTTTTCTTGAAATTTCATGTTAGTAGGAATTGTTGTTAACGATTTTAAAAAATCACTAAATCCTTCAGATTCTAGTTTGTTTCCTTCTTTCGTATTGGCAATTGTTTGTAAAATAATTTCAGAATGACAATATTGCTTTATTGTTGTAGTATCCTTTGCATGAAAAGCTGAAAAAAAATCATCAACTACTTTTTTTGGACTAGATTCTTGAGCTATAACAGGCTGAATCGTTATAAATGATAAGATAAAAAGTAAATTCTTCATAAATTGGTTTTTATTATAAGTATTTAAAAGTTAATTTTGTTACATTAAAATAGTACAAAATGTCAGTAGCAAAAAAAGATTACAAAAGAATTACTACAAAATCATTAATTGATATGAAAAGTAATGGAGAAAAAATCTCCATGTTAACTTCCTATGATTATACCATGGCAAAAATTGTGGATAGCGCTGGCGTTGATGTAATTTTAGTTGGTGATTCAGCAAGTAATGTAATGGCAGGTCATGAAACTACACTGCCAATTACACTTGATCAAATGATATATCATGCCTCAAGTGTGGTTAGAGCCTGCGAAAGAGCTTTGGTAGTAGTAGATTTACCTTTCGGAAGTTACCAATCGGATTCTAAAGAAGCTTTGCGTTCATCCATTAGAATAATGAAAGAAAGTGGCGGACATGCTGTTAAATTAGAAGGTGGAAGTGAAATAAAAGATTCAATTAAAAAAATATTAAATGCTGGAATTCCTGTTATGGGACATTTAGGGCTAACACCTCAGTCTATTTATAAATTTGGTACATACACAGTAAGAGCTAAAGAAGAAGCTGAAGCTGAAAAATTATTAGAAGATGCTAAAATGCTTGAGAAATTAGGTTGCTTTGCATTAGTTTTAGAAAAAATACCTGCTGCATTAGCAGAAAAAGTAGCAAAAAGTATTTCAATACCAGTCATTGGAATTGGTGCTGGTGGTGGCGTTGACGGACAGGTTTTAGTAATCCATGATATGTTGGGCATGAATAATGAATTTAGCCCAAGATTTTTACGTCGTTATTTAGATTTATACGATCAAATGACAAAAGCCATTGGTCAATATGTAACAGACGTGAAATCACAAGATTTTCCTAATGCTAATGAACAATATTAATTGTGTCTACGAAAGAAATTTCAACAAAAAACAACCTTCAAATCCTTCACGAAGACAATCACATTATTGTCATCAATAAACGTGTAGGTGATATTGTACAAGGAGATAAAACAGGTGATAAACCATTATCAGATGTTGTAAAAGAATACATCAAAGAAAAATACAACAAACCTGGAGATGTTTTTTTAGGAGTAGTACACCGTTTAGACAGACCTACTACCGGAACAGTAGTTTTTGCAAAAACTTCTAAAGCTTTAACTCGTTTAAACGAAACTTTTAAAAATCGAGAAACGCAAAAAACGTATTGGGCAGTAGTGAAAAATTGTCCTCCAAAAGAAAAAGACACGCTAATCCATTTTTTAAAACGAAATCCAAAAAACAATACTTCTAAAGCCCATTTAAAAGAAGTACCCGATAGCAAAAAAGCTAGTTTAACTTATCAAATCATTAAAAAATTAGACAATTATTTTGTTTTAGAAATTGATTTGCACACTGGTAGACACCATCAAATTAGAGCCCAACTACAAGCTATTGGCTGTCCTATAAAAGGTGACTTAAAATATGGTTTTGATCGAAGTAACCCAGATGGAGGTATTCATCTACACGCAAGAAAATTAGAAATCATTCATCCTGTTACAAAAGAAAAATGTATTTTTATTGCAACCACTCCAAATGATGTAATTTGGAAATCTATTTAAATTAATAACTATGAGAGAAACTATTGAAAACAAAGTAAAAGAAGGGTACAATTTAGATTTAGGAAGCCTTATTGACGAAAGTTTTGCAACTTTTAAGAAAACATTCCTTATTGCAGGATTAGGAATGCTACTTATATCTATAGTCATGATTATCGTTTATATGGGAATTTTTGGCGCTATCTATGGGTTCGCAAACATTACAGAAACCATGACCTCAATTGAAATGATGGCAACTGAACCTACTTTTATCATAGGTAATGCAATTGTAACAATGTTTTTTAGTGCATTGTTTGCCCCGGTCACTGCAGGTTTTATTCACTTAAATCATTTAGCAAATACCAATCAAGAAATTCAAATAGGCGCAATCTTTGATTTTTACAAAGCCCCTTATTTTAAACAAATCTTCATGAGTTATTTAATAATTGGTTTTACAACGGCGGTAATTACATCTTTATTATCCATTTTAGAACTTGAATTATTAAATATGTTATTTCAAATAGTTATTGCTTTATTTTCAGTATTCACAATCCCTTTAATTATTTACGGAGAGCAAAATTATATCGAAGCTATTACAAAGAGTATCCAATTATTTATCAAAAAGCCTTTTATTATTATCATTGCTCTCATAATTGCTGGAATTGGGATGCTGTTAGGAATATTTGCATTATGTATTGGTCTTATTTTTACTATTTCATACATTTATTCAATGTATTATGCTATTTATGCACAAGCAATCGGTTTTGATGACAAATCTGCAATAGATGAAATTGGATTAGAATAATTTTATATATTTGATTAAACAAATCCCTAAAATAATTAAGTATGAAATGGAGAGGAAGACGTCAAAGTGACAATGTGGAAGACCGTAGAGGAATGTCTGGCGGTGGTAAAATAATTGCTGGTGGTGGTGGTTTAGCCATTGTTTTTCTATTGGTAAAAATGTTCTTTCCTGATGCCGCACCTTTTGTAGACAGTATTCAGCAAAGTCAAGCTAATCAACAAACGGAACAAGTTGAACAACGCGAATTGACTGCTGAAGAAAAAGAAATGGGAGAATTCGTTGCTACTGTTTTTGCTGATACCGAAGATATTTGGACTAAGATATTTGAAGAAAATAATCTGGGTACTTATGAACAACCAAAAATGGTATTATTTTCAGGAGCTGTTGAAACTGCTTGTGGTGGAGCCAGTTCAGCTTCTGGTCCGTTTTACTGCCCTGGTGATCATAAAGTCTATATGGATTTGACTTTTTTTGAAGAACTTCGCACACGTTTTGGTGCCAAAGGAGGCGATTTTGCTATTGCATATGTAATTGCTCACGAAGTTGGACATCACGTGCAAACATTATTAGGAACTTCAGCAAAAGTAAGACAATTGCAACAATCAAAAAGTGAAGCTGATGCCAATAAACTATCCGTTTGTCTAGAATTACAAGCCGATTTTTACGGAGGTCTATGGGCACATTATAACAAAAGTAATCTTGAAGTTGGTGATATTGAAGAAGCACTAAGTGCGGCTCATGCTGTAGGTGATGATGCCATTCAAAGTAAAATGCAAGGACATGTAGTACCCGATTCATTTACTCACGGAACCTCTGAACAAAGAATGAAATGGTTTATGAAAGGATTCAAATCAGGTGATATCAAACAACATGATACATTTGCTGAAGAATTATAAAGTTTTGAGTTTATTTTTTAACAGATTAAAAAAATAACTATTTGTTTTTACATTATTCGTAAATCGATTATTGCAAAGAAATTTTTAAGGTATGTTCAAGCATTTTTGAGCATACCTTTTTTAATTTTGGTAATTAATTTTCAGAAAAATGAAAGTAGGAATAGATGCAATCCAATTTGATATACCAAAGCTATATTTACCAATCTCAACATTAGCAACTCATAGAGCAATTGAACCAGACAAATTAATCAAAGGCCTGGGTTTGCAAAAAATGAGTTTTTTAGATGTTAATCAAGATGTAATTACACTTGGGGCAAATGCTGTTTTTAAACTTATTGAACAAGAAAATATCAATCTTGCATCTATAGCAAAAATATATATAGGTACAGAAAGTGGTGTTGACAATTCAAAACCCGTAGCTTCATATATTTTAAATTTAATTGAATCTAAGTTTGGAGAAAATTCTTTACAAAATTGTGATGTAGTAGATTTAACCTTTGCTTGCATCGGTGCAGTTGATGCCTTACAAACCTGTGTCGATTATATTCGATTAAACCCAACAAAAAAAGCTATTGTTATTGCTTCCGACAATGCCAAATATGACTTAAATTCAACTGGAGAATACACACAAGGTGCGGGAGCAATTGCCATGTTAATTAGTCTAAACCCAAAAATAATTGATTTTTCTAAAGAAACTGGTGTAGCTACTTCTGGCGTTTTTGATTTCTTTAAACCAAAACAAACCATTCAAAAAGAAGCAATTACTGGAAAGACTACAAACGAAAATTGGTTTGATATTTTAGAATCTGAAATCACTATTGTAAAAGACCAACCCATTTTTGATGGTCAATATTCCAATGCTTGTTACATCAACCGAATTACAGAAGCTTACAATCATTATAAAACAGAAAGCAAACAAAAAGAAATCATTTTTAATCATTGGGAATTAATCTTGATGCACCTTCCCTACTGTTTTCAAGGCAGAAGAACATTCATCGAAATTTTTGCAAAAGAAAATCAAGAATTATTAGACAAACAAGAAGGTGCTTCTTTCAAAGATAAAATGAAAGCTTTGACAAAATCTCCAGAATATTTAGCGTTGGTGCAATCTAAAATTTATCCTTCAGAAATTGCCTCTGGAGAAGTTGGAAACATTTACACAGGATCAATTTTCTTAGGATTACTATCCGCTTTATATTATTCTGCAAATGAAAACAGCGATTTAACACATAAAAAAATAGGCTTTATAGCGTATGGAAGTGGTTCAAAATCGAAAGTATTTGAAGCAGAAATACAACCTGATTGGAAAAACAGTATCTTAAAAACAAACCTTTTTGAAACCCTAGAAAATCGCACTGCCATTGATTTTATAACCTACGAAAAGCTACATAAAAAAGAATTGAAATCTGCAGTTTTGCAACCTAAAAACGAATTTGTTTTGGAACGTATTGAAAATGACAATCCTCTCTTAAAAGGTGCTCGTTATTATAATTTTATAGAATAGTTTTGTTTCAAGTACTTTGTCTATATTTGTTATACAACAACTAAATATTTGACTTCTGAAACATTTTTCTTTAAAAATTGAAGCTCCTGAATCTGATTATTTATACATTGAAAATTCTCAATTAATGAATGCTGGCAAAGGTTTGTATACTGCAATTAATATTTATAAAGATGAAATTATTGCCATTTTCAAAGGAGAGATTCTATCGGAAGAAGAAATAAACTTTCGTATCAAAAATGGAAATGATAAGTATTTTATAAACATGATTGATGGTTCTATTATGGATTCAATGTTGGTAGACTGTTTTGCTAAATATGCTAACGATGCTGAAGCCTTTTCAAAATCACTATTTAAAAATAACGCAAAAATTGCACTTGACGAAGAAAACAACGTTTGTGTAATTGCTATTAGAAACATTAAATCTGGTAGTGAAATTTTTTGCAGTTATGGAAAAAAATACTGGAAAAAACATTCAACCCTACTTTCCAAATAGAAACACAAAAGGAATATCAAGACGCTTTTGCCATGCTAGTTCGGAATGATTTTCACCTTCAAACTTTCTGGTCATCCAATTTGTTGCAGCATACCCTTTTTTCAGCATTATTTTATCTACTTCATTTTGCAAGGGCTCATATACTGCATCTAATGTTTCCGTACCAAAATCAAAATAGATTTTATGATTTTTAGGATTGGGTAAATTTTCATTCAAATAGCGATAAAAAGCCTTTGGAATCGGGTTATTAGCAACATGAAAAACACCAGGCCAATGCGTTGATAAACAAGCGGCTCCACCAAAAATGCTTGGATATTCGCAAATAGCATACATCGAAATCAAACCGCCCATACTGCTACCCGCAATAAAGGTGTGCTCTTTATCCTGATACACAGCATATTTTTTATCAATCATCGGCTTTAATTCCTTTACAATGAATTGTAAATAATTATCTGAATTTACTTTTCCATTAAAATACTTCACACCTTCCGAACGTTCCAAATTATAGATTGAATCTTGTTGTTTTGGTGTCAGCATTTCAAATGCTTTTTGTGGAAAATAATCAAAATGTCTGGTTTCAACGCCATTCCAAATACCCACAATTATAACATCTTGGATCTTATTTTCAGCTAATAAATTAGCCATAACTACATCTACTTCCCATGCTTGTTTATTCCATGTTTGTTCGGCATCATAAAGCATTTGTCCATCGTGCATATACAAAACATTATATTGCTTCGTGGATGAATAATCATCCGGTAGCCAAATATCTATATTTCTGGATGTGACAAAATTAGATTGAAAATTTTCAATACGTTCAATGGTTCCTGAAGTAACTTGTGGAAGTTCTTGTGAATACACAAGATTTGAAAACAATAAAAATAAAAAAAATGATTTCATATAATTTACTTTAATATTAACCCAACCAGCCTTCTCTATCCAAACTTCTATATTGTATAGCTTCAGCAATATGGTGGGATTGTATGGTTGCTGCGGTTTCTAAATCAGCAATCGTTCGAGCAACTTTTAAAATGCGATCATAGGCTCTAGCTGATAAATTTAATCGCTCCATTGCTGTTTTTAATAATTGTAAAGAAACTTCATCTAAAGTACAAAATTCTCTAATTAATTTGCTACTCATTTGTGCATTATAATGAATATGTTCAAAATTTTCAAATCGTGCAGATTGTATTGCTCTAGCCATTGTAACTCGTTTTCTAATTGCAATACTGCTTTCCGCTTTTCGAGTTTCGGTCAATTTTTCAAATGGAACTGGAGTAACTTCAATATGAATATCTATTCGGTCCAACAATGGTCCTGAAATCTTACTCAAATACCGTTGCATTTCCATTGGAGATGAACTTACCGGTGCGTTTGGGTCGTTAAAATAACCGCCGGGACTCGGATTCATGCTTGCTACCAACATAAAAGAAGATGGATAAGTAATTGTAAATTTAGCTCGTGATATCGTTACTTCTCTATCCTCCAAAGGCTGACGCATGACTTCTAACACTTCTCTTTTAAATTCGGGTAGTTCATCTAAAAACAAAACACCATTGTGTGCCAATGAGATTTCGCCGGGTTGTGGATAACTTCCGCCACCAACTAAAGAAACTGAACTCGCTGTGTGATGCGGACTTCTAAAAGGACGTTGTGCCATTAAACCAACATCTTTAGTTTTACCTGCTACGGAATGAATTTTCGTTGTTTCCAATGCTTCTCGCATAGTCATAGGTGGTAAAATACTTGGTAAACGTTTGGCTAGCATTGTTTTTCCAGAGCCTGGAGGTCCAATTAAAATTATATTATGTCCGCCAGCTGCAGCAATTTCCATACAGCGTTTAATAGACTCTTGTCCTTTCACATCGCTAAAATCATGCTCTGGAAAATCTAAAATTTTATTAAATTCTTCAGAAGTATCAATTGTAGTAGGTATCAAATCATGTTTCCCTTCAAAAAAATTAATGACTTGTAACACATTTTCAACACCATATACATCGAGTCCTTCTACTATAGCTGCTTCTTTCACATTTTGAAATGGTAAAATCAATCCTTTAAAACCTTCTTCTTTGGCTTTAATAGCAATAGACAAAGCTCCTTTTATAGGTTGCAATCCACCATCAAGAGACAATTCGCCCATGATGACATAGTTGTGAATTTCTTCTGATTTGATTTGAGATGAGGCTGCTAGAATACCAACTGCTAACGTTAAGTCATAAGCAGAACCTTCTTTTCGTAAATCGGCAGGTGCCATATTTACAGTGATTTTTTTTCCCGGAAATTGATAATTGTTATTTTTAAGAGCAGCAGCAATGCGATAACTACTTTCTTTTATTGCAGAATCTGGTAAACCTACCAAGTGGTAGCCAATTCCTTTATCGATATTTACTTCTACAGTAATGGTGGTGGCTTCTACACCAAAAACGGCGCTTCCGAATACTTTTACTAACATGGCTTATAATTTTTTTAAATGGCTTATATCGTTGCAAATATAGAAAAGTTTTTGAAATAAAAAATCCCGATTACTCGGGATTTAATTTATTTTTTGAATTTTGAAATACCAACTTCTAACCACTTCTTGTATTCTTCTGCATTTGGTGTGTAACCAATTTGATCTGTTAAATCTGTTCCATCACTGTCAAGAATTATGTAATATGGTTGCGCATTATTTTTATAACGTGTAATCTGATAATCACTCCATTTGTTTCCAATGGTTTTAATTTCTTTACCTGTTTCTTTAGACACATATTGCTCGTTTTTAGGTAATTCACGCTTATCATCAACATACAAAGAAATTAAAACTACTTTGTCTTTTAAAATTGGTAAAACTTCTGATTTTGACCAAACATGTTCTTCCATTTTCCTACAATTTACACAAGCATGACCTGTGAAATCTAACAAAACTGGTTTGTTTACTTTTTTAGCATAGGCTAAACCTTGTTCATAATCATGGAAAGCAATTATCTTATGAGGTCCATAATGTGCATGTTCTGGAAGTTCTTCGCTTGCTCCAGTTGATGAACCTCCCACTCCGTATGGACTTTCGCTATAACTCATTGGTGGCGGAAAACCAGAAATTATTTTTAATGGTGCTCCCCATAATCCTGGTATTAAATATACTGTGAATACTGAAACTAATATTGCTAAAAATAATCTTCCAACTGAAATATGACTCAATGGACTATCATGAGGCAACGTTAATTTACCAAATAAATAAACCGCCCAAACCCCAAAAATTACTATCCATATTGCAAGAAAAACTTCTCTTTCTAACCAATGCGATTGTAATACTAAGTCAGCATTTGATAAAAATTTAAATGCTAAAGCTAATTCTAAAAATCCTAAAGAAACTTTTACCGTATTTAACCAACCACCCGATTTTGGCAAAGAGTTCATCCAGCCAGGAAACATTGCAAATAACATAAATGGCAATGCTAATGCTGATGAAAAACCAACCATTCCAACAATTGGAGCAATACCTCCTTTAGAAGAAGCTTCAACCAAAAGCGTTCCTACAATAGGTCCAGTACATGAAAACGATACTATGGCTAAAGCTAACGCCATAAATAAGATGCCTACAAAACCACCTCTATCGGCTTGTTGATCTACTTTGTTTGCCCATGAATTAGGTAATACAATTTCAAATGCTCCTAAAAAGGATGCAGCAAAAAATACTAATAATCCAAAGAAAATTAAATTGAACCAAACATTTGTTGACAATGCATTTAAAGAATCTGCACCAAAAATACCCGTTACCAATGAACCTAAAAGCACATAAATTAATATAATTGATATTCCGTATAAAATTGCATTTCTTTTACCTTCTGCTTTTGTTTTACTTTGTTTGGTAAAAAAGCTTACTGTCATTGGAATCATTGGAAATACACATGGCGTCAACAATGCTGCAAAACCTCCTAAAAATGACAAAATAAAAATTGACCATAGTCCTTTTTTCTCTTCTTTTACAGGTGATGTAACACTAGCACTTGCAGCTTTTTTTAATTGACTATCATCTTCAACTATCAATGAGTCTTTAGCAGAATCATCTTTTTTTACTGAATCAACTACTGGAGGAACTACTGTAGCTTCTACTGATTTTATTTCAGGAATATCAAAACTCAATTCTACATTATCATTTATACACTGTGTTTTACAAGCTTGAAAATCTATATTGACCTTAATTTTACCCACTTTAGGATTCAAAATTTGAACTCTTTGAGTCAAAGTAGCCTTATTTTCAAAATAATATTCATCAACACCAAAATCTTCATTAAAGTGTTTTTTATAAGGACTTTCTTTTGCTTTTCCTATTAATTTGAAATTACCTTTTGAATTTTTGAATGTTAAAACAATTGGTAACGAACCATCTTCTGGAGTAAATTGTGAATAAACATGCCAATCTTTTTCAATTGTGGCATTCATAATCAGATTAAATTCTGTATCTGATATCTTCTCAACTTTAGAACTCCATACTACTGGTTTTTGTATTTGACCTTGTGCAAAAAAGGTAAGTAATAATAAAATGTAGGTTAGTTTTTTCATTATTTTAATTCTATTTTTAATAGCTGTTGTGTTGTTTCGTGTGCAATATAGCGATTATCAGCTCGTTTTCCAATCACCCAAACAATTTGGTCATTTGAACATAATAACCACTGATTTTCTTTATCTAAAAGTGAATATTTTTCATCTTTAAAATACTTGCTCAGCTTCTTTTTTCCGTTCATTCCTACAGGATAAAAATAATCGCCTTCTTGCCATTTACGCAATTCTAAAGGAAATTGAACTTTATCTGCATCAACAAATATAGTATGATTTCCATTTAAAGAAATGTTAACAGCTTTTGAAAAAACGAGGTTTAAGGGAAAATTAAGATTAGACTGCTCTTTTTCAATCTTATAAACTACTTGCGCATCATACTTATTTTTTGGATAAAGCAGCAATATTGTTCTATCTTTTAATAAAACATGTGTTTCAGAAAATACTTGTTTGCCTGATTGCGCTTGAACTAAATCATAAACATCATTCCATGAAGTAAATCCATATCCTTTCAGCCATTGAAACAAATACGCTTTATAATTTTGGTATTCAAGCAATGGTTTCAAATGAATTTCTAATTGATTCTCTTTCTCAACTACAACTTTTTCATAAACCAATTTAGAAGCATCGTTAACCAAAGATTCTGCTTGTTGCAAATAATTTAAGGTATTTTGAAACGAATCTAAAAATCCCGTATTCAATTCTTTTAAAATGGGAACAATGTCGTGACGCAGTTTATTTCGGAAATACTTATCCGAAGCATTACTAGAATCTTCTCGCCATTGAATTTTATTTTCTAGCGCATAATTTTCAATTTCCAAACGAGAAAAAGGCAACAACGGACGAATAATGTTTCCATTTTGAGATGGAATTCCCGACAAACCTTCTAAACCAGTTCCTCTGATGAAATTGATTAAAAATGTTTCGACATTGTCATCCAAATGATGAGCGGTAACCAAATAATCCAATTGGTTTTCAGCTAAAAGTTCATGAAACCAATCGTAACGCAACTTTCGAGCTGCTAATTGAATAGACAGCTTGTTATCTCTGGAATATTTTTCTGTATCAAATGACGTAATAAAATAAGGAATATATCCGTCTTGGCATATTTTTTTAACCAACATTTCATCTCCATCACTCTCATTTCCACGCAATTGAAAATTACAATGTGCAATGGAAATATCATAAAGCAATTGCTGAAACAAATGCATCAAAACCATACTATCAATGCCACCACTAACCGCCAAAAGCAATTTCTTGTTTTTCAGTTGAGGAAAATTAGTATTGAGATGTCTTTGAAATTTTTTAAGCATGACCAAAAATAAGGAATTATTTGGATTGCAGCACTTCAAACATCGCTTTTGCTTTTAACAAGCATTCTTCATACTCGTTTTCAGGAACAGCTTGAGAAGTAATAGCACTTCCAACAGAAAAAGATAAATACTGACTTTTAGAATTATATAAAATACTTCGAATGACCACATTAAAATCAAAATCGCCAATTGGAGTAAAATAACCCACTGCCCCACTGTATAATCCTCTCTTGGTTTCTTCTAATGCTTCAATAATTTGCATTGCCGAAATCTTTGGTGCGCCTGTCATACTGCCCATTGGAAAAGTACTTCTCAGAATTTCAATTGGTGAAGTGGTATTTTCTACTTCGGAAACGATTGTCGAAATCATTTGATGCACTTGCTTAAACGTATAAATCTGGCACAATTCTTCCACTTGAACACTTCCTTTTGTAGCTGTGTGCGCTAAATCATTACGAACCAAATCAACAATCATAATGTTTTCCGAACGCTCTTTTTCGTTTTGAGCTAAATCAACTTTAAGTTGTTCGTCTATAATTGTAACTTCACTTCTTTTAGAAGTTCCTTTTATAGGCTGAGAAATTACTTTGTTGCCTTCCTTACGCAAATAACGTTCAGGTGAAGCTGAAAGCAAATAGTGATGGTCATTCTTAAAATACACCGCAAAAGGTGGTTCGGAAATGGCATTCAATTTTTGATAGATTTCCAAAGGTTCGATATGAGCATTTTCGGCAAAAAATTCCATACAGAAATTAGCTTCATAAATGTTGCCACGATGAATGTGTTCTAGCATTTTGGAAACTTTGGATAAATAATTTTCTTTTGAGATGCGTTGTTCTATTGTGATGGAAGTTGGAAGTTGGAAGCTGGAAGTAAATGAAAGAATTTCTTCGAAATCAGATTCTATTTCATCATCACACATTCGTAAATACTGCATTTCAACTTGATTTCCTTTAATTAGAAACAACTTTTTAGGTTGAAAGAAAAACAAATCAGGAAATACTAATCCATCATAATTATTGGATTGTAAATCTTCGGTATCATTTTTTAAATCGTAGGACAGATAACCAAACAACCAATCTTTCATTTGACTTTGATATTGATACAAATCCTGAAACGCATTTTTAACATCGGTTTTAATAGAAGTGAAAGCTTCAACAGCCAAAACTACATCATAACTCGAATACTTTTGATGATAAGCATTTGAATCTAAAAAAGCAACCTCTCTGTGTTGGTTTGACCAATGTAAAAGTTGGTTTTTAAAATTGGAAAACTGGGAAACATCTTTTGTAATTACTGTTCTCAAATTGGAAAATTTACGCTCCAAAAGTACAATAAAAAAATAGTTGTTGAAAATGATTACAATTGTTAAAATTTGGCACGATTTTTATTTTATCTGAAATAAGTCCAACCACTTTAAAAATTCATATTGTCATTGATTAAAAAATTACTCATTTACAAATTATTAAATCAAATTAATTAATCTATAACTTTAAAATGAATTTTTATGAACAAAAACACCAAAACCGTTTTGACTTTGCTAGCTATTGGCTTAGTCTTTTCTTGCAAAGAAGCTGCTGAAAGAACAGAGGCAAGTGCTGATTATGCTGCCGAAACTACTACCGACAGTACTAGTGTAATTTCTTCTTCAGCCGCAGTAGAAAACAAAAATAGTGACCGAAAATTTGTCCGAACCGCAGATGTAAAATTCAAAGTTAAAAATGTAGCCAAATCTACTTATGCCATTGAAGAAGCAACCTCAAAATTTGGCGGCTTTGTTACTTATACCAATTTACAAAGCAACATTTATGATGAAGACAAAACCAAGGTAAGCCAAGACAGCACTCTAGTTACCACAAAATACAAAGTAGACAATAACATTACAATACGCGTTCCTAATACCAAAATGGATACGGTGATTAAAACCATTGCTAAGCAAATTAACTTTTTAGATTATCGTATTATCAAAGCAGATGATGTTTCTTTACAAATGTTATCCAATGAAATGGCGCAAAAAAGAAACAATACCTCCGAAAAAAGAATCGAAAAAGCAATTGACAACAAAGGAAAAAAACTAAACCAAATCATAAACGCGGAAGAAAATCTAGCTACTAAAAGAGAAGAAAATGACGCTACCAAACTGCAAAATCTATCGTTAAAAGATCAAGTGAATTATAGCACTTTAACCTTAAATATCTACCAAGACGAAAGCATTAAACAAGAAATGATAGCTAATGAAAAAAGTATTAATGCTTACCGACCAAATATTGGATTACAAATATGGGATAGCCTAAAAACAGGTTGGTTTATGCTCGAAAACATTCTTTCGTTTATTGTGGTACTTTGGCCGTTTGCCTTAATAGGTTTTATTGGATTTTTGGGATATAAAAAGTATCTAAAGAAATAAAAAAAGCGTCTCAATTGAGACGCTTTTTTTATATAATATCCAAACTTCCTTTTCCTTCACGAATAACTTCGGGCTCATAACCCGTTAAATCTATAATCGTTGAAGCTATATTATCTCCATAACCACCATCAATAATCAAATCAACTTTATTATGCCATTTTTCAAAGATTAACTCTGGATCTGTAGAATACTCAATTACATCATCTTCATCATGTATTGAGGTAGAAACGATAGGATTACCGAGTAGCTCTACAATTTGCAAAACTATATTATTCGCAGGAACACGAATCCCTACTGTTTTTTTCTTTCTGAATTCTTTTGGTAAATCGTTATTTCCTGGTAAAATGAACGTATAAGGTCCAGGCAAAGCGCGTTTTAAGATTTTAAATGTCGAAGTATCAATTTGCTTCACATAATCCGAAAGATTACTCAAACTCGAGCAAACGAAAGAAAAATTCGCTTTTTCCAACTTAACTCCTTTGATTTTAGCCAATTTTTCAAGCGCACGAGAATTGGTAATATCACAACCTAAACCATAAACGGTATCGGTAGGATAAATAACTAATCCACCATCTTTCAATACTTCAACTACTTTCTTTATAGCAGCTTCACTGGGCTTGTCTTCGTATATTTTTATGAATTCTGACATATTTTTTGCTTTATGCCTTAAGCTTTATGCTTAAAGCGTTAACCTATTACCTCTAATTTTGCAAATCGTAACAACAGCTTCTTTAATCCGCCAACATCAAAACGAATTTCTGCTTTTTTATCGGCTCCTATTCCTTCAATATTTACGATTTGACCTTTTCCAAAACGTTCGTGCATAATAATATTACCAACATTTAAATTCGCATCCACTGCATTAGAACCACCACTAGTATTAGATACCGGCTTTAATCTCCTGATGTTGGCGATTGGACTCGGTTGATCTTGTGTTAAATATTTTGGAGGTGTTCCTGCGGTTGGTTTTGCTAAGCGTAGTTTCGATTTATCAATATCGCCAAAAACATCAATATCCATAACCGGTTTGTAACGATAACCCGAATCCACAGGATTCAAATATTCTAAATATTGGTCGTTGATTTCTTCAATAAAACGTGAAGGTTCGCTATCTACTAATTTTCCCCAACGATAACGCGATTGTGCATAGGTTAAATACGCTTGATGTTCAGCACGAGTTAAAGCGACGTAGAACAAACGACGTTCTTCTTCTAATTCGCTTCGGGTGTTCAAACTCATCGCACTTGGAAATAAATCTTCTTCTAATCCTACAATAAACACATGCGGAAATTCTAATCCTTTGGCCAAGTGAATCGTCATTAGTGCTACTCTATCATCATCACCTGTATCTTTGTCTAAATCGGTGGCTAAAGCAACGTCTTCTAGGAATTCAGCTAACGCTCCTCTTGCTCCGTCAATTTCTTTTTGTCCTTCGGTGAAATCTTTGATACCGTTTAGTAATTCTTCTATATTTTCAATCTTCGCAATTCCTTCTGGAGTGCCATCTTTTTTAAGTTCTTGAACTAATCCGGTTTTCTTCGTAACATGATCGGTTAAGAAAAACGCATCCTGATTTTCATTGATAACTTGAAAACTCTTAATCATCGTAACAAAATCATGGATTTTAGTTTTCGTTCCCGTATTTAGTTTCAAATCAATCTTATCGATATGTTCCATTACTTCAAAAATAGAACGCTTGTAATGATTGGCTGCAACTGTTAATTTTTCAACTGTTGTGTCACCAATTCCTCGTGCTGGATAATTAATCACACGCACTAAAGCTTCTTCATCTTTTGGATTAATCACCAAACGCAAATAGGCTAAAACATCTTTGATTTCTTTACGTTGATAGAATGACAAACCACCATAAATTCGGTACGGAATATCGCGTTTACGCAACGCATCTTCCATAGCACGAGATTGCGCATTCGTTCGATATAAAATAGCAAACTGTCCGTTTAGCATTTGGTTTTGCATCTTTTGTTCAAAGATTGTAGCGGCTACAAAACGCCCTTCTTCACTATCCGTTAAACTACGGTGTACTTTAATCTTTGGTCCATCATCATTGGATGTCCAAACGATTTTATCTAACTTGGTTTTATTCTTATCGATTACGTTATTCGCCGCTTCTACAATATTTTTAGAAGAGCGATAATTTTGCTCCAAACGATACAATTGCACGTTTTCGTAATCTTTCTGGAAATTTAAAATGTTGTTGATATTCGCACCTCGGAAGGCATAAATACTCTGCGCATCATCACCCACCACACAAATATTTTGAAATCTATCCGACAACGCACGAACAATCAAATACTGCGAGTGATTCGTATCTTGGTACTCATCTACTAAAATGTATCGAAATCTGTCTTGATATTTCGCTAATACATCTGGATAAAGATTCAATAATTCATTGGTTTTCAATAACAAATCATCAAAATCCATCGCACCCGATTTAAAACAACGCTCTACATATTGCTGATAAATTTCACCCATGCGAGGCTTTTTGCTCATGGCATCGGCTTCTTGCAATTCGGGATTATTGAAATAGGCTTTTACCGTAATTAATGAGTTTTTATACGATGAAATTCTCCCTAAAATTTGCTTTGGTTTATAAATATCTTTGTCCAACTGCATCTCTTTGATAATAGCACCTATCAAACGTACAGAATCTTGTGTATCATAAATCGTGAAATTTGAAGGATATCCTAATTTATCAGCCTCACTTCGCAATATCTTTGCAAAAACCGAGTGAAAAGTTCCCATCCAAAGGTTTTTAGCTTCATTGTTTCCTACGATATCTGCAATACGCTTTTTCATTTCACGTGCAGCTTTGTTGGTAAAAGTTAAGGCCAAAATATTAAATGCATCTACACCTTGACTCATCAAGTTAGCAATACGAACAGTTAACACACGTGTTTTACCAGAACCGGCGCCCGCAATTACAATCATGGGACCGTCTTTCTGCAAAACAGGTGCTTGCTGTGCTTCGTTTAATTGGCTGATATAGCGTTGCATTTCATTCATAGGATTCGATAACTTTTAACTAATTTACAAAAATACACTTTGGTAAGTGTTTTTACAAGTTTTTATTTTGAAGTTGGGAGTTGAGTGATGGTGTTTAGAAATTTGAAATTTGATTTTTGAATTTTAATAATTTTAATCTTAATTTGCGACATATTTAAAACTATTAAAAATGACAATCGAAGATAAATTATTAGAAATTGCTGCTTACACCCTACCTGCTTTAATTACAGGCGGTGTAGCTTTTGTAATGATGCAAAAATTTTACAACAGCGAAGAAAGCAAACGCAAATTTGAATTACTAAGAGAAAATCAAAAACAAGCCTTACCGATTCGTTTGCAAGCCTATGAACGTATGGTGCTATTTTTAGAGCGCATTAATCCAACACAATTATTGCTTCGTGTGGCACCTACTAGCAAAAGTAAAGATGATTATGCAACAATATTATCACACCACATTCAAACAGAATTTGAGCATAATTTAACCCAACAAATTTATTTAACGGCTGAAACTTGGGATATCGTATTAAAAGCAAAAAACAGTACGGTACAATTAATTCGTAAAAATGCACTTCGAGAAGATGTTGCCGATGCTGACAAACTAAGAGAAGCCATTATGTTAGAACTAACAGAAACCGAAGCACCAAGTACTATTGCAATTAGTTATTTGAAAGAAGAATTGAAAAGAGTATTTTAATAAAAATCCCGAGTTGTAGCTCGGGATTTTTTTATTTCTCATTCAAAAACTTTAAATACAAAGCTTTCATGTTTTCATCTGATGTCGATGCCAATTGTTCCACTTTAGCTCTATATTCAGTGTTTTTAAGTAATTCACGGATTTTTGTTCTTGCAAAAAGTGTAAACTGCCACTTGTGATGGTTTGTTGCTAAAAACAATTGTGTAATTACTTTTTCATTCATGAAATCTATTGAAAGAAGTAATTCCAATGCATTTTGCCTAACAGAACTTTCATATTGAGACGATGCGTAATGTAACAATTCTAAATAAAAATCTAACCTTTGAGTTTCAAGCGCTGGCGTTTCATAAGCTAACTTTAGCCACGTAATTCGTAAACTTTTATCGTTATTTCCTTTTAAATATCTAGTTTGAAATAAATATTTTTCTCTATCTTCAGGAAAATTTGTACACAAATTAACCAACGCAATTTCTTTGGTTTGATACGAACTATCTTCCAACAACGTTTCATATTGCGATTTAAAAACTTCTGGAATAACTGGTGTTGATTCCGCAACGGCTCTTCGTACTAAAATATCATTTGTTGCTAAAGCGGTTTCTAAAATAACTTTTCGCTCTTCAAAAGGAATATTTCGCGTTTGATAAACTATATATTGCTTGATAGGATAATATGCATTCGATTTTAAAATTTCTGTCAACTCGGATAACGATTTTTTACTTTTCCTTAAAGCAAAATAGTCTTGAATGAATTTGTTTTTTGATAAATATTTTTGAGCGATTTCCATTTCAAATCCAGATTTTTCAAGCCAAACTTTCTTGAAATTTTCTACATCATAGCCTGAAACTTCTTTTACAATTTTCAAGAAATCATCCGTGTTCACGTTTTTATATTGGTATTTTTTTAAATACTTTTTAACCGCTTTTTGAAAGTTCTTCGCACCAATATCTTCTCGCATCACATGTAATGCCCAAGCCCCTTTTTTGTAAAACGACAACGAACTCGCCTTTTCATTCATCACGGGAATCGTATCGGTTTTGGAAGCATGTTTCAATTGTTCGGCATAATCATACAATTCTTCGTAAAAATAATCATCGCCAAACAAATGACGTTCTGCCAATAAGGCATAATACGTAGCAAAACCTTCCTGCAACCAATGGTGTTTTCCTGATTGCGCCGTAATTAAATCGCCAAACCATTGATGGGCTAATTCATGTGCGTTAACATTTATATAATTTCTGTCGTTAAAACCAATGGAATCTACCACAAAATCTTGTGCGAAAATCGTAGAAGTCGTATTCTCCATTCCCGCATACAAAAAATCTCGAACGGGAACTTGGCGGTAAATGCCCCAAGGATACTTCACGCCTATTTCTTGCTCCAAATAATCAAACATTTGTATGGAATAGCGATACGTAGATTCAAATTTTGAAACATCGCTTTTATCTATATAAAATTCTAACGGCGTTCCTGATTTAGTTGTTGTAGTTTGCTTTGCGAAATTTCCAATGGCCAACATTGCTAAATAAGATGACATTGGTTTTTGCATTCTGAAATTCCTAATAGAATTTGAATTGGAAAGCGGTGCATAAAGTCCGTTTGACTCATGAATACCATTCGAAATAGCAGTTAAATTAGGATCATATGAAATATTGAGATTAAAAACAATTTTCTCATTCACATCATCAAAACTCGGCAACCAATTACTGGTATAACGCCCTTGTCCTTGGGTCCAAATTTGTAAATTTTCATCATAACCTGTAAAATAAAGTGTTTGTTTCGGCTTTGCTGAATAGTTGAAAGTTAGTTTATTCTTTCCTTTTTTAAATCCTTCAAATAAATTTAATGTCTTTCCTGATTTTTTGAATTTCACAGATTTTCCATTAATCATAACACCAGAAAATTCCATATTGATAGCATCAATTTTAATGGTATCAATTGCTTTTTTTACTTTAAATTCATACGTAATCGTTCCAGAAATTGATTTTTCAGCATGATTCGGAGCAACCAAAGCATCACATTTGATAAAATCAACTTTATCCGTTTGTTGGGCAAATGAAAAACTTACTAGTAATAAAGAAAAAAGAATACGAAACATCTTAATGGATTTTAATAAGGTACGAATATAAACATTTTCAATTTCTCTAATTTCATATGGCGCTAATTATTGTTTTTTTTGTCATATGTTATCGCCTTTTTTTTTAATGGTGTTTGTTTACAACAAACTAGTTTTTCTATGGCGATTTCTAAATTAACAAATTATAAACTATCTTCGCTTTTGGTTTTAGAACGCAGATGACACTGATGTAACGGATTCACACTGATTTTCTATGTTAACTCTGAAAACTGAGACTGAAAACTGAACACTGAAAATGAATCTACTCGAAACTCCCATAGAATATCTCAAAGGCGTTGGTCCGCAGCGTGGCGATTTATTGCGCAAGGAGTTGGGCATTCATAAATATGCCGATTTACTGAATTTATTTCCAAATAGATACATTGATAGAACACGTTATTACAAAATAAACGAACTACAAAATAGCAATTCCGAAGTTCAAATTGTTGGAAAAATCATCAATATTAAAACCGTTGAACAAGGTAAAGGGAAATCGAGATTAGTAGCGACATTTGTAGATGATACCGGCCAAATGGAACTCGTATGGTTTCAAGGTCAAAAATGGATTCGTGAAAGTTTAAAAATCAATGTTCCGTATGTCATTTTTGGAAAAGTTACCCAATTTGGTGCCACTTACAACATGGCGCATCCCGAAATGGAATTATTGGAAGAACACAAAGCCAGTCTTCGTTCCGCCATGCAACCGGTTTATCCAAGTACGGAAAAATTAGCTAATAAAGGCATTTCGAACAAAGTCATCAATAAAATGATGCAACAATTGTTTGTGGAAACCCAAGCTTTGTTCTCTGAACATTTACCGAATTATCTTTTAGATGAATTAAAATTGATTCCTAAAAATGCTGCTTTATTCAACATTCACTTTCCAAAAAGTCAAGATTTATTAGCTAAAGCGCAATTTCGATTGAAGTTTGAGGAGTTGTTTTTCATTCAATTGCAATTGATTACGAAGAATCTTATTCGTAAACACAAAATCAAAGGAATGCCGTTTGAAAAAGTGGGAGAAAACTTCAATAATTTTTACAAAAATCATTTGCCTTTCGATTTAACGAATGCTCAAAAAAGAGTATTAAAAGAAATCCGAAACGACTTAGGAAGCAACGCCCAAATGAATCGTTTACTTCAAGGTGACGTAGGTTCTGGAAAAACTATTGTAGCTTTAATGTGTATGCTTTTGGCAAAAGATAATGGTTTTCAAAGTTGCTTAATGGCTCCAACCGAAATTCTAGCCAACCAACATTTTAACGGAATTTCAGAATTATCTAAAGAACTGAATATTAATATAAAAATACTAACTGGTTCAACTAAAACTTCAGATAGAAAAATTATCCACGAAGAGCTTGAAAACGGCACTTTAGATATTTTAATTGGAACGCATGCCTTGTTAGAAGACAAAGTCCAATTTCAAAGTTTAGGTTTAGCGATTATAGATGAGCAACACAGATTTGGTGTGGAACAACGTTCAAAACTGTGGGAAAAAGCCTCCCCTAACCCCTCCAGAAGAGGGGAAACGGAACGTGTAATACAAAAATACCAAACAGCACGTCCTTCAACCTATGCGCTTTTAAAGGAACTAAAAACTGAAAATAAAAAAAATAGCACCCAAGCAGAAAATGTTCTTTGGGAATATTTAAGAAATAAAAATCTAAAGTATAAATTTAGAAGACAGCATGTTATAGATATTTTCATTGCTGACTTTGTTTGTTTAGAAAAAAATCTAATAATTGAAGTTGACGGTGGTTATCACAATACTTTAGAACAAAGAGAAGCCGACGAATTACGTACTCAAATACTAAATGAAATTGGTTTTAAAGTTATTCGTTTCACCAATGAAGAAGTCATTAATAATACGGAAAACACATTAAATAAAATATCCGCAATCTTGGAAAGCCTCCCTTCTGGGGAGGTTGGTGGGGCTACTATTCCTCCTCATGTCTTAGTCATGACTGCGACTCCTATTCCTCGAACTTTAGCCATGAGTTTGTATGGTGATTTGGATATTTCAGTGATTGATGAATTACCTCCTGGTAGAAAACCCATTCAAACCGTACATCGCTATGATTCGAACCGATTGAAGGTTTGGAAATTCCTGAAAGATGAAATAGCAAAAGGTCGCCAAGTATATATTGTGTATCCGTTAATTCAAGAATCGGAAAAAATGGATTACAAGGATTTAATGGATGGTTATGAAAGTATTTCAAGAGATTTTCCTTTACCTCAATATTCTATTTCCATTGTTCACGGGAAAATGAAACCTGCTGATAAAGACGAAGAAATGCGTCGTTTTGCGGAAGGAAAAACCAACATTATGGTCGCAACTACGGTAATTGAAGTTGGTGTGAATGTACCCAATGCTTCCGTAATGGTAATTGAAAGTGCGGAACGTTTTGGTTTATCCCAATTACATCAATTACGTGGACGTGTAGGTCGTGGTGCTGAACAAAGTTATTGCATCTTAATGACAAGTCATAAGCTTAGTAACGATAGCAAAATCCGAATGGAAACGATGGTTCGTACGAATGATGGTTTCGAAATTTCTGAAGTTGATTTAAAATTGCGCGGTCCTGGAGATATCATGGGCAAACAACAAAGCGGTGTTTTAAATCTTCAAATTGCTGATTTGGTAAAAGACAAAGAAATTCTACAATTGGCGCGTCATCATGCTATCAAATTACTGAAAGACGATGCTCCTATGGAAAAACCAGAGCATGCCAAATTAAGAGAAGCATTTATAGAATTGAGCAAGAAAAAAACAATTTGGAACTACATTAGTTAGCTGAAATTTTTCAAAACTATTTCTTCTTAAACTTTTAAACAACTTAACATTTTAACTTCTTTCAACATTTGTATCTACAACATTGTTAAATAAATCGTAAGTTTTTCGCATTTTTGAATAGTAAAACCTAGCTTTGTACAAATCAAAGTTTAGCGTATTCAAAATGAAAATAAAAACCCTTACCCTAACAGTAATTACTCTTTCCCTACTGGGTTTAATCGGATATAGAATTATATCAAACAAAGCCGAAGCAGCAAAAAATGATAAAAAAGGGGACAAAAAACCACCTGTAATGGTTGATGCTATTATTGTAGCCGAAAAAGATTTTGCCAATGCTATTTCGTTATCAGGTGCAATAGAAGCCAATGAAAATGTCGAAATTAGAAGTGAAGTTTCGGGTATAGTAGAAAAAATCTATTTCACTGAAGGGACAAATGTAAGTAAAGGTCAGGTTTTAGTAAAAGTAAACGATATTGAATTACGCGCCCAACTATCGCAAGCGGTTACCAAACAAAATTTAGCCGCTGAAAACGAAAGAAGAGCAAAACTATTACTACAAAAGGAAGCCATCTCTCAAGAAGAATATGACATCGCTAGTGCCGAATATAGAAGTCTAAAGGCACAAACACAATTAATTCAAGCGCAGATAGCTAAAACAGCCATCAAAGCACCTTTTTCAGGTAAAATTGGATTACGCAATATTTCTCCAGGAACTTACGTAACACCTACCACTTTAATCACTAAATTAGTCAGTGCCAATCAACTGAAAATTAGCTTTTCAATTCCTGAAAAATATGCTTCTGAAGTGGAAAACAACTCGCCTATTCAATTTACAATACCGAATAACCCACAAAAATTTACAGCAAAAATTTATGCCATAGAACCTGAAATTGAAACTACCACACGTACGTTAAAAATCAGAGCGATTGCAGATAATCCAAATGGAAAACTATTAGCGGGAACCTTTGCTAACATTGAACTTCCACTTAAAAATATCAAAGGGGCAATTAGCATTCCTTCAGAAGCTGTAGTTCCTGTACAAGACGGTAAAGTAGTATATATTGCGAATAACGGCAAAGCCAAAGAAATTAAGATTGAAACCATCGCTAGAACGGATAAAGATGTAATCGTTACACAAGGCATCAAATCAGGTGACACTTTATTGACTTCTGGAGTGATGTCGCTAAAAGACGAAGCTGATATCAAAGTAAAAGTAAAATAAGCTATTCTAAATTCTAATTTCAAACTTCTAAATTTAAAATGAGTTTATCCACTTTAAGCATAAAAAGACCCGTATTTACTATAGTAATCAACTTATTGATTATTCTCTTTGGTATTTTAGGCTACAGTTATTTGGGCGTTCGTGAATTTCCTTCAATCGATCCTGCTCAAATTAATGTAAGAACCAACTACACGGGTGCCAATGCTGAAATTATCGAATCACAAATCACTGAACCGCTTGAAAAAGCAATTAACTCTATCGATGGAATTCGAAATATTACTTCCTCTAGCAACCAAGGTTCGAGCAACATTACCATCGAATTTAAACTTGAAAAAAACTTAGAAGAAGCCGCTAATGATGTACGCGACAAAGTATCGCAAGCAGTAAGAAGTTTACCACAAGATATTGATGCGCCACCCGTAGTAGCCAAAGCCGATGCAGATTCAGATGCTATCATTTCGATGACTGTGCAAAGTAATTCTAAAAATGCACTAGAGCTAAGTGATTATGCTGAAAATGTTATTTCAGAAAGAATACAAACCATTCCTGGAGTTAGTAGTGTTCAAATATGGGGGCAAAAACGATATGCCATGCGTATTTGGATGGACCCTATCAAATTAAATGCCTACGGAATCACTGTGGCCGATGTTCGAAAAGCTTTAGACCAACAAAATGTTGAATTACCTTCTGGAAAACTAACCGGTTCAAATACCGAATTAATGGTGAAAACCTTAGGGAATTTGTCTACTGAAAAAGAATTCAACGACATCATCATTGTTGCTAATGCAGAAAAAACGGTACGATTGAGCGATATCGGTTATGCTGTATTGGCTGCAGAAAACTTAGAAACCAAATTCACTGAATCTGGAAATCCTATGGTTGCTGTAGCAGTAATACCACAACCAGGAACCAACTATTTAGAAATTGCCGACCAGTTTTATAAAGAAATTGATAAACTTAAAAAAGATTTGCCAAGCGACATCAAACTAGATATTGCTTTAGACAACACATTGTTCATCAAAAAATCAGTGGTTGAGGTAGCCGAAACATTAGTTATTTCCATAATTTTAGTAATACTCATTATTTTTTTATTTTTTAGAGATTGGTCTATTGCATTCCGACCTTTAATTGACATACCTGTTTCTTTGATTGCTACCTTTTTCATCATGTATTTATGTGGCTTTTCAATTAATGTGCTAACACTTTTGGCTATCGTTTTAGCTACTGGATTAGTAGTAGATGACGGAATTGTAGTCACCGAAAACATCTTCAAAAAAGTAGAAGAAGGCATGTCGCCAATTGAAGCAGCTATCAAAGGTTCAAATGAAATTTTCTTTGCCGTAATTTCGATATCTATTACACTGGCCGCAGTGTTCTTACCTATTATATTCTTGGAAGGGTTTGTAGGAAGGCTATTCCGAGAATTTGGAGTGGTGATAGGTGCAGCCGTTCTAATATCAGCTTTTGTGTCGTTAACCTTAACCCCTATGCTGAATGCTTACTTGATGAAAGGTGGCGAACAAAAGAAAACTAAATTCTATACGTTTACCGAACCTTTCTTTGTCAATTTAAATAAAGGTTATGCTAATGCATTGACCAGCTTTTTACAAAAAAAATGGTTGAGTTTTCCAATTATCGCCGTATGTATTGGATTGATTGTATTGTTCTTTGCTATTTTACCCAAAGAAACGGCTCCTTATGACGACCGTAGTTTAGGTATTGTTAGCGTTACTACTCCCGAAGGTGCTACTTATGAATATACCGACAAGTTCATGGATGATTTATCCAAACTCATCAACGATTCTATTCCAGAGAAAAAAGTAGCCTTAGTAATTACCTCGCCAGGGTTTTTATCTTCTTCAGTAAACTCAGGAAGGGTTCGTTTGGCTTTAGTTGACCCAAGTGAAAGAGAAAGATCGCAAAAAGAAATTGTAGACGACTTAACCAAATGGACGAAGAAATACCCACAAGCAAAAGTTAATGTCTCAGAACAACCTACTATTTCTGTAAACAGACGCGGTGGATTACCAATTCAGTACATCATTCAAGCACCCAACTTTGAAAAACTTAGAGAAAAGATTCCGCAATTCATGGAAGAAGCAAGCAAAAACGAAACCTTCTCAAATGTGGATGTGAATTTAAAATTCAACAAGCCTGAAATTAACGTAACCATTAATCGTGAAAAAGCTGAAAGTATCGGTGTTTCTGTCTTAGATGTGGCACAAACATTACAATTATCGTTAAGTGGACAACGCTTTGGCTATTTCATGCAAAACGGAAAGCAATACCAAGTCATAGGTCAGTTTGACGAAAAAGACCGTGATGCTCCTTTGGATTTAACGTCTATGTTTGTAAAAAACAAAGCAGGCGAACTCATTCAATTAGACAATGTCGTCGAAGTCGAAGAACAAAGCAACCCGCCGCAGTTATTCCACAACAATAGATATATGTCGGCAACCGTTTCTGCAGGTTTAGCACCCGGAAAAAGTATGATTGATGGTATCAATGCTATGGACGAAATCAAAGAAAAAGTATTAGACGATAGCTTTACAACCGATTTAGGTGGCGAATCTAGAGACTTTATGGAAAGTAGTTCCAATACTTCTTTCGCTTTCGGATTGGCATTATTGTTAATTTATTTGATTCTAGCGGCACAATTTGAAAGTTTCATCGACCCGTTCATCATCATCTTAACTGTGCCTATGGCAGTAGCTGGAGCTTTATTCTCTTTGTGGTTATTTGGGCAAACATGGAATATCTTTAGTCAGATTGGAACTGTGATGCTGATTGGATTGGTAACCAAAAATGGTATTCTTATTGTGGAATTTGCCAATCAACTCCGTGAACAAGGAAAATCAAAATACGATGCTATATTGGAAGCTTCAGAAGCACGTTTGCGTCCTATATTAATGACCAGTTTAGCCATAGCGTTAGGTGCTTTACCAATTGCATTATCCCTTGGAGCAGCATCTGCTAGTAGAATGGGAATGGGAGTTGTAATTGTGGGAGGAACGATGTTTTCCTTAATTTTAACTTTATTTGTCATCCCAGCCTTTTATTTGATGTGGTCAAAAGCTAAAAAACATAGACCAGAGTTTGATAATTTAGACGCTTTAGAGAAATAATATTATGCAACATTTATATAAAATAGTATTCCTTTTCATCATCGGATTTTCATCGCAAGCACAGGATTTGCTTACCCTTGAAAATGCTGTAAAAATAGCTTTAGAAAACAACTATGACATCAAAATTGCACAAAACAATGCTAAGATAGATGCCACAAACAATAGCCTTGCCAATGCGGGTATGTTGCCTATTTTAACTGCTAATTTAACCAACAATAACAGCCAATTAAACACCAAACAAACCCAAGGTGATGGCACAGTAAGAGAATTAGACGGTGCTAAAAATATGAGTTTAACATATGGCGTAGGATTAGACTGGACTATCTTTGATGGGATGCGCATGTTTGCCAAAAAAGAACAACTAGACCTATTAGAACAACAAGGGAAAGCCGAACTACAAGCCGCTATGCTGACCAAAATCAGCGATGTGTACCTAACGTATTTTGACCTAGTACAACAACAGCAAGTTATTGCTTCAATTGATACCGCTATCGTAATTTCTAACCAACGCTTAACTACGGCACAAAATCGTTTTACAATTGGTAAAGCATCCAAATTAGAAGTATTAAATGCACAAGTTGACTTGAATAGTGATAAAAGTTTGTTGTTAAAACAAAAAGAACTATTTCGTACTACAAAAATCAAATTAAATGCATTACTCATTCGTGATGTGTTGACTGATTTTAAGGTAGCCAAAGAAATTACTTTAGAACAAAATATAGTGTTTGAAGATATAAAAGCAACAGCCCAAAAGCAAAACCCACAATTACAAGCACAAATACTTTCCAAAAAAGTAGCTGATTTAAACCTCAAGCAAGTCAAAGGCAACCGCTACCCAACAGTGCGTTTAACCTCTGGCTATAATTTCACCCGTTCGGAAGCTTCTTTAGGTTTTATAACCCAATCGTCAGGGCAAGGTTTTGTATATGGTATTACCGCTTCTGTGCCCATTTTTAATGGCTTTTTACAACACAAAAACGAAAAAGCAGCCCAATACCAAGTGGAAAACGCTGGTTTCCTTTTAGAACAACAAAAACTCGATTTAGAAACCCAATTGGCCACACTATACGCCAGTTATCAAACCAATTTAGCGCTTGTACAAGTAGAAGAAAAAAACCTAGAAATTGCCAAGCAAAACCTAGACATTACCCTTGCTAAATTCAAAATTGGCACCATAACCACCATTGAATTCAGAACCGCACAACAAAATTTTGTAGAAGCCTCCGTGCGCTATTCCAATGCACAATATGTAACCAAACTATCCGAAATCAACCTAAAAGAATTAGCAGGCACTTTAAAATTAAATTAATATAATTAGCTTTGGTAAAATGTTTAGTTGTTGAATTGTAAAATTGAATAAACAAAATCAACAATTCAACAACTAAACAATTCAACAACTAAACAATTCAACATTTAAACAATTAACAATAAATGGTACAATACAACCCAAAAGACTGGATTACATTTATCTTTCGTTTTCACGAATCAGACACCTTTCGTCAGTTGATTCCGATGATGATTTTTATTGGTTTATATGCATTAGGCATTGCTTATTTGGAATTAGAATATTGGAACCTTTCCGAAAAAAGCCATGTAAAAAACCTACCCATGATGCACACCACTGTAGGGTTTGTGCTTTCGTTGTTATTGGCATACCGCACCAATACTGCCTATGACCGTTGGTGGGAAGGTAGAAAACAATGGGGTGCCTTAGTGAATAACAGCCGTAACTTAGCCATTAAATTAGCCGCTTATTTAAAAGACGAACACGACAGAACCTACTTTCGAAAAGTGATTCCTGCTTATGCTTCAGTACTTTCCAAACATTTATTAAACGAAGAAGTAAGCAAAATGCTATTTGAGGGACTTGATTTAGAAATCGATCAGCACAAACACCGCCCTAATCAAGTGGCTAAAATGCTTTTTCACAAAGCTAATGACTTGTACCAATCTGAAAAAATAACGGGTGAGCAATTCTACATCATCAATGCCGAATTGCAATCGTTTACCGATATTTGTGGTGCTTGCGAACGTATTAAAAACACGCCTATTCCCTACTCTTACAGTTCATTTATCAAGAAGTTCATCTTCTTTTTTGTCATGACACTTCCTTTCGGATTTGTATTCAATTTAGGCTATTATGTTATTCCTGTAGTTGTCTTTATTTTCTATGTCCTTGCCAGTTTAGAACTCATCGCAGAAGAAATCGAAGACCCATTCGGAAACGACGCCAACGACTTACCCATGACAAAAATTGCTACCAATATTAAAAAACACGTGGAGGAGATTTTGTAAGAAGTATTTAATCAGTTAGTGTTAACTCAACAGCTAAAATGCCATAATTATTTAAGTAAGGTACTGGAGTATTTCCGCCGAAGATTTTTTCTTTTTGCCATACTCCATTTTTATAAGTCCAACTATTCATATTATTTTTAGCCGGTAGAAGACCTACTTTAGGCTCGTATAAACTCATTTCTTTTCTTTCCGTTGAATTGGGTATTGGAAAAGAAATTTTGTATTCATTTTCATCAATAATCAACCATTCAAAGCTCACAAAAAGTCCCTCTTCAGGGAAAATTATATTTAAATTAGACAAATCTATTTCAATGTTATTCTCTCCTTTTTTTGCAATACCAATTATATTTTGTTCATTTAAATTATGACTGGGTTTACCTGCGGCATCAATCGAATATAAACGGATATTAAATTTTGCTTTTTTTATTTCGCTATAGATTCGTAATTTAATTTTATCTAAAAAAGGCGTTTTTAAAGCTAAAGAATCAAAAGGAAAAAATCGAGCTTTAATTTCAGGATTATTATTAGCTGCATAATAAAAACCTATTTCAGAATCCTTAAATTTTCCAATTGTATTTTTAGTTTTCCCTTTTTTTGAAGCAATAATTACTTCTTTAAGTTCAACGACTTCTGGAATTAGTTCAATTATTGTTTGAATATCAGACATCTGTATTTTTTTACTTTCATAACCAACCGAAGATATTATAATTGTTTGTCCAATTGAATTGTCTATTATAAACTCCCCATTTTCATTAGCAGTAGTTCCAGTTTGGGTGTTCTCTACCCATATATTTGCAAAAGGTATTCCGAGCATTGTATTTGAATCAACAACTTTTAATTTTATTTGTCCTAAACCAATACTCGCTTTCAGAAGTAGTATATAAAGTAGTAATTTTTTCATCATATCATGTACAAAGTTATGTCGTCTTTTTTAGCATAAAACCATTAAAAGAATGGGAAAGCATTGTGAATAGTGGTCAGAATGGTCTCAATTTTGTTGTTTTGCCCATTCTATAATCTGAGGATATAGTTCTGCTACAGTTCTTTCAGGGTTATCTTTTTTAAGTTTAATCATTTCATCATTGAATTCTTTAAATTTGATGAATCCTCTTTTTTCTACATTCATTTTTACTCTTTCTTTAATGACATATTCAGCTGTCTCCCTATCGTAATTTTCTATGATCCAAATGCAAAAAACGGAATGCGTCATATATTCATTAAAAATGGATTGTGGATTATTATAAAAGCCATTTTTTTCATCAGACCAAATATTTGATTTGAAAACATTAGCAATATCTTTTTTATATTTATCACTAATTGGATTAACATAATTATGATCTATTTCAGTAAATACAATTCCTGAATATAATCCTTCTTTTTGTGTTTCGGTTAGATTTTTATTTGAATCATAACGATTTGCATCACAAACAAACATTACACTCTCACTATACCATGAATTATTGTTATTATCTCTACCAAAATATTTTTGTGTACTATGTGAACCACCAATTAATGGTGAAAAAATAACTTTGTAGGCATTATGTTTAATTGGAAATTCCTTCTCAAGCCAATGCTGCATATTTTTTAAAGGCAATAATTCGGATACTCTTTTTAAATCATCTGCATAGTATTTTTTATGTTTTTTATAAAATGTTCTGAAATTAGATTTATCTGAAAAATCTTGAACTAAAGGCAATAATTCGGTAAATAGATTTGAAAACCCTTGCCAATCAGCTCCAAAAACATAATTATAATTTTCTCCTTTTACGATAGTATCACCACTAAATTCATACATAAAACTATTTTCTCTAAATTCAAAATACTTTTGGGTATAATCATTTTCAGATTCAAAAATTAGTTTTTTAAAAATAGGATGGTTTAAATAAGGCTCAAAAAAACGTTGAACTTCTTTGTAATATTTTGTGTCTTTTTGAAGATTAGTAGCATTTTTTCCACTTGGAGATAATACCCAAATTATATTAGCAAGTTCATAGACTTCTGGTAAATCAAAGAAAATCTTCCCATGGTTCTCATCTATATATTCTTGTGAAAAATTTGATGAAGAAGCATTAAACCTAAAAGCAACAACGGCTGTTCCGTCTGGGGTTTTAACTGTTACATAACTTTTTCGCGCAAAAGGATAATTATCTCCTTTTATTGAAAGAGTATCTTTTCCTATAAAGGCAGTCATTATAATTCCTTTAGAAGTATTAGTCCCTGGACTTATTGTGTCATTTTTACTTAAATGAAGTTCAAATAGGTCTGGATAATTGGAGTATTGGTATTTTATTGTTTCAGAATCGGAATAGTAAACTTTAGAAATATTTTCTTTAACGTACTGTCCCGAAGCAAAATTTACAGATATAAGTACTATTATTAACTTTATTATTTTCATTTCATTAGTTTATTCTTAAATTCTTCTTGCTTCTCTACTATACACAACTAGTATTTATACTGCTATTTTTATTACAAAACGTTTAGCTTATAGATTTATTGCTACTTACTCTCAATATGAATTGCACGGCAGTAGGCATTAAACAAAACTAAAACTATCATCTGAAATGGTCACATCCCCTAATTCCAAGTTACTGGATATTCCATGTAATCCAAGAAACCATTGGTTTCATAGAGTATCGAATAGCCTTGCTTGGTCAAAATATAATGGCACACTTTTATTTCATTATTTCTTTTGGGAAATGTTAATAGCGCTGGGCATAACTTTGCTTTAGGTACTTTTTGTACTACCAATTCATAGTCTTTATCAATTTTCTTTTTTGTAAAAAGACCTAGAGAAGCGTCATTCACAAATCGAGCAATTTTTATATCCTGTAAGGCATACGTATCTATTTTATAGGGAATACCCTCATACTCCGCACAATTTGCATTCATTGTCGTACTAATCGAAATACTATCGGTTGTAATGTTCTTAATTACACCACTGCGGTACCGTTTACCATTGGCAAACTCCAAATCATAAATAGCTTCCATACGAATCACAAAACCAGCGTTACCTACACCCCAACTTGTAGCATAGTCCAACGTTTTACCTTTCTTTTGCACTACCAAAATATTGCCCTCTTCATAACGGCAATCATAATGTTTTCGATATTCCGCTTCTCCTGGAATGGTATCATTTTGTGCATACATACCACAACTCCATAGTAACACAAAAATTAAAACTATTTTTTTCATAAATAATAAATTAAAATTATATTGATTTTGTCATTCCGCCGAATAGGAATCTCCTACAAGTAGGCATCCGCTTAACGCAGTAAAGCCATCCCCCTTATCCCTATTCCCTTATCCCTATTCCCTTTTCACTTTTCACTTCTCACTTCTCACTCTTCACTTTTTACTTGGCTCTTTTTACTTGGCTCTTTTTACTTAGCTCTTTTTACTTAGCTCTTTTTACTTAGCTCTTTTTACTTAGCTCTTTTTACTTAGCTCTTTTTACTTGGCTCTTTTTACTTGACTCTTTTTACTTGGCTCTCTTTACTTGGCTCTTCTCACTTCTCCCCCCTCACTTCTCCAAATAATACCAAGGAATCCCCAACAATCCCTCTTTATAATCCACAACAACCTGATCATGAATGTGATACAAGTCATACTCAGAAGAAGAAACACGAATATTCTCCGCATCATAATGATGTCCCCAAGGCTTTACTTTTACATAATAAGAGCGACCTCCTTTTCTACTTCTACTGATATGCTTGTCAATTACTTCCGTTTCATACACTTTAGGCTCCGAATTGTCAAAAGTGCAATTCACTGCAACCACTGCACTGTAACTGTACACAAAAAAACTAAAAACAATCGAACCATAAATCCAACTCTTATCTTTATTGGAATCAGAAATTTGCTGATGTGTCACTAACAAAAACAAACAAATGCCTACCAAAGCAACTGTGCCCGCTGTAAGAATAGCTATAAAAGAATCGGTTTCATAATCCATTAATACCCGCAATACAATAGCCCAAGCTGGAACATCTATAAAATCCGCCACATCATATTTCTCTTTTGCCGAATAATCTACTTCTACTAACGACGCTATACTAGGCTTGTGCAACCCATTTAAAAACATCCCCACAAAAGGAAGCAACAACAAGGCTACCAACAAAATTTCATAAGGCTTCGGATAAAACACAAACCACAAACTCAAGCCCAGTGCCACATACTCCAACCAATCGAGTTGATGGAGGGTGTAGACTTTTGAAGTGGTATTTTTTAGGGTTTTGTTGGTTTTGATGGTTCTCATTTTTTATTTTTTTTCATACTAAACTCATTTCAGCATCATTAAGCAAAATAATTGTTAGCGATAGTTTTTAATTAATTCACCATATTTTTCTATGTAAGTTCTAAACATTTCTGCCCTTGTTGACAGATGAAAAATTTCATTACCATTTTGAACTAACTTTTCAGGTGCTTTTCCATTACAAAAGTGACCAGCCGAGAATAATGCATTATAAATTATTTCAAAATTCTTATTAGCTATATTTTCATTTTCAAATTCGTAAACTGTAATCATAAAATCAGGATATACATTTTTCATGGGACTATTCTTTTCTGGAACTAAACTCTTAGCAAAATAGTTTCTAATTCCATCCCCTTTAACTAAGATTATTGTATTCTCTTCACAGTTATTATAACTATTCTGCTTTATACTTTCATTTTTTTCAAACCTAAATTTTGATTTTAAAAGTTTATTCTCAATTTCACTAATTAATTTTTGGTTATCATTACTATTTTTTGTGAATATTGTGTCATATTCTGTTTCATTATTGGGCATGTTTTCTATACCAAAGTCGTTCTTTTTGATAGATTCATTTTCTGATTTCTTGTCGATATTTTCACAAGAGAAAAAGGAAAAAATTAAAAGTGAAATTATATAAAATTTATTCATTTCAAGTACTGTTTTTGGGTGGTAATAAAAGATACTAATACCATTTTAGCTAAAGTTGTTTCACAATATCAATTAGCCAACTACAAAAACAATCTTCACAATAGTCACTCATTTGGCATTTGATATATAAAATTGGAAACAAAAATAGCAGCAAAAAAGGGATGTTTGTTGCAGCTACTTTATATTGTTTTCTTTTAATTCTAACTACTAAATCTATAAGTAGGCCAACCGTCATTAAAAAAAGGATTATAAATAATAATATGGCTATTCCTAATCCAGCATCTGTAGGATGTTCCCTCCTACTATTAGATTCAAATGAAATTTGTGCAAAAAAATACAATCCCAAAAGAGGCAATCCAGTAATTAATAATCTTTTTAAAAAGCTTTTAAAAATTTCCATTCACTTCTATATTTATGAATAAACTAATTCATTTAATTTTTAAATAGCACTCCATTTTCGCCAATATAATAATAGTGATTAGTAGTAGTATTTTGAACCAATACAATTACAAAATCATTATCTAATTCAATAGCTGTTTTTATTTTATTAAAATCAGAAAAAACTACTTTATTGGTTGATAAAAAGAACACACCAGTTTCAGAATTACGAATGACTTCTAAATAATGATACTCTTTTTTAATAGTTTCATAATTAGCCTCAAGTAACACATTTCCATAACCATCAATTAATCCTTTTTTATCATTATCTTCTATTAGTAAATAATGTGTTTTTCCTCTTTTAAAATCGTATGCATTGAAAAAATAATCTAATTTTTTGAATTTAGGCATAAATCCGATTTTTTCCTTAAAATCCCAAAAGCCATAAATATTTTTTTTTCTCAAAAGAAATAAATTACTTTCATATCGAATAGGAATCTTCTCTTCAAAATCTTTTGAATTATCATCTAATACATAACTAGGTAAATTACTTTTTGCTGTTTCTATACTACCCACTGTCTGAAAAACTTCACTATTCGGATTTTCATATGAAACTGTAAAAAGATATTCCGTAACCTTTTCATTACTCACACGCCAACGGCATTTTTTGGTACTTTCATCTTCATCAACAAAAACAATTTGGTCATAAACCACCGGAATAACTATTTTACCATTTACATCAGCCAAACCTATCTTTTTATTTTTTTTTAGAATAAAGGAAAAATTAACCACTTCATCTAACCAATCATATTCAAAAGGGATTATCACTCGATTATCATTCGATACCAAACCTGATTTCCCAGCCTCATTGATGGCAATAAAGTGAAAGGTTTCATCTACATTCTTTACATATTGATACGTTGGAGGCAATAATTGTTTGTTCTGTGCATCAATTACCCCAATTTTTTTATTTTGATATACGTAAGCAAATGTTAAATCCTTTAATCCAATAGAAGTTCGTTTAAAAAAACCAACACTATCATAAACAGGTTGAATCATCAATTTCCCATCTCTATTGCTATAACCCCATTTAGAATTTGAAACAAAGGGAATTAATTCACTATTTTGAGAGTAAGTATAAGCCGTTGATAATAAAAGAACAAGAAGAATTATCTTTTTCATTATTTTTCAAGTTTAAATTTATATGTTCCTAATTCAATTTCGCTTGTATACTCTTGCATTTCAAGATCTTTAGTCAAAGTAATTCGTTTTGAAACAAACCCGTTTGAAATTATTTGATTTGTAAAATCGGGAAAATCTACATCATTTTTTTCTATTAAATGCAATTTAAATTCATACTCATCCCCAGCAATTAATTGAGTAATATTTGATTTCTTAGCATTTATCTTTTCTTTTAAAATATAGCAATCTTGAAAATCAATTAGCTTTCCATTCTCCATAAATAATTTGTCGTTATTATGAGTTCCTTCTATTATTTGACCCAAATTTTTATTACTGTAAATAAAAGATATTCCCTCAGAATTAGGCTCGTCAAAAATTTGTAAGGAAACAGAATTGTCTTTATTAGAGTAAACCAGAGTATTGGTTTCAAAAACCATTTTACCTTTACTGTCTTTAAGTGAAATCTTTGACGAAATTTTATAATTAAATAACAAATCAATTTTTTCACCATTTGCAACAAACGGTTTTTCTCTTTGTTTCTTTTCGTCTACACAAGATAGTAATGAATCTTTCGGTTCTTTAAAACCAACTAAAACATCACTTAAATTGCTTTTAACATTACTGTAAGTATCCTCTTTAAAATTAGACATATCCAATTCGATACCCAATATTGAAACCGCTATAATGGTATTGCCCTTTGGTAAATTTTGAAGCAATCCCATAGCATTCAAATAGCCTTCAAAACCTGTTCCTGTTCTAGCTCCAGGTGCCACCCATAGTTTAATATCTAAAACATCATTATCAAAAGCATATAAAGTAGCTTGTTGACCAAATAGTGATTTTGATGTAGTGGTTTTGTAAAATCCGCCTTTGGGAAACGCTTCTTTAAAGGTTAAATAGGATAATTTGTGTTGCGAACGAATAACAACAGTATTAAAAGCTTTAAAGTAAGCTAATACTTTACCTGTTTTATTTCCATATAGTAAACGATTAAAAACAAAATAATTACCATTATCTAAGCTAGAAAACTTTATTTTTATTTTACTATCGTCACTATTATTTGATTTACTTTCATCAGCTAAATAAAGACGATCAATATTTATACTATACCCTTTATTTTGAGCGTAAAATAAACTAACACAGAAAAACAATAAGCAAGAGAGAATTTTTTTAATTTGTTTCATTTTTTGTGTTAAAAATTATTTATAAATACGAATAGGTTCATTTTTTATTTCTTGTCATACTGTACTTGTTTATGCACCTCTTAATCACCTAATTATTAGATAAACAAACGCAAAAAGATTCGCTCACCATTGGAAGATAACGGATACAAGAAAAGAAATACAATGCTTTTTTACATAATTAGAAAGTGTAAGAAAAGTTCCTCGAATATAATAAAAATTATAAAACTCAAAACTTAAAACCAATCTTATAATCAATATTCTTTTGATTAATGTCAAGCTGCTATTCTGATAAAGTAAAAACTTAGGTGCTGCGAAACTAGATTTCCTAACCTTAGACAACCGCTTTACGTAGTTAAAGCCTGTCATTCCGAGATTAAGAGGAATCTCCTAACCTTAGGCCAACGCTTTACGAAGTAAAGCCAACAACCTATAACAAAAAAGAGGCCTAGGCCTCTTTCCTCATTTCACAATCGCTTGCAAATAAAAATTTATCATTGCTCCCACCTCCTCTATTGTGTCTAAGACTAACACCTCCTTGCACCTGCCAATTCTTTTTCAAATACTCGTTTATTTGCTGCTCTAAATCTTAAATAGAAATTCCTTCGATTACTTTATATTCTTTCAAAATTAATTTATTGGTTTTAAATTTTTTAAATACTCATAAAATTCCATAGACCAAACTATTTTATACTCGTAAGCTATGGGATTAAAAACTTTGTAAGCGATTAAGTGACTTTTCTTAAAATACAAATTCTCTAGTAATAGCACTTTTTCCTTAACATTTTTAAATTCTGGATGTTGGTAAGGAAAAGTTAACCCCACATCTTCTGGGCGAATAAAGAAATTGGAATTTCTAAAACCCAACACATTTTTAAAAAAAGGATGCGCAAATTTCTCATGTAATCGAATCGTATTTTTCCAATGAAAGGGCAAAGGCTCTTTATTAATGATTTTCTTCATAAAAGGAATAGTTTTATGACTTTCTAAAAGAGGAAACTCATACACGTCAACCAACTGTAACTCTCTTTCAATATAATGCAATTGCAATTCATTATCGTAATTTTGATTAAAATTGAAACCTAATATCATATCTTCATTGATATAGAGTTTAGACAAAACTTCGCCCGATAAATTTTCCGGATTCACAACCCAACGCTTTCTCTTTTTACTATTTGCTTCTTTGTCAGATTCATAAAATGGAAATTGAGAAACAAGGTTAACAATTTCTTCATTGGTTTTGCCTTCAATATCAAAAGCTTTTATATTTAGTTTGTTCATAATTTCTCTTTATTCTTAAACTGATTTGGATTTAGTTGTGTACCACGATTACCTTGATTTTGGTCGTATTGCTTGTTAGTTCCTTTTGAACCTTTGTTTGCATTTTGCATGTTAGCTTGATTTTGCTGTTGTGTGATTTTCTTTGCCATAATAAATTATTTTTTAGATTTTGAAACATTCCCTCTACCCTTGCCAGAAGGATTACCTGTTGTGCTAGGATAAAGTGGATTTTTTGTTACACTTGGTTTTGTTGCACTGCTTGATTTTGAACCTGATTTTGAATTACTCATAATAACGATTATTAAAAAAATACCTACTCTATCCGCTTTTCGGTTTCCGCGTTTTCTGTTATGCTACCTCTTGTTTATTTTTCCAATCATAGAGACCACCACGTTCTTCGAATTTTAATACATCATAATTCATCTGTTGCAAAGCATTTTCACATCCCACTTCAAGAATAGGATTGCTGTAGTAGTGTTTGCCGGTTGCATTATTAAAAAAGCGTCCTGCTGGATCTACCATAACATAACTTCCTTTCATTTGGGTATTGGTTTCAGGAACCGATACAATTTTATTATTTGCCTTTGTTCTATTATTCTCTAGAAATTGATTGAAATCATTCTCAGAAATTAAAAATCCGTTGACTTTCAAATCATTTTGACCAGTTATAGGTAAAACCTGAAAGATTTTCCAACGACTTGGCTGTGCATATTCGATAAAGTCAATTAGTTTTTCATTATAATTTTCTGCACTTACCACCGTATTGATTTTCAGTTTATAGCCATACGATTTTATTTTATCTACAATCCTGTAATATTCCGTTTCTGTAATGTTTTTTTTTCCTGATACAGCTCTTCCCGTTTTCAAATTGGTAGTAGTAACTAAACTATCAACACTCAATGTTATCCAATCTAAATGCAGCTTATTATTTTCGAGAAAGGCATCTGTTAGATTCGTACCATTAGTTACAATCATAGTAGTCATTCCCGCTTTTTTTGCGGTTGCAATTAAATCGGAAAGCCATGGACAAAGTGTGGGTTCACCACCTGCGAAAGTTATCTTTTGAAAGCCTGATTGTGCTAAAGCAACAACCACTTCAATAGCTTGTTCTTTAGGTAAATGCCCTTTCGGCAAAACAGTTTTTTTAACGTCTTGAAAAGTGGCGAAACAAAAGTGGCAACGCATGTTACATGGTTCCCATAAATGAAAATTTACTGCTGGTATCATTTGGTTTTATAATTTTATACACCAAATTTGCCAAGAAAAAAAAAGCTGATATAATGTAGAATCATATCAGCTTATGGTAAAGAATAAAAGCGGTATTTTGAGCAATGAAAGCGGTTATTTTTTCAACGATTTTAAAATCGATTGGTAATTTTCCGAAACAGGCAATTTTTTAGTTTCTAATTTTCCCGAAACAGAGAAAACTTCAACCTCAACATATTCCTCTTTTTTATTGTAGTGTTTAATATGATTCACATTCACACGAAACGATTTATGAATAGTAACAAAATGCGATTTCAACAAACCTTTTTCTTCCATCTTAGAAAATGAAAAATCAATCAAACTTTCTGATTTTCTATTGGAAAAATAAATTTGCTTATTATTTGATTCAGAGCCACTGGCTTTGTCAGCTGCTAAGTACACAATAGAATCAACTGCTAGTTTGATACGTTTCTGCTTACCTAAATCAAGCGTTACATGATTTTGATTACTAAAAAACGTAACCTCTTGTAAAAATCGAGATAATGTCTTTTGAAACTCTTGCTCTGTAAAGGGTTTCGTAATATGATCTACGCACAACGATTCCTCACGCTTTAAACGTTCCATTTCCTTAACATATTCAGGCGTATTGCTACTGGCAAACAATACGGGCAATTTCAATTCATGAGCCACTTCCATTCCTGTCATATAGGAATCGCCTAAATTCAAATCTAAAATCAAAATATCAGGCTTAGACAACTTAACCTCCTGTAAAAAAGTCTTTGCCGCTAAAGAAGCGGTAACCACTTCCACAGGTAAAGCATTTAAAAATCTTTGATTTCTTTCCAATTGTTCCGGATTGTCGTCTAAAAGAGCTATTTTCATTTTATATTCTATATTATTTTATAAACATTCAATATTAAATTCATTTTCCCAGTCAATCCCTATTTTGTTAGGCAGAACCTGACGAAGTGTCCTACACTGTAAGCTTTTGCTTCACGCAGTCAAAGCTGTCATTCTGAACTCGTTTCAGAATCTCCTACAAAGTAGGCATCACTTCACGCAGCACAAGCCTGTCATTCCGCCGAATAGGAATCTCCTACACAGTAGGCATCGCTTCACGCAGCACAAGCCTGTCATTCCGCAGATTAGGAATCTCCTACAAGTAGGCATCCGCTTTACGCAGTAAAGCCATCCCCTTATCCCTATTCCCTTTTCACTTCTCACTCCCCACTTTTTACTTGGCTCTTTTTACTTTTTACTTGGCTCTTTTTACTTGGCTCTTTTTACTTGGCTCTTCTCACTATTCACCTACCATAAAACACCCCAAAATTTTGAACCGTTTCATACCAACTATCCGACTCTTCAATATACATCGATTCCAGTGGCAAATCTAAAGTAAACCCTTTCATACCATCGTTAACACAATCCATTACCGCCAATCGGGCATTTTCAGAATAATTTTCCAATACAAAGGCTAATATATAAATCGATTCCTGATTACGAAGCATCACAAAATGATACACCTCTTTAATATTGCTATTCTTACTAAAAGCGGCCAGCAATTGACTCTTATTAGCACCATCAATAGGATGTTGCGGAAACCCAACTTGCACTTGTGTTTCTTCCTGTACCGTAGTAGTAGCAATATTTTCTCTGTTGCGTTCCAACACAAACATAGTCTCTTGATCACTGTCGATAACGATACGACCAAAATTATATTGTTGAGCCATTTCCATCACTGCGTGAGCTGGAATAGCCATATATGCGGTTTCTTGATTAATCCATTTGCTCAAGGCCGTTTCCGAGGTAAACACCCCAAAAACCAGTAACCCATCCACATCAAAAACTGAAGTAAATCCTACTGTCGCTCCTTTTTTAAGCGTATGCCATGCATCCGATGTTGATTGTTTACCATCAGAAGGCACTACTAAAAATGCACGCGGACCATACAACTCGTCCATCACTTTTTTATAGTTTTCGGGTGTTTCATTTTGATGATACGTCTGTATCAATTGCAATAAAACCGAATTATCAGGTGTAAACTCGGATTCTTTTTTTTTGAATAGTTTGTTGAAGATATTCATTCTATTTTTTACCTATTAATGGTTTTAACTGTTTAGATAATTCAATTTCTAAAATAGAAACAAAATCATCCATATCATTATCAAATACAAAATAGTTTAAAACTAAAGGAGGAAATTTTTCAAAATCATACCAGAATTTCAATTGTAAACCAGCTGTTTTAGGACTTGGAGCCCAACCGCAATGGGTAATTATTCTAAACCAAAAGTCTTTCTTTACTTTGCCCACATATAATGTTTCAGTTGACTTATTTTCAAATTTATTTTTTATAGCAGAAACAGCTCTTTTATATTCTAATGGATTCTTTCGATAATTATCGTAATCCGAATTATATTCTTTTGACTTTATGATATTTGTATAATCTAAAAAGTCATTTCGTAACTCTTCTTGTCTGTTAAAATTTTCCTCAAATGAAAACCAATATAAAACTGGATTGCTTTTTATAGCTTTAATTTTAGCTTTTTCGATTTCAGATTGTTTCTCTTCCATACCTTCTTTTGGAATACTTGAAAAAAAATCTTTATCAATCTTGATAGTTTCAACTTTAAATTCTTTTGATAATTGTTTTTTGAGTAACTTTTTATATTTACCCAAACCTTTTGATATAAATTCTTTATTCATTTCTAAGCCCTCCACTCTTTAAACTGTCCTTCCGCCTGTTCCATGATTTCTTGAAGAATAGCATTTAATTCTAAAATACTTACTTTACCTCGCAACTCTTTTTTGACTGCTAAACGAATAGCAGCTTTCGCATCTTCTTTATTTGTCCAGTCGATTTGTAGGTTACTTTTTACGGCTTTTACTACGTTGTGAACCACGTCTTGAATTGGACCCGCTTCGTTGATGATGTCTTTTTTAGCGGCTAGAATATCATAGAACGCTAACTCTTCATCCGACAAACCTAATTCCGATTTACGCTTGTCTTCGTCTTGCATTTCTTTAGCACGTTCTACTAATTCTGCTATTGTAGTATAAGAATCAATAGCATTGGCGTGGTAACGGTCAATTACTTTTTCTAATTCTTCTTTAAGTGAAGTGTATTTCTTAATATTCTGAGGCAAACGCATTCTGATTTCATCTTTCAAAATATTCTTTAAAAGTTCAATCTTAATCGCAATACTGTCTTTATCTTTTTTAACGCCTAATAAGAATTGTTCATCTAAAATAGAAATATCGGCTTTCTCAATACCTGCCATCGCAAATACATCAATAATATCATCCGATTCGATACTTCTACTGATGAGTTCTTTGATTTCGTTTTGAGTGGCTCTACCATTTCCTTTTACGGTTTTAGCATTTCGTATGGCTTTGGATACGTGTTGCGAAAACAAAATATCAATGGCAAATTCCTGAATTTCAGGTTGCGATTTTACAATGGATAACAAACCTGTCAGTTTTTTTTCTTCCATCATAAATTGGTCGGCAACTTCATCATATTTCAATAAAGCGTTTAAAGCTTGTTTTACCAACAACATTTTATCACTTTCACGTAAAGCTTTCCACTGACTGTAATCAATAGTCTCGGGTAGCATATTTTTACAAGCTTCCACTTGATTGAAGAACATATTCAAAGCCTGTTCCATATCAATGGTAGGTTCTCCTTTTCCACCGCCACCTGTATATTTATCGGTTGCTTTTCTTAGTTGGTCGCCAATACCGATGTAGTCTACAATAACTCCCGAAGGTTTATCTTTAAATACACGGTTGGTTCTGGTAATGGCTTGCATTAAATTATGTCCTTTCATAATCTTATCTACATACATCGTATGCACACAAGGCGCATCAAATCCTGTTAACCACATATCACGAACAATAACAATTTGCAACGGGTCTTTCGGATTTCTAAAGCGTTTCTTTAACGCTTCGGTAGCTTCTTGTGTTCTAATATGCGGATTCCATGCTACTGGATCTTTAGAAATATTTCCTGTCATTACCACCGCAATTTCAGGACAGCCTTCTAATTGCGATAAAGCCTCATACATTTTCACGCTATTTCTTCGGCTCATACACACAATCATAGCTTTTCCTGGCAACGTATCGGTACGCTTAGTAAAATGACTCAATATATCTTTAGCAATCTTTTCTACACGTTCCTGTGAACCTGCGGCATCTTCTAAAGCTGCCCATTTTAAGTTGCCACTATCTTCTTGTTCCCAAGTTAGTAAATCTACATCCGAATCTAAATTTTCATTGGCTAAATGCAACTTGGCTAAACGGGGTTCGTAATAAATAGGAACTGTTGCTTTATCATCTACGGCTTGTTTGATGTCGTACACGTGAATAGTTTCACCAAACACTTCTTGTGTATCGGCATCTTTGCTATCTACTGGCGTTCCTGTGAATCCTATAAACGAAGCATTAGGCAAGGCTTTACGCAAATTAGAAGCAAAACCATCTAACAAACCATATTGCGTTCGGTGGGCTTCATCAGCCATCACAATGATGTTTTCACGTTCCGATAAAATAGGATGTTCTAATTCTCCTAAGGTTTCATCATTTCCTGATTTCAAACGGAATTTTTCAATCGTGGTAAAAACCACACCGCCACTTCCTGTGGATAATAATCGTCTTAAATCATCGGTTGAATCGGCATGTTGTACATCGCCTACTAAGTCTTTGGCTAACACAAAGTTTTCATACAATTGAAAATCCAAATCACTTCTATCTACTTGTACAACGATGGTTGGATTTTTCAATTCGGGTAAGCTACGTAAGATACCAGCATAAATAGCCATAGAGATACTTTTTCCGCTTCCTTGTGTGTGCCAAATGACCCCAATACGTCCATCACCATAAGGACGAATGGCTTTTTTAGCGGCTTCAACTGCAAAGTTTACCCCAAAGAATTGGTGGTATTTTGCGCCTTTTTTAATCAGTGTCCCATTGTGGTCTTCAAAAAAGACAAAGTTTTTAATATAATTCAGTAAACGTTCTTTTGGAAACAAACCGAATAACAAGGTATGCATCTGAAAATCGTCTTCTACTATGGTAGTGCCGTTTATACTTTTCCAAGCCGCATACCATTCGTTGGAAGCGTTGAACATACCGTGTTGGGCTTCGTTACCGTCGCTTACTATGGTGGCTACGTTGTATTCAAACAAAAGTGGAATATCTTTGGTGTAGTGCTGAATTTGATTGAATGCTTCTTGTAAATTGGTATTTTCATCAAACCAGTTTTTCAATTCAAAAACGATTAAAGGCAAACCATTTACATACACAATCACATCGGGACGGCGTTTGTTTTTGCCTTTAATACTCAATTGATTCACTACCCAAAACGTATTATTTTCAGGATTTTGAAAATCTATAGGATATACGTGAACGGCTTTTTCATTACCGTTAGCGTCTTGGTATTCGTAATCTAACCCTTTGGTGAGTTTTAAATGAAAATCTCGGTTGCGGTACAACAAATCAGCGCCTTTATTGTTTACAAACTCCGCCACAATTAACGGATACAACTCCGCAGGCAAATGCGGATGCTGTTGTTGTATAAACGCTAACAACGTAGCTTTATCCACCACTTCGTTTTCTGGAAACGTAAACGTAGTGCCGTGTATGTGGCTATACCCTAAATCGGTTAACCAATCGATGGTAGCTTGTTCTATTTTGGCTTCTGTTGTCATAATATAATTTACTTTATGTCTTACAACTAAAAGATTTGCTGCTCGTTGTACTTAAAATTTAATAATACTGCCTCTAATTCCTTATTTTCACAAAATTCTTTTACTAAATGCCAAGTTAGAAAATGCATACTATTAAGAATAGTAACCGTATCAGAGTTAGCATTGCTTTTTACAAAATTATTTATTTCATTTTGTGTGGAAGGGATTAGCCCTATATAATAAGCATCACAGTTTTTTACTTTATTAAAGGCATTTTTAACAATATCGTTTTTGCCTATACTTCTTTGGGTCTCATACCACGGTTCCTCTACTACCTCATTATTACTAATTTTTTCAGCATTATCGATTAGTAGTTTTTTCAGGTGTAATTGAAAAAATAAATTGGATGTATTCTTTTTGAATTTGCCTTCTTTATTAAATTCTTCATATTGTTTTTGAATACTCCAATGCTTTTTTTGATAGGTTTTGACTTTTCCTTCTATGAATAATACTTTACTTTTTTGATTGTTCTCATAATGCATGATAATGACTAAATCAGCATCACCAAACTGTGAAAAAGATTGTTCTAACAAAATATCATAGCTTTTTGGTTTACCCTGTTCAAAAAGCGTGGGTATATTGATAAGACTGATAAACTCATTCATAAGCGATACATCATTACCTATTGTAAATAGTAATGAATTTATAATACCTCGCTCTGAATAACCATACATAGCCATATTCTATTTTTTAATTCCTAAACTCCTTCAACCTTACCTCACCACTAATTAACTTAGGCAATAAAGTATCCCGCAATTGGGTTAAGGTTTGGTATTCTCTGTAATTATTCAAATATTTAGAATCGATATCTTTTACTAAATCATTAAAATTATCAAGTACTTCTTTACATGGAACTATAAACTTTAAGTTTTCTAATTCTGTTTTATTTACTGAACCATAAACAGTTCCATCACCAATTTTATCATCTTCTGTAAAAAAGTTTTTTAATGAATAAAACAAAAATCCATTATTATCGTGATTTTTTAAAGTCATAGAAGACAAACCACGACCTAAAATAATCTTATTTTTTGCAATATTTAATCTTCCGACAGGAGCTCTAACACTAAACAATATATCGCCTTCCTCTGCAAAACGATTACCTTCAGTTGAATACGTTTTATCTTCTGGAAATCTTTCACCATAATTTGTTACTCCTTGATGAAAAGGTAATCCTTCATTGTTTAAATTGTAAAATTCAGACTTTGGAGATTGTCCCATTGTCAAATTAACAAATTCAACCAATCTCTTCACCTCCCAACCCTCAGGTATCCTTCCCAACTCGCTTTCTACAAATTCCCCATCTTGAAACGGACCAAAATCTACAAACCAGTGTTTGTATAGTGCCATTGCCATTTCTTCAAGGGTTTTGTTGATGGCAAGGTTATTTTCGATTTTGTCGTCGATGGCGGAAAGGATTGAGGCGATGGATTTTTGTTCTTGGAGTGGTGGAATCAAGAAATTTAATCTTTCAAAAGTTCCTAAATTTATATTGTCTTGAACTGAACCAATTGAATGTGACTGTACTTCTTTTTTAAAATGTTGCATTAAATATTCAACAAAATCAATATCACATTTTTCTTTGTCAGCAATAAAACCTATTATGCTATCTGGAAAACAAGCAGGATAATTTAATATTGCAGTTTCAGCAATATTTGCAGCAATAGTTATACACATTGTGTCTTTAGGCCACAGTTTACTTTGTGCTAAACCTGCATCACTATAAGTTTGCGAATGACAATTTAATCTATGATTTGCAACTTTAACATCTCCTGTTTGAATAAATGGAAATTCACCACCATATAAATGAGATGCATCTCTAGGTCGATGTTTAGATTTACCTCTTGCTATTGTTCCAATATCAGAAAGTTTATATGTTTTCCAGTTGTTTGGCATTTAATTATTTTAATTTTGAAACAATAGATTTAATACTATTTAAAATTTCTTTTAAATTTTGATATTTATCTTGATTAGATTCATAAGGATATAATTTAGTTAATTCTCTTAGAATAGCAATTTTATTTATTCCTCCATCAGCATAATTTTTAAAATGATCATTTATTGTATCTAAAATCGGAATCTTGTATTTTTTTATATCAATAGGTTCAAATTCTTTTTTCCATTCAACCGTATCAGCTACAAAAGCATAATAGCTATTATAAGCATCCAAATAAGATTGTTGGTCAATCATATCTTCAATTGTCCTTTTATTTTTATCATTTATTTTTTCATTCAAAGTAAGATAATCCCAATTCTTATTATCTATAACGTAAGTTTTAAATTTAGGTTTGTTAATTTCATTTAAACCTGCATCATCAGAGTCTAATAAAACTACTCCCTTTAACCCAAGGCTATTTAGATATCTAACAGATGGGACAACTTCTGTAGCTGTATCTGCACTAAATATATGAATCCATGATAATTCTTCTAACTCAATATCTTCATGAATTAAAAAGTGTAGTATAAATTTATCTGCATTTCCCTCAACCACTAAATTAATATCATTAACCAAAAATGAATCGTTTAATAATAGTCCTAATTCTTTTCTTAATATTTGATATTTATTTGTATATACTTTTGTGATTAATTCAGTACCATCATTTCCTTTTTTAACTAAAATTAAATTATCAGGTTTGTTTCTATAAACTAAAAAAGGATTATGAGTTGTGTAAACAATTTGATCTTTTTTTACTATTTCTTCAAATATTTTTACCAAATCCCTTGCTCCTTCAGGATGTAAAGAAACCCCAGGTTCATCTAATAAAAATAAGTTTTGTTTATTTTCAAAATTGTTTAAGAAAGTTTTATTTATTAGAAATGCAAAAAAATATTGAAAGCCAACACTCCTATCACTCAAATTATAAGATCGTTTTGAATCATCCTTAAATTTTAAGATAAATTTATCACCAACATAGGTGATTTCAACTCTTAATGATTTATCTTGTTTATAATTCTTTTGCAAAAGTTCAGTTAGTTGTTCATTAACAGAGGTTAATCTATCATATAATTTTTCAACGTTTACAACTTTTAAAAGATTGATGTCATTAATACCTCCAATATGAAATAACCTTCTAAAAGATAAAGTTTCTGATGAAGTTTGAATTAATTCCTCAAATGTTAATGGTTTAATTATTAATGAATCATTAGTAAATAATTCAATATTTGGTATTAATTCTTCAAAAATTACTTCTTTTACTTCTTCATATAATTCACTTTCAACTTTATCTCTTAATTTAACAGATTTATTATTTCCATAAATAAACTCTATTTCTATATTATCAGTATCTTCATCTTCAACTTTCAATCTCAACCATTTATATGAAAATTTATTTTCAATAGATTTTCCATTCTCATCAAATTTAAAAGGAATTGTTTTTTCAAGATATTCTAAATCATATTCATCCAATAAAAAATAACCAGTAATTGTTGGAAGTTTATCTAAATCATAGCGTTTTGAATTTTTATTTATTTTATCAGCACTAAGTATATAGTTATAATAATTTAAATGGCTTATCGCATCTAAAATAGAAGATTTGCCAGACTCGTTTTTACCAACTAAACATGTTATGTCATGTAGAGTTAAATTTATTTTCTTAATCGATTTAAAATCTTCAATTACTACTCTTTCTAAAAACATATTTATAGTTTATTAAAATTCTCCAAAATCTTTTGCTGTAACTCATTTCCTTTAGCAAACTGCTCTTGTAAAGTAGCTTGTAAACTCGCCATTTTATCTTCAAACAAAATACCATCATCTGCTACTTCTTCGGTGCCTACATAAATACCAGGAGTTAGTTTGTAGTCTTGTTTTTGTACTTCTTCTAAAGTGGCAGCGTAGCAGTAGCCGTCTATGTTTTCGTATTTGGCGGCTGAGGCTCTCGAAGTCCGCCAAGCGTGGTAGGTTTGGGCTACTTTATCTATATCGGCATCGGTAAACACACGTAGTTTACGGCTTTCCATAGTACCCATTTTGCTGGTGTCTATGAATAAGATTTCGTTGGTACGTTCACGGTGTTGGCCGTCTTTGCCGTCTCGGTTTTTACTTAATATAAATATACAAGCAGGTATGCCTGTAGTTAAAAACAATTTATCAGGTAAACGTACAATACAATCAATCATACTGTTGTTTACCATAAACTCACGTACGTTTTTCTCCCCTTTGTTGTTGGAAGTCATGGCGCCATTTGCCATAACCACACTCGCTGTTCCTTTGTTGCTCAAATGGCTCCAAAAGGTTTGCATCCACATAAAATTGGCATTACCATCGGTTGTAAATTCTTCTTTGGGTCCAAACAAGCGTGGGTCGTTTTCAGGTAAGTCTTCTGGGTGCCATTGGCTCACGTTAAAAGGCGGGTTTACTATAATGTAATCAGCTTTTAAATCAGGAAACTGGTCGTTCAATAAAGAGTCGCCCAAGCGTACATCAAAAGATAAATCACGCAACGCCAAGTTCATTTTACACAAACGCAGCGTTCCATCGTAACGTTCTTGTCCGTAAATAGCAATGTTCCGTTTGTCGCCTCCGTGGCTTTCTAAAAACTTCAAGGATTGCACAAACATTCCACCACTACCACAAGCGGCATCAAAGATTTTACCTTCATACGGTTCAATCATTTCTACCATCAAACGCACGATACTGCCTGGCGTAAAAAACTGCCCTGCACCAGAACCTTCTGCCAAAGCAAACTTGCCAATATAGTATTCATACACACGCCCTAACACATCACTTTCAGGGTTTTCCTTTTGCGATAACTTAGGATTAGAAAGTAAATTAATCAGTCCACCCACTTGGCGTGCCGTCAATTGGCTTTTCACAAAAATACGTGGTAAAATCCCTTTTAAATCGGGTCTAAACTTCGCCAAAGTAGCATCCAAAACATCAAAAGCATCATCTACAATGACTTTGATATTGTCTTGTTCGGCATTCGCTTTTAAGTATTCCCAAGTAGCTTCTTTGGGAATGATATAGACATTTTTAGATAAATATTCATCCGCATCTTCCAACACATAGTTAATTTCTGCTTCGTCTGTCGTAAAATAATTAGAATTTTTGTCGTGTACTAAAGCCGTCAATTCTTCTCTACGCATCTCATATCGCTCGGACATGTGCTTTAAGAAAATCATCGGCAACACATAGTCTTTGTATTGATTCTCAGCTACTGCGCCACGCAATTCGTTAGCGGCTTTCCAAAGTTCTTGTTCAAAATTAATATCGGCTTTTACGGTAGTTTTACTCATAGTGGTTTTAAAAATCTTATAGTCCCAAACATAACGAAAAAAAAGCATCCATACAACCCGTAAAAATACCTGTTTTTCAAACCAGGTAAAAATACGGGGATACCCTCGCGAACAAAGGTAAATAAAGGGCTCGTGCAAATTTTACGGGAATCCGTAACGGGAAGTACAAAAAATAAAAACGCGAGCAAGACCCAAAAGTCAGAAAAATCTGTTCCTTTTGGAGTCTTGCTGGCGTTTCATAAAAAGGCTGCTTTTTTAACCCTCTATAGCAACCCTTAAAAATACGGTTTTATGGGTACTCAACTTACAAATTCGGTAAAAATTGAAGCCCAAAACCAATTTTAGTACTTCGAACCGAGGCTTCACTTCCAAAAGTAGCCACATTAGCGGAAAATCGAAATTGATTCAATAGCGTCACCCCTATAGTAATCTTACCCGATAAGAAACCATCTGTGTGGTCTATCTGCAAGGCTTCATAAAACGCTTTGGTCGCCAAACAGTAATAACTCGCATTAGCTACCATGAAAAAATTAAACTTCTTGTTCTCAGAGCTGATGTCGCTGTAAAGATTCAACCCCAAAGAAGTATTGTAAGTAGAAGCCGTCAAATCGTTACCATACCCTTTAATATCTGAAGCTGCCTTAATATTGGCATAAGCATAAAAGTTAACCAAATCATCACTGCTGTTCCCTCTAATCGTAGTAAGTAAAGGCGCTGTCAAATCAAAATAAAAGTTTCCCCCACCATTGATCAAACGCTGCAAAGCTTCTACACGCGTATTTTCACTAGACAACGAATCATTGGAAGCCGTAATCACCGTACCAAAAGTAATGCGCAACATCCCCATATTGTCCGCCACAAGTTCAGATTGCCCCGTTACCCCATTCGGACTCCCCACTACAGCAAACGCATTCAAATAGTTGGTTTTGTTGGTCGAATTATTGTAAGTATCCTCAAAAAAAGCATCACGGTATTTTTTATCCTTAGACGGCAACCACCACGAATAATTATGCGTTGCGGGATTCAATTTGCGGTCCCTTTCAATTTCCAATCGTCCTTTATCCCGCTCCAGTGCTTGAATCTCACCTTCATATTGATCCATTCTACTACGGTTATCATCCGCTTCAGCCAGCTTCATGTCCGCCTTCAACTTTGTTATTTTCCCCTCAATCTTAGCCAATTGATTGGTATAATAGGCCAAATTGGATTGGTAAAAATAATTGCCTTCAATGGTCTTTTTAATTTCTGCTTCCACCCCCTTAATTTGGCTTTCCTTCGCAGCAATCACAGATTGTTCATTGCCTTTTTGCCCCTTCAATGTTGACAATTCATCTTTTAAAAGAGAACATTTCGAGTTCAAAGAGTCTAATTTTTTTAGTTCACTACTACTCACCTTTTCGTTAGAAAAAGTAGCCGTCACATTAATAGAGGGCACCTGTGCCACCACCGACACCACACCAAAAACACAAAACAGTAAAAAATAGTTTTTTTTCATCATCTGTAAGGATTTAATTGATTAATAATAAGAACGTTAGTATTCAATCCTTTCAAAATTAGACTATTATTTCCACAATTCATACCCGTAAAAATACCTGTTTTTCAAAACAGGTATTTTTACGGGGGTACCCTCGCGAGCGACCGAAAACAAAGGTTTTTTGTAATTTAAAAAAACGACAAGAAAAAAGATAGTGGCTTCGAGAGCCTCAGCCACCATCTTTCACCACTCACTTCTCACTTCTCCCTCTTCACTTTTTACTTGACTCTTTTTACTTGACTCTTTTTACTTGACTCTTTTTACTTGGCTCTTTTTACTTGACTCTTTTTACTTGGCTCTTTTTACTTGACTCTTTTTACTTGACTCTTTTTACTTGACTCTTTTTACTTAACTCTTTTTACTTGGCTCTTTTTACTTGGCTCTTTTTACTTGGCTCTTTCTACTTGACTCTTTTTACTTGACTCTCTTTACTTGGCTCTTTTTACTTGACTCTTTCTACTTGACTCTTTTTACTTGACTCTTTTTACTTGGCTCTTTTTACTTGGCTCTTTTTACTTGGCTCTTTTACTTCTCACTTCTCACTTTTTTTCGGGTTATTAACAATTAACGCTCCTTTTGAGCAAAAAAAGCGTCTTTTTCGATTGAGATATTAACCAATAACTAACAACTTATCAATAATATAACCGATGATAATCAATAACTTATAAATTTTATAAATTAATTTCAACTGTTTTCTGTTGAAAATTTACTTAGCAAACCTCTAAGATATTTCCGATATTTGTAATCAGAAAAATAATAATCGCCATGAAGCAAGAAAACAACGAAGTAACCCTACTACAATCGAAAGTAGCCGAGATGGAACAAACCATCAATTTATTACAACACCAAGTAACACATCAGGAAGTATGGTTAGATGGGTCAGAAATAAAAATAAAATTTAAAATTAGTGATAGTACGCTATACCGCTACCGCAAAAACCACATCATTCCTTACACCAAGTTAGGAGGACGCTACCTCTATCCAAAAAGTTTCTTTACAAAATCACTATTCAAAAAAATCCACAACAGCGATTTAATGTAGACTTTTTTGCCGGCTCAGGCGCATTAGTTAACCTACTAATTCTTTTCAATAGCACAGTTGCAGCACCCCCTTGTCAAAGCAACACCACCAATAAGTAGCACCCCTTCCCACACTACACCCTTATCACTATTCACTTCTCACTTCTCACTATTCACTTTTCACTATTCACATCTCACTTCTCACATCTCACCTCTCACTATTCACATCTCACTATTCACTTTTCACTATTCACTTTTCACTATTCACTTCTAACTTCTAACTTCTAACTTCCTTCTTCCACATTCCTCCCACCTTTCTTCGCAAAAAACCTTCTTTTTAGCCAGCTCATCCGAACAAGACCCGAACGAAACCCGAACAAAACCCCTATAAAAACTAGTCAAACTAGTTAAAAATAGTCAAGACCGGTCAAAACCAGTCAAAACCTATCTACTTTAGGCACAAGCAATCAGCTCATGTCAATCCTAATCAATCGCCTTTAAAACATGTAATTTATAGTTGAAATAAACCAAATTAAGTTGTTATAATTCAGCCACTTGTACAAAACAAAAACACGCTTTAGCTTTGCTCTGTTCTTTGAATGCGCGCTTCAAAAACAAAGGTTATTTATTAATTCAAAATTTTTTATTTACAAAATGGGAACTTATAACAAAGGAATCCTAGGAGCATTTTCAGGGAAAGTGGGTCCAGTAGTAGGCGCCACATGGCGAGGAAAAGAGGTAATGCGCAGTTTACCTAAAAAAAGTAATCGTGTAGCTACCGCAACACAAGAATTACAACGCTTGAAATTTACAAAGGTTACGGAATTTTTACGTCCGTTAAGTCCCGTGTTAAAGCGGTATTATGGAAATGACACCGGAACCAAAACCCGTAGAAATCAAGCCATGTCGTATCACATGAAAAACGCGCTTAATTATATGGATCCTGATTTTATATGGGATTATCAAAAAGTACAAATAAGCCGTGGCGATTTAACAGGGTTTGACGATGTAGCTGCAACCCCTGGAACAGGGCAAAGCATCGATATCAACTGGACCAACAACAGTGGACAAGGAGAAGCTTTGGCAACAGACAAATTGGTCTTAGTTATCTACGAAGAAACCACAAACACTAGTTTGTACAGCCTAAACTCAGGTGAACGTGGTGATGAAACGGCAAATTTTAGTGTACCTGCTTTTTTGAGTGGATTGCCTGTTCAAGTGTGGGCTACCTTTGTAACAGCTGATGACAAAAGCTTTGCTACAAGTCTTTACTTAGGAGAAGTTACGATTGCCTAAACACCTCTTCTTAGTTCAGTGTTCAAGCCACTAAGAAACAAAACTCTTTACCGATTGGTAAGGAGTTTTTGTTTATAAGTAACATTTTTTATAAATTATTCTGCGTTTTTAATTGTTGAGTTTTTTTTACAAAGTTTATTAAATCATTTAATAAATTACTTTCCGTTTCATTTAAACTTTTTTCCGTTTCTTGAATTTCAAATTCTCTTTTGGGTAGTAAGAAATCACCATTGTTTAGTCCTATTAAAGAAATGAACAAATAGTTTATGGAAAATATTTTTAAAATTATGATTAGTTTAGAAATGAAAGTGACGTTTTTTATGTATCTTTTTTCGTGAATACATTTTCGTGATACATAAATCAAAAGAAGTAAGTTAAAGAAAATTAAAACATATAGGTTATCACGGCTTTGATTTAGAATAAATAGTTGAAATAACGAAAATGCTAATGATAGGATGATAGAATATAAAAAATAATAACTACCCCATTTTAATTCTGCTTCAAATTTTTCTTTTATTTCTTCTGTTTCCATCTTTTTAATTTTCCTCTTTTTACAATTTTTATTTAGGAGCTATTTTTGTTGTAGGCTTGTTACTAACACGTACTACTGATAAAGATTCGCTATTGAAATACCTAATATTGAGGCACTCGAAACCACCGAAACCATTACCTTCGAGTGCCTCAGGCAACGGTTACAGTAATTCTGATGAAAATTGATTATTGTGAATATCTAGATGGTGGCTGAGGCACTCGAAGCCACCATTCAAAAATTATTGAACGCGAGTAAAAACAATTGTTTCTTCTTTTTTAAATGTTTTTGGTCTAACATTCTCATAGCCTAAACACAATTTAAACGAATCATCATCTATTTTTTGAGCAATACCTAGTAAAGAATTACTATGTTTTTCTCCTACAATTTTAACAATAATATCTATTTTCATTAACGCCTCAGAGTCATCAAACTTGTAGGTCATATTAGCTTTTTTACCATTCTCAACAAAATCTTTCCCTCCCATTTTATTCCCTTTGCTATCTTCAAAATAGGCATACCCATCAGCCTGAAAAACAATATAACCAATTTCTTTTTTATCATCACCTCTCCATTTACCCACAATATTAAATGTAGGCTTTTCAAGAGACGTAAATGAATTTAAACTCAACGTAACTACTAATAAAAAAATAATCTTCTTCATACTAAAAGGAATTAAATATAATAACAACCAAATATAAAGAAAAAAGCAATAAGCAAACTAAAGAAAACGAAACCCACTCCCAACTAAAAATTATATCACTAAAATAATAGCCGCCCAAAATAAAAACTCATATTACCACTTCTCCCTTCTCACTTCTCCCTTCTCACTTCTACCTTTTCCCTCTTCACTTTTTACTTGGCTCTTTTTACTTGGCTCTTTTTACTTGGCTCTTTTTACTTGGCTCTTTTTACTTGGCTCTTTTTACTTGGCTCTTTTTACTTGGCTCTTTTTACTTGGCTCTTCTCACTTCTCACCTCTCACTCCACCATCTGCATGCCGACAAAGACAATACCTTATCAAAATTTTAAATATATTTGTAAAGTATAGCATGTTATAAAACAGCACCAACCCATGATGAAATTTTTTATTGCACTAATAGTCCTTAGCAGCTACAACAGCTTCAGTCAAGAAAAAGGACACCTCACCTACAAAGAAGTCTTTCAAGACACCACACGAATCATCCTTACAGAGGAAAACAATACCTACCAACCCGATTATGTAGTTACAATCAAACACGACAGGAATTTTAATGAGGCACTAAACACCATTAAAAATGAACCAAAAAAATTCCTAATTGTAGTGTATGATGCACCAAATATAGAAACATATAACAACTACCTACATTATGTAGGCAACTATGTGCTTGATACACAGCGTCACATGTATTATGGCTATGAAAAAGAGTTTGATCGATTTGAATTCTGCTTTATCAAAAATACAGACAAAGCATACACCAATACTTTTAAAAAGCAAATGAATGCTAGTATTGCCTATTACAATGCCTCTGGAGATTGTTTATATTATTTAGAAAGACCCGTAGCCGCTGAAATGGAATTCTACGAATGGGACACCTTATACAAGGATTTGATTAACGCTAATAAATTAGTGACTTGCGACAAATTATTTACTGCTGAAAACACAAGTATTAAAGACATGAAAAATGCTTTTCTCATAGCCTCCGACATCAACCATTGGGAAACAGGTGATTTCATTATGGCAGACGAAGAAACTGAAGAAACATTGAATTATTATAATTATTTAGACGAAGCCGAGCAAGGATATCAACTAAAAGCCAGTAAAGAACTGGTTATACAACGATGGAAAAATACAATTGAAATTCTTGCCAAAGAAAGCACCCTTGACAATCGAATCATTAGTGCTATTATTAACGAACTTTCCAGACAAGGCTTTAGCAAAGCACTTTTTAACGAATCGAATAAATTATTACGGGAGGATGACTTTGTAGCACTAGCCTACCTATTCAATAACTATGACGAAATTGTAACTAAAACAAGAGCGGATTATGACTATTTGTATATGAATGAACACAGTCTGATTTACAGCATCATGATACCTCTAAGAGAAACTATGGACAAAGACAATCAACCAAGTAATGAATCAGTCCAAAAAGCCATAAACTATTTCCATAAATTAATGGCTAACTATGAAGAGAATACGATAATTGAAAGTTACTTTATTTATTCTTTGAGTTTTACCGATGAAATAACAGAATTCCTAAAAAATTATGACCATTATTTTGCCAAATACGCAAATGGTTCCACCAATTTAATCACAAACTTAGACAAATATTACAATCTAGAAAAAGAGAGTAATGACGCATTACAATGGGAAAATTATAAAAGTGAATTTGTTGCTTTAGCTAATATCTCTGCAACCTTTATATTAAACCATTCCAAAGAGAAAGATAAAATTCAAAAAGCCATTTATTGGCTAGAAACATGCTTACCGATTGATGAGAAAAAATATGAAAGCTTTGCTACTTTATCCAAACTATATTATTTTTTTGGCGAAAAAGAGAAAGCATTAGCAATGGCAGTTAACGCAATAGATTATGCAAAAAAAGAAGCTGTCGATGAAGAATTGCTTTCCGAATTGGTAAAGAACAAGAAAAAAATAAAAGAAAACACCTATTAATTAAATGCAACATATGAAACCTTTCAAAATACTCCTTCTTTTTTTATTAGTGATTACTTCCCTAAACACCTTTTCACAAACGCATGAAAAAACAAATTGTACAGTACTCAAAGATTGCAAATTGCAATACTTTGAAATAGATAACACCACAACGTATATCATCATCAAAGGTCCTAAATTTGTTGAATACATAGATGGCGGTAAAAATTACATCAAATCCGATCTAGAATGGATTAACGAGTGTGAATACAAAGCAACAATAACTGAAATTACTGTTCCAAACACCCCTTATAAAATTGGAGATTACATGACCGTAAAAATAGATCGTATCAGTAACAAAATTGTGTATTACACTGCCACATTCCAAGGTTTTTCCTTCACTGGAAAATTTAAAATTATAACGTAGCTTTTATCTGCAACATTCCAACAAAATCATTATGACAAACGAGGTAATACATTTTCAAAGTTTCCTCACCTCATAGCTTTTAAAAATTTCTAAAATTCCTTCAATCTGTGTTCCAAAAACCTGAAGCTAAATACAATATTTAAATTCCTTTTCATTAGCCTTCGACAAGCTCAGGATGACAATCATGTCAATATATTTCTCTAAGATTTCCCCTATAGCTTTTAAAAATTACTTCAATTCCTCAAATCTGTGTTCCAAACCTAAAACCTAAAACCTGAAACTTGAAACTTGAAACCTGAAAAATTCATTTCCATTAGCCTTCGACAAGCTCAGGATGACAATCATGTCAATATATTTCTTTTAGATTTTCCATATAGATTTTAGAAATTTCTAAAATTCCTTCAATCTGTGTTCCAAAAACCTGAAACCTGAAAAATCCCTTTCCATTAGCCTTCGACAAGCTCAGGGTGACAATCGTGTCAATATATTTCTTTTAGATTTTCCATATAGATTTTAGAAATTTCTAAAATTCCTTCAATCTGTGTTCCTAAAAATGAAAATCCGCCACCATCCAAGTGCAACGCCCTCAACACCATCCACATCAAAAATCCGTCACCACCAGCGCTTTGCAAAGCAAACCCGTTTCATCCGCGTGCTAAATTATTTAAACATATAAGTCATATAAGTGAAAGTAAAATAAGTGCAACGCTAAGCTAATTTAAGTCCATTTAAGATTTTAAAGATTTCTAAAATTCCTTCAATCTATGTTCCAAAAAAATAAAAATCCGCCACCACCAAGTGCAACGCCCTCAACACCATCCCCATTAAAAATCCGCCACCACCAGCGCTTTGCGCAGCAAACCCGTTTCATCCGCGTGCTAAATCATTTAAACATATAAGTCATATAAGTGATGGTGAAATAAGTGCAACGCTACGTTGATTTAAGTCCATTTAAGATTTTAAAGATTTCTCACATTTCCCAAATCCGTGTTCCCAAAAATAAAAATCCGTCACCATCCAAGTGCAACGCCCCACTATACACTATTCAACCCAATACTAAAAGTACTCCCTAATCCCAATTCACTTGTAACAGCAATCGTACCATTCTGAGCTTCAATAAACTCCTTACTAATTGCCAAGCCCAAACCTGTACCCGATTTGTTACTACCTGGAATTTGGAAATACTTATCAAAAACTTTTGATTGATAACGCTTATCGATGCCTTTGCCATAATCCTGAACCTGAAAAATCACTTGCTCATTATCGGCCTTTAACTTGACGATTATTTTACTTTGAATAGGTGAATAGGTAATTGCATTGGTTAAAAAATTTATCAAAACCCAACCCGTTTTTTCAGCATCCGCTTTCACCATTGGAAGATTTGCTTCGGCATCAATGTGTATGGATATCAGTTTCTGTTCTGTTTGAACTTTTACGGCATCAACGGCATATTCAACTATTTGATACGGATTGCTTTTCTCAATACTCAAATGAATATTGCCCGTTTCTAATTGCGAAATATCCAATAATTCCCCCGTAATTTTTAATAAACGTTGGCTATCTTCTTTTATGCTTTCAATCAACTGCTTTTGTTCCTCATTAATCGTACCCGTTTCTTTGTTCTCTAATAGTTGCAAACTCAATTTAATAGCAGAAATAGGGGTTTTTAATTCATGCGAAACAGTAGCAATGAAATTTGTTTTTGCAAAATCCAATTCTTTAAAAATAGTGATGTTGCGCAAGATAATCACATGACCAATAGTGATGGTTTTATCTTCACCTGTTGGTGTTATGGTAATGTTGACCCTTTCTTTTTCAAAATAACTCTCTCTCCCATCGGCAAAAATTTTGATGGGTAATGCCTTTTGAAAACTAGTTGTATTGACTAACAAAGTACGTATTAAATCGTTTTCCAAAGCCAAATGCACAGCCGATTTACCAATTACCTCCTCCTGTTTTAATCCAATAATTTTTAAGGCCTCATCATTTACAAACAAAATCATATCTTGATTATCCAAACCAATAATCGGATCATGCATGTTGTTGATTAAGGTTTCTAATCGCTTTTTCTCAAACGAAAGTTTGTACAAATTACTACTGTGGTATTCTTCTAATTTTTGTGCCATGGTATTGAACGAACGAGCCAAATCGCCAAACTCATTATGGTCTAAAAAGTGTACCCGTTCAGAATAATTTTTATTGGCAATTTCTTGAATACTAGACGTGAGTTCTTTTATAGGATTTGCGATGTTGTTAGGCAAACTCACCAATAAATTAAACGCAATAAGAAAACAAAATACCCCAATAAGAATGACCCAAAAGTTAGCAGTTTCAGCTGTTTTTTTGGCCACATCACTTTTCTGTTTGATGGCATCCATATTGAGCTTCATAATCTCAAAAATGTTTTGGTGCATTTGAGACACAATACTATCCGACAGCGAATTGGCTTTCAGGAACCGAAAGTTATCGCGCAATTCATACGTGGCATTGTCTTCGCCAAATTCAGTAATATTTCGCAACTGCTTGTTTAAATTAACCTCAAACATAGCAACCGCTTGGGGTTTGTCTTTATTGATTGCATCCAACGCCAAAAGCATGTTTCGAGAATATTCCAGCGTTTCATAATTGGCCTTAAGTATATTCTGCGTATCTTTTTTAATTGAGTGAATATAAAAAGCACTCAATAGCGAAAGGATTATTATTAGTAAAAATAATAATCCTACGCCTAGATTTAATTTGGTTTTTATTCGCATTTTTTCTGAATTATTTAGCCGTGAAACGCAAAAGGAAACTTTAATCTCCCCATTACCTATCACATCTCACTTCTCACATCCCACTTCTCACTTCTCACATCTCACTTCTCACATCTCACTTCTCACATCTCACTTCTCACATCTCACACCTAAGATAAAATCACAAGATCAATATTAGAAGAAGAAAGGTTATTCAATAATTTATTAAACACATTAGAAGACAAAATTACTTTAAATAAATTTAAGTGCGGTTTCCCGATACACACTGTGGTGATATCTTTTTGAGCGACAACATCTAGAATGGCATCTGTTATTTTTGGGCTTTGCACTTTGATGATTTCTGCACCTAATTCGGTAGCCATTTTAAAATTATTGATTAAGTGGCGTTGTTTGTCCAATGCAATCTTATCGCTACTTTCTTTAGGTGTTTCCACATACAACACATACCAAATGCTGTTGTAATAACTAGCCAATCGTGCCGCTTTTCGAATTACTTTTTTAGCCGTTTTGTCGTTGCTACTGATACATGCTAGTAGTTTTTCATGACGTAAAGCTGTGTTTTTAGGGACTTCATTTTCTACCTTTCGAACCACTTGGCTTGCTACTTCTTTTAAAGCCAATTCGCGCAATTGAAGAATTTGATCGGATTTAAAAAAATTGTTTAATGCCGTTTCAATTTTATCTGGTGTATAAATTTTACCTTCTTTTAGTCGAGTAATCAATTCATCTGAAGTCAAATCAATATTCACCACCTCATCCGCCAATCGCAACACATTATCAGGTACACGCTCTTGCACATCCACATTGGTAATTTGCTTCACATTTTGATTTAAACTCTCAATATGCTGGATATTTACCGCCGAAATTACATTAATACCCGCTTCTAAGATTTCCAAAACATCTTGCCAACGCTTTTCGTTTTTACTACCTTCAATGTTCGTATGGGCTAATTCGTCAACAATTACAATTTCGGGGCGTAAATTGATAATGGCTTGCACATCCATTTCCTCCAGTTCTTTTCCTTTATAAAAAAGCGTCCTACGTGGAATCACAGGAAGTCCTGCCAACAAGTCATGGGTTTCTTTGCGGTTGTGGGTTTCAATATAGCCTATTTTAACATCAATCCCCTTTTTTAAAAGTGTATGTGCTTCTTGCAACATGCGATAGGTTTTCCCTACACCAGCACTCATGCCAATATACACCTTGAATTTCCCTTTTCTTGATTTTTGAATTAGGTCTAAGAAATGTTTTACGTTTTTTTCTTTTTCAGCATCCATAATGTGAAATGTAAAATGTGAGGTGTGAAATGTGAAATGTGAGAAGTGAGATGTGAAATGTGAGATTTCGTCTTACAACTCACATTTCACATCTTACAATTTTAGAAAGAAATAGCCATCGCTGTTGTAATAAAGAAATTACCAGTAGTAGGCGTATTATCTTTTAAGAAAATTTCATCTTTACTATTCAATGAGCGTGCTTCTATTCTAAATAACACATTATCTGCAACGAAGTAATCAAAGTTTGCCGAATACCCAAAAGTTTTGAAGCCATTAGGTGTTCCTGTTGCAATAATTACCCCGCTTTTATCTTGATAATATTCGCCTCTCGCTGCCAATTGTATTTTAGCAGTAGGTTTGTATTGCGCAATAAGCACAGGTGAATACCAAGTATCATAATCGCTACTTCCGTTAGCTGTTTGTTGTACACCTATGTCAAAACCAGCTACTAAATTGGTTTTTTCAGAAACTTTAAATTGGCCATAGAAGTTATTGAAATAACGCCATTTTCTATCCGTATCGGGTTGTTCATTCCCTACAAAAGTGCTCCAATTCAATGTTGCTTTTCCAGATGGTTTATAAGTAACTTGTGTACCAAAAGCAGGTGTTTGATTGCCATCAACCCTCTGAATACGTTGCCAACCGTTTAAGTACATAGCCGCCAAGTACCATTTTTCAGATTTAGAAGTATACCCTAATTTTACACCTGCTTCGTAATAAGGTGAGTTTTCGGCCAAAATACTTCGGGTTAAGTTCATGCAATCTTTTCCAACTGCACTTTCAAAACCGATATGTGAAGGCATAATTCCAGCGTCAACCCATAGATTCGCTGTTTTTGAAACTTTAACTCCAATGTTTGCCTCAAAAATATTTTTCATCAAATCTTGTTCGGCTGCTAAATTATATTGTGCATAAGTTCCTGCCATAAGAGCAAAATTACCTCTAACAATTCCTTTGGCATAATTAGCTTTTACATAGCCAAGATTTAAAGTTGCTTCATTGTGTTTGTTGTAGCTATACATAAAGCCAGGTCGGGTATGATTTTCTGGATTCCCAAAATCATAACTATAATACGTGTCAATATACCCTGAAAATGTAAATGGGTTGGTTTCTTGTGCTACTTCTTGTGCGTTTGCAATTGTGCCTGCAAAAGCTATTAAAGCGGTATATACTATTTTTTTCATTATTACTCTTATTTCAATTGATCTAAAGCAATGTTCAGTTCTAAAACATTTACGGTTGCTGTTCCCATCACTGTTGGTTTGTTACTCATTTTTTCTACTAATTGTTTTACTTTTTCTTCCGATAATTTTCTAGCATCAGCTACTCTTTTTACCTGAATTAAAGCCCCTTGTGGTGAAATATTAGGGTCTAATCCACTACCCGATGCTGTTACCATATCAGAAGGAATGTCTGCTTTTTTCAAGTACGGATGTACTAGTAAAAAAGTGTCTATTCTTTTTTGAACTTGTGCCAAATAATCAGCATTACTTGGTCCTTTGTTACTTCCCGCACTACCCGCTGCATTATAATCAGCTGCTGAAGGACGACCCCAAAAATAGTTGGCTTTATCAAATTTTTGACCTATTTTTTGATAACCAACTACTTTACCATTTACCGAAATGGTTTCGCCTTTACCTTGGTTGGGAGCCAATTGTGCTATACCTAACATAGCTAAAGGGTAAACTACTGCAAACAAAATTACTATTAAAACAGTAAACTTTATTATTGATATTATATTTTTCATTTTTTTATATTTTTAATGTGAAATGTGAGTTGTGAGTTGTGAGTTGTGAGATGTGAGATGTGAGATGTGAGTTGTGAGTTGTAAGTTGTGAGATGTGAGATGTGAGTTGTGAGTTGTGAGATGTAAAACATTGAACAACTTAATACTTTTCACTTCTCACTTTTCACTTTTCACTTCTCACTTTTCACTTCTCACTTTTCACTTTTCACTTTTCACTTCTCACTTTTCACTTCTCACTTTTCACTTCTCACTTTTCACTTCTCACTTCTCACTTCTCACTCTTTACTTTTTACTTCTCACTTCTCACTTCTCACATAATTAAAAGAACATTGCTACTACTAAATCAATCATTTTAATCCCAATAAACGGTATAATAATCCCTCCTAAACCATAGATTAAAAGGTTTCTTTTTAGAATAGCACTTGCTCCAATAGGTTTGTAATCTACACCACGTAATGCCAACGGAATTAGTATTGGAATAATAATAGCATTGAAAATAACCGCTGATAAAATGGCACTTTCAGGACTATGTAAGTGCATAATATTCAAACCTTGTAACGCTGGAATAGATGCAATAAAAAGAGCCGGAACAATAGCAAAATATTTAGCTACATCATTTGCAATTGAGAAAGTGGTAAGCGTTCCTCTCGTCATCAACAATTGTTTTCCAATTTCTACAATTTCAATTAACTTAGTTGGGTCATTATCTAAATCGACCATATTTCCTGCTTCTTTAGCCGCTTGTGTGCCACTGTTCATTGCTACACCAACATCGGCTTGCGCTAATGCCGGAGCATCATTAGTACCATCACCCATCATCGCTACCAATTTCCCGTTTTGCTGTTCGTTTTTGATGTAGTTCATTTTATCTTCAGGTTTCGCTTCTGCAATAAAATCATCTACACCTGCTTTTTCGGCAATGAATTTGGCTGTTAAAGGATTATCACCTGTAACCATAACGGTTTTAACGCCCATTTTACGCAAACGATCAAAACGTTCTTTCATTCCGGTTTTGATGATGTCTTGCAATTCGATAACTCCTTGCACTTGGCTATTTTTGATTACTACTAAAGGAGTTCCTCCATTTGAAGAAATTTCAATGACTTGTTTAGCCGTATCTTCTGGGAATTTGTATCCTGCTTGTTCCGAAATATTTTTAGCAGCATCTTGAGCCCCTTTTCTAATGTTAGTGCCATCTTTTAAAACTACACCTGAAGTTCTGGTTTCGGCTGTAAATTTTATTGTTTGTAAGATGTGAGATGTGAGATGTGAAATGTTTGCTTTCATTTCCCCTTTTACATCTAACATTTCACTTAGCTCAAGAATACTTTTTCCTTCTGGAGTATCATCTGCCAAAGAACTTAAAACCGCTGACTGAATAAACTCTTCTTTTGAAACACCATTGGTTGGATAAAAATTAGTCGCTTTTCTGTTTCCAATAGTGATGGTTCCTGTTTTATCTAAAAGTAAAACATCAATATCGCCTGCTGTTTCAACCGCTTTACCTGATTTGGTAATTACGTTAGCTCTCAATGCTCTGTCCATTCCTGCAATACCAATAGCTGATAATAAACCACCAATAGTAGTTGGGATTAAACATACAAAAAGAGAAATAAAGGCCGCAATAGTGATTGGTGCATTTGCATAATCTGCAAAAGGTTTTAGTGTTACACAAACGATTACGAAGATTAAGGTAAAAGCAGCTAATAAAATAGTTAAGGCAATCTCATTAGGTGTTTTTTGACGGCTTGCACCTTCTACTAAAGCAATCATTTTATCAAGGAAACTTTCGCCAGGTTCGGTAGTTACTTTTACCGTGATTCTGTCGCTTAATACTTTGGTTCCGCCTGTAACAGAGCTTTTATCACCACCAGCTTCACGAATAACTGGTGCACTTTCTCCAGTAATCGCACTTTCATCAATAGTTGCTAAACCTTCAATGATTTCACCATCGGTTGGAATCACATCACCTGCCTCACAAAAGAACATATCTCCTTTTTTAAGTTGAGAAGAAGAAATCATTTCGATTTCAGAAGGGCTAATTTTTCCAACAGCACTGATTTTTTTAGCTGGTGTTTCTTCTCTTGTTTTTCTTAAGCTATCGGCTTGTGCTTTTCCTCTTGCTTCTGCGATTGCTTCTGCAAAATTGGCAAACAAAAGGGTTAAGAATAGTATGATGAATACAATGAAATTATAAGTAAAACTACCTTGATTTTGTGCTCCCATTAAAATGGCAATACACACAATGAACATAATGGCAGTTCCAATTTCTACAGTAAACATTACTGGATTTTTGAACATTACTTTTGGGTTAAGCTTTACAAAAGATTGCACTAAAGCTTCTTTTACTTGCTTACTTTCAAATAATGAATTGGATTTATTTTTAGTCATTTTTTTTAGTAAATAAAATGTTATTTGTAAAATGTGAAATGTCTTGCTTTTGAATATATTTGATATTTTAATTTATTCAAAATATGAAACCTCATAAAAAATTAAATTCTTGGATTAAAAGTTTTGAATTTGTTAAAGAAATATATTTAATTACAAATCGATTTCCATCTGATGAAAAATTTGGATTAACCTCACAAATAAGAAGAGCTTCTATTTCTGTTCCCGCAAACATTGCCGAAGGAGCTGCTAGAAAAGGCACAAAAGAATTTATCCATTTTTTACATATTTCATTAGGCTCATTATCTGAACTTGATACATTAATCTTATTAAGTAAAGAATTAGATTTTATCAACGAAAAAGAATGTGAACAATTAATTGAAAAATTAGACATCATTAGGAAAACTTATATATGGATTAATTAAAAATCTTGAACGTAAGTTGTGAAATGTGAGATATGAATTGTAAGTTATAAATAGCCTTGAACTTTTTACTTTTTACTTTTTACTTTTTACATCTCACATTTAACATCTCACCTCAAAGAGAAATATTCTGCTAATGGACCTAAAGCTAATGCTGGGAAGAAAGATAAAGCTGCTATAATTGCAATTACTGCAAAAACCATAACACCAAAAATAGTTGTATCCGTTTTTAAAGTTCCAGCACTTTCTGGAATGTATTTTTTATTAGCTAATAATCCTGCAATGGCAAGCGGTCCAATTATTGGTAGAAATCTTCCCAAAAGCAATACAATACCTGTTGTTATATTCCAAAATGGATTATTATCCCCTAAGCCTTCAAAACCTGAACCGTTGTTGGCAGCACTTGAGGTAAACTCATAAAGCATTTCAGAAAATCCGTGATTACCTGGATTGTTTAGCCAACCTGTAGCATTGCCACTGAACCAATATCCCATTGCGGTATCATTCGCCGCAAAATAAGAAGCTAACGCAGTTCCAGATAAAATTAATAAAGGATGAAGAATGGCAATAAAAGCGGCAATTTTTACTTCTCGTGCTTCAATTTTCTTACCTAAAAATTCAGGCGTTCTACCGACCATTAAACCGGAAATGAAAACAGCTAGAATAATGAAAACATAAAAGTTCAACCATCCCACACCACAACCACCATAAAAGGCATTGACCATCATGGATAATAACTGCATTGCGCCAGACATTGCCATAGAACTGTCGTGCATACTATTGACAGAACCTGTAGAAATTACTGTTGTTGCAATGCTCCAAAAACCTGAAATAGCGGGTCCGAAGCGTACTTCCTTCCCTTCCATTGATCCTGTTGCTTGAGTAATTCCCATCTTAGCAATGGCCGGATTTCCGCTTAATTCAGAGCTAATTGTTGGAATGACCAAGAGTAAAAATCCAATAGTCATTACACCAAAAACTACATAGGAAAGCTTACGTTTTTTAAGGTAAAAACCTAATGCAAATATCATTGCCAATGGAATAATCAATTGGGCCCAAAGTTCGACAGCATTAGTAAAATAAGTTGGATTTTCAAATGGATGTGCTGAATTCACTCCAAAGAAACCTCCTCCATTAGTACCAATATGTTTGATTCCAATAAATGCTGCAGCAGGTCCGCGAGAAACTTCAACCGTGTCGCCTTGTAAGGTTGTAATGGAATCTTTTCCTTCAAATGTCATTGGTGTTCCGCTGAAAATTAATATTACAGCAACAATTGCAGACAATGGTAATAAAATACGCGTACAACTTTTGATGAAATAATTGTAGAAATTACCCAAATGCTCGGTGGTTCTTTCTTTCATCGCATTGAAAACCATAGCAGCAGCTGCCATTCCAACACCAGCTGATACAAATTGCAAGAACATTAACATTAATTGTCCCAAATACGATAAACCTGTTTCCCCTGAGTAATGTTGTAAATTGCAATTGACCACAAATGAAATAGCAGTATTAAAGGCTAAATCGGGGCTCATTGAAGGGTTTCCATCAGGGTTTAATGGTAAATTTCCTTGAAAAAGTAGGACAAAAAAGCAAAGTATAAACCATCCTAAATTAACACTCAAAAGTGCTTTTAGGTGTTGTTTCCAATTCATTTCTTCTTTGTCATTGATACCACTTATTTTGAAAATAAAGCGTTCAATGGGATTAAATATTGGGTCTAAAAATGTTTTATCACCTAAATATACTTTTGCAATGTATTTTCCAACAGGGATTGCCAAAACTATGGTTAGAAGAAAAACCGCTACAACACCAAAAATTTCTGTGTTCATAATAAAGATTTGTTATTTAATAAATATTTTAATTTTATAATAAACGAGATAAGTCATGGCTATAACAAACAACCAAACGAATATCAAGAGGATCATTTGTTTCAATTTAGACTTGTTCATTTTTAAAATTTTTCAGGTTTAATTAAGACATAAACCAAGTAGCCAAATACAGCTAACGCGACAATAAATAGTGCTATCATAATTTATACTTTTTCAAAAAATTCGACGGATTTAAAACAGATTGCAAAGAGTAAAACACCCAATGCAAGTAAAAGAATAGTGCTTAACATATATTTAATTTTAGGGTTATTATTATACTGAACTAGCATTAATTTGCTTAATATATTCTGCCATTAAACCTTTTGGGAATAAATTTGATATACTACAATGTTGTATTTCCATAAAGGTTGAAACCGTATAAACATAAACTGTTGCAATTACTTCTTTAGTTTCATGGCTGCCGGTTTCTAAAAGGGATTCTGCTTTATTCAAGAGTTTTTTGGCTCTTACAATGTTTCCGGAAATAATAGCTTTGTTTGTGATTGCGGCAAAGCGTTCGGCCTGTTTGTAAATGGTATTCATTTTATTTCTCATACTGATGAAATTATTAGTTCTTCATCGCTTATGCCAAAAGGTGTTCCACAAACAAAAACAAACACCTAACACCTTATAAAACAACTAAATAAATATTATTTTAAGAAATGAAGCCAATAAAAAAGCCTATCAAAATGATAGGCTTTTATCAAAATAAGTAGTTTTTATTTCAATTGCTGTAGCTCTTTCTTGAGCGCATTTAGCTGCAATTGCAACGCTTCAATCTCAGAACGGTTATTGATTGCTTTTAAACTTTGGAATACTTCAATTTTAGTACCTTCCAAGCCATATTTTTTAAGTTGTAATATTATTTTTTTAGATAGATTGTCTTCATATTCATCAACCACTACATCAACAATTATCTTTTTTGCCTCGGCATCTATTGACGTGTGGATAACGTGGTGCGATTTTTCAATTTCATGCGCAATAAAATAGTTAACCCTATCGGTATAAACATTAACAGTCCATAGGTTATATGCTAAATAAAGCGCCGGTATAATTGCAATAAAAGCAAGTACGCCAAAATAGCTATTAATATGTTTGATTTTATTTTCTGAAAATGTAGAAAACTTCAAATAGCGAGTAATCAAATAACAACCCAAACAAATAAAAAGAGCATTGATAAAATATGTGTACAAGCCTCCTAAAATATATTCCCATTGCAATGTAGCTATACCATAACCAGCAGTACATAATGGCGGAATACAAGCAGTTGCAACTGCGATTCCAACTAAAACTCTATTGCCATCATGGCGAGAAATGGCTATCATTCCTGCCATTCCACCGATGAAAGCTAAAAAGATATCAAAAATTGTTGGCTTGGAAAAAGACAACAATTCAGCTGTTGCAATATGATAAGGAGAAAGCACATAATATAATGTAGCACATAAAATTGAAATGATTACTATTCGAAAAACATTTCTTAAACTCAATTGTAATAAATAGCTATCTAATGTTCCTAATGAAAATCCAATGCCAAAAATTGGTCCCATTAGAGGCGAAATTATCATTGCTCCAATAACTGCGGCTTTGGAATTGATATTTAAACCAATACATGAAATAAAAATAGCAAATGCCATAATCCACAGGTTAGTACCTTTAAAAAGGGCTCCTGTTTTTATTTCATCATACGTGATTTGTTCCGCTTCTTGATCAGTTTTTAAGTTTACAATGGTTCGGATATATCTTTTTACTACAGCTAACTTACTTGTCATATTATTTTAGATAACTTATAAATTATATTCTTCAATTTTTCGATACAAAGTAGCAATACCAATTTCAAGTAACCGAGCGGTTTCGGCTTTATTCCCTTTTGTATAATTTAAAACTTTTTGAATGTGCAATTTTTCTACACTACTCATAGAAAATGCCGACATTGATTTGACCGTATGATCTGATTGTTGTTGGATTTCATAAGGCAAAACATCAACCGTTAAAACATCTTCATTGGCTAAAATAACAGCTCTTTCAATTACATTTTTGAGTTCGCGTACATTACCTGGCCAATGATAAGCTTCTAACTTATGTCTAAAATTATCATCCACTCGCATTGCTTTTTTATTAATGGCGGAAGAAAATTTATCTACAAAAAAATGCACCAAAGGCGCCACATCTTTAACCCGTTCTCTCAATGGAGGAATATTGATTTCAAAAATATTTAGTCTAAAATACAAATCAGAACGAAAACGATGCGCCTCACTTTCTTGCTTCAAATCTCTGTTAGTAGCCGCAATTAAACGGAAATTGGATTTTTTGGGTGTTGTATCTCCAATTGGAATAAACTCATTGGTTTCTAAAACACGAAGTAATTTTGCTTGCAATTCTAGAGGCATTTCTCCTATTTCATCTAAAAACAACGTACCTCCATTCGCTTCTTCAATAAACCCTTTTTTATCCTTGATAGCCCCTGTAAACGCTCCTTGCTTGTGCCCGAATAATTCACTCTCCAAAATTTCCTTACTGAATGTACTACAATTTAACGCTACAAATGACTTATTGGCGTGTGTACTATTTTCGTGGATAGCTTGTGCAAAAACTTCTTTTCCAGTACCAGTTTCTCCAGTTAACAATACTGTTGAATTGGTTTTAGCCACTTTTTTAGCCAAATCAATAACTTGTTCTATTGCTTTAGATTTTCCAATGATGGTTTCAAAAGAGTACTTGTCAGCAATTCGCTTTTCGAGTTGTTTTACTTTCTTTTGTAGTTGCACTTTTTCAAATGCTTTATACAGTAACGGAATAATTTTATCGTTGTCATCCCCTTTTACAATATAATCAAAAGCACCATTTTTCATAGCTTGAACACCATCTGCAATATTGCCATAGGCAGTTAACAATATTACTTCAGTAAGTGGAAAACTAGCCTTAATTTTTTGAAGAAAATCAACACCATTACCATCAGGCAGCTTAACATCACAAAGTACCACATCTACATCGTTGTGTTCTAACTTCTTGAAACCCGATTTTAAATCAGCTGCTTCTAACACTTCAAAACCTTCAGCTTTTACAATTCTAGAAAGCAAACCTCGAAGTTTATCTTCATCGTCAATGATTACTATATTTTTCAAAAGGTTCTTAAATTTATTTATGCAAAATTAGCTATATTTTTTAATCTATTTACAAAGTTAGTCAATTACCAAACCTTTTGCCTTTAAGCAACAAAAAACATTGCATTCGATATTTAACAAGTCCAAAATAACAATCAGGCTAATATATTTCTTTGAGATTTTCCCACATAGATTGTAAAGATTTCTCACATTTCCAAAATCCGTGTTCCAAAAAATGAAAATCCGCAACCACCAGCGCTTTGCGCAGCAAATCCGTTTCATCCGCGTGCTAATTTATTGAAACATATAAGTCATATAAGTGAAAGTAAAATAAGTGCAACGCTAAGCTAATTTAAGTCTATTTAAGATTTTAAAGATTTCTCACATTTCCCAAATCCGTGTTCCCAAAATAAAAATCCGCTACCACCAGCGCTTTGCACAGCAAACCCGTATCATCCGCATGCAAAAAAAATGTCCATCATACATCCATATTACTTTTTTTTAATACTTTAGTAAAATCTTACACAAGAGCAATGTCGATTAAAACCTTATTACACAAGCCTGCCCTTACCCATGAAAAGTCATTAAAAACTTTGGTGGAAAACCGCACCATATTCTCGTTAGACCACTGCGAATTAAACATTTTTGAGACCTATCAAAAATCAGATTTAGTTCCTTTAAAGTTTAATGATTTGGTTGTAACCAGCATGTTACGAGGAAAAAAAGTCATGCATTTGTTTGAAGACCCAAGTTTTGAATACCTTCCGGGCGAAACCGTAATTGTGCCGTCGAATGCCGAAATGAAAATTGATTTTCCTGAAGCTTCAAAAGACAATCCTACACAGTGTATTGCTTTGGCAATTGACAATAATATCATTACCAATACATTGGATTTTCTTAATGAAAAATACCCAAAAGAAGGCAAAAGTAACTTGTGGAAATTGGATCACGAAAACTATTTCTTTTACAACAACGTTGAATTGGCAGGCACCATAAACAAGCTGATTAAAGAATGTATGGGAAATTCCATTACCAAAGACGCTATTGCGGATTTAACCCTACAAGAGTTAATCATTAGAATCATTCAAACGCAGACCACCAAGCGTTTTGAGAGCGATAAATACATTGACAGCAACAGTCCGATTACACCTGCTATTGCATTTATCAAAAGTAACATTAGAGAAAACATCAATCTCAAAGAATTGAGCGACAAAGCTTGTATGAGTACGACTTCTTTTTACCGCTATTTCAAACGAGAATTAGGCATGAGCCCTATAGAGTTTATCTTGAATGAAAAAATAAAATACGCCAAAAAACTACTAAGCAATCCCAACATCAACGTGTCCGAAGTATCCTATGCCACTGGCTTTGAAGATTGCAATTACTTCATCCGATTGTTCAAAAAATACGAAGGTGTTACACCAAAGCAGTATCAGTTGATGAATTATAATGGGTAAAAGAGTGATTAGTAAAGAGTGATTAGTAAAGAGTGATTAGTAAAGAGTATTACTCATTCAACTTAATTTCTTCTAGGTTTTGAGCTTCTTCTTCGGTAAATAATCTGTAATTTACTTTGAATGTTTTTCCGTAAGGGGTTTCTAATGAAAAACCGCCTGCTCCTATGCCATCGGTTACATCTAACGTAAAATGGGCATGTTTCCAATATTCAAATAGATCTTTGTCTACCCAAAACTCAAATCCTTTTATCGCTCCGATACATACATCGCCGTAGCGTAAATAAAACCCACCTTTTTCAAAACATTGGGGTTGGGTTCCCTCACAACACCCACCCGCTTGATACAACATCAAATCGCCAAACTTTTCGGCTAGCATGTCCAATAAATCCAATGCCTGCTGTGTGGCATCTAATCGTTTTACTTTTTCCATATTTTAAATTTAAACAATAAACACAACAACACATTCATTAAAGATTATAAAAATTCCTAAAATTTCTCAAATCCGTGTTCCTAAAAATAAAAATCCGTCACCACCACCGCTTTGCGTAAACAAACCCGTATCATCCGCGTGCTAAGTAAACGTGTTCCAAAAAATGAAAATCCGCTACCACCAGCGCTTTGCACAGCAAACCCGTTTCATCCGCGTGCTAAAAAAACAAACCCAGCATTACACTGGGTTCATCAATCATCTACTAAAAGAAACCTAATTTGTTTTTGTTGTAAGAAATCAACATGTTTTTGGTTTGACGGTAATGGTCTAACATCATTTTATGGTTTTCTCTACCTATACCCGATTGTTTGTATCCTCCAAATGGCGCACCCGCTGGATAGGCATGGTATTGATTTACCCAAACACGACCTGCTTGAATTGCTCTAGGTACTTGGTATAATTCGTGAGCGTCACGTGTCCACACACCTGCTCCTAACCCATACATCGTATCGTTTGCGATTTCGATAGCTTCTTCAGTGGTTTTGAAAGTCGTTACAGCCAATACCGGTCCAAAGATTTCTTCTTGGAAAATACGCATTTTATTATGTCCTTTAAACAATGTTGGTTGGATATAATAACCACCCTCTAAGTCACCACCTAAATGATTTACATCACCACCACATAATAATTCAGCTCCTTCTTCTTTTCCTAATTTGATGTACGAAAGAATTTTGTCTTTTTGAATTTGAGAAGCTTGAGCTCCCATCATTACGGTTGGGTCTAATGGGTTCCCCATTTTAATAGCATTAACACGAGCCAATACTTTTTCTATAAAACGATCGTAAATAGATTCGTGGATTAACAATCTAGACGGACACGTACAAACTTCTCCTTGATTTAGGGCAAAAAGAGCGACACCTTCCAATGCTTTGTCTAAGAATTCATCATCAGCATCCATTACAGATGGAAAGAAAATATTTGGTGATTTACCTCCTAATTCTAACGTTACTGGGATAATATTTTCGGTTGCATATTGCATTACCATTCTACCTGTAGCTGTTGAACCTGTAAACGCTGCTTTAGCTACTTTAGGATTCGTTACTAAAGTTCTTCCTAATTCTGCACCAAATCCGTTTACAACATTCACTACCCCTGCTGGAATTAAATCCCCAATGATTTCCATTAAAACCATAATTGAAATTGGAGTACTCTCTGCTGGTTTTAATACCACACAGTTTCCTGCTGCAAGCGCTGGAGCTAATTTCCATACCGCCATTAAGATTGGGAAGTTCCAAGGAATAATTTGTGCAATCACTCCAATTGGTTCGTGCATGATGATAGAAACTGTATCTTTATCTAATTCAGTAATCGAACCTTCTTCAGCACGAATTACACTTGCAAAATATCTAAAATGGTCAATAGCCAATGGAATATCTGCAGCCATCGTTTCACGAATTGCCTTTCCATTATCCATTGTTTCAACTGCCGCAATGTGAGCTAAGTTTGCCTCTATACGATCTGCAATTTTATTCAACATAATACTACGTTCAGTAGCCGATGTTTGACTAAAGCTTTTGAACGCTTCATCTGCTGCATTTACAGCCATTTCAATATCCATTTTAGCAGAATGTGCTGCCTTAGCCATTAATTTACCATCTACAGGAGAAAGCACTTCAAAATATTGCCCCGTTGAAGGCGCAGTCCACTTTCCGTTGATGTAATTATCATACTTCTCTTTTAATTGAGGTCTTTGAACTAAATTACTCATAATTTTAAATGTTTAGGTTTGTTATTCAAAAGTAGCTTCAATATCAATCTTAAAATAGCACTTTTTTTGCATTTAATAGCACAAAATTGATAGTACCAAAATTTTATAAGCAAAAAATTATATAAATAATAATTTAATGCTTAATTATTTGTTGGATTGGTAAAGAAGAGAAAAGAGAAAAGAAAAAAGAGAAAAGAACACTGATTACTGAACACTGAACACTGATTACTGATTACTGAACACCGAACACTGATTACTGAACACTGATTACTGAACACTGAACACTAATACTAACAACTTGTTCAAAAATTCTAAATTCTAATTTCTAAATTCTAATTTTATGAAGTATCTTTGCTTTTTTTAAAATTCGATACAAAAATGCGTATATCTTACAATTGGTTAAAACAATTTATAAAAACGGAATTAAAATCTGAAGAAATTGCTGATATTCTAACCGACTTAGGTTTAGAAGTTGAGGGTGTTGATGCCTTTGAAAGTTTAAAAGGAGGATTACAAGGTGTGGTGGTTGGACAAGTTCTAAGTTGTGAAAAACATCCAGATGCCGATAAATTAAAAATAACTACTGTTGATTTAGGCGATGGTAATGCGCCTGTTCAAATTGTTTGTGGCGCTCCAAATGTGGCTGCTGGTCAAAAAGTACCTGTGGCTACTATTGGCACAAAATTATATGATAAAGAAGGTAACGCATTCGAAATTAAAAAAGGAAAAATTCGCGGTCAAGAAAGCCACGGAATGATATGTGCAGAAGACGAATTAGGCTTAGGCGAAAGTCATGACGGGATTATGATATTAGCAGAAGATTTAAAAGTAGGTACACCTGCTTCAAAAGTATTCAATATTGAATGTGATGAAGTATTTGAAATTGGTTTAACGCCTAACCGCGCCGACGCTATGTCACACATGGGAGTAGCGCGCGACTTACGTGCAGGTTTATCACAAAAAGGAACAATTTCTGAATTAATAACCCCATCGGTAAGTAAATTCAAAGTAGAAAAGCGCATTTTAAAAATCGATGTTAAGGTTGAAAATGAAAAACTAGCTCCTAGATATTGTGGGGTAACTATTTCTGGTATTACTGTAAAACCTTCACCAAGCTGGTTACAAAACCGATTAAAAGCCATTGGATTAACGCCAAAAAACAATGTGGTGGATGTTACTAATTATGTATTGCATGAATTAGGTCAACCCTTACACGCTTTTGATGCAGCACAAATAAAAGGGAATAAAGTAATTGTAAAAACTGTTGCCGCTGGCACAAAATTCACTACCCTAGACGATGTTGAACGCACACTACACGAAGAAGATTTGATGATTTGTGATGAAAGCGGTCCGATGTGTATTGCAGGTGTTTTTGGTGGAAAAACTTCAGGTGTTTCAGAAAGCACACAAGCTATCTTTTTAGAAAGTGCTTACTTTAATCCCGTGTCAGTTAGAAAAACAGCGAAAAGACATACCTTGAGTACTGATGCATCATTCCGTTTTGAAAGAGGAATTGACCCAACCATTACAGAATATGCTTTAAAACGTGCAGCAGTACTTATACAAGAAGTTGCTGGCGGTGAAATCACTTCAGATATAATAGATATTTATCCTAAAAAGATTGAAGATTTTAGCGTTTTCATCCATTTCAATAAAGTAAATAGAATTATTGGTGAAGAAATCAAACCAGAAACTATTAAAAAAATATTGGCTTCGTTAGATATTAAGGTAATCTCTATTTCTGATGCTGGTTTAGGATTAATCATTCCGTCGTATCGTGTGGATGTTACAAGAGAAATTGATGTTATTGAAGAAATACTACGCGTGTATGGATACAACAATGTGAAAATTCCAGCAAAATTAAATGCTACGATTTCAAACGCATTACGCACAGAAGAATTCAATGTACAAAATATTATTGCAGATCAGTTGTGCTCATTAGGCTTTAATGAAATGATGGCCAATTCATTAACAACACCAGATTACGTTAAATTATCCGAAAAATTAAAAGCGGAGTTTAATGTTTTAATGTTGAATCCGTTGAGCAATGATTTATCAGCCATGCGCCAGTCGTTATTGTTTTCGGCATTAGAAGCCGTTTCTTTCAACATCAACAGAAAAAGAAGTGATTTGAAATTCTTTGAATTTGGGAAAACTTACCACAAATTACCAGCTTCTTATGATGAAGAAAAACATTTGACTTTGACTGCAACAGGAAATAGATACACTGAAACATGGACTAAACCACAAGAGAAATCTGATTTCTTCTGGTTTAAAGGGTATGTTATGAGTGTTTTAACCCGTTTAGGATTAGACAAAAAGATAACTGCATTGCCTTTTGAAAATGATGTTTTTGCAGAAGGATTGGCATTAGCCGTTGGTAAAGAAATCATTGTGGAATTTGGTACCGTAAAGAAATCTATTTTAAAACACTTTGACATCAAACAAGAAGTATTGTATGCTGATTTTAACTGGGGGAAAATTCAAAAATATGTATCCAACAAAATCAAGTTTACCGATATTCCAAAATACCCAGAAGTAAGACGTGATTTTGCATTGTTAGTTGATGAAAATATACAATTTGAACAAATCTTCAACATCGCAAAACAAACTGAAAAAGGCTTACTAAAAGACGTGAATTTATTCGACGTATACCAAGGGAATAACTTGCCAGAAGGTAAGAAATCATACGCCGTAAGTTTCATCTTACAAGACGATTCCAAAACACTAACCGACACTCAGATTGATAAAATCATGAGCAAGTTGCAAAGTAATTTTGAAAGTCAATTAGGCGCGAGCTTGAGATAGTGGTCAGTGAAGAGTGATTAGGCTGAATTAGTTGCTACATCAAAATAAAAAAACTCCCGACTCATTTGATTCGGGAGTTTTTTTATTACAAAATTTCCTCAAAATTCACTATTTTTACGCCATGATAAAAGTCGTTTTAATTGGTTCTGGAAATGTGGCACAGCACTTAATTCAGGTGTTGTTACAGGCTAAAGATGTGGATTTGGTGCAAGCGTTTGCGCGTACACCAAATCATTTGTCGCATTTGCTTCCAGAAACTAAAATTACCGCTGATTATCAAAAAATTACGGAAGCTGATTTGTATATCATTTCGGTTTCGGATAATGCTATTGCGGAAGTTTCTTCGCAATTGCCTTTTGAAAATCGTTTGGTAGTACATACTTCGGGTTCGTCTGCCCTATCCGTTTTGAATGATAAAAACAGAAAAGGTGTTTTTTATCCGTTGCAAACATTTTCCAAAGGCAAAGAAATCGACTTCGCTCCTATTCCTATTTGTTTGGAAGCAGAAAATGAAACCGATTACCTACTTTTAGAAAAATTAGGGAATTGTATTAGTCAAAAAGTTGTGCGCATCAACTCAGAACAGCGTAAAAGCTTGCACGTAGCTGCGGTTTTTGTTTGTAATTTTGTGAATCATTTGTACCAAATTGGGAATGAAATTTGCGAAGAAAATAATGTTCCGTTTGAAGTATTGCATCCTTTAATTCAGGAAACAGCACACAAAATAATGGAACTTTCGCCCAAAGAAGCGCAAACAGGTCCTGCCTTACGAAACGATACCAAAACCATTGTAAAACATTTAGATTTCTTAGAAAATCCAAAATATAAAGAACTATATCAATTACTTACACAATCCATACAAAATGTCAAAAAGTTATAAAGAGCTCATGAACCAAATCACCACTTTCGTCTTTGATGTAGATGGAGTGTTAACAGACGGAACCATTCACGTAACCCCAACTGGCGAAATGCTTCGCAATATGAATATCCGAGATGGTTATGCGATGAAAGCCGCTGTAGAAAATGGATACACCGTATGTATTATTTCTGGCGGAAGTAACGAAGGTGTGTTTTTGCGTTTACGAAATTTAGGCATTACCGATATTCATTTAGGTGTTTCAGACAAAGTTGAAACCTTTAAAGAATTCACCGATATTTACAATATTAAACCCGAAAACGTGTTATATATGGGAGATGATATTCCTGATTATCACGTAATGAAATTGGTAGGGTTACCTACATGTCCACAAAACGCTGTGCCTGAAATCAAAGGACTTTCCAAATACATTTCGCACATAGAAGGCGGAAAAGGTGCCGTTAGAGATGTAATTGAACAAGTAATGAAAGTACAAGGCAAATGGATGGAACATTTTGATGCGAAATTTGATTAAAAGTTGATTTTAACGCAATGAACACAAAGACTTTTCGTAAAGGACGCAAAAAAATTGTGATTGACATTGTGTGACTTTGAGCTAAATAATGAACCATATAAGTCATATGAGTAAAATTTAAGTTATGTTTTACTTCAATTAAAGTTCATAAAAGATTATAAAAAATTTATTCAATCAGCGTTCCAAAAAACCCGAAACCTGAAACCTGAAACCTGAAACAAAGAAAACAAAAATGAAATACCTAAAACTAATTCGATTCCAAAACCTACTGATGCTTGCTTTCATGCAATTGGTTTTCCGTTATTTATTCTTAGCAAATTCTTATGTAGACATGGCGCTAACCGATTTAAATTATATTTTATTGGTGCTCTCAACTGTTTGTATTGCGGCTGGTGGTTATGTCATCAACAACATTATGGACCAAGACACTGATGAAATTGCGAAACCTCAAAATCGTGTAGTAGGCGTTTCTATTTCGGAAACCGTGGCTTATAATTGGTACATTGGCTTAACCATTGTTGGTGTTGGAATTGGGTTTTATTTATCCAATGTGATTTATAAACCAACCTTTGCTTCTATGTTTATTTTAGTCGCTACCCTATTATATGTATATGCTACTAATTTGAAACAAATTCCGCTTTTAGGAAATGTAATCGTAGCATTTTTACTATCGGTAAGCATCTTAATTATTGCGCTATTTGATATATTCCCAGCTACTGATATGGACAACAAAATCAGAATGGGTGAAGCATTTAATATTTTGGTTGATTATGCTATTTTTGCTTTTATCATCAACTTGATTAGAGAATTGGTTAAAGATTTAGAAGATATGGATGGAGATAGTGCAACAGGTATCAATACCCTACCCATTGCAATAGGAATCAACAAAACCAAAATTCTTGTAGGCATTTTAACAGTAACCGCTATTGCTCTTTTGGTATACTACATTAAAGTACACCTTTTTGATTTAAATTATGTATTGTATTATGGTTTGGTTTTCATTGTAGGACCACTTATTTTTCTTGGCGTTAAACTAATTCAAGCCCAGGATAAAAAAGAATACCACTTTTTAAGTACGCTATTAAAAATTGTGCTATTCTTTGGCATACTATCTGTTGCTGTAATTGTATTAAATTTAAAATATGCTTAATACCATATTACAACATAAAAACATTATCCTAGCTTCAGGTTCACCGAGAAGGCAACAGTTTTTTAAAGAAATGGATTTGGCTTTTTCTATTCAGTTAAAAGAAGTGGAAGAAATTTATCCCAATCATTTAAAAGCAGCAGAAATCACTAATTTTTTAGCTGAGTTAAAAGCCAATGCGTTTGAAAATGAATTAAAGGAAAACGATATCCTAATTACCAGCGACACTATCGTTTGGTTGGATGGAAAAGCTTTGGGTAAGCCTAAAGATTATGATGATGCTTTCAAAATGTTGCAAGAGCTAGGCGGTCAAACCCATGAAGTTATTACTTCGGTTTGTATAAAAACATCAACCAAAACCGAAACATTTCATTGTGTGACAAAAGTAACCTTTGCTACCCTAGCAGAGGAGCATATTCGTTATTATCTAGACCAATACAAACCATTTGATAAAGCAGGTAGTTATGGTATTCAAGATTGGATTGGTTTAATTGGAATTGAAAAAATAGAAGGTTCCTATACCAATGTTGTTGGTTTGCCCACAGAAATGTTATTTCAAAAATTAATGCATTATGTTTAAACTAATCGAAAATCCCTATTTACATGAAGAGATTGCCACATTGTTGGTCGTTTTTTTATACATTATTTTTAGAGTAGTAAGCAGTAAGATTGTTCGTAAATATGCCAATTTGAATGAAATATTAGAGCACCGTACCAATCTGGTTATCAAATACATCAACTTACTATTAGGGATTTTAGCACTTATATCCATTGTCATCATTTGGGGAGTAAAGAAAGATCAAATTTTACTGTTTATTTCATCTGTATTTGCCGTTGTTGGTGTGGCATCGTTTGCCCAATGGTCTATTTTGAGTAACATTACTGCTGGAATTATCATTTTCTTTTCTTATCCGTTTAAAATTGGAGATAAAATTAAAATACACGACAAAGATTTTCCTGTAGAAGGAGAAATTGTTGATATCAAAGCCTTTTATGTAATTTTAAAATCTACAGATGGCGAAATGATAACCTATCCCAACAATTTATTAATGCAGAAAGGAATTTCAGTAGTGTATAGAATCACTGAAGAAAAAGAATTTTTTGATTAAATCAATTAATAAAATAGTGTTAAAAAGGAAGCAATTAAAACTTCCTTTTTTTTATTTCCTTATTTTTGAATCAAAACCATAGCAATGAACAGAAACATTACTTTACTCCTTTTTGTATTTACAAGCCTCACAACATTTGCACAAGCGCCTCAAAAACTGAGTTCGGTGGAAATATACGAACAAGTACAAAAACTAAATTTTTTAGGCAAAGTATTGTATGTAGCAGCTCATCCAGATGATGAGAACACCAAATTGATAACCTATTTTTCGAATTATTATCATGCGCAAACGGCTTATTTATCGTTAACTCGTGGTGATGGCGGACAAAATTTAATTGGAACCGAATTAAGAGAAAAATTAGGCGCTATTAGAACACAAGAATTATTAGCCGCAAGAAGAATTGATGGCGGTGAACAATTTTTTACCCGTGCCAATGATTTTGGCTTTTCAAAAGAACCGAATGAAACCTTTGCCATTTGGAATAAAAATGAAGTATTAGAAGACGTTGTACAAGTCATTGAAACGTTTCAACCCGATATTATTATTAATCGTTTTAATCACAGTACGCCTGGAACAACACACGGACATCATACTGCATCAGCAATGTTAAGTTTGGAAGCGTATGATTTGGTAAAATACAAACCCAAACGAATCTTTTTCAATACTTCATGGTGGTTTTACGGAAGTCAGGAAGCATTTGATGCCGCTGACAAATCAAAATTATTGGCTATAAACTCCAATGTTTATTATCCGTTAAAAGGAAAAAGTAACAATGAAATAGCAGCTTTGAGTCGCAGTCAGCACAAATGCCAAGGTTTTGGAACCATTGGAAGCCGTGGTGATGAAACCGAATATTTAGAACTCTTAAAAGGTGATTTACCCAATAATGCAAACCTATTTGAAGGAATTGACACGTCTTGGAATCGCGTAAAAGGCGGTACAGAAATCGGTGCAATATTAAATGAGATGGAGCAAAATTTCAACTTCGAAAACCCGTCTGTTCATATCCCTAATTTGATAAAAGCATATGATTTGATTCAGAAATTAGAAGATGCGCATTGGAAATCCATCAAATCCAAACAAATCATTAAAATAATGGAAGCTTGTAGTGGCTTATTTATGGAAGCAGTTGCAGATACAGAAACCACAACAAAAGATAGCCCATTCAACATCAATATTGAAGTCATTAATCGAAGTCAATCGAATGCTAAATTAATATCCGTGAAAGCTTTAGAAGTTCCAACTGATACGAAAAATATTGCCTTAAAAAACAATGAAAAGATAAGCTTTCAACTAAAAAATGTACAGGTTGGTGAAGTTATTGATTATTCGAACTTATTTTGGTTAAAAGAACCTAAGACAGAAGGAATGTATCATGTATCAGATAAATCCATTCGTATTCTTCCTGAAGTTACGGTACAATTCCCAGTTGTTTTTACCATCGAAATAGAAGGTAAAACGATAGAATTTGTAAAAAACATTTGTTATAAATTCAACAATCCAGACGATGGAGAAACTTATGTTCCGTTTACTGTTTTGCCTGCTGTTACTACTAAAATTGAACCTGAAGTAATTATTTTCAACGGTACACAATCTAAAGAAATAATTGTAGCGATTAAAGCACATAAACCCAATGTTAAAGGTATAGTAAGTGTTGTAATTCCGGCAGATTGGAAAGTAAGTCCTAAAGAGATTCCGTTTGAAATTACCTCAAAAAATGAAGAAAAGAAATATACATTTACACTATACCCAACAAAACCAGAAATTGCTACCACACTAAAAACAAAGGTTCAAATTGAAAACACCATTTTAGATCAAAAGCTGGTTAGTATTCAATATCCACACATTCCTAAGCAAACCATTTTAGTCCCATCGGAATCAAAATTAGTGAAATTGGACATTGAAACGAAAGGTAAAAACATAGGATATATTATGGGAGCAGGAGACGAAGTACACAAAAACTTAGAAAATCTAGGTTTTAAAGTTACTACCATTCATCCAAGTGAAATTACGGAAACAACTATTCAACAATTTGATGCGGTAATTTTAGGAATTAGAGCTTTTAATGTAGTGGATGAATTAAAATATAAGAATAAAATATTATTTGATTATGTGGCTAACGGAGGTAATCTAATAGTTCAATACAACACAACTAATAATTTAATTACCAAAGAAATAGCGCCCTTTGAATTAAAATTATCCAACGAAAGAGTTACGGATGAAAACGCGAAAGTTACTTTCTTAGCACCAAATCATAAAGTACTGAATCAACCTAATAAAATTACTGAAAAAGACTTTTTAGGTTGGGTACAAGAACAAGGGTTATATTATCCAAACAAATGGAGTACTGAATTTATTCCTATTATTGCATCCAATGACGAAGGTGAAACTCCAAAACAAGGCGGATTACTTATTGCAAAATATGGAAAAGGAAACTACATTTACACAGGTCTTAGTTTTTTTAGAGAATTACCCGAAGGTGTTTGTGGTGCTTACAGATTATTAGCAAATATGATTGCCTTGGATTGATGATGGATAATGAGCTAAACTTTGTTTAGCAGTTACCTAGGGTTAGGAGATTCCTTGCAAGCTCGGAATGACAGAATCAGAAAACTTGAAACTTGAAACAAAAAAACTTTATGGAACCAAAATACAAATGGAAAAAAAGCTATAGTGTCGTGCTGATACTAAATGCGCTTTATATTTTGATTTTCTATTTACTAATGGAAATATACAACTAATATGGAAATCTTAGATTGGATTGTATTATCCACAACCCTATTCTTTATTGTAGTTTATGGCGCTTTAAAAACCAAAGGAAGCGCAACCGTGAAAGATTATTTGTTAGACAACAACGAAACACCTTGGTTTACGGTTGGTATTTCGGTCATGGCAACACAAGCCAGTGCTATTACTTTTTTATCCACACCCGGACAAGCCTATCATGACGGGATGGGATTTGTGCAGTTCTATTTTGGATTGCCTTTAGCCATGATTGTGATTGCTTATACCTTCATTCCTATTTATCATAAATTAAAAGTATTCACTGCCTACGAATATTTAGAACAACGTTTTAATGTAGAAACCAGAACCTTAGCATCTGTGTTATTTTTAATTCAAAGAGGTTTAGGAACCGGAATCACTATCTATGCCCCTTCTATTATTTTATCGGCGCTTTTGGGTTGGAATTTGACAATGTTGAATATCATAATTGGAGTTTTAGTCATCATCTACACCGTTTCTGGAGGTACAAAAGCTGTTAATGTCACGCAAAAACAACAGATGTTTGTGATTATGTCGGGCATGTTTATTACTTTTTTTGTAATTCTAGCACATTTACCACAAGATGTAGACTTTTCAAATGTTTTGCATATTGCGGGTGCTAATGGCAAAATGGATATTTTGGATTTTTCATATAATCCAGAAACACGCTACACCTTTTGGAGTGGTATAACTGGTGGATTCTTCTTAATGCTGTCTTATTTCGGTACTGATCAATCGCAAGTAGGTCGTTATCTTTCAGGAAAATCAATCAAAGAAAGCCAAATGGGATTAATTATGAATGGTATTTTAAAAGTACCTATGCAGTTTTTCATACTATTAACTGGTGTATTGGTTTTTGTGTTTTTTCAGTTCAACGACGCGCCTTTGCACTTTAATCCTATCAATGTAGAAAAAGTATCCAGTTCCTCACAAAAAGAAGCCTATCACGATTTAGAAAAACAACTGAATCAAGTCAATATTGATAAAAAAGTAGTTAATCAAATTTATATTGAACAATTAAAACACAACGAATACGACAACCCTACGTTGCGCAAAAAAATGATTGCTTTGTCTTTGGAAGAAAAAGAACTAAGAGACGATGCCAAAACCTTAATTTCAAAAGCAGATAAAAGTGCAGAAACCAATGATAAAGATTATGTGTTCTTATACTTTATCATGAATTATTTACCCAAAGGACTGCTAGGATTGTTGTTAGCTGTGATTATCAGTGCAGCGATGTCGTCAAGTGCTTCTGGATTAAATTCGCTAGCTGCAACCACCGCGATTGACTTATACAAACGAAATGTTCCTCATAAATCAGATAAACATTATGTTTATACCACACAATATTTTACTTTGTTTTGGGGAATTGTAGCGATAGGCTTTGCTTGTGTAAGTTCGTTATTTGAAAATCTAATTCAATTGGTAAATATTATCGGTTCTATATTTTATGGTACTGTTTTAGGGATTTTCTTAATCGGTTTTTATATTAAATACATCAAAGGGAAAGCTGTTTTTTATGGAGGAATCATCAGTCAAACTATTGTAATTTTAATTTTTCTACAGTATATTTTCTTTGAATCAAATGAGAGTGAAAAATTAGGCTATCTATGGTTAAATTTAATCGGTGTAGTGCTCACCTTAGGAATTTCATTTGTATTGCAACAATTTTTCAATAAAAAAGAAGCATAAAAAAAGTCCAGTTATAAACTGGACTTTTACATTTTGAATTAACACTTAACTATTATTTTGACCATTCAGCAATACTGTCTTTATTCATTTTTTCATAATCAGCATTTCCTTCTTTGATTGCACCTTCAAGTGATAATTTAGCCGTTTGTATAGCTCCTTTTTTATCACCTAATTTAGCCTGAATCAATGATTTTAATCGCAAATACCAATATGGAACATCTTTATCTTTTGGAGACAAACTAACCGCAGAGTTTACCCATGAAAGAGCTTTATTCAAATCACCGTTAGTTTGATAAAAATATTGAGCCGCAGCAAAATAATCTCCAGCAGATGGACCTGCTAATGTTTTTTCAATACTCTTCATAGCTGCTTCTTGCGTAGGAACTGTAAAAGGCACAGAAACAATTGTTCTCTCCCAAGACAATTCTAATACCCCAGAATCGTTTGATAAATTATTTAAAAAAATAGAAAACGATTCAACCGATTTCGATAAAGTTTCTGGCTTAACAGTAACTCTTAAAGCAACTTTAACTTCATCCCATACTTCTGGTAATCCCCAATTATTAGTATCTGTATAAAAAATAATATCCCAACTATCAGCTTTTGGTGTAGTATATAATGCATATTTTCCTTTTGCAAGATCTTTACCACATACTTTTACATTTTCACTAAAAGAAATAGTCGTATTGGCATTGGCACCTGTTCTCCAGTTTTTTCCAAATGGAACTAAATCACCATAAACAGTTCTCCCTTTTGCACTAGGTCTTGAATAATCAATTTGAATATTAGTTAAACCTACCACCTGCTCTACCTTAGCGGCTGGACTAGCTTGAGGTGTTTTTACCTGTGCTTCAACAAAAAAATTGGCAAGCATTACCGCCAATATCACAATAACTTTTCTCATAGATTTGATTTTTAGTTTTCCAAAATTACAAATTGTTAGCGATTCAAATGTTAAGAATAACTTAAATGAAATATTATTGTTTAATCATTTTCAATATATGTTAAACAAATTTGTAACTTTACAAAAAAAATAAGATGAAAATATATCGCTTACATACCAAACAAAATTTACCAATCAGCATTGACAAAGCATGGGAATTACTATCTGACCCTAAAAACCTACAACTTATTACACCTGATTACATGGGATTTAAAATCCTTTCAGGAGCAGACCGACCAATGTTTCCTGGACAAATTATACAATATATAGTAACCCCAGTTTTAGGCATTCCTGCAAAATGGGTTACAGAAATCACACACGTTGTTGATAAAAAGTATTTTGTTGACGAGCAACGTTTTGGCCCATACGCACTGTGGCATCACAAACATTTCATCAAAGAAATTCCTGGTGGTGTTGAAATGGAAGATATTGTAGATTATAAAGTGCCGTTTGGTATTATAGGTCAACTAGTTCATCCCATATTGGTTAAACCGAAATTGGATGAAATATTTGACTACAGAAGAAAAAAACTAATCGAATTATTTGGCGAATTTAAAGGATAACATCATGAAAAACATACTGTTAATTGGCGGTTCGTATGGAATTGGATTAGCCATAGCAAAAGAACTACAATTTGAAAATAACGTTTATATCGCTTCAAGAAGCAATGAAAACATAGCCGATGTTAAAGCAATTCATATTCCATTCGATGCAACCACAGATACTCTTGATACTGCTCAACTACCTGCTGTGATTGATGGATTAGTATATTGTCCAGGAAGCATTAATTTAAGACCATTTAAAGGATTAAAACCAGAAGCTTTTGAAGCCGATTTACAAATTAATTTCATAAGTTTGGTAAAAGTAATTCAATCCGTTTTGCCTAATTTATTAGCATCGGAACAAGCTAGTATTGTTACTTTTAGTAGTGTTGCAGCTACTATGGGAATGCCATTTCACACGAGTGTTGCGGCTTCTAAAGGTGCTATCGAAGGGTTTGCAAAAGCATTAGCCGCAGAATATGCTCCAAAAATTAGAGTTAACGTAATTGCGCCATCATTAACAGACACACCTTTAGCCGATAAATTCTTGAATAACGAAAGTAAACAAGAAAAATCTGCCGAACGTCATCCTTTAAAACGATTTGGAAAACCAGAAGACAGTGCACAAATGGCAACCTTTTTATTAAGTGATAAAAGCAGTTGGATTTCGGGACAAATTTTCCACGTAGATGGCGGAATGTCAACTTTATTAGTAAATGGATAACGAAATTTTCGCTTCGCTAAAATGTAAGCCTATTTCATAGGAGATTCCTACTTTCGGCGGAATGACAATAAAACTTGAAACCTGAAACTTGAAACTTGAAACAAAAACAACAAATAAACATGAACATCTTTTGGTTTAGACGCGATTTAAGAGTAGACGACAACGTTGGATTTTTTCATGCTTTAAATAGCGATGAAGAAGTGTTACCTATTTTTATTTTTGATGAAAACATTCTGTCGCAATTACCAAAAAATGATGCTCGCGTTACTTTTATTCATGAACAATTAGAGAAAATTCAATCGGAATTGAAGAAACACGGAAAATCATTGGCTGTTTTTCATGGAAACCCAATTGAAGTTTTTGAAAAACTAATTGCTGAAAACAGCGTTTCATCGGTTTACACTAATCACGATTACGAACCTTATGCTCGCAAACGTGATAAGGAAATGAATCAGTTGTTCGTAAGTAAAGGAATTTCGTTTTTAACCTCAAAAGACCAGGTTATTTTCGAAAAAAGTGAAGTGGTAAAAGACGATGGAAGTCCGTATGTGGTGTATACGCCATACTCAAAAAAATGGAAGGAAAATTTCAAGAAAATTAAATTAGTTCATTATCCATCGGAAGAGAAATTGGCTAAAATTGCAAAGCACTTCTACCCTTTTTTATCGTTGGCCGATATTGGTTTTGAAAAATCTAAAATTCAAGTAACTCCTTATGATGTTTCGAAAAATTTAATTCAGAATTACGAAGCTACGCGAAATTTTCCTGCTTTAAATAAAACTTCTTATTTGGGAATTTATCTGCGATTTGGAACGATTTCTATTCGAAAAATGATTGGAAAAGCTATCACTGAAAAGAACGAAACCTTTTGGAACGAATTGATTTGGCGAGAATTCTTCATGCAAATCTTATGGCATTTCCCACATACAAAAAATGCAAGTTTCCGACCAAAATATGATGCTATTATTTGGGAAAACAATGAAGATTTATTTCAAAAATGGTGTCAAGGAAAAACAGGTTATCCATTTGTTGATGCGGGAATGCGCGAATTGAATAAAACTGGTCACATGCACAATCGTGTGCGTATGATTGTGGCTAGTTTTTTGTGCAAACATCTCCTAATTGATTGGCGTTGGGGCGAAGCTTATTTCGCTCAAAACCTTTTAGATTACGAAATGGCGAGTAACGTTGGAAATTGGCAATGGGCTGCAGGTTCTGGAGTTGATGCCGCACCTTATTTCCGAATTTTCAACCCAACAGAACAAATCAAGAAGTTTGATAAAAACTTAAAATACATCAAAAAATGGGTTCCTGAATTGGAAACCCAATATTACCCAAAACCTATTGTAGACCACAAAGAAGCTCGAGAAAAATGCCTTAAAGTTTACAAAGAAGCGGTTGGATAAAATAGCGTTGCTCTAAACACTATAAAACGTAAAAAATGAAAATTGTTTGGTTCAAGAGAGATTTGCGTTTGCACGATCATGAAGCCTTACATGAAGCTTTATCGACTTCTGGGAAAACTTTATTGCTTTACATTTTCGAACCTTCGTTGATGAACGATTATCACTATAGTCGACGTCATTTTGATTTTATAAAACAATCATTAGAAGCACTACAAAAAGAGCTTTTAAAATATCATACCCAAATTTTAATTGTTCAAGGCGAAGCCGTTGCTGTTTTTGAAAAACTATCGAAACTCATTTCAATTCGAGAAATATATTCTCATCAAGAAACAGGAATAAAATTAACTTACGAAAGAGATTTAGCAGTAGCTGATTTACTGGAAGAGAAAGGAATCATTTGGAAAGAACACATCACAAATGGCGTTATTCGCGGCATCAAAAACCGAAATACATGGAAAGAAGATTGGTATGATTACATGGATAAAGACTGCTTACCTTTCAATCCAACGTCAAGAAGTTTTGTAAAATATATCGAAATTGAAGAGTTGGAAAATACTTTTGATATTCCTTCCATAAAAACCACTCACAATGCTAATTTTCAAAAAGGTGGTGTTCCAACAGCCATTCGCTATATGAATTCATTTTTTGAAGAACGCGTTCAAAATTATAGCAATCACATTTCAAAACCTGAATTGGCTAGAAAAGGTTGTAGCCGATTATCGCCTTATATTGCATGGGGAAATTTATCAATTCGACAAGTGTACACCAAAGCTTGGGAAATTCATCGGCAAGGAAAATTCAAACGTCAGATTTCTAATTTTGCTTCACGTTTACGTTGGCAAGCACATTTCATTCAGAAATTTGAGATGGAATGTTCAATGGAATTCATTGCCGTTAATAAAGGCTATCGCAATTTGAATCAAAGAGTTAATGAAAAATATCACAAGGCTTGGATTACTGGAAAAACAGGTGTTCCGTTGGTTGATGCTTGTATGCGTTGTTTGAATACGACTGGTTATTTGAATTTTAGAATGCGTGCTTTGGTAGTGTCGTTTTATACACATCATTTATTCCAACCTTGGCAAAATTGTAGTCCACATTTGGCTCAACAATTTTTAGATTTTGAACCTGGAATACACTATCCGCAAATTCAAATGCAAGCTGGCGTTACAGGAATTAATACGTTACGCGTTTATAATCCTGTGAAAAATTCGTACGAACATGATGAAGATGGAAATTTTATTAAGAAATGGGTTCCTGAATTAGCAAATATACCGGCTGAATTTATTCACGAACCATGGAAATTAACTCCAATTGAACAAATGTTGTATGGCTTTCAAATTGGAAAAGATTATCCATTTCCGATTGTGAATTTGGAAGAAGCTAGAAAGTTTTCCAGTGATTTCTTTTGGTCGATGCGAAAAGACGAGTCCGTTAAAAAAGATAGCAAACGAATAGTTGAAAAACACACGTTTCAAGATAGAGAAATGAGTTAGTTTAAATCACGAACTTTCTCAAAATTCAGTTCATTAAAGTGCTGAATGACTACGTTTGCTTTTGATAAATCTTGATTTTTGGAATGAAAACTATTGTAACCCACGCAAAAAATTCCTGCTGAAACTGCTGCTTGAATTCCGTTGGTACTATCTTCAATTACGATGCAATTTTCTTTTGGAGCAACCGATAAACTCGCAGCATGTTCAAATATTGCAGGATGCGGTTTCGACTTTGGAAAATCTTCACCTGAAACGATATGTGTAAAATATTGATGCAAGTTAAAACGAGTAAACACTCTATTAATCGTCACCTTTGAAGCTGAAGAAGCTACAATTAGTTGTATTCCGTTTGCATGTAAATCTTTGATTAAATCTTCCACACCCTCAATCAAATATAAATCTTCTTTGGAATCAAAAGCATCGTTGAAGAGATTTCGTTTGGTTAAAATCAACTCTTCGACCTCTTCCACTAAACTGAATCGCTCTTTTAGTTTTTGAAAAATATTTCGAGTCGAATTTCCAGTAAATGAAGCATATAACTCATCTGAAACTTCTATATTTAATTGTTTAAAGTGTTTGTGATACGCATAATGATGTACCGGTTCGGTATCAACAATTACACCATCCATATCAAAAATTACTGTTTGTATCATTTCATTTCTTTAAGAAATACAAAAGTGCAAATGTTTTTTGCGTAAAAAAAACAATTTGTATTAAACCTTTTTGAATATCTTTAGTCTTATGAAAATAATTGATTGACTTTGCAAGACGAGAAAGCATTTGTATTAGAATTACTAAACCCTAAAACGCAAAATGAAGCGTTTAGAAAACTCTTGCAATTATATCAAAAACCTTTATACAATCATGTCAGAGGAATGGTTTTGAATCATGATGATGCTGATGATGTATTACAAAATACGTTTATTAAAGTATTTGCCAATTTAAAGAGTTTTAAAGGCGATAGTAAACTTTTCTCATGGATGTACCGAATAGCAACCAATGAAGCAATTACTTTTATGCAGCAAAGAGCCAAAAAACAAGGTATCAGCAGCGAAGAAGCCCAACAAAAAGCATTGAATAAGTTAGAAAGTGATGTGTTTTTTGATGGAAATGAAATTCAATTAAAACTTCAAAAAGCGATTGCTACTTTACCCGAAAAACAACAACTTGTCTTTAAAATGAAATATTTTGAAGAATTAAAATATGAAGAAATGTCTGAAATTTTAACTACTTCGGTAGGCGCTTTAAAAGCGAGTTATCATATAGCTGTAAAGAAAATTGAAGAATTTTTACATACCAATTAAACCTTTTAGTACTATTTTTGTCTAATAAATATGAAACGATTTGATTTAGAAAATAACGATAAAATTAACTCTGGATTTAAAACTCCAGAGCGCTACTTTGAGCAATTTGAAGCCAAAATAATGCAACAAATTACTACTGAAAAACCAGTCAAAGAAGTGAAAGTAGTATCCTTATTTTACCGTAAGCAAGTATGGATTAGTAGTATTGCTGCATTATTTTTATTGGCAATCGCTATTCCAGTATATTTTAATATGGCGAGTGAAAGTAATTTAGAATCTACTACTATTGAAAGTTATTTAGCACAACAGCAAAGTGTAAACACCAACGAATTGATTCAGCATTTATCAGACGAAGATATTACCGAGTTAGAATCTACACTTGGCGTTTCTACCACAGAAAGTGATGAAATTGAAGCCTATTTATCGGAAACTGAAAACCTAGACTATATTTTAAACGAATAAAAATATGAAAACGAAAATTATATTGCCTTTTATATTGTTGTTAGTAACTTCAATTTCCTTTGCACAAGGATTTAAGGATAAAAAAGAAAAAGTAAAAGCTTTAAAAGTAGCATACATTACAGAACAACTGGATTTAACTACTGAAGAAGCACAAAAATTTTGGCCTATCTATAATGCGTTTGATGACAAACAAGCCGAGTTGCGTCATGAAAAAATGAAAGCTATTTTAGATCGATTTGAGCCTGGAAGTGTTGAAAAATTATCAGAAAAAGAAGCTTCTGCTCTACTGACTCAAATGGAAACTATTGAAGAAAGTTTGTTTACGCTTCGTAAAAAATTCATTAAAGACTTGCAAGGCGTTATCAGTGCTAAAAAAATCATTAAGCTTAAAAAAGCTGAAGAAGATTTCAATCGTCATTTATTAAAACAAATTCGAGAAAAAAGAAAAGGATAAAAAAAAACGCTCAATTAATAGTTGAGCGTTTTTTTTACTTTATTTCAAACCGAACTAATTTATTTCTACCTGTGGCATAAAACACTTTTTCTGATTCAAATCTAAAGGTGTAATAATCTTTATCCTCAGAAAATTGCGTCCAACTCTTACCAAAATCAGAAGAATAAAACATTCCTGTTCCACCAACAGAAATTAGCTTTTTCCCATTACTATTCGGCACAAATTGAACACAAGAAGCATAACCAAAAGCTTTATTTTCAGAAATTAGTTGCCATGTTTTTCCACTATTAGTTGTAATAGCTTTGTTTGACCAATTTTGAGTTTGTTTTAGGTAATTTCCACCTGCAATAATTCCAATTTTATCATTGTAAAAATCGGCTGTAAAAATTCCGGTCATTTCTTCACCTTGTACAATAGGTGTTTCATACACTTGCCAAGAAGTTCCAAAATCGTGCGAAACAAAAACACGCGATTTCTTGCCGCCAGAAACCATAAAAATCGATTTCCCTTTTACGATTAAATTGGTGTTACTTGTTGCAAAAGCAGCTTCACCTTCGCTAACTTTTGGAAAATTTGCACAAGAAACTTTTTCCCAAGAATTACCACCATCAGTTGTTTTAATAAACGACAAACAATCTTCTATTGGGTCACCCATTGCAAAACCGTTTAAATCATCAACAAATTGCATGCTATCATAAAATACTTTCTCGTTTTCTTCTTGGTAAACTATGGTTTCTTGCAACGATTTTTTATCAATTTTAATCAATTTGGCAGGATTTCCAACAGCTAAAATAAAAACAGACTCTCTTGTAGTCGCAATACTTCTAAATTCTGTAGTATTGGAAACACTTTGAATTGTTTTTATTACTAACGTATCTTTTTTCTTATCATAAAAACCATATCTGCCTTTATCCATTCCTAACCACACTTTATCAGCATCAACAAAAATGGCTCTACAACTCAGTTTTTCGGTAGAAACAATTTTAGATTCAAATGTAGGAGCAACAATTTCTTTTTTTGAAGCACAGCCTAAGCAAATTAAAAGGATAAATAAATAGTTTTTCATGTGGTAGAATTATATTCTCAAATATAAGTGAATAAAATTTAATCATTGAAAATATTTTATAAACTATTAAAAATCAATACATTAAATAATTAAATATTTTTTGGCACAGAAATTGGTTAATATAAAACATGAAATTAGTGTTTAACCAAAATACAGAAATTATGAAAACGAAATTACTTTCTATAAGTGCATTAGCAATGTTGTCTTTGACATCATTATTTGCTCAGGAAAAAACTACCGTTACAGCTTCAAGTGCTGATATTAGTGATAACTTAGATTTAAGAGCCATTGCTTCTGTATTTGGTGACGCATCTAATTTAGAAGACTTTGAAAATAGAATTAACGATCCAAAAGCACAACTTTCAAATTTAGATTTAAATAACGATAATTATGTAGATTATCTTCGTGTGATTGAATCGGTAGAAGGCAATGTACACTTGGTTATTGTGCAAGCTGTTTTAGACAAAGACGTTTATCAAGATGTAGCAACAATTGAAATTGAACGCGATAGAAACAATAGAGTTCAGGTTCAAGTTGTGGGCGACGTTTATATGTATGGTGAAAACTATATCTACGAACCCGTTTATGTACATACACCGGTAATTTATACCACTTTTTGGGTAACTAATTATCGTCCATATTGTTCTTCTTGGTACTGGAACTACTATCCGAGCTATTATTACTATTGGAATCCGTTTCCAGTATTTAGATATAGAAATCATATTCATGTACATATTAACTTTGGTCATTCTTATCATTATGTAAGCCACAGAAGATGCCATGCTGCTTATTCATCTTATTATGGAAGAAGAGGAAATGGCTATGAATCAAGACACACAAATCGTTCTTTTGCACATAGAAATGCAGGATACACTAATCGACATGAATTAGACAACAATAGAACTATAAAATCTCCTAGAACAAGAGGTGAAATGACATCAGAACCAAGAGCTAATAGTGGAACTAGAGCAACAACAGCAACTCCTAGAACAAGAGATAATGAAGTTGGAACTCCAAGAAATAGTTCTTCTCCAAGAGCAACCACTCCAAGAGGAAACGAAGTAAATGATGAACCTAGAACAAGTTCTCCAAGAAATAACGGTCCAAAAACTGAAAATCCGAGAACATATTCAGAACCAAAAAATAATGCTCCAAAAGCAAGTACGCCAAGAGCCGAAAACCCAAGAACATATTCAGAACCAAGAACAAGTTCACCAAAAACAGAAAGTCCTAGAGGATACTCTGAGCCAAGAACACAATCTTCACCTAAAATGAGTGCGCCGAGAGGCGATTCAGGACAACGCAATAGTGCTCCAAGAGGCAATTCAGGCTCAAGAAGTTCGGGTTCAAGAAACACTGGAAGAGGATAAAAGATAAAGCTGCCAATTTAGGCAGCTTTTTTTATTTTTATTCCTATCTTTGCAGGCTGATTTAAAATAAAAATGAGATTACATAGAAATTTAGTATTTACCACTATTGATTCGCTAATGGCGATTTTTAACGAAGGTGAATACGCTGATAAAGTTGTTGCGAGAGCGCTAAAAAAAGACAAACGTTGGGGAAGTCACGATAGAAAGTTCGTGGCAGAAACCATATATGAAATCGTAAGATGGAAACGTTTATATACTGAAATTGCAGAAGTAAAAGAACCTTTTGATAGAGATAAAATTTGGAGAATATTTGCCGTTTGGGCAGTATTAAGAGGTTATACCCTACCCGATTGGAAATATTTTGAAGAAACCCCTGTAAGACGAATTAAAGGGAAATTTGATGAATTAAGTAAAACTAGAAAATTCAAAGAGTCAATTCCTGATTGGATGGATGAATTAGGTGTTAAAGAATTAGGTGAAGAAAAATGGACTAAAGAAATTGCGGCTCAAAACGAACAAGCAAAAGTAATTTTAAGAGTAAACAAACTTAAAACTACAAAAGAAAAGTTAAGAGCTATTTTAATGGATTTGGATATTGCAACCGAATTTCATACTGATTATCCAGATGCTTTAATATTAACCGAAAGAGCAAATGTGTTTTTAACAGATGCTTTTAAAGATGGATTGTTTGAAGTACAAGATGCTTCTTCACAATTGGTAGCTTACTTTTTAGATGTTCAGCCAGGAATGCGTGTTGTGGATACTTGTGCAGGTGCTGGTGGAAAAACCTTGCATTTGGCTTCATTAATGGAAAATAAAGGACAATTAATTGCAATGGATTTATACGAAAGTAAGTTAAAGCAATTAAAAATTAGAGCCAAAAGAAACGGTGCTTTCAACATCGAACCAAGAGTTATTGAGAGTACAAAAACAATAAAAAAATTACACGAAAAAGCAGACAGAGTTTTAATTGATGCACCTTGTAGTGGATTAGGCGTCTTAAAAAGAAACCCAGATAGTAAATGGAAACTACAACCTGAATTTATTGACAACATTCGTAAAGTTCAAGCTGAAGTTTTAGAAAATTATTCAAAAATTGTAAAACCAGGCGGAAAATTAGTGTATGCAACTTGTTCAGTTTTACCATCTGAAAATCAAGAACAAATTAAGCATTTCTTAAGTACTGAAATTGGAAAAGAATTTACCTTTGTTGAAGATAAAAAAGTACTGGCTCATGAAAGTGGTTTTGACGGATTTTACATGGCCTTATTAGAAAGAAAAAATAAATAGATATGAAAAAAAACATTACCCTAATAACGTTTTTATTGTGTTCATTAATTAGTTGGGCACAAATTCCTGCTGGATATTATACTACAGCAACGGGTACAGGTTTAACCTTGAAAACAAACCTTAAAAAAATAATTGATAATGTAAGTGATGGGATTCCTTCTGAACATTTACATGCTGACCAAGGATATGCAGCACTTTGGACACTTTATACACACACTGCATTTAGAGATAACTACTATGAAAATGATGGAAGTCTTTTAGATTTATATTCTGAAAACCCATCTGGATCAGATCCATACACTTATTCAACAACAACGCAACAATGTGGCTCTTATAGTAGTGAAGGCGATTGTTATAACAGAGAACATTTAATTCCTCAATCTTATTTTGATGGATATGCTACTAACCCGATGAAAAATGACCCATTTTTTGTAGTTCCATCAGATGGAAAAGTAAATGGTGATAGAAACAATTTGCCTTTTGGAAAAGTGGGTACAGCAACCTATACTTCTCAGAATGGTTCTAAAAGAGGAAATGGCATAAATTCAGGATATGCATTAGGATATTCTGATGTAGTATTTGAGCCTATTGATGACTTTAAAGGTGATGTTGCCAGAGCATTTTTCTATTTTGCTACCCGCTATGAAGATAATATGGATGAGTTTTATAGTTCAGCAAATGCTGCAACATGTGAAGCTAAAAATATGTTTGACGGATCAATCGGTAGGGTTTTTACAAATCCTTTTTTAGATATTTTATATGAATGGCATACTGATGACCCTGTAAGTGCAAAAGAAATTGCGATTAATAATGACGTTTACTATAATCACCAAAGTAATAGAAATCCATATATAGACCATCCAGAATATGTTGGTATTATTTGGAATAGCTATTTAGCAAGTGATTCATTTGCATTTGAAAACTCAATTTCTGTTTATCCAAATCCTGCTATTAATAATGAGGTTTATGTTTCAACAGCAAACGATTTAAAATCAATTGTTTTATTCAACATCAACGGACAAATTATTCAAGAAATTAAAAATCCATCTAAAGTCGAGAATGATACTTACAAGTTATCTAACTTACCAAAAGGATTTTATTTATTACAATTGTCATCTGAAAATGCAACAACAACTAAAAAAGTTCTTGTAAACTAAGACCATTAAAATATAAAAGAAAAGCCTCTTCAAATGAAGAGGCTTTTCTTTTATATAAATTAATTTTAATTACTAATGACAATTGGCTTCAGACTGCACAAATAAACTCATATTACTTGGTGATAAATATGGAATATCTAAACCTAATCCTCTAATAATAAATAACATTCCTATTACTACAGCTACCACAGGTATCATTTTTTGCAACGTTCCTCTAAAAGAAAATGACAAAAGATTTGAAACATAAATCACGGCGGTTAACATTGGAATTGTTCCAATACCAAAAAGAATCATATACAAAACCCCTAATGAAACACTTTGCATAGCAATAGCTCCAAAAATAGCTACATATACCATTCCACAAGGTAAAAACCCATTCAATAAACCAATTGTAAATAAGGATTTATAACTTTTGTTTTTAAATTGTTGACCTAAGCTCGATTTAACTTTTGTGATGACCTTATAAATAGGTTTAGAAAAGTTGTATTTAGCAAATATTTTTTCAGGAACTAATGCAACAACAATCATCAAAACACCTACTATTATTGACAATTGCTGTTGCATACCTGCCAAATAAAAACTTCTGCCTAATAACCCAAAAACTAGACCTAAAATTCCATAAGCAGTCAATTTCCCAATATGATACGTAATAATTTGTGTTATTTTTTTGGCTTCATTATTTCTATCAACAGGTAACATCATAGCAATCGGTCCGCACATTCCTACGCAGTGAAAACTACTAATTAAACCAAATATCAAAGCCGAATAAAGCATTTATAACTTTTTAATAATATATTGTTTCCTTATTCAAATAATCTTTTCCTTCATAACTCCAATCAATAGTAATGTCCCAAAGACCGCCAGTCAAATTACTTTTAGGTATGAGCAAATGTGGACTAGAAAGTGAAAGTTTAATTTCAAAATCAAGTTTCTGACTGGACGGTCTATAAAAGGACACTTTTCCATTTATTTTTGAATAATCAAAATCTGAAGGAAAATCAATTGAAATTCCCTCATCGACTTCTTTAATTACAACTAAATTTTTTAAAGCATTTGCATTTTGCTTTTTTTCAATATCTGCTTGAACTGTTGCTTCTTTTTTATAATATTCATCAGTAACTAATTCATTGTCATATTTTTGATTTGATTGTACTTTATACACAAATGACAATATAAAAATCATAAACAAAGCAAAAGCAATTACTATTCCTGTTCCCCAATTAATTTTCATAGCTATTTTTTTAATTTATTTAGAAAGTTCTTGGCCCCATAAAATTAGCGGTAGCCGTTTCTATTAGTTTATCACCACTGTAAACTTCTATTTCAATTTCCATTTTATCTCCTTCTAACAAAGCTTGGTTAATCTCAACAAACATTGTTCCTTGTGCTAAACCTTGTTGTTTTACGTCAAAATTTTCTTTACCTACAACTTTAATCGTTCCTTTTGTATCTTTCAATTTAAAGTGAATATCTTTTAAATCTTCAACTGTTTTATTCACAATTTTATAAGTAAATACATTACTGATGTTTTCGCCTTTATGTTCAAACATTTGACCATTCATTCTTAATACTGTCGCTTCAACTTCATTTCTTAAAAATAACATAGAAATTAAAACACCTATTAAAATGGCCAAAACAACAATATAACCTTTCATTCGAGTTGTTAATTTGAATTTTTCTTTTTTAACAATCTCATCTTCACTTGCATAACGGATCAATCCTTTTGGTAAACCAACTTTTTCCATAATGGTATCACACTCGTCTATACAAGCTGTGCAGTTTACACATTCTAACTGAGTTCCATTACGAATATCTATTCCGGTAGGGCAAACTACAACACATTGGTTACAATCGATACAATCTCCATAACCAGCTGTAGTTCTATCTTCACCATTTCTCCATTTTTTTCTTCCATTTTCACCTTCACCTCTTACATGGTCATAGGCAACATTAATAGATTTGTTATCTAGTAACACACCTTGCATTCTACCGTATGGACAAGCAATTATACAAACTTGTTCTCTAAACCAAGCAAAAACAAAATAAAAAACACCTGTAAAAATTAAGAGTGGTATAAGTGTACTTAAATTGCTCTGAGGACCGTGAGTTACTAATTGAATCAATTTATCACTTCCAATTAAATAAGCTAAAAAAACATTTGCGATAAAAAATGAAAAAATAAAAAAGATAGTTAGTTTTAAAACTCTTTTTCTTATTTTATCAGCATTCCACTCTTGTTTTGCTAGACGAATTTGTGCTCCTCTATCTCCATCAATCCAATATTCAATTCTTCTAAATACCATTTCCATAAAAATGGTTTGCGGACAAAACCATCCACAAAAAATTCTTCCAAACGCCACTGTAAATAAGGTTAATCCCACGACACCAACAATCATAGACATTACAAATAAATGAAAATCCTGTGGCCAAAATGGAAAACCGAAGATATTAAACCTACGTTCTAAAACGTTAAACATTAAAAACTGGTTTCCATTAATTTTAATAAATGGCCCTGAAATTAAAAACGCTAAAAGGAAATAACTTAAAAGTTTTCTTTTTTCATAAAATGGCCCAGAAGGTTTTTTTGGATGAATATAATTTCTTTTTCCTTCTTCATTAATAGTAGCTATAGTGTCTCTAAAACTTTCTTCAGGCAAATTTGGTTGACTAGACATAATAATTTTATTTAATCAATAGTGAAACTCACTTAAGTTTAAAAAAGGTTTTGAGCGAACCCAAAACCTTTTTACTTTTTTTATTTTGTTGCAGGTGCAACTATTTCTGTTTTTGTTGAATCCACTGGTGTTGTAGTAGCTGGTTTAGCAGCTCCTTCTTCAACCCATGGTTTAGCTTCAGGCTCAGTTGCTTTAGGTTCCTTTGGATTTGACCCTTGCAAAGAAAGAACATAACTTGCAACTTTTTGAATCTCAGTAGGTTTTATAGATTCTTTCCATGCTACCATTCCTTTTCCTGGTCTACCACCTTCCATTACTGTATTAAATACATTTTTAATACCTCCTCCTAAAATCCAATTTTCATCAGTTAAATTTGGTCCAATTGCTCCCCCTGCATCAGCTCTATGACAAGCAACACAATTAGATTCAAATATTTTTTTACCTTCTGCCAAAGCTGCTGCATCAGTTAATAAAGTTACTTTGTCTTTATTCATTTGATCTGGAGCAGTTTTTTTCCATTCTTCAACTTCTTTATCTTTTTCTGCCATTTCAGTTAAAAATTCTTCAGCTTGTGTGTAATCTCCAACTACATGGAAACGTACTAAATAAATAATTGCGAAAACAACACATGCCCAAAACAAACCAACCCACCATGGAGGTAATACGTTGTCTAACTCTTTAATACCATCGTAATCATGATCAAGCATTACATCTTTTTCTTGTTCAATATCTTTTGAACGAGTAAGTTTTTGCATAATACCTTGATAGAATTTACTTTCAGTAAAAGGTAAAGATTGTGCTTCTGCTAATTGTTTTTTTTGCTCATCAGTTAATAAATGATAAGTAACTTTATCAACCGCACTAATAACAATTTCGATGGCAATTAATAAAAATAGAAATACTCCTAAAAATAAAGAAACCATTGGAAACTTTATAAATGCAGGTTTATCTCCGGAGTCAATAAAATATTCCAATGCTGCAAATACAATTGCAAACAGTAAAGGAACTCTTACATATGCTGGAATTAATTTTTTCATTTGATTAATATTTTAAATTGGTAATGATAACCTTTTATAAACTTCCTCTCGCATGGTAAAAGAGAGGAAGTTATTTATTTAATTTTCTTCTTTGAATGGTAATTCACTCAACTCTTTGATTTTATCTTTACTGTAAGTCATTGCCCATATAAAGAAAGACACAAATACAACAAAGAAAATACTTAATGAAATAATAGGATAGATATCTACTCCATCAATAGTTTCTAAATTATGTTTAATAAATTTTAACATTATTCAGCTTTTTTAACTTTGATATCTGTACCCATACGTTGTAAGTAAGCTATAAGCGCTACGATTTCTCTATCTTTCATTGATACGAAAGTTTCGCCTTTTGCTGCAGCTTTTTTCTTACTGTCTTCATAAGATTTTACAAAATCTGGATCATTATGCAAGCTTTTTTCAATTTTTGCAGATTGCTCTTCAATACTTTTTTTAGCATTTGCAATATCAGCTTCAGTATAAGGAACACCTAAAGTTACCATTACGCTCATTTTTTTCTCAATATAAGAATGATCCATTGCTTTGTTATCAAATAACCATTTATAAGCAGGCATTACCGATTTTTCATCCATACGTTGCGGGCTCCACATGTGGTTAAAATGCCAATTATCATTATATTTTCCACCTATTCTCATTAAATCTGGACCTGTTCTTTTAGAACCCCATAAGAATGGATGATCATATACATATTCTCCAGATTTTGAATATTCTCCATAACGTTTAACTTCAGAACGGAATGGGCGAATCATTTGAGAGTGACAGTTATTACATCCTTCTCTAATATAAATATCTCTACCTTCTAACTCTAGAGGAGTGTATGGTTTCACACTTGAAATTGTAGGAATATTAGATTTTACAACAATCATTGGAACGATTTGAACAATTCCTCCAATAGCAACAGCAATAGTAGTTAATATTGTAAATTGAACTGGTTTTCTTTCTAACCATGAATGCCATTTCTCACCTTTCAATTGACCAGAACTTATTTTTGCTAATGCTGGTGCTTCAGCTAATTCATTTTCAACAGCAGAACCTTGTTTTACAGTTTTAACAATGTTGTAAACTAAAGTTAAAATACCTACAAAGAATAATGTTCCTCCAACTGCTCTCATCATGTACATTGGCATAATTTGAGTTACAGTTTCTAAGAAGTTTCCATACATTAACGTTCCATCAGGATTAAATTGTTTCCACATAGATGCTTGTGTAAATCCTGCAACATACATTGGTAACACATATAAAATGATACCTAAAGTTCCAATCCAGAAATGGAAATTAGCTAATTTTTGAGAATATAACGTAGTTTTAGTAATTCTTGGTATAATCCAATAAATCATACCAAAAGTTAAGAAACCATTCCAAGCTAAAGCTCCAACGTGAACGTGCGCTACAATCCAATCAGTGAAGTGAGCAATCGCATTAACATTTTTTAATGATAACATTGGTCCTTCAAAAGTTGACATACCATATCCTGTAATAGCAACTACAAAGAATTTAAGAACTGGTTCTTCTCTTACTCTATCCCAAACACCTCTTAAAGTTAATAAACCATTAATCATACCTCCCCAAGATGGTGCAATCAACATTACAGAAAATACTACTCCTAAGTTTTGTGCCCAATCTGGTAAAGCAGAATATAATAAGTGGTGAGGACCAGCCCAAATGTAAATGAAGATTAACGACCAAAAGTGAATAATTGACAACCTATAAGAATATACAGGACGATTAGCCGCTTTAGGCACAAAATAATACATCAATCCTAAAAACGGCGTTGTCAAAAAGAATGCTACTGCATTATGACCATACCACCATTGTACTAATGCATCTTGAACTCCAGCATATACAGAATAAGATTTTAATGCTGATACTGGTAATTCTAAACTATTAAAAATGTGAAGCAAAGCAACCGCAATAAATGTGGCAATGTAAAACCAAATAGCTACATATATATGACGTTCTCTTCTTTTGATAATAGTTCCAATCATATTTACTCCAAAAGCAACCCATACTAAAGCAATAGCAATATCAAATGGCCATTCTAATTCTGCGTATTCTTTTGATGTTGTAAATCCTAAAGGTAAAGTAATTGCAGCTCCTAAAATAATTAACTGCCATCCCCAAAAATTTACTTTACTTAAAAAATCACTAAACATTCTTGTTTTTAACAAGCGTTGTAATGAATAATAAGCCCCCGCAAATACTGCATTTCCAACGAAAGCGAAAATTACCGCATTAGTATGCAAAGGTCTTAATCTTCCATAACTTAACCACGGAATTCCGTCAGTCAAATTTGGAAACAAATATAAGAAGGCTACTAAAAGCCCTACAAGCATTCCTATAACTCCAAAAGCTATGGAAGCGTATAGAAAGTTTCTTACAATTTTGTTGTCGTAATAAAATTGTTGCTTCTCCATAATTAGATTGATTTTTGTTTTTCTGTTTGTGTTTGTATTAATTTGTTTGGATTCTCTTTTACAATTTCATCGTCAAATAACATTCTGACTGATGGTGTATAATCATCATCATACTGACCACTTTTGACTGCTTTAATGAAAGCGCCTAAAAATAGTATTGCTACGAAGATGCTTACTGTGATTAATATATAAATGACACTCATACCTTAAATTTGTGTTAACAAAGTTACTTCTGCTCCTATTTATAAAATATGATATTTATCATATCTTTATTTTTTGTTAAAATTACTTGCTTCTAGCAAATACATTTGTCATAATTGTTACAAAACTTACTATTGTAATTGTGCTCAATGGCATAATTATAGCTGCAACAATTGGATCTAGCTTACCTATAACCGCAAAACTCAGTCCTACAACATTATACAACAAAGACAATCCAAAACTCATGTAAATCGTTTTCATAGCATTTTTAGAATATTTCATAAAAAAAGCTATTTTATCAAACTGACTTGCATCTAAAATTCCATCACATGCTGGCGAAAAAACATTAACATTTTCAGAAATAGAAATTCCGATGTTACTTTGAGCTAAAGCTCCAGCATCATTCAATCCATCTCCAATCATCATTACATTTTTTCCGCTGCTTTGTAATTGTTCAATATAATTTAATTTTTGTTCTGGTTTTTGATTGAAAACTAACAAAGTACTTTTAGGAAGCATTTTCTCTAAAATTTTGCGTTCTCCATCATTATCTCCCGATAATACAATTAATTGATATTTGGGGGTTAATTGCTCAAATAATTGTTCTAAACCTTTTCGATATTGGTTGTTAAATACATAACTACCTTTGTATACGCCATTAATTTCGACATGCACTTTTGTCTTCTTGTGCGTATTTTCACTCATATGCTCTAAAAATTGAGAGGAACCCAATTTTATACTACCTTCTTCAAATTTAGCAAAAATTCCTTTACCAATTACTTCTTCAAAACTAATTGTTTCAATTTTTTGTTGATTTGGTATAAAATCATACAATCTTCTACTCAAAGGATGGTTTGATCCCCTTAGTGCATTTTTTAACAATTTTAACTCAAAATCGTTTAAAATTTGACCTTCATAAGTAATTGAAGTTTTTTTATTGGTAGTAATTGTTCCTGTTTTATCAAACACTATGGTGTCAACTTTTGCCAGTTGTTCTACAACTAAAGCATTTTTTAAATAGAATTTACGATTACCCAAAATTCGCAAAACATTACCCAATGTAAATGGCGCAGTTAATGCCAAGGCACAAGGACAAGCAACAATTAAAATCGCAGTGAAAACATTAAAAGCAGTTTGCACATCAATAAATATCCAATAAATAAAGGAAACTACTGCCAACGCTAATAAAGCTGGTGTAAAATAGCGACTGATTCTATCTGTTATAGTTTTATGTTGCTGTTCTACACGCTTTTGAAAAACATCGTTGCTCCATAATTGCGTTAAATAACTCTGAGAAACCGAAAAAAGCACTTCCATTTCAATTACTTTTCCTAATTGCTTTCCACCAGCAAAAATTTTATCTCCTGATTTTTTTTCAATTTGAACGGCTTCACCAGTAACAAAACTGTAATCTATTGCAGCTTTCTCTGAAATTAAAATACCATCAACAGGAATCAATTCTTGATTTCGAATCAATAATCTATCTCCTTTTTCAATGTCATATACTTGAACCGATTCTTCTGTTCCATTTGGTAATACTTTTGTAATTGCTATTGGAAAATAAGATTTATAATCCCGCTCAAACGAAAGAAAATCATACGTTTTTTGTTGAAATAATTTTCCAAGTAACATAAAGAAGACCAAACCACACATACTGTCAAAAAAACCTTGACCATAATCAAAAACGATATCGACAGTACTTCTAACAAACATTACTATAATTCCTAAAGCTATAGGGATATCAATGTTTAACATCCTAGACTTAATACTTTTCCATGCAGAAACATAATAACCCGAAGCGGAATAAATAAAAGAAGGTAATGATAAACCAAAAATTAACCATCTAAAAAAACCTCTGTATTGGTTAATCCAATATTCTTCAACTTCAAAATATTCCGGAAATGATAATAGCATGATGTTTCCAAAACAGAAAAAAGCCACACCTATTTTATAGATTAAACTTCTATCTACTTTCTTTTTACCTTCGTCAAAGTTTTCTAAACTTATATAAGGTTCATATCCGATAGAACTTAATAGATAAACAATATCTTTTAAAGAAGTCTTTTCAGGGTTGTATGTAACACGTACTTTCTTTTCCCCAAAATTAACCTGAGAGGTACTTATTCCTGGTTGAAGTTTTTGTAAATTTTCCAAAATCCAAATACACGAACTACAGTGTATATGAGGAATGTAGAGTGAAACAATATGTGTTGTATTCTCTTGGAATTCGAGAAGTTTTGTAACAATTTCTTCATTGTCTAAAAAGTCGTACTTACCTTGTATATCCTGTGGAGTAGCGCCAGGGGCAGCCTGAAAATCATAATAACACGACAAATCATTTTGACTAAAAATTTCGTAAACAGCCTTACAACCATTGCAACAAAATTTCTTATCATCAAATAAAATCTCGTCTTTTTTTATTATTTCATTACCACAATGGAAACAATTTTCTGTGTCCATAAATTTGCTCATTTTACCTTTGACAAAGTTCTTTTATAAATATAGTACAAAATATGATATTTGTCATACATTTTTGTAATTTTGTAATCGCAATAAATAAAATTTATTTATGGAAAAATGTGAACAGTGTATCGTAAGGCAGTTTAGTTCTTTAAAAGCTTTGAACAAAGAAGAACTTTTAAAAATGGCTGAATGTAAAACTTCTTATACCATCAAAAAGGGTGAACCTATTTTTGAAGAAGGTGAAGTGACTAATGGTATTTATTGTGTTAAAGACGGTGTTTGTAAATTGTCAAAACTAAGTGATAATGGTAAAGACCAAATTGTAAAATTGGTAAAACCTGGCGAATTATTAGGACAACGTTCTATGATAAGTGATGAACCAGCAAATTTAAGTGCTGTCGCATTAGAAGACATGGAAGTTTGTTTTATTCCAAAGAGTGAAGTAATGCAATTTTTTACGGATAATAATCAATTTTCAATGAATGTTATGCGTACGATATGTGATGATTTGAAAGATGCCGACGATCATATGGTAAACATGGCTCAAAAAACTGTTCGCCAAAGACTTGTAGAAACACTTATTTATTTAGAAGAAACTTTTGGAAAAAATGATGATGATTCATTACGTATTCAACTTTCAAGAGAAGAGTTAGCAGGAATGATTGGTACAGCCACTGAAAGCTGTATTAGATTATTATCAGAACTTAATAAAAGTGGTTTTGTTGAACTTACTGGAAAGAAGATTACAATTCTCGATAAAAACAAATTGAAAAGATTTGCTTAATAAAAAATCCGCTTAGTAGCGGATTTTTTATTTATTACTTCGTTGGTCCTTCCCAATTCGAAAAACCACCTAATAAATTATAAGTGTTTTCAAAACCAAGTTGTTGCATAACACCACACGCTTGGCTACTTCTTGCTCCTGCCGCACAGTACACATAATAATTTTTTGATTTGTCTAACTCCTCTATTTTATATATAAAGCCTTGTCCTTTATAAATATCAATATTAATAGCATTTGGTATTGAACCATCGTTGTATTCATCTTCTGTGCGCACATCTAATAGTACTCCATTTTCATCAGCTAAAAACTGACTCCACCATTCTTTTTGTCCTAAATTCATTGTCTAAATATTTTAGTCAAAAATACTATCTAAAATTTAATTTCAAAACTTTAATAAAAAATTAACAAACATTTGTACATACAAATAATTTTTTTACTACATTTGTACATACAAATTTTACAAACTCAAATGAGAATAGAAGAAATCATAAAACCGACCTATCCAATGGCAATAGAAAAGAAAACATTACTCAATGTAATGTATACTCAAAATGTCATTTCTGAAAAGTTTAATGAAATATTAAAACCATTTGACTTATCACCCGAACAATTTAATGTGTTACGCATTTTAAGAGGGCAAAAAGGAAACCCTGTAAATATGTGCACTATACAGGAAAGAATGATTGCCAAAACTAGTAATACAACAAGACTTGTAGATAAATTGCTTCTAAAAGACTTGGTAATCCGAGAAATCTGCCCAGAAAACAGAAGAAAAATGGAAATTACTATTACCGAAAAAGGATTACAACTCTTGTCTCAATTAGATCCAATCGTAAATGAGCACGAAGAAACTTTTGCAAAAAATTTATCTATATCGGAACTTGAATTGCTAAACGAACTATTGGAAAAATTTAGAAATTAATATAAAAAACGCTATGAGTAATAATTTTATTGAAAATCAAAACTGGCGCTATGCCACTAAAAAATTTGATGCTTCTAAAAAAGTCTCTGAACAAGATTTAGAAACATTGAAAGAAGCTATCAGATTAAGCGCTTCATCTTATGGATTACAATTATACAAAGTATTGATTGTAGAAAATCCTGAAGTTAGAGCAAAATTACAACCTGCATCTTGGGGGCAATCACAAATTGTTGATGCTTCTCACCTATTTGTTTTTGCTAATATAACGGATGTGCAAGAATCTCATATCGACGATTATTTAGAAAATATAGCAAACACAAGAGGTTTGAGCGTTGATGATTTAAAAGGATATGGTGATTTTATGAAAGGTAACTTAGTAAGTTTACCTGCCGACAAAAAAGCCGTATGGACATCAAAACAAACATATTTAGCTTTAGGAAATTTACTTAATGCTGCCGCAGAATTAAAAATTGACGTTACACCAATGGAAGGTTTTGAACCAGAAAAATATAATGAAATCTTAGGATTAAACCAATTGGGATTAAATGCTTCTCTAGTTGCAACCGTTGGATACCGTCATGAAGAAGACGCAACACAGCATTATGCAAAAGTGAGAAAATCTAAACAAGAATTATTTCAAACTATTTAATAAATAACCCTTTAACATTAAAAATTTAAAACAATGAAAAATTTAAAATCAATCGCATTAGCTTTAGTAGCTTTCGTAACATTATCAACTACTGCTCAAGTAAGCAAAAAAGTAGACGTATCTAAAAGTACAATTAACTGGGTTGGAAAAAAAGTAACTGGCGCCCATGAAGGAACAATTAATTTAAAAGAAGGAAAATTAATTTTCAACGGTAAAAAATTAGTTGGAGGAAACTTTACTGTAGATATGACAAGTGTATCAACTACAGACTTATCAGGTGGAATGAAAGAAAAATTAGATGGTCACTTAAAATCTGATGATTTCTTTGGAACTGAAAAATTCCCAACTGCTACTTTAGTTTTCAAATCTATTGGAGAAAAAGGAAATGGAGTTTATACTGTTACAGCTGATTTAACAATCAAAGGAAAAACAAATTCTATTGCTTTTGAAATTACCGTAAATGGAAATACAGCTACTGCTGCTTTAAAAGTTGACAGAACAAAATATGACATCAAATATGGTTCAGGAAGTTTCTTTGACGGATTAGGAGATAAAGCTATCTATGATGAATTTGATTTAACTGTAAAGTTAGCGTTCTAATATCGACTGGGAAAAATTGCTATGAAAAACTAAAAAAGCCTTGAAAATTCAAGGCTTTTTTTATGGGTTTATTTTTAAATTTAAGTGATTTAATAACACTTGATATTTACTCAACTCAATCATTGTATCATCATCCTCGGTCGTATCTAATAAATCGTCTAGATACTCACTAACTTCAAGTAGTTTTGAATTGGCTTCAGCTACTTTATTAGCCGCAATAAAATCAATTATTTCCTGAATATCATTAATTATTTTTTCGCTATTATTCATTTTAAGACAATATGTTTCGTTTAATTTCTGCCAAAGATAAGTTAGTTTTTAATAATGATTCTATTATTTTTTTCCTTGTCAACTGAATATTCTCAATTTCATAATAGCTTGCCCAAGTGGTAGTTTCTAATATTTCTTTAATTTGTCGAATTACTTTAGCAGTTTCCGAAGCATTTCGAACAATTGATTTTCCATCAAAATTCGGATTATTTTTATGTTGAAAAATTATATCATTTGACTCAAAATCAACTTCAATATAAAAAAGTTTCTCAGTGTCATTATTCGGATAAAAATCAACCCATTTAGCAAAACCAATTTTATTATTCGAATTATTAATTTTTGAACTTGCTCTTGAAATCAATCGCCATCTACAATTTGCCGCTCTTCCCCAGTGATTTGAAATCCGATAAACTCCTTCATCATTAAAACTATAGCTACTTCCCGATTTACTTTTATGATGAATTATTACATCAGAAATTTCATCAAAAGTAACTTCTCTAAACTCACAAAAAGTATGCTTATGAAAATTGGTTTTATTGTACTTTTTCTGGATCATTTTTGTTTGAATCAATTACTTTGTAACAAATGTAACATTTGATTTTTAAAGATTAATAGTATCTTTACAAAAAAAGGAATTCAAATGAAAGATATTTTAAATCAAGCCTACGGGTATATTTTTGAAGAAGCTCTTATCGATGAAATTTTAAAAGTTGCCACTTACAAAGAATTTAAAGCGGATGACTATTTAATTGAAATTGGCGACTACATCAAAACAATGCCACTATTATTAAACGGCGCAATTAAAATATTAAGAGAAGATGAAAATGGGGATGAATTGCTTTTATATTTTCTTGAGCGAGGTGACACTTGTGCCATGACTTTGACTTGTTGCATGGGACAATCTAAAAGTAGAATTAGAGCCATTGCAGAAACTAATGGAGCACTATTAATGATTCCTGTTGAAAAAATGGAAGATTGGTTAACCAAATATAAAACCTGGAGAAATTTTGTGTTTGATAGCTACAATGTAAGATTAATGGAAATGCTAGAAGCTATTGACACGTTAGCTTTCATGAATTTAGACGAACGTTTGTACAAATATTTAACTGATAAAGCAAAAGTTATTGGTGATACTGAAATTCATAATACGCATCAAGAAATTGCTTATGAAATGCATACTTCAAGAGTTGTAATTTCAAGATTGCTAAAAGCATTAGAAATTCAAGGTAAAATTAAACTGCATAGAAATAAAATAGAAATTTTAGAATTTTAATGGAGTTACTTGGCTATTTTGGTGCACTTTGTATTGGTTTAGTTTTAGGACTAACTGGTGGAGGTGGCTCTATTTTAACTGTACCTATTTTAGTGTATATATTATCTATTAATCCAGTAGTAGCAACAGCTTATTCCCTTTTTATAGTGGGAACTACTTCTGCCTTTGGAGCCATTCAAAATTATAGAAAAAATTTAGTAGACATAAAAAACGGATTCATTTTTGCAATTCCATCATTTATTGCTGTTTATTTAACTAGAAAATTCATTGTACCTCAAATTCCAGAGATTATTTTAAAAGCACCTTTTGTCATTACGAAAAATATGTTTTTAATGGTATTTTTTGCAGTAATCATGATATTTGGAGCCCTTTCTGTTTTAAAAAAGAAAAATGCAGAAACATTGCCAACACAAAATAGAAACATACTATTCATAGGGATTCAAACTTTTTGTATTGGAATTATTATTGGTCTTGTAGGCGCAGGTGGCGGATTTTTAATTATTCCATCATTAATATTATTTGTAAAATTACCTATGCGAAAGGCTATTGGAACTTCATTATTTATCATTGCAATGAATTCAATAATAGGTTTCATGGGTGACGTTCAAAATATTACTATTGACTGGCTATTCTTATTAACATTTAGTTCCATTTCTGTCGTTGGTATTTTCATAGGAATGTATTGGAGTAAATTTACTAATGAAAACCAACTTAAAAAGATATTTGCCTATTTTGTATTAATTATGGCAGGTATAATCCTGTTAAAAGAATTTTAAATGTAACAAACAGTACCAAACTATTAAAAAACATAAAGTATTTTTGTAAAAAATTTAAGCTATGAAAATCGAACAAATATATACCGGATGTATTGCTCATGCAGCATATTACATCGAAAGCAATGGAGAAGCTGCCATTTTTGATCCATTAAGAGAAGTGCAGCCTTATATTGATAAAGCAACTAAAGATGGTTCAAAAATAAACTATATTTTTGAAACACACTTTCATGCAGATTTTGTTTCAGGACATATTGATTTGGCTCAAAAAACAGGTGCTAAAATTGTATATGGCCCTACAGCCAAACCAAACTTTGATGCTATTATTGCAACAGATGGACAAGAGTTTAAGGTTGGTGGCGTTACAATTAAAGCAATTCACACTCCTGGTCACACATTAGAAAGTACTTGTTATTTAGTAACGGATGAAAGTGGTAAGCAACATGGAATAATCACTGGCGACACCTTATTTATTGGCGACGTTGGCCGACCAGATTTAGCACAAGAATTAGTTGAAGACTTAACACAAGAAGTTTTAGCTAATCATTTATATGACTCACTTCGCAACAAAATTATGCCGTTAAGCGATGACTTAATTGTCTATCCAAATCACGGTGCTGGGAGTGCTTGTGGAAAAAACATGAGTAAAGAGACCACCGATACACTGGGAAATCAAAAGAAAGTAAATTATGCTTTAAGAGCCGATATGACGCGTGAAGAATTTATCGCTGAACTTTTAGACGGATTAACACCTCCTCCAGCCTATTTTCCACAAAACGTAATGATGAATATTCAAGGATATGAAAGCCTTGAAAATATAATGAATAAAGCAAATAAAGCACTTTCGGCTGAAGAATTTGAAACAATAGCGAATCAATCTGAAGCATTGATATTAGATGTTCGTCACGAAAATGATTTTGTAAAAGAACATATTCCTGGCTCTATTTTTATTGGTTTACATGGACAATTTGCGCCTTGGGTTGGAGCATTAATTAGAGACACCAAACAACCCATTTTATTAATTACTCCAGATGGAATGGAAAAAGAAACCATCACAAGATTGTCTCGAGTAGGCTTTGACAATACTTTAGGGTATTTAAAAGGCGGATTAAATACATGGAAAATTGCTGGTTTTGAAACCGATACTATAGATTCAATATCTCCAGAAGAGTTTGTTTCTAAATATGAAAAATCTATTGTTGTTGATGCTAGAAAGCCTAGTGAATACAACGCCGAACATGTTGAAAAAGCCATCAATATTCCTCTAGACTATGTAAATGAACAATTAGCTGAAGTTCCAAAAGAAGAACCTTTCTTTTTGCATTGTGCTGGAGGTTATCGCTCGGTAATTATGTCTTCTATTTTAAAATCGAGAGGTTATCACAATATGATTAATGTAGAAAAAGGAATGGCTGGAATTAGAAATACAAATGTACCTCTGACAGCCTTTGTTTGTCCAAGTACACTAAAATAATTTTCTTTAAGTTATTATTCAAGTCAGGTCTTGTGCCTGACTTTTTTTATGAAACTATTACAAATTAATAATTTTTATACTCACTAATTTTAAATACATTTGCCAAAATTTAATATAAAAATGAAAAAAATAATTTTAATTATTACAGCTGCAGTAATTCTTTTATCTTGTAATAAAGATGGCTACGAAGTATCTGGAACAGCAAAAGGAATCGAAAATGGAAAAAAAGTATTCATTGAAGTTCCTAACGAAACAGGAATGCCAGTTGCAATTGATACTGCCGTTGTAGAAGATGGAAAATTTAAATTTGATGGAAAACTAAAAGAAGGAATTGAATTTGCTTATGTTAAATTTGAAGACAATGCTTCGCTTCCAATCATTTTAGAAAATGGTAACATTGAAATTGAATTTGTTAAAGATTCTGTTCAAAACTCAAAAATTGGAGGAACCAAAAACAATGATTATTTTCAAACATTCAATGATGATAGTAAATCTATCATGAAAAAAGCGATTAAATTCCAAAATGAAAACCAAAAAGTTTACATGGAAGCTATGCAAAAGCAAGATTTAGTTGCATTGCAAGATTTGCAGAATAAAATGAAAGTTTTTCAAGATGAAATGAATAAAAAATCATTAGATTTTGTTAAAAAAAATAACGACTCTTATTTAGCCTTATTATTAATTGAAAACTTTGTAAATTCAAAATTTATCTCTCTTGAAGAAGGGAAAACTTATTTTGATAAATTAAGCAAAGAGGTTCAAGATACTAAAGCTGGAAAAAAAATGAAAAAAGCTTTTTCTGAAAAACCAGCTGAAAAAGTTGCAACAATTACTATTGGTCAACCAGCACCAGACTTTGCTGCAAATACTCCTGATGGAAAAAAATTATCATTAAAAGAATCATTAGGAAAAGTTACAATCATTGATTTTTGGGCGTCTTGGTGTGGACCTTGTCGTAAAGAAAATCCTAATGTAGTTGCATTATACAATGAATACCACAGCAAAGGATTAAACATTATTGGTGTTTCTTTAGATAAAGATGCAGCAAAATGGAAAGAAGCTATTGCAAAAGATGGATTGACTTGGAATCATATTTCTAACTTAAAAGAATGGTCTGAGCCAATTGCAAAACAATATGGTGTAGAATCAATTCCTGCTACTTTTATTTTAGATGCTAAAGGAAATATTGTTGCAAAAGATTTAAGAGGAGATGCTTTAAAAGCTAAAGTTAAAGAACTTTTAGGTGAAAAATAATATTTTTTATCTCACAAAATATAAAATCTCCTTCGGGAGATTTTTTTATGCTTTTCATTTACAGAAAGTTAGAAAAAACGTAATAAAATAGTAGTAAATATCTTTGTTTGTAAGAAAAACAATTCTATATTTGCAACCGCTTAGTCAAATAAGCAAGATGGCTTGGGGAGATACTCAAGCGGCCAACGAGGGCGGACTGTAAATCCGCTGATTACATCTTCGCAGGTTCGAATCCTGCTCTCCCCACAAAAAAGTAAGCACTTCAAAATTGAAGTGCTTTTTTTATTTATTTTTACAACGATTAATAGATTTACAAACTAAAAGTAATCTGATGAATATTCGACTTATATCTATTGGTAAAACTGATAATAAAGACTTGCAATCATTGATTAATGACTACACAAAACGATTGTCTTTTTATGTGAAATTTGATTTAGAAATTATTCCAGATATCAAAAACGTAAAGAATTTATCAGAAACCCAACAAAAAGAAAAAGAAGGCGAACTCATTTTGTCAAAAATCAGTGTAACAGACCAACTTATCTTGTTGGACGAGAATGGAAAAACATTCAGCAGTGTAGGCTTTTCAGACTATTTGCAAAAGAAAATGAACACTGGAATCAAAACATTAGTTTTTGTTATTGGCGGTCCATATGGCTTTAGCGAAACCGTTTATCAAAAAGCACAAGGAAAAGTATCTTTATCAGAAATGACATTCTCTCACCAAATGGTACGCTTGTTTGTAATTGAGCAAATTTATAGAGGATTTACTATTTTACGAAACGAACCGTATCATCATCAGTAGTAATTATTTTCCGTGTATAATTTTAATTATCTCATTATTTCTCGAATCAAAAATGAATAGGAATGTTCCTCCTAATATCCCTTCCGGTAATGTTCCTGAAATAACCCAATAATTTTCAATTAAATAACACTCGTAAGGTCTCTGTAATGAGATATTTTCCTCTCCATAAATTTCAAAAAGTATTGGCTCAGCAATTTTTATAGCAGTTATACTATCTTTTATTAATATAGTATCTTCATGTAACTTTACTTCATTATTTTGATTTAATGCTGCTTTTAATTCTTTTTCAGCAAATTCTTTTCCATGAAAACTTCTTCTTTCTGCTGTCTGTGCGCAACCAAAAAAAATGATAAAAAAGAAAAATATTATATAAAAACTATTTCTCATAAAACTTAATTTATTTTACTTTAATAAACATAAAACTCCATAATTTTCATTTCAATTTCTAATGATTGAATAAAAACCATATTTTTAATAAAACTTCCATAATCAGCTGTTTTATCAAAACAAAAATTATAATGCAATGGCTTATCTGTTGGTAAATGTTCTAAATAGTTTACCAAATCTTCTTTTTTAACTTCTGTCGAATTTACAAAAACCCTATTGCTTTTAGCAAAATAAATATTTACTCCTAATTTTGGTTGTTCTAACTTAAATTTCACTCTTGTAAAAGGAATAAAAGCTAATTGTTTATGAATGCTGTCTGAATATGAAAAATAATTTTCAGAAGCTTCATTTTTATGTGCGCTTCCCTCCTTTTTGGCTTGCAATTTCATTATTTCTGGAATCACCAATCGCAATGGTAATCGCTTATCGATATTAAAAATCCAATTGGTAGAACTAATCGAATTTTTTCTATTCACTTCCATTAAAGTGTCCTTGGCTTCACTTTTAAAAAACATATAAATTGGCGAATGATCTTCAATTTTATCTACAATTGTTTTTTCAACTTGTGGTAGCAAAACTTCCTTTTCTGCACAAGAAAACAAACTTATTAAAACAACTATAACAACTATTTTTTTCATATTACATTTAATTTACTGACTAATTTTATACACTCAACCGCTTCTTTTACATCATGAACACGCAAAATTTTAGCTCCTTTTTGCAACGCAATAGTATTTAAAACTGTTGTTCCATTTAATGCTTCTTGTGGCGTAGTTTCTAATACTTTATATATCATTGATTTTCTTGAAACACCAGCTAATAATGTCAATTCTAACATTGAGAAGACTTCCATTTTGTTTAATACTTCATAATTTTGTTCTACTGTTTTAGCAAAACCAAATCCAGGATCAATAATAATATCTGAAATTCCAAAACTTCTTGCTTTTTGAATTCTTTCTGAAAAATAGAACGTAATTTCCTTAACAATATCATCATATTTTGTCATACTTTGCATGGTTTGAGGATTTCCACGCATATGCATCATAATGTACGGAACCTTCAATTCTGCAACTGTAGGTAGCATTTTTTCATCCAACAACCCAGCCGAAATATCATTTACAATTGCAACTCCATGTTCTACAGCCACTTTTGCCACAGCTGCTCTAAAAGTATCTACAGATAAAACAATATTGGGAAACGTATTTATGAGTTCTTTCACAACCACTTTCAATCGTTCAATTTCTTCTAGTTCCGAGACAAATTCTGCGCTAGGTTTACTTGAATAAGCACCAATATCAATAAAATCAGCTCCTTCTGAAAGCATTTTATCTACTTGATGAATAATTGAGTTAATTTCTCTATGCTTACCTCCATCATAAAACGAGTTGGGTGTCACATTTAAAATACCCATTACTTTTGGCACAGATAAATCGATAAGTGTTCCGCTACAATTGATTGTCATTTTAAAGTAAGTTATGCTTTACAGCTTACGAAATCGATTTCTCATAAAAACATGAAAATCTTTAATCAATATGCTGTTTTCTTTGTTCTTATTTTTTTACTTTTGGAAAAAATTCATACAAATATACAGCAAATAATGTCGAATACTTCTCAACAATACGATAAAGTTATAGCGGTTTGCCGCGAATTATTCAGTAAAAAAATGAAAGATTACGGAAGTGCGTGGCGCATTTTACGCCTGCCTTCTTTAACCGATCAAATATTCATTAAAGCCCAAAGAATAAGAAGTCTTCAACAAAACGATATTCGAAAAGTTGCCGAAGACGAAACTTCAGAATTTATTGGAATTATCAATTACTGTATTATGGCACTTATTCAGATTGATAAAGGAATTGTAGAACAACCCGATATGGATTTTGCAGAAGCTATTGCACTTTATGACGAAAAAGTGGCATTAACTAAAGCTTTAATGGAAGACAAAAACCACGATTATGGGGAAGCTTGGCGCGAAATGCGTGTGAGTAGTTTAACCGATTTAATTTTACAAAAGTTGCTTCGTGTAAAACAAATTGAAGACAATCAAGGAAAAACACTTGTTTCTGAAGGGATTGATGCCAACTATCAAGATATGATTAACTATTCTGTTTTTGCTTTAATTTTAATGGAAAATAAATAACAAGTCGTTAACAACGTGTTTTTAATAGAAGTTGTAATTTTATAAAAATTAAAATTCTCACATGAAGAAAGAAACTATTTCTTGGATAATTCGCAGTGTTGTAGCAGCGCTTTTTATTGTTTCTGCTATAGCAAAATTATACCCTTCACCCTATTTTGCAATTTCTACTTTTGAAGTCAAACAGCTCTATTCATTAGGCTTTTCAGCAGATTTTGCTCCTTATTTTTCAAGAACATTGATTGGTGTTGAATTTGCTTTAGGTATTTTACTTTTAATCAATCATCATTTAAAAAAAATTACGATTCCAGCTACTATCACATTGTTAGTTGTTTTTATTATTCACTTGAGTTATGAAACATTTATTAGTGGTAATTCTGGCAATTGTGGCTGTTTTGGCGAATTAATTCCGATGACTCCTGTAGAAGCCATTATTAAAAACATCATCGCTGTAGGGTTGTTATTTTGGTTATTAAAATTGCTTCCATCTGATGGCAAATCAAATTTTTGGATACTTTCAACAGTAATTCTTTCAGGAATTTTAAGCATATTTATGTTGGCACCAATGAAATCGATATCAAGCGCGTTATCAAATACTAGTTCAACATTAAATGACAGCATAACCACATTAAAACCAGCAACAGATTTCATTTATACAACAGAAACCATTGCTACTGGAGGTGATTCTATTAAATTAAAAGACGGAAAAGAAATTATAGCAGAAAAGAAAATTGACGAACCCGTTGCCAAAAAATCTGGTTTTGCAAACTTTTTTCCCAACATTGATAAAGACAAAAAAATTCTATGCTTTTTTGCTCCAGGATGTGATCACTGCCAAGAAACTGCAAAACAATTGACCGAAATGAAACGCAAAGACAAGTCATTTCCAGATATATCAATTATTTTCATGGATGAAGAAGTGGAAAAAATTCCAGATTTTTTTACGATTGCTGGTGCCAAATATCCTTATCAAGTAGTTGATGTAATTAGTTTTTGGAATGTATTAGGCAATAGCCGAGACACGCCAGGTGTAAAATATTTATGGAATGGAAATGAAATAAAATTTTATGACGGAATTAATGCTAATAAATTCAACGCTTCAGAATTAAAGAAAACCATAAAAAAGAATTATTCGGAATTAAAAAAATAAATTATGATGAAAAAAATATTCGTTTTAGCAACATTGCTAATTAGCACATTAGGTTGCGCACAAAAAGAAGAAACAAGCTTCAAAAAGGAAGCCTTAAATAATGTAATGGTAACTGTAGAAAACAAGTCAATTACTTTTGCCGAAATTCTAAAAAAATATGAAGGAAAAACCGTTGTAATAGACATTTGGGCTTCATGGTGTTCAGATTGCATTAAAAGTATGCCAAAAGTAAAAGACCTTCAAAAAAAATACCCTGATGCTACTTACCTATTTATTTCAATGGATAAAACCTATGACGCATGGATAAAAGGTATTGAAAAACATGAAATAAATGGCGAGCATTATTTAACTTCAGACGGCATGAAAGGTATTTTTGGTAAATCTGTAAACTTAGATTGGATTCCTCGTTATATGGTTGTTGACAAAAGTGGAAAAATTGTACTTTACAAAGTAATCGAAGCAGATGACGAAAAATTAATTCAAACATTAGATTCATTAAAATAAAATCATGAGAAAAAACATTGTAGCAGGTAACTGGAAAATGCACAAAAATCAGCAAGAAACGATTGCATTACTAGAAGAAATTATTGCTAAAAAACCGAACACAACAACAGAGATTATTGTAGCACCAACGTTTGTAAACTTAGCCAAAGCAGTTGAAAAAACAAATGGTCACAACATAACAGTAGCTGCTCAAAATATGCACCAAGCTGAAGGTGGTGCTTTTACAGGTGAAATTTCAGCACATATGTTAACTGATATTGGAGTAAATACTGTAATATTAGGACATAGTGAAAGACGTGCCTATTTTCATGAAACAGATGCTTTATTAGCTAATAAAGTAGATACCGCTTTAAAACATGAAATGCGTATCATTTTTTGTTTTGGAGAAGAATTAAAAGACCGTCAAGACAATAACCATTTTAACGTAGTTGAATATCAATTACGTGATGGATTATTTCATTTAGATAAAAAAGATTGGGCTAATATTGTTTTAGCATATGAGCCGGTTTGGGCAATTGGAACCGGTGAAACAGCTTCTCCAGATCAAGCACAAGAAATGCACAAATTTATTAGAACTTTAGTTGAAAAAGTATATGGTTTTGATATTGCCGATGATTTAACTATTTTATATGGTGGTAGTGTTAAACCTGATAATGCCAAAGAAATCTTTTCAAAACCTGATGTAGATGGTGGTTTAATAGGTGGTGCGGCCTTAAAAGCAGATGATTTTTTAGCAATTGTAAATGGATTTTAATTTGCTATTTGCTTATAAAAAAAACTCCGATACTACTCGGAGTTTTTTTATTATTTTTGATTCAAATACATAGCTATGAATTTAGATGTGCAAACTTACAATAGTTCTCAATCAACTGAAGACCAGTTAATTTGTGATTTATTAACAAATGAAATAAACTTGCATTTACCTGAAGCCGAAAATAAAATTTGGCATGCACATCCTGTTTGGTTTTTAGACGGCAATCCAATTGTTGGATACAGTAAACAAAAGAAAGGCATTCGGTTAATGTTTTGGAGTGGAAAATCATTTGAAGAAGATAAACTCAATATTCTAGGAGCAAAATTTCAAGATGCTTCCATTTATTATAATTCTGTAAACGAAATAAATCGCAAAGATTTAGAAAGTTGGCTCAAAAAATCAAAAGAGATTCAATGGGATTATAAAAACATTGTAAAACGAAAAGGAGTTTTAGAACGTATTAAATAAAAAACTCTCTATTTCTAGAGAGTTTATGTTATTGTTCTTTTGTTTGTCTTTCATATAAAACTGTTTCAACTGTTTCAAAATCTGTTGGTTTATCTGGACTCACAAAGTATTTCACTAAAATCTGACCCCACAAATCTCCATTTGAAAATTCAGCTATCAACCATCTATGATTTAAAATTTTAGAATTGTTTACTAGAAAAACTTTACCATCTATTGGTTCATAAGGAATTAGTTTATTACCCTTTTTATTTTCGTTTAAAACTAACAAATCTTCTTTCACTTTTTCAGCTACTTTTTGATAATCCAATTCATGAGAATAAAAATATTCTTGCGCATCTTCATCACTTTCTAAAGAAAAATAATTAGCACTTGTCAAACTCATGACTGAATCGCGTGAAATTTTTAAATTAGCTTTTACATTTTCAACCTCTTTTTCTTTTGCATCTAATATTTTAGTTGAATTAACATATTGAAAAACATTGAATAACAACGAAAAAACTAAACCATATAAAAAAACATTCTTCATAATATATTAAATTAAAATTTCTAAATTATCGTAAGCAATATAAACTCCTTTTGGAAGCTTTTGTTGAATTTCTTCATGAAAACCAAATAGATGACTGATATGTGTCAAATAGGCTTTATCAGGCTGCACCAAAGATATAAAATGTAAAACTTCTTCTAAATTAAAATGTGTCGCATGCGGTTCTTCTCGCAAACAATTTATTACCAACACTTTACAGTTCTTAATTTTCTCAATTTCAGTTGCATCAATTGTTTTTACATCTGTTAAATAAACAAAGTCTTGTATTTTATAACCAAATATTTGCAAATTCCCATGTAAAGCATTGATAGGCTCAACTGTAATATCATTAACCAAAAAAGAAACATTTTCTACAACTTCATTTGGAGTAACAGATGGCGCTCCAGGATATTTGTTTTCAGTTTCAAAAATATAATCAAATCTTTTTTCCAAATTAACCAAAACTCGTCTGTGAGCAAAAATTTTGATATCACCTTGTTTAAAATAGAATGGACGAATATCATCTAATCCAGCAGTATGATCTGAATGCTCATGAGTAAACAATAATCCGTCAATATGCTGGCATTTTGAAGTAAGCATTTGCTGTCTAAAATCAGGTCCACAATCAATAACTATTGAAGTTTCGTCAACTTCTATCCACACGGAAACTCGTAATCGTTTATCACGTGAATCAGAACTTAAACAAACTGAATGTTGGCTTCCAATTACTGGAATTCCTTGTGAAGTACCTGTTCCTAAAAAATATACTTTCAATTCTTTTTTTACAAAAATAAGAATATTTACCTTATTTTTTCATAAAATGACTAACTTTGCAAATATTATGTTTTAACGCTAAATGTTAAGAAAAAGCCCAAATTAAACACATATGGTTACTGATATTAAAGTTCGTGGTGACAAAGAAATTGAACAGATTCCTTCCACAAAAGATAAAGCCCTAAGAATAAATCTTAATGAAAATATCTATGGTACTTTTGCGGAAATTGGAGCTGGACAAGAAACAGTGCGTAATTTTTTTAGAGCTGGAGCTTCTTCTGGAACTATTGCAAAAGCAATGTCTGCTTATGATAAAGACTTTAGTGATGCAATTTATGGTGAAGAAGTTGATGGAAGATACGTTACTGAAAGTCGTTTAAGAAAAATGTTAACCCACGAAATTAATTTGGTGGAACAACGTTTAAGCCGTGACAAACATCCTAATAAATTGTTTTTTAGTTACGCAAACACCGTTGCAACTATTGATTTTGCAAAACAATTTAAAGGTCATGGTTGGGTAGGAATTGTATATCAAGTTGAACCAGACGAAGATTACAACGAAATTATTTTACATATACGTTTTAAAGAAAATGATGCCAAATTGCAGCAAGAAACTCTTGGTATTCTTGGAGTAAATTTGATTTATGGCGCATTTTACAAATACAACGATCCAAAAAAATTATTACGTTATTTATACGATCATTTAGATAAAGACCAATTAGAAATTGATACAATTAACTTTTCAGGACCACGTTTTGCAAATGTTGATAATCGATTAATGAGTTTACAATTGGTTAAAAACGGCATGACAGATGCGGTAATGTTTGGACCTGATGGGAAAAATATACTTCCTGCTGCGGTTTTATACAAGAAAAATATCCTTGCATTAAGAGGAAGTTTTAGACCTGTAACTAAAGTAAACATGGACATGTATGAAGAATCATACAATATGTTTATTCAAGAAAATAAAGTAGATAAAGAAAATACATTTGTAGTTTTTGAGATTACACTTTCGAACCTAAAAGCAGAAGGTGAAATTGATGAACGTGACTTCCTTGATAGAGCAGAATTGCTTTGTAAACTAGGACAAACCGTAATGATTTCGAACTTCCAAGAATATTTCAAAGTAGTTGAATATTTTTCAAACTATTCAAAAGCTAGAATGGGATTAGCAATGGGAGTTAGTAACTTGGTCGAAATTTTTGACGAAAAATATTACCGCCATTTATCTGGAGGAATTTTAGAAGCTTTCGGAAAATTATTCTACAGAGATTTAAAAGTATATTTATATCCAATGAAAGATGAAGATGGAAACATCATCACGTCTGAAAACTTAAAAGTACACCCAAGAATGAAAGAATTATATAAATTCTTTAAATTCAATGGAAAAGTAATCGATATTAAAGATTATGATGAAAGTAATTTAGATATTTTCTCTAGAAAAATATTAAAAATGATTTGCAAAGGAGAAACAGGTTGGGAAAACTTACTACCTGATGGAACTGCTGATATTATTAAAAAAGAAAAATTATTCTCTTTTGCTTGTGAATTAGATTTAAAAGAACCAGAAGAAATAAAATAACAAAAAAGGCTACAAATTGTAGCCTTTTTTTATTTCAAAATTTGAGCAGCGTGAGCTTTAGTTTTTACATCTGTAATGATATCTTCAATAATTCCGTTTTCATCAATTACAAAAGTAGTTCTGTGGATACCATCGTACTCTCTACCCATAAATTTCTTCGGTCCCCAAACACCAAACGCTTGAATCACCGATTTATCTTCATCTGCTAATAATGGGAAAGGTAAATCATATTTCTCTACAAATTTTGTCTGCGCTTTGGCACTGTCAGCACTTACACCTAACAACGCATAATTATTAGTTTGAAAACGATCAAAATTATCTCTCAAATCACACGCTTCTGTTGTACAACCAGGAGTACTTGCCTTAGGATAAAAGAAAACTACTAATTTCTTTTCTTTATAATCGGCTAATTTATGAGCTATTCCATTTTGGTCTAAACCTGAAAAACTAGGTGCTTTATCCCCTATTTTTAATGTTGTCATTTTATTTTTAGTTTAAAAGTTTAAAGTTTAAATTTGTTTAAAGTTATGCAATAAAATTATAAAAATGACCAAAAGCGAGAAAGTAACATTTGTTATAAATACGTTAAATGAATTGTATCCTGAAATTCCGATACCATTAGACCATAAAGATTCATATACTTTATTGGTTGCGGTGTTGCTTTCGGCACAATGTACGGATGTTCGTGTGAATCAAATTACACCAATTTTGTTCGCAAAAGCTGATAATCCGTATGATATGGTAAAAATGAGTGTGGAAGAAATTAAGGAAATTATTCGTCCGTGTGGTTTATCGCCAATGAAATCAAAAGGAATTCATGGCTTATCAGAAATTTTAATTGACAAATACAATGGTGAAGTACCTCAAAGTTTTGAAGCTCTAGAATCGTTACCAGCAGTGGGACACAAAACAGCGAGTGTGGTTATGAGTCAAGCGTTTGGAGTTCCTGCTTTTCCTGTGGACACACATATTCATCGATTAATGTATCGTTGGGGATTAACCAATGGTAAAAATGTTCAACAAACCGAAAAAGACGCAAAACGTATTTTCCCAGAGGAATGTTGGAACGATTTGCACTTGCAAATTATTTGGTACGGTCGCGAATATTCTCCAGCTAGAGGTTGGAATTTAGAAAAAGATATTATTACGAGAACGATTGGTAGAAAAAGTGTAATTAATGAAATTAAAAAATAAATGGCGTCTAGAAAAATAAATCATCTAATTTTTGCGAGTATTTACCCTCATTACATAAATAAAGCAGAGAAAAAAAATCGAACAAAAGTAGAAGTCGATGAAATTATTTGTTGGTTAACAGGTTATACGCTTGAAAACCTTCAAAAACAAATTGATACTAAAGTTGACTTTGAAACCTTTTTTGAACAAGCGCCTCAATTAAACGAGAACGCCTCTAAAATTACAGGTGTGATTTGTGGCTATCGTATTGAAGAAATAGAAGATCCGTTGATGAAAAAAGTGCGCTATTTGGATAAATTAATAGACGAATTAGCCAAAGGGAAAGCGATGGAAAAAATCTTAAGACAATAAAATAAAAAATGCCTCAAATTTTCTTTGAGGCATTTTCTTTAATTAGCTATAATTTCAATCGAAACATTACCCACTTTATAGGCACTCAATGCTTTAGAATAATTGAGTAAAAACGAAATTGTTTCTTTTTTAGGTAACATGTTTTGAGGAGCTAATTTTTTCTTAGAGTAAAGTTTTGCCATTAAATATGATTTTTGTTATAATCTGATAACGGCAAAATTTTACTTTTAGTATTAATTCGTCAAAATAATTTGATTTTTTTCAATAATTTTTCTCAAATTCAACAAAGCATAACGCATTCTACCTAATGCAGTATTGATGCTAACGCCTGTTAAATCAGCTATTTCTTTAAAACTCAAGTCTTGATACATTCTCATTATCAAAACTTCTTTTTGGTCATCAGGCAACTCATTTAACAAACGTGTTAAGTCATACTCAACTTGTTCAGTAATCATTTTGCTTTCAACAGTTGGTGCATTATCAGACATATAATTAAAAATAGAATATTCTTCTGTCTCTCGTTGGAAAGGCATTTTTTTAGATTTTCTAAAATGATCAACCACCAAATTGTGTGCGATACGCATTACCCAAGGCAAAAATTTACCTTCTTCGTTATACGATTTTGTTTTAAGTGTTTTAATAACTTTAATAAAGGTATCCTGAAAAATATCATCCGATAAATCTCTATCGTTTACTTTTGAATAAATAAATCCGTAGATTTTAGATTGATGTCTTTCAATTAATGAAGCTAAAGCTGACTCATCGCCGCTTATATAATTCTTCACCAATACCGCATCCGGAAGTACAAGATTAGCCATAACAATACCTTTTAGTTAATTTAAAGATTAGGGTTCTAAAAAGTATTTTTATTGAATAGGCAATTCTGTTTATAAGATTAATAAGCCAAATTTAACATAAAATTTAATTATAAAACAAACATTCAATGAAATTTTAACATTTAAAATGAAAAAATTAAACAAAAAATGCGTTTAGTTTGTGTCTAAACGCATATTCTTGAAGTAAAAATTGAATTATTGATATACTTTAATGTAGTCTATTATAAATTCTTGAGGAAGAATTGCATCATTAATTTCTGGTCCTCCAAAATTGCCTCCAATGGCTAAATTAATGATAAAATAAAACGGTTGATTGTAAGGCCACGTATTTTCATTTTGAATTTTAGGTTGAAATGTATATACCAAAACCTCATCGACAAAAAAAGCTATTTTATTTGTATCCCATTCAATGGTATAGACATGAAAACCTTCTTCTATATTTTCAATTTTTGTTTTCTTAGTATTGATTGTATTTCCATGACTATCTTGTGTATGCAATGATGTAAAAACCATATCGGGTTCTTTCCCAACATATTCTAGTATATCTATTTCACCGCATTTAGGCCAACCAACATCGGAAATATTGTCGCCTAACATCCAAAAAGCAGGCCAAAGACCAGTTCCTACAGGTAACTTAGCCCGAGTTTCTATTCTTCCATATTGAAACTCTTTTTTATCTTTAGTCGTAATTCGGGTAGACGAATATATATTTTCTTCCTTTTTAGCTTGAATGGTTAAAAATCCATCTTTTACTGAATGATTCGTTTTAGTATAAACTTGGGCTTCATTATTTCCCCATCCACAAAGATTTGGACATCCATTCCCTAACTCATAATTCCAAACTGTTTCATCTAATTTTGTTCCATCAAAATTTTCTTCCCAAATTAGTTTTTTTTCTAAGTTTTGACTAAAACAGAAAGTGCTAAACAAAAATAAAACAAAAACATCTTTCATAATCAACTATTTATTATATTGAAAATCTGCTTCCAAAGTATTATCAGAACTTCCACCAATAAAGACCTTAAAATCACCGGCTTCAGCTTCCCATTTGTGATTTGCTGTATAAAATTCAATCATTTTTTCATCTATTACAAAAGTTATAATCTTACTTTCATATGGTTGTAATTCTACCATTTCAAAACCTTTTAATTCTTTTACAGGACGTGTAAAACTGCCTATTAAATCTCTAATATATAATTGTACAACTTCTCTACCTGCAATAGCACTATTATTTTTTAAAACTACACTTACTTGTATAGTACCATTTATTGAGAAACTATTTGATGATAATTTTAAATTAGAATACTCAAATTTTGAATAACTTAACCCGTGACCAAAAGCATACAAAGGTGTGTTTTTTTCATCAATATAATGTGACCAAAAAACACTTTCGGGTTCATTCATTGTTGGTCTTCCTGTATTCTTATAATTATAGTAAATAGGTACTTGACCAATATCCCTTGGAAACGTCATGGGTAATTTACCACTCGGATTATAATCGCCATACAAAACTTGAGCAATTGCATTACCGCTTTGTGTTCCTAGTTGCCAAGCTTCAACAATTGCAGGTATATGATCTGCTGCCCATGGAAAAGCTAATGGTCTTCCATTATTTAAAACCAAAACAATTTTAGGATTTACCTTGTAAACTTCCTCTAACAATTCTTGCTGCACGCCAGGCAATCCAATATCTGAACGGCTTCTACCCTCTCCTGATTGTAAACCATGTTCACCTAAAACTATTACTACAACATCTGCTTTTTTTGCTATTTCGATAGCTTCTGCAAAACCAGATTTATCTTCAGTATTAATCTTAGTTTCCCACATAAATTGAGTTCTTCCTAATGCAACATCAGCACCTTTAGCAAATAACAATTGGTTATTTGGATATTTTTGCATGCCTTCTAAAACTGATATAGCTGTATTGTCATCTGCACCAATTCTCCAACTTCCTAACGGACTTGTTTTATCATTTGCTAAAGCTCCTATAAGTGCAATCTTTTGACCTGATTTATTTAGTGGTAAAAGATTCGATTCGTTTTTTAACAAAACAATTGATTTTCTTGCTATATCTAATACACCTTCATGAAATTCTTTTTTTCCTAAAGTAGCTTTTTCATATGCTTCATCACAATATTTATATGGATTATCAAATAATCCTAACTCAAATTTAACTTTAATAATCCTACGAACTGCATCATCAATTATAGATTCTTTTACCTTTCCTTCTTTTACTAAAGTTTTTAAATGTTCCACATATGCATACGATTCCATATCCATATCAGAACCTGCGTTAATTGCAATTTCTGCAGCTTGTTTACTATCCTTAGCATAGCCATGTGGGATCATTTCATTAATTGACCCCCAATCTGATACAATTAAACCTTCAAAGTTCCAATCACCTTTTAGAATATCACGTTGTAAATATTTATTACCAGTTGCAGGAATACCATTTAACTCATTAAAAGAATTCATAAATGTTTTAACTCCAACATCTACAGTAGCTTTAAAAGGTGGCAAAACCACATTATGAAGAATTTCATCACTGATAATGACCGAATTATAATCTCTTCCAGCCTCTGCAAAACCATACCCTGCAAAATGCTTTGCACAAGCTAAAATATTTTTTTTAGTTGATAGATCACCTTGAAAACCATTAACTCTTGCTATTGCAATTTTACTACCTAAGAAAGGATCTTCTCCTGCTCCCTCCATTGATCTTCCCCAGCGAGCATCACGAGAAATATCTACCATGGGTGCAAATGTCCAATTGATTCCTACCGCTCCTGCTTCTTCGGCTGCAATCTCAGCTGACTTTTTAATAGCTTTTAGATCCCAACTAGCAGCTTCTGCTAATGGAATTGGGCTAATTGTTTTATAGCCATGTACTACATCAAATCCAAAAAGCAAAGGAATACCAAGACGGGTTTGCTCTACAGCTATTTTTTGCAAAGCATATACATCCTTAACACCTTTTACATTAAGCATCGAACCAACTAATCCTTTTTTTAAATCTTCATATTTTTTAGCGGCTTGTCCTTCTTTTGGAATAGGGCCTGTAACATCCCAAAAACCATTATATTGATTTAGTTGACCAATTTTTTCATCCAAGGTCATTAAACTTATAACAGAATCAACCTTTTTATCAATCAATTGCAATTGACTAATGTTAATCATTTTTTTTGGCGAATTACAAGCTAATGCAAGTACTACAAGAAGTGTTAAACTATATTTTATCTTTTTATATTTCATTTTTAAAATTTCAGAGTTATAAAATTCAAATAACAAGAAGGTAGTTTATTACCTCCTTGTTAATGAACAAACTAAATGAATGAAAAAAAATTATTGATAAACTCTTACATAATCAACTTCCATTGAAGATTGAGTAAATGCTGGGTCTATAGTTCCTCCAAAAGTACCTCCCATTGCAACATTAAAAATCAAGAAAAAATCGCTATTGAATGGTAATGAATTGTTATTTGCTATTGAATGAAATAGTACATCATCTATATAAAATTTAATTGAAGTGGCTGTCCATACTGCTTTATACACATGAAACTGTGTAGATGCACCTGAAATTGTTGTACTATTTGTTGGTCCATTTCCACCAGAGTGACCAGGATAATGAACAGTACCATGAATTACATTCGGCTCATTTCCTTTGTGTTCCATTATATCTATCTCGCCACAAGCTGGCCATGTATTAGTTGCATAATTTTGCCCCAACATCCAAAGAGCAGGCCAAGTACCTCCACCAGAAGGAAGTTTAGCTCTGATTTCTATTTTTCCGTAAGTAAATTCAAATTTATTTTCAGATTTTAAACGAGCAGAAGTATAATTAGAGCCGCTGAAGCTTTCTGCTTTAGCAGTAATTTTCAAACTACCTCCTTGCACAATTGAATTGCTAGCGCTATTAGTATAATATTGAGATTCTCCATTACCCCAGCCTCCTGCGCCAATATCATATCCCCATTTTGAACTATCAGGTGCACCATCAGTATTAAATTCATCAGACCATACCAAATTTGTAAAATCTGTTACTGGATCTTGTACAGGTTGTATAGTAGTAAATGTATGATACCAAGCTAATGCCGAATTTCCTCCCATTACTGCTCTAACAACCATTCTATTTTCTGTAATTGAAATAATTTCGTAAGAACTTTGTCCTATATAATATCCCATAAATCCATTATCTGAAAAATTCATCATTGTCCCTCTTGTTTGGTTTGGTACACCATTGGCAACAACAACAGATTCAGATGGACTTAAAGAAACTATTTTAACTCCAGATGTATCATAATTATAACAATAATCATATCCTGCGCTTCCTCCAGCAACACTTTGAAATGCAGTATTGAAAAATGTTTGACCTCCATTATCTAATTCATATTTTAAAACATTTCCATCTAATGAAAATTTTAAAACATTATTATACAAACAGCTACTTTCTGAACTTGCTGCTTTTTCCCAAGCTGCTGCCTGATAATAAGCTCCATAATAATTTTGAGTAGCATCAGAATTATTTGGTCCTACTCCAAGATGACCTGGCTCAGAAGCTGACCAATACCAATTTTTCTGTGAACCACCAGTTAAAAACTGAACAGCTTCATCATCGGTAAAATCACTTCTTACTTCAATACTAATAGTAGTATTAGTTGTCACACCACCTCTACCTGATGCAATAACCGTAACTGTATACTCATTTACCCCAGTTTGCGTAAATCTCTTTTCAAAAATACCACTTGGTGCATTTTGAGATGTACCATCACTAAAAACATATCTGTATGAAATAGCGTTATCTGCTGTAGCAGTAAATGTCACTATTCCAGATCCGTCTCCATAGGGATTTGCTGTGTCAACGCCTTGAATTGCAACATCAACATTCAAATTAGTTGGTGCACTTAAATCACCAAATGCTTTATCATCTTCTTGACAACTAAAAGCTAAGAAGATTGATAAAAATGCGATTGAACTTTTTATAAATTTATTCATTTTCAGTATTTTTTTAGTTAGATAATTGAACATCATCAAAATAATAAGTAGCGCCAGTTCCTGCATTTCCAAAATCAAAAAACACAACTAATCTTTGATAATTATTTGCATTAACAATTCCAGTGAAATCATACGTTAATTCTTCCCATCCATTTGCGACTGTTGTAGTAACATCTAATTCGGTGTTTATTGAAGAATTTGCGAAATTTTCTAATTTCATTTTAACAACAATTCCTGCCTGTGGCGACCAAACTTTCATTTTTATTTTTTGCATTGTAGCAAAGTTGATTGGACTTGCTAATTCAATATATGAACCAGCCCAAACTTGAGCCCCATTTGTTTTAACTAATTGGCCAACTTTTGAACTTGTGTTAATACCTGAAGCATCGGGATTATTCACAACAGATGCTACAGCTCCGCCAAAATCAGTAAATGTATAAGTAAGAGTTGATGATTGAAATGTTAATGGTAAAACAACAGTTTCTGCACCAGTTGTTAGTTCAATATCATCAAAATAATAATTTAATCCAGTTCCATTATTACCAAAATTGAAAAATAATACAATTCTTTGGTAATTATTTGCATTATTTACACCTGTAAAATCAAATACTAATTCTTCCCAACCATTGGCTATTGAATTTGTAACGTCAACTTCAGTATTAATATTTGGGTCTGCTAAATTTTCCAATTTCATTTTAACAACAATTCCTGACTGTGGAGACCATGCTTTAATTTTTATTTTTTGCATAGTTGAAAAATCAATTGGTGCGCCTAATTCAAAAAATGAACCTGCCCAAACCTCAGCACCATTATTTTTAGTCAATCTAGCAACATTAGCACTCCCATTTCCTGCGCTTATGTCTGGATTTGAAGCAACAACTGTATTCGCACCTCCAAAATTTGTGAAAGCATAATTCAATGTACTTGATTCAAAAGTTACTGGCAACAATACTGGATTTGATATAGTTATATTTTCCTGATATTGTGTGGTAGCGACTCCACCACTTAATGCAACAACAGTTACGGTATAAGTTCCTACATTTGTATAGGTATGAGAAATAGTTTCTCCTTGCATAAAATCAACAGGAACTTGATTAGGATCTTCACCAAAATAAGCTTGAAAATATGTTTCTAAATCAGCAGTTGCTTGAACAGAAATAGACATATTATCACCTGGTACATGAGCTATTGTAACATTTAAATTTGTTGGTGGTAAAAACGAAACCGTTAATTCTTGTGTCACTTCGGTTTTTTCTCCGTTAATAGCCATTCCTACAATTTTAACTTGATACACACCTTCTGCATAAGTATGAATTACTGAACCTCCAGGATTAATGATTGCTGGATCAACAGTTCCATCTCCAAAATAAACTTCATATTGTGTAACTCCTTCTCCTCTTGGCAAAATAGTTACTTTACCAGAGTTATCTTGCTTGATTGTCATTAATGCCGATATATTTGTTGGGGCATTTACTCCATCAAGATTTACATTCTCATCTTCGTTTGAACACCCTACAAAGAATGTTAGTACGAAAAGACTAATTATTAATTTAAAATTCTTCATATAGCTTTTTTTTAATAGTTAGGATTTTGTTGCCAATTTCCATTTGAAAATTGGATTTCTTCAATTGGAATAGGAAATATTTCATTTTTATTTGGAGTAAATCCAGTAATTGTGGTTGCCGCTCTATTAGTACGAACTAAATCAAAGAATCGATGACCTTCTCCAACTAATTCTAATCTTCTTTCAGCTAAAATGAAATCAGTTAAAGCCGCTCCCGAGGCAGAAATATCATGATTTGTATCTCCGAATGCTCTACGTCTAACTTGATTTAAATAAGTTCTAGCTTTTACATCATCAATACCTCCTCTATTATATGCTTCAGCTGCCATCAATAATACATCTGCATAACGAATTGCTCTATAATTATTTGGATTGGTTAAGTTTTGGTCACCAATATTTGCGTCTCCTTGTCTTGGCAAATATTTTCTATTAAAAAACCCTGTGTGTTTATATCCTGTTCCATAAGAGGCTCCTGTTGATGAAGCCCATGTTACAATATTCAAAATAGCTACATCACGTCTGTTATCTCCCACTTCAAAGGCATCATAAGCATCTTGTGTTGGTACATTGAAGCTATAACCAGAATCGAATAATGGCCCTGAATAGTTTCTAATTCCATTAAAACCTACAGCAACGTTCCCTTCACTACATTGTAAACAGCCAAAACCAGCACCTTCAGTATCTGTATACTGTACTTCAAAAACTGATTCTGAACCATTTTCTCCAGAATTTTCAAAAATTGAGTTGTAATTTGTTACTAATGAATAATTTGCATCAGTTATTAAATCCTCTAAAACATTTGAAGCATCAACAAATTTATCTTGATATAAATATGCTTTTCCTAATAGTGCTTGAGCAGCACCTTTGGTAGCTCTTCCTGTTTCAGGAGCAACTTCATTTAAATTCGCTATAGCATAAATTAAATCAGCCTCTATTGATGCATAAACATCTTCAACAGAAGAACGTGGGATAATTTTCTCGTCTCCTAATTTGAAACGAGCATCACCTTTCATAGGAATTGGACCAAACCATTTAACTAATTCAAAATGATAATATGCTCTTAAAAATCTAGCTTCCGCAATAATTTGTTCTTTTCCTTCAAAATCAGTTTTATCTTTAAACTCTAAAATATAATTTGCTCTGTTTACACCTGCAAACATCCAATTCCAAATATCTTTCAAATTACTGTTAACCGATGTATGTGTCATATCATCAATTTGTTGAAATCCAATTACATCATTAGCACTTTCTCCTCCAGATAGAGTATTATCTGATGCTATCTCACCCAATAAAACATTGACATAACTTGACTGAAGCATATCATAAGCTGCAATTAGCGCTTTGTAATAATCATCTTCTGAATTGAAATAATTTTCAGAATCAATTGAATAGACTGGTTCTCTATCAACAAAACTATCTGTACAAGCTACAAAAAGTGTTGTGAAAAGTAGCAATCCTAAACTTGTTTTTACTATATATTTTTTCATAATTTCTTTATTTAGAAGTTAGCATTAATACCTAAAATAAATGTTCTAGGTGTTGGATAAAATCCATAATCAATTCCTCCTCCAATAGGAGAACCATTAGTTGCCGCTGGATCAAAACCTCTATATTTTGTAAATGTATATACATTATTAACGCTAGTATATAAACGTAATTTAGTTAATCCAACTTTATTGATTAAGTTATCTGAAAAACTGTAACCTAATTGAATATTTTGAATTCTTAAAAACGATGCGTCTTCAACAAAATAATCTGATAAAACATTATTGTTAGTAGCTGCTGTGGTAACTCTTGGAACCGAATTACTTGTTCCTTCTCCAGTCCATCTATCTAAAACATAGTTTAACCTATTTACATCAGAAAGCGTTCTTTCATAATTACGAATCATATCATTTCCTAATGATGCATAAGAATATGATGTTAAATCTAGATTTTTATAATTGAATGTAAAGTTAAAACCCATTGTAACATTAGCAATTGGATCGCCAATATTAGTTCTATCATTTTGATTGATTACACCATCATTATTTAAATCTTTATAACGAATATCTCCAGGTGAAGTTGCCGCTCCTAAAGCTGCTTGTGATGGATGTGCATCTATTTCAGCTTGATTTTGAAAAATACCATCCGTTTGATATCCATAAAAATACCCCATTGGTTGACCTGCTTCCATTCTTACAGGATATAATTGGCCAACACCAAATGAACCTCCTTCTAAATAACCTGTACTATTATTTACTTCTAATACTTCATTATCAATAGTTGTTACGTTATAACCAACTTTAAATTTCATACTTTCAGAAATCTTGTCTTCGTAATTAATTGCAAATTCTAATCCTCTGTTTCTAACGGCTCCAGCATTAATTGTTGGAGAACCTGAACCTGGAGCATAAACACCAGTAATGCCTGAAACAGGAATATTTCCAATTAATAAATTATCTCTGGTTTCAGAAAAATAATCTGATGTGATTGACACTTTTTCATCAAACATTTTCAAATCAACACCAATATCAAATTTTTTAGCTTCCTCCCATTGTAATTTTGGATTAGGTAAAACTCCAACCGCTGTACCATTAACAACACTTCCATTGATAACATATGTAGCTTCACCACTTAGAGAACCTACATATCCATTATTTCTAATTTGATCATTACCTAAAACTCCATAACTAGCTCTTAATTTCAAAAAGTTCAATGCTTTTGTTTGTTTAAAGAAATTTTCATCTGAAACTACCCAACCAGCAGTAAATGATGGAAAAATTGCGACTCTATTTTCTGGACCAAATTTGGTTGATAAATCTCTTCTCAGCGCTCCTGTTAATAAGTATTTTCCATTAAAAGCATATTCAAAAAAACCAAAAAAGGATAATCTTCTTTCATCATAAGCATACGAATAAGTATCTCTTACTCCATCACCACCAGTACCAGTTGCTAAACTTAAATCTGCGTATTCCCATGAATTATTTGGAACATCATAACCTGTTCCAAATAAACCTGAACCATATTCTTTATAAACTGTAGTTCCTACTGTAGCTTTAATTTTGTGATTTTCACCAAATGTGTTATTATATTCTGCAAAAAAATCAAAAGTGTAACTATTATCATTAATCTTATTTTGAGAAACGCTACTTCTAGTTACGTCAAATACTTTTCCTCCATAAGAAACTTCTTTTGCGAAAGATTTACCATCACTATTACTAGTATTAAAACCCATCCTACCTGTCAATTTTAAATGATTAATTAAATCATAATCAAATCGTACACTTCCATTTAATTTTTTTAATTTATAATCATTAAATGTATTATCTAATTGTGCTAATGGATTAATAATTTCTATGCCGTAACCTGGTGTACTTGGAACTAAAGTATAATTACCATTTGTATCATATACAGAAAGTGTTGATGGTGTATTAATTGCATTGAATAATACAGAACCCAACCCACTATCATTAAATGAATCTCTGTCTAAGTATGTATAAATTAAATTAGTTTGAAATTTAATTTTTTCAGACAAATCTGCATTTAAAGACAAACGAGCTGTATTTCGTTTAAAATCTGATTTACCTTTACCAATAATACCTTGTTGATATAAATCTGAAGCACTAAAAGAATAAGCCATTTTATCAGAACCACCTGAAAAACTAAATTCATTACTTATCATTGGTGCTTTATTAAAAATTTGATTTTGCCAATCGGTACCAGTTCCTAAACCACTAACATTTGGGTAAGGCAAAGATTGTCCTCCATTTGCATAACTTTCATTAAGTAATAGTGCATATTCTGTTGCATTCAATAGGTTTAATTTTTTTGATGTTTCTTGAAAACCCGTATAACCAGAATACGAAACCTTAGTTTTAGTATTTCTTTTTCCTGATTTTGTAGTTACTACAACAACACCATTTGCTCCTAAAGTTCCATAAATTGCAGCTTGAGCGTCTTTTAAAACAGTTATTGATTCAATATCATCTGGATTTAAAATACTTAAATCTCCTTGATAACCGTCAATAATAACATAAGGACCTGTTGAACCATTTGTTGCAACTCCTCTAATCTTAATGTCCAATCCTGCTCCTGGAGCTCCTGATTGTTGTGTCACAACTACTCCTGACACAGTACCTTGAAGAGCTTGTTCTACTTTAATTGGCTTTAAATCATCAATTGTCTTACCTGTAATAACAGTTACTGCACCCGTAACATCTCTCTTTTTTTGGCTTGAATAACCCAAAACAACAATTTCATTTAATGCTTGAGCAGTTTCAACTAATTTAACCGTAATTGATTCTGATTTTGACACCTTATACTCAAAATCTTTATACCCTAAGTAAGTAAACACTATGGTTGAACCAACTGGTACACCAGTAATTTTAAAATTCCCATCGATATCCGTAGAAATACCCGTTTGAGAATTTTTAATAAAAATGTTTGTTCCTACGAGTACTTCACCCGTACTGGAATCTAATACAGTTCCTGTTACATCAACAGTTTGCGATAAACCAATTGACGTAAACAGCAAGAATGCAAATAATAAAAATTTAGATCTCATAATTTGTTAGGTTTTTGATACGTATAAAATTATATACAACATTTAATAATTTTTCAAAATCAACCTCTACAAAAAACATACATCATAAAAAAAACACTAATAATTTTATAATTCAATAAAACTAATTAGTGTTTATGAGGTGATTTTAAAGATGTCAAAAAAATATTTTTTTATACAAAATTAATTTCGAAAACGTTGTTGTTGAGGTTTTGTATAGGTAATTTTATGTTTTTATTGTGATTAAAATGCTAAAATATACTCAACTAAACCCTGTTCATGTGATAAATCCATTTTTTTACGCAAACGATACCTTTTTATTTCAACACTTCTCACAGAAATATTTAGCAAAGGGGCAATTTCTTTAGAAGATAAATTTAATCGCAAATAAGCACACAATCTTAAATCATTAGGTGTTAATGATGAGTGGGCTTGCTTAACTTTCTTTAAAAAATCGTTATCTGCATTATCAAATGCCTCTTTAAATACATTCCAAGTATCTTCTTCTGAAATATTTTTATTAATAGTAGTTATTACAGATTTGATACTTTTATTGGTATCTTCTGATGTTTTCTTCAAGTCTTCTTTAATTAGTGATAGCAACTCATTCTTTTTAATCAAACTCATAGTTGAAACAGCTAATTCTTTATTTTTATTATCAACATCATTAGATAATTGCTCATTTTTAAGTTTCATCAATTGTTGTTCACTCTCTAAAGCAGCAATTTCTAATAATAAGTTATTCTCTTCTATTAACTTTTGTTCTTTATTTTTATAATATCTTTTATAGGTTTTGTGTATATATATCGCTAATAAAACTCCTAAAACACAATATAAAATCAGAGCCAAGTTTGTAGCATACCATGGTTTTAAAATTTCAAAACTATAAATTGCAATGTTTTCAGGTTTAGAATTTGCGATTTTTGCTCTCACCTTAAAAACATATTTTCCAGGTGGTAAATTTTTAAAATTCGCAGACGTTTTTGCCGACCACTCAGTCCATTCCTCTTGTAATCCTTCTAATATGTATTGGTATTCAGCATTTATATATTTATTGTATTCTGGAACAGTATAATTAATTATAATATTATTTTCATCATATTTAAATTCTCCAGATTCTTTAACCGAACAATTAATTAACTTTTCATCTAATTTATTTATAGTAATGTTAGCAATTGAAACACTATAATTTTTAAAACTTAAATCGTTGATATTAATTGTATAATATCCATCTGTAGTTCCTATTAAATAAATCGAATTAGTTAATTGAGTAATATTTTCATATCCCAACATAGAATTAGTTAGTGAAGCTGGAATTGGTATTGTATTTTGTTTAAGCTGATTACTCAATTTACTCAAAGTAAAATAATGAATGTAATTTTTTGAAAACAACCACAACTTATTAGATTTATCTACAATCATCTTACCCGATGTAAATTCATCATTTTGAAAAACTGTGCTTAAAATAGTGTCTTTGCTAAATTTTTTAGAACTATTATCTAACTTGAAAATTCCGTCTTTATTAGCATAAAAAATAGAATTATTATACTTCTTTAGACAAGCATTCTTTCCTTTCTTTGGATTGTTATAAGCAAAAAAATCTGATGCTTTAGTAAAGTCGTTATTAAGCTTAAATCGAAAAACACCTTTATATTCATGACTTACATAAACCTCATTAGAATTTGTAATTTCAAAATACTTTGACGAATAATCAAATCCTGAAATTTTATTTCTAAAACGCCACTGATTATTAACTTTCTGTAAAACAGAAATCCCATAATAATTTCCTTGTAATAACAAATCTTTTCTTCCCAATATCTTTTCAAATTTCCACGTACCAGAAGCGGAAAAAATTGGTTGTGCATTATCTGAATCAATAATAAAAGTGCCTGAATCATGCCCACAAAACAAAGTGCCATCATTCTCAAATATTGACCAAACTTGTCCTTTTGTTCCTTTAACAAATTGAAAAGATTCTTCTGAATTAAAACTTTTAAAAAATAACCCTTGATTAGTACCTATATATAATTTGTTTTTATACAAAAGTGAAGTATATACTGTACCTAATATTCCTGTATCATCAGAATAACTTCTGACTGGTGATTGTAAATTGATACAATTAATTCCATTATCTAATCCTATCCACAAATTTTTATCAATATCTTCAAATAATGACAACGCTGTATTATTACTTAAACCTTTATTCTGTGTAATATGATACTTTAATTTACCATCTGCAGAAAGAATAAAAATACCATTAGAAACTGTTCCAATAGCAAAACCCTTATCTGATAATTGTTGACAACTATACACACTACTAGATGCAATTTGTGCGTCAACTTCAGTTATAAATGAAGAAAAAACACCATTGATGTACTTAAAAAAACCATTGGATTGTGTTTGCAATAACAAACCATCTTCATTTGAAAATAATTCTACTATTTTGTTACTTAAAACAACTGAACTATTTGAAATCAATTTACTTTTGCCGTTTTCAACCTCATACAAACCTTCGTTTGCTACTTGGAAGTATATAGAATTATTAGTCTGAAAGGCTTTTAAAATATTATTTTTCGGAGTAATTATAGTAAAATTACTTGTTTTGGAATCATATATATAAATTTGATTTAATGATTGAAAAATTACCCATTGCTCATAATTTAATATATTCCAGAATTGTTCATCATCAATAATTTTGTTTTTTATTTTATTACTTAATGAATAATATTTTAAGCGATTATTTGCTTCACGGGTCCAATATCCAAATTCCATATAACAACCCGTAAAAATTTTATCACCAACAACTTTTACTGAACGTATAATCGTTTCGTTAGGTGAAGGATATAAATTCCAATTAGAACCATTAAATTCTAATAGTCCTTCATTATTAGCAAACAATAAAAATTGATTATTATCTTGAGAAATCATCCAATTCTGATTTCCGGCACCATAAACACTTGAAGGATATTTTACAATAGGCGGCAACTCTTGAGCAATAATAAAAGAGCTAAGAAAAACAAACAATATGGAAAGTAGATTTTTAACCGAAAAATTCATAAGATTTTGAATGTTTAGAATGTAAAAATATCGTTTCAATTTCAATTCTTCAAATTAATCCTCATAAAATGTATTTTCAAATTGAGTTTATTGTATTTTGATAAATGACTATATTTGCATTTCTATTAAAAACAACAATGACACAACCTGATTTTTCAACTTTAGAACCCAAAAAAAACATCTTAATTAAAGGTGCTCAATTGCATAACCTTAAAAATTTAGATGTTGCTATTCCTAGAAATAAATTGGTAGTAATCACAGGGCTTTCTGGTTCTGGAAAATCGAGTTTGGCTTTTGATACTTTATATGCAGAAGGACAACGCAGATATGTTGAAAGTTTGTCTTCCTATGCTCGTCAATTTCTTGGAAGATTAGACAAACCAAAAGTAGAATACATCAAAGGAATTGCACCAGCAATTGCCATTGAACAAAAAGTAAATACAAGCAATGCACGATCGACTGTAGGAACTTCAACAGAAATTTATGACTATCTAAAACTTCTTTTTGCCCGAATTGGTAAAACCTACTCGCCTATTTCTGGTAAAGAAGTAAAAAAAGATACGGTTTCTGATGTGATTAATGATATCAAAGAATTTGCTTTAGATAGTAAATGGTTACTACTTGCTCCCATTCATTTAGAAGAAGGTCGAGCTTTAGAAGACAAACTAAAAGTTTTATTACAGCAAGGTTTTGCTCGTATTTTAGTTGATAACGAAATGGTGCGTCTAGATACAATTGACCAGCATGAATTAGATAATAAAGATGTTTTACTAATCGTAGACCGAATCGTTGTAAAAGAAGAGGAAGAGTTTTTTAACCGTTTAGCAGATGCTATACAAACCGCTTTTTATGAAGGAAAAGGTGTTTGCTATTTACAAGAAGTTGACACTAAAAAACGTTTAGAATTCAGTTCTAATTTTGAATTGGATGGTATAACTTTTTTGGAACCTAATATTCATTTGTTCAGTTTTAATAATCCTTATGGAGCTTGTCCAACCTGTGAAGGCTATGGAAGTGTTATTGGAATTGATGAAGATTTAGTAATTCCAAATACCGCCTTATCTGTATATGAAAATGCTGTGTTTCCTTGGCGTGGTGAAAGTATGGGTTGGTATCGCGATCAATTAGTAAACAATGCTTATAAATTTGACTTCCCTATTCATAAACCGTTTTTTGAACTTTCAAGCGAACAAAAACAATTGATCTGGAATGGAAATAAATATTTTACTGGATTAAACGATTTCTTTTCAGAATTAGAAGAGAAAAATTATAAAATACAAAACCGCGTTTTACTTTCAAGATACCGTGGAAAAACAAAATGTCATACATGTAAAGGTAAAAGATTGCGTCCAGAAGCCAATTATATTAAAATTGCAGATAAGACACTTTCTGATTTAGTCGATTTACCAATTGTAAACTTAATCGAATTCTTCAAAAAATTAAAGCTAAACGAATACGATGCTAAAGTAGCGAAGCGTTTATTAATCGAAATCAACAATCGTTTAGACTTCTTATTCAATGTGGGATTGAGTTATTTGACTTTAAATAGGAATTCAAACTCACTTTCTGGAGGTGAATCGCAACGAATTAACTTGGCGACTTCATTAGGAAGTAGTTTGGTGGGTTCGATGTATATTTTAGACGAACCAAGTATCGGTTTACACCCAAAAGATACCGAAAGATTAATCGAAGTTTTGAAAGATTTACGTGATTTAGGTAACACCGTAATTGTTGTTGAACACGACGAAGACATTATGAAAGCTGCCGATATGATTATCGATATTGGTCCAGAAGCGGGAACGCATGGCGGTGAATTAGTCGCACAAGGAACTTATGATGAAATTCTTAAAGCTGATTCACTTACTGCGAAATATTTGAATGGAAAAGAAGAAATTTCGGTGCCAAAAACAAGACGAAAATTCAAAAATCATATCGAAGTTATTGGCGCTAGAGAAAATAACTTAAAAAATGAAAACTTCACTTTCCCTCTAGAGTGTTTGACAGTGATTACAGGTGTTTCGGGAAGTGGGAAAAGTACCTTGGTGAAGAAAATTTTGTTTCCAGCCATTCAAAAGAAATTAGAAGGTGTAGGCGAAAAAGCAGGTCAATTTACTGAATTAGCTGGAAGTTTTTCACACATCAAACATATCGAATATGTCGACCAAAATCCGATTGGAAGAAGTTCGCGTTCGAATCCAGTTACCTACATTAAAGCCTACGATGATATTCGTGATTTATTTGCAAAACAAAACGTTTCGAAATTGAGAAATTATCAAGCCAAACATTTCTCTTTCAACGTAGATGGCGGAAGATGCGAAGTGTGTAAAGGAGATGGTGAAGTAACGATTGAAATGCAATTTATGGCGGATGTTCATTTAGAATGTGAAGCTTGCAACGGAAAACGTTTTAAAAAAGAAGTATTAGAAGTTACTTTTGAAAACAAAAACATCGATGACATTCTAAAAATGACTATTGATGAAGCTTTGAATTTCTTTACTGAACAAAAACAAACAAAAATCACGCAAAAATTACAACCTTTACAAGATGTTGGTTTGGGTTATGTGCAATTAGGGCAATCCTCTTCTACCCTTTCTGGTGGCGAGGCGCAACGCATTAAATTGGCTTCGTTCTTGGTAAAAGGAACTATAAAAGATAAAGCTTTATTTGTTTTTGACGAACCTACTACGGGTTTGCATTTTCACGATATTAAAAAATTATTAGCTTCTTTTGATGCCTTACTTGAAAAAGGACACTCAATTATTGTGATTGAACATAATTTAGATTTAATCAAATGTGCTGATTATATTTTAGATATTGGTCCAGAAGGTGGCGAAAACGGAGGTAAACTAATGGCTTTTGGCACACCCGAAGAAGTAGTTAAAAACAAGAATTCGGTTACTGGAAAATATTTAAAAGAAAAATTATAAATGATTAACCCTTCTACAAACGGATGGATTGACAAATTTTTTGCTGAAAACAATGATAATTTCATTGATTTTCAAGGCGATTATTTGTCTTTTTATGAAAGTTGTAGAAAAACTGGTTTTATTTATGGCTATGTAGTTAATTTTCAATTGAAAGAAAATCTAAACACTACAAAATGGTCGTATGATGAAATTACAAAAGTTGGCTTTTTAAACACTTTATTTTCAGTTTATTCTCTTGAAAAAGATAAAGTTAACTCAAAAGATTTTATTGAATCGGTGTATGAATTTTATAAAATTATTCAGCCCGAAAATTTGAATTTCATCAAAAAAATGTTGCCTGAAGGCTCTCATAGTTCACGTTTGGAAAAAGTAATTGACGACAGAATTCAAACCAATCAAAATAGTATTAGCAAAAACTTTTCACATATTATAACCAATGCTTTATTATTTATTGATGTATTGGCATTTCATTATTATTTAAAAACCAACGAGTTAGCTTCAGATTATTTAAAAAATATTGAATCTGATTGTATAAAAATTGTTTCATTAGCACTTAAAATCAAACAGAATAAGTCTAAATACGATGAATTATTGGTAAAATTATTTGAAAATTCAATTCGTTATACTAAATTTTCAACAATTGATTCTATTGAATTTTATGATATTAAATTACTGAAATACAATGAGATATTAGAAAAATTATACCTGTTAGATATTGCACAAATGGCATTGTGGAGTGATGAAAAATTAGAAAAAGAAGAAACTGATTTTTTGAGAAAAATCAATACAAATTTAGGTTTAGATGCAATAATTCTTGAAAAAAGCATCAGTGAAATCAACTTTTTTATCAATCAATATAAAGCAGAAATTCCGTTTTTTAATTATTCAAATCCTATCAAGCATTTTTATGATCAAGCTAATAAAAATGTAACGAAACTAATCATTCGAAACAAAGACAGATTAACCAAAGAAATCAAAGAAAGCGGCGAATTAATGCAACTTTTAGCCAAATCAACCCGAAAAGATTTGAGTAAAGAAGAAAAAAAGAAAGTAAAAAAACAATTACTCGATATCTGTAAAACAGTTCCATCGTTAACTATCTTTTTACTTCCTGGTGGTGGCTTGTTGTTGCCTATTTTGATAAAATTTATTCCACAATTATTACCTTCTGCTTTTAATGAGAATTTGGAGGATTAAAACTTCAATTGAAACACATCATCTAAGTCTTTGTCGCAACTAAAATTTACTCCTAAATCGGTTACATAACCATCATTCAATCCATAAACCCAGCCATGTAAAGATAATTCTTGTCCTTTTTTCCATGCATTTTGAACAATTGAGGTTTTTGCTAAGTCCATTACTTGTTCTTTTACATTCACTTCTACAAATTTATTGAAACGTTCTTTTTCATCAGAAATAGCGTCTAATTCATCTTGATGAAAACGATAGACATCTTTAATATGACGAATCCAGTTGTCAATAATTCCGATAGAACTATTTCCCATAGCTGCTTTTACTCCACCACAACCATAGTGACCACATACAATAACGTGTTTCACTTTTAAAGCATTTACAGCATAATCTAAAACGCTTAACATGTTCATATCGGAATGCACTACCATGTTTGCAATATTACGATGTACAAAAACTTCTCCAGGTTCGGCACCAATAATTTCATTCGCTGGAACTCGACTATCTGAACAACCAATCCAAAGTAATGGTGGGTTTTGTCCATCGGCTAAGTTTTTAAAATAATCTGGGCTTATGGCTAACTTGTTTTGGACCCATTTTTTATTATTATCTAATATTTTCTTGTAAAAATCACTCATTATCATAGTTTATGTGGTATCAAATATAAAATAAAAAAGCTATCAATTCAGTAATAATTGTATTTGAAATGATAGCTATTTTATAATTTTTAGTTAAAAATATTTTTTAATGTCTTAAATCCGCAATTGTAAATTCAGGATTTATATCATCCTTAATGTACATTACATCATCATAAAAAGTTACTTTTCCTGTTTCAATATCGTGCATTGCACCTACAATACCTATTTGGCCTTCTTCTAGCATTTGTTCTAATACAAAACTTCTTTCTATGATGTTCTTTACATTGCGCTTCACATTAATTTCAGCAACATTTTCAACAAATTCGTTGTTTTTTGAACATCTGTTTTCTGTAGTTACTTTTTCTTGATAAACTGCTGGTTGAATTTTAGATAAAAGCTCAGTTAAATTTCCCATTTCGACATGATCACAAGCACCTTTAACTGCGCCACATTTACTATGACCTAAAACTACAATTAATTTAGAACCAGCAACTTTACATGCAAATTCCATACTTCCAAGAATATCTGTATTCACAATATTACCTGCAATTCTTACCGAAAAAATATCTCCTAAACCTTGATCAAAAATTAATTCGGCTGATGTTCTACTGTCAATACAACTTAAAATAGTTGCAAATGGCCATTGACCATCGCGAGTTTCATTTACTTGCTCTAATAAGTTTCTATTTGCTTTTAAATTACTCAAAAAACGATTATTTCCCTCTTGTAAAAAATGTAATGCTTTACGAGGTGTCATTTGCGCTTGTGTTTCTTTGTTATGTGCTTTCATAATTATATTTTTATTTCTTCTTCTTTAGAATCTTTAATTTTTACGTGTTTAAATTCCGTATTTTCTAAATTATAAACTTCTTTAAATCCTTTAAGTGTTAAATCGATTTCTTTATCAACAGCTTTAACGTTTCTAAAATCTTTAATCATTTCAACCACATCAAAATCAATATATTTAGTATTTGATGCGTCAATAATGAGTTTAGACTTTTCTGGAATATTTCCTAAAGTACTTTTTATAGCTGCTTTGTTTAAAAATGAAACTTCTTGAGCCAGCTTTATAGTAATCACATCACCATCATGAAAAGATTCTTTCTTAAATGAATATGCAATTTTTAAGTTTTGGTATAAAATAAACATAATGCTTACTCCTAGACCAATAGCAACTCCTTTAAGTAAATCAATTCCAACAACTGCAACAACTGTAACTACAAATGGAATAAATTGAGAAAATCCATTTTTCCATAAATGAATAAATACACTCGGTTTTGCTAATTTATATCCCACCATTAACAAAACAGCAGCCAAAGCAGCCAAAGGAATTTTGTTTAATATAAAAGGAATAGATAAAGCAAATACTATTAGTAGAAATCCATGGAAAATAGTAGCTAATTTAGTACGTCCTCCCGAATTAATATTAGCAGAAGAACGAACAACAACAGATGTCATTGGTAAACCTCCTAAAAGACCACTAACAATGTTCCCTATCCCTTGCGCTTTTAATTCTCTATTGGTGTCTGTATATCTTTTATATGGGTCTAATTTATCTGTTGCTTCAATACACAACAAAGTTTCAATAGAAGCTACAACAGCGATTGTTGCAGCTACAGACCAAACTTTTGAATTTGTCAAAGCACCAAAATTTGGTAAAGCAAAACCTTCTTTAATTTCTGTAAATGATGGTAAATTAACCAGATGATTTTCTGTAATAATGGCCAAAACTGAATTTGTTTGAATAAAAAATTCATTTAACAAAATACTTACAATTACTACAACCAAAGCACCTGGAATCACTTTCAGCTTTTTCAATGCAGGAACTTTATCCCACGTAATTAATATAGCTAGAGATAGTAATGCAATGATTAATGAGCCCAGATGAATATGATTAATGGATTCAATTAAGGTATCAAAAGTAGTATGTCCAGATTTTTCAATAAAAAAGAAATCTCCTTCATTGTCAACATCATGTCCAAAAGCATGTGGAATTTGCTTTAAAATAATGATAATTCCAATTGCGGCTAACATTCCTTCAATTACGCTTGTAGGAAAATAATTTGAGAAACTACCTGCTCTTAAAAACCCTAAACCTATTTGTAGTAAACCAGCCAAAATTACTGCTACTAAAAATATATCAAATCCTCCTAAATCGGTGATAGCGGTTAAAACAATAGCGGTTAAACCAGCAGCTGGTCCAGTAACACTTAGTGCTGAATTACTAAAAAATCCAACCAAAATTCCGCCAATTACTCCCGATACAATTCCTGAAAATAAAGGCGCTCCCGAAGCAAGGGCAATACCTAAACAAAGTGGCAATGCAATTAAAAACACTACCAATCCAGATGCAAGATCTCCTCTTACATTTGAAAAAATATGATGATTACTCATAAAAAATATATAATACATTAATAATTCACTCAAAGATTGAGCGCTTAAAATAAGACGTATTATATAAGTTCGGGTGGTGGTGAGAATATTTGATGAGCTAAATTATCAAAACTCAAATCATGCTCAATCGATACATTTAAAGTAAATAAATTATCACTTGAAAAATTAGTAAATGAAAAATCAGCAGAAGGCAATGATTTTATTTCATTAAAAGGAACATGGTTTTCTTCTTCTTCGCACATATTATAAAAGTACGAAGTATCCACATCTTTATCAATCATACTAATGATAGTAGGCGTTGATAAAAAAGTAATAAACAAGAAAGCAACTATGTTTACTAAAATTTTCATAGGGCAAAAATAGTGGTTTGATTTTATATCTTTCTTAATTTTTTTATAAAAAAACTACCTTTAAGATGATTTTTCGTATTAAATTTCTTCTTCCATCCATGCTTTGAGCATCCAATTCGTTTTTTCTTGTTCAGCAATAAAATCGCTCATCATAGAATTTGTTCCTTCATCATTGATATCACTAGCTTTTGCTAAAATAATTCTTTCTAATTGTAGCAAAATTTGCAATGATTCTAAAATTAACTCAATAGCTTCAACATCTTTAGAAATATTTTTTCCAACTTTTAATTTACTATTTGAAATATAATCAGAAAAAGTATGTAATGGTGTCCCTCCTAATGTTAAAACACGTTCGGCAATTAAATCGATTTTAAGTTGACTATCGTTGTATAATTCTTCAAATTTTAAATGCAAATCAAAAAAACGTTTTCCTCGAATATTCCAATGTAATCCTCTTAAATTTTGATAATAAACCTGAAAATTAGACAACAATATATTTAATTCATTTACTAATTCTTCAGATTCTTTTATTGGTAAGCCTATACTATTTGTTTTCATCTTGTTTATTTTTTCTATTTTAAATTTACAAAATATAAAACCCAAAACATATAAATTTAATTGATAGTTTTTATATTTGCATCAAAATAATCAATACTATGACAATTACCCAATTATATTATGTTTTAGCAGTAGCGGAATATAAAAATTTTACGTTAGCAGCAGAAAAGTGCTTTGTAACACAACCTACTTTGAGTATGCAAATTCAAAAATTAGAAGATGAATTAGATATATTAATTTTTGACCGAAGTAAGAAACCAATTTTACTAACTGAAGTAGGTGAAAAAATAGTAAATCAAGCAAAAAACATAGTTAATGAAGCTGGTAGAATCAAAGATATTGTTGATCAACAAAAAGGATATATTGGCGGTGAATTTAAAGTTGGAATTATTCCAACAGTGATGCCTACATTATTACCTATGTTTTTAAATAATTTTATTAAAAAATATCCGAAAGTTAATTTAATAATTGAAGAACAAACCACCGAAGAAATTATAAAAAAACTAAAAAATGGTCATTTAGATTGCGCCATTGCTGCAACACCTTTGGAAGAAGAAAATCTAAAAGAAATTGTATTGTATTATGAACCATTTGTAGCATATATCCCAGAAAATCACAGCAGCTTTGATAAAAAAGAAATAACTATTGAGGACATTGATTTAGATACTATTCTATTGCTACAAGATGGGCATTGTTTTAGAAATGGAATTTTGAATTTATGCAAAAACAATAAATATATTGCAGACAACCATTTTCAATTAGAAAGTGGTAGTTTTGAAACTCTAATAAAATTGGCCGACGAAGGTTTAGGAACCACTTTATTACCTTATTTACACACATTAGATTTGAATGAAAAAAATAAATTAAAACTTAGGCCTTTTAAAGACCCAAAACCTGCTAGAGAAGTAAGTCTAATCTATCCAAAAAATGAATTAAAAATTCATATTATTAATGCTTTGCGCGATGTAATATCTGGAGTTGTTAGAGGTGCAATTGCTTTTAGTGATGTTGAAATCATTAGTCCTAAACAAAAAAAATAAAAAAAAGTCCCGCATTTAACGGGACTTTTATTTTAGTTGATATAGATTAAACATTGTCTTAATTCTGGCTTTTCTTCTGTAAACTGTAAAAGCCACTCTCTTAGCTGCTCAATTTCATATGGAAGCAGATTTCTAACTGCTTTTTCTAATTCCTTACAAAATAATTTTGCATCAAAACTTACTCTTTCCAAAATAGATTTGGTATAAGAAAACATTGCTCGGGGCATATTAATTCTAGTTTATTGGTTAGACTAGTGATAAGAACTTGATGTAAAGATAAATAAAAATCATTTACGAAAACGATATAGTTTGTAAAAAAAATGCTAATTTTTTGCTAATTTTTTAATTAACAAGAAAAATTACAGCCTTTTTGTCGCTCGTAACATTTCACGTTTTCCTGGAGCTCCAGGTAGTTTTTCTATTGAAAATCCAGCTGCTAACATTGCGTTTTTAATTGGTGTTCTACAGGCATAAGTTACTAAAACACCATTTGGTAAAAGTGCATCATACATCTTTTTAAAAATAACTTCACTCCATAATTCAGGTTGTAATGGAAATCCGAAAGCATCAAAATAAATTAAATCATAGTTGTTTTTGTCTTCAATATCTTGAAAGAACTGCTTTCTTTTTGTCAAATAAAAGTTGGTTTTCAGTTGATTTACAATTTCCCAACTGCAATTGTGCATTGTTTCAAAAATTGGTTTAAAATCTGTTGCTTGCAATTCAGAAACATAATTCATTTGAAGCACTTCGTCCGCTGAAATTGGATAGGCTTCTACTCCAACGTAATTTACTTTTTCTTTATTTAAAGTTTCTAAAAAAGTAATAAAAGCATTTAAACCCGTTCCAAAACCAATCTCTAAAATTGAAATCGAATCCTGATTATGAAATAAATCCAATCCGTTTTTGATAAAAACATGTTTCGTCTCTTGAATTGCCCCGTGTGTAGAATGGTAATTTTCATCCCATTCAGGAATTCGAATAGTGGTAGAACCGTCATCAGTAATTATAATTTCTCTTTTCATTAGATTTGGTAACATAAAAAAAGGCTTAAGAAAACTCAAACCTTAATTAATGTCAATAATATGTTATTTTATATACAATTTTTTAATCTTCGGAATTGGACCACCACATTTTACTTCGTGGCATTGGATACAAGCATCGATTCCATTATTAAAATGTTCTTTAGCATTTTTTGGATCTTCATAAATTAATTCTTGTGCTTTGATAAATTTGGCTGCTTGTTCGTTAAAAAAAGCATCTTTATCAGTTTCATCAGTCATTACAGCTTTATGAATTTTAATAAAATGCTGCGGAAACTTTCCTATCGTATCACCTTTAACAATTCGTTCTTTTAAACGTTGATTATCAACATACATTTGTTCCATAAGAGCAGCCATTTCAGACATCTCATACATTTCAAAACCATCTTTATTTGTTTTTGAATTAGTAGTACATGCTTCTTTGTCGGCATTCTTTACAGATTGATCACTATCTTTCTTCTCGCAAGAAAAAAACAATAATCCGAAAACTATAATCAGTATTTTTTTCATTATTTAGCGATTAAAACACCATCAGCCATAAATGAATACGTTACTTTTGGTTCAGTAATACTATCAATAGCCGCTTGAGATTTTCCTGCATCTTTAGCATAATGTTTCAAAACATCAACACTTTCAATACTTACAAAAGCTTTACCGTTTACAACAACTTCTTTTTCTTGTGCATTTTTAGGAACAAAAAAACCATAATCTTTGAATTTTACAAAAGCTTCTTTATCATCTGCTAAATCTAAAGTCATCCAACAACCTTTTTTCTGGCAAACTTCATTAATCTCAGATTTGAATTTTACTTCAAGTGTATCGCCTTCTTTCAAAGTCGCAAATTTTTTCATCATTTCATCATTCGATAAAGCTCCATCTGCCGAAATTGAATCTCCAAATTTTGCATATTCAACTTTTGCAACTTCAGGGGCAACTTCTTTTTTTTGTTCACAACTAGCAAATAATGCTGCTATTGTAAATAGAGTAAGTATTTTTTTCATTTTTATAAGGATTTATTCCACAAAATTAACTATATTTTTTTACTTTTACACCGCATAAATTAAAAGAATTATTGGTTCTTTATAAAATTATTACCTGTTTTTTAACAACATATCATTTCTCTTGTTGTTGATAATTTTTTTAATTATATAAAAATAAAACTTCTTTTTTTTAATAGATTTGCAAAGAATATAAAAAAATCAGTCTTTTTTTTGCTGATAATCTAAATTCATAACTTGTAACAGTTTAACCACAATGGAATTAAAAACTTTAAGCGAAATTGATATTATTTCGGCTTCAACTTCAAAAATTAATCAAGTAGATTTTGAAAATCTAACATTTGGAAACGTTTTTACCGACCACATGTTAGTTTGTGATTTTGAAAATGGAGCGTGGCAAAAACCTGTTATTAAGCCCTATGAACCCTTCATGATTGACCCTTCTGCAAAAGTTTTCCATTATGGACAAGCTATTTTTGAAGGAATGAAAGCGTATAAAGATACTCATGATGACGTTTGGTTGTTTAGACCTGATGAAAATTTTCACCGTTTTAATAAAAGTGCCTCAAGAATGGCAATGCCAGAAGTTCCAGAAGATGTTTTTATGGGCGGTTTACACAAGCTTTTAGAAATTGAAAAGAATTGGGTAAAAAAAGGAAAAGGAAACACTTTATATATTAGACCTTTTATGATTGCAACCGGACACGGTGTTATTGCTGCACCTTCGTCTGAATATAGATTTATGATTATTTTATCGCCAGCTCGTGCTTATTATTCAGGTGAAGTTAAAGTAATTATTGCTGAACATTTCAGTAGAGCTGCAAATGGAGGAATTGGCGCTGCAAAAGCTGCTGGAAATTATTCAGCACAATTTTATCCAACAAAATTAGCAAACGAAAAAGGATTCCAGCAAATTATTTGGACTGACGATGCAACACATACGAAGTTAGAAGAAGCGGGAACAATGAATGTTTTCTTTAGAATTAATGACACTTTATTTACTGCACCAACAAGTGAGCGTATTTTAGATGGAGTAACACGTAAAAGTGTAATAGAATTAGCCAAAAGAGAAAATATCAATGTTGAAGTGCGTTCAGTTTTAGTAGACGAATTAATTGCTGCTGCAAAAGACGGTTCATTAAAAGAAATTTTTGGTGCTGGAACTGCTGCAGTTATCAATCCAATTGTAGGTTTTTCATATAAAGATACTTATTATGAATTACCAAAAATTGAAAACTCAATGGCATTAGAAATCAAAGAAAAACTTACTAATATTCAATACAAATTAGCCGAAGATACTTTTGGCTGGACAGTTAAAATATAGTATTCAGTGTTCAGTGTTCAGTGTTCAGTGTTCAAAATTAAAATAAAAAAAGGCGATTTTCGAGTGGAAATCGCCTTTTTTCTTATTTTAAAATTTCTTCAAAGTCGGGTTTAAAATAATTTGGCCCCTTCATTACTTTTCCGTCTTCGCGATAAATAGGCTTTCCATCCTCACCTAGTTTACTCATATTGGAACGCTGAATTTCATCAAAAACTTCCTCAATTTTATGTTGCAGACCATGTTCTAAAATAGTTCCGCATAAAATATATAACATATCACCTAAGGCATCAGCTATTTCTACAATATCATTATTTTCTACAGCTTCAAGATATTCTTCATTTTCTTCTTTCATTAAATTAAAACGAAGCTCATTTTTAAGTTTACCTAAATCGGCTTTCATTTCAGTACTTACACCTAATCCATAGGTTTCGTGAAATAATTTTACAGCGTTTAATTGTTTTTGCATAATTGTCAAATTAATTTTACGAAAAATAAAAAAATTAAAACTAATTAATCATTATTTTTGTGAAAATTTTTAATATGTTTTCAACAGGCCAAATCTATTTTGCTATATTTTTTGTGATCGCTTTTATTACTACTATGATTATTGTTTATCGTAAAGATTTAAGAGCATTAAAACCTTTTTATAAAGGAACCTATTGGATATTTATTGGTTTTTTAATTTTTATAGGTATACTCTTCTTAATCAAATTTTTAATGAAAGATTAATTTTCTTACATTTGAATTTCAAACCCTTGCCTTAATGAGAATTCTTAAATACATTTTTCTTTTATTATTGCTTTTCGGAGTGGCTTTTGTTGTTTTTGTTGCTACACAACCTAGCGATTATAAAATAACTCGCTCAAAAGAAATCAAAGTTTCTGAAGACATTGTATTAAATTTTGTTGCAGATAGTACTGCTTTAGCAGATTGGAGTCCATGGGAAAAATCAGAAGCCATTTTTAAAAATCATAAAGCAACATCGAACGATTCATTATCACAAAATATTACAATAAATAAAGAAGAAAATAAATCATTATTTAAATTTCAAAAAACAAAAAAAGGAACATTAGTAACTTGGCATCTGAGTGGAAAATTAGATTTTAAATTAAAAATGCTTAGTGTACTTGAAGGTGGAATTGATAACGTAATAGGTGATGATTTAGAAACTGGATTAAATAATATTGATAATTATCTAGTAAAAGAATTAACAACTTATAACATTAAAGTCCAAGGTTTAGTTACTAAACATGCTACAAATTATATCCAACAAATTGATAGTTGTAAAATTGGTAGTTTTCAAAAAGTTTCTAAGAAAATGCTTCAAAATATGATGAATTTTGTTGAAACAAATGACATTAAAATTACTGGACTACCTTTTATTATTTACAATAATCCGAACACAACAAGTAATCAACTAATTTTTTCAATGTGTGTTCCTGTTGAAGAGGAAATTTTAACCACTGAAGGCAGTGAAATCTCAGGAGGACATTTTGATGAATTTTTAGCTGTTAAAACAACATTAGTTGGTGATTATTCGCATAGTAAAGAAGCTTGGGACAAAACACTAAAATATATCAAAAACAAAAAATTAATTGAGGATTTATCTGGAAAATATATTAGAATATATAAAACAAGCTTACCCAAAGAGCGTAAACCTTCTAAATGGATAACCGAAATTTATATTCCTGTAAAGAAAAAAGTGTATCGACCAAAAGTTGCAAAACCAGAATCAACTGAAGAAGTTGCTCCACAAAGCGAAAGCACAACTACAAATCCTGTTCAATAATTACTATTTCTTTTCTTTTCCGATTAAATGTTTTACAACCGTTTCAGCTGCATGCAAACCAAAAAGCGCTGGCATCCAACTATTTGTACCATAAAATGACTTCTTAAAATTGGTTCCATCAGTTGTTTTAACACTTGAATAATCTGGACGTTCGTATGAATATACAACTTTAACACCCTTAGAAATTCCTTCCATTTTTAAACGTTTGCGTACATTTTTTGCTAACGGACAGTATTCTGTTTTGCTAATATCTCGAACTTGAACTTTTTCGGCTTCAAACTTGCCCCCTGCTCCCATGTTGCTAATGACTTTTACTTTTTTACGTTTACAAGCCACAATTAAATTGATTTTTGGAGTCACACTATCAATACAATCTAAAACATAATCAAACTCAGGAGAAACCAGTTCAAAAGCGCGTTCTGGTGATAAAAACTCTTCTATACGTGTTAATTTTAATTCTGGATTAATATCCATCAATCTATCACCAACAATTTTTACTTTTGGCTCACCAACAGTACTATGCAACGCAGGCAATTGACGATTAATATTAGTAATATCAACAACATCACCATCAACAATAGTCATCTTTCCAACACCAGCACGAGCTAAAAATTCGGCAGCGAAACTTCCTACACCACCTAATCCAACAACTAAAACATTAGCATTTTCAAGTTTTTGAATTCCTTCTTCTTTAAATAATAATACTGCTCTTTCTTTCCACTTTGCCATAAATAGTGTTGAATCGTTAAATTGATTAATTGTTTAACTGAAAATCCTTGAGAAATTAGTAAAAACGATAGCTTTCATTTTATCTACTGAAATTCCTTTTATCGCAGCTGCTTTTTCATACACTTGATAAATGGATTCTTCAATCGTATCCGTTTCTAATAAAATTTGATTTTCTGGTGCAAATTTAAACACTTTTTCTAAATCAGGATTACGAAGCAAGTATTTTCCAAACGAAAGATAAAAATCATTTTTCAAAAGTGATTTTGCCACTTGTTCGTTTTTTGAAAAACCATGAATAATCATTGGGTTTGTAATTTTTAACTCTTTCTTAATAGCAATCACTTCATCATAAGCTGCAACACAATGCAAAACAATAGGTTTATTCATTTGCTTTACAATTTCTAATTGTTTCTTAAAAACCAAAATTTGTAATTCTAATGGAATTTCAATTCGTTTATCTAAACCGCATTCGCCAAGTGCTAAACATTCTGGCAATTGTAATTTTTCTGTTATGCTCTCCAAATCTTTTTCTAACCGATTTTCATCAATATACCAAGGATGAATTCCTATAGAATAGTTTGGAATAGACGCATCAAATTCCCACGGATATTGATTTACGACTTCAATTACATCCGAAAAATTCAAAAATTGGTGTGTATGTAAATTAATGAATTTAGTCATGGAATTTTTTTACACCAGCATTAATTTCAATATCCAAATCGTTTTCCAAAGGCACAATCGGACACGAATATTCATAATTATAAGCACAATATGGATTATAGGCCTGATTAAAATCAATAGTTACTTTGCCTGATTTTGGGATTCGCATATCAATATATCTTCCTCCAATGTAGCTTTCATTTCCACAAGTTAAATCAGAAAATGGTAGAAACAAATAATCTTCATAACCAGGCTTTTTCTTCAAATCTAGATTTTGATACACATTCAATTTCAATTCTTTGCCATCAATTGAAAAATGTAACTCCCCATACTTTTTATACATTGGAGTTCTACTGGTTGTAGTTTTCATTTTGAACGATTTTTCTCTTTTTGTTCGTATAAAAACAGCTTCAACAATGTACTTTTGATTTATTGGATAAAAATCTAAACCTTTGAATTGCTTTAAATCTTCTTTTGTTAAAGGACTTTTTAATGAATCAGCATAACTTTTATTTAATTCTGATTGAAATTTTTCAGCTAAAGCTAAATCTTTTTGAGCAAAAGCAAAAGCAGAACAAAAAAGCAAAAGAATGATTTTTTTCATCGGAAGTATTTTTTACAAAAATATATAATTTCTATAACATTTTAATCGTGCTGGGTTTCGTAAATTTGCAATTCAACTTTAGATATGTTAGAACGCGCTTTTCAAAAATATATTAATAATTTCAGAGGGTTTTCTCGCGAAATTTGGATACTTACACTTATAACTTTCATCAATCGTGCCGGTACTATGGTACTTCCTTTCTTGTCGAAATACTTGAAAGAAGATTTGCATTTTTCGTATAGTCAAGTGGGTTGGATAATGGTAAGTTTTGGTTTAGGTTCAATGTTAGGTTCGTGGTTGGGAGGCAAACTTTCTGACAAAATTGGTTTTTATAAAATAATGATTTTTAGCTTATTAACCAGTGGAATTGGATTCTTTATATTACAAAAAATCACTAGCTATCATGGTTTATTAATCGCTATTTTTATCATTATGGTCATTGCAGATATGTTCAGACCAGCTATGTTTGTATCTTTAGGTGCATATGCCAAACCCGAAAATAGAACTCGAGCCTTAACATTAGTCCGGTTGGCTATTAATCTAGGTTTCGCTGCTGGACCAGCACTTGGTGGTTTATTAATTATGAGCGTAGGTTACAAAGGATTGTTTTGGGTAGATGGAGCAACGTGTATTTTAGCAATTCTCATTTTTTGGTTAAAAGTTAAAGAGAAGAAAAAATCAGCATACACTGATAAAGAGCACCCAGGAGAAGTATTAACATATTCTGTATTTAAAGATGCTCCTTTTTGGATTTTCCTATTAATCTGTTTGATTTCTGGTATTATGTTCTTTCAATTATTTACAACTATTCCTTTGTATCATAAAGAACAATTTAATTTAACTGAATTTCAAACAGGATTACTATTGACTTTTAATGGCATACTTGTTTTCTTTATAGAAATGCCATTGGTGAGTTATATTGAAAGAAATAAAATTAATAAACTAAAAGCTATAAATTTTGGAGGATTATTGATGACAATAAGTATTTTCTTATTACTAATTAATAATTGGGTTGGCATTTTAATTATAATGATGCTTTTTATGACATTTGCTGAAATGTTTGCCTTTCCATTCTCAAATTCATTTGCTATGAGTAGAGCCAGAAAAGGACATGAAGGTAGATATATGGCAATTTTTACAATGACATATAGTTTAGCACACATATTAAGTGCTAAAACTGGAATGGAGATTATTGATAAATATGGATATCAAGCAAATTGGGTGTTTATGGGAACACTTGGAATTGTAAGTGTTTTGTTAGGCATTTGGGTAATTAATTTAGTTCAAAAAGAGCCACCTAGAAATCTTTAAAACTAAAAATTTAGTTAAATAACTATAAAAATAGTTGTTTAACTAAAAAAATAGTTTAAATTTGATTTATCAAAACGATAAGTCATGCAAAAACTAACCAACAAAGAAGAAGAAATCATGCATATTTTATGGAAGCTAAAAAAAGCTTTTGTAAAAGACATCATGGAAGAAATCACTGAAGATAAACCGCATTACAACACACTTTCAACTATTGTTCGTAACCTAGAAGAGAAAGGTTATGTTGGTTATAATGCCTACGGAAAAACACATCAGTATTTCCCTATTGTTAAGATAGAAGATTACCGAAAAACATTTATGAATACAGCTATTGATAACTATTTCAATAGTTCGTACAAAAATTTAGTATCCTATTTTGCTGAAGAAGAAAAGATTTCGGCAGATGAACTTCGTGAGATTTTAGCCTTAATAGAAAAAAAGAAATAGTATGGAAAATCTGCTGATTTATTTCTTAAAAGCAAACGGACTCATCATTTTATTTTATTTGATGTACGTTGCATTCCTTCGTAAAGAAACCTTTTTTACTTCCAATCGTTGGTATTTAATTAGTGGTTTGATTTTGTCTTTGACTTTACCTTTGATTACTTTTACGAAAATCATTTGGGTAGAACCAACACCTATTCCTGAATCCTATGAAGAAGCGATTCCAATTACATACAGCTCAATTGAAATTCCTGCACAAGAAAATCCAGTAGATTGGTCTTTAATATTGACTTCGATATATGCTGTAATTTCGATTTTAATATTAGTAAAAATCGGAATTGAATTAGTTTCCTTTTTTAGCAAAGTCAACAAAGTCAACAAACAAAAAGAATCAGAATATACTCTAGTTCAAACCAATACATTCGAAAATCCATTTTCGTTCTTTCATTACATTGTGATTAATCCAAATCGATTTTCTGAAGAAGAATTCCAACATATTTTAACGCACGAAAGCATTCATGTAAAGCAAAAACATTCCATTGATGTATTACTTTCAAAACTATTTTGTGCCTTCTTTTGGGTAAACCCAATTATTTGGTTGTACCGAAAAACTATGATACAAAACCTTGAATTTATTGCCGATAGTAAAACTTTTCAACAAATCGAAAATAAATACGAATATCAAAAGACCTTATTAAAAGTAGTGACTCATCAACACGACTTAAGTATCACTAATCAATTTTATCAATCATTAATCAAAAAACGAATCGTTATGTTACACACAAATCAATCCCACAAAAGAAATGTTTGGAAGTATGCTACCATTCTTCCGCTATTAGTTGGTTTCATGTTATTATTCCAAATTGAAACCATTGCACAAGTGAAGGAAGTAGTAATTTCAAAATCAGAAGCAAATCAAATTATTGAATTTGTTATTGATAAAAATACAACCGATGCCCAAATAAAAGAAGAAACAGAATTATTGAAAAAAGAATTTGGTATCGACCTTAAAATTTCTAAAATCAAACGAAATTCTAAAAACGAAATCATTGCTTTAGAAGCTAAATTTGAAGATAGAGATAAAACATCAGGAAGAATTTCGATTAAGGGTGATGAAGCGATTGAACCAATTCGCTTTTTCAAAGAAATAAATGAAAACGGAAAAGGGAATATGGGTTTCGATAGAAATAACATATCAACAGTTTTTGCCAAAATGAAAGCAAATGATGAAACTCAAACTATCGAAATTAAAAAATCAGACAATGGTGAATCTATTTATATCATCAATGGAAAAGAATATTCGAAAGAAGAAATGAAAGATAAAATCGTGGAATTAGACGGTGCCATAGAGATGGATGAAAATGATAAAACCGGAAAAAAAATAATGGTTTTCAAAGGAAATTCAACTATTTCAGATGAAATTAAAACTATTATTTATCTTGATGACAAAATAATTTCTAAAGAAGAAATGGACAAAATAGATGCTGAAATTATCAAATCAGTAGATGTTAAAAAAGGTGACATCAAAAAAGAAATAAGAATTGTTACTAAAAATTCAAATGGAATTTCAGAAGATACCGAAATCTATATTAATGGTAAAAAAGCGACAAAAGAAGAATTAGACAAAGTTGAAAGAGAAGAAATTGAATCGGTAAACGTTAACAACAATAACGGCAAAAAATCAATTGAAATTCAAAAACGAAATATCAAAACAATTCAAGGAGGCTCATGGAAAGAAGTTGAAAAGGAAATGGAAATGAGTAAAGCGGAAATGGAAAAAGCTAAAGCTGAGATGGAAAAAGCGAAGGCGGAAATGCAAAAGGCTAAAGCAGAAATGGATCGAAATAAAAGCACTAAAATAATTGAAACTGAAAATGGTAATCAATCTGTAATTTATGGAGGAAACAGACTTAAAATTCCAGGCGAACCAAGTGTTAAAATTGAAAATGGAAAATTAGACATTTTTGTTAATGGGAAAAAACTTAACAATGCAGAAGATTTCTTAACAATGAATCATGATAAAATTTATTACTTAAAAGTAACTGAAAAAGAAACAAATGAAAATAATATCATTGTCATAAAAAAGATTGAAGTCAAAACCAAATAACCAAAAAAATCCCGATTGAATCGGGATTTTTTATTTTCTTATATTTGCCAAAAATTTAACCATGTATAAATTACTTGCCAAACTTAACAAAGCTCTTTTACCCAGTTTTACCAAACAAGGTTTAGATCCTATCAAAGCAAAAAAATGGCAAAAAGCTATAATTGCGTATCGATATTGGGTAACTGTAAAATCGTTAGACTAATATTTTATTGCTGCAAAAATTTCCTTATTTCCTAATTTTTCTCTTCCGTTTAAAAACGATAATTCCATTAAGAAATTCATTTGCACGATTTCTCCTCCTAATTGCTCAACCAAGTCACATACTGCTTTTGCAGTTCCTCCTGTGGCTAAAACATCATCGTGAACTAAAACTCTATCTCCTTTTTGAATGGCATCAATATGCATTTCTAGTGTATCGGTTCCATATTCTAAAGCATAAGATGCACTTATCGTCTCAAAAGGCAATTTTTTTGGTTTTCTTACGGGAATAAAACCCGCATTTAATTTTTGTGCCAATAAGATTCCAAAAAAGAAACCTCTACTCTCTACTCCTACAACTTTTGTAATTTTTTTATCTTGTAATGTACTGATTAACAATTCCAAACACTCATTTGTTGCTTCTGGATTAATCAATAATGGCGTTATATCTTTGAAACCAATTCCTGGCTTTGGAAAATCCTGAATATCACGGATATAGTTTTCAATGTTCATTTTTTATATATTTTTTCTTATTTAGACTTGCAATTTACACAATTATAACTATATTTGCACTCACAAAAAAACGGCCTCGTGGCGCAACTGAATAGCGCATCTGATTACGGCTCAGAAGGTTACTGGTTTGAATCCAGTCGAGGTCACTAAAATTAAGTAAGCGCTCAAATTTATGAGCGCTTTTTTTATATTTTAATTCTTGTAAATTTACAAAAAAACATGGATAATTCTATAGAAAATCGTGTAAGATTAGTAGAAACATTGTTTCATAATCTTGACATTGAAATTGCTGAATTTCAAGAAAAAACACATTTAAGTTGCATTGCAGGTTGTGGTAAATGTTGCTCTACTCCTGAAATTGATGCTTCTCCTGTTGAATTTTTACCATGGGCTTTTCATGTTTTTCTAAACGGTAAAGCCGAAGAAACGCTTTCAGAATTAGAACAAAACACAACTGCTACTTGTTTTTTATATCGTCCAAAATCATTAGCTGAATTCACTATGGGAAATTGCAGCAATTATCAATATAGAGGACTAATTTGTAGACTTTTTGGTTTTGGAGCCACGACTGACAAGTATGGCAAATTACGAATTGCAACTTGTAATATCATCAAAGAAAAACAAACAAGTAATTTTGAAAGCGCTACTATTGCTATAAATGCTAATTTATCTGTTCCTATTTTTACTGAATATTATATGCAACTTTCTCAAATCGATTTCAAACTAGGAAATGTTTTTTTACCTGTAAACAAAGCCATGAAAGCTGCTTTGGAAGAAGTTTTGCAATATTATGCCTATCGCCCACTTCCAGATGGACATATAGATGTTGTCTAAAAGTTACATTTTGTTACTTTTGTAAGATGAAGCAATTAGTCATTATAGGAACTGTATGGCCTGAACCAAACTCAACGGCTGCTGGAAGTAGAATGTTGCAACTCATTTCGTTATTCCAAAAGCAAGAGTACAATATCACTTTTTTGTGTTCAGCTTCGCTCTCAGATTTTTCTTATGACTTATCACAATTATCAATTGCAACGCAAACTATTCAATTAAACGATAGTAGTTTCAATACAATTATTAGCGACTTAAATCCAAATGTGGTACTTTTTGATCGCTTTATGATAGAAGAACAATATGGCTGGCGTGTAATGGAACATTGCCCTAATGCTTTACGAATATTAGATACCGAAGACTTACACTTTTTAAGAAAAGCAAGAGAAGTTGCATTCAAACAAAATCGGGAATTAATATTTGAAGATTATTTATCGGATGTTTTTAAACGCGAATTAGCTTCAATTTATAGATGCGATTTGACTCTATTGATTTCGGAATATGAAATGGAATTGGCAATTCAAACATTTAAAATTGATACTTCATTATTGTATTATTTGCCTTTTCTATCGGAACAAACTAATGAGAAGGTTCCAAATTTCAATGAAAGAAAACACTTTATCAGTATTGGCAACTTTTTACATGAACCCAATTGGCAAACCGTTTTACAATTAAAACAATTTTGGAAATCTATAAAAAAAGAACTTCCTGAAGCTGAATTACATGTTTATGGCGCTTATGTGACCGAAAAAGCTAAACAATTACATAATGAAAAAGAAGGTTTTTTAATTAAAGGACGAGCTGAAAGTGTTGCAGAAGTGTATGCAAAATCAAGAGTTCTCATAGCACCAATTCCGTATGGTGCTGGATTAAAAGGAAAATTATTTGAAGCCATGCAACTCGGATTACCTTCAATAACTACATCTGTTGGTGCAGAAGGTATGAATGGAAATTTAGATTGGAACGGATTTATCTCCATAAATGAAAATGATTTTATAAATAAAGCTATCCTACTATATACGGATGAAGAGAAATGGAAAAACGCACAACTAAATGGCTATCAAATTATTGAAAAACGTTTCAAAAAGACATTATTTGAAAGTGATTTTATAGCTAAGATTAATGAATTGCAACACAACTTGAAATCACATCGTAATAAAAACTTTTTAGGCCAAATTTTACAACATCAAAGCCTACAAAGTACAAAATACATGAGTAAATGGATAGAAGCAAAAAATAATAAAGCATGATTTTTGTAACTATTTTACAGTTTTTTCGTATCATTACAAAATGTAACTCATGGCACAAACTCCATCCAATATGCTTCCGTTAGGAACAAAAGCACCCAGTTTTTATTTAAAAGATACTATCTCGAATTCATTTCTCGATTATAATGATTGTAAAGGAAAGAAAGGTACTTTGGTGTTTTTTATTTGTAATCATTGTCCGTTTGTACACCATGTTATGGATGAAATAATTCGAATTGCAAATGATTATAGAGTGCAAGGAATTGGTTTTGTAGCAATTTCAAGTAATGATGTAGAAAAATATCCAATGGATAGTCCAGCGTTAATGTATGATTTTGCTTTTAAAAATCATTTTGAGTTTCCTTATTTGTATGATGAATCACAAGACGTTGCAAAAGCATATGATGCTGCTTGTACACCAGATTTTTATCTTTTTGACAACCAAGACAAACTAGTTTACAGAGGTCAATTAGACGATAGCCGACCAGCCAATGGTATTCCTTTAAGCGGTTCTGATTTACGAAGTGCAATTGATGGCGTGGTTTCTAATAGAACAATTAATCCTGAACAAAAGCCGAGTATTGGTTGTAATATTAAGTGGAAGTAAATTTTAGTTATTTTTCTCCATCACCACTTCAATCGGATTGTTACTTCTTGGTCCGAAAGTTCTAGCTTGACGTTCGTTTTCGCTAGAACACAAAATATACATATTAAAAGCTTGTAATTGTAGTATTTGTGTTTTATAAATTGCTTTATTATCTTCAATTTTAATATAAAAATCTTCCGCAGGAAAAGTATTTGTAACAGATAATAAATAAGTATCGCCAGCATAAGGAAAAAACCATTTTACTGCTTCGTTTTGCTTGCTAATGATATAATTTTTAGAAAAAATTAAAGCTTGATTTCCAAATTTCCAACTATACTTGTTGTTTTCATTAATAACTACCTCGCCTTTTTCATTTACTAAAGTAATTTTTAAATCTGGAATATTCTCCGTTTTTCCTTCTTCGTGAGCTTTTACAACTAAGTAAGAAGTAAAATCAAAACCACAATGTGGTACTTGACCAAATGTGAACAAAGAGAAAAGAAGAAAGAAAAAAGATATTTGAGCTTTCATATAATTGAATTGATTGTAAAATTACAAAAATGGTACCAAAAAAAATCCGTCAATTGACGGATTCATTTTTTATTTTGTTAAATAAGCATAAATTTTTGCTCTGTCTTCATCAGATATTTTTGCTTTTTTCTGCATACTTGCTAAAATTGGCGTCCAGTTTTCTGCTGTAAAATCTTTAGCATCATATAATTTATGACATTTTCCACAATTGTTTTCATACAACATTTTACCTGCAGCTAATTCTGGTGATAAAGGCGCTTCAGGGGTCTTAGGAGCTTCTGGCTGACTTACTTTTGGCGAACAAGCAAAAATAAATATACCAATAGTAGCCATTGCAAATAGTTTAGTTTTCATATTTAGTTAGTTTTTGTTTCGTAAATATAAAAAAAAATCCCAAAAACAATATTTTGAGATTTTTAATTAATATATAAAGTAAATTATTTTACATCCATTAACTCTACATCAAAAACCAAAGTTGCATCTGGTGGAATAACACCTCCAGCACCTCTAGAACCATATCCTAAATAAGATGGAATTACAAATCGTGCTTTGTCTCCTACTTGTAATAAAGCAATTCCTTCGTCCCATCCTTCAATCACCTGACCAATTCCTAAAGTAAAATCAATAGGTTGCTTTCTTTTGTATGAAGAATCAAAAACTTGTCCGTTTTCCAATGCTCCTTGATAATGAACAGATACTTTTTTACCTTTTTCAGCTTGTTTACCGTTTCCTTTTTGAATAATTTGGTAACGTAAACCACTTTCAGTCTTTTGAAAACCAGCGGCCAATTTTTCTAAAGCTTCCTCTGCCATTTTTTTTTGTTCAGCAATTCTTTGTGCTCTAGAACCTTCAAATGTTCTAAAAGCTTCAATTGCATTCCAATTTTTAGCTTCGTCACCTATTCTAATGATTTCTATACTTTCAAGAGCGTCATCTCCTTCAACAGCATCCACAACCTCTTGTCCTTCAACAACATGTCCAAAAACCGTATGCTTTCCATCTAACCAATTTGTAGGAACATGAGTTATAAAAAACTGAGAGCCATTAGTTCCTGGTCCAGCATTTGCCATTGATAAAACACCTGGTTTGTCATGTTTTAAACTTGGATGAAATTCATCGTCGAAGTTATAACCTGGACCACCAGTTCCCTGCCCTTGAGGACAACCACCTTGTATCATAAAATCAGGAATTACACGATGAAATTTTAATCCATCATAATAAGGTTTTCCCATTGGTCTCGCTGAATTTTCTAATTGTCCTTCTGCCAATCCTACAAAGTTACCAACTGTTCCTGGAGTTAAATCATGTGTTAATTTTACTAAAATAGCACCTTTTGCTGTGTTAAATTTAGCGTATATTCCGTTTTCCATTATTTTGAATTTTAATTTGAAAGTGCAAAATTAATACAATAATTGGAGAATAATTGTATTTTTGAAAGTAATTAAAAACTAAACTATGAATTCTATTTACGATAAAGCATCAAATGAAGCTATAATTGCACGAATCAATCAACTAACCTCTGAAACAGAAGGTTTATGGGGAAAAATGAATGTTGACCAAATGTTTAAGCATTGTTCCGCCGCAATCGATGTTGCTTTTGGTGAAAAAGAAGTAAAAGTTAGCCTAATGATGAAAATTTTGGGAAGAGTGGCTAAAAATAAAGTTTTAAATAATGAGTTTTTACACAATAGTCCAACAGCAAAAGAATTTATATTTATTGAAACATACGATTTTGAAGCCTCAAAAAAGGAATTTATTGAAAGATTTAGTCGTTTTTCAAATGAAGGTAAAAGTGCAATAAAAACAATGAATCATCCATTTTGGGGCAAGATGACATACGAAGATTGGGATAAATTAATGTGGAGACATGTTGATCATCATTTAAGACAATTTGGAGTTTAAAAATAAAAAAATGCAAGAAAATAACGATTATATCAATATTAATAAGCAAACCTGGAACAATAAAGTTGATGTTCATATTGCTTCAGATTTTTATGATATGGATGGTTTTCTGAAAGGGAAATCAACATTAAATGCTATTGAATTAGAATTGCTTGGCGATGTGAAAGAAAAAAAGATATTACACTTGCAATGTCATTTTGGTCAAGACACTATGACTTTTTCAAGAATGGGAGCTAAAGCTACAGGCGTTGATTTGTCAGACAAAGCCATTGATCGAGCAAAGGAAATCAATAAAAAATTAAATCTAGATGCAACTTTCGTTTGTTGTGATATTTATGATGCACCCAATCATTTAAACGAAAAATTTGATATCGTTTTTACCAGTTATGGCACTATTGGTTGGTTTCCAAATTTAGACAAATGGGCTAAGGTAGTTTCACATTTTTTAAAACCCGGCGGAAAATTCGTTATGGCTGATTTTCATCCCGTAGTTTGGATGTTTGATAATGATTTTAAAGAAATTTTTTATAATTATTTTAATACCGAAGAAATTATTGAAGATGAATCTGGTACTTATGCTGATAGATATGCAGAAATTTCAGCAAAAACGATTACATGGAATCATCCTACATCTGAACTTTTAAATGCATTGATTACAAATAATTTAGAACTAGATTCTTTCAACGAATTTGATTACTCTCCATACAATTGTTTCAATCAAACCGAAGAATTTGAACCTAATAAATTTCGTGTCAAACATTTAAAAAATAAGATTCCGATGGTCTATTCGTTGTTAGCAACTAAAAAATAATCGATTATCTTTGCATCATGCGAATAGATATTATTACCGTTTTACCAGAATTAATGCGAAGTCCATTTGAGGCTTCGATTATGAAACGTGCCATAGAAAAAGAATTGGTTGAAGTGCATTTTCACAATTTAAGAGATTATACAACTAACAAGCAAAAAAGTGTTGATGATTACCAATTTGGTGGTGGAGCTGGCATGGTAATGATGGTACAACCCATAGATGCTTGTATATCAAAGTTGAAAAGCGAAAGAACCTATGACGAAATTATTTATATGACGCCAGATGGTGAAACTTTGAATCAAAAAATGGCCAACTCGATTTCGATGTATGAAAATATATTGATTTTATGTGGACATTATAAAGGTGTGGACCAAAGAGTTCGGGATATGCACATTACTCGAGAAATTTCAATTGGCGATTATGTTTTGAGTGGTGGCGAAATTGGTGCTATTGTGTTTTGCGACGCAATCATCCGCTTGATTCCTGGTGTATTAAGTGATGAAACTTCTGCTTTAACAGATAGTTTTCAAGATAATTTATTATCACCACCTATTTATACCCGTCCAGCCGATTATAATGGTTGGAAAGTCCCAGAAATATTATTGAGCGGAAATTTTCCAAAAATAGAAAAATGGCGAGAAGATATGGCGTATGAACATACAAAAAACAGAAGACCAGACTTACTAGAAGAGTAAAATTATATTTTTGATGAAATTAATTAGCTATAAATTGTTAATTATTAATTTATTTTTATAATTTTGCACCCACTTTGAATCAACCTCTGGCGATAGACGTATATGTTGCTTTGAATCAAACTTTTATATTTTAAACTATGTCAAATTTAGTTGATTTCGTTAATAACGAATTTGTTGCAAAAAAAGATTTCCCAGAATTTGGTGCTGGTGATACTATCACTGTGTACTATGAAATTAAAGAGGGTGAAAAAACTAGAACTCAGTTCTTCAAAGGAGTTGTAATCCAAAGAAGAGGTGCTGGAGCGACTGAAACTTTTACAATTCGTAAAATGTCTGGTTCTGTTGGTGTTGAGCGTATCTTCCCAGTAAACTTACCAGCTTTACAAAAAATTGAAGTTAACCAAAGAGGTAAAGTTCGTAGAGCTCGTATCTATTACTTTAGAGACCTTACTGGTAAAAAAGCTAAAATTAAAGAAAGAAGATACAAAAACTAATCTTACCTTTCTCAAGTATAAAAAATCCCGCAATTGCGGGATTTTTTGTTTTATGAAATAAAAAAAGCGGAAATTACTTCCGCTTTTTTTATTATATATTTAATTTAAAAAACAAACATTGCTCTTTCGCTCATTAAATCATTAACTTCTTCCGCAACTTGTTCTAAAACAGCTTCATCAGTATGATTCATTAAAACTTTATCAATTAAAGCTACAACAGTCTCCATATCTTCTTCCACTAAACCACGTGTTGTGATAGCTGGAGTTCCCACACGAATACCCGAAGTAACAAATGGTGATTTATCATCAAACGGCACCATGTTTTTATTTACAGTAATTTCAGCTTTTACCAATGCATTTTCTGCATCTTTACCTGAAATTCCTTTATTTCTTAAATCGATTAACATCATGTGATTATCAGTACCACCAGAAATTAATTTGTATCCTCTTCTGTTAAATGCTTCTGCCATTGCCTGTGCATTTTTCTTCACCTGCATCGCATAACGGAAAAACTCATCCGTCAAACATTCTCCAAACGCCACCGCTTTAGCAGCAATAATATGCATCAAAGGTCCACCTTGATTTCCTGGAAAAACCGACATATCTAAAACATGCGACATCATTCTGATTTCTCCTTTCGGAGTAGTTAATCCCCATGGGTTTTCAAAATCTTTCCCCATCATAATCATTCCTCCTCTTGGACCTCTTAAAGTCTTGTGAGTTGTAGTAGTTACAATATGACAATGTGGAATTGGATCATTCAATAAACCTTTAGCAATTAATCCTGCTGGGTGCGAAATATCCGCTAATAACAAAGCTCCAACGCTATCTGCAATTTCTCTGAAACGTTTAAAATCCATATCACGAGAATAAGCTGAAGCTCCTGCGATAATCATTTTTGGTTTGCTAGCTGTAGCAATTTCTTGGATTTTATCGTAATTTAAAACACCTGTCTCCTCTTCTACTCCATAAAAAACAGGATTATATAATTTTCCAGAAAAGTTAACTGGAGAACCATGCGTTAAGTGACCTCCGTGAGATAAATCAAATCCTAAAATAGTATCACCTGGTTTTAAACAAGCTGCAAAAACTGCTGTATTCGCCTGAGAACCTGAGTGAGGTTGTACGTTAACATATTCAGCACCAAACAAAGCTTTTGCTCTGTCAATTGCAATTTGTTCTACAATATCTACTACTTCACATCCTCCGTAATATCTTTTACCAGGATATCCTTCAGCGTATTTGTTGGTTAAACATGAACCTGCCGCTTCCATTACTTGGTCGCTAACAAAGTTTTCAGAAGCAATTAATTCAATTCCGTGAATTTGTCTATCTTGTTCGTCAAGAATTAGGTCAAAAATTTGTTCGTCGCGTTGCATTGCAATAAATATTCGTTAAAATTAGGTCAAAATTACGAAAAAGGTTTGTTACATTGCTAGATAATTTTATATTTGATTCATAATTTTTCAACAACAAACTAACAATATAAATATGCCAAATATAGCAAACGATCCAAATAGAAAATCGTGGATTCCAGTTCCTGAAAATAGCGACTTCCCGATTCAAAACATTCCTTTTGGTGTTTTCATTACAAAAGAAGATGTAATCACTATTGGAACAAGAATTGGAAACTGCGCCATCGATATGGGTGCTTTACAACAATTAGGTTATTTTGAGGGTATCGATTTAACAGACGACATGTTCATGCAAGACACATTGAATGATTTTATTTCTGACGGAAAAAAAACATGGCGTTTAGTACGAAATCGCTTAGCTGAACTTTTTGATGAAACCAATCCCAAATTAAGAGATAACAAATCTCATAGAGAAGTTATTATTTTTAAAGTAGAAGACATTGAGATGCTTTTACCTGTTCAGATTGGAGATTATACTGATTTTTACAGTTCAAAAGAACATGCTACCAACGTAGGAAAAATGTTCCGTGACCCAGAAAATGCATTATTACCAAACTGGTTACATATTCCTGTAGGTTATCATGGAAGAAGTTCTACTATTGTTCCTTCAGGAATTCCGGTACACAGACCTTATGGACAAACCTTACCAAATGGAGAAACAACACCAGTTTTTGGTCCATCAAGATTAGTGGATTTTGAATTAGAAACTGCTTTTATCACTACTGATGCAAATTTAATGGGAGAACCAATTCCTGTGGAGGAAGCAGAAGAACATATTTTTGGAATGGTTTTATTTAACGATTGGAGTGCGCGTGATATTCAAAAATGGGAATATGTGCCACTTGGACCATTCTTAGCAAAAAACTTTGCCTCATCAATTTCACCTTGGATTGTAACAATGGATGCTTTAGAGCCTTTTAGAACAAAAGGCCCTGAACAATCACCAGAACCTTTACCTTATTTAAAGCAAAAAGGTGAAAAAGCATTTGATATTAATTTAGAAGTAGCCATTCAGCCTGAAAATGCGGAAGAAACTGTGGTTTCTCGTTCCAACTTTAAATACATGTATTGGTCAATGGCACAACAATTGGCACATCATACTATTAATGGTTGTAGAGTAAACTCAGGCGACATGATGGGAAGTGGAACCATTTCTGGTTCAACAGAAGATTCATTCGGTTCAATGTTAGAACTAACTTGGGGCGGACAAAAACCGTTGAAAATGAATGATGGTTCTGAACGCAAATTTATCAATGACAATGACACTGTAATTATTAGAGGATTTTGTCAAAAAGACAATATTAGAGTTGGATTTGGCGAAGTCTCTAGTAAGTTATTACCTGCTATAAATTTGAAGTTCTAACATTTTAGAATACTAAAAATTACGTTTTTAGCATTTTATTGGTTTAAAAATATGAAATTAATAATTCAATCGATTTCGTTTGCAATTACTTAACATTTAATGTGAATTTCTTATCTTTGTGACCGCATTTTTTTAACAAACAAAACAACAAACCTAGCAATATGGCAAAAATTAAAGTAGCTAATCCTGTAGTAGAATTGGATGGCGATGAAATGACACGAATTATATGGAGCTTTATTAAAGAGCAATTAATTCTTCCTTATTTAGATTTAGACATTAAATATTATGATTTAGGAATTGAAAGTAGAGAAGCTACTAAAGACCAAATCACAATTGATTCAGCTGAAGCAATCAAAAAATACAATGTAGGTATCAAATGTGCTACCATTACTCCAGATGAAGAAAGAGTAAAAGAATTTAACCTTTCTGAAATGTGGAAATCACCAAACGGAACTATCCGTAATATAGTTGGTGGAACTGTTTTCCGTGAGCCAATTATCATGAGTAACGTACCTCGTTATGTACAAGGATGGACTAAACCAATCGTTATTGGTCGTCATGCTTTTGGTGATCAATACAAAGCTACTGATAAAGTAATTAAAGGAAAAGGAACCTTGACAATGTCATTTACAAACGAAGCTGGTGAAACTACTTCTTGGAACGTTTATGATTTTAAAGGTGATGGTGTAGCAATGTCTATGTACAACACTGATGAAAGTATTTACGGATTTGCACATTCTTCTTTTCAAATGGCATTAACTAAAAAATGGCCATTATATCTTTCTACAAAAAATACAATTTTAAAAGCTTACGACGGAAGATTCAAAGATATTTTTGAAGAAGTATATCAACAACATTATAAAGCTGACTTTGAGGCTAATGGAATGACTTACGAACACAGGCTTATTGATGACATGGTTGCTTCGGCAATGAAATGGAATGGAGGATTTGTTTGGGCTTGTAAAAACTATGATGGAGACGTTCAATCTGACACAGTAGCACAAGGTTTTGGTTCATTAGGATTAATGACTTCTGTATTAGTAACTCCAGATGGAAAAACGGTTGAGGCAGAAGCTGCACACGGAACAGTTACACGTCACTACCGTCAACACCAACAAGGAAAGAAAACATCAACAAATCCAATTGCATCTATTTTTGCTTGGACTAGAGGTTTAGAACACAGAGGAAAACTAGACGGAAATCAAGAATTAATTGATTTTTGTAATAAATTAGAACAAGTTTGTATCGAAACTGTTGAAAGTGGTAAAATGACTAAAGATTTAGCAATGTTAGTAAAACCAGAAGGTTTAACAGATGCTGATTATTTAACTACTGAAGATTTCCTTCAAACATTAAAAGTAAATTTAGATAAGAAATTAGCTTAATTTATACAACATAAAAAAGCGTTCCAAATTGGAACGCTTTTTTATTTATTCTCCATTTTTGTCTTCTTCTCGAACTACAACAATAGTTGCTTTTATTCCTGTAGTTAAATTCCACTCATTAGAAGTAATTAGATTTCCAGCATCATCATACACACTAAACGCGGCTGTATTAGGACCAGAAGTTCCTTGGTTTAAAGCTTCAAAATCTAATTTATTAAAGCCATTTGTAATATCTACATAATATTCTTTTACACTTGCTTCTAATAAAATTTCTGGAATAATAGTTTTATCATTCAACATTAATTTTACTCGATCACCATCAGGATATTCATGGTCCCTACAAACTATTTTTACATATTTTGATTTACTCTTAAATTCTCCTAAAAACTGATTACTTCTATATTCAGGTTTAATGGCTTTGTCTTGATTATTTAACTTGTTTTTTAATTCTTCACCTGGATTTTTAAAATCCGTTTTTTCAGCCAAAACACTTTCCTGACCTTTTTCTTTTTTAAGGATCGAATATCTTTTTAAATAAGAATCATCTTTATCCAAAATACTTTTATATGGTAAAGTAATTGTATTGGATTTGGTTTCTGTTTTTACTGGTTCATCCCAATTTAATTTTAACTTAGGTGATTTAAAAGGCGTATCATTCTGTGCAGAGACAAACAACGAAGAAAATAGCGTTACCGTTAAAAATATTTTGAAATACATATTCAATAATTACTTTAAAATGTAAAATTATAATATAAATTGAGTTTTAAATATAAATTAACATAAGTTTTAAAACATTTGCCAACAATAATCGTCAAATTTGTAATTCAATTTTCATGCCTAAATTATGCGCAAATACTTACAATTCCTTCTTATAATAGCAATAACAACAATCAGTTATTCTCAAGAAAAAGTAACTCTAAGTGGTAATGTTTCTGATGCTAAAAATAACGAAACACTAATTGGAGTTTCTGTAGTGATTCCAATGTTAAAAATAGGCACATTCACTAACGAATATGGGTTTTATTCGCTAACAATTCCAAAAGGAACATATGAAATTGAAATTAGCTCAATTGGTTATGAAACACAAACCATTATAATAAACTTAAACGAAAACACCAAGCAAAACATATCGCTCTCAGAATCTACACAACAATTAGATGAAATTGTTATTACGGACAACCCCTATAAAACAAACATCCGAAAGCCTGAAATGAGTGTAAACAAAATAGCTATCAGTACAATTAAACAAATGCCTGTAGTCTTAGGAGAAGTTGATATTTTAAAATCAATTACAACACTTCCAGGAGTTACAAATGCAGGTGAAGGACAATCTGGTTTTAATGTTAGAGGTGGTGCAGCTGACCAAAATTTAATTCTTTTAGACGAGGCTACTGTTTATAATTCATCACACTTATTTGGTTTTTTCTCCGTGTTTAATGCAGATGCCATTAAAGATTTAAAATTATACAAAGGCGGTATTCCAGCACGATTTGGTGGTCGTGCAGCTTCTGTATTAGACATTTATCAAAAAGAAGGAAATAGCAATAATTTTAATTTATCGGGTGGGATTGGATTAATTTCTAGTAGAATCATGGCTGAAGGTCCTATAGTGAAAGAAAAAGGTTCATTTTTAGTAGCTGGAAGAAGCTCATATGCACATTTGTTTTTGAAATTATCAAACAATGATAATTCGGCATATTTTTATGATTTGAATACCAAATTAAGTTACAAATTGAGTGAAAACAACAATTTATATCTTTCAGGCTATTTTGGAAGAGATGTTTTTAGTTTGAATAATAGTTTTGTAAACACTTATGGCAATACAGTTGTTAATTTGCGTTGGAACCATTTATTTAATGATAAGTTATTTTCAAATTTATCAATGATTTATAGCGATTATTATTATGGATTAACATTAGATTTTGTTGGATTTAATTGGGATAGTGGCATAAAAAATTATAATCTGAAATATGATTTTAAACATTATGTAAACAACAAAACAAAATTGTTTTATGGTGTTAATGCTATTTACTATGATTTTAATCCTGGTAAAATCGAACCTACTAATAGTTCTTCAGGAATTAATCCTGACCAATTGGATAAAAAATATGCTTTTGAACCAGCTGTCTATTTAGACTTTGAACAACAACTTTCGGATAAATTATCGATTAATTATGGTGTGCGCTACAGCTTATTTTATCGTTTAGGAAATCAAGAAATTAACACGTATGCAAATAATCAAGCAGTTGTTTTCAATACAGAGCAACAAATCTATGAAAAAGCCACTCCAATAGGAACAATAAATTATGGCAAAAATGAAACTATTGCTGACTTTAATAATCTAGAACCTAGATTCTCCGTAGCTTATCTTTTAGATGATAATCAATCCATTAAAATGAGTTACAATAGAATGACGCAATATTTACATTTAATTTCAAATACACAATCTCCTACCCCATTAGATGTTTGGGCTCCAAGTGATAACTATTTGAAACCTCAAATATTAGATCAATTAGCGATTGGATACTTTAAAGAATTGAACAATGGAAAATATACTTTAGAAGTTGAATCTTTTTATAAAAAAATTAAAAACAGATTAGATTATATTGACGGAGCCGATCTAATTGCAAATAATGCTATTGAACAAGTAGTTTTAAATGGAAAAGCAAGAGCTTATGGTTTAGAAATATTATTTCGCAAAAATGAAGGCAAATTAAACGGTTGGATCTCCTATACTCTATCGCGTTCAGAACAACAAACACCTGGCAGGAATAGCTCAGAATCTGGAATAAACAATGGTGAATGGTACAAAACCGGATGGGATAAACTTCACAATTTATCAATTACAGGAATGTATAAATTAAATGAAAAATGGAGTTTTAGTAGTATTTTTTCTTTGCAATCAGGGCAACCTGTAACCTATCCAAACGGACAATATGAATACCAAGGCATCACAATTCCTAGTTATGGTTTACGAAACGAAAATAGACTTCCAACATATCATCGTTTAGATGTTTCTGCAACGCTAAATCCAACTAAAAACAAAAACAGAAATTGGCAAGGCGAATGGGTATTTGGTATTTATAATTTGTATAGCCGAAAAAACGCTGCTTCAATAAGTTTTAGACAAAATCAAGATTCTGGAAATAACGAAGCAATTCGTTTATCAATCTTCGGAATTGTACCAAGTGTGACGTATAACTTTAAATTTTAAAAACATGAAAACCATATATAAAATACTTGTTTTACTATTTACGCTATCCTTTTTTTCTTGTGAAGATGTGGTAGATATTAATTTAGACACTGCGCCACCAAAATTAGTAATTGACGCTTCAATCAAATGGGAAAAGGGAACTGCTGGAAACGAACAAACTATTAAACTTACCACAACAACAGATTACTATTCAAATACTATCCCTGTCGTATCGGGAGCAACTGTTTTTGTTACAGATGGAAATGCAATCCAGTATGATTTTACAGAAACACTAGGAACTGGTAATTATGTATGTACTAATTTTAACCCAGAAATCAATCAAACTTATGTCTTAACAGTTATCTATAATGGACAAATTTATACTGCAACTGAGCAATTAATTGGAGTTCCTACTATTGATTCTGTATCACAAAATAATAATGGCGGTTTTACTGGTGACGAAATTGAAGTGAAATTTTATTTTCAAGATAATGGATTAGCAAATAATTTTTATTTAATTCAATTCAATTCTTCTTTTACAACATTACCTGAATACGATGTGATTGATGATGAGTTTTTTCAGGGCAATCAAATGTTTGGTTTGTACACAAATGAAGACATGAAAGCTGCTGATGAATTACAATTTACCTTACATGGTGTGTCTGAACGTTATTATAATTACATGAATATATTACTAGGAATTGCAGGTGGCAATGGTGGTAGTCCTTTTCAAACACCTCCAGCAACTGTAAGAGGAAACATCATAAATCAAACTAATTTTGATAACTTTGCTTTAGGCTATTTCAGATTATCGGAGACTGATAGCGAAACATATACTGTTCAATAATAAACTAACTTTTAACCTATTCTAGTTATATGTCATCACATCACATTGTACGAGACGATCAAGAACCCGCTTTAATTATTGCTAATGGAGCTTCGTGCAGTGAAGAATTAATGGGACAATTATTAGAATGGTCACCATTAGTAATTGTATTAGATTCTGCCATTGAACGAGTTTTTGAATTAGGTATTAAGGTTGATGTTTTGTTAGGAGATTTCGACAGAGGTTTTAATCCAGAATATTATTTAGAACAACAATATCCTTTAACAATTGTTAGAACACCAAATCAAGATAAAACCGATTTAGAAAAAGCCTTTGATTACCTAATCGAAAAAGGACATAAAGCAGTAAATGTCATTTGGGCAACCGGAAAAAGAGCTGATCATACCATAACTAATATTACCAATATCGTTAGCTATCGTAACCAATTAAAAATTGTTATTTTAGACGATCATTCGAAGGTATTTTTATTACCAAATAAATACGACAAATGGTACACAGCAAACACTACTTTGTCATTAATTCCAATTGGAAAAGTTAGTGGAATAACAACAAAAAATCTTTTCTATTCCTTAAATAACGAAGAATTAACCATTGGATATCGAACAGGAAGTAGTAATCACGTTATAGAAGATGGAGTCGTAAGTATTTCACACCAAGAAGGGGATTTATTATTAATGGAATGCTGGGACTAATCGTGAAATAGTTTGCTGAAATAAAGTAAATTCCTTACATTTGATATAGAGCAAAGAACAAATGAAGAGCAAACCTATTGTAACTGAAAAAACAAATTTACATCCAAGAAATCCGCATCGATTTAGATATAATTTTGAAAAGCTTATTAATGTATTACCAGAATTAAAATTTTTCATTATTTCCAATGAAAATAATTCAGAGCCAACAATTGATTTTAGTAATTCAGAAGCTGTAAAAGCCTTAAATAAAGCACTATTAATTTCGGAATATAACATTCAAGATTGGGATATTCCTAAAAACTATTTGTGTCCTCCAATTCCAGGCAGAGCTGATTATATACACTATCTAGCAGATTTATTAGCAGATTCTAATAACGGAATTATTCCAAAAGGAGAACATATCTTAGGTTTAGACATCGGTATTGGAGCAAATTGCATCTATCCTATTCTTGGGAATTCAAGTTACAATTGGAGTTTTGTAGGAGCAGATATTGACGAAAATGCAATTCAGAATTGTAAAAAAATCATCGGTCAAAATCCGAAATTAATTGAAACAATTAGCCTACAATTGCAAACTGAACCACGTTATATTTTTAAAAACATCATTCTTCCAGAAGACAAATTCACTTTCACGATTTGTAATCCTCCTTTTCATTCTTCGGAAGAAGCCGCTTCAAAAGCTAATACAAGGAAAGTAAACAATCTTGTAACAAATGAAAAAAAGTTAAACTTTGGCGGTCAAAATGCTGAATTATGGTGCACTGGAGGAGAAATTGGATTCATTACACAAATGATTTATGAAAGTGTCAAATACCCTCTGCAATGTTTTTGGTTTACCACATTGGTTTCAAAAAAAGACAATCTGAAAACAATTTATAAAACATTAAATAAAGTAGGTGCTGTTACCATTAAAACCGTCGAAATGGCACAAGGTCAAAAACGAAGTAGATTTGTTGCTTGGACTTTTTTAAGCCAAAAACAGCAAAACGAATGGAACTTAAACAACGATTAAATAAAAAGCCAGAAATTAATTTCTGGCTTTTCTATTTTATTGAATAACAATTTTCTTTCGAATTGTTTTCGTTTTTGTTTCTAAATTTGCTAGATATATACCTTTAGGCAAATTATTAACACCTACTTTTTCAATTTGACTAGTTGATGAAACACTTTTTTCTAAAACAACTTTTCCATTAATATCAATTAAATAAAATCTACAACTTTCGTCTGTTAATGTACCCATATTGACATTAAAAAAATCATTTGTAGGATTTGGAAAAAAACTAACTTGAAAATCTTCATTATAACTATTTTCACTTAATGTTGTTGAAGCTACAGCAAAATGCAACATGGCACCGGTAGCAGCTTTAGCCACATTAAACACATAAACTGGATCCATATTAATTAACAAATCTGTTGCAGAATGACCATGTGTTGTTTCATTAGTTTCATAAAACCCTGTAATTACTTCATTATTATCTTCAAATGGCATATAATCAGAAGCATATGCATAAGATAAAAGTGTATTTAAAGGAGAATATAATCCAACACAAGTAATCAATTCATTTGTTTTTGTGGTTGATGCTGCATTATTTGTACTCGGATTTCCTGTATCTCTCTCACAAGTAATCGTATTATTTGTCATTCCTGCTACACCTCCAACTTGATCAATATTAAAAACTAATTTAATATTCAATTTTGGAGTTGTCGAATTTACTACAGAACTTACATAATGTTGACTTCCTATTAAACCATCTTCTTCACCACTAAAATTAATAAACTTTACTGAATACTCAGTTGGTACACTTTGTAATAATCTAGCCACTTCTAAAATAGTTGACACACCACTTCCATTATCATTAGTTCCACTACCATTCAACGAATCATAGTGACCACAAATAATTACATAAGTATTTGGATAAACTGTTCCTACTTTAGTAACTATCAAATTTTTACACGTGTAAGCTCCATTTGTGAATGGATCTTCAACTATTTGACTTGCTGTATAACCATAACTTAAATATTTGCTTTTTAACCAATTTAAGGTATTGTCAAGTGCTACTGTACCTCTACGTTTAACACCTAAAGCTTCAAACTCTGTTAAATTAGTAGTTATATTTGTTTGTGATGTTTGTGCAACAATATTTGCATACGATTGAATAAAAGTTTGTGAAAAAGAATAATTCACAAACACAAGAAATGCTATAACAAAGCCTTTTGCTAATTTCATATGTTAAATTTTAATAGTTTTGGGACAACTAGATAGACAAATATATAAATTCTTCTTTTAAAAAGGAACTTCTTATTAACTTTGTAACTTTACATTTTTCAACTTTGCTCGCTAAATAAATGAAATTCCAAGTCGTATCCGATTATAAACCAACAGGTGACCAACCACAAGCTATTGAAAAACTTTCAAAAGGCATTTTGAATGGTGAAAAATATCAAACTTTATTAGGTGTTACGGGTTCTGGAAAAACATTTACAGTAGCAAATGTGGTACAAGAAGTGCAAAAACCTACTTTAGTTTTAGCACATAACAAAACACTTGCAGCACAGTTATATTCTGAATTCAAGCAGTTTTTTCCAAATAATTCGGTGCAATATTTCGTTTCTTACTACGATTATTATCAGCCAGAAGCTTTTATTCCAGTTACTGGAACTTATATTGAAAAGGATTTATCGATTAATGATGAATTAGAAAAACTACGTTTAAGCACTACTTCCGCCCTACTTTCAGGTCGAAGAGATATTATTGTGATTTCTTCTGTTTCTTGTTTATACGGAATTGGAAATCCAGTTGAGTTTCAGAAAAACGTAATCAATTTAGAAACTAATCAGCAAATTTCTCGAACCAAATTACTGCATCAATTAGTTCAAAGTTTATATTCAAGAACTGAAGCCGAATTTGCACCTGGAAACTTCAGAATTAAAGGCGACATTGTGGAAATTTTTCCAAGCTATGGAGATGAACCTTTCCGAATTCACTTTTTTGGAGATGAAATTGAAGAAATTGAAGCTTTTGATGTACGAACAGCTCAGGTTTTAGAGCGTTATGAAAAACTAACTGTTTATCCTGCAAATATGTTTGTGACTTCGCCTGATGTGTTGCAAAACGCCATTTGGGCTATCCAACAAGATTTGGTTAAACAAGTAGATTATTTCAAAGAAATAGGAAAACATTTAGAAGCCAAACGATTAGAAGAACGAACCAATTTCGATTTAGAAATGATTCGCGAATTGGGTTATTGTTCTGGAATTGAAAACTATTCTCGCTATTTAGATGGAAGAGAACCCGGCACTCGCCCATTTTGTTTATTAGATTATTTTCCAGATGACTTTTTAATGGTAGTTGATGAAAGTCACGTTACCATTTCGCAAGTACATGCTATGTATGGTGGCGATAGAAGTCGTAAAGAAAACTTGGTAGAATATGGTTTTAGATTACCAGCGGCAATGGATAATCGTCCGTTAAAGTTTGAAGAATTTGAAGCACTACAAAACCAAGTAGTTTATGTTTCGGCAACTCCTGCTGATTACGAATTGCAAAAATCGGAAGGAGTTTATGTAGAACAAGTTATTCGCCCAACAGGTTTACTTGACCCTATTATTGAAGTGCGACCAAGTGCCAACCAAATTGATGATTTAATTGAAGAAATTCAGTTGCGATGTGAAGCTGACGAACGTGTTTTAGTTACTACTTTAACCAAAAGAATGGCAGAAGAATTAGCTAAATATTTAACCAAAGTAGCGATTCGCTGTCGTTATATTCATTCCGATGTAGATACTTTGGAACGAGTTGAAATCATGCAAGATTTACGAAAAGGAATTTTTGATGTGCTTATTGGTGTCAATTTACTTCGTGAAGGTTTGGATTTACCCGAAGTTTCGTTAGTTGCTATTTTAGATGCAGATAAAGAAGGTTTTTTACGAAGCCATCGATCATTAACACAAACTGTTGGTCGTGCTGCTCGTAATGTAAACGGAAAAGCAATCATGTATGCAGATAAAATTACCGCTTCAATGCAAAAAACCATTGATGAAACCACTTATCGAAGAGAAAAACAAACTCGTTACAATACTGAAAATAACTTACAACCTAAAGCCTTAAATAAAAGTTTAGGAAGCGCATTAAGTGGAAATTCTGTTTCAACTGGTTATTTTGAAAAAGAAGCTTTAAAAGCAGCTGAACCAGAAAGTTTATATTTAAGTAAGCCTGAAATCGAGAAAAAAATCAGAGATTTACGCAAAATGATGGAAAAAGCGGCTAAAGAATTGGACTTCATGCAAGCTGCAAAATTGCGTGATGAAATTAAAATATTACAAGATAAATTATAAAAAAATGAAAAACTACAAAAAATTATTTTCAATCTTTCTTACTACCTTATTTATAGTTTCTTGTTCAAAAGATGACTCTATACCAACAGTTGAAGAACCTACTGGATATACACAATATGGTACACCTTTTTCGCAAGTTCCAGCCACAGAAGATATGATTGTTTACGAGGTAAATATTCGGTCATTTAGTGCAAACGGAGATCTCCAAAGTGTTATTAATCGATTAGACAATATTAAATCATTAGGAGTAAATACAATATGGTTAATGCCAATTTATCCCGTAGGAGCTGTCAATTCAGTTAATTCGCCTTATTGCGTAAAAAATTATAAAGAAGTAGCTACAGAATATGGAAATTTAACAACGCTGAGAAACTTAACAACTCAAGCGCATCAAAAAGGAATGACTGTAATTTTGGATTGGGTCGCAAATCATACTTCTTGGGATAATCCATGGATAACTACCCATTCAGATTGGTATACTAAAAATTCATCAGGACAAATTATTCATCCAGCAGGAACCAATTGGACAGATGTTGCGGATTTAAATTTCGGGAATCAAGAGATGCGATTAGCCATGATTGATGCAATGAAATACTGGGTTTTAGAAGCCAACATTGATGGATTTCGCTGTGATTATGCTGATGGTGTTCCTTTTGATTTTTGGCAACAAGCAATTACGAATTTAAACACTATTCCTAATAGAGATTTAATCTTCTTAGCAGAAGGAAATAGAAATGATCATTTTACGGCTGGATTTGATATGAATTACGCATGGGATTTTTATGCAAAATCTAAAGCTATTTGGAACGGAGAAAGTGCAGCTAATTTATATACTACAAATACAACAGAATATACTAATGTCCCTTCTGGAAAGCACAAAATAAGATTTACTACTAATCACGATGAATCAGCATGGGACGCAACTCCAATGACTTTATTTAATGGAAAAAATGGTGCTTTAGCAGCTTCTGTAGCAACAATCTTTATGAATGGAGTTCCATTGTTTTATACGGGTCAGGAAGTTGGAAGATTAAATACTGTTTCCTTCTTTAACAGCACACCTATTGATTGGAATACAAACCCAGATATGCTGTTGGCTTATCAAAACATGATGACTTTCTATAAAAATTCAAATGCTTCAAAAAAAGGAATGATAACTACATACCCTTCAAATGATATTCTTTGTTTTCAAAAAGTATATAACAGTGAAAATGTTTTAATATTTGTAAATACTAGAAACACTCCAATAACGTTTTTGTTGCCAACTGGATTACAAAATACAAATTGGAATGAAGCTATGACTAATGGAACCTATTCGTTAAGTACGTCAATAAATTTGAGTGCTTACCAATATTTAATTTTAAAAAACTAATATATTAAAATAATGAAAAATATTAACAACATACTAAAGCTAGAAGACGAAGTAGCAATCATAGAAGCAATTGGCGAAATCATTTGGCAGAAAAAAGAAGAAACAGAAGAATTTTCAGATTTAACAGATGCCGAAAAAGTATTCGTTTTTATCGATATTTTTGAAGGCGCAATGGGTGAAGGAGGATTTCAATTTTTTTTCAATTCTGAATCTGGAAATTTTGTAGAAGAAATTATTACTTCATATCAAGAAATTAATGCTCCAAAAACTGCAGAATTAATTGCAAATGCAGTGAAAATTTTTCCAAATAAATACAGTATTGATATGGAAGAAAGACAACACTTGATTGCTAAAGCCGATGAAGAAACACTCTCTGGTTGGGAAGATTTAGATGAAATTTTCTTTACTAACGAAACCGAAGAAGATGTTGTAACCTTAATTGTAGAATATATTAAAACGAATGAATCTCAATTTGGAAACTAATATTAATCAAAAATCAAAATATAAATCATGGCAACAGTAAACGTTTATCTTACCTTTAATGGTAACACAGAAGAAGCTTTTAACTTTTATAAATCAGTATTTGGTGGCGAGTTTAGTTATATCGGAAGATTCAAAGATATGCCAGCTGACGAAAACTGTCCACCTCCTAGTGAAGCTGAAGCAAATCGTATTATGCACGTAAGTTTACCTATAAGTAAAGAAACTATTTTAATGGCTAGTGATAGTACTTCATTTAGTGGTGATGTTACTTTTGGAAACAACTTTTCAGTATCGATAAATACGGATAGTAAAGAAGAAGCAGATAAATTATTCAACGGTCTTTCGGCTGGTGGTAATATAATCATGCCTATGGAAAAAACATTTTGGGGTGCTTATTTTGGAATGTTTACCGATAAATTTGGTGTGAATTGGATGGTAAATTTTGATGAAATGCCAAAATAATAAAAAAGCCTAACAAATGTTAGGCTTTTTTATATTTATATTCCAGCAATTTCTTTTAATTCCTTAACAAATCGTTCTGCTAAAACATCAGCTTCAATTTGTGTTGGTGCTTCTGTGTAAATTCTAATAATTGGTTCTGTATTGGATTTTCTTAAATGCACCCATTCTGTAGGAAAATCAATTTTCACACCGTCAATAGTCGTAATATTTTCTGATTTGTATTTTTCGGTTAACGTAGCCAAAACATTATCTACATCAATTTGAGGTGTTAACTCAATTTTGTTTTTACTCATGTAATATTGCGGATACGACGCTCTAATTTCGGCAACGGTTTTATCTTGATTCGCTAAATAAGTTAAAAACAAAGCTACACCTACCATACTATCTCTTCCATAATGTGATGATGGATAAATGATTCCTCCATTTCCTTCACCACCAATTATAGCATTGGTTTTCTTCATTAATTCCACCACGTTTACTTCGCCAACAGCACTTGCTTGATAAGTTCCACCATGTTTTTCTGTTATATCGCGTAAAGCACGGGAAGACGACATATTGGAAACTGTATTTCCTGGAGTTTTCGATAAAACATAATCAGCAACAGCTACTAAAGTGTATTCTTCACCAAACATTTCACCATCATTTGAAATGAATGCTAATCTATCAACATCTGGGTCAACTACAATTCCAAAATCGGCTTTTTCTTCTACAACTAATTTGCAAATATCACCTAAGTGTTCTTTTAAAGGTTCTGGATTGTGTGGAAAATGACCATTTGGCTCGCAATACAATTTTACCACTTCAACTCCCATTTGTTCCAATAAGTTTGGAATAATAATTCCACCAGATGAATTCACACCATCAACTACTACTTTGAATTTCTTAGTTTTTACCAAGTCAGCATCAACCAAAGGCAATTCTAACACTTCATCAATGTGAATATCCATGTAAGCATTGTTTTCAATGACTTCGCCTAAACTATCAACATCCGAAAAATCAAAAGCTTCATTCTCGGCAATTTCTAAAATTAATTCACCTTCTTTTCCACTTAAAAATTCACCTTTTTCGTTCAATAATTTTAGTGCATTCCATTGTTTTGGATTGTGAGAAGCTGTTAAAATAATTCCTCCATCGGCTTTTTCAAGCGGAACAGCAATTTCAACTGTTGGCGTTGTTGATAATCCCAAATCAATTACGTCAATTCCTAAGCCTATCAAGGTATTCATCACTAAATTGTGAATCATTGGTCCCGAAATTCGTGCATCTCTTCCAATAACAACTTTCAATCGTACATTACCTTTTGAGGCGTGTCTTATCTTTAAAAACGAACCATAAGCCGATGCAAATTTTACAGCATCAACTGGCGTTAAATTGTCTCCTACTGCCCCACCAATTGTGCCACGAATTCCTGATATAGATTTTATTAATGTCATTTAATTTTAATTTAAAAGTTATAGGCTTAAAAAAGTCAATGATAAACCAAATTGTTCTACAAATATAAAAAGTTAGAAATTGGAATTAGATAAAACTTGCAAAGATTTTTTATATATTTACGAGAGAAATTTCTGAAATAAAAGCCATTTAAACATCTAAAACATTAAAACCTCTAACCTTTTCGATATGAACTATCTGGCACATATTTATTTATCTGGAACTAACGATTTACTAAAAATCGGGAATTTCATGGCAGATAGTATCAAAGGACACGATTACGAAAAGTTTGATGCTGCAATCAAAAAAGGCATTTTATTGCACCGTCACATTGATAGTTTTACGGATATGCATCCGGTTTATAGGCAAAGTAAGCATCGTTTACATGAAAAATATGGTCATTATTCAGGTGTGATTATGGATATTTTATATGATCATTTTTTAGCAAAAAACTGGAGCAAGTTTTCTGATGAAAAATTAGAAGATTATGCCAACAATTTCTACCAATTATTGCAAGACAATTACGAAATTTTAACAGAAAGAATAAAAGGAATGATGCCCTATATGATTGCTAGGAATTGGTTTGTAAGTTATGCAACTATTGCTGGCTTGGAAATGATACTTTTTCAAATGGATTACAAAACCAAACATAGAGCCAATATGCAAGAAGCCGTTGTGGAATTACAAGAATTTTATACCGAATTTGAATCGGAATTTTTTATTTTTTTCCAAGAATTAATGGTTTCATGCCAACAAAAAATCACTGAATTAAATGAAATTTTGTAATGAATTAGAAACACGTTTTAGAAAAGAATCTAATCGTGAATTAGCTGTTCCGATGGAGAATTATATGAAAAATAATTTTTCTTTTTTAGGTCTAAAAACAGAAAAAAGACGTGAGATTTTTAAATTAATTTACGAGCAAAATAAAGCCGAAATCAAATCAAATTACAGAACAATTGCTTGGGAATTATTTCAAATGAAAGAACGCGAGTTTCATCAAGTTGCGATTGATTTATTGGTAAAAGAATTTAAGAAAAATTACGTTTTAGAAGATATTCAATTGATTGAAAAACTGATAATTACAAATTCTTGGTGGGATTCGGTTGATACGATTGCTAAATATATTTTAGGTGGTTATTTATTACAATTTCCATCCGAAACTTTAAAAGTAATAGAGCGTTTTTCTAATTCAAAAAACATGTGGTTAAATCGAAGTGCAATTTTATTTCAGTTGAGTTATAAAGAAAAAACCAATTTTGAAATTTTAAAATCGGAATGCGAAAAACACAAACATTCTAACGAATTTTTCATTCAAAAAGCAATCGGTTGGGCTTTACGCGATTATAGTAGATTCAATCCAAATGGGGTTGCAGATTATGTAAATACAACAAGTTTAAAACCATTAAGTCGAAGAGAAGCCTTACGTTTACTATAATTTTGTTTCATTTTTCAGATTAAAGATTTACCTTCGTAAAATACTTAAAAAATAATGCCCAGAAAAAAAACGTTTTCTTTTAAAAACTTAATCCATAAGAATTTTAGACGTTTAGAACAGTTTATTTTTCTTTTGAAATCATTGCTTACACCACGACAATTTATTTATTTATCGTGTGTTTTAGTAGGTATTTCTTCGGCATTAGCGGTAATTATTCTTAAAACTTTTGCGCATTGGGTATATAAATCATCTCAAAAATTAGACGATATTTTCCACCTTCCTTTTAGTAATAGTACCTTACCTATTATAGGAATTATTATTACAGTAATTATTATCAAAAAAGTACTGGACGGCTCTATAGAAAAAGGTACGGCACAAATTATGTATGCTGTTGCCAAAAAGCGCGGTATTATGCCAAGAAAACAAATGTTTGCCCAAATCATTACAAGTTCCTTCACAGTAGGTATGGGTGGAAGTGCCGGATTAGAGTCGCCAATTACCATTACTGGAGCTGCTTTTGGTAGTAATTATGCACAAAATTATCGACTAAGTTATAAAGATAGAACACTATTATTAGCTTGTGGTGTAGCTGCTGGAATTGGAGCTGCTTTCAACGCCCCAATTGCTGGAGTTTTATTTGCCATAGAGGTTGTTTTAGCCGAAATTAGCATTACAGCATTTATTCCGATTATGATTAGTGCGGCAACGGGTGCTTTGGTATCAACAGTTATGTTGAATGAAGACATCTTGTTTTCCTTTAAAAAAGTGCAATTTTTCGATTTTCATAATTTACCTTATTATATTTTATTAGGAGTTTTGAGTGGATTTGTTTCAATAAATTATGCCAGAACATTTCGAAAAATAGAGCATTATTTTGCTAAATTAAAATTCAATTACATCAACAAAGCTCTATTTGGCGCAGGAATTTTAGGTATTTTAATTTTTTTGTTTCCATCTTTATTTGGTGAAGGTTATGAAAGCATTAAAATTTTAGCAGACAGTAATCCCGAACGTTTGGTACAAAACACTGTTTTCGAACGTTTTCAGGAATCAAAATGGATTTTATTATTATTCGTTGGATCAACGATGTTAATCAAAGTCTATGCAACAAGTTTCACATTAGGAGCTGGTGGAAATGGCGGAAATTTTGCGCCTTCATTATTTGTAGGCTCTTATTTAGGGTTTTGTGTTGCCTATTTTTTCAATATTATGGGTTTTGCTAAGCTACCTATTGGAAATTTCACTTTAGTTGGAATGGCTGGAATTTTGAGTGGGTTATTTCACGCGCCACTAACCGCAATTTTCCTTATTGCTGAAATTACAGGAGGTTATAATTTGATGGTTCCTTTGATGATAGTTTCTTCGGTAAGTTTTGCCATTTCTAAACGTTTTGAACCATATTCATTTGATATTAAAAATTTAGCCGATAAAGGCGAAGTTTTTACTGATAATCGCGATACCAATATTTTAAATTCTATTGATGTATCAAAACTTATTCAAACCGATTTTAAACCAATTTCTTTGAGTAATAGTTTAGAGGAATTGGTTCAGAAAATTCAAGAGTCTGATGAACATATTTTCCCTGTTTTAGACGAAAAAAACAATTTATTAGGACTTGTTCATTTGGATGAAATTCGACCAATTGTTTTCTCTCAATTCAAAGTAAAATATACTGCTGTTGAAGAAATAATGCAACAACCTAAAGAAATCATTTTCTATGATGAAACACTTGAAACCATCATGGATAAATTTGATGCTTCTGAATGCAAAATTTTACCCGTTCTGAAAAACGGAATTTTCTTAGGTTTTATGCACAAACAATTAATTTTAGAAAAATATAGACATCGCTTGAAATCTATGATTATTGAGTAAATGGTCTTTATTTAACAAATTCTTATTCTTACTTCAATCTAATTTTTTGCTCTAAAATCAGTATCTTTGCGTTTTGCCAAAAATTATGCAACACACAACTGAAGAAACTATCGAAATTATTGGCGCTAGAGCCCATAATCTTAAAAATATTGACGTATCTATTCCGCGTGAAAAACTTGTGGTAATTACAGGTTTATCGGGTTCTGGAAAATCCTCATTGGCTTTTGATACCATTTATGCGGAAGGCCAACGAAGATATATTGAAACTTTTTCAGCTTATGCGCGTCAATTTTTAGGAGGATTAGAACGTCCTGATGTGGATAAAATCGACGGACTTTCGCCTGTGATTGCTATTGAGCAAAAAACTACGAGCAAATCTCCTCGTTCAACTGTTGGAACAATTACTGAAATATACGATTTCTTACGTTTGTTATATGCTCGTGGAGCCGATGCTTACAGTTACAACACGGGCGAAAAAATGGTTTCGTATTCCGATGAGCAAATCAAGCAATTGATTTTAGAGGATTTCAATGGAAAACGCATCAATATTTTAGCACCGGTTGTTCGTTCTCGTAAAGGACATTATCGCGAATTATTTGAGCAAATTGCCAAACAAGGTTTCTTAAAAGTTCGAGTAAATGGTGAAATTCGCGATTTAGAATACGGCATGAAAGTAGATCGTTACAAAACACATGACATCGAAATTGTTATTGATAGAATGGCAATTGATAACGAAGAAGATACTGATAAACGTTTATCAGAAAGCATCAAAACCGCTATGTATCATGGTGAAGATGTCATGATGGTTATCGAACAAGAAAGTCAAGAAATACGTTTTTACAGTCGTAATTTAATGTGTCCGTCTTCAGGAATTTCGTATCCAAATCCGGAACCCAATAACTTTTCATTCAACTCTCCAAAAGGGGCATGTCCGTGTTGTAACGGATTAGGAACTGTGAATGAAATCAACTTACAGAAAATTATTCCAAATCCGAAGTCATCGATTAAAAATGGTGGTTTTGCACCTTTGGGCGAATATAAAAGTTCTTGGATTTTCAAGCAATTGGAAATTATCGCACAAAAATATGATTTCAAAATAACCGATGCCATAGAAACCATTCCGCAAGAAGCAATGGACATGATTTTGTATGGTGGAAACGAAAAATTCTCAGTCATTTCAAAGGTTATGGGAATTACAAAAGATTATAAAATCGATTTTGAAGGAATTTCTAATTTCATTAAAAGTCAATACGATAATTCCGATTCGGCAAGTATTAAGCGTTGGGCAAAAGAATTCATGGACGAAAATGATTGTCCAGAATGTGAAGGAACGCGTTTGAGAAAAGAGTCGTTATATTTCAAATTAAACGGAAAAAATATTGGTGAGTTAGTCCAAATGGACGTTGCCGAATTATCCGAATGGTTTGCTGATTTAGATAATCATTTATCTGAAAAACAAAAAGTTATCGCCGTTGAAGTTGTAAAAGAAATTACAGCTCGATTACAGTTTTTGTTAGATGTTGGTTTGAATTATTTATCACTAAACCGAAGCTCAAAATCACTTTCAGGCGGTGAAGCGCAACGTATTCGATTGGCCACGCAAATTGGTTCGCAATTGGTTGGTGTTTTATATATTTTAGATGAACCAAGTATCGGTTTGCACCAAAGAGATAACGAACGTTTAATTAAATCGTTAGAAAGTTTACGAGATATCGGTAACTCGGTAATCGTAGTAGAACACGACAAAGACATGATTGAACGTGCCGATTATGTGATTGATATTGGTCCGAAAGCAGGTCGTTTTGGAGGTCAAATCATAAGTAAAGGAACTCCAAAAGAATTGTTGAAAGAAAATACCATTACGGCTCAGTACATGAATGGTAAAATGCAAATTGAAGTACCAAAAACACGTCGTGAAGGCAACGGAAAATCCATCAAATTATCAGGTGCAACGGGAAATAACTTGAAAAATGTTTCGATTGAAATTCCACTTGGAAAATTGGTTTGTGTTACCGGAGTCTCAGGAAGTGGAAAATCGACGTTGATTAATGAAACGTTGTATCCAATATTAAACGCGCATTTTTTCAATGCGGTGAAGAAACCACAGCCTTACAAGAAAATCGAAGGTTTAGAACATATCGACAAAGTGATCGACATCGACCAAAGTCCGATTGGAAGAACACCACGCTCGAATCCAGCGACTTATACGGATGTTTTTTCAGAAATTAGAAGTCTTTATACACAAACTCCTGAAGCAATGATTCGTGGTTATAAGCCAGGAAGATTCAGCTTTAATGTAAAAGGTGGTCGTTGTGAAACCTGTGAAGGTTCAGGCGTTCGCACGATTGAAATGAGCTTTTTACCAGATGTTTATGTGGAATGCGAAACCTGTATGGGAAAACGTTTCAACAGAGAAACATTGGAAATTCGATACAAAGGGAAATCAATCTCTGATGTACTGAACATGACGGTAGATGAAGCGGTTGATTTCTTTGAAAATATTCCAAAAATCTACAGAAAAATCAAGACTATTCAAGATGTTGGACTAGGTTATATCACATTGGGACAACAAAGTACTACACTTTCAGGTGGTGAAGCCCAACGCATTAAATTAGCAACGGAACTTTCTAAAAAAGATACAGGTAATACGTTTTACATCTTAGACGAACCAACTACTGGCTTACATTTTGAAGACATTCGAGTGCTAATGGATGTAATTAATGCTTTAGTTGATAAAGGAAATACAGTATTAATTATCGAACATAATTTAGATGTTGTAAAACTTGCAGATTATGTAATTGATATTGGCTACGAAGGTGGAAAAGGTGGCGGAGAAGTCGTTGCGAAAGGAACTCCAGAAGAAATTGTGAAAAATAAAAAAAGCTACACGGCGCAATTTTTGAAAAAAGAACTATCTTAGCAGGCTTTTTTAAAAATTAAAAACGAAACGAATATGGCAGCAGATCAGTACGAAAACGAAGACCAAAGAATTCAAGAAAAATTCAAGCAAAAAACTTGGAACGAAATAAGAACAAATGACTCTTGGGCAATTTTTAAAATCATGTCCGAGTTTGTAAATGGTTATGAATCAATGGGAAGAATAGGGCCATGCGTTTCTATTTTTGGTTCAGCAAGAACAAAACCTGAAGATAAAAACTATTTATTAGCCGAAAAAATTGCTTTTAAAATCAGTAAAGCAGGCTACGGTGTAATCACTGGTGGTGGTCCGGGTATCATGGAAGCAGGTAATAAAGGAGCGCATTATGGAGGCGGAACTTCGGTAGGTTTAAATATCGAATTGCCTTTTGAGCAACACTTTAATCCATATATCGATAAAGATAAAAATTTAAACTTTGATTACTTTTTCGTTAGAAAAGTAATGTTCGTTAAATATTCACAAGGTTTCGTGGTCATGCCAGGAGGTTTTGGAACCTTAGACGAATTATTCGAAGCGGTAACTTTAATTCAAACTAAGAAAATTGGTAAATTCCCAATTATTTTGGTAGGAACTGAATTTTGGTCAGGTTTATTAGATTGGATCAAAAATGTGATGATTGACAAAATGAAAAATGCCAATCCAGACGACATGAATCTTATTAAAGTAGTAGATACAGAAGATGAAGTATTAGAAGCATTAGATAACTTCTACAAAAAGTACAACTTATCACCTAACTTCTAAAAAACTAAAAAGTCCTTCAATTGAAGGATTTTTTTTTATCTCTTTTCTTATTTTACAATAATCTTCTTTGTAGTAGATTGAAATCCATTACTTACTTTAACCAGATACATTCCCGTATTCAAATCTAAATTTATTCGAACTTCATCATCAAAATCATGGCTTTGAACTAATTGCCCCGTTAAGGTATAAATTTCTACTTTAGAACTTCCTTCTAAGCCTGAAACTATCAAGTATTCCGAAGCTGGATTTGGATATACCACTACCCTACCTTCAATAGGATTTTGTGAAGATAAAGTTGATGACCATGGCTGTCCAAAATTAGCTCCAAATATATAATCTGCTAAAAGTGGGTAATCTATAAACGGATTGCGATTCATTTGCCACGTATACACATAATTATTACGATTCATTTCAAAATCATCTCTTGGATCGGTATGATTCCATGACAATAATGTTGCTAAATCGCCAATATTTCCAGAAGCAATTGTTGTACTTGGCAAATATTCACTTGGATCACCATTAACAACATTTAGTCCATTAAAACGGACTGCCATGTAAAATAATGACCTAGCAACATCTCCATGCCAAGAACCTTGAGTTCCCACTGGTCCAGCATAAACCGTTGATGAATTTACTGTTCCATAATTTTTATTATTCCTTGAAGAATTTTCCTGACCATTCTCTACTCGAATATGATGAGCATCAGACACACCATCCACAACAGTTGCCGCACTAGTTGAATTCCAAATACTTATTCCATCTGCCGAATCACCATTTGCCACTTCAAAACCACCTCTTGATTGACAAAAAATATGCTCTCTATTCCATTTTCCAACAATGCTACTAGTGTTTTGCTGATCCATTTTTGCCATTGGAGCTTCAATATACATACACCAAACTTGATTTGAATTTTCTGGATTTTGATCGGCAGTTCTTATAATATCCCAAATGTCTGCATAACTATGTAATCTAACACTCGGTGCAGCAATAATATCTTGCACCGCTTGCTTTAATGCGTTACCAGACAATCCTTCTAACGAATCATAATATCCTGTTGGAATTGTAGGAGTTACAATACCATAAGTAGGATTTATAGGTGTTCCAAAGGATTGAACTACATAATCATTATCATAAACCCTTAGTATTAAGTTATCATTATTTATTACATAACCAGTTGGAACTGATTGAATATCAATTAACAATTCTTCATCACCTTCATCTGTTATATCATCAAAAAGAGTACATGTATTTGATGCTGTGGTTTGTCCTACAGGAATTAAAACCGTTAAGTTAGTATTCGTGTAATCATTAACCATGAAATTTCCATTTACTAATGTAAAATTAAAAAGCAAATCTGAACCAGTTACTGGCTGACTAGTAGTAAAGACAAAATCAAAAACATCTCCTTCATTATAATTTGTTTGTGAAGTAGATACAGTTATATAATTTAATACAACTCCGCTACCATCATTTGGCATTCCAGGAGTTGGTGTTTTAACTTCATAACTGCCATCATTTTTTCGTTGGATAGATTGCGTAGTTCCAAGACTATTCATGTTTTCATTAGTAGAAACTGTAAGTCCTAATGTAGTCATTAAATTTGTAGCTGTTGGAGCTGCTGTAGAATATGCTAATGCATTCACTAAATTTGTTGATGTTGCCAAAGTTCCATCAGGAAAATCTGAAGCATTTGCTTGGTATAGCGCAATTACATCTGGACCATTTTGAATTTTTCCATTAGGGAAAACAAGTGCAGGAGCTGGCGAAACTGCTGTATTTCCAGATAAAAAAATACCATTAATATCTGTAGTATAGCCATCTAAATCAATAGCATAATAACTCAATGAGTTTGTTTCATTATATAAAACAAGTACATAACCATCTAATGAAAAATTTGGTAAACTAGATTTTAGCTCAATAAATTCATTTACATCAGAACCCGTCATATCTGTATCTAACTCATTAATAACTAATTGAGCATTTGAAACAAATCCTGAAAGTAAAAAAATAGTATATAGTATTCTTTGGAGCATAATATTTATTTTTTATCAAATATACCCATTTTATGAAGATTCTAAACTAATTTAAGCTATTATTGTGGAAATATTAACCGAATATTAAGCGATTATTACGCCGTTTTGTATATTTTTATAAAAAATTAGAATTTTCTTACGCAACCAATCTATAACTAAAATAATCTTACAATAAAATCATCCATTGAAGCTAAAACATTTATATAAGTTATTTTTTTTAATTGCTTTTACAGCATCAGGACAACATTCTTCACAAATGAATGTAAAAGTTGATATTGAAAAAAAAATACTTTATGTAAAACATACATTAACTTTCAATAATACATCAAACGACACGATTAGTCAATTGATTTTAAATGATTGGAACAATGCTTTTTCTTCCAAAAATTCAGCATTAGCGAATCGTTTTTCTGATGAATTTTCTCGAGCATTTCACCTTGCCAATGAAGAAGATAGAGGATATACAGCCATTAAATCAATAGTCGATACCCACTCAAAAAACATCCATTGGGAAAGACCTAACAATAAAGTAGACTTAGTTAAAATTCAGCTCAACGCTCCTATTCTACCTTGTTCAAAACAATCGATTACATTACAATATATTGTCAAAATTCCAAATGCAAAATTTACAAAATATGGATTTGATTCTGATGGAAATATATCTTTAAAACATTGTTTTTTAAATCCATCACGCTATGAAAATAAGCAGTTTATTCAACAAAGCAATGAAAATTTAGATGACATCCCTAATGCTTTTTCTGATTTTGAAATTGAAATTGAAATTGCTGCAAACTATTTCATTTCGAGTAATTTAACTGAAACCAAGTCAGAAATAATCAATTCAAAAAAGCATTACTTTTTAAAAGACTCAAACAAAAACGAAGTCACTTTATACTTGCAACCTAAAAATAGTTTTGTTTCATATAAAAATGAAATTATTGAAGTAAGTTGTGGGCTTAATGACCATAAAGTTAATGATATTGAAAAGGCTGTTATTATTGATAAAATAACTCGATTTACCGCACAAAAATTAGGTAATCCATTAAATTCAAAAATTTTAGTTTCTCAAGAAGATTACCAGCGTCAACCCTTTTATGGTTTGAATCAATTGCCAGGCTTTCTAAGTCCTTTTCCTGATAACTTTATGTTTGAATTAAAGTTTCTTAAAACTTATTTAAACAATTATTTAAAAGAAAATTTACAGCTAAATCCTAGAAAAGAGTATTGGATTTATGATGGAATTCAAGTTTTTTTAATGATGCAATACATAGAGGAAAACTACCCAGATATTAAAATGACTGGGAATTTAGCCAATATGAAAATCTTAAAATCATATCATTTTATTAATCTTCCGTTCAACCAACAATACAATTATTTGTACATGTTAATGGCACGAAAAAATTTAGATCAGCCTTTAAATGAACCAAAAAATAGATTAATCAAATTCAATGAGCAAATTGCAAGTAAATATAGAGCAGGATTGAGTTTAAATTATTTAGACAAATACCTTGGCAACAATATCGTATTATCAAGTATTCAAGAATTTATTCAAGAAAATCAGTACATTACATCAAATACACGTCAATTTGAAACCATCTTGGAAAAAAATGCACCAGAAAAAATAGATTGGTTTTTTAGAACGATGATTGAAACACGAGATTTAGTAGATTATAAATTTGGAAAAGTAACCAAAACAAAAGATGAAATTTCTGTAACAGTTATTAATAAAACCAATACAAACGCTCCTATTTCTTTATACCAATTAAAAAATAATGAAATAATTAATAAAATCTGGTTAAGTAACATTACAACTGATTCTACATTTGTAATTCCAAGATTAGGCGCTGATAAAATTGTACTAAATTATAACAATGAAGTTCCTGAATATAATTTGAGAAACAATTGGAAATCATTAAAAGGATTTTTCTTCAACAACAGACCTCTAAAGTTTAATTTTTTTAAAGATTTAGAAGAACCATATTACAACCAAATTTTTTATGTGCCTGAAGTAGAATTCAATGCTTATGATGGAATTGCACTTGGTTTGCGAATAAATAATAGATCCATTTTAAATAAGCCTTTTACATTTAGTGCTACACCAATGTATTCATCAAATACGGGAACCTTAGTGGGAAAATTTTCTGCTATAGTAGACGACAATATTAGAGAAAATGGAAAATTATACAATATAAGATACATGCTTGCTGGGAATCGTTTTCATTATACCAAAGATGCTTTTTATACGAATTTAATTCCAGTAGTTCAATTCAAATTTCGGGATGAAAATCTTAGAAAAAACAAAACTGAGTTTATTCAACTAAGACAAGTTTATGTCCAAAGAGATAATTCACCTTTTACAATAGACACAAATACCGAAAATTATAATATTTTTAATGGAAAATACGGTAACTATCAATCAGAAGGTACAAAACATTTCTCTTTACTAAATGATATACAAATTTCTAATTCTTTTGGGAAAATTTCGACAGAAATACATTATAGAAAACTATTTGAAAATAACCGACAAATAAGTTTTCGTTTTTTTGCGGGAGCTTTCATGTATAGTAGCATCAAATCTGATTTTTTTAGCTTTGGTTTGGATAGACCTAACGATTATATGTTTGATTATAATTTATTAGGAAGAAGCGAAACAACAGGAATTTATAGTCAACAATATGTTTATGCGGAAGGCGGATTCAAATCTAAATTAGACACAAGATTTGCCAATCAATGGATGACAACAGTGAATGGAACATTTAATGTTTGGAATTGGATACAAATTTATGGTGATGCCGGCATGCTTAAAAACAAATACAATAGTGCTAAGTTTGTCTATGATTCGGGGTTTCATCTCAATTTAGTACCTGACTATTTTGAGCTTTTTTTACCAGTATACTCTTCAAACGGATTTGAATTGAATCCTAATAATTATGGTGAAAAAATTCGTTTTGTAGTTACATTAAGTCCAAAAACATTAGTATCATTATTCACCAGAAAATGGTTTTAATATAAAAACGTTAAATTTATTACGAAATTCACAATCAAAACTACCTTAATTATAAATTCATTAGTTTTTTTAAACCAAAACCTTTGATAAATTACTAATAATTAAATAAATCAACACTTCTGTATTGTTTTATAAAACCCTTTTAATTAAATTTGTTGAATTATCAATTTTGATTTGACTTATATGAACACATCAACAACAGCTGAAGTAGTGTCTTTTGAAGATTTTAAAAAAGAAGTAATCAACGATTATAAAATAGCCACAATTAGTAGAGAATGTAGTTTACTTGGAAGACGTGAAGTGCTAACAGGTAAAGCAAAATTCGGAATTTTTGGCGATGGTAAAGAAGTGCCTCAATTAGCATTAGCAAAAGCATTTCAAAACGGAGATTTCCGCTCAGGATATTACCGCGACCAAACGTTTATGATGGCAATTGGTGCTATGAATATCGAGCAATTCTTCGCTGGTTTATATGGTCATACTGATATTAATTTTGATCCAATGAGTGCTGGACGTCAAATGGGCGGTCACTTTGCAACCCATTCATTAGATGAAAACGGAAATTGGAAAAACTTAACCCAACAAAAAAATTCGAGTGCTGACATCTCTCCTACTGCTGGGCAAATGCCGCGTTTGTTAGGATTAGCTCAGGCTTCAAAAATATACCGAAATGTTTCAGGTATCAACCAAACCAACTTCTCCGAAAACGGAAACGAAGTCGCTTGGGGAACTATCGGAAATGCTTCTACTTCGGAAGGTTTATTCTTCGAAACTATCAATGCTGCTGGTGTTTTACAAGTACCAATGGTAATGAGCGTTTGGGACGACGAATACGGAATTTCAGTGCACGCACGTCATCAAACCACAAAAGAAAATATCTCTGAAATCTTAAAAGGTTTCCAACGTGATGAAGAAAATAACGGTTACGAAATCTTACGCGTTAAAGGTTGGGATTACCCTGCTTTAGTAGAAACTTACCAAAAAGCATCTCAAATTGCTCGTGAAGAACACATTCCTGTTTTAGTTCACGTAAGCGAATTAACGCAACCGCAAGGTCATTCTACTTCTGGAAGTCACGAACGTTACAAAAATGCTGAACGTTTGGCTTGGGAAGCAGAATTTGATTGTTTAGCTAAAATGAAAACTTGGTTAATTGATAACAACATCGCTACTTCAGAAGAATTAGAAGAAATTGATAACCAAGCTAAAAAAGACGTTTTAGAAGGTAAAAAAGCAGCTTGGACCAACTTTACAGCTCCAATCAAGGCTGAACAACAAGAATTAGTTGGTTTATTAAATACAATTGCATCACAAAGTGAAAACAAAGTATTTATTGAGAAAATCGCTAATGATGTTGCTTCTATAAAAGAACCAATTCGCAAAGATATTTTAGTTGCTGCACGAAAAGTGTTGCGTATGATTATCAAAGAAAATTCTCGTGCAACTTTAGCGACTTGGATTGAAAATTATACGGAGAAAATCCAACCAAAATTCAGTTCACACCTATTTTCGCAATCGGATAAAACGGTTTTAAAAACGAAAGAAGTAGCTCCAACTTACGATGCAACTGCTGAAGATGTGGATGCTCGTTTGGTTTTAAGAGATAACTTTGATGCTATCTTTTCAAAATATCCAGAAACGTTGATTTTTGGTGAAGATTCTGGAAATATTGGTGATGTTAACCAAGGTTTGGAAGGCATGCAAGAAAAATACGGAGAATTACGCGTTGCCGATGTCGGAATTCGTGAAGCTACCATTTTAGGTCAAGGAATTGGAATGGCAATGCGAGGATTACGTCCGATTGCTGAAATTCAATATTTAGATTATTTGTTATACGCTATCCAAATCATGAGTGATGATTTAGCGACATTACAATACAGAACAGCGGGTCGTCAAAAAGCACCGTTAATCATCAGAACTCGTGGGCACCGCTTAGAAGGCGTTTGGCATTCAGGTTCTCCAATGGGAATGATTATCAATGCGATTCGAGGAATTCACGTTTTAGTACCAAGAAACATGACCAAAGCAGCTGGTTTTTATAACACATTGTTAGAAACTGACGAACCTGCATTGGTAGTAGAATGTTTGAACGGCTACCGTTTAAAAGAAAAAATGCCAACGAACTTAGGCGAATTCAAAACACCTATCGGAGTAGTTGAAACAATTAAACAAGGAACAGACATTACGTTAGTTTCTTACGGTTCAACTTTACGTTTAGTAGAACAAGCAGCAAATGAGCTAGAATCAGTTGGAATTAGCGCTGAAATTATTGACATTCAATCGTTATTACCTTTCGATATCAATCATGATATTGTGAAATCGGTTGCGAAAACGAATCGTTTATTAGTAATTGACGAAGACGTTCCGGGTGGAGCAAGTGCTTACATTTTACAAGAAATTGTAGAAAATCAAAATGCCTATAAACATTTAGATAGCGCACCGCAAACATTAGCTTCAAAAGCACACCGTCCTGCTTATGGAACAGATGGAGATTACTTCTCAAAACCTTCAGCAGAAGATATTTTTGAAAAAGTATATGCCATGATGAATGAAGCAAATCCAACAAAATATCCAAGTTTGTATTAATGAAAGTTGCTGTCATTGATAATTACGATAGCTTTACCTACAATTTGGTTCACTATTTAGAGGATTTGAATGCGGAAGTTACTGTATTTAGAAATGACGAATTAGACCTAACAGATTTAGAAAAATTTGACAAAATACTTTTATCTCCAGGCCCAGGAATTCCGGATGAAGCTGGCTTGTTAAAAGAAATAATTATAAAATATGCTCCAACCAAAAGCATTTTAGGAATTTGCCTTGGTTTACAAGCAATTGGAGAAGTTTTTGGTGGGAAATTAATAAATCTTGAAAAAGTGTATCATGGTGTAGCAACCAAAATATTTATAATAGAAAATGATACACTTTTTCATGATATTCCAAGCGAAATTATTGTAGGCAGATACCACTCATGGGTTGTAAATAAAACAAATTTACCCGAAGGTTTAATTATAACTGCGGTGGATGCAAATGAGCAAATTATGTCTTTAAAACATAGTACTTATGATGTAAAAGCAGTACAATTTCACCCAGAAAGTATCATGACACCTTATGGAAAACAAATCTTAAAAAACTGGATTATCAACTAACTATCTTGTGAAAACTAAAGTATTTCCTTTGCTCAAATTGGCATCAAAAGCATAACCTTCATAGTTAAAACCTTTTAAATCATCAATAGTTTCAGCATTGTTATCTATAATATAACGAACCATTAATCCTCTAGCTTTTTTTGCAAAGAAACTTATCATTTTTAGTTTACCATCTTTGTAATCTTTAAATTCTGGCGTAATTACAGGAACCTTCAATGTTTTTATATCGACAGCGCTAAAATACTCATTACTAGCTAAATTGATAAACAATTCTCCTTTTGAAAGTTCTTTATTTAAAGTATCTGTAATCGTTTTTTTCCAAAATTCATATAAGTTTTTCTTTGTACCTATTTGGATTTTTGTTCCCATTTCTAAACGATACGGCTGCATTAAATCCAAAGGTTTTAAAAGACCATATAATCCTGATAAAATTCTCAGTTTTTCTTGTAAAACCAATACTTTTTCAGTTGATAATGAATAAACATCCAAACCTGTATAAACATCACCATCAAAAGCATATACAGCCTGACGTGCATTTTCTGGAGAAAAAGGTATATTCCATTCTTGATTGCGTTGCCAATTTAACTCAGCTAACTTATCTGAAATATCCATAAGCTCCATCAGTTGCTTAGGCTTTTTCTTTTTTAAAGTTTTCTGAATAGTTACAGCTTTAGACAAAAAAGCCGATTCAGTATAAGTAGTAATCGGTAATTGAGTTTCGTAGTTCAATGATTTAGCTGGCGATATAACGATTTTCATAGATTGGTTTCTTTCTGTTTTTCAAAAATACGAAATTATACAGATGTTGAATGAAGAGAACAATAAGATTTTTTTATATCACAATAAATACCTTTTAAAATAAACTTTATCGCATAAAAAAACTCCGATGAAAATCGGAGTTTTTTTATCTATTGATTCATCGAAATCAGAAATTCTTCATTATTTCGAGTTTTCTTAAATCTATCATGAATAAAGTCCATAGCTTCTACTGGATTCATATCTGCTAAATATTTACGCATAATCCACATTCTATGTATTGTATTTTCATCTAACAACAAGTCATCACGACGCGTACTTGATGAAACCAAGTCAATTGCTGGGAATATACGTTTGTTAGCAATTCTTCTATCCAATTGTAACTCCATATTACCAGTACCTTTGAATTCTTCGAAAATTACTTCATCCATTTTAGAACCCGTTTCGGTTAATGCCGTCGCAATGATACTTAATGAACCTCCATTTTCTACATTACGAGCAGCTCCAAAGAAACGTTTTGGTTTTTGTAACGCATTCGCATCCACACCACCACTCAATACTTTTCCTGATGCTGGCTGAACTGTATTATAAGCTCTCGCTAAACGCGTAATCGAATCTAATAATATTACAACATCATGACCACATTCTACTAAACGTTTTGCTTTTTCTAAAACAATATTGGCAATTTTAACGTGCTCTTGTGGTTCTCTATCAAAAGTGGAAGCAATTACTTCTCCACGAACGCTACGTTGCATATCGGTTACTTCTTCAGGACGTTCATCAATCAACAAAACGATTAAATAAACTTCTGGATGATTGGCAGCAATAGCATTCGCAACATCTTTTAACAACATGGTTTTACCCGTTTTTGGTTGGGCCACAATCATACCACGTTGACCTTTTCCAATAGGAGAAAATAAATCAATAATACGTGTTGAAACAGTACTGTTTCTATCGGCTAAATTGAATTTTTCTGTTGGAAAAACAGGTGTCAAATGTTCAAAAGAAATTCTATCACGAACTACTTGCGGATCATGTCCGTTAATTTTCAATACTTTTACTAATGGAAAATATTTTTCACCTTCTTTTGGCGGACGCACTACACCTTTAACAGTATCTCCCGTTTTTAAGCCAAATAAACGAATTTGTGAAGTAGATAAATAAATATCATCAGGAGATGCTAAATAATTGTAATCTGACGAGCGTAAAAATCCGTAGCCATCAGGCATCATTTCTAAAACACCTTCACTTTCAATAATTCCATCGAACTCATAATCAGGCTCTCTAAAATTTTGCTTTTTATTTTGATGTGGATTCTTATTGGTATTGCCATTGTTCCCATTGTTTCCATTATTTCCTTCATTACCATTGTTTTTCTTGTAATCAGGATGGTTTGGGTTGTTTTGATTGGCTTTATAATTAGGACTTTTAGTTGTGCTCTTATCGTTTTGAGTAGTTTCTGTAACTTCAGGAATTTCAGTTGATTCTGTTGCTACTTTTGGAGCTTCTTCTTTGTTAACTTTATGTGGTAAAGTTTTCTTTTCTTTAAAATCTTTACGAGGTAACTTATTATTAGGATTTGGAGTAAATTCTTTTGGCTCTATTGCCTTAATTTCTTCAACTACCTCCCTTTTTTCAGATTTTGTTTCTATTGGTAAATCTTTTAAAGGTTGAGAAAACAAGTCTTTTTTAATTTGTGGTGACTTGGTTGTCTCTTTTTTAGGTAAAATTCTAGCTCTTTTTTCTTTAGGTTGTTCCGTTGCTGGAATTTCAGCCTTAATTACTTCAGGTTTTGCAGCCTGCAAGTCTAAAATCTGATACACCAAGTCGTCTTTTTTTAACGAACGGTACTTATTGATTTTAGCTACTTTTGCAATTTCTTGCAAATCAGAGAGTTTCATCTCTTTTAATACTTCAATATCAAACATGGATATATTTTGAATAAAATGGTTGGTTGATTAAAAACAAAAAATGATAAGATTTTTTTTGTAGTGTAAGCTGTCGCAGAATGAAGTACTTACGACTAATACCATGCAATAGTACGAATAAATTTGGAAATAACAATAGTTTAAATTAAAAAGAAATACTATTTTTGCTCAATCAAAAAAGAAAATAATGTTACAACGTATTCAATCACTTTATATGGCGCTTAGTGCAATTGTCACTGGAGCACTACCTTTTGTTTTTGAATTATGGACGCTAAAAACTGATAATCAAACTACTGCAGTTTTTATAACTTCTTCAGCATTGTATTTAATGTTGTTTGGTTTGGTTACAATTTTGACCATTATTAGTATATTTAGTTTTAAAAAGAGACAAAATCAATTTGTTTTAAACAGATTGAACATGATATTAAACTTTATTTTACTAGGATTTTTTGTGTATCGCTCGCTAAACGTATCCGGAGAAACCATGGTTTCAGAGAAGGGTATTGGGATGTTTCTTCCTGCAATTTCTATCGTTTTATTAGTCTTGGCAAACAAGGCAATAAAAAAGGACGAAGATCTCGTAAAATCTGTTGATCGATTACGATAAACCTATCATCTTAGTTTATTAGTGCGTTAAAAATCCGAAGCGAAAGTTTCGGATTTTTATTTTTTACCCAACTCAATCACTTCTAAATTTTGAATTTTATCCCCTTCAATTTGAAAACGCAACATTGTTCGTACTTGATGAAATCCATATTTTCCGCATGCGCCAGGGTTCATATGTAGTAAATTCAACTTCTTATCAAATTGCACTTTTAAAATGTGCGAATGACCACAAATGAATAATTTTGGTGGATTTTTAGTAATTTCTGAACGAATAGCTGGATTGTACTTATCAGGATAACCGCCGATATGCGTAATCCAAACATCAACTCCTTCACAAAAAAATCTATTGTTCAACGGAAATTCTATACGGGCTTTGTCATCATCAATATTGCCATAAACACCACGAAGAGGTTTTAACTTTTTAATCGCATCTGTAACTACTAAATCACCAATATCACCTGCATGCCAAACCTCGTCGGCTTCGTTAACGTATTTTAAAATAGCATCATCTATATGACTATGGGTATCTGATAAAAGCAAAATTTTCTTCATTAAAAAAAGTTTTAAAGTAACAAAGTACCTAAGTTGCAAAGTTGGTAAAAAATATATTAGTCAAAGTCCTTTTTTTTGTATTTATTTAAGAAAACTTTGAATTACAATACATCTTTTTCTTTGTAACTTTGCGACTTTGAAACTTTAAACTACATTTTGAGATATTTCATAGAATTTGCCTACAACGGAAAAAATTTCCACGGATTTCAGAGCCAGCCTGACGCTTCGTCGGTACAAGAAACTCTGGAAAAAGCCCTTTCTACACTTTTAAGAGAAACTATCGCAATTGTAGGCGCTGGGAGAACCGATTCGGGTGTGCATGCCAAACAAATGTATGCCCATTTTGAAACCGAATTGGAATTGGATTCTAGTTATTGGTCACATAAATTAAATTCGTTTTTACCGCCATCGATTGTAGTGTATCGTATTTTCAAAGTAGCTGATGATGCCCATGCGCGTTTTGATGCAACTTCTAGAACCTACGAATATTACATGCACACGTTTAAAGATGCGTTTATTACGGATGGAAGTTGGTATCATTCGCATCATTTGGATTTGGACAAAATGAATGAAGCGTGCCAAATTTTGTTTGAATACATTGATTTTGAGTGTTTTTCGAAAGTACATACTGATGTGAATACTTTTAATTGTAAAATTTCAGAAGCACATTGGAAACATTCAGGAAATCAGCTTATCTTTACCATCACTGCTGATCGATTTTTACGTAATATGGTAAGAGCTATTGTAGGAACAATGGTAAACATTGGTTTAGGCAAAATCGAAATAACCGATTTACGCACAATCATCGAAAGTAAAGACAGAGGAAAAGCCGGATTTTCAGTTCCAGCACATGGTTTATACTTAGTAAATGTTGCCTATCCGTACATAAAAGAAAGAGAAAAAATTAATGAGTAAAATAAAAACATCATCGTTTACTAAATTGTTAGCATACGCAAAACCTTACAAAGGAAAACTATACTTTGTAGTTTTTTGGGCGATATTCTTAGCAATTATGACGGCTTTAAGACCTTTTTTATTAAACTTTACTATTGATAATTATTTAGTAGATGCTAAAAAAGAAACTAACATAATCCAACAATATTTTGATGAATTTATGCAATTCTTCTTTTCTGGAAACGACAATCCTACTAATTTGAAAGTATTAGTAATAGTTATGTTTATTGCTCTTGTACTCGAAGGTATTTCTCAGTTTTACTTCACTTATCTAGCCAATTGGTTGGGACAAGACATCATTAAAGATTTACGTAATAAACTATATAACCATATTGCTTCATTTAAAATGAAATACTTTGACAATGAACCTGTTGGAAAACTAGTAACTCGTTCGGTTTCAGATATTGAATCTATCGCCAGTATCTTTAGTCAAGGTTTGTTTATGATTGTAAGTGATGTATTAAAAATGATTATTGTAATTATTTTTATGCTGGTGGTAAATTGGAAAATTACAGGAATTGTTCTTCTAATAATGCCTGTAATATTAATTGCTACAAACATTTTTAATCGAAAAATGAAAGTGGCTTTTAATGATGTTAGAAATGAAGTGGCTAATCTAAATACTTTTGTTCAAGAACGATTAACAGGCATGAAAATCGTACAACTGTTCAATAGAGAAAAAATTGAACATGAAAAATTCAAAGAAATTAACGAAAAACACAACAAAGCTTGGTTAAAAAACATACTGTACAACTCCATCTTTTTCCCTATTGCCGATATTATTTCAAATATTAGTATTGGTTTAGTGGTGTATTTTGGTGCCATTTGGATTATTAATGGCGATACCGACACAACTATTGGGCAATTAGTTGCTTTCAATATGTACATTACCATGTTATACAACCCATTACGTCAAATTGCAGATAAATTCAATGTGATGCAAATGGGAATTATTGCAGCGGATAGAGTGTTTGAAATTTTAGATACCGAAGATAACGTGCAAGATAACGGCACTATTGAAGCTTCTCATTTTAAAGGAACTATCGAATTAAAAGACGTTCGTTTCAGTTACATCAAAAATGAAGAAGTTTTAAAAGGAATCAATCTTCAAGTACAACCAGGCGAAACTATTGCCATTGTGGGAAGTACAGGTGCAGGAAAATCAACCATTATCAATTTATTAAATCGTTTTTACGAAATTGATTCAGGTGAAATTACGATTGACAACCGCAATATCAACGAATATACTTTAGAAAGCCTTCGCAAGCAAATTGCTATTGTGTTGCAGGATGTTTTCTTATTTTCGGACACTATTTACAATAATATTACACTGCATAACGAAACTATTTCAAGAGAAGATGTTATAGCTGCCGCCAAAAAAATAGGCGTGCATGATTTCATTATGACTTTACCTGAAGATTATAATTATAACGTAAAAGAACGCGGTGTAATGTTATCTTCTGGGCAACGCCAATTGATTGCCTTTTTGAGAGCATATGTGAGTGACCCAAGCATATTGATTTTAGATGAAGCGACATCTTCTATCGACACCCATTCTGAAGAATTGATTCAAAAAGCTACTGAAACCATAACAAAAGATAGAACTTCAATTGTAATCGCTCACCGCTTGGCAACCATTGTTAATGCTAGTAAAATCATCGTAATGGATAAAGGCCAAATTGTAGAATTCGGAAAACATAGCGAATTGGTGAATAAGCCAAATGGTTATTATAAGAAATTGTACGATTCGCAGTTTGCTGTGGAGGTTGAATAGTATAGTGTTCAGTATTCAGTGGTTAGTGTTCAGTTTTAGAACGCAGATAACGGGGATTGAAAGGATTATTGTAGATTCTTTTTCTGTTCCTAGTTTCCTTTCTGGTTAAAATAATCACATATTTCCTTTGCGTTTCCTTGCGTAAAACTTTGCGAACTTTGCGTTTAAACTTTTAAAATAATTCCTTAAATTCGCAACTTATAAATAAAACTGAAATACTTTATAAAAATGAAATACGATATCATTGTTTTAGGAAGTGGTCCTGGTGGTTATGTAACTGCTATTAGAGCATCACAATTAGGCTTCAAAGTAGCCGTTATCGAAAAAGAAAATTTGGGTGGAATTTGTTTGAATTGGGGTTGTATTCCAACGAAAGCATTATTAAAATCGGCTCAAGTTTTTGATTACCTAAAACATGCTTCAGATTACGGATTAACTGTTAAAGAATTTGATAAAGACTTCAATGCTGTAGTAAAACGTTCTCGTGACGTAGCAGAAGGAATGAGCAAAGGCGTTCAATTCTTAATGAAGAAAAACAAAATCGACGTAATTGATGGTTTTGGTAAAATAAAACCAGGTAAAAAAGTAGACGTAACTGCTGCCGACGGAAAAGTAACTGAATATTCAGCGGATCATATCATCATTGCAACTGGAGCTCGTTCTCGCGAATTGCCAAACTTACCACAAGATGGTAAAAAAGTAATCGGATACCGCCAAGCGATGACATTACCTGAGCAACCAAAGAAAATGATTGTAGTGGGTTCTGGTGCGATTGGAGTTGAGTTTGCTCATTTCTATAACGCAATGGGAACTGAAGTTACGATTGTAGAATTCATGCCAAACGTAGTTCCAGTGGAAGACGAAGACATCTCAAAACAATTTGAGCGTTCGTTGAAAAAAGCGGGAATCAACGTAATGACGAACTCTTCTGTGGAAAGAATTGATACTGCTGGAAACGGCGTAAAAGCATTCGTGAAAACAGCAAAAGGAGAAGAAGTTTTAGAAGCCGATATCTTATTATCAGCGGTTGGAATTAAAACTAACATCGAAAACATCGGATTAGAAGAAACCGGTATTGCTACCGATAGAGATAAAATCTTAGTTAACGCTTACTACCAAACAAACGTTCCAGGTTACTACGCTATTGGTGATGTAACGCCTGGACAAGCTTTAGCTCACGTGGCTTCAGCTGAAGGTATTTTATGTGTGGAAAAAATCGCAGGTTTACATGTTGAAGCGTTAGATTACGGAAATATTCCAGGTTGTACGTATGCTACTCCAGAAATTGCTTCTGTGGGTATGACTGAAAAACAAGCAAAAGAAAAAGGATACGAATTGAAAATTGGTAAATTCCCATTCTCGGCTTCAGGAAAAGCAAAAGCAGCTGGAACTCCAGACGGATTTGTAAAAGTAATTTTCGATGCAAAATACGGCGAATGGTTAGGTTGCCACATGATAGGTGCCGGCGTTACTGATATGATTGCAGAAGCAGTTGTAGCTCGTAAATTAGAAACCACTGGACACGAAATCTTAAAAGCAGTTCACCCGCACCCAACCATGAGTGAAGCGGTTATGGAAGCGGTTGCTGATGCTTACGGTGAAGTGATTCACTTGTAGTCTTTAGAACAAAGAGAAAAGATTAAAGAAAATAGATTAAATCCGATTTGTGAAAGCAGGTCGGATTTTTTTGTGGATAACTTGGAAAAGGTTTGTAGGAAAATTTGATTATATTTGAGGAAAGTGAACTTTAACAAGCCATTCTTGCCCAATTAACAAGATTTGTGTTTAAAATTTACAAACATTTACAAGTTACAATACATTATATGAAAAAATTACAAAAAATAGAATTAATCGATAAAATTGGTAGAGAACTTCAAGAGAGAATGAAGTTCAGTGAAATTGATAGTTATTTTGAAAGTTACGGAATACCTACCAATCACCAACCAAGTTATAATAGTAAATACGTTTATGTAAGAGAGGTTTTGCCAAAAGTACAAGATGAAATCATATTAGAAATTGCCACCGAATTAGGAATTGAACATAAAGCTGATTATTTAAATTCTAATTTAGTAAAAGAAAGTGAGGCTACATTCTGGAAACCAGGACATTTTAAACTTTTTATTAGTCACTTAGCAAGTTTTAAAGCAACAATTGCAATTTTAAAGACAGAACTTGAAAAATATGGAATTTCATCATTTGTTGCTCACGAAGATATTGAACCAACAAAGGAATGGCAAAGCGAAATCGAAAAAGGACTATTCACAATGGATGCTTTTTGTGCAGTATTAATGGAAGGTTTTAAAGAGAGTAACTGGACCGACCAAGAAGTGGGGGTTGCAGTTGGTAGAAATGTATTGATCATACCAATACGCAAAGGGCTTGACCCCTATGGATTTATTGGAAAATATCAAGGATTTCAAGCAATTGGAAAAAACATAGGACAAGTAGCAGAAGGAATATTTGAAATTATATCAAGAAACGAAAAAACAAAATCAAAATATTTAAATACTCTTGTGGAATTAATTCTACTTTCAAACACAGCTAGCCAAGGAATTGAAAGATTAAATGCACTTAAAAAAATTAAAGATTTACCAAAAGAAAAAATCGAATACTTACAAGAAAAAATAATTGAGAACGAAAATCTTAAACAAACAAAATTTTTAAATCCATTTAACGAAATAGCGTGGAAATATGAACTTGAAGGTTTAAGCCTAAAATCATTTGAAAAAGTAAAAGTACAAGACTATGATGATTTACCATTTTAAGAATGATAACATGAAATTCAAAGAATCACAATAATGACACAACAAATTTTATTACTCATAATGGTTTTAATTGGAGTCTATTATGCACGTAAATATGGAAATAAAGCAAAACGTGACATCGAAAAATTCAATCAGAATAAAGAACAAGATAAGATTAAAAAAACTGATAGCTCAGATTTTTAATCCTTGTCCATAAAGCTAAAAATCCGACTCCATCACAAGTCGGATTTTTTGTCTTTAAGATTCTTTATGAATGGTAAAAATGAGGTTTATGTTCTTTTTACAATACTCATTTTTGCGTTAGTCTGTATCTTTATTTTAATTTCCCTAGGGCATTTATACAATTGCTGTACAGGAATTAACCAATTCCCCTAGGGGAATTAACTCATTTCCCTAGGGAAATTTATTTTTTTGTCCGTATGAATGTAAAAATCAGTACAGAAATGAAGAAAAAACAATTCGCTTCCTCTACTCCACTGAAAAACAAAAACAAAACCGCTATATAAAATTCAACTACAAAACTGAAAATTAAATATTGATTGTCAATATATTACATTTTTTGTAAAAATATATTTATAAAAAATTGTAACTATTTTTTTACTACTGCGTATAATTAGCATATAAAAAATGGAACAATAAAATACCAAATAGGTGTTACTACTCTTAGACTTATTCAAATAAAAATTTGATTCTTCAATATTAAAAAAACTAAGTAAACACAACTTTATTCAATTCCATTCAAAATGTTCATATAACTAAAAAATTTAAAAAGATGACTGAAATTTTATCATTTTGGTGGTTAATTATTTTGATTTTATCCATCGTGTTTTACAAATTTGTTTTAAGAGTTTTCTTTGGTATGGTAATCGTTCCAGAAGACAAAATTGGTTTGGTTACAAAAAAATTCGTGCTTTTTGGTACGGATAAATCTTTACCCGACGGAAGAATTATCGCTACTAAAGGTGAAGCTGGTTTTCAAGCAAAAACACTTGCTCCTGGTTTATATTGGGGAATGTGGATTTGGCAATACGCAGTGGATATGACATCGTTTACTATTATTCCTGAAGGAAAAATTGGATTGGTTTTGAGTAAAGATGGACAAGAAATACCTACAGGACGCATTTTAGCTAGAAAAGTTGATAGTGATAATTATCAAGATGCGACAGCTTTCCTAAATAATGGTGGGCAAAAAGGACGACAAACAGCTTTTATTACAACTGGTTCCTATCGTATCAATACCTTTTTGTTTGAAATAGTAATTGCTGATCAAGTAAAAATATTTGAAAACATGGTTGGTATTGTTACCGCACTAGATGGAGATCCAATTCCACAAGGACAAATTGCAGGTAAATATGTTGATGGGCACAACAACTTCCAAGATTTTGATTTCTTTCTAGAGCAAGGTGGAAATCGCGGTTTACAACCTCAAGTTATGCTTGCTGGTTCGTATTACATCAATACTTGGGCAATTCAAATTGAACAAAATCCAATGACGGATGTGCCAATTGGATATGTAGGTGTCGTAATATCATATATTGGTGAAGACGGAAAAGATGTTACAGGTGATACTTTCAAACACGGAAATATAGTTTCTAAAGGACAACGTGGGGTGTGGATGGAACCTTTTGGTCCTGGTAAATATGCGCTAAATAAGTATACTACCAAGCTAGAACCTGTGCCAACCACAAACCTAGTGTTAAACTGGGCAAATGCTAGAAGTGAATCGCATGATTTAGATAAAAATTTATCGACTATTACGGTGCGTTCAAAAGACGGATTCCCTTTTAATCTAGACGTGGCACAAATTATCCATGTGCCTGCAAATGAAGCGCCAAAAGTAATTGCGCGTTTTGGTAGCATGACCAATTTGGTTTCTCAAGTTTTAGAACCAACCATTGGTAACTATTTCCGTAATTCAGCTCAGGACAGTGATGTGATTTCTTTTTTAAGTACTCGTAAAGAGCGACAAGAATCGGCAAAAAATCATATCAAAACAGTTTTAGATGAATATAATGTAAATGCTGTTGATACATTGATTGGAGATATTGTTCCTCCAGATTCATTAATGAAAACATTAACCGATAGAAAAATTGCGGAAGAAGAACAAAAAACATATCAAACACAAAAATTAGCCCAAGAACAACGCCAAGGAGTTGAAAAGGAAACGGCTATTGCTGATATGCAAAAAGAAATTGTAAGAGCTTCTCAAAGTGTAGAAATTGCACAACGAACAGCAGACGCAACGGTTAAAAAAGCGGAAGGTGATGCAACAAGTTTGAAATTAAATGTAAATGCTGAAGCTGAAGCAACAAAAATGAGAGCAAACGCAGAAGCAGAGGCAACAAAAGCAAGAGCTGGAGCGCAAGCTGAAGCAACAAAACTTAATGCAAGTGCAGAAGCTGAAAAAATTTCGAAAACTGGTCTAGCAGAAGCTGAAAAAATCATGGCTATTGGTAAATCTACTGCAGAAGCTTATCAATTGCAAGTCTCTGCAATGGGCGGTGACAACTTTACTAAATATAAAATCACAGAAGAAATTGGTAAAGGCAACATCAAAGTAATTCCAGATGTATTAATTACAGGGAATAATGGTGCAGAAGGTGGCATTAGTGGTTTATTAGGTATGAAGCTAATGGAATTAATGGACGCCAATAAAAAAGAAGAAAACAAATCTTAATAATTAATTTTAAATCCGTCTAAATTTCTAGACGGATTTTTTTTATTTTTAGTTGAATTCTTAGAAAAGTCTTGTAGCAAAATTGATTACATTTGAAAGATGCTAATTAATAAATAGCTTTTTGTAATAATATAAACGCACAACCGTGGTTTGCTTCAATGGCTACTTCCGGATTTTCCTGCTAAAAATAAGCTACTAAATTGGATGTTTTGCTATATTTGTAATAACTTGATGTTCGTACAAAGGCACTGAGCTCTAGCTACAGAATGTTGCATACAATTTGTACGTTGAACAAAATATAAAAATGGAATTATACTATAGAATAATTGAAATAATTGACGCAAATCTAATTCATTGTCTGATTCCTATTGTCCTGACTTTAATAATTATAAACTACTTATTCAAAGAACGCTTTGAAACTAGAAAATCACTAAGTTTATTTCGTTGGATAATAATTACTTATTCAATGATTACATGGACTTTCTATCTGTTTGGAATGTTTATGAATCCAGAAAAATATTCTTTTATTGACAGAGCAACTGGACCTTATAAAATTGCTTATTGGATAATGTTTTTATGTGCATTATTTTTTCCATTTACTTTATTTTATAAAAAATTAGCAACAAAATTTTGGTATGTTCTTTTAGTCGCTTTTGGAATGAAAATCGGATATTATTTTGAACGTTATGTAATATTTGTAACAAGTCTTCATAGAGATTATAATCCAAGTACTGACAATTCAGAATTTAATAGTTTATCTAATTTCGGAATAGGATTAATTATTATTAAAGGGATAACAATTGCAATTCTGAGCTTAGGAATGTTTGAAATAGTAAAACTGAGAAAAACTGTGCATAAAAGCCGTCTGTAGTAATTGTTAGGTTTTGAGTTACTTCGTAATGTTTTACGAAAATTTAACGAGGAGTTTTAAACTTGTAACCTTTTGTCTTAAATTTACGCAACAGATACAAAACGGCTGAACGTTAATGTCAATATTCATAAACGAAACAAAAACACTATACCTAAACAAAAATGAGATTAAAAGAATTATACCTAATTTTTACATTATCTTCAATATTAAGCTATTGTCAAGATGATGAATATGAAAAGTTATTGAGTTATAGTGATTGTAAAAAGCAACAAAATTTAAGCTTAGAAAAAAGATTGTCAAATTATCCTTTTAACAAAGCAAAAGAAATTAAAATTATATCATTCACTAATATCAATATAATAAGAGATTCTTTAATCGTAGAAACTCAAGATGAAATTCCAAAAACAAATGGAAAAATCGATTTATCCAAAGTAAAAGAAATTGAAACTTTGACGTCTTCTGATATTGATGAACTTTCCGATATATTTTACAACTTTGGTTATAAAGAAAATCCTAAAATTCAGGTTAATATTAAATGTTATGAACCAAGAAATGCAATATTATTTCTAAATGAAAAAGGAGAAATATTTGAATACATTGAAATTTGCTTCGAATGTAAAAAAACAGTTGAGAGTTCTAAAAAAATTAGTCTTGGAGAAATGTGTAATCAAAAATTGGAGATGATTAAACAGATTTTCAAAAAAAGAAATATCAAATTTGGAATAATTGATGAAAAACAACCCTAATAGCAAAAATTCACAATCCATAACCACAAAACAAAATCCGACTCCATCACAAGTCGGATTTTTTTTACTAGTTCTCTTACACATATCCTATTTTATCTGATTAAAAATCACTATATTTGGTTGTAATTATGATGCTTCATGAAAAAATATTTCGCAAACATAATTGAAGTGATAAAATCTTTCTTAAAAGAAGTAGGCGAAATATCCTATTTTGCGGGTCGGTTTTTTAAAGAATTCCTGTTTCCTCCCTATGAATTTAAAGAGTTCTTACGTCAATGTTATTACATTGGCAATCGTTCGCTATTTCTTGTTGGTGTAACGGGTTTTATCATTGGATTAGTTTTTACCTTGCAATCGCGTCCTACGCTACAAGAGTTTGGCGCTGTTTCGTGGATGGCTTCAATGGTGAGTGTTTCTATTATTCGCGAAATTGGTCCTATCATCACCGCTTTAATTTGCGCTGGAAGAATTGGCTCAGGAATTGGCGCCGAATTAGGTTCCATGAAAGTTACCGAACAAATTGATGCAATGGAGGTTTCGGGCACAAATCCTTTCAAATATTTAGTCATTACACGTATATTAGCCACTACTTTGATGTTGCCGCTTTTGGTGATTTTTGGCGATGTATTAGCGATTTATGGTTCTTACTTAGTAGAAAATATAAAAGACAATGTTTCGTTTCAACTGTATTTTAATCAAGTATTCAATATTTTAGAATATAGCGATGTTGTACCAGCAACTCTTAAAACATTTTTCTTTGGTTTTGCCATTGGATTAATCGGTTGCTACAAAGGATATAATTGTAAAAAAGGAACCGCTGGCGTAGGAAAAGCAGCCAATGCAGCCGTTGTATATACTTCTATGCTCCTATTTATAATTGATTTTATTGCGGTTTTTATAACTAATATTTTTTATAAAATGTAATCCATGACAAACGATTCTTCCAAAGCACCCATCATCGTAATCAAAGATTTGCATAAAACCTTTGGCACCAACAAAGTATTGGATGGTTTTAATTTGGTTTTAAATGAAGGCGAAAACCTAGTAGTCATGGGAAAATCGGGTTCGGGGAAATCGGTAATGATTAAATGTTTAATCGGTTTAGAAACTCCCGATAGTGGTACCATCTCGGTAATGAATAAAGAAATCAATACTTTGGAACAAGTTGCCATTGATGAACTTCGCACTGAAATTGGTTTTCTATTTCAAGGAAGTGCCTTGTATGATTCAATGTCTGTGAGAGAAAATTTAGAATTCCCGTTACGAAGACACACCAAAAAATTTGGAAAAATAAAAGATACGACACCTTTAGTTATTGAAGCTCTAGAAAGTGTAGGCTTAGCCAATGCTATCAACTTAATGCCGAATGAACTTTCGGGTGGAATGAAGCGCAGAATTGCTTTAGCGAGAACACTTATTTTAAAACCCAAAATAATTTTATACGACGAACCCACAACTGGTTTAGACCCGATTACTTCAAAAGAAATTATACTTTTGATGAAATCCATACAAGAGAAATACAACACTTCATCAATTATCATCACTCACGATGTCGATTGTGCTAAAGCAATTGCTAACAGAATGATATTATTAATTGATGGAATAAATTATATAGAAGGAACATTTGAAGAATTAAATGCTTCAAACGATCCAAAAGTGCAAGCTTTTTTTAAATAATGAATTATGGAAAAAACAGATAATCAAAAAATACGTTTAGGTTTATTTATCATCATTGGCTCTATCTTATTTTTTGCCGCTATTTATTTTATTGGCAATAAGCAGAATTTATTTGGTAACACCTCAAATTTAAAAGCAGTTTTTGCAAATATTAATGGCTTGCAAGTGGGCAACAATGTTAGATATGCCGGAATTGACATTGGAACCGTTAAAGCTATTGAAATGATTAACGATACTACAGTAACCGTTGAAATGTTAATTGATACCAAAATCATGACGCATATCAAAAAAAATGCAATAGCAACTATTAATTCAGATGGATTGGTAGGAAATATGATTGTTAATATTATTCCTGGTAAAGGAGTTTCACAATTGGTTGCAAATGGAGATTCTTTAAAATCTTATAGTAGAATTGGCGCAGATGCAATGCTAGAAACACTAAATGTAACCAATGAAAATGCAGCTTTATTAACCGCTGATTTATTGAAAATTACACAAGAAATTACCAAGGGAAATGGTACCGCAGGATTATTAATTAATGATACAATAATGGCTCAGGATCTAAAAGAAACCATTCATTATTTAAAGAAAACCACAAAAGGAACTGCAGAATCGGTTGCCAATTTGAACCAAATTATTCTTTCCTTAAATCAAAAAAATAACGTTATTGGAGTTATAAATGATAAAGAAGTTGCTACAAAAATGAAAACCATCATTAGCAATTTAGAAAAATCGAGTGTGGAGATTGACAAAGTAGTAACCAACTTAAATGCAACAGTAGTAAACATAAAAGATGGAAAAGGCGCTTTAAATTATTTATCAAACAATCCAGAATTAGTCCAAAAGATTGATTCAACAATGAATAACATCAATAAAGCCAGTATAAAATTAAATGAGGATTTAGAAGCTCTCAAACATAATTTCTTATTTAGAGGTTATTTCAAAAAACAAGAAAAAGAAAAAGCGAAAAAATAATTTTTCGCTTTTTATCTATTCGTCTTCTGAAAACGTTTGTGCTTTTGAATATACACGCCACTTCTCAACACAATCCAATAAATCTTGCGGAATGGGTGAATCAAAACGTAAAAATTCTTTTGTGATAGGATGTTCAAAACCTAATGTTTTAGCATGAAGTGCTTGTCTTGGTAAGGTTTTAAAACAATTATCTATAAACTGTTTGTATTTTGTAAAAGTTGTTCCTTTTAATATTGCATCGCCGCCATAGCGTTCGTCATTAAAAAGTGTATGCCCTATGTGTTTCATATGAACACGTATTTGGTGTGTTCTGCCCGTTTCTAATTGACAAGAAATCAAGGTTACATAACCAAAACGTTCCAAAACTTTATAATGTGTAACCGCTGGTTTTCCTTTCTCATCACTTTCATGAACCGCCATTTGCATTCTATTGGTATCATGTCTACCAATGTTGCCTTCTACAGTTCCTTCTTCTTCTTCAATATTTCCCCAAACCAAAGCAACATATTCTCTTTCAGATGTTTTTTCGGCAAACTGTTTAGTCAAATATGCCATTGCGTGTTCCGTTTTGGCTACAACCAAAAGCCCAGTCGTATCTTTATCAATACGATGAACCAATCCTGGTCGTTCTGAACTGTTCATTGGTAAATTTTCAAAATGATATGCCAGTGCATTGACTAAAGTTCCTGAGTAATTTCCATGACCTGGATGCACTACCATTCCTGCAGGCTTATTAATAACCAACAATTGGTCATCTTCATACACTATGTCTAAAGGAATATTTTCAGGCGTCAACAATTGCTCATACGTTGGATGCGCTAATACTAAACGCACCACATCGCCTGCTTTTACTTTATAATTGGATTTTACGGCAACATCATTTACTAAAATAGAACCCGATTCTGCAGCTTGCTGTATTTTATTTCGAGTTGTATTTTCAATCATATTCATCAAAAATTTATCCACACGCAAAGGCGATTGCCCTTTAGCAGCTTCAAAACGATGATGTTCATACAAATCGTCTTCTAATTCATTCTCAACCTTATATTCCGCCATTATTCTCTTTAAATTCTTCAGGTTTTACATCTTCAGGATTTGTTTCTTCTGCTGGAGGTAACGTATCTGATGGTTCTTCTGAACTAAATGTTTCTTCACTAAATACTTCTTTTCCGTCGCCTAATACAAAATCTAATATTGAATTCTTTTTGACAATATCACCTGCTCTCAAACGTCTACCGTTTTGATAGATTTGTAATACCACATCTTTTGCAATATGTGGTTTGTATGTAATTTTACCTTCTTTTAATGTCAATGATTTTATAGTAGCTGAAATTTGTCTAAACGTTTTGTCTTTAAATTCTGGAATTTCAATGTTTGTAAATTCGCCAGCATTTAATTTTACATAAATTTTTCGACCATCCTTCACTAAACTTCCAGCTTTTGGATCTTGCTCCAAAATGGTAAATGGTGGATAATCAGCATTAAAATCTACTGTATCCAATAAAAACACTTCTAAATCAATCTCATTTAGTTTTTCTTCAGCAACTTCTAATTTCATTTTAGATAAATCGGGCACTTTAATTTCTTCGCCATGATTGGTTCTAAAATCCAAAAACAAAATCAATAAAAAAGTGAAGGCAGCCACAATAGACGCTGCAATTGCCGCTTGAAGAAAAAACGTTCTACTTGTCAAATATTTAAATAAACTCATACAATAAGATATTTCAGCAAAGATATAAAAATTGAAAACATTATGGGTTTCTAAACACTTTGTTTTCTGCAAAAGTTAAAAACGAAAGTTATTGAAAAATATTTCCTATCGGTTTTAGTATAAATCTGCAAAAATCTCAATAAATAATGTAATTTTGTGTATCACTTTTAGAATTTCAAAATGAAAAACGTTGCCATTATCATGGGAGGTTACTCAAGCGAGTACAAAATTTCGTTAACTAGCGGAAATGTTGTGTTTAACAATATTAATCGTTCAAAATTTAATCCGTATCGCATTCATATTTTTAAAGAAAAATGGGTGTATGTAGACGAAAATGATGCCGAATTCCCAATCGATAAAAACGATTTTTCAGTAACCGTAAATGGTACAAAAATCAATTTTGATGTCGTTTTTAATGCGATTCACGGAACGCCTGGAGAAGATGGTTTGATGCAAGCGTATTTTGAATTAATCAATATGCCACAAACTTCTTGCGATTATTATCAAGCAGCTTTAACGTTCAACAAACGCGATATGTTATCAGTTTTAAAACCTTACGGAATCAAAACGGCTGAATCGTATTATTTGAATTTAGGTGATGAAATCAATGTTGATACAATTTTAGCGAAAGTAGGTTTGCCTTGTTTTGTAAAACCAAATAAATCGGGTTCGAGTTTCGGAATTTCTAAAGTAAAAACTACGGAAGAATTTCTTCCAGCTATTGAAAACGCTTACAAAGAAGACGACGAAATCATCATTGAAAGTTTCCTGGACGGAACTGAAGTTTCGGTTGGAGTTATAAATTATAAAGGAAATATTACCGTTTTACCAATTACCGAAATCGTATCCGAAAACGACTTTTTTGATTACGAAGCAAAATATTTAGGCAAATCAAAAGAAATTACGCCAGCCAGAATTTCGGACGAATTGAAAGTAAAAATCGAAACGGTTGCCAAAAGAGCCTATGAAGTATTGAAAATGAAAGGTTTTTCGAGAAGTGAGTTCATTATCGTAAATAATGAACCTCATATGTTAGAAATGAATACAATTCCAGGTTTAACTACAGAAAGTATTCTACCGCAACAAGCTCGTGAAGCCGGAATTTCATTACCAGAATTATTTGAAAATGCTATTGAATTGGCTTTAAAGAAGTAATAGATGGTTGAAATTCAAGTTCATCACAAACTACTTCAAACTGGAAAAATTAAGAATGGAATTTGTCCAAATTGTAAGAATAGAGATGATTTAGAATATAGAGTTTGCGGCGGAATAAGTCGAATTTTAATTGTTCCAACAGCTCCATTAAGAAGAATAACAAAAGTGTTTTGTAATTCATGTCAAAAAGAATTTAAATTAAAAGATCTTAGTGACGATATAAAACAAGCGGTTAAATATGAGAGAAGTAAAAACCCAATAAAAACACCTATTTGGCAATTTACAGGTATAATTATTTTACTCACAATACTAGCCTTTGGAATTTATACTGGTATTGAAATGACAAAACTTGAGAAAGAATATGTAAAATCACCTTTGAAAAACGATATTTATAAAACAAATATTAAAGGCGAATATTCAACTTTAAAAGTTTATAATGTTACTAAAGATAGTGTATATATATTATTGAATAAATTTTCTTTAGATAGTTACAAAGGTCTTGAAGAAATTAATATTGAAGAAAATTATTCAGAAATAAAAGTTTTATCAAAAAAAGAGTTACAGAAATTATACGATGAAAATCTGATTTACGAGGTTAATAGAGAGTAATTATGAAAAAAGCAATATTTCCAGGTTCATTTGACCCAATTACTAACGGACATTTTGATATTATCAAAAGAGGCGTTTCTTTATTTGATGAAGTAATTGTAGCCATTGGTGTCAATGCTGAAAAAAAATACATGTTTTCCTTAGAAGACAGAAAACGTTTCATTGAAGAAGCTTTCAAAGACGAACCAAAAGTAAAAGTCATCACCTACTCTGGTTTAACCATCGATTTATGTAAAAAAGAAAAAGCTGATTTCATTTTACGTGGATTAAGAAATCCAGCTGATTTTGAGTTTGAAAAAGCTATTGCTCATACCAATCGTGTCATGTCGAAAATAGAAACGGTTTTCTTATTAACAGCGGCTAGAACTTCGTTCATTTCTTCAAGTATTGTACGTGATGTATTGCGAAATGGTGGTGATATTTCGCAATTGGTTCCTGAATCGGTTTTGGATAAGAAATAAACTAGCTTTCAAACACTAGCAACTTTTCTTGGATAATTAAATTCGAAAAGCGAAATTCGGTATTAATCCATTCTAAAGTTTTGGGTTGATAGATGAAAACGTGGGTGAAATCATCTTTGTAATACCAATTTTCAAAAGGTTTTTGATTATTGAAAACTTCTGTTTTACAGTATAATTTTCCTTTCGGAAGTAATAAGCTTTTCAATAATTCAAATTCTTTGTAAGGTTGATGAAAATGTTCCATTACTTCGCAACACGAAACATAATCGTATTTTTGGTTTAAAAGTGATACATCATTCGCAAAGAACAAATCGTAATTCTGCACTTGGAAACCTTTATCGGTCAACATTTTAGCAATAACTGGACCCGTTCCTGAACCAAAATCCAAACCTTTTGCTCCTGGAGCGAAATCTTGTAAAACAGCATTTACAATAGGCGAAACAAACGCTTGATAGCGTTCGTCAAAAACATCATTATTGTGCTTTTCGTAATGTTCTTTCTCTTCTTCAGCGGTTAAAAAAGTATGTTTAGGTCTGAAAATGCCGTCGCAAGTATCACATTTGTAAAATAAATGCTTTGGTTTTTCGCAGAAAACACTTGAGATTCCGTTACATAATGGACAATTCAAATTCATTTTATCCTAAATTTATATCAAACGTAAATTGTCATTTCGACGCAAGGAGAAATCTCATAATTAAATTTACGTTATGTGATTCCTCCTTAGGTCGGAATGACAAAAAAGTTTACTCCTCCTCTTTCTTAATTACCTTTCTTGCTACTTCAATTTTATACTTCTTCCCTTTCATTTTTTCGTCTTTGATGTTTTGCAATAAAGATTTCACTTTTGGATATTTCACAGCTACAAACGAAATAAAATCTTTGACTTCGATTAAGCCAATATCTTCTTTTTCCAATTTTCCTTTTTGCGAAAAGAAACCTACAATATCAATTTTATTTAACTTATTTTTCTTTCCACCACTGATGTAAAGCGTTTGATACAATGGTGCTTTTGGCAACGATTTCGCATTAGAAACATCTAATCTACGTTTGCCATAATCGAAATAATCAGCTTTCTTTTCGGTTTCGTTTACAAGAACGTAAGCGGTTCCGGTGGCTAACATACGAGCCGTTCTTCCGTTTCTGTGGGTGAATTCGTCTTCTTTGGCAGGTAAATGGTAATGAATTACGTGATTCATTTCTGGAATATCCAAACCACGCGCACCTAAATCGGTAGTAATCAAATACGAAACACTGCCGTTTCTGAACTGAATTAAAGCTCTTTCGCGTTCGTCTTGGTCTAATCCACCATGATAAAACGTGGAAATAATGCCTTTTTGAGTCAACATATCATGAATACGTTCCACCGCTTCTCTATGGTTACAAAAAATAATCGCAGCTTCTGAATTCAAAGAACAAATTAATTGAAACAACGAATCAATTTTATCTTTCGATTTCGAAAATACGATACGAATATCTAAATTTTCATTTTGCTTTTCTTTCGGAATAAAATCCAACACTTTCGGATTAACAACCTTAGTATATTTCGGAATTTCCACACCTGAAGTTGCTGAAACTAAAATACGTTTGTTCGCTTTTGTAATTTTTCCAATGATATAAGACATTTCCTCATGGAAACCCAATTGTAACGATTTGTCAAATTCGTCTAAAACATAGGTTTTTACATTTTCGGTAGCAAAACTTCCTCGTTCAATATGATCGGCAATTCTTCCTGGTGTTCCAATTAACAACGCTGGTGGATTGCTTAAGTTTTTGAATTCCGTTTCTATCGAGTGACCTCCATAACACGTATTGACTTTGTAATGCGTACCCATTTTTTTCCAAACTTGCTCAATTTGCAACCCTAATTCGCGTGAAGGTACTAAAATTAAGCATTGCACACCTTTTATGTCTTCTCCTAATAATTGAAAAATAGGCAACAAAAACGCTAACGTTTTCCCCGAACCTGTTGGAGAAAGCAATAACACATTATCTTCATTCAAAATAGCATGTTGTGCTACTTCTTGCATTTTGTTTAAACTTTGAATACCAAGATTCAATAGTACATTGTTAGAATATGGATTTTGACTCATGCGGCAAAGATAAAGCCAATTAATTAAAAATTACGAATTATAAAATTCTACCTCAAAAAGATTCTTTATTTTTGAAAATCAAATACAAATCTGCTATGCGTTTTTTACAAATAAGTTTGCTTTTCTTATCGATTTCTGCGTTTTCACAAAACAATTTTACCACACCTTTTGAACGTGGCAATGGCAATCAATCCACTACTTATGAAGAATGTATTGCGTTTTATGAAAAATTAGACGAAAGTTTTGCCAACATACAAATGATTCACAAAGGCACAACCGATAGCGGAAAACCATTGTATCTGGTACTTTTTTCAAATGAAGGCAAATTTGATTTTGATGAATATTTTACTAAAAATAAAGCCGTAATTTTAATTAACAACGGCATTCACGCGGGCGAACCCGATGGAATTGACGCGACAATGATGTTAATGCGTGATTTGGCTATGGGAAAAATAAAAACGGCTAAAAACACTTTTATTGCGGCTATTCCGGTATATAGTGTGGGCGGCATGCTGAACCGAAATTCGCATTCCAGAGCCAATCAAAACGGTCCAGAAGAATATGGATTTAGAGGAAATGCGCGCAATTACGATTTGAATCGTGATTTCATTAAATCGGATACTAAAAATTCGAGAAGTTTTCAAAAATTGTTTACCGAATTAAATCCTGATATTTTCTTAGACAATCACGTTTCTAATGGCGCGGATTATCAATATACTTTTACATGCATTGCGACCCAACACGAACGTTTGGGAAACAAATTAGGCAATTATTTCATCAACGAACTATATCCTTCTGTGGTAAAGGATATGAACAAAAAGAAAATCGATGTGGTGCCATACGTGAATATTCACGGCGACATGCCTGACAAAGGTTTCGAGCAATTTACTGACACACCACGATATGCCACAGGTTACACGACTTTGTTTCACACTTTAGGATTTGTTCCAGAAACACACATGTTAAAAGTGTACAAAGAACGTGTGAAAGTGACTTATGAATTTATGGTCAGTACAATCAATTTCGCCGATACAAATTGGCAAAAAATCAAACAAATACGAAAAGATGCTTTGAACGAATATCAAGCTGGAATGCAATACCCATTAGATTGGGCAATTGATTCAACGAAAGTGTCTTATATTGATTTTAAAGGCTACCAAGGCGGTTACAAACCAAGCGATATTTCAGGAAAAAATCGTTTATTTTACGATAAAAGCAAACCGTTTACTAAGAAAATTCCGTTTTATGGCAATTATAAGCCTACGAAATTTGTAAATATTCCGAAAGCATATATTATTCCGCAATCGCAATGGCAGGTATTGGATATTTTAAAATTGAATAATATTAATGCACATCGTCTTCAAAAAGATACGGTTATTGAAGTAGAATCGTATAAAATTGAAAGTTATCAAACCTCAAAATCACCTTATGAAGGTCATTATGGACATTACAATACGAAAGTGTCAAAATCAATTCAAAAAGTACAGTTTTACTATGGTGATTATGTGTTTTACACCAATCAACCAGGCGTGAAATATTTAGTTGAAACTTTGGAGCCAGAAGCTGTGGATAGCTATTTTAACTGGAATTTCTTTGACCCAATTTTACAACAAAAAGAATATTTTTCGAGTTATGTTTTTGAAGATTTAGCCAAAGAATTCTTAGACAAAAATCCAAAAATAAAAGCCGAATTAGAACAAAAGAAACAAAACGACAAAGCGTTCGCTGAAAACGGCGCGGCGCAATTAGATTGGGTTTATAGACAATCTCCTTATTATGAAAAAGCGCATTTGCAATATCCGGTTTATAGAGTGAATTAGAGGAAAGAAGAAAGAAAAAAGAGGAAAGAAAAAAGACTGAAGATGAAAATTATTACTTGGAATTGTAATGGAGCTTTTAGAAAAAAATTTGAATCATTAACTGATAAAAATGCTGATATTCATATAATTCAAGAATGTGAAAATCCAGCTGAAACTAAAGATTTAAATTATAAGAATTGGGCATTAAATTATCTTTGGATAGGAGATTCTAAGAATAAAGGAATTGGAATATTTGCAAAAGAAAATATTGAATTAAAACTTCTTAATTGGTCTGATATTTATAAAGATCATAAAGTAAAACACTTTTTACCATGTAAGGTAAATAATGATTTCAATCTAATTGCTGTTTGGACTCATAAAAATAATTCTCCTAATTTCGGATATATTGGTCAATTTTGGAAATACTTACAAATAAACAAATCTCGAATGTCAAACTCAATTATTATTGGAGATTTCAACAGTAATTCTATTTGGGATCAATGGGATAGATGGTGGAACCATTCTGACGTTGTGAAAGAATTAAAAGAAATTGGTATTGAAAGCATTTATCACAATCGTGAAAAAGAGGAAAATGGTAAAGAGACTAAACCAACTTTTTATTTACATAGAAATTTATCAAAACCTTATCACATAGATTATTGTTTTGCTTCTAAAAATCATTTAGAAAAAACAAGCAATTTTGTAATTGAAAATTTTGAGAATTGGAAACACTTAAGTGATCACACCCCTATTATCATTACCTTCAAATAAAAAATCTCTTCTCTTTCTTCTTGTTTCTTTCTTCTAAAATCAAACCACCTTCTCTTCCTCAAACAACAACTTAATATTCTCGTACGAGTTCTCTAATAAAAATTTAATATTATCGGGATGCACCCACTCTACTTTATCGATGCCTTCATCGGCTTGGCCTTGAGGTGTGCCTTCATACTTGGTACGCATTTCAAACCATTGGGTAATTTTTAGTTTGTAGCGACCGTTGCGCTTAAAAATGTGATAGGTTTTTTGTAGCTTTTCAGTAATAACTAATCCTGTTACTCCGGTTTCTTCTTCTACTTCTCTAATAGCCGTTTCTTCAATGGTTTCGTTTTTCTCCATTCCGCCTTTTGCCAAATCCCATTTACCATTTCTAAAAATAAAAAGCACATCACCGTCTTTATTGTAAACCAATCCTCCACCCGCTTTTTCAACAGGTAACTTCGCGCGAAGCGTTTTCATTATCAATTTTTCATCAGGATGATACAGAAAGGCTTTCTGAATTTTATTCTGAAAAATTTTAACAATCAACTTCTTGATATCAACACTTTCCAATAAAAAAAGTTTGAAATCGGTTTCTTTTTGAACCTGATTTGTCAAAAAAAGTGGCTTATCGTTCACAAAAACTTTATACATTTGCAATATGATTTTTAATAACAACACAGCACAACAAACAGCCGAATTGCTTTTACAAATAAACGCAATTAAATTAAATTCTAAAAATCCTTTTACATGGGCTTCAGGCTGGAAGTCTCCGATTTATTGCGACAACCGCATAATCCTTTCATTTCCAGCAGTTCGCAACTACATCCGTGATGAATTTGCCAAACATATTGAAGAAAAATTTGGCAAACCAGATGTCATTGCAGGCGTTGCAACTGGCGCAATTGGAATTGGTATACTTGTTGCAGAAGCAATGGGACTACCTTTTGTATACGTTCGTCCAGAACCAAAAAAACACGGAAGACAAAATCAAGTAGAAGGTTTCTTGCAAAAAGGACAAAACGTAGTAGTTGTAGAAGATTTAATTTCAACTGGCGGAAGTAGTTTATTAGCTGTTGAAGCTTTACGCAACGAAGGTGCTAACATCAAAGGAATGGCAGCGATTTTTACGTATGGTTTCCCAGTTTCAAAAGAGCGTTTTGAAACGGCTAATTTGGATGTTTTCACGTTAAGTAATTACGAAAACTTATTACAAAAAGCAGTTGACAAACAATATGTTTCGGAAAACGAATTGGAAACATTAAGCGCTTGGAACGCTAATCCAGCGGAGTGGAACGTGGAAGTTTAGTTGGGATATGGAAGTTGGAAGTTGGGAGTAAAACTAACTTTTGATTTTTTTCTAACAACCTTTTAAACTCTTAACCTTATAAACCCATAAATAAAAAAATATGAACTTAGAAAGTCCAAAAGTAAACGTAGCAAAATCAGCTGAATATTTATTCAACGCTTTGAACGACGTAAAGAATTTCGAAAAATTAATGCCTGAAAATATCGCAAAATTTGAAGTAATCGATGAAAATTGCTTTGAATTCGGCTTAAAAGGAATGCCAGAAATTAAATTGGTAAAAAAAGGAGGAACTCCAAATTCGCAAATCGTTTTAGGAGCAGCTTCAAGCAAATTACCTTTCACTTTAACTGGAAATTTAAACGCAATTGACGCTGACAACACAGAAGTGCAATTAGCTTTTGAAGGCGATTTCAATCCAATGATGGCGATGATGATCAAAGGACCTATCACCAAATTTATTGAAACATTGGCTCAGAATATGGGGAAATTGTAGTTTCCTGAATAACTTATTAAACACGAATTACATGATTTAATTAATGTAATTCGTGTTTTTTTATGCTCTAAGTTCTCGATACGATTTCTAAAAAGTAAAAATTTGCATTTTTTCTTTTAAAAATCACTCGAAGTGACGGTAGAGTTATTATTGATTATTATTATATTTGGTAATCAAACGATAAAATATGTTATCAAAAACTACCTTCTTTTTTTTATTTCTTTCGTTAGTCGCAGAAATTATTGGCACAGTTGGAGGTTTTGGTTCTTCTGTATTTTTTGTTCCGATTGCAAATTTCTTTTTTGATTTTCATACAGTTCTTGGAATAACTGCCTTGTTTCATTTAGCCAGTAATTTGAGTAAAATTGCTTTATTCAGAAAAGGATTAGACAAAAAATTATTGCTTAACATTGGTATTCCATCCGTAATTTTTGTGATTGTTGGAAGTTACGCCTCAAAATATATACACACCACTTTTTTAGAAATTACTTTAGGAATTTTCTTAGTTGTCATGAGTTTATTTTTCCTAATCAAAGAAAATTTAGTCATCAAACCCGAGTTAAAAGAATCCATAATTGGCGGATCAATTTCTGGATTTGCAGCGGGTTTATTAGGAACCGGTGGTGCAGTTAGAGGAATAACAATGGCGGCTTATAATCTAGAAAAAAGCAAATTTATTGCCACATCTGCTGCAATTGATTTTTTGATTGATTTTACTCGCAGTTTCACTTATTTTCAAAATGGATATATTCACCAACACGATTTGTATTTGATTCCTTATTTGTTTTTGATTGGTTTAATAGGAACTTATATTGGTAAACGTATTCTGTATTATATTCCGCAAGAAAAATTTAAAAAACTATCACTGATTTTAGTTTTATTGGTAGGAATTATTACGATTATTGGCGTTTTTTATTAAAATTAAACTGTTTTCAAAGCCTCAATCAACAAATCAATATCTTCTTTCGTATTAAAATGGCTGAATGATATGCGTAAACTTGGTTTATTTGTTTCCTCAGCTGATAAAAATTCAGCTAAAACGTGTGATGGTTTGATACTTCCGCTTTGACAAGCACTGCCACGTGAAACAGCAATTCCTTTCATATCCAAAGTAAATAACAACATCGAAGTCTTTTCTTCCGATAAAGGCAATTGGATATTCAAAAGGTTATAAAAGGTATTCTCTCCATTGATTTTAACCTCTGAAAATACTTTTTTCAATTGTGAAAAACAGTAGTTTTTTAATTCAGAAATGTAATTGGTGTCGTTTTCTAAATTTGCGCAAGCTAATTCTAATGCTTTTGCCATTCCTACGACTTGATGAACAGCTTCGGTTCCAGCACGCATGCCTTTTTCTTGTTCACCTCCATAAAACAAAGGCTGTAACATCGAATTCTTTTTGATGTAAACAAACCCAATTCCTTTTGGACCATGAAATTTGTGAGCACTCGCAACTAAAAAATCAATTCCCAAATCTTGCACATCTAAACTCGTTTTTCCAATAGATTGCACCGTATCACAATGAAAAAGTGCTTTCGCATACTTGCACAAGTCCGAAACACGTTTGATGTCTAAAATCGTTCCTATTTCATTATTTACATGCATTAATGATACTAATGTAAACTCATCTACTAATAATTTAGCGGCTAAATCTTGATAATCGATATTACCTGTTGGTAAAACGGCAATATATTCCACTTGAATTCCAAACTCTTTTGCTAAATATTCAACCGTGTGTAACGTTGCATGGTGTTCGATTTTAGAAGTAATAATTCGTTTTATCCCCAAATCTTTAACTGCACTTCTCAAAACCCAATTGGTAGCTTCAGTAGCACTTGACGTGAAAATAATTTCTGAAGCTTGTGCATTTAGTAATTTCGCAATGGTTTTTCGCGCTGATTCTAATAACGTTTTTGCACTTCTACCAAAACTATGTGTAGAAGATGGATTTCCATAATCGTTTTGAAGCACATCCATCATTGCTGAAATTACTTCTGGATGAATTGCTGTGGTTGCAGCATTGTCTAAATACACTTTTTTCATTTGAGGCTTTTAATTGTTTTTAGGTCAAATAGAATTTGCACCAGAAATTGGAAAATAATAAAATTAATACAGTGCTCTTTTCAAGTTGCAAAGATACAAATCATTTTATTTTTGAAGTCTTAATTTCTATTTGCATCGAAATTAACAAACTTTAGCAAATTAATAAATTAAAACCTTTATTTTTGTTGCATAAATTCGATTAATAAATGAAAAAACTTATAGTTTTAGCAGCCTCTATTTTCATGCTACAAGCTTGTGATGATGGCGACATTACGTTAGAATCTTTTAATTTTGACACCGTTGCAGTTCAAAATTGTAGCGACAATAATCTTGTTTTTAAGATTAATGATAATGAGTTATTGCTTTTAAATATTCCGGCAGCTAGCTTTGCTAATGAAGAAACACCTGATGGAAGTCCAAGAATCGTAACTGTTAGCGGTTCAAATCAAATTATTTATAGATTATATTCTGGAGATATAGGTTCTAGTACAATTTGTTCTACTCTTCCTCCTGCCACTCCTGTTGTTGAAAAAGAATGGAATGCAACTGGTGGAACCATTGAGATTATAACTAACGCACTTTATGCTTCAGACGGAATTACCATAACGGGTTATACACACAATATTAAATTTGTAAATGTAAATTTTTCAAATTCGGACAACTCATTTAGTTTTACAGAATATATTTTTGGAAATTACGAAACAAATTAAGAGAATTCATTTTATAAAACTAAAGGACTATTCAAAATTGAGTAGTCCTTTTTTTTATTTCTTTAAGTGAAGTTCAAGTAAAATTTTAATCCAAAATCTTACTTTACATTTTGCTTAATATAAACTTCTGTTGCTCCCAAACCATATTTTTGATAGTTTGCATCTTGAAATGAAATGTTGTCATAACGTCCCAATAAAAAATCTAAATCGGCTTTCAAAACACCTTCACCAACACCATGAATAAATACCACTTTAGGCATCCTATTTTTGATTGCAAAATCAAGTTGACGTTTTGCAGTTTCAATTTGTAAAGTTAAAATATCGTAATTGCTCATACCTCTTTTTGATGGTACTAATTTTTCAATATGCAAATCAACTTCTAGGACAAATTCATCCTTACGAGACTTCTTTTCTTTGACAAAATTGCGCTTCTTAGGGGCTTCTTTATCTTTTAAAACAGAAGTTAAACTTTGAGTTGAGAAAAAACCACTTAAATCATTGGAATTATGTGTTTTAACTAATTCATTGACAAAAAATGTCATCGTAAATTTATCGGTAGTTTCTATCGAAATTTCATTGTTTTTTATTGCCACAACTCTTCCCGAAATTGCTTCATCCAAAACTTCAACCTTATCTCCTATTTCAAATTTCTGTGTCATTATCTTCGTCTTTTTTTGAAGGTATTTTTTTCATCAATTGGAATAACCCGTACATAAAAATTGCCATTGCTCCTATCATTAAATATTGATTAGGATTTGGTTTTGATTGTTCAATCATTGCAAAAATTCCAACAGCAGCAAACAATAAAATGTATAAAAATTGCTTCATTATATTTTTATTTAAGAATTCAAAAGTAGTCTTTTTTTTAGGTAAACTTTTAAAAGTAAAACCAAATTTTATCAAAACCTTGATTGAAAAAGATGGACGTGCTTTTCCAATTTAAATTTAATAACAACTCATTAACAAATCGTTTACAACACTTTTTTTGAGTTTGGCACGGCAATTGAAAATACCTAATCAAGCAACCTTTTTAGAAACGAATTTTAAAATGAAGTTGTTAGTTTAATCTTTAAATATTTGTATCATGAAAAAAATTACACTTTTAGTAGTAGCCAGCTTCATACTGGTAGGAAGTATGGCTTATGCGTCAGAAAACCCTGTTTTTTCTGACAAAACAGATAGAAGAGCTTATTCTATCGATTATAGAGATGCAGAACCTATAATTTTTAAAGAGCGAGGAATAGAATTCATGTTGTTTCCAAATGGAGAATTTGATTTTAATACAAGACCATCAGGACCAAGACATACAACAAACGGAACTAGTGGAGCTCCTGGAACAAGAGGATACTATGGCTCATCTGAAAGAGGTGTACGTGTTGAACACGACAACTTTGGTAGAGTAAGACGCGTAGGAAATGTATATATTAACTACGATGCCTTTGGAAGAGTAAAACGTATTGGAACAATTTACATGAGCTACAACAGCTTTGCTGTAACTAAAGTAGGAAACATGAGAATTGTATATGACAGAAGAGGAAGAATTGTTGATGTATATGGCTTCATAAACGCGACAAACAGCGGATACTACTACAATCCAAGAGGTACATACTATTCAAACGATCATGACGACTATGGATATGACAATGATGAAGACTATGATGATGAATACGATGAGAATGACTATTACTACTATCGCAAAGACGGAACAAAAGCAAAAATGTCTGATGAAGACATCAAAGAAATAAAAGTTGAAACTTTAGAAGTAAAAAAAGATAAATAATTGGTTGGTTAGTTTGTTTTTAAAAATCCTGCGGATTCTGGGAAGATGAAGCAGGATTTTTTTATTTAAACACCTTCTTAAAAACAGAATTCATCACAAAATTAATATCTGAAGATATCTTTAAATAATAACTTAATCCTAAATAAAAACCAGATACTAATATTGATTTTAAGGCGATATTTATCACAGGATGAAAATTAAAATCCCAAAAATAAAACACTAAAAAGCTAATTAATACTAAAAACAAAGAAATCAAAGTTTTGTTAGTAAAAGGAAATAATTTCATTTTTAAAACCACAAATAACAATTTGGCTAAACTGTATAAGGTAATTGCTATTAATGTCGCTAAGGCAGCTCCATTTAAGCCAAAATTAGGAATAAAATACATGTTCAATAACACAATGAGCACCACCAATAGCAACCCAAGAATTAAAACAGCTCTGTAATATTTTGAATTAAAAATAATCGCATTATTGTTTCCTAAAATCAAATCGAAATATTTTGACAATCCGATAGTAAATACAACAAATAAACCCTGACTGTATTCAACAGGTAACATCAAATATAATTGGTTAATATTTACTAAAATTCCTAGCAAAATCAATCCTCCAACTACTTGTAACGTTATGGATGATTTTTTATACAAATCGTTCAACTCTTGCCATTTATTTTCGCTCATTAGCTTTGCAGTGATAGGATACGTAATTTGATGCATAGCTCTACTTGGCACAGAAATAACCATTGCAATAAAAATAGCTACAGAATAATAAGCAATATTGTCAATCTTCATATAATGCTTAATCATGTATTTATCAATATCTAAAAGCATATTGGCAATACTTGCAGACAAAATGATAAAAACGGTATAGGTCAAAATTGACTTACTTTGTTTTGGAATTTTAAAATGCAGCACAATTTTCTTGACTTTATTTGCATAAAAAACAATCAATAGTAGACTTATTCCGTAAACTAAAACCAATGAATAAATAAAATCAGATGGTGTAATGTATTCAAAATATACTCCAAAAAGTAAAAGTGTAATTAATATTCGAACGAAAACTTCTTTGACAAAACTTCCAAAAACGGATTTCATGTGCGCGCGCAACCAAGCGTAAAAAATTTCAAAATAGCCCATAAAAATCCCAATTATCGGAATAATCCATACAAATGAATAAATTATTGGATTTTCTTGAGATTCGTAGACAGCAATTGTATCATAAAAGAGATAAAATAATACCATCAAAGGCACAATAAAAAACAACGGAACCAATAACATATACGTTATATAGCTGTTTAGTTCTTGCTCGGTTTTATTGTTCTCGTTGAAAAATTTTATTAGGGTATTTTGAATTCCAAAAGACATAATTGGATACAAAATATTTGCAGCAGACAATACATAGCCTGTTAATCCAAAATAATCTTTTCCTAAAAAATAAGGATACATAAACAGCGTATTCAACGCACCAATTCCAAACCCCAAAAAAGTAGTGATTGTGTTTTTAATTGATTGTTTAATGACAATTCCCATGTTTTGAAGTATGAATTTAGAATTTAGAATTCAGAAGTTTAGCTAACTTTTCAGTTAAGGATTTTCTGCTGTATTGTTGTAAACCAACAGGATACACTTTTAAATTATTTTGTTGAAACTGCTCAAAACACTTCAGAATTTGTTCTTTTAAAGCTTCTAATTCGTCATATTTGAAGAAAGTTCCTGTATTTGTTTCTTTTATAATTTGAGCGAAATCAGCATTTTCTGGTCCGATAGCGATTATTGGTCGTTCTGAAACCATATATTCAAATAATTTTCCAGGAATAATACATTTCGTTTCTTCTGAATCAATTTCTATAAGTAATAAAACTTGAGAACTTCTTTGCTCAATAATTGCTTCATTATGTGGTAAATATCCCAAATGTTTTACAAAACTATCCAAATGAAACTCTTGAATTGCTTGCAAAACCTCAGTACTCACAGCTCCTATTAATTTCAGTTGAAAACAATTAGCAAAATCGGCGTTTTCATGAACCAATTCTGACAAAGCTTTCCACAAAATTCTCGGATTTCTAGCCGATAAAAACGAACCAATATGTGCTAACGTAAATTTTTCATCCAACGGTTTTTTAACTACTTTCTCGACATCATAACCATTGGTAATCACTTCAATTGGCTTTGAAGTAATAGCTTTAAATTCTGTTTTTGTGGTTGGAGAAGTTACTAAAAGTTGGTCACAAGTCGTCATGACTTCCATTTCTAAATTTTTATGCTTTTTAGCTGCCCAAGAACTTAATTTTAATTGTTTGTGATAACCAATAGTTGTCCAAGGATCACGAAAATCAGCCAACCAAGTAATATTTAATTCTTTTTTTAATTGTAAACCAATCAAATGCAAACTATGCGGCGGACCCGTTGTAATGATGGTATCGATTTGATTGTCTTGAAGATATTGTTTCAAGAATTTAACTGAAGGTTTCACCCAAAACACTCGCGCATCTGGTATAAAAACGTTGCCACGAATCCAAAGCATTGCTTTTTCTACAAATGATTGCTTTTTTTGATTTGGAATAATTCCGGAACTGATTTTTTTAGTCTTATTTTTTGAAAAAACCGAAGCCAATCCGTAAGGTTCAAAAATCGGTTGTTTGATGATTAAAGCTTTATCTGAAACTTCACTCATTAATTTCTCATCAATCAAAGGATACGTTGGATTTTCTGGAATATAAACGTGAGGTTCTATATTAAAATCAGGTAAATATTTGACAAATTTCAACCAACGTTGTACACCTGGACCTCCTGCTGGTGGCCAGTAATACGAAATAATTAATACTTTTTTGGTTGGTTTCAAGCTGTATGTTTATTTTACCTATTATTTTTCTTATTCTCCAAATACACTCCTGTTCCTATTAATAAAAGCATTCCTATTGAACTTATTAAAGCAATTGTACTTCCTGTTTTTACTACTTGAGGTTCAAATTTAAATTCGATAGTGTGTTTTCCTGCTGGAACGTTTAAACCACGTAATACATAATTTACTCTAAAAATTGGCGTCTCTTTTCCATCAATTGTTGCTTTCCAACCATTTTGATAATACATTTCAGAGAATACTGCAAAACCATAATTTTTATTATTTGAAACGTATTTTAAATAATTTGGTTTGTGTGATATTAGTTGTATATTAGCTAAACTATCGATTCTAAATGGCAAAGACATTTCAAAGTTTTTTTCATCTTTTTCCTTCCTACTAACAGCTACTTCTTTTGTATTTATTTCATTCAACGCTTTAATTTCTTCATCTGCAGAATTCACTTTTTTTACTTTCTCCACAAACCAAGCATTACCATTCGCAAAAGGATTTGTAATTGGCACATCGCCTTGACCTGTTGGCACAATCACATATTTTACATTTAGCATATCCAAGATAGGATTGCTTTTTGTAAAAGTAAAGGTTTTAAAATCGATTGAACTTCCCAATTCATTGATGTTTTTTTCTACATTATAATCAAATAATTGATCAAATCGTCTTGGTCTTACCGCACTATAACCACCAACAGATTTATGAAAATATGACGTTCTAGCTTGCATTCTACCTTGAATTTCATATACTCTATAATTAGAAGTATCTTTCAAAATATGATTATCAACTTCAGTGGCTTCAAAAGGCATATCTACCTCGCGAGCACTTTTAAATTGGTCTGGATTATTATAAACATAACGCTTATCTACCATAAATAAATCGGCTACCATGAAAAACCCTACAACTACAATAGTCGTTGTTGCTGCTAATTTATTTTTGATAAATAACCAAAGTGCAATTGCGGCCACCGAAATTAATAATCCTGAACGCAATAAATCACTAGTATAAAAATTCATTCTATCTTCTTTAAGTGCATTGATAAAATTGATTCCAAAAGATTTATCTTGACTTTCGCCAAACATCTGAATCAATTGCTCATCCATGGCGCCAGAAAAATTAAAGACCCCTTTTGCTAAAAACAAAATTACTATCAAACCTAAACTGGTAGCAGTTGCTTTCCATAAACTAGACCATTGTTTTTCTTTTTCGGTTGAGAAAAACGACTGTAATCCCATGATAGCCATTACTGGAATACATAACTCCAACACTACTTGAATAGAAGAAACCGCACGGAATTTATCATAAAACGGAACAAAATCGATAAAAAATCGAGTCAAACCGTCAAAATTTTTACCCCACGAAAGCAATAATGATACAATTGCACCCGCAAGAAAAACATATTTTACTTTACGCTGATCATGAAATAATCCTAAAACTGCTAAAAAGAAAACTATGGCTCCAATATAAGCAGGTGCTGCTACAATTGGCTGATCACCCCAATAGGTTTTACCATAATACTCAACTGTTTGTAAAGCTTCAGCTGGAGTAGCTCCATAATTTAGTAAAAATGTATATAACGCAGATTCTTCTCCTAATGTTTCGCTATTGCCACCTCCAAAAAGCCTTGGGGCAATTAAATTAAAACTTTCGGCAATTCCATAACTATATTCTGTAATGTATTCATGTTCCATTGCGGAATTTGTAGTGTTTTTAGAACCATCAGGCTTAAACGTTAGTTCACTTTTTCCACGAATACTAAAATCTGTATATTCTGCTGTGGCCATTAAATTAGTAGCATTTGCTCCTAAAGCTAATATTCCTGCTATCGCAAAAACTCCAAATGTTTTGCCTAAATCTAAATATTCCTTGTTTTTAACTGCTATAACAATATAATAAACTGCCATAATTGCCAATAAAAACAACAAATAATAGGTCATTTGAAAATGGTTTGCATTAATTTCTAATGCAGCGGCTAGCATCGTTACTAATCCTCCTATAATGAATCGCTTTTGAAAAACCAATAAAACACCTGCAACAACCATTGGCATGTATGCAATTGCGTGGGCTTTAGCATTATGTCCAACACCTAAAATTATGATTAAATAAGTTGACAAACCAAAGGCCAAAGCTCCAAAAAAAGCTTTCAATGGATCAACTTTTAACACCATCAATAAGACATAAAATCCAAGAAAATAAAGAAATAAATAGTCAGCTGGACGCGGTAAGAAACGTAAAATATCATCTAATGCACCAATGGCATCATTTGGATATTTTGCGCCTAACTGATAGGTTGGCATTCCTCCAAAAGCACTATTGGTCCAATACGGTTCTTCATTTGACTCTTTTCTAAAATCATTTTGCTCCTTTGCCATACCTGTATATTGAACAATATCAGATTGGAAAATTTTATCACCTTGTAAAACAGGATAAAAATAGATAATTGATACTAAAACAAATCCGATAAGTACCAGTAAATGAGGAACTACTTTGTTGATTTTTTTCATTGGAATTATAATAAAAATAATAAGGTGCTAAAGTAACTAAAAAAAGGATATTGTTAAAATATCCTTTTAGTTTATGGGCAAAATACGATTATTTTATTTCTTCATAATCAATATAATCGCCAACAATTTTCTTTTCCTTTGGTTGTGATTGTGTTGCTTGAGAAGTGTTATTTTGTTGTTGCTCTTGTTGTTGTCTATATTGTTCTTGCATTTTTTCTTGCATTTTATTCACTGCTTTTTGCATTAATATAGGAGCAAAAATGCGCATCAAAAACTTGAACAAATAATAACATAAAATGATGATTGCTATGGTTCTTAACAAACTTGAGCCTGAAGCCATTTCCATATAAAACTGTTTTAAAATTCAAAAATACAGATATTGGTTGGTAAAACTTCAAAATTGTTTCTTAAAATTATTATAAAATAACTATTTTTGAAGATAAATTAAATTATATGAAGTCTCTACAAACACTTTTAGTTCTAGGATTATTGAGTAGCTTTCAATTAACTAATGCTCAATTTACTGACGATATTAACTCAAACCGACCTGGAAGATCTATGATGGCTTTTTCTGTTGGAAAATCTGTATTTCAAACAGAAACTGGAATAAATTATGTAAATGAAAATCATAACACGCTAGACTACAAAGCTAGTGGTTTCATGGCTGAATTTGATTTGCGTTGGGGACTATTTTTTGAACAATTAGAATTAATTGGTGAATTTCAATATCAAAATGATAGCTATACTTCAGACATAATTGACAAAAACAGAAGTGCTTTGAAAAAAACATTGTTTGGAGCAAAATATTTAGTTTACGATCCGTTTAAAAACTATGAAGAAAAGCCAAACTTATACAGCTGGAAAGCAAACCATCGTTTTAAATGGAGACAAATGATTCCAGCAGTTGCTGTTTATGGAGGAGTTAACTTAAACTTTTCAGACAATCCGTTCAATTTTGCACCTGTTGATATTGAAGAGCCTAAAATTAGTCCAAAAGCAATGTTGATAGCGCAAAATCATTTCGGAAGTCGTTGGGTTTTAGTAACAAACATTGCATATAATAAAATAGGAACCGATTTTGCAAGTATTGATTACATTCTTACTTTAACAAGAGGTTTCAACAAACAATGGTCTGGTTTTATTGAAAATCAAGGATTTATGGGCGATTATTATTCCGATGGTGTATTTAGAATGGGTGCAGCCTATTTATTCAATAAAGACATGCAAATTGACGCTTCAATTGGAAAAAATTTAAAAGGAACTCCAAATCTTTTTACAGGTGGAATTGGTTTTTCATGGCGTTTTACCAAAAACTACAAAGAAGTTAAAATAGAAAAAGACAATGGTAGTAAAATGGATAAAAAAATGAAGAAAAAAGGCGAAAAAGAAGCAAAAAAACGCAAAGATGCAGTAGAAGAATAAAATGATAACAATTAAAGAAGCACTTACCAAAAAAGAAATGAAAGATTACGTGATGTTTTCTTTCGAATTATATAAAAATAACCCATATTGGATTCCGCCAATAATTGCAGAAGAATTAGAAACTTTTGATAAGACTAAAAATCCTGCACTACAAACTGCAGAAGCGCATTTCTATTTAGCCTATAAAAACGGGAAAATTGTTGGAAAAGTAGCTGCAATTATCAATTGGGAAGAAGTAAATCTATTAGAAAAAAGAAAAGTTCGCTTTGGTTGGTTTGATGCAATTGATGATATTGAAGTCACTAAAGCGCTTTTAAGCAAAGTTGAAGAATTAGGAAAAAAACACCAAATGGATCACATGGAAGGACCAATGGGTTTTTCTAATTTAGATAAAGTAGGTGTATTGAGTGAAGGCTTTGATGAAATGGGAAATATGATTACATGGTATAGCTTACCATACTACATTACTCATTTTGAACAACTTGGACTAGCAAAAGAAAAAGAATATCAAGAAAGTATATTTTCTTTTAGTAACATTGACCCAACTACTTTTCAGAAATTTAGTGAACTTGTAAAACAACGTTACAATTTAAAGTCTTTGAATTTTACTAAGACAAAAGACATTATGCCTTATGTGGATAAAATGTTTGATCTGTTTAATGAAACATACTCAAAACTCCAATCATTTGTTCCAATAAATGATATTCAGAAGAATTATTTTAAAAAGAAATACATCAGTTTTATCAATCCTGAATTTATAAAATTCATAATGGATAAAAACGATAATATGATTGCTTTTGCAATAGTAATGCCGGGTTTTGCTCAAGCACTAAAAAAAGCTAATGGTAAGTTATTTCCTTTTGGTTTTTACCATTTATTACAAGCTAGAAAACATTCAAAAGAAGTAGTTTTTTATTTAATTGGTGTTACCCCAGAATATCAAAGTAAAGGTGTAACTGCTATTATTTTTGACGAATATTATAAAGTATGTCAAGCCAAAGGGATTGAAACTTGTATAAGAACACCTGAATTAGAGGAAAATCATGCAATCCATAATCTATGGAAAAACTTTAACACGAGAGTTAATAAACGTAGAAGAACGTATAGAAAAGAGTTATAAAAAAAGGGATTCAATTAGAATCCCTTTTTAATTATATAATAAATAAATTACTATTCTACATTTTGCACACTTGCTTCAGCAATTTTAGCATACGTTCCGTTTACTAATTTTTCACGGATAGCTTCAAAAGCTGTTAATGTTTCATTAATATCTTCAATTGTATGCGAAGCAGTAGGAATCATTCTTAATAAAATGATACCTTTTGGAATTACTGGATATACAACAATTGAAAGGAAAATTCCATAATTTTCACGTAAATCATTTACCATAATCATGGCTTCAGGAATTGAACCTTCTAGATATACAGGTGTAATACATGTATTTGTATCTCCAATATTAAATCCTTTTTCTTTTAATCCGTTTTGTAATGCGTTTACGTTTACCCATAATTTATCTTTAATTTCAGATGAATTACGTAACAATTCTAAACGTTTTAACGAACCAATTGTTTGAATCATTGGTAACGCTTTTGCAAACATTTGCGAACGTAAATTATATTTTAAATAATCAATAATATCTTTATCTGCAGCTACAAAGGCTCCAATATTAGCCATTGATTTTGCAAAAGTTGAAAAATAAACATCAATTCCATCTTGACAACCTTGCTCCTCACCTGCACCAGCACCTGTTTTTCCTAATGTACCAAAACCATGTGCATCGTCAACTAATAAACGGAAATTGTATTTTTCTTTCATGGCTACAATTTCTTTTAGTTTTCCTTGTTGTCCACGCATTCCAAATACACCTTCAGTAATGAAAAGAATTCCTCCACCTGTTTCAGTAGCCATTTTAGTAGCACGTTGCAGGTTTTTTTCCATACTTTCTAAATCATTATGTTTGTATGTAAAACGCTTACCCATGTGTAAACGAACACCATCAATGATACAAGCATGAGAATCTACATCATATACAATAATATCATTCTTAGTTACTAAAGCATCAATAATTGACACCATACCTTGGTAACCAAAATTTAATAAATAAGCTGACTCTTTCATTACAAAAGCAGCTAATTCTTTTTCTAATTGTTCATGAAAATTAGTGTGTCCACTCATCATACGAGCTCCCATTGGGTAGGCTGCTCCATATGCAATTGCAGCTTCCGTATCTGCTTTTCTAACTTCTGGATGATTAGCTAATCCTAAATAATCATTTAAACTCCAGTTTAAAATATTTTTCCCTTGAAATTGCATTCTTGGTCCTAGTTCTCCTTCTAATTTAGGGAATACAAAATATCCTTCTGCTTGTGAAGCCCATTTTCCTAACGGACCTTTATTGTTCTGAATTCTTTCGAATAAATCTTTTACCATGATATTTAATAGGTGTTAAAAACGAGACAAAAGTATAAAGAAAAAAGTTTTTATTATAATTTATTGTGTATGAAAATTTATAGCTATAAAAATAATTAGAAAATCTTCTTGTTTATTTCATAAATGGCCTTACATTTGCACCGAACGACACAGAAATGTGGTTACACGTTCATCATAAAAGTCGGGGGCTCCACCTCGGCTTTTGTACTTTTATGACATTAGATACCTCATTAATTTCTCTCAAATAAATCTAAAAAAATTTTATTTCTAATATAAAAAACATATTTTTACAACATAACAATATGTCTATTAGTACAAATAAAATTGCATGAAAAAAATTATTTTAACCACTCTTGGGCTTACACTTTTTTTAGTTAGTTGCTCTACTACTCAAAAAACTGCTTCAAAAACAGTTGATGTTAATGTGTATAAAAACACCATAACGCCTGCCGATTTAAGCAAACACCTTTATATTATTGCAGATGACAATATGGAAGGAAGAAATACTGGAGAACCAGGTCAAAAAAGAGCCGGAGAATATTTAATTAATGAATACAAGAAGATTGGAGTAAGCTTTCCTCCTGGCGCAACAGATTACTATCAAAAAGTACCTTCTGAATTTATGAAACGTGGATTTGCTCCTAAATTAAATGATTCAGAAAACATTTGGACATTTATTGAAGGTTCAGAAAAACCAGAAGAAGTTTTAGTAATTTCAGCACATTACGACCATGTAGGAATGAAAAACGGCGAAGTTTTTAATGGCGCTGATGATGATGGATCTGGTACAGTAGCTTTATTAGAAATTGCACAAGCATTTAACGAAGCTAAAAAACAAGGATTTGGACCAAAACGTTCAATTCTATTCTTACATGTAACGGGTGAAGAACATGGCTTGCATGGGTCTAGATTTTATTCAGAGAATCCATTATTTCCAGTAAAAAACACAATTGCAGATATTAATATTGATATGATAGGTCGTCGTGATACTTTACATCCAAATACAAATAATTATATTTATGTAATTGGTTCTGATAGATTAAGTAGCGAATTGCACACTATCAATGAAGAAGTTAATGCAAAATACACACAATTAGAATTAGATTATAAATACAATGATCGTAAAGATCCTGAGCGCATTTACTATCGTTCAGACCATTATAATTTTGCTAAAAAAGGCATTCCAGCTATTTTCTTTTTTAATGGTATTCATGCAGATTACCATCAATCTTCTGACACACCAGACAAAATTGAATATGATGCTCTTGCTAAAAGAACGCAACTAGCATTTGTACTAGCATGGGAATTAGCCAACCGACCTGAACGAATTAAAGTAGATAGAGATGGTAAATAATCATTCAATCTAAAAAATATTAACTCCGAAATTATTTTTTTCGGAGTTTTTTTTAGCCTTGATAGAAGTGGCATCCTTTTTGTTTTTTCTTTAAAAACAAAAAGATAGAACGAACAGCAAGAATTTGCTCCAAAAAATTTTATCTTTGTCAAAACATCCTTTTTATGAATAAAATTACCTTATTATTTTTATCACTAATCATTGTTTCATGTGGTGTGAAACAAACACAATCTATGTTAAGTAATGGCGATTATGATGGCGCAATTATTAATGCTATAGATGCATTACGAACCAATAAAAATGCAAAAGGCAAACAAGATTATGTCTATTTATTAGAAGAAGCATTCGCTAAAGCTAAACAACGCGATTTAGAAACTTTAAATTTATTAATTAAAGAAAACAATCCTTCTAACTACGAAAGAATCTACAATTTATATACACAATTAAATAACCGTCAAGAACGTATCAAACCTCTTTTACCTCTTCAATTATTGAAAGAAGGTCGAAATGCTATTTTCCCAATGGATGATTATTCTGATGAGTTAATTAGTAGTAAAAATAATCTTTCGGGTTTTTTATATGCAAACGCTAAAAAATTATTAGCTTCTAAAAATAAAATGGACTTTAGACAAGCTTATGATGATTTAGCCTATTTAGATAAATTAAATCCAAATTATAAAGATGTTAGGGCTTTAATGGATGAAGCACAATTTAAAGGGACAGATTTTGTTCATGTGTATACAAAAAATGAAACCAATATGGTAATTCCTGTTCGTCTACAAGATGACTTATTAGATTTTAGCACCTATGGAATCAATGATAAATGGACCGTTTACCACAATAACCGTCAGAAAGGAGTCAATTATGATTTTGGAATGATTGTTAACTTTAGAGAAATTAAAATTTCTCCTGAGCAAGTTAAAGAAAAACAGTTTATCAAAGAGAAACAAATCAAAGATGGCGTAAAAAATCTAATCGATGCAAACGGAAACGTAGTAAAAGATAGTTTGGGCAATCCAATTAAAGTGGATAATATGAAAACTATCACTGTTAGTATTTATGAATTTACTCAGTTTAAATCATGTCAAGTAACTGCTAAAGTAGATTATATTGATTTTAGAAGCAATCAATTAATTGACGCATTCCCAGTAACGAGTGAGTTTATTTTTGATTATATTTATGCTAATTATAATGGTGATAAACGCGCTTGTGAAGAATCATATTACCAATATTTTGATAGAAGAGCAGTTCCTTTTCCAAGTAACGAACAAATGGTTTATGACACCGGCGAAGATTTAAAAGCCAAACTAAAAGGTATTATTACTAATAATAAATTTAGAAGGTAGATTTTGCCCCAACCCTTTAAAGAGTTGGGGTTTTTAATTTATACTCTTAAATAGGCTCTCAAATTTTTAACACAAAGCAAACCATGAAACTTTAACAAAATGTACAGAAAATCTGTAATGCAGTGTGATGAAGATAGTTTACATTTGAATTTGAACTCATAAACCAAACTATATGAAGCAAAAATTCTTAAAAAACTCCCTACTATTATTCCTAATTGGAATGATTATTGCGTCTTGTTCGTTAGAAGAAGATTACTCCAATAGTAATTCTTATCAAAACAAAGTAAAAATTATGCACAAAAGTTTTAATGATTTACTAAAAGACCAAAAGTTCAGTAAAGCTTACAACAAAGTGCAAGCTCAAAAAAACAATGCCGCTAAAACGGTTATGGAAGAACAATATCAGTTTACAATTGCTGATAAACCCGTTAAAATTGTTCAATCAGAAAACGGAACAACCTATACCCTTTTGATTAACAGAACTATTGATGATGCTAACACATTTGAAAACCTAGTAATTAAATATGAAAACGATGGTAGTATCAATGCTACAATTATCAATTATCAGCCGTTTTATCCATTAAATACTATGAATTATTTTACTGGTACTGCATTTAATGGTTTGCAATCTGTTACACCTATTGTGTATAACGATGCATTAGTGAGTACAACAGGAAAAATATCATCAGATTGCTATTCAGTTTGTACGATACTTTGCCATGATTTAACAGAGAGTGGCCCTTATTCTGTGCCACATCCGCCAGGGTCTTCTTGCACAGGAAACAATGTAACCATTGATTGTGTGGTAACATGTTGGGGCGACAACATAGGTGGAGAAGATGCAGGAAATGACATTGGCACAGCAGACAACACCTCTGGTGGCGGAACAGATAGTTCTAACAATTCTGGAAGTGTTTCAACCCCTCCAAATAATTGTGGAAACTGCAATAACCCTATAGAAACAGCTCCTGTTTTAGAGTTGGATGAGGAGGAAGAAGAAATTGACCCTTGTACAGATTTGAAAAATAAATTTGTCTCAAATAGAGAAAACATAAAACCAATAATAGATTCTTTAAAAACATTTTTAAATGAACCTGATGAAAGAAGCGTTTCTTTTAAAATAACAAGAGTAATAGATCAGCCTGATAATTACGAACATTTATGGGAAGTTGGAAATGGTAATACGGCTCCAGTAAGTTTTGGAAGATTTTGGTATGGTTCCATACATACCCACCCTTTTGGATCTGACACAATGTTTTCTTGGCAAGATGTCGATAATTTACTCAGTCTTTATCAGGGAGCAACAGCCAGAAACAAAGGGCTTGTTTTTAATATGATTGTAAGTTCAAATGGAGATGTATATTGTATTAAGGTTGATAATATTGTAAAACTGAAACTTCAAATTGAAAACGACTGGAATATTCCCGAATTGGCAGATTGTGATGATAGTGAAAAAAACGCCGCATTACTTGAAATGATGCAAGAAGTATATTCATCGGATTCAAATAGCGAAAGAGCTTTTTTGAAAAAATTTTCAAACTATGGTGTTTCATTATATAAAGCAGATAGTACGTTGACTAATTGGTCCAAATTATCACTAACTGAACCTGTTTCTGCCAACTCCATTGTAAATAATTCACCTTGTAACTAAAAAAATAAATTATGAAAAAAATAATAACACTTTTACTTTTGTTAAACTTTTGTATAATTAATGCTCAAACTCCTATTATTAATTTGGAAGATAAAGATGGTTCAAGATTAAATGGAGCCTATTATAAAGATATAGATAGTGTCTTTAATAACTATGAAGGTGTTTGGGAATATTCAAATGGTTTGGACACGTTAAAAATTGAATTACGCAAAATAACATTCCAATTTTTAGGTAGGTATTATGAAGATGTTTTGGTTGGAGAAATAAAATATGTAAAAAATGGTGTTGAAAAAGCAAATACATTATCAGAAATAAATGCAAATTATGGAAAAGAAAAAAGACATACAATTTCTGGTAATACTATACTTACTTCTCCACAAAGATTGAACTGTACAGATTGTGCACCAGGGGAAAAAAGGGTATATCTAGGTTTTAAAGATCCAAATCCTTCTATAGGTAGGGCTGGGTACATTATTTTCAAAAAAACAACAGTAGCAAATCAAGAAGCTATAAAAATATTTATAGGATATGCTGGTGTAAGAAAAAGAGATGGTGAAATAATTCCAGAAACTACAATTCCGTATGGTTGGTACACTTTAATTAAACAATAATCCATACAACAACGACTTTTAAATTATAAAAATCGTTGTTGTCTTTTTTTGTACATTTATGTTATGATAAAAAAATTGAAAATAATTATTTTACTCTTGCTTTCTATTGGTTGCAAAGCACAAAGCACTTATCCTTTATCTAATTTTCAACAGAAACATTTAAAGAATAATAATTACATAAAAGATACTGAACACGTTTATGACAATTTTGTGGGTACTTGGCAATGGACAAATGGTACTTCAACTTTTACTATCAAACTTCAAAAAGTAGAATACTGGAAAGCACCAAATGATAATTATTATTCAGATTTAATACTTGGGGGATATCGTTATGAAGAAAACGGAAATGTATTAGTTGATAAGCTAAATTTTACAACCAGTTTTACAATTGACCCAGCAACTTGGGTTGATTTTGCCCAAATGCAAGGAGGTGTTTCATATCCTGACATAAATGAATTGGGTATGATTGTAAACGATTACATCAAAAACAAAAGCTGTATGGCTGAGTTAACTTTGCAAATAGGTCCTAATGGCGAACAACAGCTACAATGGTATTTGCATGATTTTGAAACATACAGAAACCCGAGCTTAGGTCCAAAACCATTAGACTTTTCAATCCCTACAAATGTAGTACTAACAAAACTGTAAAATTTTCAACAACGGCTTTTACAATTCTAAAAGTCGTTGTTTTTTTGTACATTTATGTTATGATAAAAAACACACTTAAAATATTATCGCTTTTATTATTTACAGTAAATGTAAATTGCCAAGTAACTATGATTGTACCACTATCTAGCATAGAAAGTGATTATGCAAATGGGGTTTACATGAAAGACTTAGACAATGAACTACCTTTTTATGTAGATACTTGGGAGGGTGTTTTAAACAACAAAAAATATACTTTTGAATTTGTAAAATTTACACAGCATTTGTTTCAATATGAGTCTGGAGGTGATTATAGCTACAGCGATATGTTAAAAGGTAAATTCAAGGTGGTTGATTTAGCTACAGGTATAACTCTTTATGATAATTTAGCAGCAACTGATTATGAGGATTATACTATTTTCTTAACTTCTCTTCAATCTGGCGGTTCTTTTTCATACGTAGACGCTCAAAATTGTTATAATACTGCTGATTTTCAACTTTATAAAGTATCAGGAAATCCAAATCAACTGCATTACAATCAATTTAGACTAATAAGTTATGCGTACTTTTTTGATTGCCCATATGAAAATCAGGAGGACATACCTATGTTTCTACCAACCGGAGATTTAATATTAACTAGACAATAAAAAAATAAGCGGTTTATAAAACATAAGCCGCTTTTAGTTTTATATATCTAATACTTTTTTTAAACGTTAACAAATTAATCTCAAATCTTCAACAGCAATATCACTATGCGATGCATCATAAACAACTACTCCATTCTTAATTAACAATACTTGTGGCGATTGATGCTGTACATTAAATCGGATTGCAATTTCATTAGAAATAGCTCTATAATTCAATAAATCTAAAAAATAAGGATTTATTTTTTCTTCCAAATTAAAATCATTTTCAAATTGTTTTAAAGCAAATCTACTGATACTACAACGCGTACTGTGTTTAAAAATTAAAACTGCTTTTTCTTCTGACATTGAAACAATTAAATCTAATTGATCCATAGCCGTTAATTGATTCCATTCCATCTTATTGTTTGGTTTTTCTTCTTCAGAAGCCCCAAAAACATTCTTCAAAAAACTCATTTTTGTCTCGTTTTAAGACATTTTGACCTGATTTATTTAACAAATCACTTAAAAACAAGTCAAATTGTCTGATTTTTTACTTTGGAACATATATTGTCCAATTCTAAACAAAAGTAAACAACTTACAACATAATAAAAAACATGAACATTAATAAATTCACAATCAAATCACAAGAAGCTTTGCAACAAGCACAGCAAATTGTACAAAGTTTTGGGCAACAACAGCTTGAAAACGAACACTTATTCAAAGGGATTTTGGAAGTCGATGAAAACGTAACTCCTTTCATTTTGAAAAAACTCAATGTAAATGTAGATCTTTTCAAAAAAGTATTAGACAGCACTATTCAAAGTTTTCCGAAGGTTGCTGGCAGTGATATTATGTTTTCTCGTGAGGCTGGAACCACAGTAACTGAAGCAGAAATCATCGCCAAAAAAATGAACGACGAATTCGTTTCTATCGAACATTTGATCTTAGCTATTTTCAAATCAAAAAGCAAAGTTGCACAAATTTTAAAAGACCAAGGGGTAACTGAAAAAGGTTTGCAAGCAGCCATTGACGAAATGAGAAAAGGCGAAAGAGTAACTTCTGCTTCTGCCGAAGAAACTTATAATTCTTTAAATAAATATGCTAAAAACTTAAACGAATTAGCTAAAAATGGAAAACTAGATCCTGTAATTGGTCGTGATGAAGAAATTAGAAGAGTGTTACAAATTCTTACACGTCGCACCAAAAACAATCCAATGCTGGTAGGTGAACCTGGTGTTGGTAAAACAGCCATTGCTGAAGGTTTAGCACATAGAATAGTTGACGGTGATGTTCCCGAAAATCTAAAAGACAAAATTGTTTACTCATTAGATATGGGTGCGCTAATTGCTGGTGCAAAATATAAAGGAGAATTTGAAGAACGACTAAAAGCTGTAGTGAAAGAAGTAACTTCTGCCGAAGGTGACATTGTACTTTTCATAGACGAAATTCACACCTTAGTTGGTGCTGGCGGTGGCGAAGGTGCTATGGACGCTGCTAACATTCTAAAACCAGCTTTGGCTCGTGGTGAATTACGTGCCATTGGCGCAACCACTTTAGACGAATACCAAAAATATTTCGAAAAAGACAAAGCATTAGAAAGACGTTTCCAAAAAGTAATGGTTGATGAACCAGATACCGAAAGTGCGATTTCTATTTTGCGTGGTATTAAAGAAAAATATGAAACACATCACAAAGTGCGCATCAAAGACGATGCTATTATTGCAGCTGTTGAACTTTCGCAACGTTATATTACTAATCGTTTTCTTCCTGATAAAGCTATCGATTTAATGGACGAAGCGGCTTCAAAATTACGCATGGAAATCAATTCAAAACCAGAAGAATTAGACGTTTTGGATAGAAAAATCATGCAATTAGAAATCGAGATTGAAGCTATTAAAAGAGAAAATGATGAAACTAAATTGAAAGTACTTGGCTTAGATTTAGCTAACTTAAAAGAAGAACGCAACGAAATTTTCACCAAATGGAAATCAGAGAAAGATGTTGTAGATAATATTCAAAATGTAAAGCAAGAAATTGAAGATTTCAAAATCGAAGCCGAACAAGCCGAGCGAAATGGCGATTATGGAAAAGTAGCCGAAATTCGTTATGGAAAAATCAAAGAAGCACAAGAGCGTTTAGATACATTACAAATTCAATTAGCAGAAAACCAAGCAGGAACTTCTTTAATTAAAGAAGAAGTTACTCGCGAAGATATTGCAGAAGTCGTAGCAAAATGGACAGGAATTCCTGTAATGAAAATGCTACAAGGCGAAAGAGAAAAATTACTTCGTTTAGAAGAAGAATTACACAGAAGAGTTGTTGGACAAGAAGAAGCTATTGAAGCCGTGAGCGATGCTGTTCGTAGAAGTCGTGCAGGATTACAAGATATGAAAAAACCAATTGGTTCGTTTTTATTCTTAGGAACAACTGGTGTTGGTAAAACAGAATTAGCCAAAGCTTTAGCCGAATATTTATTTGATGATGAAAACGCTATGACCAGAATTGACATGAGTGAATATCAAGAGCGTCATTCAGTTAGCAGATTAGTGGGTGCGCCTCCAGGCTATGTGGGCTATGATGAAGGTGGACAATTAACAGAAGCTGTAAGAAGAAAACCATATTCTGTAGTATTGTTAGATGAAATTGAAAAAGCACACCCTGATACGTTCAATATCTTATTACAAGTTTTGGACGAAGGCAGATTAACTGATAACAAAGGTCGTGTGGCTGATTTTAAAAATACAATTATCATCATGACTTCTAATATGGGAAGTGGTATAATTCAGGAGAAATTCGAAAACTTAAAGGGTTCTGTTGATGCCGCAACAGAAGCTGCAAAAGTAGAAGTCTTGGGTTTATTGAAACAAATTGTTCGTCCAGAATTTATCAATAGAATTGACGAAATTGTAATGTTTACACCTCTAACCAATGCAAATATCAAAGAGATTGTTGGCTTACAATTAAAAAGTGTTATTAAAATGTTGGCACATCAGCAAATCACAATGGATGCCACGCCTGAAGCAATTGATTACTTGGCAGAAAAAGGTTTTGACCCACAATATGGTGCTAGACCAGTAAAACGAGTAATTCAACGAGAAGTGCTAAATCAACTTTCTAAAGAAATTTTGGCTGGTAAAGTTACTGTTGACAGCATCATTTTGTTAGATAGTTTTGATGGGCAATTGGTATTCAGAAACCAAAACTAATTAAAGTAAGTAGTTTTTTTCATAAATTAGGTTTGTTTAGTTAGTCCCAATAGATTATTATGTCTATTGGGACTTTTTTTTATCAACTAAAGCTTGAAAAAAATGATTTTTTTATTTAGGTTTACTACATAAAATCATATTATGAAAAAACTTCTTACCCTCGTATTGACAATTCTATCTTTTACAGCTTATTCACAAGAATTAAAGTTTGAAAAACCAAACTATAACAAAATTGAAAAAGAAATTGAAAAAAAATCTTCAAGTTATTATTATGAAAAACTTAAAGAAAAATTCAATTCTTCAGATTCTACTATGACTTTAGAAGAAAAAAGACATTTATATTATGGCTTTTCTTTTCAAAAAGAATATTCAAGCAGTTATCATAATAAGGCTAATGATAGTTTAATGAATATTCTAAATAAAGAAGATTATTCGACAGATGATTTTAAAAAAATTATAGAATTTGGTAATCAAATTTTATCTGAAAATCCATTTGACTTAAGAGTATTAAATTATCAACTCTATGCTTATGAAAAAATGCAAGAGAAAGATAATTATATGAAAAAACTAACTCAGTTTACTATAATTGTAGATGCTATTTTAAGTAGTGGTGATGGTACTAGCAAAGAAAATGCTATTTACGTAATTAATGTTTCACACGAATATGATATTTTGAATATAATTGGTTTCGAATTTGGTGGCAGCCAAAGTCTCATTGCTGGTCAATATGACTATCTCAAAGTAAAAGAAAATAAGTTTAAAATAGATGGATTATACTTTGACATTAGTCCAAGTATCAAAAACATTGAAAATATGTTTAAAGATTAATATCTCTTTTAATAAAAAACCAATTAAAATTATGAAAAAACTATTTTTATTAGTCCTATTAGCCATATCAATCGTTTCCATAGCGCAGGAAAAAAATGTAATAAACGACATAAAAAAAATAAAAAATAAAGAATTAGCTAAAGCTTTTGCAACACAAGATATTGTTTTTGATGAAATTGAAAATTTTTTAATTTCCGAAGAAATTACCAAGAATGATTCTTTACAATCAAGTATAGAAAAATTGTCTGAATTATATAACTCAATTAGTAAAAATAATAGCGCTTTTTATGCCTTAAAATTAAATAAAAAAGAATTTGAGTTATTAGATAACTATTATATATACCGATTACAAAAAATTGATTCTTTATACAAACCATTTTTAACCAAGCAAACCGCTTCAAATAAACAGAAAACTGATGAATCAAAGACTACAAAAGTTGAAGAGACAAAAGTTGAAGAGACAAAAATAATTGAATCCGCTCCATCTCATGAATCGTGCATCAATTCTGAATTAGATGTGAACAAATGTTTTCAAAATATCATTTTAAATAAAGTTAGAAATAATTATAATGTACCTGAATATAGAACTATTGGTGTTCCTCAATTAAAACTTTTTCTTAATCTAAACATCAATAAAACCGGAAAATTAGAAACCAAAAATATTCTACGCTCTAGCGGTTATTTTGAATATGACATGGAAGCTGTTCGTGTTATGAGTATTATTAAAAAAAATATAACTTTTATTCCTGCTTATTCAAATGGTAAACCAGTTAATTGCTCATATATTATCCCAATAAACGTTGCAATTATTGAAGATTAATTTTCAAAAAAACATATATAATCCTCAATAATCTTGAGGATTTTTTTTGCCTTAAAGTCTATCAAAAAACATTAAGTTAAGTAAAATGATTTTCATTGTTAAACAAGTTTCTAATTATAAATTACTAAATTTGAATAACTAACCAAAAACGCATTATTATGAACAAGATTGTATTAAAAAACGCATTATTTGGAAGCATTATTGTTTCTGCATTACTGGCATTTGTTACTATATATATGAAAGCAAATCCAGAAAAAGAAGTAAGTATGATGGTTGGATTTTCTGGGATGATTCTTGCTTTTTTCTTTGTGATATGGGGAATTAAACAACAGCGAGATGCAGATCATGGAGTAATTTCTTTTGGAAAAGCTTTTAAGACCGGTTTTTTTATAACTCTCATTATTTCAACAATTTACGTTTTAGTTTGGCTAATTATACTTTATAATTATTTCCCAAATTTTGCCGAACATTATACTAATATGGCTATTCAAAAAGCAAGTCCAGAAGAAGTTGCAAAAGTAACCGAAGAAATGAACTCTTTTAAAGAAATGTACAAGAATCCAATTTGGGTGATCTTATTTACATATATGGAAATTTTACCTTTAGGAATTGTTTTTTCATTGATAAGCGCATTATTTTTAAAGAAAAAAACAAACCTATTCTAATGAAACAACCACAAATCTTTATTCCGTTATTTTTCATCGGACTAATCCTTTCAGGAATTAATCCAAAGGAATATTTTACTTGGTTTTTAGAAGTATTACCTGCTGCAATAGGCTTTGCTATTCTAGCTTTTACTTTTAAACGTTTTCAATTTACCAATTTTACATATTTTTTCATTCTCATTCATTGCTATATTTTATTCCTTGGCGGACATTACACATACGCTGAAGTTCCACCGTTTGAATGGATAAAAGAAACGTTTAATCAAAGCCGAAACAATTATGATAAAGTAGGTCATTTTGCTCAAGGTTTTATTCCAGCTATGATTGTGAGAGAATTATTCATTCGTAAAAAGGTCGTTTCAAACCAAAAATTTTTCAACTTCATTGTTGTTGCAATCTGTTTGGCAATTAGTGCTGCATATGAATGGTTAGAATGGGGCGTTTCGATTTGTACAGGTGAAGGTGGTGATGCTTTTTTAGGAACACAAGGCTATGTTTGGGACACACAATCTGATATGCTATATGCAACTATTGGTGCAATTTGTATGCTGATTTTCTTTAGCAAGAAACACAATAAAGCAATTCAAGAGCAAACTCAATAACAAAATACAAACTATAAAATGTTACAACTCAACTTCTCTCCTTTTCCAATACTAGAATCAGAGCGTTTACGTTTTAGAAAGCTAACAGATAATGATGCTCCAGAAATTTTAGTACTTCGAGGCAATCCAGAAACTATGAAGTTTATTCCAAGACCATTGGCTACAAGTATTGAAGATGCTTTGAATCACATCAAAATCATTAACGACAAAATAGACGAAAACATTGACATCAATTGGGCTGTAACCGAAAAAGGAAGTGACAAATGCATCGGAATTATGGGTTTTTACAGAACGCAACCAGAACATTATAGAACTGAATTAGGTTACATGATTGCACCCGAACATTGGGGAAAAGGTTATGTAACTGAAGCGGTAAAAACATTATTAAATTTTGCTTTCAATTCCTTAAATTTTCACTCTATTGAGGCGGTAATTGACTCAAGGCATAAAGCTTCGGAACGTGTTTTACAAAAAGCTGGTTTTGAAAAAGAAGCCCATTTTAAAGAGAATTTTTATTATAACAACGAATTTACCGATACCGTAATATATGGTTTATTAAAACGAAATTTTATAAAATAAAATATATGACCGAATTTGAAAAACAATTCCGCGAAGTTCAAGAACTTCTCAAATTTAATGACTTTAATCAAACCATAAAACGAGTAATCGATTTTACTTTAGATACCGAAAACATTGATTTTTATACAAAAACCAATGAATTTTTAAATTGGCTAGATAATAATGAAAAAGAAGACGATGATAAAAAAACTCGTTTAAAAATCTTGTTAGATGAACTTCACTCGTTTTTAAGCAAAAAAGAATGTCACAATCATCAAACCATTATTTCGGTTAAAAATCTACAAAAAGTATACAATGTTTCTTTTGGTTTGGGTCCAATAAATTTAGACATCAAAACAGGTGAAATCATCGGTTTAGTGGGTGAAAATGGAAACGGAAAAACAACTTTGCTTCGTAGTTTATGTGGCGAATTACATCCTACATCTGGAACCATAAATTACCAATTCCTGTATGATGATTTGTATGATTTACGAACTAAATTAGTTTACATTCCACAACGAACTGACACTTGGCGTGGTTCTATGTATGAAAATTTAGAGTTCACTGCAAGCTGCTACGGCTATTCGCCAGAAGAAAATAATTTGGTAGTTGATTTAGTCATAACACGTTTAGGATTGCGAAAATTCAGAAAACATTACTGGAATAATTTATCATCTGGCTACAAAATGCGTTTTGAATTGGCTCGAATGTTACTCCGTAAGCCAAAGATTTTATTAATTGATGAACCTTTAGCTAACTTAGATATTTTGGCACAACAAACAATTTTAGACGATTTTAGAAACATTGCTAATTCGGCTTTTAGACCAATTGCTATTGTGTTGAGTTCGCAACAATTGTACGAAGTGGAAAAAACATCAAATCAAGTGGTTTTCTTAAAACGTGGTTCACAAAAGAACTTGAATTCCGAAAATGATGTGGCGAAAAATTGCATTATCGAATTTGAAAGTTCATTGAATTTAAGCGATTTAAAACAAGCTTTTTCATCTTTAGAAGTAATTTCTTTAGAACAAAATGGCGGTACATTTATCGCTACTTTTCCAGAAAAAATTGAAATGAATGATTTCTTGAAAGTGGTCATAAACCAATCTATTCCAATGACTTATATGCGAAACATTTCAAATTCAACCCGCCGTTTTTTTGTGAACTAATAAAATAAAAATCATGTTTAAAGATATACAGAAAAAATTATTATTAAAATATCCATTGCTTTGGAATACCAAATTTGTTCCTATGATTGCAATTGGATTACTACTTCACATCATCTTTTTTGGATTAGGTTATTTAGACGGAACTATTGATTTTTCAAACAAAAACAATATTGATATAGAAGCAATATCTATTATGTTTGGTGTATTAATCAACATAATAATCACAATATTATGGTTAGTTAACTACTTTAAAAACAATTCATTAAAATCATTTTACAGCAAATCAAAATATAGTTTATTCTACGAATGGTTACAAATATTTATTATTAGTACATTATTTATTACGTTTTATTTGCCATTTTCAGTTGGGAAACAATTGCATCAAAAAAGTTATTATTCGCTTGAAGAAACCACAAATCGTTGCAAAACTATTGCTACTGCTGATATGTTTATTGATGGAAGTTTTGAAGATACAGAATTAGATTCAATACATAAATCAAAATTAAATGATGAAGAATACAATAGATATTTAACCGGTGAAATAGGAGTTAGCAGAGATTCAAATTATTATTATTTTAATAAAGATTACATCACTTTCAAAGAAAAAAAATACAATCAATTTTCGCTACTAAATAGAAATACATATGAATTTACTGTAATTTCAAGAGAGCAAGATTCGCTAAATAAAATACAAGTTCAAAATTGGTTGCATCAAAACGATCAAGCTGAAGTTAAAAAGCTAATGGACAATTATTTAAGTTTAATTAGAGAGCATAATTTAGCAACTAATCTAACTTTAGATAAATGGTTTGACATTGTATATAAAGCGCCTAAATTTGATGAATTTTTATACATTCAACCTTACTTAAAGCAATATGAAACCGAAAATTCTTACTATTATAATGATTATGAAACAGCAGTTGCAGTTCCAGAATATGAAAGAAAATACTCAAAATATTTTGCGCAACAAGACGTTTTAAAAGAAAAATATAACACTGTATCTGAAGCACATACAGATTCCTTTTTTAAAATTGAAATTATTTTAGGCCTTTTGTATGGTGCTTTAGGACTATCCTTATTAATATTCTCATTTAGAACAACCTCTGGGAAAAGTTGGTTAATTGCTAGTGTTACTACAGGTATAATCAATATAATATATGGGATTTTTACTGTGGTTTCAAGAGCTGACATGTTGTATTTTTATTTAATAATACCAACTATTTTAGCAATTATCCTTTACTTTTTTATCATATGTTATAAAAAGAAAAATTTACAATTAAGCAGAATTACATTGAATTTATTATTATGGTCATTTGCAACTATAATTCCTATTACATACTTTATCATAATTGAAGCAAATAGACCAGACTATTACGACAATTATGCTTTGCAACAATTTGAAAATAGAGAATTATATGATTGGTTAAATTATCACATTGTTCACATGTTTACAATAAATTTTATTTTATCAATAATAATCCTATTCTTTTTATCAAAAATCATTAGAAACTGGAAAGGAATTGCAGAAAATTAAACATGATAGTTTATATAAAAAAGCTCCCAAATTTGGGAGCTTTTTTATTTATGATAATCCAGTAATCACACCATTATTATCAATATCAATTCGTTCTGCGTTTGGAACCGCTGGTAAACCTGGCATTCGCATTACTTCACCTAAAAGCGGCACAATAAAGCCTGCACCACTCGCAATTTCAAACTCACGAACGGTAATATCAAAATTCGATGGGCGACCAATTAACTTCTCATTGTCAGAAAAACTCGCTGGTGTTTTTGCCATACAAATTGAAAAGTGACCAAATCCTAAATCATTAATCATTTTTAACTGTGCTTTCGATTTTGGAGAAAATTCTACCGAATTCGCTCCATAAATCGTTTTGGCTACCACATTAATTTTATGCTCAATACTGTCAGAAGGTTGGTACAATGGTTGGTAATTAGCTGTTCCTTTTTCAATTTCTTCAACTACTTTTTGTGCTACTTCAGCCGAACCTTTTCCACCTTGAGCAAATGCAGTACTAACAATAGCAGTTACTCCTTTTGTAGCACAAAGCTCTTTCAATTTATCATATTCCGCTTGCGTATCATCTGGAAAAGCATTGATACAAACCACAGGATTCAATCCAAATTGTTGCATGTTTTCAATGTGTTTTTCCAAATTACAGAAACCTTTCTCAATAGCACTTACGTTTTCCGTTTTAAAATCTTCCGCAGCTAATCCCGCATGGTGTTTAATGGCTCTAATCGTAGCTACTAAAACCACAGCATCTGGTTTCAAACCACTTTGTTCACATTTGATATGCAAGAATTTTTCAGCACCTAAATCGGCACCAAAACCTGCTTCTGTTACTACGTAATCACTTAATGACAAGCCCATTTTGGTAGCAATAGCAGTATTGGTTCCTTGCGCAATACTGGCAAATGGTCCACCGTGTAAAATCGCTGGATTTCCGTCTATTGTTTGAACTAAATTTGGTTTAATTGCATCTTTCAATAAAGTTGCCATGGCTCCTACTACATTCAAATCTCGAGCGAAAATAGCTTTTCCATCTAACGTTTTTCCAACAAATATATTTCCTAAACGGAATTTCAAATCTTCTAAATCTTTTGCCAAACACAAGATCGCCATCACTTCCGAAGCTGGTGTAATATTGAATCCGTCTTCACGCATGGTACCATTCGCTTTCGCTCCTACTCCAATAATAATTTGACGTAAAGAACGGTCGTTCATGTCCATTACACGTTTCCATGCAATTGATTTTGGGTCAAGATTTAAAGAATATTTCGTGTTTTGCAGATTGTTATCAATCACAGCAGAAAGCAAATTATTAGCTTTCTCAATTGCCGAAAAATCGCCAGTAAAATGCAAATTGATATCTTCCATTGGTAACACTTGCACATAACCACCACCAGCAGCACCACCTTTTAAACCAAAAACTGGCCCAAGTGAAGGTTCACGTAAAACGGCAATCGCTTTTTTACCGATGTAATTCAATCCATCTGTTAAACCAATCGACATCGTAGTTTTGCCTTCTCCATATTTTGTTGGTGACATTGCAGAAACTAAAATCAGTTTCCCTTTTGGGTTTTCTTGTTGTAAGTGTAAAGGTAATTTGGCTTTGTACTTGCCATAAAATTCTAAATCGTCTTCAGAAATGTTGATTTTTTTGGCAATATCTTTAATATGAGACATCATTGCGTTTTGCGCAATTTCAATGTCTGATGGAAATGTTGACATTTAAGAGTTGTGTTTTAATTTGGAACGAAATTAAGTGTTTTATTTGGAATGAAAAATGATAAAAATCAATAAAAAAAACCTGCAAAGTAAAAAACCTTGCAGGTTATAAATTATTCTAAAGACAACGTAATTTGTCCGTCGTCGTCTAATTCGATATTGAAATCTGTGATATCAGTACTTTCATTATCATCAGAAGCTTCTTGTTGTGTTTCTGGTTCTTCTAATGCTTCTTCGTAAGGCAACGGATCTAATAAATTAATCTGCTTCAGTTTATCTGTAGTCAATTGGTTCCCCAAAGCTTTAATTCCTTTCACAGAAATAAACTGCTCTAAATCCACTACTTGATTTTCTTTTTGAACACCTTTCACTTTAGCAAAAACTACCTCAGCCACTGGACGCCAATCGGTAGAAACGATTTCTAATTGTGATTTCTCGTGTTCGGTAATGAAGATTTCCTCTTTATTTTCGTTTTCAATTAAGAAACGTTTTACAAAATATCTGTCTTTTTCTCCATCGAAATAAATACAAGAAATCGGTTTATTTGGATTCCATTTTTCTAACACAATCATGTCTTCTTCAAAATGTGTAGAAAGTTCAGGAATTATTGTTTTCAGTTTCCCTGATTGGTTGACGATTAACAAACGGTCGTTTGGTTTAAATTCACCTAACAATTCGCCTCTTCCATCAACATTCAATCGTTGTACGGTATCATCAAACCAAACTTTTCTCGGACGTAAAGTAGAAATTCCTTTCTCTTTTAGTTCGATTTTTTTGATAGGGTATTTTGTAACCGTATTTCCGCGAGAAGCTCTTCCTTTGATGGCAATATCCGAAAAATCGACATCCCATTTCAGTTTTTTCACGCTTCCTACTTGTCGTAATAAAATCGTAACCACTTCGGCTTCTCCGTTTGGATTCGCTGAAAAATACGACACCATTGAACCTGGTTTTTCTTGTGTTAAATCATAAAATTTATCACGAGTTACCCCAGAAACATTAAAACGTTTGATAAATGTAGAACCATTTTTACCATCGCGATACATCATATTGTAAATGGTACGTTTGTCATTTTTATCGAAAACCGCTATGTGAATGATGTCTTTTCCAACAAACTTTTTATCGTCGATTTTGGTCACCATCATTTTTCCATCGCGTAAGAAAACAATAACATCATCAATATCCGAACATTCGCCTACATATTCGTCTTTTTTCAAACCCATTCCCACGAAACCTTCTTCTCTATTCACATAGAATTTTTGGTTACGCAATACTACTTTCGTTGCTTGAATATTATCGAAATTACGTAATTCGGTTAAACGTTCTCTTCCTTTTCCGTATTTGTCTTTTAAAGTGGTGAAATAATCTACTGCATAATCAATCAAATGATCCAAATGGTATTTCACTTGTTCGATTTCGGCTTCCAATTTCGCAATCGCATCGTCAGCTTTATCCGAGTCAAATCGTGTAATACGAATCATTGGAATTTGCGTCAAACGTTGCAAATCATCGTCTTCAATTTCGCGGATTAGAATCTTTTTGAAAGGCTCAAATCGGTCGTACATGTATTTGTAAAGCGAATCTCTATCCGAATACAATTTGAAGTCGATGTACATTTCTTCACGAATGAAAATCTTCTCTAAATTCGCAAAATGCCACTTACCTTCGAGTTCGTCTAATTGAATTTCTAATTCGCGTTTTAAAATATTCAACGTACGATTGGTAGAAATCTTCAAAATATCGGAAACCCCAATAAACAAAGGCTTATTGCAATTTTCAATCACACAACCTAGCGGTGCAATAGACAATTCACAATCAGTAAACGCATATAACGCATCAATCATTTTGTCTGGCGAAGTTCCAGGTTGTAAGTGAATCAGGATTTCAACCTCAGCAGCGGTATTATCTTCAATTTTCTTAATTTTGATTTTTCCTTTTTCATTGGCTTTCAAGATACTATCAATCAATTTGGTAGTATCAGTTGAAAACGGAATTTGGGTAATCACCAAAGTATTTTTATCTAAAGGTGCAATTCTAGCTCTCACGCGTACACGAGAACCTCGCATTCCATCATTATAGTTGGAAACATCGGCAATTCCGGCAGTTGGAAAATCAGGAAATAAAGTGAATGGTTTTCCTTTCAAAATTTTAATCGACGCATCAATTAACTCAATGAAATTATGAGGTAAAACCTTAGTCGATAAACCTACGGCAATACCTTCGCCACCTTGTGCTAACAACAATGGAAATTTTACAGGCAAATGAATCGGTTCGTTTTTACGACCATCATAGCTCAATTGCCATTGGGTAACTTTTGGCGAAAACAATACATCGTGACCAAATTTTGAAATTCGCGCTTCGATATAACGAGGTGCTGCGGCTCCGTCACCAGTTAGGATATTTCCCCAGTTTCCTTGACAATCAATTAACAAATCTTTTTGTCCGATGTTCACCATTGCGTCTCCAATACTCGCATCTCCGTGAGGATGATACTGCATGGTGTGCCCAATGATATTCGCCACTTTGTTGTAACGACCGTCATCCAACTCTTTCATGGAGTGCATGATACGACGTTGTACGGGTTTGAAACCATCTTCAATCGCAGGAACGGCACGCTCTAAAATTACATAAGAAGCGTAATCCAAGAACCAATCTTTGTACATTCCTGTAACTTTGGTAATGGTATCTTCTGGATTTTCGTTGTTTTCGTAAAAATGATGTCCCGTTGACACATGAATATCCTCAAAACCTTCCTCTTTTTGAGGCTGGTCTTGATTTTCTAAATTGTCGTCTTCTGGGATGATGTTATCTTCTTCGTCTTTCATTTTTATGCTGAATTATTTTCAGTATATTATTTATTTTCCGAGTAATTGTTTGCCTAATTCTTTTTCAATCTCTTTTATTTCAGGTGATTTGTCACTTGCAATTTTTAAACCAAAACTTTTTAATAATTGCTCCATTTCAGTTCCCTTTTCTACACAAAAAGCAGGAATATTTTTTAGTCTTTCTGCTTCAACACTTCCACCACATTCAATACAGAATTCATAAAACCCAATTAATTTCTCATTTTTATCGTAAAAAAGAATTAAATGTCTTGGAATATAACATGCTGCATGAGTTCCTGAATTACCACAAATATCATTTTTCAAAAGTGCAAAAAGTTCCTTCTTTTGATTTCCATTCAATTCAACGTTGTCTATTATTTTTGTCGTATCTAATTCGACTTTATTGTTTAGAATCTTTATTCCTTGTCTTTCTTTACCATCTTCAACGTCCCATAAACCCCTTGCAGGATATGACCAAATTTTCACTTTCGTAACCTCCTTTGCAAAAAGCTCAATTGCTTCTTCTTTTTCGCTTTTACACGAAAAAAAGAAAATGGGTATAAATAACAAAACTAAATATCTCATAATCTACTTCTCAACAACATCCAATTCTACTTTCAAATTATTGATGATGAACTCTTGTCGGTCTGGGGTATTTTTACCCATGTAGAACTCTAACAACGTTTCAATCGTGGTGGCTTTATCTAACATGACTGGATCTAAGCGAATGTCTTGTCCTATGAAATGCTTGAACTCATCTGGCGAAATCTCCCCTAATCCTTTGAATCGGGTGATTTCTGGTTTTGGTTTTAGTTTTTCGATAGCGTTTACTCGTTCTTCTTCGCTGTAGCAATAAATCGTTTCTTTCTTATTTCGCACACGGAATAATGGCGTTTGCAAAATATACAAGTGTCCGTCTTTAATTAACTCTGGGAAAAACTGCAAGAAAAACGTAATTAACAACAAGCGAATGTGCATACCATCGACGTCGGCATCGGTGGCGATTACGATGTTGTTGTAGCGTAAATCTTCCATCGATTCTTCAATGTCTAATGCGGCTTGCAATAAGTTGAATTCTTCGTTTTCGTACACGATTTTTTTCGTCATTCCGTAAGAATTCAAGGGCTTTCCACGTAAACTGAAAACCGCTTGTGTATTCACATCACGACTTTTGGTAATCGAACCTGAAGCCGAATCTCCCTCGGTAATAAAAAGCGTACTTTCTAAACTTCTTGGATTTTTAGCATCGGTTAAATGCACACGGCAGTCGCGTAATTTTTTATTATGTAAACTTGCTTTTTTAGCACGTTCTTTGGCTAATTTTCGAATTCCAGAAAGTTCTTTACGTTCACGCTCGGCTTGTAAGATCTTACGCAATAACGCATCGGCTACTTCAGGGTTCTTATGTAAAAAGTTATCTAAATTCGTTTTGATGAAATCATTTACGAACGTACGAACCGTTGGACCATTTGGACCGATATCGGTAGAACCTAATTTGGTTTTCGTTTGTGATTCGAATACTGGTTCTTCTACTTTCACGGAAACCGCAGACACAATCGATTTACGAATATCGGAAGCTTCGAAAGGTTTGTTGTAAAACTCTTTGATGGTTTTTACAATTGCCTCACGGAAAGCACCTAAATGCGTTCCACCTTGCGTGGTATTTTGTCCGTTTACGAACGAATGGTATTCTTCTGAATATTGCGATTTACTGTGTGTAATAGCAACTTCGATATCATCGCCTTCCAAGTGAATGATAGGATATACCATATCTTCAGCCGAAATATTTTCTTCCAATAAATCTTTCAATCCATAGTCTGAAACGTATTTTTCACCATTGTAATAAATCGTCAAACCGCGATTTAAATAGCAATAGTTTTTGAGCATCTTGATGATATACTCGTTTCGGTATTTGTAATTTTTGAAAATCGTATCATCGGCCACGAAAGAAACTTTGGTTCCTTTGCGCTTTGTAGTTTCTTGAATGTCTTCTTCCAGCGTTAGATTTCCTGCTGAGAATTCGGCTGCTTTTTGTTGGTTATCGCGAACTGATTCTACTCGGAAATAATTCGAAAGGGCATTTACGGCTTTTGTTCCGACACCATTTAAACCAACGGATTTTTTGAAGGCTTTAGAATCGTATTTTCCTCCTGTGTTCATTTTGGAAACTACATCGACCACTTTTCCTAATGGAATGCCTCGACCGTAATCGCGAACGGTTACCAATTTATCTTTGATAGTGACTTCAATGGTTTTTCCGGCACCCATAACGAATTCATCGATACAGTTGTCCATAACTTCCTTTAACAGAATGTAAATACCATCATCAGGCGATGAACCGTCACCTAATTTTCCGATATACATACCCGGACGCATACGAATGTGCTCTTTCCAATCGAGCGAACGTATATTGTCTTCGGTATATTGATTTTGCTCTAACATAGACAGATTTTGGATTTTGTGCAATATAGCATTTATCTCCAAAGATTGAAAGCCAAAAACCGAGAAGTTATTGACAAAATATGGTTAAGAAGATAGAAAAAAGTGGAAAGAGGAAAGATGAAAATTAATCCAACTTTAGCGTTTTATATCTTTGTAGCATTTCAGAATAATCTTTGTTTGGATAAACTTCCATAACTTTTATTTTCCTTGTAGAAATTATCTTTACATGTTTTTCAAAAGTCACTTCTTCACAGATATTTGCACGAGCAAAACCGAAATTTTTCCATTCATTATTCTTGAAAGTAAAATATTGAATCTTCCCCCAACAACCGATAAACCAATGTGGGAAAATTACAAACTCACAAAATCCATCTTTATTGATATCTCCTAAATTCTCAATTCCGGCACCAATTGCATTATAGATTACAATCTGTTGATCTGTAAACGAAAACTTAAACGTAACATCACAAGCGTTATTTACACAATCTCCGTCATAATCTTCTGTTGCATTTATCATTTGAGGATAAATTCGAAATATTGTATCTGGAATTTTATCCGAATTCAAATCTCCAATTAAAAGCGTATCAACATTTTTTATCGTATCTGTAACTTTATGATTGTTGAATTTGTTAGTATTAACTAAATCTTTTTTAGTCCCAAAAAACATAGTTGGAATCAGAGCAAATAAAAATAATTTCATTTTATAAAAATAATCATTCTGTTATTCATAATGCCTAAAAATCCCACTATCTGAAATTGTCCAAAGAGCAGCTTTTTGATTGGCTGCTTTTAAGGCTTGGTTTGCCCAAGAATTGCAAGTGTAAAATAGCGAATAACTTCCGTTGGCTTCATAAAAAACATCATGTTTTCCGTAAACGGCATCGGTTTCTATTTTTAGGAATTCTCCTGATTTGGTTTGGAAAGATTCGTTAATAAATGCAATCATTTTTTTGTAATTCTCTAACGAAATTTGAATCTTTTTACAAGATTTGTTCTCTTTCAAACTTTTATAAAACGTCACATGCATTGCTGATGAACTCAAGCCTGTAGCCGCTTTTACTGCTGTACTTGTTTTTAAGTCAGCCCAAGTTGGTGTTTCTAAATAAAAACCTTTGTCGCCCCAACCTAAAGCTACATATTGATACGTAGTGTCTTTTGATTTAGTATGGTCGAATTTGAGTTGGGAAGTCCAATCGTAATGTTCATTTTTAATTGGTAAAACAATATCCGTGTGAACGCCGTTTGTTAGAATGTAGATGGGAATTTCTTTCCTACTTTTAACCAAATCATCATTTACAGGAATATACGAAAGTAATGTTACAACTATCAAATATGTTACCAATGATAGAACGAAAATCGCAATATATTTCAGCAGTTTTTTGATAATTTTCATTTAGAAACTTTTTTATATTTGATATCGAAACCAAAGTTTGTAACTTCAAAAAATCTTTTAAATTCTGACCTTGATGGAGAAATTACATATGTTGTAGAATCTATTTTTTTGGATTTTATTTTAGTTATAGAATCTAGTTTTCTTAAATCGTCATCTGAATACAAATACTTGATTACCAATTCATTTTTATTCAAATAAACCAATTTAGATTGCCAATAAATAGAATCTTTATCACTTATAACCAACTTACCATTAATGCGTTTTGCTTTTTGTTTATCAGAGAAGATAAACAAAGTATCAATTTCCTTCTGAGAGAATTCTATAGAATCACCAATTATTTTATCTTCTAAAAATGTAGTTTCATTTTTAAATTTATATTTTCCATTAATTTTTATCAATTCATTACTTAAAGAATCTAAACTGTTTTTATGAATTCGGAATTTAAAAAAACTCTCTTCTGCAATCATTCTTTTTGAAACATTCAAATAGATAGAATCTTCATTTACATACAATCCTAAATATTTATTTGGAATTGAATTTAACTCTGAATCATTGATAGGCTGTGGTTCTTGATAATAATATGTATTACCAATAGGGTGTGCTGCTCGTTCTTTGCAAGAAAAAAATAAGAGCATTGAAGCTAATAAAATTAAAAGGTTTTTCATAGTGTTTGTTTTGTTTTGCCAATACAAACATCGTGCCTTTTTAAAAATTCTATTTAATAATTTTATATGCCATTAATGGTTCTCTATTAATTAAAATTATCAAAAAAGTGTTCTCTGATTTATTTTCAATTTGAACCTCAGTCGAAAAGTTTTTTGTATTTGTTTCTAAATAATGTGACTCTTTTTCGTCTGAAAACATATATTCGAAATAAGTTGTTTCAAAATCAAAATTATCAATAAAAAATTGAATTTTTTTGTCTAAACTTAAAGAAATTAATCCTGTTTTATTTGATTTAATTTCAAAATCTTTCTTAAAGTATAAATCAAAATATAAAGGGAATTTTTGATATTCGCTTTTTGAAAACGGAGCAATTTCTTCCTTATTATTTTCTGGATAATGATTTAGATAAAACAAGCTAGAATCCATCAAAAAATACTTGTCGTTAAACAAATACTCAAATTTACCTGTTTTGTTTGAAATAATTCCAGCAGAAAGCGTACAATCTATATTATTCCATACACCATTTATTTTAACAATATTCCATGCATGGTTTGTTATTGGTTTTAAACCAATCTGTCCAAGATCTCCTTTTAAATCCCCTCTAATAATATTAGATTCGATCTCTAACTTATTTAAAAGATATCCAACTATGGCTGCATAACCATTACAAACCGCTTTCTTAGATTTAAAAGTACTTAAAGCTAAATCTTCATTAAATTTTTTCTCTTTACTTATTCTTTCTTCTTCGGTCTTATATTTAAATACATAAATATCACTATCACTCATTTTTTTAAACAAATCCACATCATATTCAATGTTATTTGATACCCAATAAAAAACTGCCCTAGTTAATTCTATTTTTGAAGAAAAATCTTTTTTAAAATCTTTAATTAAATCATCTATTTTTAAATAATCTTTGGGATACTGCTTTACTTTTTCATCAATTAAACTATAGTCTTGTGAATATGAAATTATTGAAAAAAACAAACAAAAACTTAGGGAAAGATAATATTTCATAAATTAATTTACACATTAAATCTAAAATGCATTACATCACCATCTTTAACAATGTATTCTTTTCCTTCTACTCTTAATTTTCCAGCTTCTTTTACTTTTGCTTCTGATCCATAATTTGAGAAATCTTCAAAAGCAATTACTTCTGCACGGATAAATCCTTTTTCGAAATCGGTGTGGATTACTCCTGCAGCTTTTGGAGCTGTATCTCCGATGTTGATTGTCCAAGCACGAACTTCTTTAACACCAGCCGTGAAATAGGTTTGTAATTTTAATAATTTATAAGCTGCACGAATCAAAACTGCCGAACCTGGCTCAGTTAATCCCATGTCTTCTAAGAAAACTTGACGCTCTTCGTAGCTTTCTAATTCGGTGATATCTGCTTCTGCTCCTACTGAAAGAATGATTACTTCTGCATTTTCATCTTTAACTAATTCACGAACTTGGTCTACATATTTGTTTCCGTTTACCGCCGATGCTTCGTCCACGTTACAAACATACAAAACTGGTTTTGTAGTGATTAATTGGAATTCCTCCATCATCTCTACCTCATCTTGATTTTGAGGAACTACAGTACGAGCTGATTTTCCAGCTAATAAAGTTTCACGAATTCTATCTAACAACGCTTTTTCAGCTTGAGCTTCTTTGTTTCCTGTTTTAGCAGCACGATTGGTTTTTTCTAAACGTTTTTCAACCGTTTCCAAATCTTTTAATTGCAATTCGATATCAATCGTTTCTTTATCGCGAATTGGATTTACATTTCCATCAACGTGTACGATATTATCGTTATCAAAACAACGTAAAACGTGAATAATGGCGTTACACTCTCTAATGTTTCCTAAGAATTGATTTCCTAAACCTTCTCCTTTACTTGCTCCTTTTACCAAACCTGCAATATCTACGATATCCACCGTTGCCATTTGAACACGCTCTGGTTTTACCAATTCCTCTAAACGAGCAATACGCGGATCTGGAACGTTTACTACTCCAATATTAGGTTCTATAGTACAAAACGGAAAGTTAGCACTTTGCGCTTTTGCGTTTGATAAACAATTAAATAAAGTTGATTTTCCAACATTTGGCAATCCTACAATTCCTGCTTTCATAAGCCCCTAAATCCCCAAAGGGGACTTTAATTAAAAGTTAATATAATTTTTAAAAGTGTGCAAATATACTTCTATTAATCGAAAAAAATAATAAAATCAAAAAAGACAAAAAAAATCCCGATATAAATCGGGAACTTTATTTATTCGTTATGTAAAAACGATTGTCTATTTAACAATGTTTCTTCGCTTTCTACGTGATTATCATCCGGCACACAACAATCTACCGGACAAACAGCAGCACATTGTGGCTCTTCGTGAAAACCTTTACATTCTGTACATTTTCCTGGAACAATGTAATAAATATCATCTGAAATCGGCGTTTGAGCTGCATCTGAATCTACCTCAGTTCCATCAGGTAAAATTACTTTTCCGTTTAATTTCGTACCATCTTTCCATCTCCAATCATCTGCACCTTCATAAATTGCTGTGTTTGGACATTCTGGTTCACAAGCTCCACAGTTAATACATTCGTCTGTTATTATAATTGCCATATCTTCAAAGTTAGAAGTTAGAAGTTAGAAGTTAGAAGTTTTATAAAAATCTACTTTTAGTCTAACTAAATGATTATTTTTGTGCAAAATTACAACGTAAACCACATATAAACAAGTTACAAATGTTACAAAGTGAAATAAAATCGAGTTTTGTTGAATTAGGGAATTTCTTAGGTCAATTTTCTGAAGAAGGAAACGTTAAAGTAGCATCGGTTTTACAGAACGATTTGTTCTTTGATGAATTTGCTAATTTGATTGAACTTTCGCAATCGCACAACGGTTGGTTTACACCTGAGCAAGTACAGTTTAGCGTTCAATCTTGGGCAAAAGCCTTAACAGAAGACAACCTAAATCAGTGGCTTTCTAACTACGATTTCTCAAAAACTGAGCCTAAGAAAACAGGATTAATTTTAGCAGGAAATATTCCGTTAGTGGGTTTTCATGATTTTCTTTCGGTATTGATTTCGGGTCATGATGTATTGGTAAAAACCTCATCAAACGACCAACATTTATTGAAATTTTTAGCAAAATATTTAATTGCGATTCAACCAGAACTTAACTCAAAAATAACGTTTGTTGAAGGAAAATTAGAAGGTTTTGATGCCGTAATTGCCACAGGAAGCAATAACACAGCGCGCTATTTTGAATATTATTTCAAAGATAAACCGAGTATCATTCGTAAAAATAGAAATTCGGTTGCCGTTTTAGATGGAACAGAAACACATGAAGATTTAGTGGGTCTAGGCGAAGATATTTTTCGATATTTTGGTTTAGGATGTCGTAATGTATCCAAACTTTTTGTTCCAAAAGGGTATAATTTTGATAATTTCTTCAAAGCTATGTACGAATTTCGTGAGGTAATTCAGTATGAAAAATATGCAAACAATTACGATTACAACAAAGCGGTTTTCTTGATGAGTAATTTTCAATTATTGGACAATGAATTCATGACGATTAAAGAAGATTCAAGCTATTCCTCTCCTATTTCATCGGTATTCTATGAATTTTATGACAACTTAAATGAAGTCAATTCACGATTAAATAATGATTTAGAACAAATTCAGTGCATAGTTTCAAATAATCTAATTGAAAATAGTGTTTCTTTTGGACAAACGCAACAACCTAAGCTTTGGGATTATGCAGATAATGTAGACACTTTGTCCTTTTTGTCAAAAATATAATTACATTATTTGTATTTATTTGTAAAATATACAACGTTTTCGTTAATAACATAGCCTAATTATTATTAAATTATAACTCGATTTTTAGTAGCTATTTCCGAAATTTGCCTTTTTTAAAACACATACATAACTACAACAAATACAATGAAAAAACACAACTACAGCGCGGGTCCATGTATTCTTCCTCAAGAAGTTTTTGAAAAATCGGCGCAATCAATTTTAGATTTCAACAATTCTGGATTATCTATTTTAGAAATTTCGCACCGAAGTAAAGATTTCGTTGCCGTAATGGAAGAAGCAAGAGCATTAGTTTTAGAACTTTTAGGATTAGAGGGCAAAGGATACCAAGCTTTATTTTTATCTGGTGGCGCTAGTTTAGAATTTTTAATGGTTCCTTATAATTTAATGAAAGTTGACGGAAAAGCTGCTTATTTAGATACAGGAACTTGGGCAAACAGCGCTATTAAAGAAGCGAAACACTTTGGAGAAACAGTTGTTGTAGCTTCCTCAAAACCAGAAAATTATAATCATATTCCAAAAGAGTATTCAATACCTACTGATGCATCGTATTTTCACTGCACGAGCAACAATACTATTTTTGGAACCCAAATGAAATCATTTCCAACAACTAATGTTCCGTTGGTTTGTGATATGAGTTCAGATATTTTTTCACGTGTATTAGATTTTTCAAAATTTGATTTAATTTATGCTGGAGCACAAAAAAATATGGGTCCGGCTGGAACTACTTTGGTTGTAATTAAAGAAGAAATCTTAGGAAAAACTGGAAGAACTATTCCAAATATGTTAGATTATCAACAACATATTGCCAAAGAAAGTATGTACAATACACCGCCAGTATTTCCTATCTATGCTTCACTTTTAACCTTACAATGGTTGAAAAACTTAGGCGGAATTGCTGCTATTGAAAAAATCAACGAAGCAAAAGCAAACTTACTTTATACAGAAATCGACAGAAATCCATTATTTAAAGGAACAGCAGCTAAAGAAGATAGAAGTAACATGAACGCAACTTTTTTATTGGAGAACGAAGCACACCAAGAAAAATTTGACGCGATGTGGAAAGCAGCTGGAATTTCTGGTTTAGCGGGACACCGTTCGGTTGGTGGCTATAGAGCTTCAATGTACAATGCGTTACCAATTGAAAGCGTTCAAGTTTTAGTTGATGTAATGCAAGAATTAGAGAAAAATATTTAGTAATTAGTGACTAGTAAATAGTAACTAGCTTAAAAATAAAAACAAAATGAAAGTTTTAGCAAACGACGGAATTTCAAAAAGTGGTATCAAAGCATTAGAAAAAGGAGGTTTTGAAGTAATTACTACAAAAGTAGCTCAAGAGCAAGTGGCTAATTTTATCAATACTCATGATGTAAAAGTAATTTTGGTAAGAAGTGCAACAAAAGTTAGAAAAGATATCATTGATGCTTGTCCAGGCTTAAAAATTATTGGTCGTGGTGGTGTTGGAATGGATAACATTGATGTAGCTTATGCTCGTGAAAAAGGATTGCATGTAATTAATACGCCAGCATCTTCATCTGAAAGTGTTGCTGAATTGGTTTTTGCTCATTTATTTACTGGCGTTCGCTTTTTACATGATGCTAATAGAAATATGCCATTAGAAGGAGATACTAACTTTGATGGTTTGAAAAAAGCCTATGCAAATGGAATTGAACTTCGTGGAAAAACATTAGGAATTATTGGTTTTGGTCGTATTGGACAAGCTGTGGCTAAAATGGCTTTAGGATTAGGCATGAAAGTTATCGCTGCCGATAAATATGTGAACGAAGCTGTAATTCGTGTGGATTTTTATAACGGTCAATTTATTAACGTAGATATCGTTACAGAACCATTGGAAGATATTTTCAAACATTCCGATTTTATTACATTACATGTACCTGCGCAAGAGGGTTATGTAATTGATAAAGAAGAGTTTCAATTAATGAAAGATAATGTTGGAATTGTAAACTGTGCTCGTGGCGGTGTGATTAATGAAGTTGCCTTAATAGAAGCTTTAGATGAAGAAAAAGTATTGTTTGCAGGATTAGATGTTTTTGAAAAAGAACCAACTCCAGAAATCCAGATTTTAATGCATCCAAAAATTTCATTAACACCACATATTGGTGCCGCAACTGAAGAAGCACAAGATAGAATTGGTACAGAACTTGCTGAACAAATTATTAGCTTATTGAAAAATAACTAAAAATTAGTATCTTTATCTAAACAAAAAATCCCTAAAATTATGTTTGAACAACTTTCAGAATTAGTAAAACAATTTGGTGGCGATGCTGTAGTAAACAATCCAGCAGTGCCTAATGAACAAAATGATGCTGTAATGCAAGAAGCCGGAGGTTCAATCCTTTCAGGTTTAAAAGATATGGTAGCTAGTGGAAACATTAGCGATTTAACTGGAATGTTAAGTGGTAACACGCCTATCGACGGAAACAATCCAGTGGTACAACAATTGACGGAAAAAGTAACTGGCAATTTAGGTGAAAAATTTGGTTTATCATCTGATGCAGCTGGAAGCGTTGCAGGTGGATTAATCCCTCAAATTCTTGGCGGATTAGTTAATAAAGCTAAAGATCCAAACCAACCTGGATTTAACATGAGCGATTTAGTAAGCGCTATTTCTGGTGGTCAAGGTGGTGGATTAATGGACGCTGTTTCAAAATATGGTGGACAATTTGGTCTAGACCAAGATGGAGACGGAAAAGTTGGCATGAGTGATGCTGTGGCTGCCGTTTCTAAAAAAGGTGGATTAGGCGGTTTACTTGGAAAACTATTTGGAAAGTAAAATTTCAATTATAAGTGTTAAAAGCATCGGTAATATCGATGCTTTTTTTTATCTTTAACCTTTCTAAATAAGTGAAGTTATGAAATATGCTATTTTACTTTTATCGATGGTTTTTTCTGTACTTATAGCTTGTACTAGTTCAAAAACGCAAAAAACTTTTGAAGATAAGCCAACTTTAAAAAGCGACACTATTCATATTGCTAATGAAGCTTTAGAATATGAAGTAATTATAATTGATGGTGGCTTTACCTCTTGGTTTAATACACATGCAAGACCTAGAAATTACTATTCACAATCTTATTTAGAAGCTAGAAATAGATTTTGGGTTACCGAATGGAACAGAAGAGTGATGTTTCCTTCACAATACAATCCAAATTTGTATGAAATGGCTATTAATTATGACAATAGTACCGATTATGGATATGAAGTAAATTATATGATTTACAACTATTTGGTCTATTTTCAATTAACAAATAAACAACAATTAGGAGGATTTGTTCCAAGAATATAACATTTATGAAAAAACTTAAAGAACGCTGGAATGTCAAAAGTAATTGGCAATTAACCCTTATTTTTATTGTATTTGCAATTACTGGTTTTAGCTCATTACAATTGGCTAAACCTTTTTTAACCTTAATTGGTATTCCAGAAACGTTTCAACCGCATTGGTTGTATAGAGTTTTGCGATTGGTACTTATATTTCCTATTTATCAAGTATTGTTGGTATTGGTTGGTTTTCTATTCGGACAATTTGATTTCTTTTGGAAATTTGAAAAGAAGATGCTTGAGCGTATGAAACTGGGCTTTATCGCAAGGTTTTTTGATTCAAAATTTAAAAAGGAGCAATAAGCTCCTTTTTTATTCTTGTCCTTTACCGCCTTTGATAACGTAGGTATAAAACCAAGTGATTGTAAATGTTGGTACTACATCTACAAATGGAATCATTTCTTCTATAAAACCGAAAATACCTGCTAATTTACCCGCAGTTCCTTTAAACATCAACACTAGTAATAATCCTGAAATGGGTGCCCAGAAAATATCTATTGCTTCACCAAATACAGGGACTAGATAAGATAACATTCCTATTCCATCAAATAATAAACTCAAAATTAGCTTTGAGGCTCTATCATTTTTAACTGGTTGAACAGGGTTATTTATTACTGGATTAGTTACTTCTTCTGCCATTATAGTTTATGTAAATTCTATTACGAATATACAAAACAAATGCCAAATTATGCCTTATGAATCATTTTATAAAAATCATCACGGAATTCTTTCTGATTAAAAACACCTCCATACTGCAATGTTGAAGTATAGCTACTCTCATCTTTAATACCTCTACTTGAAACACACAAATGCGTCGCTTCCATTACAATGATTACATTGTCGGTTGCTAGTACAGCTTTTAACTCGTTGAAAATTTGCATAATCATACGCTCTTGCACTTGAGGTCTTCGGGCATAATAATCTACAATTCGATTCAATTTTGATAATCCAATTACTTTTCCTGAAGAAACATAACCAATATGTGCTTTACCAACAATAGGTAAAAAATGATGCTCACAAGTAGAATTAAAATTAATATTTGCTTCTACTAACATTTTATCATATTGATACGAATTTTCAAAAACAGATATTTTAGGTTTATTTGCTGGATTTAATCCCGAAAAGATTTCTTGTACAAACATTTTTGCTACTCGTTGTGGAGTTCCTTGCAAACTATCATCAGTTAAATCTAATCCTAATTCTTTCATAATGATTTCAAAATGCTCCGCAATAACTTCCATTTTAGCAGCATCCGATTTTACAAAAGCATCTGGACGTAGCGGTGTATCGGCAGAAGTCATTTGGTGGTTATCACCAATTATATCGTATATTTCTTTTTCAATAGTTGTATTCATAGCTATTTTTCCTTCTATTTTAACTTTGATTTGTAATATTTTCGGAGCTTTTCTAATTTTGGTGCAATCACCATTTGACAATAACCTTGTTCTGCATTTTGATTGTAGTAGTTTTGATGGTAATCTTCCGCTGGATAAAACACTGTAGCTGCTGATACTTTGGTTACAATAGCTTGCTCATATAACTTTTCCTTTTCAATTAGAGCTATGTAGTTTTCTGCTTGTTGTTTTTGAGTTAATGAGTGATAGAATATTTCACTTCTATATTGTGTACCCACATCAGCACCTTGACGATTCAGTGTTGTGGGGTCGTGTGTAGCAAAGAACACTTCTAACAAATCTTCATACGCTACTTCTTCTGGATTAAAGGTAATTTGAATTGCTTCTGCATGCCCTGTAGTTCCTGTGCAAATATTGCGATACGTAGGATTTTCAGTAGTACCGCCTATATAACCCGAAACTACTTTCTCTACTCCTTTTATTTCTAAAAAAATGGCCTCTGTGCACCAAAAACATCCGCCTGCAAATGTTGCTGTTTCCATACCTATTGTTGTGTTACTTTTTACTGGTTCTTTGAATTCTTGTATTATCACTGGCTTTTCTTTTGCGGTGCATGACATTACTAGCAAACCAAAAAAGAACGGCATCCACTTAAATTTACTTTTCATAATTCATTTTTTGTTTAACAAATTTAGTTATAAATTAAACACAAAACCTTTTTTAACGAAACTTTATACTTTGATTTACGACAATTGGCATCGAATAGTTTTTTTATTCCTCAAAAATCTTTGTTTCTTTGTAGAAATCTTGGATTATGATACTTGCAAAAAATCTGCATAAATTTTACGATACGTTACACGTTTTAAAAGGTGTTGATTTACATATTAAAAAAGGTGAAATTGTTTCTATTGTAGGCGCTTCTGGAGCGGGTAAAACCACTCTGTTACAAATTTTAGGCACATTAGATGCTCCTAAAAAAGAAGTTGGAACTGTATTAGAAATCAATGGTGAATCGGTATTGGATTTAAAAGATGTGGCCCTTTCTAAGTTTAGAAACACCCATTTGGGCTTTATTTTTCAATTTCATCAATTGTTACCTGAGTTTACAGCTTTAGAAAATGTATGTATTCCAGGTTTTATTGCCAATAGAGATAAAAAAGAAGTAGAAACAGAAGCTAAACGCTTGTTAACTTATTTAGGCTTGGCAGAACGAACACATCACAAACCAAGCGAGCTTTCGGGTGGTGAACAACAACGTGTGGCAGTAGCAAGAGCACTAATCAATAAGCCTGCAGTTATTTTTGCAGATGAACCTTCTGGAAATTTAGATACACATACAGCAGAAAACTTACACGAATTGTTCTTTAAATTGCGTGACGAATTTGGGCAAACCTTTGTAATTGTTACTCATAATGAAGAATTGGCCAACATGGCAGATAGAAAATTGACGATGGTGGATGGAAATATTGTAACTATTTAAATTGATAAACATATAAGTCACATAAGCTTAAATTCACTTTGAAACGTAACTAAAAGTACATTTAAGTTTTTTCCAAAAAGAACTTATATACCTTATATGTTAAAAAAATATGATACATTCCGAGTTAAAAGAATTTCTGGGCGAAAAGGTCGAATTGTACAATAATCCAAACTTTATTGAGAGTGATCCGATTCATATTCCGCATTTGTATACTTTGAAAGAAGATATTGAAATTGCGGGTTTTCTGGCGGCTACAATTGCATGGGGTAATCGCAAAATGATTATCAATAATGCGAAGAAAATGATGGATTTGATGGGTAATTCACCATACGATTTTGTGATGAATCACTCTGAATTGCAATTGGAAACCTTAGAAACTTTTGTTCATCGCACGTTTAACGGACAGGATTTTGTGGGATTTATCAAAGGATTGCAACACATTTATCAAAATCATAACGGATTAGAAGCTGTTTTTTCACAAGAGCATCCAACGCTGCAACACACGATTTCACATTTCAAACAACTTTTTTTTGAAGCCCCACATTTATCCCGTACCGAAAAACACATTTCTGATCCGTTGAATGGTTCGGCTGCTAAGCGAATCAATATGTATTTGCGTTGGATGGTGCGAAACGACAACAAAGGGGTGGATTTAGGTATTTGGAAAAGCATTGCACCAGCCCAATTATCTTGTCCTTTGGATGTACATTCGGGCAATGTGGCGCGAAAATTAGAGTTGTTAATTCGCAAGCAAAACGATGCGAAAGCTTTAGCCGAATTGGACCAAAATTTAAGAGCATTAGACCCAAAAGACCCAGTAAAATATGATTTTGCATTATTTGGTTTGGGTGTTTTTGAAGGGTTTTAAAACAAAAAATCCTGCCGAAACAGGACTTTGTGGAGAAGATGGGGCTCGAACCCACGACCTCTTGACTGCCAGTCAAGCACTCTAGCCAACTGAGCTACATCCCCATTATTTTTTTACGAATATAGCTTTTTTAAAGCTATAAGTTTCTTTTGATTCAATAAAAAATTGAAGTAGTTTTACGGTTCTAAAAAAAAATCATGCACGCAGATTATATTACCGACCAACATTTTACCGACATTGTATATGCTGAAAGCGATGTAAAGTATAAAGAATACGAAAATTGTACGTTTATCAATTGCGATTTTAGAGCGTGTTCGTTTATTGCCGTGACGTTTATTGATTGTAACTTTTTGGATTGTAATTTTAAAGGCACCAAGATTAACCATGTGTCTTTGCGTGATGTTTGGTTTACCAAATGCGATTTTACGTCGGTAAATTTTGCCATGACCGACCAGATTTTGTATGAATTTCACTTTAAAGACAGCTTGCTTGATTATGCCCAGTTTTATAGTTTGAAACTCAAAAAAATGCAGTTTATCAATTGCAGCATGATTGCGGTAGATTTTATGGAAAGTGATTTGACTGAAGCGCTGTTTGACAACTGTAATTTAAGACACGCTGTGTTTATAGGTACAACTGCCAACAAAACTGATTTTTCTACCAGCTATGATTTTATTATTGACCCTGAGAAAAACAAATTGAAACGCGCTATATTTTCTACAGAGAATTTAAAAGGTTTATTGCAAAAATATGACTTGGTGATTAAATAGTTTATCGTTGCATTAGTACCTCTGGCATACCTCTAGCATACTTCTGGCATACACTCGCCATACACTCCGCATACACTCTTGATACACTAGGCATACACTCGCCTACTTTTTTTGTGCCGAAATGTTAAAGCCTCACCCCCGTAAAAATACCTGGTTACCCCCGTAAAAATACCTGTTTTTAAAAACAGGTATTTTTACTCTATTTTTTGTATTGGCAAACACTTACATTTGGCTCAAAACTTTAACAAAATGTACAGAAAATCTGTAATGCGGTTTTGGAGCGGTTTTTTATATTTGAAAAAGTGCTAACTGGTTGATGATATATACAAGTTGGCAGTAATTTCAGAACAAATAAACAATTAAAGAACTTTACACACAATATGGATGCATCAAAATTACTTCATGTATTAAACGATCTTAGCGAAACTGACGAAAGTTATATTCAAGAGCTAATTCAAAACTTAAAAAGTTATATTCGCAATAATAATAGTGACGAAATTACAAATACAATTCAAGAAATAAAAAATGAAATTAAACTTTCTACAATTGAAAAGTATAATAAAAGTGATTTCGAAATTCTCGAAAAAATTGGAGGGAGAAATTATTATGGCAAATGGGGAGAATATACTTTAGATGATATTTTAACTATTAATTCATATAATGTAAATAAAACGATAGAAGACTTACAAGAGTATGCAGATGATAGAAAAGATTTTACTGACAGAATAGAGAGAGTTTTAGATGATTTAAATGAATTAGGCATAAAAATACATAAACCATCTGGCAATAATTTTGAGATAGGATTATTAATGCCAGATAGCTATACTCATAAAAAAATTCCTTTCATTACAAAAGATTTAAATCGTTGGGATAAAATCTTCAAAACTTTTAAAGAACTTAATGGAGAAACTCCAGACGATTCAGAATTAAATTTTGTAAGTAATGGTTCATTACAGTTCTTTATTGATAATTCTCCTGAAGTCGCTGTTTGTTTAGCAGTTGCAATTGAACGTATTGTTAACATTTATAAAAAAATAACAGAAATACGTGTTACAAGATTAAAACTTAAAGAATTAGGTATTAACACTACTGAACAAAAATCAATCGAAAAACAGGAAAAAGAGATTTTAAATAATGAAATTGACAAAATTTCTCTTGACATTATAAAGGATTTCGCAACAAAAAACATTGAAAAAGGTAGAATTAATGAATTAAAAATTGCAGTTAAAGGTCATGTGACTTATATTGCTAAATGTGTTGATGGCGGTATGACAATCGAAATTAATTCCCCTGAAGTGAATGAGCCTAAAACTGACGGTAAAGCTGCTTCAGAAGCGAACAAGTTAAAAACCGATTATGACAAAATTCTAAAACAAGTGGAATTAACACAAAAGTCAATGGACGTTCTAAAAACAATTGGAAAAACGGGAATAGACATTGTGAAATACTTAGGTAATGGAAATGCAGAGGATGAAAATGAAAATACAGAAACAGAATAATAGAAACTACTGCCAACACACGTTTGGCGCAATTGCGAATTTTGTAGTAAAATCAAGTTTATATTTCGCAAGAAATTTATAACTTAACAGAAAATAATCAGTTACGAAGTTCACAACTGACGCCAAGCGCGGGAACGTTAGGCACAATTAATTCACGACCCTATGATTAAAGACTTTCTTATTTCATTCACTGATAATTTTAGAGAAAAAACTAAAAATCCATTTTTAGGAACATATTTGCTTGTTTGGTTAGTTAGAAACTGGGAATTAGTGTACACTTTATTCAATTTTGACAAAGATTGTAATTTAGACGATAAAAAGGCATTTGTCCGAGATTATTATTCATCACATAGCTTTATCGAAAATTTATTTAGCAATATTTATTGGGCATTTGGCTTATTAGTCTTAACGTATCTTTTATTAAATCTTTCTAGATTGATTGTAAACCTTTCAGAAAAAAGGGTTACTCCTTGGATTTATAAAATCACCGATTCAAAATCAATTGTATTAAAATCTGTATATGAGAATTTACGAGCTGAAAATGACAACTTATTAGAAAAATTAGATAAGGAACGAGATTCTAAATCACGCCTCGAAACAAGAATGAAAACATTAGAAAATGAAATCACTGAATTGCTTTCAAACGCCGAAAAGAAAAAAACTTCAGAAGTGAGTCCAGAAAAAAATGAAAATGATAAAAGGGTTGAAGATGAAGCCTCAATTTTACTAAGAAAATTAAAAGAAAAAGAAATGCTTAAAGATTTTGTGAGTACTTCAATTTCGCTAAATAAAGGAGAATATATAGCTGTAAGTTATAAGCCTACAGATTTATTCATCGAACTTGGTTTAATTAAATATAAAGATTCAAGTTACTCTGGTAGTGCTAAAAGTTATACTATTACTCAAATTGGAGAAAAAGTTTTGAGGTTAGCTAGATTAGAATAAATTAACTGTGCCTAACAGCGGTTTCAAGAAATGGCGAAAAATGTAGCAAGTTCACGTTTATCATTTCCCTGTTCCCGAAGCGAATCCTTTCATATTAAAATAGAAAAATAATAAAACACAATAAACAAAATAAATGAGAAAAAAGATTTTTATTTTTTTAATAGGTTTAACATTTCATCTCAATGGGCAAAATTTATTCCCTGTAAAATTAGACAACTGTAAAACTGACCGATTTTGTCTTGATTGTGGTGATACCAAAGCTGGATATAATGAACATGAATTTTTAAAACTACAAGAAAAACTTAATAAAGAATTGAACCTAGAGGGAATTAATGGTAGTGCAAAATTCCAAGTACTCATTGATTCAAAAGGCCGAGCTTGTGTTTTAAGTCACACTGATCAATCAAACAATCCTATTACCAAAAAAGTTATCGAAGAACTCAATAAATTTAAAAATTGGACTCCAGCAATAACGGCTGGTAAAAAAGAAGAAAAATCATCAATCAATTTAATCTTCACTATTAAGGATAATAAAATAATTGGTAATATTGAACGGGTTGATGTGAAAGCATTTGAAAAATCATTTGCCAGGCCATCTAATCCTCAAATATCTAATAAAGATTATGCCTATAAAAATGAAAATCTTAAAAATTACAATATAACTGTTTGGAATAACTCAAATTCCAAACTATCTGCAGGATTAAGTGATAACCTAACTATAGACAAAAATGATAATGTTTGGTATGAAGTAAATCAAGAATTATTTTTTTTTAATGGATTAGAATTCACCCATTCAGAACAAAATATTATTCCTGTCGAAAAGTATTTTGCCTATTTTGATATGGCTGTTGATAATGACAACACTTACTGGGTTACCACTACAAAGGGAATCTTAAGCTATAAAAACAATAATTGGGAATTTCATTCACCTGAAAAAATTGGAATTAAAGGGTGTTATCACATCATTAATAACCCAAAATCAGGAGAAGTGTTTTTTTGTGCTGATGAAGGATTAGTTACTTTAAAAAATGGAAATTGGAGTATAATCAATAAAAAAAACTTAGCTGAACTTCCAGATAACAGAGTTTACTATGCAAAAAAAGATTCAAAAAATCGTTTATGGATTGGTACTTTTAAAGGAAGTTTAATGATTGATGAAAATGGTAAAATTACAGAGTTTCAAAAAACAGAATCTTTGTTAAAAGGAAGATGTATTACAAGTTTGACAGAAGATAACGAAGGAAATATTTATTTTGGACTTTACAAAAATGATAAAGGACAGGAAAAGAATTCAGATGAAGGAATAGCAGTTCTATCTATTGATGGAAAATGGAAAAAATTTATTACTGAAAATTCTGGAATTCCAGTTAATCATACAAGTAATATGATTTATGACAATAATGAAAATATACTATGGATTACAACAAGTATTTGTGGTTTAATAAGATTTGACCCGATTAATAACATTTGGGAAAATTACAATAATTTAAATTCAAACATTCCAACTTCATACATGCAAGATATTGAAATAGATTCAAAAGGGAATATCTACCTTGCAACAAGAAATGGAATGGTAAAAATTGAAAAAAAATAAAACCCCAAAAAAACTCCCACCACACGGGAGTTTTTTTATACCTTTTAAAAACCGCACTTTTTAAATTTCATAATCAAAATACAAATAGTATCTTTATCCAATAATTAATTTTAAAAATCACAATGAAAAAACTATTCTCTATCTTTTCATTATTGCTTTCATGTGTGGCATTAGCACAATCTACCGATTTAGACCGCCATGATTTCAATTATTCGTATGTACAATTACCGAGCAACCCTATAGCTGAAGTAAAAAACAGAACGTATTCGTTCACCACCAACATCGACCGCAACTTGATGTATGATAAATCTAAGTTCTTTTTTCAGAACCAAGTGAACATCAATGGGTTTGAAAAAAAGGAAAAAAACGGGTACATCAACATTGACATTACGTTGTTAACACCAACCATTACTAAGAAGAACATTGCTACTAGAACTAGCTCTTCAAAAGATAAAAATGGTGTTGTGCGCAACACGTATTACTACACCGCTGAGCTTACGTATGCTCAAAATGGTAGTGCAAAAGTGAGCAGCTCTGATGGAAAAATTCAAAAAACTATCGACTTTACTAGAAGTAATACCTTGAAAAGTAAAGAATATGATAGCTACTCAAGCGCTGATTCGTATTTTTACAACATCAACCGAACCATTTATAACAATTTTGTTACTGAAGTAGTGAACTCGTTAAACACACAATTGAATAACGATTATGGTTATTCGGTAAAAACAGGAACCGATTACCTTTGGATTTTAGCCAATAAAAAACACCCTGAACAAGCTGCAGAATACAAAGCATTTGAAGAAGTAAGAGCTGTTTTTGACAAAATGACGTTTAACAATCCGGTATCAAACTTTGAAGTAGAATTGCAAAGTCCAATTCAATACTTTGAATCGTTACCAAAAAAATATGCGGAAGATTCAAAAGCGCATCGCAAAATAAGATATAGTGCTTATTTCAACTTGGCGCAAATTTATAATTATTTAGATTTACCTAACAAATCTATTGAATGGTCGAACAAGCTTATTGAAAACGACTACGACAAAAGCGATGGTGTGAGCAATATTGAAGAATGCAACGATATGAACACGCTTTTTAAAGTAAATAAAATCAATACAAGACACTTTGCTGTTGAAACTAAAAACTTCTTTTTTGAAGAAGCGGCTCCAGTAGCAAGTTCACCAAGTTATACTACTACTAGCGCGCCATATAGCATAGATACAGATCCAAACTATATTTTGGCTTATTTGGCTACGATTAAAAAAGACACGATTGCAGGTTATATTCAAAAAAGTAGAACTTTAGCTTTAGGTGATGCTATTACGGTAACTGTAAAAGATTTTCAAGGGAAATTTTCGGAGAGAACTTTTAAAGCAAACGAAGTAAATCGTCTTACCTTGAGTAATGGTGAAGAGTTTGCATCTGTTTCATTTAAAGTAGCGGTTGATAATGGCGGTATTTCTATGTCTAGCGCTACAAAGAAATTTGTAAAAGAAATGTACACGGGTAAAAAAATCAGTGTGTACCAATATTTTAATGGCGAAATCATTATAAAAGGCGCCAACGATTCGGAAGGAAAATCGAATGCTTCGGCTTCGTGGATGCTTTCTCCTAAAAAGCGTTTTGAGGAATTAGCAGCAGGTTGTCCTGCCCTACTGGCTCGCGTGGAGAAGAAAGAATTTAAAAACAATTTAGAAAGTATTTTGCAATTTGCTGAAGCGTTAGACGCTTGTAACTAATTCTAAATTACTTTATAGTATCAAATCCCGAGTAGCCCTCGGGATTTTTTATTTTGTGCCATCAGCAACTACAAGGGATTTGCATTTATTTATCTAAAATAATTAAATTTTTATTGTTTTTCAATAAATTTTTATTGAAATTTGCATCATCAACTTTTAATATTTACTTCTATGGAAATTAAGATTAGTGCACAACAGATGCTAAATGTATTGTATGTATTGGCTTGGATTATCTTTATTGGTCTTTCAATTGATGCAGGTGGATTTCTCGTAAACACCTTTTTCACTTTATTTATTAATCCAATAGGTTCTTCCTATTTTTGGAACCAAATTGATTTGTCTTCATTATATGAATTTAATCAAAGTCATTTTGTAACGTTGACTTCATTAATGAGTATTGTAGCGGTTTTAAAAGCTATTCTGTTTTATTTGATTATCAAAATCATACATGACAAGAAACTCAATTTAGCACAACCATTTAATAAAGATGTTAATCGCTTTATTTTTAGTGTGTCTTACCTTACGCTTGGAATTGCGTTGTTTGCCATTTGGGGAACCAATTTTTCAGAAAACATGGTAAAACAAGGTGTTACAATTCCATCCATTCAGCATTTAAAAATTGCGGGTGGCGATGTTTGGTTGTTTATGGGAATTACGCTTTTGGTGATTGCTCAAATTTTTAAACGCGGTATCGAAATTCAAGAAGAAAACGACTTAACGGTTTAAATTATGGCAATAGTAGTAAACTTAGATGTGATGATGGCGAAACGCAAAATGTCGCTCAACGAACTTTCAGAGAAAGTAGACATCACTTTAGCCAATTTGTCGATTTTAAAAACGGGTAAGGCCAAAGCGGTTCGTTTTAGTACGTTGGAAGCCATCTGCAACGTTTTGGATTGTCAGCCGGGTGATATTTTGGAGTATGTAGCAGAATAAAGTATCATTATTGATTTTTCAATTTACACTTAATTTCATTCGCTTTTATATATCTTTACAGCCTATTTGAAACTGTATTCAGAAGTTTTTCATAAAAACCGATTCTTACAGCTTCAGCATATTAAAAAAACGACTATTTATGGCAGTTCAAATTTGTACGTGTGAAGGTTTAGATGTAAAGTGTAAAAAGTGTTTTGGGAGCGGTTATATCAATACCGACGCTCCAGAACCTGCAATACAATCAGTCCCTAAAAAAGGAACTGTAAAGCAAGAATCTTTTCTTCCTGAACATCTGCATTCATTATCGCGAAAAGAAATTGAGAATATAGTACCTAAAATTATAGATACTTTGGATTTGAAATCGAAGAAGCAAATGCAAATTCTTAATTCGATTCCATTTAATACCACGACTTTTAGAAGAGATTTTAAAGCTAAATTTGAACTCTTACAAAAAATAGAAGATGAAAAACAAGCGTTACGAAATGACCTGGATGTAATTTCTGATGCGTTAACTACATCAAAATACACTATAGCATTCAATTATGGTCATTTTTTATCTGACAAAGTTATGGATGTAACTTCTAACCGCGATCTTAAGACTTTAATCAGAACTTATAAAAAGCTTAAAAAGTAAAATCATAAACAGAAAAATCCCGAGTTATGCTCGGGATTTTTTGTTATAAGATTGTGTTTAAACTAATGTAATGTTTGATAAATTGTAAGGATTTTTTATTATTTTTGGTAAAGATAAAACTGATATTTGTCAGGCATATACACCCAAAATCGGATAGCTATGTATGATTTTATCAGACATATAAATAAGTTATGGGCAACCTTAGAGAAACCTTATGAAAAAGAAATTAATCATTCTAATATTAACACTAACAGTTACAAATAACAATATTGCTGCACAAACAATTGAAAAAAGTTTTTTAGGATGGTGGGGAGATACTTTATGGGAATTTCATTTTAAAAATAATGGCCGTTATGAAAGAATATCATCAGGACATTTTGGATATACAACCGCAAAAGGAAAATACAAAATTGAAAATGATACAATTAAAATTATTTCAGGTTATGAAAATTCTTATGGAACTGTAAATGAAAAATATAAAATTGATGAGAACGATATACTTATTGACTTGAAACTAGGTTATGGCTATAAAAGAATCTTAGAATCTGAAAGAAATAAGGAAATGGAATTTCATCAACTTTTATATCCTGAAATAGAACCTGTAAACATTAAAAGTGTTAATGACATTGAGGAAGTTTTAAATCTCGCATTTAATTCTTATAAAATTAAGAGCTATTTTCATTTTGACACTTTAACTTCTAGAAAATTCATTATAACAAACTATTTTAAACTAAAAGCAAATATTAATGTTGACGGCAAAAAAGCTGAATTTAAAAACAAAAAAGACATCGATGATAAATTCTACATAGAATTTGAATCAATAATCCGATTTTATGACCGAATTTCTTTTACCATAAAAATTCCTGATGAAGGAATTAAAATTAATTGTTATTATGGTAAAGAAAATGGGAACTGGAAGGAAGACATTATAACTGTTGTAGAATATTAAAGGCAGCCCATAACAGCGGTTTGCTTCAATGGCTACTTCCAGATTTTCCTATGGAAAATCTGCTGCTGAATGGAATGTTTTGTTATATTTGTAATGGCTTGGTGTTGGCTCAATGCCACTGAGAGCAAGCCGCAGAACGTTAGTGGCAAGGCTATCAGACCAAAAACCTTAAAAACAAGAGAGACAAATAGACTATATGGGAATAGAAATTATAGCAACCTTAATTTCCGCTTTGCTAGGTGGACTTTTACCACTGACAAAAACGATTGCCAAAAAATTTATAACTAATTCAGTTAAAGCAGGTAAAGTTGGAAAGACGGAAGAATTTATCGCCAAAGTTTTTGACCTTGAAATAAATGAGACAAAAACATATAAGCAAAGACTTGAAGATACACTAACTATTCTTAAAAGTGCATTTGCAGAAGTAGACAAAGCAACAATTGAGTTCACAGACTTAATGAAAGAAAAAGAGAAAAACATTGATGAATTAGAACAACGACTATCCAAACTTTCAACAGAAGAAAGTTCCTTAAAAAATAAAGTTGAAACACTACAAAAAGTACCACTTGAAGCACTTGACCATTTTGAAACCATTTTAAACAAAGGAGACAAGAGAAGTGCATTGAGAGATTATCTTCTTTTTATTTCAGGTATCATTGCATCAGTAATTGTTACTTTAATTTTAAAATTTTATTTCAATATTTAGAATATGGCATTAACTATTACAACACTTAATTTACTTAACCAATACATCAATGGTGTAATGGAAAGAGCAGACCATCACGGACAGAATGTAAATGAAATTGTATTAACATTAGCAGGTGCAGTAATTTGGAGAGCTACACAAGACGTTGAAGTTAGAACATATAATGATGAAACAGCAAACATTTTGTGGCTTACGATAAATGGACATAGATATGCAATAGCCTACAACCACAGCACTATGAATATTGAAATTAGAGATAGAAACCAAAATGGAACTGTCCTTGCAACATTTAATAATTCAAATACAGCATTAGATGTTAAAAATATATTTTCAAACTTATAAGTTGAAAAGCCCTGCCACTAAGATCGGTTTGGCAATATGGTGGCTGAAGTGCTTCTTGAAACCTTATGCAAGGTTCAAGGGCAGTAATTCTATTGAACTTTTGTGCTAAAAATCCGCCACATCGCCAAGACGAAAAACGTTAGCGGTAATTTTCACAACATTACGATAAATATGGAACATCGAAAAATAATTCAAGCCTTACAAGATGCAGATTTAAAAAACATTTCAATTGAAGATGTTAGAGCTCAACTAAAACAATTGGAAAAATTTGGTGCTATGGTTACAACGCTGCACCCAGGAAAAAGAATTGTCAGAGCGAGATTAACGGAAAAAAAATCTTTTGAAAATGTATCTGCCCTATCCTATAAACCACAAGAATTTAATTCAACCTTTCAAAGAGCAAGCACACCTTATAAAACTATGTTCTATGGTTCAATTGTTCCAGAAATTCAAGGTGCGAGTGAACCTTCAACAGCCAGAATAACAGTTTTATTTGAAATTACTGATTTTCTTAGAGATCCAAATTCAATAGGTGAATTGGACATAACTTTCAGCGCTTGGGAAGTAATTGAAGATATTGATTTAATTTCTGTAATTCATCACCAAAAGTTTGAAAGACCAACGCAATTATCAAGTTATTTGCAGGAACAATTTCAAAACTTGGTTAAAGGAAATCCGGATTTAGAAATTCAATCTTTAGAGATTAGTCAATTTCTTGCTCGTGAATTTGCAAAATCTCCAATTTCACATCACACCGACTATACAATTTCAGCAACATATTCAGAAATAATATCGGATTCTTACGATGGAATACTTTATCCTAGCGTAAGATTAGCAGGAGAAGGAATTAATATTGCTCTAAAACCTGAAACTGTCGATAAGAAACTTAGATTTGTTGCTGCTTCTGAATGTAGAGTTTACAAGAATAAATTAGAAACTTTTGTTGACAATCTAACTAAAACTGAAGCTTCTGATGGAAATTCTTTAAAATTTACACCTTTAGAAGCTCCATATTTTGTTGGCGAAGATTATTCAAGAAAAATGGTAGGTTTGAGCTAAGAACTACAGCTAACATCGGTTATCAGCTATAGCTGGTTTTTCTTTAGTTGTACTTCTTTTTTCACGTAAAAACTTTATCTTAGCAGACAGTACGCAGTTCGTTGGCTTCTCTATAGATAGAAAGATAGATAGCCGCGAAACGTTAGCGGCAAGCATTAACAAAACCCTTGATAAATAAACTTATGAAAATTGAAGTCTTAGAAAGTAATGAAAATTTTCAAACTTGGTTAAATCGTGATTATATTACAGAAGAACTAAAAACTGTGCTTAATAACGCATCGATTTTAATAGTGCCTTTTGAAAATTTAAGAGATTTTGAAAATCCACTTTTCCCAATTGAAACTAGCAATTTGCTAAAATATTTTCAACAAAATCTTAATCAAGAATTACTCATAGACATTTGTATAACAGATGAATTATACACTGAATTTGGTTTCTATAACAATTATAAAAGACTAGGGAAATTTGTTGTTCTAACAATTGCAATTCCAACTTTTGTGACAATATTGTCGGCATATGTTTACGATAAGTATATTAAAGAAGAAGAATCAAAACCTGAAATTAATATAATTGATAATTCGACCAAAATAATTGTAAATAATACACATATTAGTGAGGTTGCACAAAAAAAATATTTACAACCTGTTCAAGTAAAGTTTTCTGTAACAATAGTGGATACTTCTGGAAATTCAAAAGAGATAAAATTTGAAGGACCTGCTAAAGAAATTAATACGGCTCTTGAGGCTTTAAAAAAATATGAAGAATCACAAAAAGAACTAAAAGAAAATGAAGAACCAACAAATTTGGAATAAAATTGAAAAATTGGGACAATCTGATTTCCATTTTGAAAATGCAATTTCGGAGTTACAAACTATTAAAGAGCTTGCGGTCAAAGACGATTTGCAAAAAGAAGCCAAAGAAATCTGGATTTGTCAGACTATTGTTGAAATACATAAACTTTATACAAATGTTTTTAACTTACTAAAAAAGAAACAATATTACCAAGCTTGGTGTCAACTGGAAAGAACCGAAATAACAATGAGTTCTCTCAAAAAGCATTTTTCATTTAATGAGAATAAATATTATTTAAATTTTATTGAAAAAGCTGTCAGAAATTTGCAAGTAATATTTCCCTATAGACTTTTCGCTAGTATGGAAATAGTTAAAACAAGTATTCTGTGCAGTGTTTGTGAAAAAAAAATATCTATAAGAAATTCATGTGGTCATATTGTTGGTGAAATCTACAATGGTGAAATGTGCCACAGAATAGTTGATAAAGCTGAAGTATTAGGAATTTCATTAGTTGAAGATCCAGGAAACAAATATTCTGTAATGTTTATCACAGATTCTGAAACAGGTAAACAAAAAGATCATTATAGTTACGATGTAATTGATTACTTAATGCAAGAAATAGATTCTCTATATGAGTTTTGGGATTTAAAAGTCTTTCAAATAGAAATTAAAAAAGAAGATTTTGAAAATATGAATCAAAATGATAAATGTAATTGTAATTCAGGATTAGAACTTAAAGATTGCTGTTACAAAAAAATTGGAGAAAAATATCCTCATTATGAGTTTTTAGTACAAAACCCAAGCCAGAAAATAAGTTTACGAACAAACACAATTCAACATACCAGCCACTAACACACGTTGGGCGCAATTGCGAATTTTGTATTAAACTCATGTTTAAATTATATATTAATAGAAAATAATCGGTTTTTCGGAGCTTGCAACTTCATAATAATTTAAAACAAAAAAATCCCGAGCTCACACTCGGGATTCATTATTTAAAACCTATCAGGTTTGGATAAAATTTATTTCAAACTCGCTAAACTTTGTTCTAAAGTTGCAATTTTTGCTAAAGCGTCGGCTTCTTTTTTGCGTTCGTTGGCAATTACTTGTTCCGGTGCGCCGGCTACGAATTTCTCGTTAGACAATTTCCCTTGCACTGAGCGTAAGAACCCTTTGGTGTAGTTTAACTCCTCGGTTAATTTTGCAACTTCGGCTTCTACATCGATATTTCCTGTAATTGGAATAAAGTATTCATTCGATTTCACACGATATGATAATGCGCCATCTACTTTATCCGCAACATATTCTAACGTTGTCAAGTTTCCTAACTTCTGAATTACCGAATCAAAATACGTTGATGCTTTTTCGTTGTTCACTACTTTTAATTCCATCGCATCTTTAAACGGAATGTTTTTGTCTTTACGAATCGTTCTAATTCCAGAAATAACTTCGGTTGCGAAATCAAAATCCGTAATTAATTTTTCGTCAAATGCTTTTGCTTTTGGCCACTCGCCTACTATCAACGCTTGTTCTGGCGTTCTTTCTGCAATATGATGCCAAATCTCCTCCGTTAAAAACGGCATGAATGGATGTAACAATTTCAAGTTCGCTTCTAACATTTCAATCGCTTTTTCAAACGTTTTGCGGTCGATTGGCTGTTGGTAACCTGGTTTTATCATTTCTAAGAACCACGAACAAAAATCGTCCCAAACCAATTTGTAAATCGCCATTAAAGCGTCTGATAATCTGTATTTGTCAAAGTTATCTTCGATTTCGGCTAAGGTTTGTTGCAACTTCGCTTCGTACCATTCAATCGCAACTTTTGAAGATTCTGGTTGTGCAATATCCGCTACTTCCCAACCTTTGATTAGTTTGAAAGCATTCCAAATTTTATTAGAGAAGCCTTTTCCTTGGTTGCATAATTCTTCGTCGAATAAAATATCATTTCCAGCAGAAGAACTTAAAAGTAATCCAACACGAACACCATCGGCACCAAATTTTTCAATTAGTCCTAGTGGTTCAGGTGAATTCCCTAATTGTTTTGACATTTTTCTTCCTTGGCTATCACGAACTAATCCCGTTAAATATACGTTTGAAAATGGTTTTTCGCCTGCATATTCGTAACCTGCAATAATCATACGCGCTACCCAGAAGAATAAAATATCTGGACCCGTAACTAAATCATTCGTAGGATAATAGTATTTAAAATCTTCATTTTCTGGATTTAAAACACCTCCAAAAACTGCCATTGGCCATAACCATGAAGAAAACCAAGTGTCTAAGGCGTCAGCGTCTTGTTTTAAATCGGAAGCTTGAAGTTGTGCATTACCTGTTCTTACTTTCGCAAGTTCAACTGCTTTTTCGATGTTTTCAGCTACTACGAAATCTTCTTTTCCATCGCCAAAATAGTACGCTGGAATCTGTTGTCCCCACCACAATTGGCGTGAGATATTCCAATCGCGAATGTTGTTTAACCAATGCGCGTAGGTATTGTTAAAACGACTTGGATATAATTTGATTTCGTCTGATTCTAAAACGGCTTTGATAGCAGGTTTTACTAAATCTTCCATTTTTAAGAACCATTGGTCTGATAATCTTGGTTCGATTACCGCTTTGGTTCTTTCAGAAGTTCCAACTTTATTCAAATGCGTTTCCGTTTTTGCTAACGCTCCGATTGTTTCTAATTCTTTCGCAATCTCTTCACGAACAACAAATCTGTCTTTTCCTTGATAATGCAATCCGAAAGAATTCAAAGTCGCATCTTCATTGAAAATATCGATGATTTCTAAATTGTGTTTATCACCTAACGTTTTATCGTTGGTATCATGAGCAGGCGTTACTTTTAAACAACCTGTACCGAATTCTACATCTACATATTCGTCTTCGATGATAGGAATAACTCTACCGCAAATTGGAATAATGGCGCTTTTCCCTTTTAAATGCGCAAAACGTTCGTCATTTGGATTGATACAAATGGCAGTATCTCCAAAAATCGTTTCTGGACGCGTAGTTGCAACGGTTAAGAAATCTTCTGAACCTTCAATTTTATATTTGATGAAATATAATTTTCCTTGACGTTCTTCAAAGATTACTTCTTCATCAGACAAAGTCGTTTTAGCTTCTGGATCCCAGTTAACCATTCGGTAACCGCGATAAATCAAACCTTTGTTGTATAAATCTACAAATGAGTGAATTACCGATGCTGACATATCGTCATCCATCGTAAACTTAGTACGACTCCAATCGCAAGAACAACCTAATTGTTTTAATTGCTCTAAGATGGTTCCACCGTATTTATCCGTCCATTCCCATGCATGCTTTAGGAATTCTTCACGAGTTAAATCGTTTTTATTGATGCCTTCTTCTTTTAACTTTGCTACAACTTTAGCTTCGGTTGCAATTGAGGCATGATCGGTTCCTGGCACCCAACAAGCGTTGAACCCTTTTAAACGCGCACGACGAATTAATACATCTTGAATGGTGTTATTCAACATGTGTCCCATGTGTAAGACTCCTGTTACGTTTGGTGGCGGAATTACAATGGTGTACGGCGTTCTGTGGTCGGGTTTGGATGTAAAATAATCGTTTTTCATCCAATAGTCGTACCACTTTTGTTCTACTTCTTTAGCGTTGAATTGTGCAGGAATCATTCTGTTTTTTTCTTGTTTAATTGTTGAATCGTTGAACGGTTGAATCGTTCGTTTTAACATTCCCAATTTTACTTTGGTATGTTTTTTGTATTACTACGTGCAAAAGTAACTATATCACGAAAATAAAAAAAATGTTAGGAGTAGTTTGTTGGTTGCTTTTATTTAATTATTTTTACAACAACCTATTAATTTATAAGATGATGAAAAAATTACTTGTTTATTTAACTGTATTCGTTGGAATGGCATCATTTGCTCAAACTGGCCCAAAGATTGAGTTTAAAGAAGAAACTATCAACTATGGTGAGGTAGAAAAAGGAAAAGATGATGGTATTCGAATTTTTGAATTTACCAATACGGGTGATGAGCCTTTATATATTAAAAATGCAAAATCGAGCTGTGGTTGTACAGTACCAGAATGGCCAAAAGAAGCAATTGCTCCTGGAGGTAAAGGCCAAATTAAAGTACAATATAACATGAACCCAGGTCCGATAAGCAAAACCATTACAATTGAAAGTAATGCGGTGAATAAGCCTAATGGCATGGTTCCATTACGAATTAAAGGAACGGTGATTGTTAAGGAAGAAGTTAGTCCGTTAGTAAAAAAGAAAACGTTTCCCAACTCATAAAAAAAAAAGTCCCAATTGAATTGGGACTTTTTTTTATAGTAATTTTTCTAACTTGAACTTAAATGTTAATTGTTGTCCTAATCTTTCAATAATGATGGTTATTAATTTTCCATCTTCGGATTGAAATAAATCAGATATTGATTGTATGGTGAGCATATGAGATGATTTTCCATTTATTTTGACTATTCTATCACCAATTTTTAAGCCTATTTTTTCTGCTGGAGAATTTTTTCTAATAGCATAAATTTCATATACAGGCTTAAGTTCATATTTGTATTTTTTAGATTCGTCATTTAACATTAATTCGTTTAAATTCAATTGATTATTAGATGTATTTATTTTAATTTCTTCTTTAATCCATTGTAAACCTGAATGCTGCAATTCGATTCCTGACATATTATAGTTGAATGGTTTATTAAAAAAATCGTTTTTCTTATAATATACTTTTTGATTTTGGTAATCAATAAACCAGTTAAATCGTTTTGTAATTGCACCACCTAAAGAACCATTTCTACTTTTTACTAAATTATGTTGTGGAAAAGAAATGCTATCTGGAAAAGAAACTAAAGCCTCTTGAATTTTATAGTTTGCCATCTCAATTATTTTCACTCTTGAGCGTTTTCCAAAAATATCTCCAGCTAAACCACGGCCTAAAACATCATCAAAAAAAAGTTTTGGGGTTTTAATCGTATCATTTTCAAACAACCATAAACCATCACCTAGACCAGTATCTATTAGTAATTTAAAATTTTGCAATCTGTCATCAATTCCTAATTTTAAATCAATATATGGCTTGTCTTCAATAAGTTGAATGGTGTTGTTTGTATATTTTTTTGCCTTTTTGGAAAGTATATTTTCTTTATTTTTATGGAGAATAATTTCTTGTGTGTCATATTTTATTTCCACTAAAAAATCTTTAAAGAAACTAGCGCCAACTATTCCATTGATTGGGACGCCTAATTTATTTACAATATTGACTCCTTGGCTATCAATGATTAATATTTCAAAATTTGGGTCTTCATACTCTTTCGCTTTCATGTTGTTTTTTTGAGAAACAATAGCTTCAATTGGTTCTCCTAAACCAACACCTCTAAAGGTTACTTTTCTTGGATTGAAAATTTCTAATGAATCTTTTTCTGGAAAACAAAACAATAGGTTTCTATCAGAACCCGTATCCAAAATCATATTCAAAGGCACATCATTGAGTGTGATATTCATAATAATTAAATTATGAGTCAACTCAAAAGGAATTTTGATTTTAGTTTTATTGGAATTCCATTTCGCTTGTGCAAAAACTGATGTTATGGCAAAAAGCATTAGGGAAAATTGCACTATTCTTCTCATAACCAATTTTATATCATAAATGTAAGAAATTATTTCTTAATGGTTATATATTTAACACATTTTAAGCAGCAAAATTGCTTATATCACAAAAAAAAATCGCAATTTTGCGAATCTTTAAAAAATATATCATGCCAAAAGTTTCAATTAAAGGACAACAAATGCCTGAATCGCCAATTAGAAAATTGGTTCCCTATGCAGAAATTGCTAAGAAAAAAGGACATAAAGTATATCATTTAAATATTGGGCAACCAGATATTAAAACACCCGAAGTAGCGCTACAAGCTGTAAAAAATGCTGACATTAGTGTTTTGGAATATAGTCATTCTGCTGGTTTTGAAAGCTATAGAACAAAACTTTCGCAATATTATAAAAACCACGGATTACCTATAGACACGCAAGATATTATTATCACTACTGGTGGTTCTGAAGCTTTGCTTTTTGCAATGGGAAGCACTATGGATGCGGGAGAAGAGATTATCATTCCTGAGCCATTTTATGCTAATTACAATGGTTTTTCTACGGCATCTGGTGTAAAAGTTGTTCCTGTAATTTCTGGTATTGAAACAGGATTTGCTTTGCCTCCAATTGAAGCTTTTAAGAAATTAATTACACCAAAAACTAAAGCTATTTTAATTTGTAATCCTGGTAACCCAACAGGTTATTTATATTCAAAAGAAGAGATATTAAAATTAGCTGAAATTGTTAAAAAACACGATTTATTTTTAATAGCAGACGAAGTTTATAGAGAATTTATTTATGATGGAGAGGAGCATTTCTCAGTAATGAATGTTCCTGGATTAGAAGAACATGCTATTATGATTGATTCGGTATCAAAGCGTTATAGTATGTGTGGTGCGCGTATTGGGTGTATTGTTTCTAAAAATGCTGCAGTAATGTCTACGGCTATGAAATTTGCACAAGCTCGTTTAAGTCCTCCAACATATGCACAAATTGCTAGTGAAGCAGCTTTAGATACACCTCAAAGCTATTTTGATGCAGTTATTTCAGAATACAAAGATCGTAGAGATACATTGATTACTGAATTGCAAAAAATAGAAGGTATAACTGTAGCAACTCCTAAAGGTGCTTTTTACTGTATTGCGAAACTACCTATTGACAATGCTGATAAATTTGCACAATGGTTGTTAGAATCATACGATTTTAATGGTGAGACTGTTATGGTTGCTCCTGCGGCAGGATTTTATTCTACTCCAAATGTTGGTTTAGACGAGGTTCGTATTGCTTATGTTTTAAAGAAAGATGATTTGATTAAATCGGTTCAAATTTTGAAAGAAGCAATTTCTGTTTATAATCAAAAATAATTATAACTTCATATTAAAAAGAGCTCATAAAATGAGCTCTTTTTTTGTTCCCTTATTTTAAAAAAAGCGACACTAATTGAAGTGTCGCTTTTAAAATGTAATTCTTAAAACTACTATCTTACTAATGAAAAATGCGCTTTAAACTGTTTTGCAGCACCATTTTCCGTATAGTCAATTGTAAACCAGTAATCTGTTGAAGGTAATTGTTGGTTGTTAAATGTTCCATCCCAACCTTCACTGCCAGCTGTAGCACTTAGTTGTTTGATTAATTTTCCATATCTATCAAAAATGTACAACTTCGCATCTGCTTGGTCCATACCTATTATATTCCATGTGTCATTTTCTCCATCTCCATTTGGTGTAAAATATTTTGGATAATCAATCACCAATACTGTTTGTGTGATAAAAGTACATCCTTCTGTGTCTACCACTGTAACTGTATGTGTTCCTGCGCTTACTCCTGTAAATACATTTGATGGTTGCAATGCACCTTCATCCAATTGATACAATAAAGTACCCGTTCCATCTCCAGCGACTGTAATCGTTATGGTTGCATTATCTGTAAAGGCATTAGTTACTGTTGCTGTAAATGAAGTTTCTGGATAAACAAAATCAACCGTCGCAAATTCTTCCGCTGAAACACACGTAGTAGTTGTATTTGTTACAATTACCGAATAAACTCCTACTTCATCTGCAATATGTGTTGGTCCGTTTGCTGCTGGAATTAATACACCGTCTAAATACCAATCAAAGCTATAACCTGTTGCTGATAATCCTGTGTCTAATGTATAAGTTTGGTATACTTCTCCTGTAGCTTGTACGATACACAATGTACCATCTTCCAATACTGGTTGCGGTAAAGGATTTACAATTACAGTAACTTGAATAGGTGAACCAGAACAACCGTTTAATTCTGGAACCACTGTATAAACCGCAGTTCCTCCTAATATCGATGTTAAAGTTTGATCTATACTAGCACCTGTGCCATCACTTGCTCCTGAAACATTTGTTGTGATAACCGTCCATGTAAAATTGGTTCCTGGTAACGAAGCACTTAGATTAATATTTGTGGTTTCCCCACTACAAATCACCGGGTTTGAAATCGTTCCAAAGAATTCTGGACGTGCTTTAACATCTATTTGCACTGTTACAGAAGCACCTGTACAACCATTCAAACTTGGTGTAATGGTATAAACTACATTTCCATTTACTAATGGGTTACTTGTTGTTAATACTTGATCAATACTTGAACCCGTACCATTACTTGCTCCATTTACTCCTGTTGAAACCACCGTCCATGTGTAAGTTACTCCTGAAATAGCACTTGTCATATCAACATGAGCTGTATCTCCTGAACAAATCTCGGTGCTTGTTGCTACTGCTACAACATCTGGAATTGGGTTTACTGTGATTTCTATTTGTTGTGCTGGTCCTGCACATCCATTTGCATATGGAGTGATATAGTATGTTGCTGTACCAATATTTAACGCATTATCTAAATCTAATAATTGATTAATTGTGTTTCCTGTTCCACTTACAATATGAGTACCATCTAAATTAGAAGAAATGACATTCCATGTGAAAGTGGTTCCTGGTACTGTACTTGTTAATGTTAATGCAGTTGTATCTCCATCACAATAAGTCGCATTTCCTGAAATTGTTAATGTTGGTAATGGAGTTATAGTTATAGCTGTTGTAACTGGTGACGATGCACAAGCTCCAGCAACTGGAATCATATAGGTAACTGTATAATTTCCTGGCAAACTAGTACTAGGAGATATTTCACCTGTAGTCGGATTAATTGATAAACCAGTTGGGGAGGCACTATAAGTACCATTTGTATATGAACCTGTACCTGTTAAAGCAATATTTACATTAGAAGCACTTACACAATATTGAGTCAAAGGATAGCTAATTGAAGCTGTTGGATTTTGATCTATGTGAATTGTAGCTACACTTATATCATTAAGACATGGTGCTGCACCTAATACGACATACTCAAATGTACTTGTTGTTGCTCCTATTGCTGGAGTAAATGTACCCGCACCTGCATTAAACGTTCCACCTGTTCCTGAAGTTTGTGTCCATGTTCCGCCTATTTGTTCACCAGTAATTAAACTGAATAAATCTATTGGTGTTACACTTGAATCACATATTGTTGTATTTCCATCAACTCCTGCATTTGGCGTCGAATTAATAGTTACTACAAAACTATTTTCATCTGTACAGTTTGGAACTGTAGCTGTCTCAGCATAAACATATAATGTTTGGGTTGACGTAATACTTGAACCTACTGGTAACATTGTACCAGTTCCGCCTGATCCTGTATAATAGTTTCCTACTGTTAAAGCTGGTAATACATAACTATCACATGCTGTTACATTTGCTGGTGCATCTGCAACTGGCGTTGTGTTGATAGTTACTACAAAACTATTTTCATCCGTACAATTTGGAACTGTAGCTGTTTCTGCATAAACATATAATGTTTGGGTTGACGTAATACTTGAACCTACTGGTAACATTGTACCTGTTCCGCCTGATCCTGTATAATAGTTTCCTACTGTTAAAGCTGGTAATACATAACTATCACATGCTGTTACATTTGCTGGTGCATCTGCAACTGGGGTTGTGTTGATGGTTACCACAAAACTATTTTCATCTGTACAGTTTGGAACTGTAGCTGTCTCAGCATAAACATATATTGTTTGAGTTGCTGTTATACTTGAACCTACTGGTAACATTGTACCTGTTCCGCCTGATCCTGTATAATAGTTTCCTACTGTTAAAGCTGGTAATACATAACTATCACATGCTGTTACATTTGCTGGTGCATCTGCAACTGGCGTTGTGTTGATGGTTACCACGAAGCTATTTTCATCCGTACAATTTGGAACTGTAGCTGTTTCTGCATAAACATATAATGTTTGAGTTGCTGTTATACTTGAACCTACTGGTAACATTGTACCTGTTCCGCCTGATCCTGTATAGTAGTTTCCTACTGTTAAAGCTGGTAATACATAACTATCACATGCTGTTACATTTGCTGGTGCATCTGCAACTGGCGTTGTGTTGATAGTTACTACAAAACTATTTTCATCCGTACAGTTTGGAACTGTAGCTGTTTCCGCATAAACATATAATGTTTGGGTTGACGTAATACTTGAACCTACTGGTAACATTGTACCTGTTCCGCCTGATCCTGTATAGTAGTTTCCTACTGTTAAAGCTGGTAATACATAACTATCACATGCTGTTACATTTGCTGGTGCATCTGCAACTGGTGTTGTGTTGATAGTTACTACAAAACTATTTTCATCCGTACAGTTTGGAACTGTAGCTGTTTCTGCATAAACATATATTGTTTGAGTTGCTGTTATACTTGAACCTGCTGGTAACATTGTACCTGTTCCGCCTGATCCTGTATAGTAGTTTCCTACTGTTAAAGCTGGTAATACATAACTATCACATGCTGTTACATTTGCTGGTGCATCTGCAACTGGCGTGGTGTTGATAGTTACTACAAAACTATTTTCATCCGTACAGTTTGGAACTGTAGCTGTTTCTGCATAAACATATAATGTTTGAGTTGACATAATACTTGAACCTACTGGTAACATTGTACCTGTTCCACCTGATCCTGTATAATAGTTTCCTACTGTTAAAACTGGTAATACATAACTATCACATGCTGTTACATTTGCTGGTGCATCTGCAACTGGGGTTGTGTTGATAGTTACACTAGTAGTAGCTATTACTGCTGAACAGCCTGATGCTGCTGGAATAGTATAAGTTACTAAATATGTTCCTGGTGTACTTGTGCTTGGTGTTATATCACCAGTCACTGCATTTATTGATAAACCTAATGGTGCACTATAACTTCCTACTGTATAAGTTCCTGTACCAGTTAATGTAACAAGTTGCGCAGTAGCAGTTGTTGAACAAAATGGTGTTGCATAACTTATTGTTGCAGTTGGTGGTATACAATTATTTGCTGTACAAGTTTGTGTACTAAATGTAAAACATGTTCCAGCACCACCAGTTGGTGTTAAAGTTATTAAAACATTATCTCCTGGTACTAATCCTGAAACTGTATAAGATAAAACATTTCCTATGGCTCCAATATTTACAATTGGACCTGCATTTATTTGATAACTTACATCATATCCTGTTGCTCCAATAACTGCCGACCAAGTAAACTGAACAGATGAAGTTGTTGATGTACCACAATTAATTGTTGGTGCTAATTGCGGATTAATGTTAATTGTGGCAATACTTGTATCATTGACACATGGAGCTATTCCTACTAATGTATATGTAAATGTACTTGTAGTTGCTCCTACTGCTGGTGTAAATGTTCCTGCCCCTGCATTGAACGTTCCGCCTGTTCCTGAAGTTTGTGTCCATGTTCCGCCTGCTTGTTCTCCTGTAATTAAACTGAATAAGTTGATTGGTGTTACACTTGAATCACATATCGTTGTGTTCCCATCAACTCCTGCATTTGGTTGGGCATTGATATTGATTGTAGCAATACTTGTATCATTGACACATGGAGCTGTACCTACTAATGTATAAGTAAATGTACTTGTAGTTGCTCCTGCAGCTGGTGTGAATGTTCCTGCCCCTGCATTGAACGTTCCGCCTGTTCCTGAAGTTTGTGTCCATGTTCCACCTGCTTGTTCTCCTGTAATTAAACTGAATAAGTTGATTGGTGTTACACTTGAATCACATATCGTTGTGTTCCCATCAACTCCTGCATTTGGTTGGGCATTTACTGTAACAGTACTTGAATTAGAAATAGCTACGGTACAACCGGGCGGTGTATAAGTGTATTGTACACCATCAACCCAAACAATACCAGCTGTTCTTGTAACTGTTACAATATTCGTTGCAACAGTTGTAACAATAGTTATTCTTTGTAAAATATCATTAGGCCCTGCGTTGAATGTTGTTGACGCTCCGCCACCAGCAACAGTAACAGCTCCAGCATTATTATCGCGAGCTAAACTAACAATTATTGAAGTCCCAATTGGTACTGTATGTTGTAAAGTAATTGTAAGAGTTGAATTTGTATTATCTACAAACGCGCAATTTGTCCCATTAGCAGCTGCTCCTAAAGCGGATATAGCCCCAGTTGAGTTTACAGGAGTATTTCCTCCAGCTGCACTTAAACCATTCCCTGTAATTGGTGAACCTGTAGAAGTAATCGAAGTAGCATTTAAAGTAGTATTAGTTGTTACACCAGTAACGGTAACAGTTGCTATTCCTGAACCATTTAAAGTAACTGTTTGCGATGCACCACCATTAATATTATAAGTTACAGTTGCATTTGGCGTTCCTGTCAAATTATAAGTCGCATTAGCAGGACCACATAACGGTAAATTATTTGTAATACTAGTTAAAGTTGCTGGAGTTCCACTACTTGTCAATGTTACATTAGATGTTGCAGTAGTACAACCGGGAAAATTAGTCACAATATTTGTATAATTTCCTGCATTTAAACCCGTAATAATTATATCACCAGATGCATTACTAGTCAAAGTTACTGAAACTGGTGTGCCATCATCTAAATAAGTTACATTATACGATGCTGACGGATCTAAACCTTCAATTGTAATTATTCCATCTGAAGCACCACACGAAGGATTGGTCCCAGTTGCTACTGGGCAGACAATTGTACAATCTGTTGAGCCTGCTCCTCCAGCCCCAGCATTTGTTTGAGTCATTGTAATATAACCCGCTGCACCATTAAAATTTGTAATCAAGACCATGTACACCTCGCCTACTTGAGCATTAGGAATTGTTGCTGTTTCAGTTGCAGATATGCTATAACTACAATCAACAACCGTTCCTGTACATGTATGGTCAGCAGTACAATCTCCTAAAGTAAAATCCGCACAAGCTGCACTAGCACTAGAAAATGGTCCCCATAATGCGTAATCTACATCTAAAGTAGAACCAGTACCACCGGGCCCAGTTGTTTGAGAAATTTGTAAATTTAATGGTCCTGCTTGATCTATTTCTAGGTAATACCAAGCCGGATTGGGTGCAGAAGACAAACAAGTTTGAGCTACAATTACCGCTGGAGCGTCAGGAACGCAATCTGCATCACTTACATTTGGAAACTCCAATGGTCCTGCATCAGCACAAAAAGGGTCTGAACCAGAACATACTGAATTTGCAGGAGGTGTAGACCCTCCCGTAATCGGATCTCCTCCAGCTGTTGTAGTACATGAAATTGTAGCGGCCCATCCTCCCTGTTGCACTGATGAATCCGAAACAAAAGTAATAGTCACACAACCGGAAGCATGACTAGAGGCGATATAATTGGTCATTGCATTACAACCTCCAATGACTGGAGAAGTATCCCCATAAGTACCTATAATTGTTCCCGAAGTATTAGTCCCGTTATAGATTGTCATAAAGTCCCAAGGTTCTCCTTCAACATTCCATGTAGTAAAGTCAAATTGAACATAGCTTCCTGGTGTATTTGGACAAAAAGTCATAGTAAATGATTCACTAGCAGCATAATTACCCGCATTACCCCCAGAATCATAAAAAGTCCCAGAACAAGTATTTACTGTTCCGTTTTGCATATTATATGTTTGAGAATGAGCTATACCAAAATAGGTAAAAATTATAAGGAGTAAAATTTTTTTCATATTTATCAGCGCTAGTTTGTAGGTAAAATAGTGATTATATAATCTGTATTGTCAACTCTATATATATTCTTCTCTTTCGAGTTCATTTCAAAATTATATTTCAATGGATTAAATGTTGAAATTTCAACTACACTGTCCATTACCAAAGCATTATTATATTTATTGTTTAAACCCAAACTCGATAATAACTTAAATCCCTTTCCATTATACTCAGGTCTGTATTCAATTTTAAAACGATTATTTAAAAAATCTTTAATCATTTCATATCTACGAGAACTTGAATTAAAAACCAATTCATCTGATTGATTGCCAAAAACCTCAATGATGAAACTTTTAATTTGTTCATCAGAATATAAACTTATCTCTACAACTTTACATATCTGTCTATCTTCTTTTAATGCTTGATTATCATTTTCAGAAAATAATACACAAAAAAGTGCTAACGTATTAATTAATAATATTTTCATACACGTATTAGGTATTTGTTAATAAATAAGGGATTCTATCAAAATAAAATATTAATAAATCACAGAAAAGTCGTTTTCACCGATGTTTTTATATTTTTATCCGATTAATTATGCGACAATTTAACATTTTTTCTTAAAATACCAAATTATTTTCTTAATTTTCTACTAACACTAATTTTTATAACAAGAAAAAAGGGAGTACAAATTGTACTCCCTTTTTTCTTGTTATAAAATAAACTTTCTTAACGCACCATTGAAAAATGCGCTTTAAACTGTTTTGCAGCACCATTTTCCGTATAGTCAATTGTAAACCAGTAATCTGTTGATGGTAATTGTTGGTTGTTAAATGTTCCATCCCAACCTTCACTGCCTATTGATGGGCTGATTTGTTTGATTAATTTTCCGTATCTATCAAAAATGTACAGCTTCGCATCTGCTTGGTCCATACCCACAATATTCCATGTGTCATTTTCTCCATCTCCGTTTGGTGTAAAATATTTTGGATAATCAATCACCAATACTGTTTGTGTGATAAATGTACATCCTTCTGTGTCTACCACTGTTACAGTATGTGTTCCTGCGCTTACTCCTGTAAATACATTTGATGGTTGCAATGCACCTTCATCCAATTGATACAATAAAGTACCTGTTCCTCCTGCTACAGCAACTGTAATAGTCGCATTATCTGTAAAGGCATTGGTTACTGTTGTTGTAAATGAATCTGCTGGATAAACAAAATCAACCGTCGCAAATTCTTCCGCTGAAACACACGTAGTAGTTGTGTTTGTTACAATTACTGAATAAACCCCTACTTCATCTGCAATATGTGTTGGTCCG
>NZ_JAAJBV010000004.1 GCF_011392075.1 Flavobacterium celericrescens
TAGTAAGTGTAACAGCAACAACAACACCAGCTTGTACTAACACCGCATCAGGAAGTGCAGTAGTTACGGTATTACCATTACCAACAGCTGCTATATCAGGAGCAACAACAATTTGTTCAGGCGCAACTACTGTGGTTAGTTTCACAGGAACGCCAAATGCAACGATAACCTATACAGTTGATTCAGGAGCGAACCAAACTATTTTATTAGACGCAACAGGAAATGCGAGTGTAATTACACCGGTATTGACAGCAAACTCGACATATAATTTAGTAAGTGTAGCAAGTGCAACAACACCAGTTTGTAACAACACCGCAAGTGGAAGTGTAACAATAACAGTGAATCAACCACCAGTTGTAACAGCAACACCATCATCGGATACTATTTGTTCTGCTTCGACAACAAATATTGCTTTAAATAGTACAGTAACGAATACTACTTATTCATGGACAGTAACACAAACAAATGTTACGGGAGCAAGTGCTGGTTCAGGAAATAATATTAGCCAAACACTTACCACAGTAGGAGGTGCTTATGGAAATGTTATTTATACGATTACGCCAACAGCTAATGGATGTGTAGGTGCGCCAATCACAGTTCAGGTTGATGTTTCTCCAAAACCAGATGTAATCATTTCAGGAAATGCGACTTATTGTGATGGAGATACAACTGCATTAACATTAACAAGTACAGTACCAGGAACTACTTTTAGTTGGAATGTTATATCTTATAATTTAGATGGTACTCAGGTAGTAAGTGGAACAGGAAACACGATTAATCAATTGTTAGATTTAACTAATCCATTGAATATTGGTACGGTTACTTATAATGTAACACCATTTTTCACAAGTGGATGTGCAGGAGATTCTCAACAAATAGAAATTACAGTAAACCCAATTCCAGATGTTGTAGCAGTAGCAACAAGTACTGAGATTTGTTCAGGAGATACAGCTCATGTTGATATGACAAGTGCTATTTCGGGAGTAACTTACACATGGACGGTGGTTTCAACAGGAGTAAATGGAGCAAGTAATGGTACGGGTTCAAGTATTGATCAAGTATTAACAACAAGTAATCCATCAGTAGGAGGAAATGTAGTTTATACCATTACACCAAGTTTAAATGGTTGTACAGGCGCTTCTGTAACAGTACAAATAGATGTTAAACCACGTCCGGAATTCTTTGGAACAATTTCACCAATTACAATTTGTAGTGGAGAAACTACCAATATTAATTTAAGTGCTTCAATACCAGGAACAGACTTTGAGTGGATTGTAGTTGCAACAAACGTTTCTGGAGCAAGTGATGGCACAGGTTCAAATATTGGTCAAACCTTAACATCAGTATTAGGAGGAACAGTAGTTTATTCAGTAGTTCCAGTATTAAATGGTTGTTATGGTTCACCAATTGACATTACAGTAAATGTAAATCCATTACCGCAACCAGTATTGGAAGATGGTACATTGTGTATCGTACAAGCTACAGGAGAAGTATATCAAACTTATACATTAGACACAGGATTATCAGCAATAGGTTATAGCTTTGATTGGTATTTAGATGGTGTGTTGATTCCAGCAGCAAACGGACCAACACATATTGCAGATGAAGTAGGGGTTTATTCAGTAATTGTAACAAACACAACTACTACGTGTGTTTCAGCGGAAGAATTTGCGACGGTTGGTTTTGTTTATCCAGCAGATTCATTTACAACAACAGTAACCAATGCCTTTACAGATAATGCGACTATTACAGTTGCTGTAGCAGGAGGAACAGGTACTTTATTGTATCAACTGGATGAAGGTGCATTACAACCATCAAATGTATTTACAGGAGTAAGTGCAGGAACACATACTGTAACAGTGGTAGACACAGAAGGATGTACATTTATCACACAAACAGTATTGGTGATTGATTATCCAAAATATTTTACACCAAATGGAGATGGAGAAAATGACACATGGAATATTGTGGGTATGGACCAAGCAGATGCGAAGCTGTACATTTTTGATAGATACGGAAAATTAATCAAACAAATCAGCCCATCAATAGGCAGTGATGGTTGGGATGGAACATTTAACAACCAACAATTACCATCAACAGATTACTGGTTTACAATTGACTATACGGAAAATGGTGCTGCAAAACAGTTTAAAGCGCATTTTTCATTAAAAAGATAAAGAATATTTAGGAATAAAGATGTATTTGAAACACAAAAATTTATATCTTTGACCAATAAGCTTAAAAATCATTATTGTGGTTGTAAAACCGCAATAATGATTTTTTAAAAAGTTGTATATTAAAACAATAAATCGCATTTTCATTAAAACGATAAACCTACGATGAATTTTAAAAAGAGTTATTTTATTTTAGCATTTTTAGTAGCACAATTTACTTACTCGCAAGAGGGTGTTGCAGTTTATTCTGATTACTTATCAGATAATTATTATTTAATCCACCCATCTATGGCTGGAGCTTCAAATTGTGGTAAAATTAGACTTACAGGTCGCCAACAATGGTTCGGTCAAGAAGATGCGCCAGCTTTACAAACTTTAAGTTTTAATACATCTTTAGATGAAGATGGAACATCAGGAGTAGGGATGATTCTTTTTAATGATAAAAATGGTTATCATTCGCAAAGAGGAGGAAAGTTAACTTATGCTCATCATTTGAGATTTTCTAGAGGAACATTGGATTTGAATCAATTGTCTTTTGGTTTAAGTGCTGCTTTTGTTCAAAGTACATTGGATGGTTCTGAATTTACGGGTTTTGATCCTGTAATTGTTCCAGGGGTAATTCAAAAAGATTCATATTTTAATGTTGATTTAGGAGTTTCTTATCACTATATGGATTTCTTTACTCATTTTACAATTAAGAATTTTTTGGCTAGTCAAAGAAGAGAGCTGTATTCAGAAGGATTTGAGTCGGATAATTTGAGTAAGTATTTATGGAGTGCTGGTGCTGTTTTTGGAGATGATAGTAATTTATTGTTTGAGCCTTCATTTATGTTTCAATATACTTCTGAAACTAAAGAAAAAGCTATTGACTTAAATTTGAAAGTATATAAAGAGTTAGAATTTGGAAAATTATGGGGTGGATTGTCATACAGAAGAAGTTTTGATGGAGCTCAATATGTAAGTGGAAGTGGTTTAGAAGAACAAAAATTACAATGGGTAACTCCAATTATAGGTTTAAATTATGACAAATTTATGTTTTCATATACTTATTCTCATATAATGGGTGATGTTAAATTTGATGATGGTGGTTTTCATCAAATTACCTTAGGAATCAATGTATTCTGTAAAGATAAAGAGTGGGATTGTAATTGTCCTGCTGTAAATTAAATTTATAAAATAGTATATTTGTGTCCCGATTTATCGGGACATTTTTTTTAAAAGTGATTATGTTAATAAAAGAAGTAAACGGAAAGTATCCACAAATTCCTCAAGATTGTTATGTCGCTGAAAATGTAACTATTGTTGGTGATGTTGTTTTTGGAGCAAACTGTAGTGTATGGTTTAATGCAGTGGTTAGAGGCGATGTAAATTCCATTTCTATAGGGAATAAGGTTAATATTCAAGATGGAGCAGTAATTCATTGTACTTATCAAAAACATCCGACGGTTATTGGTAATAATGTTTCAATTGGTCATAATGCAATCGTTCATGGTTGTACAATTAAAGATAATGTTTTAATTGGTATGGGAGCGATAGTTATGGATAATTGTATTATTGAAAGTAATTCGATAGTTGCAGCAGGTTCAGTAATTACTCAAAATACTGTCGTTGAATCTGGGTGTATTTATGCTGGTGTTCCTGCAAAAAAAGTTAAAGATATTGACCAAAGTGATTTTGCTGGCGAAATCGAAAGAATATCCAATAATTATGTAATGTATTCGAGTTGGTTTAAAACGGAAGAATAGTTTTAAAAAGCCTTAAAAAATACTTTTTCTTTATTATTTAGAATGTTCTCTAAAACTTTTGGATTGCTATTGGTGTAAAATAGTTGAGAAGACAGTTCTTTTGAATCATTCATGAGATTATGTTCTTCTAGTATCTTTTTGGTTTGTTTTGCAACTGCTTCTCCTGAATCAATAATCTTAATGCTTGATGGAATTATTTTTTTAATTTCTGGAATTAAATATGGATAATGACTGCATCCAAGTACTAAATAATCAATATTTTTTTCAACCATTGGATATAAATAACTTTCTAATAATTCTCTCATTTCTGGAGTATTAATATCACCATTCTCTATTAGTTGAACTAATCCATGTCCTATTTGTTCAATTATTTTGACATCTGGATGGTTTGATACGTTTTTATGAAACAATTCACTGTTCAATGTGCCTTTTGTTGCAAGAATTCCTATTGTATGTGTTTTGCTTTGAATTGCTGCAGGTTTGATTGCGGGCTCAATACCTATGAATGGAATGTCATACTTTGATCTTAATTCTTTAATTGCATTTGTTGTTGCTGTATTGCAAGCTACAACTATAAGTTTGCAATTTTGTTCCAAAAGAAATTCTGTGTTTTTGCAACTTAAGGAAATGATTTCTTCTTTCGATTTTAATCCATAAGGAGCATTTTTACTATCAGCTAAGTAAATGGTGTTTTCATGAGGTAACAAGGCGTGAACTTCTTTCCAAATTGAAGTTCCCCCTATACCAGAATCAAATAAACCTATTGGATTTGTGTTTTTCATTAAAACAAAAATAAAAAAAACTGCTCAATCTAACGTTAGATTGAGCAGTTTTTATAGTTACTATTTGAATTAATTAGAAACCTAATTCTTTTTTAACATCAGCTAATAAATCTGGTCCATCAGCAACAATAACTCCACTACCAGTTGTTGAATCTAATACATAATTGATTCCTTTTGCTTTAGCTACTTTTTTCACCGCAGCTTGTGCTTTTTCCATGATAGGTTTGATTAAGTCTAATTCTTTTTGACCTAATTCTTTTTGAGCTGTTTGTTGGAATTGTTGAATACGAGCACCCATATCTTGCATTTCTTTTGAACGTGTTTCATTTAATGCATCACCAGCAGTAGCAGATTCTTGTTCATATTTTTGCAATTTAGTTTGGTATTCTGTTACCATATTTTTGTAATCTTTGTCATAAGTTTCTTGAATTTTCTTCAATTGTTCTTGAGCAGTTTTCATATCTGGCATAGAAGTCATTAATGCTTGAACATCAATATGAGCTACTTTAGTTTGTGCTGAAGCTTGAGCTCCTATAAAAAGTACAACTGCGATTACTAATGATTTTAATTGTTTCATTTTTTGATTTTAATTTAGGTGTTAATTATTCTTTTTTCTCTGTTTCTGTTTTTTCTTCCTTAGCTTTTTTTGCAGCTTCTTTATCTGCGGCTAATTTTTTCTTTTTTTCTTCTAAAGCTTTTTTACGCTCTTCTATTTTTTTATTTCTGTCGTCAATTGCTTTTTGTCTTGTTTCTTCAGGAGTTAGTTTTTTTTCTACGTTACCATTTTCAGTTGTTTTATCTTTATCTGAATCTGGAGTTGTTGTTTTGTTCTGATCTTCTGTAGATTCTTTTTCAATTACTGTGCCATTTTTTTTTGCTTCGCGTTCATCAAGCATTTTTTGGCGTTTTTCTGCTGCTACTGCTTTTTTATCTGCGATAGCTTTTTGTCTTTCTTCAATTAGTTTTTCTCTAGCGGCTTTTTTATCGTCTAATATCTTTTGTCTTTCTGCAACCGCTGGATTATCTTCAATTGATTCTTCTAAAGCTTCTTTTGCTTCTAAAGCTTTTAATTGCTTTTTACTCATTTCTTCTCTTTTTTGAGAAGAAGTTAATTTTTTTACAACATAATCACTGATGTCATATTTTTGAGCTGCAAATAACATCGTTAAATCGGATGATTTGTCAAATATAAAATCATATTTTCTTTGCTCAGCTACATCTTGTACAATAGTAAAAATTTGATCTTGAATTGGTTTTACTAAGACAGATTTTTGTATGATTAAATCACCTTTTGGACCAAAACGTTTTTCTTGATAATCTAAAAGTTCTTTCTCGAAGTATGCAATTTCTTCTTCGCGTTCTTCTATTAGTTCTTTGGTTAAAAGAACACGTTCTGTTTTTAAGTTTTCTTTTAAGGTGTTTAATTCATTTCTTTTGGTTTCAATTTCTTGCTTCCATTTTTGAGCTTTTTGCTCTAATTGGTTGATTGCATCTGCATAATCTGGAACTTTTTCTAAAATATATTCCATATCAATATAGCCAATTTTCACACCTCTTGCGGTTTGAGCATTGGCAAAAATTGAAATAAAAGCAATAAATAAGAGTATTCTTTTCATATATAAATGTGTTGTTTTTTATGAATAAAGTACCAAGTGAAATACTTGATACTTTTCAAACGTAACAAATATCAAAATATTTTTACGAATTTAATAAAAAACTATTAACTATCTTTAAAATTGTTGTCCAATGATAAAGTGTGTTTGCCAGCCACTTTTAACTGTTTCACCAGGAATTGCATCAAATCCATGCGCAAAATCTATACCTAATAAACCAAAAGCAGGCATGAATACACGTAATCCAACTCCGGCAGAACGTTGTAATTTGAACGGATTGTAATCTTTAAATTCGTCAAATGCTGCTCCAGCTTCTAAGAAACTTAAGGCATAAATTGAAGCAGATTGATTTAGTGTAATTGGGTAACGTAATTCTAATGAGAATTTGTTATATACCGTTCCACCATCAGTTGATGATAATGAATTGTTTGGATATCCTCTTAATTGAATAGTTTCTCTACCATCTAATGAATAGTTTGCTAATCCATCACCTCCTAAATAAAAACGCTCAAATGGAACCAATCCTCTGTCGTTGTTATACGCTCCCATATATCCAAATTCTCCTAATGAACGAAGGACTAATTTGTCATAAACGCGAGTATACCAGTCTGCTTTGAATTTGATTTTATAATATTCTAACCAGTTGTATTTCTTTTGGTCAACTTTTGCTTGGTCTACAGCTGCATCAGCTGGATCTGTAACTGGATAACCATCTTCGCCTAAGTAAGTGCCTGCAGGGTAGTTACTTCCATCTGGAGCAAAACCATCTTCAGTAGCTCTTGTTTTGTATTCGTCAAGATTTTTTAAATTTCCATAATCAATTCCATTAAACAAAGAGTATGGTAAAGTGAATTTTCCAGAAATACTAAATTCAGAACCCTGAGTTGGGTAAATTGGGTTAATCCCTTTACTGTTTCTAGATAAACCTATCGTGTATGCTAAATTTCTTGATGCACCATTCCCGAAAGTAAATAACCCAGTGTTGTAATTATTTAAGTCATAATATTGGAATGAAACTGCTTGAGATAATACAAAATAATCATCTGGCACTGTTAAACGTTTTGCAATACCAACAGATAATGAAGTGATATTGAAACTTTGATCTCTAGTTACATCTCTTGTTGAGTAGTTGTATAAGAATTGTTTACTGTGTGATAATGATGTTGAAAAACTTATAGGTTTTTTACCGCCAAACCATGGTTCAGAAAAAGATAAACTATAGGTTTGAAAATAAGAACTTCCTTGTAAACGTAGGGACATTTTTTGTCCATCACCCATTGGAAGTGGTTTGTAGGCATCTTTCTTAAATATATTTTTAGCTGAGAAGTTATTAAAAGATAATCCTAAAGTTCCAATGAAACCACCACCGCCATAACCTCCTTGAAGTTCAATTTGACTAGCTCCTTTTTCAACAACTTTATATTCTATATCAACTGTTCCAGCTTGAGGGTCAACATTTTTAAAATCAGGTTTAATTGCTTCAGGATCGAAGAATCCTAATTGTCCGATTTCACGAATAGAGCGGATTAAATCTTCTTTGCTATATTTTTGACCTGGTTTTGTTCTTAATTCTCTGTAAATTACGTGGTCATTTGTTTTGTCATTTCCAACAACGGTAATTTTATTAAAATAAGCAATTGGACCTTCTGTAATTCTGATTTCAAAATCAATAGTGTCGTTAACTGTTCTAACTTCAACTGGATTGATGTTTGAAAATAAATATCCGTTGTTTTGGTATAAATTAGTAATATCTTCTCCGTCTGGTTTTGACTGGTCTGCAATTCTTTTTTGTAAAATGGTTCCGTTGTAAACATCTCCTTTTTTGATTCCTAAAAGTGCATTTAATTGACGGTCTGTGTATACGGTATTCCCTAAATAACGAATATCTCCAAAATAGTATTTTCTACCTTCTTCTAATTTAACTTTAATTGCAATAGTATTGCTATTCTTGTCATAGGTAACTGAATCTGATAGAATTCGCGCATCTCTATATCCTTTTTCTTTGTATTTGTCTATTACAGCAACTAAATCTTCTTTGTATTTGTCTTTAATGTATTTAGATTTTTTGAAGATTCTAATAGGATTACGTTGTTTAGTATTTTTAAATGTTTTTTTAAGCGAAGCATCAGTAATTTGAGAATTACCATCAAAATCAATACTCTTAACCTTTACTTTATCACCTTTGTCAATATTTACAACCATTTTTACATCAGAAAAAGCAGAATCTTGAACCGTACTTATGGCTACTTTTGTATTATAATAACCATCTTTTCTATATTTATTTTCGAAATAGTTTTTAGTCGTAGTTAATAAATTTTCATTAACAATTTTCCCTTTTTTAAGGTCGGCCTCTTTGATTAATTCTTCGGCTTTTCCTTTTTTTACACCTTGGATTTTAACATCACCCAGTTTTGGAAGTTCATTGATGTTTAATTCTAAAAAGATACTATCTCCTTCAATTTTATTCACATAAAAATTAACGTCCGAAAACAAACCTAACTTCCATAATTTTTTTATAGCCGCACTGATATCCTCTCCAGGAACCATAATTGATTGTCCTTTTTCAAGACCAGTAAAAGTAGTTACAGTTTGCTCGTTATAGCTAATTTTTCCAGTAACATCAATTTTGGCTAGTATGTATTCTTTTCCGCTCTCCAATTTGGTCTCTTGAGCAAAAATTGAACTGCTATTTATTAAAATAAAAATTGAAAGTAGTTGTAATCCTTTTTTAAACATTTTTTTACGGTATAATTTGTTCGCTTGTTTTTCCAAATCGGCGTTCTCTTTTCTGATAACTAATAATTGCTTCATATAAATGGTCTTCTGAAAAATCTGGCCAAAGCACATCTGTAAAATAAAACTCGGCATAAGCTATTTGCCATAATAGGAAATTACTTATTCTATGTTCGCCACTTGTTCTTATTACTAAATCTACATCGGGTAAATTGTGTGTGTAAAGATGCTGATTAATAATTGATTCGTCAATAGCCTCTTCAGAAATTATATTATTTTTAACTTTGTTACTGATTTTTTTAACAGCTTGAATTAGTTCTTCTCTAGCACCATAACTAAGGGCTAAAGTAAGTGTCATTCGAGTGTTTTCGGCAGTTTTTTGAATTACTTCTTGTAATTCTTTTTGAACGTTAGAGGGTAAATTTGTTAAATTTCCTATTGCGTTCAATTTGATGTTATTTGATTGTAAAGTTTTAATTTCTTTCTTTAAAGAGGAAATTAAAAGCTTCATTAGTGTATCAACTTCTAATTTTGGACGATTCCAATTTTCGGTTGAAAACGCATAAAGGGTAAGGTTTTTGACACCAAGTTTAGCACAAGATTCTACAGTTGTTCTCACGGATTTAGTGCCACTTTCATGACCTAAAGCACGTAAAAGACCTTTTTGTTTTGCCCATCTACCATTTCCATCCATAATAATGGCTAAATGTTGAGGCAAAGTTGCTGTATTTATTTGTTGTACTAATTCCATTTTATTCTGCGCAAAAACATGGGTTTTGACCAAAGGTATATGTTAGTGTTAAACCTGTAAACACATACCAATCTTTACTATCTAAATTGCCAAAACGCAAGGTTTCAAAATTATCATTTTCAGGATTACTCCCGTCTAAATTATCTGTAAAAGTATAACGGGCTCCAATTTCTGCTCCCAATATGAAATTATTAAACAAACGTGCTTTTACACCAACTATCATTGGAATTGCAAACGTGCTGCTTTGATAATCTTTTTCACTTTCGTTATTTAAAATATATATCTCATCATAAATGAAATAATTCACTCCAGTAAAAACATAAGGAGTTACCTTCTTTTTACCATCATGCAAATCAAAATCCATAAAATTGAATTCCATTCCAGCAGAAAATTCTTTAATTTGATTTTCAAATGAATTTCCTCTTAAATTTCTACTTGGAACATCGCTGTCAATATCTTTTGATTTTAAACTTCCTTGGTAATAGGAAAATCGCCAAGCATGACGCGCGCTTCTATTCCATTTATAAATTATTCCAATTGCTGGCTCATTTGGCGCTATATAATCCGTTGGACCCACATCACCAATATAATTAATTCCACCTACAAAAACACCTAACTCATTGATTTGTGAGTAGGCATTCAAGGTGCAGAAAATCAAGCTTATGTAAATTAAAAAGCGTCTCATTTTTTGAAATAGTTTGCAAATATAACAATATTGACTTCTTAACCCTATTATAAAGGATTTTTTTGTTACATCTTGTTGAATTTTTAAAACGCTAAAAATCAGAAATTGATATGTAGAATCATTAATTTCTTTTATCGGCTCCCCAAAGTAGTTTTTTTCTAATTGTATTTAAAAAAGTTTCTTCTTTGAATTCTATGATTGAAATTGTGAACGGCGCTTTTCTGATGTAGACAGTTGTTTCTTTGGAAACCGCCGCGATCCTTGAATCTAATGAAATTAGAAATTGTTCTTCTCTTCCAGAAATTTTTAATTCAATTTCTGTGTCATCAGTAATTACCAATGGTCGTGCATTTAAGTTATGAGGTGCCATTGGTGTAACCACAAAACTAGCAACTTCTGGTGTTAAAACTGGACCGCCACAACTTAATGAATAGCCTGTTGAACCTGTTGGTGTTGAAACAATCAAGCCATCTGCCCAATAAGAAGTTAAATATTCACCATTTAATGAGGTTTCAATTGTTATCATCGAAGTGGTATCTTTTCGGGCTACTGTAACTTCGTTTAATGCGAAGTCTAAATCTTTGAAATTTTGATATTCTGGATTTGTTTTTACACTTAACAAACTTCTTTTTGAAATGATATAATCTTTAATTAATACTTTTTGTAATAATGTTTCAATATTTTCAAATTGAACGGTTGCTAAAAACCCTAATCTTCCAGCATTAATCCCTATGATTGGAATGTTCTTATCTCTTATAAAGGTGGCTGCTTTTAAGATGGTTCCATCGCCACCAATGCTTATTAATGCTTCAAAATCGCTATCGAGTTCAGTATAATTTGAATAACTTGGATACTCATTTGTGATAATGTTTTTTTCTTGTAATATTTTTAAAAACGAATTTTCAAAAGCAATTGAAATAGATTTAGCTTCTAAAAATTGAACAACTTTTGTAACAATTTCAGCAGTGTTGTTTTGATAATATTGTCCGAAAATAGCTATTTTCATATTTCTCTTTTATATGTTAAGATATTTGTCTAAGTAGTCTGAACGCTCTTTTAGGCTATTCAAATAGGAATCTTCTTGATGTTCAGAAATAATTTCATATTCATATCTTCTAAATGTTTGAATAATATCATTCAAGCCACTTTGACTAATTTTTACGGTAATTTCAACTTTGTTATTTGCTATGTTAGAAATAAATAATCCTAAGATTTTTGCATTGTTACTTTCTATGATTTGTGTAACTTGACTCATTGAAAATTTATCTACTTCTTTTTCTACGATAATAATCCCGCCTTCTTCTTTTAAAAATGGAGTTTCATGCAAAAATCGAATAACATCTTCTAATTCATAATAGCCTAAATAATTATTTTTTTCGTCTAAAACAGGCAATAAATTTGCTTCATTTTTAGCAAAAACTTCCAAAACATCAAGCCAAATCATTGTAGATCGAACGAAAAATCGTTCAAAATGAAATCTACTATCGTTAATAATAGCGTCAGGATTTAGAAATTCAATGGCTTCTTTGCTTACGCATCCAATATAAATACCATCTTCTGTTACTGGGAAGTGAGTGTATGGAAAATCTGCAAAAACATCTTGTGCTTCCGCAATAGAATCAGTATGTTTTATGGGTTTTATCTCGTTATTAATGTAGCTGTCTAAACTATTCATTTTGATTGGTGTCTAATTCAACCGCAAAATAATCAAAAAATACCACATGTTACCTAATTTATACTTTGTATTTTTGCTAAAATAAAATAGAACACATGACAAAATTATCGGTTAATATTAATAAAATAGCAACTTTACGTAATTCAAGAGGTGGAAATGTGCCTGATTTATTAAAGGTTGCAAAAGATATTCAGCAATTTGGAGCACAAGGAATCACAATTCATCCGCGCCCTGATGAACGTCATATTCGTTATCAAGACGCTCGTGATTTAAAATCAATTGTTTATACAGAATATAATATAGAAGGAAATCCACAACATAATTTTATTGATTTAGTTTTGGAATGTAAGCCAACACAAGTTACGCTGGTTCCTGATGCTATTGGAGCTTTGACATCTAATGCAGGTTGGGATACAATAACACATAAATCATATTTGACAGAAGTAATTCAAGAATTTCAAAGAAACGGAATCCGAACTTCTATTTTTGTAGATGCAGATGAAAAAATGATTGAAGGAGCAAAAGAAACTGGTACAGAACGTATCGAGTTATACACAGAATCGTATGCTCACGAATATGGTTTAGGTAATGAAAAAGGAATCGAACCTTTTATAAAAGCAGCTATTAAAGCTAATGAGTTAGAGCTTGGAATAAATGCCGGACATGATTTGAGTTTAGATAATATCAAATTTTTCAAGGAAAACATTCCTAATTTATTAGAAGTCTCAATTGGCCATGCTTTGATATCTGAATCTTTATATTTAGGATTAGAAAACGTAGTGAATATGTATCTTCAAAAATTAAAGTAAAACATGTTGCATTCAAGAATAGAAGGAGAAGGAAAGCCAATGATAATTATTCATGGTTTTTTAGGAATGTCTGACAATTGGAAATCACTTGGGTCACAATTTGCATTACAAGGTTTTCAAATACATGCAATAGACTTGCGAAATCATGGAAAAAGTTTTCATGCGGATGAATTTAGTTATGAAGTTATGGTAGAAGATGTTAAGCAATATTGCAATTATCATCAACTAACAAGTTGTGCAATACTAGGGCATTCTATGGGAGGAAAAGTAGCTATGCTGTTAGCAACTACCTATCCAGAATTGGTTTCTAAATTAATAGTGGCCGATATAGGGCCAAAATATTACGCTCCGCATCACCAAACTATTTTAGCAGGATTAAATGCAATTGATTTTTCTAAAAAACCAAGCCGAGGTGATGTTGAAGAAGAATTGTCAAAATACATTAAAGATTTTGGTACACGTCAATTTTTATTAAAAAATTTATATTGGAAAACGCCTGAGCAATTAGCTTTTAGATTCAATTTAAACGTTTTTAATGAAAAAATTGAAACTATTGGAACGGCACTTCCTTTTGATAATCAATTTTTAAAACCGACCTTGTTTTTGAGAGGTGATAAATCGGATTATATTTTAGACAATGATTTTGAAACAATTTATCATCATTTCCCTACAGCTGAAATTCATACGATTAAAAATGCAGGTCATTGGTTGCATGCCGAAAACCCAAAAGATTTTTATGAGCATGTAATGCGATTTATGAAATAAAAATGCTAAAAAATTATGCACGCATAATTTTTTAGTTAAAAAAATTGTAAAATTCATATTTTGTCTTAATTTTGAACTATTGATTTTTATAAATTCAGAAAAAAACTAACACTAATTACATTATGAGAAAATTACTTTCTTTAACATTATTGGCTTTAGCTGGCTCAACTGCATTTGCAGGAGGATATCGAGTTAGTATTCAAGGTCAAAAACAATTGGCTATGGGACACACAGGTGTTGCTGTAGTAAATAGTGCTGAAGTTGCGTTTTTCAACCCAGCTGGTATGGCTTATTTAGATAAAAAATTTAATTTGTCTGTAGGTGGTAATGCATTGTTTGCAAAAACTAAATTCCAAAATTCGCAATACAATTGGGAAGCTTCAACAGAAAACATGGGAACTCCATTTAGTGTTTATGCAACATACAAAATCAACGATTGGTTTACGGCAGGTTTAGCAGTTTATACACCATATGGAAGTTCTGTAGAATGGGATCAAGACTGGGAAGGAGCACATTTAGTAAATAATATTGATTTACAAGCTATTTTTGTACAACCATCTATCTCTATTAGAGTTGGTGAGCACTTTAGTATTGGCGGTGGACCAATCTATGCAACAGGAGCTGTAAACTTCAACAGAAATTTATCTATGAATCCATTGCTTTCTGATTCTGAAGGTAATCCAACAGATGTTACTTTAGATGCAAAAGGAATTACTGCATGGGGATATACTGCAGGGTTCATGTTTAATCCAACAGATAAATTAAGATTGGGGATGAATTACCGTTCAGAAATTATTATGGAGGCTAGAGATGGTGATGCAACATATAATGACACTCCTTCTTTTAACCCTCTTGCAAACACTAAATTTGATGCTGATTTGCCATTGCCAGCAGAATTGACTGTTGGGTTGTCATATGAAGTAACAAATAAATGGTTAGTTGCATTTGATTATAATAGAACAATGTGGAGCGTTTACAAAGCTTTAGATGTTAAATTTGCTAATGGAACAGAATCTTTAAATCCAAGAAACTATCAAAACTCAAGTACTTATAGATTTGGTACGCAATATAAAGCAAATGACAAATTTACTTTCAGAGCAGGTATGTATTTTGATGAAAGTCCAGTTCAAGATGGATACTTTGCACCAGAAACACCTAGAAATGATTCTATGGGATATACAGGAGGTTTAACATATCAAGTGAATAGTAAATTAGGAGTTGATTTCTCATTCTTGTATTTACACTTTGACGAGATTGATAATTCATACAACTATTCAACAGATCCTATTTCAGGACAACCTAATCCTGATTTTGGAGGAACTTATAAATCAGTTGTATTCTCTCCAGGTATTGGTATTACATATGGTTTCTAATTTTTAATAAAAAAGAAAGATGAAAAATAAATTTATATATTTAGCTATTATAGCGGCTGGTTTTGCATCATGTGAGCCAGAATTTGAAAATGCAGTAGATGCAAATTATACAGCAGGTGATGCCGATTTTACAAGCTATGTTGCTATTGGAAATTCATTAACTGCTGGTTATATGGATGGTACCGTTTCAAGAGGGAGTCAAATAAATTCTTACCCAAATTTATTAGCACAACAATTTGCATTAGTTGGTGGAGGAGCATTTACTCAACCATCATATGCGGATGATGTTAATAATTTAGGAGGATTAATGTTGGGAGGAATGCCAATAGGAACAACACGTTTAGTTATTGATGCTTCACAAAGTCGACCAGAAAATATTGCAGGGACTTCTACAATTGAAGTTTCAAATTTACAAGCTACTGCTTATAATAACATGGGAGTTCCTGGGGCTAAATCGTTCCATTTATTAGCTTCTGGTTATGGTAACGTGGCTGGAGTTGCATTAGGGCAAGCTAATCCATATTTTGTTAGACATGCAACTTCTCCAACAGCTACTGTTCTAGGTGATGCAATGACAAAAAACCCAACTTTCTTTACCAATTGGATTGGTGCTAATGATGTTTTAGCTTATGCTACTAACGGTGGTGCAAAATCTGACGGAATGACTCCAGCAGATGATCACAATGCAACAGGAAATTTGAATCCAACAACTTATGGAGGTAATGACATTACTAACTCAAATGTATATGCGAATGTTTATAATCAAATAATCACTACTTTAACATCAAATGGTGCTAAAGGTGTAGTATGTACAATTCCTAGTGTAACATCAATTCCATATTTTACTACTGTTCCTTATGCGCCATTATCGCCAACAGCTTTAGGTGGTTCAACAAATATTAACGCATTAAATGCACAGTTATATGGGCCTTTAGATGGTATTTTTACTGCTTATGGTGAGCCAAATCGTATAAATCCATTATCAGCTACTTCAGCAAATCCAATATTAATTTATGACGCTGATGCTACAGATAGATCGGCTCAAATTACTGGAGCATTAACACCAACATTAGGTGCTCCAACAGCAGCTGCTTTTGGAGCTGTTTTTGGAAAAGCACGTCAAGCTACAGCAGCTGATTTAGTTGTTTTACCTGCATCTTCAGTAATTGGTACTCCAAATGCTTCTGCTCCATCTACTTTAATTAATATCAATGGAGTTTCTTACCCAATGGCTAACAAATGGGTTTTAACGGCTAATGAAAAAGCTAAAGTTGCAAGTGCTACAGCAGCTTTTAATAGTACTATTGTTTCTATTGCTTCAGCTAATAATTTAGCGGTTGCTGATATGAACGCAATTATGAATCAATTAGTAAGTGGTTTACAAATTGAGACAGGTCAAATCTATACTGCCAATTATTTTAGTGGTGTTGCAACTGAAAACAAAGTATTATTTTCTTTAGATGGTGTTCATCCAAACGCTCGTGGATATGCTGTAATTGCAAATGAAATTATCAAAGTAATTAACGAACATTACAACGCGAACTTACCTTTACATTATGTAAATAATTTCCCTGGAATTAACATAGTAGGTTCAAATTAAAAATAAATCATATTTTAATAAGAAAGGCATCATTTTTGGTGCCTTTTTTTGTAATTTTAAATCTATAAATAAAAACAGATGAATTTTATAATCAAATTATTAATCAGTACTATTATAGTATTTGCTTTAGCTTACTTTTTACCAGGTGTGGATGTTGACAATATAACTTCGGCATTATTGGTTGCAGTAGTATTAGGGTTTTTAAATACTTTTTTAAAGCCTATTTTAGTTTTTCTTACTATTCCAGTAACATTAATTACTTTAGGATTATTTCTACTAGTAATAAATGCGGCAATTATTTTAATTTGTGATTATTTTATTGCAGAATTTCATGTAAATGGGTTTTTGACAGCCTTAATTTTCAGCGTATTATTATCAATCAGTCAATCAATATTGAACAAAATATTTGTTAGTAAAGATTAATTTTATAGCGAATTGAATTTCAATAAATTAAAAACTTGTTTGGGTTGTAAAAATTCTATAATTTTGCAACCCAATTTTTATGGTATTTAAATAAAGAGATAATGAACATTACAAAAGCACAAGTTGATGCATTAAACGCTATTATTACAATAGCAATTACAAAAGAAGATTATTCGGATAAAGTAGAAAAAGTATTAGCAGATTATAGAAAAAATGCAGCTATTTCTGGATTTAGAAAAGGAGCAGTTCCAATGAGTTTAATTCAAAAACAATATGGAAAAGCTGTTTTGTTAGACGAAGTAAATAAAATTTTACAAGCTTCTTTAAATGATTATTTAACCACAGAAAAATTAGATATTCTTGGAAATCCACTTCCAAAAATGACAGAAGATTTCAATTGGGACAATGAAAATTTATCTTTTGAGTTTGAATTAGGTTTAGCTCCTCAATTTTCAGTTGACTTAACGGCAAAAAACAATGTTATTAAATTCAATGTTATTGCTGATGATAAAATGTTGAATGATCAAGTAGAACGTATTCAAAAACAATACGGGAAATTAATTTCTCAAGCTGAAGTAAAAGCGGACTATGAAGTTAGAGGAACTTTTACAAATGAAGAAAAAGGAATTAATGCACCAGCAAATTTTGCATTAGATATTTTTGCAGATAAAAAAGTGGCTAAATCATTTGTAGGTAAAAAAGTAGGTGATGTAGTTGCTGTTGGAACAAAAGGGTTGTTTGACGACGATCATAAATTAATGGATTATTTGAAAGTAGCTCATGATGATGTTCATGGATTAGATATCACAGTTGATTTTACAATTGAAGAAATCAACGCAGTAGAAAAAGCTGAATTAAATCAAGAATTATTTGATAAATTATTCGGACCTGGAGTTATTGCTTCAGTAGAAGATTTAAAAGCAAAAATTAAAGAAGATGCTGAAGCGCAATTTGCACAGCAAGCTGATCAAAAATTCTTAAATGATGTGACTGATTTCTTAATAGAAAGCACAAAATTTGATTTGCCAGAAACATTCTTAAAAAAATGGATTAAAACAGTAACTGAAACGCCTCTTACTGATGAGCAAGCTGAAGAAGAATTTGCTAAAGCAGAAAAAGGATTGCGTTTTCAATTAATCGAAGGCAAAGTAATGGCTGAGAATAATTTGCAAATCACTTTTGAAGATTTAAAAGCACATACAGCTGAGTTAATCAAAAAACAAATGGCACAATTTGGTCAATTAAATCCATCAGAAGATGAAATTAATGGAATTGTTGCTCGTGTAATGTCAAACCAAGATGAGGTAAAACGTTTATCAGAGCAAGTAATGAGCGAAAAAATGTTAGGTCTTTACAAAGAAAAAGTAAAAGCTAAATCAAAAGAAGTAAATTACGAGCAATTTATCAAAGAAATGTACGGAGAATAATTTCTCACAAAAAATAATTATCTTTGAGCGTCAAACTAGTTTTGGCGCTTTTTTATTGAAGACATTTAGTTTCATAAATAAAGATAACCTTTTAAAATTATACTGTTTTTTAGTTCAATCCATTTAAACTTTTAAACACTTAAACATTTAAACAAAAAAATATGAACTACGGAAAAGAATTTAAAAAATATGCGACTAAGCATCACGGAGTAAACAGCTTATATTATGATAAAATAGTAGGAAGTATGACTCCTTATATCATCGAAGAACGCCAAATGAATGTAGCTTCAATGGATGTTTTCTCTCGTTTAATGATGGATAGAATCATTTTCTTAGGAACAGGAGTTGATGATTATGTAGCCAACATAATTCAAGCACAATTGTTATTTTTAGAAAGTGTTGATGCTTCTAAAGACATCAGTATTTATATCAATTCGCCTGGAGGAAGTGTGTATGCAGGATTAGGAATTTATGATACCATGCAATTCGTAAAGCCTGATGTAGCTACAATTTGTACAGGAATGGCGGCTTCAATGGGAGCGGTTTTATTATGTGCTGGGGCAGAAGGAAAACGTTCGGCATTACCACATTCAAGAGTTATGATTCACCAACCATCTGGAGGTGCACAAGGAGTAGCAACAGATATGGAAATCAACTTGAAAGAAATGTTGAAATTAAAAGAAGAATTATATCAAATCATTTCACAACATTCAAAACAACCTTACGATAAAGTTTACAAAGACAGCGAAAGAGATTATTGGATGATTGCTGCCGAAGCAAAAGAGTATGGAATGATTGATGAAGTTTTAACAAGATAATTTAAAAAGTAATTAGTGATTAGTAAATAGTGAAAAGCTACTTACTAATCACTTTTCACTAATCACTAAAAAATGGCTAAAGAAGTATTAGAGTGTTCATTCTGCGGAAGGAAAAAGCCTGAAACCAATTTATTAATTGCAGGGATTAATGCGCATATTTGCGACAAGTGTATCGAACAAGCTCACGGAATTGTGTTAGAAGAATTAAAACAATCAGGTAATTCCAACTTGGTTGCCGATTTGGTTCTTTTAAAACCAAAAGAAATTCGTGCGTTTTTAGATGATTATGTTATTGGACAAGAGCAAACGAAAAAAGTAATGAGTGTAGCAGTATACAATCACTACAAACGTTTGATGCAAGTTCAATTAGAAGACGAAGTTGAGATTGAAAAAAGTAACATCTTAATGGTAGGGCAAACCGGAACAGGTAAAACATTAGTAGCAAAAACTATTGCTAAGATGTTGAATGTTCCTTTGGCTATTGTGGATGCAACTGTTTTAACCGAAGCGGGTTATGTAGGAGAAGATGTTGAAAGTATTTTGACACGTTTACTACAAGCTGCCGATTATGATGTAGCTAAAGCTGAAAGAGGAATTGTATTTATTGACGAAATAGATAAAATTGCTCGTAAAAGCGATAATCCATCGATAACTCGTGATGTTTCGGGAGAAGGAGTACAACAAGCTTTGCTGAAATTATTAGAAGGAACGGTTGTAAACGTGCCACCAAAAGGAGGAAGAAAACATCCCGACCAAAAATTTGTTGAGGTAAATACTCAAAATATCTTATTTATCGCAGGTGGTGCTTTTGACGGAATTGAAAGAATCATTTCAAAACGTTTGAATAGACAAGCAGTGGGTTATAGTTCATCTATCGGAACTGACCAAATTGATAAAGATAATTTGTTGCAATATTTAATTCCAAAAGACGTAAAAGATTTTGGATTAATACCAGAAATTATTGGGCGTTTACCAGTTCTAACACACATGGATCCTTTGGATGCAGAAACATTAAGAGCAATTTTAACAGAGCCTAAAAACGCCTTAATTAAGCAATATAAAAAATTGTTTGAAATGGATGAGGTAACTCTTGATGTTGAAGAAGAGGCTTTAAATTATATTGTTGAAAAAGCTTTAGAATACAAATTAGGAGCAAGAGGTTTACGTTCGTTATGTGAGGCTATTTTAACAGATGCAATGTATGAATTGCCTAGTTCTGAAGAGAAGCATTTACAAGTAACGAAAGAATATGCCGAAAGTAGCTTAAGTAAAAATTTATTACAACGCTTAAAAGCAGTTTCTTAGTTATTACAATATTCATATAAATAAAAAGGTCACCAATTGGCGACCTTTTTATATTTAAGCATTTTTCTTTTGCTCGAGTGTTTTTACTTGTTTAGCGTGAACATATCTTTTTTGACAACTCCAACCTCCAGAACATGAGGTTAATAATAATACAGTTGCAACGGCTAAAACTAGAGAGAATTTTTTCATTTTTGTTTAGAGAGTTTTTTATAGTTGTGATTAATTGTGTTATTTAATAATTTTAAATTCGACTCTTCGGTTTGTTTGGTCTTGTTCGGCAGAACATTTGTCGCATTTGTTTAATAATTGACTTTCTCCAAAACCTTTATATGATAATCTAGAAGCGGCAATTCCTTTATTGATTAAATATTGGTATGAAGATTTTGCTCTTCTTTCAGAAAGTTTTTGGTTGTAATCAGCAGTACCTTTATTATCAGTATGAGCATTAATTACAATTGACATTTCTGGATTGTTATTTAAAACCTCAACAATTTTATTTAAAGACAATGTAGATTCTTGTTTGATGCTAGCTTTATCAAAATCAAAGTATATGTTTTCAATAACAATCGCATCTTCGGTAACAACTGCTTTTTTCTGTTTTAATGTAAGTGTTTTGTTTGTGTCGCCAGTAGAAATTTGAGTAGTTTTAGGTTCATAACCATCTTTCTCAATTGTAGTTGTGTATTGAGATAATGGCTCCAACTGCAATCTTACTTTACCTTTATCGTCAGTTTTTGTGTTAGCAATAATATCTCCAAATTCGTTTTTAACAACAATTTTTGCATTTGGTAAAGCAATACTAGATAATTCTTCAACAACCGTATAATCATTATATTGATTTTCTTGTGTTTTGATATCAAATTTTAAAATATCAAAATTTCCAGCGGCGTGTTTATCAGTAGAAATATACCCTTTAGATGGAGATGTCATTACAAAAGCAACATCATCTCTTCTAGAGTTCAAATCAGTACCTAAATTTAAAGCAGGTAAAAAAGTGTTATTAACTTTAGCAGATCTAAAAACGTCATATCCACCAATGTTTGTATGACCTTTTGATGAAAAATATAAATATTTATTATCAGAAGATATAAAAGGATATTTTTCATCCGTTGCCGTATTGATAGTTGGTCCTAAATTAACCAATTGTCCTATAGTTCCATTTTCTAATATTGGTGCTTCATAAATATCAAAACCACCAAAACCACCAGGAATATTTGATGCTATATAGATTTTCTTTCCATCAGGAGAAACGCTAGGAGTTTCTACAGAGTAATTTGCAGGTACGGCGTTTAAATTAGTTATATTCGTCCACTTTTTTGCGTCTTTTTCATTTAATTCAGCTTTGTGAAGTGTGAAAAGTTGTGGGTTTTCTGGATTTTCTTGTGTGAAATAAATTGTTCTTTGGTCAGGTGAAAAACCTAACGAACCTTCATTTTTGTCTGAATTCAAGGCCTGAGAAAAAAGTAATGGAAATGATAAGCTGCCATCATCTTTAATATCTACACAGTATAAGTTGTTGTTTGGTTCATTCGTTGCTGGATTAACAGTAATTTCAGCATGTCTATGTTTTTTGTTAGACAAAATAATATACTTGTTTTTAAAAAACGATGTTCCAACTTCATTCAATTCGGAATTAATCCCCGTATCGTTGATTAAAAAGTTTAAACCTTTAGTAGATTTATTAATTACATTGATAATTGAGTCTAATCCTTCAGAGCGTTTAGGTTCTTGTGAGTATGCAGTAAAAGTTCCAATAAGTAAAAATAAAGTTAGTATTTTAGGGAAATTCATAAAATTAAATACTTAATTAATAGTAGGTTAATGTTTTCTTAAAAACGAGTGCAAAATTAAGACTATATTTCAGATAAAAAATCTTTTGTATAATAATTATCATAAAATTCGATAAACTGCAAAAAAAATCGATTTCATGACAAATGAAATCGATTAAATTTTAGATATTTTTTTAAAAAGTAAAATTATACGATATGTGTTTTGTGAATATCTTTATAAATTTCTTGTTTTGTTGAATTTTTGTTGAATTCACATCTTCTGTATGGACCACACTTATAACGTCTGGGACCACATGAAAATGATGAAATTATAACAATTATGATGAGTAAGATAATTACTGTTTTTTTCATTTTATTTTTTATAAATTAAGTAAGCTTTCTAAATAATTTCGCTCGTTTGATAATCTTGGAATTTTGTGTTGTCCACCAAGTTTATCTTCTTTTTTTAACCAGTCATAAAAAAGATTTGTTCGAGCAACATTTAATACTAACGGATTTAAAGTCATATTGTTGTATCGCTTGGCTTCATAGTCAGAATTCAGTGCTTGAATATTTTCATCTAACACTAAACCAAATTTTTCGATATTTTCTGGAGGATTTTTAAATTCAATTATCCATTCATGAGCTCCTTTTTGTTTATCGCTCATAAAAATAGGCGCTACGGTATAATCAACAATTTCACAGTCAAACATAGCACACGTTTTGGCTATGGCAACATCTGTATTTTCTACCATTAATTCTTCACCAAAAACATTAATATGATGTTTAGTTCTTCCTGAAACTTTAACTCTATATGGGTTTAAGGATGTAAATCGAATAGTGTCTCCTATTAAATAACGCCATAAACCTGAATTTGTAGTAATAACTAAGGCATAATTTTTATTCAACTCAACCTGATTTAGTCGAATAATACGTTGGTTCAATGTGCCAAAAGTGTCCATTGGAATAAATTCATAAAAAATGCCATAATCTAACATCAACAATAACTCGTCAGAATTATTTTGATCCTGAATGGCAAAAAATCCTTCAGAAGCATTGTAAATTTCGTAGTACTTAAAATTATCTTTTGGGAATAATTTTTTGTATTGCTCTTTATAAGGTTCAAAACTTACGCCACCATGAAAATAAACTTCAGCATTTGGCCATAGTTCTAATAGATTTGATTTTCCAGTTGTTTCTAAAGCTTTTTGAAGTAAAACTAACATCCAACTTGGAACACCTGCCAAACTGGTAACGTTTTCATTAATTGTTTCATTAATAATTGCAGGAAGTTTTGTTTCCCAATCGCCCATTAATGATATTTTACTACTTGGAGTTGAACTAAATTCAGCCCAAATAGGCATATTGTCAATCAAAATAGCAGATAAATCACCAAAAAAAGTATTATTATCTTCATACAATTGTTTACTTCCACCAAGACGTAGACTTTTCCCTATAAAAAGTTGTGAATCTTCGTTGTTATTTAAATACAAGCACAATAAATCTTTACTAGCTTTGTAATGACAATTTTCTAGAGCTTCTGAACTTACAGGAATAAACTTGCTCTTCGCATTGGTAGTTCCGCTAGATTTAGCAAACCATTTAATATTAGAATTCCAAAAAACATTCTGTTCTCCTTTTCGAGTTAATTCAATTAAAGGTTCTAAATCTTCGTAGGTAGAAACAGGAATTCTTTCGCTAAAAGTTGTGTAGCTTTTCATAGAAGAAAAGTCATATTTCTTACCTATTTGAGTGTTTTCGGCAGATTTTATTAGGCTGAAAAGTAATTCTTCTTGAACTTCATGTGGGTATTTTAAAAACAATTCCATTTGATGAATTCGCTTTTTTAAAATCCAAGTCGCAAAAGAATTTATGATTTGTAATGGCATTTAGTTAGTTCTAATTTTGAATTATTAAAAGGGAATAATAACTTTACCAAAAATAGCATTTTTTTTAAATAATCGAGCAAAAAAGAAAATCTTTACACGAAATGATATATCAAGGCACACTTTCAAAAATGCAAACAGAATTAAGTAACCCAATTCAGTATTACTTGGTTTTTGAGAACAGTTTTTTGAATCTTAATCAGCTTTTAGGGAAAAATCTCGAAATTGAATTTCAAGGTTACCAATGTTTAAATTGTGGAAAAGCAAAGAAAATTTTTCGTCAAGGTTTTTGTTACGATTGTTTTATGAGTAGCCCAGCGGTAGGCGATTGGATTATGAAACCCGAATTAAGTACCGCACATCTAGATATTGAAGATAGAGATTTGGCGTATGAAAAGCGCGTACAATTGCAACCTCATGTTGTTTATTTAGCTTTATCCAGTGAAGTAAAAGTAGGCGTAACCCGAAAAACACAAGTACCAACTCGTTGGATAGACCAAGGTGCTGTTCAAGCAATTCCAATTGTAGAAGTTCCGAACAGATATTTAGCTGGAATTACTGAGGTGGCATTGAAAAATCATTTTGCAGATAAAACCAATTGGCAAAAAATGCTAAAAAATGAAGTTCCTAACATGGATTTAATTGCAGAACGCAATAAAGTATTTGATTGGTTGCCAAATGAGGTAAAAGATTATTTTCCAAAAGATGAAAAAATTATCCAATTAGATTTTCCGGTGTTAAATTATCCTAAAAAAGTAAGCAGTTTGAATTTAGATAAAACACCAAATTTTACCGGAACATTAACAGGAATAAAAGGGCAATACTTGCTCTTTGAAGATGGAACTGTTTTTAATGTGAGAACCTATGAAGGCTATGTGGTAAAAATGAGCTTATAAAAGAAAACCCTTTCAATTTGAAAGGGTTTTCTTTTACAATAAGTATTAAATTATTCTTTTTTCTTCTTTTTAAGCAAGCCATTCAAAGCGTCTGTTGCTTTTGTTTTAACGGTATTTTTTATTTCCTCTTTTGGAGTTCCTTTTTTGATAGTATCCGCTGCAGTCGCATTTGTTGTGGAATTATTTCCTTTTGTACCGTTAATTAAATTATTTAAGGCATTAGTTCCTTGATTAATGTATTTGTCTTTTTGCATTTTTACTAGTTGAGTGGCCAAGTTAGTAGAAGCTTGCTTCATATCGGTAGTGATTTTTGGTTGTTTGAAGTTGCCTCCAAGTACCGCATTTACAGGAACATTTTCAATTTTCTTTTGATCTGCTGGAGTGAGCTTTGTAATTAAATTATTGACTTCGGTTCCCATATATTTTGCAGGAACATCAAATTTTAAATTGTAATTCATGGTTTGGTCAAAACCGTGTGTTCCGCCTACATTTACTGTAATATCTTGATATTTTATATCAAATGGTTTAACGTTTACTTTTCCATCTTTAAATGATAATGCCGCTTTTACATCGTTCAAATTTACCTTGCTCATATCAATAAACTTAACTTTAGAACTCAATTGTGTTAGTAATTCTGAGTTTTTTTCATTTACTGTTGTAGATAATAATTGCCCAAATAAATCCCCTGAAATCGTTTTTAAATTAGGTGTCATATCTTGTTGTAAATCTCCCGAAAGTTTTATGGTAGAATTTATTTTTCCATTAACCACACCCGCAATTGGAGCAATAGATTTTAGCATATCTAATTGCGTAAATGATTCCGCAATATTGACTTTGTCTAAGCCTAAATTCATATTAAATGTTGGTGTTTTGCCTTTGGTTGAAACCGTTCCAGTTAATCCAATGTTTCCTCCAAAAATACCCATTTTTAAATTATTTAATGATACAGCTTCATCTCTAATAACCATATTTCCAGAGACATTTTGCAGGTTTAAATTATCATAAATGACCGTTTTAGCTTTTGCCGTAATACTACAATCTAAAAAAGAAGGAATTTTTACAGCTTCTGTTGTTTTCTTGCCTTCGCTATTAGTGGTCGTAGTTGGAGCCATAAAATCGGAAACAACTATTTTATTGGCATTCATGGTAAAATTCCCTTTTAGAATTTGATTTTTGAATACAAAACCATAAAAGTTATCTAAAGTTCCGGTGACTTGTAAATCAGAAGTTCCAGTTTTTGCATCAAATTGATTTAGACGAATTTGACTAGGATTGAATGCAACTGCTGCTTGATTAATTTTGAATGGTTTTGCCATTTCTGGACCTTCATAATTGAAACCGGTTAAACTAACAATTCCAGAATTTTGAATGTTTTGATATTGACTTGCTTCTACCGATTTCATGTCAAATTTTGTCTTAACATCAGCTTTTAAAATTCCGGTTAATGGTTTGTCTAACTTCACTGGATAGGCTTTGGTAACATTTGCTAAGTTGATAGTTCCTTTTAATTCGGCATCAACAAGTGCATTTTCTGCAATGTTTTTAACGGTTGCTTTAGCATTGAAAACATCTTGATCAATAGCAAATGATAAATTATGTAAATTAACATAAGTGTCGTTCATTAAACCTGTTTCGTTCACTATGTGTGTGTCAATTACGATATTTTTAACCGATTTTGGTAAATCTGGATATTGGAATGAAGCGTTGTTTGAAGCAATTTTCACATCAAAAGCTGGAATTGTAGTTTCGGTTAAATTGCCTTTTACTTTTCCATCAACTGAAAATTGTCCTGTTGTTTTTACTTTGTTGATATCTCCAGAATAGGCAGCTGGAATTAATCCCAAGAAATTTTTAAAATCGGAAGTTGGTGTCTTAAAAGTTAAATCATAGGTTTGACCAGCTTCCACCATTTGGATAAATCCGTTGAATTCTAATGGTAATTGATTAATTAAGGCTTTATTGTCTTTGAATTCATATTTACTTTTTTCTAAATCGATTCCTAAAATGGCATCTAATGAAATGGCTACATTGTTCATGTAGTTCATTTTGTCCATATCAAAAGAAAGTTTTGCAGTAGTTTTTGTTTCCAAATCTAATTTTTGAGCCGCAAAATTTCCTTTTCCTTCATGATTAATGCTGTCTAAAACCATTTTCATTTTTGAACCTTCGTCGATGTAAGTGAATTTTAAATTTTCAACTTCATAGTTTTGAATGTTTAAGGCAAAAGGTTTGCTATCAGTAGATTTTTTCTCTTCTGCTTCTTTAAGTGCGATGTCAAAATTACCAACGCCATCTTTATTAAAAATGATGTTTACAATTCCATCAATAGTGCTAAAACTTTCTAAATTCATAGCTTCACCATCACCTTTAAAAAGTTCTTTAACGCTCATGGTTAAATTTGTCTCTCCAGCATATAAAAGGGTGTCGTTTTCAAATGGAGCTTTTGTTATAATGCTTAATTTATCAATTGTAACATTTGCTTGAGGGAAACTTTTGAAAAGACTTAAATCAACATCTTCAAAGGCTATGGTTGCATTTACGTTTTCATTCAATGTTTTAGCAATCATTGCTTTTATCTTGTCTTTGAACAAAAATGGTGCTGCTGCCAATGCTATGATGGTTACTAATAGGAATATTCCAGTTCCTTTTAAGATTTTTTTCAACATAATTGTATTTTTTGAAGTGTAGGACGAATTGTATGACACAAAATTAATACCAATTATATAAATATGTACTAATTTTATGTGAAACTTAAAAAAAATCCCAAAAACAAAATGCTTTTGGGATTAGAAATAATTTATGGTTTTAATTACTTGATACTGATTTCATAAGGCATCATTGCTTGAATACCTTTTCTGCTTTTTACACGTTTGATTTGTTCTAACATTTGGAAACCTTCTTCACCTAATTGTTCTTTTAATAGTTGTTCTTTAGTTTTAAACATTGCCATTCCGGTGAAATTTGCTAGTAAATCATCAAAGTTCTTTTCATATTCAGGAAAGTTTTCTGTTCTGTATGATGTGGTTTTTCCCAATTTAGCAGCATATTTAATGGCATCTTCTAAGCCGCCAATTTCATCTACTAAACCTAATTTGTGTGCGTCAACTCCAGTCCATACTCTTCCTTGAGCAATGGCGTCTACTTGAGCCGTTGTCATTTTTCTGCCATCAGCTACACGTTTTAAGAAAGTGGCGTATGTTTTTTCAATACTTTCTAAAACATATCCTTTGAAGTTTTCGTTTATTGGCTCAAAAACACTATAGCCACTTGCATTGGCATGAGTTTGAACTTGTTCTGCATTAATTCCAATGTTTTTTCCTAATTGGTTCATGTTTGGCAACATTCCAAAAACGCCTATAGAACCAGTAATTGTATTTGATTCGGCAAAGATTCTATCTGCATTGGCTGAAATATAATATCCGCCAGAAGCAGCATAATTACCCATAGAAACAACAACTGGCTTAACCTTTTTAGTAATTTCAATTTCTCTCCAAATTAGTTCCGATGTTAAAGCACTTCCGCCAGGACTATTTACGCGTAATACAATAGCTTTCACGTCATCATCATTACGTGCTTCTTCTAATGAACGTTTGATTGAGCCTTCACCAATAACGTTTACATCACCTTCGCCACCAGCAATTTCACCTTGTGCATAAATTACAGCAATAATATCATCTTTTGAATAATCTTCAACAGATGTTGCTGCTGTTTTAGCATAATCTGTGATGCTTACAATGTTGTATTTTTCTTTTTTATCAACTTTTAATTTTGTTCTAATTGCATTATGATATTCGTCTTCATAAGCTACTTTATCAACTAATTTATTTGCTAAAGCTAATTCTGGTGTTCTTGCACCTAATGTATTTGCAATGGCATCAAGTTGAGCAATTGTTAAGTTTCTGCTTTTTGCGATGTCTGAAACAATTGTTCCCCAAACGGAATTCAACAAAACGGTCATTTGCTCGCGATTTTCTGGACTCATTTCTTGAGCTAAGAAAGGTTCCACAGCACTTTTATATTTTCCATGGCGAATCACTTCAAACTTAACACCAGATTTTTCTTGTAAATCTTTCATGTATAAAATTTCTGAAGATAATCCTTTGAAATCTACTTCTCCAACAGGATTTAAATACACTTGGTCTGCTACAGAATTCAAATAATATTCACCTTGTGAGTAATAGTTTGCATAGGCATATACAAATTTTCCTGATTTTTTGAACTCTTCCAGTTTATCACGAACCGATTTGCTTTGTGCTAAACCTAATTGTGATTGATTGTTTAAAATTGAAATTCCTTTGATTTTATCATCCTTTTTTGCTGCTTCTATTGCATTTAAAATATCAGTAACACCATCATGGTGTGCTTCAAAATAATTGAAGTCTTTATAATTTGTTTTTCCAGCATAGTCTAATGATACTTTTGATAAGTCTAATTCAATCACTGAATTTTCTTTCACCTTTACTGTATCTTCACCACTTCCTGCAATAGCGCCGATTATGATTATTCCGAAGAAGAAAATCATGCAAAAAATAAATATCCCAACAATAGTTGCTAATACATTTCCTAAAAATCTCATTTCAATTTATTTATTAATTAACTATAAGTAGTAAAATGAATAAAATTGTTACATGTTCATAAAAAAACCGAAAAGGTAAATTATAAGTCTAAAATAGTTTGTTATTTTGCCAATATGAGTCAACATCAAGTAGTTTTATCTTTAGGAAGCAATCAAGGCAATCGATTAGAAACGATTCAGTCTTGTATTGATTTGATTCATAATGAAGTAGCAACAGTTGTAAAGGTTTCTAAAATTTATGAAACGCCAGCTTGGGGTTTTGAAAGCGAACCTTTTTATAACTGTACAATTTTAATTCATACCTCAAAATCAGCTCAAAAAATTTTGAATCAGGTTTTAAAGGTTGAAAAAAAGTTAGGAAGAGTTCGTGGAAATGAACTAGGTTATCAAGCTCGAATTATTGATGTAGATATCGTCGCTTTTGATGAAGAAATTATCTCTACAGAAACGTTGCAAGTTCCTCATCCTTTAATGCAAAATAGGAAGTTTGTGTTGCAACCTATGTTAGATTTAGGGTTGAATTGGGAACATCCAATATTGAAAAAATCTGTCACCCAATTGTTTGCTCAAACAGAAGATAAAAGCGAAATAAAAGTTTTAAAGTCAATCGTTTCGCCAATTGAACAGTTAGAATTACAACAATTCAATTACATAGCCATTGAAGGAAATATTGGCGCAGGAAAAACCACATTAGCATCAAAATTAGCTGAAGATTGTAATGCAAAATTAGTCTTAGAGCGATTTGCTGACAATCCTTTTTTGCCAAAATTTTACAAAGACCAAAGTCGTTACGCGTTTCCATTAGAAATGTCATTTTTAGCGGATAGATACCAACAATTATCCGATGATTTAGCACAATTTGATTTGTTTAAGGATTTTGTGGTGGCTGATTATCACATTTTTAAATCCTTGATTTTCGCAAAAGTAACGCTTCAAGAGGATGAGTTTCGTTTGTACAAAACGATGTTTGACATCATACATAAAGAAATGCCAAAGCCTGATTTGTACGTGTATTTGTATCAAAACACAGAAAGATTATTGGGAAACATCAAAAAACGAGGCAGAAGTTACGAGCAAGAAATTCCAGCGGATTATTTAGAAAAAATCAATCAAGGCTACTTAGATTATATCAAAACTCAAACCGATTTGAATGTGTTGATTATAGATGTTTCAGATTTAGATTTCGTAAAAAAACAAGAAGATTATGTTTTTTTGTTGGAAAAAATACATGAAAAAATAAATTAGCGTAATAGTGAAAAATGACCTTTGATGATTTGATTCGTTTCTGGTATTTCAGTTGAAAACCAATAATCCGCAGCAGGCATTCTTTCATTATTAAAACTTCCATCCCATACAAGGTTGTTTGTGTGTAGCGTTGTTAGCAGTTTTCCATATCTATCAAAAATGTAAGTTTTTGCATTTGGAAAAAACTGAGTGCCTTTTACAAACCAAGAATCATTGTTTCCATCATTGTTTGGAGTAAAAAATGTAGGTGTTGAAATAAATACAAAAGATTGAATATCAATACCACACTCGTAGATGTCTTTTACATAAGCATTGTATAATCCGCCATTTATTATTGAAAAAAAGTTAGATGATGAAAAATTTGTACCATCAATAGAATAGAGAAAATTTCCCGAATTTATAGTGTTAATGGTAATTCCATCTATTTGCACCTTGACGGAGTCTATTTCAGGAATTGGGTTAGTAGTTACTAAAAAATTCTTTGTGGCACTACAACCTAAACTATTAGTTATTACAACCGAATAATTTCCTGCTGCAACGATAGTTATATTTTGGGTTGTTTCACCAGTTGACCACAAATAAGTCGCACTATTAATTTCAGATTGCAATTGCGTAAAAGTACCTTCACAAAAAGATATAGTATCATCATTTACTATTGGAATAGGAAGGATAGTAATGGTAACCGCAGTTCTATTTGAAAGACACCCATTATTGTTTGCTTCAAAATAATAGGTAGTTGTTGTATTTAAAGTTGGGGTAGTAAAAGAATTTCCAATGAATAAGGGTGTTGTACTTGTTAGAGAATCATACCAATTGATTGTTCCAATGGTTGAAGTGGCATTTATTGTTGTATTTGTATTTTGACAAATAGGAATAGGTTGTGTGAAAGAGGTGGTAGGTATTTCGTTTATTGTAGCTGTAATCATTGTTCTTGTTCCAGTTGAACAACCCATTGGGAATGTGTCTACATAATAGTTAGTGGTGGTGTTTAGGGTAGGGGTTGTAAATGTGTTTCCTGTAAAAATAGGGCTTCCTCCAGTTGAATTAGCATACCAATTAACGTTTCCTATATTAGCTGAAGCTTGTAGTGTTACAGTTCCATTTCCACAATTTGATGCATTTGTAAAGCTTGTAATTTGGGGAATTGTAATTGTAGCAGTAGTCGAAATATGTAAGACAGGATCTCCAGGCATGCCTCCATATTCTACAATATAGCCTTTAGGTTGATAATTTCCACTAGTAGCACCTGTTAAACTTAAATCATTCCATGAGCCAGCTTGACCAACGCCCGGAGCGGTAACATGTGCATAATCTTCTTCCCCTTGATTGTTTGGTTCGTTGGTATTCCAAAAAGAAAAGTTAGGAGTGCTTCCATTTATACCTCCATTCCAAAAAACAGTTCCTATTTCGGGTCCTGAAGCCCATTTCCATACCCCTTCGGTTTCTTCATCAGTTCCTCCAATCCATCCTGCTCCAGAAGCTTGAATTCCAGAAATTTGAACTTCATCCATAGATGTTATCGTTGCCAAATAACCTTGTAGTCCATAATAAGTTGAGGAAGCAGCAGCATTTTTTGCATTTAGCCAACTAATTCCAGTATTTGGGATGTATTGATAGTAATGATCTGTTGACTCTAAGTAATTGGCTTGCCCAACTGTAATTGAAAATACACGTTGACCACTTGGGTTTATTGAAGTATTGGAAAAGACAATTGCTTCAATAGCGGCAGTAAATTCAAAGTAAGTAGGATTTCCACTGACACCACTTAATGTTAACTTCCCTTCTGTTGCGTTCCAAGATGTGGTTATTGTTGGATGAACGCCTGTTAAAGTTAAAGTGTCTTGTCCTAAAACATATCCCGAAGATATTTGAACATACATTGCTTGAATTCCAATATCATCGGGGTCAATAATTGACATATTTGTAACTATTGGCAACGAACTTTGAGGGCAATATATTTGATTTCCAGTAGCGGTTAAAACTGGAGCGATATTTTGCGAATAAACAAAACCTGATAACAAGAGTAGGATTAAGAATAATTTTTTAATAGCAATCATTCTGTAAAGATACCGCAAACGATAAATTTAAAAAACTATTTTTTTGTGATTATTTTTTGAAACAAATCCCAAATCACAATCCCTACACTCACCGAAATATTCAAAGAATGTTTACTTCCCAATTGCGGAATTTCAATTACACCATCACTTAAATTAATGGCTTCTTGCGAAACCCCTTTTACTTCGTTACCAAAAATTAAGGCATATTTTGTATTGGTTTCTGGTTGAAAATTATCCAACATAATCGCATTTTCAGTTTGTTCCACCGAATACACTTTTGCATTTTCTGATTTCAATTGATTCACCACTTCTAAAACGTCTTTTGCATATTCCCAAGTCACAGTTTCAGTAGCGCCAAGAGCTGTTTTGTGAATTTCTTTGTTGGGCGGAGTAGCCGTAATACCACACAAATAAATCTTTTCAATCAAAAAAGCATCCGAAGTTCTAAAAACCGAACCAATATTGTGCAAACTTCTAATGTCGTCTAAAATTACGATTATTGGTGTTTTTTGAGCTTCTTTAAACTCTTTAATGTTTTTGCGTTCTAATTCTGCGTTGGCTAATTTTCTCATGGGACAAAAATAGATATAATGTGGCAATTAGGCAATTAGTCGATATGTCAATTTTTAAACATGTAAGTCATTTAAGTTCATTAAAGTCTTTGCAAACTTTGCGAAAAACTTTGCCTCTTTACGTTAATATTTGAACTTGAACTTGAAATTGCATTTGAACTTAAAAATTGTTCTTGCCCTTGCCCTTGAAATTGTTATTGATTTTCTTACCTTCGCAATCATACTTAAAATTTGAAATTGTGGCTAAGAAATCTGCAGCAACTCCCGATAAAGCACCCAAGGAAACACCTTTGATGAAGCAATACAACGAGATAAAAAACAAATATCCCGATGCTTGTTTGTTGTTTCGTGTGGGCGATTTTTATGAAACTTTTGGAGAAGATGCAGTTAGAGCAGCCGGAATTTTAGGGATTACTTTGACAAAACGTGGCGCTGGTTCTGAAACTGAAACTGCGTTGGCAGGATTTCCACATCATTCCATTAATACGTATTTACCTAAGTTAGTTAAAGCCGGACTTCGAGTGGCAATTTGCGATCAATTAGAAGATCCAAAAATGACTAAAACCATCGTAAAACGTGGCGTTACAGAGTTGGTTACGCCTGGAGTCTCGATGAATGATGAGGTGTTGCAATCGAAGTCGAACAACTTTTTAGCATCAGTTCATTTTGGAAAGAAAACAGTTGGGGTTTCGTTTTTAGATGTTTCAACAGGTGAATTTTTAGTTTCGCAAGGCAATGAAGAATATATTGATAAACTATTGCAAAACTTCCGTCCGAGTGAAATTTTAATTCCGAAACAGTTTAAAAATCAGTTTAACTCGGTTTTTGGAGATGATTTTCATACGTTCTTTTTGGAAGATTGGGTGTATAAAGAGGATTATGCTTTAGAAAGTTTGACGAAACACTTTCAAACCAATTCACTAAAAGGTTTTGGTGTGGAAGAATTAACGGAGGGTTTGATTGCTTCGGGTGCGATTTTGTATTATTTGTCAGAAACACAACATAACAAGATTCAACATATCACAAATATTCAACGTATAGCCGAAGATGCTTACGTTTGGATGGATAAATTTACGATTCGAAATTTAGAATTATATCACAGTTATAATCCCAATGCAGTAACGCTTTTAGATGTAATTGATAAAACACTTTCGCCAATGGGTGCAAGGTTGTTGAAACGTTGGTTGGCACTTCCTTTGAAAGATATTTCAAAAATTAGAAGTCGCCATGAGGTGATTTCGTATCTAAAAACTAATCCAGAAGTTTTACAACAAATTCAATATCAAATCAAGCAAATTTCTGATTTAGAACGTTTGATATCGAAGGTTGCCACAGGGAAAATTTCTCCAAGAGAAGTTAATTTTCTAAAAGATTCATTAGATGCCATTATTCCGATTAAGACTTTGGCTTTAGGTAGCGATAATGAAGCTTTGCGAGTGATTGGTGATAGTTTGCACGCTTGTGAATTGTTGAGAGAAAAAATCAAAACAACCATTCAAGAAGACGCTCCAGTAAGTGTGAATAAAGGAAATGCAATTGCGGTTGGAGTTCATTCTGAGTTAGATGAATTACGAGCGATTTCATCAACAGGAAAAGGATATTTAGAAGAATTAGAGCAAAGAGAAAGCGCTGCTTCTGGTATTCCTTCGTTGAAAGTTTCGTTTAATAACGTTTTTGGTTATTATATCGAAGTTCGAAATACGCATAAAGATAAAGTTCCTGCCGAATGGATTCGTAAGCAAACTCTTGTGAATGCTGAGCGTTATATTACGGAAGAACTTAAAGAATACGAATCGAAGATTTTAGGTGCTGAGGAAAAGATTCATCAGTTAGAAACGCAGTTGTTTGAGCAATTGGTGAATTGGATTGCAACTTACATCAAACACGTTCAGTTGAATGCGAATTTAATTGCGCAATTAGATTGTTTGACTTCTTTCACGCAATTAGCGATTGATAACAAATACGTTTGTCCTGATTTAGATGATAGTTTTGATTTGGAAATCAAAGAAGGTCGTCATCCTGTAATTGAAAAGCAATTGCCTGTTGGTGTGCCGTATATTTCTAATGATGTTTATTTAGATAGAGAAACCCAGCAAATCATCATGATTACTGGTCCAAATATGTCGGGGAAATCGGCTATTTTGCGTCAAACGGCTTTGATTGTGTTAATGGCGCAAATGGGGAGTTTTGTTCCAGCAGAAAGCGTTAGAATGGGTGTGGTGGATAAAATTTTTACTAGAGTAGGGGCGAGCGATAATATTTCGATGGGCGAATCTACTTTTATGGTGGAAATGAACGAAACCGCTTCGATTTTGAATAATATTTCCGAGAGAAGTTTGGTGTTATTAGATGAAATTGGAAGAGGAACTTCAACCTATGACGGAATTTCGATTGCTTGGGCGATTTCAGAATATTTGCACGAACACCCAAACAAACCGAAAACGCTTTTTGCTACGCATTATCATGAATTAAACGAAATGGAAGTTACGTTTGACAGAATTCAGAATTTCAATGTTTCGGTAAAGGAATTAAAAGATACGGTTTTATTCATTCGTAAATTAGTGAAAGGCGGAAGCGCGCACAGTTTTGGTATTCACGTAGCAAAAATGGCAGGAATGCCTCAAATTGTAATTCAAAAAGCACAGAAACTATTAAAGCAATTAGAAAAAAGACATTCCAGCGAAGAATTATCTGGAATTAAATCGGCAAATGATGAGTTGCAACTGAGTTTCTTTAATTTAGACGACCCGCTTTTAGAAGATATTAAAGAAGAAATTATGAATATCGACATCAATACATTAACGCCTGTGGAAGCATTAATGAAGCTAAACGAAATAAAACGAATGTTGGTAAAAAAATAATTTTAAAAATAAATTATTAGTTATCAAAAGGTTATAAAAAAGATTTAATTTTTATTTCAAAAGTACTTGCAATAATGAAAATATGTGCTATATTTGCACTCGCAATACGGAACAAGTATGGCGACGTTCTTTAAGAGATAACGAAACGAAACGCGAAAATAGCTCAGTTGGTAGAGCGCGACCTTGCCAAGGTCGAGGTCGCGGGTTCGAACCCCGTTTTTCGCTCTACTACCAAAAATATTTGCTCGAGTGGTGGAATTGGTAGACACGCTGGACTTAAAATCCAGTGGGTAGTAATGCCCGTGCGGGTTCAAGTCCCGCCTTGAGTACAAAAAGCTTCAAACTATGTTTGGAGCTTTTTTTGTTTATAGATACTTAGTCTAGATTTTTCTATTATCTTTAAAGAATTCTTTATTAAAATTATCAATCTATGGGTACATTTGTAATCGCACAACGATTAAGCGGAGCTTATAAATATGAATTTGTTTCTAGAAAAGGCAAAACGATTTTTACAAGTAACGATTTTGAATTGCGGTTTGAATGTGAAGATCAAATAGAACTACTTAAAAGTTCTCTGGATAGATGTGTTTTTATGCGTTTTAAATCTTCTAGCGGTAAGTTTTTCTTTAGATTGATATTAGATGAGCATGAAATCGCAGTGAGTAGAAGATATACAACGCAATTATTACTTCAAAAAGGAATAGATGAAATAATTAAGTATGCAGATAAAGCAGAATTCTTGGATTTTTCATCTGCTGAAGATATATTTGGAAATTTGTAATAATAAAAAAACCCTGCATTGCAGGGTTTTATTTTTTTCTGTGAGTAGCTAATTATTTAGCAGGTGCAGCTTCAGCAGCAGGTGCAGCAGCTTCAGCAGCAGGTGCAGCAGCGCTATCAACAGCAGTAGAATCAGCAGTTACAGCAGTAGAATCAGCAGCAGGAGCTTCAACAACAGTTGAGTCAGCAGCAGCTTCAGTGTTTTCAGCAGCTTCTTTACAAGAAACGAACATAGCAGCAACAACTGCTAAACTTAATACAACTTTTTTCATTTTTTTAATTATAAAAGGTTAAAATTTTGTTTTGAATAGACTTTCACTATTCTGCTTTTTTTATATTATTTAAAAAAAGCCCCACCTTGTGGAGCTTAATTTTTTCTGTCAGCAATAAATTACTTAGCAGGTGCAGCTTCAGCAGCAGGTGCAGCAGCTTCAGCAGCAGGTGCAGCAGCGCTATCAACAGCAGTAGAATCAGCAGCAGGAGCTTCTTCAACAGCAGGAGTTTCAACTACAGTTGAATCTACAGCTTCTGTAGTTTCAGCAGCATTTTCTTTACAAGAAACGAACATTGCAGCAACGATTGCTAAACTTAAAACAACTTTTTTCATCTTACTAAATTATAAAGGTTAATTATTAATTCGGAGCAAAGATATAAATTTTTTAACATGTCAAAATATTTTTAGACAAATTTTTTTAATTTTTTTTCTTTGGATTCCGAAATGCTATATTTCAAATCTCGTGCCAAACTATTGTTTTGATATTTTTTTTGTAATTATTTGGCTGTCTGTTTTTTAGGATGAACTAATTTCATCTCGTCTAATAAGTGACTTGCGCCTGCAAATTTGTCAATTATGAATAGTACATATCTAGCGTCAACCATAATGTTTCTGCATATTTCAGGGTCATAATTGATATCACTCATTGTGCCTTCCCATACTCTGTCAAAATTTAATCCAATTAAATTTCCGTTTGCATCTATAGCAGGACTTCCAGAATTTCCTCCAGTTGTGTGGTTTGTTCCAATGAAACATACTGGCATTTTTCCTGATGCATCTGCATAGATTCCGTAATCTTTGTTTTTTTCTAATTCTAATAATTTAGCTGGAACGTCAAATTCATAATCTCCAGGTACATATTTTTCAACAATTCCGTCTAAATGAGTTACTGGTTCATAATAAACGGCGTCACTTGGATTGTACCCTTTTACTTTTCCATAGGTTACACGTAAGGTGCTATTTGCATCTGGAAAAAAGCGTGCATTAGGGAAAAGTTCTAATTGAGCTTTCATATAGTTGCGTTGTAATGCTGCTATTTGTAAGTTGATTTCATCATACTTAGGTGAAATGTTTTTGTAGAAATTATCTGCTAATTCTTTAACTAATAAATAGCCTTTGTCTTTGTTAAGTTTTTTGAAAATTGTTTTTGAATCACCTTCAAATAACTTTTTAAGTGTGTTATAAGAAGTTAGTTTTGATTTTGAATATACTTCAGTAGTCAAAGCTTTATAATCTTTGTTTTTTAATACTTCAGGTGCCAATGGAGATTTTGTTCCGTATAAAGCAATTAATTGTTCAAAAACTTTTTCATCTACTTTAGCGCTAAAATCTTTATAAAATCCTTCAGATTCTTTTATAAAGTTATTTTTACGATCGGTAAAAGCTTGTTCCCCTTTTGTTTTGTATACTTGCTCTAATTGGTATATTTTAAATCCTAAACTTAATAATTCTGTATTTCTTAAAACGACTTCTACAAAATAATCTCTAGCAAGCGCATAATCATTGATGGCTTTGTAATTTTTATCAAAATCGGTCAATAAGCTACCATACTCATTTTGTTTTCCTTGAGCAATTACTTTTTCTGAAAATTGTTTTTCAAAATTTTGTTTTAATGCTACAGCATTTGATTTTTTTAATCCTTTGCTTTCTCCAATCCATTTTTTCCAATAGTTAGCAACACTAGCATATTTTGAAGCGTATTGGATTTTAATTGCTTTGTCTTTTCGCATGAAGCCATCTTGTACTTTCAAAGCGGCGTCACGAATTTCAATTTTTGCTGGATTTAAGGTAGTTACAATTTGTTCAACTGCGTGTGAAGGCAAGTATTCCTGAGTTCTTCCTGGAAAACCAAAAACCAATGTAAAATCATTTTCACTAATTCCATCTAAAGATATTGGTAAAAAGTGTTTTGGTGTATATGGAATATTATCTGCGGCATATTCTGCAGGTTTGTTGTCTTTGTTGGCATAAATTCTGAAAAGTGAGAAATCACCTGTATGACGTGGCCAAACCCAGTTGTCAGTATCAGAGCCAAATTTTCCAATAGATGATGGAGGCGTTCCTACCAATCGAATGTCTTTAAATGTTTCGGTAACAAATAATAAATATTGATTTCCTTCGTAGAATACTTTAATTCTGTTTTCTTGCCATTTTTCTTTTGGAAAAGAAGCTTGAATTTTAGCTATATTTTCTTGAATTTTCTTTTGTTTTTCTGCTTCAGATTTTGATGATAGAACATCTTCCAAAACAGCGTTTGTTACATCATGAATGCTTACAATAAGTGTAGCAACCATACCAGGATTTGGTAATTCTTCAGCATTGTTTTTTGCCCAAAATCCATCTTGTAAATAATCGTGTTCTACTGTGGAATGACTTTGGATAGCATCATAACCACAATGATGATTAGTTAGCATTAATCCTTTTGGAGAAATAATTTCAGATGTGCAACCGCCGTCAAAGTGAACGATAGCATCTTTTAAACTAGACTGGTTTACAGAATACACTTCTTCGGCAGATAATTTCATGCCGAGTGTTTTCATTTCAGATTCGTTCATTCCTTTTAACATGCTAGGAATCCACATGCCTCCTTGTTGAGCAAATGTTGGAAGAACAAATAAAATAAGTAGAACTCTTAAAAATTTCATGATGTAGTTGTTATTTTTCATAATGCATTTAAAATCGATTGCAAGATACAATTTTTGTAGATTTTGTTCTACACGTAGAGGAATAAAAAAATCCTCATGTTTTTCATGAGGATTTAGAATTATTTTTTAGCAGATTCTTTTACTTTTTTAGCGCCTTCTTCAACTTTTTCAGCGCCTTTAGCTACAATTTCTTTTGCTTTTTCGCCTACTTTTGATGAGTCTAGTACTTTCTTTGCTTTTACTTTTGCAGAGTCAGCAGCTTGTTTTATGTCGGCACCTACTGCTTTTGAAGCTTCTTTTACTTTTTCTTTAGTTTCTTCTTTACAAGACATTACTAATACAGCAATGGCAAGTGATAAAATTATTCTTTTCATATAAAATAGTTTTGTTTCTAGGGTTAATACAAAATAAATGCCAAAATAGTATCCCGGTTATCCAAGATTATGCAGAAATAGTTGCTACTTCTTTGTTGATTTTATTTACTAAACCTACTAATACTTTTCCTGGTCCAACTTCTGTAAAGCTTGTAGCGCCATCAGCAATCATTTGATTTACAGATTGTGTCCACTTTACTGGAGCTGTTAATTGAATAATTAAATTTTTCTTGATTTCATTTGCATCTGAAACAGCACTAGCAGTTACATTTTGATATACTGGGCAAATAGGAGTTGAAAAAGTAGTTGCTTCAATAGCTGCTGCTAATTCTTCTCTTGCTGGTTCCATCATTGGTGAATGAAAAGCTCCTCCAACGGGTAAAATTAATGCGCGTTTTGCACCAGCTTCTTTCATTTTTTCACAAGCTAATTCTACCGCTTTATATTCTCCCGAAATTACTAATTGTCCAGGGCAGTTATAGTTTGCCGCCACCACAACACCATCGATTGAAGCACATATATCTTCTACAATATTGTCGTCTAAATTTAAAACAGCTGCCATTGTAGAAGGTTTGATTTCGCAAGCTTTTTGCATTGCCATAGCTCTTTGAGAAACTAGTTTTAATCCGTCTTCAAAAGATAAAGTACCATTAGCAACTAACGCTGAAAATTCTCCTAATGAATGTCCAGCAACCATTTCTGGTTTAAAATCTTCTAATGTTTTGGCTAAAATTACTGAATGTAAAAAAACGGCTGGTTGTGTAACCTTAGTTTCTTTTAGTTCTTCAGCTGTTCCTTCAAACATAACATCTGTAATTCGAAAACCTAATATTTCGTTAGCTTTTTCAAATAATTCTTTGGCTACAGCTGAATTTTCATATAAATCTTTGCCCATTCCAGTAAATTGTGCTCCTTGTCCTGGGAATACGTATGCTTTCATAAATTTAGTTTAAAAGTTTAAATTATTGTTTAATGGTTGTAATTCATACATTAAGACAATAACAAAAATAGTGTTTTTTGTAAATATATAATTTTAGAATAATTTTTCTTTCATTTTTTTCCAACGGTATTTTCTGAAAAACTTAGCTTGTTCATGGGTTACAAATAAAGGTTTTCCGGATGATTTTGCTTTCCAAAAGCCCATTAAATAATCGATAAATAGTAGAGGTTTTCCTTTGCGCATGGCTAGTTTTAATGATGAAATTGTAGTGATTAGGAATCCATAACCTAAACTATAAAATGCTTCGCCTTGTTTGTATCTTGCAGCTTTGTTGTAGCTGGCGCCTGTTGGTTTAAGGTGTTTTACATGTAGACTTTCGTCTGTAACTACTTTCCAGTTATAGAATTTGCAAAGTAATTCATCAACAGTATCCCATCCCATAGCTGGTTTTAAGCCTCCAATTTGTTTGAAAGTTGCTGCACGATATGCTTTTAAAGCACCACGAATATGGTCTTTATCGGTTAAATTCTCTAAAACCCAGTCACCGTTCTTTTCGATATAACAAAATCCTCCAACCATTCCAATTGTTTCATCAGATTTGAAATGTTTAATAATAGTTTCGAAATAATTTGCTGGAAAAATTAAATCAGCATCAACTTTTACAATGATGTCGTAATTGTCATCGATGTGTTTTTCTCCTTCATGAAATGCTTGAATTACTTTACTTCCAGGTAAATGAACATTATCTGATTTTTTGTTTACTAAAGTAATAAAAGGATGCTTTTCGGTGAAAGCTAAAACAATTTCAGGAGTTTTATCGGTAGAATTATCGTTCACGACTACAATTTTTGTTGGTAAAACAGTTTGTTCTACTAACGATTGTAGTGTTAATGAAATGAATTTTTCCTCGTTGTAAGTTGGTATAATTATGTAGTATCGCATTTGACTAATTACTATTCACTAATTACTAATCACTTTCTTTCTGCATAAACTAAATAATATCTTGGTGTAAACCATCTTAATAGAGGTCTAAAACCAATCTTCTTTACTGGATGCGTAAATTTTGTACTATCAATAATTTTAAATCCTGTTTTTTCTAATAACCAATCTAATTGCCAATCTTCAAATTCATGATAATGTCTATCCCACATATCTGTTTTGCTTCTATATGCTGGAGAAAACCATAATCGCAATGGAATAGAAATTAAAATTTTATCGCATTTTACATTTTGCAAAACCGTATAAGGATTCAATAAATGTTCGAAAATTTCAAAAGCTGTAAACACTTCATAACTCTCATTTTGAAGCGTCGATTGGTCGTTATCAATGTCTTCTCCTTTTGTATTGATAACGGTATAGCCATTATCTACCATGATTTTTGAAAAAGGATTTGGTACACCTAAATCAAAAATAGTTTCGGAAGTTTTGATGTGTTTTTTTAGAAAATCTAAAGTAATATTGAATCGCTTGCTAGGATATGTTTTTTCGTACATTGTAAATTTTGTTTCAAGTTTAAAGTTTCAAGTTGAAAACAGTTGGTAAAATTAGTGATTTAACTTGAAACCTGAAACCTCAAACTTGAAACAAAAAGATTACATTTGATAAACAATCGCATTAATATTCATGCCTGAGCCTACTGAAGCAAATAAAATAACATCACCTTTTTCAAGGCTTTGATTTTCTAATTGACCTTTAATCATCAAATCAAAAAGTGTTGGAACAGTAGCTACACTTGAATTTCCTAATTTATGAATACTCATCGGCATAACACCCTCGGGTGGAGTTTGTTTGTATTGTTTAAAAAAGCGATGAATAATAGCTTCATCCATTTTTTCATTGGCTTGATGAATCAATACTTTTTTAACTTTACTAATATCAACGCCGCTTTTTTCGATGCAGGCAGCCATTGCTTTTGGAACTTGACTTAGCGCAAACTCATAAATTTTTCTACCGTGCATCTTGATGTAACGAACATCAGGATCATGATCTTTATTGAATGAATTTCCGAAGAATAAATAATAAGCTTCATCATAAGTAAAAGTAGCTGTTTCGTGTGCTAATATTCCACCTTCTTCTTCTGTTGCTTCAACTATTGTGGCTCCAGCTCCATCAGAATAAATCATAGAATCTCTATCGTGCATATCGACTACTCTTGACAGGGTTTCGGCACCTATAACTAAACATTTTTTTGCCATACCAGCTTTAATAAAGGCATAAGCTTGGATTACTCCTTCAACCCATCCAGGGCAACCAAAAAGGATATCATAGGCAACACATTTTGGGTTTTTAATTCTTAAATGATGTTTTACACGAGTTGCTAAACTTGGTAAAATATCAGATTGAATGGCTCCTTTTTTTACATCACCAAAGTTGTGCGCAAGTATAATATAATCTAATGTTTCGGGATCTATTTTAGCATCTTCAATGGCTTTTTTTGCGGCAATGAAAGCAATGTCAGACGTGCATAAATCATCGGAAACATATTTTCGTTCTCTAATTCCTGTAATTTCTAAAAATTTTTCAGCAACAACATCATTTGGATAAGGAAATGGAGTTCCATCATCATTTAAAAATGAGTGCTTTGCAAAATCAATATTGGATATTGTTTCAGTTGGAATATAACTTCCAGAACCAGTTATTTTTATATTCATAACATATTAGTTAGTGTAACGAAATTATTAATTATTTCTTAACATAAGATAAAAACAACTCAATTGTTTGAAGTAATTATCGAATTGTCAATTTATGGTTAAAAAATTACGAAATTGACTTTTTTATTGCTTTTTTATGTAAATTTTATTTGCATTATAGTTGCCATGCTTAGTGCTTGTGTTTTCATTTGCTCTGCATTTTTTCCTGCAAAATACGTATCTATTGTTGCATAAAAATAATTCAACCAAATAGTATAATGTTCTTTTGTAAAAGCCGATTTTTCATGTATTTCTTTGTGAATTGAAAACATATTGTTGTAATAACCACCTTTTAAAAACAAGGATTGTTCCCAAAATGTGGCTAATGTTTCAAAATGTTCCTCTAAATGTTGGTCAACTGTTGTTATTTTGGTGAAGAAAAAATTAATTGCATCATCGGCTAATAGTTTATCATAAAACTTTTGCATGATCAATAAAATGTCTTCTCGTGTTTCTATATCGTTCATTTACTTGAGAATAAAGTTCAAAGTTACAATTTTCAAATGTGTGTATTATTGATAAATGTCATTTTAAAACAAAAGGTTTCAAGTTATAAACCTGAAACCTTTTTTGGAGTTTTTTAATTTTGCTTATAAATTACATATAAGCTTCAATAGGAGCACATGAACAAACTAAATTTCTATCGCCATATGCTTCGTCAACACGACGAACAGTAGGCCAAAATTTATTCTCAGCAATGTATTCTAATGGGTATGCGGCTTGCTCTCTAGTATAAGGATAAGTCCACTCATTAGCAGTTACCATTGCTAAAGTATGCGGTGCATTTTTTAATATATTTTGAGCATCTTCTTTAGATGAAGCGGCAATTTCTTTACGAATCGCAATCAAAGCATCACAAAAACGATCTAATTCTGCTAAATCTTCTGATTCTGTTGGTTCAATCATTAAGGTTCCAGCTACAGGAAAAGATACTGTAGGAGCGTGGAATCCATAATCCATTAAACGTTTAGCAATGTCAGTTACTTTAATGCCGTTATCTTCAAATGCACGACAATCTAAAATCATTTCGTGAGCAGCACGTCCCATTTCTCCAGAATATAAAACTGGATAATGTTCTTGTAAACGGGCTTTCATATAATTTGCATTTAGAATAGCATATTTTGTTGCATTTGTTAGTCCTTCTGCGCCTAACATACAGATATAGCCATAAGAAATTAAACAAACTAAAGCTGATCCGTATGGAGCTGAAGAAATAGCTGTAATTGCTTTGTCTCCACCAACTTTTACTACTGGATTTGTTGGTAAGAACGGAACTAATTTGTCGTTCACACAAATTGGTCCAACACCAGGTCCACCACCACCATGAGGAATAGCGAACGTTTTGTGTAAGTTTAAGTGACAAACGTCGGCACCAATTGTAGCAGGATTTGTTAATCCAACTTGGGCATTCATGTTGGCACCATCCATATATACTAATCCACCATTTTCGTGAATAATGTTTGTAATTTCAATTATAGAGCTTTCAAAAACGCCATGGGTTGATGGATAAGTTACCATTAAACAAGATAATTTATCTTTAAACTCAATAGCTCTAGCTCTTAAATCTTCAACGTCAATATTTCCTTCTGGAGTTGTTTTTGTTACAATTATATCCATTCCTGCCATAGCGGCTGATGCTGGATTTGTTCCATGAGCAGAGGAAGGAATTAAACAAACTGTTCTGTGATTGTCACCACGATATTGATGATATGCACGAATAGCCATTAAACCTGCATACTCACCTTGAGCACCAGAATTCGGTTGTAATGTTGTGCCAGTAAAACCAGTAACCACATTTAGTTGCTGCTCTAATTTTTTAAGCATTGTAATATAACCTTCAGCTTGTTCAATAGGAGCAAAAGGGTGAATGCTGTTCCAGTTTGCCATTGATAATGGTAACATTTCGGCAGCAGCATTTAATTTCATTGTACAAGAACCTAAAGAAATCATCGAATGATTTAATGATAAATCTTTGCGCTCTAATTTTTTGATATAACGCATCAATTGGCTTTCTGAATGATGGTTGTTAAATACATCATGTTGTAAGAAAGATGATTTTCTAATTAAATTTTCGGAAAGAATTGATTCTTTAGCTAATTGATTGATTGATTCAGTATTTTTACCTGTTGCCTCAGCAAAAATTGCTATAATTTGATTGATGTCAGCAACTGAAGTAGTTTCATTGAAAGCAATTGAAATTGTTTCTGAATCAACATAATAAAAATTCACTTCTTGTTTTTCAGCAATTGCTTTTACCTTGTTAGCATCAGCTTTTACTAAAATTGTATCGAAGAAAGCGGAGTTTGTTTGGTAAACACCTAATTTGTTTAAAGCTTCAGCTGTTGTTGTTGCAGAAGCATGTACTTTATCGGCAATATATTGTAAGCCTTTTGGTCCGTGATATACAGCATACATTCCGGCCATAACTGCTAATAAAACTTGAGCAGTACAAATGTTAGAAGTTGCTTTTTCGCGTTTAATATGTTGCTCGCGAGTTCCTAATGCCATACGCAACGCGCGGTTTCCATTTGCATCAATAGAAACACCGATGATTCTTCCTGGCATTGAGCGTTTATATTCTTCTTTAGTTGCAAAATATCCTGCATGAGGCCCACCATAACCCATTGGAATACCAAAGCGTTGTGTTGTTCCTATTACAACATCAGCACCCATTTCGCCTGGAGGAGTCAGTTTTACTAATGATAAAATATCTGCTGCAACGGCAACTTTAATTTCGTTTGTTTTTGCTTTTGCGATAAAACCAGCATAGTCATAAACTTGACCATATTTTCCTGGATATTGTAACATAGCTCCAAAGAAGTCACTTGAGAAATCAAAAGTTTCATGATTTCCAACAACTAACTCAATTCCAAAAGGTGTAGCACGCGTTTGTAATACAGAAAGTGTTTGTGGTAAAATTTCTTCAGAAACAAAAAATTTATTTACATTATTTTTTTTCTGATCACGAGAACGTACATCTAGTAATAACGCCATTGCTTCAGCAGCGGCAGTTCCTTCGTCTAATAATGATGCATTTGCAATTTCCATTCCAGTTAATTCCATAACTGTCGTTTGAAAATTTAAAATTGCTTCTAAACGACCTTGTGCGATTTCTGCTTGGTATGGTGTGTAAGCTGTGTACCATCCTGGATTTTCAAAAATATTTCTTTGGATTACAGCAGGAACAATTGCTGGATGATAGCCTAAACCAATATAGGATTTGAAAACTTTATTTTTTTTGCCTAATTCTTGAATATGATTCAAATATTCATATTCTGTCATTGGAGCTTCTAAATTTAAATCGTTTTTTAAACGAATATCATCAGGAATAGTTTCAAAAATTAATTGGTCTAAAGAGTCTACACCAATGGTTTTAAACATGTGATTTAAGTCTGTTTCACGTGGACCTAAATGTCTCAAAGCGAATGCGTCTGTTCTCATTTATTGATAAAATGTATAAGTGTTTTTATGTGTTGTTTTGGACAACAAAAGTAATTATTAATCTTGTAATAATTTGCTTTTAAATTGTGAAATTTTGTGATTTTATCAACTAAAACAGTATCTTATTAACAGATTGATTAATTTTGTTGAATGATGCTTTTTAAGAAAATAATAGATTTTTATATTGATAGTAGTATTCATGTGGCATTAGCTGCTTATGCTTTTATTAGAATAACGATACTGTTATTAAACATTTCTTATGAAGAGTCTGTCGCTTATTTTGGGTTTTATGGAACGATTACTGCTTATAATTGTATTAAGTACTTTCGATTTTTTATTCAAAATGAAACACAAAAAACAATAAAAATGAAATTGATCTTTGTAGTAAGTTTGATTTCATTTTTTGCATCAATTTTCTACTTTTTGCAACTAGAAATTAGCTCAAAATTACTATCTTTTCTTGCTTTTGGGGTAGTGTTAGTTTACGGATTTTCTTTTTTTGGAAAACTAAAGTCAGCGCGAAATTGGATTGGTTTTAAAGTTTTTTTAGTTGTTTTAAGTTGGACAATAATTACTTTTTTGCTTCCTATAGTGAATGCAAAGCTTGAATTTACTCAAGAATTATTTTTATATGGATTGCAACGCTTTGTTTTGATTTATGCGCTAATGTGTGTTTTTGAAATTGTAGATTTGCAATTTGATGCGATTTCATTGCAAACGATTCCTCAGCGAATAGGGGTAAAGCAAACAAAATTAGTAGGATTTGCTTTTTTGACAGTTTTCTTAATTTTAGAATTTTTTGTAACAAATCAATTCACTAGGATTGATGTGTTTTTTGTGGGTTTAATTGCTGTTTTTATATATTTTTCAAACAGAAATCGGTCTAAATATTATTCGAATTTTTGGGTAGAAAGCATTCCTATATTTTGGGGGATAGCCTTATTGTTGTTTGTTTCTAACCTTATTTTCCCATTTCCAAGCGGAAGCTAGTGCTTCTTCGAGCGACAATGCTGTTTTCCAACCAAGAATTGAATTCGCTTTTTCAGTATTTGCATAGGCCTCAGTGATGTCACCTTCGCGTCTGCCTACGATTTGATAATTTAATTTTTGACCTGAAACTTTTTCGAAAGCTTTGATTACTTCTAAAACTGAACTCCCTTTTCCTGTTCCTAAATTAAAGGTTTCGACTTTGTCTGTATTTTGTTTGTTGAGCAGACGTTTTAATGCAACTACATGCGCTTTTGCTAAATCAACTACATGAATGTAATCTCTTACAGCAGTTCCATCGATTGTTGGGTAGTCATTTCCAAAAACAGCTAATTTCTCTCTTAATCCATAAGCTGTCTGTGTAATGAAAGGTATTAAATTTTGAGGAACTCCTATAGGTAATTCTCCAATTTCAGCTGAATCATGAGCGCCAATTGGATTAAAATAACGCAGTAAAATGGAATTAATATTACTCACTTTTGCAACATCGGTAATAATTTCTTCCCCAATTTGTTTGGTATTCCCATACGGCGACATCGCTTGTTGTACAGGAGCATTTTCTGTAATTGGCATTTTTTCGGCTTGACCGTAAACCGTACAAGACGAACTGAAAATAAAATATGATTCTGGCTTTTTTTGTAACTCTTGCAATAAATATACTAATGAATTGATGTTGTTTTCATAGTATAATAACGGATTTTCAACACTTTCTCCCACCGCTTTTGAAGCAGCAAAATGAATTACTCCAGCAATATCTTGGTGTTTTTTAAAAAAATCTTGAACAGCTAATTTATCACGCAAGTCAATATTTTCAAATAAAGGTTTTTTTTGGGTAATGCGTTCAATACCATCTAAAACATCAATTGATGAATTGGAAAGATTATCAATTGCTACAACTTCAAAGCCTTCATTTTGCAATTCTACAACCGTGTGTGAGCCGATAAATCCTAAACCTCCTGTGACTAATATTTTCATCTTTTAGTTTTCAGCTACAGTCACAGTAGACAGTAACTGAGACTGAATACTGAGACTGAATACTATTATACGTATTCTAAAACAGAATCTGTGATAAATTTAATTTGTTCGTCATCTAATTCTGTGTGCATTGGCAATGCAATTACCTCTTTTACTAATTGGTTAGTAACGGGAAAATCTGCTTCTTTATATCTCGAATCAGCATATGCTTTTTGGCTGTGTAACGGAATTGGATAATATATGGCACAAGGAATTCCTTTAGCTTGTAAATGTTCCAATAACCCATCGCGTTTTCCATTTAAAATTCGGATTACATATTGATGAAATACATGACAATCACATGATTCACAAATGGTTGGTGCCCAAATGTTTGAATTTTGCGCTAAAGCCAAACTATATTTTCTAGCTGCATCTTGACGCGCTTTATTATAAGTGTCTAAATGCGGTAATTTTGCTTTCAAAACACCTGCTTGAATACTATCTAAACGAGAATTTACGCCTACTACATCGTGATGGTATCTTTCATACATTCCGTGGTTGACAATTCCTCTGATTTTGTGAGCTAAAGCATCATCATTAGTAAAAATCGCACCTCCATCTCCATAACAACCTAAATTCTTTGATGGAAAAAATGAAGTTGCTGCTACATGTCCAATTGTTCCAACTTTCTTTTTAGAACCATCTTTTGAAGTATAATCAGCACCAATTGCTTGTGCATTATCTTCGATAACATATAAATTATGTTCTTTGGCAATTTCCATAATTGCATCCATATTCGCAGCACGACCAAACAAATGCACTGGAACAATTGCTTTTGTTTTTGGTGTAATTGCTTTACGAATTCCGTCAAGTGAAATGTTCATGTTGTTCATGTCAACATCTACTAAAACAGGAGTCAATTGCAACAAAGCAATCACTTCTACCGTAGCAGCAAAAGTGAAATCAGCTGTAATTACTTCATCACCTGGCTGTAAATCCAATCCCATCATCGCAATTTGTAAGGCATCAGTTCCGTTTGCACAAGGAATTACGTGTTTTACACCTAAATATTTTTCTAAATCAGCCTGAAATTGGTGTACCAAAGGGCCATTGATATAAGTGTTTGTGTCTAAAACTTCTTGAATAGAAGCATTTACTTCTTCTTTTATTTTTTCGTATTGACTTTTTAAGTCAACCATTTGTAATTTTCTCATGATTGAAATTTTCTGTTTGCAAAATTACTAATTATCTTTTGATGTGGTTTTTTTTCTGTTTAAAAAATAATAGACTATTCCTACGATTATTGTGCCTATTAGTGTTGATATAACAGCTTTGCTATCTAGCTGTTCTTCAAACAAATATTTCTTTATTGCTAAATTTACAATAAAAAATACACTTACAAAAATCCCCATTTTTATTGAAAACAATTTCATATTTTTTTTATTTGATGAAACAATCGTACTTTTATAACCTTAAATATTGGCATGAATCAAATATATAATTTAATTGTAATTCTAGCTTCACAATTGCTAAAAATTATTACGCTTTTTAGTCCTAAAATGAAACTTTTTGTTGAAGGACGAAAGGCTGTCTTTCAAACCTTGGAAAATAAAATTCAAGCGACTGATAGAACAATTTGGTTTCACGCTGCGTCTTTGGGAGAGTATGAACAGGGTTTGCCTGTAATTGAAGCTATCAAGCAACAGTATCCAAATCATAAAATTGTAGTTACTTTTTTTTCACCTTCAGGCTATGAGGTGCGAAAAAACAATAACCTTGCAGATGTTACTGTTTATTTGCCTTTGGATACAATTTCGAATGCAAAGCAATTTTTAAGAATAGTTCATCCAGAAATGGCTTTTTTTATTAAGTATGAATATTGGCCAAACTATTTAAATGAACTTAAGAAAAAACAAATAAAAACATATCTGATTTCAGGAATTTTACGAGAAAACCAAGCTTTTTTTAAATGGTATGGCGGATTTTATAGAAATGCACTTAAAACATTTGATTACTTTTTTGTGCAGAATGAAAGTTCGAAAACACTATTGCAAAGCATTGGATTTAACAATGTGAAAGTTTCTGGAGATACTCGTTTTGATAGAGTAGTTTCTATTTTAGAGCGCGATAATTCACTGGATTTTATAGCACAATTTAAAGCTGATAAAACTACAATTGTAATTGGAAGTTCTTGGCCTAAGGATGAAGAATTGTTAATTGATTATATCAATAATAGTGCTGAAAATGTAAAATTTATTATAGCACCACACAATATTAAATTAGAGCAAATACAAGAGCTAAAAAAAGCAATTACAAAAAAAACGATCTTGTTTTCTGAAAAAGATACTGTTGATGTATCAAATTATTCTGTTTTTGTCATTGATACAATTGGAATTTTAACCAAAATATATTCTTATGCTGATATTGCCTACGTAGGTGGAGGTTTTGGAAATCCTGGTGTGCACAATATTTTAGAACCTGCAACTTTTGGAGTTCCTGTTGTCATTGGACCAAATTATGCTCATTTTGCTGAAGCTACGGCCTTGGTTAACATGGAAGGTTGTATTTCGATTCAAAATCAAACCCAGCTTAATGAAGTTTTTGATTTGTTACTCCAAAACGAAGACGAACGACTTGAAAAAGGGCATATTTGTAGCACTTTTGTACAAATGAATAAAGGAGCCACACAAGCGATAATGGGTTATATTTTAGCGTAGCTATCTTTTTCGGTTATCTGTTTTATTATTTTATTTCTATTTTGAATAAATTTAGTTAAATGATTTTTTAACAATAATCTATTGAAGATTTTACCAAAAAATCCAAATGGCGTTTTATATTCTAAAATATCTGTCATTATAGTTTGGTTTTCTTTTTGGGTAAAAAAATGTTGATGTTTGAAGCTTTTAAAATGTCCTTTTAATTGTTCGTCAACGAAATAGTTTGGAAAATCCATTTTTGTAATAATGCTTTGATGTTTGAGATAAATACCAAAGTGTTTTCCTTTCCAAGTTACAGTTTCTCCTTTGTTGATTAGTCCTGAAGTTCTTCCTTCAATTGCTTTTTCATTTGTTTTACTTGCTGAATATTGATGAACATCGATATTTCTGCAATTGTTGAAAACAATTTCAATTGGTGCGTTAATTGTTGTTGAGATTTTTATTTGTGTCATTATTTTCTATTTTATAAATCAATCCAAAAAATATTGATGTTATTGAATAAGATAGAGCGATGTTTTCTTCTCTATTGTTGAAAGCGATAGAGAATGATATAATAATTCCAATTGTACATATACTCAGTAATATGGGTTTTATGTAAAGAGGTTTTGTATTTTTTTTATCCAATTTGTAATATATTATTCCAAGTATTATATAAGTTGGTAGCGAAAAAAATAATCCAAATATTACTGTAATTGGATAGACAGAAGTTAGATTGAACAAAGTACGGGTATCGGTATAATAGTAATTTATTATATCTGAAATTATTGGCGCAACAAGTAATGTTGAAAACCAGTGTTTGATAAGATATGACCAATTCATAATTTTATAATTTATAATGATTTATCAAATTATTAATAAAAAGAATAGTATTCACCACTGCAAAAAGCACAAATAGCGTATTCATAAAATAGCTTCCAACTTTGAATAGTTTTCTTTTTGGAATATCATACATTGGATAATAAGCAATTTGTGTGGCTACTTTTCCAACCCAATAGGCAGCTATTAATCCAGTTAATGCCACAGCCAAAGCAGATTGCTCTTTTAATTCATTAGTAAATACAATTGCAATTAATCCGAAAGAGAAATTTAAACCTTGTATATATCTTCCGTAAGTTTTTGCAATTTCTTGATTTAATGGTTTTAGTTGTTTCACATCGTTATACCAATCAAAAACTTGATGGCGAATGTAAGGGTAAATTAAAGCTGTAAATATTTGACCAATTCCACTTAGAATTATTAGACAATTTGGGATATTATAGTTCATGATTTTATTCGTTTTTTATTTTCAACACTTATTTCAGAGCCAACTGCAAGCATGACTGAAATTGGTTTTTGATTGTTTAGAAATTCAAACCTTTTACCATAAGTTTTGTGGAAATCAACATCTAAATAATGATTGGTTACTTCGTATTGCTGCCATCTTGGATGTTTAACTTCATATTCAAACGTCTTTTCTTGGTTTACTTTCGTGTAGCCAAAACAATGCTCGGTTATAAATTCAGCCTCAGAGTTCGCTTCAATTTCTATCGGATTTTTTTCAGTTTCTACTAAAATGGTGTTCCACTTGTTTTCAATTTTCCATTGATAAACATAATCTACTTTTTCTAGTTTGTTTTCTGTAATTGAGTGGTTCATTTGTAATGTTTGATAATGTTCCTTGTAGATTGTATTTGCTACAATTGTTAGCGCTGGTTTTGGAACAATTTCTTTAATAAAAACTACTCCGCGTTTCCATTTACCATTTTCAAAGCGTTTTACATAAAATCGCAAATTGACTTCTTCAAAATTGATGTGAAACGGAATTTTTAATCCTAATAATTTTACATTTTCAAACATAAATCCGACTAAACTTATGTAACATTTTCCATTCCAAATATCTATCTCTGTTCCTTTTGGGATATATTGTTCTAAGATTTTAGCATCAATTTCATAATTGAATAATGCTAAGTTTTTCCATTGTGCGGTTAGGAAACTCATGCTTTTATAATATTAAATTTAGAATTTGAGAAACTACAATAATTTATATATAAATTATAAATTGCTATGAGAAGACACATATAGAAGAAATCACCTATAAAAAACTTAAAAAACAGGGTTACAATAAACCAATAAAGTATGTAGAAAATAAGCAAGAGTCTGTTATATGCAATAGCATAAAAAGTTAATATAAATGATATAAATACTTGAAAAAATCCAAGAATCAATAAGAATCCAACGCTACTATCTAAATTGTAGCCAATAATATTTTCAATGAAAACAATAATAAAAGCTACAATTGTAAGGATTAAATTTAGGTAATAAGAAAGCTGTCTCATAAGTATCCATTATTTTAAACTTTCAGAAAAAAATGAAAGTTTAGGTTAAATTTTTTTATTTCTTCATGAATTTTACTAACAATTGTGCCAACCAATTGTCTTTGTATTCTGTGATTTTATCTAATACATTGTCGGCTTGTAAGACGAAATCGTATAATTTTGTAGTTTGATTTACGAAATGTTTTTCCGCTGCTGTGTTATCTGATTGAATAGAAGAAACTTCTTTTAAGATTTTCAAAGCGGGTTTAATTTCGCGTTTGCTACGTTCTCTCGAAATTTTTACAGCTAATTCGTCTAAATCTTTTTCGGCAGTGAAAAATTCACGTCTTTCGCCTGCTTTGTATTCTTTGTACACGATGCCCCAATCCATCAAAGCTCTTAAATTCATAGAAGCATTACCGCGCGAAATTTGTAATTCTTCCATAATGTCTTCCATAGAAACGGGTTCGTGCGAAACCATCAACAACGCATGAATCTGTGCCATGGTTTTGTTAATGCCCCATTGAGAACCTAAGGCTCCCCATGTTTGAACGAATTTATTTTTTGCTTCTTTGAATTCCATGAGACAAATGTACAACAAAGTTTTTAAAGTTTCAAAAAAAAATGAAAGTTTGTTGTAAAAAGAAACCGAAGTGATTTGTTTCGGTTTCTAAATATCTAAAATTCCAATAATCTAAATCAACCCAGCTCTCTTCAACAAAGCCTCTACTTTCGGTTCTTGACCTCTGAATTTTTTATACAATTCCATTGGTAATTCGGTGCCACCTTTTGAAAGTACGTTGTCTTTGAATTTGGTTGCGACTTCTTTATTGAAAATTCCTTTTTCTTGGAAATAGGCAAACGCATCAGCATCTAAAACTTCTGCCCATTTGTAGCTATAATATCCCGAAGAATAACCACCTTGAAAAATATGTGAAAACGAAGTACTCATGCAATTTTCTTCCACATCTGGATATAAAGATGCAATTTCCATAGCTTGTTTTTCAAAAACTTTTACATCGGCAATAGTTTGCGATTTCCCGTGATACGTCATATCTAAAATTCCGAAACTTAATTGTCTTAAAGTCGCCATTCCTTCTAAGAAACTCGCGCTTTCTTTGATTTTTTCTACATATTGTTGCGGAATAATTTCACCTGTTTCGTAATGTTTTGCAAACAATGCCAACGCTTCAGGTTCGTAACACCAGTTTTCCATTACCTGACTTGGTAATTCCACAAAATCCCAATACACCGAAGTTCCGGATAAACTAGGATAAGTCGTATTGGCTAACATGCCGTGTAATGCGTGCCCAAATTCGTGAAACAATGTCGTTACTTCATTAAAAGTTAATAATGATGGTTTCGTTTCGGTTGGTGGTGTGAAATTACAAACAATAGAAACATGAGGGCGTTCGTTGATTCCGTCCTTAATATATTGTGGTTTGTAGGATGTCATCCAAGCTCCGTTTCGTTTTCCTTTTCTTGGAAAGAAATCGGAGTAGAAGATAGCCACTAATTTGCCTTCGAAATCTAACACTTCAAAAGTTTGCACATCTTCGTGATATTTGTCAATATCAAAAACTTCTTTGAACGTGATTCCGAATAACTTTTCAGCAATGGTGAAAGCACCGTTTAAGACGTTTTCTAATTTGAAATACGGTTTCAACAACTCATCATCCAAACTGAATAATTTTTGTTTTAATTTTTCCGAATAATATGCGCCATCCCATTTTTCTAATTGATCAATTCCGTCTAATGCTGCCGCGAAAGCGGTTAATTCAGCAAATTCTTTATGAGCTGCTGGTTTTGCTTTTTCCAGTAAATCATTCAAAAACGATTGTACTTTTTCTGGATTTTGCGCCATTCGTTCTTCCAAAACAAAATGCGAATGCGATTGATAACCCAATAAATTAGCACGTTTATGACGTAATTCGACAATGCGTTTTACGTTTTCTTTATTATCGAATTCATTATCTTGAAACGATTTTTTTCCAGCAGCAATAGCAATTTCTTTTCGCAATTCACGATTTTCGATATACGTTACAAAAGGTAAATAACTTGGAAAATCTAAAGTAAAAATCCAACCTTCTAAATTTTTCGATTTGGCCAAACTCGACGCCATTTCTTTTGTGCCATCAGGAAGACCTTTTAAATCGGCTTCGTTGATGATATGTAATTGATAGTTATTGGTTTCTGCCAAAACATTTTCTCCGAAAGTCAATTTTAATTTTGCTAATTCGGTATCAATTTCGCGTAATTTTAATTTATCTTCTTCCGAAAGTAATGCTCCATTTCTAGAAAAACCTTTGAATTTTTTATCTAATAAAGTAGCTTGCTCTGTAGTTAATTCCAAAATATCTTTTTGATCATAAACGGCTTTAACTCTTTTGAATAACTCTTCGTTTAAGGCAATATCATTGCTAAATTCGGTCAACAAAGGAGAAACTTCCTGTGCGATTTTTTGCATTTCATCACAAGTTTCAGCCGAATTCAAATTGAAGAAAATAGACGATAAACGATCCAATTGTTCACCTGAATAATCTAAAGCTTCGATGGTGTTTTGAAAAGTAGGTGCTTCAATATTGTTTGTGATATTGCTAATTTCATTTCTAGCTAATGCAATTGTTTTTTCAAAAGCAACTTTATAGTCTGAAAGTTTTATCTTACAAAAAGGAGCAGTATTGTGATTTGTTGTAAATTTTTTTAAAAAAAGTTCCATAAAAATTTGTTTTTATCGATAAAGTGTATAATTTTGTCGACGAAATGAAGATGAAAATCCCTTTTTCCCCCGAATTAAGAGAGAGTAGAATTTTTTTATAGTTGTCACTTAATTGTGAGTAGAAATCCCGAATTAGTAATAATACGGGATTTTCTTTTTTTATTTCAATCCTTCAGAAGCTTTAATTACAGCTTGTTTCAATCCTTCTTTGTAAGCGATGATTTTATCTAACACACATTTATCAGAACTTCCGATAATTTGTGCCGCTAAGATTCCCGCATTTTTCGCTCCGTTTAAAGCAACAGTTGCTACAGGAACGCCACCCGGCATTTGTAAAATTGATAAAACCGAATCCCATCCATCAATAGAATTACTAGATTTCACTGGAACTCCAATTACAGGAAGTGGCGACATAGATGCAACCATGCCAGGTAAATGCGCCGCACCACCAGCTCCAGCAATAATTACTGAAATGCCTCTTTCGTGTGCATTTTTACTGAAATCAAATAATTTTTCAGGTGTTCGATGTGCCGAAACAATATCTACTTCGGTTTCGATGTCAAATCCTTTTAATATGTCGATGGCTTCTTGCATTACTGGCATATCCGAGATGCTTCCCATTATTATGGCTACTTTACTCATTTTTGTTTTTATTATTTAAAAAATAAATATTTGATTAGATAGATTATCAATGCGATTAAAAAAATATAAAGAATAGTTAAAATAAAAATTGAAAAAAACGCTTTGATTCTTTCTCCTAAGTATTCGTTTTTATCATGAAGGATTATCCAATTCTTTTTTAAAAGATTTGTAGAATCTGTCACTTTAAAGAAATTAATAATTGCATCTAAAATATCCATATTATGAAATTACCCTAATACTATTCTTCACTTCTTCAGCAATTCTTCTTGCTTCCGTCATGTCTTCATTTACAATTGTAACGTGTCCCATTTTTCGGAAAGGTCTTGTTTCTCTTTTTCCGTAAATGTGTGGCGTTACTCCGTCGATTGCCATGATTTTTTCTATGTTTTCGTAAACTACTTGTCCAGAATACCCTTCTTCACCTACCAAATTTACCATAATTCCGGCAACTTTGCTATCGGTGTTTCCTAAAGGTAAGTTTAAAATCGCACGTAAATGGTTTTCAAATTGCGAAGTATAACTCGCTTCAATAGAATAATGTCCAGAGTTGTGTGGGCGAGGAGCAACTTCGTTTACCAAAATTTCATCGTCCGAAGTTTGGAACATTTCTACCGCTAATAATCCAACATGATTGAATGCTTCTGAAACTTTTAAAGCAACTTTGGTAGCTTTTTGTGCTACTTTTTCATCAATACGAGCCGGACAAATTACATATTCCACTTGATTCGCTTCAGGATGGAATTCCATTTCTACTACGGGATACGTTTTTACTTCCCCAGAAACAGAACGCGCTACAATTACCGCTAATTCATTCTTGAATGGAATCATTTCTTCAGCAATACATTCTACATCAGGAAGTTTTACCAAATCTAATGCAGAGCGACAAATTTTAACGCCATTTCCGTCGTAACCAAATTGCGCACATTTCCAAACGAATGGAAATTCTAATTCATCTTTTGCTAAAGCGTTTCTTAAATCGTTTAAATCTACAAATCGTTGGTGTGGCGAAGTGGGAATATCGTTTAAAACGTAATAATCTTTTTGTTTTCCTTTGTTTTGAATCAAACGTAAGGTTTTTGGCGAAGGGTAAATTGGTAATCCTTCTGCTTCCAATTTATCTAAAGCATCCAAATTTACATTTTCAATTTCGATAGTTAACAAATTGACCATTTTACCAAATTGGTAAACCGTATCAAAATCCATTAAACTGCCTTTGTAAAATCCGTTGCAACTGTATCGTGCTGGAGCTTCTTCGCTTGGTTCTAAAACTAAAGTTTGAATATCGAATTTTCGAGTTTCAGTCAAGAGCATTTTTCCTAATTGACCGCCGCCTAAAATTCCTAATTTAAAATCAGAAGAAAAATAATTCATTTCGTCGTAGTTATTGTTTTTATTTGTCTCATGCAGTCGCTTCGCTCGAGTCATTTTGTTGTGTTGTTTGTGTCGCAAAGATAAGCATTTGGAAATTATTTTAATCGCTTCAAAATATCTTTCGCAGCAAAACAATAGCCAGCAGTTTGTTGACTAAGATCGCGCGTGAGTAAACTCTTTAATTCTTCATTTACCCACGAATGTTTTTTACCAAGTTCAAAAAGAGTTCGCATAGAATATGCTGCATTAGCTGCTTTATTTGTTGAAATTAACCAGTCTAAATTACTTTCAATAATTTTTTCTTCTTGAAAAGTGGTCAATTTAATTGTTCTTGATTTGGATAAAAACAAGCAAATTTTTGATACAGAACGAATAGCAGAATCGGAAGTATAATCGGATAGTTTGTTACAAAATACATCAATAAATGGAATGAATAATGCAAGTTGCTCTTCACAAATTAATTCTAAAACCCAACAAGCTTTATGGTGGTTTTTGTCTTTAGTCATCAACGCAATTTCAACTAAATCTTTCAGATAATTAGGATGAGCAAAAACAAAATTTTTGATATCGTCTCTGCATTTTCTGTGTGCGGTACTTTCTGCTATTTCTGTGTAAAAATCTAGATTCATTTGGTAAATATATCAAATTTGCAAAAAAGTTAAAATACTTTATTTGAAATCCTTATGAGTTTAGTAAATTTGTTGTTTATTTCTAAAAGTAACCTAAAGTGATACAACTACACGATAAAAAGTTTGAAGTTTTTATTTCTGGAGCAGAAATAAACTTTGCCATTGAAAACATGGCCAAACAAATTGAAGATGATTTTTTTGATGATGTTCCCGTTTTTATTGGAGTTTTAAATGGCTCTTTTATGGTGGTTTCAGATTTGCTAAAAAAATACAATCAGCCTTGCGAAGTTTCATTTGTTAAAATGGCTTCTTATGAAGGAACACAAACTACTAATGAAGTAAAACAATTGATTGGTGTAAATCAAAATTTAGAAGGTCGTTCCGTAATTATTGTAGAGGATATTGTAGATACAGGAAATACTATCGAAGAATTAAAAGCAATCTTAAAAGAACACAATGTAAAACATTTTAAAATTGCAACTTTATTTTTAAAGCCTGAAGCATACAAAAAAGACATTAAATTGGATTATGTAGGTATTAGAATTCCAAATAAATTTATTGTAGGATATGGTTTAGACTACGATGGTTTAGGAAGAAACTTAAAAGACGTATATCAATTATCAGAAAACTAACCATTCATTAACATAACTTACAATGATTAATATAGTATTATTTGGAAAGCCAGGAGCTGGAAAAGGAACACAAGCCGAATTTTTAAAAGACAAATACAATTTAGTACATTTATCTACAGGAGATATCTTTAGATTTAACATAAAAAATGATACCGAACTAGGAAGATTAGCTAAAACATTCATGGATAAAGGTGATTTAGTTCCAGATGCGGTAACTATTCAAATGTTGCAAAGTGAAGTGGATAAAAACCCACAAGCTGCTGGTTTTTTATTTGATGGTTTTCCAAGAACTATTGCTCAAGCAGAGGCTTTAGATGCTTTTTTAGCGAGTAAGGAAGAAGAAATCACAGCAACAGTTGCTTTAGAGGCAAACGATGAAATTTTAATACAACGTTTATTAGAAAGAGGAAAAACTTCAGGCAGACCTGACGATCAAGATGAAGAAAAAATCAGAAATCGTTATGACGAATACAATCAAAAAACGGCACCTTTAATGGATTATTACAAATCTCAAGGGAAATTTCATACTGTAAACGGAATAGGTACAATTTTGGAAGTTAACGAGCGATTGAATCAAGTTTTTGATAATTTGTAAATCAAATAATGGTAAAAAACAATTATCAATTTACCTCTAATGTTTGGGAATATTCAGGAAAAGGCGCTTGGATTTTTGTTACAGTTCCTCAAAATGTCTCATCAGAAATAAGGAATTCATTCAAAGAATATGAAGAAGGCTGGGGTAGATTAAAAATTGATGCCAAAATTGGAAAAACAAATTGGAAAACTGCTATTTGGTTTGACTCTAAAAATCAAACGTATTTATTGCCATTAAAATCAGAAATCAGAAAAAAAGAAAATATACTTTTAAACTCTGAAATTGAAGTTATTATCTCTATTTAGATATTGTTAAGACTAAATTTCGAGCATTCAATTTTTTTTTAGATATTTGCAAACAGAAAAGGAGCTATTTCCGAAATTCGGGATGTATGCTCTTTTTTTGTAATTTTAAACTATGGAAATTTTAATTATACTTTTTTTAATCCTTTTAAATGGTGTCTTCTCAATGTCAGAAATTGCATTGATTTCTGCTAGAAAAAATCGTTTAGAAACCGCTGCAAAAAAAGGAAATAAAAATGCTAAAGCAGCTTTAGACCTAGCAAATTCGCCAAACGAGTTTTTATCTACGGTTCAAATTGGTATCACTTTAATTGGAATCTTAACAGGTATTTATTCGGGAGACAAAATCACGCAAGACATGCAAGATTTTGTAGCCACTTATGAGGTTTTAAAACCTTATTCGCATTCAATTGCTGTAGGAATTGTGGTGGTGACGTTAACTTTTTTCTCTCTTGTTTTAGGGGAATTGTTGCCAAAACGTATTGGTTTGAATTATCCTGAAGGTATTGCAAAAGCAGTTGCTTATCCTATGAAAATAGTTTCAACAGTGACAATGCCGTTTATTTGGTTGCTAACTACTTCAACAGATTCATTATTAAAAATGTTACAAATTAAACCAACTGCGGATGGTAAAGTAACTGAGGAAGAAATTAAAGCAATTATTAAAGAAGGAACAGAAGTAGGTGAAGTACAAGAAATTGAGCAAGATATTGTGGAACGAGTGTTTCATATTGGTGATAGAAAAGTAAATTCGTTAATGACACACCGAAGTGATATCGTTTATTTGTCACTTGAAGATTCTAAAGAAGAAATCAAAGCAAAGGTAATTGATGAGTTGCATTCGGTTTATCCTGTATGTGAAGATAATTTAGACAATGTAATTGGTTTAGTGTTATTAAAAGATTTATTTGTAAGTTTTGAGTCTGGAACATTTGATTTAAAGTCAATTACAAAAGAACCTGTTTATTTAATTGAGCAAACTTCGGCATATAAAGCACTTGAAAATTTTAAAACTTCAAAGCTACATTATGCTTTTGTGGTTGATGAACATGCTATTTTTCAAGGGGTTATTACTTTAAATGATATTTTAGAAGCATTAGTAGGAGATGCCTCAGATTTTGATGAAGACGAATATAAATTAATTGCAAATGAAGATGGCACGTGGTTAGTTGACGGGCAATATTCATTGCATGATTTTTTAACGTTTTTTGATTTGGATGAATTAACCACTGATTACGAAGTAACCACAGTTAGCGGATTTTTTATCACAGAACTTGGAAATATTCCTACTCAAGGAGAAAAAATCATCTGGAACAAACTAGAATTAGAAGCATTAGCCATGGATGGTGCTAAGATAGATAAGGTACTTATCAAACAATACAAAGAATAAAATAATTAATTTAATAAGGTTACAGTTAGAAACTTCTAACTTCTAACTTCTAACTTCTAACTTTCAAATGACAGAAGGAAATTTTGTAGACTACGTAAAAATATATGTTTCTTCCGGAAAAGGAGGGAAAGGGTCGTCGCATTTACACAGAGAAAAATTTATTGAAAAAGGAGGCCCTGATGGAGGAGACGGTGGCCGAGGAGGACATGTTTATATAAAAGGAAATAAAAATCTTTGGACATTGTTTCATTTAAAATTTTTGAAACATTTAAGAGCAGGCCACGGAGGAGATGGAGGAAGTTCAAGAAGTACAGGACATGATGGTGAAGATAAATATGTTGAAGTGCCACTTGGAACCGTTGTAAAAGATCAAGAAACAGGAGATGTTTTGTTCGAAATTACAGAACACGATGAGGTTAAAATCTTAGCGGAAGGAGGAAAAGGAGGTTTAGGAAACTGGCATTTTAGAAGTGCTACTAACCAAACACCTAGATATGCTCAGCCAGGAATGCCTGTAAAAGAAGTAGATGTCACGCTTGAGTTAAAAGTGTTAGCAGATGTAGGTTTAGTAGGTTTTCCAAATGCTGGAAAATCAACGCTACTTTCTGTTCTTACTTCGGCTAAACCAAAAATTGCCGATTATCCGTTTACAACTTTAAAACCAAATTTAGGAATTGTGGCTTACAGAGATTTTCAATCGTTTGTAATGGCAGATATTCCAGGGATTATTGAAGGTGCTGCAGAAGGAAAAGGATTAGGACATTACTTCTTGCGTCATATTGAACGTAATTCAACGTTGTTGTTTTTAGTTCCTGCGGATGCGGATGATATTAAAAAAGAATACGAAATTCTCTTAGACGAATTACGTCGTTACAATCCAGAAATGTTAGACAAAGATCGTTTGATTGTGATTTCAAAATGCGATATGTTAGACGACGAATTAAAAGCAGAATTGAAAAAACAATTGGACAAAGAATTTAAAGGAACACCTTACTTATTTATTTCGTCAGTTGCGCAACAAGGGTTGCAAGAGTTGAAAGACAAATTGTGGCAAATGCTAAATGTAGAAACTAAATAAAGGAAATAAAAATACAAGAAAAAGCATCTTCAATTTGAAGGTGCTTTTTGTATTTAATGCAATTATTAAAATAAAAAGTTAAAATTGGCATATTCGAAATTGAATTTATAGTGATAATTTTATCAAATTCTTATTTTTAAGTATATTCGCAACACAAATCAAAAGACACATATTTATTATGAAAAAATTATTATTATTTGTCGTTTCTGCGATAATGCTTGTGCCGGCTTCGGTAAAAGCAGACGAAGGAATGTGGTTTTTAATGTTCATTGAGCGTTTAAATCACCGCGACATGCAAAAAATGGGCTTGCAATTAACAGCCGAAGAAATTTACAGTATCAACAACCACAGCTTAAAAGATGCCATTGTGCAATTTAACGGAGGATGTACAGCTGAAATGATTTCTAAAGATGGTTTAGTATTAACAAACCACCACTGTGGATATGATGCCATTGCAGAATTATCATCAGCAGATAAAAACTATTTAAAAGATGGTTATTGGGCAGCTAACAGAAAAGAAGAATTAAAACCTTCTAGCTTATTTGTACGTTTCTTTGTTCGTATGGACGATTGTACAAAAAGAATTTTATCGGTTGTAAACCCAAGTATGAGCGAATTAGATAGAGAAAAAGCTATCAACGCTGAAATCGCTAAAATTGAAAAAGAAAACAACGAAGGTGGAAAATATACCGTTTCTGTTCGTCCGTTTTTTCAAGGAAATGAATATTACTATTTCGTTTACCAAGATTATAAAGACGTTCGTTTAGTAGGAACTCCACCAGAAAGTTTAGGAAAATTTGGTGGTGATACAGACAACTGGGAATGGCCACGTCATACAGCAGATTTCTCTATGTTTAGAGTATATGCTGATGCAAACGGAAATCCAGCAGAATATTCTCCAAATAATGTTCCTTTACAACCTAAACACCATTTACCAGTTAATTTAGGTGGAGTTAAAGAGAATGACTTCGCTATGATTTTAGGTTATCCAGGTAGAACAAACCGTTGGATGCCAGCAGGTGGAATTGAGCAAAATGTAAAATTTGCTTATCCAGCTTGGGTAGAAGGTTCTAAAACAGGAATGGATAACATGAAAAAATACATGTTGCAAAGTGATGCTTTAAACCTTGTATATGCTTCAAAATTTGCAGGTGTTGCAAACTATTGGAAAAACCGTCAAGGAATGATTGATGCGTTATCAAAATTTGGTACAGCAAAAACAAAAGCAGCTCAAGAAGCAAAGTTTCACAAATGGGCAAACAAACCAGCAAACAAAGCAAAATATGGTAATGTAGTTCCTACTATCAACAAATATTATGCAATGACAAATGAAAAATCACGTCATGATAATTACATGATGCAATTATTCAGAACATCTGCATTTGGAACAGTTAGTAGAGGTTTAGGAAAACAATTGGAAACGTATGCAAAATCTGATGCTACTAAAAGAGCTCAAATGGCGCCAGGTATTTTAGAAATGGTGGATGAAATGTATAAAGAATTACATATTCCAGCAGAAAAAGATATTTTAGCAGCACAATTAAATTTATACTCTAAAAAAGCGGGTTATACTTTAGCACCAATGGTTGAAAAATTAGCTAAAGAAAATAACGGAGATTTTACTAAATATGTAAATGCAGCATTTGATTTAAGTATTTTTACTTCAAAAGAAAAAATAAAAGCATTTTTAGATTTACCATCTGAAGCTTTATTAGTAAACGACCCATTGTATGTTTTAACAAATGATTTATTAACACACTATAGCTTTAAAAGTGAGGAGTTAACAAAAGCACAAAACGATTTTGGAGCATCTTTCCGTTTATTAGTAGAAGGTTTAAGAGAATCTAAAATTGGAGAAATTAAATATCCAGATGCAAACTCTACTTTACGTTTAACTTATGGAAAAGTTCGTTCTTTACCTGCTGATAAACGTAATGACGCTACAGTTAATAACTACACTACTTTAGCAGGTCAAGTTAAAAAATACAAAAAAGGTGATTTAGAATTTGATTTACCAGCAAGAGTATTAGAAATGAACGCGAATAAAGATTTTGGTCGTTATGCAGATAAAGACGGTTCTTTACACGTTTGTTTCTTAACTGATAATGATATTACCGGTGGAAATTCTGGTTCACCAGTGTTAAACGGAAAAGGAGAACTAATCGGTTTAGCATTTGATGGTAATATTGAAGCAATGGCTGGAGATGTTATTTTCGACAAAAAATTACAACGTACAATTAACGTAGATATTCGTTATGTATTATGGGTAATTGAAAATTTCTCTGGAGCTAAACATATTGTTGATGAAATGACAATTGTGAAGTAATTCCAATTCTTAAATAAATAAAAACCGACTTAATTTTAAGTCGGTTTTTTTATGGAATTATATTTCAATAGAAGTAATAATGTTTGTCAATTGATTCTTCAAATCTGGGTTAATGATTCCATTAACACTATTAAAATTGTCAAAAAAACTTGGTAATGAAAAACTTCCTTTCACAACGCCACCTTGAAAAGGGAAACGCCCTTTAGCAATTTCTAATACCGAGCTTCCTCCCCTTGGACCAGGTGAAGTTGCTAATAAAAGCATGGGTTTCTCTTGAAATGTTTTCATGTTAATTCGAGAAGTCCAGTCTAATATGTTTTTAAAAGCTGCCGAATAAGCGCCATTGTGTTCCGCAAAAGAGATAATAATTAAATCGGCACTTCCTAGTTTGGCATAAAAATCTTGAGCTAATTGTGGAATTCCGTTCTCTTTTTCTTTGTCAACAGAAAATATAGGCATTTCATAATCATTCAAATCTAAAATTTCGATAGAAGCATTTTGAAATTGATAAGCAACATAAGTTGCAAACTCTTTATTAATTGAAGCTTTGCTTGATGAAGCTCCAAAAGCTATAATTTTTTTCATTTGTTATTTGTTTAACCAATTGCCTAATATTTTTCTTAAAAAAGGCAATAATATAAATACCATAGTTGGCACTAAAATTCCAGTTAGAAGCAAAGTTTTTAAAGGCAATGGTAGATTCTTAATATAATCACCAATTAGAAAGGTAACTAAGGTAATCGTTGGATAAATAGCTAGCCAAACCATTATGGCAAATTTCCATTTAGGCGGTTGTTTCATTGTTTAAATAATGGGTTAATGCTCCTGACGGACATTTTTTAACGGTTTCAATAATTTTTTCTGTTGTTGAATTTTCTGCATGAATCCATGGTTTTTCTTTGGGTTTAAAAACGTCTGGATTATTCTTAACACAATTAGCAGAATGAGTACATTTTCCAGCCTGCCATACAATGGTTACTTCGCCATTTGTATATTCTTTTTTTAGATTTTTTGGATCCATGATTGATTTTTTAAATTACAATACGTCTCTAAATTCTGGAGTTTTATCAAAAACACTTTTCGCAAACGGACACAAAGGCAAGATTTTGATTCCTTTTTCTCTTGCAAATTCCACAGCTTTCGTTACCATTTTTTTACCAAACCCTTTTCCTTCATTTCCCAGATTTACTTCAGTGTGGTCAATAATGATTTTATCTTCACCCGCAAAAACAAAAGTCATCATAGCTTCTTGTTTGCCTTCAACTTCAATGTAAAAAGCGCCTTTGTTGTCGTTTATTCTAAGTTTTACTTCACTCATAATTTAATTTTTTACCGCGACTGACTACTGCTACTGCTCACTAATTATTGCTCCATAGGAATTTCCATTATCAAAAACTTCGCATTAGAATTTGCTTTGATTTCAATTTCATTAGTTTCCCAAATTCCAATTGCATCTCTTCTTTCTAATTTCTCGCCATTTACTTCAATTTCACCTTCGATGTTCATAATGTAAAAGCCGTTTCCTTCTTTTTTCAAATTTAATTTTTTTGAAAAATTAGTATCAAAATCACTTAAATAAAACCATGCATCTTGATGAATCCAAACTCCAGCATCATCAGGATTTGGAGATAAGATTTGTGCAAAATCATTTTTTTGTAATGATTGGTCTAACGTAATTTGTTGGTAACGAGGTTCTACATCTCTATATTTAGGAAACAACCAAATTTGGAATAATTTTGTGTGTTGGTCATGATTTGGATTGAATTCACTATGTTGAATTCCCGTTCCAGCACTCATAACTTGTACATCACCCGTTTTGATGGTTGCAGCATTTCCCATACTGTCTTTGTGAGCCAAATCACCTTCTAACGGAATGGTTATAATTTCCATATTATCATGTGGATGTGTTCCAAAACCCATTCCTGCAGCTACTGTGTCGTCATTTAATACGCGCAACATGCCAAACTGAATTCTATCTGGATTGTACCAACTGGCAAAACTAAAACTATGGTAAGCATTCAACCAACCATGGTTAGCGTGACCTCTTTCATTCGCTTTATGTACTATCGTTTTCATATCGTATAAATTTAGTAATTATTATGATACAAATTTACAACGAGGAATAGGGAAGGGCACTTAATGTAGGTTAAGAAATTATTTCTTCAACAACCGCGCTTTCATCTTACTAAAGAACTCAGGTGTAACGCCAATGTAAGAAGCAATGTGTTTTTGAGGCACTTTTTGTATCAATGTTGGGTATTTGCTACAAAATTTTTCAAAACGCTCTTCAGCCGTTAAACTCAAATTATCCATTAAGCGTTCTTGGTGAGAAACTAAAGAGTTTTCAGCTAAAATTCTGAAAAAGCGTTCTAATTTTGGAATTTCTTGATAAAGCTGTTGTTGGTTTTCTTTGGTAATGATTACTACTTCAGCATCTTCTAAAACTTCTATAAAAAGATTGCCTGGTTTTTCTGAAATATAACTGTACATGTCACCAATCCACCAACCTTCGCAAGCAAAATGCAAAACGTGTTCAATAATATTGTCATTAATATTGAAACTTCTCAAAATGCCAGAATTCACAAAATAAGTACACGTTGCTACTTCGCCAGCACTCAATAAAATGGTTTTAGCTTTAAACTGCTTGGTCTCGGTTTTAGATAAAAATAAGGCTTCCTCTTCTTTAGTTAAAGAAACGTGTTTGGCTATATTTTGAAGTACTTTTAACATACTTCAAAAGTAGGATTTATTTTTTAATATTTTGAATTGCCCAAATTAGTAAGGCGTTTTTTTCTTTCGGAATTCCTAATTTTTCAATGATTTTTGTGCGATGACCTTCAACTGTTTTTTCAGATAAGAATAACAATTCGGCTATTTGTTTACTTGTTTTTTGGGTAGCGATTAATTCAATAATTTTTCTTTCAGACAAAGTCAAAGAAGATAGAACATCGCTTGAAGCAGTTGGGTCTAATTTAAAATTGTTATGCATAGAAGTAGAAAAATATTTTTTCCCATTCTCAATTTCTTTTAAGCAATTTTCCAAATCTGGGAAAGCTTTATCTTTCAAAATATAACCATAAATATTGTATTCTTTTGCTTTGTTAAGAACACTAATTTCATTATGCATGGTAAGCAACACAATCTTAGTTTGACTTTTGTTTTCAAATATTTTTTGAGCAACTTCTATACCATCTAAACCAGGCATGTTTAAATCTAAAATAGCCAAGTCTGGTGTATGAAGCTGAATGTAGTTTAATGCTGCTTTACCATTTGAACAGGAACAAACGACTTTGTGCCCCATTTTTTCTACATAGGAAACTGTGCCTTGCAAGGTTAATGGATGATCGTCTGCTATTAAAATTTTCATGTTATTTTTTTATTTCAATTACAATTTTAGTACCTTTTTCTGAAGAAGAAATAACTGAAATTCCACCAATTGCTTTGCTTCTTTCTATAATGTTATGCAATCCAAAAGCATCTTTAGATTGTAATGTTTCTTCTACATTAAAACCAATGCCGTTATCAATAATTTCAAGGGTAATTTTCTCTGAAGTTTCTATAATTGATATTTTAGCCGCAATGGCATTAGCATATTTGATGATGTTGGTTACAGCTTCTTGAACTATGCGGTAAACTTGCAGCTCTTTTTCAGAAGATAAACTACTCTGATAATTAAATTCGGAAGAAATCATGAATTGATGTGTATTTTCAATACGTTCAATGAATTGTTCTAAACTATTTACTAAGCCAATTTTTTCGAACAAAACAGGATGCAAATTTCTACTAATAGCTCGAATATCATTAATTATTGTATCTACTTTTTCATTTAACTGAAAATGATTGACTTCAAATGAATTTTTTAAGGCAAGTAATTCGTGACTAACACTATCATGTAAATCGGAAGCAATTCGTTTGCGTTCCTCTTCGGTTTTATCAAGTAAGTTTTTAGTAAATTGTTGCGATTGTTCTTTCTCTTTAAATAATTTCATTTGTTTTTGTTTTAAAAAGTAAATAAAAACACTCAATATTGAGGCTATGAAAACCAGTGCTAAAGCAAAAATAGTAGTGTTTTTCTTTGAGATGGTTTCATGCTGAAGCTGAATTTTTTGCTCTTTTTCTTTAGTTTCATATTTAGCAGCAAGGGCCAAATTTTCTAATTTATTTTGAATATTTGATAAACTATCTTTTGTTCTGTAGGCTTCTTTTGTATAAAAAACAGCTTTTTCAAATTCTTTATTTTGAATCGCTTTTTCTAGTAAAACAGTATAAAATAAATTGGCGCGTTCGTAGTTTTCGTTGGCAAGAAGATTTGGAAGTGCTTTTTCAATATAGCTAGTATTACAGTTTTTCACATCATTTTTTATTTCATATAATGCTAAAGCTGCTTGATAATCATTTTGCCAATTTTGAGAAGTATTTCTCGCAGCAACGGGTCTAATTCTATCTAAAACGATTTTTGCTTCCTTGGTTTTGTTCTCATTCAATAAAGCTTCAATTTCATAATCTGATAGACAAAGTAACAATACATCGCTGTCAAATTTACTGTCTAAATATTCTTTATAAGTAGTATGGATGTAATTGTTTTTTAATTGCGTTTTGCCAAAAAAACCATAAACAGAGCATTTATTGTATTTAGCCATAAAATAATCATAGGTGTTTCCTTCTTCTTTGAATACTTTTATGGCTTCATTAGCACTGCTAATTGCTTTTTCAAAAGAGCCATTTGCTTTATAAATGTTGATATAATTCAAATGTACTGAAACAATACTTTCTTTATCTCTAATTCTTTCAGAATAAATTCTTGATTTTTCATTGGCTTCAATGCTAAGTTCAATGTCACCAAGTATAAAATAAGTATAAGATAAATCATAGTAAGCACGCGCTATTTTGTAACAACTCTTATAATCGTTGGGTTCTAATGCTGTGATTTTTAAGAAGTAGTCCTTTGCTTTTTTTACGTTGTCTCTGTCAAATTCTAAATTTGCGTAATAATTGTCTATATGCGTAGTTTTTAAAGCGGGTAATTTGTTCCTATATTTTAAATTAAATGCATCAACTGTTTCAGTTAATCTTGGGTCAAAATCATAAAAATAGACAAACTTGGTTGTAATTACATCCAATATCTTTGAAGCATTAAGATATTCTTTATTAGCTAATTTAGTATTGTAATATTTAAAAAAGACTTTTAAATAGTGCTCTTTATCCTCCTGATAGTTGTCGTTTTGTCTCAACCAAACTTTTGTTGAATCTTCTTTAGGGGGAGTTACTTTTTCAAAATAGAAATTCTCTTTTTTGTCTTCACAGCTAATACTTACTATGATTAGTGTTAAAAGAAATGTGTATTTTTTTAGGGTTAACATGTATTGTTTTTTTACAAATGTATTCAATTCTGTAAAGAAAAAAAGTAGCTATTGCATTTCAGGGGTTACCCCTTACATAAATATTTAAGAGATTGATACAATTTTGTATTCAAATCAAAAAGATATAACAATGAAAACAAAATTACTATTTAAATTAAAAATGCTAACGCTTTTAAGTTTCAGTTTTAGTACTCAATTTGGTCTTGCTCAACAAGGAGAAACACTACATTTTGACGGCTCTGACGATTATGTTATGTGTGGGAGTTTTTTGCCAACGTCATATACAAAAGAAGCTTGGATTTACATTTCAAATTTTAATGTTTCCAATAATATTATTTCGGGAGGAAATGCAGATGGTCAACATGCTTTGTTTATCCCTAATTATTCAGGAAATAAACTAAGTGCAGGTCATAATGGTGCATGGGAAGCTGTTCAAGATCCCAATCCACTAATTATAAATACGTGGTACCATGTAGCAGTAACTTATGATGCTGCAACTACAACAATGAAATTGTATAAAAACGGTAATTTGGTGGCTACTAATACAAACGTACCTCAAGTATTGAATGGCAATATAATTCGATTAGGTTCTTTTGATGATGGTGCTAACGTATTCAATGGAAGAATGGATGAAGTAAGAATTTGGGACAGAGTTTTAACAACTTGTGAATTACAATATAATAAAGATGCGGAATTAGCTGTCGGACAAACGGGTTTAGTAGCTTATTATAAATGCAATCAAGGAACTGCAAATCAAGATAACGGTGGAGAAATTGATTTAATAGATTCAACAACAAATGGATATGATGGCGCAATAATTAATTTTCAGTTAAATGGAACTACTTCTAATTTTGTTGCTCCAGGTAGTCCAGCAAATGGAGTTTCAGGAACTTTATATAACTCATTAAACGTAAATACTTCACAAAGTTTTTGCAATGCAGCACAAGTTTTAGATTTGACAGCAACTGGTTCTGGAACAATTAACTGGTATGATGTTGCAACAGGAGGAACGCCATTGACTAGTACACAAAATTTAGCAACAGGCAATTACTATGTTTCTCAAACTACTGGAACATGTGAGTCGGATAGGATAGCCGTGAGCGTTGTGGTAAATATTACTTCAGCACCTACAGCACCTGCGAACCAAACGTTTGATGCTAATGCAACAATTGCAAATTTAGTAGCTACTGGATCTAATTTGAAATGGTTTTCACAAGCATCTGGAGGTGTAGAATATAATATAACGGATATTTTAACAACAGGAACATATTATGTTTCTCAAACCGATAATGGTTGTGAAAGCTCAAGAACTTCAGTAAATGTAACCATTAATGGAGGCTCACTACATTTTGATGATTCTAATGATAGAATTACTTTAGGTACAGCAATTAATGCCGTTATTGATCCCATCAATACAATAACAGTTGAAGCTTGGGTTTATAATACGTCTTTTAACAACGCATTTGGTTATAATTTGGGGTCTATCATTGGAAATTACAATACCTTTAATGTTGATATGCAATTTATGTTACGAAGAGACGGGACTGCTTATCAGTTTTGGGTTAACGATAGTAATGGAACCAATTTCAAGGCAGTTTCTGTGTCGGATTTAGCCGTGCTAAACCAATGGCAACATGTGGCTGCTGTATGGAATGGGTCTGATTTAAAATTATACCTTAATGGTGTTTTAGTTGGAACAACTACAGGAGTAACGGGAGCCAGCTTTAAATCACTATCGAGTAACCCAATTCATATTGGAACGAACTTATCTAATGAAAAATACACAGGTAATATCGACGAAATCAGAATTTGGTCAAGAGCTTTAACTGCTCCAGAAATACTTAATAATATGAATTGTGAATTGGGCGCTTCGCAAACAGGATTAGTGGCTTACTACAAATTCAACCAAGGATTTGGAGGCGGAAACAATACAGGTTTAACAGCATTAACCGATTCGAGTGGAAACAATTACAACGGTGCATTAAACAATTTTGCGTTAAATGGCGGCACTTCAAATTGGTCAAATATTGCAGCGGTTACTACTGGAAATACTTGCTCTACATTCCTAAATACAACCTCATTTGATGAATCTAATTTAAGTTTGTACCCAAATCCAACTTCAGGAATCGTAAACATTTCTTATGATAAAGAAATTTCTAATGTATCAGTTTATAATTTATTAGGGCAAAATGTTTTAAACCAAGAAGGTAAAGGTTTAGAAATACAATTAGACTTGTCAACACTTGCTTCTGCAACTTATTTTGTGAAAATAACTTCTGAGGGAGCAACAAAAACTATAAAAGTTATTAAGCAATAAAACTCCATAGATTATAGTTGATTAAGCAAATAAAACCGTCTTTATAGGCGGTTTTTGTTTTTAGATTAATGTGTTACCTTTGAATAATAATACTAAAAAATGAAAACCGAAAAAGAAAAAATGCTCTCAGGAGAAAACTATTTTTCCAATGATAAAGAGTTGGTTTTAGAGCGAACGAAAGCTAAGAGATTACTTCATAAATTAAATGTTACAGAATATTTAATGAACGGAAACGCTCGAGCTATTTTAAAAGAATTATTACCTAATGCGAACAAAAGAATATATATCGAGCCGCCATTTCATTGCGATTACGGATACAATATTCATTCTGGCGAAATGGTTTATTTTAATGTGAATTGTGTTGTTTTAGATGTAGCAAAAGTAACTATTGGTAATAACGTATTCATTGGGCCAGGCGTTCATATTTATACCGCAACGCATCCTACAAATGCAATTGAAAGAAGAACCATTGAATTTGCAAAACCTGTTTCCATAGGTAACGATTGTTGGATAGGAGGAAACACAGTAATTTGTCCAGGTGTTACAATTGGTGATGGTTGTACCATTGGCGCAGGTTCTGTAGTAACTAAAGATATTCCAGCCAATTCATTAGCTCTTGGAAATCCAGCTAAAGTGATTCGAAAATTGAATGAATAAAAAAACCGATGCGTTACACATCGGTTGCTATATTAATGAAAGTGATCTTCTTCAATTTCGAATTCGGCATCTTTTTCCCAAATTTCCATTTCACAAGGTTTGCAATTGAATTTTAGTTTGTATTCCAATTCACCTTGCTTTAAAACCAAAGGTTCTTTTACTTTTTTATCCATGTTTTCACGATGGTATTTTGGACAACGTTCTAATTCGTATTTGATGCAATATTTGGTTGTCATTACACGAGATTTTCCTGGATCCCATTGCAATTCGAATGCTTTTTCAATTTCGGTTACGCCATGACGTTCGTAGAATTTACGAGCGGTTTTGTTGGCAACATTGTACATGAAATCCAATTTTGTTTCTGGATAAGGATGTGATGTTTTTACCAATTGGTGTTCTTTTCGAACATAATTTTTCAAACGAATTTCTGATAATTGTTCGTAAACCGTTCTTCGCATTTCATTGATTTTCGAAATAGGAAGAAACCAATTTCCAGAAAATTCAATCGTAATTTCATCAGCGGTATAAGGTGTAAAACCAGTTTTTGCTAAGTTGATTTTGAAATTTTCAGCTAAAGATTCGTTGTTTTTTGTTTGTTCTTTTGGGTGAACTAAATTTACAACGCTTACATTTTCGTCTTCGTCAGTTGCGATTAATTCAAAACCAGTTTCATTTTCTTTTAATAGTAAAGTCGTGCTGATTTTTCGAACCGCACTATCTTCTCTTTCTACTAATTTGATGAAAGCAGCGTCGTTATTTCTATAAATGAAAGTACCTTCTTTGATTTCTTTCAATACGTTGGGATAAACGATTCCGTTTTCGGCACGGTTAACATAAATTCCTTCAGCTTCGTTTTTTTCGTTGATAAAACACAATCCGTCACCATTATTTAATAATTCACCATTTTCAATTACATATGAATTTCCAATGGTTTTAATTAATTTTCCAATGTATTGTCCTTTTGATTTTGGACTTTCCCAAGAGCCAATCGCTTGATGTCTTTCGTTTACAAAATAATCAGTATAACCACGATTAAAAGTTCTATCTAAAGCCGAATCAAAGGTATATGTACAGCTTCCAGAAGAAGCCTTTGTGTATTTATCGCTATTTTCGTTTAAAAAGCTATCTAATTTTTGACGTAAATAAGAAACGTTATTTTTTACATAAACAATATCTTTCAAGCGCCCTTCAATTTTAAACGAAACAATTCCGGCTTCTATTAAATTTGGAACTTGTTCAGTGACATCAAAATCTTTAATCGAAAGTAAGTGACTGTTTTTGATTAAAGTATCGCCATTTCCATCAATTAAATTATAAGGTAAACGACAATTTTGTGCACAAGAACCACGGTTTGCCGAACGTTCGCCATTGGCAACACTCATATAACAATTTCCACTAAATGAAACACATAAAGCACCTGTTACAAAAAACTCTAATTCCACATCGGTTGCCTGACTAATTTCTTTAATCTGGTGCAGGTTTAATTCACGGGCTAAAACTACCCTTTGAATTCCAGCATCAGCTAAGAATTTGATTTTATCGGCATCTCTGTTGTTAGCTTGTGTGCTGGCATGAAGTGCAATTGGAGGCAATTCCATTTCCATAATCGCCATATCCTGAATGATTAAAGCATCAACACCTGCATCATATAATTTCCAAATCAATTGACGACACGTTTCTAATTCATCATCATATAAAATAGTATTGATTACCACAAAAACTTGTACATTATACAAATGTGCATATTGCACTAATGCAGCAACGTCTTCTAATGAATTGTGAGCATTTGAACGGGCTCCAAATTGTGGTGCTCCAATGTAAACCGCATCGGCACCCGCGTTAATAGCGGCAATTCCGGTAAGTAAATCTTTTGCTGGAGCTAAAATTTCAATCTTCTTCTTCATTTGTAAATCTTTAATCTTTCGGGATTTGCCGAAAAAAAGTGTGCAAAGTTCTTATAAAAAATCCAAGATTTCTAATTCAAATTGGCTTTTTTTGAATTTAGAGCATAAAAAAAACACGAATTGGTTTAATTTAATAAATCAATTCGTGCTAATATATTTGTTGTGAATTAAGAAACCGCTTCTTTGATTCTTCTCATTGCTTCTGTTAACAAAGCTTCGCTTGTTGCGTATGAGAAACGAATACAATTTGGATTTCCAAAAGCGTCTCCTGTTACTGTTGCTACATTTGCTTCCGCTAATAAGAACATTGAGAAATCAGTTGCATTTTTAATTTCGGTTCCTTTTACGGTTTTACCAAAATAGTACGATACATCAGGAAAAACATAAAACGCTCCTTCTGGAACATTCAATTTGAATCCTGGGATTTCTTTTACTAATCCAACAACTAAATCTCTACGGCTTTTGAATGCGGAAACCATTTCGTTTAAAACGCTTGGGTCTGCTTCAACTGCAGTAATCGTTGCTCTTTGTGCAATAGAATTGGCTCCTGAAGTAACTTGTCCTTGAATTTTAGTACATGCTTTCGCTATGAATTCTGGAGCTCCGATGTAACCAATTCTCCAACCCGTCATGGCAAATGCTTTCGCAACACCGTTAACCGTAATCGTTCTTTCTAACATTCCAGGAATTGAACCAATACTGCAAAATGTTCCTGAAAAGTTGATATGTTCGTAGATTTCGTCAGAAACTACATATACGTTTGGATATTTTTCTAAAACTTTAGCTAAAGCTGTTAATTCTTCACGATTATAAACCGAACCACTTGGATTACAAGGCGAACTGAACCACATCATTTTTGTTTTTGGTGTGATAGCAGCTTCTAATTGTTCTGGTGTAATTTTGAAATCACTTTCAACAGAAGTTGGAACTTCAACTGGGACACCACCAGAAAGTTTGATAATTTCGAAATACGAAACCCAATATGGAGCTGGAAGAATTACTTCGTCACCTTCGTTTAACATGACTTGTGCGATGTTGTATAACGATTGTTTTGCCCCTGTAGAAACTACAATTTGTGATGGGTTGTAGTCTAAATTATTATCTCTTTTGAATTTTTTGCAAATCGCTTCTTTCAGCTCTAAGTAACCTTCAACAGGTGTGTAGGTACTGTAGTTTTCGTCGATAGCTTTTTTTGCAGCTTCTTTAATGAATTCAGGAGTGTTGAAATCTGGTTCACCTAAACTAAGGCTGATAATGTCTTTTCCTTGTGCTTTTAATTCTCTTGCCAAAGCCGCCATAGCTAAAGTTTGAGATACGGCTAAGTTGTTGATTCTGTCCGATAACGGGTTCATTGTGTGTTAGTTATTATAGTTAATACAAAAGACGCGATTCCTCGCGTCTCTCTATTTTTATTATGCTAATTGTGGTTTTCTTCCTAGTTCTCTCAAATGCTTGAAGTGAGATGCAATTGCCGCTCGAGTAGTTTTAAACTCATGATACGGTAAGTTACATTCCGCTGCTGTTTGTTTTACAATTTCAGCAATTTTATTATAGTGAATGTGGCTTATATTTGGGAAAATATGGTGTTCAATTTGATGGTTTAATCCACCTGTGTAATAATTTACAATCCAATTTTTTGGAGCAAAATTAGCTGTGGTAAATAACTGATGAACTGCCCAAGTGTTTTCGATTTCTCCATTTTCATCTGGCATTGGATTTACAGTGTCTTCTACAACGTGTGCTAATTGGAATACAACACTTAAAATTAATCCAGCAGTGTAATGCATTACAACGAAACCTAAAATAACTTTCCACCAAGTAACCCCTAAAATCATTGGTAATGCTAACCAAATTGAAAAGTAAATTATTTTTGTAATTACTAGTGTTGTCCAAAGTATGGTTGGTTTTTTGAATTCACCATAAGATAATTTTCTTTTTAAGTAACGCTTCATCTGTAAGAAATCAGTTGTGATAGCCCAGTTAAACGTTAATAATCCGTATAAGAAAACTGAATAGTAATGTTGAAATCTGTGGTGACTGTACCATTTTGCGGTTTTAGAAAAACGTAAAATTCTTCCCGCTTCTAAGTCTTCATCGTGACCGATAATGTTAGTATACGTATGATGTAAAACATTGTGTTGTACTTGCCAGTTGTAAACATTTCCAGCTAAGATGTAGATACTTCCGCCCATTAATTTGTTTACCCAAGATTTGGTTGAGTATGCGCCGTGATTACCATCGTGCATTACATTCATTCCAACGCCGGCCATTCCAACACCAATTACTACGTTAAGTAATAAATAAGTCCAAAAAGGCATGTCCATTGCAAGTAAAAAGAAATAAGGTGTTAAGAAAAGGGCAAACATCACTATAGTTTTCAAGTGAAGTTTCCAGTTTCCTGTTTTATCTATCTTGTTTTCTTTGAAATAATCGTTTACTCTTTTATTTAATGTTCTGAAAAATTTCAGATTATCGTTTTTTGAAAAAACTGGAGCTTGTGTATTCATAATTTTGAATTCAAATTTTGCCAAAGATAATTATTATAATTTTTTCATTTATGATATTAGTCATTTTTTATTCACTAAAAAACGTATTTTTGTGCAAAATTTAACGAATGGAAGAGATTTTAAAGCAATTTCCTAATTTAACTGAAAATCAAGTGCTTCAGTTTCAAAAATTGCAATCACTATATCAAGATTGGAATGCAAAAATTAATGTAATTTCAAGAAAAGACATCGATGAGTTATATACTAGACACGTTTTACATTCGTTAGGAATTGCGAAAATTATCGAGTTTCGTCCAGGTTCAAAAATTATGGATGTGGGAACTGGTGGTGGTTTTCCTGGAATTCCATTGGCAATTTTGTTTCCTGAGGTTGATTTTTATTTGATTGATATCATTGCTAAGAAAATCAAGGTGGTGAATGAAGTTGCAATAGGTTTAGGATTAAAAAATGTAAAAGCCGAACAAAAACGTGCCGAATTAGTTAGACAAGAATTCGATTTCATCGTAAGTCGAGCTGTAACCAATATGCCTGATTTTGTAAAATGGGTCGATGATAAAGTTGCTAAAAAGCAAAACCACGAATTAGCGAACGGAATTTTATATTTAAAAGGTGGCGATTTAACCGAAGAATTGAAGGATTTCCCAAAAGCCACAGAATATAATTTATCGGATTTCTTCAAAGAAGAGTTTTTTGAAACGAAGAAAGTGGTGCATTTGCCGTTGAAGTATAAGAAATAAGTGATTAGTAATTAGTTATAAAAACAAAACCCGATTCTCAACTGAAAATCGGGTTTTTTTATTTCTAATTCATTGATTAAAAATCACTTTCTTCTGAACTTTGATATTGTTTTCGTCGATTATTGTTAACAGTAAAATATTGTTGGTTGGTTTTAAATTCGGAATTATAAATTTGTTGCTTTGAATATGATTCTCTTCAAATAAAACTCTTCCTAAAACATCATAAGCTATAATTGATTTTATTTTTGTTGTACTACTTGTTATTGTTAATGAATTGTTCTCGTTGAAAACAATTGTTGAATTTTCATCGAATTCAGTTTGGTTGTTGTTTGATAAATTATTTTTAAATACAATTTCAAAACGATTGTTGATGGTTTCTGCATTTGCAATAAATGTATGATTGTTTTGAGTTAAATCAATTAGGCTGTTTGTAAAATTATCTTTCAAATAAATCGATTGATTTGTAAATAATCCGTCTTTTTCGCCTAATGAAATTGTAAATAATCCACTGTTTTGAGTAGTAAATCCTAATGGGATAACGTCGTCATCAGTAAAAGGTAATCCTTTTCCTTGAATAACTAATTCATTGCCGTTTACTAAAGAATAAATGGCGCTATTTCCGTTATTTAATATTTTTCCATCGTATCCAAAATCTAAATCATTTGTTGCGTTTTCAACATAACCTAATAGAATTTGATTGTGATTGTTATTTCCTTCCGAAAGGTTCAACCAAAAACGGTGTTTTTCAGTTGTTGTAGAAGTACTAATATTGATATTTCTATTGATAAACTGATTATTACTTGTAGCGTTTCGCATACTGTTGGTAAAATACATTGGACCTGTTGCAAGAGCGTTCACATAGAAACCTTGTCCTGTTTGTATGAATTCGTCAGGAATTAATGAGCCATTCATCGCTGCTGTTCCGCCAGTTAAATTACGTGATGCAAAGTTGTTTGCAATATAGGTTCCGCTTACTGCTGCATTTGTATTGGTCCAAAAATGAAGTGTTCCATCAATTTTAGATAAATTTCCAATAATAAACTCTTGAATATTAATTGGTGAAGGGTACGGATTTCCTACTAAATTAAATCCTAAGCCTACAGCACCACCATAAATAACATTTGGATTGATTCTGCCATTATTTGGTGTTCCTGTAAATTTTCCGTTCCAAGTAGTTGTTGTGCTTGGCATTGTGTTTTCGGCTCTAATTAAGTATCCTTTTCCAGTTGCAAAGTTATTTGTTGTAGGATTTACACTATTGTAAGCGGTTGGAGTTGTTGTTCCTGTTGGAATGTATTCGTAAAAACGATTGGTTAACGTGTTTGGTGAAAATGCTAATAAATTTTGATTTGCAACTGGTGCAGACCAACCTACATAATCTAATCTTTTTAGAGAAGTTTCTCTATTGAATTCAATGTTCCCAGAATTTGAAATTTCTTCTATTTGATAAACGTTTGAACTTGATGCAAATTTTAGTTGAGCAGTTGGAGCAACAGTAATTCCACCTCTAACATTTAAATCATGATTCGCTAAGAAATTTACAATAGCTGTTCCTGAAACAGAAATTGAACAAGCGTCGATTGAAGATGATGAGGTATAATTTCCTGTAAATGCAACTTGTTTGTCTTTTGATGGTAATCCATTACTCCATGAAGTTCCATTCCAAGTGGTTGAAGTTGGGCATTTCAATTGAATATTATTTACAATTTCATTCATTGCAAAAGTTACATTTGATGGTGTTAATGTAACGTGATCTTCGTTGGCTGTTGGTACAGAATAAGCATCAAAAGCACTCGTGCTACTAGCATTTATATTTGCATACCAGTTATTAGTACTTGTAATTGCTAATGAACTTTGTGCAGGAATAAAGTCAAACTTTTTAATGGTCATTGCATTTAAAAAGCGAGTTAATGTTGGGTTAGGACCAGCATCAGCGGCTAAACTTTCTAAATTAAACAAACCACCAGGTGCAGAATCTAAACCAGCAGTATAAGCAAATGAACGCGCATTTGTTTGTCCTGTTCCAATAGTTAACCAAAACAATGTCCATGCTTGTTTTCTAACTCTACTTACTCTTATATTGCCATTAGCTGCTGGCGTAAAATTCAAATCTAATAATGCCCTTGTAAAACCATCACTATTTGGAACATCTAATCCTGAAAGTACTGCCATTCCTGGTGTTCCTGTCATTGTTCCATTTCCAGCTCCGTTTGAAATTGCAATTTTTCTACAATTTTGAGGGAAACCCATTGTGTTTAATTCTGTTTGAAAAACATTTCTATGCGTAGGATGACCTGTTGGAAGTAAAGCAGCAGAAGCTTGGTCAAAGTCGGTTAAACTAGAGCCTGATAAATGTCCTTCAAAGTGGTCAATCAGCATTTGTCTTGCTGCAGGACTTTTTAGCATTGAATCTACTATTGCTCTAACAGTTAAATCAGAGATATCCGGGTCGTATGCTAAGTAGTTGAACATGTGTTGCATTCCAATAGGAACATTTGCTCCCAAATGAGGCGAATCAAATGATAACCATAAACGTGTTTTATGATTCATTCCATTCATTTCCATATATCGCAAAGCCATTCTAGTAATCAATCCGCCCATACTTGGACCTATAACCACAAGTTCTTGATTTCCTACTTTATTTGCATTAATATAATTAATCAACTCAATCATTACTCGTGCATTTCTTTGGATATAATCTACACCACCATCTATATTTGTAACACCATCAGGTCTAGTATAAATAGGAAAGTTTAATACAACAACATCATAACCTAAATTTCTAACATTGTCACCAAGATTTTGTGTTGGAGTTCCATAGTTTAATAAGTTATAAATTGCACCTGTATCTCTTCCGTCAGAAGGGTCAAATCCATCACATACAATGATTACTTTGTCTAATAAGCCAGCTTCATTGTCATAAAATATTTGAAATTCTCCTTTTCCAGCATGAGCAGCAGTTTCGTTCGTGCCTTGATAAGTTAATGAAGAAATTATTTCGGTTAATGGGCTAACTGCAAAAGGAGTTTGTTGTGCTACTTTGTTTAATTGACTTAGATTTTGTGCTTTTTCTTTTAAAGTAAATTTTGATTCGTTTGTAAAAACAGTTCCATCGTTTAAAGTAATTTTAAATGAAATTGTTTTTGAACCAAGAGTTTCAAAATCAGCAGAAATAATTTGATTGCTAGAAATTTTTTCAAATCCTTTTCCTGTATTAAAGTTAATTTCAATTTTACTGATTGTTTGAGTAGTTGTATTGAAAATTAATTCGTCAGAAAGTTTAAAAGCAATTTGAGTTCCTTTTAATTGCTTGATTAAAGGAGATGCAAACCCTATTTTATGAATATTAAAGTAATCAATGGAGAAATCTGTAATCTCGTATTGATTGTTTGCATTAAGTTGTAATTGATTTTGTGTTCTTACGCTTGGTTTAATTGCTTCAAATTCAGAAATTAAAATTGAAATTGGAACAATGTTTTCTGCAAAACCTTTTTCTGTTTTGGTTTCTAAAAAATCAATTTTTGGAAGTCGTTCAAGAAAATCAGCTCTTTGAATTTCATGATATACTTGTTTGTAGTCTAATGAAGATAAAGGCTTTGTTTGAACATCAGTTAATTTTGCGATAGCTCCAACTTTATCATATAGTATTTTAGTTTGTGTGTGATTTTTTAATAAGTCAAATGCTTTATTTTTTTCTTTTATTTCTTGAGCATTTGAAGATGCTGAAAAAAGAATCACAGCTACAAAAAGTAATTTTTTAATCATAATTTATTTTCTTTAGGGAGGAAAATACTATGCTTGCATAATAGATTTCGGATACAATTTATAAAAAAAATAATAAATCGTTGTAATTTTTTATAAATCAGTTAAAAAGAAATAAAATACCGATGAAATAATAAAAAACAAAAAAGCTTGCCATTTCTGACAAGCTTTTTTTATAATTTAAAACTTTTAAATTATCCTAAAAATGGATATTTATAATCCTCTGGTGTTACAAATGTTTCTTTAATTGTTCTAACAGATGCCCAACGTAATAAGTTTTGGGCTGAACCTGCTTTGTCATTAGTTCCAGAACCTCTAGCTCCTCCAAATGGTTGCATTCCTACAACTGCACCAGTTGGTTTGTCATTAATGTAGAAGTTTCCTGCTGCGTTTTGTAGCGCTATAGTTGCTTCTTCAACCGCATAACGACACTTGCTAAATACAGCTCCAGTTAAAGCATACTCAGAAGTTTCGTCAACTAATTTCAATGTTTCAGACCATTTAGCATCTTCATAAATATAAATCGTAACTACTGGTCCGAATAATTCGGTTTCCATAGTTGTATATTTAGGATTTGAAGTTAAAATAACGGTTGGTTCAATAAAATAGCCTTTAGATTTATCATAATTTCCACCAATGATTACTTCGGCATCACTATCTTTTTTAGCTTGGTCAATGTAACGTGCTAATTTATCAAATGAAGCTTCCGAAATTACAGCAGTAATAAAATTACTCATATCTTCAGGTGAACCCATTTTCATTGATTTCATATCAGCTTCTAATTTAGCTTGAACTGCTGGCCACAAACTTTGTGGGACATAAACACGAGAAGCTGCACTACATTTTTGACCTTGGAATTCAAAAGCACCACGTGCAATTCCAACAGCTACTTGTGCTGGGTTTGCAGATGGATGTGCAACGATGAAATCTTTTCCACCTGTTTCACCAACAATTCTTGGATAAGTTTTGTAGTTGGCAATATTTTGACCAATAGTTTTCCAAATATCATTAAAAACACCAGTTGATCCTGTGAAGTGAACTCCTGCTAAATGTGGATTGTTTAAAACCACATCAGAAACCATTCCAGAGTCACCCATTACCATATTGATAACTCCATTTGGTAAGCCAGCTTCTTTGAAAACTTCCATAATTACATTAGCTGAATATACTTGTGTTGCTGCTGGTTTCCATACAACAACATTTCCCATTAATGCTGCACTTGAAGGTAAATTTCCAGCGATAGCAGTAAAATTGAATGGTGTAATAGCATATACAAATCCTTCTAATGGTCTGTATTCAACTCTGTTCCACATGTCTGATGTAGAAGCCGGTTGGTCTGCGTATATTTTTGTCATAAATTCTACGTTGTAACGTAAAAAGTCAATTAATTCACAAGCCGAATCAATTTCAGCTTGGTGAATTGTTTTGGATTGTGCAATCATAGTTGCAGCGTTGATTTTGGCACGGTATGGACCAGCTAATAATTCAGCTGCTTTTAAAAAAATTCCAGCTCTATTTTCCCAAGCCATTGCTGCCCATTTTTTGCGTGCTTCTAATGCTGAAACAATTGCTTTTTCAACTAAAGCTCTGTCGGCTTGATGATAAACTCCTACTACATGTTGGTGATCGTGTGGAGCTGTCATGTTTTTGGTATTACCTGTTTTAATTTCTTCGTTACCAATATATAAAGGAACTTCTACTTGGGAATTCCACATTTTTGAATAGGTTGCCGCAACTGCTGCTCTTTCTGGAGAACCAGGAGCATATGATTTTACAGGTTCATTAACTGCTTTTGGAACATTAAAAAATCCTTTTAACATGGTGTTGTATTTGAAAATTAAACAATTTAGTACTTTGATTTACGAATTTATCGTAAACGAATACAAAAATACAAAGTATATTTTGAATAATCGATAACAAAAGTTACGATTGATTGAAGATGTTTTGAGTTTGATTTTTGAATAAATTAATTCAATGCAAATGGCGCTCCTAATTTAAAAGCTGGAATTTCAACTTTAAAACTACGAGTAGAAGTAAAGTTTACCATATTAAAATATCCTTTCATAGCTCCAATAGGTGATGAAAGTAAACAACCTGAAGAATAAGTATGAGTTTCTCCTGGTTTTAATACAGGTTTTTTACCAATAACTCCTTCACCATCTACAATCTCAACATTGTTTAAAGCGTCATAAATTTCCCAGTGGCGAGAATTTAATTGAACAGAGTCTTTACTTTGATTTTCTATGGTTACATGGTAAGTGAAGGCAAAGTGAATCTTATAGTTTTTGAAGTATGTTCCTTCAAAACTAGTTAAAACAGAAATTTTTATGCCTCTAGTAATTTGACTAACCATTTATTTTAGTAGTGCTTTCTTTTTTCAAAATTACAAATTTTATGGTAGTTTTTGTAAAACGAATGCTAATTTTTTCATAAATAAAAGTGAATCAGCGATTTCTGTAAAAATATTCTTTAGTTTTTAATAACCTCACTGTTTGTGTTGGCAATTCCAATAACCCTGTCATATCTTTCGCTGTTACCTTTGTAATAAATGATTGCGGTGTAATTATTTTCAGTTTGATAGTGGTTGCCATCAAGTGCATTTTGGAAATCAATTTTCCCAGTTTTATCAGTTGTTATGTACTGATAATTTGTGAAACCTTGTTTTATTAATAATGCTTTTTCATAAAGACCAGTAACTTTATTGTATTCCATTTTATATTCATCTGAAATGGTGTAATTATTAAACATTCCTGAAACATAAATGTTACTATCAAAAAATGTTGGCGCTTCAACTGCAAAGTAAACCCAAGAATAATCGGCTTCAATTTCTGGATTTGTAGTATTAGCATTTGCAATAAAGAAGTTTCCATTAATATCTGGAAAATAAGTATAAGGCAGATTTTTTCTAGCCGAATTTACATATAAATAAGTATTGTAGATATTGTCTCCAGAAGTCACTTTTGAAACAGTATTATTAGTGGCTCTAATGATTTTATTGTCGATTGTATAACACTCATTTCCACCCCAAAATTGAGTTTCCTTATTGTATCTGTAAATTAATTCTGAGCCTAAAGTATACTGTGGTTTTATGTCTGTTATGCTGGTTTTCCAATTACCATTTTGAAATAAAGTTACTTTGACATTTTGAATTGGATTTTGTAAAATCTTATCGCCATAATTTATACTCATTTCTATGTTTTGTTTCGTATCGATAGTTTCAAAGTCTCTACTTCTTCGGACTAGTAAATTAACATTGACTTCTTCTTCATAAAGAATAAATCTTCTTGAAAAAACCACTTCATTTTCATCATTTAAAACGGTTAGTAAGTAATTTCCACTTTTTGTAATTCGATTAAATTTATTAGGAAAAACTTGTTTATAATGTGAATAAATTTGTAATGTGTTAAATGAATTTAGATAAGTAATAATTCGTTGATTATCCATTCCAGTTAAATATTCTGCTTTGGATAGATTTGATGGTGCAGACCAATCATAATTGTATTGTGTTATGGTGTAATAATAATCTGCTTCATCACCATATAAATCATCAAATTGCAATTCAAAAGTGTCTCCCAATTTGAAAAAAGGAATAACATTTCTACCATTTTGAACAAATGAAATTGTTTTTATATTAAAAGTAGGTTCTTGTTCATCGGCTTGTTGAGAAAATGAGCTGAAATAAACAAAAAGTAATGCAAATACACTAAAACATTTTTTCATTTGAAGCGGTTTAATAATTGTAAAAATAACAAACTAATTGAATGTCTGCAAAAACTATGCAATTATTACTGAAAATATTATTTAAAACAAACAGGAATTATTTCTCCTTTTGCTAGGCAATATTTTTCTACTAATTCTGGCAAAATAGTAGTGGTATAATCAACTTCTTCAACTTTAAAACCAATACTTCTCAGCTTGTCAAAATAATCTCTGCCGTAAACTCTTACGTGGTCGTATTGTCCAAATATTTTAGCACGTTCTTTCGGGTCGGTTATTGAATCATCTGTAAAAGTGGTAGCTCTTGATAAGTCTTGTGGAATTTGAAAAATACCCATTCCTCCAGGTTTTAAAACACGATATAATTCTTGCATAGCTTTTGTGTCATCAGGAATGTGTTCCAAAACGTGATTACATAAAACCATATCGTATGAATTATCTTCAAAAGGTAAGTTGCAAATATCTGCTTTTACATCTGCTAATGGCGAAAACAAATCAGTAGTTGTGTAATCTAAATTTGATTGTTTTTTAAAACGTTTGTAAAATTCTTGCTCGGGTGCAAAGTGTAATACTTTTTTTGGAGCTGTAAAAAAATCGGTTTCGTTTTTTAAATATAACCACAATAAACGGTGTCTTTCTAAAGAAAGTGTGCTTGGTGATAATACATTATTTCGTTGTGTTCCATAGCCATATGGTAAAAACATACGAAAACTTTTTCCATCAATTGGATCAGTAAAACGACTTCCTTTTAATAAAAATGCCAAAATCGGACGCACCACAATACTCAAGCGAATCAATATTGGACGAGGAATTGTGTTAAGTATAAGTTTGAATAATTTTTTCATTACAGCACTAAAGGTTTTTGTCTCAATCCATCTTCTTCATTGCTCACAATTCCTAAGGCTTCATAGATGTATGCAAAAGTTGATAATAATTCTGGTTTTCCGTCAACAATAGCTACGTCGTGTTCAAAATGCGCACTTGGTTTTCCGTCGGCAGTAGTAATTGTCCAACCGTCTTTGTGTTGTTTAATATTTCGTGTACCCATATTAATCATTGGTTCGATTGCAATTACCATTCCGTTGACTAATTTTTTTCCACGACCTCTTTTTCCATAGTTAGGCACTTCTGGATCTTCGTGCATTTTTCTACCTAAACCATGTCCGCATAATTCACGAACAACTCCATATCCTTGTGCTTCACAATATACTTGAACAGCGTTTCCAATATCTTCTACACGATTTCCAACTTTAGTTGCTCTAATTCCTTCGTATAAAGATTCCTTTGTGATTTTTAATAATTTTTTTGTTGCTTCAGCTACTTCACCAACTTCAAATGTATATGCATGGTCTCCATAAAAGCCATTTTTTAAAGCACCACAATCTACTGAAATAATATCTCCTTCTTGTAATGGAATGTCATTTGGGATTCCGTGAACCACCTGAGTGTTTGGACTCATGCACAATGAATTTGGGAAGCCATACATGCCCAAAAAGGCAGGCTCAGCTCCATGAGAGCGGATAAAGTCTTCTGCTAATTTGTCTAAATATAAGGTAGTTACGCCAGGTTTAATTTCCTTAGCTATCATTCCTAATGTTTTGGAAACAATCAAAGCGCTTTCACGCATTAATTCAATTTCTTCAAGGGTTTTAAGTACAATCATAATGCAAAATTTCGGAGCAAAAGTACGAATTCAATTTCAAATTCAAGGGTAATTTCAAAATTCAATTTTTATTTCATTTTTCTTACACCATTAATTCAAAACCTTTAACCAAATATGAGCAATGTCATATTTTATGATTAAATTACAGCATAATTTTGCAGTATAAATTTCATTAGGTATGGGAAAATATGTTACCGCAGCAGAAGCTGTACAAATAGTAAAAAGTGGTGATAGGGTATATGTGCAAGCAGCAGCAGCTACACCAACAATTTTAACAAAAGCATTAACTGATAGAGCTTCAGAATTGAGAGATGTTGAAGTTTGTCATTTGCATACAGAAGGTGAAGCACCTTATGCTAATCCTGAATTAGCTAAAAGTTTTCACGTGAATTCGTTTTTTATTGGTGCAAATGTGCGTCATACATTAAAGGCTGGTAATGGTTCTTATACGCCAGTTTTTTTAAGTGAATTACCACTATTATTTCGTAAAAATGTAGTGAAATTAGATGTGGCTTTTATCCATGTTTCTCCACCAGATGCACATGGGTATTGTTCATTAGGTGTTTCTGTGGAAGCAACCGTGGCAGCAATTGAAAATGCAAAAACAGTGATAGCACAAGTTAATCCGAATATGCCAAGAACATTTGGTGATGGTATATTACATGTTTCTGAAATTGATTATTTAGTAGAAGTTAATGTGCCTATTTTTGCTCACGATGTTGCTCCTTTTACGGCAGAAGAAGAAAAAATAGGAACTTATGTTGCATCATTGATTGAAAATAAGAGTACACTTCAAATGGGAATTGGTTCAATACCTAATGCAGCTTTGAGCAAATTGACCAATCATAAAGATTTAGGATTACATACCGAAATGTTTTCAGATGGTGTGATTGATTTGATTGAAAATGATGTTATTAATTGTAATTATAAAGGTACTTTGCGCGGAAGAGCTTTGGCTACATTTTTAATTGGTTCAAAACGCCTGTATGATTTTGTAGATGACAATCCGTTTATTGAAATGAAAGAATCTTCTATGGTGAATGATACGGCTCGCATTCGTAAAAATCCAAGAATGGTTTCTATTAATTCTGCAATTGAAGTAGATGTTACTGGGCAAGTTTGTGCTGATTCTATTGGAAGTACGATGTATTCTGGTGTTGGTGGACAAATGGATTTTATTCGAGGAGCTTCATTAAGTGATGGTGGAAAAGCAATTATTGCCTTGCCGTCTATTACCAAAAGAGGTGAAAGTAGAATCGTACCCTATTTAAAACAAGGAGCAGGTGTAGTTACAACAAGAGCACACGTGCACTATATTATTACAGAAAATGGAATTGCGGATTTATATGGTAAAACCTTAAGACAGCGCGTTACTGAATTAGTAAAAATTGCTCATCCATCACATCAAGAAGCTGTGGAACGCGCCTACTATGAAATGACTGGTTGTAAATAATAAAAAGTTGAGTTAGTATAAAAGAAGGCAATCGAAAGGTTGTCTTTTTTTATTTGAAATTTTTTAGTAATTCCGGAATTCATTTAAAAATTCTTCAAAAAACTAACTTTTTGATTTTGAATTTTTTAACAAAAAACAGTTGTTTATGAAAATATTTCAAAGTTTAACCTTTTCACAACATTAAATAGTCTACCTTTGTATGGAATTAAATTTTTCATAGATGAACATTTTTGTAGGAAGTCTTCCTTTCAGTGTAGAGGAAGCAGATTTAAGAGGTTATTTTGAAGAGTATGGAGCTGTAGAATCAGTTAAAATTATCTCTGATAAATTTACCGGAAGAAGTAAAGGATTTGGATTTGTTGAAATGGCTAATGACGCTGAGGCTCAAAAAGCAATCGACGAATTAAACGGTGGAACTATCGAAGGTAGAAAAATCGTTGTTAACAAATCTGAACCAAAACCAGAAGGAGAAAGAAGAAGCTTCGATCGTAATTCAGGTGGAAGAGGTGGTTACTCTAACAATAGAGATAACAACTCAAGAAGTCGTTACTAATATTTTTTGGATATAAAACGAAAAAAAACCTTCGCATTGCGAAGGTTTTTTAGTTTATTGTTATAATAACGAATGACAAGTCATTACTTCTGGTTTTTCAATTCCCATTAACTCTAAAATAGTAGGAGCAATGTCGCCTAAAACACCATTTTGAATATTCTTTAATTCTTTATCAACCAAAATAATTGGAACTGGATTCGTTGTATGTGCTGTATTTGGCGATCCATCTGGATTTATCATCGTTTCGCAATTCCCATGGTCGGCGATGATTATTGTGGTGTAATTGTTTTCTAAAGCAGTTTCAACTACTTCTTTTACGCAAACATCAACGGCTTCGCAAGCTTTAATTGCTGCTTCCATTACGCCTGTGTGACCCACCATATCACCATTGGCAAAGTTTAAACAAACAAAATCAACTTCGCCTTTTTTAAGTTCTTCAACTAAAGCATCTTTAAGTTCAAAAGCACTCATTTCAGGCTGTAAATCGTAAGTAGCTACTTTTGGAGAATTTTTCAAAATACGTGTTTCGCCTACAAAAGGTTCTTCTCTTCCACCAGAAAAGAAAAAGGTTACGTGCGGATATTTCTCAGTTTCGGCAATACGAATTTGTTTTTTATTGGCTTTTTCTAAAACTTCTCCAAGTGTTTCTGTGATGTTGTCCTTGTCGTAAATTACGTGAACATTTTCATATGTTTCATCGTAATTGGTCATCGTAACATAATACAAATTCAATTTGTGCATATTGAATTCGTGAAAATCTTTTTGTGATAAAACTTCGGTTAATTCTCTTCCTCTATCTGTTCTGAAATTGAAGAAAATCACTACATCATCTTGTTGAATTTTTGCAACTGGATTGTTGTTTCCATCAACCATCACAATAGGTTGAATAAATTCGTCGGTTACATCATTTGCATAACTTTCGTTAATACTTGCAACTGCATTTTTTGAGTGAGTTCCTTCCGCATTTACTACTAAATCGTATGCTAATTTTACTCTTTCCCAACGCTTATCTCGGTCCATTGCGTAGTATCTTCCAATTACAGAAGCTAATTTTGCATTGGTATTTTGAAGATAATTTTCTAAATCTGAAATATATTTTACTCCCGATTTCGGATCTACATCACGACCATCTGTAAACGCATGAACAAACATTTTTTGAACACCACTTTCTTGTGCTGCATCAATTAAACCTCTTAAATGAGAAGTATGAGAATGCACGCCGCCATCTGAAACTAATCCTAAAAAGTGAATGGCTTTGTTGTTTTTTATAGCGTAATTAAATGCATCCACAAGTGGTTTTTCATGACTCATGGTTTTGTGTTCTACTGCTAAATTTAGTTTGGCTAAATCTTGATAAACAATTCGTCCAGCACCTAAATTCATGTGACCTACTTCTGAATTTCCCATTTGTCCTTCAGGTAAGCCTACGTTTAAACCATCGGTTCTTAGCTGTGCGTTTGGGTATTTGGTATATAAACTATCAATGAAAGGCGTGTTAGCATTGTCAATTGCAGAAACTTTCGGGTCAGGAGATTTTCCCCAACCGTCTAAGATCATTAAAATTACTTTTTTGTTCATGGTTTTGTGTTTGTACAAAGATAAGCAATTGGTGATTTTTTGAATCAAAAAGCAACTTAAAATTACGAAAACGATTAAGCTATTTACCCTTTTCTAAACCAGTTTTTAGCTTGGTTATAATCTATAAAATAGCGCACACTAATAGATAAAACATGATTCAAATTGTTGTCAAATAAGTTGGAGAAATTTGAACCAAAATTCTTGTTTATTGTACGATCAAAAGTGGCAGCATTATTTCTGTACAATATTGACATTTGGCTACCAGGCGCAAACCACCATGAATAGGATAAGTCTAAATTCCAACTGCTGAAATTTGAGTTTTTATTATTCGTATAAGTTGTATTAGGCGATAAGCTCCCATCAGCGTTTAATGTGTTTATTTGATTGTTTTCTGCCAATGACCAATAATGCCTTACAGATAAATTAAAGTTCATTACGCTACTAATTGAAAATTTACTTGTTAGTGCATTCGTAAAAGTATTTCTGTCTCTTCGAGCAAAAATGATATCATTGTTTTCAAAATCAATAAAGCCTATGTCGTTTTGCTGTCTAAAATAATCAAAACTGTATACCAATGAAAATTTGTCATTAAATCGATATCTTGGGCTTACATTGATTCCAGCTTCATATCTGTTTTGATTTAAAACATGTGTAATATATGGATTTATATCTAATGCAAATTTATTGTTGTAATTTGAAGAAAAATAAAACCAACCACCTAAATTTTCTGGATTTACAAAAAAGCGATTGGCTACACGAGGTTCATAATAATCATAATTTTTAAACGGATTAAAATTAATTCCTCCGCCAAAAAAGTGATTTTTTTTGTTTGTTGAATTAATATTTACATTAAAATTACTCGACTGAATTTGATTTGTTGGCTTATAAAATTCAAAATAAGAATTCAAATTGATTCTAAAAGTATTAAATGTTTTATTTGGATTTAATATGCGATAATTTGAATTTCCATAGATTGCATAATAATTTGTTTTGAAATTAATTCCTAAGTCGTTGTTATCAAAATCTTTAGATATAAAATCACCACCAATACTATGTCTGAATTTACCACTGGTTTCAGCTAAATAAAGAGATGCATTTATTCCATTAGTGTTTTTAACATCATTAATACTACTCGATTTTAGACCTCCTGAAACATTGTATTTATTTGTTTTGTTATTTAAATCGAATAACAACCCTGTTACGTTAGCGTCTCTAAAGTTTCCATTTCGAGTGACATTAGTATTAATAAAAGTAACAGATGAATTTTTATTAAATCGCTGATCAAAAACGGTAACATTATAATTGGTTAAAGGGGAAACAACAACTTGTCTAGTTGAATTATTATCAGAATTTGAAACACTAGCAGTAGTTTTTTCTGTGATTGCATTCAAGAATCCAATTCCCATTCCGTCTTTATCGCGGCCCGAAATTTTCATTGCATTTAATAAATTAATTGCGCTTGGAAATTCATTAATAAATTCATTATCTGCTAAATTTAAATTCAAATCGGGTGTTTGTCCAATTCTTCTTGAATATAATAAATTTCCTTTGCTAAATAGATCTGTTCCTTCTGTAAAGAAAGGCCTATTTTCATTAAATTGTTGTTCAAAAGGACCTAAATTTAAAATCACATTATCAAATTTTGTTTGACCAAAATCGGGAACTAAAATAGCATCTAACGTGAAAGCATCATTGATGCCATATTTAACATCTAATCCTCCTTTGAATTCTCCTTTTGTTTTTTGAGCGTCGCTAGCATTTAAATAAAATGAAGAATAAGGAATCAAAAATAATCTGGTAGGTGTTTTAATGTTTTTAATACCATTTAAAACTCCAGCTTGTTGAATTACGGCTCCAATTTTTGAATCTACGTGTGTCCATGTATAAACGCGTCTTTCACGTTTAATTTCCCGAACAAAGTTTAATCCCCAAGTTTGAACAGATTCTGGAGAAAAACGCAATGCTGCATATGGAATTTTCATCTCTACAACCCACCCAAAATCAGTGATTTTTACTTTACTATCCCAGATTGCATTCCATGAAAAATCTTCTCCTATTTGTTCTGTAGCCAAACAATCTAGTTGTCCTCCTGCTGCTGTAAGGAAAAAGCGAAAATCTTGTTGACCATCATTATAACCATTTATAAATATTCCGAAAGCATCTGTTGTACCAAAGTCGTCACGTTCAGTAATTTCTTTCATAATTTTTGCAGGTTCATCATCATAAAGTAAAGCGCCTACATATATTGCTTCATCATCATACAATATTTTGACTTCCGTTTTTTTCTTTTCATCAATAGGTTTCCCATTATCAGGTTCAAACATTACAAAATCAGTAGCAATTTCGGCATTTTTCCATGAGGCTTCGTTTAAATCTGCATCGATAGTGACAGACTCATTTGTTTTATTTGTAGTAATGCTTTTTTTTGTTTGTGAAAACGAAAAAAACGAAGCGGTTATGCAAAAAAGTAGTGTAATACTGAATTTGTATGTCATATAGATGAAATTAAAGCGCAAAATTATGTGATTATTATATAGGTCTACTTTTTTTGTATAATGTTTAACTTTTTTTAAAATAATCGATGAAATACATAAAATTTCGATAAAAAACACTTTTTTATTTGTTTATTAAAAAATAATAAATATATTTGGCACTTTCAACAACAATATAACTACAAGATTAACAATGATTTACAAGTTTTTACCGCTTATTTTATTTTGTATTTTTTCGTTCAAGCCTTTAAATACGGCTGATGTGAAAAGAAATGTTATTTTAAACACAGATCCAAAATTAGTAGCTGCAAATACAAAAGCAACTTTAGAAACAAAGTGTAAAACTTTTTACACTACTATTGATGCTAATAATTTATCATTACCAAAATTTGATAGTTTTTTTGCTGCATTTCAAGGATATGAGCAATTAAAAGCACAAGGAAAAATTACAAATGAGATTTTAACAGTAATCGATTTCAGCTTATCTTCTAAAGAAGAAAGAATGTGGGTTATTGATATGAAATCACAAAAAGTAATCTTGAAATCATTAGTAGCACACGGTAGAAATTCGGGTGTTGAATTTGCTACCAATTTTTCAAATGAAAATGAATCATTCAAAAGTAGTTTAGGTTTTTATGTAACAGGTGAGGTGTACCAAGGAAAACACGGAATGTCATTACGTTTAGATGGAATGGAATATGGAATTAATGATAATGCTAGAAATAGAGCGGTAGTTATTCATGGAGCAGATTATGTAAGCAAAAAATTAGCTAACACACAAGGTTATATAGGAAGAAGCCAAGGTTGTCCAGCGGTTCCTTATGAAATACACAAACAATTAATTGAAACAATTAAAGAGAAATCGTGTATTTTTATTTATCACCCTTCAAGAAATTACACGGTTAAATCGAAGTTAGTTTCATAAATGTAGATTTAATTTTAAGTTGTCATTTATGTAATCGCTTTTATCTATTGGTTTTGCTTACGCAAAGTTTTTTAATCGCGATTCCTTAATTTTAAAAACAATTCTTTGTCAAGTTCATAAATGTCGGTTCTAAATTGTAATTGATTATTTTCTAACCAACTTGTCCAATAAAAAATATGAATATTTACAGTGTCTTTAACAGACACTGTTTTTGTTTTTTCTCGTTTTATAATAGAATCTATTTCAGGAGAATCCCATTTTTTTGGATTTTCTTTTACTAAGATTTTTTTTGCCAAAACTAAAGGATTTTCAATTCTAACACATCCAGAACTTAACGAACGATAGGTTTTTACAAAATAATCGCGATGATTTGTATCGTGTAAATAAACTAAGTGACTGTTTGGAAAGTTAAATTTTACTAACCCAAGCGAATTATTATAGCCAGGTTTTTGAACATAACGATAACTATTGGCTTTTGCAGGATTCCATTCGTATGGGCTTACTTCAACTCCTTTATTGTTGAAAATTGTTAATTTTCGAGAAGAAAAATAATTTCTGTTTTTTGTAGCACTTGGAGTTAAATCTTCTTTTATGATTGTTGGAGGAATTGTCCAAGTAGGATTGAAAACAAAATTAGAAAGCTTTGAAGTTAGTATAGGTGTTCTTCTTTTTGGAGTTCCAACAACTGTTCTGTGTGTAGCAATAGTGTCGTTATCAACAACGTAGTTTAACATATATTCAGGAAGATTTACAATTAAGTATTGTTTTCCTAAATCTGTTGGATACCAGCGCCATCTTTCTAAATTTGCAAAAATTTGTTCTCTTCTTTCGTTTTTAGTAACATTTAAAGCGTTTAATGTTCCTTTTCCAATAACACCATCTTGTAATAACCCATGACGTCCTTGAAATTTTTTAATTGCTTTAAAAGTCAGCGTATCATATGCCCATGTGAAAATACTATCTGGGTTTTTGTAATCGTTCCAATAACTTAATCTTTTTTTGATTTTCACCATTTCTGGCAAGGTGTCGTTAAGTTGAATTTTTTCCTTTTTAGTTTCAATTTTAGTAAAAGTAACATTTGGAAATTTATCCAATTCAATTAAGCTTTTTTTAAGTAATTGATAAACTATGTGGTTTGGTTTTAATTCCTTAAAGGTTGACGCAACTGTTTTTTTTGTTATAGCTTTTTCTAACAGCGGTGAAAGTGCAATTTCTTTAGGCTTCAAATCCCAATCTTTGTAAAGTTCTTTAGGATTTAACTTGCCTTTGTGTAAATGAAGGGCTAATTTTTCAAAAGATTCTGTTAGTAAAATATCATATTTAACAATATCTTCATCAGAGAGTTCTTTTCTTTTTTTTTCTAAATTTTCAATAAACTCAAATGAATAATCTACTGGATTTAAGCCTTCTTGATAACAAAATTTGATTTCGTTGATTAGGTCATTTCGGTTTTCATCTAAATACCAAATTTCGTGAAAGTTCAACTTTTGATAATATATTTTTAAACTATCTGATTTACCTTCAAGAAGTTCAGGATTAACAGGCCTGATGATTACATTATGTATAGTGTCTTTAATAATGCTGTCATCAAAAGCAATAGTTTTTGCTTCTTTTTTACAAGAAACTAGAATTGATAGTAGGAGTAGAGTAGTAATTATTTTCATAGCGAAAATCCATTTGGACGTATAAATGTAATAAAAATCTTTTTAATTTTTCTTATACATTACAAAATGGATGCCAACATCTGGAATATCAAATGAGTTTCCAACGATTTTAAATCCTGATTTTGTATAAAAAGAAACTGCTTTTTCACGTGCGTTGAACCAAATTAAATTCGCTTTTTCTTCCCAACAATATTTTTCAGCAGCCTTTAATAGTTGTTCCCCATAGCCTTTGTTTTGAAAGTTTTCTAAAACCGCCATGCCTCTAATTTGAAATTGTATTTCATCTATAAAAAGAAGTGAATTTGTTTTATAAACAGAAACAACTCCAATTATTTTTTCGTTTTCAAACAATCCAAAATGTGTTGTTGAAGAATCGTTATCGCCATTAAAATAGCAGGTTTCTATTGGTTTTCCTTTTCTTAATACTTCCTGACGAATAGTGTAAGTCTCAAAAGTGGTAATTTTTTTAGTAATAAACATTTTCTAACTATTTATATTTTAACGAATTAAGAAAAATGAAATGAACATCAACAAATTTATAACAAATGAATTAAAAAAATGTGCATAAAAATTTGCAATTAAAAAAACTTTTGAAGTATATTTGCACCCACAAAATAAGTATATATGTGCTTTTTTGTAATGCGGAAGTAGCTCAGTTGGTAGAGCTCCAGCCTTCCAAGCTGGTTGTCGCGAGTTCGAGCCTCGTCTTCCGCTCCAAAACAAGATAAAGTTTTAAAAATTATCATCTGCGGAAGTAGCTCAGTTGGTAGAGCTCCAGCCTTCCAAGCTGGTTGTCGCGAGTTCGAGCCTCGTCTTCCGCTCTATAAAAAAGCCTTGCAATTGCAAGGCTTTTTTTATTTCAATTCATTGAGTTCGGTTTCTGGAACTACTTCAATTGGATTTTCATTTCTTTTGAAAATACGAGCAGTTAAATTTCCTTTTAATTTTATTGAATCTCCTTTTACGGCTAACCAGCTTCCTTCTCTCAATCCAACAACAGGTTGCGGATTAAAATGATGAAATTCATTAATTCTCGTTTCACGTGTTTCGCCCATATGGGTTGAACCTTCAATTGGGTCTAAGTAATGTGGATTAATATTAAAAGAAACTAATCCTAAGGTTCTAAAACTTGGCGGATACACAATTGGCATATCGTTAGTTGTGCTCATTGTTAATCCACAGATGTTGCTTCCGGCGCTTGTGCCAAGATATGGTGTGCCGTTTTTAACTACTTTTTCTAAAGTGTCAATTATATTGTTTTTATACAATTGACTTACTAATAAAAAAGTGTTTCCGCCACCAGTAAATATTCCGTTAGCATTTTCAATGGCAGTAATTGGGTTTTCAAATTCGTGAATTCCTTTAACTGAAATGTTAATTTTTGCAAAAGCTTCAGCTACTTTTTTGGTGTAATTTTCATGTGTAATGCCGCTAGGACGTGCATAAGGTATAAAAATTATTTCTGAACAATTTTGAAAAAACAGCTTCAATTCGGGTAATAAATATGCTAAATAATCGCCATTGTGTAATGTTGAGGTGCTCGCAATAATTATGTTTTTCATGAATGTTTTTTTTGCAAATTTACAAGATTGTATTAACATAAGTTTATCATCTTGTTAGGATTTCATTTTGATGGCTCATAAGTACATTTACAAAATATTATTTGGCGGTAATTTTATGATAAAACAATTCCTTTTTTTTCTTTTTCTTTTTCCAATATTTGTTTTCTCGCAAAACGATTCTATTGTGAATGGAAAAATAGTGTCAAATGCAAATGAAGTGGAAGGAATTTTAGTAAAAAACATTTCGAATAATCAAGAAGTTGTAACACAACGAGGAGGATATTTTTCAATTTTTGGAAAGACAAATGACACATTAATCTTTAGTGCTTTCAATTTAAAAGCTGAACCCCATGTTATAACAGATAAAGATTTTGGAGAAAATTTAGTTTTTATAACAATGCAATTAATAAATAATCAGCTTAAGGAAGTTACTATAATTGATTATAAAAATATAAATGCAGAAGCTTTAGGAATTGTTCCCAAAGGACAAAAAACATATACACCAGCAGAGCGTAAACTTAAAACGGCTGGAGAAATGTCGATAGGTTCAGTAATTTCAGTAGACCCGTTGCTTAATTGGATTTCTGGAAGAACCTCAATGCTAAAAAAAGAATTGGAAGTCGAGAAAAAAGAACTGCTTCAAGCTAAAATGACTAATAATTATGAAAGAGAATATATTGTAAATACACTAAAAGTTCCAGAAGAATATGTAGATGGTTTTCTGTTTTATGCCGCAGAGAACGAACGATTTGCAGCAGCTATGAAAGCTAAAAATTATACTATGGCAACATTTGTCTTATCCGAATTGGCATCACAGTATAGAGAATTACAAGGATTTGAAGTGTTAAATACAGTAAATAAAGCCCCTGAAAATTCAATGAATAAACAAAAAGAATAATTACTATTTTTACCAAATGAAAAAGAGTTATAAAATAATATTTTTATTTTTTTGTTTTGCATTGTGCAGCTCATTTGTAGCTCATAAATTTTATGTTTCGGTTACTCAAATTGATTATGTGCCAAATAAGAAAAGAATAGAAATCACTTCTCGAATTTTTATAGATGATTTTGAAAAAGCGCTTACAAAGAAATATAAGAAAAAGCCAAATTTAACTTCAACCAATGAGCTTCCAGAAGCAGAAGAATGGATTAAAGCTTATTTGAAAGAAAAAATTAAAATTTCAATCAATAAAAAACCGCAATCTATAGATTATTTAGCAAGAGAAGTAGAAGGCGATGTGTTAATTGTTTACACTAAAATTGCTATTTCAAAAAAAATAAATACTTTCGAAATCTATAATTCATTATTAACAGAAACATTTGCTGATCAACAAAATATTGTTCACACAAATATTAATAGTAACAAAAAAAGCTTTTTGTTGACTAATACTGAATTAGAAGAAAAAATTGACTATTAAACCGACCATAATATTATGAGAAAATCAATTCTATTAAGTGTTTTTTTATCCATTACAGTTGCTTTTGGATCTTTTGCACAAGAAGTAAAACCTGAAGAAAAAAAACGTGAATCAGGGCATTATGATGAAAATAAATTTCGTCAAATGTATCAAGAAATGGCAACGCCAAATATGTTTAGAACTGCTTCTGGAGCACCTGGGCCAGCATATTATCAGCAAAAGGCAGATTACAAAATGAATCTGGAATTAGATGATAAGAACAAAAAATTATATGGTTCAGAAACGATTACATATTATAATAATGCACCAGAGTCTTTAGAATATTTATGGGTTCAATTAGATCAAAATATTGAAAAACCAGATTCAAAAACGCCTTTAATTGAAAATGAAAGCTTAAATAAATCGATTACTACTGATGGTTTTGCAAAAAAATATATTGAAAAACCATTTCAAGGCGGTTTCAATATAGAATATGTAAAAGACGCAAAAGGCAATCCAATGAAATATACCATCAACCAAACAATGATGCGTATAGATTTACCAAAACCATTAAAAAATGGCGAAAAAGTTACTTTTTCAATAAAATGGTGGTACAATATTGTAAATTACATGGAGCAAGCTAATAACGGTCGTTCTGGTTATGAGCAATTTGCAGATGGAAATCGTTTGTATGTCATGGCTCAGTTTTATCCAAGGATGGCAGTTTATAGCGATGTTGAAGGTTGGCAAAACATGCAATTTTGGGGAAGAGGAGAATTTGCATTGACTTTTGGAGATTATGAAGTCAATATCACAGTTCCTGCGGATCATATTATGGAAGGAACTGGAGTTATTCAAAACAAAAGTGAAGTTTATACAGCTGAACAAATGAAAAGATGGGAACTAGCTCAAAAAACATTTGATAAGCCAGTTGTAATTGTAACACAAGAAGAAGCTACTCAAGCAGAAAAAGGTTTTTCAGACAAGAAAAAAACTTGGAAATTTAAAGCTCAAAATGTGCGCGATTTTGGATTTTCAACTTCAAGAAAATTTATTTTAGATGCTATGGCGGTAGATTTACCAACCAATAAGCCACTTGCTATTTCTATTTATCCAAAAGAGGCAAATCCACTTTGGGGAGATTTATCTACAAAAGCAGTTGCTCATACTTTAAAAACATATTCACATTATACTTTTGATTACCCTTATCCAAAAGCTGTTTCGGTTTCTGCAGAAGATCAAGGTATGGAATATCCAATGATATGCTGGAATTATGGTCGTCCAGATGACAAAGGATTTGTGAGTAATAGAGTAAAATATGGAATGTTAGGGGTAATTATTCACGAAGTAGGGCATAATTTCTTTCCAATGATTGTGAATTCTGATGAAAGACAATGGACATGGATGGATGAAGGTTTAAATACTTTTTTAGAATATTTAACAGAAATTTCTTTTGACCCTAATTTTCCTGTTGATAGGGGTCCAGCTTCAAAAATTGTTCCTTATATGAAAGGAAATCAGCAATATCTAGAACCAATTATGACTAACTCAGAAGGTATTTATAACTTCGGGGCTAATGCCTACGGAAAACCAGCAACTGGTTTGAATATTTTAAGAGAAACGATTATGGGACATGAGTTGTTTGATCATGCTTTCAAAACATACGCAAACCGTTGGAAATTTAAACATCCTACACCAGAAGACTTTTTTAGAACAATGGAAGATGCTTCTGCTGTGGATTTAGATTGGTTTTGGAGAGGTTGGTTTTATTCTACAGATTATACCGATATTGGTGTAAAAGATGTGAAACAATATTATGTTATTGAGCAAGACCCAAAAGAAGCACAACAGCAATTCAACAGAAGAGGAAGAAAAATTGGTGACGGACAATCAATGTTAAAATTGGTTTTAGAAGGATCAACAGAATTCAAACCAGAATTAAAGAATGGTTTTGATGCTTCAAAAGTACAAGCGCTAAATGATTATTTAGCTAAAAATTATACGGCTGAAGAAATTAGCGCATTAAAATCGCCAAGATTTTTCTATGAAGTTGAATTCGACAAACCAGGTGGATTAATTATGCCAATCATAGTTGAGCTTCAGTTTGAAGATGGAACAAGTGAAACACAAGTTTTTCCAGCTCAAATTTGGAGAAAAAATAATGCAACAGCAAGACGCGTATTTGCAACGGAGAAAAAAGTAGTGAAAATTCAGTTAGATCCAAAGTTAGAAACTGCAGATATTGATGTTACAAATAATTTTTGGCCAAAAGCTGAAATGGAATCTAAGTTCGATACTTTAGAAAAAAAATAAATTATTAAAGACTATCTTCGGATAGTCTTTTTTTTGAATACTTTAAGAGTAATCGAAGTAAAACTTTGTAAATTTGCAACATAAATATAGTAATTATGTTTGACGGAATAGGAGAATTATTATTAATTCTAGTTGTGGTTTTAATGCTTTTTGGTTCAAAAGAAATACCTGATATTGCACGATTTTTAGGTAAAACGATGGCGCAATTAAAAAATGCGACTAACGAGATTAAGAGCGAAATTCAAAAAGGAGCTAGAGATAATGGGATGGATTTAGATTCAATTACTGGAGGTGTTTCGGAAGAAATTAATAAAGCAAAAGCGGGTATTTCACAAATGGTGAATCCAATTGAAAATATTGATTTGGGAGTTCAAAATCCTATTCAAGAAGTAAAAGAGAATATTGAAGATATGACAGGACCTATTAAAAGACAATCTTAATTTTGGAACATTTAATTCAACTTGACAAAGATTTGTTTGTTTTTTTAAATGGATTAGGTTCTGAACCTTTTGATGGTTTTTGGAAAATTATTACAAAACAAATTTATTGGTCGCCTTTATTTTTAGCTGTTTTTTATTTGATTCAAAAAAGAATGGGCTGGAAAAATTTAGGGATAATCATACTTTTTCTTGCGGTTCTAATCACATTTACGGATCAAATTACAAACTTATTTAAAGACACTTTTGAACGTTTACGTCCTTGTAATGTTCCAGAATTTGATGGAATAATTCGAGAAGTAATTACAAGAAAATCATTTAGTTTTTTCTCAGGTCATGCTGCCAATTCAATGGCTTCTACCATGTTTGTATATTTAATTATTAGAAAATACTATAGATACACTTTCTTGTTGTTCTGTTTTCCGTTTATTTTTGCCTACAGTAGAATTTACCTTGGATTGCATTTTCCAGGCGATATTTTAACTGGGTATTTGTTTGGGGTAACTTTTGGTTTTGTGTTTTACAGAATGTATTTGTTTTTTAATAAAAAATACAATTTCATTAAAGAACACGACTAACCGTCAAGCCATCACGAATAGGTAATAATACTGTTTCAACTCTTGGGTCTTCTTTTAAAAGTTTATTGTAGTCTAATAAAACTTGAGTGCTTTTGTCGTTCAATTTTACTTCTTCCAGTACTTTTCCGCTCCATAATACATTGTCTGATAAAATAATGCCACCTTTGTTCATCATCGGGACAATTAAATGAAAATAATTCACATAATTTTCTTTATCAGCATCAATAAAAACTAAATCAAATTTTTTGTTCAATGTTGGTATAATTTCAATAGCATCACCTAAATGTTGGATGATTTGAGTACTCCATGGCGAAGCATCAAAATATTTTTTCTGAAAATCAACCAATTCTTCATTAACATCAATAGTATCTATAGTACCATTTACTGACAAGCCTTCCGCTAAACACAAAGCTGCATAACCAGTATATGTTCCAATTTCAAGAATATTTGTGGGATGAATAATTTTAGACAACATACTCAAAACTCTTCCCTGAAAATGTCCACTCAACATTCTTGGTTGCAAAATTTTTTGGTGTGTTTCTTTGTTAAGCTTGGCTAATAATTCAGGCTCGTTTTCTGAATGATTGGCTACATAATCTTCTAATTCTTCGGATATAAAGTGCATGATGAAATCAAATTTTGACAAAAATACAAATTAACAATTAAACGATTTAACATTTTAACCTAACTTTGCACCATGCAAATCGAGAAAAAAGACATACGAGCCCTTACAAAAGAACAATTGCGTAACTTTTTTGTTTCTAACGGAGACAAATCATTTCGTGGTAATCAAGTCTACGAATGGTTATGGCAAAAACGAGCACATACTTTTGAAGACATGACTAATGTGTCTAAAGAAACGCGTGCCATGTTAGAAGCTAATTTTGTTATCAATCACATCAAAGTAGATACATTGCAACGTAGCGAAGATGGAACCGTTAAAAATGCCGTTCGTTTGCATGATGATTTAATTGTAGAATCGGTTTTGATTCCTACTGAAACCCGAACTACGGCTTGTGTTTCTTCGCAAGTTGGTTGCAGTTTGGATTGTAATTTTTGTGCTACAGCGCGATTAAAGCGTATGCGAAATTTGGAACCAGGAGAAATCTACGACCAAGTTGCTGCAATTGATAACGAAAGTCGCTTGTATTACGATAGACCTTTGTCAAATATTGTTTTTATGGGAATGGGTGAGCCTTTGATGAATTATCCAAACGTGATGAAAGCGATTGATATGATTACTTCGAATGAAGGTTTAGGAATGTCTCCAAAACGAATTACAGTTTCTACTTCTGGAATTCCGAAAATGATTAAAAAAATGGCAGATGATGAAGTCAAATTCAAACTAGCGGTTTCATTACATTCTGCTGTGGAGGAAATTCGTAACGAAATCATGCCTTTTACTAAAAACTTTCCTCTTACTGATTTGCGTGAAAGTTTGGAATATTGGTACAGAAAGACTAAAAGCAAAATCACTTACGAATATGTAGTTTGGAAAGGAATCAATGATGATAAAAAATCGATTGATGCTTTAGTGAAGTTCTGTAAATATGTACCATGTAAAGTAAATCTTATCGAATATAATCCTATTGATGATGGGATGTTTCAACAAGCATCTAATGAAGCAATTGATTTCTATATTTCTGCTTTGACGAAAAGTAATATTGTGGCAAAAGTGAGAAGAAGTCGTGGGAAAGATATTGATGCGGCTTGCGGTCAATTAGCGAATAAATCGTAAAAAAGTGAACGAGTAGCAAAATGTTTTAAAAACTTTCTTACTTTTGTTTACTAATGAAAATAACCGAACAAATAAAGCTGCCTATCGCTCCAGAAATGGAACTTTTTGAAGAAAAGTTTCGTGATGCGATGTCTTCAAAAGTAGCTTTGTTAAATAGAATTACACACTATATCGTTAACCGAAAGGGAAAACAAATGCGACCAATGTTTGTTTTTTTAACTGCTAAAATGGTTTCTGGCGGTTCAATTAATGAACGTACTTATCGCGGTGCTTCTGTAATTGAATTAATTCATACCGCAACATTAGTACATGATGATGTGGTTGACGATAGTAACAAACGTCGTGGTTTTTTTTCCATAAATGCACTTTGGAAAAATAAAATAGCAGTTTTAGTGGGCGATTATCTGTTGTCGAAAGGATTGTTACTTTCCATAGACAATAATGATTTTGATTTGTTGAAAATCATTTCTGTTGCTGTTCGTGAAATGAGTGAAGGTGAATTGCTTCAAATTGAAAAAGCTCGCAGATTAGATATTACAGAAGATGTTTACTACGAAATCATTCGACAAAAGACAGCTACTTTAATTGCTGCTTGTTGTTCGCTTGGAGCTTGTTCTGTTGCTCCTAATGATGCTGTGTTGGTAGAAAAGATGCGAAAATTTGGTGAACTTATCGGAATGGCTTTTCAAATTAAAGATGATTTGTTTGATTACACTGATGATGCTATCGGAAAACCAACTGGAATTGATATTAAAGAACAAAAAATGACATTGCCATTAATTTATACTTTAAATCATTGCACAGCAAAAGAGAAAAGTTGGGTTATAAATTCAATTAAAAATCACAATAAAGATAAAAAAAGAGTAAAAGAAGTAATCGCATTTGTAAAACAACAAAACGGATTAGCTTATGCCGAACAAAAAATGGTTCAATTTCAGCAGGAAGCACTTTTATTACTTCAAGATTTCCCTTCTTCTCCTTATAAAGAAGCACTTACTTTGATGGTGAATTATGTGATAGAGAGAAAAAAATAATATTTGAATCAAATATTATTTTTTCTCAGAGTTATTTTTTGTTTCAACCTTTTTTTCTTTGCTTGTTGTTTGTTTAAAGAAATTTTGAACCCAATAATTTACATCATATGCAGTAGGTTCAAAGCCTTTTGTTTTTATGTAACCGTTATAGTATTTTAAAAATTCATTTAGAGGAGTGTCCATTTTTTTATTTAGTTAGAGAGTTTTATTTTTTTATATTAGTTAGTCTGTTTTTCTTTTGTTTGTATGGAAATTTAAGCGAAACTACTGTCATTTCATCAATCTTACTCGAAATAGAAATTGTTCCATTTAATAATTCTGTGAATTGTTTAGCAATAATTAAACCTAATCCTGAACCTTGAATAGTAGAAGTATTACTTCCTCTATAAAATGATTTGAAAAGGTGTTTTGTTTCTTTTGGGATAATTCCAATACCAAAATCTATAATTTGAATTTTGAAGTATGATTGATCAAAATCTATTTTTAAGATAGGATTTGAACTTCCTTTAGAATATTTAAAAGCATTCGAAATTAAATTGTTTAAAATGTGTATTAAAAGACTTTCATCTGACAAGATTGGTTTTTCAGTTCCAGTCATCTCAAAGATTAATTTTCGATTGTCTTTTTCATTATTAAAATAAGTTTCTATTAGTTTTTCTATAAAATCAGAAAGTAAAATTTCTTTAATTTCAATTTTTAAATTATTAGATTCATATTCTCCAAAAACCAAGATGTTATTCATTAATTCAGTCATTCTGTTGACTTCATTGCCAATTCGGTTGGTAATTACTTCAACATCATCTTTAATAATTACTTTCTTAGTGTTAATTTTATAATTTAAAAGTTCAACATTAGAAAAAATTACAGAAAGAGGTGTTCTAAACTGGTGTGAAGCCATGGTAACAAACCCTGATTTTAATTCATTTAATTCTCTTTCTTTCTCTAAAGCTAATTTGATTTCTTCTTGGTCTTTAACTCTTTCAGTAATATCTCTACTTGAAGTTTGTACACCTATGATTTCTTTGTTTGAATTTAAAATTATATTAGAAGAAGTTTCGCACCAAATATATTCTTGGTCTTTTCTTCTTACTCTAAAAGTCATGATTTCATTTTTAAAATTCAAAATATTTTTATGTTGAATTTTAATACGTTCTAAATCATCTGGATGTAAAATTAAATAAGGGCTTTTGTTTAAAAGTTCATGAGGTTTATAACCAATTAATTTTTCGCAATTACTAGAAACATAAGTTACTATTCCATCTGGACGATGTTGCATGATCAAATCGGAAGTATTTTCTGCAATGAACCTAAATTTTTGTTCTGAAATTTCTAATTCATTTTTTAAGCTTATAGTATCATTAATATCTGTGATACTTCCAATAGCAATTTTTTTATTATTTCTAATATCTGTTTGTATGGTTAAAATAAGAAGTACCCAAATTTTATGACCATTTTTTTTAACTAATTGTGCTTCAAATAATTTGGTAGAGCTACTTTCTTCTAGTTGTTTTTCGATAATTTCACTAGTAATATTCTCGAAATAATCAAATAGATTTTGGTGGATACATTGATTAATTTTATATCCAGTGGTTTTTTCCCATTGGCTATTTAAAAAAATGATATCTCCATTTAGTTCGGTTTTAAAAATTACTTCGGCTAAACTATTTACAAGATGATCATATTCATTTCTTTGTTGTGCTAATTCAATTTCTTTTTCCTTTATCTCGCTAATATCAATGTGTGTTCCTACAATTTTTGTTGCTACACCAAAATTATCAGTTATCATTATTCCGGAATATTTTATCCAAACATAATGTCCTAATTTATGGAGCATTCTAACAACGCCAGAATAATTGTCACTAATTTTATTGATATAATTACTAAGATTTTGTTCAATTTCTGATAAATCATCTGGGTGAATTCTATTTCTCCATGTTTCAAATGATTCTTCCAATTCTTCAGGAGTAAAACCAAGCATTTCAAACCAATAGTAAGTGAATTTAACACCTCCTGTAATAATATTCCACTCCCATTTAGCTTGTTTAGAACTCTTCATATAGAAATTGAGTTCGTCTAATGCGCTTTCGAGTTCAAAATGTACTTTATCTTGGTTTAATCGAATTCCAATATTTCTAGCTACGGTATGTATTACATTAACCTCTTCCTCTTGCCAAATTCGTTCGGTTTCACAATCGTCAAATCCAATCCATCCCCAAAATTCATCGTTTGAAAAAATGGGAGTAAATAAGTAAGATTTAATCCCTTGCATTTCCATTGTTTCTCTAAAAAGTACATTTTCGCTTTCACGAACAAGACCGTATAAGGGAAGATTTTGGATTAAGGTTTCAAGTAGTCCAGGAAAAACATCATAAGGTATGCCACTTAATTCAGGATTACCAATAAATGGTGTAACATCTTTTTTGCACCATTCATATTCATAATTTAGAATTAATACGCCATCTTTAATCTCATTTTTAAAAATATAGCATCTATCAACTAAGGTATTGCTTCCTAATGCAGTAATACATTCTTGTAGCGCATGAGTAATACTATACTCTTTGAGTAAGTGATTATTTGCTTCTGAGATTGCTTTAAGTAGATGGTTCATTTTAGATAGGGACTAATAGTAATAGAAAGATTTTATTTCTTTAAATTTGTATGTAAATTATTATTAGGAATAAAGCATTTCTATTAAGTTTTGTTGAACAAACTTATATTAATTTTCTTTAAATATGTTTCTGTGTACGAATGATTAAAAGTAAATTATTTATAATTTAAAAAATATTAAACTAAATTTACCTTATGAAGAAAAAAGCATCTAAAATATTATTAATTGAAGACGACATTTCATTAGGGCAAACAGTTTCTGAATTGTTAGAAGTGAATGATTATGAGGTTAAATGGTGTCAAAATGGGCTAGAAGCTTATCATTATTTAGAAACTAAAATGCCTGATATTATTGTATGTGATTTAATGATGCCAATAATGTCAGGAGAAGAATTGTTTTTTAAAATTAGAAAACTAAAAAAATATGATGAGATTCCGTTTTTGATTATTACTGCTGATATGACTTTTGAAACAAAATTAAAACAACTCGAAAATGGAGTGAATGATTTCATCAATAAACCATTTAAAATTCAGGAGTTAATATTTAAGATTAAAAATTTTCTTCAATATAAAGAAACTTTGATGAAGCGAACTATTCAAGATCCTTTTTCAAAAGTAACTATAAAGCTTAAAAACAAAAACTTCTTTGAAAGGTTGAATGAGGTAATTATTAAAAATATTAAATCAAACATCACTATTGAAAAAATTGCGTCAGAGTTATTTATTAGTAAATCTGCTTTAGACAAAAAGATAAGAAGAGATAAACAGGTTAATACTACTAAATATATAAGAGAGTTTAGAATTGAATATGCAATCCGCTTAATTGAAGCTGGAGAAACTAATGTACAACAACTTGCGGATTCTTGTGGATTTAATTCACTTTCTTATTTTTCTATTAGCTTTAAAGAATACACAAATACTTCACCAAAAAGTTACATAAAAAAGAGAAATCTTAATTAATTTTCATACAACCCTATTGCTTTTTTTCTCGTCTATATAATTATAAACACATTTTAAATTATATAGTATGAGAAAGATATTTTTTACATTTATTCTTTTAAGTTTTTCATTACATGCTCAAGTAAAAAATGAAGTGTTTTTTAATACTTTACAAAAGGTTGAAAACACAGATTTTTATGTTTCGTCTTACGAAAACCATTCAAAAATGAGTTCAAATACTCATAATAACAATCAAATCCTTATTGTAAATGCTAAACTTGATGAGGTGAAAAATATTGTTTTACCTTTGAATGAAAACATTAATAAGGTCAAGACGGACTGTATATTATTGTTTAAAAATCAAAAATTTATATTAGTTGAAACTTCTTTTGAAAACGAAAAATCTGTAAAGTTGTCTTCTAATTATTCAAGAAATTTATATTTGATTGATTTGGTCAATTTTAGCTTAATCAAATTAAATAATGATTGGTCAACTATAATAGATTACGAACTTTCAGAAGAAAATAATAAATTAATAATCATTCAGAAGAGTGTTTTGAAAAGTTCTGAAAATCAAATGATTATTATTAATTTTGATTTAAAAACCGGAGATAGAAAAGAAATTTTCAAAATAAATTAACCTTCATACAACCATTTTAAAATCATTCACGTCTATGTTTATAGAAGTATATTTTACTGAACACTTTTTATGAAAGTTATCCAGTTACATCAAGAAGAAAAGCAATTAATTGTGTTGGCTGTCGAAAATAATCGGCAAGCACAACAGCAGATTTATGCTAAGTTTTCTTCCAAAATGTTAAGTGTTTGTCGTCAATATATAAAAGACATTCACCATGCAGAAGATGTAATGATTACCGGATTTATGAAAGTGTTTACCAATCTAAAAAATTTTGAACACAAAGGCAGTTTTGAAGGTTGGATTCGAAGAATTATGGTGTATGAATGTATCGATTTTCTTCGGGTGAAAAAGAACAATTTCAATCATCAAGATATTGAAGATGTTACGATTAGCGAGAACGAATCGGTGTATGAAATGGAAGATTTTTCGGTAGATGACATTCAAAATATGATTGACAATTTGCCCGATGGTTACAAAATGGTGTTTAATTTATATGCGATTGAAGGCTACAAACATCAGGAAATAGCCGAAATGCTCAAAATAAGTGAAGGAACATCAAAATCGCAATTATCACACGCCCGAAAGTTATTGCAACAACAAATCACCGACTTAAAAAACAAATTAAATGGAACCAAATAAAATAGATAATCAAATAAGAGAAAAGCTGAATGCTAGAGAAATTCAGCCGTCTGCTCAAGCTTGGGACCGATTAGATGCGATGCTTACGGTTTCAGAAGAAAAAAAGCCAAAGAAAGGTTACGGATGGTTTTTTGTAGCCGCTTCTACGATACTTTTTTTCGGATTGGGATTTTTTCTTTTCAATTCAAACGAAACGACAGAAATTAATAATTCAATACCAATTGTAACAACTATCAACGAAGAAATTGATACGATTGAAACCAATAAAATAAATGAAATTTCTGTTGAAAATGTAAAGCCTGTTTTGGTTCAGAATGAAATAAATAATTCAAAACAAACTAGAAATATAAAATCAGTTGAAACAAATAAAGTGACAAAGTCAGAAAGTGTTTTGGAAGAAAAAATCACGCCTAACATCCAACATTCAACACCCAACACTTACAAATACGTTTCTCCAGAGAATTTATTAGCCGAAGTTCAAACAGGTGAAAAAATAATCACCTCAGATAAAAAAATAAGTCCAAAATCTAAAATGAAAGTAGATGCTAATTCGTTGCTAACAAACGTTGAAAAAGAATTAGATGAAAATTACAGAGAAACTACTTTGGATAAATTAAATAGAAAATTTCAAGATGCTAAATCAGCATTAGCCAATAGAAATTACGAATAAACAAAAATCATCATTAATTAAAAATCAAACAGTCATGCAAAAAAATATTTTGTACACAATTGTTATTGTGTTTAGTTTCCTAACAAAAGCAGTTGCTCAGGAGCTAGAAACTATTGAAAAATCAACCGAGTGGATGGCGCGCGGAAGTAAGCCAGAAAGTTATGAAATGGGTTTGTCAAAAAAATCAACATCTAACGAGCAAGAAGTTTTTACTATACGATCTATCGATAAAAAGATAGATGGTTTTGGAACTTTAATGAAATCGGGAAAGCCTGATTTATATTTAGGTAAAACTATCAAAATGACAGGGTATGTTAAAAGCGAAAAAGTAAAATCTTGGGCTGGACTTTGGATGCGTATCGATTATTATAATGATAAAGTTCTTTCTTTTGACAATATGCAAAATAGAGCTATAGAAGGAACAAATGATTGGACTAAATACGAAGTTGTTTTATTTGTACCTCAAGATGCAACTGATTTTTCTTACGGAGTTTTATTGGATGGAACAGGTCAAATTTGGTTTAAAGACATACAAGTTGAAATTGTAGACGATTCTGTTTCAGAGACTGGAACTATAAAAGGTAGAAATTCAAAAAGTATTTCATTTGAAGATAAAGCGAAGGTAATTGCAAATAACATTGAAATGATTACTACCGAAGAGAAAAATGCTTTAAAGAAAGAGGTTGAGGCAATTGATTTGCAAGTAAGCGAAGGTAAAATTACGGCTGAAAAAGCACAAGAATTAAAAACGAATATTGCTCAAGAACGCGCTAATAACATCGAAACAAAAGTAGCTATTGAAGAAGCAAAATTAGCGCAATTGGTACAGGATAAAGTAGATGGAAAAATCGCAGATTCTGATGATAAGCCAAAAAGAGGAGGAACTAAAATTGTTTTAGGTAGCAATCAAGATGATTCTATTGGAGAAAATAGAACCGAAATTAATTTAGGCTCAATGAAAATCTACAATGGAGAAAAAGACAAAGTGGAAAGAAAATCTAAAAGAACTACATCGCAATTTGTTTTTGCTTTTGGTTTAAATAATGTTATTACTGATGGCGAAAATTTTGAAGATTCAGATTACAGAGTTTGGGGTTCACATTTTTATGAATGGGGAATTACATATAACTCAAGAATTTTCAAAAACAATAATTTGCTTCATGCTAAATACGGACTTTCTTTAATGTATAACAATCTTCGTCCAACCGATAATCGTTATTTTGTAAAAAACGGAAATCAAACGGATTTAGTTACTTCAAGTGTAAATTTAGATGAATCGCGTTTTAGAAATGTGTATTTAACCGCACCATTGCATTTAGAATTTGATTTTACACCAAAAAAACTTTCAAAAGATGGAACAAAAACCTATTTCAGAACACATGAATCAGTTCGTTTTGGAATTGGTGGTTATGGAGGTGTTCGTGTAAAAACAAAACAAATTTTAAAATATGAAGTTGATGATGTGAAAGTGAAAGAAAAACAAAAAGGAGATTTCAATGTTTCGGACTTTAATTACGGGTTAAGTGCTTATTTAGGATATGGACAAACCAGTCTATATGTTAAATATGACTTAAATCCGATGTTCAAAAACAATAATATAGATCAAAACAACGTTTCGTTAGGAATACGCTTTGATTTTAATTAAATTTAGGGTTAGGTTAAGTTCTCTGTTTTGAAAAAGTACTTCAGCAATGAAGTACTTTTTTGTTTTTATAAGTTTTTTTATGGATTAACTTTGTAACTTTGAATTCGATTTTTTAAAATCTAAATTTGATATCAAAAGACACCATAGAAAAAGTTTTTGAAACCGCCCGAGTTGAGGAGGTGATTGGTGATTTTGTTCAACTCAAACGAGCAGGAAGTAACTTAAAAGGATTGTCGCCATTTGTAAACGAAAAATCACCTTCGTTTATGGTGTCGCCTGTAAAGCAAATTTGGAAAGATTTTTCGTCTGGAAAAGGCGGAAATGCCGTGACGTTCTTAATGGAACACGAACATTTTACCTATCCAGAAGCTATCAAATATTTAGCAGTAAAATACAATATTGAGATTGAAGAAACCGTTCAATCGGATGAAGAGGTAGTGCAAGCCAATGAAAAAGAAAGTATGTATTTGGTCTCCGAATTTGCACAAAAATATTTCCATCACACTTTATTAGAAACCGAAGAAGGAAAAGCTATTGGATTATCCTATTTTAAAGAACGTGGTTTTACTTCTGATACGATAAAGAAATTTGGATTAGGATATTCGCCAGAAACTTGGGATGCTTTTACCAAAGAAGCACTTGGAAAAGGATATAAGCTAGAATATTTAGACAAAACTGGACTTTCGATTGTTAAGGAAGACAAGCAATTTGACCGTTTCAAAGGACGCGTTATGTTTCCGATTCAAAGCATGAGTGGTCGTGTTTTGGGTTTTGGTGGTCGTATTTTGACTAATGATAAAAAAGCGGCAAAATACCTGAATTCACCCGAAAGTGATATTTACCATAAGAGTAAAGTTTTGTACGGAATTTTCCATGCGAAGCAATCTATTGCAAAACTGAATAATTGTTATTTAGTGGAAGGATACACTGATGTAATTCAAATGCATCAAGCTGGAATTGAAAACGTTGTGGCTTCTTCTGGGACAGCTTTAACACCTGATCAAATTCGTTTAATTAATCGCTTAACGCCAAATATTACAGTACTTTTTGATGGTGATGCGGCAGGGCTTCGAGCTTCGATTAGAGGAATTGATTTGATTCTGGAAGCAGGAATGAACGTAAAAGTGTGTACGTTTCCAGATGGCGATGACCCAGATAGTTTCGCTCGTAAAACGTCGTATGAAGATTTACAATTGTATTTCGAAGAGAATGCAAAAGATTTCATTCAGTTTAAAGCGTCTTTATTGATGCAAGAAGCAAAGAATGATCCGATAAAAAAAGCAGATTTGATTCGAGATATGGTTATCAGTATTTCTAAAATTCCAGACCGAATTAAGCGAGAAGTTTACATTAAGGAATGTTCCCGAATTATGGATATTTCCGAAGATGTGCTTTTTAATACCTTAGCGCAATTAGTCAAGAAAGATTTATCGGAAGCTAATAAACAACATAAAGAGGAACAAAAGGCTTTTGAGGTTGTAAGAAATGATATTGCTCAACCAACAACAAAAGTCGATATTCAATACGAATTAGAACATAAGATTATCCAAATTTTATTGTTGTACGGCGATAAAGAAGTGGATTTTGAAGATACTATTTTAGCTCAAAATGAAGATGGTGAAATGGTTGAAGTTAAAGAACAAAATAATTATAAAGTTTTTCAACGTATCTACCTTAGTTTGCAAGAAGATGAAGTGGAGTTAGCCAATCCAGTTTTTAAAGCAATTTATAATCATTTGATAGCTTATTTTAATGAAAATGAAGCTTTTGAATTGGATAAATATTTGATGCATCTTCCAGAAGAATTGGCGCAAGAAGTTACCACAATTTTAATGAATGAAGAGCGTGAGGTATTACATAATTGGGAAGTACAACAAATTTATGTAAAACAAAAAGAGGCAACTATAAGTCAATACGTTACAGAAACAATTATTACGCTTCGTTGGTATTTAGTAAATAATATCATAGATGAATTAAAAAACAATTTATCTACTGATGAGGAACCGGACAACAGAGAAGCGTTGGAAATGGTTATGGCTTACCTCGGGCTAACACACATTTTTTCAAAAAACCTAGGTAGAGTTTTATCAAGATATAATTAAAAGATAAAGAAACTTAGCGTTTAAAAAAATTAAATCACATCCAAATCCTTAGCTTTTTTCAATAAATCAACTAGGTTGGTTACATTTAATTTTGCCAAAAGTCTCAATTTGTATGTGCTGATTGTTTTTTCGTCTAAGCCTAAAATTTGAGCAACTTCTTTGTTTTTTTTACCTTCATTTAGATAACGAAGTACTTCAATTTCTCGAGTTGATAATTTTTTAAACAAGCGTTCCGATTTTTTTCCTTTACTTAAAAGGTCTATGCTTTTTTTAACAGAATCGCTAAAAATAACGGTACCTTCTGCTGCTCTAAGAATAGTGTTCTCTAAATCTTTTAACTCGGTGTTTTTAGAAATATAACCAGAAACTCCAGCTTTTATAGCAGTTGGAGCATACATTTGTTCTGAAACAGAAGTGTATAAAACAATTTTAGTTTCAGGATAATCTTTGAGTAAACTTTTGATGTCTCTAATACTAGACAGGCCAACAAGTTCTACATCAAGTAAAAGTATTGCTACTTTTTTTGAGTTTAGTTCTTGTAAAAGAGATTCTAAATTTCTTGCAACAGCTACAATTTCTATTTTAGAATTTCCTTTAAAATACGATTGTAAGCCATAGGAAACAACCGGTAAACTATCTGCAATACATACTTTAATCATAACTAAAAAATTACATTACTGATAACAACTTATCAAAGTTAGTAAAAAAAACGTAATTACTTGTTAATTAGATTGATAATTGTTTAAAATTTTTAGGAATTTCACAAACAGGAATAGGATTCATCTTGTGTTGATTGATCGTATTTAGTCTTTTGTAGATAGAAAAAACATGAGCTTCTCTTCCAGAAAAATCTTCTACTGTTTTTCCGTTTTCAAATTGTTGCATTGCCCATTCTAGCTCATCATAGTTAGCACCAATTTGATCTTCATCGCTTCGGTCATCGCCAAACAAGCCATCAGTTGGTTTCGCTTTTAAAATACTTTCAGGAACATTTAAAAATGTAGCAAGTTGGCGTACTTCGCTTTTCATTAAATCTGCTATTGGACTAATGTCTACACCACCATCACCATATTTTGTAAAAAATCCTACACCAAAGTCTTCTACTTTATTTCCAGTTCCAACCACTAAAAAACCATGCAAACCTGCAAAATAATATAACGTTGTCATTCTTAGCCTTGCTCTGGTATTCGCTAAAGATAAATTCAAAACAGCTTCATTTTCAGAGGACGGAACTTGATTTTTAAAAGTTTCAAAAACGGGAGTTAAGTCAGCTCTTTCGTTAAAAACATTTGGGAAACGTTTTTTTAGTTGGTCAATATGTTCGTTAGCTCTATTTACATGGCTTTCGGCTTGATGAATTGGCATTTCAACACATAATGTTGGTAGACCGGTTTGTGCACAAAGCGTTGAGGTTAAAGCACTATCAATTCCTCCAGAGATTCCAACAACAAAACCTTTAACTTTTGCGTTTGTAGCATAATCAAGTAACCATTTTACAATATGTTGATTTATTTTTTCAGAATGAAATGTAATAGAATTTGTCATTTTTTTATGAAAATTTATGAGTCGATAACTGTATATTTGCAACCAAATTTAGTTTTGATAAAAATATAAAAAATACGCTATATGAAGCAATTATTATTCATACTTATTGCAGTTTCTTTATTTTCTTGTAAAGAAGAAAGTAAAATTGAAGAAGCTGTAGCTCAAATCCCTGTAGAATTTAAAGTAGAACGCTTTGATCAAGTTTTTTATGGTTCAAAACCGGAGGAATTACAGCAAATAAAAGCCAAATATCCTTTCTTTTTTCCTGCTGGAAATCCCGATTCTGTATGGGTAAATAAATTGAAGAATCCATTATTGAAAGAATTGTATAGAGAAGTGCAGTCAAAATATCCTACTTTGGGCAAAGTAGAGTCGGATATGGAAAAATTGTTTGCTCATGTGCAATATTATTTTCCAAAATATAAAACACCGCGTGTAATCACTTTAATTAATGAAGTGGATATGGAAGGAAAAGTTTTTTATGTTGATACTTTAGCACTTGTTTCGTTGGATTGTTATTTAGGGAAAGACCATCGTTTTTATGTTGATTTTCCAGAATATAAAAAAATCGAGTTAGAAGAAAATCAAATTTTGCCAAACTTAGTTTCTAATTTTTGTTATGGAAAAATTGCAACGCCAACAGATAGAACGCTACTTTCTGCGATGATTTATTATGGAAAAGAATTGTATATAAAAGATAAATTAATTCCTGATTATTCAGATGCTAATAAAATAGGTTATACTGATTTACAAATTAAATGGTGTCAAGAGAATGAATATTTTATGTGGAGTAATTTAGTTGAAAACAAGTTGTTGTATGATACCAATCCAAAAAACGAACAGCGTTTTATTTCTCCAGCGCCTTTTTCAAGATTTTATTTAGAAATTGACAATCAATCTCCAGGTAGGGTTGGACAATGGTTAGGTTGGCAAATTGTAAGAAGTTATATGGAGAATAATGATGATGTTACTTTAGAGCAATTAATGGCTATGGATGCAAAAACTATTTTTGAAAATTCTAAATATAAACCTAAGAAACAATAAGTTTAAGATGAAAAAATCAGATATCAAAATAACCGTAGGTTTAGACGAGAATAACGTTCCAGATAAATTGTTATGGACGGCACAAGATGGTGGAATAGAGCAAGAAGAAGCAAAAGCTATGTTGTTGTCTGTTTGGGATAGCAAAGCAAAAGAAACCTTACGTATTGATTTATGGACAAAAGACATGCCGGTTGATGAAATGAAGCAATTTTTTCATCAAACCCTTGTAGCGATGGCAGATACTTTTCAGCGTGCAACTGCCGACGAGAAAATGTCGGATACGATGCGTGATTTTTGTGATTATTTTGCAGAAAAAATGGATTTGAAAGCATAATTAAAAGCCGTTAACTGAATAGTTAGCGGCTTTTTAAAATTAATTAAAGGTTGTTAAATAAACCCTTCATTTTTAAAAATATCTTCATTGATTTGATTGATATACTCTAAAATTCCTTCTCTACCAATAGCTTCTAATGATGAAGTTACAAAATACGGTGGCATTTCAGCCCAGTCACCAGCTAGTAATTGTTTTTTGTATGCTTCCACATGGTTGTTAACTTTGTTTTTTCCAAGTTTATCAGATTTGGTAAAAATAATGGCAAATGGAATTTCGCTTTCGCCTAAATATTCCATGAATTCCAAATCAATTTTTTGAGCTTCTAGTCGGATGTCAATTAAGACAAAGGCACAAACTAATTGTTCTCTTTGTTCAAAATAATCCATAATAAATTGTTGGAAAACCGCTTTAGTTTTCTTTGAAACTCTTGCATAACCATAACCTGGTAAATCCACTAAAAACCAATTACTGTTGATTTTAAAGTGATTAATCAATTGGGTTTTTCCTGGTTTTGAAGATGTTTTGGCTAAATTTTTATGATTCGTTAACATGTTAATCAAAGATGATTTTCCCACGTTTGAACGACCAATAAAAGCGTATTCAGGTAAACGTTCTTTTGGACATTTATCTACTTCTGAATTACTAATTACAAATTCGGCGGTATTAATTTTCATATGGTATTAAAATAAAATTCCCCAATAAGGGGAACTATTATAAATTGTTCTTTTGTAACCAATCAAATAAAATTTGGTTAAATTCATCTGGATGTTCCATCATGGCAGCGTGTCCACATTTATCAATCCAAAATAACTCAGAATTCGGTAATAATTTATCAAATTCTTCAGCTACATTTGGCGGAGTAACTTTGTCGTTTTTGCCCCAAATAATGCATGTTGGTGTAGTCATTTTTGGTAAATCTTTTGCCATATTATGACGAATAGCACTCTTTGCAATGGTTAAAGTTTTAATCAATTTGATTCTATCGTTAACTGTTGCAAAAACTTCATCTACTATTTCTTTTGTGGCAATTTTTGGATCATAAAATACATCTTCGGCTTTCTTCTTGATGTATTCATAGTCGCCTCGTTTTGGGTAACTTTCGCCCATTCCACTTTCATATAAACCTGAACTTCCTGTAATTACTAATGCTTTCACTAGCTCTGGATACATTTTTGTGTGATACAACCCTATGTGGCCTCCTAATGAATTTCCAACAAGAATTACTTGGTCAAATCCTTTGAAAAGGATAAAGTCTTTTACAAATTTTGAAAAAGCTTTAACGTTTGTCTTTAAAATATTTTGCGTGTATATCGGTAATTCAGGAATAACAACTTTGTAACCTTTTGGCGGAAAAAAATTTGCTACACCATCAAAATTACTTAAACCTCCCATTAATCCATGTAGAATAATTATAGGGGTTCCTTCTCCGGCTTCAAAATAGGTATATTTCTTTTCTTTTTTTAACATAAATTCCACTTAATGTGTTAGTTCTCATGTTCGACAAATATACTATTTTATTAACGAATGTAAAGAAAAAAATCGCGAACAAATTTTAGTTTGTTGTTTTTATCTAATTTGTTAGTTATCAACAATTTTAAGCCTAATTTAAAGAGTTATTGACTCATATTTATTTTTCTATATTATTTCTAAAGTTCTCAATTTCCTTGTTTTTGCAAATAAACTTTTGTTAAAAGTGGGTTTTTTAGTTTTTGAATCTAAAAACTTATTAACAAAGTGGTATTTTGTGGTAAAAAGTGGTAATTTTTTTTTAAATTTGTCCTTATTCTAATAGAAATAAAAAATTGAAAACATTAATCGGAACATACGAATGTAAAGTGGATGCCAAAGGAAGGCTGATGCTGCCTACGTCACTAAAGAAACAATTGGGTTCTTTGGAGGAAGGTTTCGTGTTGAAGCGTTCAGTTTTTCAGCCTTGTTTAGAGTTGTTTCCAATGAGTGAGTGGAATAAAATGATGTTGAAAATCAATAAATTAAATCGTTTCGTTAAAAAGAATAACGATTTTATTAGAAGATTTACAGCGGGAGTTAAAATGATTGAGATTGATGCAACAGGACGACTTTTAATTCCGAAAGATTTAGTGGTTTTTGCTCAAATAGATAAAGACATTGTCTTGAATTCAGCTATCAATATTATTGAAATTTGGGATAAAGATAAATACGAAAATGCAATTGAAAACGCTACGGATGATTTTGCAGATTTGGCAGAAGAAGTAATGGGTAATTTTAATGACGATGAAGATGGAATATCATAATCCAGTATTGTTAAAAGAAACAGTTGATGGATTGAATATTCGTCCTGATGGTGTTTATGTAGATGTTACTTTTGGTGGTGGCGGACACTCGAGAGAAATTATGAGTCGTTTAGGTGAAAATGGAAAATTATTCGCTTTTGACCAGGATTTAGACGCGTTGAAAAACGCTATTAATGACGAGCGATTTACTTTAATCAACGAAAATTTCAGATTCATAAAACGATTTTTGCGTTTTCACGGAATCAAGCAAGTGGATGGAATATTGGCTGATTTAGGCGTTTCATCACATCAATTTGATGTTGCAGAAAGAGGTTTTTCAACTCGTTTTGATGCTGAATTGGATATGAGAATGAATCAAAAAGGAGACATTAGTGCGTATCACGTAGTAAACGAATATGATGAACAAGAAATTTCTCGTGTGTTGTTCAGTTATGGCGAATTAAAAAATGCTAGAGCAATGGCAAACGTAATTGTTATGGCTCGAAAAGACAAAGAAATCAAGAATTCTGAACAACTAAAGCAAGTGTTGGCAAAATTTTTACCAGCGCATAAAAGCAATAAAATTTTAGCTCAAATATACCAAGCCATTCGTATTGAAGTGAATCAAGAAATGGAAGTTTTAAAAGAGTTTTTAGAGCAATCATTAGAAATTCTAAAACCAGGCGGAAGATTGAGTGTGATTTCATATCATTCATTAGAAGATCGATTGGTAAAACGTTTTGTGAAAAACGGCATGTTTGAAGGAGAACCAGAACGTGATTTTTTTGGGAATTTTGAAGTTCCTTTTAAAACCATCGAAAAACTAATTGTACCAACCGAGGAAGAAATTGCAATCAATAATAGAGCTCGAAGTGCAAAATTAAGAGTAGCAGAAAAAATATAATCACATGAAAAACGGAGTTTACAGTTTATTAAAAGCCAAATTTCTTATTAGTGATGACGCTCTTAAGAACTGGAAGTTTATAGTTTTTTTAGTGATTTTAGGAATGATCATGATTGCTAATAATCACCAATATGATGCAAAAAATTATAGAATTACCGAATTAACTAACCAAGTAAAAGAGTTGCGTTCTGAATTTGTAGATCGTCGTTCAGAATTGATGAAGTTGAGAATGGAATCTACGGTAGCAAAAAAAATGGAAGTACGACAAATTCTACCTTCAGAAGTACCTCCGGTAAAAATAGTAGTAGAAAGTAAAGAAGATAAAAAAAGTTTTTGGGACAAATTAAAAATATGGCAATAGAAGATAAAAAAATATCGTATCGCATGTATTTTGTAGCCTTCATGTTTTTCATGATGGCCGTTTTTGTTTTGATTAAACTAAATAATATTCAATGGGTTGAAGGGAAATATTATCGCAAATTAGGAAATGAAAGAACGGTAAAAAATTTTCCAATTCCAGCCAACAAAGGAAACGTGTATTCTGCTGATGGAAGTTTGTTAGCAACTTCAATTCCAGAATATGCAATTTATTTTGATGCTGTGGCGCCTTCTGATGAAAATTTCAAAGAAAATGTAGAAGCGCTTTCCGATTCATTATCAGTGATGTTTGGAAAATCTGCGGGACATTATCAGGCTAAATTACAAAAAGCAAGAGCTAATAAAAGCCGATACGTTTTTATTGCAAAAAAGTTGAGTTATACTGAGCAAATGCGTTTAAAAACATTTCCATTATTTAATAAAGGAGCAAACAAAGGCGGATTAATTATCGAACAAAAAATTGTGAGAGAGCATCCAATTGGCTTGGTAGCAAAAAGAACTATTGGTTACGAGCGCTCAAACGAAGATGGGAAAGGTTTGGAATATGCTTTCCGTGATTATTTGAATGGTAAAAATGGTCACCGCATGATGCAAAAAATTGCTAAAAATCAATGGAAACCTATTAGTGATATTAATGAAAAAGAACCTCAAGATGGTTATGACATTATTTCAACTATTGATGTTTACATACAAGATATTGCACATCACGCTTTGTTAAAACAGTTAGAGTATTATAGCGCAGATCATGGTTGTGTGGTGGTAATGGAAACAAAAACAGGTCACATCAAAGCGATTTCAAATTTAGGAAGAGCAGATGACGGTTCGTATTATGAAACACAAAATTATGCTATTGCAGAATCACATGAACCAGGGTCAACTTTTAAACTAGTGGATTTGATTGCGGTTTTAGATGATAAAAAAGCAGATACAAGTACAGTCTATAACTCTAATGGAGGTGAAATTCAGTATTATAAACGTAAAGTTAGAGATTCGCATAAAGGTGGTTATGGTAAAATTTCGTTAGCAAGAGGTTTTGAAGTTTCTTCAAACACAATTCTTGTACAATCAGTTTATAATAGTTATAAAGACAATCCAAAACAATTTGTAGACCGAATCAATAGTTATGGCTTAAATAAACCATTAGGATTGCCAATTAAAGGAGAAGGAATTCCTGTTATTCCACAGCCTGGAACAGATAAATGGTCTGGAGTTTCTTTGCCTTGGATGGCATTTGGTTATGGTGTTTCGATAACTCCATTGCAAACATTGACTTTGTATAATGCAGTTGCAAATGATGGAGTAATGGTGAAACCAATTTTTGTTAGTGAAATTAAAGAATGGAATAAAACCATCAAAAAGTATAATACTGAAGTAATCAATCCAAAAATCTGTTCCCAAGAGACACTAAATAAAGTAAGAGCTGTATTACAAAATGTAGTAAAGAAAGGAACGGGTTCAAAATTGTATTCTAAAGATTTTTCAATGGCAGGAAAAACAGGAACTGCTCAAGTAAATTATAAAGACAAATCAAAATTATATTATGCTTCTTCTTTTGTGGGTTATTTTCCTGCAGATGAGCCTAAATATTCTTGCATTGTGGTAGTTCACAAACCTAATGTTGCCGCTGGATATTACGGAGCTGATGTCGCTGGACCAGTTTTTAAAAGAATCGCACAAAAAATATTTACCGATTCTCCTTCAACCAATCATGTGAAAAATATTGATGCTAAGGTTGTTTCGCAAGAAAAAAGCTATGGAAACTATTATAAAGCTGTTGAAAAAGAAGTTCAGATAGTTCCAAACGTAAAAGGGATGGATGGAATGGATGCGGTAGCATTATTAGAAAATTTAGGATTAAAAGTTAAAGTCATTGGTATTGGAAAAGTAAAAAAACAATCGATTTCATCAGGGCAAGCTTTTAACAAAAATCAAACTATAATAATCGAATTATCTTGAAAAATTTAAAAGACATATTATATAAAGTACGCATTGAAGCAGTTCATGGAGCTACGGATATTGCTATTTCAAAAATTGAATTTGATTCAAGAAAAATTGAATTGAACGATGTTTTTGTAGCAATCAGAGGAACGCTTTCTGATGGCCATGATTATATCGAAAAAGCATTAAGTTTGGGTGCTGTTGCGGTAATTTGTGAAGAATTTCCTAGTGTAATTGTAAACGGCGTTACTTATATTAAGGTAATAGATTCTAACGAAGCATTAGCTTTTTTAGCGGCTAATTACTACGAAAATCCTTCTGAAAATATCAGATTAGTCGGTGTAACAGGAACAAATGGTAAAACAACGATTGCTTCATTATTATATCAATTATTCAAAAAAGCAGGTTATAAAGTTGGTTTGTTATCAACCGTAAAAATAATGGTAGATAATCAAGAATTCAAAGCAACACATACAACACCAGATTCTTTAACTATCAACAAGTATTTAGATTTAATGGTGCAAGAGGGTTGCGAATTTTGCTTCATGGAAGTTTCTTCGCATGGTATTCATCAGAAAAGAACAGAAGCTTTGCATTTTGCTGGAGGCGTTTTTACAAACTTGTCACACGATCATTTAGATTACCACAATACGTTTGCAGAATATCGTGATGTTAAAAAGATATTCTTTGATAATTTACCAAAATCAGCTTTTGCTATTACTAATATTGATGATAAAAACGGAGCCATAATGCTTCAAAATACAAAAGCTAAGAAATTGTCTTATGCCTTAAAATCGTACGCCGATTACAAAGCACAAATTTTAGAAAATCAATTATCAGGATTATTATTAAAAATCAACGATAATGAAGTTTGGGTAAAATTAATTGGTTCATTCAATGCTTATAATTTATTAGCCATTTACGGAGTAGCAGTCGAATTAGGAATCGAAAAAGTTGAAGCATTACGATTACTTTCTGAATTAGAAAGTGTTTCTGGGCGTTTTCAATTTATTGTTTCTGATTCGAAAATTACAGCAATTGTTGATTACGCTCACACACCAGATGCATTAGAAAATGTGTTAAAAACCATCGAAGATATCCGCACTAAAAACGAACAATTGATTACAGTTGTAGGTTGTGGTGGTGACAGAGATAAAACGAAAAGACCAATTATGGCAAACATCGCGTCATCAATGAGCGACAAAGCCATTTTTACATCAGATAATCCAAGAACCGAAAATCCAGAAACGATTATCGAAGAAATGGAAAAAGGAGTAGAACCTCAAAATTTCAAGAAAACGGTTTCCATTTTAGATAGAAAACAAGCCATAAAAACGGCTTGTCAATTGGCAAATCCAAATGATATTATTCTAATTGCAGGGAAAGGACACGAAACTTATCAAGAAATTAATGGAGTGCGTCATGACTTTGACGATTTAAAAATAGTAACCGATTTATTGCAACAATTAAACAAATAAAAGCCAATCACTAACCCTTAAAACTAAGAAAAAAGATGTTATATTATATTTTCCAATACTTAGATAAAGCATTTGATGTTCCAGGAGCAGGAGTGTTTCAATACATTACATTTCGCTCAGCGTTAGCTTTTATTTTGTCAATATTGATAGCTACTATTTATGGTAAAAAAATCATCAACTATTTGAGAAACCAACAAGTTGGTGAAACCGTTCGTGAACTAGGTTTAGAAGGACAAACAGCAAAAGCCGGAACACCAACAATGGGTGGAATAATCATTATTTTGGCGACATTAATTCCAGTTTTGTTGTTGGCAAAATTGAATAACATTTACATCATTTTATTAATTATGACCACGCTTTGGATGGGAACAATTGGTTTTATTGATGATTATATTAAGATTTTCAAGAAAGACAAACAAGGTTTAAAAGGAATCTTCAAAGTAATAGGACAAGTTGGTTTAGGGTTAATTGTAGGAACGGTTTTGTATCTGAGTCCAGATGTAACAGTTCGTAAAGATACAGTGGCTTCAAGAATTAAAATCGAAAACAATATCAAACCAGCAGATTTAGAAGAAAAATCTACCGCTACTACAATTCCATTTATGAAAAATAACGAATTTGATTATGCCGAAGTACTTTCTTTTATGGGAGATGGTTATGAAAATTATGCCTGGTTGATTTTTATCCCGATGGTAATTATTGTAATCACAGCTGTTTCTAACGGAGCTAATCTTACGGATGGAATTGATGGTTTAGCCGCAGGAACTTCCGCTATTTCAGTGCTAACGCTTGGGCTGTTCACGTTCGTTTCAGGAAATATTATTTTTTCTGATTATTTGAACATCATGTATATTCCAAATTCGGGTGAAATGACGGTTTATATCGCAGCATTTGTTGGAGCTTTAGTAGGATTTCTTTGGTACAACGCTTATCCAGCATCTGTATTCATGGGTGATACCGGAAGTTTAACTATTGGTGGAATTATCGCTGTAATTGCCATTGCAATTCGTAAAGAATTAATGATTCCAGTAGTTTGTGGAATTTTCTTGGCCGAAAATTTATCCGTAATTCTACAAGTGAGTTATTTCAAATATACTAAAAAGAAATTTGGTGAAGGACGACGAATTTTCTTAATGTCACCGTTACATCACCATTATCAGAAAAAAGGCTATCATGAAAGTAGAATTGTAACCCGCTTTTGGATTGTTGGAATTTTATTAGCGATTTTCTCACTTGTTTCTTTAAAATTGAGATAAGATGCGACTGGTAGTTTTGGGCGGAGGCGAAAGTGGAGTTGGAACCGCTATTTTAGGGAAGAAAAAAGGATACGATGTTTTTGTGTCGGATTTTGGAAAAATAAAAGAAAATTATAAAGAAGTTCTTACCATTAATGGAATCGCTTGGGAAGATGAAAAGCACTCAGAAGAATTAATTCTGAATGCCGATGTAGTAATGAAAAGTCCAGGAATTCCTGAAAAAGCACCAATCGTAAAAAAGCTAATCGAGAAAGGAATTCCAGTAATTTCTGAAATCGAATTTGCCATTCAATTTACCGATGCAACAACTGTTGGAATTACAGGAAGTAATGGAAAAACAACCACAACACTTTTGACATATCATTTGTTAAAACAAGGTGGTTTAAATGTAGGATTAGCTGGAAATATTGGAAAGAGCTTCGCTTGGCAAGTAGCGGAAAACAAACACGATATTTATGTACTAGAATTGAGTAGTTTTCAATTAGATGGAATCATCAATTACAAACCACACATTGCAATTATTACAAATATTAGCCCAGATCATTTAGATAGATATAATTACGATTACAATTTATACATCGATTCTAAATTTAGAATTACAAAGAATCAAACAGAAGCCGATTATTTGATTTATGATAATGAAGATGAAGCGATTCAAAATTGGTTAAATAATAATGAGATTAAAGCAAACAAAGTTCCTTTTTCACTGATAACAAAATCAGAAAATCAAGGAGCGTTTTTAGAAGATAACAACATTAACAGCACAATTAATAAAGAACTATTTACTATGCCAATCAACGAACTAGCTTTAGAAGGAAAGCACAATATTAAGAATGCAATGGCTGCAACTGCCGTAGCGCAATTGTTGAATATTAGAAAACAAACCATCAGAGAAAGTTTAACTAATTTTCAAGGTGCTGAACACCGATTAGAAAAAGTATTAAAAATTCAAGGCGTGCAATATATTAACGATTCTAAGGCTACGAATGTGAATTCGGTTTTTTATGCTTTGGATAGTATGACAACTCCAACGGTTTGGATTGTAGGAGGTGTTGATAAAGGAAACGATTATGATGAATTAATGCCATTAGTTCGTGAAAAAGTAAAAGCAATCGTGTGTTTAGGTGTTGATAATACAAAAATAATCAATGCATTTAATAATGTTGTAGATGTAATGGTAGAAACTACTTCTATGTCTGAAGCAGTTCAATTAGCACAACGTTTGGCTGAAAAAGGTGATAGCGTATTATTATCACCAGCATGCGCAAGTTTTGATTTGTTTGAAAATTATGAAGATAGAGGAAAACAATTCAAACAAGCAATTTATAATTTATAACAAACAATAAACAATAAAATGTTCGATATCATTGGTAAAATAAGGGGAGATAAAACCATTTGGGCAATAGTTTTTCTATTGGCACTAATCTCTTTTTTACCAGTATATAGCGCAAGTACTAACTTAGTTTACGTTATTGGGAAAGGTACTACAATTGGTTATTTATTCAAGCATTTTGTGCATGTAATGCTAGGTTTTATGATTATATATTTTGTGCATAAAACACCTTACCATTACTTCAAAGCATTGTCTATCTTCGGAATTCCGTTGGTAATTTTACTCTTAGTATATACCTTGTTCAAAGGAACAGTTATTGATGGTGCAAATGCCAGTCGTTGGATTCAAATTCCGTTTGTAGGTATCAGTTTTCAAACATCTACGTTAGCATTTATTGTTTTGATGATTTATGTAGCGCGTTATTTAGCAAAAGTCAGTGATAAAGAATATTCGTTCAAAGATTCATTATTAGAATTATGGGTGCCTGTTTTTGCTGTCTTAGCATTAGTACTTCCAGCGAATCTTTCCACAACGGCTTTGATTTTTTCAATGGTGTGTATGTTGGTTTTCATCGGTCAATATCCATTAAAATATTTAGGTTTTATTATTGGAGCAGGTTTTGCTAGTTTGTTGATGTTTGTTTTGGTCGCAAAAGCATTTCCAGATGCAATGCCTAATCGCGTGGATACATGGATGAGTCGTATTGATAGTTTCTTTGACGATAAACCAAACGAAGATGATTACCAAATTGAAAAAGCAAAAATTGCTATTGCATCCGGAAAAATATATGGCTTAGGACCAGGAAAAAGTGTTCAGAAAAACTTTTTACCACAATCTTCTTCTGATTTCATTTTCGCAATTATCGTGGAAGAATATGGATTAATCGGTGCTGTCGGAATTATATTTTTGTATTTGTTGTTGTTTATTCGATTCATTATCGATGCGCAAAAAGCAACCACATTATTTGGAAAACTCTTAATCATTGGACTTGGATTTCCAATCATATTTCAAGCATTTATCAATATGGGAGTTGCTGTAGAATTGCTTCCGGTAACAGGCCAACCTTTGCCGTTAATTAGTAGTGGAGGAACTTCGATTTGGATGACTTGTATTGCTATTGGAATTATTTTAAGTGTTACCAAGAAAGAAGAAGAAGTCGCATTAGATTTAGAAGAAAAACGCAAACGTGATGAAGCTTTACAGCAAATTATCGATGCGCAAGTAGCCTTAAATGAAGAGAAAGATGCCGATGAAAATCAGCAAAAAATAAACGATATTAAAAGTTCGATTAGAGAATCTTTAATTGAAGATGAAAATGGAGATGTGTTAGTAAACGGACAAAATCCAATGAACGCAGTTTTAAATAAAAAGTAATGAAAAAACCAAGATTCATAATTAGCGGAGGCGGAACTGGCGGACATATCTATCCAGCTGTTGCAATTGCAAACGAATTAAAATCTCGTTTTCCAGAAGCGGAGTTTCTTTTTGTTGGTGCCAAAGATAAAATGGAAATGCAAAAAGTACCACAAGCAGGTTACGCCATCAAAGGATTATGGATTTTAGGAATTCAAAGAAAATTGACTTTAGATAACGCGATGTTTCCATTCAAATTATTTTCAAGTATGTGGAATTCATTCCGAATTATCAAAAGTTTTAAACCTGATGTAGTAATTGGAACTGGAGGTTTTGCAAGCGGAGCAGTTTTGAAAGTAGCTTCAATGTTGAAAATTCCAACGGTTATTCAAGAACAAAATTCATATCCTGGAATAACAAATAAATTATTGGCTAAAAAAGCGAATAAAATTTGTGTGGCTTACGAAAATTTGGAACGATTTTTTCCAAAAGATAAAATGATTTTAACTGGAAATCCAGTACGTCAAGATTTGATTAATGAAGCAAGTAAAAGTGAAGCTATTTCATATTTTAAATTAGATGCAAATAAAAAAACCTTGCTAGTTTTAGGCGGAAGTTTAGGCGCTAGAAGAATTAATCAATTGATTGAAAAAGAATTGGATTTTCTATTGAGTCAAAACATTCAAATCATCTGGCAATGCGGAAAATTATATTTGAACGATTACTCAAAATATAATGAAAAAGAAAACGTTCAAGTAGTAGCTTTTATTGATAGGATGGATTTGGTTTACGCTGCTGCGGATGTCGTAATTTCTCGTTCAGGAGCATCATCTGTTTCGGAATTATGTATTGTGGGAAAACCAACGATTTTTATTCCGTCACCAAATGTTGCCGAAGATCATCAAACTAAAAATGCTAAAGCAATTTCAGATAAAAACGGAGCCATCTTAATCAGAGAATCAGAATTAGAAGCTCAATTTGAAACGGTTTTTTCCGATTTAATTTCAAGCGAAAATAAACAAGCTGAATTAATTCAAAACATAAAGAAATTAGCCAAACCAAACGCGACAAAAGATATTGTTGAAGAAATAGTTAAGCTAATCAACTAAACAAATTAACAGTTAAACAATTTAACTAAAGAAATGAATCTAAATCAAATACATAACGTTTATTTCATCGGCATCGGAGGCATCGGAATGAGTGCTTTAGCACGCTATTTTCAATACATTGGAAAAAAAGTAGTGGGTTATGACAAAACACCAACGCAGTTAACGGATGAATTACAAGAAATAGGTTTAGAAATTCATTTTGAGGATAATATCAATCTTATCCCTTCTGATTTTTATAGAGAAAATACACTAGTTGTTGTTACGCCAGCTGTTCCGGTTTCGCATTCGGAGTGGAATTATTTCGTAGAGAGAGAATACAATATTAAAAAACGTGCAGAAGTTTTAGGGATTATTACCAAAGACACGTATTGTTTTGCAGTTGCAGGAACACATGGAAAGACAACAACATCAAGCATTTTAGGGCATGTTTTGTATGAAAGTGGTGTAGATGTAACGGCTTTTTTAGGAGGAATTGTTGAAAACTATAATTCCAATTTAATAGGATCTGGAAAAACGGTTACGGTCGTGGAAGCTGATGAATTTGATCGTTCATTTTTGCATTTGCATCCTAATGTTTCTTGTGTAACCTCTATGGATGCTGATCATTTAGATATTTATGGAGATGCAGCACATATTGAAGAGTCATTTAGAGAATTTGCAGCTAAAACGCCTAGTGAAAATTTATATATTATCAATGGATTGCCATTAGAAGGAAATACTATTGGTGTTAATAACGATGCTGATTTTTCAGCTCAAAACATCCGAATTGAAAATGGATTTTATGTATTCGATGTGAAAACTCCAGCCGAAGTAGTTCAAAATGTAAAATTTGGATTACCAGGTCATCATAATTTGACTAACGCACTATTAGCTTTTGCTATGGCGAAATCTTATGGTGTTTCTAATGAGAAAATCAGTGCAGCTTTAGCAAGTTTTAAAGGTGTAAGAAGACGTTTTTCTTTTCAAATTAGAGAAGAAGAATTGGTTTATATTGATGATTATGCGCATCATCCAACAGAAATTAACGCGGTGCATCAAGCGGTTCGAGAATTGTATCCGGGTAAAAAGATCATCGCAGCATTTCAACCGCATTTGTTCAGTAGAACGAAAGATTTTGTGGATGGTTTTGCAGAAAGCTTAAGTCAATTCGACGAGATTTTATTATTGGAAATTTATCCCGCTCGCGAGTTGCCTATGGAAGGTGTGAACTCGACTTGGTTGTTAAATAAGATTAACAATCCAAATAAAAAATTAGTGAGCAAAGATGAATTGTTTAGAGCTTTTGAAAATTCAAATGCCGATGTGTTTATAACTATTGGCGCAGGTGATATTGGAGAGCTAGTAAAAGACTTAAAAAAAGCGCTTCATGAGAAGAATTAATTGGCATAATATTCGATTAGTGTTAATCATTTTTGTGATGATTTTTCTGTACTCTTTTTCTTCAAAGAGAAATAGTGAGCGTAAAATCAGCAAGATAGATATCAAATTTGAGTCTAATGAGAATATGTTTTTAACACATGAAATGGTTAATAACTTGTTAATACAAAATTTGGGAGGTACTTCAAGAATACAAAAAGATAAAGTAGATTTGAATACTTTAGAAACTATTCTCGATGATCACGAGATGATTGAAAAAGCACAAGTTTTTTCAACAATAGATGGTTTTCTAAATACGCGTATTACTCAAAAGGCCCCAATCGTAAGAGTTATTACAGATAGTGAAAATTATTATCTTGATTCAAAAGGTGATAAGATGTCATTGTCGCAAAATTTTTCGGCACGAGTTCCGCTAGTATCTGGCGAAATGAGTAAAGGAACTGAAAAACCCTATTTGTTGTTATTCAATGAAATCAAAAAAGATGATTTCTTGAGTAAAAACATTACAGGTGCCAAAATTATGCCTTCTGGTAATGTGGTTTTAACCAACAGAAGTTATGATTATAAAATAGCATTTGGGAAACCAATAAATGTTGAAAAAAAGCTAAAAAATTACAAAGCATTTTTTCATCATGCTGTAAAAGATACATTGATTAAAAGTTATAAAGAGGTAAACTTGATGTTTACACAACAAGTGGTTTGTAAGAAATAGAACGAGTTATGAACAAAGACAACATTGCAGTAGGATTAGACATTGGTACAACTAAAATTGTAGCAATGATAGGGAAGAAGAATGAATACGGAAAGCTAGAAATTCTTGGAGTAGGAAAATCTAAAAGCTTAGGTGTTCATAGGGGTGTTGTAAACAATATTACACAAACCATACAATCTATTCAGCAGGCGGTAACTGATGCTGAAAATGATTCGGGTTATAAAATAAATGATGTTGTTGTAGGTATTGCAGGACAACATATTCGTAGCATTCAACACAGTGATTATATCAGCCGCCCAAATGCGGAAGAGGTAATTGGTGATGCTGATATTGATACATTAATTGGCCAAGTTCATAAATTGGCAATGTTGCCAGGGGAAGAAATTATCCATGTTTTGCCACAAGAATTTAAAATAGATGGTCAAGCCGAAATTAAAGAACCAATCGGAATGTACGGTGGAAGATTAGAGTCTAGTTTTCACGTCGTAGTTGGTCAAGCGGCTTCGATTCGAAATTTGGGAAGATGTGTTAAAAGTGCTGGATTAGAATTGTCTGGACTAACATTAGAGCCATTAGCATCAGCAGATGCAGTATTGAGTCAGGAAGAAAAAGAAGCAGGAGTTGCTTTGATAGATATAGGTGGTGGAACAACCGATTTAGCCATTTTTAAAGATGGAATCATTCGTCATACAGCTGTTATTCCTTTCGGAGGAAATGTAATTACGGAAGATATTAAAGAAGGATGTTCGATTATTGAAAAACAAGCAGAGTTATTAAAAACTCGTTTTGGTTCAGCTTGGCCAGGAGAAAATAAAGACAACGAAATTGTTTCTATTCCAGGATTAAGAGGTAGAGAGCCAAAAGAAATTTCGCTAAAAAACTTGTCAAAAATTATTCACGCAAGAGTAGTGGAAATCATTGAGCAAGTATATGCTGAAATTAAATTATACGGGCATGAAGATCCTAAGAAAAAACTAATTGCAGGTATAGTATTAACAGGAGGTGGAGCGCAATTGCAACACATAAAACAACTTGTTGAGTACATAACTGGAATGGATACTAGAATTGGATATCCAAACGAGCATTTAGCAGGAGATTCAAACGAAGAATTGTCAAGTCCATTATATGCTACAGCGGTTGGTTTAGTAATGAACAGTATTAGAAATAATACTAAAAGTGCTACGCCGTTTGTAGAAATGAAAAAAGAAGAGCCAGTAGTGGTGGTTCGCCCGCAAGCAGTAACAGAAGAGCCTGTTGTTGAAGAGGAAAAAGAGGAGCCAAAAGCAACTCAACCTATCAAACACGAAACAACTGATGACAAAATCAAACGTTCGTTTTTTGATAAATATATTGATAAGATTAAAGAATTTTTAGATAACGCAGAATAAAAGGAGATACTATGTCAGAATTTGGAAACATTTCATTCGATTTACCTAAAAACCAATCTAACGTAATTAAAGTAATTGGCGTTGGTGGTGGAGGTAGTAATGCCATTAACCACATGTTTAAACAAGGCATTAAAGGTGTTGATTTTGTAGTTTGTAATACTGATTCTCAGGCATTACAAAACAGTCCTGTACCAAATAAAATTCAGTTGGGTGTAAGCTTAACCGAAGGCTTAGGTGCTGGTGCAAATCCTGAAGTAGGTCAACAATCTGCTATAGAAAGTATTGCCGAAATTGAAAAAATGTTGGACAGCAACACCAAAATGGTTTTCATCACCGCAGGTATGGGTGGAGGAACTGGAACTGGTGCGGCTCCTGTAATTGCGCAATTGGCAAAAGAGCGCGACATTTTAACAGTGGGTATTGTTACGATTCCTTTTCAATTTGAAGGAAAAGTTCGCTCTGAGCAAGCGTTAGCTGGAGTTGAACGTTTACGTAAACAAGTGGATTCTTTAGTAGTTATCAATAATAATAAATTACGTGAAGTTTACGGAAACTTAGGTTTCAAAGCAGGTTTCTCTAAAGCGGATGAAGTGTTAGCTACTGCATCAAGAGGAATTGCTGAAGTAATTACGCACCACTATACTCAAAATATCGACCTTAAAGATGCTAAAACCGTATTGTCAAACAGCGGAACGGCAATCATGGGTTCTGCAACTGCATCAGGTTCAGATAGAGCAAAACAAGCCATTTCAAGTGCTTTAGATTCTCCATTATTAAATGATAACAAAATTACTGGCGCGAAAAACGTATTGTTGTTAATCGTTTCGGGAACTGATGAAGCAAATGAAATCACAATCGATGAAATCGGAGAAATCAATGATTTCATTCAGTCTGAGGCTGGTTACAATGCAAACATCATCATGGGAGTTGGTGAAGAAGAAGCTTTAGGTGAAGCTATTTCGGTAACAGTAATTGCTACAGGTTTTAATATTGAACAACAAGCTGAAATCGTTAATACTGAGCCTAAAAAAATTATTCATTCGTTAGAAGATGAACAAAAAATTGTTCACGAATTATTGAATAAAACTATTGCAAGTCTTCCGGTTAATGAGCCAATTTTTGAATCACCAATTGAGTCAGAAATTAAAGCAGATATCATCAATCCAATTTGTGATGAAGTTGTTGAACAAAAAGTGGTTTTTACTTTAGAAGAAGAAGAAGCACCAGTTTTTGAAATTCATACACCAGTAGCAGCGATTGATTTAGTGCCTACAACCGATTTTTTAAAAAATATTGATGTAACTTTTGAAGTGGTTAGCCCAAATGTAGCGCCAACGTTTGAAATCATTACGCCACAAATCAGAGAAATTGAAGTTAAAGAACCAGAGTTTGTAGTAGCAAAAGACGATTTTAGTTTTTCATTGGATTTATTTGAAACAAAAGTTGAGACTAAAGCTGAAAACACAATTGTATTTGATTTATCACCTGAAACACGTTCAATGGAAGTAAAAGATCCTATTAATGTGGTTCCTGTTACTGAAGTAAATCAAAATGGAATTATTAAATATTCATTAGAAGATTATTTAGAAAAAGAGGAAGAATTAGTTGCTTCTAAACCAGTAGAAATTGTTGCTGAGCCTGTAGACGAGGAACTAAATTTTACTATGAAAAAAGAAGTGGAAAAATTAGAAGATAATATTCAATTTGATGCGGTTTCTCCTCTTGAAATGTCAATCGAAGAAACATTAAAGTTTAGAGCAGAAGAACGTAAAAGAAAAATGAAAGAATTCAATCACAAATTCAACAATAGTAATGCACAAATTGATGAGTTTGAAAGAGAACCAGCTTATAAAAGAATGGGAATTGATGTAACATCAACACCTGCAAACAATAATCAATCTCGTATGTCATTAGGAATCGATAGTAACGACGATATTCAACTTCGTTCAAACAATTCATTTCTTCACGATAACGTAGATTAATCTATAATAAACTAACCTACCCTACAAAACCCGAAGAGCAATTTTCGGGTTTTTTTGTTACCTTTGCAAAACAATAATTCACAAACAATAAGCATAAATATATGAGTTTAGAAGTAAAAATCATGGATCACATGAAAGAAGCCATGAAAGCAAAAGACAGTGTAGCATTAGAGGCTTTAAGAGCTATTAAATCGGCTATTATTTTAGCAAAAACTGAAGCTGGAGCAGCAGATGGTTTATCTGAAGCAGACGAAATCAAAATGTTACAGCGTTTGGTGAAAATGCGTAAGGATAGTGCTGAAATATTTACCACACAAAATCGTCCAGATTTAGCGGAGCCAGAATTAGCACAAATTGCTGTTATAGAAAAATTCTTGCCAGCACAATTATCAGAAGCAGAAGTAGAAGCAATTATTGCTAAAATTATTGCAGAAACTGGCGCTTCAGGTATTGCTTCTATGGGTAAAGTTATGGGGTTAGCATCGGCACAAATTGGAGGTCAATCTGAAGGAAAAGTTATTTCTGGAATAGTAAAGAAATTACTAGCATAAAATAAGAACTAGTTAAAAGAGCAAAGAAAAAGATGGAGCTTTCATCTGTCTTCTTTGCTCTATTATCTTAAAAAAGGCTTCGTAGCTCAACTGGATAGAGCACTGGATTTCGGCTCCAGCGGTTGGGGGTTCGACTCCCTTCGAGGTCACTCATAAGCGTCAAGATTTCTTGGCGTTTTTTATTTTGTATCACGCAAATTTTCACGTTATTTGTAAATATGACTAGTAATTTAATTGCATTAAATCCTGAGGATAAGTACGAATTGTTTTTAGCCGATTATATCGGAATGTTTTTGCTATTGGCGCCTTTAGTTGGGTTGTTTTTGTTTTTTGGGTTTTATGTAATTGAAATTCTTTATTTGCGAAATTATAAAAAGCCATTGGTGGTTTTTGCAAATGTTAGTTTTTTTAAAATAAATGATTCTCAGAAGCAAATATTATCAAATAATTTTCATTTTTATACAAGACTTAAGCCTAAATACAAACGTTATTTTGAGCACAGAGTTGCTAGTTTTGTCAATCGATACGAGTTTGTTGGAAGAGATATTTCAGTTACAGAAGAAATGAAGATTACTGTGGCTGGAACCGCAATTATGTTGACTTTTGGAATGAGAGATTATCTTAATCCATTATTCAAACGAATTATTATTTTTCCAGATATTTATTATTCTGAGCAAACAGAAAATTATCATAAAGGAGAATTTAATCCAAAATTAGAAAGTATCGTTTTCTCGTGGAAACATTTTAAAGAAGGAATTGAAATTTCAAACGATAATTTGAATTTAGGATTGCATGAATTTACTCACGCATTTCATATTCATGCGACAAAAAGTGATAAAGCAACTTCTGTATTGTTTAACGAGTCACTACAAAATTTGTTTCGAGTGGTTTCTAATCCACAAATGAGAGAACACCTAATTAATTCTGGGTTTCTTCGTGATTATGCTTATGAAAATCAGTTTGAATTTGTAGCTGTTTTGTTGGAATATTTTTTTGAATCACCACATGAATTTAAAACAAAATTTCCAACGATATATGCAAAAGTTAAGCATATGATTAATTTTAACGAAAAATATTTTATTACTACAATTCAGTAAATTACTGATATCTATCATGTTTTTGAGCCGTTTTAATGAGTAACTTTATGTCAGTAAAATGTATAAATCATGAAAAAGTCAGTTCCAGTGTCAACCATAATGACCAAAAATGTTGTTAAATTAAATCTTTCTGATGATTTAACAAAAGCCGAAATGTTGTTTAAAAAGCATCATATAAGACACATTCCTGTGGTGGGTGGAAATAAAATTGTGGGGATGTTAAGTTATACAGATTTGCTAAGAATTTCTTTTGCGGATGCTATAGATGATGATGACGATGTTGTAGATACAACGGTTTACAATATGTTTACAGTAGAGCAAGTAATGGCAAAAAAACTAATTTCTATTGCACCAGAAACTACCATAAAAGAAGCGGCTGAAATTTTAGCCTCAAAAGAATTTCATGCTTTACCAGTATGTGAAGGAGACCTATTGGTAGGAATCGTAACTACTACCGATTTAATAAAATATTTGATTGAGCAATATTGAAAAACCCGACAGGTTACTTAAAACCTGTCAGGTTTATATTTTATTTCGTAATCATCTTTAAGTCAGCAATTGTAGCAATTGGATCTTGAGCTCCAAAAACGTAACTCCCAGCAACTAATACGTCAGCTCCTGCATCAACTAGTTGTTTTGCATTTTTATTGGTCACACCACCATCAATTTCTATTAATGTTGAAGCGTTTTTTTTGGTAATTAAAGCTTTTAGTTTTTCAACTTTAGAATATGTATTTTCTATAAATGATTGTCCTCCAAAGCCAGGATTTACACTCATAATGCAAACTAAATCAATATCTTGAATAACGTCTTCTAGCACATCAATATTAGTGTGAGGATTTAAGGCAACTCCAGCCTTCATTCCTTCCGCTTTAATGGCTTGAAGCGTTCTGTGTAAATGCGTGCAAGCTTCGTAATGAACTGTTAGAACATCGGTTCCTAATTTTTTGAATGTTGCAATATATCTGTCAGGATCAACAATCATTAAGTGAACATCAATAGTTTTTTTTGCATGCTTGTTGATAGCATCTAAGACAGGCATTCCAAAAGAAATATTTGGAACAAAAACACCATCCATAATATCAATGTGAAACCAATCGGCTTCACTGGCATTAATCATTTCGATGTCTCGTTGTAAATTGGCAAAGTCGGCTGCAAGAACTGATGGCGCAATAAGTGTATTTTTCATGTTGTTGTATGTAGTTATGTTGTTTAGACAAAGATAAATTTTAACCGCAAGGTTCGCAAGGTTTTTTGCAAAGTTCGCAAACAAATTTTATCATTAGGAACTCTTGTTTTTGGGTAAGATATAAAAATAAAACTCCGGTAATCAGCCGGAGTTTCAATCATCAATCAAAAAACGAACAGTCTTAGACTGTTGTTGTCTTTATAGTGTCACACAGAGCTTGTCGAAGTGTTATCCTAAATATGTTTTCAATATTTTACTTCTAGAAGTGTGTTTTAATCTTCTAATTGCTTTTTCTTTAATTTGGCGTACACGCTCACGAGTTAAATCGAATGTTTCTCCGATTTCTTCTAACGTCATTGGGTGTTGGTCACCTAAACCGAAATACAAACGAACAACATCAGCTTCTCTTGGCGTTAATGTTTCTAACGCTCTTTCGATTTCTGTTTGTAATGATTCGTGAATTAATTCTCTATCTGGATTTGGAGATTCACCTGAACGTAAAACGTCATATAAATTTGAATCTTCTCCTTCCACTAAAGGTGCATCCATAGATAAATGACGACCAGAGTTTTTCATTGACTCTTTTACATCATTAACTGTCATGTCTAATTCTTTTGCAATTTCTTCTGCAGAAGGAGCACGTTCTTGAGATTGCTCCAATAATGCATACATTTTGTTGATTTTATTGATAGAACCAATTTTATTCAACGGTAAACGCACAATACGAGATTGTTCTGCTAAAGCTTGTAGAATTGATTGACGAATCCACCATACAGCGTATGAAATAAATTTGAATCCACGAGTTTCGTCAAAACGTTGTGCTGCTTTTATTAGTCCTAAATTTCCTTCGTTAATTAAGTCAGGAAGTGTAAGTCCTTGATTTTGATATTGTTTTGCTACAGAAACTACGAAACGTAAATTAGCTTTTGTTAATTTCTCTAAAGCTCTTTGATCACCGGCTTTAATTCGTTGTGCTAATTCTACTTCTTCGTCTGCAGTTATAAGGTCAACTTTTCCAATTTCTTGTAAATATTTGTCTAAAGAAGCAGTTTCACGATTTGTAACCTGCTTGGTGATTTTAAGTTGTCTCATTTAATTTTCTCCTTACTTTTAAAAGTTCTGTTTATTATACGTGTGAAGTTTCAAAAAAGTTACAAAATGACTAAAAAAATTATTCAATTACATAATTTTCAATTTTAGCAATGTAAAAATCTATCTTTTGATACATTTTGTTGAAGAAAATTTTTCTGTCTTTTTTCCCTGATTGGTTTAATGATTTTGAATTTGATAACTGATTTATAATGTATTCTTGCTGCTCTTCACATGCGTCTTTATCTGAAGTTGCGTAATAGCCTAAAGCGTTATATGGCAAGAAAAAAACAGATTTTTCTTTTGAATAAAATAAAACAGAATTATTTAAAATCAATAATTCATTATAGTAGATTTGAAAATTAGAACTATTGGTTTCGCATTTTTGTTCTATGTTTTTAATTATTAAATTTATATCATTTAAGATGATTATTGCGTTTTTATAATTTAACAATCCCGATTCAAAAAAATAAAAGATTTGCTGAAGTGAACTATTAATTGTGGTGTCATTCCATATTTCTATTCGATTTGTATTGTCAAAAAATGACTTTAAATAAGAATCATCATTTATTAAAGAAGATTCAAATAAAAATTCTTCAAAATGCACATTCTGTTTTTTTTTAAGTAACGTTAGCCAAATATAAAATTTGAATTTTGAAAATAATGTTCCTGCAACTGCATAGTTCATAGGAATATCTTTTGCGGCATAATAAATGATAGTTTCTTTAGGATTTAGATATGATAATATTTCTCTAGTTTTTTCAAAATAAGATTTAAAATCAGTCATTGACTCAATTTTTTTAGTTTTTTCAATAAGAATATTTTCTTGCTTTTTGTATAAAGTATCCATTGATAATGCATAATGTTTGCAAAGCAAAATTGTTTCTTCGATGGAAAATTTACTTTTCAACGAAATACGTCGGTGTGCCGCATCGTAACTAATGTCTAATACTTTTGCAATTTCATCGTTTAATGAAATGTTTTTAGGAAGTAATCTTCTAATAGTCGATAAAAGAATTTCTTGATGTGTCATTTTTTTTGCGATTTTCACAAAAATATAAAATTATATTATTATTAAACACATATTTTTTTGTGAAATATGAAATAATTTTGACTCACAAATTAAAACTTATGAGAAAAATTATTAAAGAGCATTTATCATCTTTTCGGGAGAAAGATCTAAGGCAATATTCTAGAATTGTAAATCATTATTTTAAAAGAAAGTGTCGTTTTGTTTTTGTGTTTTTTTTAGTTTCCTGTAGTGTGCAAAATCAAATTGATAAAGGAGAATTTAAAAGAGTTCCAAAAGCGATGTCTGTTCGATTTTATGACAAATTAGATACTATTCAACATCAGTATGGAAATCAGTTTTTTACCAAAAGTTTTATAAATGAATTTACAGATAAAAAAAATGTAGATTATAGTAAACCTATTGAACTTAAACTTCAGAAAGACTATTTGTATATTAAATTTCAAGATATATTAAAGAAGCAATTTGTAATTAAAGTGAGTGGAAAACGAAAAAGGAAGCGTTTTGTTTTTTATTCTAATTACGAGACAATTTCTTTTCCTGTAATTTTTATAACAAAACAGATGACAAAATTTGTTGTAGAAATTCCTAATGATGAGTCTATTTTAATTAAGAGAGCTGATACTAATGAAGGGATGATGTTGTTTTTTGGTGCTGGAAATTCGTTTAAAAAAGAGTATATTTTTAAAATTATAAAAGATGAATAAGCTATTGTTTTTTGTTTTGATTGCTTTTCAATTACAAGCTCAAGACACCATTGTTTTTCCTAAAATAGATGTTTTTAAGCGAAATATTTTAGAAGTGAGTTATGGAAAGCCACTTGGAGATTTATCCAGTAAATATAAAAGTTCAATCACGACAGCTTTTTATATGCGTACAAAGATTGCAAAGCGACAGTTTATTGATTTTGGTGTAGAATTAAGTGGAATTATTAATGGGAAAAGTGTTGATTATAAAGTAGGAAATGAAAATATTCAATTAGATGGAAGCAAATCTGCTTTTTTCTTAGGGTTTCGATATACTCGATTTTTAATTCAATCTAAGAATGAAAATTTTCATATTGAATCAAATACAGGTATTGGCTGGAAGTATCTTTATTATTCAAAACCTGAAGATGAAATTTATGAAGATTTAGATTTAAAACCCACATTGAACACTATCGGATTTAGTCAAGGGATTAAACTTGTATTTTATGGTTTTGGGTTGCATTGTAATTATCAATATGCTCCTTATGATTTATTTAATTCAAAGATTGAAAGAAATTTTGGAGGTTCATCAATAAATTTTGGTTTATCTGGATGTTGGAATTTTTAATTAATAAAATTAAAAAACCCCAATTTAATCAAGAATTGGGGTTTTTATATGAACTAATAATAAAGTATTAACCTTGTGGTTTATCCTTTTTTTCAATTGGTTTTTCTTCTCTCGGAGGTCTTGGTAAAAGTGCTTTTCTTGACACTTTTTCTTTACGTGTTTTTGGGTCAACACCTAAATATTTTACCATAAACACATCTCCCATATTTACTACATCAGTAACATTTTCTGTTCTTTCCCATGCTAACTCTGATACGTGTAATAAAACTTCGTTTCCTGGTGCTTGTGTGTATTCTACAACCGCTCCAAAATCTAACATTTTAATTACTTTTACTTCGTAAGCTTCTCCCATTACTGGTTTGAAAATAATAGAGTCAATTTTAGCTAAAACAGTTGCAATTCCTTCTGGACTTGTTCCTAAGATTTCAACTACACCTTGCTCGTCTACTTCATTAATTACGATAGTAGTTCCAGTAGCTTTTTGTAATTCTTGAATTACTTTTCCACCAGGACCAATTAAGGCTCCAATGAAAGCTCCAGGGATTGTTCTTGTAATAATTTTTGGTGCTTTTGGTTTTACTTCAGCTCTTGGACTTGCAATAGTTTCAGTGATTTTCCCTAAAATATGCATACGACCATCTCTTGCTTGACCTAAAGCTTGTTCCATGATGTCATAACGTAAACCATCAATTTTGATGTCCATTTGACATGCTGTAATACCGTCTGCAGTTCCAGTTACTTTAAAGTCCATGTCTCCTAAGTGATCTTCATCTCCTAAAATATCAGACAATACCGCAAATTTTTCACCGTCAGTAATTAATCCCATAGCAATACCAGAAACTGGTTTTACCATTTGAACTCCAGCATCCATTAACGCCATTGTACCAGCACAAACCGTAGCCATTGAAGAAGAGCCATTCGATTCTAATACTTCAGAAACCACACGAATTGTATAAGGACAATCAGCAGGAATCATATTTTTTAAAGCTCTTTGAGCTAAATTTCCGTGACCAACTTCTCTTCTTGAGGTTCCTCTTAATGGTTTTGCTTCACCAGTTGAGAAAGGAGGGAAGTTATAATGTAAATAGAATTTTTCTTCACCTTGTTCAGATGGAGAATCTATTTGGTTAGCTTCTCTTGAAGTTCCTAAAGTTACCGTAGCTAAAGCCTGAGTTTCACCACGTGTAAATAAAGCTGAACCGTGAACAGAAGGTAAATAATCAGTCTCACACCAAATTGGTCTAATTTCTGTTGTTTTTCTTCCGTCTAAACGTAAACCTTTTTCTAGGATTACATTACGAACTGCTTCTTTATTTGTTTTGTAGAAATATTTTCCTACTAAATCTCCATTTTCAGCTAATTCTTCTTCTGTAAATAAAGCTTTAACTTCTTCTTTTACAGCTGCAAATTTTTCGCCTCTTTCACTTTTTCCTGAAGCCTCTTGAGCAATTGCATAACATTTGTCATAAGCGGCTGCTTTTACTTTGGCATAGATAGCTTCATCTTCTTTTTCACCTTCATATTCTCTATAAGCAGGAGAGCCGATAGCAGTTCTTAAACGCTCTTGAGCTTGAATTTGAATTTTGATAGCTTCGTGAGCAAATTTGATAGCTTCTACCATTTCTGCTTCTGAAATTTCTTTCATTTCTCCTTCTACCATCGCAACCGAATCCATAGAAGCTCCAATCATCATGTCGATGTCTGATTGCTCTAATTCTTCTCTGCTTGGGTTGATAACGAATTTTCCGTCGATACGTGCAACACGAACTTCAGAAATTAAGTTATAAAAAGGAATGTCTGAAACCGCTAATGCTGCAGAAGCTGCTAATCCAGCTAATGCGTCTGGCATAACATTTTCGTCGTGACTCATTAATTGAATCATAACTTGTGTTTCAGCATGGTAATCGTCTGGGAAAAGTGGACGCAATACACGGTCTACTAATCTCATTGTTAATACTTCGCTGTCACTTGGACGTGCTTCTCTTTTGAAGAAACCACCAGGGAAACGACCTGCTGCTGCAAATTTTTCACGATAATCAACTGTTAAAGGTAAAAAATCAACACCAGGATTTGATGTTTTTGCAGAAACTGCTGTTGCTAATAACATGGCATCGCCCATACGAACAACAACAGATCCATCTGCTTGTTTGGCTAATTTCCCAGTTTCGATTGAGATGCTTCTTCCGTCACCTAAATCGATAACTTCTTGAAATACTTTTGGAATCATAATTTTTTAATTCTAAATTAAACAAAGGGTCAGTTGTGTTGTTGTTGTGTGTGTAGTTGTTTGTAACCCAATGAAAAACCAAACTTTTTCTGTCAATATAAATAAAACAAAAAGGGGCACGAAGCCCCTTTAGTTGATTATTTTCTAATATTCAATTCTTTAATAATTTCACGATATCTGTTGATATCTTTCTTTTTTAAGTAGTCAAGAAGACTTCTTCTTTTACCTACTAAAAGTACTAACGAACGCTCAGTATTAAAATCATGACGATTTTTTTTCAAGTGCTCAGTTAAGTGAGAAATTCTAAATGTAAATAATGCGATTTGCCCTTCAGCAGATCCAGTGTTTTCAGCTTTTCCTCCGTGTTTAGCGAAGATTTCAGCTTTAGTTTCTTTTGTCAAGTACATGCCAATATTATTTTAAATGATTTTTATGTATGAATTGTATGGTTGCAATTCGGATGCAAAGGTAATAATAATTGTGAATTATGAATTATAAATTATAAATTATTTTTTCTTAATTTAAAACTTAAGCAACTTTGTCAATCGATTTGAATGCTCTTTTTAATAAAAATGGTGTTGATAATGTGGTAATAAGTCCCATAATCACAAGCATTGAAAAGATTTCTGTATTAATAATTCCCGCTTTGTAAGCTATGTTTGCAATTACTAATTCCATGATTCCTCTTGCGTTTAGTCCAATTCCTAAGGCTAAAGAAACTTTATGATTTAAACGTGCAAATCGACCGCCAATATATCCTCCAATAATTTTTGACAAGAACGATACTGCAATTATTGCCAATAATAATGGGTAATTTTGAATAGACGAAAATTGAAATTCTAATCCGATTCCGGCAAAAAATATAGGGGCTAAAAACCCCATTGCCATACTATTAGTAGTATTATGAAACGTTTCTAAATGTTTTTCTCCAACCAATTCTTTTGAAATCAGCATGGAAGCAAAGAAAGCGCCAATGATAAAATGTAGTCCAATACTTTCAGTAATTGTCGCAAAAATTAGAATAAATACAAAAAATACTGCAAATAAAGATTCTTTACCTTTTAAAAAGCTTAAAATGTTATTTAACTGATTCTCTATAAAATTCTCTTTTTGAGCTAATTTTTGAATCATTTTATAAGTTAAAATGATTATTAGTAAGAAGAAAGTTAATTTTAAAACTGTAAAAATGGTAGCCTGAGTAATATTTGCAAAAGTAGGTTCAACATCTTTTATGTCTAATAAAATCCCTAAAATAGTCAAAGCAATTACATCATCAAAAATAGCTACTGAAATAATTTTTTGCCCTACATGAGAATTTAGTTTTCCTAGATCCATTAGAATTCGAATACTAACTGGTAAGGCAGTAATAGCAACACAAAGTCCTATGAAAACCGTTGACATAACATCAAGATCAAAGCAAATTCCTACCAAATAGCCTGAAAATAAAGGAATGAAAAAAGCAGCAATTGAAATAAAAATATTTCTGCCTTTCATTGATTTTACTATTTCATCTAAGTGAATTTCTAATCCAGCTATGATTACCAATAAAAATATTCCAAGTTCAGAGATAACCTTTAATTCTTCTGTTCGATGAATGAAATTTAAGATTGTTGGTCCAAGTAAAACACCAGCTAAGATTTCACCAATCATTGCGGGTTGTTTAAAACGTTCCATTATTTCACCAAAAAGTCTTGCTAATACTAATAATATTAGTAGGTTAGCAAAAAATGGAAGTTCTAAACTTTGAACGTTGAATGGCATAAGGTGGTAAGTCTATTTTTGTTAAAATTAAACAAATATATTAAATTAAGGTCGAGATGCTGTTGTTACACTAAAATAATTTAGAAACTTCAAGATTGACAAATTCTAAAAATCTTTCGTCAGATTCGGTAAATGGATCTAAAACATGTGAATCAATGTCGATTTGTCCGATGTTAATTCCGTTTACAAAAAGAGGTACAACAATTTCAGATTTTACTGTAAAACTACAAGCAATATAGTTGTCTTGAGCGGCTACATCTGGAACAACAAAGTTATTGTTTGAAACCGCAACTTGTCCGCAAATTCCTTTTCCAAAAGGAATTACTGTGTGGTCTGTTTCCGCTCCAACATATGGACCTAAATGCAATGTTTGAGTTTCATGATTTGCAAAATAATAACCTACCCAATTATAATATTCAATTGAATCGCTTAATAATTGACAAATGGATAAAAGTTTTTCGTCTCTAGTTGTGTTTTCTTTAGAAACAATTGCAGAAACTAATGGTTTTAAATTTTCAAAAAGCATTTTTTATTTTTTTACAAAAGTATTTATTCCTTCGTATTAAAAAATCTATATTTTTGTTAAAAATTCAAGATTTGAAAAATAATTTTTCTCAATATCGACCTTTCTTTACTTTTTTATTAAAGTTTCTACTATTTTATGTGGTTTTTACATTTGTTTACAAAATGTATTTAAACCAATATGATATAGCTAAAAATGAGGTTGATTCTTTTACAGAAGCTGTTGCAAATCAGACAGAAAAATTAATGGGTGTATTTGTAGAAAATACAAAATCATTCCGACATGAATTTGAACCTTCAATTAAGATTTTTTATAATGATAAATATGTTGCTCGAGTAATTGAAGGATGTAATGCAATTAGTGTAATGATTTTGTTTGCGGCATTTATTTTTGCTTTTTCTACACAGTGGAAAAAAACGGGTCTGTATATTGTTTTTGGAATTATCTTAATACATATTTTAAATATTATTCGGATAGCATTGTTGTCTTTTGCCTTGTATTATTATCCTCAATATGAGGAAATTTTACATGGAACTATTTTTCCATTATTTATATATGGTGTTGTTTTTTTATTATGGATTTTGTGGGTAACCAAATTTTCGGGCTATGCTAAAAGAAATTCGTAAAGATAAAAAGCGTGTTTTATTACTTTTTTTAGCCATTTTAGGATTAGTGTTTGTTCGCGCTTTTGAAAATCAACTTTTTTACGATCCTTTTTTGCAATTTTTCAAGTATGATTATCAAAATAAGCCATTGCCAAGTTTTGATGCCATGAAATTGTTTTTAGGGCTATTTTTCCGATATGTATTGAATACTTTCCTTTCTCTTGCAATTATTTATTTATTATTCAAACAATTACAGTTAGTAAAATTTTCCGCGTTATTGTTCGTGGTTTTATTTGTGGTATTCATGCTTCTATTTTTTGGTATACTACAATTTTTTGAACAACCCGATTATTTGGTGTTGTTTTATTTGAGACGTTTTTTAATACAGCCTTTGTTTTTAGTCCTTTTTATACCTGCTTTTTATTATCAGCAAACAGTTCGCTAATTTTTTGTATCTTTATGTAATAATCTTTCTAATGATGAAAGTTACTAAGTATTCAGGTGAATTGGTTCATTATGATGAACAAAAACTAATAAACTCGCTCCGAAAATCAGGGGCAGATAAAGCTGTGGCCGAAGCCATTGTAAAAAAAATTGAAAGCGAATTATATGAAGGAATTGCTTCAAAAAAAATTTACAAATTAGCATATCAATTATTAAAGAATATTTCTAATGCACATGCAGCTCGTTATAATCTTAGAACTGCTATGATGGGTCTTGGCCCCGCAGGGTTTTTCTTTGAAAAATTTATAGCCAAAATATACCAAGAACAAAAATTTCAGACCAGGACAAATGTTTCTTTAAAAGGGAATTGTATTTCGCATGAGATAGATGTTTTACTTAAAAAAGAACACACAATTTCGATGATTGAATGTAAGTTTCACTCGGGTCAAGATGCCAAAACGGATGTAAAAGTTCCAATGTATATTTTGTCAAGATTTAATGATGTAAAAAACAGAAAGTATCATTTGTTTTTGCCTAATGAAATTATTTCAGACTGCATAATTGTTACCAATAATCGTTTTACTACTGATGCTATACAGTTTGGAGAATGTTCCGGATTAAAAATGTTGAGTTGGGATTATCCTCCAAAAAAAGGAATAAAAGAAATCATCGATTTATACGCTGTTTATCCAATTACATGCTTAACTACATTGACGCAAACGGAGAAAGATAAATTATTAATTTTAGATTGTATTACGGTAAAAGATTTGGTTGCTAATTCGTCTATTTTAAATAAAATTGAGCTAAGCCATAATCGGATTAAAAATGTTTTAAAAGAAGCAAATCAACTAACTACAAAATAGAAAGTTATGAAAATTCATTTTTTAGGTGGAGCAGGAACTGTAACAGGTTCAAAAACGTTAATAGAGCATAACAATCTCCGAATTTTAATTGATTGTGGTATGTTTCAAGGAATAAAATCTTTGCGTGAGTTAAACCGTGAACCGTTAGCCATTTTACCTGAAACAATAGATTATGTGCTATTGACTCATGGACATTTAGATCATTGTGGTTGGTTGCCTAAATTTGTTGCAGAAGGTTTTGAAGGTAAAATTTTTTGTACACGGCCTACAAAAGAGATTTCGAGATTGATTTTATATGATAGCGCAAAAATTCAAGAAGAGGAAGCAAAAAAGGCTAATGAGGAACAGTATTCTAAACATTTGCCAGCAGAGCCTTTATACACAACTGAAGATGTTGATGCTGTAATTCCAAAGTTTAGAGTGGTAGAAAGAGATTTGGAAATTCAATTAAATGAGAATGTTTTTTTTAAATTTATTTATGCAGGACATATCATAGGAGCTTGCTCAATAGAGTTGCATATTGATGGGAAAATTTTAATTTTTTCTGGAGATCTTGGTCAAGATGATGATGTATTGATGTTTCCTCCTCAAAAACCTCAAAAAGCAGATTACATTTTTTTAGAAAGCACTTATGGCAATAGATTGCATCCACAAACAAATTCATTATTTGAATTAGAAACAATTATTAATAACACTTTTAACAAAGGCGGAACAATCGTAATCCCAAGTTTTGCTGTGGAAAGAGTTCAAACGATGATGTACTTGATTTGGCAACTTAAAAAGGAAGATAGAATTCCAAACATTCCATATATAATTGATACTCCAATGGGAATTAGTGTCCTAGATGTTTTTAAAGACAATCGCATGTGGCACAAACTTTCTATGGAAGAGTGTGATGAAATGTGTAAAATATTTACTTTAATTTCTGATTTTCAAGACAGTATGAATGCAGTATATGATAAACGACCAAAAGTAGTTATTGCAGCAAGCGGAATGATTACTGGAGGAAGAGTTTTATCTTATTTAGAACATTTAATAGACAAACCCGAAACTACAGTAACTTTAGTAGGTTATCAAGCGGAAGGAACTCGTGGGCGTAAATTATTAGAAGGTGCTACAGAAATTAAAATTTATGGAAAATATTATCCAGTTTTAGCAAATATTCTTTTAATTGAAAGCTTGTCGGCTCATGGAGATCAAAATGATTTATTAAATTGGTTATCTGAATTAGTAGTAAAACCAAAAAAAGTATTCTTAGTTCATGGCGAGAATGAAGCTGCTGATGAGTTGCGATTAAAGATAAAAGAACGCTATGATTTTGATTCTCAAGCACCATTTTTAGGTCAAATAATTGAAATTTAGGATTTTTTTATTAAAAATACTTTTTGATTTCTTACTTTTGCCATGATGAATTTTAGAAAACACATAAGTATTGTATTAGCTTCACTTATTTTGCTGGCCAATTTAGGTTTGAGTTTTTCTGTGCATTATTGTAAAGATGAAATTGCATCTATTTCTTTTCAATATCAAAAAGGAGAGCCTTGTATTGAAAAAGTTACTTCTTGTTGTGCAAAAGCATCTTCTCATGATTCTTGCTGTTCTAATAAAGTAATTAAAGTTGAAAAGAAAACCGATGATATATTGGTAAAAACCTTTCAACTAGATTTAGATACTTCAATCTTGGTATCTAATTGGAAACCACAGTTTTTTTCTACTGAGAAAAATATTTCACAAACAACAGCTGTAGATTTTTATTGCGATTCTCACGCACCACCACTCTATGAGTTGTATTGTCAGCTAGTATTCTACGCATAAGTTTATTGTTTTTTATTCTGTAAATCACTGAATTTTAACAATAAACAATAGTATTATGTATAAAAAAATAGCGTTAGTGCTATTCTTTATCTCTTCAGTAGCTTCTGCTCAAGAAATAATTAAAGGAATAGTTGTAGACGAAAAAAAACAACCATTATTAGGTGCAAATATCATTTGGCAAAAATCAACCTCAGGAACAACATCTGATGAAAAAGGTAATTTTTCAATTGAAAAGCCTGCCGAATTTTCTATTTTAGAAATTAGTTATGAAGGTTTTGAAACACAAAAAATTGAAGTTACATCAACAGAAAGCCTCACAATTATTCTTAAAGAAGTAAATAATCTTAAAGAAGTTACTATTTCAAAAACCAAGCGAAGTACCGAACATTCACTTTATAAAGTAACCAATGTTCAAACAATGGGCCAAAAAGAATTACTAAAAGCGGCTTGTTGTAATTTGTCTGAAAGCTTTAGTACAAATCCATCCATAGATGTCAATTTTTCGGATGCAGTTACTGGAAATAAACAAATTAAAATGCTAGGTTTAACCAGTCCATACATTTTAATTGCGGAAGAAAATATTCCTTCTGTTCGTGGTGCTTCTCAGGCATATGGATTGTCTTTTGTGCCTGGTACATGGGTAGAAAGTATTCAAATTACCAAAGGTGCTGGAAGCGTTATTAATGGCTACGAAAGTATTTCTGGACAAATTAATTATGAGGTATTAAAACCAGTTAACGACATTCCTTTTTTCTTAAATGTTTATGGTTCTCAAGATAGTAGATATGAATTGAATACACATTTCAACCATAAATATTCAGATAAATTAAGTACTACTTTATTCCTTCACGGAAATACAAGACAAAGTAGAAACGATATGAATGACGATGGTTTTTTAGACAATCCAATTGGTAAACAAGTCAATATTTTAAATCGTTGGCAATATAATGATACCGAGAAAGGGTGGGTTAGTTTTTTAAATCTTCGTTATATGAATGATGAAAAACAAGCTGGAGAAGTCGATTTTAATCCAGATACTGATAAATTAACCACAAATGCTTGGGGAAGTGAAGTAAATACTGAAAAAATAGAGATATCAAATAAAACAGGTTATGTTTTTCCTGAAATGCCTTATCAAAGTTTTGGTTTTCAAAATTCATTTCAATCACACAAGCAAGAATCATATTTTGGTTTAAATCAATATAATATTCATCAAACGAGTTTCTATTCTAATCTTTTATTCAATTCAATCATATCAAATACAAAGAATAAATTTACAACAGGAATCAACTTTGCTTATGATAAATATGATGAGGTAGTAAATGTGAATTTTGATCAAGATTTTTCTCGAATTGATAATTCTGTTGGTGCTTTTTTTGAATATACTTTTGATAATTTAAACAATTTTAGTCTGGTAGCTGGAGCTAGAGCTGATTATCACAACAGATTAGGAACTTTTGTAACACCAAGGTTGCACATTAGATATAACCCATGGGAACAAGCGGTCATTAGAGCTTCTATCGGAAGAGGAAAACGCGCAGCTAATATTTTTGCTGAAAATCAACAACTTTTTGCTTCTTCAAGAGATTTTTCAATACTTAATTCTGACGGAAAATTATATGGTTTAAATCCTGAAATTGCTTGGAATTATGGATTAAGTTTTATTCAAAAATTCAAACTTTTAGGAATGAGCTCAGAAGTAATTTTAGATTATTATGTTACAGATTTTCAAAATCAAGCAGTGGTTGATATTGATGCAAATGCACAGCAAGTTTTATTTTATAATTTAGATGGAAAAAGTTTTGCTAACTCGTTTCAAGCCGAGTTTAGTATTGAGTTGATTAAGCATTTGAATTTTAAAACGGCATATAAATACTATGATGTTCAAACGCAATTTTCGACAGGACAATTACAAAAAGCATTACAAGCAAAGCATCGATTTTTTGGAAATTTATCATTTGAAACACACATCAAAGACAAAGGACAACAATGGAAATTTGATTTTACATACAATTGGTTAGGAGAACAACGTTTACCAAATACATCAATGAACCCAACTGTATATCAATTAGCAGATTATGCGCCTGCATTTGCGGTTATGAATACTCAAATTACACGTACTTTTTCAAGTACATTTGAAATGTATATTGGTGGTGAAAATATTGGAAATTATAAACAGAATAACGGAATTGTTCAAAATGAGAATCCATTTGGCTCATATTTTGATAGTAGTATGATATATGGACCAACATTTGGAGCTATGTACTATGCAGGATTAAGATTTAAAATTAAATAATTAACTTAAAAATACCATAACATGAAAAATATTGTAATTGCAATTTTAGTAGCTTTTTTCTCAATTTCAGCAGTAGCTCAAGAGAAAAAAAGTAAAAACAAAAAAGCTGAAATCAAAGTAGCAGGAAATTGTGAAATGTGTGAAAAACGTATTGAAAAAGCTGCTTTTTCTGTAAAAGGAGTAAAAAGTGCAGATTGGCATGCTGATCACCAAGATATTCATTTGATAATTGATGAAAACAAATGCTCTGTTGAAGATGTAGCAAAAGCAATCGCAAAAGTAGGACATGACACAGAAATTGTTAAAGCAAAAGATGAAGATTATGAAAGACTTCATGGTTGCTGTAATTATGAAAGATTATAATTTTAAAAAATCCCGAAAATTTAATTTCGGGATTTTTTTTATAAATTAATCTTAAAATACATTCTAGGAAGAATTAATCCATTACTTTTGTCTCACTTTTAGGTAAAAAAGTCAATACGTTTTGAGCAAGTTGAAGAAGTTTATGTTTTTATTCCCATTACTCATATTATCAATGTGGGCTATTGGTGCTGTTCCAAACATAAAAAAAGAAACATTTTCTTCTGATAATAAAATAGCTATAAAAGGAAATTCGGAAAAAGAGTTTTCGCATTTTATTACCACAGAAGTTGCAGAAAATGACTTTGTAATAACTGAATTAGAACCAGAATTTGAAGTTGAATTAGAATGGTATAATTCAGAATTTACAACTTGTTTTGTTGGGTTTTTAAATATTCAAAATCAATCAAAACTTTTTTATAAGCCTTATTTTTCTACAAAAGAAACTATTCCGTTATATGACTTATTCTGTAATTGGAAGTTTCACCTGTCTTAATACAATGTTATTTTAATAATTTCAAGTAGTTCTTGAGATAATAAATTAAGTATTAATTCAATTTCATTTAAAAATGAAAACACATAACGGAAGTTTTGATGAACATGCTGTTCTTCATCACTTAGCCCATTTTTTACCAGCGCAAAATCCGTTGAAAGATTTTGTGCATCACAATACTTTGCATGCTTTTCAGCATAAAAATTTCCATAAAGCATTACAAGAAGCGACTACAATTTTTGGATATAAAACCTATCTTTCTTTAGAAGATTTTAGACAACGATATGCTAATTCGGAGATTAATGAAAAGGTTTTAGATAAAATTTTAATTGAATCTAAAGGACAATCTAATTTAGACTTATGGAAGGAAAAATTGATACATCAAAATTACGATGAGTCAATAAATCCAAGAATTGGAAGTTTACGTTCACATTGGAAAAAAGAATATGCAATTAACTTAGAAAAATCAACGCATAGTATACTGTTTCGTGTATTGTGTAGTTATTTGGATCAAGGAATTGCAATGTGGAATTTCCCGATTCACGATCAAGGATTTTTAGCATCAATTATTACTATTGAAAAGAATTCTATAAAAGGAATTTTTACTTCAAAAAGAGCCAAAGAATTATTAAATAGTAATGCTTCAATAACTCAATTATTAGAAATTATTGTAGGAAAAGAAGAATTGTTTGAACAATATCTTTTTGACCAGCAATTTTCACATCCAGGATGGAGCGGAATGATTGCGACTATTGAGTCTAATCCAAGTTCATTACTAGATGCAAAGGCGATTACTTTTGAAGAATTAGTCAAATTTGAGCTGCTTTTAGAGATTGATGCCTTAGATAAAAAGTTTAATAGCAATTGGTCTCCACTTGGTTTAAAGGTTAGACCAGAAGAATTCAATTTGTTTGAAAACGTAAGATATAATGAACTTTTTGACGTTCTTTCTTTATGGCAACAAGCATTTGAATGGAGTTTTTATGATCAAGTGTTATCTAATGTGCAACATGTTAAGGAAAATGATTCAAGAGAAGTTCCAACTTTTCAAGGATTATTTTGTATGGATGATAGAGAATGTTCTTTTAGAAGACATATAGAACATTTTGATAATAGTGCAGCAACATTTGGAACACCAGCATTTTTCAACTTTGAATTTTATTTTCAACCAGTTAACGGAAAATTTCATACTAAATTATGTCCAGCTCCGGTAACTCCAAAGTATTTAATCAAAGAAGAGTATAGAAAGAAAAAGCAAGCGACAGATCTACATTATCACAAACAATCACATTCACTTTTTTTTGGTTGGATAATTAGTCAAACATTAGGTTTTTCTGCTGCATTTAAGTTGTTTTTGAATATTTTCAAGCCTTCAATGTCTCCTGCAACTACAGCTTCTTTTAAGCATTTACATAAAAAATCAAAATTGATTATTGAAAATTTTGATATAGATAAAAAAGAAGATAATCTTCAAGTTGGATTTTCTGTAGTAGAAATGGCAGATAGAGTAGAAGGATTGTTAAAGAGCATTGGTCTAGTTGAAAATTTTTCACCCATAGTTTATGTAGTTGGTCATGGAGCTACAAGTATCAATAATACCCATTATGCAGGTTATGATTGTGGTGCTTGTTGTGGAAGACCAAGTTCTGTAAATGCAAAAGTAGCTTCGTTTGCGGCTAATCATATAAAAGTAAGAGAATTGTTGAAGCTAAGAGGAATTGATATTCCTACAACTACTCAGTTTCTACCGGCTTTACATGATACAACTCGTGATGAAATTGCTTTTTATGATGAAGATACATTAAGTGACATCAATAAAGCATTGCACCAACAAAATGTAATAACATTCGCAAAAGCCTTAGAGCATAATGCAAAGGAACGCTCAAGACGATTTGACACCATAGAAACGAACGAGTCACTTGAAAAAGTGCATGAGAAAGTAAAAAAACGTTCACTTTCATTATTTGAACCAAGACCAGAATTGAATCATGCTACAAATGCCATGTGTATTGTAGGAAGAAGAAATTTGTCGAAACAATTGTTTTTAGATAGACGCTCGTTTTTAAACTCGTTTGATTATAAAGTTGATCCATCGGGAGATTATTTAGCAGTTATTCTAGGAGCGATTGCACCAGTTGGCGGAGGAATTAACTTGGAATATTATTTTTCTAGAGTTGATAATCAAAAGCTGGGAGCAGGTTCAAAATTGCCACATAATGTTATGGGACTAATCGGCGTTGCAAATGGAATCGACGGTGATTTACGACCTGGATTGCCAAGTCAAATGATTGAAGTTCATGACCCAGTTCGATTGTTAGTTATTGCTGAACATTTTCCAGATAAAGTAAAATATGCGATAAGTAAAAACCCAGCAACATATGAATGGTTTAAGAACGATTGGGTAAAATTAATAGCTATTCATCCAGAATCGAAAGAGATATTTGTTTTTAATGAAGAAGAGTTTGTAGTGTATAAAACGGTTTCAAAAGAGGCACATTATATCAAAAACGAACAGGAGTTATTTGAAAAAACGAAAGAAAATCTTCCGATAGGAATTCTAACTAATGCTTAATACAATGAACGATATACTTCAATATTTTTTATTATTACCTCTATTGGGGTTTGTAATAAGTTTACTGATACCTGAAGCGAAAGAAAAAACTATTTCTTGGACGGCATTTGGTACAGTTTTTATACAATTAATAGGATTAGTAATTTTTATTTTTATATGGATTTTTCAAGGTGGAGATGATTTGAATTTAAAAGAAATTACTTTTCTAAAAACCGCAAATTATGAATTTTTTATTGATTTTTATTTTGATAAAATTTCTGCGGTTTATTTATTTGTCGGCGCTTTATTAACATCAATGATAACAACCTATAGTCGTTATTATTTGCATAGAGAAAAAGGTTATAAACGATTTTTTAACACGGTTTTATTTTTCTTTTTTGGGTATAATTTAGCCATACTATCTGGAAATTTTGAAACACTTTTTATAGGTTGGGAAATCATCGGAATTTCTTCATTTCTATTAATTGCTTTTTATAGAGAACGTTATTTACCTGTAAAAAATGCTTTTAAAGTTTTTTCAATTTATAGAATAGGCGATGTAGGATTGATTTTGACAATGTGGGCAAGTCATCATTTATTTCATGAAAACATTACATTCATGAAGTTAAATAACTATGAATTGGTTAACGAACACTTGCAAAGTCATTCATTAATTGGTGTTTTTATAGCGTTGAGTTTGGCTTGTGCTGCTGCGGCAAAATCTGCACAAATTCCATTTTCATCTTGGTTGCCAAGAGCTATGGAAGGACCAACACCTTCGTCTGCAATTTTTTATGGTTCGCTCTCTGTGCATTTAGGAGTTTTCTTAATGTTGAGAACATATCCATTTTGGGAGCACCAAACGTCAATGCGAATTGCAATTGGCTTGATGGGATTAGTCACTAGTGTAGCAGCTTCATTGATGGCAAGAGTTCAATCTTCTGTTAAAAGTCAAGTTGCTTATAGTTCTATTTCTCAAATTGGAATTATATTTATTGAAATAGCACTTGGTTTAGAAACATTAGCTTTGATTCATTTTGCAGGAAATGCGTTTTTAAGAACGTATCAATTGTTGGTTTCGCCTTCTGTTGTTAGCTATTTAATCAGAGATCAGTTTTATAATTTTCAACCAAAAGAAAATAAAACAACTTTTTTCTTTCCAAAGAAAATTGAAAACACATTGTACATTTTAGCTTTAAAAGAATTTAACTTAGAGAGTTTTCAAAATTTAATTTTATGGAAACCTTTGAAAACAATTGGAAAAACATTAGATTTTTTAAATATTAATCGAGTGTATTATTTCTTTGTACCACTATATGTTTTAGGTTTTTTAGCCTATAAATTCAAATTGAATTTACCAGTACAATTAATTTCTATTTTACCAGAACTATTTGCATTCATAGGGTTAGTTTTTGTTTTTAAATCATTTTCAGAACGAAAAAGTCCTTTTTTAGCATGGATTTTAATTGTGTTAAATCATTTTTGGATTGCGCTAGCTATTGTTTTTAATGAAAAGGTTAGTGTTAGTGAAATCTTAGTTTACTTAGCTGGTATTGTAATTGCTGGAATTATAGGATATGTGGCTTTACTAAAACTGAAAAAGATGGAAATGCGAATTTTAATCAATCAGTATTTAGGACATATTTATGAGCATCCTAGTTTTGCATTTTTCTTTTTATTGGCGACACTAGGAATTACTGGTTTTCCAATTACTACGACATTTATTGGTGAAGATTTGATTTTTAGTCACATAGGTAGTAACCAAGTTTTTTTAGCATTTTTTGTTTCTTCAAGTTTCATCGTTTCAGGAATCGCAGGAATACGAATTTATGCACGTTTATTTTTAGGGCCACATGTTAAAACATATCATGAGTTGCCTTATAAATCATCTTAAAATTTTATATAAATATGAATTCAAAAATAAAAAAATATATACCTGCTGATGGATTAGCGGGCTTAAAAGAGAATTTTAAAACAGATGCTATTTCTGGTTTTGTAGTGTTTTTATTGGCATTACCTTTAAGTTTAGGGATTGCAAAAGCATCTGAATTTCCTCCAATAATGGGGTTGATAACAGCAATTATTGGTGGTATTGTGGTTTCTTTTTTTATGGGATCTAGATTAACTATTAAAGGTCCTGCGGCTGGTTTAATTGTTATTGTTGCTGGTGCCGTTGCAGAATTTGGTCAAGGAGATAATAATCTTGGATGGAAATTGGCTCTTGGAGCTATGGTTGTAGCAGGAATTATTCAAATTCTATTTGGAATTTTTAAACTAGGAAAATTAGCAGATTTTTTTCCGCTTTCAACTATTCATGGGATGTTGGCAGCCATTGGAATCATTATCATTGCTAAGCAAATTCCTGTTTTGTTAAATGATAATCCTGCATTAGCAAAAGGAATGGGGCCAATTGAATTATTGGTTAATATTCCAAAGTTTATTTTAAATTTAGATGCTAAAGCCAGTATAATCGGTCTAGTAAGTTTATCTATAATGCTGGGTTGGCCCTATATTAAGAATACAACCATAAAAATGATTCCGGCGCCTTTAGTTGTGTTGCTTTTTGCAATTCCTGCTGAATTATACATGGATTTTGCGCATTCTGAACCACCTTACGCTTTAGTAAAAATTGGAAGCCTAATCGATAATATTAATCTAAATGCCGATTTTTCAGGAATTAGTCAAACAGGATTATTTATTAAGTATGTGATTATGTTTGCTTTAGTAGGAACTTTAGAATCATTATTAACTGTTAAAGCAATTGATTTGTTAGATCCATACAAAAGAAAATCAAATGCAAATAAAGATTTGATTGCCGTAGGAATAGGAAATACTTTTGCAGGTTTATTGGGTGGATTGCCAATGATTTCGGAAGTTGCGCGTAGTTCATCAAATGTAAATAATGGTGCTAAAACGCGTTGGGCTAACTTTTTTCATGGTTTTTTTGTTTTACTTTTTGTATTGTTAGCTGCCCCATTGTTAGAAATGATTCCTAATGCAGCTTTAGCAGCTATGCTAATTAGTGTTGGAATTAAATTAGCTCATCCAAAAGAATTCATTCATATGCTTCATATTGGTAAAGAACAATTATTGATTTTTACAGTGACAGTTTTGGTAACATTATTTGAAGATTTATTAGTTGGTATTGCCGTAGGAATGATTTTAAAAATGATCATTCACATGTATAATGGTACGCCAATTTCTTCATTCTTTAAAGCGCCAACAGTTGTTTCCTTTGAAGGTGATGAATATAAAGTTGAGATTAATAAAGCAGCCATATTTTCAAATTTTTTAGGAATTAAAAGAAAGTTAGAGGAAATTCCACCAGGGCATCATGTTAGTATTTGTTTGAAAAAAACAAAATTAGTAGATCATTCTGTTTTGGAAAACTTAGAGCATTTTAAGCATGATTATGAAGCGCATCCAGATGGTGGTTCTGTTACAATAATAGGTTTGGATAATCACAAACCATTATCAAGTCATCCAAAATCTTCTAGAAAAAATGTATTAGCTTAATTTGTATGAATATTATATCTAAAAAAAAGCTAGCTTTATTATTAATGTTAAGCTTGATTTGTTCGTCTTTGATGTTTGGACAGGAAAAATCTAGTAATAATGATATTTGGCTTCATTATTTTGGAAAAAACAAGATAACTGAAAAGTTTTCATTTTCCTTTGAAGCAACAATGCGTTATGCTAATGGATTTTCTGAAAAGCAACAATATTTTGTTAGACCTTCAGTAGATTATCAATTTACAAAAAGTTTTATGGGTAGTTTGGGTTATAGTCATTATAATACCTATTCATACGGAAATCCTTCGTTAAACAAAATTGCAATACCGGAAGATCATTTTTGGATTCAAGGAGCATTTGTTTATAATCATGGCGATTTGAAAATTTCACATCGATTGAGAGATGAGTTTCGTTATGTAGGTGTTACTGCAATGCAATCTAACGGTGATTTTGCAATTGATCATTATGAATATCGAAATAGAATGCGATATATGTTACTGTTTAATTATCCTTTGATAAAAAATGCCGAAACCACACAATTATTTGCTTTATTTGGAGATGAGGTTTTTATGAATTTAGGGTCTAATGCTGGTAAAACATTTTTAAATCAAAATAGAATAATTGGTGGAGTTGGTTATAATTTTAACAAAAATCATCAGATTCAGTTGAGTTATATTCATCAAAATATTTGGAATTTTTCAAACACCTTACAAGAAAGTAATCCAACGGTTAGGTTGTCATATATAACAAATTTTGATTTTAGTAAATAGTTTTTGAGTTTAGTTTTTAATAAAAAATCCGATTAGAATTTCTAATCGGATTTTTTTATGATAAGTATTTTGAATTACATCATGCCTGGCATTCCTCCACCCATAGGCATGCTTGATGATTCTTCTTTAATGTCTATTAAAGCACATTCGGTAGTTAAAATCATACCTGCTACTGAAGCAGCATTTTCTAAGGCTACACGAGTTACTTTCTTAGGATCAATAATTCCTGCAGCTAACATTTGAACGTATTCTCCAGTTTTTGCATTAAATCCAAAATCTCCAGTTCCTTCAGTAACTTTTGCAATTACTACAGAACCTTCACCACCTGCATTTTCAACAATAGTTCTTAAAGGTGCTTCAACCGCTTTGTTTACAATTTGAATTCCTGTTGCTTCATCAGCATTTTCAGCTTTGATGCTTGTTAAAGTAGCTTTTGCTCTAACTAAAGCAACACCACCACCAGCAACAATTCCTTCTTCAACAGCTGCACGAGTTGCATGTAAAGCATCATCAACACGATCTTTTTTCTCTTTCATTTCTACTTCAGAAGCAGCACCAACATATAAAACGGCAACACCTCCAGCTAATTTAGCTAAGCGTTCTTGCAATTTTTCTCTATCATAATCAGAAGTTGTAGTTTCAATTTGTGATTTGATTTGATTTACTCTAGCTTTAATGTTTTCTGCATCTCCAGAACCATTTACAATTGTAGTATTGTCTTTGTCAATAGTAATGTTTTCTGCAGTTCCTAACATGTCTAAAGTAGTATTTTCTAATGAATAACCACTTTCTTCAGCAATTACAGTTCCTCCTGTTAAAATTGCGATGTCTTCTAGCATTGCTTTTCTTCTGTCTCCAAAGCCTGGTGCTTTTACAGCAGCAATTTTTAAACCACCACGTAATTTATTTACCACTAAAGTTGCTAACGCTTGTCCATCAACGTCTTCAGCAATAATTAATAATGGTCTTCCAGATTGTGCTACTGGCTCTAAAACGGGTAATAATTCTTGTAAGTTAGATATTTTTTTATCGTATAATAAAACGTATGGATTGCTTAATTCAGCAACCATTTTGTCTGCATCAGTTACGAAATATGGGGATAAGTATCCTCTGTCAAACTGCATTCCTTCAACAACATCAACATAAGTATCTGTACCTTTTGCTTCTTCAACAGTAATAACGCCTTCTTTTCCAACTTTTCCAAAAGCTACGGCGATTAAATCACCAATAGTTTCATCATTGTTAGCAGATATAGAAGCTACTTGTTTGATTTTTTCAGAAGAATCACCCACAGCTACCGATTGTTTTCCTAATTCAGCAACTATAGTTTCAACGGCTTTATCGATTCCTCTTTTTAGATCCATCGGGTTTGCTCCAGCAGCTACATTTTTCAAGCCTTCTTTGACGATAGCTTGTGCTAAAACCGTTGCAGTTGTTGTTCCGTCACCTGCTAAATCATTGGTTTTAGAAGCTACTTCTTTTACCATTTGAGCACCCATATTTTCTAATGGATCTTGTAATTCGATTTCTTTTGCTACAGAAACACCATCTTTAGTTACTGTTGGTCCTCCAAATGATTTTGAAATAATTACATTTCTTCCTTTTGGTCCTAAAGTTACTTTTACTGCATTTGCTAATGCGTCAACTCCACGTTTTAAACCATCGCGAGCTTCAATATCGAATTTTATATCTTTTGCCATTTTTATTTAGTTTTAGGCTTTAAGCAATAAGCTTTAAGCTATGTTAATTTTTGTTTTAACTTGTAAATTTTACTTTTAATATTGTTGATTTTTAATTCTAAATCTTGAAATTTTTCCTGATTGAGATAATTTAAATCTTTTGAGAGAATAAGAAGATATTCTGTTTCTAAAGCTGAGCCTAAAGCAATATTGAGAAATTGGTTAAATTCTTTGTCGCTATTTCTACCACAACCTTCACTTATATTAGTTGGTATAGACGAAGTAGCTCTTCTTAATTGACTTGTTATTCCAAATAATTCTTCCTTTGGAAAAATTGAAGTAATTTTATATACTTCTAAAGTTAATTCATGACTTAATTGCCAAATATCGTATTTTTTAAAATCCCTCATCCGCCTATTGCTTATAGCTTAATGCTTATTGCTATAAGATTGCGTAAATTTCGTCCTCACGCATTATCAGGTAGTCTTTACCTTCATATTTGAATTCAGTTCCTGAATATTTGCCATATAAAACTGTATCTCCAATTTTTACGGTCATGGTGTAATCTTTTTTGCCATTTCCTACGGCTACAACAGTTCCTTTTTGTGGTTTTTCTTTTGCAGTATCTGGAATAATAATTCCAGAAGCTGTAGTTGTTTCTGCTGCTAAAGGCGCAATAACAACGCGGTCTGAAATAGGTTTAATGTTTAATGACATATTTTTATTTTTTTTAATGATTAATTTTTCGTCTTCAAAATATTCAGAAATTATGCCAATTGAATTTTCTGACATTTTTGCTGAAATAAAAAATGCCAGCACTGACAGGCTGGCATTTTTTTATATTGTTCATGAATTCTTATTTTGCAGAATCTTGAGCAACTGGAGCAGTTGTAGCTGCAGGAGCTTGTTTGTTTGCTTCTGGTGTTGTAGGAATAGTTGTTGCAGGAGCAGCGTTGTCTTGACCTAAAATTTTAGAATCTGTAGCAGCATTTCCACCATTAAAACTCAAACTAGAAAGTAAAATTAAAGCAATTAATATTATTCCTAATGTCCAAGTACTTTTATCTAAAAAGTCTGTTGTTTTTTGCACACCACCTAATTGTTGAGAACCACCAAATGAAGAAGATAAACCTCCACCTTTAGGGTTTTGAACCATAATAGCTAAGATTAATAAAAAACAAACAATTGTTATCGCAATTAAAAAACCTGTAAATCCCATAATTAATTATTATTTTGTTGTAAATTTTTGATTTCATTTATTCGGTCTGCAAAGAAACTACTTTTTTCTGGATATTTCAAAATTAATATTTCATAAGCTTGAATTGCTTTGTTATATTTTTTTTGTTCCAAATACACTTTTGCTAATGTTTCTGTCATTAAGTGTGTTGGTTCTTCATCGCTTTTAGTAATATTTGCAGGTGCTTTGGTTATGTCTTTTACTGGAGCAATTTTTGGATTGGCTTCGATAAATTTATCGATTATATCTATTTTTTTTTGTTTATCGGAATCAATTTCTGGCTTATTTTCTTCAAAATTACGCTCTATGGGAGCAAATTTTGTCAATTGTAACCATTCTTGAAACGAATGTTTTTCTGTTGGCGTAAATGGTAATGGTTTGCCAATTTCTAATTTTTCATCTGTAGATTCTGTGATTATTGTTTCTTCTGCTGAATGAATTTCAGTTTTTGGCGAAACTACAATTTCTTCAATTTGATGAACTTCTATATTTAATAGAGCTTTTTGGATTTCATCAATCTTATCCTGTTGAATAGCAATAAAGTTTTCAGAAGTTATAAATTCAAACAAAACAGTTCTATCCGTTGTATAAGCTGCTGTTTTTTTTAATTCATAATTATATCTAAAACTTTCCTGATTGTACAATCCTTTTAAATGCAAAGCACGCGCTGCCTGAAAGTATGGAAACTGCAAGACAATATTTTCTAAAGCTATCGTTTGTTTCTCGTTAGTAGCTTCGGGCTTATTTAAAAGATATGTTAAATCGGTTATATTCATTTTCAAGTTCAATTACAACTTCAAATTCAAAATTTAAAGCTGTTTAAAATTACCATTTAGCTAATGATTCATTAAAAACGTCTTGAGTAATTCGTTCAAAAATTACATCTAATGCTGATGAAAGTTGTGAGCCAACTAATTGTTGATTAGCATCAAAATCGTAATAAAAAGAAAAACGTTTTTCAAAATTATCATCTTCTTTATTTTTATTGACAAAACGGACATTTACAGCTATTGTTAATCTATTTTGAGCCGCTCTTTGGTCAGCTGTAGCTGTCATAGGTGTAATTCGATATTCAACAATTTCGCCTTCATATAATAATTCACCGCTTTGTGAAACTAAATTCAAATTGGTTTGGTTTTGAATGATGTCTTGCAATTCTAAAGTGAATGTTCTTTCAATTCCAGGTTCTATTAATTCGGCATTATTTTGGAAATAATTGACTTGAAAAGTTTTAGCATCTACTGGTTTTGCACCTGTAAAATTATAAACTCCGCAACTATTTACAAGTAGTGAAATGGTGATAGTAAAGGCGATTATTAAATATCTCATTATAAATCGTATTGTTTAATTTTTCTATATAAAGTGCGTTCTGAAATTCCTAATTCGTCAGCCGCGGCTTTTCGTTTTCCTTTGTTTCGATCCAACGATTTTTTGATTAATTCAATTTCTTTTGCTTCTAAACTTAATGTTTCTTCTTCGTCAACGGTTTCGGCAAATAAATAATTTTCATCGTCATCGTCTTCAAACTCTTCTTGAATCAGATTATTTTGATTTGGAAGCATTTCAACTCGCGGTTCTTCTTCAAAAATAGCATTTTCTTCTGGTTTACCGTAAATTTTTTGAATTAATCCTTTATTCGTTTCTTGAACTTTTGAACTTCCGTTTTGCATTAATTCCATCGTAAGCTTTTTCAAATCGTTCAAATCGCTCTTCATGTCAAAAAGAACTTTGTACAAAATTTCTCTTTCGTTACTAAAATCACTTTCCGATTTTTTAGTTCCAATGACCGAAGGTAAATTCGGATTCTCCATTGGTAAATAGGAGAGAAGTGTTTGTGATGAAATCTCACGTTTCGTTTCTAGTACAGAAATTTGTTCGGCTACATTTCGCAATTGACGAATATTTCCGCTCCATCTATATTTTAAAAGTATTTCGACTGCGCTGTCATCTAATTTGATAGCAGGCATTTTGTATTTATGCGCAAAATCCGAAGCAAATTTTCTAAACAACAAATGGATGTCATCTTTACGTTCGCGAAGTGGTGGCAACATAATATCAACTGTACTCAATCGATAAAATAAATCCTCACGGAATTTACCTTTTTCAATCGCATCAAACATATTCACATTCGTAGCTGCTACGATTCTAACATTCGTTTTTTGTACTTGCGATGAACCTACTTTGATAAATTCGCCATTTTCTAAAACACGTAATAAACGCACTTGAGTAGTTAAAGGTAATTCGCCAACTTCGTCCAAAAATATAGTTCCGCCATCCGCAACTTCAAAATAGCCTTCACGTGTATTAGTTGCTCCAGTAAACGAACCTTTTTCATGTCCAAAAAGTTCACTATCAATGGTTCCTTCTGGAATTGCACCACAGTTTACGGCGATATATTTCCCATGTTTTCTGTGCGAAAGTGCGTGAATGATTTTTGGAATACTTTCTTTTCCAACACCACTTTCACCTGTTACCAATACCGAAATATCCGTTGGAGCAACCTGAATGGCTTTCTCCACGGCACGATTGAGCTTTGGGTCATTCCCAATAATTTCAAATCGTTGTTTTATAGCTTGTACTGATTCCATTTTTTTTATTTTTTTGCCACGGATTAAAGGATTTTCACGGATTAATTAAAAAACTAATCTTTTATGTTGTAATGATTTGTTTTGAAAATTCACTAATAATCCAATTTCTGAATCTGAAAGTTTCATGTAATTCAATACTTGTGCAGTATGTTCTCCTGAAAATTCTTTTACTGCTTTTACTTCTAAAACAATATCTTCATTTACAATGAAATCAGCATAAAATTTATGCGGTAATATTATTCCTTTATATTCGATTGAAAATTCTTTTTCTCTTTCAAAAGGAATATTATTTGCTTTAAATTCTATTTCTAACGCATCTTTATATACTACTTCAAGTAATCCAGGGCCAAGATTTCTATGAACTTCCATACAAATTCCAATAATTTTAAAAGTTTCTTCTTCTCTATAAAGTCCCATATTGAAATCTGTGTTAATCCTTTAATCCGTGGCTTATATTTTTAATTCATTATTTCAGAATAACCAACCGCTTCTCCAATTAAAGTTGCAGCGGTACAATCTGTGATTTTTACCATTACGAATTCACCTACTTTGTAATTTTCTTTTGGGAAAACCACTACAGTATTTTGAGAATTTCTTCCACTCCAATGAGCATCTGAACGTTTTGATTCTTTTTCAATTAGCACTTCTACTTCTTGTCCAATGAAACGTTGCGTTCTTTCTAAACCAATTCTTTGTTGTAAGTCGATGATTTCATTTAAACGTCTTTTCTTAACTTCTTCTGGAACGTCGTCTTCCATTTTTCTGGCAGCTAAAGTTCCTGGACGTTCTGAATACGCAAACATAAACCCGAAATCATATTTTACATATTCCATCAGGCTTAACGTGTCTTGATGATCTTCTTCAGTTTCTGTTGGAAAACCAGCAATCATATCTTGCGATAATGAAATGTCTGGGATAATCGAGTATATTTTATCAATCAACGCGATGTATTCTTCACGCGTGTGTTGACGATTCATTTCTTGTAAAATTCGAGTACTTCCACTTTGAACTGGTAAGTGAATGTAGTTGCAAATGTTATGGTGTTTCGCCATAGTTTCAATCACTTCTACATGCATGTCTTGCGGATTAGAAGTCGAGAATCTAAAACGCATCTTTGGAAACAACGTAGCACATTTGTCTAGTAATTGAGCAAAATCAACCGCAGTCGCTTTTTGCATTTCAGTTGCTTTGTCGTAGTCTTTTTTCAAACCACCACCATACCAAAGGTAACTGTCTACGTTTTGTCCCAGTAAAGTAACTTCTTTGAAACCTCTATCATATAAATCTTGGATTTCGTCATAGATACTTTGTGGTTCACGACTACGCTCACGTCCACGTGTAAAAGGAACAACGCAAAACGTACACATGTTATCGCAACCTCTTGTAATCGATACAAAAGCATTTACGCCGTTGCTGTTCAAACGAACAGGTGAAATATCGCCATACGTTTCTTCTTTCGAAAGAATTACATTGATAGCATCTCTTCCTTCTTCAACTTCGGCTAATAAATTTGGTAAATCTTTGTAAGCATCAGGTCCAACCACCATGTCTACAATTTTCTCTTCCTCTAAAAACTGACTTTTCAAACGTTCCGCCATACAGCCTAAAACTCCAACTTTCATTGAAGGATTGATTTTTTTAACTGCGTTGTATTTTTCTAAACGTTTACGAATGGTTTGTTCTGCTTTATCACGAATAGAGCATGTATTTACCAAAACTAAATCAGCATCTTCAAGATTTTGAGTGGTGTTATATCCATTTTCATGAAGAATAGAAGCCACAATTTCGCTGTCCGAAAAATTCATTTGGCAACCATAACTCTCTATAAAAAGTTTTTTTGTATTTCCTTCTTTTTGGTCAAGCACTAAACTTTGACCTTGTTTGTTTTCATCAATTACCTTTTCCATATCAAAGATTTCCATTAAATCAGTCTGCAAAGATAATACTAAATTATAAAATCTGACAAGATGGCAGAAAAGGTTTAACATGAAATTTTAAATTATTTTTTTCTCTATTTCTAAGTAGCCGTTTTTCTTGGATTTTACACCTATATATATAGGAGTAATTTGACAGATATTTTGGTTAATTATAGGTAAAAAAATATTCACGATGTTAAAATTTAAAAAAAACCTATACTTTTGCCGAACAAACAAAAAGTGAAATGGCAAAGAATTTAGTAATCGTTGAGTCACCTGCAAAAGCAAAAACCATCGAGAAATTTCTAGGAAGTGAGTATCAAGTTGAGTCTAGTTATGGACATATTGCCGACTTGCCTTCGAGAGAAATAGGAGTAGATGTAGAAAATGGTTTTAAACCGAAATATGAAGTTTCGGCTGATAAAAAAGCATTGGTAACCAAATTAAAAGGATTAGCTAAAAATGCCGAAATGGTTTGGTTGGCTTCCGATGAGGACCGAGAGGGAGAAGCAATTTCTTGGCACTTATCTGAAGAATTAAAATTGAAGCCAGAAAAAACAAAACGTATTGTTTTTCATGAAATCACGAAAACCGCTATTCAAAAAGCAATCGAAAATCCGAGAGGAATTGATTATAACTTAGTAAACGCACAACAAGCGCGTAGAGTTTTAGATAGATTAGTAGGTTATGAATTATCGCCAGTGCTTTGGAAAAAAGTAAAAGGGGGATTGTCTGCAGGTCGTGTACAGTCGGTTTCAGTTCGTTTGATTGTAGAACGTGAAAGAGAAATTCAGGATTTCAAACCAGAAGCTTCTTACAGTATTACGGCAGAATTCACTAACGAAGCTGGAAAAACATTCAAAGCAAAATTACCTAAGAACTTCTCAACTAAAAAAGAAGCAGAAGATTTCTTAGCTAAAAATATTGGTTCATCTTACAAAGTAGGAGATTTAGAAACCAAACCAACAAAAAAATCGCCAGCAGCACCTTTCACAACATCAACGTTGCAACAAGAAGCAGCTAGAAAATTGTATTTGCCTGTTGGAATTACCATGCAAATTGCACAACGTTTATACGAAGCTGGACTTATCACTTACATGAGAACAGATAGTGTGAATTTATCTCAAGAAGCAATGGTGGCAGCTCAAGCCGAAATTACAAGTTACTACGGAAAGGAATTTTCGAAACCAAGAAATTTCAATACCAAATCAAAAGGAGCACAAGAGGCGCACGAAGCGATTCGTCCAACGGATATGTCGCGTCACACAGTAGATATTGATAGAGATCAAGCGCGTTTGTATGATTTGATTTGGAAAAGAACATTAGCTTCTCAAATGAGCGATGCTGAATTAGAGAGAACTAATGTAAAAATCGAAGCAAGCAATCATTCTGAAACATTTACAGCAACTGGAGAAGTTATCAAATTTGAAGGTTTCTTAAAAGTGTATTTAGAAGGAAACGATGATGACGATGAAGAACAAGAAGGAATGTTACCTGCTTTAAAAGTAAACGAAAAACTTACCAATAATTATATCACGGCTACGGAACGTTTTTCGCGTCCACCAAGCCGCTACACTGAAGCCTCTTTGGTTAAGAAATTAGAAGAATTAGGAATTGGTCGTCCGTCAACTTATGCGCCAACTATTTCTACGATTATCGCCAGAACCTATGTAGAAAAAGGAAGTTTTGAAGGTCAAGAAAGAAAATACACGCAAATCGTTTTAAAAAATAGTGAAGTAAAATCACAAGTTTTAACAGAAAATGTTGGTTCAGATAAAGGAAAGCTAGTTCCAACTGATATTGGAATTATCGTGAACGATTTCTTAGTGAAGAACTTCAACACGATTTTAGATTACAATTTCACGGCAAAAGTGGAGCAAGATTTCGACGAAATTGCAGAAGGAAAAGTGGATTGGGCTAAAATGATGAATGATTTCTACAAACACTTTCATCCAAATGTAGTTGATGTAGAGAAAAATGCAGACAGAGAAAGCGGTGAAAGAATTTTAGGAGTACATCCGGTTTCAGGAAAACAAGTTTCGGTTCGTTTAGGAAAATATGGAGCAATGGCTCAAATTGGAGACATTGATGATGAAAACAAACAATTTGCAAGTTTACGTCAAGACCAAAATATTGGAAATATCACTTTGGAAGAAGTATTGAACTTATTTTTACTTCCAAAACAATTAGGTACTTATAAAGGAGAAGAAATTGAAGTAAACAATGGTCGTTTTGGTCCTTATGTTCGTTTTGGTTCTCAGTTTATTTCGTTACCAAAAGGAGTAGATCCAATGGATGTTACTATGGAAAAGGCTCAGGGCTTAATTGATGAGAAAGTTCAGGCTGATGCGCCAATTGGAACTTATGATGGATTGCCAATTCAAAAAGGAGTGGGGCGTTTTGGGCCATTTATCAAATGGAACGGAATGTTCATCAATGTAAATAAAAAATACAATTTCGATAATTTATCGCAATCAGATTTAAACGAGTTAATCGAAGAAAAGCAACAAAAAGACATTGATAAAGTACTTCACGATTGGAAGGAAGAAGGAATCAAAGTGGAAAAAGCACGTTGGGGTCGTTCTGTAATTACCAAAGGTAAAATCAAAATTGAATTAAGTAAAGATGTTGACGCTTCAAAATTAACCTTGGCGCAAGTTCAAGAAATGATTGAAAAGAAAACTCCAGCTAAAAAGACAGCAACAAAAAAAGCACCAGCTAAGAAAACAACCGCAAAAAAGAAATAATCAATGGTTTTTGATTTTTTACAGCCCGTTTCAGCTTCAGTTGAAGAATTTATTTCAAAATTATCTAATCAAACATTAGGTAAAAAAGTTGCGTTGCATACTCAAACGGATTTTCCTGTTCTAGATAATGTTTCCTTGGCAATTATTACGGTTAACGAAAATAGAGGTGCAAACAAATCAAACAATGATTTTGCTTTTGAAGATTTCAGAAAACAATTGTATAGTTTGTATCCTGGAAATTGGAATGTATCAATTGTTGATTTAGGAACAATTGAGGCAGGAGCTAGTATTGAGGATACCTATTTTGTTGTAAAAAAGTTGGTTGAAGAATTAATAAAGAAGAGGATTACACCTATCATAATTGGCGGTAGCCAAGATCTAACCTATGCGATGTATCGTGCATATGACAATTTGGATCAAATGGTAAATCTAGTTGCTGTTGATAATCAATTTGATTTTGCTAAAGAAAATTCGTTAATGTCAAATTCTTTTCTGTCAAAAATTGTCGTTGAAGAACCTAATAATTTATTTAATTATGCAAATTTGGGTTATCAGACTTATTATAATTCACAAGAGGAAATTGATTTAATAGAAAAATTATATTTTGAAGCTTATCGTTTGGGAGAAGTTTCAAACAATATAGCTGTTGCAGAGCCTGTTTTTAGAGATGCTGATTTAGTTAGTATTGACGTTACGGCTGTTCAATCTTCTTTTTCTGGAAATTTCTTACAATTTAATCCTAATGGGTTTAATGGAAAAGAAATTTGTGCATTAACAAGATATGCTGGAATTAGTGATAAAGTTTCTTCATTAGGAATTTTTAATTTTAATGCTACAGCACAAGAAAATGTATTAATTGCACAAATGATTTGGTATTTTATTGAGGGATTTAGCTTTCGTTCAAATGAATATCCATTTGGAAGTAAAGAGAATTATATCAAATATATTGTGCCAATTGATGATGAAGAATTAGTGTTTTATAAAAGCAATAAAACAGCTCGTTGGTGGATAGAAATACCTTTTTTAACAAATGTTAATAATAAATTAAAAAGAATTACGTTATTACCTTGCACAAATGAGGATTATTTAGCAGCTTGCGAGCAAGAAATTCCTGAAAGATGGTGGAAAGCTCAGCGAAGAAATGTCTTGTAAATCAGCATGTTTTACTGTGTTTTGTTGAATGAATTAATAATGATTTTTTAAATTATGGATATTTTTTTCACGTTTTTTAAAAAAAAATTGTTTTTTTCAAAATTATTGAATAGGTTTACGCCCTTAAAAAGAAGTTACATTTAACCCAAATTTATATGAAGAAGTTTGTTGCATTTTCAGCAATTTTGTCATTATTTATCAGTTGTGGTAAAGGCGATAAAGGAGAAGTAGTAGGAGTTAAAGGAAGAAAATGGCATCCTGAGAAGCCTTATGGGATGACATTAGTTCCTGGAGGAGCCTTTATTATGGGTAAATCAGATGATGATTTAGCTAATATTCAAGACGCGCCTACTAAAACAGTTACTGTTCGTTCGTTCTATATGGATGAAACAGAAATCACAAATAGTGAGTATCGTCAATTTGTTGAATGGGTAAAAGATTCAACAATCAGAACTCGCTTAGCAATTTTAGCTGATGAACAAGGTCAGAAACCAGGTTCTGGAAGTGGAAAAGGCGGAAGTATTGGTGATTTTGGATTTGCTGATGTAGATCCAGAAAAAATGACTCCTTATGATAAGTATATGTACGAAAACTATTATAGTGTTGGTACAGATGACGATATCTATGCTGGAAGAAAGCTAAACAAAAAAATCAAATTGATTAAAGAGCCAGGAAAATATCCTGACGAATTTTATGTTGAAGTGATGGATTCTATGTACCTACCAGAATCTGAATCATATAATGGTTTAAAAACTATTGATGCTTCTAAATTAAAATTCAAATACAATCAAGTTGATTTGAATAAAGCTGTTAAAAAGAAAGGTCGTAAAAACTTCTACGAAGATGCGCCACCTATCGAAATTTATCCTGATACAACAGCTTGGATTAAAGACTTTGCTTATTCATACAATGAACCAATGCATAATGATTATTTCTGGCACCAAGCTTATGGTGAATATCCAGTAGTTGGAGTGTCTTGGAATCAAGCTAAAGCTTTTTGTGCATGGAGAACTATGTATAAAAATGCTTATATCAAAAAGAAAAAAGGAAGAGATCAAGTGAATTCTTTCCGTTTACCAACTGAAGCTGAGTGGGAATACGCAGCTAGAGGTGGAATAGAAGGTGCTACATATCCTTGGGGAGGCCCTTATGCTAAAAATGACAGAGGTTGCTTTATGGCAAACTTTAAACCAAATCGTGGAGATTATGCTGCTGACGGTGCATTATATACTGTAGAAGCTAAATCATATGAGCCAAATGAATATAACTTATACAATATGGCTGGTAATGTTTCTGAGTGGACAGAATCTTCATATTTTGCAGAAGCATATGAATTTGTTTCAACTATGAATCCTCACGTTGCTGATAAATCTAACCAACGTAAAGTTGTACGTGGAGGTTCTTGGAAAGATGTAGGTTTTATGTTACAAGTTTCAACTCGTGATTTCGAATATGCAGATTCAGCAAGAAGTTACATTGGATTCAGAACTGTTCAAGATTATATGGGAACAGCAGCAACAGGAAACAGACCAAAATAGTATTTAACCAATTTTTATATAATTAACTTAACTAACTAAAATTTATTTATTATGGCATTATTAAGCAAAAAAATGATGGGATTCCTTTACGGAATGGGAGCAGCAGTTGTAATCGTTGGAGCATTATTCAAATTGATGCACTGGCCAGGAGCAGGACCAATGCTTGTTGTAGGTTTATTAACAGAGGCATTCATCTTTGCTTTATCTGCATTCGAACCAGTTGAAAAAGATTTAGATTGGTCTTTGGTTTATCCTGAATTAGCTGGTGGTGAAGCTAAAGCAAAAGATAAAAAAGAAAATCCTGCTGAAGCTCAAGGATTATTATCTCAAAAATTAGATAATATGTTAAAAGAAGCTAAAATTGATGGAGAATTAATGGCAAGCTTAGGAAATAGTATTAAAAACTTTGAAGGTGCTGCAAAATCAATTTCTCCAACTGTAGATGCTATGGCAGGTCAAAAGAAATATGCTGAAGAAATGTCTACGGCAGCTGCACAAATGGAAGCTTTAAACGGTTTATATAAAGTACAATTAGAGAGTGCTGATAGAAATGCACAAGCTAACAAAGAAATTGCTGAAAATGCAGCTAAATTAAAAGAGCAAATGCAATCAATGACTTCAAACATTGCATCTTTAAATGCTGTTTATGGAGGTATGCTTACTGCTATGAGTAACAGAGGATAATTAGTTTTATCATTAAATAATTTATTAATTAAAAACTAATTTAAAGAAAAAATGGCAGGAGGAAAATTAACCCCTAGACAGAAGATGATTAACCTAATGTACTTGGTTTTCATCGCAATGTTGGCATTAAACATGTCAAAAGAAGTATTAACAGCTTTTGGTAATTTTAATGACAAATTTACAGAGTCAAATAAATTAACAGAAGAGGCAAATGGTAATTTATTATCAGCTTTAAATACTAAAGCTGCTGATGAGCCAGCTAAATATGCTGAACCAGCTAGAAAAGCCAAAGAAGTGGCTAAATTATCTAAAGATTTTGTAGCTTTTATTGAAACTGTTAAGGCAGAAGTTACAGAAGGTATAGAGCCTGATGAAAATGGAAAATTACCGTTTGAATCTATGGATAAATCAACTATTGATGAAAAATGGTTTGCTGGAGACGGTTACAGTCCAAGAGGTACAGAAATTGTTTCTAAAATTGATAAATATGTAAGTGATATTAAAAAAGTTTTAGGAACTGATGTAAAATATATTCCTTTTATTAAAGAAATCGAAAAGAAATTTTCTACTGCTGATATCACTAATAGAGAAGGTGTAAAAGTTAAATTTTTAGATTACAAAACTAAAGGTTTTCCAGCTGTTTCTACTTTAACTTTTTTAACAGCTATGCAAAATGATGTTAAAAATACTGAAGCTGGTGCTTACAATTTATTCTTAGGAAACGCATTAAAATCTGCTGCTTCTATGAAAAATTTCCAGGCAATTGTGGTGTTAGAGAAAAATGCTTATTTTCAAGGAGAAACTGTAAAAGGTAAAGTTGTTTTAGGACGTTATGATGCTAATACTGTTCCTACTTCTTTCAATGGTCCAGGGAAAATTGAAAATGGACAAGCTGTTATATCTACTACTGCTGGATCTATTGGTGAACAAAAAATATCAGGTAAGTTTGGTTTCTTGGAAGATGGTAAAGAAATTCCATTAAGTTTCGAAGGAACTTACGTTGTAGTTCCTCGTCCTAACCAAGCAATTATTTCAGCTGATAAAATGAATGTTGTTTATCGTGGTGTTCCTAACCCTATTTCTATTTCTGTTCCTGGTATTGCTTCTAACAAAGTAAATGCTAATGCTCCTGGAATGTCAAAAGTAGGTGATGGTAAATTCATGTTAAAACCAGGTTCTGGTAGTGAAGTGAAAATTAATGTTTCTGCTACTATGCCTGATGGTAAAACAATGTCTAGCGCACAAGTATTTAGAATTAAAGGTTTACCTGCTCCAACTGGAAAAGTGGGTGGTTCTGAAAAGAATTCTGGTCCAAAAAATAATCTTGAAGTTTGTACTGTTACAGCTGTTATGGAAGATTTTGATTTTCCAGTAAATGTAAATGTTACTCAATTTAATATCAAAGTTCCAGGTCAGCCTACTATTGTTGTATCAGGTAATAGAATGGATTCAAGAGCTAAAGCAGCAATTGCTAAGGCCTCTAGAGGTGATGTTGTTATCATCTCTGAAATTAAAGCAAGTTTCCAAGGTATTGATCAAGTTGCAAAACGTGTATCACCTTGTACTTACGAAATAAAATAAAAAATTATATTTTGCGTTTATAATATAAACCAAATTAAAATGAATAAGATGAATTGGAGAAATAGTATAGCAATTTTAGCATTAGGTTTAAGTTCGACTTTTACTTTTGCTCAGTCTAATCTTTTAAATGCAAAGACGCCTGATCAAATCGGGAAGAAAACAGAAGCTGAATTAAGTGCAGACAATGATAAACCATTACCTTACGGTTATGTTCATGATAGAGATATCTTGATGGGTAAACGTATGTGGGAAATTATTGATTTAGATGAAAGAGTTAACTTTCCACTTTATTTTCCTGTGGATGGTGATGTAATGTCTTCTCCAGACAGAAGACCTTTATATAATGTATTAGTTTCTGCCATCAAAGAAGGAAAAATAACAGAAGTTTATGATTCTAGTTATTTTACAACTAAGAAAACTTTAAAAGATATTGAAGCTTCATTGTTTAAAATTGACACATCTGATGTTGGAAGAGAACAAATGAATGAAGATATTGATGCTTACAGAAAAGGAATTAAAAAGATTTCTGAAGAATATATCAGAAAAACTGAAATCCAAGCATATGATGTAGACGCATATAAAGTTGTAGGATATTGGTATTTTGACAAACGTCAAGGTGAGTTGAAATATCGTATGTTAGGAATTTGTCCTGTTGTACCTGATGTTTATACAATGGGTGATGATAGTGCACAAAAAGAATACATAGAATTATTTTGGGTTTATTTCCCTGCTTCAAGAGATGTGTTACATGCTGCTAAAGCATTTAATAACAGAAATTCTGCAATGTCATTCACTTTTGATCATTTATTAAATGCGCGTCGTTTCAATGGTGTAGTTTATTTAGAGGAAAACGTATATGGAGACCGTCTAATTAAAGACTATATGAAAGAAAATGCACAAATGCAATTATTAGAATCTGAGCGCGTAAAAGAAAAAATTCGTGACTTTGAACAAGATATGTGGAATTATTAATAGTATTTCTCCAATTTCATTTAAAAAAACTCTTACCATTGGTAAGAGTTTTTTAATTTTACATCATGATAGACTTTATAATCGTAGGAAATGGATTAGCAGGGATTTCCTCTGCTGAAATTGCCTTGCAAAACAATAAATCAATTTTTGTATTTGATAATAATTCACAACCTTCTTCTCGTGTGGCTGGTGGTTTGTATAATCCAGTTGTTTTAAAACGTTTTAGTGAAGTATGGAAAGCTAAAGAACAAATTGATTTTGCATTTCCTTTATATCATAATATTCAATCTAAATTAAATGTAGTTTTCGATTTTGAATTGCCGATACTTCGTAAATTATTTTCTGTTGAAGAACAAAACAATTGGTTTCATGCAGCTGATAAACCAAACTTAGCCCCTTTTTTAGATGCTAAATTAGTCACACGTTTTTATTCAAGTATTGATTCTCCTTTTCATTATGGTAAAGTAAACCATACAGGTTATCTTGAAATATCAATTTTGATTGAAACCTATACTAATTTTTTAAAATCTATAAATTGTTTTTCAGACGATACATTTAATTATGATGAAATTGAATTTTTAGAAGGTGGAATAAAATATAAAAACATAAAGGCTAAGCATATTATTTTTGCTGAAGGTTTTGGATTACACGCTAATCCATATTTTAATGATTTGCCTTTAGATGGAACTAAGGGTGAGTTATTAATTATCAAAGCTCCAAATTTGAAACTTGATGTTGTTATTAAATCAAGTGTTTTTATTCTACCTATAGGAAATGATTTGTATAAAGTAGGTGCTACCTATGACTGGATTGACAAAACAAATACACCAACTCAAGCAGGTAAAGATGAATTGATTGAAAAACTTTCAGAATTAATTTCGTGCGATTTTGAAATTGTGAAACATTTTGCAGGTGTTCGTCCTACAGTTAATGACAGAAGGCCATTAGTTGGAACACACCCTATTCATTCACAATTACATGTTTTAAATGGTTTAGGAACTCGTGGCGTGATGCTTGGTCCATATTTGGCCAATCAATTATTTCAGCATATTGAAAACAATATTCCTTTGGAAAAAGAAATTGATATTACAAGATGTTATAAAAAAAACCGAAACTAATTTGTTTCGGTTTTTTATTATCTCAAAGTGGCTTTTTTTTCACCTTTGTGTTGTTTCCAATCTTTGTCATAACTCATAAACATGTTAACCCAAATATTTCGTGATAATCGCATAATTACTGGCATAAAAACAATTAATGTTGCAATAATAACGATGAAATTATTGACTAAACTTTTTTCGCCAATAAAAAAATAGGTGATAATAAATGCAGCTACTCCAAACGCAATCCCAAGTGCATAACTAACATACATAGCACCATAAAAAAACGAAGGCTCTATTTTATATTTTGTTCCACAATGACTGCAATTTTCATGCATTTTGTAAACATTGGTTACATTATACGGATTTTTGTCTAAATACATGCTTTCTTCATGACAAGTTGGACAACTTCCTGTTAAAATACTATTTAATTTGGATCCTTTTTTTAACATTTGCAAAATATTTTACGCAAAGGTACAATATCTAACTATCTCTTGTGTAACAATTATTACAAATATCAATTTGTTTACTGAATTTTGAGTTTAATCGAATAGTAACTTTTAAACCATAAACTCATAAACATTTAAACTAATTAAATGCTAAACATACATAATTTATCGGTTTCCTTTGGTGGAACTTATCTTTTTGAAGAAGTAACTTTTAGATTGGGCGCTGGAGATAGAGTCGGACTTGTGGGTAAAAATGGTGCTGGAAAATCAACTATGTTGAAAATTTTAGCAAGAGATTTTGCACCCGATTCTGGTCAAATTGCAACAGAGAAAGAGGTTAAAATTGGTTTTCTTCGTCAGGATATTGATTTTGTTAAAGGAAGAACAGTTTTGGAAGAGGCTTATCAAGCTTTTGAAGAAATTAAGCGTGCCGAATTTCGAATCGACGAAATCAACCATCAATTAGTAACGCGTACCGATTATGAAAGTCAAGAATATTCTGATTTGATTGAAGAATTGAGTGATGTTACACACCATTACGAAGTCTTAGGCGGTTATAATTATGTGGGTGATACCGAAAAAATTCTTTTAGGTCTTGGATTTAAAAGAGAAGATTTTGACAATCAAACAGATACATTTTCGGGTGGTTGGAGAATGCGTATAGAATTAGCAAAACTGTTATTGCAATCTAACGATATTTTACTTTTAGATGAGCCAACGAATCACTTGGATATTGAAAGTATCATTTGGTTAGAAGGTTTTTTGCGAAATTTCCCTGGTGTAGTCGTAATTGTTTCACACGATAAAATGTTTTTGGATAATGTGACGAATCGCACAATCGAAATTTCATTAGGAAAAGCCTACGATTTCAATAAACCGTATTCTGAATATTTAGTGTTGCGTCAAGAAATTCGTGAAAAACAATTGGCAACTCAGAAAAATCAAGCTAAAAAAATCGAAGAAACGGAGAAGTTAATCGAGAAATTTCGTGCCAAAGCTTCTAAAGCATCGATGGCGCAATCCTTGATTAAAAAATTAGATAAAGTTGAACGAATTGAAGTGGATGAAGACGATAATTCAGTAATGAATATTTCGTTTCCCGTTTCGCAGACACCAGGAAGAGTTGTTGTTGAAGCAGAACATGTTACCAAAGCGTATGGCGATAAAGTTATTTTAAATGATATTTCGCTTTTAGTAGAGCGTGGTAGTAAAGTAGCTTTCGTTGGACAAAACGGTCAAGGAAAGTCAACATTCATGAAAGCCATTGTGAATGAATTTGAATATGACGGCTCTATCAAATTGGGTCATAATGTACAATTGGGATATTTTGCTCAAAATCAAGCGGAATATTTAGACGGCGAAATCACGTTGTTACAAACTATGGAAGATGCTGCAACAGACACAAATCGTTCAAAAGTACGCGATATGCTTGGCGCTTTCTTGTTTAGAGGTGATGATGTTGAGAAAAAAGTAAAAGTACTTTCGGGTGGTGAGCGAAATCGCTTGGCGCTTTGTAAATTGCTTTTACAGCCGATTAATGTCTTAGTAATGGACGAGCCAACCAATCACTTAGATATCAAGTCTAAAAACGTTTTAAAAGCGGCATTACAACAGTTTGAAGGAACTTTGTTGTTGGTTTCTCACGATCGTGATTTCTTGCAAGGAATGTCAAATATTGTTTATGAATTTAAAGATCAGAAAATTAGAGAATATTTAGGTGATATCAATTTCTTCTTAGAACAAAAAAACGCTATGAATATGCGTGAAATCGAAAAGAAAGATGTTGTTGTGCCTGCAAATACAAATAAGGCTGTCAAAAGTATTTCTTATGAAGATCAGAAAAAAGCAAAATCATTGCAAAACAAATTGAGTAAAATTGAAAGCCAAATTCAACAGTTAGAAAAAGACATTCAGCATGATGACAAAGCATTAGCTTCAAATTATGACAAACATGTTGAAGATGCTACGTTTTTTGCAGCTTATGAGAAAAAGAAAAAAGAATTGGAAAAATTATTAGAAGATTGGGAAAATGTGCAATTAGAAATTGAAATGGTGAATAGCTAATTGCAAAACCATATGTTATAACAATTTAAAACCAAACAAGCAATCGCAATGATTATTATGATTATTGCGATTTTATTTTTTCTAAAATATTTTGGATAAACTAACTTCATATTCTAAATTATTAATTAGGTAAATATCAAGTATTTTAGTTGCTGTTTAAATACGTTTTTTGTCGTATTTTTAAAATTGAATGGTAGGGAGCTTTTCTTGAATTTTTAAAATTTTAGTATCTATTGATGCCAAAAAATTTTGATGATTTGCTGTATTTGGATTAAACGGACGATGTTTCAGAGCCCTTTGAATTTCACAAATTTGATTCATCAACCCAAATTCTGATTCCGAAATATAATTTTCAAAGAATTTTATCCAAATATAATCAATTGCTGTCTGATTTGGATGTAACATGTCTTCAGTATAAAAACGATAATCGCGCAATTCATCCATCATGATTTCGTAAGCAGGAAAATATTGCAAGTTTCGAGTTTCGAGTTTCAAGTTATGAATTCCTGCAATCAAATGCGCTTTACTCAATGTGTTTTCTACAAATCCATCTTTTATATGACGCACTGGTGAAACTGTAAAAATGAAGTTGCAATTTGGGTTCAATATCGACACATGAAAAAGTATCGATTCTAAACTTTGCACAATAGTTTCAATGGATAGTAATTCTTTCGTAAACTGTTTTTGTGGTACTTTATGACAATTAGCGACAATTTCGTTGGTTTCAATATTTCGATACACCCATGATGTTCCTAGCGTGATTATGATGTGTGTTGAATCGTTTAATTGTTTATTTGTTGAATTGATTAAATCGTTTAAAGATTCTAAAAACGCATCTTTATCAGAATTAGATAATTCAGAATGCACATCAAAGCAATGCCATAATTCATTATGAAAGAAAATATCGTTTTCAGTGAAATAGTTTTTTTGAACACTTCTTTCGATAATTCTACATAAAGAAACCAGGTTAAAAATGATGCCAAATGGATTTATAGCCGTTTGAAATTTGAAATACTCAAATTTTTCACCCATATTTTCCGCAAAACAAGAGCCTAATAAAACTATTTTAGAAGCATAGTCTATTGGAAGATTACTTTTTTGAATTGGAATTTTTGTAGTGAAATTCATTTTTAATATTTCATTGATATTCAAAGATAGTGATAAAAAAGAAATCCCGATAAATTTTATTTTTATCGGGATTTGAATTTATTTTTTCTTCTCTTCTTCTTTTTTCTCTTCTTCTTTCTTTTTTTCTTCGAGTTCTTTTTTTGAAGCTTCAATTCTTTTTTCTAGATTTTCTTTCTTTTTTGTAGAAATTTCTATTTTTTTTGAATTCAAATTAATTTTTGATTGAGTTGCACTAATTTCTTTTTTAATTTTTGCTGACTTTTTTGATTTTTCATCTACAGTAAGGTTTGTATCATTCTCAATCGTAGCTAATTCTTCATTTAATTGATTTAATTTTGAATTTAGTTCCTCGTTTTTGTTTATTAGGTCATCAGTTTTGTTAGTCTCAGTAACTAAGTTTTCTTCGTCAGTGGCTAATTTGTTTTGCAAAGTTTTCATCAAATGTTGATGTTGCATTAATTGATTTTGTTGGCTAAACAACTTATTGCTTACATTGACATTGTTTCTTGGTGGCGAAAATCCCTGAGAAAATCCTAAAAAAGGGATTGTGAAGATTAAGAAATAAAATAGTTTCATGTTTTATAGTAGTTAATTATTTGAAAAAACTTTAGCTAAATCAATATTTGCAGAAATTATAGCACCAAAGAAATTACTTTTATTACCATTATTCAATTTAAAAAATGGTGTTAATTCATAATCTAATTTTGTTTGAATATCAATAAATTTTAATACTCGCCACCCAAATCCTAATTGAGCACCCAAATTAAATGTTTCAAAACTATCTTTTACATCTTCTCCTTCGGATTTTGCATTTGTAATTAATGAAATTTTTGGTCCTGCTAACATATAGAAGCCCTTTCGGTATGTTTCACCAAAGTCATATTTAAAATTTGGAGCTATATCAATAAAATTCATTTCAAAGACTTGCTTGTTGGAAAAATAGATAAATTCTTTTTTCGAAAATAACATATCTACTTTCATTCCAATATTTTCAGTAAAATTATACTCACCAAACCCACCAATTGTAAAAGAAGAGACTTTGTCTTCAGTTTCAAAAGTTGTGGTGCCATTGTTGTTTCCTATTGTGTAAAAGCTATTGCCTATTACTAATCCATAGGAAAATTCTTGTTGTGCTGAAGTAATACAGGTAAAAAGAATAGCAAATAGATAAAATAATTTTTTCATTGGAATACATTTAGTTAAATTTATACAAATCAAAAATAAAAATACCGACAAATTTGTCGGTATTTTTATTTTTGATTATTTTACATACTCAACCGCTTTCTCAATCGCTTCCTTAATTCCACTCACATTTTTCCCTTTTCCTGATGCGAAGAAAGGTTGTCCACCACCATTTCCGTCGATTAGTTTTCCTAATTCTCTGATGACGTTTCCTGCGTTTAATCCTTTTTCAGCAACTAATCCTTTTGAAATGTAGCAGTGAATATTTGGCGCATTATCTTCAATTGATGCTAAGAATACAAAAGCATTTGGTTTAGAAGTTCCAATAGCTTGTGCTAAATCTTTAGTCGAATTCATAGATAAATCTACTTGTTTTGCTAAATATTGGATGCCGTTGATTTCTTGGAAATCGGCAATCAACGTATTTTTTAATCCTTCGATTTTTTCTTTTACTAATTGCTCTAATTGTTTTTTCAGTTTCGCATTATCATCTTGTAATGAAGCCACTGATTTTAAAACATCTTGTGGATTTTTCAATACTTCTTTGATTTCTGCCAAAGTATCTTCTTGATTTTTATAGAAATCTTTCACAGCATCGCCTGTAATTGCTTCAATACGACGAATTCCTGCCGCAACTGCTCCTTCTGAAACAATTTTGAAATGCCAAATTTCAGCCGTGTTTTTCACGTGAATTCCACCACATAATTCTTTACTGTCTCCAAATTCAATCATTCGAACATTATCGCCATATTTTTCTCCAAATAAAGCCATCGCACCTTTATCTAAAGCTTCTTTGATTGGAATATTTCTGTGTTCTACCAATTGCAATTGTGCTTCAATTTGTTGATTCACACTTGCTTCAACTTGACGTAATTCTTCATCCGAAACTTTAGAAAAATGAGAAAAGTCAAAACGTAAATAATTTGGGTTAACCAAAGAACCTTTTTGCTCCACATGCGTTCCTAAAATACTTCTCAAAGCCAAATGCATCAAATGCGTAGCCGAGTGATTTTTAGAAGTCGAAGTTCTTAAATCGGTATTTACTTTGGCTACAAATTCTGCTTCCACGTTTTCAGGAAGTTGTTTTGCGAAATGTAATATTAAGTTGTTTTCTTTTTTCGTGTCGATAATTTCGATGGTTTCGTTTGCAGAAACTAATGTTCCTTTATCACCCACTTGTCCACCACCTTCTGGATAGAACGGCGTATTATCTAAAACAATTTGGTATAAAACACCATCTTTTTTAGAATCTACTTTACGAATTCTAGTGATTTTAACGTTGTTTTCGGTTTGGTCATACCCAACGAAAGTTTCCACGTTTCCATCAATTAAAACCTTCCAGTCATCAGTAGTTACCTCTGAAGCTGCACGAGAACGCGCTTTTTGTTTTTGTAATTCGGTTTCGAATTCGGTTTCATTAAATGAATAGCCTTTTTCTTTTAAAATTAAAGCCGTTAAGTCTTTTGGGAATCCAAACGTATCATACAATTCGAATACTTTTTCTCCAGAAACTTCTTTTCCTGATGTTTCAGTAACTACTTTATCTAATAATTGTAATCCTTGTTCTAAAGTTCTCAAGAAAGAAGCTTCTTCTTCGCGAATTACATTAGTAACCAATTGTTGTTGCGATTTAATCTCTGGGAAAAATTCGCCCATTTGATTGGCTAAAACTTCTACCAATTTATTAATGAAAGGTTCTTTTGTGCCTAAAAACGTAAATCCGTAACGAATCGCACGACGTAAAATTCTACGAATTACATAGCCAGCTCCCGTATTTGAAGGCAATTGTCCATCAGCAATAGCAAAAGCTACCGCGCGAACGTGATCTACAATTACACGAATCGCAATGTTCGTTTTGTTTTGTTCTTCTGATATGTTTTTAACTTCGTTTGAAGTATATTTTAATCCTGTAATTTCTTCAACTTTCGCGATAAGCGGTGTGAAAACGTCTGTATCGTAATTTGAAGTTACATTTTGCATCGCCATACACAAACGCTCAAATCCCATTCCGGTATCTACGTGTTGTGCGGGTAATTTTTCTAACGAACCATCGGCTTTACGGTTGAATTCCATAAATACGTTGTTCCAAATTTCCACTACTTGTGGGTGGTCAGCATTTACTAAATCTCTTCCTGAAACTGCATTTCTTTCAGCATCAGTTCTTAAATCGATATGAATTTCCGAACATGGACCACATGGACCTTGGTCGCCCATTTCCCAGAAGTTATCTTTTTTATTTCCTAAAATGATGCGGTCTTCCGAAACGTATTGTTTCCAAATATCAAATGCTTCTTGGTCAAATGGAACGTTCTCTGCTGGATTTCCTTCAAAAACAGAAACATACAAACGGTCTTTGTCTAATTTCAAAACTTCTGTTAAAAATTCCCAAGCCCAAGCTAAGGCTTCTTTCTTGAAATAATCGCCAAACGACCAGTTTCCAAGCATTTCAAACATGGTGTGGTGATACGTATCAAAACCTACATCTTCTAAATCATTGTGTTTTCCCGAAACACGAAGACATTTTTGCGTATCGGCGATTCTTGGGCTTTTTGGAGTTCCATTGCCTAAGAAATATTCTTTGAATTGGGCCATTCCCGAGTTGTTGAACATCAAAGTTGGGTCGTCTTTTAAAACGATTGGCGCAGAAGGAACAATTAAATGTCCTTTTGATTCAAAAAAATTAAGGTATGCTTTACGTATGTCTTGTGATTTCATTTGTATAATATATTTAATATATCGAATCGCATTTTACATTTTGTGATTATTTCACAAGCTGTTTTAGATGCGATATCATTATTTTATTTTTTTTCTGATATTTTTTTTAATTCTTGTAACGCGAGCGGAAATTTTTCGTTCATATAATCAATGTATTCGGGAACACAATCAATTTCAGCTGTTACGGTTGTAATTCCACCAACTTCATTTAATTTATAAGTTTCAAAACTTCCAGTCCATTTTTCAGTTTCGGCGTCAATTGGTAATTCTTTCAAATCTTTTAGCATCCCAATATGTTTAAAAATAATTAATTTATTTGGGATAAGATAAAAAACATCACTATACATTCCTTCAAATGATGGAGCAATAAAATGGATTCTACTTCCTAATTCGATTTCGCCTGTAAAATAAGTCCCAGCACAAAAAGGAGTTGTCCATTCTGTATATGATTCTTTGTTCCACATTTTATTCCAAACAGTTTCTGCAGAAGCTTTTATATCTTGATTGAAAACCATTTTTTTAATTCCATAGAGGTAGTTTCTTAAACTTGTTTTAACCAAAGCATTCCAGCCCATTTCATAATTGGCTAATGTGAAATTTGGTCCAGCATCTGCAAAAGTTTCAACACCTTCGTGAGTTAAAATTACTTTTATTTTTTCTCCTAATTCTTCAATTTTCCATGTTAAAACTGAACTTCCTTTAGATTGTTCTGGATGTGTCCAAGTATGTTGCAACAGTTTGTTTTCTTCAAAATTTAAAACCTTACATTGATGAAGATAAGTAGTTCCATCTGTTTCATAAAAAGAAAATTCATTGCCAATAGAAAGATTGAAATTTGATATATTAAAATACCAAATTTTCATCACTTCTGGATTCGTTATTGCTTCCCATACTTTTTGTTTTTCAGTATCAAAAACAGCTTCTACAGTAATTATAGCCATGGCTTAATTGTTTGATTTTCTTTTTATTAAATATTCTAAAAAAAATAAAATAGCTTTAGAATGAAACATTTCTTAAATTTGTTCGTATAACTTATGTCACACCAATAAATTTGGCACAAAAATAGTATATTTTCATATATGTCGAAGGTAAAATATTATTACGATTCAGAAAATTTAGCTTACAAGCGAATTCAAACCCGAAAAAGAAAGAAATTTGCCTATGTGTTGCTGTTTTTGTTGTCTTCGGCATTGTTTGGATTTTTAATTTTTTTACTGTTGATTAATACTAGTTATTTTGAGACACCAAAAGATAAGATACAAGCAAGAGAAATTGAAGCTTTAGCATTAAATTATAAGGTTTTGAACAAAAAACTAGATTTGATGAATGAAGTTTTAGAAGCAATTGAAAACAGAGATAATAATATTTATAGGATATATTTTAATACTACTCCAATTTCTGAAGAAGAAAGAAAAGCAGGTTTTGGAGGTGTTAATCGATATAAAGATTTGCAAGGATACAATAATTCTGAGTTGATGGAAAACACGACAAAGCGTGTTGATATATTAACGAAAGAATTGGTTATTCAGTCTAAATCATTAGATGAAATTGTAGCTTTGGCCAAACAGAAAGAAAAGTTGTTAGCAGCAATTCCTGCAATTCAGCCTGTTAAAAATGAAGATTTGAAGCATATGGCTTCCGGATATGGTTATAGAAGTGATCCGTTTACGAAAATTAGAAAATTTCATTACGGAATGGATTTTACAGCCCGAACAGGAACGCCAATTTATGCTACTGGAGATGGTGTTGTATATAAAGCAGATGCTTCATTGTCGGGTTATGGGAATCATATTGAAATTAATCATGGTTATGGTTATAAAACATTGTATGCTCATTTGAGTAAATACAAATGTCGACCTGGCCAACGTGTAAAAAGAGGTGACATTATTGGTTATGTTGGAAGTACAGGACGAAGTCAGGCACCTCATTTGCACTACGAAGTATTTAAAGGTAGTGAACGTGTAAATCCGCTGAATTTTTATTATGGAAGTATTTCAGCAAAAGAATATATTGAGATTTCAAAATTAGCAAATCAAGAAAACCAATCATTAGACTAATGCATTTAGAATTAGCACCAAACAAAAGATATTATAGCATTGGCGAAATAGCCAAAGCATTTGATGTAAACGCATCCTTAATTCGTTTTTGGGATAAAGAATTTGACATTCTAAAACCAAAGAAAAACGCTAAAGGGAATCGAATGTTTACACCAGAAGATGTGAAGAATTTGCAATTGATTTATCATTTGGTGAAAGAGCGTGGATTTACATTAGATGGTGCTAAAACACATTTGAAAGAAGGTCAGAAAAAAACATTAGACAAGTTTGATATTATTAATAAACTTGAAACTATAAAAGCACAATTAACAACAATTAAAAATCAACTTTAAACAATTAAAATTAGAAATTATGAGAAAATTTTTGCCTTGGATAGTAGTAGGAGGTTTACTTTTGATAGTAGCATTTTGGTATGTGAATATTAAAAATGGAGCCGTTAAAGTTAATCAAGAAGTAAGTAAAGAATGGGGTAATGTAGAAACCGCTTACCAAAGACGTAATGATTTGATTGGAAATTTAGTTAAAACTGTAAAAGGAGCAGCTGATTTCGAAAAATCTACTCTTGAAGCAGTAACAAATGCAAGAGCTAGCGCAAGTCAAGTCAAAATAGATCCTTCAAATATGACATCTGAACAATTAGCTCAATTTAATCAAGCACAAGGAAATTTGAATAGTTCTTTGTCTCGATTATTACTTACAGTTGAAAATTATCCTGATTTAAAAGCAAATCAAAATTTCTTGAAATTACAGGATGAGTTGGCAAGTACAGAAAATCAAATTTTAACTGCAAGAACTCGTTTTAATGAATCTGTTCAAAAGTATAATAATTATATTTTGGTTTTTCCTAACTCAATGTTTTTAGGTAATTATAAAGAAAAACCATATTTTGATGCAGTAGCTGGTGCAGAAAAACCAGTAGATGTTGAGTTTGATTTTGGAAACGAAAAAGAAGCAAAATAATGTCAAAAACCGAAGATTTTTTATCAAAAGCAGAAGAGCAAGAAATTGTTCATGCTATTGTTGAAGCCGAAAAAAACACTTCGGGAGAGATTCGAGTACACATAGAAGAACATTCAGAAAAATCACCTCTTGACAGAGCTCAGGAGGTTTTTTTTGAATTGAAAATGAACGAAACACAAGATAGAAACGGTGTTTTGTTTTATGTGTGTGTTTCTGAAAAAAAGTTTGCTATAATTGGTGATAAAGGTATTAATGAGGTTGTAGAATCTGATTTTTGGAATTGTACAAAAGATACAATAATTGCAAGTTTTAAAGAAGGAAAATACAAGAAAGGCTTGGTTGAAGGAATTTTAAGTGCTGGTGAACGATTGAAAAAATATTTCCCTTATCAATCAGATGATACTAACGAGTTGTCTAACGAAATATCAAGAAGTTAATATGAAAAAGTTGTTTTTATTTGTATTAGCTTTAAATGGAATAGTTGCTCAAGCACAGTTTACTATTCCTGATGTGCCTAGTTTTCAAACGAGTGTTTACGATTATGCAGATGTTTTAAATCCAACAGAGGAAAAAGAATTAGAAAACAAATTAGTTCGCTACTCGGATTCTACTACAACTCAAATAGTTGTAATTACTGTTGAAGATTTAAAAGGAGAAGATATTGGTATTTTAACTCCAAAATGGTCCCATGAATGGGGAATTGGTCAGGAAAACGAAGACAACGGAATCCTAATTTTACTTTCTAAAAATGATAGAAAAATTCATATTTCCTCAGGTTACGGAGTAGAAGATAGATTAACCGCAGGAATCAACGGAGAACTTATTCGAAACGTCATTATTCCAGAATTCAAAGCAGGAAGTTATTATACTGGTTTAGACAAGGGTGCCGATGCTATTTTTGAAGTTCTAAAAGGAAAATATAAAGGTTCTAGAAAAGAATCGAATAATCCGTTGCCTTTTATACTAATAGTTATTTTTATTATTATTCTTGTAGTGTTAACTTCAAGAGGAAATAAAGGTGGTGGAAATTATAGAGGTGGAAGCGGTTTAGATTTAGGAGATATCATAATCCTTAGTAGCTTAGGAAGAAGTAATGGTGGAGGCTTTGGAGGAGGAAGTTTCGGAGGCGGTTCATCTGGAGGATTTGGTGGCGGCTTCGGCGGTGGCGGATTTTCTGGTGGTGGAGCAGGTGGAAGTTGGTAGTAATATTTTAAAATAAAAAAGGCTTGCAATTGCAAGCCTTTTTTATTTAGGTAATAATATTATTGAATTTCAAATGATTGATTAACATTTGGTCCAGCCTCTCTTGAATTTAGTGCTTTATTTGATGAATCAATGATAAAAGCTACAAAACGTACATTGTTAGCATTAACATTACTTGGTATAGTATATGAAAATGTTTTAGAAAACTCATCATTAAAGTTTGTACTTCCAGTTACTACTTCGCCTAAGATACTACTAGATAATACAGCTCTTAAGACATGATCATGCTCAAAGTTGCTAATTGTACTAGTTCCGCCATAGTATGTTGTATAATTGGTTTGATTATAAATCAAGTTGTCTTCTAATGCATAAACAACCAATTTTAAATTGGTAAAATCTTTACCAAATTTAACTTTAACTTCAATATCCGAAGTGTTGCCTGAAGTAGAAGTAACCATTGCTAATCCAATTTTTGGATTTGTTCCAGTAGTTAAATTAACAGCTTGAGATACATATGATGGTTCAGGGTAGCTCCATTTTGTTATTCTGTTTAACACAGCAGTTGGATAGCCCGTTAATCCAACTTGTGATTCTAATGTTGATGCACCAGAGAAATTATATGGATCAAAACCAGTGCCAGATGTTCTGTGTATAGCAACTACTGTTGCATCAGTAGTTTGAGTATTTACTTGTTCAATAGCATAAGCAACTCTAGGGCAATAACCACACCATGTACCAGTAAAATCTTCAATAAGTACTCTTTTATTAAAGTTTATAGAGTTGTTAACTGTAATTTGTATGGTCTGAGAAGTTAGTGTAGTTCCGCCTTGAGTTGTATGAGTTGAATAAACACTAATCACACCACTTGCAGTTGGAACATAAGTGTTTTGCGCTAATTGAGTACCATTAACAAAAAACAATGAATTGGCAGTTAGATTATATCCATTGTTCCCAATGGTATTGAAGTTGATTGTTTCACCTATATCTGCTGAAGTTTTATTAGAACTAATAGTTATTGAAGTTAGTGGTGCAGGAGATGCTGAAAACGATACATTTAAATTTGAACTTGTTACTCCATTAAAAGTAGCTTTTACAGCAAATGACCCAATAACTGAAGAAGTATAAGTATTACCAATAATTGCTGTATTGTTAACATAAAAAACAGCTTCACTAGTAACATTATTTCCATCTCCATCAGTGGCAGTAAATGTTATTAATTCATTTACATATCTAGAAGCATAATCAGAACTAATGGTTACAGTTGTTGAACTACCTCCATTCTCATCACTACTACAAGATGTGTAAATTGAGGTGCTTAAAAAAGCAATAACTAATAGGATTTTTTTCATAATAAATTGATTTGGTTTGTTGTTGTTAATAAAATTTAGTATTGCAAATAAAACATTTTTTTTAATATAATGTTAAAAATTATATAATAAAAAGTTATTTTTTTTGTTGCTAATTATGACTTAAATCATTTTATTTGCTCAAATATTAAAACACAACAAATGAAAACATTAGCCCTTTTTTTACTATTTGTTGGGAATTTTATGTATTCTCAACAAGAATTTCCTACTGTAAATGTTAAAAGTATTGATGGTGAAACTATTGCTACTTCAAGTTTTAACGAAAAAGATAAATTATATGTCTTTTCTTTTTGGGCAACTTGGTGCGCACCATGTATTCAAGAATTAGAAGCTATTAGCGAAGTATATGAAGACTGGAAAACACAATTAAATGTTGAAATTATTGCAGTAGCAACAGATGATTCTAGAACTCAAAAAAGAGTAAAACCACTAGTTAATGGTAAAGGATGGAGTTATACGGTTCTTTTAGATTCTAATCAGGATTTAAAAAGAAAATTGTCAATTGCAAATATTCCTTATTTAGTTGTCGTGAAAAATAATCAAATTGTCTTTGTTCAAAATGGCCATACGCCAGGTGCTGAAGAAGAATTATTAGCCAAATTAAAAAGTTTATAAGCATGAAAAAAATTAGTCTAATAATAGCAATTGCATTTAGTGGAATTTCTTTTGGTCAAACAGAAGAAGTTAAAGAAGAAAAAAAAGGAAACTTTTTTGGAGGTTTTGAATCTAATTCGCAATGGTACACAAATGATAAAAACAGAGAAATTAATCATCCAGAAGATCCGTTTCGTTCAAATAGTTATTTGAATTTGAATTATAGTTATGGAAGATGGACAGCGGGTATTCAAGGAGAATCTTATGCTCCAAATGCACTTCAAAATTATAATCCAAAATATGATGAAACCAATGTAGCAACCTATTATTTAAATTATAAATCTAATAAATTAGATGTTACTGCTGGTTATTTTTATGAGCAATTTGGAAGTGGATTACTTTTAAGAAGCTGGGAGGATCGCTCATTAGGGATTAATAATGCACTTCGAGGAGGAAAAATCACTTATACACCAACAGATAATTTTATGTTTACTGCACTTTATGGAAGACATAGAAGTGGTTTTGATGTTTCTGGTGGTGATGTGTTTGGATTTAATTCAGATATTAATTTATTTAAGTTGTTAAAAATTGAAAGTTCAGATTTAAGTGTTGGTTTTTCTTATGTTGGAAGATACGAGGAAACAGATATGATTAATCCAGATTTTGATGAATTAACTAATGCCTATGCCGGTAGATTTAATTTTTCAAAAGGGAATTTTTATTGGTCTACAGAGTTTAATTATAAGTCAAAAGACGGCGTTTTATATGATTCAAATATTGTAGATGATTATACAAAACCTGGTACCGCTTTATTAATGAATTTTGGATATTCCAAAAAAGGATTTGGATTAGATGCTACTTTTAGAAGATTAGAAAATATTAGTTTTTATTCTGAAAGAGAACCAGAAGTTTTAGCGCCAGAAAAAACAAGTATTTATTTCAATGATAAATTGATGAATTTTGTTCCTAGTTTGACTAAGCAACATCATTTTAATTTGGCTAATATTTATGTGTATCAAGCGCAATCTTTGGTTTATTTAGATCCTAATAATGGCGTTGGAAAAGCAGGTGAAATAGGTGGTCAAATCGATTTTTATTATGATTTTGCTAAGACAACTACATTGGGTGGGAAATACGGAACTAAAATTGCTGTTAATTTTAGTAATTGGAATAATTTAAAAGGGGATTACACTTTGTTTCCACCAGATTATAAAACAGATTTTTTTGGTTTTGGTAAAAAATATTTTTCTGATTTCAATATAGAGGTTACTAAAAAATTAAGTCCAAAATTAACAAGTTCTTTTGCGTTTATTAATCAATATTATAATAATCAATATATTACAGGAGCTTCAAATGTAACTGTAAAAACTAATATTTTAGCAGCTGAATTTGATTATAAGTTTTCCAATGGAAGAGCAGCAAAACTAGCAGTAGAGCATATGTGGGCTGATAACGATAGAAAAAATTGGGCGGCGCTTTTGTTAGAATATAATTTTAATACTAAGTTTTCAATGTTTGCGTCTGATATGTATAATTATGGATATGACGCAAATGCAAATTTAATAGATCATGAAACAGATCCTTTTGATATTCATTTTTATAATGTAGGAGGTGCCTATAAAAAAGGAAGTACTCGTTTTGCATTGAATTATGGACGTCAAAGAGGTGGTCTAGTTTGTGCTGGAGGTGTTTGCAGATTTGTTCCGCCAAGTACAGGACTTGGTTTTACGATTACGACTTCATTTAATTAGAAATAAGCTATTTTAAGAAAAATGCCCCAATTAAAGGGGCATTTTTTAATTAATTATAATTACTCCACCATCGTTTTTTTTCTTACCTCCAAATTTTTCTAATTTATAGGTTAAAGAAAACATTGCATATTGTTGTAAAACAGTATTTTCCATATCTGTAATTGCTGTTGGGGTAATAGTTCGTGTTGTGCTTATATTTTGATTTAATACATCATAAATTTTTACTTTAGCTAATAATTTGTCTTGAAAGAAATTATATCCTAAACTCAAATTCCATAGATAGAAGTCTTTCTTAAAACCATCTGCGATATTAGAGTTGTAGTTATAGCCAAAATCACTTCCCAAAACTACTTTTTTAGGCCAATAACTTGTGATTTCTAGCTTAGCACTATGCTTGAAATTTTTGGTATTATCAATAACATAATTTGTGTAATCATTTGTAATGTAGGTGTATTTATATGATGGACTAATTGTGATTAATTCATCAATAGACCAAGATAAATTAGCTCTTGGATTTAGACTTAACCCTTTAGATTCAAATAATTCTGTATTTGTTAATCCTTGATTATAATCATAACCTAATTGCATTCCAAAGCCATATTTAAATGTTCTTTTTTCTTTCTTCAATGATTTGTTTAAACTAAAACCTACATATGTATTATATGCTCTGTCTACATTTTGATAGGTAGTTGTTGCCTTGAAATCACTATCGTATGTTGTAGAAGCTACAATTTGATTTACATTATAATCTCCTCCAGCATAAGCATAAAAACCACTTCGAGTAGCATAATCATAGTTGTTGAAATTTGTGTATATAGAATAGTTTTCGTTAGGTTTTAAATCTGCATTTCCAATATATGTATTAAGTGGATTAGCTAAATTTTCAAAAGGTAAAATTTGATTTGCTGAAGGCAAGTTTACTTCATAAGAGTAATAACTATATATCGATTTTGATTTACCTAAAGTTATACTAACATAGCCATTCATTTTTGGATACATATAGTTTTTGTTTACCAAAGTTTTATTTGATAAATAGGTTGATTGATTGTTGAAATTTATAATTTCGGTACCCATGGAAATACTTCCTCTAATTTTCTTTTTTCTAATACTAATACCAACCATTGGTGTGACTGATGAAGTAGTAGAAATGATGTCATTTGAAAGCAAATCATTAAAATTTGAATAAGAATTTAATGTAGTGTCAAAATCATAGGTTTCTCTTAATTCATTAGATTTTTTGTAACTATATCTAGCTTCAAAATTAAAAATTAATGAGTCTCTTAATGGTTCAGAATAACCTATTTCTGCTCTAAAACTATCTTTTTTTGAATTATCAATTCTAAATTGGTCTCTGTTATCATTTGAACTCCCAGATTGAAAAAATGTTGTTGTTGTTTTCGTAAATAAATCCGAGTCATATTTGTTATTTTCGTTATTTATTGAAGCACTAATTCCTCTGCCTTTTTTCTTCAATTCTTTATAGAAATAAATATTGTTTTTAAATGTATTGCTCTCGCTTGACCATTTATTGTCACTAGTGTTCTCATTCAATGAGGCTCCGGTTTCATCAAATGTTGCATCAAAGCCAGAATTGTTGTTTTTTATTTCGTTTCTAGAAAAACTTGGGCTTACATATATAGTTGTTGTAGAATCAAGTTTTATTTCAAAATCCATGGCAATGTTATGTCCGTCAGAAATAGATTTAGTTTTTGATTCTGCTAAAGTATTTGTATTTCCAGTAGGAAGTAGATTAATTCTGTTTGTTCGGTTATTATTATTGGTCTCTGCATTAGAGTAATAATAACTACCATTTGGATTTACTTTCTTTTTTACCCATTCGTCTGCAAAATTAACACCTATCATGTTGGATTTTGTGATTCCATTGTTGCTGCCAAATTGCATTCCATTAATTCCAAAACTACCATTGTCATTCACCCAGATAGAGTTATTTCTTCCGCCTCCCATATTGTCAAATATTTCATCCATTGAAAACCCAATAGAATTAATGTTATTTGAAGAGCCTAGGATACTGATTTTTTGTGTGTCTTTAAAATAGTTAAATAGTAAACTCGATTCGTACCTATTATCTGTGCCATAGCCAACGTTTGCTTTTCCGAAAACACCTTTGTTTTTATCTTCTTGAATGGTTAAATTGATGGTTTTTTCATCTGAAGTTGCATCTTGTCCCGAAAGTTCTTCTTCTTTTGTTTTAGTATCAGTGACCTGAACTTTTTCGATAATATCAGCTGGAAGATTTTGAGTTGCAATTTTTCCATCTTTACCAAAGAATGGCTTGCCATTAACTAGAATGTTGTTCACTTCTTTCCCATTTACAGTTATTTTACCTTCTTCATCAATTTCTACTCCAGGTAATTGTTTTAAAAGTGCTTCGACATTTGCATCTGGTCTTACTTTGAAAGAAGAAGCGTTAAATTCTAATGTGTCATTTTTAATGGTAATTGGTGGTGCTTCTGCTTTTATTACTACTTCAGATAAGGTGTTGATGTCTTCTTCTAATCTTATTATGCCAAAATCTCTACTTTCTAGAAGATTCTCAAGTTTTTCTGAATACTCAGAATAGGAGGTAAATGAAACTTTAAAAAAAACGGGTTTATCTATTTTTTTTATTTCTATTAAAAAATTCCCGTTTTTGTCTGTTATTGTGTAATCAATAACAGTTGAGTCTTTTACTGTTTTTAGGTATATTGTTGCTGATTCAACAGGAATTGCTGTTTTTTTGTCTAATATTTTTCCTTTTAAGGAAATTGTATTTTGTCCAAAAGAAATTGTTACAAACAAAAGTAGAATGTAAAAAAAGCATTGTTTGAGCATATAAAGAAGGTTAGTTAGTTTAAGAATAAATAACAGCGAAATAAAATATTTATTGTGTAAATAAAAATTTTCTTACGAAAAGTTTAACAACATTTATAAAAAAACCGAAGCGTTAACTTCGGTTTGTTTTTTATTTCTGTCTAAAATAAATATCTATGGGAACGCCACTAAAATTGTATTGTTCTCTCAATTTATTTTCAATAAAACGTTTGTATGGATCTTTTACATATTGTGGTAAGTTGGCAAAAAACACAAACTGAGGTGTTGGTGTAGGCAACTGCATACAATATTTAATTTTTACATATTTTCCTTTTAAAGCTGGTGGTGGCGTTGCTTCAATAATTGGCAACATCAACTCATTGAATTTAGAAGTCGAAATACGTTGTTTTCTATTTTCAAAAACTTCAACAGCAGTTTCCAATGCTTTTAATAATCTTTGCTTTGTTAAAGCAGATATAAAAAGAATTGGCACATCTGTAAAAGGTTGTAATTCTTCTCTGATTTTACGTTCATAATCACGAGCGCTCATAGTGTCTTTTTCAACCAAATCCCATTTATTGACTAAGATTACGATTCCTTTTCTGTTTTTTTCTGCTAACCAAAAAATACTTTGATCTTGTCCTTCAAATCCACGAGTCGCATCGATAACTAACAAACAAACATCACTATGCTCAATCGCTCTTACCGAACGCATGACCGAGTAAAATTCTAAATCTTCTTTTACTTTGGCTTTACGTCTAATTCCAGCTGTATCTACTAAGTTGAATTCAAATCCAAAACGGTTGTATTTTGTGTCAATTGCATCTCGAGTTGTTCCAGCAATATCTGTTACTACAAATCTATCTTCTCCAATTAATGCATTGATAAATGATGATTTTCCAGCATTTGGTCTTCCTACTACACAAAATCTTGGTAATGGCTCTACTTCTTCAGTAACCTCAGGCATTTCTGGAAGTACTTCAACTAATTTGTCTAAAAGTTCTCCTGTTCCACTTCCGCTCATTCCTGAAATGGTATAATAATCACCCAATCCTAAGTTGTAAAATTCAAATGCGTCTTTTTCTCGCATAGCATTATCTACTTTATTTACAACTAAAATAACTGGTTTTTTAACTTTACGAAGTAATTTCGCCACTTCGTCATCCATCGGAGTTATGCCTTCTTCCACATCAACCACAAAAATAATAGCATCAGCCTCGTCAATTGCCAATTCTACTTGGCGACGAATTTCTCCTTCAAAAATATCGTCCGAACCCTTTATATAACCGCCTGTATCAATTACAGAAAATTCTTTTCCGTTCCACTCACTTTTTCCGTAATTTCTATCACGTGTAACACCGCTTACTGAGTCAACAATAGCTTCTCTTCGCTGGATTAAACGATTAAAAAAAGTGGATTTTCCAACATTTGGTCTTCCTACAATGGCAACAATATTATTCATAACTTTATTTTGAATTTGCAAAAGTACAATTTTTTTTGATGCTTTCCTGTGCTAATGAATACATCTACAAAATTTTAGACTCATTTTATTGCTTTTTTCTAGTAGCTTTCTATTTGTCGAATTGCACTTTAAATAAAAAAAGCGAATTAATTTTATGGCTTTCATAATTTTATTGATTATAAATTATAAAATAAGTTTAACAATTGTTAAAAAAATAATATATTAGCTCAAAATCCTAGAATATGGAACCAGAAAAAAGTATCGCATTAAGACCAAAGTTTGAGGTTGAATCAAAAAATAGCGTTGAGAAAATTTTAGAGAAAGCTTTGGTATTAAAAAAAGAACTTATTGCGGATTATCAAATAAAGATAATTGACGAGCATATTTATTTTTATTTTAGTAAAGCAAAACGAAAACATTACTCGCCATTTCTTCACATTGAGTTAGAAGCTGATGAAAGCAAAACATTAGTGAAGGGATTGTTTGGACCAGAACAATTGCTTTGGACACTTTTTATGTTTCTTCATTTTATCATTGCAGGGTTGTTTTTGGTCTTTGCTATGATGGCTTATACACATTGGTCGCTTGGTCAATCTTTAGTTTTAGACTTTAGTATAATGGGTATTATGATTGTGTTTTGGTTTTCGCTCTATTTTATGGCTAGATTAAACAGAGAACGCGGTGTACCTCAAATGCACGAATTGGAAGATTTGATGTACAAGGTTTTGGAATAAAAAAACCTGATGAATATTCATCAGGTGTCTTTTATCTTTCTTCTTTACTCTTTCTTCTTACTTTTGGTTATACCCAAAACGTCTCAACTGACGTTCGTTGCTTCTCCAATCTTTGTTTACTTTAACGTAAGTAGCCAAGTGAATTTGTTTTCCGAAGAATTTTTCTAAATCTTCACGGGCTTGAATCCCAACTTTTTTCAAAGCGGCACCTTTGTGTCCAATTATGATTCCTTTTTGTGTATCGCGTTCTACCATAATTACGGCACGAATTCTAATGATGTTGTCATCTTCAATAAATTCTTCCGTTTCAATTTCTACTGCATATGGAATTTCTTTGTCGTAATTCAATAAGATTTTTTCACGAATGGTTTCGTTGACAAAGAAACGTTCAGGTTTGTCAGTCAAAGCATCTTTTGGATAAAACGCTGGTGAAACAGGAAGTAATTCGATAATTCTATCAAAAACCGTTTGCACATTAAAGTTTTCTAAAGCAGAAATTGGGTAGATTTCGGCATTAGGTACTTTGTCTTTCCACAATTGCATTTGCTCTTCTAATTGCTCTTGGTTTGATTTGTCAATTTTATTCAACAACAGTAAAACTGGAATCTTAGAATGGATGATTTTATTAAAAAATGCTTCGTCTTTTAATTCTTTTTCACCAATCTCTACCATGTAAACCAAAATGTCAGCATCTTCAAAAGCCGATTTTACAAAATCCATCATCGAATTTTGTAATTCATACGCTGGTTTTATAATTCCAGGCGTATCTGAAAATAAAACTTGAAAATCATCTCCATTTACAATTCCTAAAATGCGGTGTCTCGTAGTTTGCGCTTTCGATGTGATAATAGAAAGACGTTCACCTACAAACGCATTCATAAGAGTTGATTTCCCTACATTCGGATTTCCAATGATATTTACATAACCTGCTCTGTGCTCCATTTCAATATATTTATGAGTACAAAGGTAGTGATAACGCCTGAAATAGTAGAAAGAAAACATTATTTTTAAAAAAGTCTTGTAATTTTAAATAAAGATTGTACCTTTGCACTCACAAATCGCGGGATAGAGCAGTAGGCAGCTCGTCGGGCTCATAACCCGAAGGTCACAGGTTCGAGTCCTGTTCCCGCTACTAAGAATTTTGAATTACAACCGTACATCGCGGGATAGAGCAGTAGGCAGCTCGTCGGGCTCATAACCCGAAGGTCACAGGTTCGAGTCCTGTTCCCGCTACTAAGCTTCACAGAAATGTGAGGCTTTTTTTATAAAGTTATGGAAGAATTTGTGGTTTACATATTATTATCTAAGGATTATGGTAAAACTTATGTTGGTTTTACGTCAAATTTGATTGAACGTTTTAAATCTCACAATTATTTGAGTAAAAAAGGTTATACAATTAAATTTAGGCCTTGGCAAGTTATATGTGTTGAGTTTTTCACAACAAAATCTGAGGCTTTAAAAAGAGAGAAACTTTTGAAATCTGGAAAAGGCAGAGAGTTTATAAAAGAAATAATTTCTAAATTATAAGCTCGTCGGGCTTATATCCGCCACGGCGGACACAGGTTCGAGTCCTGTTCCCGCTACTAAGCTTCACAGAAATGTGGAGCTTTTTTTTTGTATAATTGATTCATTAACAAATAATTGCGATTGCTTTTGTTTTATTTCCTTGCTTGATTTAATAATAAAACACTACTTTTGCACCTTTATTTTAAAATAACTATGAATCCAAAGAAAATTGCCGAGTACAGAAAGTTACTTGATGTTACTAAAACAGCCACGCTAAAAGAATTAAAAACGATTTACAGAAATAGCATGAAGGAAGACCATCCAGATACTATTGCTGATCCGGTAGAGCGTTTAGCTGCAGAAGAAAGAAGTAAAAATATTATTGAAGCATATCATTTTTTGGTGAGTATTGCTCCTGAAACACAAGAGAGAAATAAAGAAGTTTATTTAAAAACAACAACGACAGTTAATATCCAAGATTTTTATATGGATAATGGTGTGTTGTATATTTCATTTTTAGATGGTAGCAACTATGAATATTTTAGTGTTCCAAAAGTAACTTATATAAAAATGGTGAATGCAGAATCGCCAAGTCGTTTTGCAAGAAGACACATTTATAATGAGTTTTTATATAGAAGCGCTTCAAAATTAGTAGCAAGCGAATAAATAGTTTTGTACCTTTATCCAATGAAAATTGGATTAAAATTATTAGCTCTATTATTTATTCTCATTACTTTTTCTTGTTCTAAAGAAGAAGCATCAAATAATACAGATGAATTTATCAAGGCAGCAGATATGTCAATGTTGCCCTTGATAGAATCTGAAGGAACCGTTTACTACAATAACAACAATATTCCTGAAGACGCACTGCTTACTCTTAAAAATGCAGGTTGCAATACGATTCGAATTCGGCTTTGGCATACACCAACCATAAATCAATCTGGTTTTAATGAAGTAAAAGCTTTAGCACAACGTGTTAAAAATCAGGGCATGAAAGTTTGGTTAAGTGTTCATTATTCAGATACTTGGGCTGATCCTGCAAATCAGATAAAACCAACAGCATGGAATGGTTTGACTTTTACACAATTAAGAGCTCAAGTAGAAAGTTACACCACAACAATAGTAAACGAAATACAACCAGATATTTTTCAAATTGGTAATGAAATCAATAATGGTTTTATTTTTCCTGAAGGAAATTTAGCATCCAACGAATCTCAATTTTTATTGCTTTTAGAAAGTGCAAGTACAGCAATTAGAGCCAATAGTTCATCTACAAAAATTATGTTGCATTATGCAGGAATTGATGGTGCTTCATGGTTTTTTTCTAAAACTGCTGCAATTGATTACGATTATATAGGATTATCTTATTATCCCATTTGGCATGGAACGGATATAAATTTATTGCAACAAACTATAACTACATTAGGACAAACACATAATAAAAAAGTGTTAGTTGCCGAAACTTCTTATCCATTTACATTCGATTGGAACGATTGGACCAATAATGTAATTGGTCTGCCAAATCAAATCCACCCTAATTATCCTGCTTCTCCAGAAGGACAGAAAGCTTTTTTACAACAAATCAAAAACACAGTAAAAAATACTTCAAGTGGATTAGGATTTTGTTATTGGGGAACCGAATGGATAGCTTTCAGAGGAGCAACATCTACAAATGGTTCTTCATGGGAAAATCAAGCATTATGGGATTTTAATCACAAGGCATTACCTGCAATGTCGATTTTTAATTAAATTTTCTTATTTTTGATACACTAACCAATAAAATATATCAATTATGGAAATTAATTTTTTAGCTGTTTTAGTAGCTGCTTTATCAAGTTTTGTTGTTGGATTCGTTTGGTATAATCCAAAAGTTTTCGGAACGATTTGGATGAATGAAATCGGAATGACGGAAGAAAGTGCAAAAAAAGGAAACATGGCAAAAATCTTCGGATTAACGTTTGTTTTTGCATTTATGTTAGCTTTTATTATGATGCCTTTAACTATACACCAATTTGGTGCTTTAGGTATGGTTGGAGGCGATGAGTCAAAAGCATTACCATCTTATGCGGCTTTTATGTCAGATTATCAAGATGCTTTTAGAACATTTAAACATGGTGCATTACATGGATTTATGTCTGGATTATTTATCGCTTTACCAGTTGTAGCTACCAATAGTTTATTCGAGCAAAAATCGTTTAAATATGTTGCAATAACTTCTGGTTATTGGATTGTGGTAATGACTTTAATGGGAGCAATAATTTGCGGCTGGAAATAATTTAACATTTAATTATATAGGAATCGCTCTACATTTGTGGAGCGATTTATTTTTTTACATTGAACGGAATTACTTTTAAAATATACAATTCAATTGCAACATTGCCTTCACTTTGGGACAAAGTAGCTCAAAGTAATGTTTTTCTGCAAACACCTTATTTATCAGTGCTGGAACGCTCGGCGCCAGTAAATATGGAATGTTTTTATATTGGAATTTTTGAAAAATCAGAATTAATAGGTGTTTCTTTAGCGCAATATTTAGATTTGAATAAACTCGAATCGTTTGGAGAAAGAGATAAGTGTTTCAAAACAGTTATTCGTAATTTTATCTTTAAAAATTTTGCTTCTCATACTTTGTTTCTTGGAAATAATATGATAACAGGACAAAATGGTTACGTGTTTTCTAAAGAAATAGATTTTGAATGTATTAGCGAAATTTTGCTACAAAGCGCAGATGAAATCACGCTGTATTTCAAACAAAAAGGTGTAAAAATTCATTTGGTTTCGTTTAAAGATTTTTACGAAAATTGTTCTGTTGAATTGAAAAAGTATCGTTTTAAAGAAATATACGAATTCAATACACAGCCCAATATGATTTTTTATTTGGATAAAAAATGGAACTCGGCTGAAGATTATATTAATGCACTTTCAAAAAAATACCGCGACCAATACAAGCGAGCGCATAAAAAAAATGATGGAATTGTAGTCAAAAATTTATCTTTTGAAGAAGTACTTCTACATGAAAATACCATTTACGATTTGTATCATTATGTGGCTAAAAATGCTCCATTTAACACTTTTTTCTTAGCAAAGAATCATTTTTCGACATTAAAGGAGCAATGTGGTAATCGATTTCAGATTTTTGGATATTTTTTAAATGAAAAATTAGTTGGTTTTCATACACTTTTATTGAATGACGAAACGTTAGAAACCTATTTTTTAGGCTATGACGAAACTATTCAAAAAGAAAATATGTTGTATTTGAATATGCTCTACAATATGACTGAATATGGTATTGAAAATGGTTTTAAACGCATTATCTTCGGACGAACAGCTTTAGAAATTAAAAGTTCAATAGGTGCAAAACCTGTGAATATGTCGGGTTTTATCTTCCATAATAACAAATTGATTAATCGTTTTATTGGTGAAATCTTCAAAAACTTAGAACCAGAACTAAATTGGCAACAACGTCACCCTTTTAAGTAAAAATCTTTATATCTTCGTGTAAAATTTTAATCATGGCACGAACATCTTCTACAGAAACTGCAATAAAAAATATGTTAATTCCATTAGTTCAGGCCATTGGACGTTCTGGAAAGCTATTGTATTTGATTATTTTTTTGATAATTGGCTATTTTGTTTATCAATTTTTCACCAAAAAATCAGAAACTTCAACTATTGAATATGATACCAATTTAATTCAAGTTCAAATAAAAAATGTTGGAAAATTAGTCGTAACCGAAGGACATTTTGCAGAAGTTTTAACGTATAAAGACAAAAAAGAAACCTATATTCCTGGCTTATCTTTCGATAAAAAAGCATTAGTTATTATAAATGCTGATGTTACGGTTGGTTTTGACTTGAGCAAAGTAACGTATGATATTGATGCAAAAAATAAAATTTTAACGATTACTAATATTCCAAAAGAAGAGATTAAAATAAGTCCCGATTTTAAATATTACGATACAGAATCTTCTACATTTAACGAATTTACAGGCGAAGACTACAATAAGATAAATAAAGTTGCAAGAGCTAATTTGGCTAAAAAAATCGAGAAATCTACCTTAAAAACAAATGCTCAAAATAGATTGTTGAGCGAGCTTTCTAAAATGTTGATTCTTACTAATTCTATGGGTTGGACACTGTCTTATAAAGGAAATGTAGTTAAAAATGACAAAGATTTAGAATTAAAAATAATCAATTAAATACGTATTTATTCGTATTGAGAATACCAAGTCATTGAATCAAATTTGTAATTGATTTAATGACTTTTTTTATGGATAAAATAATAGGTTTACTAATAGTTTTACTTTCTTTTTTTGTGATAAAGTTGGTGTTTGTTAATAAAAAAATAAAAATGTTGCATCAAATAAAAATGCAACAACTCAAAGATATGATAACAATGTTGACTCAAAAACAGAGAAACCTGAATCAAAAAGCAACAATTTCATCTAATTATCAAAATCAATATAAACTAGATATGAAAAAGTTAAACGATGAAATTTTTTTACTTCAAAAAAGAATATTTGAATTACTTTCAAAGAAATAAATTTGTATTTTTAGTATATAAAATCCAACAGATGAACAAATATTTAGTTGTAATCTTAGCCCTATGGTTGAATTTTGTAAATGCACAAAACGAAGCTGTCGATAAATTCAAATTTCTTAAAAAAATTGACAACATCAATTATCTGAACGATGCGAATAATAAATCGTCTATTGATTCTTTACAATTGATAATAGATAATAATTCAAACGATACTATAAAAGGATATTTTTATAGAATTCAGGCTAAATTTTTAATCAATCAATTAGAATATGATGCTGCTTTAAAAAGTTTGGACAAATCCATCGCTTTTTACAAAAATGCTAATAATTCAATAGGAATTATAAAATCTATGATGAACAAAGGCGGTGTTTTGTATCAAAAAGGAGAAACCAAAAATGCAACGCAAGAATATGTCAATGCTTTAGCAATTGCTGAAAAAAAAGGGTATAAAAACGAAATTGCCGCTTTGTACAAAAACATCGGACTCGTTTATTATTCACAAGGAAAAACAAAAGAAGCTTTGACTTACAACAATAAAGCTTTAGCCATTTTTAATCAATTAAAATCTAAAAAAGATATTGCAGCAACTTATGTAAATATAGGAAATTGTTATTTCGACGATTACCAACCTCAAAATGCTTTGTTAAATTATAATAAAGCTTTGAAATTGTCTAAAGAAACAAATGATAATCAAACTATTGCTAAACTGTATAATAACATTGGTTCGGTTTACATCAACGATTTGCAAGACACAATCAAAGGAATAGATTATTTGTTAGATGCTTTAGCTATAAAAAAACAGATGAATAACCAAAACGATTTGATTATTCAATACAACAACATTGCAGCAGTTTATTTAGATATTAAAAAATACGATTTAGCGCTGAGTTATAATGATAAAGCTTTTGAATTGGCTTCTAAGTCGGGAAATCTGGAAGAATTAATCAATGTTTATGATACTTATGCGTTGATTAATTCGGCAAAAAAAGATTTTAAAAAAGCCTACGATTATCATAAATTGTATTCAAAAACAAAAGATTCTTTATTGAATATCGACAATTTAAAAGCAGTCGAAGAAATCAATACCAAATACCAAACAGCAGAAAAAGAAAAGCAACTGTTACAAAAAGAAGCCGAAGCTAAAAAGAAAACCACAACTATTATTATTCTTTCGTTATTAGCTTTGTTTATTGCTATTGTTGGATTTTTAATTTACCGTCAACAACGTTTGAAAAATGTGCAACAAAAGCAAGAATTTGAATTGCAATCTGCTATTGCCCAAATCGAAAATCAAAATAAATTACACGAACAACGTTTGGCGATTTCAAGAGATTTACATGATAATATTGGAGCGCAATTGACATTTATTATTTCTTCGGTTGAGAATTTGAAATTCGGATTTCCAACGATGGAGAATTCGATTAAAAATCATTTGACCAAGATTAGCGATTTTACGAAAACTACGATTGTAGAACTTCGCGATACGATTTGGGCTATGAATGCAAACGAATTTACTTTCGATGATTTAAGTTCGAGAATTTATAATTTCATCGAAAAAGCCCAATCGGCTAAAGAAAGCACTACGTTTAAGTTTACAGTTGATGAAAGCTTGAAGAACAGTAAATTTTCATCTTTAGAAGGTGTTAATTTGTACCGAACCATTCAAGAAGCGGTGAATAATGCCATTAAATATGCCGATGCAAACGAAGTTTCAATTCAAGTACAACCTATAGAAAACGGAATTACAATTGAAATTTCAGATAACGGAAAAGGTTTTGATTTAGACACAATCGATTTAGGAAATGGAATTGTAAATATGCAAAAACGTATCGAAGAAATTGGTGGCGTTTTCAAAATCCAATCCGAACTTGACAAAGGAACTCAAATTACAATTTCACTAAACAAATAATCCATGATTCGAATTGCTATAGTTGACGATAATACATTTCTTCAAAAAACCATTCAAGATAAATTGAGTTTCTTTGCTGATGTTGAGGTGCGAATGAAAGCCATTCATGGTCAAGATATTATTGAAAAATTAGAAAAAAATCACAACCTCGATTTGATTCTAATGGATATCGAAATGCCAAAAATGAATGGAATAGAAGCAACTGCAATCATCAAATCAAAGTTTCCGCAAATCAAAATCATTATGCTAACGGTTTTTGATAACGATGAAAATATTTTCAAAGCCATAAAAGCTGGAGCCGACGGATATTTTTTAAAAGAAGTGAATCCACAAGAATTATACAACGGCATTCAAGAAACCTTATCTGGTGGCGCTGGAATGACGCCTTCCATTGCATTAAAAACGCTTAAATTATTGCGCGAACCTTTGGTTTTTGATGATTCCATTACCAAAGAAGAAATCAGTTTAACTTCAAGAGAAATAGAAGTTTTGGAGCAATTAAGCAAAGGATTAAAATACAACGCCATTGCCGAAAACTTGTTTCTATCACCAGGAACGATTCGTAAACATGTAGAGAATATTTACACTAAACTTCAAGTGCATAATAAATTAGAAGCCATTCAAAAAGCAAAAAATAGTAAGTTGATTTAATCAATATACGAATTTCTACGTATTTCTTTACGTACTTCTTCCGCATAATTTTACTTCATAATTAAGAACAAAAAAATGTGTAACTAATTCTGAAGAAATTATGAAAAAACTACCCTTATTTTCAATACTTATTTTGGCTTTTGCTTTTCAAAATGCAACAGCTCAATTAGACAAATTAGCCGTAAAATTCAATACGGGAATGTCGTTCTCAAAACCTGGAGACGATTTAGGTGAAGTTGCTGACAAAGGAAAAGCAATGCAATTATTTGCCAGTTTAGAAGCTTCGTATCATGTAAACTACACCAAAAACACCAAATTCGGAATTAAAGGAGCAGCTGTTCTTGGTCAAGATTGGGCTAACTTTTTAGCTGCTGACAGAAGTACCGAATTAAAAGTTGGGGTTACAAGTGCAAAGTTAAGAGTTTATCCACTTTCTTATGACGGTCATATCGATGATGGTTTAGAACAATTGCTTCCTGGCGATTTACCATTAATGGTTCAAATTCCGGTTTATATTGGTATTTACTCGGTTTTTAATAGTTTACATTTTGATTATGGTGTTGGAAGTGGCAAAATATTAGAAACAGATTACGCAGGAATTGGATTTCAAGATGAAACCGTAAAACGTTCTATGAAATACTTTGGTTGGGGATTTCAGCCTCAAATTTTTCAATCCGATTCAGAAAAATGGTCGTGTAATGCAGTTTTCGATTTTGGGAAATATTCTTGGGAAAATGCAAACGGCGGAACTTCTTCTTTCAAAAGTAATCACGTAGGTTTTGGTGTACAATATAACTTCTAAAAAATATAAAAATGAAAAAATTAATCACAATCATAGCCGTATTGGTAATTCATTTTACGAATGCTCAAATCGCAAAATATAAAGCTTCGGATTTTAATTTATCTTCAGATGTAACAAAATATGAAGAGAAAGAGTTTTATTATGATTTCGGATTAAATAAATACCAACTTTCAAGCGAAAGAACCATTTATTTAGATAAAGGTTTGGTTACAAAAATTGAAAACAAAACTAATTATTTCATGTATATGGAATCAACGAATACATTTAATTATAAAAACGGATTACTGCAATCGATTCATATTAAAACACAATTGGGCGAATACACTGAAAACTACGTGTATAAAAATGGCAAAATCGTTGAAAAAAAGGATACTACTAAAAAAAGTGTATTTGAATATGATACCAAAGGAAATTTGAGCAAAGAAACTGTGTATGAAAAAGAGGTAATGGTTGAAAAAATCACTTATGCTAATTACACATCACCAAATTCATATACTAAAAAATCAATCAAATATGCTAACAATGAAGAAGATCAAGTTAATGAGCAAATCATCAAAAATGGGTTGTTGATTTCAGAAAAAAACACCACAAAATATTCAACTTTAACCGAAACTTATCAATACGATAAAAACAGAAATCAAACGCAATACAAAAGAGAAGACGAGGTTTTTAAAAGCACTTATGAATATGATGCAAAAGGAAACATCTTACGTTCGCAAATTCAACAATTGGATTTTGATACACAAGAACACATCAATTATTTCACTTTCGCAAAAGCCACTTATTCAAACGGAAAAACCGCAGGAAATACTGATTTCGATGTGAATTATGTTAAAAAATATGATACAAATTCGGCTTCTTATGAAGTAACAACCTCATTTGATGGTGCTTCTGCGGAAGAGTTGCAAAAAGCAATCGACAATTTAAAAGCCTTGTATAGCGCTACATATAAAATCAAGAAAAATGAAGGAAATACTTACACCATTCAAGATGCAAACGGAGAAGAAATTACTAATGATGTTGATGCGGTGAAAAGCAATACAGATATTTTGGTTTATGATATTTTATTCAAGAGAACAGTATTATTAAAAGGATTTTATACCGAAAACACAAAAGTTGGCGAATGGTACAATATGGAAGAATTTTCTTCACCAACTGGAATGTATTGGATTTTTTCAGAGAAACCTGAGTTTTTTGTGATTCAAAATGGAGTAATCTTAGATTCATCTTTATACAAATTAGTAAAAACGCAGAAAGAGGATGATTTCATTGTTCAAGAAGCTGGAATTGATAAATACATCATTCGTGATTTGAATTCAAAAGGTTTTGAAACGTTTTATCCATTGGAATTTTTAAACAATTAAACATGAAATTCCCTATTCTTTTTCTTTTTTGGTTTGCCAATATTTTTGCCCAACAGCAATTTAGAACTTCCGATTTTGGGTATTCTGATGATGTGGTAAAAGTGGAAGAATCGCTCTATAAATTCAATAATGAAACGAAAGAATTTGTTAGAGAAAATATATACACAACTGAAATTAAAAACACCTATTTTCAAAAGCAAACGCTTGAATCCTATTTTGGAGAAAATAGACTAATTGGTGAATATCGGTATCGTTATTACCCAGATTTTACGATTAAAGAAATTGAATATAAGCCAATTGAAGGGAAATTTGGTTACCCAATGAAGTTTTTATTTCATTACGAAAAAGGAAAATTAAGAAAAATGATTGCTGAAGGTATGCAAACTACTTTTTACGAATATGACAAAATCGGAAATCGAACCAAAGAAATTCAAAAAGACTTACGAAATGAAGTGGTAAAAACAATTTTGTATCAAGATTACAAGGACAATAAAACGTACACAAAACTCAACAAAGACGGCGATGGAACAGAAACTGACTTTACCAAAGAATACTTTGAAAACGGATTGGTAAAACGTTCCGAATTTGTCTCAGGTGATTTTAAATCAGAAACAAGTTATATGTATGATACTTTTAGAAACATAAAAAGTCAAGTGTACAACGACAGTTCCCGAATTGATTACAATTACGAATTCGATTCCAAAAATAACCGAATCAAAATCGCAAAATTGAGTCAAGCTTTGCCAGAAGATAATTCGTTTACGTTTGTCAAAATTACCTATACAGATGGAACAACTTCTGGAAGTACAGAATTGGATTTAGACTTTATTAAGAATCACGATAAGTTATTTGGAGAGAAAGATTCTTTAATGCAACGCTATCAAAAAATTACTTATTCGAAAAAAGATTATTTATCAGTTTTAAAAGGTGATGAAGACAAAATTGAGATTCAAGATTCCTATGATAATAATTTTGAAAAAGTTGTACAATTAGTTGACACACCGGAACATTCTAGTTTAGTAATTTTTAATGAAGTGGATCAATCCGTGCATTTTGTAAAAGGTTTTTATTTGGATGATTTTGTAAAGCACGAATGGCATGATGCTGTAAAATTAGAATCACCAACAGGAATCTATTGGGTAAAAGATAATAAGTATAAAATTTCATTTTATCAAGATGGAAAGTATCTGCAAAGCAGTAATTTTTCAATTGAGAATGACGAAAATCCGAAACATTTAGTAGTAAAATCAGTTAATGGTACAATTTACCAAATTCAAAATGTTGATACTTCCGAAGCGGGAAGATTATATCCATTATTTAAAAAATAGAAAGATGAAAAGTTTAATAGTTTTAATTATTGTAATATTCGGATTGAGTTTACAAGCCCAAGAGCAATTTTTAACAGCACATTTTAATTGGTCGCCAAAAACGAAAACCATTCAAAAAGAAATCTATTATTTCAATCCAGAAACCAATGCGAGAGAATGGTCAAAAACAGAAATTTATACGTTTTACAATCAATATTTAGATTCTGTAATAGTGGATTTGGGCGATGCGAAAGAAATTACAAAATACAATTTCAATATTGACAATTCTTTGGTTTCAAAAATCACTGATTACAATTTAAGTGAAACACAAGATAAAACCTTATTTTTCTATGATAAAAAATTGCGATTAACTAAATCACAAGAATTTCTGCAAGGCAGATTGTTTTCGGAAACGAAGTATTCTTACGATAAGCAAAATCGTTTGATCAAATCCGTTTGTAGAGAAAAAGAAACTGGGTTTTCAGAAATCACAGAATATTCTAATTACACTTCAGATGATAGTTATACCAAAACTTCGTATTATAAAGATGCCAAGAAGGAGGCAAATTTATCCATCGAAATTTATAAAAACGGATTACTAGTTGAAGGTAATTATCAGATTTTCGATTTGAAAAGTAGATTTACTTGTGAGTATGATGAAAAGCGAAATATTGTCTCTGAACAAAAGGACAACGAAGCGCCAACATTGTATCAATACGAATATGATAAAGAAGGAAATCCAACGAAAATAAAGATTTCAAACGCAGGAAATCCTTATGCGAATTCAGAAATTGTTATAAAAAGCACGTATTCTGATTTTATGTCAAATTAAAAAGTCCCGATTCAATCGGGACTTTCTATTATAATTTATTTTCCAAACTGGTCCAGCCACCACCGTTGATGCAATCAATACCGTGTTGTTTTAAAATGGAAGTCGCTTGAGCGCTTCTCATTCCAGAACGACAGCATGCGATAACTGGCTTGTTCCATTTTTTAATCATTTCAATGTTTCCATTTAAAACTTGTAATGCAATATTTTTTGATCCTTTAATGTGTCCTTCTTTAAATTCATCTGGAGTTCTTACATCCAAAATAACGGCTCCTTTTTGAACGTATTCTTGAACATCATTGGTTTTATTTCCTAATCCTAAAAAATCTAAAATTCCCATAATTGTTTCTTTTTTTGACAAAGGTAAATTTGATTGAAAATCTTTTCAGTAACAAAAGTTACCTAGTGATTAAACATTCGCTTTTTCAAAAATTAATTCTAGACCTCCATCAACTAAATGAGCAATTTCTGGGCGATTGATTTTTATCTTTTCTAAGTGATTTAAAACTTTATCAACTAATTCAGAATTGTTTTCTTTTTTAGCCAATTCAGCAATTTCTACCGATAATAACCAATCATTTGGATGTCCTGCAGAAACCGAAGCAAATGCTTCTTTTAAAGTACACGTAGCAAATTTTTCTTCTCTAATATTACGAACACTTAAATATAATTTTTCTAATTCTTCTCTTTCAGGCGATTTTTTCTGTTTGATAGTTTGAGTTGAAGGTACATGGTTTATCATATCAAAACTATTCACATCTGCTGGGCCAGAAAATGCAGAAATTACTTTTTTACCTACTGCCATGTCATAAATACCCCATTCTGGTTGAAATAAAATAGTGTCATTATGAGTAACTGTACAATTTTTGAATTTAATTAATAATATTTCGCCCTGTAAATTTCTAGAACCAGTTACAATTTCTCCAGTTACTTTGATGTTGCCTTCAAATTCTAATGTTACTTTTTCGGCTTCATATATGTCGTAGGCTCTTAAATCTCTCGGACTCATATCTTCGATAGCTAAGTTGATGCCTTTTAGTTTTCCAATTGGGGAACCAAAACCTTCGGCATGATATTCTGTACCGTGACCTACTAATTCTTTTTCTCTGTATGAAAGTGCAGTTTTTCCAGTGGTTTGAATATATACTGGTTTTCCGTCATCTTCTATAACATTCGTAAAAACACCAGAAATTTGTAATCCAGTGCTTAATTCAATTGTTCCTAATGCTTTTGAAGCAATTAATTTTTGAATTCCAGACAATCCACCATTTCTCAACGACATTTTATTAGCAAATTCTTCTAAAACCAGACTCAATTGAGCGAAATCAGGAGTAACATAAAGTTGAGGTTGTGGTTTTGTGATGTCAAAACTCATGTCTGCAGTTGAAATATCGTATGGAATTTTCTTTACATTATCAGTCATACACCAAGCACTTTCACCAATTGAAGAAAGTAACCCAGCGCCATATATTTTTGGATTATCAATGGTTCCAATTAAGCCATATTCAACAGTCCACCAATGTAAATTTCTAATGCGCGACATTTCTGATAATTCGCCCATATTATTCTGTAAGAAGTCCACTTGTTCTTCTGCTTTTTTAATTTCTGATTCAGGTGTGTCTTCAGCTTCTTTTAAAATAGAAAGCAAACGAATAGCTTCATACAATTCATAATCTCGAGCCGATGAAATTGCTTTACAGCCAATCTCGCCAAAACGTCTTAAGTATTCAGCATACTCTGGATTTGCAATAATAGGAGCATGACCAGCACCTTCATGAATAATATCTGGTGCCGGAGTATATTCAATATGTTCTAGCTGACGAATGTCACAAGCAATAACCAATACATTATAAGCTTGAAATTCCATAAATGCATTGGGTGGAATAAACCCATCAACTGCAACAGCAGCCCAACCAATTTCAGCAAGAATTCGGTTCATGCCATACATACTTGGAATATTATCTACTTCGATTCCCGTTTTTTGCAAACCATCAATATAAGAACTATGAGCAACTTTTGAAAGATAATTTACATTTTTGCGCATTACATAACGCCATACAGCTTGATTTATAGGTGTATAATCCTCGTAAACTTGTGGCTTAATGAATTGTTTTAAATGTTTTGGTAATCTGTCAATCAAATGATTGCTTTCAAAATGCGTTTCCATAATTTTATATGTGATGTTTGACGTAAAATTACGAATTTTTCAGAAAGCAGGAAAACTTTTTGTGAATTTGCTAAAATAAATTTAAGTTTAGATTATTCAGATTTTTCAACTGGCTTTTCTATTGGAGCAAGTGATTCTGTTTTTGGAATACTGTCAATTGGAACTGTTGCAGGTCCTGGTAAATTTGCAGGTGTATTTATAGGAGTTACACCATCAACATATTCGGTTTCTTCTAAATCTTCTGATTTTCTTCCTAATTTGATGTCTGGATTTTCTTGTGTTCCTAATACTTTTATTGGGATTCCTATAATTCCTAAAGGCGGTAATCCAATGCGCATTTTTAAGTTTAATTTTCCGTCTAAACTAGTTTGTCCTTCAAAGCGCAATCTGAAGCCAGCAACTTTAAATTTGAATCGGTCAATAGTTACAATATTGTTTTTAATGGTTGTTTTAATATCAACTTTTGTAACGTCAGGGTCTTTAATGTCTGGATTTTCTGTTTTTGAAGAAACTATATTTAGTAACTTAAAGCCTTTCATTTTTACTTTTTTAACAGAAAGTGTTCCGCTTCCTTCAAGCGATGGCATTACGGGTTCCATTTGATTATTTAAAACACCTTTTATAGAATAATTTAAACCTACTATACCTTCTGCACTTTCAGCAGCAGTTACGATTTCTCGAAACATTTTAATTTCATTGTAAGCACGTTTAATGTCAAATTCAGAAGCATTAATTTTATAATCAAAATAAGCTTTTTGTGTGCCTTCATTTTTATAGAAAGCTTCCATTTTTGCGGTAGCACCAATAATTCCTAAATTTCCATTAGTTAATTTTAAACTTCCATTTTGAATTAATAGGTTGCCTCTTAAATTGTCAATAGTTATGTCGTTGTATTTTGTTTTTAAAGCATTTGTTTGAATGGTAACGTCTAAATTAGTTGGAATTTCAATTACTCCTGATATTTCGGTTTTTGCAGTTTTTTCATCGTCAGTTTCTTCAGTAATAGTTGGAATAAATTCGTTTACATTCAAAAAATTTGAGGTTAAATTGAAATTACCCTTCAAAATTTGATTTTCAGAAAGCACAAAATTAATTACGTTTTCTAAATTTCCACTCATGGCAATATCGGAACTTCCATATTTTCCATTGAAATTAGAAAAGTTCATTTTGTCTTGATTAAATGTAAAAAGACCATTTTCAATTAGGAAAGGTTTTGCTAAATAGTTGCTTGTTGTTTTGATATTTTTCACTTCAAGTGTTCCGCTGTTTTTTAAGCTATTTAGATTTCCATTTGTTGCATCACTTTGTTTTCCTGCTAAACTAACATCGGCTTTTATGTAGCCGTCTACATCCAATCCTTTTTGAGAAAATACTTTGTAAATTCTGGCTACATTTAAAGTTCCTTTTGCTTTTATGTCATAATTTACATCATCAAAATTTTTGAATAAAGCTTTCATGTTAAAAGATTCACCTTCAAAAGTAAAATTAACAGGAGAGAGAATGAAAGAAGCATCTTTGAAATTGCCAGTAGGACTATTTAAATTTGCTTTTAAATTGATGTTTTGAATAGGTTTTGGATAATAAGCCGTTTGAATCAAACCATTTTTTAATTCGAAATTTCCTTTTGTGACCGGGAATTTTTTGTCTTCTTTGTTGTAATTTCCTTTAGAAATGATATCTGCATCTAAATTTCCAGCCAATTTAAAATTTGGTATTTGAAGTGCATTACTCACAAAACTTAAATCAAGTTTTGATTTTATTTTAGAATCGATAGTTATTTTTTTACCAAATCCATCAGAAATTAAGATGGCACTTAACTTATTTTTGTTGATATCAAAATACAGAGAATCTAATCGAATTTTGAGCTGATTGATATCTAAGTTTGGTAATTTTGTATCTAAATTCAAGAAAATGTCTTCAACAGGGTAGGGCGCTTTAGAGTGTTTTACATAACCATCCCTAACTTTGATGTTAAAGTTTAATTCGGGACTCAATTTTTCTGAAGCGATGTATTTTCCTTTTAGGGTTAAAAAAGCCGAAGTTGTTCCTTTCATTTTTGTTTCGTTCATCCATGAAACATATTCTGCAGGTAATGCAGTAAATAAATCTTCTAAGTCGCTGTTTTCGGTTTTTAATTTGAAATCCATTTGATATCCGTTTTTTAGGAAATCAAAAAAGCCAGTAAATTCAACAGGTAATTTGTTGATTACTAAATCATTTTTCTCAAAGACAAACGAAAGCGAGTTAGTGTTGATTTTTGTTATTAAATTAGCTTTTACCTTTTTGTTTTTTAAGTATTCTTTTTGATCGTATACAAAACTCAAACTATCAATTCTTGCCGAAGTTTTTAAGTTGAAATTAGCTTTTAATAAATCGCCTTTTCCTTTGTAATTAAAACCTTTCGCTTCTATGTTAATTTTGGTTGATTTATCGTTATAAACTAATTCGCTGTTGTTGATTTGAATGTTTTCTAATGCCAATGAAGCACTCTCTGACGAGGTATTGTTTTCTTTTGAATTAGATTTATAAATATTGTAATTAGCTTCTCCTTTTCGATTTACTTGAACATTGATTTTGGCATTTTCTAAAAATATTTCTTCAATTTGCGTTTGATTTCCAAAAACGGCACTCCATACGTCAATTCCAAAACCAATTTCTTTTGCGGAAATAAGAGACTTGTTTTTAAACGGCTTTGAACCATTTAAATTAAATTCATGTAAGGTTAAAGTTAGAGATGGAAAATGTTTAAAAAATGACAATTCCGAATCGTTAAAATTTAATTCGCCTTCTAAGTTTTTATTGGCTAAAACTTTTACTTTTTCAGTAATGGTGTCAGCAAAAATAATAGGAAGTAATATTAATACCAATAAAGAAATTACAAATGTAATTCCAGTTATTTTGAGAATTTTGGTGAAAAGCGATTTTTTAGAATTTATCATTTTTAATAGTTGTAGGAGAGTGTTGCAAAATTACTACAAATATTCACTTGGTGTTTTAAAAAAATGATAAAAAAAGAGTTAGTGTTTTACTAACTCTTTTTCTTTATCTTTTTAATGAAAAATGCGCTTTAAACTGTTTTGCAGCACCATTTTCTGTATAGTCAATTGTAAACCAGTAATCTGTTGATGGTAATTGTTGGTTGTTAAATGTTCCATCCCAACCATCACTGCCTATTGATGGGCTGATTTGTTTGATTAATTTTCCGTATCTATCAAAAATGTACAACTTCGCATCTGCTTGGTCCATACCCACAATATTCCATGTGTCATTTTCTCCATCTCCGTTTGGTGTAAAGTATTTTGGATAATCAATCACCAATACTGTTTGTGTGATAAATGTACATCCTTCTGTGTCTACCACTGTTACAGTATGTGTTCCTGCGCTTACTCCTGTAAATACATTTGATGATTGTAATGCACCTTCATCCAATTGATACAATAAAGTACCCGTTCCATCTCCAGCGACTGTAATCGTTATGGTTGCATTATCTGTAAAGGCATTGGTTACTGTTGCTGTAAATGAATCTGCTGGATAAACAAAATCAACCGTCGCAAATTCTTCCGCTGAAACACACGTAGTAGTTGTGTTTGTTACAATTACTGAATAAACCCCTACTTCATCTGCAATATGTGTTGGTCCGTTTGCTGCTGGAATCAACACACCATCTAAATACCAATCAAAGCTATAACCTGTTGCTGATAATCCTGTGTCTAATGTATAGGTTTGATATACTTCTCCTGTAGCTTGTACGATACACAATGTACCATCTTCCAATACTGGTTGCGGTAATGGATTTACAATTACAGTAACTTGAATAGGTGAACCAGAACAACCGTTTAATTCTGGAACCACTGTATAAACCGCAGTTCCTCCTAATATCGATGTTAAAGTTTGATCTATACTAGCACCTGTGCCATCACTTGCTCCTGAAACATTTGTTGTGATAACCGTCCATGTAAAATTGGTTCCTGGTAACGAAGCACTTAGATTAATATTTGTGGTTTCCCCACTACAAATCACCGGGTTTGAAATCGTTCCAAAGAATTCTGGACGTGCTTTAACATCTATTTGCACTGTTACAGAAGCACCTGTACAACCATTCAAACTTGGTGTAATGGTATAAACTACATTTCCATTTACTAATGGGTTACTTGTTGTTAATACTTGATCAATACTTGAACCCGTACCATTACTTGCTCCATTTACTCCTGTTGAAACCACCGTCCATGTGTAAGTTACTCCTGAAATAGCACTTGTCATATCAACATGAGCTGTATCTCCTGAACAAATCTCAGTGCTTGTTGCTACTGCTACCACATCTGGAATTGGGTTTACTGTGATTTCTATTTGTTGTGCTGGTCCTGCACATCCATTTGCATATGGAGTGATATAGTATGTTGCTGTACCAATATTTAACGCATTATCTAAATCTAACAATTGATTAATTGTGTTTCCTGTTCCACTTACAATATGAGTACCATCTAAATTATAAGATATAACATTCCATGTGAAAGTGGTTCCTGGTACTATACTTGTTAATGTTAATGCAGTTGTATCTCCATCACAATAAGTCGCATTTCCTGAAATAATTACACATGGTTGCGGATAAATTTGTATTGTCATGGTAGTTGTAGATGCGCATTGACCAGCATTAGGGGTAAATTCATAGACTACATTAGTTGTGCTACTTGAAATTAGTTGCCAAACACCTGTAAATCCATTTGTTGAAGTGGTTGGTAAATTAATGTTTGTTCCTTGACAAACAGGAATTATTTGGGTAAATAAAGGAGTTATTCCACTTGTTGAAGCAACTGTTCCATTAAGAGTAACGGTTCCACAACCACCAATTGTATTTATCGAGTAACTGAAATTTGTAGCAGGCGTTCCACTGATGGTTACTACATTTCCAGCAATAGAAGAAGTAACTCCAGAAGGAAGCCCAGTTATATTTACATTAGTTGCTCCACCACCAAAAGTATATTGAATAGGCGTAATAGCATCACCAGAACAAATGGTTTGGTTATTACTTCCAGAAGTTAAGCTTAAAGTTGCATTTGAGCTAAGTGCAACAGTTCCATTAAGAGTAACAGTTCCACAACCACCAATTGTATTTATCGAGTAACTGAAATTTGCAGCAGGCGTTCCACTGATGGTTACTACATTTCCAGCAATAGAAGAAGTAACTCCAGCAGGAAGCCCAGTTATATTTACATTAGTTGCTCCACCACCAAAAGTATATTGAATAGGCGTGATAGCATCACCAGAACAAATGGTTTGGTTGTTACTTCCAGAAGTTAAGCTTAAAGTTGTATTTGAACTAATCGCAACAGTTTCATTAAGGGTAACAGTTCCGCATCCCCCAATTGTATTTATCGAGTAACTGAAATTTGCAGCAGGCGTTCCGCTGATGGTTACTACATTTCCAGCAATAGAAGAAGTAACTCCAGCAGGAAGCCCAGTTATATTCACATTAGTTGCTCCACCACCAAAAGTATATTGAATAGGCGTAATAGCATCACCAGAACAAATGGTTTGGTTGTTACTTCCAGAAGTTAAACTTAAAGTTGCATTTGAACTAATCGCAACAGTTCCATTAAGAGTAACAGTTCCACAACCACCAATTGTATTTATCGAGTAACTGAAATTTGCAGCAGGCGTTCCGCTGATGGTTACTACATTTCCAGCAATAGAAGAAGTTACTCCAGAAGGAAGTCCAGTTATATTTACATTAGTTGCTCCACCACCAAAAGTATATTGAATAGGCGTAATAGCATCACCAGAACAAATAGTTTGGTTATTACTTCCAGAAGTTAAGCTTAAAGTACTTCCGCTAATATTAATTACAATATTATCAGAAATTGAAGCTCCACATATGTTTGTTGCAGTCAATGTTAAAGTTATAGAACTTCCAGAGACAGCTGTCGTTGGAACGATATATGAGGTGATTAAATTATTAGGATTAGAAAAACTTCCCGAAGGTGCGGTCCATAAAATGCTTGTTTGTCCTTGAGTCGTTCCGGTTAAATTTATTGTATCACCAGGACAAGCTGATAGGGGAGTCGTTCCTGCTTCTACAGTAAAAGGAGGAATTGGTGCTGTACAGCCATTGTTTACATAGGTTGGCGTTCCTGAAGGACTAAAATTCACTGTTGCACCATTGTTATCAGCTGTTGAACCGCCAGAAATACCAAAAATATTTACAAGATTAGCTCTTTGATAGGTTACGGTGTCTGAACAAGTTGTTCCGAAATTAACAGTTAATGTTCTTAATCCTGGAGTTGCATTATAGTTTCCAAAGTGTCCTGTTGTTACGGTTGTGTTGTCCTGAAAAAGTATGTAAGTGTTTGCAGTTAAAGCTCCAAAAGAATTTAAAGTAATATTGAAATTTTGACTAGAAACAATAATTACAGTAGCATTAGCTGGCAAAACACCTCCAGTAGGTTCTAGTACAGTACCACAACCTCCAGCTGCTATAATATCAGCGTTCAATTGAGCAACTTTAGTAGCTGTTGTAGTATTTTGGATTAATCCTTGCCATGTGTTTGAAGGCCAATTGACGTTTAAATTGCTTGTGTTTAAAGCGGTAGCTCCAATTTTTATTCGAAACATTTCATTAAAACCTTCATCAGCACTTGTTCCACCCGAATCACACGCGTCAACTAAAATACTTTCAATTTGAAAACACTGTGAAAAACTAAAATTAGATACCAATAAAAGTATAAGAAAGATAAATTTTTTTAAAATCATTTATTTCTTGCTTTATGTGAAAAGCGGGTGCAAATTTACGAATTCTTTAAATTATAACATTAATACAAGATTAAGAATGTTATTTATAAACAAAAAAAGTGCAATTTATTATTGCACTTTTTTAAAAATTAAATTTCTTTATTTTGGTGGATATTGTTCTAATATTTTAGAGACAAATTCTTTTATTCTAGCATCTTTTTTTTCTGTGTTTTTGGTTAGATAACCACTTCCTTCGCCTTGCCAAACTAATTCTTTGGTTTTGGCATCAATGATGTCTATGAAAAGTGTTCCTTCGGGAGTTGTAGTTACATTAGAATAACCCATTCCCCAATAAGGATTCCAACCCCAACCAAATCCATAGTTTTGATAAATGTCGACACGTTCTCTCTCTTTGGTGAAAATACTGATTAAAACATCAGGATTCTCAGATTTGCTAAAACCTTTGGTAGACATTACTTCGTCAATTGCATATAAAATCCTTTTCTTGTCTAAATCCGAAATTTCTGCTTTATCAACACCGCTTTTTAAATAAGCATAGGTTTTATAATTTGTAAAGGTTGCTTTTTTGTCATAATCAGCATTCACTCTAACCGAACTGCATGAGGCTAAAGTAGCGATGAAAAGTACCGAAAGTAATTTTAATGTTTTCATAATTGTGGGTTTTAAAGTTTAAGGTTTCAAGTTTAAAGTTGAATTCCTATTACTTTAAACTTGTTATTACAATATTGATTCATCTACTATATTAGGGATGGTAATTTTTAATAAAGGTTGCGTCTCCATTGCTCTTTTTATTGCGAAAATTGCACCTTCATTTCTTGCCCAACTTCTTCTTGAAATTCCGTTATTTACATCCCAAAAAAGCATAGACTCTAAACGTCTTGATGCTTCTTTACTACCATCAAGAACCATACCAAAACCACCATTAATAACTTCGCCCCAGCCAACACCACCGCCATTATGAATAGAAACCCAGGTTGCACCTCGGAAACTATCACCAATTACGTTTTGAATTGCCATATCTGCTGTAAAGCGTGAACCATCATAAATATTTGAAGTTTCGCGATAAGGAGAATCCGTTCCTGAAACATCGTGATGATCTCTTCCTAAAATTACGTAGCCAATTTCACCACGAGCAATCGCTTGATTGAAAGCTTCTGCTATTTTAATTCTTCCTTCGGCATCGGCATAAAGTATTCTCGCTTGAGAACCAACGACTAATTTATTTTCTTGTGCGCCTTTAATCCACTGAATGTTATCTGCCATTTGTTGTTGGATTTCTTCTGGTGAGTTTTTCATCATTTCTTCTAAAACATCACAAGCAATTTTGTCGGTTTTAGCTAAATCTTCTGGATTTCCTGAAGCACAAACCCAACGGAATGGTCCAAAACCATAATCGAAACACATTGGCCCCATAATATCCTGAACGTAACTTGGATATTTGAAATCGATATGATTTTCTGCCATAATATCGGCTCCAGCACGAGAAGCTTCTAACAAAAAGGCATTCCCATAATCGAAGAAATAGGTTCCTTTTGCTGTATGTTTGTTAATTGCTGCTGCATGACGACGTAACGTTTTTTGAACTTCTTCTTTGAATTTTTCAGGACTATTGGCCATCATTTCATTTGATTCTTCAAAAGAAAAACCAGTAGGGTAGTAGCCACCTGCCCAAGGATTGTGTAAAGAAGTTTGGTCAGAACCTAAATCAATATGTAAATTTTCTTGGTCGAATCGTTCCCAAACATCAACCACATTTCCTAAGTAAGCAATAGAAACTACTTCTTGATTTTCTAGTGCTTTTCGAACTCTAGCAACTAATAATGTAATATCTTCTACAATTTCGTTAATCCAACCTTGTGAATGACGAATGTGTGTAATTTTTGGATTTACTTCGGCACAAACGGTAACGCAACCTGCAATATTTCCTGCTTTTGGTTGAGCTCCACTCATTCCACCTAATCCAGAAGTTACAAATAATCCGCCTTTTGGAGATTTTTTAATTTTTCTGAATCCGTTTAAAACTGTGATTGTTGTCCCATGTACAATTCCTTGTGGACCAATGTACATATAACTTCCTGCGGTCATTTGTCCGTATTGCGAAACGCCTAAAGCATTCATTTTTTCCCAATCGTCTGGCTTAGAATAATTTGGAATAACCATTCCATTCGTAACTACAACTCTCGGTGCGTCTTTATGTGATGGAAATAATCCCATTGGGTGACCCGAATACATAGCTAATGTTTGTTCGTCTGTCATTTCTGCCAAATATTTCATTGTTAGACGATATTGTGCCCAATTTGAAAAAACCGCACCATTTCCACCATACGTTATTAATTCATGTGGATGTTGCGCAACTGCATAATCCAAATTGTTTTGAATCATCAACATAATTGCTTTCGCTTGTTCGCATTTTCCAGGATATTCATGAATTGGTCGCGCATACATTTTATAATCAGGACGTAAACGGTACATGTAAATTCTTCCGTAAGTTTCTAATTCAGCTTTAAATTCTGGAATTAAAGTAGCGTGATGTTTTGGTTCAAAATAGCGTAATGCGTTTTTTAATGCTAATTTTTTTTCTTCTTCTGAAAGAATTTCTTTTCTTTTTGGAGCGTGATTAATTTCTGCTTCATATGGTTTAGGATTTGGTAAAACCGATGGAATTCCTTCTAATATTTGTTCTTGAAATGTCATTTTTGTTGTGTTAATTCGTTTTATTAATTTTTTGCCTTAATTTTAATTGGGGGAACTAAGGGTAACGAATGTCGGACCTATGATAGGACTTGTGAATTTTAATTCGGTATTTGAATAATTGTATATCCATTTTATTTTTTCTTGGTAGTTCCGGTTTTTTTGTCAAAACCATAAGGGCAATGTCTGCACCCACTTTTACAACAATAACCTCTTTTTATATGGTATTTTTCTGTGAAACACTTGTATCCTTCAGGTGTGTAATAGAAATCTTCCCCTTCTTTTAAATTATTCGGATTTAAATCGTTATTCATAGCTACAAATTTAGCAACTTTGCATGAAATGATAGTACTAGTTTTTAAATATTTAATTCCAAAAGGTTTTCGTGGGTTTACTTTTTTTCCGTTTGTGTTTTTATCGGATAAAAAGGATAAATCGCATACTGTCTTGCTAAACCATGAAAGAATTCATATTAGGCAACAATTGGAACTCTTGATTGTCTTCTTTTTTATATGGTATGGAATTGAATTTTTAGTTCGATGGATACAATATAAAAATAGGAAAGTAGCTTATTATAATATTTCGTTTGAACGTGAGGCTTATTCAAAAGAAAAAGACCTTTACTATTTAAAGCAAAGGTCTTTTTGGAGTTTTTTAAAATATTATTAGTTGTTTTTTTCTTTTTTTAGAGCGGGATTTTCTGCTGGAACACCATCAGAATATTTGCCCTCACCTAAAAATATTTTACCTGCATTTGGACCCGCAGGAACAACATCTCCAACTTTTATATAATCTTCAGGATTGTATTTGTATACTATATGATCTGATGGCCATTGAAATATTTTTCTCCCATCTGATGGTTGATTTTTTGTTTTTGCGGCTAATGGTTCTTTATCTGATTTTAAATATCCTGGTCCTGGAGCTTGAGGGAAACGCCCTTCGCCATAATTAGTTTTTGGTTTTACAACTAATTGATATTGTAATTTTCCTGAATGATTTCCTCCGTTTAATTCTAAAATTTCCACAGAATTACTTGTTTGAGACATTATTGTTATGCCATTAAAATAAGGCATTCCTACTGGGGTACACGTTACTCGAATAGGGTTTTCTTCATTAACGACAATTATATCTGCTAATATTTCATCTAAATAAATAGTTGCTTTTCCATTAACTAGTTCTACTGTTCCATAATCTTGATACCAATATTCTGGAGATTCTGGACAGGTTAGCGTTACTCTACCATGGTTTTCTGTTGGAATGATTTCTGATACTGAAGCAGTCCCTGTAATTTTTCTGTTTGTTCCTCCAATTGAAGTTCCTACGTATGCGTATGCTTGAGAAGTACCTGCGTAATTTAATGCTTCAAAATAACCTCCTGCTCTTGTATTGGTATTACAATATGCATATCCTTGAACTCCATAAGAGTCTTGGTTTTGACTATTGGCTAATCCTTGTACACCAACAGAGTATCCAGGATTTCCGGCAGTTGTCGCTCTATTGTTAAATCCTCTTAATGCTATTTGTGTTCCACCAAGAGTAGTGCTAGTGTTGTTTAATTGATTGTATGATGCAGATGGATTGAAGGCTGCTGAAGAATTATCAACATAATTGTAAGCTGCCATCCATACGTTTGAGTATGCAATGTTAGCTGCTACTGTTGCAGCACCTGTTGATTGAGCAAATATGCTCGTGTAACCAGCAGCAGGATTGTTTGCATATAAACCAGAACCGTTTAAATTTTGTACGGGAATTCCGAAGCTAAAATTTGTTTCATAGCCAATAACCCCACCTACGTTTGTTGAATGTCCATAAATAGCATCTCCAGCTCCACTGCTTACATCTAATCTATATGCTGAAGGAGCAATATTAACACCAATATTTCCTGAATTTCCAATACTGAGTCTTTCGGTGTTATTTGTTCTAAATCTTAATTCTACATTATCTGTTGTGCCTATAAAGTTTGTTGCTGGAACTGTTCCAGTATTTCCAAGTATAGACCAGTCAACAGAATTTCCAGTAGCTAATCTAACCCATGCTGTGCCACTCCAATAGTAGTAACCTGGTGTTACATTATTTGGGATAATCCCTGCAGTTGCAGTATTGTAAACAAGTTCAGATGTTGTAGGCGCTGTAAGTGGAGCAATTGCATTAGTTGCTGTTAATGCTACTCTAGGGATTAGCAATCCATCATTTACAGAAGTTACATCTAATGCTCCGTTAGGGGTTGTTGTTCCGACTCCAACTTGAGCATTTGAATAATATGCATAAAAAATCAAAAAAAGTAAATATTTTTTCATAATAATTAGGGTTTTGTATGAATAATTGGTAACAAATTAATAAATATTTTGCTTTTATTGTTGATATTTTTTTTTAATTGTTTAAAGGTTTAGTTTTATCGATAAAATGCAAAAAAGGCAACCTTTATTGGTTGCCTTTAGTATAAATATTTGATTTTTTGGTGATTAATAAATAATTTTTTTATTTACTATTGTTCCATTTGATAATGTTACTTGAATAATTAAAGCAACTTTGTTTTTTTGAATTTTTGTTAGAGGAATTTCATATCCATTTACCTCTGGATAATCTGCTAAAAGTCTTCCTAAAACATCAAAAACTCTTATTGATTTAATTGTGTTTTTGGTTGATTTTATAGATAAAATTTCAGAAGATATTGCCCAAACATTTGCTTCTTCATTTGTAATATCATCATTTCCTAATGTATTGTTTGTATAGCGAAGAATAAATCTATCTGGGTCGTCACCAGCAATAGCACTAAATGTATATGGATTCTGTCTTAAATCGTGAATTATATTTGTGTCTAAATCTTCTAAATAAATGTTTTGATTTGTGTTTGTGAAAAATCCATCCACAGTTCCAATTCCTATGGAGTAATTTCCTGTTTGAGGCACTTTTATTCCCATAGGTACTAAATCTAATTCGTCAAACGGAAGTGTTCTTCCTTGAATTGTCATTGGTTCATCTCCAATTTTTGAATATAAATTTAGATTCAATTTTACATCGGTAATAGCATCATATAATCTGTCTCTATTGTTTGAAGCTCCATCGACATAGCCTATTAAGTTTCTCACATTACTTCCGTCTGCAGCAATTAAATCTAACCAAATGCGACCATTGTTGTCATCGCTTGTAGTAGTATTTTTGAAAAATTGACTATTATTATTTGTGCTATTTCTCATAGAATTATTAAACGTAACATTTTCAGAAGTAGCAACAGATGTATGTAACATTGATACAAAGAAACCTTGCCCAGCAGCAATATTTCCTCCAAATACTCCAGGACCAGAAGACGTTCCTGTAATATTGTAGGTAATATAATCTGCAGGAGTATAATTGTATACATAATTATTGTAAAATGGATCAGCGATTGCATTACTAGGTAATGTGCCATGTGTCCAAATTTTTATAAATCCATCAATATTTGTATTTGTAGTTAAAAAGTTAATTGCATTTACAGCTGAAGGATATGGATTTCCGATTAAATTCCAGTTGTCATCATAACTTGTTCCTAATGTTGTTGAAACTCCAGTAGAATAATTTGCACCATTGTATGTTCCTCTTAATATTGGAGTTGTAATAATTCCATTGTTTGGAGTTCCTATGAAAGTAGCTGTGAATGGAGTTAATGTATTTGTGTAAGCATTAGGGCCTCTAACAATATATCCTTTTCCAATTACCATATTTTCACTGCCATAAGTCCAATTTCCAAATCCATTTGTATTTGCACCAATTGTTGGAATCCACTTATAAATATATCCTGCTGATGTTCCAGGAGAAATTGCGCTACTTGCAAATGAAGAAACTGGTGAAGACCAATATACATAATCTTGTTTACGAATGGAAACAGTTCTGTCCATATGCATGATTCCTGTATTTGGGTTGTTATTTACTTGAATTAAACTAGAAGTGTTATCTAATTGTAAATTTCCTCCAGCATTGATATTTACCCAATCAGTAATTGTAACATTATTAGTTGGATTTACTGTTAATGTTGCTCCATTTTGAATAGTTAAGTTTAATCCTAAACCGTTATAACTTGCTCCAGAAATAATAGGATTATTAGCTGTTGGTGGAATTAAAACACAATCAGCCGCTGTCGGAACACCAACAGGAGTCCAGTTGTTAGCATTATTCCATTGTGAATTTACTGAACCATCCCATACTTTGCTACCAGTAACCGTTACAGTTGTTTCGTCAGTTTCAACTAATGTTGTTCCATCACATAAAGTATAAGTAATTTCCGCTGTATAAGTTGTTGTTGCACCTGGACATACAGTTATAATATCAGAAGTTCCTAATACAGGTCCAGAAGTTCCAGAACCTTCATGCCATGCCAGAGTTGTAATAGAAGCTCCTGCTGGAACAAAACGCCAAGCTTCATTTGTAACTGTCCAATCTGCGTCTAGTCCGTTTCTGTTTGGAGCTACAACTGCTGTGGTTCCTGTGGCATTTTGAATTCCTACAACAGCATTACCTCCATTCCATGAAGCACAAGTATTTTTTTCTTCTAAATAAACTTCGATTACGTTAGTGTTTTCATATAAAACAATCATACCTGTATATAACTGAGAATTACAAGTTGAAGAAAACATTGGAACATCACTCCAAGAAGCAACTAACGCTCTACAACCGCTATTAAGGGTTATAAGTTCCCATCCAACTTCTCCGCTGATTCCTGGGTCGATGTCGTGAAAAGCACCAAATATTGAATTTTCTACTAATGAACTATGACCAACTTGTGGAAGATTGTCTGCAAAAGAATAACCACAATATCCTTCAGGAGTATTTCCTACTAAATCAAAGGTAATTATTCCATTTGAACCAATTAAACATTGATTGTAAGTATTGCCATAAAAACAAAAATCAAATGGAAGATTAACTACAGGTGACCAACGGTCATCAATGTTTACACTCACAGGGTTTTTTAAACAACCAAATTGATATGGAGGAGCATAGGTAATTGATTCAACGGTATAGCTTGTTGTATTTCCTAAATTTAAGTAAGTAGCTTCTAAATCAACACATGTTGAAGCAGCTGTACAACTTATAGCTGCATGATCTGCACCACTTAGTCCTAAACCACCACCTACTACAGAAGGACAGCCTAGTGAAGATGTTCCGGTGCTATTTCCTATAAGACAAGTTGGTGCAACGAATGAAGTTCCAATCCAAAATCCTTGTGTGCCACCACAATTTGAACGAATCCAAATATAATAAGTAGCCCCAATTGTTAATCCAGTTAAATTTAATGTTGTTACACCTGCTCCAACTGATCCTGTAGGTATAGTAGCTCCATTAGGAATCGTAGCTGAAGTTGTTAAATAATATTGATATCCATTACTTGGAGCTGGCGTTGCTGCTGTCCAGTTAATTGTTGCTGTTGTTTGTGATGTAAGGTTTACGGTTATATTTGATGGGCCAGGACATGTTGCGGCTATTACATTGATGGTGTAGTCTTCGTAAGTTCCGTATGAACCTGTATAACAAGGTGTCGGTGGTCCAAAATCAACGCCGCCTATTCTTAATCTGTGATTTCCTAATATTGCTGTAGCAGGAATTTGAAAACTTCCTGTTAAAATACCAGGATTTGTTGATGGTGATGTTCCACTGAACATTAGTTCTCCAGTATCATCAAAATCTAAGTCGTTATTCCAGTCAATCCAAATAATTGCGTCGTACCCAAATCCTGATGTTGAAAATCTGATGCTAAATGGAATAGTTTCTCCTTGAGAACCAGTTGTACTCATAGCAGAATAATTTCCATAATTTCCAGCTTCAGCACCAGTATTATTATTTATTGTTCCCATTGTTACATTTGTAATCCCTGTACCGTCAACACTTGTTGGTGCAGGAACACAATATCCAGTTGTTGCACTACCAGTTGTATAGCTTGAAGAACATCCATTATTAGCTCTAATTCTATAATAATAAATAGTATTAGCAGCTAAACCAGTTAAATTATATGTTACAGTTGGGTCATTAATTGTAAATGGTGAACCAGCAACATTAGCTGTAAAACCAGCATCAGTTGTGACTTGTAATGTGTATGTTACTGCATTACTACCTCCTCCAATTGAAGATGGCCAAGTAAAATTAATGCTATTAAGTGTAGAGCTAGTTGATATAGGACTTGGTGCAGCAGGACATGTTACGGCATTACCAGTTAATGGACCTCCAGCGTTGTATAAAGGGCCTCCTGTACAGCCAGCATTGTTAAATGCATAGATGTAATAGTAGTAATGAGTATTTCCTGTTAATCCAGTTCCTGTTATTGATGTAGACGCTCCACTTTGTACAAATGTAAGTCCAGCTCCTAGAGTAGCAATATTTCCAGCATTATAAATAGTTCCATTTACAGGATGAGTAGGTGGGGTAGCTGAAGTTGACTGAATTACTAAGTAGCTATCTGCAGTTCCAGAAAAAGTTGCTGGAAAAGAAGTAGAGGTAATTGTTCCTGGGGTAAAACCATTTGCTTGTGCTCCAGGGGTTGTGCATGGACCAGGTGAAGTTGCGCAAATACCAAATGTACCTGGATTGTCGTTTGAATATTCCCAAAAACGTACATAAATTGTTGTTCCAGGAGTTAAGCCTGTTCTAGTTATACTAGACATTAGGCCATTAGCACTATCATCATCGTCACATTCTAATAGAGATAAAGCGCCGCATGTTCCGGTATACCAAGCCATTCCGCTATCAGTCATTCCGCCAGTTTGTGTGTCAACAGTAACTTCCCCGTTTGCAGGGACAAGAAAACTAAACCATACATCACCACCAGAATAACTAGCACAGCCTGGAACAGGAGGTGTAGAAGGTGTTGTAGAAGCGGTTGCTCCTGCTGTAGTATAATTTGAGTATGAACAGCTAGTGTTTAGTGTTAAAGGAATAGCATTGTTACAATCATCATTTGATGGTGCAACTATTGGACAACCTATGGTAAAACTAATGTTTCCACCAGCGGTACTTTCAGGATCTAATAATAAATAATATTGAACTCCTCCAGTTAGCGTAAATGAAGGACTGTTTGATGCGCCACTTAAATCATCAATACATGTCCACCCAGCGGCAGCACATCCAGATGCTACAGTTCTAAATTGATAATCTATATAAGCAAATGAACTAGCTTGTTGAATAGTGTATGCGCCAGTTGTGGCAGGTGTAAAAGTAAATACTCTTTCAATACCACCTGTTGTAAAACCACAAGCTGAGGTTCCAAAACTTCCTGTTCCAGCAGCAATAGTGGTGTTTACAAGAGTTCCACATGAGGCTATGTTGGTAGCGGAAGCACATGGAGATACTACAGCAGTAACAGAAACTGCATTTAAATTCATATTATTGGCAGATGAGTTTACTACTCTAATATAATATGTGTTTGTTGGTGTAAGACCAGTTAAATTCATTGTTTCAGTTTGTCCGCCAGCTACTGTATTAGTGTTTGCGCAACTTATTTGTGTCAAGCCAGCACATGTGCCAGAATAAGCATACAATACAAGTTGTCTATTATTTGAAACAACTGTAACGGTAGCATCTGTGGTTGTTGCAACGAAACGATACCAACCATCTCTAGAGACACCACCGCCAGCACAAGCTGCTGCAACCGGATCATTAACAGTTGCGTCAGTAATAGTTCCAGTGATAGGGGCTGCATTAACGGTTAAAAGAGTTGCTCCTGCACAATTTGCGCTTTGAGCAAATAAATCATTTGTGTAAAAAACAAAAGCAAAAAGAAGAGAGAATAATTTGATGCTTTTTGCAAAAGAGAATGTAGGAAAAATGCATCCTAAAGGATTCTTTTTCATAGTTTTATAGTTAGGGGTTAATAGAATTTTACACAAATATATTTTTTTTTGTTTAAATAGCAACAAAAAATTAATAATTTGTTAAAAAAACATTATTTTGTTGATAACTTCATTGTAAATTATCATTATAATTTTACTTAGTGGAATTTTAATAGCTTTTTGTTGTTGATAAAATAATAAGTAAAGGCTAACTTTTGGTTAGCCTTTACTTAAACTTTTGGAGCTTATTACTTAATATATTATTTTATATGTTTTTGTATAACCATTTTCTAACATTACTTTTACTAATAAAGCGTTTTGTGTAGGTTTTACATTTTGTGCAATGAAAGAATTATTGTTGATGTCATTGATGTTTATAATTTCTCTTCCTAATAAATCAAATATCTGAACAGATTTAATATTTTCAATTGATGATTCAATATTGATGTTTTCGTTTGTGAATACAGTTATTGAATTATTGTTTTCAAAGTCGTTATTTCCTAACGCACTATTTGTGTAAGTCAATATAAATCTATTTTCGTCTGTTCCAGTAGTTGCAGTAAAACTATATGGGGCAATTCGTAAATCATGTGTTATGCCTAAAGTGTTATCTTTTAGAAAAATATTTTGATTTGCGTCTGAAAATAAGCCATCAGCAGAAGCAATTGCTATAGTGTATACTCCATTTTGAGGTATAGTTACACCTAAAGCTACTTGATCGTCAGTGTTAAATGGCAAACTTCTTCCTTGAATACTTAATTGATTGGTACTTTCTAGAGAATAAAGTTCAAAATTTGATTTAACACCTAATGCTGGAGCATCGTACAATCTATCTGTAGCGTTCGTAGCATTTGTAGCATAACCAACTAGTGTTCTACTAGCTGAATTAGATGGACTTATTAAGTCTAGCCAAATTCGGTTTTTTTCCTCTACAATAGTGGAATTTGCAGTTGAATTTTTGTAAAATAAATCGTTTCTATAACCATTATTTCTCATAGTATTATTGAAAACTATATTTTCGGTTGTTGCTGTTGAGGTGTGATTCATTAATACGAAGAAACCTTGTCCAGCAGCAATATTACCATCAAAACCAGGGGTTATTGCACCCATAAGATTGTATGTTACATAATCTGCAACTGAATAATTCATAGCAAAGTTGTTGTAAAATGGATCTGTATTAATTGCTGATGGGGCAGTTCCGTGTGACCATAGTTTTATAAATCCTGCAATGTTTGTATTTGTGGTTAAAAAACTATCTGCATTTACAGCTGATGGATATGGATTTCCAATTAAATTCCAGTTGTCATCATCTTTTGTAGCTGCAGTTCCAGAAACACCTGTTGCATAATTAGTACCATTATAAACACCTCTGCTAATTTGCATATTAATGTTTCCATTGTTTGGAATTCCAACAAAATTAGCTGTAAAGTTTTGAAGGGTATTATTGAATGAATCGGGGCCTCTTACAATATATCCTTTTCCTAAAACCATTGTTTCATTAGCGCCTGCCCAATTTCCCCATCCATTTGTGTTAGAAGAAATAGTTGGTGTCCATTTATATTTATAATTTGTAGTTCCCGGAGAAACAGCATTTAGACTAAAATTAGCAACAGGCGTTGACCAATATACATAATCCAATTTTTTGATGTTTACATTTCTTTTCATTTCAATATTACCAATATTTGCAACATTGTTAATTTGAATTAAGCTAGCGCCATTTTGAATATCAAACATACCTCCAGGGCTTACTTCAACCCAATCGGTAACTGTAATTGTGTTTTTTGGCTCAAGTTGTAAGTTTCCGGTTGATTTTACTTGAACAGTTTTTGCAAAAGCATTATAATTTGTTCCAATTATCCTAGAATTATTTGTTGCACTCGGAATTATTACGCAAGTTGAAGCATCTGGAACACCTATTGGTAGCCAATTGTTTGGATTGTTCCAGTCGCCGTTTGTTCCTCCTTTCCATATTTTCGATTTGTTGTCAATAGATATGTTTTGACTTACATTACATCCATTGGAAAGTGTAGCCGTTGCAGTAAAAGAAAAAGATTGTTCTTCTAATTGTGCTAAAGAAGGTTTTACATAAACAGTAGCTACAGGTGTTCCTGCGACATAAGGGGTTGTACAAGTTACATCTTGATACGCATTTACTGTTGTAGAGCTTGACCAATTGAAGGCTGTATTTAAAGGAGTGTTGCCATAAAGTTGAAAATCATCAATAGCTAAACCATCACACCAAGCTCCATAATATTGTATTCTTACTTTGAAATTTGAATTGTTTATGTATGAATTTAAATTGTATGTTTTTTTTGTAAATCTTGTTCCATAACCAATATCTGATAAATATTTGTCGATTTCTATCCATGTTGTTCCTCCATCTGTTGATACATCTACTGTTACATAGTCTAAAGTTGGATTAGCGTTATCAACATAATATCTAGAATAAAAAATATTAAATGATAAAGTTAAATTTAGAAATGTATTTGTGTTTAAGTTTTGTGATATTAGTGCATTGTGTGTAGTATATGATCCAACATCAGAAGTTGACATTGCAAATTTATTACCGCTCATGCCAGAAGCAATAGCTGGAAACCAAACCTGTTGAGCTGGAACAAAAGTACTTGTTTTAGTTTGCCATTGTGTGATGGCATTTATTGTACTTGAGTTTGAGACAATGTTTTGATTTGTAAGTGTTCCTAAGCCTAATTCAAAATTTTCGTTAATTAGATAATTTTGCTGAACATCTCCTGATGCGGTTAATGATAAAACTTGATTTTCTCCACAGATTTCAGGAACTGAAGGTGTGAAACTAATTGTAGCAATAGGATTTATATTAGCAATAACTTTTTTTCGTTCTAATGATTCGCAACCATTATATGCACTAACCCAATAGGTTGTTGTAGTAGATAATGATGGTGTTGTCCAAGTTCCCGTGGTTGTAGTTGCTATAGCGGTACCTCCAGTTTCGTTTGCATACCATTTATATTGAGTTGGCGAACCTGATGCTACTGCATTTAATGTTACCGGTCCAGCGCCACAATTTACTCCGTCTGTTACAGAAGTTATTATAGCTGAACAGCTTGCAACAACGGTAAAAATATAATCTTCTGTTTCTCCATAGTAATTTATATTCTGACAAGAATCAAATGTGCTGATGGCATTTGTATCATAAGGATAGGTATTATCATCTTTATTGACTCTAATTCTAATTCTATAATTCCCTAATGCTTGATTGGCTGGAATTATAAAACCAAAAGTTGTTGAATATGTAGCTATTCCAGCTGTATTGTAAACAGTTTCATTTGTGTCAATAAAGTCACCATCTCTATTCCAGTCAACCCATGCTTTAACATATCCTCTGCTGCTCATTTGCATAGAAATATTTATCCCTTCTCCTTGCGCTTGTTTAGCAATATTAGATAAAGAAGTGAAATTTTGGTATCCTCTAGTTGGTGTTGTAGTATAAGTAGATGAGTTAGAAACGTCATTTAATGTTCCTACAAAACTGATATTGTTGAAATAGACTAAACTTTCAAAACCACTTCCTACACTTGGAGTGCAATATGTTGGTGTTATATTACAAGTTCTTGAGATTGTAAAGTTTCCTGTGCCTAAATCACCACTTGTATTTTCTGCTATATAAATATAGTATTGTGTGCCAGACACTGTTGTAAAAGTATAAGTTTCTGCAATTCCGCCTCCATTTGCATCTTGACAGTTAATACTAGTTAAAGAACCGCAACTTCCACTTGAGATTGACATTTCGATATTATATCCAGTTGATGGTGTTGTGGTAATCGTATTGATAGTGCCATCTCCTGTAAATGTGTACCAAACACCATAATTACTCATTGAGCATCCTGTATTGTGTGTTTCGCTTACAGAGTTTAAAGTTGTTCCTGAAAGATTTGTAGTAGCACATGGTAAATTTGTTGCAGAAGAGCAGGCGTCATTTACCGGTGGAATAGGAGAGTAGATACATATTGTACCATACATACTTAAATCACTTATATATCTTTGGATTCTAATTCTGTATTTGGTTCCTATTGTTGTTGCATAAGTAATAGTTTCTGCTTGTGCACCTCCATAAGAATCTGCACAACTTAAAGCTGTCATAGCAGTACTACAACTTCCTGAAAAAAGCGTCAGCACTGGGTCTTCTAGTGCAGTAGGGGAATAAGTGATGATTGTAGAAGTGCTAGTTGCAATAAACCATCCCCATGCATCATCTACATCAGAAGCATTACATCCTGAAGCACTGTTCCAATAATCTGTGTCGTTTGTAGAATTGAATACCGTAGCAGAACAACTTGAACCAACAATTAATTGTCCGGACAAATTATCATCGCAATCATTACTCTGGCTATATATGTTTTGATAGCCGCATAGTAAAATAAAAATCAAAAAAACTTTTTTGATGATTAAGCTACTTTTTAAACAAAATTCTTTTTCGTTCTTTTTTAGCAAAAAAGAACAAGTTTGAAAAATACAATTTTTTCTCATTAATACTATAAATTTAATTTAGATTAAAGATATAGTCGAGGGGGTTTTATTTTTGGGACTGCGAAAGTAGAATTAAAAAAATAGTATTAAGTTAATTAATCGTTAAAATGTCTAAAAAATCGATAAAAAACATTTTTATAATATATTATTTATCAATTTATTACAAAAAAAACTCAAAAATTTGGTCTGAATGATTTAAAAAAGTTTCAAAAATTTAGTCTGAATGAATTTAAAAAAACTCAAAAATTTAGTCTGGATGAGTTAAAAAAAGAAAGGCAACTTGTAAAATTGCCCTTCTTTTTTAAAAATTATGTTATGTGTTAGTATATAACTTTGTAAGTTTTAGTATTACCATTTTCTAAAGTTATTTTTACTAATAATGCACTTTGAGTTGGTTTTACATTTTGAGTAGTAAATGTACTGCTGTTAACATTGTTAAATGTAGCAATATCTCGTCCTAACAAATCAAAAATTTGAACTGATTTAATGTTTTCAATTGAGGAATTTACATTAATATTAGAATTTGTAAAAACTGTTATTGAATTATTATTTTCAAAATCTTCATTGCCTAAGACAGTATTTGTATATCTAAGTACAAATCTACTTTCATTTGTTCCAACAGTTCCAGTGAAACTATATGGAGCAGTTCGTAAATCATGTATTATTCCTAAGGTTGTATCTTCTAAATAAATTGGTTGGCTTGAATTTGCAAATATTCCATCTGTTGTTCCAATAGCAATAGTATAAATTCCATTTTGAGGAATTGTAATACCTAATGGAACTTGATCATTTGTGTCAAATGGCAAGCTTCTACCTTGTATGCTTAACTGATTTGTACCAGTCTTAGAGAATAATTCAAATGTTGATTTCACTCCTAATGCTGGTGCGTCATATAGCCTATCTAATGTGTTAGTTGCTCCATTAGCATATCCAACAAGTGTTCTACTAGCGGAATTAGTTGGACTAACTAAATCTAACCAAATTCTACTTTTTTCTTCAGGTGCATTTGTAGTGGTGTTTGAATTTTTGAAGAACAAATCATTTCTATAACCATTACTTCTCATAGAGTTGTTGAAAGTTACGTTTTCAGTTGTAGCAGAAGAGCTATGATTCATTAATACAAAGAAACCTTGACCTGCTCCAATGTTTCCATCAAATCCTGGAGTGATTGGACCTAAAAAATTGTAAGTTACATAGTCAGCAACAGTGTAATTTTGAGCATAATTGTTATAAAATGGATCAATTGTTACTGCAGAAGGTAATGTTCCATGTGACCATAGTTTAATAAAACCTCCAATATTAGTATTTAATGTTAAAAAAGCATTTGCATTTAAAGCTGATGGATAAGGATTCCCAATTAAATTCCAGTTATCATCATCTCTTGTGGCTGGAGTAGCAGATACGCCAGTTGCATAGTTGACGCCATCATATGTTCCTCTACTTACAGGTTGTGTTATATTTCCATTATTTGGAACACCAACAAAATTTGCTGTATAATTTGATAAAGTTGAAGTATATGCATCAGGACCTCTAACAATATATCCTTTTCCTAAAACCATTGTTTCATTTGCTCCAGCCCAATTTCCAAAACCGTTTATATTAGCACCAATGGTTGGTGTCCATTTGTATTTATTACCAGTTGTGCCCGGCGAAACACTACTTAGAGCAAAATTAGCTACTGGAGATGCCCAATACACATAATCTAATTTTCGAATGTTAACATTACGTTTCAATGAAATTGTACCCGTATTAGCTACATTGTTGACTTGAATTAAACTACCACTATTTTCAATGTTAAATGTACCTCCAGCGTCAACGGTAACTTCGTCTGTAACTGTTAGTGTGTTATTAGGTTGTATTTCTAATAGTCCAGAAGGTCTTACAGTAACAATTTTTGCTAATGCATCATTACCAGCATTGTTAATATTTGCATCAAAGGTACCATCGTAAACATAAACACAAGTATTTGCATCAGGCACGCCAACAGGAGACCAGTTGTTTGCATTGTACCAATCATTACTAGTGCCACCAATCCATAATTTTGTTTTATTTGTAATATTTATAAATTCAGAAATTGGACAACCGTTTCCAAGTGTGGCGTTAGCAGTAAATGACCATGATGGAGCAGCTAATTGTAATGCCGTTGGTCTAACATATACAGTTGTAACACTTTGCGCAACATATGGAATGGTGCAACCAGCATCAATAAAAGCATCAACAGTTCCTCCAGACCAAGTAAATGTAGTATTTAAAGGTCTTTTACCATACACTTGAATATCATCAATTGCCCAACCATTTGCCCAAGATGAACCTCCGGCTAAATAATATCTAAAACGTATCATAAGTGATGGCTGACCTGCATAAGCAGTTAAATCAATATTGACATTTGTAAATTGTCCTGCATAACCTTGGTTTGATGTATATTGTGCTAGTGTTGTTGGCCATGTTGCTCCGCCATCAATTGAAATATCTACATAGGCAAATTGTACAGGTTCACCTGGATAATATGAAAAATGATGTCTAAAACTTAGGAATAAATCTGAGTATGTACTAGCATCTAATATTGCAGTTCTTAGATGAGTTTCTTTTGGTGTTGGTGCAGCAAAATCTGAATTTGCTAACGCAAAGTTATTACCTATTGCTCTAGATGTGATTGCTGGTTTCCAAACCAAACCAACAGGAACATAAGGGCTTACACGACTAGTCCATTGTGTATTAGCATCGGCTGAAATATTTAAGCGATTTAAAGATCCTAAACTACTACTTTCAAAATCTTCATTTACCAAATAATCAATTACTTCATCACCACCAGCAGTTATTTGTACAATATTGTTTTCTCCACATACTTCAGGTACAGAAGGTGTTACTATGATGTTTGATGTTGGATTAATAGTTGCAATAATTTCTTCTCTATACCATGATTCACAAGTACCGTTCCATGCAGTAACATAATATTTTGTAGTAGTTGTTAAAAATGGTGTAGTCCAATTAGTGATACCAGGAACTGCTGCTTGAGTTCCAATTAGTGTTCCACCATATAACGAATCATAAAATCTAAATTGAGTTACACCTGGAGTTCCTTCTACGCCTAATACAACGGTACCATTATCACATCTACTTCCATCATATAAGGCGTTAGGTTTTGCAGCACAATCAGCTACAACAACTAAACGATAATCTTCTGTTTCACCAGTTGTATAGTTTCCACAAGGTGTTATTGTTGGTGAATCTTCTCTTGTTTTGATTCTAATTCTGTAATTGCCAGGAAGAGTAGCAGGAGGCACAACAAAACCACCAGTACCTTCAATAGTTAATATGCTTCCAGAATTATAGACCAATTCAGGGGCGGCATCTGTAAATACACCATCATTATTCCAATCTACCCACATTTCTACATATTGTCTTGACACTCTTAATAAGTAGTCTATAGCAACTCCTCCGCCAGGAATTTGTGTTACAGGAGAGGATGCTGTGTAGTCTGCATAACCTGATGTGGCTCTTCCTGTTCCCATATTGTTTAAATTGGTAATATTCCCAACTGTAAATACATTTTCAATATATCTAGTACTTACACCAGAAGTAGGCAAACAATATGGATCACTTCCTGTTGTAGTGGTGCTTCCAGAAAGATTTCCTAAGTATAAAGGGCCTCCGATACAAAGACGATTAAATGAGAATATGTAAATATAATATGTGGTTGAATTTGCTAATCCAGTAGCTGAAAATGAATTTCCAGAGCCATTACCAATTACAGTATATCCAGCTCCAACAGTTCCTCCAACAGCATATGCTGTGCCGTTAACCGGTGTTGGTGCAACTGGGTTTGTACTGATGACAACTAAATAATTATCAGGTTGTGGTGAAGCATGTGTGAAGGAACCTGAAATTACCGTTCCAGAAGGAACTAAACTTAAAGCTGTTGGTAGTGCAGTAGGGGCAACGCAAGGAATATTACAATTTCCGCTGTACGTTGCAAAAATTTCAAAACCAGGTCTATTGTTTATATTATCAGAAGTGAATCTCACAGTGATTGTTTGCCCCGGATTTCCAGTATAATTAATCGTTCCTGCACCCGTATATACAGCTAATAAAGTTCCGCCAATGCCTACTCCATCATACAACCAAACTGCATCGAACCCATTTTCAGCATCGTAAGTTCCTGTAAGAGTTACTACTGCGGTTGATGTGACGTTTAGTGCAGACCAGTCATTTCTGTTAGTTCCATAGTTGCCTAAGTTATTGTGATCGCGAAGAATAGTATTATTACCACAATTTACATTGTTTGTTCCTAATCCATTAACTAAAACAATTTGATAAACATTCAATGTTGCTGTAGTTGAATATGATGAAGTGCCACAGGTGTTTGTAGCTGATGCTTGATATAGATAACCATTCATTGCTAATGTAGCTCCAGTAATATTTAATGTAGCAGTAGTGGCATTGCTATACACACCTCCATTAGTAACTGTCGTCCATGTTGCTCCGCCATCAGTACTTACTTGCCAGGTATAACTCGTAGCTCCATTAATTGCAGTAACACTAAATGAAGCAGCTCCGCCAACTGTAGTTGTTATGTCTGCTGGGTTAGCAGTTATGCTAGGTGTTGCAATTACTGTTATTGGTGTTGAAACACTACAAGTTCCAATAGTATAAATTACTGTTGCAGTTCCGACTGTAACTCCAGTTACTACACCACCGCCAGAAATCGTAGCAGTACCAGTGCCATTTGTAATCGACCATGTACCACCTCCTGAGGCATTTGTAAATGCAGGGGTATTTGCTCCAGTACATACAGTAGCTGAACCTCCACCAATTGCTGCTGGAGTTGGATTTACAGTGACAGCATAAGTTGCTGGAGTACAAGATCCAATAGTATAATTTACAGTAACTGTTCCAGCAGATGTTCCAGTAAGAACTCCACCTCCTGTTATTGTTGCAGCCCCAGTTCCATTAACAACTGACCAAGTTCCTCCACCATTTGGATTTGTAAATGCTGGTGTTGAAGAGCCATTGCATACTGTAGCTGCTCCTCCGGCAATCGCTCCTGGTGTTTGTTGAACGGTTAAAGCTCTTGTTATACTACATGTTGTTGGTAATGTGTATACAACTGTTACATTTCCAGCTGTTACTCCAGTTACGACACCTCCTGCATTAATTGTTGCAGAACCAGTTCCATTTATGATTGACCATGTACCTCCTCCTGTTGCATTTGTAAAAGCAGGTGTAGTTGTTCCGGTACATACCGTAGCGGCACCTCCACCAATTGCAGCGGGTAATGGGTTTACTGTTATTGATTGTCCATTATTTGTTCCATTAGGATTTGTTACTAAAACAGTTCCTGATGTTGTACCTGCTGCAACTACTGCAGTAATTGTTGTTGCATTTACGCGAACAACAGCTGTACAAGCAGTTCCGTTTATTGAAACTGTATTTGCTCCGGCTGCAAAATTAAATCCTGTAATTGTTATTGTACTTCCTACGCAAACGGGGTTTGGAGTAATACTTGTAACCCCAATGTATTGAAAAGTTACTCGTCCATTTGCTCCAGCACCACCAGCTCTAGTACCTCCGCCATTTTCACCACCACCACCACCTGCGCCAGGGGTGCCTCCTGGGTTTCCTACTGCATTTGTACTTCCAGCTCCTCCAATTCCAAAAATGCCAATTACAGTTCCGGAATCTCCACCATCCCCACCTGGAGCTCCAACTCTTGTTCCATTTAATCCATTTGAATTGGTAGTTCCACCAGATGCCGTTCCGCCACCACTATTTGTTGGTAAATTTAATGAACCTCTGTTGCCAACTCCTCCAGTTCCGCCGTTAGCAATCATATTTGTTAAAGGGCTGGCGCTTGTTATTGAAGATAATGTTCCATTTCCTCCTGTTCCTCCTGCAGCTGCTCCAGCGGCTCCTCCGCTACCTACAGTATATGTAAATGTAGTTACTCCTCCTGTTACAGCTATAGTTCTTGTTGTGGCACCGCCACCGCCACCGCCATTTCCTCCATTAGTATTTGAATTAGATCCGCCGCCGCCGCCGCCGCCGCCCCATGAAGATGCAGTTACTGAAGTAACGCCTACGGGTACATTGAAGGTTTTTCCAATGCCTGGCGTATTATCATTGCCTGGAAATTGCGCGAAAATTTCTTGAGAACCAAAAAGAAATGTGGATAGGTAAGCTATTAAAAGTAATAGGTTTTTTCTTTTTTTTGAACGTGTATCCATAGTTTTATCTATAGAATACACAGAGAAAGTGTAGTTCTGTTTCATATGTAGGGGTTTTTATTCATTAGCTTATATAAATGAATTTAGTATAAGCTCAATTACAAATATATATATTTCTTTGATTATATGTGATTAGTGTTAATTTTTTTTTCTTTTTTTTAAAATATCCGTTTATTCTGTAAGAAATAGAAAACAAAATAGTGTATAAAGTTTTATGATTTATATTGTTTTTTAAGTTGTTGATAATCTGATTATTAAAAATAAATGTGAGTAAATCACATAATTCAGTATAAAATAGATAAACTGCAAAATAAATCGGATAAAAAACCTAACAAAAATGAATTTTTTTTTAAAAAAAACTTAAATTTGTAAATAATCCTCCTATTAAACTAAATATCATGAAAGAAAAAATACTTTTAACATTGGGAATGTTGTGTTTTTTTGTGAACGCAAATGCTCAATTGTATGTTAATCCAGGTAGTTATGTTTTTATGACTAATCAGTTTATGTATGTTACACAAGATGTTAATATACAAAACACTGGAAATTTCTATATGAGAAATACTGCACAGTTGTTGCAAGGTACTGCAGGAGCTTCTACTAATTTTGGTGCTGGTAAATTGTCACTTTTTCAAGAAGGGACAACAAACAATTTTCAATATAACTATTGGTGTTCTCCTGTTGGAGCTGCTTCTGGTATATTTGGAAATGAACAGTTTGGTATTACACTATTGAATAGACCAACTGGGTTAATAACAAGCACAGCGGCTACAATTTTACCAACTAATAACTATAATGGAACATCAAGCCCTTTAGCTATAGCTCCATATTGGATTTGGAAATTTGTTACTTCAACTACATATGCACAATGGGCTTATGTTGGTAGTGCTACTTCAGTGAATCCAGGCGAAGGTTTTACAATGAAAGGAACGTCAGGAAGTGATGCAACTGTGGTTGATGCTGATGGTGTTCAGAATAATTCTGGTAGTAGACAACGTTATGATTTTAGAGGTAAACCAAATGATGGAACTATCTCAGTGCCAGTTTCTGCTGGTAATTTTACTTTGGTTGGCAATCCGTATCCAAGTGCAATTGACTTAAATGCTTACTTACTTAATCCAGCAAATGCTTTGGTAATTGATGGTGCTGCTCGTTTTTGGGAACAAGTAGTTGTGAATACACACACATTAAATCAATACCAAGGAGGTTATGGCATATATACACCAGGTTTAGGTTATACTGCTGCGGCTTTTTGGACTTATGATGGACTTGGAAATCAAGGAATACCAGCTGGTTCGGGAACAAACTTTCAGAGAAGATTTAGCCCGGTTGGACAAGGATTTATGGTGATGGGAACAGCAGCAGGCTCTGTTACAATGAGAAATTCTTTTAGAGCTTTTGTAAGAGAAGCAGTTGTTAATCAATCTGAATTTGCAAAAAACACCAATCAAACAGTTTCTACTGATGTGTATGACCCGAGTTCAGAATATTTTCCAGAAATTCCAAATGTAGCAGGAATTGATTATACACAAGTTAAGAAAACATTTGCTCCTCAATTAAAAATTTACGCAATGTATAATGACGGTGGAGTAAGACCTACAACTTTAGGCTTTGATGATAATGCAACTGATGGCTTTGATTATGGATGGGATGGAAGATCTCCTTCAGGTGAAGCAGCAGAATTTTATTATATTTTAGAAGGAACAACTAATGAATATGTAGCTTCGGCTGTTCAGTTTGATATCAACAAGAAAGTTCCTGTTGGTTTTAGATGTAGTGCTCAAACCAATTTTAAAGTTCAAGTAAAAGAAGTATTGAATGGTTTTGATCCTAATCAAGCTGTTTATATGCATGATAAAGTAACTGGAATTTACTACGATATTAAGTCAGGTATCTTTGATATGACTTTACCTGCAGGTGATAATAAAACAAGATTTGAAATCACGTTTAAAAATACTGATGACACTTTGACAACACCTGATGAGGCTAGTAATATGTTTGTAGTTGTTCAAAATAATGAACAAGGAATGTTAACTATTCAGAATTCTTTATTAAAAGATATTAATTCATTATCTTTATATGATGTAACAGGTAAATTAGTATTGAGTAAATTGAATTTAGGTAGTGCAGCTTCTTATCAATTTTCTACAGCTAGTTTAAGTGATGGTGTTTATGTAGTAACTGCAACAACTGCTGATAATGTAAATGTGAGCAAAAAAATATCTGTCTATAAAAAATAAGAGACAATTATAGTATATTTGAAAGCAGCTTTTAATAGCTGCTTTTTTTATGAAAACTAGTCAAAATCAAAAGATAGAAATAGCATTTCCAAAAGGTATAGAACTCTATATTAAAAGAGAAGATTTGTTACACCCTGTAATTTCAGGAAATAAATTTCGAAAGCTGAAATATAACTTGGAGGAAGCTAAACAATTAGGTTTTAAAAAGTTGTTAACCTTTGGAGGTGCTTTTTCAAATCATATTGTTGCTATGGCTGGAGCTGGAGCAGCTTTTGGTTTTGAAACTATTGGAGTAATTCGTGGGGAAGAGTTAATAAATAAAATTCATGAGAATCCATCTTTGCAATTTGCTCAACAATCTGGGATGCAATTTCATTTTATTGATAGAACATCATACAGAAATAAAACGGACATAAACTTTATAGAAAATTTACGAAATTTATTCGGTGATTTTTATTTAGTTCCGGAAGGGGGAACTAATGATTTAGCAATAAAAGGTTGTGAAGAGATTCTAACAAAAGAAGATGTTGAACAATTTAATTACATCTGTTGCGCAATGGGAACTGGTGGAACAATTTCAGGAATTATTAATTCGTCGAGTGAAATGCAAGAAATTATTGGATTTTCTTCGTTAAAAGGTGATTTTTTATCTGATGTAATTCGTAATTTTGTACAGAAAAAAAATTGGAACGTTAATTGTGAGTATCATTTTGGTGGTTATGGAAAGGTTTCAGATGAACTTATTTCATTTTTAAACTTTTTTTATATAGAAACTAAAATTCCATTAGACCCAGTTTATACTGGAAAAATGATGTTTGGAATTTTTGATTTAATCGAAAAAGGATGTTTTCCACCCAATTCAAAAATCCTAGCTATTCACACTGGAGGATTGCAAGGAGTTGCAGGTATGAATGATATGTTGCAAAAAAAGAATAAAGAAACAATACATTATAATGATTAAAAAAATCACCTTATTTCTGATAGGTATTATGATTGTTGGATGTAATAGTACAAAACCAATTGTGCGAACTACTTCAAAATCAAAACCTAAAACAACAACGACCACTACTAAAAAAAAGCCAGTGGCTCAAAATTCTACTACCAAAACTAATCCTGAAAATAAAACAACAACTTCTTCAACTAATGGAAAAGAAGTACAATTAGAAGCAACTTCAAATGTGAGAACTTATGAAGAAGAAATCAAATTGTATGTTGCAAATTTTAGTGAAATTGCAAAAAACAACATGAAAACGCATGGAATTCCTGCTAGTATTATTCTAGCGCAAGGAATTCTAGAATCGGGAGCTGGAAAAGGAAAATTAGCTATTTCAGCTAATAATCATTTTGGAATTAAATGTCATACTGGATGGACAGGAGATAGTGTTCGTCATGATGATGATGCTGAACAAGAGTGTTTTAGAAAATACAATCAAGCGGCTGAATCATATAAAGACCATTCTTTGTTTTTAACATCAAGAAGTCGTTATGCGTCATTATTTAATTTAGATAAAGGTGATTATGAATCTTGGGCAAAAGGGTTAAAGGCTGCGGGTTATGCAACTGATGTGAAATATCCAGATAAATTAATTGGTTTAATAGAACGATTCGAATTGTATAAATATGATAATGAGGTTCTAAACCGCAATTATATTCCTGTAAAAAAAGATCCTTTAGTAGAAATTTCTGAAGGTTATTATACAATCCAGCAAGGAGACACTTTATATTCTTTATCCAAGAAGTTTAGTTTATCAGTTGATGATTTGAAAAAAATGAATAATCTTTCAGATAATGCCATATCAATTGGGCAAAAAATAAAAATCAAATAATGTTATATAAAAGAAGTAGCGAATTATTTGTTGAGGCAAATAAAGTAATTCCTGGAGGAGTAAATTCACCAGTTAGAGCATTTAAAGGAGTAGGGGGAACGCCAATTTTTGTAAAAGAAGCAAAAGGAGCCTATTTATATGATGAAGATGGAAACCGTTTAATTGATTATATCAATTCTTGGGGACCGATGATTTTAGGTCATGCCTATGAACCTGTAGTAAATGCAGTAATAGAGAAAGCTAAAAAAGGAACTTCTTTTGGGATGCCAACAGAATTAGAAACGCAAATTGCAACATTAGCCGTTTCTATGGTTCCAAATATTGATAAAATAAGATTTGTAAATTCTGGCACAGAAGCTTGTATGAGTGCTATTCGATTGGCAAGAGGTTATACAAAACGCGACAAAATAATTAAATTTTCGGGTTGTTATCATGGTCATTCAGATTCATTTTTGATTGCTGCAGGAAGTGGATTAAGCACGTTTGGTGTGCCAAATTCTCCTGGTGTAACAGAAGGAACGGCAAAAGATACATTATTAGCAAATTATAATGATATTGAAAATGTAAAAGCATTATTCGAAGCCAATAAAAATGAAATTGCAGCCATTATTATAGAACCAGTTGCTGGAAATATGGGCTGTATTCCGCCAAAAAAAGGTTTTTTAGAAGCTTTACGAGCAGTTTGTTCAGAGAACGGAGCTTTACTTATTTTTGATGAAGTAATGACGGGATTTCGTTTAGCAAAAGGTGGTGCGCAAGAATTATACGGAGTTCAAGCTGATATTGTTTGTTTTGGAAAAGTAATTGGTGGAGGTTTGCCTGTTGGTGCTTTTGCTGCACGAGAAGAGATAATGAATTATTTAGCTCCGTTAGGACCAGTGTATCAAGCAGGAACATTGTCTGGAAATCCATTAGCTATGGCGGCTGGATTTGAAATGTTGAAAGCTTTAAATAATAATTCAGCAATTTTTAAAAGTTTAGAAGAAAAAACTGCTTATTTAGAAAAAGGAATTAAAAAAGTATTAGCGGAGGCTAACATTCAATTTACAATTAATAGAGTTGGTTCAATGATTTCTGTACATTTTGATGCTAACCCAGTTTATGATTTTAATACAGCAAAAAATGGTGATAACGAAACGTTTAAAAAGTTTTTCCATGGTTTGCTAAATCGAGGAGTTTATATTGCACCATCGGCTTATGAAACTTGGTTTATTACAGAAGCATTAACTTACGAAGATTTAGATTTTACAATTAATGCAATTGCAAGTGTTGCAAAAGAGTTATAAAAAAAATCCCGATTGATATCGGGATTTTTTTTATTTTAAAGTAAGTTTATTGAAAACTGCACTATTTTTTTCTAGAAGAACTAACTGTTCTTGAGTTAGCATATCTTTTATTTCAGTTCTTATTCTTTTGAATAAATCTTTCTTTTCTTCTTCAGTAGGATTTACCGCTAAAGATTTATGTTTGTGAATGAATATTTGATAAACTCTCTCTGAAACATCTTCATTAAGTTGTAAAGCTGCTGTAAGTTCAGTAGCATCTTTTTTTGCTAAAGTAAAGATATCTCCTTTTTGAGTTTCTTGTGCAGAAGCTCCTATTGTGAAAGCAAAAAACAAAGCGATTACTGCAAATAATTTTTTCATGTTGTTATTTTTTATAGTTTTCGAAATTCAAATCTAATAGATTTTTTTCGGATAACCAAAAAAAAGATTAAAACTATTCTTCAGATTCTGTATGACCTTTTCTTTTTTGTTTCATTTTTTCCATTTTCTCACTTCTCATTTCACTTCTTTTTTCATGATTTTCTTCCCATTCTTTATATTGTTCTGGAGTTAAAATCTTTTTCATTTTAGCTTTCATTTCAATTTGCTCATCAAGCATTTTGTTTTTCATTTCAAATTTTTCATCAGCAGTTGGTTTTTCACCTTTTTCTTTATTGGCTTTAAATTCGGCCATTTTTGCTTCTCTTTTTTGAGCTTGCTCTAATAAAATTGCTTTAACTTCTTTTTGTTGTTTTTCATTCAAATCTAAATCTAAAGTCATTTTTTTAACTTGTAATTCAGATTGTTGTTCTGGAGTTAGTTTTTCTCCTCTTCCTCTTCCTTCTTGTGCAAATGATAGTGAACTAATAACTAAGGCAATTGCTAAAATTAATTTTTTCATCGTTTATAATTTTAAATTGTTTGATGATAAGACAATATGAAAATTAAAAGGTTTAATCTTTAACAGAAAATTAGTAAAAATGATTTTTATCAGTGTCATTATTAAAAACGTTCGTACATTTGCATGGTGAAAAAAATAGTAGTCATACTTGCAATGTTTATTCTGGTTAAGCCAGTAATTCCTGTATTGGAATATATTGTTAATTATGATTATATCAGCAAAGAACTTTGTATTAATAAAGATAAGCCAGCACTAAAATGTAATGGTAAATGTCATTTGATGAAACAATTAGCTAAAGTTTCTGATGATGAAAAGCCAATTTCAAACGATAAAAAAGATAATAGTAAACAAGAAGTTGAAATATTGTTTTATCAAGAAGTTTCAAGACTTATTTTCTTTTCGGATTTTTGTTTTATTAATAAATTTACTAACTCATTTTATTTGAATCTGTATTGTTTGGATGCTACCGATTCAATTTTTCATCCACCCACCTTTTTAGTTTAATTTTTTTTTCAATTGGTTCAATTCTTTTTTGAACTAATTAGGATATCTATGTCCTTGCTTGTTTAAAGATATTTTCTTTAAGCAGAATTTTTATATATAATTTAAACTAAAAATAATTCATAAAATGAAATTTCAATTAAAAAATATTTTAGCCGTAATGGCTCTAGCTATAGCATTCACATCTTGTTCTGATGACGATGATAACAAAATAACAGGTGAAGGGAGTATAAAATTAGAATTTGACAATGTATATGGTGATGCTGATTTTGCTTTTAATACAGCCTACACTAATTCTAATGGAGAAGTTATTAAGGCGACTAAAGTGAAGTATATTGTTAGTAATATTGTTTTGACAAAAACGGATGGCTCTACTTATACAGTGCCAAAAAGTGATAGCTATTTTATTATTGACGAAGGAACAGCAACTTCAACACTTTTAGAATTGCCTAATATTCCCGCAGCAAATTACAAAAGTATTTCATTTGGAATTGGTGTAGACCAAGAGCAATTTAATTTAGGTGCAACTGGTCAAGGAGATTTTTTAACTACAGCTCAAAATGCAGGAATGATGTGGTCTTGGAGTGCGGGATATAAATTTGTTGCCTTTGAAGGAACATTTACCTCTTCAACTGTTACAACTGATACTTCATATATGGTTCATACAGGTCAAACAGGAACATCATATAACTATAATACAATTAATATTGATTTTCCAGAGAATGCAATGGTAAGAACAACAATTACTCCTCAAGTACATATAATGGCTGATGTTAAGCATATTATTGATGGTACAAATAAAATTAGCTTAACTAGCAATAATATGGGTGGAATGGGTGCTATGATTATGGGAGGTGCAAATTTGCCATTAATTACAGCTAATTTAAGCAATATGTTTGAAGTTCACCATGTACATAATGACTAAATAATTGAAAAAGCTGTTAGTTGTTTTGCTAACAGCTTTTTTTTAAAAAAATTAGTAAAGATGAAAACAAAGATAATATTGCTGCTCGTTTTTTCGTTATTTTTGAGTTGTTCAAATGATGATTCTGTTGGCTATGAAAACATTCCTATTGATTTTCAAGTGCCAAGCAATTTCCCACCTGTAAATTATGATTTTGTAAATAACCCATTAACTGAAAAAGGATTTGAATTAGGCAAAAAACTATTTTACGATGGACGTTTGTCTTCTGATGGAATTATTTCATGCGGGTTTTGTCACATTCAAGAAGATGCTTTTACGCACCACGGGCATACTTTTAGTCATGGCGTAGGAGATGCAATTGGAACTAGAAATGCACCACCTATTCAAAATATGGTTTTTCAAACTGCTTTTATGTGGGATGGAGCTACTACTCATTTAGACTTACAACCCATAATTCCATTTACAAGTGAAATCGAAATGCATGGCAATTTTGCTGATGCAATTAATATGATGAAGAATGATGCAGCTTATGTGAAATTATACAAACAAGCATTTCCTGATGGGGAGATTAATTCTGAGAATATGCTAAAGGCATTGGCACAATTTCAGATTATGTTAGTTTCTTCAAATTCAAAATTTGATAAATATAGAAGAAATGAAATTGGTGGAACATTAACAACTGATGAATTAGCTGGTTATTCTTTATTTAATCAAAAATGTGCTTCTTGCCACGCCACCGATATATTTACTGATAATTCGTTTAGAAACAACGGGTTGCCAATAAATCCATCAATTAATGACATTGGAAGATTTCGCGTTACCGAATTAGATGAAGATAAATATAAATTTAAAGTGCCAAGTTTGCGAAACATCGAAAAAACCGCACCTTATATGCATGATGGTCGTTTTTATACTTTAGAAGCGGTGTTAAATCATTATTCTTCTGGTGTTTCAAATACTCAAAATTTAGATGCATATTTAAATAATGGTGGAACTTTAGGAATACCATTATCAGAAATAGAAAAAATGCAGTTGATTGCATTTTTAAAAACTTTGACAGATACTGAATTTTTAACTGATTCTAGATTTGCAGAATTTTAATATGAAGAAATATATAATCATTTTTCTGTCGATTTTTCAATATGGATTTGCAACCGAAAAAGACAGTTTAGCAGTTCATAATCCCTTTTTAAAATTTCATCAATTTATCTATGAATTAGATGATGATTGCGATGCTTGTGGTTGTTCGGCAAGTGGAGGAAGTATGGGTTTTGCTTCAATGTTAAACACCAATTTTATAGGGATTCGTTATTTTAATCAATCATACAAAAGTACTGATGGATTATATAGTAATTCGCCTTGGTATGATGAAAATTTTAATACTATTCAAGTTTGGACACGTATACCGGTTGTTAAAAACCTTCAAGTTTCTGCATTATTGCCTTATCATTTTCACAATAGAGAAACCGCCACTGGAACACAAAATATTTCAGGTATTGGAGATGTAACTATTTTAGCAATGTATCGTTTGTATCAAACACATAAAGATAGTACAATCTTAACGCACACTTTTCAAGTTGGTGGTGGAATAAAAATTCCGCTAGGTAAATTTGACCAAGCTAACAACGGAAGTGTTAATCCAAGTTATCAAGTTGGTACAGGGAGTTGGGATTATTTATTAGCAACAGAATATATTATTAGAAGAAAACAATTTGGTTTAAATGCATTGCTGAATTATGTCGTAAAAACAGAGAACGAAAAAAAATATCGTTTTGGAAATCAATTCAATTATGCTGGCACTTTTTTCTATTTGTATGAAAAAAACAATTTTTCAATTGCACCACAGATAGGTTTTGCTGGAGAAGTTTTTGGCGACAATTATCAATATAAACAGCGTGTAAGAAACACAGCTGGAGATATTTTTATGGGTAAAATTGGTTTTGAAATTGGAAAAGATAAGTTTTCATTTGGAGTCAATACAATGTTGCCAATAGTTCAAAACTTAACCAATGGAAACGTTGAAGCTAATTATCGATGGAGTATAAATTTTAATTATAGTTTGTAACAAAAAGGCACTCAATTGAGTGCCTTTTCTTATTTCCCTAAATATTCGGCTATTTTATTTTCGCCGTCTACTTTTATTTTCATCAAGCCATGTTTGCTAATTCCTTTGCTGGCTGTGTCCCATTTTTTTCCGCTTAAACCAGCTTTTTCTTTTAGGTCACCAATTGAAATTCCTTCGTTTGCTTTTAGAATTTCGATAATGTGTTTTTCGTCTTCCGTTAATTCTGGTCCTTTTTTCTCAGGACGCATTTGAGGGAAAAATAACACTTCTTGTATTGATGGATTATTTGTCAAGAACATAATTAATCGATCCATTCCAATTCCTAATCCAGAAGTTGGAGGCATTCCGTATTCTAAAGCTCTTAAGAAATCTTCATCGATGATTCCGTTAGCTTCGTCATCACCTTTTGCAGCTAGAGCCATTTGGTTTTCAAAACGCTCTCTTTGGTCAATAGGATCATTTAATTCCGAATACGCGTTTGCGATTTCTTTTCCACAAACCATCAACTCAAAACGCTCCGTTAAGTCTGGATTGTCACGGTGTGACTTACACAATGGCGACATTTCTTTTGGGTAATCGGTAATGAAGGTTGGCTGAATGAAGTTACCTTCACATTTTTCACCAAAAATTTCATCAATTAATTTTCCTTTACCCATGGTGTCGTTCACTTCGATTCCCATAGATTTTGCTGCTTCGCGTAATTCATCTTCCGATTTTCCAGTAATGTCAAATCCTGTGAATTGTTTGATAGCATCAGTCATCGTTACTCTTGCATAAGGTGCTTTAAAATCTACTTTGTGTTCGCCAAAAGTAGCTTCAGTAGTTCCGTTTACTTGAGTAGCGCAATATTCTAAAAGGTTTTCAGTCATTTCCATCATCCAGTTGTAGTCTTTGTACGCTACATAAATTTCCATTGCAGTAAATTCTGGATTATGCGTTCTGTCCATTCCTTCGTTACGGAAGTTTTTCGAAAATTCATAAACTCCGTCAAATCCACCAACGATTAATCTTTTTAAATATAATTCGTTAGCAATTCGCATATATAATGGAATGTCTAAACTATTGTGATGCGTGATGAAAGGTCTTGCAGCTGCACCACCAGGAATCGATTGTAAAACCGGAGTTTCCACTTCCATATAACCAGCTTCGTTGAAAAACGTTCTCATAGCCGTGAACAATTTTGTTCTTTTCATGAAAACTTCTTTCACTTGCGGATTTACGACTAAATCCACATAACGCATACGGTAACGCAATTCAGGATCGGTGAAAGCGTCAAACACATGACCTTCTTCGTCGGTTTTTGGTAATGGTAATGGACGTAATGTTTTGCTTAAAAATGTAAAGTTTGAAACACGTACACATTTTGCGCCTACTTGAGTTGTAAATAATTCACCTTCAATTCCAATAAAATCTCCTAAATCGGTTAATTTTTTGAAAACTTGATTATAAATCGTCTTATCTTCTCCTTCGCAAATTACATCTCTGTTCAAATACAATTGAATTCTTCCTTCACTGTCTTGTAATTCAGCAAACGAAGCTTTTCCTTGATCACGAACACTCATCAAACGTCCAGCCAAAATAACCTTCTTACCTTCTTCAAAATTTTCCTTCACTTGCTTTGAAGTGTGGTTCACCGGAAATAAATCCGCTGGATAAGGGTTAATTCCAAGTTCGCGCAAAGCGTTTAATTTGTCTCTTCTAATGATTTCTTGTTCCGAAAGTTGCATAGTACTGTATTTAAGCGTGCAAAGATAGGTATTAGTTAGAAAGTTTCAAAGTGATAAAGTTTCAATTCGGTTTTATTAAAAAAGATAAGATTTTAAAATCAAAGTGGTACTTTTGTATTCGAAAACAACTATAAATGACACTTTCTCATTACACCAAAGAATTTTCTTATAATTTAAAATTGGCTTATCCTATTATTTTAGGAATGCTTGGACATACGCTTATTGGAATAGTTGACAATATTATGGTTGGAAAATTAGGTTCAACAGAATTGGCTGCGGTGTCATTAGGTAATAGTTTTATTTTTATCGCAATGTCTTTGGGAATTGGTTTTTCAACGGCTATAACTCCTTTAATTGCACAAGCTGATGCAGAAAAAGACGAGAAAAAAATACGTTCTGTTTTTCATCACGGATTGCTTCTATGTACTATTTTAGGAATTGCACTTTTCGTAATAATTGTTTTAGCTAAGCCAATCATGTTGCTTATGCATCAGCCTAAAGAAGTTGTTGAAATGGCTTATCCTTACATCGATTGGGTGGCTTTTTCATTAATTCCAGTGATCGTTTACCAAGGCTATAAACAATTTGCTGATGGTTTATCAAAGACTAAATATTCTATGTATGCTATTTTTATGGCAAATGTTGTGCATATCTTTTTTAATTATGTATTGATTTATGGTGTTTGGTTTTTTCCAAAATTAGGAATTCTGGGCGCTGCATTAGGAACTGTCATTTCAAGAATTATGATGGTTGTTTTCATGCATTACATTTTGAAATACGATAAAAATATAAAACCCTATTTTAAAAATTTTAGTTTTAAAGAGATCAAGAAGTCGGTTATTAAAAAAGTTATCAATTTAGGAACGCCGTCAGCCCTGCAAATGCTATTTGAAGTTAGTTTGTTTACAGGTGCTATTTGGTTAAGTGGTTCAATTGGAAAAACAAGTCAAGCCGCTAATCAAATTGCTTTAACATTGGCCACAATGACATTTATGTTTGCTATGGGGTTAAGTGTAACTGCAATGATTAGAGTATCAAATCAAAAAGGATTAAATGATTATGTGAAACTAGTAGTTGTGGCGAAATCCATTTTTTTATTGGCAATAATTATCGAAATTGTTTTTGCATTATTTTTTATTGCGTTCCACAATTATTTGCCATCACTATTTCTTAATTTAGAAAATACTCATCAAGCAATAGATAATAGGGAAGTGGTTCATATTGCGGCTCAATTACTTGTAGTGGCAGCTATTTTTCAAATTTCAGATGGTATTCAAGTAGTGGTTCTTGGAGCACTCCGAGGATTACAAGACGTAAAAGTACCAATGTATATAACTTTTGTAGCTTATTGGTTGGTTGGTTTCCCAATTTCATTTTATTTGGGTTTGTACACCAAACTAAAAGCTACAGGAATTTGGATAGGATTGTTAGCAGGTTTAACAATCGCAGCAATTTTATTATATATACGATTTAATCAATTGTCTAAAAGACTAATTGAAGAGCAAATAATAACACATCGTGAAATACAGACTCAATAATAAACACTAAATATTAGAACATGGATTTACCAAAATTTGTAATCGGAGACAATACCGATTTTCCAGAAGATATTTTCATCATTCATTTAGAATATCCAAGATTTGTAATCAATTTAAAAGATGACGAAGTAGAATTTTTAGAAGACATCGAAGAAGAAGACGAAAAAGAATTGGAATCAGAAATGGAACATTTAATTACCATTGCTGGAGAATTCTACGATAGAGAAATTGAACGCTACGAGCAGGAATAGTGTATAGATTTAGAGAGTAAAAGCTAATCACTTTTCACTAATTACTCTTTATTAAAATATTCTTTCAACAAATTCATAGCCGCTGCAAAAGGTGAAATTTCATTGTTTTGCACGGCTTTTTTGTTTTCTTCTAATAGTTGCATGATATTCGGATGATTGTAAAAGTGTGATTTCAATTGTTCATTAATCGTTTCCATCATCCAAAATTGGTTTTGATTTTGACGTTTTTCTTCGAAATAATGATTGGATTTTACCAATTCGAAATAGTCTGAAATAATTTCCCAAATCGCATCAATTCCGGTTTTTTCATAAGCACTACAAGTAGTCACTTTCGGAATCCAACCTGAAGATTTGGCTGGGAATAAATGCAATGCTCTATTGAATTCGGTTTTCGCTAATTTGGCTTTGGCAACATTATCACCATCGGCTTTATTGATTACGATTGTATCTGCCATTTCCATAATGCCGCGTTTGATGCCTTGCAATTCATCACCAGCACCTGAAATTTTTAAAAGTAAAAAGAAATCGACCATACTGTGTACTGCAGTTTCACTTTGCCCTACACCAACCGTTTCAATGATAATTGTGTCAAAACCACAGGCTTCACATAGAATGATGGTTTCACGTGTTTTTCTAGCAACGCCACCTAAAGTATCGCCCGAAGCACTTGGTCTTATGTATGCGTTTTCATCTTTTACCAATTCTTCCATACGGGTTTTATCACCCAAAATACTTCCGTGACTGATGGACGAACTTGGATCAACTGCTAAGACTGCAACTTTCTTTCCGATAGAAGTTAAATATTTTCCAAAAGCTTCAATAAAAGTACTTTTACCAACACCTGGAACTCCTGTAATTCCTATTCGAACCGAATTATTAGCATGCGGCAAACAACCTTTTATGACTTCATTTGCTTTGGCTAAATGTTCAGGATTCGTACTCTCAACCAAAGTAATAGCGCGACTTAAAGCAGTTTTATCACCTTTTAAAATTCCAGTAATCAATTCATCTCCGGTAGGTTGCTTTCTTCGGAATTGCTGAATTTGATTTGCTACATACGTACTCAACGTTTCGGGTTGAGTAACGCCGTGAATTTCGGAAAGAGCTGATTTTTTATTTGGTGTTTTCAAAAGGATAATTACTTTGTGTAAAAATACAAAAATTGTAGGAATAAAATCGGTAAGCATTTATTTTGACATTTTACTATCTTTACCATTCAAATTGAATACTATGAATCCTGAAATATTACTTGCGCTTGAAAACATTGTAGGTTCGGCTTATATTTTTACAGATGAAGCTACTCGTAAAACGTATGGTCACGATGAAACTGAAGATTTGAGTTTTCCGCCTCATGTTGTGGTAAAACCTGCTAATACTGAAGAAGTAGCGCAAATTTTAAAAGTTTCCAATACTTATAAAATTCCAACCGTTCCAATTGGAGCGCGAACTGGTTTGAGTGGTGGTGCTTTATCAATTTATGGAGGTATTGCGATTTCAATGGAGCGTTTGAATCAAATTATTGAAATTGATGAACAAAATTTACAAGTTACAACTCAGCCTGGCGTAATTACACAAGTTTTACGTGAAGCTGTTGCTGAAAAGGGTCTTTTTTATCCGGTTGATCCAAGTAGCATGGGAAGCTGTTTTATTGGTGGCAATATCGCAGAAAATTCAGGTGGTGCAAGAGCTTTGAAATATGGTGTTACAAAAGATTATGTCTTAAATTTAGAAGTTGTTTTACCCACAGGTGATATCATTTGGACAGGTGCGAATACCTTGAAAAATTCGACCGGTTACAATCTGACACAATTGATGGTAGGAAGCGAAGGAACGTTAGGTATCGTAACAAAAATTGTATTGAAATTATTACCTCAAAACAAACATAATGTATTGCTTTTGGTTCCGTTTTATAAAGCAGAGCAAGCATGTGAAGCTGTTTCAGCGATTTTTAGAGCGGGAATTGTGCCAAGTGCTTTAGAGTTTATGGAACGCGATGCGATTGATTGGACTTTGAAGTTTGTAGATGGTTTGAATGTGGAAGTCAAAGACAACGTTCAAGCCCATTTGTTGATTGAAGTAGATGGCAATTATCCAGAAATTTTGATGCAAGAAGCCGAACAAATTTTGTCAGTCGTAGAACAATTTGAAATCGACGAAGTATTGTTTGCTGATACTGACGAACAAAAAAATGCACTTTGGAAAATGCGTCGTTCTGTAGCAGAAGCGGTAAAAGCAAATTCTATTTATAAAGAAGAAGATACCGTTGTGCCAAGATATGAATTGCCGAAACTATTAAAAGGCATTAAAGAAATTGGGGCTAAATATGGTTTTCAATCCGTTTGTTATGGACATGCGGGCGATGGTAATTTACACGTAAACATCATCAAAGGCAATATGACCGATGAGAATTGGAAAACAGAAGTTCCTAAAGGAATCAGGGAAATTTTTGAATTGACAGTTGGTTTAAAAGGAACGCTTTCTGGAGAACACGGCATTGGTTTGGTACAAAAAAACTACATGGATATTGCGTTTTCAAAAGTGCATTTGGAATTAATGGAACGCATTAAAGCCATTTTTGACCCAAATAATGTGTTGAATCCTGGGAAGATTTTTCCTGATGGGGAATAGATTATAAAAACTATTGATACAGAATTTAGCTTATTTTTGAAAATATGATTCAATAATTAATTCATCTTTTGTAATAATTTCTCTAATGCTTGAATTCCATTCAATTAACCATTGTGCGGCATAAGTTCCTGCTCCATCAGAAAATATACATTTGAGAAGATGATAATTTTCTCCACTATGAATTATTTTAAAAAAATCAATATTTAAATTATCTCCTGTCCAAGGATTATACATGTTGTCAACTTGTAAATTATAACTTTTATCTTTAATTTTAAGTGTAGCTTTAATCAATTTATCTTTTGGAATTTCACCATCAGAACCGAATAAAGGACAATCATTAATTCCTAAAACAAAACCATTCTTTATCTCAAGTTTATTTATTTTAGGATTAAATTTTTCTCTAACAAGTTGTAATGTTGTAATACTATCAATTTTAATATTTGCAGAATTTACTTGTCCATGAGAAAAAAAAGAACAAAACAACAATAAAATTATAGAATAATACTTCATAAGATTTTTTTATTTAACTATAATTATCTATTCAAAAACTCCACCAAATTTGTATCTGCATTTTTAAATGTTGGTGTTTGTTCAATAATACTAGCTACTCGCTTTTTGTTTAATTTCATGGTAATATCGGCTTCGGTTGTAAATAACAAAGCAGATAAAAACGGATTATTGATGTGCGGAATTAACTCTGATTCTAAATCGTCTAACTTGCAAATTTTTACCAATTCTTGCTTTTCAGTCGTGTAAATTTTATAGGTCATTGACAATTTTAAGATATTATCTTCTACGATGGTTTTTACATAAATATTCTGTAATTCAGGTTTTCCAACGGTTTTAGCTAGTGTTAATTTAGCAAAAGTGCCATCGGCTATACTTGTTCTAACTTGGTTGAAAAATTCGGTGTAGGTGATATTGTTTGTTGGAATATTTTGCATTTTTGGAAATTTTATCAAATATAAAAAATCCCCAACTACTTTTGGTAATTGAGGATTAGTTTATTTTGAAATGAATCAATTATTCGTTAACCAAAACCCATTCGCCAGAAGCAATCATGCTTTCAGCTTTTTTGAATTTCATGGTTTCGCTTTTTCCACTCATAACATGTTTGATAGTTACGGTGTCATTACGATTAATTTTTGGTGTTTCTCTCGTAATTGTTTCCGTTACTTGTGGTCTTTGGCTTGCCATTTCACCAGCTCTTCTTGCTTCATTTGCGGCATCATCACTGTCTAAATCTTGTTTTGATTCGGTGTAATTTTCTTTTTGACGCACTTGTTTTGCTTCGTGAATATCAGATGGGTTTTGTGAAGGTAAATTTCCTTTAAATAAGAATGAAATCACTTCTTTATTTACATCATCAATCATTTTTTTGAACAAGTTGAACGCTTCAAATTTGTAAATCAACAATGGATCTTTTTGTTCATGAACTGCTAATTGAACCGATTGTTTCAATTCGTCCATTTTGCGTAAGTGTTTTTTCCAAGCCTCATCTACAATTGCTAAAGTAATGTTTTTCTCAAAATCAGTAACTAAAGTTTTTCCTTCAGAGGTATACGCTTTTTCTAAATCAGTAACAACATTCAATGATTTAATTCCGTCTGTAAAAGGAACGATAATTCGTAAATATTGCCCGTTATTGTTTTCATAAACATTTTTGATAATTGGGTATGCTTCTGAGGCATTTCTTTCAATCTTATCATTATAATGTTCTAAAACAGCTTTGTATGTTTTTCCTGCAATTTCTCTGTCAGATAGTTTTCCAAATTCTGCTTCAGAGATTGGAGAACTAATTGAGAAATAACGAATTAATTCAAACTCATAATTTTTAAAATCACCGGCTAATTTATTTTGTTCTACAATTAATTCGCAAGTGTCATACATCATGTTTGCGATGTCAACTTTCAAACGTTCACCATGTAATGCGTGACGTCTTCTTTTGTAAACTACTTCTCTTTGAGCGTTCATTACGTCGTCATATTCTAACAAACGTTTACGTACACCAAAGTTGTTTTCTTCTACTTTTTTCTGAGCTCTTTCGATAGATTTTGTCATCATTGAATGTTGAATTACTTCACCTTCTTTTAGACCAATTCTATCCATAACTTTCGCTACTCTTTCTGAACCGAATAAACGCATTAAGTTATCTTCCAAAGACACGTAGAATTGTGAACTACCTACGTCTCCTTGACGACCAGCACGACCTCTTAACTGGCGGTCTACACGACGTGAATCGTGACGCTCTGTTCCGATAATTGCTAAACCACCTGCTTTTTTAACTTCGTCAGATAATTTGATATCGGTACCACGACCCGCCATATTGGTTGCAATCGTAACTACTCCAGGTTTTCCTGCTTCAGCTACAATTTCTGCTTCGCTTTTGTGCATTTTAGCATTCAATACGTTGTGTTGAATACCTCTAATTTTTAACATTCGGCTTAATAATTCCGAAATTTCAACCGATGTTGTTCCAATCAATACAGGTCTTCCTGAATTTGATAATTGTACTACATCTTCAATAACTGCATTAAATTTTTCACGAACGGTTCTATAAATCAAATCGTCTTTGTCTTTACGAGCCATTGGTCGGTTTGTTGGAATTTCTACAACATCTAATTTGTAGATTTCCCAAAATTCACCAGCTTCGGTAACAGCAGTTCCTGTCATACCGCCTAATTTGCTGTACATACGGAAATAATTCTGTAATGTAATCGTAGCAAATGTTTGTGTAGCTGCTTCAATTTTAACGTTTTCTTTGGCTTCAATAGCTTGGTGTAACCCATCAGAATAACGACGGCCATCCATAATACGACCTGTTTGTTCATCAACAATTAATACTTTATTGTCCATGATAACATATTCCGTATCTTTTTCAAATAAAGTATATGCTTTTAATAATTGCGTTAATGTGTGAATACGCTCTGATTTGATAGAAAAATCTTTAAATAATTCTTCTTTACGCTCAGCTTCTTCTTCTGTAGAAAGATTTTCTTTTTCAATTTGAGCAATTTCGGTTCCAATATCTGGTAATACGAAAAATTGCGCATCAGTATCTTGTGAAAGATATTGAATTCCGTTGTCTGTTAATTCTACCTGATTGTTTTTTTCTTCGATAACAAAGTATAGCGCCTCATCAATTTTCGGCATTTCTCTGTTGTTATCTTGCATGTATTGATTTTCAGTTTTTTGAAGTAATTGTTTTACCCCTTCTTCTGATAAAAATTTGATTAAAGCTTTGCTTTTTGGTAATGCTCTGTGTGAACGTAATAAGTAAAAACCAGCATCTTTATTATTTCCTTCTTTAAACAAACGTTTTGCTTCTGTTAAGCAATCAGTAGCTAATTTACGTTGTAAGGAAACCAAGTTTTCAACTTTTGGTTTTAATTCATTAAACTCATGACGATCTCCTTGAGGAACTGGTCCAGATATGATTAAAGGTGTTCTAGCATCGTCAATTAATACAGAATCGACCTCGTCAACAATGGCATAATTATGTTTGCGTTGTACTAAATCTTCTGGTGCATGAGCCATATTATCGCGCAAATAATCAAAACCAAATTCGTTATTTGTTCCATAAGTAATATCGGCTTCGTATGCTTTTCTTCTTTCTGGAGAGTTAGGCTGATGATTGTCAATACAATCTACAGTCATTCCGTGAAATTCAAAAAGAGGTGCTTTCCAAGTGCTATCACGTTTTGCTAAGTAGTCATTTACGGTTACTAAGTGAACTCCATTTCCGGTTAAAGCGTTTAAGTATAGTGGTAATGTTGCTACTAATGTTTTTCCTTCACCAGTTTGCATTTCGGCAATTTTACCTTGATGTAATACAACTCCACCAATTAATTGGACATCATAGTGAATCATATCCCAAGTAATAGCTTTACCTGCAGCATCCCATGAGTTTGCCCAGCTTGCATTATCTCCTTCAATAGTAATATATGATTTTGTAGCTGATAACTCACGATCTTTTGGAGAAGCAGTTACAGTAATTGTTGTGTTTTCTTTAAAACGACGTGCAGTTTCTTTTACGACAGCAAATGCTTCCGGAAGAATTTCGTTTAATACTTTTTCAGAAATTTCATACGCTTCTTTTTCGATTTTGTCGATTTCAGCATAGATATCTTCACGAGCATCAATATCTTGTGTTTGTTCTGCATCTTGCTTTAAAGAAACTATTTTAGCGTCTTTTTCAGCACGAGCTTGTTGTATTTTTGATTTGAATTCGGCAGTTTTAGCTCGTAATTCATCGTGAGATAAAGCTTTTAAAGCATTCTCAAAAGATTTTACTTTTGTGATTAAAGGTTGAATCGCTTTTACATCTTTCTCCGATTTATCACCCACAAAAGCCTTCAATATGGAATTTATGATACTCATAATTTTTGTTTTCTAAATGTTTGTAAATATAACCAAAAAAAAAGCCTCAGTGAAGAGACTTGTTTCTGTTGTGTTTATTTATTTTTTAATATTCGTCCTCATTCCAAAGATAATCTTCGTCAGTAGGATAGTCTGGCCAAATCTCTTCCATTGATTCATAGATTTCACCTTCGTCTTCTATAGACTGTAAGTTTTCCACTACTTCTAATGGAGCTCCAGTTCTAATAGCATAGTCGATAAGTTCATCTTTGGTTGCTGGCCAAGGTGCATCACTCAAGTATGACGCTAATTCTAATGTCCAATACATCTTTTTATCGATTTAAGTTTATGCAAAAATAAATTTATTACTTAAAAAATCAAGTTTTTTTTTACTTTTTTTATTAAAATTTAAGAACGTAGTTTTTTAAGGTTCAAATGGAGTTGTTTTTTGGTAATTATTTTTGCCAATCTACCCAAATAAAGCAATAAAAGACTGAGTAGAGAATACTATTTTCTTGGTATCCATTGTACTTCATCAGCGTTCAAGTCGTAGGACAACTTTCGTGCCAAGACAAAAAGATAGTCAGAAAGTCGGTTTAAATATTTAATTACATGCTCATCTGTCGGTTCTATGTCATTCAAATGTACTGCTAAACGCTCAGCTCTACGACAAACACAGCGAGCAATATGACAATATGACACGGTAGTATGGCCGCCAGGTAAAACAAAATGAGTCATAGGAGGCAACGATTCTTCCATGGTATCGATTTCATTTTCTAAAAATTCAATATCCGATTCAATAATACCTAGGTTTTGTAATCGAGGTTGTCCGTTTTTTAATGTTTCTTTCTCGGGAGGTGTAGCTAAAACAGCACCAACTGTAAATAAGCGGTCTTGTACTTCGATAAGAACATTTTTGTACAATTGATTCATTTCTTGATCACGGATTAATCCTATATGAGAATTTAATTCGTCAACCGTTCCATAGCTTTCGATTCGTATATGATGTTTTGGAACGCGAGTTCCACCAAATAATGCAGTAGTGCCCGTGTCTCCGGTTTTTGTGTAGACTTTCATTTTGTGAATAAAGATTGTGAGTTTAAAAGTATTATTATATTTTTAAACTAAATTTCTTTTTCAAAGATAACAAAATTTAAAGTGAATCAGCAATTAGCTTTGAGTTGAAAACAAAACTTATGATGTTAATTCTATTTTTTATTTAGTGTATCGCTTTCAATAATTCCATCACGCAAACGAATGATTCTGTGTGCATAAGCAGCAATATCTTCTTCGTGCGTTACTAAGATTACGGTGTTCCCATTGGCATGAATTTCGTTGAATAAATTCATGATTTCAACGGAAGTTTTACTATCTAAGTTTCCTGTTGGTTCGTCCGCTAAAATAATGGAAGGTTTGTTAACTAAGGCTCTAGCTACAGCCACACGTTGACGTTGTCCTCCTGAAAGTTGATTAGGTTTGTGATCCATGCGGTCGTCTAATCCTACTTGAGTTAATACTTCTGTAGCTCTTTCATTTCGTTCTGATTTTGAATAGCCTGCATAAACCATTGGTAATGCTACATTATCCAAAGCCGTAGTTCTAGGCATCAAGTTGAATGTTTGAAAAACGAATCCAATTTCCTTGTTTCTAATTTCGGCTAATTCATCGTCGTGCATTTCACTTACGTGTTTTCCGTTCAAAATATAACTTCCAGATGTTGGTGTGTCCAAACAACCTAAAATATTCATCAACGTTGATTTTCCTGAACCCGAAGGCCCCATCAATGCTACATATTCGCCTTTATTTATCTCTAAATCGATGCCTTTTAACACATACACGATTTCGTTTCCTAAAGGGAAATCTCTTTTGATATTGGTTATTTTGATTAACGGATTTGCCATAATGAAATTAGAATTTAGAAGTTTGAATTCAGAAAATGACTTCAAAACTATCTATAAGTAGAAAAAGAAAGGAATTTGTTACAACTAAAAACGAATTCTTTCAAGCAACTGCGAACTAATCGTTTTATTCGGATTGATAATAAAGTGTTCCTTATTTTGTTCTGCTCTAAAAAACAGAATTCCCCATTGAAAGGTATCAATTGTAACGGTAACTTTTGGATGTTTTTTTATTATTTCCCAAGCTTCTTCCATATTAGCTGACCAATGAATGTCATCGAATATCCAAACGGAATCATTGGAAATAGTTGGAAGTAAGGCTTCAAAATAATCTAAAGTTGCTTTTTTAGAATGGTTGCCATCGAAATAAACCAAATCGAAGATTTGGGGTTTCGAGTTTAAAGTTTCGGGTTTCAGGTTTTCAAAATAGTCTTCAAATTTTGTATTTACAAACTCAATATTTTGAAAATTTGAATTTTGTTCTTGCAATTGAACTTGCGATTGCTTTTGCGTATTCAGACAACCTTCTAATGTAATAATTTTAGATTCTTTATATCCTAAAGAGAGAGCCGAAGTAGCCAATCCTAATGAAGTGCCAATTTCTAAAATGTTTTTAGGTTGAAGATAACGAGCTATTCTAAAAAGTAATTCCGCATTTTTTGGAGTAATTCCAGCCGTTTGGGCAATTTTTGAAATTTCTCTAGTTTTCGATTTAAAAACGCGCGAACCAGCACCAAAATCGGTAACTTCAATCGTATTCTTGTTTGCTAAAAGTGATTTTCGATAGGATTTTAATTGTTCGTATTCTGGATATTTGGTGTTGTCATAAAAACATTTCGTAACCAAATCAAACACAAATGGCGAATGCACTCCATGTTCGTTTTTGGAGTGGAAAAGGAATTTTATGTAAGATTTAATTATAGTCACAGTTTTCAGTCACAGTTTTCAGTCACAGTTTTCAGTCACAGTTTTTTCTGTACACTGCGACTGCGACTGAATACTAATTATTATTCCATTTTACTCGACAACTCAAACCAGCGTTCTTCTTTTTCTTCTAAAGCTTGGATGATTTTTTGTAATTCGTTAGCTTTCTCTTCAATTTTATCATCAGAAACTTTTCCGTTGGCGAATTCTTGTTCGATTTGTTTTTTGTTGTATTCTAAATCTTTGATTTCTTTTTCAATTTTATTGAATTCCTTTTGTTCATTGAAACTCAATCCCGTTGAAGCCGTTTGTTTTTCTTTCCAATTTGTTTTTTCAGTACTTACCGAATTCAAAACTTTTGGTTCTGCCGAATCTTCATACGCTCTAAAATCTGAATAATTTCCTGGAAAATCTTCAATTTCGCCTTCACCTCTAAAAACAAATAAGTGGTCCACAATTTTATCCATGAAATATCTATCGTGACTTACCACTAATAAACAGCCTGGATAATCTAAAAGGAAACTTTCCAAAACGTTCAGCGTTACAATATCTAAATCATTCGTTGGCTCATCTAAAATTAAGAAATTTGGATTTTGAATTAAAACGGTACATAAATACAAACGTTTCAATTCGCCACCACTTAATTTTTCTACGAAATCGTATTGTTTTTTGGCATCAAATAAAAAGCGTTCCAGTAATTGCGAAGCCGAAATAATTTTTCCTTTCGTTAACGGAATATATTCGCCATATTCCTTGATGATATCGATAACTTTTTGTCCCGGTTTTGGATTAATTCCACTTTGGGTGTAATATCCAATTTTAATGGTATCGCCAATAATTACTTTACCTGAATCGGGTTGAATCGTTTGCGTTAAAATGTTTAAGAAAGTTGATTTTCCTGTTCCGTTTTTACCAATAATTCCAATGCGTTCACCACGTTGAAACGAATAGCTGAAATCTTTTAAAATGGTTCGGTCAGGGAAATTTTTGTTCAATTTTACCATTTCGATAATCTTGCTTCCCATGCGTTCCATGTTTATTTCCAACTCTACCACATTTTCTTTTCTTCGACTTTCGGCAACTTCTTTGATTTTGTAAAAATCATCTTGGCGCGATTTTGATTTGGTGGTTCTAGCTTTTGGTTGACGACGCATCCAAGCTAATTCTTTTACGAATAAGTTTTGCGCTTTGTCGATACTCGCATTTTCAGAAGCCAATCGTTCTTCTTTTTTGGCTAAGTAGTAGGAATAATTCCCTTTGTATTGATAGATTTTTCCGTTGTCTAATTCGATAATTTCATTACAAACACGTTCCAAAAAGAAACGGTCGTGCGTTACCATAAATAACGTGATATTTTCTTTTGCAAAATAATCTTCTAACCATTCAATCATCTCTAAATCCAAGTGATTGGTTGGCTCGTCTAAAATTAATAAATCGGGTTTGCTAATCAAAATAATGGCTAATGATAAACGTTTTTTTTGTCCACCCGACATGTTTTTGACTTTCATTTTCAAGTCTTCCAACTTCAGTTTATACAAAATTTGCTTGAATTGCGTTTCAAAATCCCAAGCATTGTGTCGGTCCATATCGTCAAAAGCTCTTTGATACGCTTCTTCATCATTCGGATTTTCTAAAGCTTTTTCGTAGCGTTCAATAACTTTCAGAATTTCATTATCCGAAGCAAAAATATTTTCCTCAATGGTTAACTCGTCTTGCAAATTATTATTTTGCGACAAAAACGCCATATTAATCTCTTTTCGAACTACCACTTGACCCGTATCAGGTTCGTCTAAACCATTAATCATGTTCATAATAGTGGTTTTTCCCGAACCGTTTTTAGCAATAAAAGCTATTTTTTGATCTTTGTTAATTCCAAACGAAACGTTGTCAAACAAAATACGCTCGCCATAGGATTTCGATATATTTTCGACTGATAAGTAATTCATAATATTATTTAGAAGTGCAAAAATAAGGTTTTGTTTGTTGGAATTTGGAATTTCTTTATTGATATTTGAATTTTCAAAATTCTATGCAACTATCCGTTATCATCCTTAATTATAATGTGCGCTATTTTTTAGAGCAATGTGTTCTCAGTGTTCAAAAAGCATTAGAAGGCATTGATGGAGAAATTATTGTCATTGATAATGCTTCATCAGATGAAAGTTGCGAGATGATGAAAACCAAATTTCCGCACATCAAACTCATTGAAAACAAAGAAAATTTAGGTTTTCCAAAAGGAAATAACATTGGAGTCGCTCAAGCAAAAGGCGAATACATTTGTATTTTAAATCCCGATACTGTGGTTGCAGAAGATACTTTTTTAAAAATTTTAAACTCGCAATTCACAACTCATAATTCACAACTCGGAATAATCGGTTGTAAATTAATCGACGGAGCTGGAAATTTTCTTCCCGAGAGCAAACGTGGCGTTCCAACTCCTTGGGTCGCTTTTACAAAGATTTTTGGATTGTATAAAATTTCAAATTATTTCGGAAAATATTATGCCCAACATTTATCGGAAAACGAAACAGGAAAAGTTGATATTTTGGTGGGAGCTTTTATGGTAATGAAGCGCGAATTGTATCTCGAAGTCGGTGGTTTTGATGAAAATTGCTTTATGTATTCTGATGATATCGATTTGAGTTATTTGGTTTTGAAATCAGGGAAATCGAATTATTACTTTCACGAAACTTCGGTGATTCATTATAAAGGAGAAAGTACAGTTCGCGATGGTACTTATATGAAACGTTTCCGTGAAGCGATGCAATTTTTCTATAAAAAACATTTTAAAAAATCATGGTTTTTTGATGTGATGATGCAAGTTGGAAGTTTCGTTTTTAGTCTTTTGAAGAAGAATCAACAAAAGAATGAAGTAAGAACTATTGATGAATATGTTGTTTTTTCCAAAGAAAATTTAGAGTTAAACCTATCAAAAAAAGCAACTTATTTATCTGATTTTAATCAATTTGAGAATCAACCTCAAAAAAATCTTGAAATTATATTCGATACCACTACTTTTAGTTTTGCTGAAATTATTACTTTTATGCAGTTAAATAAGAGTAAAAATCTAAGTTTCAAAAATTATATTTCGAGTTCGAATTACCTAATTGGAAGTAATAATTCGAACGATAGAGGGCAAATAATTTTGTTGTAAAAAATTATTGATTTCTTTAAAAAACGAACGAAAAATTAGTATTTTTGCAAACCAAATACAAAAACACAACTTTAGTTTAAAGATATGGCAAAGTTTGAATTGAAATTACCTAAAATGGGCGAGAGTGTTGCAGAAGCAACAGTTACTAACTGGTTAAAAAAAGTTGGTGATAAAATTGAAATGGACGAAGCAGTACTTGAAATCGCTACTGATAAAGTAGACAGCGAAGTGCCTTCAGAAGTTGCAGGAACACTTGTTGAAATTTTATTTAATACCGATGATGTAGTTCAAGTAGGACAAACTATCGCTATTATCGAAACCGAAGGTGGTCCTGTTGCAGCAACTCCAGAAGTTAAAGCAGAAGCGCCAGTTGCAGTTGCAGAAGTTGCGAAAGCAGTTGAAGTAGCAAAAGAAACTGTTGCGCCAGCTGATTTTTCGACATCAGATAAATTCTTTTCACCTTTAGTTAAAAACATTGCGAAAGAAGAAGGAATTTCATTAGCAGAATTAGAATCTATTGCTGGTTCTGGTAAAGATGGTCGTGTTAACAAAGAAGATTTATTAAATTATATCAAAAATAGAGGAAGTCAGCCTGCAGTTGTTGCGATACCAGCGGCGGCTCCAAAAACAACTCCAGCTCCAGTAGCTCAAGCTGTTCCAATTTCTGTTAACGGTGGTGATGAGATTGTAGAAATGGACAGAATGCGTAAGTTGATTTCGGGTTACATGGTAGCTTCGGTTCAAACTTCGGCTCACGTTCAATCATTCATTGAAGTTGATGTTACAAACATTGTGAAATGGAGAGATAAAGTTAAAAACGCTTTCGAAAAGAGAGAAGGTGAGAAGTTAACTTTCACGCCAATTTTCATGGAAGCAGTAGCAAAAGCATTGAAAGATTTTCCAGGAATGAACATTTCAGTTGATGGTGAATTTATCATCAAACGTAAAAATATCAACTTAGGAATGGCAGCAGCTTTACCAAACGGAAACTTAATCGTTCCTGTAATTAAAAACGCTGACCAATTAAATTTAGTTGGAATGGCAAAAGCGGTTAACGATTTAGGAAACCGTGCAAAAGCAGGAAAATTAAAACCAGACGATACACAAGGAGGAACTTATACAGTTACGAATGTAGGGACTTTTGGTTCTGTTTTTGGAACGCCAATTATCAACCAACCACAAGTAGGTATTTTAGCTTTAGGTGCTATCAGAAAAGTGCCAGCAGTTATAGAAACTCCAGAAGGTGATTTCATTGGAATTCGTCAAAAAATGTTCTTATCGCACTCTTATGATCATAGAGTTGTTGATGGGGCTTTAGGAGGAAGTTTCGTAAAACGTGTAGCTGAATATTTAGAAGCTTGGGATATTAATAGAGATATTTAGAAAAACATAAAACGACCTAATAATTCAGGTCGTTTTATGTTTTTATTTGTAGGTGTTGGGATGTTAAAAAAAATAATGGAATGAATAAAAAAGTTCAACTTCAAGATTTAGGACGAAAAGATTATAAAGTTACTTGGGATTATCAAGAAGAACTTTTTAAGAAAATAGTGGATATAAAAATTCAAAATCGCAAGGATGATGCTGTTTTAGAAACACCAAATTATTTTTTATATGTAGAACATCCACATGTTTATACTTTAGGGAAAAGTGGCGATATGTCTAATCTTTTGCTTTCAGAGAAACAATTAGAAGTAAAAGGGGCAACTTTTTATAAAATAAATAGAGGAGGAGATATTACGTATCATGGACCAGGTCAAATTGTAGGTTATCCGATTTTAGATTTAGAAAATTTTTTTACAGATATTCATAAATATCTGCGTTTACTTGAAGAGGCAATTATTTTGACTTTATCGGAATATGGTTTGCAATCGGAACGAAGCGAAGGAGAAACAGGTGTTTGGTTAGGTGTAGGTACGCCATTCGCTCGTAAAATTTGTGCAATGGGAGTTAGGGCATCTCGCTGGGTAACCATGCATGGTTTTGCTTTAAATGTAAATGCCGATTTAGGGTACTTTGATAATATTATACCTTGTGGTATAAAAGGGAAAGCGGTAACTTCAATGCATGTGGAGTTAAATAAACAGGTTGATGAAGAAGAAGTGAAATCTAAAATAGTAAAACATTTTCAAAAACTCTTTGAAGCTGAAATCATATAGTTGGTAAAAAATCGTTGATTATAAATCTAGGCTTAGCTGTTCTGGAAGTAATCTAAAACTCATGCGATGATATTTACATGGGCCATATTTTTTTATGGCTTCACGATGTTCCTTAGTTGGATATCCTTTATTTTTCTTCCAATTATACATTGGAAACTCTTCGTGGATTTTATCCATATATTCATCTCTGTATGTTTTGGCTAATACAGAAGCAGCAGCTATACTTAAAAATTTACCGTCTCCTTTTATTATGCTAGTATTTGGAATAGATTTTAGTATATCAATTTCTTGTATTGAAAAAATTCTTCCATTGGATTGTTTTAGTCCTAATTTTCCGTTTATAGGTCTATTTCCGTCCACTATTATGTGTTCGGGAATTGTTTTTAATTTTAAAACACATTCTTGCATTGCTTTCATAGAAGCGTTTAAAATATTTATTTCATCAATTTCCTCATTATATATGTGTGTTACGGCAAAAGTAATAGCATTATCTTCAATGATGGGTTTTAAATTTTTTCGAATTTTTTCTGACAACATCTTTGAGTCGTTGAGTAATTCGTTATTAAAAGAAGAATTAAGAATGATTGCGGCAGCAGTAACTGGACCAGCAAGGCATCCTCTGCCAGCTTCGTCAGTTCCGCATTCAAATTTTAAATTGCTATAACTTTTGCTTAACATATCTTTTTTTGTCAAAAATATAATTTTTTACGCAACCTTTTTGCGATATATTCATCTTTATAATGAGAATCTTTCGCAAAATGTTTTTTTTAAACAAAAACTTTAACATAAATAAATTAGTAATATTCCGAAGTATTATTTGTTTATTTAAGAAATAATTAAGAAGTTTGCGGAATAACTAACTCAAATAAATTTAATATGAGATCGAAGTTTAAATGGATTTTTACGCTTTTAGTAGCGTTTATGATGCAGTTTTCGTTCGCGCAAGAGAAAACTGTTACAGGTGTAGTTACTGATGAACTAGGGCCTGTTGTTGGTGCAAATGTTGTAGTAAAAGGTACAACTAATGCAACCACAACTGATTTTGATGGAAAATATTCTATCAAAGCAAAATCAGGAGATGTATTAGAGATATCATTTCTTGAAAGTAAAAAATCAATAACTGTTGGGGCTGCGACAAATTATAATGTTGAGCTTAAGCAAGAATTGAAAGAAGTTGTTATTACGGCTTATGGTATTGCTAGAGAGACTAAAAAACTAGCGTATGCTACCCAAAAAGTTCAGGCAAAAGAGTTGATGCAAGCGGCTCCAGTTAACCCTGTTACTGCTTTAGCGGGTAAGGTTTCTGGTTTGAACATTATTACAAAAAATAATGGTGTTAATCCATCAACATCTATTATTTTGCGTGGTTATAAAGGGATTACAGGTGATAACTCGGCTTTGATTGTTATTGATGGTATTATTCAGTCTGGAACAGCTTTAAATAGTTTGAGTCCAAATGATATCGAGTCTATCAACGTACTTAAAGGTGCTTCTGCAACTGCGTTATACGGTTCTCAAGGTAGAAATGGGGCTTTAATTGTTACTACTAAACAAGGTAGTAAAGAAACTGGTTTAAGTGTAGAATTTAATTCAAGTTATACTGTTGAGAAAATTAAATATTTTCCTGAATTACAGACTACTTTTGGACCTGGATTTAACAATGAGTATGATCCTTATGAAAATACAAGTTGGGGGCCAAGATTTGATGGTGTGCCAAGAAGAGTTGGGCCTATCTTAAATGATGGTTCTTATCAGTTGTTGCCTTATCAAGCTATTCCTGATAACAGAAAAGATTTCTTTGTTGATGGTATTACTAAAATTAATACAATTGCTTTAAGTGGTGGAGATGAAAAATCAACTTTTTATTTTTCTGCTCAAAGAAGTGATGTTACTGGTATTACTCCAAAAGATGAGTATGTAAAAAACAACTTTAGATTAAATGCTTCTAGAACTTCTGGTAAGTTTAAAATTTCTACTGGAGTTTCTTTCTTTAATGATAAATCTAATGTAGCGGGAGATGGTGGTTACCAAACAAGACCTTTGTATTGGAGTATTATTAATACACCAGCAAACATTCCTTTAACATCTTATAAAGATTGGAGAAATAATAAGTTTGCTACTCCTGAGGGATATTTTAATGAATATTATCAAAACCCTTATATGTTGATTGATATCGCAAGAAATAGATCAACTTCAAATAGATTGTTTTCAAATGTTAAATTTAACTATGAGTTTACTAAATGGTTTTCAGCTGCATATAGTTTGTCTGGAACTTTCTTTAATTCATATGCTAAAAACACAAGAGATGCTGTAACTTATAACCCGGTTTTAGCGCCAACAAGAACTGATGCTAATACAGTGGCTTCTGTTGCTGAGGGAACTAGTACAAATACAAGAATTACTTCTGATTTAGTGCTTACTTTTAAAAGAGAATTATTTAAAGATGTTAAAGGTACTTTAATTTTAGGTAATGCTTTGTATACATACAAAGAAAATAATTTGAATGTTGGTGGTAATGATTTGTTCGTACCTGGGTTGTATAATCCTTCGGTTAGAACAGGAGAGTTAACTGGTGGTTCAAGTGCTTTTCAAGAAAGAAGAGTTGGTAATTTTGCTGATTTAACATTAGATATTTCTACTTTCTTATCTTTAAATGGTGCTTATCGTTTGGATAGATCTTCTACATTAAAAGATTCATATGATTTTTATACTTATGGAGCTTCGCTTTCTATGTTAGATGCTATACCTTCACTTAAAGGTGATATTATGTCTTTTTGGAAAATTAATGGAAGTTACTCTAAAACTGGTTTTGCTCCTTCTATAGGATTTATTAATGAGACATACGCAACGCCTGCTGGTTTCCCTTTTGGTGATATCGTTGGTTTAGCTGCTCCTACTAATGGTGCGAGTGCTACTTTTTCTCCTTCTTTTACAAAATCGTATGAGTTTGGAACTGAATTAGGTATGTTTAACAATAGATTAAATATTAAGGCTAATTACTTTAATACTACTACTGATAATGAGTTCTTAACATCTTCAACTTCTTATGCGTCTGGTTTAGCTGCATTAAGACTTAATTCAGGGTCGATGGAAAGTAAGGGTATCGAATTAGATGTTAATGGTTCAATTATTAAAAATGATAACTTTGAATGGAAATTAGGAGTTAACTTATCTAAAATCAAAAGTGAAGTTTTATCATTGTCTGATGGAGCTGATAGATTACAAACAGGTTTAGCTACTTCTGAAGTTGGTATTTTTGCTCAAGTTGGTGAATCATTCCCTTCTTTATATGGAACTGCATATACAAGAGATGCTGAAGGTCACATTATGTTAAATGCTGATGGAGACCCAATCGTTAGTTCTGAGTTGAAATTTTTAGGAAATACTACTCCAGATTTAATTATGGGATTCAATACTTCTGTTAGATACAAACAATTTACTTTATCTGCAGTTGCTGATTACAAAACAGGTCATAAATATTATAATAATTTAGTTGATGCATTAGAGTTTACAGGTTCAACACAACATAGTGCTTCTGCAGGAAGAGAGCCATTTGTATTCCCTAATTCTGTTTATGAGTATACTCCAGGAGTATGGTCTGAAAATACTAATATTACTACTTCAAATGGTGGTTTCGATTTTTGGACTGGTACTTATAATGCAATTAAAGAAAATTATGTAGTAGATGCTACTACACTTAAATTAAGAGAGGTTGCTTTAAGCTATGAACTACCTTCAAAATACTTAGATAAAACTTTTATAAAAGGTGTTAATTTAGGTTTTGTTGCTAGAAATATTATCATGTTAAGATCTGCTCAAAATAAATATACAGATCCTGAATTTACAAATGATAGTCAGCAAGTTACTGGTTTTGGTACACAGTCTCAATTACCTCCAACTGCATCTTATGGATTTAAATTGGATGTTAAATTTTAATAAAAAAGAAATATGAAAATATTGAATAAAATTTTAATAGCACTTTTTGTAGTTGGTTTTGCAACTTCATGTAGTGATGATTATTTTGATGTTAATGATAGTCAGAATAGTCCTGTTTCATCTACTCCACCTCTTTCGTTGCCGGTTGCACAAAAATATACTGTTGATGTATTACAAGGTGGTTATAATTCAATGAATACACTTGGAAACTTATGGTCATATTCATGGGCTGCAGGTGGTGATTATGTGTATTTTACTGATGAAACTTTATATTTAGTTACTAGTGGTTTCAGAACAGGAATTTATGAAAATGCATATGTTCTTCCTTTAAGAAACTATGATGTTATTGAAAAAAATACTGATCCAAAGTATACAAATTATGTTGCAATTGCAAAAATCATGAAATCATTTCATTTCCAGTATTTAGTTGATGCTTATGGAGATGTTCCTTATTCTGAAGCTTTACAAGGTGCAGCTAATACTACTCCAGTTTTTGATGATGCAAATGCGATTTATGATGACTTGATTGTTCAGTTATCTGCAGCGCAAGATCTTATTGCTAATGCTGACGCTTCTGCTTTAGTTCCTGGTTCAGGAAATGATGTAATGTTACATGGAGATATGGCTATGTGGTCTAAATTTGCTAATACACTTAAATTAAGAATCTTATTAAGACAAAGTGAAAAAGCTGGTTTAGTTTCACAGGCTGATTTTGATGCAGCGGTTAATAATGGTATTGGATTTTTAGGTGCTGGTGAAAACATTTTATGTAATCCTGGTTATTTAAATGATACTAATAAGCAAAATCCTTTCTATGCTGCTTTTGGTAAAACTGTAGCTGGTGACCCTGCTGCTAATGCTAATGCAACTAGAGCAACTGATTATGCTATATCTAAGTTATCTGTTGATCCTAGAAGAGCATTTATTTATAAAAATGTTGGAACAGGTACAACTTATGCAGGTATTGCTCAAAATAATGTTGGTGGACCAAACTCTGCTAGTTTATCTGGTATTGGCCCTGGTGTTTTAAGTAGTGCTTCTCAAGATGGTGTAATCATGTTGGCAGCTGAAAGTTTGTTTTTACAAGCTGAAGCGGCTTCTAAAGGTTATATCGTTGGTGATGCAGAATCTTTTTATAATGCAGGTGTACAAGCTTCATTCGATTATTTAGGTGCTGGTTCTGCTGCGGGTTATTTAACTAGTTACCCATTTCCAAATTCAACAGCTGTTAATTTAGAGGCAATTATTTATCAAAAATGGGTTGCTTTAATTGGAATTAATGGTTTTGAAAGTTGGATTGAATATAGAAGAACTGGTTTCCCAGCTGATTTACCAGTTGCTCCTAATCAAACTAATTCTACAGTTATTCCTGTAAGATTATTATATCCTACTTCAGAGTATGCTGCAAATCCAGATAATGTTCCAACCCAATCATCTGGTGATGCCTTTACTTCAAAAGTATTTTGGCAGAATTAATTAAAAAAAAATGAATTATGAAAAACACATTTAAAACATTAGCGTTTTTATTCATCGGAACACTTGCATTTAACTCATGCGATAGTGTTGGTGATGATGAAGAATTGAACTATGGACAAGGTTCTTATGTAACTCAATTTTCAGTAGCTGAAAAAACTGGTTTTTTCTTAAAGGATGACTCTGAAGTTTTTCCTTTCGATATTCCAGTGGAATTAGTTGGTGGTAATGGTCTTGCTCTTAATTCTGATTTAAATTTAACTTATGAAGTTAATTTAGATGAGTCTACTGCTGTAGAAGGTACGCATTTTACATTTGATACTCCAGGCAATACAACTGTTGTTCCTGCAGGTAACAAATTTTCAGCTATCAAAATTAATGTTGATTCAGCTACTTTGGATGATCAAAATCCACCAGTTTTAGTATTAGATTTAGTTTCTGCAACTTCTTCTGGTAATACTGTAGTAATTTCAGGAAATAAAAATCGTATATATGTTACTTTACAAGGTACATGTACTTCTGATTTGGCTGGTAATTATTCTGTAGTTACTACAAGAATTAGTCCTGCTGGAGGTCCTTACACTCGTGATAATGAGATGATTGATGAAATTTCAACAGGTACTTATAATACTACAACTGTAGGTAATTATAAAGCAGTTACTGATTTAACTTTAACTGGTACTTGGAATAATTTAGATGCTTCTTTATCTGATGTAGGTTATGACTTTAAAGAGGTATGTGGAAGAGTAAAAGTTGAGGAGCAAAATTTAGCTCATGCTTATTCTAACATTGTAACTCAAAGTTCAACGCAATATACAAATAGTATTGTTGATGAAGCAACAGGTGTTATTACAATCCAATATTCAATTTGGTTTACTAGTAATACAGTTGAAAGAACATATCAAAGTGTATATACTCCAATGTAGTTAATAAATAAATTATTATTATGAATAAATTTTTAAAAGTTTTAGGTGTATTTGCATTTGCATCTGTTTTATTCTCTTGTGATAAGGAAGAAGATGTTGCTGATATTGTTCAAGTACACAAGCCAAATATGACCATTAATATTGCTTCAACTATTAATGCTCAAGAAGGAGATATTGTTCCTTTTACATTGAATTTTGACGAGCCTGTAGGTCGTGAGTTTCATTTTTACGTTGTTAGATTGAATCAAAGTTCTGCTTCAGGAGTTGATTCAAGTGTTTCTGAATCATATTCAAACACAGCTTTTCAGCAAACATTTGTTGTGCCTGCTGGAGCTACTTCTTTTACAGGTGAAATTGTAATTGAAGAAGATATTGACAACGATGATAATGAACAATTAGTACTTACAGTTGGTGATACTAGAACTTCAGCTGTTTTATTTACACCTTCAATCGTAACAATTAACATTGATAATGTTGTTAAAGATGAATTGACTTTAGATTTTCATTTTAACAAAGATTTTGGTGTAGCTGCTTATTCAAGTTCATTATGTGAATTTGAGAGTGAATTGTCAGGAAATGGATATGATATAGATTTCATTGTTTATGATGCTTCTTATAACGATTTGAGTGTTTTTGATGCTCAAACTGGAGCTTGTGAAGAGTCTTTATCTATGAATTTAGCTGATTATGCGGATGGTGTTTATCACATTACTTCATTCTTATATACTAATGGAGAATTAGATTTAGCATCACTTTCTTTCCCACTTTTAGGATTAGCTGAATTTGAAATTCCAGTTACTGTAGACTATTATAGAGCTGGTTCATTCAAAGGGTTATATGCTCAAGATGCAGCTGATAGATTTACTTCTATGACTCCTGAAGGAACTGAAAGCTATGTTATGTCTGTTGAAGTTTATACAGATGTAGATGGTCAAAGAAAATTCAAAGTGTTTAATGATAATACTGGTGCAATATCTGGTATGGGTAAACACGTAAAAGTTAATAAGAAAAAATAATTTCTTGTTTATATTTAAAGCCCCTATTTATAGGGGCTTTTTTTATTCCCTTTTTTCTCATTACATTTGTGCATATTTTATTAGAATGAGAAACATACTTTTTATTGTAGCCTTTTTTTTCAGTTGTTTTAGTTATTCCCAAGATGATAATTTTGGAAGTATAGCTAAACAAGATTCCTTGAAGAATGCAAAACCTCCAATAAACTTATATAAAATCTATAATATACAAAGAGATACAACTTATGTTGATACCTCATTGACTATACAAAGTGAATACAAATACAACCTTCTAAGAAAGGATATTTTTGGATTGCTGCCTTTTTCTAACGAAGGTCATACTTATAATACGCTTGACTATAGCTTAAATCGAAAAAATATTTTTCCTTCCTTTGGTTTTTCTGCAAAACATTTTAACTATTTGGAAGTTGATGATGTGAAATATTATTCTGTTCCTACGCCATTGACAGATTTGTATTATAAAACAGTTATGGAGCAAGGTCAATCTTTAGATGCTTTTTTGACCATTAATACAAAACCAAATCTTAATTTTTCTATCGCATATAAAGGTTTGCGTTCTATTGGTAAATATGTAAATAATATTGCAAGCTCTGGAAATTTCAGATTTACTTCAAGTTATTTTACTAAAGATAAACGATATATTTTAAATGCACATTTTACTGGTCAAGATATTTCCAATCAGGAAAATGGTGGTATTGTTGATGTTTCTCAGTTCGAATCTGGTGCTGATAATTTTAAAGATAGAGAGCGATTAGAAGTTTATTTTGACGATGCTACTTCTTTACTGAAAGGAAATCGATTTTTTATTGATCATTCCTTCAAATTAAGTAAATCTAATCCAAATAGTCTTGTGTTTACACACCAATTTAATCATGAATACAAATTTTTTGAGTACACTCAGCCTACAGTTAGTTCTAGATTTGGTAGCGCTTTTTCTTCGGATATAAACAATAAAACTCGTTATAACCATTTGTACAATAAGGTTGGTGTTGCCTATAAAACAAAAGCTTTAGGTGATTTGGAGTTTTTTATAGAAGATAATAAATATAATTATTTCTACAATAGTGTAGTATATGATGGTTCTGGAAACATTGCTGTTCCAAATTCTATTGCTGACAGAATTAATATGATTGGAGGAATTTATACTTATTTCGCCAACAATCTTACGGCTAAATTATCAGTTTCTCAAGCAATAAGCGATCAATCTATTTCTAATATTGAGGCTAATGCCAAGTATAAATGGGATGAAAATATTCAGCTAGAGTTTAATTTTCAAAAATTAAATAGTCTTCCAAGTTTGAATTATACTTTATATCAAAGTGATTATATAAATTACAATTGGTATAACAACTTTAAGACTGAAAAAATGAATCAATTTTCATTTTCGGCAAATACAAAATGGCTAAATCTTACGGCACAGTATAAAGTTTTAAATGATCATTTGTTTTTTGACAATACTACAAATGATATCACTTCATTACTTGTTGAACCTGTTCAGTATAATAATACAATCAATTATTTTTCTATTAAAGCTAATAAAGAAATCAAGTTTTGGAAGCTAGCTTTAGACAATACACTTTTATACCAATCGGTTGAACAAACGGATGATATATTAAATGTACCTCAATTAACCACTCGAAATACATTGTATTTTTCTGAATATGTTTTCAAAAAAGCGATGTATTTGCAAACCGGATTTACTTTTCAATATTTTACTAAATATTATGCAAATGATTATAATCCTTTAATTGGTGAGTTTTTTGTTCAAAATGAAACTAAAGTTGGGGGTTTCCCGTTAATAGATTTTTTTGTAAATGCAAGGATTCGTCAAACAAGAATTTTCCTTAAGGCCGAACATTTTAATTCCTCAAGAACGGGTTATGATTTTTATTCGGCTCCAAATTATCCTTATCGTGATTTTATGGTGCGTTTTGGATTAGTGTGGAATTTCTTTAAATAAAATTTAATCCTTTTGCTTGTACTACGCTAAAACTTGTCTATTTTCATATTCGTTATATTCATACTATCTTTGCAAAAAATATGAAACTAGCTTGTTCTCAAAATTCAATTTCTAAATTCTAAATTTCAAAATGAAATACGCTAAAAATATATTAGAAACTATAGGTAATACTCCTTTAGTGCAATTAAATAAAGTAACTGCTGAAGTTGATGCATTAGTATTAGCTAAAGTTGAAACCTTCAATCCAGGAAATTCTGTTAAAGATAGAATGGCAGTAAAAATGATTGAAGATGCGGAAGCTGACGGTAGATTAAAACCAGGAGGAACTATCATCGAAGGAACTTCTGGAAACACAGGAATGGGATTAGCTTTGGCAGCTATTGTAAAAGGATATAAATGTATTTTTGTAATTTCAGATAAACAATCTAAAGAAAAATCTGATATTTTGCGTGCTGTTGGTGCAAAAGTAATTGTTTGTCCGACAGATGTGGAACCAACAGATCCACGTTCTTATTATTCAGTATCAAAAAAACTAGGCGAAGAAATTCCTAATTCTTGGTATGTAAATCAATACGATAATCCAAGTAATGCAACCGCACATTACGAACAAACTGGCCCGGAGATTTGGGAACAAACGGAAGGAAAAATTACGCATTTTGTGGTTGGTGTTGGAACGGGAGGAACGATTTCTGGGGTTGCTAAATATTTAAAAGAGAAAAATCCAAACATCAAAATCTGGGGAATTGACACCTATGGATCAGTATTCAAAAAATACCATGAAACCGGAATTTTTGATGAGAACGAAATCTATTCTTATATCACAGAAGGAATTGGAGAAGATATTTTACCCAAAAACGTTGACTTTTCATTAATCGACGGTTTTACAAAAGTTACCGATAAAGATGCAGCCGTTTACACGAGAAAAATAGCTTTAGAAGAAGGGATTTTTGTTGGAAACTCCGCTGGAGCCGCTGTAAAGGGTTTATTGCAGTTGAAAGAACATTTTGGTCCAAATGATGTAGTTGTGGTCTTATTTCACGATTCTGGAAGCCGTTATGTTGGAAAGATGTTTAATGATGATTGGATGCGCGAAAGAGGTTTCTTAGAAGAAGAAATTACTAAAGCAGAAGATTTAATCAAAGAACATATCGATAAACCATTAGTAATTGTTCGTACAGAAGAATTGGTTTCTCACGCAATTGAAAGAATGAGAAAATATAAAATCTCTCAAATTCCAGTAGTTGATGTTAACGGATTTGTAGGTTCTGTTGATGAATCAGATTTGTTTCAAAGTTTTATTTCTGATAAAAACATAGCTGAAAGACCAATTCGCGAAGTAATGGGAAAACCATTTCCAATCGTAAAAATTGGAACACCAGTAGAAGATGTTTCTAAACTAATTACTAAAGATAATCAAGCAGTTTTAGTCGATTTAGGAAATGGAAAGCATCACATTATTACGAAATATGATATTATCGGTTCAATAAAATAATAAAAAAGGACGTTCAATTGAACGTCCTTTTTTATTCTCCTAGTAAAACGCCTGAAACATTCCAAGCACTAAAACTTCCACCTTCGTTTGGACCTTGTGGAATTTTAACTTGTATGGTATGGGTTCCTGCTTTCAAATCTCCTAATTCAATATAAATTGGATTCGTTGCGGTTCCCGGACACCAATTCGAACGACTCAAATCTGAAGAAGATAATCCATCATTAAAATTTCCTGATGCTGGATTAAATAATCGGTAACCGCCACAATCTTGTCGCCAAGGAATAAATGAAAATATTTCTTTTCCGTTAAAAACAATAGTGTTTTTCTTTGGAACAAATTCGTCACCATTTTCCCAACCTCCATGACCAGTGGTGATGTAGCGAAGTTTCGCATTTTTGATTTCTTTATCTAGCGTGAAAGTAACTTCCAAACCTTTTTCATGATTAAACATTGTCGCATATTCTTGTCCAGCCATTTCCATCACATTCACAGTATTGAATAGCGGTATTGAAATATTAGTTTTGTCTAAATTACTTTCGCTTGGATTAATCGTAATATGCATCGAAATTTTGTGTCCGCCTTTATCGTAATTACCAATAAAAGTTCCCACATAAACGGTTTTTCCTGATAAATTCGATTTCAAATCAGTAATATCCATTCGGTATGGAACAATTTCGTGCCACGTTTTGTCTTTCAATTGAATGTAGTTGTATTGTTTGATTCCAAAAGGTGTAAAAAAGCGCATCAATTCAATAATTGGAGAAAAATCTTGTGTAGCCACAACACCTTGATATTGCTTTCCATTGCCGTTTTCATAAACAGGTAAAGTTTTTGTACCATTTTGTAAACCTCCTAAAAACGATTGCTTTTTATCTTGAGGTATCATAAAAACTGAACCCGTTCTATCATAAGCATCGCCATTTGATTGTTCTGCTAAATCTAAAAAGACTAAATCTCCTGTTTTAATTATTGGAAATGTAATTTTCTTTAGAATGATAGTTCCGTTTGCAAATCGTAAAATACTGTCGTTAGATTTAGAACTATCTGAAAAATTAATAATTTCATTTTCAAATACTTTAATTGTGGTAAAACGACTTTTCCAAACTAAATCTTTGTAAGTCAAACCATCTATAACTGTACTTTTAGTCGTGCTCTTTTGTAATTCTAAACTCGGACTAGCTGATTTAATCTTCTCTATTTTAGTAGCCGAAATCACAAAATTTCCATTGCGAACCATCTCTAGCACTAAACCAAGGTTTTGACCTAAAGCTGTTGGTGCACCTTTTATTCCAGGTTCGTTAGTATACCAAATTTCAATAGTATTTGAATTAATGATGGTTTTAGCTTTTTGACATTTGTAGCCTAAAATAGTTTTGGTTTCTGCTAAAAATTCAAAATTTTGTTTTGCTAAAGAAATACTGTCAATTGTAGTAACCGATTTATCTTTTTTGAGTTGGGTAACCTGAACAATTTTATTTTCAGCACGATGGATTAATGTTTGTTCGAAAGGGAATTCCGCTTTTCCAGAATTCATTTTTTCAGAAGTAACTAAAGTTTCTGCCGGATTTGTGAAAACTAAAATGGCATCTTGATTTTCGATAAGCTTTCCGTTTGAACTTTTAGTATAGGTTATTTTTAGACCTTTTGTTGGTATTGCTTTAGTTTGAGCGTTAACCAAAGAAAAAAGACTTAATAAAGTAATAGTTATTATTTTTTTCATATAAGTTGAGTTGTTCAGCAAATATAATTTTTTTATCTTTGTTTTTCAATTATACGCCATACAGAATGAAAGAAGATTTTTTGCACCACGTGTGGCAGCATAAGAAATTTGCTGTTACTCAACTTCAAACCACTGCGGGAGAATCAATTCAGATTCTAAATTCAGGACAATATTTGCAACTTGCAGGGCCTGATTTTTTTAATGCACAAATTATTATTGGTAATCAAAAATGGGCTGGAAATGTAGAAATACACATCAAGTCATCAGATTGGTATATTCATAATCATGAGAATGATTCAAATTATGATTCAGTTATTTTACATGTTGTTTGGGAATATGATACACCAATTTTTAGAAAAGATAATCTGGAAATTCCTACACTTGAATTGAGGAATTACGTGGCATTATCTGATTTGCATAAGTATCAATCTTTAATCTCTCAAAAATCTTGGATTTCTTGCGAAAATGAAATTATAAATGTGGATGGTTTTATTTTTAAAAATTGGCAAGAGCGTTTATATTTTGAACGTTTGGAACGAAAATCTGCTGAAATTATGACGTTGTTAGCAGAATCAAATAATGATTGGGAAGCAGTTTTATTTTGTTTATTAGCTAAAAATTTTGGGTTGAATACAAATGGTCCATTGTTTTTAAAGATGACTAAGTCAATTCCGTTTTCAGTTGTTAGAAAAGAATCATTTGCTGTTGAAAATTTAGAAGCCTTGTTTTTTGGTCAAGCAAATATGTTGGTGTCCAATTTTCAAGATAATTATACAAAAAAATTGCTACAAGATTATACTTATATAGCACAAAAACATAAAATTCAGAAAAGTGTTTTTGAAAGTGTTTCCTTTTTCAAACATCGACCTGATAATTTCCCAACCATTCGTTTGGCACAATTGGCTGCTTTATATCATAAAGAACATAATTTATTTTCAAAGATTGTCAGCGTTACATCTATTACGGAAATTTATACTTTATTTCAAATTGAGGTCAGTAAATATTGGGAAACACATTATAATTTTGATAAAAAAAGTGTTACTAAGAAAAAGAAGATTACAAATTCTTTTATTGACTTAATCATGATAAATACCATTATTCCTGTGCGATTTGCCTATGAGCAAAGTTTACAAAAAGAATATTCACAAGAAATTATTGAATTGACAACTGCTTTACAACCCGAAAAAAACATTGTCATTGATAAATTTGCTTCAATTGGAATTTTTGCTAAAAATGCTTTTCAATCACAATCTTTGTTGCAATTAAAAAATGAGTATTGTGATGCTAAAAAATGTTTGCAATGTGCAATTGGGGCTTTTTTACTTAAAAATTAATTGTATTTTTGAATAAAATAATAGTCTATGATCCAAAATCTTTTACATTTTTTTGAAAAGCACGGTTTCTTTGTGGCATCCCGATTAGCCGATAAATTAGGAATGAGAGCTACAAATGTGAGATTGTTTTTTATTTATATTTCATTTATTACGGTTGGTTTAGGTTTTGGATTTTATTTAACATTAGCTTTTGTGTTAAAATTGAAAGACATGATAAAAACAAAGCGAACTTCTGTTTTTGATTTGTAATTTTCATTTTATGAATAGACTGAAATCGTATTTTTTGTTTTCTAAAGAACATAGAAGTGGAATTGTTTTATTGCTAATTCTCATCGGAGTTACTCAATTGAGTTATTATTGGTATTCCAATAGTAATATAAGTGATAAGCCTAAAGATGACAAAGCTTGGTTGTTAGTCCAAAATGAAATTGATAGTTTAAAACAATCCTTTTCAACACGAAAAGATACAATTTATCCATTTAATCCAAATTTTATCACCGATTACAAAGGTTATAAATTAGGAATGTCTGTCGCAGAGATTGATAGATTGCATCAATTTCGCAAACAGAATAAATATGTTAATTCGGCTGAGGATTTTCAAAAAGTTACTAAGGTTTCAGATAAATTATTGCTTAAAATTTCTCCTTATTTTAAATTTCCAGATTGGGTAACAAATAAATCGTCAAGCACATCCGAAAAGTTTCATAAATTTTTGCCTAAAGAAAAAGTAGCTATCGTTCAAAAAGATATCAATACAGCAACCAGAGAAGAATTGATAGCGGTGTATGGTATTGGAGAAAAATTAGCAGACAAAATACTTAACGACAAGGAAAAGCTTGGAGGTTTTGTGAGTATGGAACAATTTCAATACATATGGGGTATTAGTCCAGAGGCAATTGCTGATTTAGAAAAACGTTTTGTTGTTAAAAATGTAAGTTCAGTTAAAAAAATAGCTATCAATGATTTGTCAATGAAAGAATTGGCAAAGTTTCCTTATTTTAATTATGCACTTGCAAAAGAAATAGTTGTTTATAGAACAATGAATAACGGAATTAAAGAAATTGCGGATTTAACAAAAATTAAAGGAATGCCTAATGAAAAAATAAAAATAATCGCCTTATATTTGGAATTCTAAAAAAATATTAAAATTTTAAATCAAATTCCAATTATATGAATTCAATATATTTCACAGAAGAACACCAATTATTTAGAGCTAGTTTACGAGATTTTTTGCAAAAAGAAGTGGTGCCACATATTGAAAAATGGGAAAAAACAGGTACGATTGAGCGTTTTATTTGGAAAAAATTTGGCGAAATGGGTTTTTTTGGAATCCGTTATCCTGAAGCTTATGGTGGATTAAACTTGGATTTATTTTATACAGTAGTATTTTTAGAAGAACTTCAAAAAATAAAATCAGCTGGTTTTGCGGCGGCTATGTGGGCACATTCTTATTTAGCAATGACGCATTTGAACGCAGAAGGAGATGAACAAATTAAGCAGAATTATTTAGCGCCAAGTATTTCAGGAGATAAAATAGGTGCGTTGTGTATTACTGAACCTTTTGGAGGTAGTGATGTTGCAGGAATGAGAACAACTGCTATAAAACAAGGTGATAAGTATGTGATCAATGGTTCAAAAACATTCATTACAAATGGTGTATATGCAGATTATTATGTAGTGGCAGCAAAAACTACTCCAGATGTAGGAAATAAAGGGATCAGCATATTTTTAGTTGACACAAATACAAAAGGAATTTCCGCAACAAAATTAGATAAATTAGGCTGGAGAGCTTCAGATACTGCAGAAATTGCATTTGATAATGTAGAAATTCCACTTGAGAATTTAATGGGTGAAGAAGGAAAAGGCTTTCCGTATATTATGCAACATTTTGCTTTAGAGCGTTTAATCATGGCTATTAATGCCCATGCAAGAGCTGAATACGCTATTGAGTATACGATTGAATATATGTCTCAACGTGAGGCTTTTGGAACTACAATAGATAAATTTCAAGCGCTAAGACATACTATGGTTGAGCATGCAACAGATGTTGAGCATTGTAAAATATTTAATTACGCTGCTGTTGCTAGATTGGATAAAGGTGAGTATGTAGTTAAAGAAGCTACAATGGCAAAATTAAAATCTACAAAAGTTGCCGATGAAACAATTTATAGTTGTTTGCAAATGCTAGGAGGTTATGGTTATATGGAAGAATATCCGTTAGCTCGTTTGCTAAGAGATAGTCGTTTAGGTCCTATTGGTGGAGGAACTTCAGAGATTTTAAAAGAAATTCTGTCAAAAATGATATTTGACAAACAAAATTATAAACCAGCTGTTAAATAATTTTTTTAAATTTTAATTTCTAATTCATAATTATTTTCTACATTTGCACCCTTAACGAGAGGAGGTGTCAATATTATGTTAATTATACCAATTAAAGACGGAGAAAATATCGATAGAGCATTAAAGCGCTATAAAAGAAAATTTGATAAAACAGGAACTGTTCGTCAGTTGCGTGCACGTCAAGCTTTCATTAAGCCTTCTGTAACAAACAGAGCTAAAATCCAAAAAGCAGCATATATTCAAGGATTGAGAGACTCATTAGAGAGTTAGTATTTTTTGAATAAAATATAAAACCGCTAGATAATAAAGTGTAACTTTGTTTCTAGCGGTTTTTTTATGGATTCAAATATTAAAGCATATCAAGATTATTTAATTAAAGAGAAGAATTATTCTCCTTTAACGGTGCAAGCTTATATTGCAGATGTGCTTTCTTTTCAGCAATATTTACAAGACAGTCATGAAACAATATTAATGGAAGAAGTGATTTATTCACAAATTAGAAGTTGGATTGTAGTTTTGGTAGAAAATAATATATCTAATACTTCTATCAATAGAAAAATATCTTCTTTAAAATCATTTTATAAATTTCTTTTAAAGTGTAAGCAAATTTCGGTTAATCCATTGCTGAAGCATAAATCATTAAAGACTGCTAAAAAAGTTCAAATTCCATTTTCTGAAAAAGAGCTTCAAGATGTTTTTGAACTTAATTCGTACCCGAATGATTTTGAGGGAATTCGCAATCAGTTAATTATAGAATTATTTTACACAACAGGAATGCGAAGAGCAGAGATGATAAACTTAAGCATAACAAATGTTGATTTATTGCAAAAAACAATTAAAGTTATTGGAAAACGAAATAAAGAGAGAATCATTCCATTGCTTGATTGCACCATAAGATTGATAGAATTGTATAAAGAGCAACGAAATCATTTAGAGGTAATTAGCAATAATGAGATGTTAATTTTATCTAAAACTGGAAATAAAGTCAGCGAATCGTTTGTTTATCGTTTAATAAATGAGTACTTTAGTACTGTGTCACAAAAAACAAAAAAGAGTCCACACGTTCTTAGGCATTCATTTGCAACACATTTGTTAAATAATGGAGCCGATTTAAATTCAGTAAAAGAGTTATTAGGTCATGCTAGTTTGTCTTCCACTCAAATTTACACGCACAGCAGTTTAGCTGAATTAAAAAAAGTATATCAAGAAGCACATCCTAGAAATAAATAATAACTTATTGTATAACCTATTTAATCGAAAAAAATATGAAAGTTAACTTGCAAGCAGTAAATTTTAATGTTGACAGAAAACTTGTTGATTTTGTTCAAGAAAAGTTAGATAAATTAGAAAAGTATTATGATAAAATTGTTTCATCTGATGTTTTTTTAAAAGTTGAAAATACAAGTGATAAAGAAAATAAAACAGTCGAGATAAAAATCAATGTTCCTGGAGATGATTTTGTAGTGAAAAAAACAGCAAAATCTTTTGAAGAAGGAGTAGATTTGGCGGTTGATTCTTTGGAGAGGGTTATAGTGAAAAGAAAAGAAAAATTGCGAGCGAATTGATATTCTAAAAAAAAAGATAAAAAATGTTTTGATTCAAAAATAAATTCTATACATTTGCAGTCCGTTAGAAATAGCGGACTTTTTATATTTAAGTTGCCGGTGTAGCTCAGCTGGCTAGAGCAGCTGATTTGTAATCAGCAGGTCGTGGGTTCGAGTCCCTCCATCGGCTCAAAGTTGTAAGTAACTAAGTATAAAAGGTTTGGGGAGATACTCAAGCGGCCAACGAGGGCGGACTGTAAATCCGCTGACTACGTCTTCGCAGGTTCGAATCCTGCTCTCCCCACAAGATTATGAATTTAGAACTAGGAGTTTGGTTTTTTCTGAATTCTAACGTCTAACTTCTGAACTCACAAAAGCCGGTGTAGCTCAGGGGTAGAGTGCTTCCTTGGTAAGGAAGAGGTCACGGGTTCAATTCCCGTCATTGGCTCTTAAAAAAGTTTATTTTTTGAACACTAATATATAACTAAGATTAAATTATTAAATCATGGCAAAAGAAACCTTTGATCGTTCGAAGCCCCATTTGAATATTGGTACTATCGGACACGTTGACCACGGTAAAACTACATTAACTGCTGCAATTACTAAAGTATTAGCAGATGCTGGTTTATCAGAAGCAAAATCATTTGATCAAATTGATAATGCTCCAGAAGAAAAAGAAAGAGGTATTACAATTAATACATCACACGTAGAATATTCTACTCAAAACCGTCACTATGCTCACGTTGACTGTCCAGGTCACGCGGATTACGTTAAAAACATGGTTACAGGTGCTGCTCAAATGGACGGTGCTATCTTGGTAGTTGCTGCTACTGATGGTCCTATGCCGCAAACTAGAGAGCACATCCTTTTAGGTCGTCAAGTAGGTGTGCCTAGAATGGTTGTATTCATGAACAAAGTGGATATGGTTGATGATGCTGAATTATTGGAATTAGTAGAAATGGAAATTAGAGATTTATTATCTTTCTATCAATATGATGGTGATAATGGTCCTGTTGTTCAAGGTTCTGCTTTAGGTGGATTAAATGGAGATCCAAAATGGGTTGCTACTATCATGGAATTAATGGAAGCTGTTGATAACTGGATTGAATTACCAGTTCGTGACGTTGAAAAACCTTTCTTAATGCCTGTTGAAGATGTATTTACAATTACTGGTCGTGGAACTGTAGCTACAGGTCGTATCGAAACAGGTGTTGCTAATACAGGTGATCCAGTTGAAATCATTGGTATGGGAGCTGATAAATTAACTTCTACTATTACAGGAGTTGAGATGTTCCGTAAAATCCTTGATAGAGGTGAAGCTGGTGATAACGTAGGTTTATTATTAAGAGGTATCGCTAAAGAAGATATTAAAAGAGGAATGGTTATCGTTAAACCAGGATCTGTTAAACCACACGCTCATTTCAAAGCTGAGGTGTATATCTTGAAAAAAGAAGAAGGTGGACGTCATACTCCATTCCATAATAACTACCGTCCTCAGTTCTATGTACGTACAACTGACGTAACTGGTACTATTTCTTTACCAGCTGGTGTAGAGATGGTTATGCCTGGTGATAACTTAACAATTGATGTTCAATTATTAAGTCCTATCGCTTTATCAGTAGGTTTACGTTTTGCTATCCGTGAAGGTGGTAGAACTGTAGGTGCTGGTCAGGTAACTGAAATTTTAGACTAATTAAAAGTCAAATAATAAATTAAACCAGCAGTTCGCTGCTGGTTTTTTAACAAACGGGCGTAGTACAAGGGCTAGTATAGTGGTCTCCAAAACCATTGATGGGGGTTCGAATCCCTCCGCCCGTGCAAATAAAGATTAAAATGACAAAAGTAGTTAATTACATATCTGAAGCATTTCAAGAGTTGAAAACAAATGTAACTTGGCCATTATGGGCTGATGTGCAACGTTTAACAATTATTGTAGCAGTATTTTCAATCATTTTTGCTCTATTAACTTGGGGTGTTGATACACTATTTGGTAAAGCAATTGCTGGTTTTTTTAATATTATAAAATAATCTCTCTGCTATGGCTGATAATAATGTGAATAAATGGTATGTGGTAAGAGCTGTAAGTGGTCAGGAAAATAAAGTTAAAGCTTATATTGAAACTGAAACCGCTAGATTAGGAATGGCTGATTATATATCTCAAGTTCTTGTTCCAACTGAAAAAGTTGTTACGGTTAGAGATGGTAAAAAAATAGCTAAGGATAAAGTTTATTTTCCTGGCTACATTATGATTGAAGCTAACTTAACTGGTGAAATACCTCATATTATTAAGTCAATTCCTGGTGTGATTGGTTTTCTTGGTGAAACTAAAGGTGGAGATGCTGTGCCATTGAGACAATCTGAAGTAAACAGAATGTTAGGTAAGGTTGATGAATTGTCGGTAAAAGTTGATAATGTATCTATTCCGTATACAACTGGTGAAACAGTTAAGGTTATAGATGGTCCTTTTAATGGTTTCAATGGAACTATTGAAAAAGTAAATGAAGAAAAGCGTAAACTTGAAGTAATGGTGAAAATTTTTGGTAGAAAAACACCTTTGGAATTGAGTTTTATGCAAGTTGAAAAAGTATAATTTTCGTTACATATATAAATCACATCAATCGCTTCCAATTGATAGATGTGCTAAATTTTTTTAAAAATGGCAAAAGAAGTTAGTAAAGTAGTTAAACTACAAGTTAAGGGAGGTGCTGCGAATCCATCGCCACCGGTTGGACCTGCTTTGGGGGCTGCTGGGGTTAACATCATGGAGTTCTGTAAGCAATTTAATGCTAGAACACAAGATAAACCTGGCAAAGTTTTACCAGTACAAATTACTGTGTATAAAGACAAGTCTTTTGACTTTGTTGTTAAAACGCCACCTGCTGCAATTCAATTATTAGAAGCAGCAAAATTAAAGTCTGGTTCTGGTGAACCTAACCGTAAAAAAGTAGCAAGTGTTACTTGGGACCAAATTAAAGCTATCGCTGAAGACAAAATGGCTGATCTTAACGCATTTACGTTAGAGAAAGCTATGAGTATGATTGCTGGTACAGCTAGATCTATGGGTATAACAGTAACAGGAAATGCTCCTTTTTAATCGCTAAAAAGAATTAGACAATGGCAAAATTGACAAAAAAGCAAAAAGAGGCTGCAGCAAAAATTGAGAAGAATAGATTATACACTTTAAGAGATGCTTCTGCATTAATTAAAGAAGTTGCTTCTGCAAAATTTGATGAGTCTGTTGATATCGCAGTAAAATTAGGAGTTGACCCTAGAAAAGCGAATCAAATGGTAAGAGGGGTTGTAACATTACCTCACGGAACTGGTAAAGATGTAAGAGTTTTAGCTCTTGTTACTCCAGATAAAGAAGCTGAAGCTAAAGCTGCTGGTGCAGACCACGTAGGTTTAGATGATTATCTTCAAAAAATTAAAGATGGTTGGACAGATGTTGATGTTATCATTACTATGCCAGCTGTTATGGGTAAATTAGGTCCATTAGGACGTGTTTTAGGACCAAGAGGTTTAATGCCGAACCCTAAAACAGGAACTGTAACTATGGATGTTGCTAAAGCTGTACAAGAAGTAAAAGCTGGTAAAATTGACTTTAAAGTTGATAAAACTGGAATCGTACATGCTGGAATAGGTAGAGTATCTTTCGATGCTGATAAAATCTATGACAATGCACACGAAATTGTTCAAACATTAATCAAATTGAAACCAACTGCAGCTAAAGGTACTTATATTAAGTCTATTCACTTATCAAGTACACAAAGTCCTGCAATTGCTTTAGATCCTAAAGCAGTTTAATTGGTAGTTAAAAATTTTTAGTATGACTAGAGAAGAAAAATCAATCGCTATTGAAGATTTAACTGCACAGTTAGCGGATGTGAATGTTGTTTATTTAGCAGACATTTCAGGACTAGATGCAGATACTACTTCAAACTTGAGAAGAGCTTGTTTTAAAGCAGGTATTAAATTAGAAGTTGTGAAGAATACATTGTTGGAAAAAGCAATGGAAGCTTCTGATAACGACTTCGGTGATTTAGCATCTGTTCTTAAAGGAAATACTTCTATGTTTATTGCTGATACAGCTAATGGACCAGCAAAAATTATTAAAGAATTTCGTAAGAAAGGTGAGAAACCAGTTTTTAAAGGAGCTTATATTAACCAAGAAATTTACATTGGTGACAACTTATTAGATAGCTTAGTTGCTATTAAATCTAAAGAAGAAGTTATCGCAGAAATTATTGGATTATTACAATCTCCTGCTAAGAGAGTTCTTGCAGCTCTTCAGAATCAACCAGGTAAGGAAGATTCAGCAGAATAATAAGTACGCACTTAATAAATTATATTTTTACAAAACATTTTAAAAGATAGAAAAAATGGCAGATTTGAAACAATTCGCAGAACAATTAGTTAACTTAACAGTTAAAGAAGTTAACGAATTAGCAACAATATTAAAAGATGAGTATGGTATCGAGCCTGCTGCTGCAGCTGTTGTAGTTGCTGCTGGTGGTGGAGATGCTGGTGCTGCAGCTGAGCAATCAGAATTTACAGTAGTATTAAAAGATGCTGGAGCTTCTAAATTAGGAGTTGTTAAAGCGGTTAAAGAATTAACTGGTTTAGGTCTTAAAGAAGCTAAAGATTTAGTTGATGCGGCTCCTGCTAATGTAAAAGAAGGAGTTTCTAAAGATGAGGCTGAAGGTCTTAAGAAAGCTTTAGAAGAAGCTGGAGCTGTAGTTGAGTTAAAATAATTTATACTCATAAATAAGCTAGGTTTAGGTCTTGAGAGTGTTCTCAAAGACCTAAACCATTTTGCGTATATTAAATTATTGTATTTTTTATACGTTTTAAAGTAATCAATAACGAAGAAAGAAAACAAACTAAATTTCCTGGTTTATTTTTAAAGATGTATTGGTTATACTAATAAAAGGAAGTATTAAAAATCAGTGTTTTTACACAAAAAATTACTTTTTTTAAATCAAAATTTTGTCCATTGATGATAACAAATCAGACTGAAAGATTAAATTTTGCTTCGACAAAAAACATTCCACAATATCCAGATTTTCTAGATATTCAAGTGAAATCGTTTAAAGATTTTTTCCAATTGGAAACTAAATCTGACGAAAGAGGCAACGAAGGGCTGTATAATACCTTCATGGAAAATTTTCCAATTACTGATACGAGAAACCAATTCGTATTAGAGTTTCTAGATTATTTTATTGATCCACCTAGATATACTATTGAAGAGTGTATTGATAGAGGTTTAACGTACAGTGTGCCTCTAAAAGCTAGATTAAAATTATATTGTACTGACCCTGAACATGAGGATTTTGAAACTATCGTTCAAGATGTGTATTTAGGAACAATACCATATATGACTCCTAGCGGAACATTTGTAATCAATGGTGCAGAGCGTGTAGTTGTATCGCAGTTACACAGATCTCCAGGTGTATTCTTTGGACAGTCTTTCCATGCAAATGGAACTAAATTATATTCTGCCAGAATCATTCCTTTTAAAGGTTCTTGGATTGAATTCGCTACCGATATCAACAACGTAATGTATGCGTATATCGATAGAAAGAAAAAATTACCTGTAACTACTTTATTTAGAGCTATCGGATTTGAAAGAGATAAAGATATCTTAGAGATTTTCGACTTAGCTGAAGAAATTAAAGTTTCTAAAACTGGTATCAAGAAATATGCTGGGAGAAGACTTGCTGCACGTGTATTGAATACATGGCATGAAGACTTCGTGGATGAGGATACTGGTGAAGTGGTTTCTATTGAACGTAACGAAATTATCTTAGATCGTGATACAATTCTTGATAAAGATAATATCGAGGAAATAATTGAAGCAGACGTAAAAACTATCCTTTTACACAAAGAGGATAACAACGCGGCTGATTACACAATTATCCACAATACGTTACAAAAAGACCCAACAAACTCTGAAAAAGAGGCCGTTGAGCATATTTACAGACAATTACGTAACGCGGAACCGCCTGATGAGGAAACGGCTCGTGGTATTATAGATAAATTATTCTTCTCTGACCAACGTTATAACTTAGGTGAAGTAGGTCGTTACAGAATGAACAAAAAGTTAAACCTTGATATTCCAATGGAAAAACAAGTTTTAACGAAAGAAGATATTATTACAATCGTTAAATATTTGATCGAATTGATCAACTCTAAAGCAGAGATTGACGATATCGACCACTTATCAAACCGTCGTGTAAGAACTGTTGGTGAGCAATTATCAGCGCAGTTCGGAGTAGGTTTAGCTCGTATGGCTAGAACTATCCGTGAGAGAATGAACGTTCGTGATAACGAGGTGTTTACACCTATCGATTTGATTAATGCTAAAACATTATCATCGGTAATTAACTCATTCTTTGGAACTAACCAGTTATCTCAGTTTATGGATCAAACGAATCCATTAGCAGAGATTACACACAAGCGTCGTTTATCTGCCCTTGGACCTGGAGGTTTATCTAGAGAAAGAGCTGGTTTCGAGGTACGTGACGTTCACTACACGCACTACGGAAGACTTTGTCCTATTGAAACTCCTGAGGGACCAAACATTGGACTTATTTCATCATTAGGAGTTTATGCTAAAGTAAACGGAATGGGATTCATCGAAACACCTTACCGTAAAGTAACGGATGGTGTAGTTGATTTAGAATCTACTCCAGTTTATTTAAGTGCTGAAGAAGAAGAGGGTAAAATGATTGCTCAAGCAAACATTGAAATGGATGCTAAGGGTAAAATTACTACTTCTAATGTTATTGCACGTGAAGAAGGAGATTTCCCTGTGGTTGCTCCAACTGCCGTACATTATACAGACGTTGCTCCAAATCAGATTGCTTCGATTTCTGCTTCATTGATTCCTTTCTTGGAGCATGATGATGCGAACCGTGCGTTGATGGGATCTAACATGATGCGTCAGGCCGTTCCATTATTACGTCCTGAAGCTCCAATCGTTGGTACTGGTTTAGAAAGACAAGTTGCTTCTGATTCAAGAGTATTAATCAATGCGGAAGGAAACGGAACTGTTGAGTATGTTGATGCTAATATGATTACCATCAAATACGACAGAACTGAAGAAGAGCGTATGGTTAGCTTTGAAGCTGATGAAAAAACATATCAATTAATTAAATATAGAAAAACCAATCAAAGTACTTGTATTAACTTAAAACCTATCGTAAGAAAAGGGGACAGAGTTGTAAAAGGTCAAGTATTATGTGAAGGTTATGCTACTCAAAACGGAGAATTAGCAATTGGTAGAAACTTAAAAGTAGCATTTATGCCTTGGAAAGGGTATAACTTTGAGGATGCAATTGTAATTTCTGAAAAAGTAGTTCGTGATGATGTATTCACATCATTGCATATTGATGATTATACTTTAGAAGTTCGTGATACTAAATTAGGTAACGAAGAATTAACGAATGATATTCCAAACGTTTCTGAAGAGGCTACTAAAGATTTAGATGAAAACGGAATGATTAGAATTGGTGCAGAGGTTAAGCCTGGTGATATTCTAATCGGAAAAATTACACCAAAAGGAGAATCAGATCCTACTCCAGAAGAAAAATTATTAAGAGCTATCTTCGGAGATAAAGCAGGTGATGTAAAAGACGCTTCATTAAAAGCTTCTCCTTCATTACATGGTGTGGTTTTAGATAAAAAATTATTTGCGAAAGCAGTAAAAGATAAGAGAAAACGTTCTAAAGATAAAGAAGACGTTGATAAATTAGAAACTGAATTCGAAGTTAAATTCAATGATTTAAGAGATAAATTAATTGAAAAATTATTTATCATCATTGATGGAAAAACTTCACAAGGTGTAATGAATGATTTAGGTGAAGAAGTATTACCAAAAGGTAAAAAATTCACTAAAAAAATGTTACAAGCTGTAGAAGATTTTGCACATTTAACAAAAGGTCAGTGGTCTACAGATGAGCATACCAATGCAATGGTGAACGACTTAATTCACAACTACAAAATCAAATTAAATGATTTGCAAGGTTGGTTAAGAAGAGAGAAATTTACAATTACTGTTGGAGATGAATTACCTTCAGGTATTTTAAAACTTGCTAAAGTTTACATCGCTAAGAAACGTAAATTAAAAGTAGGGGATAAAATGGCAGGACGCCACGGTAACAAAGGTATTGTTGCAAAAATCGTTCGTCATGAAGATATGCCTTTCTTAGAAGATGGAACACCAGTAGATATCGTATTGAATCCACTTGGGGTACCTTCTCGTATGAACATCGGTCAGATTTATGAAACTGTTTTAGGATGGGCAGGTCAAAAATTAGGTAGAAAATTTGCTACTCCAATTTTTGATGGTGCAACTTTAGATCAAATCAACGCTTTAACAGACGAAGCTGGAATTCCTCAATTCGGTCACACATATCTTTATGATGGTGGTACTGGAGAGCGTTTCCACCAAGCAGCAACTGTAGGGGTTATTTACATGTTGAAATTAGGTCACATGGTTGATGATAAGATGCACGCACGTTCTATCGGTCCATACTCATTAATTACGCAACAGCCTTTAGGAGGTAAAGCTCAATTTGGAGGTCAGCGTTTTGGAGAGATGGAGGTTTGGGCTCTTGAAGCATATGGTGCATCAAGTACGCTGAGAGAAATCTTAACTGTTAAATCAGATGACGTTATTGGTAGAGCTAAAACTTACGAAGCAATCGTTAAAGGAGAAACTATGCCAGAACCAGGATTACCTGAATCATTCAATGTATTAATGCATGAATTAAAAGGTCTTGGACTAGACATCAGATTAGAAGAATAAATTTATCCCGGGAGTAGCTTCGGTTGCTCCCTTTATAACGCTTTTCATAAATCGAAAGTATTCATATCATGACAAGATTAAAAGATAAAAATACCGTTAAAAGATTTAACAAAATCACGATAGGACTTGCTTCTCCAGAATCAATTTTGGCAGAATCAAGAGGTGAGGTTTTAAAACCAGAAACTATCAACTATCGTACTCACAAACCAGAAAGAGATGGTCTTTTCTGCGAAAGAATTTTCGGTCCAGTAAAAGATTACGAGTGTGCTTGTGGAAAATATAAAAGAATTCGCTACAAAGGAATCGTTTGTGACCGATGTGGTGTTGAAGTAACGGAGAAAAAAGTACGTAGAGATAGAGTAGGACACATCAATCTTGTTGTGCCAATTGCTCATATTTGGTATTTCCGTTCGTTACCAAACAAAATCGGATATATTTTAGGATTACCATCTAAGAAATTAGATATGATTATTTACTACGAAAGATACGTAGTAATTCAAGCTGGTATTGCTAAAAATGCTGATGGCGAATCATTACAAAGATTAGATTTCCTTACGGAAGAAGAGTATTTGAATATTTTAGATACACTTCCAATGGAAAATCAATATTTAGATGACAATGATCCAAATAAATTCATCGCTAAAATGGGTGCTGAATGTATTATGGATTTATTGGCACGTACAGACTTAGATGAACTTTCTTATAGTTTACGTCATGCTGCTAATAATGAAACATCTAAACAACGTAAGACAGAAGCATTAAAACGTTTAAATGTTGTAGAATCATTCCGTGAGTCTAACTATAACAGAGAAAACCGTCCTGAATGGATGATTTTGAAAGTAATTCCAGTTATTCCACCAGAATTACGTCCGTTAGTGCCACTTGATGGAGGTCGTTTTGCAACTTCAGATTTGAATGATTTGTACAGAAGAGTAATTATCCGTAATAATCGTTTAAAAAGATTGATGGAGATTAAAGCTCCAGAAGTAATCTTAAGAAACGAAAAACGTATGTTACAAGAATCTGTAGATTCATTATTTGATAACACGCGTAAAGCTTCTGCTGTTAAAACAGAATCAAACAGACCATTAAAATCTTTATCAGATTCATTAAAAGGTAAACAAGGTCGTTTCCGTCAAAACTTATTAGGAAAACGTGTAGATTATTCTGCTCGTTCAGTAATTGTTGTTGGACCAGAAATGAAATTGTTTGAATGTGGTTTGCCAAAAGATATGGCTGCTGAACTATACAAACCATTCGTTATTCGTAAGTTAATCGAAAGAGGAATCGTTAAAACAGTTAAGTCTGCTAAGAAAATCATCGACAAAAAAGAGCCAGTTGTATGGGATATTCTTGAAAATGTAATCAAAGGACATCCAGTATTACTTAACCGTGCTCCTACGTTACACAGACTTGGTATTCAAGCATTCCAACCTAAGTTAATTGAAGGAAAAGCAATCCAGTTACACCCATTAGTATGTACGGCATTCAACGCCGATTTCGATGGTGACCAGATGGCGGTTCACTTACCATTAGGGCCAGAAGCTATTTTAGAGGCACAATTATTAATGTTGGCTTCTCACAATATCTTGAATCCAGCTAACGGTGCTCCAATTACTGTACCTTCTCAAGACATGGTACTTGGTCTTTATTATATGACCAAAGAGCGTTTGTCTACTCCAGAAATGAAAATTTTAGGGGAAGGTTTAACTTTCTATTCAGCTGAAGAGGTAAATATCGCTTTAAATGAAGGAAAATTAGAGTTGAATGCGCGTGTAAAAGTACGTGCTAGAGATTTTAATGAAAATGGAGAATTAGTATACCAAATTATCCAAACTACTGCTGGTAGAGTATTATTTAATGAAGTAGTACCACAAGCAGCTGGATATATCAATGAAGTTTTAACGAAAAAATCATTACGTGATATTATTGGTAAAATTTTAGCGGTTACTGATGTTCCAACTACTGCTGCTTTCTTGGATAACATGAAAGATATGGGATACAAATTTGCATTCCGCGGAGGTTTATCATTCTCATTAGGGGATATTAGAATTCCAGAACAAAAAACAAAATTAATTGCAGATGCTAGAGAACAAGTTGAAGGTATCTCAATGAACTATAACATGGGTCTTATTACCAATAACGAACGTTATAACCAAGTTATTGATATTTGGACTTCTGCAAATGCTCAATTGACAGAATTAGCAATGAAAAATATCCGCGAGGACCAACAAGGTTTTAACTCGGTATATATGATGCTTGACTCTGGAGCAAGGGGTTCTAAAGAACAGATTCGTCAGTTAACTGGTATGCGTGGTTTGATGGCTAAGCCTAAAAAATCAACTGCTGGTGGTGGTGAAATTATTGAAAACCCAATTCTTTCTAACTTTAAAGAAGGTCTTTCTATCCTTGAGTACTTTATTTCTACTCACGGAGCTCGTAAAGGTCTTGCGGATACGGCTCTTAAAACTGCCGATGCAGGTTACTTAACACGTAGATTACACGATGTGTCTCAAGATGTTATTGTAAACTCTGTAGATTGTGGTACATTAAGAGGAATTGAAGTATCAGCATTAAAGAAAAATGAAGAAATAGTTGAAACATTAGGCGAAAGAATTCTTGGTCGTGTAGCTTTACAAAATGTAATTAATCCTTTAGATAATGAAGTGTTAGTTGCAGCAGGTGAACAAATCACGGAAGCTATCGTTAAGAAAATTGAAGCGTCTCCAGTTGAAAAAGTGGAAGTTCGTTCTCCGTTAACTTGTGAAGCGACAAAAGGAATCTGTGCTAAATGTTACGGAAGAAACTTGGCGACAGGAAAAATGACTCAAAAAGGAGAAGCAGTTGGTGTTATTGCAGCACAATCAATTGGAGAGCCTGGTACACAGTTAACACTTCGTACGTTCCACGTTGGAGGGGTTGCCGGAGGTATTTCAGAAGAGTCTAGTATTGTTGCTCGTTTTGGAGGTAAATTAGAAATCGAAGATTTAAAAACTGTTAAAGGAGAAGATGCAGACGGAAACGCTGTAGATATTGTTGTTTCTCGTTCAACAGAATTAAAATTAGTAGACGCTAAAACAGGTATTGTATTAAATACACACTATATTCCTTACGGTTCTAGTATTTTTGTAAAAGACGGAGATGTTGTTGAAAAAGGTGCTACAATTTGTAAATGGGATCCATATAATGGGGTTATTATTTCTGAATTCACTGGTAAAGTTGCTTATGAAGATTTAGAACAAGGACAATCGTTCTTGGTTGAAATTGACGAGCAAACAGGTTTCCAAGAAAAAGTAATTTCTGAAGGTAGAAATAAAAAATTAGTTCCTACTTTATTGATTTATGGAAAAGATGGCGAATTAATTCGTTCATATAACTTACCAGTAGGAGCTCACCTTATGGTAGATGATGGCGAGAAAATTAAAGCAGGTAAAATTTTAGTAAAAATCCCACGTCGTTCTTCAAAAACAGGCGATATCACAGGAGGATTACCAAGAATTACCGAGTTGTTAGAAGCTCGTAATCCATCTAATCCAGCAGTGGTTTCTGAAATTGACGGTGTAGTTACATTCGGAAAAATTAAAAGAGGAAATAGAGAGATTGCTATCGAGTCTAAATTTGGTGAAGTGAAGAAATACTTAGTAAAACTTTCGAACCAAATTTTAGTACAAGAGAATGACTACGTGAAAGCTGGTACGCCACTTTCTGATGGTGCAATCACTCCAGAGGATATTTTAAGAATTCAAGGACCATCTGCTGTTCAACAGTATTTAGTAAATGAAATTCAAGAAGTTTACCGTTTACAAGGGGTAAAAATCAACGACAAACACTTTGAGGTAGTAATACGTCAAATGATGCGTAAAGTAAGAATTGTTGATCCAGGAGATACTTTATTCTTGGAAGATCAATTAGCCCATACTAGCGATTTCCTTGTTGAAAACGATAAATTATATGGAATGAAAGTTGTGGAAGATGCAGGTGACTCTGAAAATTTAAAACCAGGTCAAATCATTTCTCCACGTCAGTTAAGAGATGAAAATTCGTTGTTAAAACGTAATGATAAAAACTTAGTAGTAGCTCGTGATGTTATTACAGCAACTGCTACTCCAGTACTTCAAGGTATTACGAGAGCATCATTACAAACGAAATCATTTATTTCTGCGGCATCGTTCCAGGAAACTACTAAAGTATTAAACGAAGCTGCGGTTGCAGGTAAAATCGATACTTTAGAAGGATTAAAAGAAAATGTTATTGTAGGACACAGAATCCCTGCCGGTACAGGTATGAGAGACTATGACAATATGATAGTGGGTTCTAAAGAAGAATACAACGAGTTAGTTGCTGCAAAAGAAGAGTTTAATTACTAAGAGTAGAAACTAATCAAATATTTAAAAGCCTAGCAATTTATTTTGTTAGGCTTTTTTTAATCAAAAAAATATACTTAATCTTGTAAAATATTTTCAAATATTACTTGAATGAACTAATAACATAATATAAGTCAAATATATTTAAAAACTTCTATGACTTATATGTTTAAAAAATAAAAAAAATGGAAAATAACAACCCACAAGGGCAAATCAACATTGAGCTAGATGAAAAAACAGCTGAAGGAATTTATTCAAATTTAGCTATTATTAACCATTCAAATTCCGAGTTTGTTTTAGATTTTGTTGCAATAATGCCAGGTGTGCCTAAAGCGAAAGTAAAATCAAGAATAGTTTTAACACCCCAACATGCAAAGCGATTATTAAAAGCAATGGCAGAAAACATCAGAAGATTTGAAAATCAACATGGTGAAATCACTGAAGGTGAGACGCCAAATATCCCATTAAATTTTGGACCTACAGGACAAGCTTAGTGTGTTTTTTTATATTATAACGACTTTTTTTTGTTTTTATCGTTGTTTTGTTCGTTATTTTTGTTTTTATCGTAAATTAACACCCCTTAAATAAAATAATTTAAATTAATATTAATGAAAAAAAATTACTTTAAGATTGATTCCGTTGATGAAACATATTCTTTGATGGAAATAACAAATGGAAAAGTATTTAAACAATTAAAAGCTTTGTTGACATTGTTTTTAATTGTTTTTGGAATTTCATTTTCAAGTGCTCAAACTACATTAATTTCACCATCTGGTGATGGTGGTTTTGAAAATGGAAGTACTTTTGCCGCTAATGGATGGACAGCTGTTAATGCTTCAACAGATGGTTGGGTAATAGGTTCTGTTCCAGTTGTTTCGGCAGGAACAAATTGTGGATATGTTTCAGCTAATGGTGGGACATCGTGGACTTACTCTCAATTGAGTACTTATACACACATTTATAAAGATTTTACTATACCTGCGGGTGAAAATGTATTAACTTTAAAATTTAAATGGAAAGCAACTGGAGAAGGTACTACAACTTCTGACTGGGATAACATGAAAGTTTTTCTTGCTCCAACAACTGTAGTTCCAGTGAATACAGCTGCTGTTACAGGAGCAACACAATTAAGTGGTTCGGGTGCAATTAGCGGAATGTATAAATTGAATAGTGCAGCTTGGAATTCTGAAACAATAGTATTGTCAGGAACTCCTGGTACAACTTATAGATTAATATTTTCATGGAAAAGTGATGGTAGTACTATTGCTAATCCTCCGTCTGCTCTAGATGAGATAGAATTAATCTCTAGAGCGCCTGGTACTTTTATATCTGTTGTTACAGGTAACTGGAATACAGGTTCTACTTGGGATGCAGGTACAGTTCCAACGGCACTAGACAATGCTATTATAAGCGCTGGACATATAGTAACAGCAGATGCTGCTACAACCAATATCAATAATCTAACAGTAAATGGTACTTTAGCTTATGCTTCTGCAGCTACATCTGTCACTGTTGGAGGGAATCTAACAGTAAATGCTGGGGGTTTAATAAATGTTTTCAATGGAACAACTGGTAAAACATTAGCAGTTGCAGGAAATATTACTAATGATGGAAGAATCGATGTATCGGTAGGGTCTACTACTGGGGGAACATTAACTTTAAATGGTTCAACTGCTCAAACAGTTGCTGGTACTGGTACTTTTGGTGGGACAGTTACTTCAACTACAACAACTAATACTGCGAATGTAATTAGAAATTTGATTATTAATAATACTAGCACTGCTATTCCAAATGTTATTTGGTCGTTTAATGATGTTAAAGTTGCTTATAATTTGACATTAACAAGTGCAAAAATTAATTTAGGAACAAATAAATTAATTTTTGGTAATTACGCTGCTGGTAATACTCTTTCGGCTTCTGGTACAAATGGAATTTTGCCTGGAGGTAAGTTTTCAAGATGGTGGACAGCTGGAGCTACTGGTTCGTCAATTACTGCAGGGACTGATCCAACAAATGGAACTTCAAGATATCCAATGATTTCAGCAACAGGAGTGCAAAGAACAATGTATATTACTAGAACAAATAGTACGGGTGCAGTTGCAGGAGAATTAGCTGTTGTTTATACAGATGCTGCTACAACTACAACAGGTTTGTCAATTGTTGATGGTGCATATACAATAACAGATAGATATGATGGTAATTGGTCGGTTACTAATGAAGGAACTGCTGTTTCGGCATCTTCTTATACGTTAGTATTGTTCGCAAATAATGCATTGTATCCTTCAAATGGTAATGCAAGAGTAATGGGTGCAAGTACAGCTTTAAGTGGTACACATCAAAATGGTACTACTACACCTGGAGCACAGAGAATTACAGTTTCTCAAACGGATTTATTAGCTGCTCCATTATATGTTGGAATTGCTGCTGCTGATGTGCCTTTTGTGTCTATTGCAAATGGAGACTGGAATGCTACTACTACTTGGAATAAAGGAACAGCGCCAACTTGTGCAGATAATGTTACTATAGCTTCAGGTCATACGGTGACTGTTAATACACTTGCTAATGTAGCAAAAGGAGTTACAATTACTGCAGGGGGAACTTTAGCAATAGCTTCTGGCGATTTGACAGTAGGATGTACTTTGAATAATAATACATTAATAAATAATGGAACATTAACAGTTTCAGGAGGAATATTAAATGTTAATGGAAGTGTTTCGCATAATTCCGGAGCTACATTTAATCAAAGTGGTGGGGATATTAATATTGATGGTAATGCTGCTGGAGTAACAGCAAATTCTGCTACTTCATATCATTTAAATTTAGCAGCTGTAGTAAATTGGACAGGTGGAACACTTACAATTGTTGATCCACATGCTAGTACTACATCAACAGATGTCTTATATTATAATTTAGGGACAAGTTCAAATGTTGGAACGGGTCATACTTTACGTTTTGGAGATGGAATTTCTACAGATGCAGGAGGAAATGCTATTGGTTTTAAAGCTAATACTTATGTAGGTTCTGGAAGAATTAATTATGGTAATTTAGTAATTAATGGAGGAACTGGAACAAACAGAATTGTTACTGGAGGAACATACTCTAATGTAGTTTTAGGAAACTTAACAATCAATTCAAGTTCAGAATACGCACCAGCTGTTACTGTATTTGTTGCCGGAGATTTTGTAAATAATGGAACTTTTACACAAACTAGTACATTAACATTGTCTAGCTATGTAGGAACTACATCTGCTGTTTCAACTAACGCTCAAACTATTTCAGGTTCTGGTGTTTTTAGAAATTTAGCTACTTCACCAACGGCTAATTTGACTTCCTTAACAGTTAATAATTCAAACGCTACTGGAGTTACATTAAATGTTCCTTTATCAGTAAGTGGAACATTAACAATGACGTCAGGTATTATCAATACAACAAATACGAATTTATTATCTTTAGGAACGGCTACAGCAGCAGGAACTTTATCTGGTACGCCTAGTGCTACTAATATGGTTAAAGGACCATTTGCTAGAACTATTGCTTCAGGAAATACAAATTCTACTTATGTTTTATTTCCAATAGGTAAAACAGGATATGCACCTGTTTCATTAGCTCCTGCAACCACAGCTGTTACAGTTATGAAAGCAGAAGCATTTGATTCTAATACAGGAACACAAAATGCGGCAATCACTAACATGACAACAGCGAGAAGATGGGAAGCGCCAATTGTTTCTGGAACGTTAACAGATTTAAATGTTCGTTTAGGTGATGCTGGTATTTTAACAACAAGTATTCCAGTTCAAGCACCATCTGCTACAGGAGAATATACTAATAGTTTTGGTTCTGTTGCTACAACTGTAGCTGGAGTAACAACACAGTCTAATACAGCGGTTACAAGCGCAAACTATACTGGCTTCTTGAGCTATGCAGATTCTAATGCTTGTGGTGGTACTCCATCACCAGGTAATACTTTGGCTTCAACAAATTCAATTTGTTTAGGAACAACTGTTAATTTAAGTTTACAAAATGTAACTTCAGGAACAGGTGTAACATATCAGTGGAAATCTTCAACTGATGGAATAACATATACACCAATTTCTGGAGCAACAAATGCAACATTGTCAGTAACTCCATCAGTATCTACTTATTATGTTTGTGATGTTACTTGTTCGGCTGGTCCTTCTACAGGAACTTCAACTGCAGTTCAAATTATATTTTCAAATAGTATAGCAAGTACAACGCCAGGAACAAGATGCGGTACAGGTACTGTTGATCTTGGTGCAACAGCAAGTGCTGGAGCAACTGTTAAATGGTATAGTGCTATAACAGGAGGAACTGCTTTAGGCACAGGAACTGCATTCACAACGCCTTCTATTGCCGCTACTACAACTTATTATGCAGGAGCAGAATCTCCTACTTCAGGTACTGCTCAATTTGGGACAGCAGTTACTACAGCAGGAACTACAAACCTTTCTGCTTTTAATAATTATAGAGCAAGTGCTAAATATCAAATGATATATACTGCAAGTGAATTATCAAGTTTTGGATTAGTAGCTGGTAATATTACTTCTATAGGATATAATGTTTCTTCATTAGGTTCATCGGCTACAAATGCAAATTATACCGTAAAAATGGCTCCTACAGTTTTATCAACATTTGCAAATACAACATTTGAAACATCAGCATTTACGACATGTTATGGGCCATCGACTTATACGCATACAGCTAGTGGTTGGCAAATAATTACTTTTTCAACACCATTTACATGGGATGGAACATCAAATATAATAATTGAAGTATCGCATGATGGTATTGATGCTTCAGCTAGTGCAAACACTCAATTCACGGCTACTGCAGGCAACACTGTTTTATATTCATACAATGGTGCGAATAATACACTATCAACAAATAGATTTAATGTTTTGTTTAGTGGACAAGTAGCTTGTGCTTCTGAGAGAGTGCCAGTTGTGGCTACAGTTAGTGCACCACCAGTATTTACTTTAAGTTCAAATTCAGAAATTATTTGTAATGGTAGTAATTCAAATGTAATTTCAATTACTGCAGGAGCTTCTGATTATGATACATATACATGGAATCCTTCAACTGGAGTTTCTGGTAATGCAACTATAGGTTGGGCATTTAATCCAACAGTGACTACCTCTTATACTTTGACAGCATCTCAATCTGGAGGAGCTTTATGTTCGACTACTGCTATAGTTAATATAACAGTTAATGCAAGCCCAACATTACTTGCTATTACCCCTTCATCTGTTTCAACATGTGTTAACTCAATTCAGCCTTTAGTAGCAACAGGTGGAACAATTGGATCAAATGGTACTTCTCAGATAGGGACAGCTACTACTTTAACAAGTTCAACTGGTCAACCTACAGCTTTTTGTAATCGTTTTAAACACTATTGGTTACAAATGGTTTATACTGCAGCAGAATTGACAGCTGCAGGAGTTCAACCTGGAAATATTAATGCTATAAGTTTTAAAACAGGGGCGCAAGGATCTGCTAATAATGTTACAGATTTTAAAGTTCGATTAGGTAATACAACTAACAATACATTAACAGGTTTTACTACTACAGGTCTAACACAAGTATATAGTGCTGCAACATATTCTACTGTTGTTGGAGTAAATACTATTACATTTGATACTCCTTATGTTTGGGATGGTACGTCAAATATTATTGTTGATATGAGACAAACAGGTATTGATGATTTGTATAACTCTACAACAGAGTATACTGCAACAACGGGTAATACAGTAGTTTATGCAATTACATCAACAACAAATGCAGGTGGTTCTGATGGTTATGCAACTTCAGCACCTTCAGCAACAACAAGTCTTAATAGATTAAATACAACTTTTGTTTGGAATAATAGTCAATCAACAGCGGTTACATGGTCTCCTGCTACTGATTTATATACTGATGCTGCAGCTACTAATGCTTATGTGTTAGGTACACCTGCAACAACTGTTTACTTTAAATCAAGTGTGGTTGGTGGTCCAATTAATTATACAGCAACTTCTACTTCTGTCAATGGTTGTACATCTTCAGCAGTAGTTCCAGTTACTGTTAACGCTTTGCCAACAGTTGTTACTAATAATCCAGCTGCTGTATGTTTACCAGCTTCTGTTGATTTAACAGCTACTGCAGTTACAACAGGATCTGATTTAGGTTTAACATATACATATTGGACTGATTTAGCAGCAACTTCTTCATTGGCTAATCCAAATGCAGTTTCAACTTCTGGAACTTATTATATTAAAGGTGAAAATGCTAATGGATGTTCAGTTGTTCAAGCCGTTACAGTTACTGTAAATGCATTGCCAACAGTTGTTATTAATAATCCAGCTGCTGTATGTTCACCAGCTTCGGTTGATTTAACAGCTTCAGCAGTTACAACAGGATCTGATTTAGGTTTAACCTTTACTTATTGGACTGATTTAGCGGCAACTTCTACATTAGCTAATCCAAATGCAGTTTCAACTTCTGGAACTTATTATATTAAAGGTGAAAATGCTAATGGATGTTCAGTTATTCAAGCAGTGAATGTTACTATAAATGTTCCAACATCTAATAGTACTACTGCTTCAGCATGTGATAGTTATATTTGGTCAGTAGATGGATTGACTTATACAGCTTCTGGAACATATACTAATATTTCTACAAATGCTCAAGGTTGTACCCACACAGAAACATTAAACTTAACAATTACGCCAAGTACATCTAATAGTACAACAGCGTCAGCATGTGATAGTTATGTTTGGGCGGTTGATGGAGCTACTTATACTGCATCAGGAACATATACAAATGTAGTTGGATGTCATACAGAAACATTAAACTTAACAATTACGCCAAGTACATCAAACAGTACAACAGCGTCAGCATGTGATAGTTATGTTTGGGCGGTTGATGGAGCTACTTATACTGCATCAGGAA
>NZ_JAAJBV010000005.1 GCF_011392075.1 Flavobacterium celericrescens
ATAGTTATGTTTGGGCGGTTGATGGAGCTACTTATACTGCATCAGGAACTTATACTAACGTAGTTGGATGTCATACAGAAACATTAAACTTAACAATTACGCCAAGTACATCAAACAGTACAACAGCGTCAGCATGTGATAGTTATGTTTGGGCGGTTGATGGAGCTACTTATACTGCATCAGGAACTTATACTAACGTAGTTGGATGTCATACAGAAACATTAAACTTAACAATTACGCCAAGTACATCAAACAGTACAACAGCATCAGCATGTGATAGTTATGTTTGGGCAGTTGATGGAGCTACTTATACTGCATCAGGAACTTATACTAACGTAGTTGGATGTCATACAGAAACATTAAACTTAACAATCAACCCATTACCAAATAATGCTACAACTCAATCAGGAGACACATTAACAGCTACTGAAACTGGAGCAACTTATCAATGGGTTCTTTGTGATGGATCATTTACACCAATCAGTGGTGCTGTAGGTCAATCTTACTTAGTGACTGCAATTGGAAGTTATGCAGTTGAAGTTACAAGTGCTAATGGATGTATGTTAAGAAGTACATGTATTAATGTTACAACTTTAAGTGGAAATACTTTCGACTTAACGAATTTAACTTATTATCCAAATCCAGTTGTTGATTTCTTTACAATTAAATACAATAAAGAAATTCAATCAATCAATGTTTTTGATTTAAGCGGAAGATTAGTACGACAATTAAATCCTAAGCAATTAGAAGCACAGGTTGATATGTCTGAATTAGCAGCAGCAATGTATATTGTTAAAGTTGATGCAGATGGAAAACAAACTGAGATTAAAGTAATTAAAAAATAATTTTAGTTTATTAATAAAAAAAGGGTCAATCTTTATAGGTTGACCCTTTTTGTTTTTATTTTAGCAGTATGAAAATAGTACCACTCAAAAAAGAACAACTTCATATTGTAGCACAATTAGCTTACGAAATTTGGCCCAAAGCTTATGGAGAAATTCTTTCACCTACACAACTGCAATATATGTTAAAGCAGTTTTATAGCCTCGATGCATTAGAAATTCAAATCCAAAATGGGCAATATTTTTTACTTCTCAAAGATGCAGAAAAAGCGATTGGTTTTTTATCCTATGAATTGAATTGTTACGGAACTGGCAACTTAAAAATCCATAAAATATACATATTGCCCACAGAGCAAGGCAAAGGCTTGGGTAAATTATTAATAGATAAAGCTATTGAAATTGCAACAGCACACCAACAAAAAGCTGTTTTTTTAAACGTAAATAAATACAATAAAGCTCGCTTTTTTTATGAAAAGTTAGGTTTTACTATAATAAAAGATGAAGTTATTGATATTGGAAATGGTTATGTGATGGATGATTATGTGATGGAAATACTACTATAAAGAGATGATTATTTTTTTACAATTAATATTGTATGCAATTCCTTCTTATCTTTTGATCTTTTGTATTCAGTTTTTAATGTAAATTGTTCAGTAAATCCTGATTTAGAGAATTGATTTTTTAATTCAATTAGGTCATGAAAATAAAAATAAGTTCGGTTACCAGTTGAAGAAGTTTGAAAATCGGATTTCTTGGGATCGCCTTCAATGAAACTTATGTATAAAAGCCCATTTTCATTTAGTAAATCAGAACAGGTTGTAATTAAATTTTTGCAATCATTTTGAGATAAATAAGGCAAACAAAAACCACAAATAATACCGTCAAAATTTGATTGAATCTGGTTGCTATTTCTGATATCTAAAACGTTAAATCGAGCTGTTGGATTATTTTTTTCAGCTAGTTTAATCATATTAGGAGAAATATCAATTCCCAAAATATCAAAATCAGGACGTTTCGATAAAAGATATTTAGTAATATTACCTGGTCCGCAGCCTAAGTCTAAAATTTTGGCGTTATCTTTCAGAATTGAATTACAAATGAAATCATATGTTTCGTTGTACAAATCTAAATCCATAAATTTTTCTTGGTATAGATAAGCTACTTTGTCCCAAGTTTCAAATGTTTCTTCGTATTTGTCCATTTACTCAATATGCTAAATAATAATTTATCGATTCCTCTCCCCATAATTTCTCTTTCCAGTAAACTTACCTTTATTGCTTGGTAAGCTTGCTTCTTCAGTTTTACTAGAAGGCGCTATTAATTGGTTCAATTCAGCAATTTCAGCATCGGTTAAGTTTCGGTATTTGCCTTCTGGTACATCTAAGGAAATATTTATAATACGGGTACGTTTTAAAGCCGTTACTTCATAATCTAAATATTCGCACATTCTGCGAATTTGACGGTTTAAGCCTTGCGTTAATATAATTCGGAAAACGTATTTGCTAATTTGTTCTACTTTACATTTTTTGGTAATCGTTTCCAAAATCGGAATTCCGTTTGACATTCTATCAATAAATCTATCCGTAATTGGTTTGTTTACCGTTACAATGTATTCTTTTTCGTGATTGTTTCTCGCACGAAGAATTTTGTTTACAATATCGCCATCATTCGTCATAAAAATCAATCCTTCACTGGCTTTGTCTAATCGACCTATAGGAAAAATACGCTCTGGATATTTTATAAAATCTATAATGTTATCTCTTACGTCCAAATTTGTTGTACATTCAATACCCGCGGGTTTATTAAAGGCTAAATAAATAGGTTTTTCTTTACGTTCCTGAATCAATTTTCCGTTTACGCGTACTTCGTCACTTGGTGTAACTTTTGTACCCATTTCTGGTATTTTTCCGTTAATTGTAACTCTTCCTTGCTCAATCAAACGATCGGCTTCTCTGCGAGAACAAAAACCAGTTTCTGATAAAAATTTATTGATTCGGGTTGCATTTTCTTCCATGAAGCAAAGATAGGTTTTTTAGTGAAAAGTGAAAAGTGATTAGTGAATAGTAATTTGATAGTTATGATGACTATTCTTCTTTGCGGTTAGAAACAAAAAAAGCCCTTTTAAAAAAAGGACTTTCATTTATTATTTTGGAATCAATTAGATGGTAGCAAATAATTTTTCCATTTTTTCTTTTTCTTCGTCAGCTAAAACACCGTCTACTAAAATTCTTCCACTGTGCTCATCTGTAATAATTTTTTTACGAGCTGCAATTTCCATTTGTGTTTGTGGTGGAATTGTAAAGAAAGAACCTGCAGATGCACCACGTTCAATAGAAACAACAGCTAAACCATTTCTAACACTGTTTCTAATTCTGTCGTATGCTGCAATTAAACGCTCTTCAATTTGACCTCTTAATTCTTCTGATTTACCTAATAAGAAGTTTTCTTCTTTTTCAGTTTCAGCCATAATGTCGCTTAATTCAGCTTTCTTATGTTTTAAATGCGTTTGTTTTCCTTCTAATTTTTCTTTAGTTTGAGCAATTACTTCTTTTCTGTGCTCAATAGAAGCTTTCATTTCTTTAATGTGTTTTTCAGCCAATTGAATTTCTAATTCCTGAAATTCCACTTCTTTAGTTAAAGAGTTGAATTCTCTATTATTGCGAACATTTTTTTGTTGTTCTAAATATTTTTTAATGGCAGCTTTGTGCTCGTCAATTGCGTTTTTCTTTTCTTTGATTTGATCATCAATAGTTTCTAAATCGCTTTTTAACTTGTCTAAACGAGTAGAAAGTCCTGCTACTTCATCTTCTAAATCTTCTACTTCAAGAGGCAATTCTCCTCTAACATTTCTTATTTCGTCAATTTTAGAATCAACTAGTTGTAAAGCATAAAGGGCTCTTAACTTATCTTCTACGCTTATCTCTTTGATTGTTGCCATATTTAAAAGTACTTAACTGGATTTGTATTTTCTTCTGATAAAATGATTGCAAAATTAGTGATTTTTTCTTTAAGAAAATCAACAATATAATTTTTTGTAAATTTTTCGCTTTCAAAGTGGCCAATATCGGCTAAAAGTAACTGATTTTCAGCTTCATAAAATTGATGATATTTTAAGTCTGCTGTTAGGTAAGCGTCTGCTCCTGAGTTGATTGCGTTTTTAATTGCAAAACTGCCGCTACCACCTAAAACGGCTACTTTTTTTATTGATTTTCCTATAAAAATTGAATGCCTAATGCCTTCACATTGTAATTTCTCTTTTACCAATTGTAAAAATTCGGTTTCAGAAAGTAGATTTTCGAATTCACCAATTCTTCCTAAACCAATATTTTGGTGTTTATTTTCTATATTGTAAATCTCATAAGCGACTTCTTCATAAACATGATTTTTGAACAAAGCACTCAAAATTTTATTTTGTAAATGTTTTTCAAATGTAACTTCGATTTTTATTTCTTGTGTTTCAACAAATTCAAATCGTTCACCAAATTCAGGATTAGAATTTTCATTTCCCATATAGGTTCCAAATCCTTGCGAATTAAAACTGCAATCTTCATAATTGCCAATTTTTCCTGCTCCAGCATCGAATAAAGCGTTTCGCAATTTTTCAACATTTTCAGGAATGGTATAAGTAACTAATTTCTGAATGTAATTTTCTTTTGGAATTAAGACTTTTGAGTGTTTCAATCCTAAAGCGTCACAGAAAATTTTATTTACACCATTTTGATGATTGTCTAATGCGGTATGAACAGCATAAATGGCAATATCATTTTTAATCGCTTTTAAAATTGAGCGTTCCACATAATTTTTCCCCGTAATTTTCTTAATTCCCGAAAATAAAATAGGGTGGAAGCAAACGACCAAATTACATTTTTTAGTTACAGCTTCATCAATAACTGATTCCAAAGCATCATGGCAAACTAAAATTCCATTGATTTCTTGATTTGGATTTCCAACTAAGAGTCCAACATTGTCAAAATCTTCGGCATAGCCCAGCGGCGCCATTTCTTCAAGAACAGAAAGTATATTGGAAAGTTTCATCTTTTTTAAATTTGATTACACAAAATAACGAAATACAGCTTACAAATGAAATGATAAATCACATAAACTTTATTATAAAGATAAAATATTATACTTTCGTAGTATGATTTTGTTACGAAAAATACTTTTCCCGTTAGCCATTTTGTATTGGCTTATTACATATATCCGAAATTGGCTTTACGATAAAGGCATTTTCAAAAGTCATTCTTTTGATATTCCAATTATAGCTGTTGGAAATTTAAGTGTAGGTGGAACTGGAAAAACACCACAAATTGAATATTTAATCCGATTACTTTCAGAAAATTATAAAGTAGCTGTTTTGAGTCGTGGTTACAAGCGAACTTCAGAAGGATTTATTTTAGCAGACAAAAACGCAACTGCTAGTTTAATAGGAGATGAACCTTATCAGTTTTATTCTAAATTTTCAAACATTCAAGTTGCTGTTGATGCTAATCGTAAAAATGGAATAGAGAATTTATTACAACTTTCAAACAAACCGGATGTTGTTCTATTAGACGACGCTTATCAGCACAGAAAAGTAAAAGCAGGGTTTTATATTTTGCTGACAGCTTATGATGATTTGTTTAGTGATGACTATATTTTACCTTTTGGAAATTTACGTGAACCATCTTCTGGAAAAAAACGAGCTGATATGATAATTGTCACCAAATGTCCAAATGATTTATCCGAACTTGCGCAGTTGGAAATTAGAAAAAAATTAAATAGCAAACAGCCTGTCTATTTTTCTTCTATACAATATGATGATTTTGTTTTTGGAGCTCATAGTCAAATGTTAGTTTCGGAAGTTCAATCAGAAAGTAAAGTATTGGTTGCTGGAATTGCAAAACCTAAATTGTTTTTTGATTTTTTAAAAAATGAGAATGATGTAACATTGGTATTCCCAGATCATCATCATTTTTCAAAGCAAGATTGTGAGCAAATTTTGGCAAAAGCAAATGGTAGAAAAATAATTACAACAGAGAAAGATTTTGTTCGCTTAAACGGATTATTGCCTCAAGAGCAATTGTTCTATTTGCCAATAAAATCAGTATTTTTAAATAGTATGAACATTGATAAAACGATAAAAGATTATGTGGGACAAAGTACAAGAAACCGTTAATTATATTAAGAATAAAACCAATTTTTCACCAGAATATGGGGTGATTTTAGGTTCAGGATTAGGAGGATTTACTGAAGATATTACAATTGAGCATATATTGACATATACAGAAATTCCTAATTTTCCTGTTTCTACAGTTCAAGGACATAAAGGTGCATTGGTTTTTGGAACCATTCAAGGGAAAAAAGTAGTGGCGATGCAAGGACGTTTTCATTTTTATGAAGGTTACGACATGAAACAGGTAACGTTTCCTGTTCGTGTAATGAAATATTTAGGAGTTGAAAAACTAATTGTTTCTAATGCTTCGGGTGGTGTAAATCCTTCGTATAAAGTAGGTGATGTTGCAGTAATTACAGATCACATCAACATGATGCCTGAGCATCCATTAAGAGGTCATAATGATGAGCGTTTTGGACCAAGATTCGTCAACATGAGCGAACCGTATTCAAAAGCCATGAATGCAAAAGCATTTGAATTAGCCAAAGAATTGAATATCGATTTGAAAAAAGGAATTTATTTAGGCTTACAAGGACCAACATTTGAAACCCTTGCCGAATATAAAATGGTAAAGGCTTTAGGAGCAGATTGTGTAGGAATGTCAACAGTTCCAGAAGTTATAGTTGCTCGTCATATGAATATGGAATGCTTTGGTATTTCAGTAATTACAGATATGGGGGATGAGGAAAATATTGATGAAGTAAACCATGATGAGGTTTTAGAAGCTGCTAAGAAAGCAGAACCACATGTAAGAAACTTGATTAAGAATTTGATAGTTCAGTATTAGTTAAATAGTCTATTACTACATTATAAAAATGCTCTGGTTCAAATGGTTTTGTAATTACTTCATTCATGCCAAAGGACAAGAGCATTTCTTTATTTTCATTTAAAGAAATTGCAGTTAGCGCTACAATTGGAGTTGTAGTATTAAATTTTCTTATTTCTGTTGTAGCTTCCGTTCCATTGATTCCAGGTAAGTGTACATCCATTAAAATAAGATCGTAATGATTTGTTTTAGCGTTTTCAATTGCTTCTTCTCCGTTGTCAATAATGATACACGAAATGCCTTTTTTCTCTAGCATTTTTTGCGTAATCATTTGATTGATTTTATTGTCTTCAACTAAAAGAACAATTTTCTCAGTTAAATTTTTAATCGTTGGTTTTACTTCAGGTTTTATTTCGCTTTTTACTCCTTTTTCAAATTCTAGTTCAAATGAAAAAGTACTTCCTTTTCCACTTTCGCTTTTTAAATGAATAGTACTTCCCATCAGTTCAAGAATTTTTTTAACAATTGAAAGTCCAAGTCCTGTGCCTCCATAGGTGCGATTGATTTCAACTGATCCTTGACTAAAACTGTCAAATATAGCGTCTTGTTTGTCTAAAGGAATTCCTATACCATTATCTTTAATTTCAAAATATAATTTAATCACATTTGAATCTTCATGTTGCTTTTTAATTGTAAACCACACGTCACCATTTTTACTAAATTTAATGGCGTTGTTTAATAAATTAATGACAATTTGAGAAAGTTTTGTTGGGTCTCCTTTTAAGTTTGTGGTAATAGATTCGTCAATTTTTAAATGACATTTTATGTTGTTTTCATGTATGAATTCTTTGAATGAAATAGTGATATTCTCGATTAACTCTTTTAGGTTGAAATTGATTTTTTCAACAATAACTTTGTCAGATTCTAATCGATTTATCTCTAAAATATCGTTGATAAAATTTAGCAAGTAATTACCAGAAAACTCTAATGATTTTAGATAATTTAATTGACTCGCTTTTGGTTTTTCTTGGAGCAATAAATAAGTAATACCATTAATGGCATTCAAAGGAGTTCTCAATTCATGACTTACAGTTGATAGGAAATCGGCTCTAGCTTTTGAAGCTAATTCGGCTCTTTCTTTTTCAATGGTAAGTTCTTTGTTTTTGTCTTTTAATAATTTGTTTGTACTTGTTCTTATTTTATTGTTTTTGTAAAGCGATAAACTCAATAACGACAAAATAGATATAAGTGCAATACTTAGGATACTTATTAATTTTGAGAAGCGCAATGTTTTTTGTTGGCTTTTTTTGTCTTTGTCAAGTTGTTCAATTGTTCTGAGTTGCTCATCAAATTGAATTTTATTAATCATATTTTCGGATTCATAACTGTAAAGATGACTACTAATTGAATCTGTTAAATGAGTGTATTTTTTTAAGTATAATAAAGATTGATTGGTATTGTTTGTTTTTTCGTATGCAATACTCAACTGTTTTAATATTCTCTTAGTTAGTTCAAAATCAGTTTTGTTTGAACTATTTGTGGTGTTGGCTAAATTAAAATAATTTATAGCAGCTGAATATCTTTTTTGAATAAGCTCAATTTCTCCTAATTGAATGTAAGCTTCTGTTTTTGTGGTTAAAAAAGTGTCGTCTGTTAGATTTTCAATTACAGATTTTAGCGTTTCTGTTGCAGCAATGTAATTTTTTTTCTCTTTTTTAATGATCCCTTTTTGAAGATTGATTAACTCAATTGCTTCTAAAAAATTTAATTCTTCATATAAAGAAGCTGCTTTTTCAAAATAAATTTCAGCTACCTGAATATTATCTTTTTTCAAGTAGCATTTTCCAAGGCCATAATAAGATAGCGCTAAATTTGTTTTAGGTTCTTTTTTGTTAAAAAGATTTACTGCTCTTATGAAATAATCAATAGCTAAATCATTTTTTTCTAGATCATAATAAATATTACCGAGTTGCAAATAACAATCTGCAAGTTTATTGTTTAGACTGTTTTTTTTAGCATATTCAATTGCTTTTTCGGTAAATAAAATCGCTTTATTGTAAGATTTTTTGTCTTCTTTATTGAATAATCCAATCTCTAAGTAGTAATCTGTACTATCACTAATTTTTGCAGCATCATTATACACTTGGGAGTAACCTATAGAGGTTGCCAATAGTAAATATGTGATAAATTGCTTAATCAATTGGTTAGAGATTATTTTTTAACCCTGCAATTTAAGTTTTTTACAGCTAAAAAAAAACTTTATTTTTTTGAAATATAGGATACCAAGTTTATTAGTCTAGATGAATAACCAATTTCATTATCATACCATCCAACAATTTTCACCATTTTATCAATTACTGATGTAAGCTGAGCATCAAATAAACATGAATTTTGATTGCCAATAATATCAACAGAAACTATAGGATCTTCTGTGTAATCTAGAATTCCTTTTAGATTTGTTTCGGCTGCTTTTTTGAATGCTTGATTTATTTCTTCTATTGAAACTTGTCGTTTTACATTAAAAGTAATATCTGTTAGTGAGCCATCAGGAACTGGAACACGAATGCCACAACCTCCAATTTTACCTTCTAATTCAGGGAAAATTTTTGTTAGTGCTTTTGCTGCACCCGTTGTTGTGGGAACTATAGATTGTGAAGCGCCTCTTGCTCTTCGCAAATCTTTATGAGGTTGATCGTGTAAACTTTGGTCGGTGGTGTAGGAGTGAACAGTAGTAATATATGCTTGTTCAATTTCGCACAATTCTTGAATGATTTTAATCATTGGTGCTGCATTATTAGTAGTGCAACTTGCATTTGAGATTATTGTTTCATTTCCATCTAAAATATGCTCATTGACACCTAGAACAACTGTTTTAATTTCGTCAACTTCTGATGGAGCAGAAAGAATCACTTTTTTTGCTCCAGCTAAGATGTGCTGATTAATTTCTTCAAACGACTTGAATTTCCCAGTAGATTCAATTACAATATCTACGTTTAATGATTTCCAATCTAAATTTTTAATTTCTTTTTCATGAAAAAATAAATACGCTTTTTTATTAATTAAAATTGAATCATCTGAAAACGAAACTTCTTGATTTAAAACACCATGAATGCTATCATATTTAATCAAATGTGCCATTGTTTTATTGTCTGCAATATCATTTATGGCAACTACTTCAATTGTAGGATGATTTAAAAGCAATCGAAACAAGTTACGTCCAATTCTTCCAAAACCATTAATGGCAATTTTTATTTTTGTTTCAGGTTTCAAGTTTTATTTGTTTCAGATTTTTATTTGGAATTCAATTTGCTAATTACTTGTCACTAATCACTGAAATTAATGAATATGTTTCTCTGCATGATAAGATGAACGAACCAAAGCACCACTTTCTACATGTCTAAAACCTAACTCTTTGCCTATTTTTTCATATTTTGCAAATTGTTCTGGAGTGATAAATTCTTTAACAGGTAAATGTTTTTTACTTGGTTGTAAATATTGGCCAATAGTAACAATATCAACTTTTGCAGCTGCTAAATCATGTAAAACTTGAATTACCTCTTCTTCTGTTTCACCTAATCCAAGCATAATTCCCGATTTTGTTCTTTTGATACCTTGCTCTTTTAAATAGCGAAGTACTTCTAAGCTTTTCTCGTATTTTGCTTGAATGCGAACCTCACGAGTTAATCTTTTTACAGTTTCCATGTTATGAGAAACCACTTCTGGATTTGCTTCAATAATTCTATCTAAATTTCTAGTATTTCCTTGAAAGTCAGGTATAAGAGTTTCCAAAGTTGTGTTTGGATTCATTCTTCGAATTGCTTTTACTGTTTCTGCCCAAATAATCGAACCCATGTCTTTCAAGTCGTCTCTGTCAACACTCGTAATTACAGCATGTTTAATGTTCATTAGTTTTATTGAACGAGCTACTTTTTCAGGCTCATCCCAATCTACAGTTTCAGGGCGACCAGTTTTTACACCACAAAAGCCACATGAGCGTGTGCAAATATTTCCTAAAATCATAAAGGTAGCAGTTCCTTCTCCCCAGCATTCGCCCATGTTTGGACAACTACCTGAAGTACAAATTGTGTTCAATTTATATTTGTCTACCAATCCTCTAAGTTCAGTGTATTTTTTACCAGTAGGCAATTTTACTCTTAACCATTTAGGTTTTGGAGTTGGTGGTAAAACTGATTCTAAAACAGTATTCATAATCTAAATTTTGAAAAGCAAAGATACGACATCAAATTTAGAATTTAGAAGTATGAATTTAGAAAAAATAATAACATTAATAAAGTTTTGTGATTTGTTTTACATTTTAATGCAAATAAAAAAAAGCTACCGAAGTAGCTTTTAATTATTCAGGTTGAATTACAATAGGCAGTGTGTAAGCAGTTCTTACCGGATTTCCATTTTTAATTCCAGGTGTCCATTTTGTTTTTAACGATTTTAAAACACGAATTGCTTCTTTGTCTAAGCCATATCCGGGATTTTGTACAACTTTAATATCTGTTAATGTTCCATTTTTTTCAATTATAAATGAAACCATAATGCGTACCGGTTTTGAAAATTCTGTTTCTGGTTTTTCAAATTTGTTTCCAACATATTCGTAAAATTTGTCAATTCCACCAGGAAAAGTTGGTTGTTTGTCTAAAAGTGCTGAAATCATTGGTCCTGGGTCAACAGGTGGATTGATTACAACGCCAGTTGATCCTCCATTGCTAGGAATAATACCTGTTCCGTTTCCTTCGCCAGTTGTTGCAGGAGTATATGTAGCTTGGCTATTTGTTGGTACATTTACAGATGCTTCAGTAGGAGCAACAACCATATTAGTTAGATTAGTTGGTGTTACATCTTGTTGAGCAGCAACTTCTTGTTGAGGCTTTACTTCAGGCAACACTACATCTGGCTCAAGGTCAATTGAAGTTATGACTATTGGGTCATCAATAGTTGGCGTGCTTGGGATAATATCTGGTGTGCTGAATTTTCCTTGAATTACAAAAACAGCTACAATTGTGCTTATAAATGCTAATCCACTAAATAAAGCCATTAGTGTTGTTCTAGGATTTTCTTGACGCAATTGATATGCACCGTATTCTTTGTTTTTACCTTCAAAAACCAAATCAATCCATTTCTTCTCATAGATACTTACATTTTTCATAATTGTTATTTTTAAATTGTTAAGTATATATGTTTCATAAGCTAAATAATTACACTATTTTAACATATAACATAAATTATATATAAAATATTGTGCCAAAAGTTAAAAAAAAATTAATTTTTTTCTTGAATAATTTCGGATAGTAATTTTTTAGCTCGTAAAAGCTTGATTTTGATATTGTTAAGTGGTTCTTCGAGTTGGTCGGCCATTTCTTGATACGTCATTTCTTGAAAGTAGCGCATTTGAATTACTTCTTGGTAAGCGGGTTTTAGCTTTTTTATATATTGAAGTAATTGAGCTAAGTTTTGCTCAATAATTAGTTCGTCTTCTGCAGATGCAGATTCGTCTGCTACACGATAAGCTTGTTGGTCTTCTTCGTCAGTAATGTCTACAAAAAGCGAAGATTTCTTTTTGCGAAGCATGTCGATATGGACGTTTTTGGCAATGGCAATTAGCCAAGTGTTAAAACCATATTCGGGATTATAAGTTGCAATTTTGTCAAATGCTTTTGCAAAGGTTTCGATTACGATATCGTCTGTATCTGTTTCGTTTTCAGTGCGTTTTAGCATAAATCCGTATACTTCATTCCAAAAAAAATCTAATAGAAATGTGAAAGCAACTTGGTCTCCCTTTTTTGCTTTTTCGATGTTTTTTTGAATAAGTACTGAATTTACTTCCAATGGACAGGTTTTGAAATTAAATTTCTAAAAAATACATTTAGTTGTGTAAAAGTAAGAATTAATTCGATGATTGGATACCAATACATTACATCTTTTTCTTTTAGTTTAGCAGCTGCATATCCAAGCGATATCCAAGTAAATAAATATCTGAACAATAGTATTCCTAAAACTATCATCCATTGAAATTGAAAAGCAAGTAAAACAATTGCTGTAATGAAAAACCAAAATTGAGAAAAAAAGAATAATCCTAGTTGGAATTTATCAAATCCTTTATAATGTTTAGCTGTGGTTGCATGCCTTCTTTTTTGATAAAACCAAGATTTAAAAGTGGTTTTAGGCTCTGAAAGTGTAAAGCTTTCAGGAGTAAATAATATCTCAGTGTTTTTATTCGTAGCAGCTTGATTAATAAATAAATCATCATCTCCTGAACGAATTTTCATATGATCCATAAAACCACGAACATTGAAAAACTCTTCTTTTTTATAAGCTAAATTTCTACCAACACCCATGTATGGGTTTCCTATTTTTGCCCAAGAAAAATATTGTGTAGCGGTTAGTAATGTTTCAAATCGAATAATTTTGTTTAAGAAAGAGTTCTTAATTTTTTCATAAGCTCCATATCCTAAAATTATGGTTTTCTCTTTAGAAAATTGACTCGAAATATGTAATAGCCAGTCATTAGAAGCTGGATAACAATCAGCATCTGTAAAAACTAAATATTCGTTTTTAGCAGCTTTTATTCCTAATGTTAATGCAAATTTTTTGTTGCCCCAAAATGCTTCGTTATTTTGAACTTTTACTAGTTTTACGTTTGTATATTGTTTCTCGTACATTTCAAAAAGTTCTAATGTTTCATCGCTAGAAGCATCGTCAATTAAAACAATTTCATAATCTGGATAGTTTTGAGAAACTAATAAAGGAAAATGTTTTTTGATGTTTTCTTCTTCGTTTTTAGCACAAACGATAATTGAAATGGGAAGTTTTTTAGGTTGTATAGTTTGTTTTTTTGCAAAAGAAAATCGCCCAAAAATAAACACGTAATACACTAATTGAATCAGTGTAATTCCTATGAAAACAAATAATAATATTAACAGCATATAACTAAAAATTGTGTCGATTTTAATATCGTGCAAAGGTAATTAATTAAAATAATTTTTAATAATTAAATAATGTTTACTTCAGCTTCAATAGCAATTCCAAATTTTTCTAAAATGGCTTGTTGGATTCTTTTTGAAAGCGCCACTATTTCAGCTCCAGTTGCAGTACCATAATTTACTAAAACTAAAGCTTGATTTTTATGAACACCAGCATCGCCAAAGCGTTTTCCTTTAAAACCAGCTTGTTCAATTAACCAACCCGCAGGGACTTTTACTTCAGATTCTGAAACAACATAATGTGGTATTTCGGGATGATGTGTTTTTGCTTTTTCATAAGCTTCTTTAGAAATAATAGGGTTTTTAAAAAAACTACCGCTATTTCCAAGTTCTCTAGGGTCTGGTAATTTGCTTTGACGAATAGCAATTACGGCATTACTCACATCTTTTAATGTAGGGTTTTTAATGTTTTGATGCTGTAATTCAGTTTCTATTGCACCATAAGTAGTAGAAACTTTATGATTTCTTTTGGTTAATTTGAAAGAAACCGACGTAATGATATATTGATTTTTTAATTCATTTTTAAACACACTTTCACGGTATTCAAATTTGCATTGTGCATTTGTGAAAGTTTCTATTTCTAATGTTTTTAGGTTTAAAGCTTCGCATGAAAACATCGTGTCTTTAATTTCCACACCATAAGCGCCTATGTTTTGAATAGGAGTAGTGCCTACATTTCCTGGAATCAAAGATAAATTTTCAATTCCACCTAAATTTTGAGCTATACACCAAAGTACAAATTCATGCCAATTTTCTCCAGCTTGAGCTTTTACAATGGCAAAATCATCGTTTTGTTCAACAATTTCTCTTCCTTTTAAATTAACATGAACTACTAATTTTTCTATGTTCTGGGTTAACAACATATTGCTTCCTCCGCCCAAAATAAAAATGTCATCACTTTGTGTCAACACATCTTTTAATTCTTCTATTGAACTTACAGAAACAAATTGATTTGCTTTGGCTTCAATACCAAAAGTATTATAATTTTTTAGAGAAAAATTGTTTTGAATATTCATGAGAATAATTTTTTTTCAAATGTACTATTATGAATTTTAAATTGGAAATATTTTATACGATTGATGTGTTTCTTTAATGATAAGTTCTGTTCGTTCTGCATGTGTGTCAGAGATGAAAATCTGCCCAAAAACAGCGTCGTTTACCATGGTAACAATCTTTTGAACACGCGTTTCGTCCAATTTATCAAAAATATCATCAAAAAGAAGAATTGGTAGTTCGCCACTTTGTTTTTTCATGAACTCAAATTGGGCTAATTTCAAAGCAATTAAAAATGATTTTTGTTGACCTTGCGATCCAAATTTTTTAATTGGAAAACCTTCAATTTCAAAAACCAAATCATCTTTGTGAATGCCAACGCTTGTGTATTGAATAATTCGGTCTTTTTGCAACGATTCTTCTAATAGTGTTGGTAAGTCTTTTTCAAACAATTGACTTTCATATTTCAAAGCTACTTTTTCATTTCCGCCAGAAATATTGGTATGGTGTTTTTCAAAAATGGGAATAAACGCTGCAAGAAATTGTTTTCTTTTTTCAAAGATTAATTGTCCAGCATTACTCAATTGTTCGTTATAAATAGATAAATTGTCTGCATCAAAAATTTGATTCAAGGCAAAATATTTCAATAGCGCATTGCGTTGAGCAAGTGTTTTTTGATATTGAATTAATAATTGTAGGTATGAATTGTCTAAAGTAGCAATAACACTATCAATAAATTTTCTTCGGGTTTCGCTTCCTTCAACTATTAAATCAACATCAGATGGAGAAATGATTACTAAAGGAATTAAGCCTAAATGTTCAGAAAGTTTTTCATACACTTTGCCGTTTCGCTTGATGGTCTTTTTTTGACCCTTTTTTAAACTACAAACAATTTTTTCTTCTTTGTTGTTTTTGTCTAATAAGGCATCAATTACAAAAAATTCCTCACCATGTTTAATGTTTTGAATGGCTAATGGATTAAAATAACTTTTTCCATAGGCCAAATGATAAATAGCATCTAAAATATTTGTTTTTCCAACGCCATTTTTTCCAACAAAACAATTGATTTTAGCATCAAAATCAAATTCAATTTGAGCTAAATTTTTGTAGTTAAGAAGAGATAATTGCTTTAAAAACACTTTAATGACACTTTAATTTATGGCTAAAAATAGGACTTTTTGCAAAAGTATATCGAATTTGTTAAAAATATCTACAAAAATGGTTTTTAATTTTAATAAAAATTATATTTTTGCACCTCATTAAATTTAATATAAATGGCAACATATAACAAAAGAGGATACAAAGCTCCAAAACCAGAAGAAGTTAAAGTTGAAAATGAGTTTGAAGAAGTAGTAGATGTAAGTGATAGTACTACAGCTGAGGTATTCGATACATTAGACAAAACAGCTTCTAGAACAGAAGACTGGGTAGCTAAAAACCAAAAATTAATTTTAGGTGTAGTTGGTGCTATTGCTATCGCAACTTTAGGATATGTTTTATATAACAAATATGTTGTTGAAGTTAAAGAAGAAAAAGCAACAAATCAAATTTTTCAATCGCAACAATATTTTCAACAAGCTGTTGATGCTACTGCAAAACCAGATTCATTATATAACTTGGCACTTAAAGGTGGTGAAGGAAAATTAGGTTTTATTGGAATTGCTGAAGAGTATGCAGGTACTGAAGCTGGAAATTTAGCTAACTATTATGCAGGTATGTCTTACTTGAATTTAGGTGACTACAAAAATGCAATTACTTATTTAGAAAATTTCAAATCTGACGATGCTATTTTAAAACCTTTAGCGCTTGGTGGAATTGGAGATGCTTTATCTGAAACAAATAAAGTTGATGATGCAATTTCATATTATAAAAAAGCAGCTGAGGCAAACGAAAATGATTTCACTACTCCGAGATTTTTATTTAAAGCGGCTCAATTACTAGTGCTTTCTGGTAAAAAAGCGGAAGCAAATAAATTATTTGTTGAGATTAAAGAAAAATATGAAACTTCTAAAGAAGGAATGAATATTGAAGCATTTATTGCGATGACTGAATAAGAATGGCAACAGAAAATAAAAATTTATCCAATTACGATAAAAACACAATCCCAAACGCGAAAGATTTTCGGTTTGGGATTGTTGTTTCAGAATGGAATGAACAAGTTACAGAAGGCTTGTTCAATGGAGCTTTTGCTACATTAACAGATTGTGGTGCTTTGCCAGAAAATATAATAAGATGGAATGTGCCAGGAAGTTTTGAATTAATTTTTGGTGCAAAACAAATGCATGAAAAATTAGATTTAGATTGCGTAATTGTTATTGGTTGTGTGGTCAAAGGAGAAACAATGCATTTTGAGTTTGTTTGTGAAGGCGTTACACAAGGAATAAAAGACATGAATGTAATATATGACATTCCAACTATTTTTTGTTTACTGACTGATAATAACATACAGCAATCAATCGATAGAAGTGGAGGTAAACACGGTAATAAAGGTGTTGAAGCTGCTATAGCTGCCATTAAAATGGTTGCATTGAACAGAAGCTAGTATTTTAAATAATAGATAAAAAAAACACTTCCATCTGGAAGTGTTTTTTTTATTAAAATTTTACACCAAACATAATTCCATCACCTTGAAAACCGTTTTGATAGCTTCGAACATAATCAATTCGTAAAAAGCGCAATTTGCCCCATCCAATATTATCAAAACCTACTGTAACTTCTTGATATGGTTTTCTGTCTGGAATATTTATTTGATGAAATCCGCCAATTAAATTCCATTGTAGTTTGTTTAATAGCGGAATTTTATTCATAATATATCCTTTGAAATTATGCTCAATATGTGTTTCAAAATAAGCATCATTTGTAGAATGACTATAATAAGGTAATAAATTAAATGAATTTAGTGAATTATTTAGCAAATTTACGTGAGTTTGATTGCCATTAAAATGCTTGTAATCGATGAAAGAGATGTTTTCTGCATTAAAGAATTTTCCAGCTTTAAAGCGTAATCCAAAATCTCCTTTGTTACCAATAGTTTTATTATAATCAACAGAAGCACTAATTAAGTCGTAATGATAATCATTATTAGTTGCGCCAAATGCTTTTTCATAATTGAAACTTAAAATCGGATAATCATCATTTTGAATATTAATTTTTCCGTCAGGGCGAGAAATATATTTTTGTCCAAATCGAATACGAGTTCCAATACTAGCTTTCATTATGTGATGTTTTTCAAATGGAGTTGAGGTATAATTAAATGGTTGCAACGGATCATTTGAAAAATAGGCATCATCATTTTTAATAAACGTATAATCTGTGTTGTTGAATAAAGCATGACGATTTTCATATAACATTTTTCCGGAAACATAAATACCATTAGTAACTTCACGTCCATAACTAATTTCTGCAAACTCTTTATTGTATAGTTTCATAAAGTTGTTTTTAAAGAAAAGAGTGCTAACCGAGTTGACTATATTACTAATAGGTTCATTTGAATTGAATTGATTAATACTGCTTCCACCTGCAATAGCTATGTATGCATTGTTTTTATTATTGAAACGATGATAGTATCTTCCGTTAACTCTTACTCTATCTTCTGCAAAACCATAGTTGAAAGTAGAACTGATATAGGTGTATTTTCCAGTTTCTTCATCCCATTTTCTAAATGAAAAACCACTGTCTAAATTCCAACCTTGAACAGTATTAAAACTTAAAGAACTCAAGTTGGTCATTCCTTGGTAATTAAAACTCCATTTTTTAAAGGTTTTCTTGTAAGTATATCCTGTAATAAGTTTGTGAATTTTAAATTTATTTCCTTTTGCATCAATTGAATCCAAATAAATTTCTGATTTTCTAACAGTTTGAATACTATCTTTTTTAACGTAATTTGTTGCTTCTTCTGTGGTTAATGGAACAGGTCTAAACTCATTCCAAAAACTTTCTTCTTTTTTGTTAGCATTATCTGCAAATGTGACAATTTCTTTTCCAAATGTTTTCTTTTCAAACGCATCTTTAAATATGTAATTACTAAAAACGTGTGTGAATTTTCCAGTAAATTTCATTCCAAATATACCTGCACTAAATTCTAAAGACTGTATGTTTTTTGCCCAAATTTTAGTAGATTCATTGTAGCTGAAATTTTGAGTCAATTTCATGTTTTCTAAAATGGGTTGTTGCATGCGATATCCTTTGATGTCTAAATCGATTCCATAGATTGCCCACGAATCTTCAACGATATAAATATAACCTTCAAAAACAGGCTCTTTATCACGTTTTGGAGTAACTTTAATTTTGTTGATTAATTGATTTTTGTCGTCAAGAAAGGAACTCTCTAATTTGAATTTGTAATAATTAAAAGCATTATTTGCAATTGGAGATACCATATTGATACCTAAATCAACATAGTTTTCATAAAAATCATAATTTGTGTTTAAAGCTGTGTTATAACTAAAACCATTATCATTTCCAGCTATTTTTGAAGCGATAATTTCCTCTTTTAAATTATCTGGTTTTTCAAATTTGATTTTAGAAACTGTTTCGGATTGATAAATGATTCCGCTTCTTGTTGAGTCTAGGTTTCCTTCAAAATCGCCAATTTCCATTCCCATAAATTTTTTAGGAATATCTTTAGCTCTAAAGATTCCTCTAGAATAAAAATCGGCTTCAAATTTATCAGTTCTTGCTGCATTTTTCTTTCTAGATGCGATGGATTTTCTAATTATTTCGTCTGCTGGATTTATACTTTGGTCAATGACAACCTCGTTTAATTGAAATTTTTCTTCCTCTAATACATTGTCAAATTGATATGGATATTGTGTAATGTTTAAAACATGTTTTTCTGTTTTGTAGCCCAAATATTGAAAAATAAGGGGTACATTTTTTTTCTCAAAATAATTTAATTCATAATTGCCTAATTCGTTTGTAGTTGTATTTATATAGGTGTTTTCAATATAAATGTTTACATAAGGCAATGGATTTCCATTAACATCTTTTACTGTTCCTTTTATTTGTGAAAAGGATAGAACTGAAAAAAAAATAGAGAAGGCAAGTACAATTTTATTCATAAGGGTTTATTTTTAAAGACGAGAAAAAAAATAAAAAGGTTGTATTATATGAATGCTTGGATGGCTAATTCATAACTTTTTAAACCAAATCCAATAATTACACCTTTTGCATTTGGTGATATATATGACTGATGACGAAAAGATTCTCTCGAAAAGGTGTTGGAGATATGAACTTCAATAACAGGTGTAGTTATGGCTTTGATAGCATCTGCAATACCTATTGATGTATGAGTATAAGCTCCAGCATTTAAGATGATTCCATCGTAGCTAAATCCTACTTCCTGAATTTTGGAAATCATTTCGCCTTCGATATTACTTTGATAGTAACTTAATTCGATAGAAGGAAATTGTGTTATTAGTTTTTCAAAATATGCTTCAAAGGTTTCACTACCATAGACTTCTGGTTCGCGTTTTCCTAATAAGTTGAGGTTTGGCCCATTAATAATAAGTATTTTCATGGTATTTGTTTTTGTAAAAATAAAAAAACCATTCGTTTTAAGGAATGGTTTTAATAAAAGTTTAGCTTATTTTTCTAAAACATATATCCAACCGAAAATTGTATCACTGAATTTTTTACATCAGCATCTTTTTTAGGTTCGGTCAAACCAGCGGCATATCTTCCTGAAATAAATAAACCATTTGTTATTTTGTAGCTTAAACCGCCAGCAACTGCAAAATCAAAGGTGTTGCTATCTCCTGCATCAACTTCGTTTCTTTCACTCACTAATACAGATGCTTGTGGGCCTAATTCTAAACTTAATTTGTTTTCGGTTAAATAAAATTTTACTAAAACAGGCAAAGACAAGTAACCTAATTCGTTTTTAATTTGATCGCCTAAATAGTCCAATTCTGAACCCTGGGTTGAATATAAAAGCTCAGGTTGGATAGAAAAATTTTGAAAAATATTAATTTCTGCAACTACACCTGCATGATAGCTAGTGATGTTATTGAAATCCATACCATCCACATTTCCACCAGTGTAATTGGCAAAATTGACACCGCCCTTAACTCCAAATTTTAAACTTTGCGCTTGTGAAGTACTTATTCCTAGAATAAAAAGTACTGCGAATAAAAATGTTTTTCTCATAATTTTACTTTTTTTAAGTACAACGTAAAATAAGTTAAAATATTGGACATAAAATGCTCTTTTGTCGAATTTTAACTACAATTAGATATTTTAGAGAAACACGTTTATTAACTACAACGTTTTAAATTGTTAATAACTTTCAGAATCATTTTTTGTTAAAATATTGAAAACACTCGGTTTGTGTAACTATTTGATAGTCAAATAAGAAGATGATTATGGTTGAAAAAAATGTTAATAACCCTATATTTTTTGTTCGTTTATATAAAAAAAACATATAAATTTGCCTCATTAACTTTAAATTTAAACTAAACATGAAAAAAGTTTTATTTTCTGCTGTAGCATTATTGGCTTTCGGTTTTGCTAACGCACAAGAAGAATCAAAAGGAAACGGTGGATTCTCAAAAGGTGATGTATTTGTAACTGGTGCTTTTACTTTTGGAAGTACTAATGACAAAGACAGTGATGTAAAAACTAACGGATTCGAAATTGCTCCTAAAGTAGGATATTTCTTAACTGAAAACATTGCAATTGGTGGAAAAATTGGTTATTCATCAATGAAAGAAGAGTCTTCAGGTGTTGATACTGAAGATATGGCAGGTTTAACTGTAGGAGCGTTTGGACGTTACTATTTTACTCCAGCAAACCAATTTTCTTTATTTGCTAATTTAGGTTTAGATTATTCTTCAATGGAAAATAAATTAGCTGATTCTAAAGTAAATGGATTTGATGCAGGTTTAGGTGCTGGATTAAACTATTTCGTTTCTTCAAACTTTTCTATCGAAGCAGGTGTAGCTGTATTAGGTTTTTCATCTGAAAAATCTGACGCTTCAGGAGCTAAAGGTACAACTGGATTTAATTTTGGTGGAGATTGGAGAACAGTTAGTTTCGGAGTAAACTACAAATTCTAATTTGTAAATCAAATAAGTTAAAAATCCCGCTTCGGCGGGATTTTTTTGTTTCATCTATTTTTTATTCATTTTGTCGATTATATTATAAGTTTGATTTACTTTTCTTACATTTGGCAAAATTTAAAAACAAAAACATGAAAAAAATTTTATTATCCGCTATTGCTTTATTAGCTTTTGGATTTGCTGAGGCTCAAAACAGAGAAAAAGGTGCAATTGAGTTAATTCCTCAAATTGGTTATTCAAGTGCAAACTATTATGGAGAAGAGGATTTTGATTCAAATACAATTTCAGGAGTTACTTTTGGAGTTGGTGCTGATTATTTTTTTAATGATAGATGGAGTTTGCGTTCAGGATTACATTATCAAAAAATGGGAGCTAAAGGAACGGGTGGTTATGAAGAAAAATTAAATTACTTGACACTTCCAGTAAATGCAAATTGGCATTTTGGCTCTACAAGAAAATGGAATTTGAATTTTGGTCCAAGTTTTAGTATGTTGATGTCAGCGGAAAATAATTTTGGAGATATAAAAGATGAAGCTAATTCATTTCAATTAGGTTTAGCTTATGGAATTGGATATAAAATTGAGGTAAATGAAAAATTTAGCATTTTAATTGATATGCAAGGAATTACTGGTCTTACAGAGGTTCCTAAAGAAAGTGATTTTACTTTAAAAAATGCTTACAGTTCAATAAATGTTGGTGGAGTATTTAAATTGTAATTACTCTATTTCTTATATATTAATCCCGCTTCGGCGGGATTTTTTTATTGCACTAAATTGTTTATATTTGAAATATGAGTACATGGCAATCGTATATTAAAGAATATCAAAATTATTTAAAATTAGAGCGTGGTCTTTCAAAAAACACCATCGATAATTATACTTTTGATATTGAGAAGCTAGTGCTTTTTTTGGCTCAAAAAGAAATTAAAGTTTCACCAATTGACATCTCTGAAGAAGTTGTTCAACAATTTATTTATGAAATGGCATCTCAGGTTAATCCTAGGAGTCAATCGCGTTTAATTTCGGGACTGAAAAGTTTCTTTAATTATTTAATTTTTGAAGATTATCGAAACAATACACCTTTAGAATTGATTGAAGTTCCAAAAACAGGTAGAAAACTTCCCGATACGCTTTCAACAGATGAGATAGATTTGTTAATCGGAGCAATAGATTTATCAACACCTGAAGGCGAACGCAATAGAGCTATGCTAGAAACATTATACAGCTGTGGTTTGCGTGTATCAGAATTGGTTTCGCTTAAAATTTCAGATTTGTTTTTTGAGGAAGGATTTATAAAGATTACAGGAAAAGGTAATAAACAAAGGTTTGTCCCTGTTGGCAAAACCACAATTAAATTTGTAACTTTATATGTGAATCAAATCAGGGTACATTATCCAATTCAAAAAGGATTTGAAGATACTTTGTTTTTAAATCGGAGAGGCCGTCAACTAACTCGCGCAATGATTTTTACTATAATCAAAGATCTTTCTGTGAGAATAAACTTAAAAAAAACAATAAGCCCGCATACTTTTCGCCATTCTTTTGCGACTCATTTATTAGAGAATGGAGCCGATTTGCGTTCGATTCAATTAATGTTAGGTCACGAATCTATTACGACTACGGAGGTTTATATGCATTTAGATAGAAAATATTTGGCACAAGTTTTGCATAACTTTCATCCTAGAAAATAAGTTAACATTTGTTTAGTTTTTAACAAAATAAACAATTGGTTTTCAGTAATTTTGCATACCCCTAATTTATTTTCTGGTAAATGTGTTTAAAAAAAATCCCTATACATGATTTTTACATCAAAGAAACCTGAAGATTTAAATAAATTATACGAAAGTTTAATAAAGCAACTTCCAAATATAATTTTTCAAATAAGAGTTACGGCTAATAGAGAAGTTCATCTTGACTTTATTAGTAAACCTGTTGAGTTTTTGTATCAATTTTCTATTGAAGAAATTTTAGAAGATTCATACAAATTTGCTAAATATCGAATTTATGAAAGTGATTTAGTAATTTTCAAAAAAACTTTTAATGAAGCTATTGAAACCAAAACAAAATGGGAAGTAGATTTTCGTTTTCTTTTGCCAGATAGCAGTTATAAGTGGTTACGTATTGAGGCCACTCCAAAAGCATCTGAAAATGATGAAACCATTTTTTATGGGTTGTTGTCAGATATTACCACAATTAAAGAGCAAGAAATTCAATTAAGAGTTGCAGATGAACGGTATCATTTTGCAGTTCAAGCCTCAGATAGAGGTGTTTGGGATTGGGATATGGTGACTAATAAAGTGTATTATTCTTCTGAATCTATGAAAATTCTTGGTTTAACAGAATCTGATTTAGTTGCTTCGCCAGAAGAATGGGATGAAAAAGTGCATCCAGATGATAGAGAAGAGTATTATGGAAACATCAATTTGCATTTTGAAAATAAAATTCCTTTTTATGAAACATGTCACCGGGTGATGTGTAATGGAAGTTATAAATGGATTTTAGACAGAGGAAAAGTAATTGAACGCGATGAAAACGGTAAACCATTACGGATTGCAGGAACTCATACAGATATTTCGGCGCAAAAAGAAAAAGAGCAAGAACTGCTAAAAATGCTTGAAATTGTCAATTCTCAAAACAATAAATTGCTGAATTTTGCACACATTGTTTCTCATAATTTGCGTACTCACGCAGGAAATATTAAATCACTTTTAGAATTATATCACGACAATAGTTTTACACATGAAGAAACATTGTCAAATATTGATATTGTGTCAAAAGAGTTGAATGAAACCATTGAAAATTTGAATGATTTAGTAAAGGTGCATACGCAAACTAACAAAGAATTTGAATCGTTGCAATTGTCGGACTATGTTACAAGGATGTTATATATTTTAAATGAAGATATTTCTCATAAGAACATAACTATTGATAATCGTGTGGATGTTAATATTCGTGTCAATTGTATTCCTGCTTACTTAGAAAGTATTTTGTTGAATTTGGTTACTAATGCAATTAAGTATTCAGATGAGAAGAAAGAGATTAAAATTTCTTTTGATGTGTCAGATGTTGATGATTATTTAATTTTACATGTTTCAGATAATGGTGTAGGAATTGATATGGAGCGTTATGGAGGTTCTATTTTTGGTTTGTATAAAACATTTCATGGTCATGAAGATTCAAGAGGTGTGGGCTTGTATATTACTAAAAATCAAATTGAAACCATGGGAGGAAAGATAGAAGTGGAAAGTAAGCCAAATGTAGGCACAACTTTTAAAGTATATTTTAAGAAATAAAAAAGCGGCTTGTAATTTCCAAGCCGCTTTTTTGTTATGTTATTCTTTAATTATTTTGCAATATTTACAGCTCTTGTTTCTCGAATTACTGTAATTTTAACTTGACCAGGGTAAGTCATTTCTGTTTGAATTTTTTGTGAAATTTCAAATGATAAGTTTGAAGCCGCTTCATCAGAAACTTTTTCACTTTCTACAATTACACGAAGTTCTCTACCAGCTTGAATTGCATAAGCGTTTTTAACGCCACCAAATCCAAAAGCAATATCTTCTAGGTCTTTTAAGCGTTGGATATAAGAATCTAAAACTTGTCTTCTTGCTCCAGGACGTGCTCCAGAAATAGCATCACAAACTTGGATGATAGGAGAAATTAAAGATTTCATTTCAATTTCGTCGTGGTGAGCTCCAATAGCGTTACATACTTCTTCTTTTTCGCCATATTTCTCAGCCCATTGCATACCTAAAATAGCGTGAGGTAATTCACTTTCAGTATCTGGCACTTTTCCTATATCGTGAAGTAAACCAGCTCTTTTAGCTAATTTAACATTTAAGCCTAATTCAGCAGCCATAATACCACATAATTTAGCTACTTCTCTTGAGTGTTGTAATAAGTTTTGTCCGTATGATGAACGGTATTTCATTCTTCCTACAACTTTGATTAATTCAGGGTGTAATCCGTGGATTCCTAAATCAATAACTGTACGCTTTCCAGTTTCGATAATTTCTTCATCGATTTGTTTGGCTGTTTTTGCAACAACTTCTTCTATACGAGCTGGGTGAATACGACCGTCAGTTACTAATTTGTGTAATGCTAAACGAGCAATTTCTCTTCTTACAGGATCAAAGCAAGATAAGATGATTGCTTCTGGTGTATCATCAACAATGATTTCAACTCCTGTTGCAGCTTCTAATGCTCTAATGTTACGACCTTCACGACCAATAATTCTACCTTTTACATCATCAGATTCAATATTGAATACAGAAACGCAGTTTTCAACAGCTTCTTCTGTTCCTACACGTTGAATAGTGCTAATGATTACTTTTTTAGCTTCTTGATGAGCTGTCATTTTAGCTTCTTCAACAGTGTCTTGAATAAACGACATTGCGCTAGTTTTAGCTTCAGCTTTTAAGCTTTCTACTAATTGATTTTTGGCTTCTTCAGCAGAAAGACCAGAAATCATTTCTAATTGCTCAACTTGGCTTTTATGTAATTTGTCAATTTCTTGTTGTTTTTTATCTAAAAGCTCAATTTTAGTTGAGTATTCAGCTATTTTAGCTTCAGCTTCGTCATTTACTTTTTTGGCTTTAGCTAACTCATTAGAGATTTGTGACTCTTTATCACGGGTTCTTTTTTCAGCTTCTGCTGTTTTTTTATCTCTAGCTAGAATTACTTGTTCGTGTTCTGCTTTTAATTCTAAAAATTTTTCTTTAGCTTGAAGAATTTTCTCTTTTTTTGTTGCTTCTGCTTCTGCTTTAGCGTCTTTTAAAATTGAGCCAGCTTCTTTTTTTGCATTTTTAATAAGGTTAGAGACATTGCTTCTCTCTAAAAATTTTGCAATTCCAAAACCTCCTCCAAGACCAACAACTATTCCTATTATTATACTTAGTATATCCATGATATGTTTTAAAAAATTATATAAAAAAAGCCTACATTAGGTGTTTGTATAAACTCGGTTATACAAGATTTGAGCTAACCTGCAGTTCAAACTTCCCACTAAAGGGCCTGTTATAGTTGCAAAGATTCACTCGTTTAATTTGTTAGTGTTGAGTTTATCAAATATATACTAATGTAGGCAGTATCGTATTTATGTTGTAAGAACGTATTATTTATTTAGCAAGTAACTCACTCAACTTTTTATCTAGATTTTGCAATCTAATTAAAGCGGTTTCATTGTCTTGAGAAGAGTTAATTTGTTTTTGCTCAACTTGTGCAGCAAATTGTAGTGCACACATGGCTAAAACATCTTGTTTGTCTCTTACTGCATAGCTTTGTTCAAACTGTTTTATCATAGCATCAATCTTCTTTGAAGCACTTCTTAATCCTTCTTCTTGCGATGGGTCCACTGTTAATGGATACACGCGATCTGCGATTGATATTTTAATTTTTAGTTTTTCACTCATAATCTTTCTAATCAGAAAGTTGGGCTATACAATAATCGATTTCTCGTATTAATGAATTTATTTTGAGTTTTGTTTCTCGTTTGTTTTCTTCACTGCCTAGTAACGAATTGACCATTTTTAGAGTATCTAACTGACTTTTTAAAGAATCAATCTCACCTGATTGCTGTTGTTGCGTTTTTTTAGAAACCAACAATTCTTCTTGTAACTCAGAGTTTTTCTTTTCTAACTGAATCAGTTTCTGATTGAGCTTAAAAAATTTAACTTCTAGAGAATCAATTAATTCAGATAATCCATTCATTAATGATACAATTCATTTCAATAAGTCACAAAGTTAGCATTAGTATTCAAAAATAGCAATAGTTTTCATTAATTTTTATAATTAAATTTTTATCCATTGTAAGTATTTGATTGTTAATGGTTTGTTTCGGGAATGATTTTTGATTGTTTTAACTCGAATATTTTTATTATTTTAGCGGTAAACAGTTGTATTATGAGAATTTTATTAGCCCTAATCCTATTTCCTCTTTTTGCACTTAGTCAAGAAACTTATCCTCAAGATGTATTTCAATCGCCTTTAGCTATACCTTTAGATATTTCAGGTTCATTTGGCGAATTAAGAAGCAATCATTTTCATTCAGGATTAGATTTTAAAACTACTGGCGTTGAGGGTTTGCCTGTTTATGCGACAGGTGATGGCTATGTTTCTCGTATTAAAATATCTACTTTTGGCTACGGAAAAGCAATTTATATTACACATCCAAACGGATACACTTCTGTTTACGGACATCTTCAAAAAGCAAATGGAGCCATTCAAGAGTATATTAAGAAAAAGCAATACCAAGAAAAAGCTTATGAAGTAGAAATGTATTTATATCCAACAGAATTACCTGTAAAAAAAGGAGATATTATTGCTTTTACCGGAAACACTGGTGGGAGTGGAGGACCACACTTGCATTTTGAATTTAGAGATACAAAATCAGAACAAATTGTTAATCCATTGCATTTTGGATTTAAAAAGTTTGTAAAAGATGAACGAAAACCAATAATTCAAGGAATTGTAGTTTATCCATTAGATTCTACAGTGGTTAATAATTCGCAAAAGCCAATAAATGTTTCATTTAACAAACAAACTGACGGTACGTATTTGAGTACAAAAGTAAAAGCAAACGGAAAAATTGCTTTTGGGATTAATGCCTACGATTTTTGTACAAATGCCTATAATAAAAACGGATTATACAAAGTAAGGGCTTATTTGAATGGCGTTTTGCAATATCAATATGGTTTTGACTCCTTTGCTTTTGATGAATCGCGCTATATTAACAATTTTATCGATTATGAGCGGTTTCATGAAATGGGTCAGCGCGTTCAAAAATTATTCGAATTATCAAGTTATCCACTTTCAGTAGTAGCTGGAAATAGTAAAGATGGAACATTGAGAATATTGCCCAATGCAAGTTATACTTACAGAGTTGAATTGTATGATTTTCATCAAAACAAGATAGAATTAATTATTCCTATAGAATTTGCTATACAACAAGCAACTATTAAAAAAGAAATTCAGAAAACACCTTTTTATGTAAAAGCAAAGACAGAATCTATTTTTGAAAGAAATAATGTTTCTGTTTATGTTCCAGAAAATGCTTTTTATAATAATTTTTACATGAATTTTGAGGTAAATAACGATATTGCAACACTTCATGATGATAGTGTTCCTGTGCACAAAAATATCACGCTCACTTTTAATGATGTTGTTGGTCTAACTGAAGAACAGTTGAGTAAAACATATATTGCAACTTTAGATGGATACAAGTTAGATTACAATAAAACCTATCGAAAAGGGAATACTTTTTCTACCAAAATAAAAACATTAGGGAAATATAAATTAGCACAAGATTCTATTCCACCTAGAATTTATAACATTAACTTTGTAGAAGGTAAAACTTTGAAAGATCAAAAAATAATTAGTGTTTCTGTTTCAGATTTGCATTCAGATATTGATACTTATAATGCTTACTTAAACGGAAAATGGATATTGATGGAGTATGATTATAAAACAAAAAAGTTAGTACACAATTTAGATGATGCAGTTTACGTTCAAGGTAGAAACGATTTAAAGATTGTAGTGACTGATAATTTGCAAAATTCAACTACCTTTGAATCTTATTTTTTTAAATAATTAAAACATATTCTTTTGAAAAATAGTATTGTATTTCTTGTTTTTAGTTTGTTTTCAGTGGTCGCATTTAGTCAAAAAGCACGTGTGAAAGGTGTCATTTTAGACGAATTTAAAAATCCTATTGAAAATGTAACTGTTAAAGCGAATGAAAAAGTTACCGTAACAAATGAAAACGGATTTTATATAATTGAAATTCCTGCCAACCAGAAAGTTGTAATAGTTTTTTCCCATCAATCGTTTAAAAATAGTACAGTTTCTGTTGAATTGAAAACCAATGAAGATTTTGAGTTAAATCCGGTGCTTAATTCAAAAATTGAACAAATGGGTGAGCTAGTCATCACTAGTAATAGTAAAAAACGTATTGATGGGGTAACCACAATTGACCCAGTAATTATTAGAATGATTCCAGGTGCTAATGCCGGAATTGAAAATATTATAAAAACACTTCCAGGGGTTTATTCAAATAACGAATTAAGTACATCCTATGCTGTTAGAGGTGGAAATTATGACGAAAATTTAGTTTATGTCAATGAAATTGAAGTTTATCGCCCTTTTTTAATTCGTTCAGGTCAACAAGAAGGTTTGAGTTTTACGAATACCGATATGGTTGAAAATGTTGATTTTTCTGCTGGTGGATTTCAGTCAAAATATGGTGATAAGTTGTCATCGGTTTTAGATATTACCTATCGCAATCCAAAACGTTTTAAAGCAGGATTAGAAGCGAGTTTATTAGGAGGAAGTTTAACAGCTGAAGGTGTTTCCAAAAATCAAAAATGGTCAAATATAACAGGTGTTCGTTATAGAGATAATAGCTTGCTAGTGAATAGTCAGGAAACAGAAACGAACTTTAAGCCTACTTTTTTTGATGTACAAACTTTGTTAAATTTTAATGCTTCAACAAAATGGAATTTTAGTTTTTTGGGAAATATTTCTCAAAATAAATACAATTATCAGCCATTAAGTCGTCAAACTAATTTTGGGACAGTTAGTGAACCAATTGCACTTTTGGTTTTTTATGAAGGACAAGAAAAAGATAATTATTTAACGCTATTTGGTGCAGGTAAAGCTGTTTATCAATACAACGAAAAGAATAAATTAAAGTTCATAGCTTCTGCATATCATACACAAGAGCAAGAATATTATGATATATTAGCACAATATCGTTTGGGTGAAGTAGATGCTAATATTGGTTCTGAAACATTTGGAGATGTGGTTTACACAAGAGGAATTGGTTCTCAATTAACACATGCCCGTAATGATTTGGATGCTTTGATAGCTAATGCCGAAGTGAAAGGATTTCATGAGTTAAATCAAAAATCACAAATTGAGTGGGGTGCAAAATTTACGTTAGAAGATATAAGAGATAGAATTGTAGAATGGGAAGTTATTGATTCTGCAGGTTTTTCATTACCTAATCCCATTTTAGATTATCAAAATGACCAGCCTTATAATCCTTATGTGGGACCATTGGCTCCATATCAAGATGTAAGAGCAACAAATTATACTAGAATTAACCGTTTTTCTGGATATGTACAATGGAATTATAGAGGAAAAATAGGAACTCATAGCTATTGGTTAAATACAGGAATTCGTGGGCATCAATGGCAAGTAGATGCAGACGGAAGACCTAAAGGAGATATTCAAATGACATTTTCACCACGTGTTCAATTTGCTTTTAAACCCGATTGGGATAAAGACATGATGTTTAGATTATCAGGTGGATTATACCATCAGCCTCCATTTTATAGAGAACTTCGTGATTATGATGGAGTTGTTCAAACCAATGTCAAAGCGCAACAATCATTTCATTTGGTATTGAGTGGCGATTATAGTTTTAAGATGTGGACTCGACCGTTTAAATTGGTTTCGGAAGCGTATTACAAAAATATAACGGACGTAAATACTTACACCATTGATAATGTAAGAATACGTTATAGAGCTAACAACGAAGCTACCGCTTATGCTTATGGTTTTGATGCGAGATTAAACGGTGAATTTGTACCCGGAACAGAATCTTGGTTCAGTTTTGGTTATATGCAAACAGAAGAAAATCAAAATAATAAAGGATTTATTGCACGTCCAACGGATCAACGATTGAAATTTGGAGTATTATTTCAAGACTATATGCCGAATATTCCTAATTTGAAATTGTATCTAAATTTGGTTTATAATACAGGATTACCAGGAGGTTCACCTTCATATGCAGATCCATATAATTATCAATTACGTTTGAATGATTATCGAAGAGCGGATGTAGGATTTTCATTTGTTTTTAAAGATGAAAAGATAAAATCTAGCAAAACATGGTTGAAACCTTTTAATGAATTTTCATTAGGATTAGAGATTTTTAATTTGTTTAATAATCAAAATGCTATTACAAACACTTGGGTTAGAGATGTGTACACTAAATCACAATATGGAATTCCAAACTATATGACCACTCGTGTTTTTAATTTAAAACTGATTGCAAGGTTATAGTAGCATTGTTTATTTTTAGTATGTTTAACAATAAAAATTTAGATATGACGCGTATCATTTTATCATTAGCCTTGTTGATTTCATTAGCAAGTTGCAAAGAAGAAAAAGAAACTCCAAAAGTAATTTACGAAGATGCCAAGTCTAAGGTAGAAACTACAGCAAAAGATACTTCGGGTTTTAAAGTTGCCGATTTACCGATTTTGATGGAAGGTACAAATTATCTTATCCATCCTATTGGCGATGTACGCGTTTATGACAATGATAATAAAGTGTATGGTAGTAGTAAAACAAATCAAGTAAGTTATGCTATTTCAAATTATAATCGATTTGAAATTACAGGTTATTTTGATAATTTGAATTTCCAACACATAGATTCAACCAATGTGAAACCTTTGACAGACAAGGTAGTTCAAATTCAAACCGCTACTTTTTTAAATGCAATTGCTGCCAAAACGAAAAAGCAAATTATTGTATATACTTTGGTGGATGCTGATACTAATAAAGATGGAAAAATTAATCAAAATGATATTAAATCATTGTATTTGAGTACATCAAGTGGTGAAAAATTTACTAAACTTTCAGAAGAATTTCAAGAATTAATCGATTGGAATATCATCGAAACACAAAATCGTTTGTACTTTAGATGTATAGAAGATATCAATAAAAATGGTGCTTTTGATACAAATGATAAAGTACATTATCATTTTGTAAATCTATTAGCAAATGAATGGAAAGTGGAACTATACAAACCAATTTAATTTTTCAGTTAGCAAATTCCATAAATTAATTTTTTTTTTAAATAATTTAGATCAAAATATCACTTTCTAAATCTGATTTTTCGATTTCAATTTTTAAATCTAGTTTTGAAACCAATTCAATGACTAGTTTTTTATACCAGTTTTCACTTTTAGGGTGAATATATATCTTTTCGATTAATTGGTTGAGGTCTACGTTAATTTTTAATCCATCATTTACAGGGATGTTTTGTAAACTCACATCGGAAATAATTCGCACTTCGCGTTCATATTGAAAGCTTTTTCGTTTGAATAAAAAAGGGAAAAACGTATCATCAAATGGAATATATTCTTTCTTGTAATCTATATAATTAACATTTCCAATATATTGCTCAATTCTAGTTTCGGGTTTTAGAGCTTCTTTTAATCTTCCAATAGTGGATTGAATCGCCAAACCTTCATTGTTTTTGGTAAAAATTTGCCACATTGCAAACGATTCATATTCATTGATGTGCCAACTACTAATCACTACTTTTTCTCTATGAGATTTGTAATAATCCAAAAATTTTGGATTATTTGCCGCAATTTTTTTGATTTCTTCAAATGTTGGTTCCGAAAATGTACCTTCATATTGATCTTCAAATTTATCAGAGCGCGACATAAACAACTGACGAGATAGTAGCATGTCTAAAAATTTAGACAAGTCCAAATATTTCCAAACAATAGTGTCATTGTCATCGGGTAAGGTTATATTTGAGTTGTTGATGTACATCTTTTAATTGAATTACTCGAAACTCTGCATCATCACTAACTTCGAATATGTTCCGTTTAATGCTAATAATTCGTCATGCGTTCCTTGTTCAACGATTTCGCCTTTTTGCATTACAACAATTTTGTCTGCTTTTTGAATTGTAGATAAACGGTGTGCAATAACAATAGATGTGCGGTTTTGCATCATATTTTCTAATGCCACTTGAACAAATTTTTCACTTTCTGTATCTAAAGCAGAAGTGGCTTCATCCAAAATCATAATTGGTGGATTTTTCAAAACAGCTCTCGCAATCGATAAACGTTGTTTTTGTCCACCTGAAAGTTTTCCTCCCGCATCACCAATGTTGGTTTCAATTCCGTTAGGTAAATCTTTTACGAATTCGTATGCATTAGCTACTTTTAAAGCGGCAATGATTTCTTCATCTGTTGCGTCTTGCTTTCCTAACAGAATATTGTTTTTAATCGTATCATTAAACAAAATCGAATCCTGAGTTACCAATCCCATTAAATGACGTAACGACTCTAATGTCATGTCTTTGATGTCGATGCCATCAATTTTCACACTTCCTTCTTGTACATCATAAAAACGAGTCAATAAATTGGCAATCGTACTTTTTCCAGAACCCGATTGTCCTACTAAAGCGACTGTTTTTCCTTTTGGAACTTCTAACGAGAAATTTTTGAGAACATTTTCTTCTTCATATTTAAAGTTGATATTTTCAATTGTAATTGAAGAGTCAAATGAAGTTTTTACTACTGCGTTTTCTTTATCGGTAATGGTGTTTTCAACTTCTAATACATCAAAAACGCGTTCGGCTGCAGCCAATCCACTTTTCGTTTGGTAAGAAGCTTTTGATATGGCTTTAGCAGGTGTTAAAATATTGTAGGCTAATCCCATATAGGCTAGGAAATGTGCTCCTTCAAGCATAGGTTCACCATTAGCTAATCTTTCTACCAAAACCATATTTCCACCATACCAAAGTAATATGGCTATCACAACGATGCCCATAAACTCACTCAAGGGTGAAGAAAGGTTGTTTTTTCTTCCAATACTGTTGGTTAATCGGTATAATCGATCGATCGAATTGTTGAATTTTTGGGTAAAAGCACCTTCTGCATTGTAGCTTTTTACGACTTTTAATCCACCTAAAGTTTCTTCTACAACCGAAATCAAATACCCATTTTCATTCTGTGCTTTTTTAGATTTGCCTTTTAAACTTTTTCCAATTTTAGAAATGACAAATCCAGAAATAGGAATAAAAATAAATACAAATAAGGTTAATTTGAAACTAATGGCTAGCATAGCTCCAATACTGAAAATAATGGTTAAAGGTTCTTTTATAATTAATTCTAATATACTAAAAAACGAATTTCGAACTTCGTTTACATCGCCAAGCATTCGAGCCATCATGTCGCCTTTTCGTTTTTCTGAATAGTAGGAAATGGGAAGTCCGATAATTTTATCAAACATTTTATTTCTTACATCTTTTAAAAAACCATTTTTCAATAACATTAGGTGATTAAGAGCAAAATAATTGAATATGTTTTTTAATAAAAATGTCGAGATAACTAAACTTACCACAAGAATTAATGCATATTGTGGTCCATTTTCTTCAGATAATTTTGTAATATAAAAATACAAATAGTCTTTTCCATAGTTTGTTATTTTGAATATAGATTCCCATTTAGGTTTCTCTATTACTCTATCCGTATTTTCAAATAATACTTGAAGCATAGGAATCAGCATAATATAAGAAAGTGTGCTGAAAAGTGCATACAAAACATTGAACACTACATTCCAAAATACATTGGATTTGTATGGTTTTAAAAACGGTAATATTTTCTTTAAATTTTCGTCCATCTAGTTTAATTTCATTGCCGAAATAATTCCTGCAATTTTGTTGTCTAATTCTTTTTCTACTGATTCAGCGTTTTCAATTGTATCTAAAACTCCATTTACGCTGAAATAGAATTTAATTTTAGGTTCTGTACCACTTGGTCTAGCGCAAATTTTACTTCCGTCTTCCAAATAGTAAATTAATACATTCGATTTTGGAACATGAATTTCAAATTCTTCATTATTCATAAAGTCTTTTCCTTTAGATGCTTGATAATCTTCGATGCAAATTACACGTTGTCCGTTGATTTCCTTCATTGGATTTTCACGTAAATTAATCATCATTTGTTTGATTTCGTTAGCACCTTCAATTCCTTTTTTGGTAATCGAAATCAAATGTTCTTTATAGAAACCAAAATCAATATATAAATTCAATAATTCTTGATATAACGAACTTCCTGAAGTTTTAGCTTGTGCTGCAATTTCACTTACTAATAAAATAGCGGCAACCGCGTCTTTATCACGAACGGCATCTCCCACCATGAAACCAAAACTTTCTTCACCACCACCAATAAATTTCTGATTTGGGAAATCTTTAATGAATTTTGCAATCCATTTGAAGCCTGTTAATCCTACTTTGCATTCTACATCATAAGCCGATGCTAATTCTAACATCATTGGCGTAGAAACGATAGTAGAACCAATGAATTCATTTCCTTGGAATTTATCAGCGCGTTTCCATTGTTCTAATAAGAAAGCCGTCATGATAACCATCGTTTGGTTTCCATTCAATAATTTGATTTTTCCATCTAAATCACGAACAGCAACGCCTAAACGGTCAGAATCTGGATCAGTTCCTACAACCATGTCAGCACCAATTTTTTCTGCCAAAGCAATTGCCATCGACAACGCTTCTGGTTCTTCTGGATTTGGAGAAACTACGGTTGGGAAATCACCATTGGGTTCTGCTTGTTCAGGAACGATGTTAACATCGGTATAACCAGCTTTTGCTAATACGTTTGGAATCGCTTTAATCGAAGTTCCGTGCAAAGAAGTATAAACGATTTTTAAATTCGCTTTAGCTTCAGTTGGCGTATTAAAACTTGCATTTTCAACGGTTGATTTTGCGAAAGCTTCATCAACTTCAGTATCGATATATTCAATTAAATCGTTGTTCGCTTCGAATTTAATATCGCTGTATTTTAAATCTTCAATTACTTTGATAATTTCAGCATCTTGAGGCGGTACTAATTGCCCACCATCTTGCCAATATACTTTGTAACCGTTGTATTCTGGCGGATTGTGAGAAGCCGTTAAAACAATTCCAGCATGGCAATTCAAATAACGAACAGCAAATGACAACTCTGGAGTTGGACGCATATCAGAAAACAAATACACTTTAATTCCATTAGCTGAAAACACATCAGCAACTACTTTAGCTAAAGTATTACTGTTATGACGACAATCGTAAGCAATCGCTACTTTTAATTGTTCGTTTGGAAACGATTTGTGTAAATAATCCGATAAACCTTGCGTGTTTTTACCTAATGTATATTTGTTGATACGATTCGTTCCAACACCCATAACGCCACGCATTCCACCAGTTCCAAACTCTAAATTTTTATAGAAACTCTCTTCTAACTCTTTTGGAGCTGAAGTCATCATTTCTTCGATAGCGTTTCGAGTTGCTTCGTCAAATGTTGGAGTTAACCATTCGTTTACTTTGTTTAAAATACTTTGTTCGATATGCATATTCTGTATGTTTTGAGAAAACTAGTGTTGTCTCATAATATTATAATACTTCTGAAATCTTATAACGTTCTTCGTTGTTTTTGGTTCTTAGGATAATTTCACCTAAAAATCCGGCTAAGAATAATTGGGTTCCAATTAACATTGCGGTTAACGATAAATAAAATTGCGGTCTTTCAGTAATTAATCTTCCTGAAGTGTTGATGAATAATTTATCGATTCCTAAGTAGAAAGCGAATAAAAATCCAATGACAAACATTATGGAACCTAATAATCCAAAAAGGTGCATCGGTCGTTTTCCGAAAGTTGAAAGAAACCAAATCGTAATTAAATCCAAGAAACCATTGATAAAACGATTCATCCCAAATTTAGAATTACCATATTTTCTAGCTTGATGAATCACTACTTTTTCACCGATTTTTCCAAATCCAGCATTCTTAGCTAAAACAGGAATATAGCGGTGCATTTCGCCTGAAACTTCAATATTTTTTATAACGATATTTTTATAGGCTTTTAATCCGCAATTAAAATCGTTCAAATGAACGCCTGATGTTTTTCGAGCTGCCCAATTGAATAATTTTGACGGAATATTTTTTGCCACAACCGAATCATAACGTTTTTTCTTCCAACCTGAAATCAAATCATAATTATCTTCTGTAATTAAACGGAATAATTCTGGAATTTCATCTGGGCTGTCTTGTAAATCGGCATCCATAGTGATAATTACATCACCTTGCGCTTTAGCAAAACCAGCATGTAATGCTTGTGATTTTCCGTAATTTCTAAGAAAACGAATTCCTTTTACATTTGGATTTTCATTAGAAAGCTTTGAAATAGTTTGCCAAGAAGCATCGGTACTGCCGTCATCAATAAAAAGGATTTCATAAGAAAAGTTATGAGTGTTCATAACTTTTACAATCCAATTGTGCAATTCAGGCAACGATTCTTGTTCGTTTAATAATGGGATAACTATGGATAAATTCATTTATTTAAAATACAGGTTTGTCTCTTTTAAAAATGGCAGCTAAAATTAATCCGAAAATTGCAGAGCCAACAATGCTCCAAATACTTCCTTTTAATTGTTCAACTGCAGAAAATTGATTATAATCTTTCATTTTTTCAACTGTTTCTTTAATTGCCGCACTAGGTGAACCAAATTTTTTCATCATTTCAACAGTTGATTCTAAAGTTAATTCTTTGAGTCTTATTGCTGCTTCAGGATCGATAACATTATATAAAAGGATATTAAATATCACAGATATTGCGATACCAATTACTGCGGAAATAAAATAGGTTGTAAAACCTTCTTTAAAACTCATATAACCGCCTAAAGCTTTTTTTGTTTTAACTAAAAGGACACAACCAATTACTATATATAATCCTAATATTGATAGCCCTAACCACCATTTAGTCATTAATTCTAAATCAATAATGTATATCGCACTTGTGATTAATACACTAATAACCCCAGTAATAATACCAAAGTTAATTCCGTTCTTTTTAATAATTTCGTTCATAGTTTGTTTTGGTTTAATTAATTTACAAATATAAGAATTCTTATCGTTACTCTATTAGGGATGAAAAATAAAAAAAAGTTACATAAACATTGGTAAATTAAAAATAAAATGTAATTTTGCACACTCAAATAAAAAGTTTATAAACCAAAAGGTTATAAAATGTTTACACCTTTATAAATATAAAGCCGCGGAACAAATTATAATCGCTTAATAAAAGATTTACAAAATGAAAAAAGGTATTCACCCAGAAAATTACAGATTAGTTGCATTTAAAGACATGTCAAATGAAGATGTTTTTATTACTAAATCTACAGTAGAAACTAAAGAAACAATTATGCACGAAGGTGTTGAATATCCAGTATTTAAAATGGAGATTTCTAGAACTTCTCACCCTTTTTACACTGGTAAATCTAAACTTATTGATACAGCAGGTCGTATTGATAAATTCAAAAACAAATACGCTAAATTCAGCAAATAATCGCTTGAATTTTCAAAATATAGAAAAGCTTCACTTTGGTGAGGCTTTTTTTATGGAATAAATTGTATTTTTGAATTTACAATTTGAAAAAACTTATCGTACAGACAAGGCATTGACTTGTCTCAACAAAATACTAAAATATGAACTATATACTTTTTGATGGAACGGTTCGCAACGCCTTACTGCCTTTTACATTTACACGACCAGTAGCAGATATTCGTGTAGGAATATTGACTATTCGTGAAAAATGGGAGAAATATCTAGGAATTACTACAACTACTTTAACCGAAGAATACCTAATGGAAAAATATCCAATGGTAGAAATGGAACAAAATATAATGATTAATGCATCATTTTTGCCAAATCCAATTTTAGTAGAAATGATTCAAAACTTGGAAACTCAACAAGCCGTTGTTTTTGGAGAAGAAATCGTCGCCTTTTATACAAATGATACACAAGATGAAGTTAATTTTGATGAATATGATTTGATAGAATATGAAGGTGATATTTTGCGAATAGAAAATACATGGGATATTTTTGCAAAAAATGATGCTGCTTTGCGAGAAGATTTTGATTTGCTTACTGAAGATAGAATTTCACAATTTATTCCTAAATCGGTTAATGTAATTGCTCCAGAAAATATTTTTATTGAGGAAGGAGCAAAATTAGAATTTGTAACTTTAAATGCTTCGACAGGGCCTATTTACATTGGAAAAAATGCTGAAATAATGGAAGGTTCAGTAATTAGAGGTCCATTTGCTTTATGTGAATCAGGAAGAGTGAAGTTGGCAACCAAAGTATATGGAGCAACAACTGTGGGGCCACATTCTGTAATTGGTGGTGAGGTAAATAATTCGGTTTTATTCGGTTATTCTAATAAAGGGCATGATGGGTTTTTAGGGAATTCTGTTTTAGGTGAATGGTGCAATATTGGAGCAGATTCTAATAATTCCAATTTGAAAAATAATTATGAAGAAGTGCGCTTATGGAGCTATGAAACCGAAGGCTTCGCAAAGACTGGATTGCAATTTTGTGGTTTAATGATGGGAGATCATAGTAAATGTGGAATCAACACAATGTTTAATACAGGAACTGTTGTTGGTGTTTCGGCAAATATTTTTGGATCTGGATTTCCAAGAAATTTTGTACCTAGTTTTTCTTGGGGAGGTGCTTCAGGATTTACAACTTATTTAACTAATAAAGCTTTTCAAACTGCTAAAATAGTTATGGCGCGTAGAAATGTAGAATTTTCTGAGCAAGATGCAAATATTTTAGAACATGTATTTGAAGAAACGAAGAAATACAGAAAGGAATAATTAAAAATATAAATTTATTAATTATGTTACACTTATTCTGTATTTCATACACTTATTAAAAAGCACTAACCCTCTAAAAAAATATTTTCTAGTTTTACACCATTAGAAAAGGATTTTTAGTTCTGTAGGGGGAATTTAAGAATTTTAAAAGGTTTGACATTTGTCAAGCCTTTTTTTATGATAATACTTGATTGTTAAAAATGAATAAATAATTGCTTATTCTTAATTTTAATACACTTATTCCAAAAATCAATACACTTATTAAAAAGCACTAACTCTCTAAAAACATTTTTTCTAGTTTTACACCATTAGAAAAGGATTTTTAGTTCTGTAGGGGGAATTTAAGAATTTTGAAAGGCTTGACAAACGTCAAGCCTTTTGTTTTTTATATACTTAATTAAAAAAAAGAAATTTTTAAACTATAGTTATTCTAATATTTAAACACTTATTCCTTTAAAAGCCATAGTTATTAAAAAGCATTACTTATATAAAATTACTTTATATACTTTTACATCATCAGAAAAGGATTTTTAGTCCTGTAGGGGGGATTTAAAATTTTAAAAGGCTTAGATTATCTAAGCCTTTTCTTTTTTATAATATTCTTGATAAAAAAGATGACTATTCTAAAATAAAATACACTTATTCCAAAAATCAATACACTTATTAAAAAGCACTAACCTTCTAAAAGCATTTTTTCTACTTTTACACCATTAGAAAAGGATTTTTAGTTCTGTAGGGGGAATTTAAGAATTTTTGAAAGGCTCGACATTTGTCGAGCCTTTCTTTTTTACATAGTTCTAGTTTTATTTGTAAAATTTTGTCTGTAAATTTGCAACCTCAATTTTTTGACAACGATTTCATTAATTGAGTTTTATTTATGGAAAACAAGAAAAAAGTCGCATTCTATACTTTAGGATGCAAATTGAACTTCTCGGAAACGTCTACAATTGCACGTGATTTTCAAAATGAAGGTTTTGAACGTGTTGATTTCGAAGAAATTGCAGATATCTATGTAATTAATACCTGTTCGGTTACTGATAATGCAGATAAACAATTCAAGCAGATTGTTAAAAAAGCAATGAAGCTGAATGATAAAGCCTTTGTTGCCGCAGTTGGTTGTTATGCTCAATTAAAACCAGAAGAATTAGCAGCAGTTGATGGCGTGGATTTAGTTTTAGGCGCCACAGAAAAATTCAAAATCACAGATTATATTAACGATTTGTCGAAAAACGATATGGGTGAAGTGCATTCATGCGAAATTGAAGAGGCAGATTTTTATGTAGGAAGTTATTCAATTGGAGATAGAACGCGTGCGTTTTTAAAAGTACAAGACGGTTGCGATTATAAATGTACGTATTGTACCATTCCATTAGCAAGAGGAATTTCTAGAAGTGATGCATTGGAAAATGTATTGAAAAATGCTAAAGAAATTTCGGAGCAAGGTATTAAAGAAATTGTTCTTACCGGTGTAAACATTGGTGATTATGGAAAAGGAGAATTCGGAAATAAAAAACACGAACACACTTTTTTAGATTTAGTAAAAGCATTAGATGAAGTAGAAGGTATCGAGCGTTTACGAATTTCTTCCATCGAACCTAATTTGTTGAAAAACGAAACAATTGAATTTGTATCACAAAGCCGAACATTCGTGCCACATTTTCATATTCCTTTACAATCGGGTTCAAATGAGATTTTAAAAAAAATGAAACGGCGCTATTTACGTGAAGTTTATACTGATAGAGTAACTAAAATTCGTGAAGTAATGCCACATGCTTGTATTGGAGTTGATGTAATTGTTGGTTTTCCTGGTGAAACAGATGAGCATTTCTTAGAAACCTATCATTTCTTAAATGATTTAGATATTTCTTACTTGCATGTTTTTACCTATTCAGAAAGAGATAATACTGAAGCGGTTGAAATGGATGGAGTAGTTCCAGCAAATATTCGTTCAAAAAGGAGCAAAATGTTGCGCGGACTTTCGGTTAAGAAAAGAAGAGCATTTTACGAAAGTCAAATCGGAACCAATAGAACGGTTTTATTTGAAAGCGAAAACAAAGAAGGCTACATTCATGGATTTACAGAAAATTACGTAAAAGTAAAAACGCCTTGGAATCCAGAATTAGTCAATACATTGCACGAAATTAATCTAACCAAGATTGACGAAGACGGAAGTGTAAGGATGGAATTCCTAAACGTTGAAGCATAAAAAAAATCCCAAGTCTAGAATTAAACTTGGGATTTTTCTTTTTTCTGGAAAGGATTAAATCATAATTCCAGGTGGTAAAAGTTCTCTGTATTTTCTGTTTTTTCTAAAGAAACTTATAAATTTTGCATGCGTAGGCACCACTTTTAATTTTCGTTCTTCAGCAATTACTAAAACATTTTTAATAAACTCATTTTGTAACTCTTCGTCCTCATTGTTGTTAGTACAAAACTTGGTTAAAAATAACTTGCGTTCTTGAATAGAATATTCAATAGCAATCAAACCAGTTTCTGTAATAATTTCAAATTGTCTTAAAAGTTCATTATCTTTGATTTCCATGATAACTTCAATTATAGTGCAAATTTACAAAACTTTTTTAACATTGTGGTAATGAACAGAATTCCAATTTATTTTATGCCTGGTTTAGCAGCAAGCCCATCTATTTTTGAAAATATAAAATTGCCTGAAGATGAATTTGAAATGTTTTTTTTGGAATGGTTTTTGCCTAATGAAAAAGAAAGTATCGAGAGTTATGCACTTCGAATGACCGAAAAAATAACACATGAAAATCCGGTTTTAGTGGGCGTTTCTTTTGGAGGTGTTTTAGTACAAGAAATTGCAAAAATCATAAAAACGGACAAAGTAATTATTATTTCAAGCGTAAAGTCTAATACAGAATTTCCACCAAGGTTTAAGGTTGCAAGAGCTACAAAAGCATATAAGTTAATTCCAACTCAACTTTTGGCAGATATAGAAAAATTGGTTAAATATGCTTTTGGAGATAATATTGTAGCAAAACGATTGAAGTTGTACGAAAAATATTTATCTGTTCGTGATAAAAAATATTTGGATTGGGCTATTGAAACTATATTATGCTGGAATCAAAAAGAAATCAATGAATCGGTAATTCATATTCATGGTGATGCAGATGAGGTTTTTCCAATAAAACATATTCAAAATTGTATTGTGGTTAAAGGAGGAACTCATATTATGATAATCAATAAATTCAAATGGTTAAATGAAAATTTACCTAAAATAATACTAAAGTAAAAATGAAAAAGTATATGAAGAAGAAAATAATAGTAATGGGATTGGCTGCTGTTTTAGCAAGTTTCTTGATTTATGGAGTGCTTTCAAATAATTCAAAATTTTCCCCAGTAGGATATAATTTGAGTATGGATTTTGCTGGAGAAGAAGTTCCTACTTTTATGGCTGATGTGCAAGAGCGCTTAGACAAAGAAATGATTACCAATATGAATTATCATACGAATACCACTTTGGTAATTAAACGTGCGAATAAAGTATTCCCAATTATTGAACCTATTTTAGCAAAATATGGAGTACCTGATGATTTTAAATATTTGGCAGTAATTGAAAGTAGTTTAGTAAATGCAGTTTCTCCAGCTGGAGCAAGAGGTGTTTGGCAATTTATGCCTTCAACTGCTAAAGAAAAAGGAATGGAAGTAAGCGAACAAGTTGATGAGCGATATCATTTAGAGAAATCAACCGAAGCGGCTTGTAAATATTTAGTAGCTGCAAAAGAAAAATTTGGTTCATGGACACTTGCTGCAGCTTCATATAACGGAGGAATTGCCGGTATAAAAAGCAAAATGGAAGAACAACAAGTTGATAATTACTATGATTTGTTATTGACAGAAGAAACGTCTCGTTATGTGTTTAGAATTTTAGCTTTAAAGGAAATAATGAAAAATTCTGAAAAATATGGTTTTTCAATTCCTAAAGAAGCGTTGTATTATAATATTCCAACAAAAAAAGTAGTTGTAGATTCTACAATCACAGATTTGGCTAGCTTTGCTAAAACGCAAGGTGTAAATTATAAAATTTTAAAAATTCATAATCCTTGGTTGCGAGATAAGAAATTAACGGTTGCATCTGGAAAACAATATGAAATCGAAATTCCGACAGAAGGATATTCAAAATAAATGAAAACAATGACCTTACATACTATTTTGTCACTTGTCATAATTGGAATTATGGCAGGAATTTTAAGTGGATTGGTTGGAGTAGGAGGTGGCGTTGTTATGGTGCCAATGCTGGTTTTGTTTTTGGGTTTTTCTCAACATCAAGCACAAGGAACAAGCTTAGCTGTTTTGGTAGTTCCAGTAACAGCAATTGCTGTTTACAACTATTATAAAGAAGGATATATAGATTGGCGTTATGCTGCTATAATTGCAGTTTTTTTTGTAATTGGGGGTTATTTTGGAAGTAAGTTAGCCATCAATATTGATCAAAAAATGCTAAAGAAAATATTCGGCGTTGTTCTTTTAGTAATAGCGGGAAAAATGCTTTTGGAAAAATAAAAATCCACATAGAAGTGCAGTCGAATTGTAATTAAAAAAAAGTTGAGACGATGAAAACATAATAAAATAAGTCTCAATTATAGACTGTTTTTCTATGTGGACAAATATTAATGGGTTGCAAGTCTTGATTCATTAAAACTGTTTGAAACAAGCAATGTATTAATGTCTTCGTTCAAAACGGTTAAGCAATTTTCATAAGAAACATTAAAAGTTGTTTTATAGTCTGGCTTTACAATTCTTTTTTTAATATCAACTACAGTTCTGTTGGCATCTATGTAATAAGAAGTAGGAAAGCCAAACGTTTTCTTTAATAATTTAATGGTTATACAATCGTTGGCGTAACTTTCGTGAGCATAGCAAACATCAATTTGTGAATTGAACTTGCGAGCAATCTTTTTCATGTCTTTTTTCTTGTTCCAAAAAAGAACAATTATTTTTATCTTTCCCTTATAATCTAATGCCATTTTGTTTAACGCTGGAATTTCTCCTTTTTCCATAACACACCACGAAGCATAAGTAAAAATAAGTGTTGGAATTTTAATTGTACTTAATTGTAGTTTCTTTTTTCCAATTCTTTTAAAAGTAAAATCGTCAAACTGAGTTCCAATTAATGTATGATTTACTAATGAATCATATAAATAAGTTGCTTTTTCGTAGTCTTTTTTATTGTATGCTTTGTTGCTGTAACTAATAAAGTTTTTAATGTTCTTTTTAACAGCAGATGAAAAAGGAACAATAGTATCTTTAGTAGCGAAACTAGTAAGCGAATAAAATATAAATAGCGGAAGTAAGTATAGTTTTTTCATAGCCTTTCTTTTTCTTCTATATAAAGCTATGAAAACTAATTAGTTAACAATTGAAAACTCGTTAAAAACAACAAAAAAGTCGTTGATTAACAAAAAAAGCACCCAAATAGAGTGCTTTTTTTGTTGAAAATGAATCAGTTACATTTTTTTCATTTGATCTTTCATCATTTTTATTTGATCTTTAAGCATGTTTTGCTTGTCTAATTTTTTAGCTTCGTTTAATAAATTTGTTGCTTCTAATTTTCTTCTACGAGTCATAGCGATACCAGCTAATTGTAATTTTGCAAGCGCTAAATCTTGATCCATCGACAAACCTAAAGCGATTGCTTTTTTGAAATAGCGTTCAGCTTCGTTTAAATTAGTTTGAGAAACCATTAAACCATGTAAATAGTTAAAATAACCTTGTTGTTTTTTTACTAAAGCAGCTTCTGGATTTTTAATGTGTGCTAACCATTTTTGAGCTCCAGGAAAATCCTGTTTTCTTAATTTTAAAAAAGCTAATAAAATAAATTCGTTTTTAAAGTATAAGAAAATAAATATCGTTGAGAATAATAATAAGAAGATACCATTTCCAATATTATTTTCTGTGAACTGATAAATTCCGAAAGCTATAATTAAAGCAGCTAAAACTAATTTGATATTTTTGTGAAACATTATAGTGTATATTTGTTGTGTGCAAAGATAATAAAATCAATTAAAAATATTTTTAAAAAAGTACTTGCGAATGAAAAAAGTCTTTGTATATTTGCACTCGGTTTTCAGGAGATGAAAAACCTTAGAGTTTTAAAAAGATTTTTATTATAGATTTTAAAAGATACTAGCAATGAGTAAGAGAACGTTTCAACCATCAAAAAGAAAAAGAAGAAATAAGCACGGTTTCATGGATAGAATGGCTTCTGCTAATGGAAGAAAAGTGCTTGCTCGTAGAAGAGCTAAAGGAAGACATAAATTAACTGTTTCTTGCGAACCAAGACACAAAAAATAATGTTTTAGCTTAAAACAATATATCAGCCGTTACTTTTATTAGTAGCGGCTTTTTTTTAAACTGTTTATAAAATTTGAATAAGTTTTAAAGCTTGTTTCGATACAACTCTTTGAAAATTAGTAATTTTATAATCACAATATAACTACAACCCACAACAACAAAACAACATACAATGCCTAAAGACACAACAATCAAATCGGTATTAATTATTGGATCTGGACCTATCGTTATTGGTCAAGCTTGCGAATTTGACTACGCAGGTTCTCAATCAGCTCGTTCACTTCGTGAGGAAGGAATTGAAGTTATCTTAATTAACTCAAATCCGGCAACCATTATGACCGACCCAACAATGGCGGATCACGTTTACTTAAAACCGCTTACTACAAAATCTATTATTGAAATCTTAAAAGCGCATCCTCAAATTGATGCAGTTTTGCCAACTATGGGAGGACAAACAGCTTTGAATCTATGTATAGAAGCTGATGAAAAAGGGATTTGGAAAGATTTTGGTGTAAAATTGATTGGAGTAGATATTAATGCGATCAATATTACTGAAGATAGGGAACAATTCAAAAATTTATTGAATAAAATAGGAGTTCCTCAAGCACCAGCTAAAACAGCTAATTCTTTCTTAAAAGGGAAAGAAATAGAACAAGAATTTGGTTTTCCTTTAGTAATTCGTCCTTCGTTTACTTTAGGGGGAACAGGTGCGGCAATTATTTATAAAAAAGAAGATTTTGATGCAGCGTTAACCTATGGTTTAGAAGCATCACCAATTCATGAAGTATTGATTGATAAAGCTTTAATGGGTTGGAAAGAATATGAATTAGAATTATTACGTGATAGTAACGACAACGTAGTTATCATCTGTACTATCGAAAATATGGATCCAATGGGAATTCATACTGGAGATTCGATTACAGTAGCGCCAGCAATGACGTTGTCAGATACAACTTTCCAAAAAATGCGTGATATGGCTATTTTAATGATGCGCTCTATCGGAAATTTTGCAGGTGGTTGTAATGTGCAATTTGCAGTTTCGCCAGATAATAAAGAAGATATTGTGGCGATTGAGATTAATCCCCGTGTTTCGCGTTCTTCGGCATTAGCTTCAAAAGCTACGGGTTACCCAATTGCAAAAATCGCAACAAAATTAGCTTTAGGATATAATTTAGATGAATTACAAAATCAAATTACAAAATCAACATCCGCTTTATTTGAGCCAACGTTGGATTATGTAATCGTAAAAATACCAAGATGGAATTTCGATAAATTTGAAGGTTCTGATAGAACTTTAGGTTTACAAATGAAATCGGTTGGAGAAGTAATGGGAATTGGACGTTCGTTCCAAGAAGCACTTCACAAAGCTACGCAGTCGTTAGAAATTAAACGCAATGGGTTAGGAGCAGACGGAAAAGGCTATAAAAACTACGAACAAATCATTGAGAAATTAACTTTCGCAAGTTGGGACAGAGTTTTCGTAATCTATGATGCTATTGCAATGGGAATTCCATTGAGTAGAATTCATGAGATTACTAAAATCGACATGTGGTTCTTGAAACAATATGAAGAATTATTCCATTTAGAAAGAGAAATTTCGAATTATAAAGTAGATACATTACCAAGAGAATTGCTTTTAGAAGCAAAACAAAAAGGATACGGAGACCGTCAAATTGCCCACATGATGGGTTGTTTGGAAAGTCAAGTACACAAATTGCGTGAAGAGCAAAATATCAGACGTGTTTACAAATTAGTAGATACTTGTGCGGCAGAATTTAAAGCGGTAACGCCTTATTTCTACTCGACTTTTGAAGCTGAAATTGAAAAAGCAGACGGAACCAAATACGTTCACAACGAAAGTATTGTTACCGATAAGAAAAAAGTAGTGGTTTTAGGTTCGGGACCAAATAGAATTGGACAAGGAATTGAGTTCGATTATTCTTGCGTTCACGGGGTTTTAGCTGCAAAAGAGTGTGGTTATGAAACTATTATGATTAACTGTAATCCAGAAACGGTTTCTACCGATTTTGATACGGCAGATAAATTATATTTTGAACCTGTTTTTTGGGAACATATTTACGATATCATCCAACACGAAAAACCTGAAGGTGTAATCGTCCAGTTAGGTGGACAGACAGCTTTGAAATTAGCTGAAAAATTAGCAAAATACGGAATCAAAATTTTAGGAACTTCATTTGATGCTTTGGATTTAGCAGAAGATAGAGGACGTTTTTCGGATTTATTAACCGAATTAAACATTCCATTTCCTAAGTTTGGAATTGCTGAAAGCGCTGAAGAAGCTACAAAATTAGCAGATACGTTAGATTTTCCATTACTAGTTCGTCCTTCGTATGTGTTGGGTGGACAAGGAATGAAAATCGTCATCAACAAACAAGAATTAGAAGAACACGTAATTGATTTATTAAAATCGATTCCTGGAAATAAATTATTGTTAGACCATTATTTAGATGGCGCTATTGAAGCAGAAGCTGATGCGATTTGCGATGCTGATGGAAATGTGTATATCATAGGAATTATGGAGCATATCGAACCTTGTGGAGTACACTCGGGAGATAGTAATGCGACTTTGCCTCCGTTTAACTTGGGTGAATTTGTAATGCAACAAATCAAAGATCATACTAAAAAAATTGCAATAGCTTTAAAAACAGTTGGGTTAATCAACATTCAATTTGCGATTAAAGATGATACGGTTTACATTATCGAAGCCAATCCAAGAGCTTCTCGTACTGTTCCATTTATTGCAAAAGCGTATGGCGAACCGTATGTAAATTACGCAACAAAAGTAATGTTGGGGCACAATAAAGTAACTGATTTTGATTTCAATCCGAAACTTAATGGTTATGCGATTAAGCAGCCAGTATTCTCTTTTAGTAAGTTTCCAAATGTAAATAAAGCATTAGGACCAGAGATGAAATCAACAGGAGAAAGCATACTATTCATAGATGATTTAAAAGATGATCAATTCTACGATTTGTATTCAAGAAGAAAAATGTATTTGACAAAATAAAAATAAAAGAAAATCCCAATCGAAAGATTGGGATTTTTATTTGTAAACCAAGCCCCCATAGTTTACAAAACGAAATTTAATTGTATTGAATTTAGTAGTTGTTTAAATTTTATTTAGTAGCTATCTATTATCAAAAAAAGTTTATTATTATTATTTATTGCTGACAGACATATTTTAAGCACTTCTTCATATTCTGAAAGTAATAAATCAAAATCTATATTATCTTTAATGCTTATTAATTGTTGGTATAATTCTTCGATTCTTTCGCATTCTTCTTCTTTGTTTTCTGCCCAGCAATTTTCATCTTTATCTCTTGTCGTGCAATATTTATATACAACACTATTTTTGTCCAAATTTCTAAAATTATAGTTTGACATCATTATGTTGTCAAATAAAGTTGAAGACAGAAGTAATTCAGTTACTAATTCTCCTTTATTATTTCGTTCTCTTAAAAAAGCTTTACCTAAAATTAGTGTAAAGTGTTTTTGCCAATTGCTCAATAAATCAATTCTTCTTACATCCAGCTCCATAGAGTTTTTATTTGCAACGTTTCATGTGATTGTTGTTATTAAAAAAGTAACAATCAAAATTTGGGATATTTATTTTGTGCTTTATTTTAGTCAAATGTAGGAAAAGATGCATTATGCGCATTACAGATTTTCTGTACATTTTGTTAAAGTTTTAGTGTTTTTGGGGTATGAATTATTGTTTAATTGTGGTGAAGCAATGAAAAAAATTGAATACTTGAAATTTTGTCTTTTATAAGCATAAAAAAAGCACTGAGATTTCTCAGTGCTTTTTTTATGCTTATAAACAATCGGTATTACATACCGCCCATTTGTTTTTGAAACTCTTCCATAGTTACTTTTGTATATCCTTCACCTATAGTAAAGCAATCTTTTGGTAATTCTTTTGAGAAAGAAGTTGCAGTCATTGTCATATCTCCTTGTTCCGTTGCTACTTTTATTTCTAACGGATATCCAGCTAGTTTTACTTTAGTTTCTTTTACAGATTGTTGAGGAGCAATTGCATCTGTAATGTAGAAAACACTTGAAGTTCCATCATTCATTTTTACAGTTGCTTTGTAACACTTAAAACCTGCAATTTCTTTAGTATCTTTTTTGTCATAAGCTACTTCAATAGCATTTTCAAGATCTCCTAAACCTTTGTTAGCTTTTAAAGCTTCTTCACCAACTTCAATAATTTCATATTTCATTCCCATTACTTCAATCGTCATTTTAGCGTCTTTAAGATTGCCAATCGGAGTAATAGTTTTCATAAGCATCATGCCGCTCATCATATTCATATCTGTAGCTTGATTTTTTTCGTCAAAATGAATTGATATTGTGCTTTCTCCCATCATGGCAGCAGCTTCGTCATTTCCTGATAGGCTCATTTTGTAAGTTACAGAACCTTTTTTTAATGCTGTTTGAGCATTCATGGTAACACCCGCAAGCAATAAGAAAGCGAATGCGATTTTTGTTATTTTTTTCATTTAAATGGATTTTTGTTTCGTAAATGTAATAAAATATTTTACTTCAGTAAAAATTCTAAAGAAACATTTACCTTTTTAGAAACTTTTTTGCTTACAACACTAGGAATTTCAATTCCAAAATCATCACTATTCACCGAAAAATTAGAAATTATTTCTAAGCCTTCACTCGTTTTTTTGATCTTAGCAATGACAGCTATGTCTTTTGATTTTCCATGGAGTTCTAGCTTGCCTTTTAAAGTATAATTTTGGGAGGAAGTTGTAACTTTTGAATAATCAAAGTTTTCAATTTTACCTTTAAATGTTGCTTTTGGGTATTTTGCACTTTCAACATAATTTTCGTTGAAATGTTCCTCCATTAGAGCTACTTTAAATTTGAATCCTTTCATTAGAGCTAATGAAGCAATTTCTCCTGTTTTGGTATTTAAAACACACGATGCCCCAGTATTTTTTGCTTTTACTTCTTCAAAAGCAGGAACTGATGCCTCAAAAGTAATTGTGCCGCTTTTGGTAAGTATTTTTTCTTGAGCTATTATTGAACAACCCCAAAAAAATATTAAAATAAATAGTCTAATTCTCATAGTTAAAATTTTTATTGTGGGAAATTAGTATCAATCCATTCAGATACTGCATTGATGTCATTTTGAGGTAATCTTGGTCCACCGAGTGGCATGGCCCCGGAAGAGCCTTCAGTTCTGGAAATTCTATCTAATAGGTTACGAGTTAAAACTGCATCTTTGACATTTTCGTATGTGGTTAATGACATTGGAGCTCCATTTGTTGGTGTGCTTCCGTGACAAGAAATGCAATTGTTGTCAATAATTGATTTTATCGTTGTAGTGTAAGTGATTTCGTTTAGGTCATTTGGTTCTCCTAAATCGGAAACACTATCTGATGTACAGCTGCTGAAAGCTATAAATCCAGATAAAATGAATAGATTAATTTTGTTTTTCATAGTGTTTTTTTATTAAACAAAAATAACGAATTCACTTGTATGTACAAATAAAATCATTAATTTTGTTATGTTAAAATAAAGAAAATGAAAAAAAAATTGTTAATTTTTGTTGTTTTTGTAATTTTTGGAGGTTTTTTATTGTATAACTATATTTATAAGGAGCATCGAAATATTGCAAATGAAACGGAGTCATTTGTTGTAACGGTTGTAGATTTAAAAGAAGATTTTTCAAAAAATGATAGTCTTGCCAATGCTAAATATTTGGATAAAACTATAGTAATATATGGGAAAATAACCAGTATGGATTTATCGAATAAGATGTTAATGATAGATACATCATTAGCAGCAGTTATAAAAGATAATAATGTAGAATTGAAACAGAATGATTCTATAAAGTTGAAAGGTAGATTTATAGGATATGATGATTTGTTAGAAGAATTTAAAATGGATGAATGTTCTATAATTGAGTAATAATGAAGTACTTTTTATTGATTTTATTTTTTACTGCTTTCGAATGTTTTTCACAAGAAAACAAGATTTTTACTATTGCTCGAAAAGGAACTGTTGAAGAAGCTCAGAAGTGTTTAACAGAGCAGCCAAATAGTGTAAATGAAACTAATTTGCATGGATTTTCACCTCTAATAATTGCTTGTTATGGTGGAAATTTAGATGTTGTTAGTTTTCTTATTGAGGCTAATGCTAATATTAATTATGTTTCGCCAGAAGGTACTGCTTTAATGGCTGCAACAGTGAAAGGAAATGTGGCTATGGTTCAATTATTATTAAAAAAAGGAGCAAATACAGATTTGACTAATGAATTAGGAATTTCGGCTTTAATGTATGCGGTTCAATTTAAAAACGTATCCATCATAAAATTGTTATTAGAATATAATGCTAATAAATTATTGTTGGATAAAGAGGGTAAATCAGCTTTTGAATATGCTGTTTATACTAAAAATGATGAAATTATTAATCTATTAAAATAATTAGCTATGAAAAACAAAATTACTTTATTATTAGTACTGATTGCTGCATTTGCAAATGCTCAGCAAAAATCCACCGGACTTGTTACTTTGTCAACAAACATGTCTGCAACTCTATTACTTGATAGTGGGACATCACTTGCAACACTTACATTAACTGGGCCAAACGATCGATGGTTTGCATTACAGTTTGGCTCTTTCGCTGGAGGTATGGAATCAGGAGCGGATTTAGTATATTGGAATAATGTCACATTGGTTGATGCACGACATAATGGAGTTGGTGTTACTCCTACAAATGATGCCACAAATAATTGGACGGTAACATCAAACTTGAATAATACACCTAGTGCAGGATTACGAACCATTGTAGCCACTAGAGCATTTAATACAGGAGATGTAAATGATTTTACATTTGTTTTTGCTAATACTAGTATTGATTTAGCTTGGGCAAGAAGTGGTTCAGCGTCATATAGTTTGGCAAATCATGGAGGCACAAATAGAGGTGTTTTATTAGATAGAACATTTACTTTAGGAACTGAAAGTTTTTCTTTAAAAGATTCACAATTGTATCCAAATCCAAATGATGGAGATTTTACAATTACAACTAAAACCTTTTTGACCAAAGTTAATGTATATACAATTACAGGAGCTTTTGTAAAAACAATCGAAGTTGAAGAAAATTCTGAGAATGTTGAAGTCAATATTTCTGGCTTGGAATCTGGGGTATATCTATTAGAGCTTCAGAATGACATAGAAAAATTTTGGAAAAAAGTAATTGTAAATTAAATCTAATATATGTTAAATATTAAAGAAAACATGTGGAAAGTATTGATGTTATTAACATTTCCACTAACTATCTATGCACAAGATGATTTATTAAACGAAATTGATACAACTGCTACAGATGTAACTGTTGAGTCGGCTTTTAAGTCATTGAAAATTATAAATTTAGAATCTACTAAATTAGCAGCTAAAGGCGATTTATATTTTGTTGTAGCGCATAGGTTTGGATTTGTAGATAAAGGGTTTGATGATTTTTTTGGATTGGATAATGCAAATACACAAATTAAATTTTTATATGGTGTAAATGATTGGTTAACAGTTCATGCGGCAAGAAGTGGGTTTCAAGAAACATATGATTTAGGTGTAAAATATAGATTGTATTCTCAAAAAGAAAATGGATTTCCGGTAACAATTGTTGGATACAATAGCTTAGCAATTAATTCAGAAATGAAAGAGGAAGATTATCCAAAATTGAAATTTAATAACCGATTAAGCTATGTTACACAAATATTAATTTCTAGAAAATTTTCTGATAAATTTTCTTTTGAAATTGCTCCTAGTGTATTTCATGAAAATACTTTACGAGATATTTTAGATGAAAATAATGTTGTGATTTCTCCAAACCCTCAGGATAATACGCAATTTGCTGTTGGATTAGGTGGAAGATATAAGTTAACAAATCGTTGGTCTGTAAATGTAGATTATGCGGCACATTTGAATAGAGCAAGTGAATCGATCTATAAAAATCCATTATCGATTGGGTTTGATTTAGAAACCGGAGGACATGTTTTTCAAATGCACTTTACAAACGCAAACGCTATGCATGAAACAGGTTATCTCGGACAAACTGTTGGTGATTGGGGAAAAGGAGAATTTGCCTTTGGATTTAATTTGATAAGAGTGTTTTAATAAAAAAAACCGAGCTTAGCTCGGTTTTTTTATGTTTTTAATTTTTCTTAAGTAACACTTTCTCTTGAGAAAATTGATATGCAGCATCTAAAAAGGCAATCATTTTTTTCCAATTCTTACTTGGTTCATAGGAATTAATATAATTCTTGGAAGAAGTAATGATTAGTTTGCTATCTTTTATTTCTGCTTTACTGATAAAACTTCCAGTTTCATTTTCAATTTTTATATTTAGTTTTTCTACGCCGCTGATTGAATATCCTGTAGGAATGTCTAATATTATGCTATATTCAAATGAACGCGGAAACTGTGTGTAAATATTATTAGTTCTTTCATACTCTTTTTCTTCAATATCAACTTGTGAACTTATAAATTTACCGATATCCAATATGTAATTATTCCCCGCTTTTTTAATAAAATTTGATGTGATTGAGAAATTTTCTGTTATTACTAATGGATCGTCAATGCCAAATCTTCCAGTTTTAGAAACTTTTAAGTTGTGTTTATCAACTTTAATGTCATATTCATCTTCTATCTCTTTCTTGAATTTATCTACTTGATTTTGTTTGTATTTTTCAATTAAAGCAGCATATTCTTTTTTATATTTTTCTTTATCTTTTTTATTTTTCACTAACTCTAAAACTGGACTAGTACCGTATTTTTCGTAATCTTCAGTCACATAATCATAAAAGAAAATTTTGCTATTATGCTCATATTCTTTATTATGACCATAAAGTGAAGATGTTTTTGTTGCATTTGCAGTTAAAAAATCTGAAGCTAAAGAAATAGTTGTTATTACTTTACTAACATTATCTTTGTATGAAAGACTTGGAAGTTTTATTTCTTCAATATCACTAACCTTTTTACTCTTAGAAACTTTTAAAGCATAGGCTTGAGTGTTTTCTAAAGAACTATCAAATTGATTTGGAATTGCAAATGGATCAAAAATTCCGAAATAGATAGGATTTTCTGTATTTACTTTTAATAATATTCTAATATTTTGTTGAATTAAAACATCACTTATAGGTCCATTTTCTCTTCCTGTTGCTACAATGATGTCAAATTCAATATTTTGTTTTTTTAGAAATTGCATGAAATAATTAATGAATTGTTCTTCCTTATTAAAAAATGTTGGATAATTACCATATAAGTAAAAAGGATTCATTATTTGAGCCTCGTTTATTACAAAAGCTTCTATATACCTTGTGTAAAACTGATGTCTCATGAAGTAATATACTTCTTTTACTTTTTCTTCTTTTGAGTTGAAATTTTTTCCTTCAAGAAAATCATTTACATCTCTTAAATCAGCAGAAGGGAAAAATTTAGAATCATAGTAATTAAAAATATCTTCTTTAGTAACAGTTTTTTTTATAATGCTTTCTTTTTCAGGTAAAAAAGCTTCTGCTCTTTGTTCAAACTTACCTGATCGAGCAAAGAAAACTTGAAACTTATAACAAGGAAGTTCTACTAAAGGTAAAAACCATCTAGGGAAATCGTTTTTTGGAATATCGCTAGCTATAATCTCATATTTACGTTCGCCACTTTTTTCTAATGGGATTTGTTTTAATTCAGGACCATTGTTGTATGTATTGAAGTTTACAAAGAAATCATTCTCTGTTTGAAAAGTTAATTTGTAATTTAGTATAGGATAATTTTCTCCCAATGTTCTTTCAACTGGGTCAAATCCAAATTCAAACGTGGAACTAAAAGTTTCAGTACTATAATTATAAAAATCAATAATATCACCAATTTCTAAATTAGGCACAGCTATTTTTTTTTCTTTATCTAATGTAACTGCTTCTTTTTCAGTGTTTATTATGATTTCATTCCCATTTGGTTTGATGATTTTTATTCCAATAACAGTTTTGATTACTGCTCCATATCTAGGATTTGTTTTTTCAGAATAATTAAATTCAGAAAAGTTTGTTACTGCAGCTTGGTCATTTAGTTTTACTTTTTTTCTGTAAGCAGATCTAAATGTAACATTTTTGCCAAATTTATGAAAATCATAATCTTCATATTTATAAATTACTACTGCAGATTCGTTTTTATATTTTTCTGGAATTTCATTTATAATTTTATAATTGTCATTTTTACCCCAAAAGAAATCTTTTATTTCATCTTTTGTTTGTGCTTGAGAAATACTAATCATTATAAAAGTTAGTAAAAATAGTTTAAATTTCATTTTTAGAATTTTATTTGGTTAAAACAACTTGTTCAGAATAATTTTTTTGAATGGCTTCATAATGGTTTTTCCAGTCATTAAATTTTGATGATTTGATGATTCCATTTTTAAATAGGAACTGTTTGGTATATATTAAAGTATTGTCTTTAATTTCATATTTCATAGTAATTGTGTAATCGTCAGTTTCAATTGAAATATTTTCAGGCACTTTAGTTACTTTATACCCTTCAGGAATTTGCAAATTAATTGTAATGTCATCAAAAGATTTATAATCTAAAACGAAATCAGTTTTACGTTCTTTAAAATCAAAAGAGTTATATTCTTTGTCATAATTCAAATCAATATAAATTTCATTATCGAATGAAGAAATATGGTTAGCGATTGATACGTCATATTCCAATGTGAGTTTCTGATCTCTATTTAATAAATCGGATGTTTTAATATTGCTAACTGAACAGTTTTTATCTTTTGAATTTAAATACCATCTTAAAGCATCTTCTTTTTTATCGTTTTTAATGGTGTTATAACTGTATAAAAATGAAGCTTTACTTTCGCCTAAAAATTCTTTTTTTATTTTTCCTTTTAATGTTACATTTTCAATAGTATAATTTAAGATACTTTTTTCTGTATTAGAAATTGCATTTTGTATAGGTATCTTGTCTAAAATAAATTTATCCCCATCTTCAATCATTACTTCTTTGCCTTGAATTCTTTGGGCATATTCACCTAAGGAATTGTATTTTTCAGTTCCATCCAAGAAATATCTTTTACCATTCTTAAAGATAGCGCAAATCATATGATTATCGACAGAAAGTGATGGAGTACTGTAGTCATAAACAATATGGTTGGTTCCAATCCAACATAATCTTGCGTCAAAACCAGCTTCTTTGAGCATTTGTTTTGTTAAGTTAGCCATTCCTTTACAATCACCATATCTTTTTTGAAAAACGTTTTGAGAATCATCGGGTTTAAATCCAGCAATTCCATCTTCAAAAGCTATGTATCTAATATTATCTTGAACCCAATAATAGATATTTTTTATTTTTTCATCTTCAGTTTTCGCATTTGCAATTAATTCTTTCACTTTAGCTGCAAATACGTTTTTATCATCTTTCATAGAGTCAATTAATGACTTGTACCATTTGTATAAGTCTGCTGGTGAACTAAATAATGATTTTTTCTCATTTTTTATGCTAAATGATTTAGCTATAAATAATATATGTGGATATAAAAAACTTGGACCTGGACTGTATTTTTCTTTAGGATTTCCATTTACATTTTCTATTGTATAGGTATATATAGTGTTTTCTGTGTTTTTTGTAACTACTTTTTTGATTGAAAATCCTTCAAAATTAAATTCTTTAATTTCAATATCTAACCATTTCGGAATTTCAATAATGACTTTTTTTTCAATAATTGGATATTCGTCACTAAAATATACGCTTGTAAAATATTTACTATCTTTAATTTTCTTTTCCATTTGGTAACTGTAAGTATAACCTTGAACAGGAAAATCAACTTGCATAAATTTTACCCTCGCATCATTATAAAACAAATCATTGCTTTTGTAAAATTCATCAGCAACATAAAAATTTGCCTGTTTGTTACTTTTATATTTTAAAGAAAAATTTTCTATAACAGATTGACTATCATAAAATTCATATTTTTGAATATCAGCCCGATGATTAATATTCATTAAGTGTTCTTTTACATCATAATTAACTTCAACGAGATCGTTAGTTTTATTAATGTTAAAAGTTACCTTTTCTGTACTACTAAGAATTGCAATATCAAATTTGTCATACTTTTCTCGTATTGATTTTGCTGTTTTGATTTCTTCAGGCGATGGGTCTGCATTTTTTTGAGCGAATGATGAGATGCAAAAAAACAATGAGAATAAAAAGGGAAAAATTTTCATGTTAAAATAATTTGCAATAATATAAAAAAATAGTTTACATATTAAAATAAAAAAACCATCTTTTCATAAAAGATGGTTTTTTTATTGGAGCAATTAAAACTTAATTTTTCTTTATAAAACTCTCTGAATATTTTTTACCATCTTCTGTCTCTATTGTTAAGATATATAATCCTTCAGCTAAGTCAGCGATACTAAAACTATTGTTATTTAGAGAAACAGTTTTAATTACTTTTCCTAAAGTTGAAATAATGCTTACTTTTTTAACCATTAAACTTTCGATGTTAGAAATAGATAACATATCAGCTGCTGGATTTGGATATAAAATGATAGATGCATCACCGTTGTCTACTAGACTCAATGGACTAGAACCTTCAATAACTGTTAATGATTGATTTGCGCTAGGATTATTGATTACATCCACAGTTCCAGATGGCCAAATAATAACTACTTGTGTTATGCTTGTTGCTGTTCCAATTCCAAAATGTGCATTAAGAGAACTCATATACTTGAATCCTTCACCACTTCTGATATCTCTAATTTGTTTTCCCCAAGGACCATAAATTTCTACTCTAGCTCCAATTCCGTTGCTATTGCTTTGAATCCCTTTTAATAAAACTTTAATCCAATTGTTTGCATTTGGAATAGCGTAACGAATTGTACTACCATTTAGGATATCTAAGAAACCATCATTGTTTAAATCTCCAATTGCACCTACACTAATTCCGCTATAGCTAACAGGTAAAAATGTGCTATTCCCTTGGTTAAACATAATTTTGTTTCCACCAGCTAGTACATCTACATAACCATCGTTGTCAAAATCATAAGCTACATTATCAATATTAGTTGATGTGTTTGTATCCCAACCTGAACCTGCAGTAATGTTTGTAAATGCTTCTTCTGTGCTATTTGTGGTATCTAGATTGTTTCTAAAATATTTATGTAAGCCAGCACTAGCTGTAATAATAATATCCATATCACCATCATTGTCAAAATCTGCAATTGCTGAAGACCAAGTTTGAATAGGAGTTACATTAATTTGCGCTATAGCTGAGATATCTGTGTAAACGCCAGCCCCATCATTTCTGTGAAGTTCGCAAGGAGGTCCAGAACATTTTGAAACAAAAACATCAGAATCACCATCATTGTCAAAATCTGTGAATAAAGTTGCATAATTACCACCAATTGTACCAAAGGTCATAGCGCCTGGAGTTACAGTCGATTGGTAAAAAGTTAAATTATTCGCACCATCATTTAAGTAATAACAATTTGGAGCAATATCATGACATGAAAAAACATCTAGATTTCCATCGTTATTAAGATCTGCAAAATTAGTTCTTTGGCAGAAAATATATTGTCCAGGTGTAAAATTTGAATAAGCAGTTCCAGTACTATTTGATCTCCAAACCGAAAGACCGCTTCCATTTCCTAAAACTAAATCATTAAAACCATCTTTATTAGTATCGCCTGCAGCCATACTCCAAGTAGGCATCATACTTGTACCAGTAATTGGAAAATCTGAAACAGAAAATGTTCCTGGTGTTGTTCCTTGATAGTGAATTCTTAAGTTGTTTGCACTAACTCCAGCAATATCATCTTTACCATCACCGTTCATGTCTGCCACACAAATATTATATGTACTATTAACAGTACTAACTGTTTGTGTAGTGTAAGTAATAGGAGTAGGTGGTGGAATAACAATAGGTGCTTCAATTAACTGAAAAGTAAATCCACTAGATGTCCATTTATTATCCCAAGCAATGATATAAGTTGTATTTGCAGTAACATTAAAGGTTGCAACAGATGAATAGTTTGCTCCCGTGTCGTCGTCACCTGAATAACAAGTTAAACTAGCACATGTTCCAGTATATACGTGAAAACGAGTGTCAACTTTTGGGGTGTTCTGAACAATGTCTGTAGTTATAGTAACTGTGTAATTGCTTGATGGGGTATAAGCATACCATTCTCCTGCTGGAGTGCCATTTGTAATAGCTCCATTATCAGCACATATTGGTGATGGAACTTGTGTTCCATTTACTGCAGATACGATATATAGTCCAGCAGTCGTTATTGGTGATGCAGAAGCACAAGTGTCTTGAGCTTTTGCAAAATGCCCTATCAATGAGAGGGCAATAATTAATGTAATTTTTTTCATGGGTTAGTTTATTTAGTAGTTAGTTTTTTACTGGCAAGGTTGAAGTGAATTTATCCATTGTTCAATTAAAGCCACACCTTCGGTATGAATTACGGTTCTACCATGTAATGGCATACGATAATTTTCATTTGTTGTGTTTAGTCTATAATATAACATTGAACGATTAATATTTCCAGGAGATACAATTTTGCTCAAGGCAGGAGGAAAATCTTGCATATCTTGTGTGCTTACACAAACACCCATGTTTGCTAAACCATTTACTAAATCACCAGTTTCAGCAAACGCAAATCGCATTGGTCTATAGTCGCAATGTCTGTTATCTTGATGACAATGAGCACAATTGATGTCTAAATAAGATCTAACTCTGCTTTCTAGAGGTTTTGAGGTGTCTGTATAATCGATTGTGGTATTATTAGCAGAAGGTAAACTGAAATTATTTTGTAGATAACCAACTTCAATCCATTTTGTCAATTGGTTTTTAGTTTCAGTACCATAATTATAATCAAAATTTATATTTTGTGGTTTTATTCCGATTGGAATATTAACATCAACAGCTACACTGTTTATTGTTTGTCTTGCTTTATGGCATGTAATACATTGTACTTCGTTTGGGATTCTATAATTTGGAACGCTATGTAAAATATCATTTTCGTCTTTATAATCAATACTAACATTACTTCCGTCCATATCTAGATAGGCTTCTGTTTGTTCTGTATTCCAAACATAATCGGCAAATATCCAACCGCTAGATTTTCTAATCATTATTCTAGTTTCAATTATTTTGGTCGTATTTGACGGTTGAACTTTATCGTAATAAAAAGTTTTTATTATCGCAGCGCCTACAGGAAGTTCTAAAATTTGTCCATCTCCATTGTATGTTGCTTTTACTCCTTTTGGCATCCAAACAAATCGTTTTTTGTGTGCATAATCAGTAAATAATGGAGATGCTGGTTCGTATGGTAATACGTCCAATGATGGGATTTGATTTTTCATTTCTCCATCAAAAAAATGATAATCAGAAAGTTTTTCGTACGGAACAGAGGTTAAGTCAACTACTACTGGAGATACAGGTGTATATTCATCATCATTGTCATTTGTACAGGCAACAATAATTAAAAGAAAAATACCAATAATTGAAAATAAAGCGTATTTTTTTGTCATATAGTTAGAGATTTGTTGTTTTTGTTCTAACAAATATAACTTTTTTTTTAAAATAGCAATATTTTTTCGAAGTTTACTTATTCATTTTTGAAGTTTTCTGAAATTTCGATGTTGAAATTTTCTAAATTTTTCAATGCTTCATCAGATTTATAATCAAAAGTCATTTCCAATTCTTTGTGCTTCTTTTTGTTTTCGATACGATTAATACTATCATAAAAACGACGAACTTCTTCCATATTGGATAAAATTAATTTAGGAACTTTTACATTGTTACCCATTTCGTCTTTGGCAACCATTGTAAAATAACTCGAATTGCAATGTTTTTTGACACCAGTCTGAATGTGTTCTGAAATTACTCGAATTCCAACAACCATTGAAGTTCTTCCAACATAATTTACTGAGGCTTTCAAAGTTACTAATTCGCCAATTTCCACTGGATTTAAGAAATCAACCGTGTCAACGGAAGCTGTTACGCAATAGCAACCTGAATATTTTGATGCACAGGCAAAAGCTATTTGATCCATTAATTTAAGTAAATAACCACCATGAATTTTCCCGCTAAAATTTGAGTGAGAAGGCAACATAAGTTCTGAAAGAGTTATTTTTGAAGCAGCTACAGTGTTTGCAGTATTCATTTATTTATTATTAAAGTATGGTGATTGTTCTGGCGTTACTTTTACTATAAAATAATGTGTGTCACCCCACCAAGGTAGTGTTTTGATACGTTCTTTGTATTCTAATTTTACATATTGACCTTGGTATTTTTTTAAATCTTCAATGACTTTTTCTTCATTATCTTGAACAGAAAATGGAAAAAATCGTGTAGCGCCAAAACCTTCATTTAGTTCGCCTTCCCATGTTTTGAAGATAATTCCTTTGTTGCTGAATTTTGACAAAACTCCGCTTCTAACGCCGTCACTTATAGTGAAATTGTAAATAAATAGCGTATAACTCACTAAACCAATAGTAATTGCTAATAAAAAATAAATTAAAATTTTTCTTGCTGTGTTCATCTGTTAATTTTTTTCTTCTGTTAGTATATTTTCTTCGTTTTCAGCTCTTTTTAAAACCGATTCAGGTAATGCTTTTTTAGCTTTGGCTCCCATTTTCTTTAATTTTTCAACGCTAGTAATTAAGTTTCCTTTTCCGTCGACTAATTTGTTCATGGCGTTACCATATTCAATTTTGGCTTCGTCCATTTTTTTTCCAATTTTAATCAAATCACCCACAAATCCTTCAAATTTATCATACAAAGCACCTGCTTGACGCGCAATCTCAATCGCATTTTCTTGTTGTTTTTGATTTGTCCACATGCTGTCAATCGTGCGTAAAGTAGCCAAAAGAGTAGAAGGTGTTACAATCACAATGTTTCTTTCAAAAGCTTTGTTGTACAAAGTTGTATCTTCATTTAAAGCCACCGCAAAAGCTGATTCGATTGGAATAAACAACAAGACAAAATCGGGACTTTCCATGTGGTATAAATCCTGATAATTTTTGTTACCCAATTGTTCAACATGACGATTTATCGAAACTACGTGTTCTTTTAAATGCTGATTTTTCTGATTGTCATCTTCTTCATTTATGTAGCGTTCATAAGCGGTTAATGTTACTTTCGAATCGATAATCATTTTTTTGCCATCTGGAAGATTGATGATAACATCTGGAAACACACGATTGCCGTCTTCCGTAACGTGACTTTGTTGTACAAAATATTCTCTGTCTTTTTCTAAGCCTGATTTTTCTAACACGCGTTCTAAAACCAATTCGCCCCAATTTCCTTGCATTTTGCTGTCGCCTTTTAAGGCTTTGGTTAAATTGATGGTTTCCTTGCTCATTTGTTCGTTCATTTCGCGAAGCCCCAATATTTGTTGGCGTAACGCGGCATGATAATCGATACTTTCTTTATGCGTGTCTTCGACTTTCTTTTCAAAAAGTTGGATTTTGTCTTGTAAAGGCGACAAAATATTTTTCAAATTTTCCTTGTTTTGCTCGGTGAATTTAACCGTTTTTTCTTCCAGAATTTTATTAGCTAAATTTTCAAATTCTTTGGTGAATTTTTCCTGAAGTTGTTCTACTTCTTGCTTTTGTTCTTTGTTACGCTCTAATAAATTATCAAAATCATTTTCTTTTTTAGCCAAATGAATAGCTAAAGATTCCTTTTCTTTTTGAAGATTTTCTTTTTCAGAGGAAAGTTGGGCAAACGATTTTTCAAACTGATTGCGTTCCGTTTGAAATTGCACTTTCAATTGTTCTATTTGACCTAAAAGCCCGTTAATTCGTTCTTCTAAACCCGATTTTTCAGATTGTGATTTGGCACTAAAAATTAACTTACCGATAAAAATTCCAACGGCAAGTGCTACAATAAAAGTAATTAAAATAAGCATGGATTCTGGCATAAAATGAATTGTAAAATGTAAAAATACGGAATATATTGAAACCCCAAATTTTAAAAATGTATTTTTGTTTCAAATTTTTATAGATGCATCATCACTTTCTTATTCACAAGCCTTATGGCTATTTGTCGCAGTTTATTTACCAATTAAAACGCAAGAAAAAGTTGTTGGGCGAATTATATGATTTTCCCGAAAACACGATGGCAATTGGTCGTTTAGACGAAGATTCTGAAGGTTTACTTTTGTTGACGACGGATGGTATGATGAGCGAAATTGTCCGAAGCAAAAAAGTAGAAAAAGAATATTATGCTCAAGTTGATGGAATTATTACTGAAGAAGCCGTTGAACAATTAAAAAACGGAGTCGAAATCGGCTTGCACGGCAAAAAATACAAAACCAAAAAGTGTAAAGCATTTAAATTAGAATCTGAACCAAATTTAGGCGAACGCGGTAAAAAGATTCGCGATGAGCGTCACGGTCCAACATCATGGGTTTCTATAACTTTAACGGAAGGAAAATTTCGTCAAGTACGCAAAATGACATCAGCAGTTGGTTTTCCTACGTTGCGATTGGTTCGTGTGCGTGTAGGAAATATTCATTTGAATGATTTAAAAGCAGGTGAAGTTTTAGAAGTGGGTGGTTTTGATGTGTAATTTACCTAATTTTAAATTTCCCAATCGAGGCATCAAATGTCAAATGTTCGGTATCAAACAACGTATTAAAAATCCCAGTTTGAATTAAATTACAAGGTTGGTCTTGTACAATTTGAGTTGGTGTAAACACAATCATTTCATCAGTCATTTGAATTGCCAAATCGATGTCATGTGTTGAATAAAGTATGGTTTTTCCAGTTTCATGCGTAAGTTTTTGTAACAATTTCAAAAGAGTTGCTTTGTGAACTAAATCTAAATGCGTCGTAGGTTCATCTAAAATGATAATCGAAGTATCTTGCGCCAAAGCTCTAGCAATTAAAGCAATTTGCAATTGGCCATCACTAATTTCGTCATGTTTTTTATGAACTAAATGTTGGATTTCTGTAAGTGAAATAGCTTCTTCAATTTTCGTTTTGTCTTCTTCTGATAAAGTGCCTAGCCAATTGGTATAAGGTTGTCTTCCTAAAGCAATGATTTCGTAAACGGTTAAATTGCTTGGTGGTAATTTTTCAGTTAAAACGATGCTTAATTCTTGAGCTAAATCAAGTGGTTTGTAGCTTTGAAGCGATTTGTTTAGTAAGGTTATTTCACCCGATAAAGGAGGAATGAGACCTGTTATTGTTTTTAATAAAGTAGACTTTCCAATTCCGTTTTCACCAATTAAAGCGATTAATTTGCCTTTTTCTAAACCTAAATTGATATTTTGAGCAATAGTAATTGTTTCCGATTTGGTTTTGTAGCCAATCGAAAGGTTTGAGGTTTGTATGGTGAAATTTTGTTCGCTCATGATTAAAATCGTTTCTTTCTAACTAACAACCAAATCACAACAGGCGCTCCAATTACAGAAGTTATAGCATTTATTGGTAAGGTAATATCATTTCCTGGAACTTGAGCAATCGTATCGCAACACAACATGACAATGGCACCTAGTAACAGTGTACTCCAAAACAACACAAAATGATTACTGGTTTGAAACAACAATTTCGCCATATGAGGAACTGCCAATCCTATAAAAGCAATCGGACCTGCAAATGCAGTAATGCTTCCTGCTAAAATACTAGTGGCGATAATGATTAAAAAACGCGTTTTCTTATAATTGATTCCGATGCTTTGCGCATATTTTTCTCCTAATAATAAAGCGTTCAACGGTTTGATAACCATAAAACTAATTCCGATTCCAATGAAAACAAAAATGGATAAAAGCGAAATTTCATTCCAAGATAAATTCGAAATGCTTCCCATTGACCAAAAAGTGAATTTCTGTAATTTTTCAGCAGTAGTAAAATAGGATAGCACCGAAACAATAGCACTTGTAAAACTTCCAAACATCAATCCAACAATTAGAATTGCCATGGTGTCTTTTAGTTTTTTCGATACTAATAAAACAGCCATGAAAACCAATAAGCTTCCTAAACTCGAAGCTAGAATTAATCCGTAATTCGATAAAAAGAAGGATGATATAAAGGTTGGTAAAAATCCAGTTCCTAAAATGACAAATGCCACTCCCAAACTCGCTCCCGAACTCAATCCTAAAACATAAGGTCCAGCCAATGGATTTCTAAATAACGTTTGCATTAACAATCCACTCATCGAAAGTCCGATTCCTACTAAAATAGCGGTAATCGCTTTAGGAAAACGGAAATTCCATAGAATAATTTCCCAACTTTCCTTACTCATGTCTTGCGATAAAAGTCCGTTAACCACTTCTTTTAAAGGAATAGAAACCGAACCTAAGCTAATATTCACCAAAAACAAAAACACCATTGCGACAAGCAAGAGGATGAAAAGAAGGTTTTGTTTTTTGGTTAATGGCATGCGTTGAATTTTTGGCTAAATTACGTTATTTTAATTTCTCAAAAAAGAATAACTCATGGTTTGGCAACACTTCGGGATGTAAAATTTTTACAATGTCTTTTAAAACTAAATCAGGACGATTTTGTGCTAATTCGTAATAAATTACGCCACCTGTTTTGCCTTTTTTTGTACTAAACGAATATACGTTTTTGTTCTTTACAGCTTTGAAGTGAATGTAATTTGGGTTGTTGTCCAAAATTTGTTGAATTGAAGTAAATTGCCCTGGACCAATCCAAAAATCAGCGTCTTTTGCCTTATCTAAAACACTTTCGAAGGATAAAGCTAAGCTTCCGGTTCCTTTGGAATCTTTCCATAGGTAATTTCCGTTGGCTTCTTTTAAAAAATAGGCTGCCCAACTATCGCCTTGTGGTAAAAACCATTGGTCTTCGTAGATAGCGCCGGCAAAAATGGTGGGTTGGGTTTTAGCATTTTTCGCTAAAGCTAATACGGAATTGTATTCTTTCTCTATCGAATTGAAAATCTCGGTTGCTTTTTCGTCTAAATCATATAATGCACCAAAAAACTTAATCCATTCGGCTTTTCCTAAAGGCGTTTTTTCGGTCCAATCGCCGTTGAAGATGATTTTTTGGCCATTTTTTTCTAAATTTTTGTAGGTTTTCAAATCGCCATCTACACTAAAGCCGACAATTACATCAGGTTGAATGTCTAAAATAACTTCGGTATTTAAACCTTGATTGGAGCCTAAATCTCGCACTTTCCCCGCATCGATTAAAGCTCTTGTTTTTTCAGATGAAATGTATTGTGTGGTTGGAAAACCAATTAAAGTATTTTCAACACCTAAAGATTCTAAAGCGGGAATATGTGTTGTAGAAGTAACGATTATTTTTTTGATTGGCACTTCAATCGAAGTAAATTGTTGCAAACTATCAGGAATTTGAACGCCTTTTTTATGAAGAACATACGTGTAATCATCTTTAGCTTCAGGATATGCATTCGAAACTTTTACAACCGAAAAACCATCATATTTTTCGATTGAAAATCCTTCCGCATGTTGAATACTGTTTTGTGTAGAAGTATTCGGATTTGCAGAACTTTTCGATTCTTTACATTGGATGAATCCTAAAAATAAAATTACTAAAATGAAATAGTGGCGCATGAAAATGTTTTTTGCAAAAGTAGTTTTTTATTTTTTTGCCACGGATTATAAAGATTAAAAAGGATTTTATTTGTGATGCTTTGTGGAAAACTTCGTGTAACTTTGTGTAACAAATAAGACAAATAGAAACCAACAAAACCACTAAATTTGTAATAAAAAAATATGAGAACAGATTCTAACGCTTTCCTTTATGCAGTAGCAACCATTATTTTAGCACACTTTGTAATTGGCTTTATTTGGTTGTGGCGTAAGATGAATAAGAAGAAGTAGGTTATTTCTTTATTATTTTTTGTCTGTGAACTTCACTAGAATCATTGGTAAGTTCAATAATGTATATTCCTGAATTTAAATTTAGAAGCGAATTTTTAAAATTTTCAAATTGGTTTACATCAGTTATAATCTTTCCATCTAATGAAAAAAGTTTGTAATTAGTTATTAGGTTATTACTTTCAATTTCAATATCATTTTCAAATGGAACTGGGTAAATCTTAATTAAATTATTAGAAAATTCGGGAGTATTTAAAAATACTAAACTTGCATAGTGAGAAGAACTTATAACAGAGTTGTAATTAATTAAATCATTTTTTAAATTGATTACATTACAATCACATTGTAAATAATAATTTTGAAAATAAGTTACATTATGATTTAGTAAAATAGAATTAAGACCACTATCGTTGGTTATTACAATACCATTTGAATCGGTTCCAGTTTGAATTCCAATAGTTGGATTTACTAAATTATACATTAAAACATCCCCAAAAGTTTCAAATTCTGGACTTAGACTAACTTTAGTTACAAGTGAAGAATAATTTTCTAAATCAGTTATAAATCCATTCAAATTAGTTCCTGAGTATATTGCGAAAATAGCATTGGTATTATCAATTTCATGAAAATTGTCGGTAATTGTCGTTACATTATGATTCTGAAAAATAGTATTCAAACCGGCATCTGATGTCGAATCATTGTATGGATTAATAGGATCATTTAGATTAGTAGTAACGTAAACGCTAATGGAGTTGGTGGATATTTGAACATATAAAGGTTGTGAAAACCCATAAAATCCAATTAAAAAAAGGAGTGCTATTTTTTTCATATTACCAATTTTAACCAAAATTACAAAAAAATATAATACCTTTGCACCCGAATTTTGGTTGTTGTTTCTGAATTTTTCAAAACAACATTAAAAGGGAATTAGGTGTAAGACCTAAGCTGTACCCGCAACTGTAAGCTATCAAGCTTGTTATTATCTACAATACCACTGTTGGTAATTTGGAATTAAGAATTAAGAATTAAGACTTTAGAAATTATGCTTTCTAACTTCTGACTTCTAACTTCTAACTTCTAACTTTCGATGGGAAGGTTGATAACAAGACGCAAGCCAGGAGACCTGCCACATTCGTTGAGTAACAAACTTTCGGGAAAAAAAGTTTGAGTATGGGTAAATTCTGTGCTTTTCTCCCAATTTTATTAAAAATTTTATTAACCCTTAAAATGAACAAAAAGTTTATTGGCTTAAGTGTATTTACACTAGCTACTGCTTTTGCGTATGGACAAGAACAAGATACGATTAAAGCAACTAATTTGAAAGAAGTGGTCGTTTCAGACACAAAATTTGCACAAAGTAGAGAAAAATCAGGTAAAATTATTGAGGTAATCACAGCTCAAGATTTGGCTAAAAAACAAGGACAATCACTTGCCAATGTATTGAGTCAAGTAGCTGGAGTGGAAATCAACGGTAATCAATCGTTTGGAGGAAAAAACTTAGGTTATTACATTCGTGGTGGTCGCAATCGTCAGGTTGCTATTTACATTGATGGTGTTCCGGTTTCTGATGCATCAGGAATTAATATTGAATACGATTTGCGTCTGATTCCAGTAGAACAAATCGAGAAAATTGAGGTAATGAAAGGCGCTTCGAGTACTTTGTATGGAACAGGAGCTGCAACTGGAGTTATCAATATTACGTTGAAAAAATCAGCTAAAAAAGAAATTTCGGGAAATGCGTACATCAATATGGGAACGCAAAACACTTCGGAGACTTCAAAAACAAGTCCACAAGATTTTAATCAAGGATTTTCGGTTAATGGAACGATTAATAAAGTTTCATACATGACTTCATTGAATAGTACAGAAACTAAAGGAATGTCCGAAGCAGCTGGAGAAAATTTTGAAGAGGATACGTTTTCTAGAGTTAATGTGCTCCAAAAAATCGGTTTTAGGGTGAATGAGAAATTGAATTTTGATTTTTTTGGAAATTATGATCGAATTAAGAATACATTTGATAATTCATTTGATGGGAATAGTGCTAATTCTGATGATTTGAATAACAATAGTTTTTCCGAACAATTTAGAATCGGATTCTTGCCAAAATACAAATATGCTAAAGGAGAGTTTGCAATTAATACAGGTGCTACAACAATAGATAGAACTATTAATATTTCAAACTCATGGTCTGGAACTATAGATGTTTATAATTACACAGGAAGAACTGTTTCTGTTGATGCATTTAATAAATATAAATTTAGTAATCATTTGTTTGCAGTCATAGGAACACAATATCAATATGTAGACATGACTCAAAAAGATGCTTATACGGATGTGGCAAGAGAAGGAGCTAAGTTTAATTTAATTGACCCATATATTACTGTTGTTTTTAATTCTGAATTTGGCTTAAACATCAATGCCGGAGCAAGATTTAACACACATAGTGAATATGGAAATCAAGTAGTTTATAACTTCAATCCAAGTTTTTCTTTTGAAAATTTACCTTTAAAAGTTTTGGCTTCGTACAGTACAGCTTTCATCACACCAAGTTTATACCAATTATACGGTCCTTACGGAAATTTAGACTTAACTCCAGAAGAAAATGCAACAGCAGAATTTGGTTTTGAATCGCAATTATTAGATAAGAAATTGACAATTAATGCAGTCGGTTTTTATAGAGAAGAAGAAAATACTATAGGATTCTATTATAATTCTGCTACGTTTGAATCTTACTATATCAATACCAATGGAACATATAATGCAAAAGGAATTGAAGCAAGTGTGAGATTTAGGTTGTCAGAAAAATTCAATATTGGTGGAAATTACACTTTTACACAAGTTGAAGAACAATTAAACCGCTTGATTCCAAAACACAAAGGAAATATCGATTTGAATTATCAGTTTAAAAAAGGAACTTTTGGATTAACATATCAATATGTAAATCAACGTTCAGATGCTTATTATGATTCTAATATATGGGCAACAGCTGCAGTCGAGTTACCAGCTTATCAATTGCTTAATTCAAATATATCTTATGATTTATTGCCTAATCGATTGAGAATATTTGGAGCAGTAAATAATATTCTTAATGATGACTTTCAGGAACTTATTGGCTACAATTCGCGAGGAAGAAATTATAAATTAGGTTTAAATTTCATGTTTTAATAAAGTTAATTAATTGATTTTTAAAAGGTTTTGGTAATTATTTATCAAAACCTTTTTTTATTTGTAACAAAATTGATTTACATTCGTCTTCATTATAAACCAACCCATTACAATGAACCAAAACGAGTTTGTACATATTATAACTCCTTTTAAAGATAAGTTATTTCGTTTAGCAAAACGAATGCTTGTAAGTACAGAGGAAGCTGAAGATGCTACGCAAGAAGTATTGGTGCGGTTATGGAATAAAAATAGTTCGTTAAAACAATATAATAGTGTTGAGGCTTTAGCAATGACAATGACAAAAAATTATTGCTTGGATCAATTGAAGAGTAAAAGAGCCACTAATTTGCAAATTGTACACAATAATTATCAAGATAAACAAGCAAGTGTAGAAACACAAATAGAATATCAAAACACGTTGCATTGGGCAGAAAAATTAATCAATGATTTACCCGAACAACAGCGAATTATATTACAACTTAGAGAAATTGAAGAATACGAATTTTCGGATATTGCTCAAGTCTTAGAAATGAATGAAACAGCGGTTCGAGTAGCTTTATCAAGAGCTAGAAAAACCTTGAGAGAACAAATAGAAAAAACACATAATTATGGAATCCATGTTAGTTGAACAACTAGTAGAAAAATATTTTCAAGGAGAAACCACTATAGCCGAAGAAAAACAATTAAAGGCCTATTTTTCTTCGAGTGATATAGCGCCACATTTGGTGAGATATCAATCGCTATTTGGTTACTTTGAAACACAAAAAGGAACGCAATTCGAGCAAAAACTTCCATTACAACCTAGAAAACAAAGTACTGTAAAATGGATTGGAATTGCAGCAAGCTTTGTGGTACTTTTTGGATTGGCTACTTTCTTTTTATATCCAACAGAACCTAAAAATGAAGATTTAGGAACTTTTGATAATCCAGAAGAAGCCTATTTAGAAACGCAAAAAGCATTGCTAATGGTTTCAGAACAAGTAAACTTTGGCATGGAAAGTGTATCTCATTTAAAAGAATACGAAAAAACAAAAAAAACAATTTTTAAATAATAAAATCACATGAAAAATTTAGTAGTAGTTATAGCATTTTTAATGTCATCAGCGGTATCATTTGCTCAAAATGCTTTTGATAAATTTGAAGATAAAGAAGGAGTAACATCTGTTGTTGTAAACAAAAAGATGTTTGAAATGATGAGTAAAGTAAAAGTTGATGCAAAGGATAAAGAAACACAACAATATTTAAATTTACTAAAAAAATTAGATAATTTAAAAGTGTTTACAACAAGTAGTACAAAAGTAGGAGCTGAAATGAAAGCAACGGTAAACAGCTATTTGAAATCAAATCCTTTAGAAGAATTGATGCGTGTAAATAATGAGGGTAAAAACGTTAAAATCTATGTAAAATCAGGAGCTAATGAAAACATTGTAAAAGAGCTTTTGATGTTTATTGAGGGTGCTAATGTGAAAGATGCCAATACAATTGTTTTATCATTAACAGGGAATTTCAGTTTAGATGAAATTTCAATGTTAACAGAAAAAATGAGCTTGCCTGGTGGAGATGATTTGAAAAAAGCTTCAAATAAATAATCATGAAAAAGCTATTCGTAATAGTGGTTTCTAGTATTCTTTTATGGAGTTGTGAAACTAAACCTACCTTGCAAAAGTATTTTGTAAAAAACACAGAATCTTCAAACTTTGTTTCTGTTGATTTGGCTCCAAGTATCATTAATACGGAAAAGGTAACTTTAACAACCGCCGAAAAAGAAGCGTTACAGTCGTTTGAAAAAATGAATATTTTAGCTTTCAAAACAGATTCTAATGATGTGGCGAACTATGATAAGGAAATCAAAGAGGTAAAATCGCTTTTAAAAGATGAAACCTATCAACAGTTGATGAAAGTAGGATCAGGAAATGACGGAGCAGCGGTTTATTTTGTAGGTGAAGATGAGCATATTGATGAATTTGTTTTACTAGCAAGTAAAAAGGAAAATGGTTTTGCCGTTGTGAGAGTTTTGGGTAATGATATGAACCCAACTCATATTTTAAATATGTTGAGTTTGCTTAAAAAATCAGATATGAATTTAGAACAACTCAAACCACTACAAGAGTTGATGAAGAAATAATAAAAATCCCGCTACAGCGGGATTTTTTAGTTTTTATAATATTTGAAAGGAACAATTAGCATTCCGAAACATTCTCCATGTTCTTTACCAATATGTTTGTGGTGCATTTTATGTGCTCTTCTAACAGCTCTTGCATAGCGATTGTTGGCATTTCTAAACAATTTAAAACGTTGGTGAATGAAAATGTCGTGTACTAAAAAATAAGCGATTCCATAAGCTAGAATACCTAACCCAATTGCTAATCCAAGTTCAAAGATTTCGTATTTCCAAAGCAAAAAACAACCAATACTTACAACGGCATAAAATATAAAGAAAGCATCGTTTCTTTCAAACCAAGAATCGTGGTCTTTTTTATGATGATCTGCATGTAAAACCCATAAAAACCCATGCATGATATATTTATGACTAAACCAAGCCATAAATTCCATAAAGAAAAACGTTGTAAAAAATACTAAAACATGTATCCACATAATATTTTTGATTAAATAATGTTCAATTTATAATTCAAATAGCATTTTGCTAATAATCCCACTTTTTCATGATCTGGAACACGAATTCGTGTGTTTTTAATTTCTAAAGATGGCGTTTTCTTTAATTTGCTCAATAATTTCTTGTAGTAAATATAAGCAGTATAAACACCAAATTTTGCTTCTAATGGCAATTTTTGAATACCTTCAAATCCTGCATCAAAATCTGCTTGAATTTCAGCAATAATTTGTTGTTTAGAAGTTTCGTCTAGTCTTGATAAATCGGTATTTGGGAAATAAGTTCTGCTTAAATCTTCAAAATCAGCTTTTAAATCTCTCAAAAAATTTACTTTTTGAAAAGCAGAACCTAGTCGCATAGCACTATGTTTTAGTTCTTCATATTTTTCAATATTTCCATTTACAAAAACTTTTAAACACATCAATCCTACTACATCTGCAGAACCATAAATGTATTCGTTATATTCTTCCACAGTAGTATATTTCGTTTTAGATAAGTCTAATTTCATACTTTTCATAAAAGCAGCAATTAGTTCATTCGGGATATTATATTTATTAACCGTATGTTGAAACGAATTTAGAATAGGATTTAGACTTATTTTTTGTGAAAGCGCTAATTCTAAATCGTTTTCAAATTGTGTAAACAAAAGGTCTTTGTCATAATCATGAAAAGTGTCTACAATTTCATCTGCAAAACGTACGAAGCCATAGATATTATAAATATCTTGTCTAATGGATGGCGCTAACATTTTAACTGCAGAAGAAAATGATGTGCTGTATGCTTTTGTAACTTTCATGCTACAATCAAACGAAACATTGTCAAAAATTGATTTCATACTATTGATACTTTTCTATTAAATCTGAAACTAACTTACCTGAAATTAATGCAGGAGGTACACCTGGTCCTGGAACAGTTAATTGACCAGTAAAATATAAGTTTTTAACTTTTTTACTTTTCAATTTAGGTCTTAAAAAAGCAGTTTGCAGTAAAGTATTTGCCATACCATACGCATTCCCTTTGTACGAATTATATTCTTTAATAAAATCATTTACACAAAATGACTCTTTGAATATTATACTGTTTTTTACTTCTTGTTTTGTTAAGTATTCAAAACGAGAAATGATTTTTTCAAAATATAACTCTCGCAATTCATTAGTGTCTTCAATACCTGGAGCTAATGGAATTAAAAATATTCCAGCTTCTTTTCCATTTGGAGCTGAGTTTGTATCAGTTTTTGAGGGAAAACTTGCATAGAAAAGAGGCTCTTCTGGCCATTTTGGATTATCATAAATAGCTTCAGCATGTATATCAAAATCAACATCAAAAAATAAAGAGTGATGTTCTACATTTTCTATTTTTTTATCAAATCCTACATAAAATAGGAGTGATGAAGGAGCAAAGGTTTTCTTTGACCAATATTTTTCTGTGTATTGACGATGATTTTCATCTAACAACGTTTCAGAATGATGATAATCGGCACCGCTTAGCACCACTTCTGCAGGAACGATTTTATTATTTACTAAAATGCCAGTAGCTTTTCTGTTAATTACATCAATTTTTTCTACATTGGCATTGGTTTCAATTTTTACGCCTAGTTCTTTTGCCAAAGTTTCAATTGCTAAAATAACCGAATACATTCCATTTTTTGGGTGCCATGTACCTAATCCAAAATCTGCATAGTTCATGAAGCTGTAAAAAGATGGTGTATCGCTTGGTTTTGCGCCTAAAAACAATACTGGAAATTCTAATATTTGAATTAATTTGGTATTCTTGAATCGTTTTCTAACATCTTTTGAAATATTACTAAAAAACTGATTTACTTTTTTTGCTGTTTCTAACGTAATTAATTCCAACGGTGATTCACCTGGACGATAAACTAAATCTTTAATTGCAATATCATAGTTGCTTTTAGCTTCAGCCATAAATTGTTCCAATTGTTTTCCACTTCTTTTTTCGATAGATTCAAAAGTGTTTACAATTTCTGGTAAATTATCGGCTATAGTTACAAAATCTAACTGCCCAAAGTAGACTTGATAAGCAGGAGATAATTTTATCAATTCGTAATAATCAGTCGGTTTTTTGTTAAAATCTGCAAAAAAACGTTCAAAAACATCGGGCATCCAATACCATGTAGGACCAATATCAAAAACAAAACCTTCTTTTTTTAATTGACGCGCTCTTCCTCCTATAGTTTCATTTTTTTCATAGATAATTACTTCATTTCCAGCTTTTGCTAAATAACATGCAGCTGCTAATGAAGAAAATCCTGAACCAATTATTACAATTTTTTTACTCACAGTTTTAATTTTGTTTAACAAATATAGTAAAAAAATTAAACAAAATGATAAAAGGTTATAATTTACTAGCTACTTCTTCTATACTTTTAAATATTTTCATAGTAGATGGTAAAGTTTTTGGATCAATATATTCAGTCATTCTGCCTAGTAGGAATGCTTCGTGGTTAGTTCCTTCGATAATTTTTGAGTTAAATGTCTTAATATATTCGTTAATGCTTTCCATGTTTGGTTCAACCGTAAAATAGCTAATAAAAGTTATTTTATCAAAACAGGTTTTCAAATTGATTAGACTTTCAATTGGAATATTTTCGCCAAGATAAATGGTTTGGTAGCCATTATTTAAAATTTCATAGTTCAAATACATTAGACCTAGTTCATGTATTTCATTTGATGGCAAGAAAAGTACGAATACTTTATCATTTTTTATTGGAGCTTTGGTTTGAACTTTTTCAGTATTACTTAATACTTTTTGTTTGATGAGGTATGAAATAAAATGTTCATGAGCAGGGCTTATAGTTTCGGTTTGCCATAAAAAACCTAATTCCTGCATTAATGGGATAAAAACGGTGTAAAAAACTTCTTCAAATGATTTTTCATTCAAAAGATTGTTATAAGTGTTAAAAAACAACGATTGATCAAAATTCATCATCGCAATTTTAAAAGTGCTTATTGCATGATTTTTTGCACTTTTTTCAGAAATGATGTCACTGGCTAGTTTAAAAATTTCTTCTTGGGATAATGTTGAAATTTTTGAAATTTTATAACCATAATTGTGTATTAAAACGATGTTTAATAATTTCTGTAAGCTTTTTATATCATAAGAACGAATGTTTGTGTCAGAACGCATTGGTTCTAAAATATTGTATCTTTTTTCCCAAATTCTAATGGTATGTGCTTTAATACCAGATAAATTTTCTAAATCTTTTATACTAAATACATTTTTTACATTGTTCATTTTATATTTTTTTGTTTAACAAATATAATAAAAAAATAAACAGATTAATTAAAAATGAAAAGATTCAAAATTGATTCATAAAAAAACCACCTCAAAAAAGGTGGTAAGTTTTTATTTAGTTAAAAAGAAATAATCTTTATTTTTATAATGACATTACTATTTCTGCAAGTTTATCTTTAGTTACTGGTTTGATAATAAAATCAGTAACTGAGCTAATTTCTTTAGCTTTTGTGATATCATGAGGTGAAATAGAAGAAGAACAAATATAAATCAAGATTTTTTCTGTTTTATCTGTTTTTAAAGAAAGTGATGTGAACTCATCTAAAAATTGCCATCCATCCATAATTGGCATAGAAAGATCAAGAAATATAACTTCAGGTAATTGATAATCGTTATTCAAGTTGTTTTTTAAATAGTTCAAAGCGTCTAATCCATTGTTAAAAACCTTAATTTCTTTAACATGATTAGTTTGTTCAATTATTCTTTGTGTTATGAAGACAAAAGTATCATCATCATCTACAAGTGCTAAAATTTCAATTTGCTTCATATGATTTAAATTTAATATAAAATGTGCTGCCTACATCTGGTATACTGTCAACCCATATTTTTCCTCCCATAGCTTCAACTTGGGTTTTAGTCATAAATAAACCAAAACCACGTGCGTCAGGATGTTTGTGAAAAACTTTACGAATCTTAAATAAGTTATTTTTATGAAGATTTAAGTCTATACCTAAACCATTATCAGTTACGGATAGTATAACTCCATCTTCGTCATTAATTGTCTTTATTTCAATTGATAGAATTCTATCTGGTGATTTATATTTTAATGCGTTACTTATTAAATTTGTTAAAATGCTCTCAATGTATAGTTGTGGATAATATATTGTGGTTGCTTCTTCAAAATCTGTATTTATTTTAACTTTATATTCGCAAATTTGTGCTTTAAAGCCTATTAAAACTTTTTCTATAGTATCTTTTAAATCAATAATTGATGATTCAACTTCAGCATCTTGTCTAACTTGTAATGATTCAACTAACTCATCAAGAATACTATTTAAATGGTTTACAACAGGTTGTACTTTACTAAATACTTCTGCTTTTTCTACATCATCATCACAAGAGTCCATATAATCTAGTAGCATTGAAATATTTACTAATGGCGCTCTAAGATTATGAGAAACAATGTTGCAAAAATCGACTAATTGTTTGTTTTGATGTTCAGAATTAATTAGCATTTTTGCAATTTTTTCTTCACCCTTTTTTCGTTCAGTGATATCAGATCTTATTGCTACATATTGATATGGTTTGCCTTGCTCATTTAAAAAAGGAACAATGGTTGTATCAACCCAATATGGAGTTCCGTCTTTTGATCTATTTTTTATTTCTCCTTTCCATACATTTCCTTTTGCAATTGTACTCCATAACTCTTTTATGAATTCTTTTGGATGGTATGAAGAATTAATAATTCTATGATCTTGTCCTAATAATTCTTCTCGACTATATTTTGAAATTTTACAAAAATTATCATTAACATGTGTAATTATTCCTTTTTGATTTGTAATTGCTACAATAGAAGATTCATCGAGAGCATATTTATAGTCCGAAATTTCTTTAATTTTTTTTAATAATTCTTCTTCTTCTATTTCTTTATTACTCATACACTACATTATATAACTATTTAAGCATATTTATTTTCAATTAATCTTACACAGATATTAAAAAATGAGGGTATTACAAATTTACATATTTTTTTTGCATGATATTGTGCTGGTGTGTTAAATTTTTATGTTTTTTAAAATGATATTGATTTAATTTTAAATAAAAAATATTTTTTAGAGGATAATTGTGATTATTTTATAAATAAGTGGTGTGTTAACCAGTTAATTATTAGTTACTTGTAAGGTTCCTTAGTTTTTGATTGAAAAAAATATTGAGAAGTAACACTAATTTGTCCTTTATGATTGCAACCATACTTTTAAAAGACTAATGTTTAAAATTTTGTACTAATAAATTTAATATCAAAAATCATGAACAAATCATTTTTGTTTATTTTATGTCAATTGCAAGCAAATACTTTTCGTGCCCAATAAATTCCAGTTATATTGACATCCAAATTCAATCTATATAGAATGATTTATTATTTATTCATTCATTCATTCATTCATTCATGTCTAATATTAGTTGCATAAAATATTTTTTAGTAAAACTTTATTGTATTAAAAATTAAAGGAATTTAGTTGTTTTTAAATAATTTTATAATCAACTAAAAGTTTTTAATAAATAAAAAAACCTTGTAAAATATTACTTTACAAGGTTTTTTGTGGAGCAGAGTGGAGGCGAATCGAACTTATTTAAGGAAGATTTGAGACAGTTACATTTGATATTTCTAAAATTACAATGACAACTTCAATTCAAAACAAAATGAATTTGTTTTGAATTGAAGTTTTTTATTTTTGCTCAACTATTAATTAAAAAATATGATTACTGCTAAATTTTGCAGTGATTTTTTATTGACCCTATAAATAATTTGTTTCTTTAAAATCATAAAAGACTATATCTTAATTTTCTTTTTTTTAATTTATTTAATTTAATATTTTTTTAACTTTTTTTCGAAACATGATTTATATCATATTAAAGGATATTTTTGTCCTTTAATTTTGACCTATAAAATGATAGTAACGAAACTATTATTGAAACCAATATTTAAAACTAATTTTTTCTACCATGAGTAATTTTATTAAAAAAGTTCTTGTATTATGTGTGGCTTGTGTCGCAAGTATCGCATGTAAACAGAACGGTGACTCAACAACCAACTATGCCGATATTTCAGTTGATGATGAAATGATTGCAGAATTAACAGCGCCTCCATTCGTACCAAAACCTGTTGGAGATCGTCCTGCTAAAAAATTAATAGTAAACATGGAAATCAAAGAAATCGAAGGTGAGATGGCCGACGGTGTTAAGTATGTCTATTGGACTTTTGGAGGAAGTGTTCCAGGAAGTTTTATTAGAACTAGAGTAGGTGATGAAGTTGAATTTACTTTAAAAAATCACCCGGACAACAAATTACCTCACAACATCGATTTACATGCCGTTACTGGTCCAGGTGGTGGCGCAGCTTCTTCATTAGTAGCGCCGGGACATGAAAAAACTTTTAATTTTAAATGTATTAATCCAGGATTATATGTATACCACTGTGCTACAGCTCCAGTAGGGATGCACATTGCAAACGGAATGTACGGATTAATTTTGGTGGAACCAGAAGGTGGTTTACCTCCAGTTGATAAAGAATACTACGTAATGCAAGGTGATTTTTATACCAAAGGAAAATACGGTGAGCCAGGAATGCAACCTTTCGACATGACAAAAGCTGTGGATGAACATGCAGATTATGTAGTGTTTAATGGTAAAGTTGGAGCTTTAACAGGAGATAAAGCATTAACAGCAAAAGTGGGTGAAACCGTTAGAATTTACATGGGTAACGGTGGACCAAATTTAGTTTCCTCTTTCCACGTAATTGGAGAAATTTTCGACAAAGTTCACATTGAAGGTGGTGATGCTATCAATAAAAACGTTCAAACAACCTTGATTCCTGCTGGTGGTTCTGCAATTGTAGAATTTAAAGTAGATGTTCCAGGAACTTTCATTTTAGTGGATCACTCAATTTTCAGAGCATTCAATAAAGGAGCATTGGGAATGTTAAAAGTAGAAGGTACTGAGAATGATAAAATTTATTCAGGAACAACCCAAGAAGGAGTTTATCATCCAGAAGGAGGAACGATTCAAAACATGCCAAAATCAGGTAATGGTAAAGAAGTTGTCGTAAATAAAACATTAGCTCAACAAATTACTGATGGTAAAAATATTTATGGAAGAACTTGTTTCGCTTGTCATCAATCAGAAGGTCAAGGTATTCCTAGTACTTTCCCTCCATTAGTGAAATCAGATTTCTTAAATGCGGATCCAAATAGAGCAATTAATGCTGTACTTCACGGATTAAGTGGTGAAATTACTGTAAATGGTAAAAAATTCAATTCAGTAATGACCAGTCAAAACCTTACAGATCAAGAGGTCTCAGATGTTTTAACATATGTGTATAACAGTTGGGGTAACAATAAAACCAAAGTGACTCCAGCTATGGTAAAAGCTCAAAGAGGTAAAAAATAAGTATAAACAATTAACAAACTGAAGAATGGAAGCTCAATTTATAAAACGATTTCACTACTGCCTAATTTTATTATCTTGGGTTTCCATTTGTTTTTCTCAGGTGCCCGAAGATATGGTAACCATTGGAGCAGGGAGTTATGTTCCGTTATATGGAACAACGGATAAGAAACCAGTAAACATCAAATCCTTTTTGTTGGATGTATATCCGATTACGAATCAAGAGTATTTAGAATTTTTGAAAAAAAATCCGAATTACAGAAAATCAAAAATCAAACGACTTTTTGCCAATATAACTTATTTATCAGAATGGAGTGGTGATTTAAGTTTTGGGCAATTAAATGCAACTGCACCTGTAACTAATGTCTCTTGGTTTACAGCTAAAGAATATTGTGAATGTCAAGGTAAAAGATTAGCTACTTTAGACGAATGGGAATATGTAGCCATGGCAGATGAAAAAAGAAAAGACGCTCGTTCAAGAGAAGAATTTAATAAATACATTTTGAGTTGGTACGAAAAAAACAAAACCTACAACAATTCCGTAGGTAAAACATTTAAAAATTATTGGGGTGTTTACGATATGCACGGATTGGTTTGGGAATGGACTTTCGATTTCAATAGCATTTTTTTATCAGGAGAATCTAGAAAAGATAAAGACACTGATAAAGATTTGTTCTGTGGAAGTGGTTCAGTCAACGCTACCGATTTAATGAATTATGCCGCTTTTATGCGATATGCTTTCAGAGCAAGTATAAAAGCAAACTACACAACAAAGAATTTAGGTTTCCGATGTGCCAAAGACATCGCTAATTAAGTTTTTAATTAAAAAAATTGAGTTATGAAAAAGATAATTTTATTCGTAATTGCTTCCCTTTTATTAATCGGATGTAATGCAAAAGAGGAAAAACAAGACATAAAAGATAAACCCATAACCGATTTATCAATTTACAACTTACCTGAAAAATGGACCAATCAAGATGGAAAAGATATTGAACTAAAAGAATTGAGAGGAAAAGTTCTTGTTATGGTGATGATTTACACTTCATGTAAAGCCGCTTGTCCAAGATTAGTTGCTGATATGCGAAATATTGAAGCTAAAATCCCAGAAGAATACAAAGACAAAGTCCAATTGGTTTTAGTAAGTATTGATCCAACTGTTGATACTCCAAAACGATTAAAAGATTTCTCTATCGAAAACAAAATGACTGGAAATCAATGGGTTTTCTTGCGTTCAAATGAAGAAAATACCAGAGAATTCGCAGCAGTTCTAGCCGTAAATTATAAAAAAATATCTCCGATAGATTTCTCACATTCCAATATAATCAGTGTATTTAATGCGGAAGGGGAATTAACATTCCAGCAAGAAGGATTAGGAGTTAGTTACGATAAAACGGTTTCAAAAATCAAAGAAGAAGCGGCTAAAATAGAGTAGTGGCTTCCCAATAAAAAATCCAATACAACATGAAACTTCAAAATAAAATGTTAGTTGCAGTTGCCTTTGCAATTTCAACTGTAGGTTCTTTTGCCCAAGAGTTAGAAGTCAACCTACAACTACGACCACGATTTGAATACCGAAATGGTTTCAAAGAATTAATGAAAGACGATTTTTATCCCACTTCGTTTGTTTCTCAACGCTCAAGAATGAATTTTTTCTACAAGCAAGAAAAGTTCAAAGCTAATGTATCGTTTCAAAACGTTAGAGTTTGGGGCGATGTGGCTACAACTTCTCCATCGGATAAAAACGGAGTAGCTCTATTCGAATCTTGGATTTCGTATGATTTCAATACGAATTGGACAGCAAAATTCGGACGACAAGTGCTTTCGTATGATAATCAAAGAATTATGGGCGGAATCGATTGGTTGCAACAAGGTCAAAGTCACGATGCCGTTTTGGTTACCAATAAGAAGAATAATTATCAATTGGATTTCGGAGCAGCATTAAATAATAACAATGAAGCCCTTTATGAATCTGCTTATGTGACGAACTATAAAAACATGCAGTTTATTTGGTTCAACCAAAAATTTTCAAAACTTAGTTTGAGCTTTTTAGCATTGAATAATGGCTATCAATATGAAAATTTGGTAGAAAATAAATTCCAAGTTGCCTATTTGCAAACCATCGGAACTTATGGAAAATGGGATGCTTCTAAATTTTATGGTGATTTCGGTTTGTACGCTCAAACTGGTGAAGCTGCCATCACTAATGATAAAGTAGATGTTGGTGCGTATTATGCGGGATTTAATTTGGGATATAAATTCACCAATCCTTTCAAAGCCGAATTAGGTTTCGAATATTTATCGGGAAAAGATCAAAATGATACCGATACTAAAGTAAAATCGTTTACGCCTTTATTTGGAACCAATCACGGATTTAATGGTTTAATGGATTATTTCTATGTTGGAAATCATAAGAATTCGGTTGGATTGCAAGATTTTTATACCAAATTCATTTACGACAAAAACAAATGGCAAGTAACGTTAGCACCTCACTTATTTTACAGCGCTGCATCGGTTTACAACATGGCTACTTTAGAAGAACAAGATAGTTATTTAGGTACAGAAATCGATTTAACAGCAACTTACAAAATGGACAAAAACTTTGTAATTTCTGGAGGTGTTTCTAAAATGTTTGCCAGCGACACTTTGGAAATTTTAAAAGGAGGAAATAATTCAAATGATAACAATTGGGCTTGGGTAATGATTTCATTTAATCCTCAATTGTTTACTTACAAAAAATAGATTAATTATAAATGGGGTTATTATTAATTAAAAAAGGACTGCTAATTATTTTAGCAGTCCTTTTACTTTAAAAAGAGTCGCTCTGTTTGCCAAAACGACTCCGTTTAAAGAACCTAATTAACTAATAAAACTTATCTTGTAAAACAATGGCACCTGGAAACAAAATATTATTTTCTAAATGAATGTGCGCATGTAAATCCGCTTCAAATTCTTGTAACATTTGATAAGTTACTTTGTAAGTGTTGCAAGCATCAGCTGGCGGTGTATAATTGTTTGATAATTCTACAATTTTTTCAAATCGTTCACCTTCATTTTCATGTTCTTCCATCATCATCGCAATTGGATTAGCAACAGAACCAAATCCAGGATTGTTGATAGGTGTGTTATTTCGATTAGCCTCTACCATTTTTTTAACGAATGGAAATAGAATTAATTCTTCTTTTTTCATGTGTTGCGTTAATTCATCTGCGCTTCTTTTGAATAGTTTTTTAATTTCAAAAAGTTCTGGATGTTGAGCACCATGTACTTGTTCCAACTTAAGTAAAAACGATAGCAATTGCGGAATTTTTTCTTCCACATAACGATGGTGTTTTTTCTCAATATAATCAATCAACAAATCCAATTCCCAAGATTTAAAATCGATTCCTTGATTATTATTGTTTGCCGTAACACGTTCTAATTCGTCTAAAAGTGCATATTTATCAATGCCTTTTTTTGCACATACTTCATCGATTGTTCGGTTTCCTTTACAACAAAAATCGATACCTAATTGACTGAAAACACCGGCAGTTCTATAATCATCTGCTACTATGTTTCCCACTGTTTTGTTTGAATCTATTACCATAATACTGTATTGTTTAAATAAAAGACAAATTTATCTTTAATTTAATTTTCATAGTATGATTTGAATCATAACGCATGTTTTTTTTTGGTAGTTATTTTGTATTTAATTAAAGGATAAAAACATCCTTTATAATTTCTAACTAATATCTAAAATATGTTATCAAAATCACAAGCACGAGCATTTTTTTTAGGAGGAACCGTAGTAACCTTTTTGGTCTTTATTGGCTTAACTATTTACTCGTTCATGCCTAAAAATGATCAAACTTATCATGATAAGATTGATGCAAAAGTTATTCGAGGAAAGGAAATCTGGGAATCGAATAATTGTATGGGTTGTCATACCATTCTTGGGGAAGGAGGCTACTATGCTCCAGAACTAACCAAAGTAATCGAAAGAAGAGGAGAAGGTTACGTCAAAGCCGTTTTACAATCGCCAGTTCCTTGGGGACCAAAAGGCAGAAAAATGGTAAAATACGAAATGAACGATGCCGATGCCGAAGCTGTAATTGCCTATTTCAAATGGATTGGAAACATTGATTTGAATGGTTTTGATCGCGTGGTTTCACCTTTAGCTAAAGACAAATAATCCAAAATATAATATCATGAAATATAAATCACAAAAAGTAGCGTATTGGTTCTTTGGATTATGCATGTTATTGTTTGCATTACAAATTATCTATGGTTTTATTATGGGCTTTGCCCGAATTGGAATGGATGGTCTTCACGATTTTATTCCGTTCAATACAGCAAGAGCTGTTCACACGAATTTATTAGTAGTTTGGTTATTAACTGGTTTCATGGGAGCCGCTTATTATATCATTCCTGAAGAAGCACAAAGAGAATTAGTCAATGTAAAATTGGCTTATGTTCAGTTGATTTCCTTAGCAGTTGTTGGCGTTTTAGCAATCGTTGGGTATCACTTTAATATTTGGGAAGGACGAAAATTCCTTGAAATTCCAAGAGAATTAGACTTTTTAGTAGTGGTAAACGTATTATTATTCTTAGGATTAATCCTAACCACTTTATACAAAGCGGAAAGACGAACAACAACTTCATTAGTTTTAACAATGGGATTGGTTTTTGCCGCTTTATTATACTTACCAGGTATGATTTGGTTCGATAGTCAAGTTACGGATTCATTCTTCCGTTGGTGGGTAGTGCATTTATGGGTTGAAGGAGTATGGGAACTAATCATGGGAGGTATTTTATCATACTTATTAATCAAACTTACAGGTGTTGACCGAGAAGTTATCGAGAAATGGTTATATGTAATTGTTGGTTTGACATTCCTTTCAGGTTTATTAGGAACAGGTCATCATTACTACTACATTGGAGTAAATAAAATTTGGTTAATCGTAGGTGGAATTTTCTCAGCATTAGAACCATTAGCGTTCTTAGCAATGGCATTATTCGCAGTGTACATGTATCGAAAAGGAGAAAAATCGCATCCTAACAAAATTGCGTTATTCTGGACTATCGGAGCTTCTATTGTATCTTTCATTGGAGCTGGATTGTTAGGATTTGCTCACACTTTACCACAAACAAACATTTACACACACGGAACTTTAGTAACAGCAATGCACGGTCATTACGCATTCTGGGGTGCTTACGCGATGATTGTTTTAGCGATTATTAGCTATGCTTTACCAAACATTACTGGAAGAAAGTTATACGACAGCACAAGAGGTCACATGGCGTTTTGGTTGTCAAATATCGGAATGTTAGGAATGACTGTAGCTTTCGGTGTAGCAGGTGTTGCCCAAGTGTACATGGAACGTAAAATGAAAATGGATTTCATGGATGTTCAAAACGAAATCAGTATTCACTTTGTTGTATTGTTGCTTTGTGCCACATTATTTACAACCGGAATTACCTTATACATTTTAGAGTTTATCAAATACGGTAAACCCACAGATGAAGCTCTTGTAAAAGAATAGTTATTAGTTTTTGGTTAGAATTTTAAATTAATAGCAACCGAGACCAATTGCCCAGAGTTGTCGCTGCCCGCTTTTGGTTTCGGTTTTTTCAAAAATAAATTGCCATGATAGTAGCAGAAAAAACCATATTTTATAAAGCAGTAGGTTCTGAAATTGAAATTTTCAATCAAATCAACCAATTGCGATTGCCTTTATTATTGAAAGGTCCAACAGGTTCTGGAAAGTCCCGTTTTATCGAATATATGGCGAATGAAGTTAACAAAACATTAGTCACCGTAAGTTGTCACGAAGAAACTTCAGCAACCGATTTAATTGGACGTTTCATCATCAAAGGAGCCGAAACCATTTGGATTGACGGACCTTTATCCATAGCAGTAAAAAACGGATATATTTTATATTTAGATGAGGTTGCCGAAGCGCGTCCTGATGTCATCGTAGCCATTCATTCCTTAACCGATCATAGAAGAGAACTTTTCATTGATAAATTAGGAGAAACCATCAAAGCACATCCCGATTTTCTTTTGGTAGCTTCGTTTAATCCAGGATATCAAAAAGGATTCAAAGAATTAAAACCTTCTACTCGTCAACGATTTGTAGCACTTTCCTTCGATTATCCAAATCCAAAAATAGAAGCCGAAATTTTAATTAATGAAACCGGAATTCAAGCCGATATTGCTCAAAAGTTAGTCGCAATCGGAACAAAAATTAGAAATCTTACCGAGTTAGGTCTAACCGAAACCGTTTCCACTCGATTATTAGTGGACGCCGCGAAACTTATCAATAATGGATTACCAAAACGATTAGCCGTTCACGTTGCCGTTGTAGAACCTTTAACAGACGAGCAAGAAACCATTCAAGCTTTAAACGATTTGTGCGATTTAATGATTTAAAGATTTGAGATATGGGCTTAGAATTAGACGAAATTATCTATAAAAAAGTACTCAAGTACTTTAAAAATAAACGACTCAATGATGCCGAAATTCTGAGCCGTCAAATCAATTTGTCTGACATCAAACCGCGATTGACTCTTTTTGCTAGAGCAATTTGTGGTGCACCAATCGATATTTTTCCAGCCGAACGCGAAGGCGGTTACAAAAACAAAAACTTCTTTCTTCCCATAAATTGTTCGCTTTTCCCAACAAAAGAGGAAAATCTGAAATTCTATTTTTTCAGAACAGTGTATTTGAGTATTCAGAAACAACTGAATTTGAATTGGGATAACCAAGATAATTCACCAGAACTTTCTTTGGAAAAAGCCTTTGAAACAGCACCATTAGTTATTGGAAAAATGTTTGAAAATTATCTATCCATGCAAGAGTTTTATTATGATGCGGTACCAAAATTACCCGTTAATAAAAAAGACCAATCTATTGATTATTCTTGGTTGTACGGAAAATGGATGAAAAACACACCCGAAATTGAAGACGATAATGTATTGCAAAATTTCGATGACAATACTAAGAAAATAAAAAACAATGTAGTAGCCGAAACTACGCTTCATGCGAAAGCTGTTGAAGAAATTGAATCACTTACTATCGACAAAAAACAACAAGAAGATTATGTGTTAATGCACAGTTTCGAGAAAATTGAAACTGCAGAAGAATTCAACGGAAATTGGCGCGATTTTGATGGAAAAGATGATTTAAAAGACCATCAAGAAGCTTTGGAAGAAATGAACATGAAGTTTACGGTTCGTGTTGATGATGTGGTGCATTCTGTATATCAAGCGGATTTTGTTGAAAATACTTCCATTGCCGAAAGTGCTGAGGTCGATGAAAAAGGGTTTCATCTAAAATATGACGAGTGGGATTTCAAAAAACGAAATTACTTGACTAATTTCTGTAAAGTTTATCCGAAAACCCAACTCAAAACCCACGCAACTTATTATAAAAATACGATGGCGAAGTACAAAACCACTTTAAATGGTTTACGAAAAATGCTTACCAGCGTGAATAATAAAATGCAACAACAACGAAGACAATTACAAGGTGACGCTTTCGATTTAGACGCGTTAACCGATTTATATACCGACATTCATTCAGGAAAATCACCTGACGAACGCATTTATTTGTCTCAAAGAAAGAAAAACAAAGACCTTGCAATTTTAGTTTTGTTAGACATTAGTCTCTCAAGCGATGGTTATGCCGCAGGAAATCGTGTGATTGATGTAGAAAAAGAAGTTTCCATTTTATTTGGCGAAATTCTGCATGAGTTTGACATCGATTTTGCGATTGACGGATTTTATTCCAAAACCAGAAATTTCACGACTTATCTCACTTTGAAAGATTTCAACGAAAGTTGGAACAAAGCCAAACATAAAATCGGAGCCGTTGAACCTAATGGTTATACTCGAATTGGTCCCGCTTTACGTCACGCTGGCGCACGAATGGATCAATTGGATGCCAAAAACAAATGGATTATCGTGCTTTCCGATGGAAAACCAAATGATTACGATAAATACGAAGGTCAACACGGAATTCAAGACATCAAGCAAGCGTTGCGAGAATTGAATGAGAGAAAAATCAATTCGTATGCCTTAGCCATTGAAGCGCAAGCCAAATATTATTTGCCGCAAATGTTCGGTCAAAATCATTATCAAATATTAACGTCTCCTGAAGCTTTACTAAAATCATTGGTAAAACTTTATGAGAAAATCAAACATCAATAAAATGGCAACATCAGAAACTCATACAAACGTGATTGAAGGACATCCCATTCATACTTATTTCGTAGAGACCGATTTGATTCATCAATTATTGGAAGAATTAAATGCCATTAATCCAAAAGAAGAATTTCAGAAATTTTACAATGTATTCAATCATTTAGCAACCGTTGAACGACGTTTTGAAAGAAAAGAAAATCAATTATTTCCGTTTTTAGAACAAAAAGGTTGGACAGGACCATCTCGAAATATGTGGTCGTTTCACGATACGATTAGAGAAATGTTTCGCATTGTTAGAAAAAATTTGGAAGACCAAGATTTTACTTCAGCCAAGCACAATACCAATCTAATCTCTCAAAGTTTATATCGTTTATTAGATGTTGAAGAAAACGTATTGTTTCCAAATGCATTAGATATGTTATCAGATGAAGATTGGATTAAAATGCGAAAAGGAGAAGACGAAATTGGTTGGATGTTATCAGAAGCTCCACCAAAATTCCCAAAAGAATCTGAATACATTCATCCTTCTCAAGATACAGAACGCAGGACCGATGTTGTTTTCAACGAAAATGCAGCGCATTACGATGAAGGTTTCATGACAGTTGAACAAGTAAATCTACTTTTCAAAACCTTACCCATCGATTTAACTTATGTAGATGAAAATGATAAAGTAATTTTCTACAATCGTGGTGAAGAACGTGTTTTCCCAAGAAGTGCTGGAATTATTGGTAGGGAAGTTCGTTTTTGTCATCCGCCTAAAAGTGTGGATACCGTTTTGCAAATTTTAGAAGCGTTTAGAAAAGGCGAACAAAACGAAGCTTCTTTCTGGATTAACTACAGAGAACGCCTGATTTACATTCGCTATTTTGCAGTTCGTGATGCTCAAAAACATTATAAAGGCGTAATCGAAATGTCACAGGACATCACCGATATCAAGCAAATTAATGGTGAAAAACGATTATTAGAATGGAATAATTAATTGAAAATTTATGAGAATTATAGGTACGCTTTTATTCAGCATTTTTATCATTGTTATTTTTTCGTGTGAAACAACAGAGCATCATCATGTTCCAAAAACGGCAAATGAAGCTTTCAAAGAACTAATGGAAGGAAACCAGCGTTATGTTAATAATGTATCCATACATCATGATTTTATTGATGAAGCGCATCATTTTGAAAAAGACCAACATCCGCACACTTTTGTGTTGTCTTGTATCGATTCTCGCGTGCCGCCTGAAATTGTTTTTGATCAAGGAATAGGAAATTTATTTGTAGCAAGAGTTGCTGGAAACATAGAAGATCCAAACATTTTAGGAAGTATGGAATATGCCGTTCAAGTAAAAGGAACCAAATTGTTGGTGGTGTTAGGACATTCCAATTGTGGTGCAGTTCAAGGAGCAATTGATAATGTGAATTTGGGACATTTAACACAATTAACCAATCAAATCAAAGTGGCATTTAGTAATCACAGAACCTATCCATTACCCGAACATTTATCAGATGAAACAGGTCGATTGAACGTGCTTTCCACCATAGAACACATTCTCTCATCAAGCAAAATTATTAGAGATTTGGTCAATCAGAAGAAAATAAAAATAGTAGGAACATTTTACGATTTACACACAGGTAAAGTCGAATTATTACAATTATGAACCATACAAAATCAATATATTATCCGCCAGGAGGCATTTTAATTTGGATTATCATTTATTTGGAACTCATCACTTTCGGAATGGCGATTTTAGCCTTAGCCTATTACGGTTCGGAAGAGCGTGAATTATTTCACAACAGTAGTTTAAAACTGAATAAAACAATTGGAACAATAAACACTATTTTGTTGTTAACTAGCGGATTTTTTGTAGCCAAAGGAATCCGTTTTTTTAAAACTGCTAACATCAAAAATACATTGTTTTATTTCAATTGGGCAATGCTGGGAGGTCTTGGATTTTTAGTTTTAAAATCATTCGAATATTACGAAAAATTAGAAGCCGGATTGCATATGGATTACAATTCGTTTTTTAGATTTTATTGGTTATTAACGGGTTTTCATTTTATACATGTTTTGGTGGGATTGGTAATTTTATTGGTAATTACATTTTCCATCAAAAAAAAACAAACTGTAGCATCCTTTGAAGACATCGAAGCAAGTGCTAGTTTTTGGCACATGTGCGATTTAATTTGGTTGCTTTTATTTCCGGTACTTTATTTACTTTTTTAAATGTTAGATTATGAAAGAAACTATTTCTTCTACGTTTATTTTGTTGTTGACACTAACTGTAATCGCTGCTTTTTTAGCATTAAATGTAAGTGCAGAAATTATGACAACAACGGTTGTGACTTTAGCTTTAATTAAATTTTGGTTAGTAGCTTTTCAGTTTATGGAATTAAAAAAAGCACATTCTTTTTGGAAATATTTGATATTAGGTTTTGGTGGTTTAATGGGAGTCATTTTAGTGATTTTGCTCTAAATTCTTCCAATTTTCAAAGCATGATAATAATCATAAATTAATCTTAAGGATTGTATTTTATTTGTCACTATTTATTTTGTTAAGAGATAAATGGAATGCAGAAATTAACAAAGAAAACAATATGACTTTACAAAAAAATACACATACTTTTCACATTCCTGTTATGGGATTGGCTTTCACAATTGATAGTCCAGTACGAGTGGCACAATATGGGATTGATTCTGTAATCTCTATCATGGATGATGATTTGATTGAAAAAATGACCGCTTTTTATGCCGAAAAATTCAAGCAACCTTATGAAGAAATCTCGCAAAAAGTTGAAGACTTTAGAGCAAAAAGAATTACCAATTATTTGAATTTACTCGATACAGTTGTTACTCAAAAGTTCGAATGCTTCAAATCGGAATTGATTGAAAAAAGAACGCAATTAGAAGATTTTATTGCCATTTTGCCAACAACTTCCGAATTAAAAATCAAATTAGAACATTTAATCGATTCTGGAAAAAACAATATGATGGAATTAAAAACCATCTTAGATCATCATTTTGCACCAGGTAGTATCGATGTCAATATCATGACAAAAATTGATAAAGATAATTTTAGTGATGATGAACAATTACCTGTAATGTACAACGATGCGCATGCTGCTTTGAGAGGTTTTGTAAACAGTACCACAAATTCATCCGTAGTTTTTTCTGCCGGAATGAATCCAAGATTGTACAGTTATATGGAAACTTTCGATGCTTTTTATTCCAATGCAAACGGACAATTTCAAAAAAAAATCATTTTGAAAGTAAGCGATTTTCGTTCGGCGATGATTCAAGGAAATTTTCTAGCTAAAAAAGGACTTTGGGTTTCAGAATATAGAATAGAATCAGGTTTAAATTGTGGTGGACACGCATTTGCTACTGATGGATTTCTATTAGGTCCAATTTTAGAAGAATTCAAAAATAAAAAAGACGAGTTAATTCAATCGGCTTATTCGCTATTGACAAATGCTTTAACGTCTAAAAATAAAGAAGTTCCAAACGAACCACCTGTTTTAAAAATAACAGTTCAAGGCGGAGTTGGAACTGCGGAAGAGCATCAGTTTTTATTAGACCATTATCAGGTAGACGCTGTGGGTTGGGGTTCTCCGTTTCTTTTAGTTCCAGAAGCGACTTCAGTTGATGTTGAAACCAGAAAATTATTAGCCGATGCCAAAGAAAAAGATTTGTATTTGAGTAATATTTCACCACTCGGAGTTCCTTTCAACACGATTAAAGGCATGACGAATGATTTCTATAAAAGTCAACGTATCGCTTCAGGAAAAGCAGGAAGTGCGTGTCCGAAAAAATATTTAGCACTAAGCAAAGAATACAAAAAAGAAGGCACTTGTACCGCATCTAAAAAACATCAAGACAAGAAATTAGATGAATTAGAAGCAAAACGCAATAGCATTTCATTCGAAGCTTACACTAAAGAATACGATTCAATCACAGAAAAATCATGTTTGTGCGTGGGATTAGCAAATGCAAGTCATATCGAATTAGGAATTCCAATTAAAGGTCAAGCACAAGGTGTTGTTGTTTGTCCAGGTCCAAACATGGCTTATTTTTCTAGAGAATTTTCATTGAAAGAGATGATTCAACACATTTACGGCAAAAAAGAAATCGAAAATCACACCGATAGACCTAATATGTTTGTAAAAGAATTAGGCTTGTATGTTTCGTATTTGTTAAATCAAATAAATGAAGTTTTCGAAATTACGCCACAGCAAATCAAAAAATGGGAAACTTTTAAAACGAATCTTTTAAATGGAATTGATTATTACAAATCTATTTTTCAAGAAAAGAATTCCAAAATTCAAAACGATATTTTACAATTGGAATTACAATTAAACAAATTAGAATTTAATACAATTTCTGTCTAAAAGATAATTACTTAATAATGAGGGTTATTTAATTTTTATAAGTAGGTTTTTGCAAAAGGCTGTTTTCATTTTTTGGAAACAGCCTTTTTTTTGTTCAACAATTGTTAATAATAAAGATAAAAATATCCTTTTTTATGATTGTAATCATACTTTTAAAGCATTCAATTTCATAAATTTGTAGTAATAATTTTAATATTAAAATATCATGAACAAATCAATTTTACTTGTTTTATCTCTTGCTTTAGCTGTAGCATGTGGTAAAAAAGAAGCATCTGCTGAAGACAATTATCAGCCAGGTGGAGGTGAAGCAACAACAGAAGCTGCTGATCCAGCATCGTATGATCCAAAACGTGGTGAAGGAAAATTTGACACAGTTGAATTAGGAGCTACATTAGACCAAGCTTTAGCGAAAAAAGGAGAAGAAGTAGCGGGTGTAAAATGTGCATCATGTCACAAAACAACAGATGAAAAATTAGTTGGACCAGGTTGGAAAGGGGTTACTGAAAGAAGAAAACCAGAATGGATTATGAATTTTATAACTAATCCTGATCCAATGATTGACAAAGATCCAGAAGTACAAGCGCAATTGGAAATTTGTTTGGTTCGTATGCCTAACCAAGGTGTTTCTGATGACGAAGCTAGAGGAATTCTTGAGTATATGCGTAAAAATGACGGTGTGAAATAAACATAAAAGGGTATTGTGTTAAGTGAAAGTAATACGATACCTTAATTTAACTACATATATCATGAAAAATAAATTTGTACAAGCAATTTTAGTAATTGCATTAGGAAGTGCCTTGGTTTCTTCTTGTAAACCAAAAAATTCAGGGGATGCCGTGAGTGGTGATGCTGCTCAACGTGTTTATGTAGCTCCTGGTAAATACGATGAATTTTATAATTTCGTATCTGGTGGTTTTAGTGGTCAAATGAGTGTTTATGGACTTCCAAGCGGTAGAATGATGAAAGTTGTTCCTATCTTCTCGGTAGATCCTGAAAGTGGATGGGGTTTTAGTGAAGAAACAAAACCAATGTTAAACACATCAGAAGGTTTTATTCCTTGGGATGATCAACATCACTTAGAGTTATCTCAAACTAACGGAGAAGTTGATGGTAGATGGATATTTGCTAATGCAAACAACACACCACGTATCGCAAGAGTTGATTTAAAACGTTTTAAAACTTCAGAAATTATTGAGTTACCAAACTCTGCTGGTAACCACTCTTCACCTTTTATTACTGAAAATACAGAATATGTAGTTGCTGGAACACGTTTTGGTGTACCTGGAGATTACGATAAAGGAGATGTGCCAATTAATACGTATAAAGAAAATTTTAAAGCTCACATCAGTTTTATTAAAGTAGATAAAGAATCTGGTAAAATGGATTTATCTTTCCAATTACGTTTACCAGGTGTGAATTTTGACCTTTCCCATGCTGGTAAAGGAAAATCTCATGGATGGTTTTTCTTCACTTGTTACAATTCTGAACAAGCTAATACGCTTTTAGAAGTTAATGCCTCACAAAGAGATAAAGACTTTATTATGGCGGTTAACTGGAAAAAAGCGGAAGAATATATCAAAGCAGGTAAAGGAAAAATTGAAAAAACAAAATATGCTCACAATACTTGGAATGACGAAACACATACAGGAACTTCTGTAATAAAAGAGGAAGTTTTAGTTTTAGATGCTATGGCAATGAAAGATATTTGTTATTTGATGCCTTGTCCGAAATCTCCTCATGGTTGTGATGTTGACCCAACAGGTGAATACATAGTTGGTTCTGGAAAATTAGCAGCATTAATACCTGTATTTAGCTTTGATAAAATGGTAAAAGCCATTGGTAAAAAAGATTATGAAGGTGATTATGAAGGAATTCCAGTTTTAAAATATAACTCTGTTCTTCACGGAGAAGTTCAAAAACCAGGATTAGGACCTTTACATACTGAGTTTGATGGAAAAGGAAATGCCTATACCACATTCTTCGTATCTTCTGAAGTAGTGAAATGGGATATTAAAACATTAAAAGTTTTAGATAGAGTTCCAACTTATTATTCTGTTGGTCACTTATGTATTCCAGGAGGTGATTCTAAAAAACCTTTCGGAAAATATCTAATTGCGTATAACAAAATTACTAAAGACAGATATTTACCAACTGGTCCAGAGTTAACCCAATCAGCCCAATTATATGATATTAGTGGAGATAAAATGAAATTGCTGTTAGATTTTCCAACTATTGGAGAACCTCACTATGCACAAGCTGCACCAGCTGATTTAATTAGAAACAACGGGCAATTAAAAATTTACGATATCAAGAAAAATAATCACCCAAGGGTAGCTAAAGGTGAAAAAGAAACAAAAGTGGTAAGGGAAGGTAAAAAAGTACATGTTTACATGACAATGGTACGATCACATTTCTCTCCAGACAATATTGAAGGAATTAAAGTGGGAGATGATGTTTACTTCCACATTACAAACCTTGAGCAAGATTGGGATGTTCCTCATGGATTCTCAATTAGAAGAGCACAAACCGCTGAATTACTAATTATGCCAGGTGAAACAGCAACTTTAAATTGGAAACCATCAAAAGTTGGTATTGTTCCATTTTACTGTACAGATTTCTGTAGTGCATTACACCAAGAAATGTCAGGATACATTAGAGTTTCTCCGGCAGGAAGTAATGTGCCAATTAGTTACAGTTTAGGTACCAATCTACCTGCTTCTGCAAAAAAATAATTTTATAGGGAGCAGCAATGCTCCCTATTTTTTTCTACCAATAAAACAAAAACCTTTACTTAAAAATTATAATTAAAAATGTTGTTGTTTATCTTGTTGTAAAATAAACTTGCGATAATTTATTTAAAAACAATATGTTATTTTATCATAAAAACGGAAATCATGAAAGAAAATAATTTAACAATACTTTCTAAAGTTTTGTTAGTACTAGTAGGATTATTATTTATTGGCTCTTTATTTGTACCTATGTGGAGAATTGAATTAAATGCTCCTCAATATCCAGAAGGATTAATGTTACAACTTCATGCAAATAAAATTGGAGGTGATGTAGATATTATAAACGGATTGAATCACTATATCGGTATGGCAACTTTGCATACAGAGAACTTTTTTGAATTTAAGATTCTTCCATACATTTTTGGTGCTTTTGCATTAATTTCGCTAATTTTAGTATTTATTAATAATAGAAAAGCTGTTTTTGGCTTTCTTGTAGTTTTTGTGCTTTTTGTAATTCTTGCAGGAATTGATTTTTATAGATGGAATTACGAATATGGACATAATCTTGATCCTAATGCAGCTATAAAAGTGCCGGGTATGGCTTATCAACCTCCATTAATTGGGTATAAGCAATTGTTAAATTTTGGAGCTTACTCTATACCAGACACTGGTGGATGGATGCTTGTAGGTGCTGGGATTTTATTATTTGCAATAGTTCTTAAAGAATTCAAATTTAAAAAATCAATATAAATGAAATGGTTATCTTATCTTTTAATTTTATTAGTATCGGTTTCTTGTGTAACAAAAGAAGCAGAACCAATTAAGTTAAATTCAGACGCATGTGAGTTTTGTAAAATGAAAATTTCAGATGGAAAATTTGGTGCTGAATTAATTACTAATAAAGGAAGAATTTATAAGTTTGATGATATGCATTGTATGATTAGTTATCACAAAGAAAATCAAACAACAAATATTCAATCTTTTTATATTCATGATTTTAATGAAAATAATATTTTGATTCCTGCTGAAACTGCTTTTTATGTGAAAGGTGGGGAGATTAATAGCCCAATGCGCGGCAATATAATTGCTGTAAAAACTGAGGAAGAAGCAAAAAAAATAACTGCAAAATATAAAGCAAATCCAACATCTTGGAGTGAAATAATTAAATAAAATCAAATGAAATATTTCTTAATTATTTTCCTTTTTTTTTCACTTTCTCTAAAAGCAGCAACTATTCACGTAGGTAAAAAACATGCGATTAAGTCTGTTAAAAGAGGAATTACTTTAGCTAAAGTGGGTGATACACTTATTGTACACGGCGGATGGTACAAAGAAGGAAATATAATAATTGATAAAAAAATTGTTTTTTTAGGTAAAGATTTGCCAGTTTTAGATGGCGAAAAAAAGCATGAAGTTTTATCAATACATGCTGATAGTGTTGTAGTTGATGGCTTTAAAATAATTCGAAGCGCTTATGCAACTATTACAGATCCATGCGGCATCAAAGTTTACAATAAAAGTCATGTTTTAATTCAAAATAATGTTTTAGACGATAATTTTTTTGGAATATATCTACAAAATTCTCAAAACTGCATTATTAAAAATAATACGCTAAAGGCATACGGAAAAGAAGAGCAAAAATTAGGTAACGGAATTCATTGTTGGAAATCAAAAGATATTTTAATTATTGCTAATCGAATTGACGGTCACCGAGACGGAATTTATTTCGAATTTGTAACCAATTCCGTAATTTGGAGAAATATTGCAAACAATAACATTCGTTACGGATTACACTTTATGTTTTCCAATGATGATGCCTACATAACCAATGTTTTCAAAAACAATGGAGCAGGAGTAGCCGTTATGTTTACCAAAAACGTAAAAATGTTCAATAATTATTTCGAGGAAAATTGGGGCGATTCGGCTTACGGATTATTGCTGAAAGAAATTGCAGATAGTTATATTTTCAATAATCGTTTTGCTCGAAATACATCTGGAATTTATATGGAAGGAACGTCTCGAATCAAAGTAGAAAAAAACAGTTTCGAATCGAATGGTTGGGGCATGAAAATCCAAGCGAGTTGTATGGAAAACGAAATCGTAAACAATAATTTCTTAAAAAATACTTTCGATATCAGTACCAATGGAAGTTTAGTTTTAAATACGTTCAATGAAAATTATTGGGACAAATACGAAGGTTACGATTTAGACAAAGATGGAATGGGTGATGTTCCTTATCATCCGCTGAGTTTATTTGCGGTTTTAACTGAAAATACGCCTTCCGCTATGTTGTTATATCGGAGTTTTATGATTACGTTGCTAGATAAATCTGAAAAAGTATTACCCAGTATAACACCTGATAATTTTGTAGATAATAAGCCTTTAATGAAGTCACTGCCGCTATGATTGAGATAAAAGAATTGCAGAAAAAGTTTGGAAAATTTGAAGTTTTAAAGAACATCAATCTTTCTTGTAAAAAAGGAGAATGTATTGCTTTAATTGGTCCGAATGGTTGTGGAAAAACCACTTTGATAAAATCGGTTTTAGGAATGGTTTTGCCAGATTCGGGTACGATTCATTTTAATGGAAATTCCGTTTTAGGTGAGTATTTGTATCGCGAAAAAATTGGATACATGCCACAAATTGGTCGTTATCCCGATAACATGACAATTGGTCAAATTATCGAAATGATAAAAAAGATTCGAAATTCATCAGATGATTTGGATGAAGATTTGCTGCACGCTTTCGAATTAGAAAAAATGTTCGACAAGCAAATGCGCACTTTATCCGGTGGAACAACTCAAAAAGTAAGTGCTGTTTTAGCTTTTCTTTTTAATCCAGATGTATTGATTTTAGACGAACCTACGGCTGGTTTAGATCCTTTGGCGGCTGAGATTTTGAAAGAAAAAATCATAAAAGAGAAAGAAAAAGGAAAATTGATTTTGATTACATCGCATTTATTAAGTGAATTGGATGATTTAATTACCGAAATCATTTTTATGCAAGAAGGTAAAGTACATTTTCATCAAAAAGTAGAAGAATTAAAAACGACTACTAGTGAAGAGAAAATTTCAAAAGCGATTGCCAAAATTTTAAAGAACAAACAAAATGAACCGAATCATTAAAATCATATTATCCGACATTATCCGAAACAAGATTGTTTTGGCTTACACGCTGATTTTGTCTATTTTATCATGGAGTTCATTTGCATTAGAAGATAATTCAGCAAAAGGATTACTAACGATTTTGAATGTGATTTTATTCACAGTTCCGTTAGTTTCTATTTTATTTGCTACAATTTATTTGTACAATAGCGCTGAATTTATTGAACTTTTACTAAGTCAACCTATCAAAAGAAGAAAGATTTGGTTGAGTTTATTTTTCGGATTATCCACGGCAATGGTTTTTGCGTTTTTTATTGGGGCAGGAATTCCGTTGTTAGTCAATTCTCCTGATAGTATTGGTTTTATGATGTTGCTAAATGGTTGTTTGATTTCAGTCATCTTTGTCGCTTTGGCTTTTTTGAGTTCGATTTTAACCCGAGATAAAGCAAAAGGAATTGGTTTAGCGATAATGATTTGGCTGTATTTCGCCTTGCTATTTGATGGAATGGTTTTGTTTTTACTCTTCCAATTAGCAGAATATCCAATCGAAAACATGATGGTAGGCATCACCGCTTTTAGTCCGATTGACTTAGCTCGAATTCAAATTCTCTTGCATTTAGATGTTTCTGCTATGATGGGATATACTGGGGCGATTTTCAAAGATTTCTTCGGAACTACGGTTGGATTACTAGTTTCATTCGTGTTGTTGAGTTTGTGGGCGATAATTCCGTTTTTCATTTCGATGCGAAAATTCAATAAAAAAGACTTGTAATTTATATTTAATCAAATTACAAAATGAAAACAGATATTAGAAATAGAAAAGATATTGAACTTTTAGTCGATACCTTTTATGATACAATCAAAACCGATGCTGTTATCGGTTTTCTGTTTACCGAAGTTGCTCATGTAAATTGGGAAACTCATTTACCAAGAATGTATGATTTTTGGGAAAACATTCTTTTCTATACTGGAAATTACAACGGAAGTCCTATGCAAGTCCACAAAGAGTTACACAGTAAATGTCCTATGAAACCCGAACATTTTGAGCATTGGGTAATCGTATTCACTACAACAGTTGATCAATTATTTGTAGGCGAAAAAGCCTCTGAAATTAAAGAAAGAGCATTAAATATTGCTCAAGTAATTCAGTATAAAACATTAGGGAATTAACTTTTGAAGTTTTAATTATTAATTCAAATTCGCATCAAATAAAAAGCGTAAACTGTTGAAGTCTACGCTTTTTACCTTTATAAAAGATGAATTAATAATTGTTTTCTATTTTGGAAGTAAAACATCGCCAATTACGTGGATAATTCCGTTTGATGTTTCAATAGAAGCCATAATTTCAGAACCGTTTACAAATGTTTTTCCGTCTTTTTTAGTGATTTTCACTTTTCCACCAAATACCATATCAAATTCTTGTCCGTCTTGCATATATTCTGTTTTCAACGAACCTACATACGTATGATAGCCTAAAATGTTTTCTAAATCGCCTTTTTTCTCAGGTTTTAATAATCCTTCTACGGTTCCTGCAGGTAATTTATCAAAAGCAGCATTAGTTGGCGCAAATACAGTAAATGGTCCGGCATTACTTAAAGATGTTACTAATCCTGCAGCTTTTACTGCTGTAACCAATGTAGTGTGATCTTTACTTCCCATTGCGGTTTGCACAATATTTGGAGCAGAATTTTCATCTACTACATTTTCTTGTCCTCCAGATGATACTTCTGTAGATTCTGATGTGGGTTCTGATGCTGTTTCTTCGCCTTGTTTACATCCAAAGGTGATTAGTAAACTAGCTAACAATAAAGTTTTAATGGAATTTTTCATAATTTGAATAATTTATACACACAAAGTACTTGATTATCTACTTATTATTTTATGCGTAGAATCATAAAAAAAAATACTTTTTTATCCTTTTTTTGTAAAAAAAGTTGTCCATAAAATACTTGCGAAAAGGAGTATGGCAATTCCAAACAAAGCTTCATTAATGTTAGGGATTAGTATATAACTTAAAGAAGCAACTCCTTGAATTCCTAAAACAACTTCATTAAGTACAACTCCAATGCTAAATACAACTAATCCTAAGATGGTTTTCTTATTTATTGTAACAAAATCATTCACATAAATGTAAAACAGTAGAAAAAGAGAAATAATAGCTAATAAAATCAAGTGTAAATAAGCAATCACAATTGATCTAAAACCAAAGGCTAATTTACTAATTGCCGGAATAGTGGAACCCAATTGTAATAAGAACTTCGCACTCAAAGCGAAACTGATGAATAAAATCAGATATTTTAAGTAATTTGGAAGAGTAACGAAGATGGATTTGTTTTCTTTTAAAATAGTTTTAAATAAAAAATACCAAACAACTACTTGAACAATCGCCGAAATAGCAGTTAAAATATAAATTAAAAGAGGCAAATCTAACCAAAGCGTTGATAGAAAATATCCAGCAATACAGGACCAAAATAACCAAATAAACGATTGTGAATAAATTCGATTTGAGTTTGATGTTACTTTTAAATAATCCAACAACAATCCCATACAAGCAAAGAAAAACCAACCATTGTATTGAAAATGCAAATAATAATAAATGGAAGCTAAATATTCATTCTGATGGATGTTTTTAGTTGCCATCATATAAGCCAAAGCAAAAGTTCCCAAAGACGAAATTACATTAAAAAATAATGCAGCTTTGAACCATTTTGTTGCTACAGAAGATGTTTCAAGTTGTTTGCAATCTTTAAAGAAAGAGTAAGCGAACCAGTAAGAAACAAAAATAGAAAGGGTTGAAAAAGTAATCGAAATCGCCCCATAACCTTGAATAATAAAGGAAATTAGCATTACATAAGAGCAAATTAAATTCCCAATTAAAATAAGATTGTATTTCTTAAACACAATTTTATTAAGGGTATCGTGTTTTTGTAAAAAAGCTATGAGTAAAGTTATTAAAGTATGCGTAACCCAACCTGCGAAAGCAAAATGAGAATGCGAGTGTTGTAAACTTTTTTGATCGAGAAGCGGAAATTCAAACAGAATTTTATAACGCATTAAAAGTCCTAATAATGCAACAAGCATCAGATTAAAAATCGAAAACCGAATCCAAAAAGTTGTTTTAAAAGACATCAGTAATATAATTTATGATTAATAATTTCCACTTTATTCGTCTTGCTCATTTTTGAAAGCTCTCGAATCACAGTTTCCACGCGTAAACCTGTAAAGTTGGCAATTTCTTGTCTTGTAAATGCTACCAATTCTTTTTTAGGACAATCGGGGTTTTTGTGGGCATTTAAAAAGGCTAAAATTCGAAACTCTGGTTTTTGATTTACAATGTCTTTTGTAGTTTTGGCTTTGGTGTGAATTCGAGTTGCCATTAAATTCAAGAATTGCTTCTGAATAAAAGGATATTCCTCTAAAATCTTTAAAAACTTCTCCTTCGAAATTTTTATTATTTTGGAATCTTTAAAGGCTACTGCAGTGGAAGGATACACTTCATCAATAAACAAAGGTGGTTCACCAAAACTATGACCATTTTTAAAATAGCCTTGAGTAAACTCTTTTCCTTCTTCATTGGAATTGTACATTCTTACGCAACCATCGATAATTTGATAATAAAAATTCGCTGATTCATCTTCATGAAAAATAATTTCATTTTTCTTGTACTCCTTGGCAATAGCGCCCCAAGTAAATAATAAATCTAAATCAATCTGCATAAAGTAGTTGTGTTGAAGGCTTTAATTCTTTTAGATAAAGCACAAATTAATTTCAATAAAAGTAAAAAAAATATGACTGAAATCATACTAGACCTTAATTTATTTCTTGTAAATTTGTCCCATGAAACAATTACTAATCATATTAACCGCGCTAATGTTCCTGAAGCCAATACTCCCGGTTTTAGAGTATGCCGTGAATTATGATTACATTGTAACTAACCTTTGTGAGAATAAATCCAAACCCGAATTAAAATGTAACGGGAAGTGTCACTTAACAAAACAATTGGCAAAAGCTTCCGAAAGTAATTCTGAAAATTCTTCTGATAAAAAAATATCTTTCGAACATACTGAAATTGTATTTTTTCAGGAAATTCAACCTATAGAAATTAGACAAATTTATTTTTTAAATAAAACTTCTATTGGTAACAATTATTCTAACCTTTACTTTCACTTGAATGATTGTGCCTTTTTTCATCCACCCACATTTATTTCTTAATTAAATATTGGTTTTTGTTAGTTCATTTACTGAATTAACCCACTCAACTTATATCATAATTTCTCTGAAAAATCACATTTCAGATGGAATTACAATCACTTTAATTAAAAAATATAATGAAAACTTCAATAAAATATATTGTAGCCATTTTTGCTATGGCCTTAACTTTCGTGTCTTGTTCAAACGATGATGAAACTACTGTAAATGAATTAGACGGAATTACTAAATTTAAAGAAATCACTAACGATACTCATACTATTGAATTGTATTCTCACATGGGAAGTTTAGAACAAGGATACAACGAAATTAGCTTAAGAATTAAAGACAACACCACAGATAAATACATTAAAAATGCCGAAGTGAGTTGGTCTCCATTAATGCATATGGCTATGATGACGCATTCATGTCCTTATTCAGCAGTAGAAAAAGTAACTGAAAACGGAACTTTATATGAAGGATATATCATGTTCCAAATGGCTCAGAATGATACGGAATATTGGGATTTAAAAATCGATTACACAATTAATGGAGTAGATTACACTGCTACAGATGTAATTGATGTGCCTGCTTCTGCAAAACGTAAAGTAAATACATTCACAGGTTCGGATGGTGTTAAGTATTTAGTGGCTTACATTGAGCCTCATCATCCAAAAGTAGCGCTTAACGATATGAAAGTTGGCGTTTGGAAAATGCAAAACATGATGACGTTCCCAGTTGTGGATGGTTACACTGTGAAAATCGACCCAAGAATGCCAAGTATGGGAAATCATACCTCTCCAAATAACGTTCATGCAATACAAACACTTGCTGGCGGATTATACGATGGTAAATTATCGTTAACCATGACAGGTTATTGGAAAATTAACTTACAATTAGCTGATGCAGAAGGAACTATCTTAAAAGGAGAAGAAATCACAGAAACAGTTACTGCTAGTAGTATTTTCTTCGAAATCGAATTTTAATTTTTACTTATAAAAAAGGTCATTATGACATTATAATGACCTTTTTTAAAACTTTTATATCATGAAAAAATTAATAGTATTTTTTCTGTCACTTTCGTTCTGTTTTACTTTTAGTCAAGAAGCAGATTCTCTTAAAACCAAAGAACTTAAAGAAGTTTTGGTAGTAGGGACAAAAGCAGCTTTGCACGAAAAACAAACCAAAACACTCGCAACTTTAGACGAATTTCTGCAAAAATCAACCAAAGTAGATTTAATCAAAAGAGGTGCTTATGCTTGGGAACCCATCATCAACGGAATGGCAACCGAGCGAACCGTAGTTACCATCGACGGAATGCGAATCTTTGGTGCTTGTACGGATAAAATGGACCCTGTAACTTCCTATGTTGAAGTATCAAATTTGTCTGAAGCTACGATTTCTTCTGGGCAACAAGGCAGTTGTCATGGAAATACGATTGGTGGTTCTATCGATTTAAAAAGAAGCCAACGCCAATTTACTAATGCAGGTTGGGAATTTTTTGTGAATTCAGGTTATGAAACGAATAATCGTCAGAAAATTATTGGCTCAGCCATCAATTATGCTGATAGTTTATTTTATGTGGATACCGATGTAATGTTTCGCGATGCCGAAAATTACAAAGCAGGAAATGATAAAGAAATTCAGTTTTCACAGTTCAGAAAACTCAATATTTCCGCCACTTCGGGTTACCGATTGGCGCCCAATAAAAACATTGAAGCTTCAGTAATTTTTGATAGAGCTACCGATGTCGGTTATCCTGCGTTACCAATGGATGTTTCTTTGGCGGAAGCTTTAATTACTTCGGTAAAATTCAATTACAAACTAAGTTTTGATTCAATCGATAATTGGGAAACCAAACTCTATTTTAATACGATTACGCACACCATGGACGACACCAAACGCCCAGATGTTCCTATTCATATGGACATGCCAGGTTGGAGCGACACTTATGGTTTTTATTCTAAAGTAAATGGGAAATACAAAAAACATCAATTTTTAGCCAATTTGAATTCGTTTTACAATCGTTCCGTTGCCGAAATGACGATGTATCCGTCCGATCCAAATGAAAATCTAATGTTTATGTACACTTGGCCTGATGTTCGTACGTTGTACACTGGAATTTATTTGGAGGATAATTTCGAAATCAATTGTCATTCTAATTTGAAATTCACTACGAATTTAGGATTTCATAATAACAATGTTGCTAGTGATTTCGGTTTAGAAAGTTTACAGATTTTTTATCCTGAAATGGAAGCTTCAAAATCTCGATTCCTAAAAAGTTTTTCTACCAATTATTTCTATAACAAAGACGGAATTTCGTATGGATTCGGAATGGGGTATGGCGAACGCGCTCCATCAGTTTCAGAAGGGTATGGTTTTTATTTGTACAACAGTTTTGATGGATTTGATTACATCGGAAACCCCAATTTAAAAAACGAAAAATCTTTAGAAGGAAATGCCAATATTGGATACAAAAATGCGAAATGGCAAACCAAATTATCCACTTCCTATTTTCACATTTACGATTATATCATCGGAATTCCTGATGCTTCTGTAGCACCTATGACTATTGGTGCCAATGGAATAAAAGTCTATACTGCTTTAGATTATGCTACTATTTTATCTTCCGATTTTACGGTAAGTTATCAATTATCTGATTTCTGGATTTGGAAAGGACAATTCGTATATAACTTAGGAAAAGACAATGAGAATAACGGATTGGCTTTTATGAGTCCGTTTAATTACATGACTTCTTTAGGCTTTAGACCAGGAAAATTTAGTTCGGAATTACAACTAAAAGGAAATGCCACACAAACCGAATACAACGCTTTTTATGGTGAAGACAAAACACCTGATTATGCGATTGTAAATGCTAATTTAGGTTATAAATTCAGTTTTGAGAAATCAAAAATGATGATAAATACCGGTGTTGAAAACATCTTCGATGCCAATTATACTACTTACACCGATTGGAAAAATCTTCCAAGAATGGGACGAAATATCTTTGTAAATTTGATGTTTCAGTTTTAAAAATACTACAAATTAGAAGAATTGGTTTTATAGCGATTTCAAGAAAGTTTCTCCTGATTTTATTCCCAAAGCTAATTCTTCTAAATTCGTGGTTTCTAGCATATGCGCTAATTCATCACGAATACTTTTGAATTTATCATGCACCGGACAAGGATGTATTTCAGAACATTGCGATAATCCTAATCCACAACCATGAAAAACGGCATCGCCATCAATAGCATCAACGATTTCAACTAAGAAAGTTTTTTTAATTCTCTTTTTCGGAATATAAAATCCCCCATTTACACCTTTTACAGATTCAATAACCCCTGCTTTTACTAGTATTTGTAAAATTTTAGCTGTAAACGCTTGTGGCGAATCGATTTCTTTAGCGATATCAACAAAACCTACCTTTTTTTCTTCTAAGGAATGTTTGGCAATAAATATGGTAGCTTTTATAGCATAATTGCATGATTTTGAAAACATAAGCAATGATAAATTTGAAAGAATTAAAGGTCAAATATACAATGGAATTATGATATTTCACCTGATTTTTATCATCGTATTTTTAGTATAAATTTATTCTTCTAGGTTCAATTTACTTTTCTTCCAAGATTGAAGAAACAGATATATGAAGAAACTCGCCATACTGAACATTAAAATCGTTCCCAAAATGATGAAAAGTAAAACCCAATTTCCACTGGAACTACTCATTTTACTGAAGCTTTCCGAAGTTAATCCAGCTTGCCAAATTGCACGTTGAACTCCCATTCCAATTAAGGAAATTAGAAAAAGTAATAAGGTAACTTGTACTATCCAAAACGTAATACTTCCATACAATCGCCATTTTGCCGAATTAAAACTCGGTTTAATAAAGTAAAAAACACCTGCCAAAATAATCATCGTATTAATTCCAATGGTAGTTCCCATAGCATGTGCCACCGTGATATGCGTTCCGTGCGTGTATAAGTTGATGGCTGGAATCGACATAAATAGTGCGAGGGTTAAGTTTAGCGTTACCCAATAATCAGAAGCCATTAAAAATCGGTAAGGGAAAAAGTAGTAAAACTGTTTATTTTCTTTGATTTGTTGGCTCCATTTGTAAAAAAGACGAATCAAAATAATCCATTCAGTCATGCTCACTGCATAGGCAATGTAATGAATATATTTTTCGGTTGGAAGCAAGTAAATATGGTGTCCCCAATTGAACATCAAATTAAACATTCCCAGAAAATACATTGCAAATGATAGTTTTTGATAGGATGATTTTTCATTGCCACTAATTTTTTCCATCAAATAAAAAGCAACACCATAAATAATTTGATTTATAGCGCCAACTAGCGAACCATTTACTTTCCATTGAATCGTCATATCGGCAATGAAATGTTGTCTGAAATATGGAAAAATCCACAAATAATTTTCGATAAAAGTGAAAATAAAGAAGATAATTCCAGTGAGCCACATCCAATAGTAAACAGGCCATTTTGTCGAAAATCCAATTTGATGCAGATAGAAAACTAAGAAAACAATAAAAGAAATAAATATCGGTAAAGCCCAAACAGGATTGAATTCCCAATATTCTCTTCCTCCAAAATCACCTGTAAAATAGCTGTAGAAAATTCCCAGCAAAGCAATTACCCAAAGTGAAAAATGAAGATATTGTAAAAAAGTACCAAAACGTGTGGTTTTCATTTTCGCAATAATCAAAGTCAGAAAACCCAATCCAGCAGTTATAATTCCCAAATAAGCGCTACTCACATGAAGCGGACGAAGCGATAAAAATCCCATAACACCCGATTTTGGTTGGGTAATACGATAACTTTCGGAAGCTAAATGTCCAAAAAACAAACCTAAAACAAACAATACAAGGGCTATTCTGATGAGCCAAATTCCAAAATTCTTCATTTCTTTTCTAAACTAAAAGTTCCTATTATTTCAGGTTGGTAATCTTGCGGATTCGATGTTCCTGTGGCATCTACATTTTTTAAAAAGTGTAAAAGTGCTTTCATTTCGTCATCCGAAATTTTAAAAGCAGGCATTTGTTTTACTCCCGATTTTATAATGCCTTTAATATACGCTTCGTTGTTCGCAGTTCTAGAATACACATTAGTTAAATCCGGACCCAAATAACCACCTAAGCCATACAATTGATGACACGTATGACAGTTGTGTTTCTGCCAAACCAATCGACCTTCAGCTACTAAATGAAGTTCTTTTTCAGAATAGGGCGTTGGGCTAAAAAGTGGAATGGCATAAATCCAAATGCTAAACGCTAGAAAGCAAACGAAAAGCATCAAAAAAATGCGTCTTGGATGGGCAAATAGATTCAGCATTACGAAATAGTTTTTTCTTTTTTAACCGATTTTACACGATGCCTTTTGGGTAAACAATCTTTTAAAATGATTTCTGCGGTTTGAATTAAATTGTAAGTTTCACATAAAAACGGATGCGAATTATAATTTTTGAACTTCATTTTGAAGCGTTTGCTCATTTCGGTAACCATTTCATATACTTTTTCAGTATTTTTCCCAGAAGTGTACAAAGCATCGTATTTCATGAAATGTTGCAGTTGGTTTTTAAATTGCAAAATTTGGTCGTGATGAATGTTTTTATAATGAATAGGCGTAATTTCAGATTTATTCAATTTAATCGCATCTACTGATGAAATCAGATGATTCGCTAAATCATGCGCATAAACAATAGCTTCTAATAATGAATTCGAAGCCAATCGATTGGCACCATGAAGTCCGGTGTGCGAACATTCTCCAATGGAGAACAATTGTTTGATAGAAGTAGCACCCATTTCATCCACGACAATTCCGCCACATTGATAATGCGCAGCAGGAGTTATCGGAATTAAATCTTTGGAAAGATCAATTCCGTTTTCAAAGCAATAGTTGTAAACCTTTGGGAATTTCGTTTTAAACGTTTCTATTGGTAAATGTCTAACATCAAGCCAAACGTGTTGCGAATGTTCTTTCTTCATTTCGTTAGAAATTGCTTTCGAAACAATATGTCGAGTTGCTAATTCGCCATCAGGATGATATTGAAAAACAAAACGTTCCATTTTATGATTTAAAATATGAGCTCCAAAACCACGAATCGCTTCGGTAATTAGGAAAGCTTGACTTTTATTAGGTTCGTAAAGTGCTGTGGGATGAAATTGAATGTATTTCATTTTGTCCAATTTTGCTCCCGCTCGATACGCCATTGCCACACCATCTCCCGTAGAAACAAAAGGATTTGAAGTCACGCCAAACACTTGTCCCGAACCGCCAGTAGCCAAAACAGTTGCTTTTGCTATGATGGAAGTCACTTCGCTTTTTTCATCAAATCCTATGATTCCAATGCATTTTTGATTGTCTTGCAAAACATCTGTTGCAAAAAAGGAAGTTCTGATGATAACATTCGCTAAATTTTGAACGACTTGAATCAACTTAGTTTCGATTTCTAATCCTGTTTTGTCTTTGTGGTGTACAATACGATTTTGCGAATGACCACCTTCTAAACCTAAATCCAATTCGCCAGAATTATTCTTGTCTAATTCCACGCCCCATTGAATCAATTCTTGTAATCGGGCAGGAGCTTCTGTGATCACGTGTTCGACTACTTTTTTATCACAAATGTCTTTTCCTGCAAGTAAAGTGTCTTGTATGTGTTGTTGGTAACTGTCTTTTATAAAATCGTGTACTACGGCAATTCCGCCTTGAGCGTAATAGGTATTGCACTCGTCAATGGAAGTTTTGCTAAGTAAGGTGATTTGTAGGTTCGAATTTTGCTCGCTGAGATATTTCGCTAGGGATAATCCTGCTAATCCTGTACCTACTATTAATATATCTGTTTCTAAATTTTGCATAATGTTTTAGTTTAGTGCTAACATTCTTTGAATTGGAAGTAAAGTTTTTTTGATGATTCCGTTGTCTAAATGCACTTCAGGGCTTTCATCTTGTAAACATTGATAGAGTTTTTCTAAGGTGTTGACTTTCATAAACGCACACTCACTGCACGCACACGTATTGTCCTCTTTTGAAGGAGCTGGAATTAATGTTTTGGTTGGATTATCCAATTGCATTTGGTGTAAAATTCCCGCTTCTGTGGCTACGATAAAAGTGTTGTTTGTACTGTTTTTTACATGATTCAACATGCCTGATGTCGAACCAATGTAGTGTGCTACTTTTAAAATATGCGTTTCCGATTCAGGATGTGCAATGATGGTTGCTGTAGGATGTTTTTTAAATAAATCGATTAATTTTTCTAGTGAAAATGCTTCGTGAACAATGCAGGAACCTTCCCATAAAACCATATCACGACCAGTTTCTGCAATTAAATATCTGCCTAAATTTTTATCAGGAGCAAACACTATGGGTTGGTCTTCTGGAATGGAAGCAATCACTTTTTTAGCATTGGAAGATGTACAAACTATATCGGTTAAAGTTTTCACTTCGGCTGTGCAATTTATGTATGTTACAACGGTATGATTTGGATATTTTTCTAAAAAGGCTTTGAATTCATCAGGTGGACATCCATCGGCAAGCGAACAACCTGCATTTACATCAGGAATGATTACTTTTTTATTGGGATTGACAATTTTAGCAGTTTCTGCCATGAAATAAACACCAGCAAAAACGATAATATCTGCCTCTACTTGCGACGCTTTTCTAGATAATTCTAAACTATCACCTACAAAATCAGCTATTTCTTGAATGGCTTCTTCTTGGTAATAATGGGCTAGAATAACTGCATTTTTTTCTTTCTTTAGAGCAAGAATTTTTTCTTTTAAATCCGTAATTGTTTCCATTAAAGGATGTTTTTATCTTCTATGTAAATAAATTTTTTAAAGCTTAAGGAAAGTCTCTCCAGTGTTGAATTCACTTATCAAATCCAAAAGGGAAGTCTCTCTAAGGGTTTTCTTCAAATTTTCACGTAATGGCTTATATTTATGATGAAATGGACAAGGTTGCTTGTCGGAACAATCATGAAGTCCTAAACTGCATCGGTCAAATAAGTCATTTCCGTCGATAGCTTTTACCAACTGGTCTAATTTTATTTGTTTCAATTGTGCTTTTTCGATTTCAAAACCACCACCATTTCCTTTAATAGAATTTATGATGTTTGCTTTTACCAATCGCTGCAATATTTTAGCCGTAAAAGGTTCTGGCGATTCAATTTTTCTGGCAATATCCCGAATACCACAACGTTTGCCTGCAGACGATTCTGAGGCAATGTAAATTGTAGCTCGTATGGCATATTCACAAGTTTTCGAAAACATATTTAAAATTTACACAAAGTTAGGCATTTTAAATCATCGAATTATGATTTTAGTCATATTCTGATTGATATACTTTTCCGAAATAGATTGCGAATCGGGTAGTGATGCAATGGTATTTTGATAGTTTCTGAAATTTTGAACGTAATAGTTTTTGTCGTAACCTAATTCCAATAAAATTTGCTGCATTGATGCAATATCCTTAGGATTTAATAAACAGAAATGATAAGTTGTTCGAATTTCAAATGGAATTGAACTCGCTTGAAGTAATTCAAAGCAACTTATAAATTGAGAATAAAAATCCGATTTCGTAATCGCAAAGAATTTCTCTTTCGGACCTTTAAAATCTAGTGCTACATAATCGATGAATTGTTCTTTAATTAATTTTTCAAGTACTTTTGGCTGACTTCCATTGGTATCAACTTTAATTAAAAAACCTAAACTTTTGACTAATTTGATAAATGGAATAATGTCTTTATGAATCAAACATTCGCCACCACTAAGCACAACAGCATCTAACAGGTTTCTTCTGGTTTTTAAAAAAGAAAATATTTCGGAAAAGTAAAACAAGCCTTTTCCGAAAACTATTTCTGGATTGTAACAATAATCACATTTCATATTGCACCCTGCAAACCATAAGATGCAAGCTGATTTATCAGGATAATCTAACAGTGTGAAGGGTGTAAAACTATGAATGGCTTTTTTGTTTAGAAAATCAAGATTTACATTCTCTAAAGTGGGTTCGTTGTTTGTGTTCACCTTTTTTTCCAATATTAAAACTTTCTACGGGTCTATGATAGCCCATTACTCGTGTATAAACCAAACATTTGGTTCTTTTTTCATTGTGTTGAAGCAAAGCTTCAGAGGTTTGTGTTTGCATAAGATGTTGTGTTTAAGGTTGCTAATAATTCTTCATCGCATTTAGGACAATATTCGTGTTCGCCATTCAAATAACCGTGTTTTGGACAAACGCTGAAAACAGGAGTTACTGTTATGTATGGCAATTTAAAATTCGTAATCACTTTTTTAATGAAATTACGACACGCTTCTACCGAACTTAGTTTTTCGTTCATATATAAGTGTAAAACCGTTCCGCCTGTGTACTGACATTGTAAATTGTCTTGTAAAAGTAGAGCTTCGAAAGGATCTTCGGTGTAATCTACTGGTAATTGTGAACTGTTCGTATAGTAAATATTTTCGTCTTCTCCCGCTTGAATTATATCGGAATAGCGTTTCTTGTCTTCTTTTGCAAAACGATACGTCGTGCCTTCTGCTGGAGTCGCTTCTAAGTTGTATAAATTGCCTGTTTCTTCTTGATAAGCTCTCATTTTGGTTCGAATGTGTTCCAAAATTTCGGTTGCGAATGCCATTCCGTAACCCGAAACGATGTCTTCTTTTCCATTAGTGAAATTTTGAATCATTTCGTTAATTCCGTTCACACCAATTGTAGAAAAGTGATTTCTGAAATGAGACAAATAACGTTTGGTATAGGGAAACAATCCTCTATCGTACATTTCCTGAATAAAAACTCGTTTTTTCTCTAAAGTTGCTTTCGAAATTTCTAACAAACGATCTAAATCAGAATATAATTTGGCTTTGTTTCCTTTGTTCAAATAACCCAATCGCGCCATATTAATAGTTACGACACCGATACTTCCCGTCATTTCCGCACTACCGAATAAGCCGTTTCCTCTTTTTAATAATTCGCGTAAATCGAGTTGTAAACGACAGCACATGCTTCGTACAGCATTGGGTTTGTAAGCATTTGGATTTTCAACTTTATTGCCGTTTTCATCATAAGTATATTGACTACCAATGAAATTCTGGAAATAAGACGAACCAATTTTCGCTGTATTTTCGAAAAGAATATCGGTGTTTTCTCCATACCAATCAAACTCTTCGGTAATATTAACCGTTGGAATAGGGAAGGTGAACGGTTGTCCATGCGCATCGCCTTCGGTCATAACGGTGTAATAGGCTTTGTTGATGAGATTCATATCTTTTTGGAAATGTTCGTAACGCATTTCGGTTATGTCAGAAACACCTCTTTCTTTAGCTCTTTGTATAAAATCTTCAGAAGTGATTCCTTTGAAAAGATGCTGTTCGTTTCGAGTTGGGATTTGCTCTTTTAAGTCATCAGGAACTACCCAATCCAAAGTAATATTCGTAAACGGCGATTGTCCCCAACGCGCTGGAACATTCAAGTTGTAGACGAAACTTCGAATTGCTTTTAAAACATCGTCATACGATAAATTATCTTTGAAAACATAAGGAGCCAAATAAGTATCAAACGAACTAAACGCTTGAGCACCTGCCCATTCGCTTTGTAAAATCCCAAGGAAATTCGCCATTTGTCCTAATGCTTCTCTAAAATGATTCGGAGGACGACTTTCTACTCGACCACGAACGCCGTTAAAACCTTCATTTAATAAAACGCGTAAACTCCAACCCGCACAATAACCAGTTAAACAATCTAAGTCGTGAATGTGAATATCGCCATTACGATGTGCGTAGCCTTCTTCCTTGGAATAGACTTTGTCTAACCAATAATTCGCAATGATCTTTCCTGCGACATTATTCACTAAACCTGCGTTGGAATACGAAGTATTAGCGTTGGCATTGATGCGCCAATCGGTTTGGTTGGTGTATTCTTCAATGGTTTGGGTACTGTCTACATAAGTACTGTCATCATTTAATCCATTAACGTGTTCACGTTGAAGTTTTCTTGTATGTCGAAATAACATAAAAGAGCGCATAGCTTCATAATGACCATATTCGTAAAGTGTTTTTTCAATCTTATCTTGAATGTCTTCTACTGCCCAAGTGTCTTGATGAGACAACAATTGGAACACCGTTTCAATAACTTTTAGGTTTAAAGTTTCGCTTACACTGGCAAAAGCTTTTGTAATGGCTTCTTCTATTTTGAAAGGTTCAAATGGTAAATACGTGCCATTTCGTTTGATTACAAATTTGTCCATATTGCAGAATTTTATTGTGGTATGAAGCAAATTTAGATATTAAAAAGACTTTTTAGTCTTGTTTGAATAAATAGTAATCAACAATTTAATGGTAATTATTGTTAATAAGTTGTTTTGTAAATAATTATTTATAATCCACTCATAATTGTAAACGAATATATTTTGCTATTTAAAAAAAGATGAAGTAAATTGATTCTATAAATGATCAAAAAATAGATAGTTTAGTTATTGGTTGTCTGTTGATTTGGTTCAATAATTAATTTTTGAGAATATTTATTTTTATTTATATGGTTTACGGTTTTCCGTAAAATTTATTGAAACCCTTTATTTACTTTAGCTCCCGAAGGTACCCCCGTAAAAATACCTGGTTTGAAAATCAGGTATTTTTACGTGTTGTTTAGCACCTTTTTTTTCTTATGTTTGAAAGTAAGTTTTTTATGACAATGGTTAATCGGAATCCAGAACAAATCTTTCGAGATGTAATAGATAAGCAGTTGTTTGCTAGCGATAGTGTGATATATAATAAGACGTAAATTAACTTAGTGTATAGAGTACCAAAAATATTCAGCAGATTAAAGATTTATAAAAAACAATACGCAACAATAGTTGAGCATATCTACCCATAAAACATCTAGCTATGTTAAACTAAATAGCAAAAAAAATGAGCATATAAATAAGTTGTAGGCAATGCTTTAGAACATCCAAAACATTAATACTATGGAACAAATTATCGATTTTTTTAATCATCCTTTTTTTATAATAATTGGAGGAATTACTACACTAATAGCAATTATTAGCTTTGTATATGGAGTATATATAATCTTGAGCGGTGTTATTCCTGTTTGGATACGATTAGGTAAAGGATTATCAAATAAAAAAATTGCCTTATATGCTGAAAATGAATACGAAAGCCTAAAAAGTTTACTAATTGATTCTGGCTTGTTTAAAGCTAAAAACATTGAAAAAATCAGCCGTGATTCTATGGCAAAAGGCGAACGGTATTCAATGATGTTAGTTAATTACCCAGAGTTTTCAGATAAAATACCTGAAATACTACAATATAAAAAAGACAGTGATTCATTAATCGTCTATGCTCCGCAAACTGGTGGAAGGTTGGAACCAGATTTAATGAATCAAATCAATGATAATCGAAATTCTATAGTTGTCAATTTTAGAGGCAGATTATTAAATGATATAGTAACATCTATAATTACAACTACTTATGAAAAAAGATAGAATTAATTCACTTTTACGGAGCTTTGTTAAAACTGAATTATCTCCAACGCAAGACGATATTATATTTGTTTCAAAATTATATCAATCTTTCAACGAACTATTAGGTACAAATAACTGCATTCAAATTGGGTCATATCCGCGATACACAGCTGTTAAACCAATGCACGATTTAGATATATTGTATATCATTGGAGATTGGAATTCAGCCAACATAATTCCAAAGCAACTTTTAACTGAATTAGCAGAACGGTTTGAAAAAGAATATAAAAATCCAACTAGCTATAAATTGAATATCGAAGTTCAAACACACTCTATTTCATTTAAGTATATGCTAAATGAAAATGAAATTTTTGCCGTTGATTTGGTTCCAGCACTTAAGTCAGGAATAAACGAATTCGGAAAAAGCATGTTTTATGTTCCAGAAATAATTAAATTCCATCGAGGAAATAAACGAGCAGATTACTACAAAAATGCAATCGAAACTCATAAAAGTATTGATTGGATTAAAACCGATCCAATTGGATATATTGAAGTTGCCGCAAGCATAAACAAGCAAAATAAAGATTTCAGAAAAAGTGTAAAATTTGTAAAAGGATGGAAAAATGCTGCTAAGACGAAAAACGAAAATTTTAAATTGAAATCTTTTCATTTAGAGCAATTAATAACTAGAGATTATAAAATTAATTCTTCCCTCGAAATTTTTGATAGCATATTTAATTTCTTCACAAACCTAAAAAAAGATATAGAAAGTCCCAATATTCGAGATAGAGCTGATGGAACGAAATATATAGACAATTATATAAAAGATATTACTTCGTCAGAAAGAGAACTAATTCATCAAGCTATTGACGCTATATTAATTGCATTTGAAGAAATTAACGAACAAACTAATATTAAAGACATTATACAAAGTGGTTTTTATATAAGACAAAGTTCTATGGAGAATTTTTTGTTTGATCAAAAAATTCCAATTTTAATTGATTCTGACTATACCTTATTAATTGATGGATTTGTTGAGAAATTAGATGGATTTAGAAAATATCATGCAAATCTAAAAAATGCTGGAGGCGTTGTAGATACAAAAAACAGTATTGACTTTAAAGTAGTTACAAATAACACAAACTCTCAAGTTCTTAAATGGAAAGTAAAAAATGACAACACATGCTCCGAACCACGAGGAGAAATAAATGACAACAAAACGAGTAATAATCCCGAAAAAACAGCATTTATTGGTAAGCATTATGTAGATTGTTTTGCAATAAAAAATAATGTCTGTGTTGCCCGTGATAGGGTAAACGTTATTGTGCGACAGTAGCACAGCCAACAACACATGCTAAATCTCATGGCTGGGTTTTCGGTAAGTTGTTCGTTCTTTTTTCCAAACTTCGCTCCTAATAATGGAGAAAATAAAGTTCCCAAGCCGCAACGAGCTCTAGCATGGGAACGTTGTGCACAATTTTAAACCAAAATAACTAAAAAAAATATGATAAAATTATTCAGAGAAAAAAAAATTAATGATTTGTTTATAACTGCTGGTCGAAACATTATAAAAAAAGCAGATAGTATTAACGATTATGAATTATTTAATAGTGAAGTTGAAAGTTTAGCTATAAAAACATTAGCTCCTTTAAAATTGAAACACTTATCAATTGATTTCGAAAATAGAACCGCAGAATCAAAAATGATTGATATTCCTGCTGAAAATTTTCCAAGGAATTATGACGTAAGAAGAGGTCAAAAATATCCATGTGCAAGAGTTTCATACTCTTATAATCTTCTAAGTAATAATATTGAATTACTGTCAGTTTCTCCAATAAATTTTACAATTAGTCAAATTGTTGATACAAATGTTGGTAAAAATAATTTCACTATACATTATCAGACTTTATATGGAAATTTAAATTTAACTGATGAAATTAAAAAAGAAATAAAAAATTGGGCAAGTTCGTTAGAAGATGAAATGAAAGAAGTTGTTAAATGTATTAATAAAGAAATTGACACTTTCAATATTGATATTCTTGAACTTTTAAAAAAAGCTATTGAGGATAGAAAAAACAAAATTATCTCCAAAAAGGATCAAGATAACGATTTAAATGATTTCTAAAGAAAAACTTTGCCACAACAGCCGTTTGCTTCAATTACAACTTCCTGATTTTGCATTGGAAAATCAGCTACTGAATGAATTTTTTTGTTATATTTTTAATTTGCAGAAGAAATTATAGAAAACATAGAAGCAGCTTTAGATAGTTTTTAGCTATTATTGCGAGTTTGAAGGGGTAACCTTATGAATTTAAATTAAAACTAGTATCTGCTCAGGTTTGATACTAGTTTTTTTGTTTTTATAGAATTTATTATTAAATGTTTTTTCAATTAGATAATAAACTTTAAAGTATATTAATTTCAGTTTAATTGTTTCTTTGTAGCTTTTCAAATTTCTTATTAATTAGTTTCTATTTATATAGATTTACTACTTTCTTCTACTACTATTTACTACTTTTTCTACTACTATTTACTACTTTTTTCTATTACGATTTACTTCTTTTTTTCTATTACGATTTACTACTTTTTCTACTACTATTTACTACTTTTTTTCTACTACGATTTTCCATCTTTTCTTTTTTTTTCGACTTATTTCTTATTAATATTTTTTAATGATAATAAAAGTTTGTTTTATTACAAACTTTTATTTAAATTCGTATTCTAAAATAATATAACAAATGATTAATGTTACAGATTACTTCTATGTTTTAGAAAAAGCACCTGATTTAGTTGATAAAATTCAGGAAAAAGTGTTTTTAAAAACAGAAATTGATGTAGTTTATTCTGATATAAAAAATTGGGAAAGATTTAATTTGTTATCTGAATATGACGAATCCAAAAAGGGTAACTGGAATAAAATTAGTTATTCTGAATATGTATGGATAAGAATTGTAGAACAATTAAAAGATTTTGGATGTAGTAATGAAGATATTATACTATTAAAAAAATATCTTGTTAGTAAATATAAAGTAAATGATTACTTAGTATTATTAAGTGAAATAAAGAAAATCATAGGAAATAAAAATTTTGAAGTATATGATCAGTTTTATACTGAATTAAGCGAATCAGATCCTGAAAAAGAATTTAATTTTAATATGTTAGATATTCTTATAGTAAATGTGATTTATTATGGTGAACAACTTTCTTTATTTATAAGAAAAGATGATTCAAGTTTTTTTCTACCTTTTTCTAGTACTATGTTAAAAGAATATAGTAATTCTGGAGTTACGAGTTTAGTTGATGATTTTCTAAATTTTCCATTTTATAATATTCCACTAAGTAATTATGTATCTAAATTTTTAAGTAATAAAAAAGAATCAGAAAATGTTTTTTTTACTATGATACTATCGGAACAAGAAAGTAAATTACTAAAAATTATAAGAAAGAATTTTGAAAAAATTAAACAATTAAAAGTAAAATATAAAACAGGTAATATCGAATTAGTTGAGGTTACTACTATAAAAAAAGTCGCATTAGAAAGTAAAATTATCAATCACATAAAAAAAGCAGATTACAAAAAAATTACTATTGATATAGCTAATGGAAATATAGTAAATTTTGAAGATACTGAAAAAATAAAATTATGATACTGAAAAACTCAGATCTATAAATAAATAGTAAGCTTATCGTAGAAAGCGAAAGTGATGCACATGTCTAATTAACATGGTTTCATTTAAAGAATGTAAAAAAATATTAAACAAAAAAGGGACTAAATATTCAGATGAGAGTATTAAAGAGATTAAAGAACTATTAGAGTTTTATGCAAAATTAACTGTTGAAGAATTTTATAAAAAAAATAATTATGAAAAGAGCAGTCATAATGTGTCGTGTAAGTAGTGATGAACAAGCTAAAGGATATAGTTTGGATATTCAATATGAACAGTTAGTAACTTACTGTAAAAGAAACAATATTGAAATAGTAAAAGAGTATCGTGAAGACCATTCTGCTAAAAATTTCAACAGACCAGAATATCAAAAGTTTCTTGCTTTTTTAAAGAAAAATAAAGGGGCTATAGATTTATTACTTGTTACTTCCTGGGATAGATTTTCAAGAAATTTGACAGATTCACTTGTAATGATAAGAACTCTTGAAAAATATGGAGTAGAGGTTCAAGCTATAGAACAACCAATTGATATGAGAATTCCTGAAAACAAAGCTATGTTGGCAATGTTTTTGGCTATTCCAGAAATCGACAATGAAAGAAGATCAATAAAAATTAGAGGAGGAATTCGTGCAGCACTTAAATCGGGTAGATGGTCTAGAATGGCTCCTTTAGGATACAAAAATTCTAGAGATGAGAATAACAAGCCAATTGTTATTGTAGGACATAATGCCAATTTAATTCAAAATGCTTTTAAAGAATTTAGCGAGGGTAAACCACAGAGTGATATTATAAGAGATCTGAGAAAAAAAGGAATTAAGGTAAGTAGAAGCAATATGTCTAAATTACTTAGAAACCCATTTTATATGGGTAAAATAATTATTCCAAAACTAGGAGAAGAACCTACTCAAATTATTAACGGCATTCATGAAGCAATTGTATCAGATAGTTTGTTCTTTAAAGTACAAGATGTATTAAATGGAGTTAAATCAAATAAGAAAGAAGTGTATTCGTTTCAAAGAGAAGAATTTCCTTTAAGAGGTATTCTTTTTTGCTCTTCATGTAATGCAAAGTTAACGGCTAGTAAATCTAGAAGTGCAACAGGGAGAAGATATGCTTACTATCATTGTAATTATTGTAATAATGAAAGATTTCCAAGCGAAGATGTTAATTATAATATGGAATCTATTTTGGGAGAATTTCAGTTTACAAAAGAATCAAAATTACTATATGAGTTGATGGTAAAAAAATTGTTGAATAATAAAACAGGTGAAGATGAACTATCACTTGATAAATTAACCGCACAATTGAACGAACAAAATATTCGAATCCAAAAACTTCAAGATTTATATGTAGATGGTAATATTGATAATGAAAATTATATGTTGACATTACAGCGCTATGAAGGAATAAGAAGAGATTTAAAAGATAGAATTGAATCATTAAATGTTACTGATCTTACATACGGTAAATGGTTAAAGTCTGGTATCTCAGTTCTAGGTAATCTTAATAACTTCTATAAAAATGGCTCTGTAGGAGATAAACAAGCTTTATTAAGTTCGATATTTCCTGAAAGAATTTATTTTGACGGGAAAAAATGTCGAACTCAAAGAATCAATGAAGTTTTACGAGTTATAATGTTGAATAATAGTGTTTTAGAAAATAAAAAAAGTGGACAAATCTATAAAAATTTAGAGTTGTCCACTTTAGTGGAGTCGGAGAGAATCGAACTCTCGTCCAAACAAGCAATCAAAAAGCTTTCTACACGCTTAGTTTCTTCTTGAATTTTCGACCAAAAGCAAGGCTAGAAACTGCCACTTTTAGCTTAGCTTTATCAGTGTCAAGAAGGATTTAAAGCTTTACCTTCTCTAGGTTTACTTTTACGGTTCCCCTATACCAACCGCCATAAACCAAGGCTTTTGAGGAGAATCTAGCTTTCCTACCTTGTAGGAACTAGGCAAATCTTACTATAATTCAGATTAAGCAGCTAAAGCGTAATTATTTTCGCCGTTTATAAGTTCGTACATTTGGATTTACGAGCTAAACATACAACGCTCGACGTGCTTACTAATCAATTCCACTCGCTGTCAAAACCAGTCGACCCCATTGTGAAAATTAGCTTTTTTGAATAGTATATTTATCAAAAAGTGAGCCAAAAGTACTATCAAATTTTCAATAAAAAAAACTGTTGTGCAAACAAAGGTAAAAAGTTATATTTGTAACATTAATCAAATGTTTGGTTACAAAATAATTTTAGCATGAAGTTTGGTATTATTAAAGAAAGAAAAAACCCACCGGATAGAAGAGTTGTTTTTACTCCAGAAGAGTTAGTTAGGTTGCAATCTGAACATCCTGAAGCAGTTGTAAAAGTAGAAAGTTCAGATATTCGTGTTTTTTCTGATGAGCAATATCAAAATCTAGGAATTAAAGTTGATACAGATGTTACAGATTGTGATGTTCTTTTTGGTGTAAAAGAAGTTCCAGTTGACGCATTAATTCCAAATAAAAAATATTTTTTCTTTTCTCATACGATTAAAAAACAACCTTATAATCGTAAATTATTACAAGCAATTCTTGAAAAAAACATCGAATTGTATGATCACGAAACTATTGTTGATGCAACGAATAGAAGATTAATTGGTTTTGGTAGATATGCCGGAATTGTAGGAGCATACAATGGATTTAGAGCTTTTGGAATTAAATATGATTTATTCACTTTAGCAAAAGCAGAAACTTTAAGCGGAAAGGATGAGTTAATTGCTCGTTTAAAACGACAAACACTTCCAAATATAAAAATTGTGCTCACTGGTCATGGAAAAGTTGGAATGGGAGCCAAAGAAATTTTAGATGGAATGAAAATAAAACAGGTAAGTGTTGCTGATTTTTTAGCTAAAAATTATACGCAACCTGTTTATACACAAATAGATGTTCTTGATTATAATAAAAGAATTGACGGTCAAGTTTTGTCTAACGAAGATTTTTATAAAAACCCACAAGAATATATTTCAGATTTTGGTCGTTTTACAAAAGTTGCTGATATATATATGGCTGGACATTTTCATGGAAATGGAGCGCCCGATATTCTAACACGTGAAATGCTTCAAGCACCAGATAATAAAATTCAAGTTGTGGCTGATATTTCGTGCGATGTGGATGGTCCAGTTGCATGTACTTTAAAAGCTTCAACTATTGCAGAACCATTTTTTGGCTATTTACCAAGTGAACATAAAGAAGTTTCGTATACACATCCAGCTTCAATTATGGTGATGTCGGTTGATAATTTGCCTTGTGAGTTGCCAAAAGATGCTAGTGAAGGATTTGGAGAAATGTTTATGCAACATGTAATTCCAGCTTTTTTTAATGGCGATAAAGACGGGATTCTTGAGAGAGCAAAAATGACAGAAAATGGAAAATTAACACCTCGTTTTTCTTACCTACAAGATTATGTCGACGGTAAATAATTAAAAAAAATACAGTTTTAAATCCCGATTATTTCGGGATTTTTTGTTTTTGTTAAAGTTAAAAATAATCTAATCAAACGTTTTCGTTAATAACTATTACAAAATGTGTTTGTAGGTAGTTGTATATAAATGTATTTTTATAAAAAAATGGTATTCTTTTTTTAGAATTAGTAATTATTAAATCAATAAAAAAGAATGAAACTGTCAAATTATAAATAATACAACAATTCTACATGAAAAAACTATCGTTATTTTTATTCTTGTTTTCAGGAATAATTGTTCAGGCTCAAAGTATTTTATCTCCATCAAAAAATATTAGCTTAGAATTTAAACTTTCAAATGAAGGCAAACCTACCTATAAAGTAGTTTATAAAACTAAGGAAGTAATTAAGGAGAGCACATTGGGAATAACATTAAAAGATAATCAAGCTTTAGAAAATGGCTTTTCGGTGCTTAAACAAGAAACAAAAGCTGTAAATGAACCATGGAATCCTGTTCTTGGCGAGCAAGCTACGATTCAAAATAAATACAATCAAGTAACTTACTATTTGTCACAAAAAGCAACCAATAGAAAAATCAATATTATTTTTAAAGTTTATGATGAAGGTGTTGCTTTTAGATATGAATTTCCTAAGCAAGAAAGTCTAAATTATTTCATTATTTCTGATGAAAAAACTGAATTTAATTTGGTGGAAAATCATAAAGCATTCTGGATTCCTGGTGATTATGATAGTCAAGAATACGCATACAATGAAACAAAAATTTCAGAAATAGACAATTCAAAACTAGATTTGAATAATGGAATAGGTGTAAAGTCAATAGCTAGTCAATCTAGAGTGCAATCGCCTTTAATGATGAAATCACCAAATGGTATTTATATTAATATTTTTGAAGCAGCGGTTGTAAATTACCCAATAATGCACTTAGATGTTGATACTAAAAACTATAGTTTAAAATCGAATTTAGTTCCAAATGCAATTGGTGATAAAGCTTATTTACAAACACCGTGTGTATCGCCTTGGAGAACAATTATGGTTTCAAATGATGCTCGCGATATTGTTGGTTCTAAAATGATTTTAAATTTAAATGAACCTTCAAAAATTGAAGATACCTCTTGGATTAAACCAATGAAATATGTGGGTGTTTGGTGGGAAATGCATGTAGGAAAAGCAACTTGGGATTATGCTGGGAGTCAAAATGCTCAAAATGCAGCCGATGGTCAATTAAAGCCATCAGGAAAACACGGTGCAACAACTGCTAATACAAAACGTTATATTGATTTTGCTGCAAAGCATGGTTTTGACGGTGTTTTAGTTGAAGGATGGAATGTAGGTTGGGAAGATTGGTTTGGAAATTGGAAAGAAAATGTATTTGATTTTGTAACACCTTATCCAGATTTCAATTTAAAAGAAGTGAATGATTATGCCAAATCAAAAGGCATAAAAATGATTATGCATCATGAAACTTCGGGTTCGGTTGCAAATTATGAACGTCATTTGGATAGAGCTTTTGAATTGATGCAACAATTTGGATACCCAGCAGTAAAATCGGGTTATGTAGGTAGAATTATACCACGAGGAGAATTTCATGATGGACAAACAATGGTCAATCATTTTAATTTTGTGGCTCAACGTGCTGCAGATTATAAATTGATGGTAAATTCTCATGAAAGTTCGCGTCCAACAGGTTATAATAGAACATATCCAAACTACATTGCGGCTGAAGCGGCACGTGGGAATGAATTTAACGCTTGGTCAGTAGGAAATCCGCCAATGCACGAAACTATTTTACCATTTACAAGACTTCTTGGCGGGCCAATGGATTATACACCAGGAATCTTTGAAATTAAAATGAGCTATTATGATGCTACTAAAAAAGAACAAGTGCATACAACATTAGCTAAACAATTAGCACTTTATGTTACGATGTATTCTCCTTTACAAATGGCTGCCGATTTACCAGAAAATTATGAAAGACATCCAGATGCTTTTCAATTTATAAAAGATGTTGCTGTAAACTGGGACAACTCTATTTATTTAGAAGCAGAGCCAGGAGAATACCTTACAGTAGCTAGAAAAACTAAAGGGAAAGATGAGTGGTTTATAGGTGCAATTACGGATGAAAAAGCAAGAAAAACAGAAGTTAAATTATATTTTTTAACCAAAGGAAAAAAATATAAAGCAACCATTTATGAAGATGGAAAAGACGCAGATTGGGAAAAAAATCCGAAATCATATGCTATAAAAACTATACAAGTGACTTCAAATTCAAAAATTAAGTTAAATTTGGCTAATGGAGGTGGAACAGCAATTAGTTTCACTTTAGTAGATTAAACTAACAAAAAAACCAAACCAAACTAAAATTATGAGTACAAACCAAATTAAAACAAATTATCCGGCATTATATACACTAATTACAGTGTTTTTCTTTTGGGGATTTATTGCTGCTGGGAACAGTATTTTTATTCCATTTTGTAAAAGCTATTTTTCATTAGACCAATTTCAATCACAATTAGTTGATTTTGCTTTTTATACAGCTTATTATATTGGTGCATTATTGTTGTTTGCTTTAGGCGATTTATCAGGTAAAGATATTGTAGGAAAATGGGGATATAAGAAGAGTATAGTTTATGGATTATTATTTTCAGCATTAGGTGCAGGTGCAATGATTGTAGCCGTTGAAGCTAGTGTTTATGCAGGCATGTTAGTAGGGTTGTTTATAGTAGCATTAGGATTCTCTTTACAACAAACAGCCGCTAATCCATTTGCCATTTTGTTGGGTGACCCAAAAACAGGAGCAAGTAGAGTAAATTTAGGAGGAGGAATTAACTCTTTTGGAACTACAATTGGTCCTATAGTTGTTGCATTAGCTTTATTTGGTACAGCTGCATCTGTTTCTGATGAACAAATTAAAGCTCTAGAACTTAATAAGGTTGTGTTATTATATGTTGGAGTTGGTTTGTTATTTGTTGCTGCTGCTGCTTTGTTTTGGTTATCAAAGAAAGTACCAAGCGGAATTGCAAACGAACCAATGGAAAAAGCTAACAAAGCTTTAAGAACATTAGTTGTTATGACTGTTTTGTTAGCAATAATGTTTACACCAGTTTTTTTAAGTTATAAGAGTGAAGAAGCTTTAAAAATAGAAAGTTTAACTAAGGAGAAGGATAATTTAATTAATGTTGAATTAAAAGAAAGTAATATTGATAAAGATATTATTTATCATGAGATTGCATCAAAGCAATCTGAAATAAAATCACTTCAAGAGCCTCTAGAAAAATATAGAATGTATTGGCTTTCAGGTGCATTATTTGTAGTTGTTGGAGGAATTTTGTTTTCTTACACTTCTTCAAAGAAGAAGTCTGAAGGATGGGGTGCTATGCAATACCCTCAGTTAGTTTTAGGAATGTTAGCAATTTTTACATATGTTGGAGTAGAAGTAGCTATAGGGAGTAATTTAGGTGAATTATTAAAATTAAAAGAGTTTGGCAGTTTGCAATCATCGGAGATAGCACCATATATTTCTATGTATTGGGGAAGTTTAATGATTGGGCGCTGGGCAGGAGCAATAAGTGTTTTCAATTTGCAAGGAATAAAAAAGACATTAGCTTTAATTATTGTTCCTTTGATAGCTTTTGGAATTATTTTAAGTGTAAATATTCTTTCAGGAAAAGATATGAAGCCGTTATATTATTATGTTATTTGTGTGATAGTTCAAATTGTAGCTTTCTTTTTAAGTAAAGATAAACCAGCAAGAACACTAACTATTTTTGGAATGTTTGGAGTTATTGCTATGTTGATAGGTTTGTTTAGTACTGGTACGGTTGCAATCTATGCTTTTTTAGCAGGTGGATTAGCATGTAGTATTATGTGGCCATCAATTTTTAGTTTGTCAATTATTGGATTAGGAAAATATACTTCACAAGGTTCAGCTTTTTTAGTAATGATGATTTTGGGTGGTGGAATTATCCCTCCTATCCAAGGTAAATTATCTGATATTATTGGTATTCATCAATCGTATATTGTAGCTGTTGTGTGTTTTGCTTATTTAACGCTTTTTGCAATTTTAGTTAAAGGGTTATTAAAAAAACAAAATATTGATGTTGATGCTATTGAAGTTGAAGGAAGTCATTAGCAGTTTGAAATTCAAATAATAAAAACTCCGAAAGATTAATTCTCTTTCGGAGTTTTTTATTTTTATTTATTCCATTCTATCTTTCTAGAGAAATACATTACTGCTGCTAGAATTAGGAATAATCCAATACTGCCAACTAATAACGCATAATCTTCAAGTTGAATGATAACATATATGAAAGTATATAATACTGATAATGAAGTGCCAATAAATAGCGGAAACTTTTTATCCTTTAAAATCGATATAGAATACATTGATATTAAAACAATAACAGCACTTGCTGCAATTCCATAAGCAAACGAAAAACTACTATGTTCGGTGATTGAAATTAATAAAGTGTAGAACATAATTAACGCTATTCCAATCATAGTATATTGAAAAATATGAATGTTTATTTTGCTTATAGATTGAATTAAAAAGAAAATTAAAAAGGTTAATCCAATTACTAAAAAACCATACTTTGAAGCGCGTTCATTTTGCTGATATTCATCAACAGGAGTTATAAAATCTACAGCCAAACTATATTTGTATAAAGAAGGTAACGATTCAAAATATTGTTGTGCAAATGGTCTGTTAAAGTGTAGTATTTTCCATGTAGCTTTAAATCCTTCATCAGTAATTGCTCTAGTAGTTGGAGCATAATTTCCATTAAAATTTGGTGAATTCCAGTTGGAAACCATGTTAACTGTAGTTGTTTTTCCAATAGGCACTATTTTAATTTGCTGACTACCATTGAAGGCAATATCAAATTTAAATGAAGCCTCTTTTTGCATAGCAGTGTAATTAAAATAATTAGTCTCAAGGCTTTCTATGCTATCAGTAGTCTCAGAATTTGAGGGTTCAAAAGTTAATTCTTGATTGTTTATTTTGATTTTAACTTCGTCCTTTAAGCTTTTTAAATTCGAAGTTTTAATTACAATTTTTGAATGATTCCAATGAATGTTTTCTGCTGGAATATTTTTAAAGTTTGGGTTTGAAAATTTACCACTGTATTTCATTTGTGTTGTAAATACATTGGACTTATAAATGCTTCGTTCTAAAGGTTTTTCCATTGTTGTTTGGATGTTTGCTTCCAAATTTTCAGGAAAAAAATAAGCAAAATTATTTTTCTTAGTGATTGGATCTGTGTAAAGTACTTTTAAAATTGGTCCGTGAAAAGCAATTTTTTCGCCCCATTTTGAAGTAGTTTCTGTAACGACTTCTTTTTGTCTAATGCTTCTTTCTGTAATTAATTCTTGTACTAAAGCTAATGGAATTAATAACACTAATGTTAGAATTCCTACCATTATCATTTTTGCTGTTGACGATTGAAAAATAGATGTTCTTGGTTGTTGTTGCATTTGATTTTCCATGATTGTTTAAAATTTAAAAAGGTGAATTTGATGTTATAGAATATATTATGATGTATAAATAAGTTATTGCAATAGGAATATTTGTCAATAGTATTATTACTTGTTTTTGTATTGAATCTCTATTATTTTTGAGTTTTATCCAATCATAGATTAGCTTTAAAAACATAATCCCATTAACTGTAATTGCTGATATAACATAGAAAAATCCAATGATTACTATCTCATCTAGGTTTTTAAAAGCAAAAAATAATCCAAATAAAAATGTTCCAATTGCAAATGAAATGATTGCCATTTGTGTTGATAACGGCCATTTTAAAAAATCTGTTTCCATAATTTTATAGTTCTTAATTTAGTTTCTATGACGATGTTTTTTGTTACTTCAATGATTATAAAGCATGCAATTCCTAGAATCATCGTGAGGTTAATTAGTTTGTTCATTTTATTTGATATTAAAAGATTGTTGAATATGTTGAATAGGAATAGATAACATTTTATAGAAATCTAAATCATAAAAACGATGTGCTTGTTTCCCTTTTTTATAGTTTTTGATGAAGCTTCTATATTCAAATGGATAGAAGAGAAGTCCAGTGCTTATTACAATGAAAACAAAAGGACTTCTTTTACCATTACCTAATAGAATAAATTGCATATCAATTTCGTCTTTTACAGAAATTCCTGTATTTGTTAATACATGAAAAACATCGTGCTCTTCAAGACTAGCTTGTATATTGAAATTGTATTTTAATAAAAAGCAACCATAGTGAAAACCTAGACTTTCTTCGGGCAGTTTTAAAAAATCTTGTATAGTTATGTTCCAAGGCTTCGTTTGTTTGAACATAAATTGATAAGGTACTTTAATGATTCTATAGAGTGTTTCAATAATAATTTCTTTCATTTTAAATATTTTAAAAGTACTTTGAATTTCAAAGTAAATGAATAAAAAAAATAGAGTTAGCTTTTCTTAATTAATTTTTCAAGTGCATCAATGTGAGCCGTAAATGCGATTCTACCTTCTTTGGTAGCGCTATATTTTGTGTTGGGTTTTTTACCAATAAACTGTTTTTCTATTTGTATATAATTTTCTAATTCTAATGCTTTTGTGTGTGAAGCTAAGTTACCATCAGTTACGCCTAAAAGTTCTTTCAACATATTAAAATCGGCACTTTCATTTACCATTAATACCGACATAATCCCCAAACGAATTCGGTGATCAAAGGCTTTGTTGATATTTTGGATGATATTGAGCATTTAAAATGGTTTAAAATTTAGGGTTTAAGGTTAATATTTTTGTTATGATGTAAAAAATTAAAACAATGATAATTGAGTAAACTAAACAAAATGGATAACCTAAAAGATAAAACTGGTTTGTCCCATTTTCATTGATAATATCCAATTCTATTTGTTCATATTCGTATGTATATTCATTTCCGTCAATTTTACCATTTTTATTTAAATCAAATTTTCTAAATTCTTGTTTGTCAACATAATCAAAATATTGTAGTGCCAAAATAGAAATTAGATACAAACTAATTGATGATATTGCAATTATTTTAAAGTAGCCTATTTTTTTCTTTCTTAACCAAGAAATACTTAAAAGTAAAAGTATACTAATTCCAATCAAAAAATACATCTTACTTTCTTTCGTATTTGAAATACATTAAACTACCATATAAAATATGGCAACCTCCAAATCCTAAAGCCCAAAATAGCAAACCATAACCTAAAAACCAAGTGGATAATAACCCTAAAGCAATCATTGTTATCCCTAAGTAACGAACATCTCCAATCGTATATTTACTTGCATTTACACAAGCTAATCCGTAGAATATTAAGGTTAAGGGAGCGATTAATCCAAACATGTTTTTTTCGATTAAAAAGATAATGAAAAATCCTCCAGTTGCTAATGGAATCATAAAATTGATAACCAATCGTTTTGAAGCTGTGTTCCATATATTTTCGTTACTTTTTTTTGCTTTACTGATACTTAATACAATTCCGGTAAGAATCGATAAAACTAAAACAGAAGGTGCAATTACTAATAAACGAATGACCGCTTCTTCCGAAATTATTAAATCACGATAAGCGCCCATAGTAGAAGTGTCAAAGTAAATCGTTTTATAGGCTAACCATGCACCAACAATTGCATAAACGCCAGCTAAAATTCCGGATAAACCACTTAATGAAATAAAACGAGATGATTTGTTCATCATTTTTTTTATTTCTGTAATGTCTTCTAAATAATTTTTATCTTCCATTTTAAAGTACTTTGAAATACAAAGTAAATAATAATAAATTTAATGAGCAAACTTTTTTTTATAAAAAAAGCCTAACTTTTTTTTAAGTTAGGCTTTAGTCTAGTATTTTATTATTTGTTACTTAAAATCATTCATCATTTGGTATAGTCGCCATTGATTACCAGATAGTTTGGTGAGCATTGCGACTACTTTAGCATCTTTATTCTTTCCTTTAACAGTAATCAATAAAACAGCTTCATTCTCTGAAATACTGCCGCTTGGAAAAGCATCATAACCAATAATTCCACCTGTTTTTGATTGAATCACCGTGTTTTTTTCAATAGCAGAAATAGCAACTTTATAGGCTTCATTCTGTTTGATGGTATAACCAGAATAGGCTATGAAGCAAAAATATAAAGTAATAATACCTACAATTGCTATCGCAATGATTTTTACTGATTTTTTCACAATAGGATTATTATATATTTAAATTCTAAAAATACCGCCAACACTAATCATTCTTTGAAGAAACCAGAAATGTTGTTCTGCTTTGTCTGCTGAATCACTTGTGGTTCTAATGTCATTCATTTCTATATAACCACCTTTTAATTCTGTTTGAATGAAGAAATATTTGAAAAAGGTGAAATTCAATCCTGCTTTTGCAGATACTCCATATCCGGCAATATGAAATTCATCATATCTTTCTTTTCCTAAAAGTTTAGTGTTTGTTTTTGGATACAACAATCCTGCTCCTAAACCTTCAGTGATATTAATTTGGAACTTATCAGTATTTGGTAATCGAAAAATTCCAGAAATATCATCTACGCGAGAAAATTCAGTATTTACATAATTTAAACCATCAGTGTGTTCAAAGGTTAAAAAATCTTCGTCTAATGTTAATTCATCAGCTGTTGGATTTTCGTTATATGTACCTGCATTTGGATAATAACCAGAATAATTTACAGTTCTGTCATTATACATCACATATTTCATATGATCTACACCTATGGAAATGTTGTAATGGTCTGTAATGAAATAACCTACACGTAAATTAGTTTGAGGAATGGTCATACGTAATGGATTTACATAGTCGCAATGCCAACCTTTTGGTTTGTCATGTGCAGCAACATCATAAATGGTAAAATCATAATCAGCACCTTTGAAACGGATGTCTGATCTTGAATAAGATTCGCGGTTTCCTCCCCAAAAAATATAAAATTTACCTTTGTTTTTACTCGTGTATTTTTCAGGATTTTCGACTGTTTCTTGCGAAAAGGTGTACTGTGAAAAAACACAAAAAGTTAGTACAACCATTAAAAATGGATGTTTCATTTGAAGTTATAAAAAATTAAAATTGATTTACGGTTTTGCGAATAGCTACTAGTTTGGTCATTAATCCTTCAAAATAATCTAAGTGTAACATATTAGCTCCATCACTTTTAGCATTTGCAGGGTCAAAGTGTGTTTCAATGAAAATTCCATCAACACCAACTGCAATTCCAGCTTTTGCAATGGTTTCAATCATATCTGGACGACCACCGGTAACACCTGTTGTTTGATTAGGTTGTTGTAGTGAATGAGTTACATCTAATACTGTAGAAGCATATTGTTGCATTGTAGGGATTCCTCTAAAATCAACAATCATATCTTGATAACCAAACATGGTTCCTCTATCTGTAACCATCACGTTTTGATTATTGCAATCTAATACTTTTTGAACAGCGTGTTTCATACTTTCTGGACTCATAAATTGTCCTTTTTTCAAGTTAACTGTTTTTCCAGTATTAGCAGCAGCTACAACTAAATCTGTTTGACGTACAAGAAAAGCAGGAATTTGCAAAACATCAACATATTCGGCAGCCATTGCAGCGTCTTCGTTAGTGTGAATGTCAGTTACTGTTGGAACACCAAATTCTTTTGAAACTTTTTGTAATATTTTTAACGCTTTTTCATCTCCAATTCCAGAAAAACTATCAATTCTAGATCGATTTGCTTTTTTGAAAGAACCTTTGAATACGTATGGAATTTGTAATTTATCAGTAACAGTAACTAGTTTCTCAGCAATTCGCATTGCCATTTCTTCTCCTTCGATGGCACATGGTCCAGCTAGTAAAAAAAAGTTACCACTCTCAGTATGTTTAATTTGTGGAATGTTTTGTAAATTCATTTGTGTTGATTTTGAAGTTGCAAAGATAAAAAGAAAAACCTTCTAAACAGCAGTTTAAAAGGTTACTTATGTTACAGAATAAAAAAATGTTTTTTATTATTATTTACTTGTTGTTGTTTTTATTTTAAATCCTTTTGGACACACTATTTTTCCTTTTTCAAAAGTATTGAAATATAGTGTTATCTTTTTCTGACTTCCTTCAAATGTAATTTCATAAACGCCTATCGTTCCAGCGCCCATTAAACTGTTTTTGGTAGGAAAAGGGCAACAAGTTTCGACTTTTTTATAATTAATTTTCTCTCCATTTGGTCCCTCTAATCCGTTGAAAAAATATTGAATGTTGATATCTTCTTGTTTTTCATTGATAAAACCAATATTTATTGGATAATCTTGGTCATAGCCATACTTTTCATCTGAAGCATATTCCGTAATAAGATAGGCTTTGTCTTTTATCAAAGGACGAATTGCTGTGCTATCAACATTTTTTATAGTTGATTTCGTACTTACACAGCTAGTTAGTAGAAGTGCTGTTACAATTGAAAAAAAATATTTCATACTAAATTATTTACTTATTGAATCTGTAGTTTTTGTTTTTAAAATATATGCAACAATCGCGCCAATTACAACACCAAATGATAATCCATCAGAAATGTTTTTCCAAATTGAACTGGTTAAAGTGGTGTATTCTTTAGCTTCTTCTAAAGTTAGTTTTTTACTTAAAACAATTTGGTTTATTGTGTTCTCAAGGAAATCTGGGCTAATAAATTCGTGTGTAATAAATTGAGTAATTGGGCTAAAAAGTACAATTATAAATGAAATTACAATGGCAGAGATTAATCCTTGTTTCCAGTTAATATTGTTGTTATAGTATTTTTTCTTTTTTTCACGTAGCGCTAAAAAATATAGAACAAATGTTGGAAAAATATACAATAAGTTAAATAGTGGTTGCCATTTTATTTTCTCAGAATGAAAACCTAATTCTTTTTCTAAAGTCATCCAAGCTAAGAAAATAATAATTGAGATGATTGCCCATTTAATTTCTATTGCAAATTTTTTCATGTTTCTATTGCTATTTATTGTTACATCAAAATTAGCCTATTTTGTAACATTTGTTACATAAACCAATCTTAATTTCTATTTTTGTACAAATTTGCAAAAAAAATATGGAATTTATCTACGGAACTTGGCATTGGTCTATTTCTGGTTTTTTAATCGGAATAACAATGCTTATTTTAACTTATTTTGGAAAATCGTTTGGAATGTCTTCAAATTTAAGAACATTGTGTTCTATGGCTGGTGCTGGTAAGTTTAGCGACTTCTTTAAAATGGATTGGCGTGAGCATAAGTGGAGTTTGGCAGTTGTATTAGGAACTATTGTTGGTGGATTTATTGCCTATCATTTTTTGTCAAATGCAAGTGGTGTTAATTTGAATCCTAATACTATTGCACAGTTGCAAACATTAGGAATTGATGCACCTAACGGTAAATTATTACCAGATGCTATTTTTAGTATTGAAATGTTACAAACTCCAAAAGGTTTTGCGTTACTAATGATAGGAGGTTTATTAATTGGTTTTGGAACTCGTTATGCTGGTGGATGTACATCGGGTCATGCAATTTCAGGGTTGAGTAATTTACAATTGCCTTCGCTTGTGGCTGTAATTGGTTTTTTTATCGGAGGTCTAGTTATGGCACATTATCTTTTACCAATAATCTTTAAAGCAGTATAAGTATGAAGTTAGCGAGATTTTTTCTAACAGGAGTTTTTTTCGGAATTGTTTTAACTAAAGCAGAAGCTGTTTCTTGGTACCGTATTTATGAAATGTTTCATTTTCAATCGTTTCATATGTTTGGAATTATTGGAACGGCTCTATTTACAGGGATTATAGGGTTACAAATTATAAAAAAGAAAAAACTAAAAGATTACAATGGTTTTCCAATTAAAATTATTGAAAAAGAAAGAGGTTTTTGGAGATATATAATTGGAGGATCAATGTTTGGTTTAGGATGGGCATTGGTAGGAAGTTGCCCTGGACCAATTTTTATATTATTAGGAACAGGAACCTATGCAATTGCTGTAGTCTTGCTAGGAGCTTTATTAGGAACTTATATTTATGGCTTATTAAAAGATTATTTGCCTCATTAAAGTTTCGTTAAAGTAACAAATGTTGCACTTATATTGTTTGTGGTTTTTGTAATTTTGAGAAGAAATAAAATCAAAATATTATGGAAACTACAATATACATACAAAATTTAAAATGTGGTGGTTGTGCAAATACAATTACCAAAAATATTACTTCAATTGAAAATGTAACTAACGTGTTGGTAAATGTTGAAGAAAGTTCAGTTACTTTAAAATACGAATCTGAAGAAATTCTAATCGAGGTAAAAGATAAATTAAAATCTTTAGGCTATCCAGAAGATGGTGAAGCGAATACTTTAGGTTCAAAAGCTAAATCCTATGTGAGTTGCGCGATTGGAAAAATGAGTTAAAAAAAAGTCCCGATTCAATCGGGACTTTTTTTTATATAATTTCTGCACTTAATCCTGCATCTATGAGACCAAGCCATTGAGGCTTTAACTCATCAATTGGACCAGTTTTTACAGTACATTTCCCTTTATAATGAACTAATAACGCACATTGTTCGGCTTGTAAATCATCATGTTTACATACTCTAACTAAAGTATCAATAACATGGTCAAATGTGTTTACATCATCATTGTGTAATACAATTTCATTGTTTACACCAACTGCTTCTTCTTCTAAAAATTTTTCTTGTACTTTTTCTATCGTGCTCATTTTCTTTTAGTTTGAAACTTGTATTACAAAAATAAAATTTAAATTGTAAACAACAAAATTCTATTTTCTAAATTTTAATGCCACCCAATTATTTCTTTCAAATTGTTTTTCATAAGTCAAACCTTTTGAAGTACAACTTTCCGAAATAACAGGAATATCTTCAGTGTAGAAGCCACTTAAAAATAAAATACCATTTTCGTTTAAACAATTTACATATGCTTGCATGTCATTTAATAGAATATTACGATTAATGTTTGCAATAATAATGTCATATTTTTTTCCAACTAATAAATCAGCATCGCCTTCATATACTGAAATGTGTTTGCAATTATTACGTTCCGCATTTTCAATTGAGTTTAAGTAACACCAATTATCTATATCAATAGCATCGATTGGTTGTGCGCCTTTCATTTCAGCTAAAATGGCTAAAATTGCAGTGCCACATCCCATATCTAAGGTTTTTTTATTGGTAAAATCAGTTTCCAAAATATGTTGAATCATCATGTGTGTTGTTTCATGATGTCCAGTTCCAAAACTCATTTTTGGCTCAATTACAATGTCAAATTCAGCTGCGGTTTTTTCATGAAATGGTGCTCTTACATGGCACTTTCCATCTACTTCGATAGGTTCAAAGTTTTTTTCCCATTCTTCATTCCAATTTACCTGCTCAATTTCTTCAAAAGTATATTCAATTGTAAATTCTGGATTGGTTAATATTTGAATATCATCTAAAATGTTTTCATTCCATAAATCTTTTTGAACATAGGCAGAAATTCCTGTTTCAGTTTCTATAAAACTTTCAAAAGCTTTTTCTCCTAATTCGGCAATTAATATTTCACTACCTAATTCTAAAGGGCAGATTGTAAAATGATATCCAATATATATGTTTGACATAACGTTAATTTTTTGCAAAGGTAATATTTACTTAACATACTTAACATTGATTTGATGTTAAGTTTGCACAAAATATACAACAACATAACATATGAAAAAATTAGTAACACTTTTATTGTTGATAATCAGTACAATTACTGTCGCTCAGGATGTAAAAGTAATCACAAAAGACAACGATTTAAAGTTGGCTGCACTTCCATATTATAGTTATGGAAAAGGACTAGGAATAACATCGCCAGATAGTTTATTTCAGTTAAATATTCGTTTTAGAATGCAAAATAGAGTGACTTTTATTCAAAATGAGGGTGAAGATGCTGCATATTCTGGAGAAATTAGACGTTTGCGTTTACGTTTTGATGGATATGTAGGGAACCCACATTTTTTATATGTAATTCAATTATCGTTTGCTCCAGGTGATGTTGGTGAAGTTCATGATGGAGAAAATATCAATATCATTAGAGATGCCGCTATTTTTTACCGACCAAATAAACATTGGAATTTCCTTTTTGGACAAACTAAATTGCCAGGAAATCGCCAACGTGTAAATTCTTCAGGAGCATTACAATTAACAGACAGAAGTATTAATAATGCTCGTTTTACAATTGATAGAGATTTTGGTTTTCAAGCTTATTATTTGAATGAAAACAAAGATAAATTTTCATACAATGTAAAAACAGCTGTAACAACTGGAGAAGGAAGAAACTGGACTAAATCAGCAGATGACGGAGTTGCTTTGACTGGAAAATTAGAATTAATGCCTTTTGGATCTTTCAAAAAAGATGGAACTAATTTTGAAGGAGATGTTGCAAGAGAGGAAAAACCAAGATTATTGTTATCTGGAGCTTTTCACCAAAATAACTTAGCTAGAAGAACACAAGGCCAACTTGGAAATGATTTATTTGAACAAAAAACAATGAAATCTGTTTTATTGGACGCAATGCTAAAATATAATGGATGGAGTTTAATGTCTTCTTACATGTCACGTTCTGCAAAAGATCCAATAGCTTTTAATCCAGATGATATTACAGATTTTAATTATGTACCTGTTGGAAGCGGAATGGATTATCAATTGAGTTATGTGTTTCCAACAAATTATGAAATAATCGGTCGTGTTTCTACACAAAAAATGCACGATGATATTAAAGCGTTAACTCCAGATTCTAAGCAATATTCATTGGGTGTTACTAAATATTTGTGGGAGCATGCTTTTAAATTGCAAGGTGAAGTAACCTTATCAGATTTAGATTATTTTGATGGTAGCAACAAACAAAATTGGTATGTTCGTTTCCAAGTAGAAATCGGAATCTAACCAATTGAAAATATTTTATAGAAACCACAAGTCAGCAATTGATTTGTGGTTTTTATATTTTCTGTATTTCTGATTTCTAAATTCAAACTTCTAATTTTTAAATTGCTTACCTTTGTCCATATTTATTATTGTTATGTTACATATAGGAGAGTTTAATACGTTAAAAATACTTAGAGATACTAAAGTCGGTTTGTTTTTAGGAAGCGAAGCAACACAAGAAGACGATGTTTTGTTGCCTAATAAATATGTTCCAAAAGAATTTTCTATTGGTGATGATTTAACGGTTTTTGTATATTTAGACCATGAAGAGCGTCCAGTTGCGACTACGCTTAAACCCTATATTAAACTGAATGAATTTGCGCATTTGAAAGTAAATTACATCAACAAATTTGGTGCTTTTTTAGATTGGGGATTGGAAAAAGATTTGTTTGTTCCTTTTAAAGAGCAAGCACGTCCAATGGAAGAAGGAAAACGTTATTTGGTTTATATGCATATGGATGAAAAAACCAATCGTTTAGTAGCTTCTAGCAAAACCAATCAATTTTTGAGCAATGAAAATATTGATTTACAACGCAATGAGGAGGTGGATATTTTAATTTCACACATTACTGAAGGTGGAATTAATTGCATTATCAATCAAAAACACAAAGGTTTAGCTTATAAAAACGAAGTGTATGATGATGTAAAACCTGGAATGAAAACCAAAGGATACATCAAAAATATTCGACCTGATGGAAAAATTGATGTAATGTTGCGAAAAGTTGGAGTAGAGGCTATCGAACCATCATCACAAGTAATTTTAGACGAATTAAAAGCCAATCGTGGTTTCTTGCGTTTAACGGATAATTCACATCCTGAAGATATTAAAACGGTATTGAAAATGAGTAAAAAGAATTTCAAAAAAGCCGTTGGAAATTTATATAAACAAAAACTAATCGAAATCAAAGAAGACGGAATTTATTTGGTATAAAATGACAACAAAAAATAAAATATATCTTTTTCTTAGCTTATTTATTTTATTGCTAACTTTTGTTGCTATTTTTAAAAATTTTCAAACCATTCATTTTATTGGTTTTGAAACCGAAATCATTTGGATTCCTATTTGGATAGGTGTTGTAATTTTACCTCTTATAAATTTATATGAAATTGCTAGTAATCCTTCTGATTTTAATGGCTATTATTGGATAAGTTTAGTTTTAAACTTATTGACAATTATTTTTATACTTCGTTATTTTAAAATAGAGTTGTTTTCTTAAAATTTTCATTAAATGTTTTTTAATCAAAATTTTATCTATACATTTGTATATACAAATATTAAAAATGAATCGCAAAGATTTTATAAAAATAATTTCAGGAGGAGCAGCTATGGCATCAATTCAACCTTTATATAATTGGTCTAAATCATTACATGAGGAAGACGAAAAACTTCCCGTTTTATTCATTGGACATGGTTCACCAATGAATGCAATTGAAGATAATGAGTTTTCAAAACGTTGGCAGCAAATGGGAAAAGAAATTCCAACACCCAAAGCAGTTGTAGTCGTTTCGGCACATTGGTTAACCAAAGGAACAATGGTAACGGCAATGCCAAATCCAAAAACCATTCACGATTTTGGTGGTTTTCCTCAAGCCTTATTTGATGTACAATATCCAGCACCAGGAAGTCCTGAATTGGCAACTGAAATTCAAAAATTAATCACAAATCCGGCAGTAGAATTAGATCACGATTGGGGATTAGACCACGGCACTTGGTCAGTTGTAAAGCACATGTATCCTGATGCGGATATTCCCGTCTTGCAATTGAGTATTGATTATTACAAACCAGCAGCTTATCATTATGAATTAGCAAAACAATTGCTTTCGCTTCGTAAAAAAGGCGTTTTAATTATCGGAAGTGGTAATATGGTCCATAATTTACGAATGGTGGCTTGGGATAAATTAAATCAACCTGAATATGGTTATGATTGGGCACTTGAAATGAATGCTATTTTCAAAGAAAAAATAACAAATGGTTTTCATAAAGAATTAATTCAATATGAAAAATTAAATAAAGCAGCAACTTTAGCAATACCTTCGCCAGACCATTATTATCCGTTACTTTATATTTTAGCATTACAAACTGAAAACGACAAAGTAGAATTTTTCAATGACAAGGCAGTTGGCGGTTCATTGACTATGACTTCAGTTAAAATAGGATAATTTATTCGCCTTCTTCGTCATTAAATTCAAACGGATAGTCGCCAAATCTTGGTGCTAATCGTTTGGTTTGATATGGTTTTCTTGAAAATTTATTAGAAATAGCTATTAGCGTAACTGAATCTTTTTGTAAAGTTACATAAGACGCAGTATTACCATGCCACCAACCGTTGTGAAAGAAATATTTTTGACCTGTCTCAAATTCAAGCATTCGAATACCTAAGCCATAATTTTTTGTACCTTTTCTTTCATAACTATAACCTTTAAACATCTCGGCTTTCATTTTTTTGCTCAAGAATTTTTCAGAATAAAGCGCCAAATCAAATTGAAGTAAATCGCGTGGCGTAGAATAAATGTTTTTATCGCCATATACTTGGTCTAGAAATTCAAAGGCTAATCTTAGATAATTATTTTTATAGGATTGACTAACTTTTTCTTTGTTTTCTAAATTATCAAAAACAAATGTATGTTTCATTCCTAGAGGATCAAAAATCTTTTCTTGAAGTACTTGAGTATACGTTTTTTTAGTAACTTTTTCGATAATTAGAGCCAATAAGGCATAATTAGTATTACAATATCCAAAACGACTTCCAGGTTTTGATTCCAAACCGATGTCTTTTGTAGCCAATAATCTTAAAACATCTTGATTGGTCAAGGGCTTCTTTTTATCCCATACACCTTTGTCATCAGTAAAGTAGGCATAATTTCTTAAGCCACTACGATGATTTAAAAGCATTCTAACAGTAGTCTCTTTATGAGGAAATTCAGGTAAAATTGTTGTTACAAAATCGTCTAGTTTTAGTTTTCCTTCATCAACAAGTTTTAAAACCGTTACGGCAGTAATTACTTTACTAACAGAAGCAAGATGTATTGGAGTTTCAGCGGTGATTTTAATATCTTTTTCTTTATAGGCATAACCGCTGTAGTTTTCGTATAAAATTTCACCATTTTTAGCCACTAAAAAAGAACCACTAAAATCTTTAGTATTAAATTTTTCATTGAAAAATATTTCTAAATCATCAGCTGTTTTTTTCTTATAAACAGTTGTTAGTGGTGTAAAATCAACTGCATATTCTGAAACATTACCGTCTTTATCTTTGATGGTTGATTCTTTCTTTTTGTCGGGTTTGTTTTGGCAACTAATTAAAAATATAATAAATAGTAGGCTTGAAAATTTGTTAATCATTATATGGTAAGAAAATAGCGTATTATAATTTTAATTCTTTCTTTGTTTTTTTATCTAAACCGTCTTTGTGAACCAAAACTGAGATGGCTTTTAATTTAATATAAGCTACACTCATATATACGTAGCCGCCATTTGCTACTTTTTTATCATCACTACCCCAAGAGTTTTTTACTTTGTAATAAACATTTCCTTTTTGGTCTTTTACTTTTCCAACAATATGCATTAAATGGTCGTCTGTTGTAGAAAGGTTTTCAAATTCTTGTTGGCGGAATTCAGGAGTTATATTTTTCTCAGTAATAATTTCGGCTAAACCGGTTTTAATGTCTTCTTCTTTTTCTGGAATAAACGCAACACCATATTTTCCCGAAAAAGTAGCTTCAGAAACATCACAATCTAAAGAAAGCGAATAGCCGTTAGCCAACGCATTGTCTATGTTTGCAATGAATTCATCCAAAGGTAAATTATACATACTTCCATTTGAAAAATTATCTGGTATATTTAAAATAAATGATTTATAATAGGATTTATGTGTAAACGAAGTTAAAGTAATATAATTTTCAGGTTTAATTTTGGTGAATTCTGCGAAAGATTTTGGAGTATAGTTTTTGCCTTCAAATTCAAATTTAGTAGGCATACTTCCTAAATAAATATCTAAAACGGCATTAATTGCTTGTTTCCAATTTGGTGATAATTTTTTTGCTGGATTTTCAACATATGTCTTTAGCATTGCTTCAAGAACTGATACCATTTCTACATGATTATGTTTGGTTTGTCCTTCTCCTAAACCATCATAAAAACGATTTGGTATCAATCCATATTCTGAAACACTATTCAAAACATCGTGTGCCAAAGCTCCTTCGCTAAAATTTGCTTTTCCTTGTCGCATAACATAGTTTTCAGCTTTAGCTAAATAGGTGGTTCTAGCTTGAAACATTTCAGAAAGGTCAATTTGTCTTCCCGTTAAGCGAATAATTTCGGATTCTAGAAATGAAGAAGTTGAGAAACTCCAACATGTTCCAGTGATATCTTGAGAGATTACAGGCAAGCATTCTACGTTAATAACTTCTTGAAATTCATAGTTTTGAGCTGATGCACTAAATAGCCCAGAAGCAAATAGAAATCCGATATATAATTTTTTCATAAGAGTAATTGTTTTGGACTTGCAATATAATGCAAAAAATGATTTATTTTTACTGAAATTTAGTTTTAACAAACAATTTCAATTGAATATATTAAAATACTATGAGCACAATTAATTGGGTAACCGCAAAAGAATTTGAAGATATAACATATAAAAAATGTAATGGCGTTGCCAGAATAGCTTTCAATAGACCGGATGTTAGAAATGCCTTTCGCCCAAAAACAACGAAAGAACTAATCGAAGCTTTTTATGATGCGCAAGAAGATACATCAATAGGAGTAGTATTGCTATCTGCTGAAGGACCAAGTTCTAAAGACGGTATTTGGAGTTTTTGTAGTGGAGGCGATCAAAAAGCAAGAGGTCATCAAGGATATGTAGGAGAAGACGGTTACCACAGATTAAACATTTTAGAAGTACAACGTATGATTCGTTTTATGCCAAAAGCTGTAATTTGTGTTGTTCCGGGTTGGGCTGTTGGTGGCGGGCATTCACTTCATGTGGTTTGTGATTTAACATTGGCAAGCAAAGAACACGCTATTTTTAAACAAACCGATGCCGATGTTACTAGTTTTGACGGTGGTTATGGTTCTGCTTATTTAGCAAAAATGGTTGGACAAAAGAAAGCTAGAGAAATCTTCTTTTTAGGTAGAAATTATTCAGCTCAAGACGCTTTTGAAATGGGAATGGTGAATGCCGTAATTCCGCATGCTGAATTAGAAGATACAGCATATGAATGGGCACAAGAAATTTTAGCCAAATCACCAACATCAATTAAAATGCTAAAATTTGCTATGAATTTAACGGATGACGGAATGGTTGGTCAACAAGTTTTTGCAGGTGAAGCTACTCGTTTAGCCTATATGACAGACGAAGCTAAAGAAGGTAGAGATGCGTTTTTAGAAAAACGTAAACCAAATTTTGAAAAGAAATATCTACCTTAATATTATAAGTCAGAATTTAGAAATTAGAATTTAGAAAAAAATAGAGTTCATAAATTAGAAAATAGAATGACAAATTTTACCAATGAAGCTATAGAAATTAACGAATTACCCAAGTTTGAGGAAGTACAATTGCGTGGGTTGCATTCTAATTATTTAAAAGTAATGTTGTTTAATTTTTCGTTGCTTATTATATTGGTTTTAGGCGGTTTTGCTACAGTTTTTGTTCTTAAAAAAGATATTTTTTCTATTAATGTATGGGGAAGTATATTTGTTGCCCTTATCTTATTATTAGGATTAATAGTTTTCTTTACAAAAAAAAGTTTTAAGAAAATTGGTTATGCTTTTCGATCCCATGATGCTATTTATAAATCTGGCCTGATTTCGGAGACTACCACTATAATTCCGTTTAATCGTGTACAACATGTGGCTTTGCATCAGGGATTTATCTCTCGAAAATTAGGGTTAGCATCAGTGGAGTTGTTTACTGCAGGAGGAAGTAGTTCCGATCTAAAAATACCTGGATTATTACTAGAAGAGGCTCAAAAAATTAAAAATTTGGTTTCTCAAAAAATAAATCCAACAGCTGAAAGAATTGAAAGTGAGCCTACAGCACCATTAAGCACTGATTCTAATGAGTAAATTTGCTGATTTTTCACAACCACAAAGACAGTCACTTCCGGGGATTGTAGTAATGTTTGCCAATACTTTGCAAAAATCGGTTCGTGCATTTTGGCCAATATTATTAATTTGGATTGTAAAAATTGAAACACTCAATAAGTTTTTTGTTTTTGGAGGAATTACTGTTGCTATTTTGATTATAGCTTTAATTTCATATTTACAATATTATTTTTTCACCTTTCATATTGATGATGAATCGAATGAATTTGTAATTCAAAAAGGTGTTTTAAATAAGACCAGAATAACCATTCAATTGCATAAAATTCAGCAAGTAAGTATTAATCAAAGCTTAATTCAACGATTAGTTGGTGTGCATAAATTAGAAATTGATACTGCTGGAAGCGATAAAAAAGAAGCCTCAATAAGTGCAATTTCTCATGATTTGGCTACCATATTAAAAGAACGATTGATTAATCATTCTCAACTTGATAGAAGTGAAATCGCTGAAACAATTCTGGAAGAAAACACGCCAACTTCATTTATTAAAATTGGATTATTAAGTTTGATAAAAATTGGATTTACTTCAAATTATGTAAAAAGTTTTGCGCTGTTATTTCTGTTTTTTACCACTATTATGGAAAATTTGCAGCAATTTTCTCAAAATGAAGTAATTGACGAAGATAAAGTAACGAGTTATTTAGATAAATTACCAATCCTAACTTCAATAGCAATTGTTTTAGGAAGTATTGTCGGATTAGTATTGGTTGTTAATTTGGTTAGAACGGTTATTAAGTATTTTGATTTCACGATTCAAAAGAGTAAACAAGCAATTATTTTAACTTACGGGTTGATTTCTACGAAAAACACATTGTTGAATCCCAATAAGGTTCAAAAAATTAAGATTACCCAAAATTATTTTCAGAAAAAATTTGATGTAACAACAATTGAAGTGCATCAAGCTTCAAGTGATGTAGAAAAAGTTAAAGAAAAAGACAAAATTGAAGTGCCTGGATGTACAGCTAACGAGCGTGATGCAATTTTAAATTTATTGTACAAAAAACTTCCTACAAGAGAAAAATTATACTTACCTAATTGGAGAAAATTAGCTATAAATTCATTTTTTCTACTTGTTTTGCCACTTTTGATTTCGTTAATACTAGTTTTTAATACCAAAATTATTACTTGGAAAGAATGGATTTTATACGCTTGTGTTTTTGCGCTTTTTTCTGGGTTATTACTTTGGTTTTCCTTTAAAAATTACAAACTTTTTGTTTCAAATGATTTTATAATCAAACAGAATGGGGCATGGGATATTGAAAATAATATTGTGGAACCATATAAAATTCAAGCAATTACAACACAGCAGTTTTTTTGGCAAAAAGGAACAAATATTGGTTCAATAACTTTGTCTACTGCTGGTGGAACTATCAGTTTTTCAACAGGAAATTATACTGAAATTAAAAATTTAGTCAATCTTTGGTTGTTTCAAGTTGAAACTTCGGAAGAGAATTGGATGTAAATATATTAGATTAAAACCATGAAAGAAGATAAAAAATCAACTATTGACATCGTTATTTTTTTTGTTAGCTTATTAGTCATGTTTTTCTGGATTCTAACAAACAATATCAATGTTTATGAAAATAAATTTATTGGTATAATTGCAGAAATACTTTGGTTACCTTTAATACTTTTAATTTTTGGATTACCAATTATGACTTTTGTTTTAATTTCTTCAAGGAAGTTCAAAAAATCAAAAATTTTATTTCTATCATTAGCTATTCAAGTTACAATATTAATAATACAAATCGCAAAGTAAAAATGAATATAAAACCTTGGATACAAGCCGCAAGATTAAGAACTTTACCACTTTCTGTTTCTGGAATTATTGTTGGAAGCGCCTATGCTTACCATCAAGGGTTTACAGATTGGAGAATTGTGGTTTTAGCATTATTGACTACATTAGGCTTGCAAGTGTTGTCCAATTATGCCAACGATTACGGAGATGGTGTAAAAGGGACTGATGCTAATAGAATTGGGGAAAAGCGTTTAGTGGCAGCAGGAATTATAACAGCGCAACAAATGAGAAAAGCGGTTATTATTACTGCAATATTAACTTTTATTATCGCTTTGTTGCTAATTTATGTTGCTTTTGGAAAAGAGAATTTTGCATTGAGTTTAATTTTTATTTTGTTAGGAATCGGTTCTATTGGTGCGGCAGTTAAATATACTGTAGGCAAAGGAGCATACGGCTACAGTGGATTTGGAGATGTATTTGTATTTATTTTCTTTGGATTAGTTTCAGTAATAGGTTCTAATTTTTTGTTCACTCATTTTATCGATTGGAAATTATTTTTACCAGCAACTTCAATTGGATTATTGAGTGTGGCTGTACTGAATCTAAATAACATGCGAGACATTGAAAATGATACAATTGCTGGAAAAAATACGTTGGTGGTAAAAATGGGGCTAGAAAGGGCTAAGAAATATCAACATTTTTTAATTGTGATTCCATTTGTTTTATTATTTATATTTTCGATTGGAATTAGTAAGCAAATATTTTTCAGTTTTTTTGTTTTTATTTTCTTTTTAAAGCATCTTGAAAAAGTAAGAAAATCAAAAAAATACGAAGATTTCGATCCAGAACTTAAAAAAGTAGCGCTTGGAACATTTGCTTTAAGTATATTATTTTGTATTGCTTTAGTTTCATAAACTAATTATATAATCACTAAAATAAAAACTATGAAAATCACATTCTACGGTCACGCTTGTATTGGAATTACAGTAAATGATGTTCACATTTTAGTCGATCCATTTATTTCGGGAAATCCAAAAGCTTCTCATATTGATATTAATACATTAGAAGCTGATTTTATTTTATTAACACACGCTCATCAAGACCATATTTTAGATGTAGAGGCTATTGCGAAGCGCACAGATGCAGTAATTGTGTCTAACTATGAGATTGCTTCGCATTTTGGAAATAAAGGGCTTAATTATCATCCTATGAATCATGGTGGAAGTTGGGACTTTGAATTTGGAACGGTAAAATATGTAATTGCACATCATACTTCATCTTTCCCTGATGGAAGCTATGGTGGGCAGCCTGGTGGATTTGTTATTGAGGGTGAGCATAAAAATATTTATATTGCTGGCGACACTGCTTTAACAATGGATATGAAGCTTATTCCGATGCGAACCAAATTAGATTTAGCAATTTTACCTATTGGAAGTAATTTTACCATGGATGTTGAAGACGCTATAATTGCTTCAGACTTTGTGCAATGTGACAAAGTATTGGGCTATCATTTTGATACTTTTGGTTATATCGAAATCAATCACGAAGAAGCTAAACGTAAATTTTTCGACAAAGGAAAAGACTTAATGTTGTTAGAAATCGGACAAAGTATCGAATTATAAGTCTTTGGCATCCAAATTGTATTTATCTATTAAAAATTAAAATGAACAAAATTTTATACACTGTATCAGCCTTATTATTTTCAGCAACTTTTTATGCTCAAACCGATGGTTTTTGGGATAAAGAAAGAGCAACTACAAAAGAAATAAGTCTTTCTGCAGGAAAGCGAGCATTAATAAAAACAGAAGATTTACCAGTAGGAACAACAGAATTTGTGTACCGAATCACGCTTTTAGATGAAGGTCAAAAGTTAACATCAAGTTTGGTCTCAGTTTTAAAAGCAATTCCAGATCCAACAGGAATTAGTCAAGGAACTGCGGGTGCTATTCAATTAACATCAGCTATTTCAGGTGATGACAAATGTACTTATGCTTTATTTCAAGAAGCAAACGCTGCCAATGTTTTTTTTAAAGATGGAAAAACAGACAAAGCTTGTTTTGAGCAAAAAGAAAAAGTAAATAAAGAAGCAAAATTAATTTCATCTTCATCACTATGTTTGACTAATTTACCCAATTTGTGGTTCGGATTCGAAAGCCAAAATTGGCTAATGAATCAAAAAATTGTTTTAGAAGTGGTGCCGTGGGTTGATTATAAAGCTAGTAGGGGTTGGGATAAAACAACAAAAAATGAGATTCTGACAATTGCTAAAAAACTTCCAGTTGTATCGAAATTGACTAAAAAAGACCAGTTTTATGCAGTTTTTATCGAAAACATGGCAAAAAAGTTCACATATCGAGATTTTTTGCAATTATTGACTGTAGAGAAAAATAATGCAATTGATAAGCTAACCGAGGAAAGTTTGAAAAGCACTGGCGAACTAAAAGCTTATTATGATATTATTCGTGAAAAATCATTTGCTGCTTTTCAAAAAGGGAATTATGAAGAAGCGATTACTATTATTTCTACAGAAATGATGGCAAAAAATAGAGCAACTTACATTGATTATGAAATTTTAGGCGATTATTACTTAATTTCTAAACAATTTACTAAAGCAGAAGAAACTTACAATAAAGGTTTAAAGTTGAATCCTTCCGAGATTCATTTTCAGTTGAATTTAGCGCATGTTTATCTGTTTACGGATAGAATTTCTGATGCAAAAGACATTCATAAAAAATATGCTCATGAAAGCTTATCTAACGGTAAAACCTGGATAGCGCAAACAAAATCGGATTTCACAACTTTTGAAAAACACGAATTACCAACAGACGACTTCAAGAAAATATTGAGAGTTATTGAATAATTTACCAATGTCAAGTATTAGATTGTATTTTCAGCTTTTAATTTTTCTTTTAGCTTTTTCAATGAAAGCTCAAACGACTGATACATTGAAGTTAGAAAGTAAAAAATCGGTTTCTCTGGAGTCATATCGACAAGTGTTTTGGGATGATTTGCCTAAGCCATATAATTGGACAAATGATTATGAAAACTTATTTTCTGATATAGAAGAGAAAGAATTAAATCAAATTATTTCAAATTTTGAAAAAGAAACAACAGTTGAAATAGCAATTGTAACTATTGACACATTTAAAGTTTCTAAAGAAAAATTCGAAGATTTATCATTACATATTGCCAGAACTTGGGGTGTTGGTAAAAAAGATAAATCAAATGGAGTTTTAATTGCTATTTCTGATGGATATAGACAAATTAGAATTCAAAATGGAGACGGAATTACTTTATTAATTTCTGATGAAGAAACAACGAATATTATTAAAAATCAAGTCATTCCATATTTTAAAAAAGAAGAATATTTTGAAGGTACTCAAGCTTGTTTATTAGAAATAATTAAGTTGTTGAAAGTTCGATTAAAATAAACTTCTTATAACTCATAAACTTTTAGCCTTATTTTGAAAGCAACTTACAAAAAATACATTCTCAATTTCAAAAGACCGAGTGGTACTTCTAGAGGTGTGATGACTGAGAAAGAAACTTGGTTTTTAATCTTGGAAGAAAACGGAAAAATTGGAATAGGTGAGTGTGGTATTTTAAGAACACTTTCTATAGACGATAGACCCGATTATGAAGAAAAATTGCAATGGGTTTGTCGTAATATTCATATAGGTGAAAAACAACTTTTAGAAGCATTAATAGAATTCCCATCGATTCAGTTTGGGGTTGAAACTGCTTTCCGTTCTTTGGGTTCAAAAACACCTTTTGATTTGTTTCCTTCTGCTTTTACGCAAGGTGAAAAAAACATGCAGATTAATGGTCTGGTTTGGATGGGAAATGAGTTGTTTATGAAAGCTCAAATTGAGGAAAAATTAGTACAAGGGTTTACCTGTATAAAATTAAAAATTGGCGCCATAGATTTTGAAAAAGAATTGGATTTATTACGATTTATTCGCCAAAATTTTGATGCAAAAACGATCGAAATTCGTGTTGATGCTAACGGTGCTTTTGATTTAAGTGAAGCTTTATATAAATTGAATCAATTATCTGGATTTGAATTACATAGTATAGAGCAGCCTATTCAAAAAAACAATACTGACAAGATGGCAGAACTGTGTAAAACCACTCCTTTTCCTATTGCGTTGGATGAAGAACTGATTGGTGTATTTGGACGTGATAAGAAAGAAGAATTATTGGTTAAAATTCAGCCACAATATATCATTTTAAAGCCAAGTTTGGTGGGTGGATTTAATGGTGTTTTGGAGTGGATTTCTGTGGCAGAAAAGTACAATATTGGATGGTGGATTACGTCGGCTTTAGAAAGTAATATTGGCTTAAATTCGATCACTCAATTTACTTATATTTTGCAAAATCCGTTGCCTCAAGGATTAGGAACTGGAGGTTTATATACCAATAATTTTGATTGCCCTTTAGAAATTAAAAATGGAAAAATTCAATACAATCAAGAAAAAAAATGGGACATTTCTAATTTAGGATTAGAACTATAATCTTCTTAATTTTGTATCCATAATTTTGTTATTAGTATAAGATTTATAGTCGGTCAAAAGCAAACTTTTTTCTTTCAACTTTTAACTTTTAACCAAAAAAAATGTTTCGTTTAAAATTACCAACAGACCCAAGATGGGCAAATATTGCTGAAGGAAATTTAGAAGAAATTCTAACTGACCATGCTTGGTGTGAATTAAAAGCTTCTTCAAATGCTATTATGCTAATTAATTTGTTACCAGAATTTACAGAAATAACCACTGAGCTGACTAAAATAGCAAAAGAGGAAATGGATCATTTTGAACAAGTTCACGAAATTATTAAAGCAAGAGGATGGGTTTTAGGGCGCGAACGCAAGGATAGTTATGTAAATGATTTGTTTAAGTTTATGAAACCCGGAAATCGTAAGCATTTGATTGTAGAACGAATGCTATTTGCAGCTATGATTGAAGCAAGAAGCTGTGAACGTTTCAAAGTGCTTTCAGATAATATTAAAGATGAGGAATTAGCTGTTTTTTACAAAGAATTAATGATTAGTGAAGCAGGTCATTATACGTCTTTCTTGCAATTTGCACATGATTTAGCTGAAGAAGGTTACGATGTTAAAAAACGTTGGGAAGAATGGTTAGACTTTGAAGCAAAAATCATTCAAAGTTATGGTAAAACAGAAACAATCCATGGATAGTATAATAAAAAAAGCCCTGAATTTCAGGGCTTTTTTTATTAAATATCGTCAAAATCAATATTTGTAAAACTTTCGGCTGATTTTACTTCTTCAGTATTTTCAGCATAATTTTCTCTTTTAAAATCTTTCTGATGTCTTTCAGAAATTACCTCTTCACCTTTTTGGTCTAAAACAAAATCTACCATTTCGTCTAAAATTTCTCTGAAAGCGGCAAAATCTTCTTTGTATAAATAAATTTTGTGTTTCTTAAAATGAAAAGAACCGTCTTCTTCTGTAAATTTTTTACTTTCTGTAATTGTAATGTAGTAATCGTCTGCTTTTGTTGCTCTTACATCAAAGAAATATGTTCTTCTTCCTGCTCGCAATACTTTAGAAAAAATATCTTCTTTTTCTAACATTTCATTTTCTCTCATAATCCTACTGTCAAATTAATTAGTTATAGCGAATCAAAAATCTAAAAAAAAAATGTATAAAACAATAGTTTAGTTAATTTCTTTTTCTGAAAGTTGTTTTATATACAATTCTTTGTAATAACCATTATGTTCTATGAGTTGATTATGAGTGCCTTGCTCAATTATTTTGCCGTCTTCAAGAATTAAAATCATGTCGGCATTTTTTGCTGAAGAAACTCTGTGACTTACAATAATTGTTGTTTTGTCTTTACAATAGTCTAAAAGATTGTTTAAAATAATCTCCTCAGTTTCAGTATCTACAGCACTTAAACAATCATCTAAAAGTAAAATAGGGGCATTTTTAATTAATGCTCTAGCAATCGAAACGCGCTGTTTTTGTCCGCCAGAAAGTGTTATACCTCTTTCGCCTAAAATAGTTTCATATTGTTCATTAAAAGTAATAATATTATCATGAACAACAGCTTTTTTAGCAGCTTCAATTACTTCGGTATCTGTGGCGTTTTCATTGCCAAATTTGATGTTGTTTTTTATACTATCTGAAAATAAAAAAGCATCTTGGGGCACCACGCTAATTTGATTTCTCAAGTCATACAAGTTTACATGCTTTATCGGTTGATTGTCAATGGTAATCGAGCCGTCATTTACATCATATAAACGACTGATTAAGGATAGAATTGTTGATTTTCCTGAACCTGTTTTCCCTAGTATTGCTAATGTTTTACCTTTTTCGATGGTAAACGAAATGTTTTCTAAAGCTTTGATGTTTGTGTCTTCATAAATAAAAGATACATTATTAAAAGCTATTGTTCCTTCAATTTTAGAATGTGTAGTAGTGGTATTTTTAATTTCTGGTTCTTCTTTTAGAAATTCATTGATTCGCTTTTGCGATGCTTCGGCTTCTTGAACTAAAGAAGATACCCAGCCTAATGAAGCTACTGGCCAAGTTAGCATGTTGATGTATAAAATAAACTGAGCAATTACGCCAATACTCTCTATTTCTGGATCGTTGTTAATGTACATAGAACCACCAACATAAACAACTACTAAATTACTCAAGCCAATAAGTAAAATCATTAATGGACCAAATAATGAGTTTACTTTAGCTAAATCCATTGCTTTAGCCTTACTTTCTTTTGTTAGTTCAAAAAAATCATCTTGCTTTTTATTTTCAATAGCATATGCTTTTATTACTCGAATACCTGAAAAAATTTCTTGTGTAAATGAAAATAAATTTGATAAATTTTGCTGAAAAGCACCACTTCTCTTATGAATTTCTGAACTAATTTTAAAAATACTATACGATAATAAAGGTAGTGGAAGTAAAGAATATAAGGTAAGCTTCGGCGAAATATTGTACATATACACCACTACAATTGTAAATCGCATAACCGTGTTTAAAGAATACATAACGGCAGGTCCTACATACATTCTTACTTTGCCTACATCTTCACTAATTCGATTCATTAAATCGCCTGTTCGATTGCGTTTGTAAAAACTTTGAGTCAAATTTTGATAATGATTAAAAATTTCATTCTTCAAATCAAACTCAACATAACGTGACATCACTATGAGTGTTTGACGCATTAGAAAAGTAAAAAAACCAGCTATAATTGTGGTTGCCAGTATGTAAAGAATGTTTTTTAATAACGAATATTTTAATAAACCAACATCTTTATGCGTTGATTTTACAAAATCTTCAATCACTTTTATGGAGTTTCCAATAAGCTCTGGAGTAAATAAAGAAAATATTTGTGCGATAATAGTTATAAATAAGCCCAACAAGAAGCGATATTTATATTTGATAAAATATTTGTTTAAATATTGTAATTCTTTCATAGTATTTTTAGATGTCATAACATTTTCTTATCAAATCCATTAAAAAGCTAATGTATTGATAATGAAGTATTATTCTTTTTTATAACATTTCATTGCTAAATTATTAAAAAATACATAATTTTTTAATTCATTTTAAAATTATCCGTAATATTGTAATCAAATATTGAATAATTTTCAACCCAAATCAAATCACATGACAGCAGATTTATTAAAAGCTAATGAGCTTCATAAAGTAGACCCAGTTTTTGGTCAAGTTTCTTTTGATGGTCATGAACAAGTTGTATTTTGTCACGACAAAGATACAGGATTAAAAGCAATTATTGGAATTCATAACACAGTTTTAGGACCTGCATTAGGAGGAACAAGAATGTGGAATTATACAAATGAGTGGGAAGCATTGAATGATGTTTTACGTTTATCGCGCGGAATGTCTTTTAAAAACTCGATTTCTGGATTAAATTTAGGTGGAGGTAAAGCAGTTATCATTGGTGATGCTAAAACTCAAAAAACACCTGAATTGATGACTAAATTCGGACAGTTTGTAGACTCATTATCAGGAAAATATATTACTGCAGAAGATGTTGGTATGGAAACTAAAGATATGGATATTGTTAGTGAAGTAACCAAACATGTTGCTGGAATTTCTGTTGAAAAAGGAGGTTCTGGAAATCCATCGCCTGTGACTGCTTATGGTGTGTTTATGGGTATGAAAGCTGCTGCAAAATATAAATATGGTTCAGATAATTTAGAAGGTAAAAAAGTATTAGTACAAGGAATTGGTCACGTGGGTGAAGTATTAGTACAACATTTAACAGAAAGTGGAGCAATCGTAACGGTTACTGATATTAACGAAGATAGAGTACATCAAATAGGTGCTAAATATGGAGCTAAAATATTTACTGGTGCAGATTTATACAGCGCTGATGTGGATATTTATGCGCCTTGCGCTTTAGGAGCTACCATTAATGATAATACAATCGACAAAATTAAAGCTTCAATTATTGCAGGTGCTGCAAATAATCAGTTAGCTAATGAAGCGGTTCATGGAAAAATTTTGAAAGAAAAAGGTATTTTATACGCACCAGATTTCTTAATTAATGCAGGTGGAGTTATCAATGTGTATTCAGAAATTGTAAATTGGTCAAGAGAGCAAGTGATGCAAAAAACTGAAAATATCTATAACACAGCATTAGAGATTTTCAAATTTGCTGATGATAATAATATTACAACACATCAAGCCGCTTTTTCAATGGCACAAAAGCGTATTGATGATACAAAAAATGGGTTAAACAAGTAATTCGTTTTAAATAAAATTGTATTTTTGCAGAGCGAAAGGAGTTATTCTTTCGCTCTCTTAATTTTATAAAGTTCTTAATTAGTATGTTAAACAGAAGACATATCCGAGTAAAAGTAATGCAAAGTATTTATGCTATGCATCAACACCAATCTGATAATTTAGATAAAGAAGAAAAATTCTTGTATCAAAGTATCGAAAACACCCAAGACTTGTATCTTTTATTGCTTTCAGCACTTATTGAAATCAAAAAGAAAGAAGAAATTTACATGGAATTAGCTTCAAAAAAACATTTAGCTACTAAAGAAGAACGCAATCCAAGTTTAAAATTTGTTCAAAATAAAGTTTTAGTATTGTTAGCCGAGTCTGAAGCATTAGAAGAAGCTTTAGAGGATCGAAAAATTAACAATTGGAAACAAAATGACGACATTATTTTGATGCTAATTGAATCGATTAAAGCTAGTGAGTTGTATCAAAAATATATGCAAAAACCAGAAGGTAGCTTTGATGATGATAAATATTTTATAGCTGATTTATATACAGAAGTAATTGCTCCAAGTGATAAATTATATGACTATTTGGAAGATTATAAGTTAACTTGGGTAGATGATTTGCCAGGAATTAACACTTTGATTCTAAAACAAATTAAACAATTAAAGTCAGTTGACGATGCTTTAGTTGTTCCTAAAGTGTATAAAGATGAAGATGATAAAGATTTTGTAAAAAACTTATTTAGAAAAACAGTTTTAAACGAAGTTGAATTATCAAAAGAATATATTGATAAAACGCCTAATTGGGACGTGGAACGTATTGCTGAAATCGATACAATTATCTTGAAAATGGCTATTTGTGAATTGTTAAAATTTCCATCAATTCCTGCAAAAGTTACAATTAACGAATATTTAGAGATTGCAAAAGAATATTCTACACCAAAAAGTAGTATTTTTATCAACGGAATTTTAGACAACTTAGTCAAAGAATTTACACAAGACGGAAAATTAAAAAAATCAGGTAGAGGTTTATTATAAAATTTAAAAATTATGATGAAAAAATCAATTGGGTTTTTAGCCCTTTCAGTGGTTTTAATGACTACTTCATGCAAACAAGAGAGTGCAGCTGATAAAATTACTGACGCTGATATGAAAGCACTTGAAGCTGAAAAAGCATTAGGTGGAAAATTACCAAAAGTAAAACTAGATAAACTGGTTCATGACTTTGGAACTATTAATGAAGGGGACAAAGTAGAAACAGAATTCATAGTAACAAATGACGGTGAAGCAGATTTAGTTATTGCCGAAGCAAAAGGAAGTTGCGGATGTACTGTGCCACAACCACCAAAAGATCCTATTAAACCAGGAGATTCTGCGCCAATAAAAGTTTCGTTTAACTCTCAAGGTAAGCCTGGAGCACAAGAAAAAACGGTTACATTAACGACCAATACTGAAAATGGTCATGAAACATTTCAAATTAAAGCAAACGTAACACCAAAAGCGGGAATTGCCGCAACAAATAAATAGTAATTATTATGATGAATCAGAATACTTTGATGTTACTTGCAATGATTGCAGTAATGTATTTTTTTATGATTATGCCAGCTCAAAGAAGAGCAAAAAAAGAAAAAGCTTTTGAAAACGGATTAAAAGTAGGAGATAAAATTATCACTAAATCAGGAATTCATGGTAAAATTGCCGAAATGACTGATGATACAGTAGTAATTGAAACAATGGCTGGAAAAATTAAAATGGAAAAATCAGCTATTTCATCTGAATTAAGTGCAAAATTAGCTGCTAAATAAGCTAAATAAAATCATAAAAAAGCCGAATTTCGATAGAAGTTCGGCTTTTTGTTTATCTGTATTTGTCGTTTAATCCTTTTCCTTCAAAAATCATAGGAAGAATTTTTTCTAGACGCGCAAGTTGTGTTTTTTCTTGCTTGGCAGATGTAATGTGCTCAATAAATTCTCTTTGCTTATAAGGAGAAAAGGCATTAAATTTTGTTTTTAATTCTAAATTATTGTCTAATTCTTTTTGAAGAATTTCAGGAATAATTGTTTCTTTTTTTTCTTTTGGAATCATCAATCCTTTTTCTTCAATCTCAATTGCTTCATAGATATAGGATAAAATTAATTTTTCATCAATATCATTTATCGATTTGAATCGCATTTGACGTAATGATTTCGTGTTTTCTTCATTGGCATTAATCAGCAGCTTTTTTTCGTCGGTTAAAAAAACACCATTGTAAAACCAAATGCCAAAATATGACTTAAATCCACCAACACCAACTACATTTTTATTTTTGTGAGTATAAACAGGACCTCCCCATTTAGTAGTTTCTATTAGCGATGTTTTTTTAATGATGTTATGCAAAAGCTCAATTTCTTCAGCCCATTGATTGGTTTTATTCCATTTGTTTTCTTTTTCTAACATAGACTCAATTTAAGTAATTCAAAAATAATAAATAAAAAAAGAGGAATTGAATCCTCTTTCTTATTTTAAAATTTTACTTTGACAGTAATCGGTTTTCCGTTTCTTAAAATTGTAACATCTTTTTCATCACCAGCAGTTAATTTTGCTAAACAATCCATATAACCATATACTTCTTTGATTTCGCAATCGCCAATTTTTATTAAAATATCACCTTCTAAAATCCCCGCGGCATGAGCAGGACGATTTTCAGTTACACCATCAATATGCAATCCATCTCCATGATCAGTATAATCTGGCATAATGCCTAAGGTTACTTTGTATTTTGGAGCTGTTTTTCCTGCATTCATTGCAGTTTTTGTGAATTCAATTTTGTCTAAAGTTGCAATTTCATTCGATACTCTAAATACATAATCAACAATATTTCTCACACCATAATAATTGATTTTATCTTCATCATCGCTAGGTTTGTGATAATCATCATGTGTACCTGTAAAGAAATACAACACCGGAATATCTTTTAGATAAAAAGAGGTATGATCTGATGGCCCTTGACCAGTATTGTCTAAAGTAACATTGAATCCTGCGGGTTTGTTTTTGGTTACAATATTTGAAAAATCAGGTGCTGTTCCAATGCCGCCAACAACTAGACTTTTGTCTTTATCTAAGCGACCAATCATATCCATATTTATCATAGTAACTACATTAGGATATAATGTTTTTAATGTTTCAGCCATGTGTTTTGAACCAATTAAACCATCTTCTTCGCCAGAAAATAAAGCAAAAATATAGTTTACATTTTCTTTGGTTTTATTTTGAGAAAACATACGTGCTAATTCTAATACACCTGCTACACCAGAAGCATTATCATCAGCGCCATTGTGAATTTCTCCAGTAGCATTTGGTTTGGTTGAATGATTGTGTTCGTTTAATCCTAAATGGTCATAATGCGCTCCAATTACAATTGTTTTAGATGCTTTATTATCAAGATATGCAATAACATTTGTTCCGCTATTAGATTTGTCATCAGCAGCGTTTGTGCTGTGCGGATTAACTTTTACTTTGTAATTAAATGTTTGTAAATAGGATTTATTTGCATAGGGTTTTAATCCCAAGGCTTTGAATTCTTTTACAATGTATTCTGCAGCTTTTTTCTCTCCTACAGAACCAGTTAAACGACCTTGTAATTCGTCTGAAGATAAATAAGAAATATGCTTTTTTAATGATTTTGGTTGCGCAATTTCAGCAGCATCACCTTCGACCCAATCAGCAATAAACACATTGGTTTCTCTTGGTTTACTTTGCATTCTATTGCTAGAGAAAACTAATTTTTTCCCATCAGGTGAAAACATTGGGAAAGCATTAAATTCACTATTCCAAGTAATTTGTTGTAAATTTTCTCCATCAATGTCAATCATAAATAATTGAAAATCATAACCTCTTGTTGAGTGATGGTTTGAAGAAAAAATAATTTTCTTATCTGATGGATGAAAGTAAGGAGCCCAGTTGGCTTTACCTAAATGTGTAATTTGTTTCAAGTCAGAACCATCAATATTACAGGTGTGAATTTCCATTTCAGATGGAGCAACTAAGTTTTGGGCTAACAAATCTTTATATTCTTTGATTGCTTCGGCTGTTTTTGGTCGTGAAGAACGAAATACTAATTTTTTACTATCGTGTGAAAAGAAACAACCACCATCATATCCCAATCCAAAAGTAATTTGTTTTAAATTACTTCCATCGATATCCATGGTGTATAATTCTAAATCACCACTTCTAATACTTGTGAAAGCAATTTTTTTACCATCAGGCGAAACAACAGCTTCTGCATCATAACCTGGAGTATTTGTTAATTGTTTAGTAATATTCCCTTTTAAATCGGCAATATAAATATCAAATTCTGGATAAATTGCCCATAAATATTTTCCGTCAATTGGTTTTGGAGGAGCAGGACACGCATGGTCTGCTGCGTGAGTGGAAGCATATAAAATATGTTGTCCGTCTGGCATATAATATGAACAAGTAGTTCTTCCTTTTCCTGTCGAAACTAATTGAAGACTTTTTTCATTAAATTCTTGTGCTTGTAAATCCAACATGAAAATTTGGTCACATGAAACACCAAATGCTTTGTTAGTTACTTGAAGTGTTAATTTATCTCCTTTTGGACTAAAATAAGCTTCCGCATTATCTCCGCCAAAAGTTAATTGTTTGATGTTTTTTAAATGTTTTTCTTGTCCAAAACTTGTTATTGATGCAAAAATCAATAAAATCAATAAACCATTTTGTTTGAAATTTGATTGGAACATATAATTTTATTTGTAATTAATATAAATAGAGTGCGAATATACAAAAAAAACAAGCATTCAAAATGCTTGTTTTTGCAATAATTGTCTCAAAAAGAGTTGTTTTATTATTTCTTTGTACTAGCAGTAATTTCGGCAATTTTTACAATTACTTCAGTTGCTTTTACCATGCTTTCAACAGGTACATATTCGTATTTTCCATGAAAATTATGTCCACCTGCAAAAATATTTGGACATGGTAAGCCTTTGTAAGATAATTGACAACCATCGGTTCCACCACGAATAGGCTTAATTAATGGTTTGATGCCTAGTTCTTTCATTGCTTTTTCAGCAATTTCTACAATATGAAAAACAGGCTTTACTTTTTCTTTCATATTATAATATTGGTCTTTTACTTCGGCAATTACAATTTCATCACCAAATTGTTTTTTCCATTTTTTATTGAATTTCACAGCTAAATCTTGAACAAATTCTTTTCTGTCTTTGAATTTTTTAGCACTGTGATCGCGTATAATTAACTCAACAACAGTTTCTTCAATGCTTCCAGTAATTCCTACTACATGATAAAATCCTTCATATCCTTTGGTCTTTTCTGGAATTTCATTCTTTGGCAACTTAGCAATATACTGATTGGCTAATAGCATCGAGTTAATCATTTTTCCTTTAGCATAGCCTGGATGTACACTTTTTCCTTTGAATGTGATTTTAGCACCAGCCGCATTAAAATTTTCGTATTCTAGTTCACCAATTTGACTTCCGTCCATCGTGTACGCCCATTCGCAGCCAAATTGTTCTACATCAAATTTATGTGCACCACGACCAATTTCTTCATCTGGCGTAAATCCTACACGAATTTTTCCGTGTTTAATTTCTGGATGCTGAATTAAATATTCCATTGCCGACATAATTTCGGTGATTCCAGCTTTATCATCAGCGCCTAAAAGCGTTGTTCCGTCTGTTGTAATTAAAGTTTGACCTTTATATTGTAATAAATCTTTGAAATAACTTGGAGATAGTACAATATTTTGTTTTTTATTTAAAACAATATCACCACCATCATAATTTTTTACAATTTGAGGTTTTACATTAGCGCCTGTAAAATCAGGTGTTGTGTCATAATGGGCCACAAAACCAATTGTAGGCACTTTATGTTTTACATTACTTTCAAGAGTAGCCATTACGTATCCATTTTTATCTATGGTTACCTCGGTCATTCCCATTGCTTTTAACTCTTTAACTAAAAGATTAGCAAGGTCTAGTTGTTTTTTTGTACTTGGTGTAGTTTCTGAATTTGGGTCAGATTCTGTATCAATAGTTACGTAGCTTATAAAGCGATCGATTATATGTTGCATGAATTTTTAAAATTTATACAAATGTACAAATTCAAATGATATTGTAATGATGCGTTTTTATAAAAAAATGTATCTTTGGAATCAAATTAGAATGCAATGATTACTACAGCAACTACAACGGAATTAGAACGTTATTTTAGTACTTTTAGAAAAGATATTATTGGTATCAATCAATCGTTTATTTCTCCATTCGGGGAACAAAAAATTATATACACAGATTGGACCGCTAGCGGTAGATTGTATCGTCCTATAGAGGAAAAATTAATGAATGATTTCGGACCTTTTGTTGCAAATACTCATACTGAAACCACAGTATCTGGAACTGCTATGACAATGGCATATCATGAAGCTCGTCATATCATTAAACACCATGTCAATGCAAATACAGATGATATTCTCATTACAGACGGCACAGGAATGACTGGTGTAGTGAATAAATTTCAGCGCATTTTGGGACTTCGTATTGCTGAAAATTTAAAAGAATTTACTTCAATTCCTGAAGCATTAAAACCGATAGTTTTCATTTCTCACATGGAACATCATTCTAATCAAACGTCTTGGTTAGAAACTATTGCTGATGTAGAAGTAATTCCTGCTAATGATGAAGGATTATTTTGCATAAATGAATTTAAACAATTATTAGAAAAATATAAACACAGAAGTTTTAAAATCGCATCCATTACTTCTTGTTCTAATGTAACCGGAATAAAAACACCTTATCATGAAATTGCTAAAATAATGCACCAAAATAATGGTGTTTGTTTTGTTGATTTTGCATGTTCAGGGCCTTATGTAACAATTGATATGCATCCTGAAGATGCTGAAAGCTATTTGGACGCAATTTTCTTTTCGCCACATAAATTTTTAGGTGGTCCTGGCACTTCGGGAGTGTTGATTTTTAATAAAAACTTATACAAAAATAATGTACCCGATTGCCCAGGTGGTGGAACAGTAAGTTGGACAAACCCATGGGGGGAGCATAAATATATTGACAATATAGAAGATAGAGAAGATGGCGGTACTCCAGGTTTTTTACAAGTGATTAAAACAGCTTTAGCAATTCAGTTGAAAGAAAAAATGGGCGTTCAAAATATTCTAGACAGAGAACATGAACTTGTAGATTATATTTTTTCAGAATTAAATTCAATTGATAATTTACACATTTTAGCCAATCAACACCAAGATAGGTTAGGTGTAATTTCTTTTTACATTGATGATTTGCATTATAATTTAGGAGTAAAATTATTGAATGATAAATTCGGTATTCAAACGCGTGGTGGATGCAGTTGCGCAGGAACTTATGGACATTATTTATTGCATGTTGATCAAGAAACTTCACATAATTTAGTGTGCCAAATTAGTTCAGGAGATTTAATTCAAAAACCAGGGTGGATTAGAATGTCTATTCATCCAACAACTACAACCGAAGAAATTCAATATGTATGCGAAAGCATCAAAGCCTTAGCCTCTAATCATAAAGAATGGAAGTTAGATTATAATTATAATGCTAAAACAAATGAATTTACACATAAAAATGCGCTAAATTCTGAAAAGCAAATGGTTGAAAATTGGTTTAAAGTTTAGTTTTTCATGTATTTCCAACGCTTGTGCGTCCATAAATAAAATTCCGGTGCTTCATGAATTTGTTCTTCAACAAGTTGTAAAAATCTATCCGTAATATCATAATTTGGAACTGATTTAGCATCATTGGAAAGCAATTCAAAACTAGCTTCATAGTATCCTCTTTTAATTTTTTTAGTTCTTAAAAAGATAACATTCATGTCAAAACGTTTTGCCAGCATTTCTGCGCCAGTATGAACGGGTACAATGTGTCCCATAAATGGTGCCCAATGATAGGCCGCGTTCTTTTTAGGAGATTGGTCGCTGGCAAATCCATATAAGCATAAAAGGCCTTGTTTATGATTTTCAGCAATTGTTGGAATAGTCTCTTTTGTAGTAATTAATGCGGCTTTAAATTTTGAACGAATTTTTCGAACCAATTTATCAAAATAAGGGTTTGCTATTTTTTTGTAAATTCCAAATCCTTTGTATGTAATGTGATAATTCATTGAAATTACCCATTCATAGCTTGCATAGTGCGCACAAAGTAAAGCAATACTCTTATTCTGTTTTTCTAATTCATGATATACTTCCAAGTTTGTGAAAGTAAAACGCTTTTCAACTTCTTTTTGAGAAATAGTAAGTGTTTTGATCATTTCTAAAAACATATCGCATAGGTGACTATAAAACTTTTTTTCGATACTAAGTCTTTCTTTCTCTGATAAATGCGGTAATGCTAAAGCAATATTTGCACGAACAACTTTTTTTCTATATCCTATTAAATTGTAGGTCAAAAAATAAACAAAATCAGAAAATAAATAGAAAATAGGAAATGGTAGTATAGAAATTAACCAAAGTATCGGATATAATAATAAATAGATAAGTAACTGCATTCGTATATTTTTTTACAAATATACTTTTTTAGTTCTAAGTTAATTAGCCAAACTATTCTTAAATTTACAAAAAAAAGATAATGAATTTTATATTGATTGCACTTATTGTTGCAAACCTACTCATTAGTTATAAAGGATTTAATGACTCATCCTTTTTTAGAAAGCACGAATTTCACATTGGAAGTATTAAAGCAGGTGAGCAATTTAGATTATTTACTTCAGGTTTTTTGCATGTTGATTTTCAACATTTGTTTTTTAATATGTTTACATTATACTTGTTTGCGCCTTATGTCTTTGGGAACCTTGGTAATTTGTATTTTCTGTATATCTATTTTGGTAGTTTAATTGCTGGAAGTTTACTTACCTTATATTTTCATAAAAACGATTATTATTATAGAGCCGTTGGAGCTTCTGGAGCCGTTACAGGAATTATTTACAGTGCGATATTATTAGAACCAAATATTTATATGTATGGATTTATACCAGGTTATATTTTTGGATTTGGTTATCTGTTATTATCAATTTATGGTATGAAATCAAAAAGCGATAATATTGGACATGTAGCTCATTTTGGTGGAGCAATTGGTGGTTTTGGAATTACATTAGCACGTGAACCTTATTTGATTACTAACGAACCCGTAACGGTTTTGGCGTTGTTAGTTCCAATTGTTGTTTTATTTTTTATGGAAAAAACTAACAAATTATAAGTTTTGGCACAAAACTTGAAAATGACTAATCATAAAAGAATAGATTATGAAAAAATTAATTTTAGTACTAACATTATTGGGAACTATGGTACACGCGCAAGAGGTAAAACAAATACCTCAAATTAGTATTTCTGGAGAAGGAAAAATAAAAGTAACTCCAGATGAAGCTTTAATTACAGTTTCTGTTGAAAATACAGGAAAAGAAGCTGTAGAAGTGAAAAAGAAAAATGATGAAACTGTTGATAAAGTATTGAAATTAATCAAGCAAAAGGGAATTCCAACTGCTGATTATCAAACACAACGTGTGAATTTGTATAAGAACTACGATTATAATACAAAAAAATACAATTATGTAGCGAATCAAACTATTACGATTCATTTGAAAGATTTGTCAAAATATGATAAATTAATGATGGATTTAGTTGATAGTGGCATTAATAACATTCAAGGAGTAGAATTCAAATCGTCAAAAATTAAAGAATTTGAAAAAGAAGCACGAAAAAAAGCCATGCTAGATGCAAAACAAAAAGCTGAAGATTATGTTTCGGTTTTATCTGGTCAAAAAGTGGGTAAAGCATTATTAATTTCGGATAATTCATATACACATTATCCACAACCTGTTTTTGCAATGGCAAAATCTTCTGACGCAGCTTACGAGCAAATACCAGAGAGAGAAACTTTAGCAATTGGTGAAATTGAAATTGTAGCAAATGTTTCAGTTACTTTTGTATTAGAGTAAACAAATATTTATTTCATTAAAAAAGCCACTACAAATTGTAGTGGCTTTTTTTAACAAACTAAACCAATTATATCACTGTATTAAAAAGCGTATTTATTTTCGCTAATAATTTTTGCAGCAATTTTTTCACGAAGACCAATTACATTTGGCATGTTCGTATATTTTGTAAAACGTTTTAATCCCATTAACATCATGCGTTGTTCATCACCTTCAGAGAAAGAAACGATTCCTTCTTTTCCTTTTTGAGTCACGATATCTACTGCATGATATAAGTATAATTTTGCCATAGCAATTTGCTCTTGAACTTTGTCTTCGCCTTCTTTTTTAGCTAATTTCTCCGTTCTAAGAATTGTACTTTCAGCCATGTAAATTTCGATTAAAATATCAGAAGCAGCCATTAATAATTGTTGGTGTGATTCTAACTCTGGTCCGTATTTTTGAACCGCGGCACCCGCAACCATTAAGAATACTTTTTTCAATTTGGCAATCATTTCCTTTTCTTCAGCAAATAATTCTGAATAATCAGGAACATCGAATGATGGAATTCCCATTAATTCTTCAGCCACAGCCATTGCTGGTCCTAATAAATCAACGTGACCTTTCATTGCTTTTTTCACTAACATACCAACTGATAACATTCTGTTGATTTCATTAGTTCCTTCGTAAATTCTAGCGATACGAGCATCTCTCCAAGCACTTTCCATTGGCGCATCTTCAGAGAATCCCATACCACCAAAAATTTGAATTCCTTCGTCTGTACAAGCTTGAACATCTTCAGAAACGGCTACTTTTAAGATGGAACATTCGATTGCGAATTCTTCAACACCTTTTAATTCTGCTTCTTGGTGTGAATTTCCTTCACTTACTCTAATGTTAATTCTGTTCTCAATATCTGCAGCTGCTCTGTAAGTTGCACTTTCACCAGCATAAGCATTTGTTGCCATTTCAGCAATTTTAGCTTGAATTGCTCCAAAACTTGAAATAGGCGTTTTAAACTGAACTCTTTCGTTAGCATAATGTACCGCTCCAGTAACTGTTCTACGTTGTGCTTCTAAACAAGCAGCAGCTAATTTAATACGTCCAACATTCAAAGCATTCATTGCAATTTTAAAACCTTCGCCACGACCTGCCAACATATTTTCTACAGGTACTTTAGTTTCGTTAAAGAAAACCTGACGAGTAGAAGAGGAGCGAATTCCTAATTTATGCTCTTCGTCACCCATTGAAATTCCGTTTGAAGGATCATTTTCAACGATGAAACCTGTAATGTTTTTATCGTCTTCGATACGAGCGAAAACAATCATTAAATTACAAAAACCAGCGTTAGAAATCCACATTTTTCCACCAGTGATTTTATAATGCGTTCCATCTTCAGAAAGAACGGCTTTTGTTTTTCCTGAATTTGCATCAGATCCTGCACCTGGTTCTGTTAAACAGTATGCTCCAAACCATTCGCCAGAAGCTAATTTTGGTACATATTTTTGTTTTTGCTCTTCAGTTCCGTATAACGTAATTGGCATCGTTCCAATTCCAGTGTGCGCTCCAAAAGCAGTTGAAAACGAACCCGTTGCTCCTGAAATATAATCACAAACTAAAACGGTGTTTACAAATCCCATTTCCATTCCGCCATAAGCCGCAGGAACAGCAACACTTAAATAACCTAATTCACCAGCTTTACGCATGATGTCTTCGGTTAAAGCGTAATCTTTCTTTTCGAAACGTTCTTTGTTTGGCCAAATTTCTTTGTCTACGAATTCGATTACCGAATCACGCATCATAACTTGTTCTTCATTGAAGTCTTCTGGTGTGAAGATGTCTTCGCATTTTGTTTCTTTTACAAGGAATTGTCCTCCTCTGATGATATCTGACATAACTTTTATTTTTTTAGAGAAAAGAAAATCTTAATTTCTATTCATTATTGGTTAATTATTTTTTTTGGAACACAGATTGAAGAAATAAATAAAATTTTAAAAATTTCTCTAATTTTTCTAATCTGTGTTCCTTTTTCTTACTTCAAAAATTCAAAAACTCCAGCGGCTCCTTGACCTGTTCCAACACACATTGAAACGATTCCGTATTTGCTGTTTCTCTGGCGCATTTCGTCAAACAATTGAACCGATAGTTTAGCACCAGTACAACCTAGTGGGTGACCTAAAGCGATAGCGCCACCATTAACGTTTACGATTTCAGGATTTAAACCTAATTCTCTCACAACTGCTAAAGATTGTGCTGCAAAAGCTTCGTTTAATTCAATTAAATCGATTTGGTCTTGTTTTAATCCTGCTTGTTTCAATGCTTTTGGAATGGCTGTAACTGGACCAATTCCCATGATTCTTGGTTCTACACCTGAAGCAGCGTAGCTTACCATTCTTGCAATTGGTTCTAAGTTTAATTCTTTTACCATTTCTTCGCTCATGATTAAAACGAAAGCTGCACCATCACTCATTTGAGAAGAGTTGCCAGCAGTAACCGAACCATCAGCAGCGAATACAGGACGTAATCCAGCTAAAGCTTCTACTGAAGTTCCAGCTCTTGGACCTTCATCTTTATTTACTACGTATGACTTTGTTTCTTTTTTACCATTTTCGTTGATAAACGTTTGTTCTACTGTGATAGGAGCAATTTGTTTATCGAATTTACCTTCTGCCTGAGCTTTTAAAGCTTTTAAATGAGATTGATAAGCAAATTCATCTTGGTCAGCACGAGAAACGTTGAATTGTTTTGCAACAGCTTCAGCCGTTAATCCCATTCCCCAATAATAATCTTCGTGACCTGCAGCGGCAACTTTGTAATCAGGTGTTGGTTTGTAACCTCCCATAGGAATGTAACTCATACTTTCGGCACCACCAGCAATAATACAATCTGCCATTCCTGATTGAATTTTAGCCGTTGCCATTGCGATAGTTTCAACTCCAGAAGCACAATATCTGTTTACTGTAACTCCAGGAACATCTGTAATTTTTAATCCCATTAACGAAATTAAACGACCAACGTTTAAACCTTGTTCTGCTTCTGGCATGGCGTTTCCTACCATCACGTCATCAATACGTGTTTTGTCGAAATCAGGCAACTCTTTCATCATGTGTTCGATGGTTTCTGCTGCTAATTCGTCAGGTCTTTTGAATCGGAATAAGCCTTTTGGAGCTTTTCCAACTGCTGTTCTATATCCTTTTACTATATATGCTGTTCTCATTTCTTAGTTTCTTAATGGTTTCCCTTTGGTTAACATGTACTGAATTCTTTCTAAAGATTTTCTTTCTCCAGTTAATGATAAAAATGCTTCTCTTTCTAAATCCAATAAATATTGTTCAGAAACTAAAGTTGCTTCTGATAAATCGCCACCAGCCATTACATAAGCTAATTTGTTGGCGATTTTCTTATCGTGTTCAGAAATGTATTTACCCGCTTCCATTTGGTCCGTTCCAACTAAGAACATACCTAAAGCTTGTTTACCTAATACTTTGATGTCTTTTCTTCTTACAGGTTGTGTATAGCCTTGTTCTGCCATTTGTAAAGCTACTTGTTTAGCTGTAGCGATTTGGCGGTCTTTGTTTACTACTACAATATCTCTTCCTTTTTGTAAAACTCCAGTATCAAAACCTTCGTAAGCTGAAGTTGCTACTTTTGCCATACCTACTGTTAAGAAATATTCTTGTAAAACGTTTAATTCAACATCGTTTTTACGGAATAAATCAGAAGCTCTTAAAGCCATTTCTTTAGAACCACCACCACCAGGAATTACTCCAACACCAAATTCTACTAATCCGATGTAAGTTTCTGCAGCGGCAACAGCTCTATCAGCGTGCATGGTTAATTCGCAACCACCACCTAATGTCATTCCGTGAGGAGCAACGATAACTGGAATTGCAGAATAACGACAACGCATCATCGTGTCTTGGAACATTTTGATGGCCATGTTTAATTCGTCATATTCTTGCTCTACAGCCATCATGAAAATCATTCCTAAATTAGCTCCAACAGAGAAATTTGCTCCTTGATTACCAATTACTAAACCATTGTAGTCTTTTTCAGCAATATCAATGGCTTTGTTGATTCCTTGTAAAACACCAGCGCCAATAGAATTCATTTTAGAGGTAAATTCTAAATTGATGATACCATCACCTAAATCGGTAATTATAGAATCGCTGTTGTTCCATATTTTTTTGCTTTCGCGAATGTTATTTAAGATGATGAAAGCATCCTGACCAGGAATTTTCTCTACTTTTTTATTAGTGATAGAGTAGAAGTGTGTTGCTCCATCTTTAACTGAATAGAAAGAAGTACTTCCAGAAGCTAACATATCAGTTACCCAAGTAGCAGGTTGATAGCCTTCCGCTTTCATTAATTCAATTCCTTTTTCAACACCGATAGCATCCCAAATTTCGAATGGACCGTTTTCCCAACCAAATCCAGCTTTCATAGCATCGTCGATTTTATAGAAAGCGTCGGTGATTTCAGGAATTCTGTTAGAGCAATATTGGAACATCGAAGCGAAATTTTTTCTGTAAAATTCTCCTGCTTTGTCTTTTCCAGTAACTAAAACTTTGAATCTGTCGATTGGTTTTTCAATCGTTTTGGTTAATTCTAAAGTTGCGAATGAAGCTTTTTTATTCGCTCTATATTCTAATGTATCTAAGTCTAAAGTTAGAATGTCTTTTCCTTCTTTTTTGTAGAAACCTTGTCCTGTTTTGCTTCCCAACCATTTGTTTTCCATCATTTTGTTAACAAATTCAGGAAGTTTGAACAATTCATGAGCCTCGTCGTTTGGACAATTTTCATAAATTCCGTTAGCAACATGAACTAAAGTATCTAAACCTACAACATCAACCGTTCTAAAAGTAGCTGATTTTGGACGACCAATTACTGGTCCTGTTAATTTATCTACTTCTTCAACGGTTAATCCCATTTCCTTTACTTGATGGAACAAACTTTGGATTCCGAAAATTCCAATTCTATTTCCAATAAAAGCTGGAGAATCTTTAGCAATCACCGAAGTTTTTCCTAAGAATTTTTCACCATAACCATTCAAGAAATCCAATACTTCTTGTGATGTTTTTGGTCCAGGAATAATTTCAAATAATTTTAAGTAACGCGCAGGATTAAAGAAGTGCGTACCACAGAAATGTTGTTGGAAATCTTCGCTTCTTCCTTCGCTCATAAATTGAATAGGAATACCAGAAGTATTTGAAGTCACTAAAGTTCCTAGTTTTCTATATTTATCAACTTGTTCAAAAACAATTTTTTTAATGTCTAAGCGCTCTACAACAACTTCGATAATCCAATCTGCAGTTGCAATTTTAGACATATCATCTGTTGTATTTCCTGTAGTTATTCGATTAGCAAAACTGGGATGATAAATAGGAGAGGGTTTCGATTTTAAAGCATTAGCTAAATGGTCATTCACCAATCTATTTCTAACAACTTTACTTTCTAAAGTCAATCCTTTTTTCTGTTCAGCTTCGGTTAATTCGTTTGGAGCAATGTCTAATAATAAGACTTCTACACCAATATTAGCAAAATGACAAGCGATGCCGCTTCCCATAATACCCGAACCTATAACAGCTACTTTTTTAATATTACGTTTCATGTTGTTGATAGGGTTTGTTTTTATTTGTCGTTAAATATTTTTTTATCCGTAATTAACTCATTAATAATTTCGGCTACTTCCATAAAATTTTGCAATTTCTCTTCGGTTAAATTAGCTCTAACTGTATCATTGAATCGTAGTACGGTATTTTTTGAAAGTTCTCTTTTTTCTTTACCCAGCTCGGTTAAATATATTAGAACGCCTCTACCATCAGCGGGATTTTTTTTACGAATGATTAACCCCTTTTCTTCCATTGATTTTAAGGTACGGGTCAAACTAGTGGCTTCCATTCCCATTCGCGGACCTAGTGTGGTTGATGGTGTTCCATTTTCTCTATCAATGCTTAAAAGCGCAAAACCTGTTGCCATGGTAGCACCATATTTTGTCGCTTCTTCATTATACATTCTAGCAACTGCTTGCCAAGTATATCTTAATATATAGTCAATTGTTTTGTCTTGCATAATCTAAATTTGTTCAAATATAAAAAAAAATACTATGCACGCATAGTATTTTAAGACTTTTTTCTATAATTAATGATTTTTTAACATTTAAAAAACGAAAATCCACCTTTTGGTGGATTTTTTTATTGTTCTCCGTATATTTTAGTGTATAAGTTTAAATATTTTTCTTTAATTATTTTACGTTTTAATTTCATGGTTGGAGTTAAATGCCCGTCGTTAATTGACCATACGTCTGGTGTAAGCTCAAAACGTTTTACTTTTTCCCAATTGCCAAAGCGCTCATTATAATGGTCGATTTCCTCTTGAATTCGTTTGATTACTATTGGATTTGAACAAATTTCTTCATTTGAATCACCCAATTTTACATCTGGATGTTTAATTGCCCAATCTTTAATAAAATCAAAAGCAGGTTGTATGAATGCAGCTGGCATTTTTTCGCCTTCACCAATTACCATTATTTGCTCAATAAATCTTGATTGTTTAAAAGTATTTTCTAATAATTGAGGAGCCACATATTTACCACCAGAAGTTTTGAACATTTCTTTTTTACGATCAGTAATTTTTAAGAATCCTTCATTATCAATTTCGCCAATATCACCTGTGTGGAAATAGCCTCCTTTTAACACTTCATTAGTTTGTGTTTCATCTTTGTAATAACCCATCATTACATTTGGTCCTTTACATAAGATTTCACCGTCTTCAGCAATTTTTACTTCAACACCATCTAAAACTCTTCCTACTGTTCCTACTTTGAAACCTCTGTTTCTCATGTCATTAACGGATACTACAGGCGATGTTTCGGTTAATCCATAACCTTCCATAACTGGAATTCCTGCTGCAGTAAATACTTTGGTTAGTCTTGGTTGTAACGCAGCACTACCAGAAACTAGTAATTCTAATTCGCCTCCAAGTGCTTCTTGCCATTTAGAGAAAATTAATTTTCTGGCAATTTTTAATTGGAATTCATAGAACCATCCATTCTCTTGATATGGCTTGTATTGAATTCCCAATCCAGTTGCCCAAAAGAATAATCTCTTTTTAATACCTGTCAATTCAGCACCTTTTGCATAAATTTTGTCGTACACTTTTTCCAATAAACGAGGAACAACAGACATTACATGTGGATGTACTTCTTTTAAATTGTCTGATATTTTTTCAATGCTCTCGGCAAAGTATATTGAAATACCATAATATTGGTATAAGTATGTCAACATTCGCTCAAAAATATGGCAAATAGGTAAGAAACTTAATGCTTTTGTATCACCAGGTCTTAACGGAACTCTAGGTGCACTTAATAAAACATCCGAAACAATGTTTTGATGCGATAACATCACACCTTTTGGTCTTCCTGTAGTTCCAGACGTATATATTATTGTAGCTAAATCAGTTGTAGTGACATTGTTTTTGCGGTCTTCCACAACATCTTGGTTAGATTCATCGGCTCCAAGTTCCAAAATTTCTTTCCAGCTTTTACATCCATTAATATCGTTGTAGGAATAAATAGCTTTTAAATTTGGAATATTGTTCTGTACAGCAACTAATTTGTCATATACTTCTTGATCGGATACAAAACAATAAGAAGATTCAGAATGATTTAAAATGTATTCGTAATCTTCAGAAGATATCGTTGGATAAATTGGAACTGTTTGTGCGCCAGTTTGCAAAGCACCAATATCTGTGATATGCCATTCTGTTCTATTATTTGATGAAATGATTGCGATTTTATCATTTTTTTGAACACCTAAACGAAGTAACCCTCTTGAAATGGCATTTGCTTTATCAAGATATTCTTTAGTAGAGGTTTTTACCCATTGGTCACCATATTTAGTAACTAATGCATCAGGTAAGTTATATTTTTCTAATTGGTGATAAGGAAAATCGAATAAGCGTGTAATATTGTTCATAATTCACAATTAATATTTGTTGCAAATTATAAAAATAAAACTAATTGTGCAATTTTTTAAACAATTGATAATCTTTAGTTTAATTTTTTAAGAATAATAAATTACTATGCAAGCCTACTAAATTTGTTTCAATTGAGAAAGGGTAATGCAAATAATTGAAATTATAGCCAAAACAATCCCAAAATAGTTCCTTTTGGTCATTTTTTCTTTAAATAAGAGTATTCCGGCTAAGCTTCCTAATACAATAACTCCCATATTCATTCCCGCAAAAACAGTAGATGGATTTTCAGACAACGCTTTATGAGCTTTTAAATAAAATAAAATGTTTCCAAAATTTAAGATACCTAATCCAATGCCCCAAAAGCAGTTTTTAAATTTGATTGGCTCTTTTTGAAACAATACTTTATAGATTAATATTAAAAGAGAAACTACAAAAGCACCACAAAAAATAAAAAACAAGGTGGTTGTAAACGGAACATTACTCGAAGTGGCAACTTTTTTAAACAATGTATCAATAATTCCAAAACCAAGTAAAACCAATATAGGATACAATAATTTTGAAGGCGAATTTTTAATTTCAGATTTTTTAAATAACGTGAAAAATATAGCAGAAAAACCTATAATTAAGCCAACAATCTTATAAGAATTGAAGTGCTCCTGAAAAATAAAATAGGAAGCAATTATAGGGATAAAAAGCGATAACCGTTGGGCAATATCTGTTTTAACAATTCCAGTATGCTTTATTGAAGTGTTTTGAAAAAGAAACACAATAGGCAATAAAATAGAAAGACTAATCAATAACTCCAAAGGAAGCGAGCCACTACTTTCTTTAATTTGAGGATTAAATAAAAAGTAGGTAAACGATAAGGCCACACTATAATTCCAACTGATAATTTGGAAAATATTTAATTGATAACGCTTGGCTATTTTGAGCAATATTCCAACGGAAACACTACAGATTACGCTTAAAATTACATACCACATAATTAAGCTCTATAAGATAAAGGTCCAAAATTCCAATCGCTTACATAGCCATATATCAATAGCATAAATACGACAAGTTCAAAGATTATCAATAGCGTAAATACAAGCATTCGCATCGAAAAATACATTTTCTTATAGTAATCTTTAAACGTTTGATAATAACTAAAAATAGGAAAAAATAACACTGCAAACGAAGTGAAAAAACTAAAATAACCAGATACTGAATCAAAGTATTTTGTAAAATCTAAAAGGGAAACAATTGAATCAGCTGTAATAATTAAAAGGATTCCTAAAAAAGTAATGCCAGCTATAATGAAATGCTCGCTAAAATTTAATCTTCGCTTTCTAAAAAGTAAAAAACTATTTACTGCAAATAAGGGAACAAAACTAAAAATCAAAATTTTGGCATAATCTGTAAAAAAATGCTCAAACTTTTTCCCCGTAACATTACTCTCTTCTGCAAAAGTTTGTCCAATATAAATTTCAGATAATTTATCATAATAGTTCGATAAAAAAAGATTCAAACCAATTAGAAGTAGAATAAAATAAAAAACATTATAATAACGAATTCTTTTGCCTTCTATATAGTCCAAAGCGGCTTTCCCTGGTCGAGTAAGCGATTCTTTGGCGGTAAAAAGCATTCCTTTTTCTACATGAAACAAACCATGCAGCACATCATGTGCGATAAAATGTTTGAAGGTAATACGGTGTATGTCAGTTTTTTGACCACAATTATTACAAAAGTTTCCACTCACTTGATTATTGCAATTAAGGCATGTAGAGGTTTGGCTCATTTTATAAATGTTTGAATCACAATATTACAAAAAAAATCAGCTTATTAAAAGCTGATTTTTGATATTATTTCTTATGCTCAATCCATTTTCTAGCATTTACAAATGCTTCTAACCATGGCGAAACTTCATCTTTCTGTCCTCTTTCTGGATAATGTGCCCAGTTCCAAGGGAAAGTCGAACGCTCAATGTGTGGCATCATAACTAAATGTCTTCCAGTGGTATCACACATCATAGCTGTGTTGAAATCAGAACCATTTGGATTTGCTGGATATCCTTCGTAAGCATATTTTGCTACAATGTTATATTTTTCTTCAGAATAAGGTAATTTGAATTTTCCTTCTCCATGCGAAATCCATACGCCTAAAGTGGTTCCTTCTAACGTGGATAACATCACTGAGTTATTTTTCTGAACCGTTACCGAAGTAAAGCCACTCTCGTGCTTATTAGAAGTATTATGATGCATTTTTCCATGAACTTCGTGTTCTGGATTAATCAATTCTAATTCCATTAATAACTGACAACCATTACAAATTCCAACAGAAAGTGTGTCTTCTCTTTTGAAGAAGTTTTTCAATGCGGTATTCGCTTTTTCGTTGTATAAAAATGCTCCAGCCCAACCTTTAGCCGAACCTAAAACATCCGAATTCGAAAATCCTCCAACTGCTCCAATGAATTGAATGTCTTCTAATGTTTCTCTTCCCGAAATTAAATCGGTCATGTGAACATCTTTTACATCAAAACCTGCTAAGTACATAGCATTTGCCATTTCACGTTCAGAATTACTTCCTTTTTCACGAATGATTGCTGCTTTTGGTCTTGAACCAACAGGAGCAATGTCAGCCTGAGCTTGTCGAAGGGTTCCATCAAAATGCGTTGGGAATGTGAACTGTAATTTTTGGTTTTTATAATTGTCAAAACGTGCTTGCGCCATTCCGTTTTTAGCTTGTTTTGAATCTAATAAGAATGATGTTTTAAACCAAGTATCACGAAGAGAAGCTACATCTAAATTTAATACTGAAGTTTCAGAAATAATTTCTAATTTTCCGTTAGTCGTAACTGTTCCTAAATTAAAAAATTCAACTTGATTTTCGGTTAATTGTTTTTCAAATTCTTCATTATTAGCTGGTTGTACAACAATTCCAATGTTTTCTGAAAACAATATTTTAACTAAATCTTTTTCTTTAAAACAATCAAAATTTAATGCCATCCCAGTTTCCTCAAAGTGAGGAATTCCCCCTTCGGGGGTTAGGGGGCTAAAACACATTTCTAATAAAGTTGTGATTAAACCACCACTTCCAATATCGTGTCCTGCTTTAATTTTTCTGTCTTTGATTAAATCTTGTAAAACGTTGAATGCTTTTTTGAAGAATTCCGAATTTTGAATCGTTGGAACATCGTTTCCAATTTTATTCAACACTTGAGCAAACGAACTTCCACCTAATTTAAACGAATCTTGCGATAAGTTGATGTAATAAATGTTTCCGCCATTTCTTTGTAAAACGGGTTCTACTACTTTCGTAATGTTCGAACAATTTCCAGCAGCTGAAATAATAACCGTTCCTGGCGCAATTACTTCATCATTTGGATATTTTTGTTTCATTGAAAGCGAATCTTTTCCAGTTGGAATATTGATTCCTAATTCTATAGCAAAATCGGAACAACCTTTTACTGCCTCATATAAACGAGCGTCTTCTCCTTCATTTTTACAAGCCCACATCCAGTTGGCTGATAACGAAACCGATTGTAAACCGTCTTTTAAAGGTGCCCAAACGATATTCGATAAAGCTTCAGCAATAGCCGTTCTTGAACCCGCAACAGGATTTACCAACGCCGAAATAGGCGAGTGCCCAATCGAAGTCGCAATTCCTTCTTTTCCTTTGAAATCCAATGCCATAACTCCAACATTGTTTAAAGGTAATTGTAATGGACCAACACATTGTTGTTTTGCCACGCGTCCGCCTACACAACGGTCCACTTTATTAGTTAACCAATCTTTACAAGCTACTGCTTCTAGTTGTAAAACCTGACTTAAGTAGCTTGCTATATTTTCTTTAGAATATGCTAAATCTGAGTAATTTGTTGCAACGGTTTTATCCGTCATAATTGTTTTTGGCGAACTTCCGAAGAAATCTTCCAAAGCATAATCCATTGGTTTTACACCAGTCGATTTTGATTCGAATGTAAATCTATGGTCGTTTGTAACATCACCTACTTGATACATTGGAGAACGTTCTCTGTCTGCAATTCTTTGTAATGTTTCGATATCTTTTTCACCAATAACCAATCCCATTCTTTCTTGCGATTCGTTTCCGATGATTTCTTTTGCAGAAAGGGTAGGGTCTCCAACAGGTAATTTATCTAAATCGATCAAACCTCCAGTCTCTTCTACTAATTCAGAAAGACAATTCAAATGTCCGCCTGCTCCATGATCGTGAATTGAAACAATCGGATTATTATCGCTTTCTACCAAACCACGAATCGCGTTGGCTGCACGTTTTTGCATCTCTGGATTCGAACGTTGGATAGCATTTAATTCAATTCCTGAACCAAAAGCTCCTGTATCTGCAGAAGATACCGCAGCACCACCCATTCCAATTCTATAATTTTCTCCACCTAAAATAACGATTTTATCGCCTGCCGTAGGTTTCTTTTTAATCGCTTGGTCTAATTTTCCATAACCAATTCCACCGGCTTGCATGATGACTTTGTCGTAACCTAACTTTCTACTTTTGGAAGCTGAGGCACTCGAAGCTTCTTCATGTTCGAAAGTTAAAATAGAACCCGTAATTAAAGGTTGTCCAAATTTATTCCCAAAATCTGAAGCTCCGTTTGAGGCTTTAATCAAAATATCCATTGGAGTTTGGTATAACCAAGGTCTTTCAGTCATTCCGTTTTCCCAAGGACGTTCATTTTCTAAACGAGAATAAGAAGTCATATAAACAGCAGTTCCTGCTAATGGTAATGAACCTTGTCCACCAGCTAAACGGTCACGAATTTCTCCTCCTGAACCCGTTGCAGCTCCGTTGAATGGCTCAACTGTTGTAGGGAAGTTGTGTGTTTCTGCTTTTAAGGAAAGTACTGAATCAAATTCCTTTTCTTGGTAAAAATCAGGTTTGTCAGCGCTTTTTGGTGCGAATTGTGTTACTTTCGGACCTTTTACAAAAGCTACGTTATCTTTATATGCCGAAACAATATCGTTTGGATTTGTTTCCGAAGTTTTCTTGATTAATTTGAATAAAGAAGTTGGTTTTTCTTCACCATCAATCACAAAGGTTCCGTTGAAAATTTTGTGACGGCAGTGCTCTGAATTCGCTTGTGAGAAAGCAAAAATTTCAGAATCAGTTAACTTTCTTCCTAATTTCGTTGAAAGATTATTCAAATAGTCCACTTCTTCCGGACTTAGTGCTAAACCTTCTGATTTATTGTAAGCGTCTATATCTTCAATATCCAAAATGGGTTCTGGTTGGATATTAATAGTATAAATGTCTTGATTTAATTCCGAATACTTTTGCGAAAGCATTGGGTCGAAATCGTTAAAATCGGCAGCTACTTTTTCAAATTCCTCAATACGAATGATGCCAGAAATTCCCATATTTTGAGTAATCTCAACTGCATTGGTACTCCAAGGCGTAATCATAGCGGCACGTGGTCCAACAAAAAAATCCGACAATACGGATTTTTCTATTTTATGGGCGTTGCCAAAAAGCCAATTTAATTTGTTGATGTCTTCTGATGAAATCTCGTTTTGCGTTTGAACCGCAAAAACCGTGTTGGATTGGTTTCCGAAGAAATGAATCATTGTGTAGTTATTTGTGTTGTTGTTGAAGTTGCAAATTTATTCTAAAAAGTTAGAAGTTCAAAGTTTTATAAAGGTTTAAAAACAAAAAAAGCCGTTCTTTTTTGAACAGCTTTTTTCTTTTTTGTTGAAAACTACATTTTACGTTTCGAAACTACTTGCATCGACTTGAATTCTTTGCCATCTTCTAGAATATCAAACATTTCCATTTTTTGATTGTTGTCGTCAATATAGGTAATAACTTCTTTTACTTTTTTAGCTTTTTTAGTCACTGGATCCACCATTTCGCCATGAAAAGTAGATGTTTTTGTCGCTTCATCATATTTTCCACGATTTACCATCATTCCTGTTCCCATGTTGTCTATCCAAGTAGATATAAATTCTTCAGTAGCATTATCAAAAGCAACCGTTCCTTTTCCCTCAAACGGCATTCCAAACATATCACCTGAATAAGTTCCTTCTTGATATCTTCCGCCCATAATCATTTTATAAGTTACGGTAGCAGTAGATTTCATTTCTTGTGGATTGTCTGGTGACCAAAAAGTTAGTTCGGCATCCCAAGTACCGTTGTCTTTAGCTAACATTTCATGCGCTTTTGATGGTGTTGCATAATCCATCCATGCTTTAGCGACTGCAGCAGAATCTGGTTTTGTTGTTGCAGCAACTTCTTCTTTAGTGGTTGTTTCATCTGGTTTTTGCGCTTCTTCTTTTTTACAAGAAACGAATGTTAAACCAATAATGAATAGCGATAAAGAGAGATTTTTCATAATTGTATAGTTTAAATTGGTTAGTCAAAAGTAATCCAATTGTAAGCACCAATATCAGTAGCACCAGTTCTTGGATTGTTTAAAATATCATTAAAAGTTGAATAGGAAGCATCAGCCATTCCTTTTGCTGCTGAATCTTCGCCTATGATCAATTGATTTTTTGTAGCATCTTTAAAATCAGGTTTATTCACCGTTGAATTAGTTGCAATGATACAAGTATCAAATAATGACGCATTTGAAAAAGCATACAAAGGATTATTGGTAAACTGATTACTAAAATCGGCAAACTTAATCAAGCAGTGGTCAAAATTATAATTGAATACGCTTCCTTCTTTTTGCAAGCTAATGCCCAAATTACTAGAGGTATGAATAATACAGTTCTTGAAGTTGGCTTTGGTTAAGGCATACAAAGCTGTACCATCATAATCATCTAAAACAATTCCTGTTTGATTAGGAACAGCCCAATAATTAGCAAACGTGCAATGCACAAACTCATAACTGCCACCAAAACTTCCAGCAAACGAAGCTTCGCCACAATTATTAATGACTACATTTCTACCTTCAATGTTTCCAGTACGAGCTAGAATACCCACATTTGAACAATTATAAATCTGAGTATTTTCAAGGTCTAATGTTGGAGTACCAGTGCCATCATTTCCAGAGACTAAAATTCCAACCGTAGCATTTTTTATCGTTAGATTTTTAATTTGATTATCTGTGCTGCCTTGCGTGAGCCAAAGCGTTCCCCATTGTCCTGGAACTTCAGCAAAATCTGGTTCCAATCGGTCGCTTTCAAAAATCACTTCGTTTTCTAAGGCTGCTGTGGCGGAAGGAGCTCCATTCACATGAATCGAAGCATTATTCGCAACAATCAATCCTGATTCGGCATGAAAGTGCACCCTTGCACCTGGGTCAATCACTAGTGTTTTGGTACTAGGAACTGCCGCATAACCATATATGACATAGGGTTTGGTATTGTTAAAATGGAGTTCATTGCCATTAATTGGGTCTGCTTCGTCCAAATATTGCCCTCTAATCGTTATCGGATTTCCTTCGTCATCTAATCCCAAATTGAGCGATTCATAAGTATAAGTTTCATCAGGATTCTGGGTGCGTTGCGGAAAAATAAAGTAGGCATCTTGAATTAAGGTGACTAATTCAACTTTTTGCGTATTTGGCCCTTCGCCAAACAAAATTTGATCGGTATATAAAAAATCGGTCGGATTGGCATCGGCTACATCAGCGGTCACTTCAATAAAAATAAACATGCTGTCTTTTGCCAATAACTCCACATTATCAAATACTTTTCCAGGCATACCATCTACCATCATGCGGTATTTAGATGCTGCTCCTTTTGCCAATTGTACTTTGGGAATCGAAATGTTTTTATCACTCTTGTTATACACTTTTAGGGTGTAGGTACTCGAACCAATATTGGTAAAAACAGTGTCCAAATAAACCGTGTCTTTAGAAAAACGCAAGCCTCCCGTACTCGATTCAAAATCAAAATCGTTTCGGCACGAAGTTAATGAAACGGCAAATCCTATTAATAATAAAAGTATATAACGACGCATGTATAGTTGATTTTTTGTAAAAGTAATTATTAATTTTAAATCTATAAAAACAAAATGTGTTTAAAATACTTACTAAAACGTTAAATCAGTTGAAATATTCTGTTCGGAATGCTTAATTTTACAAAAAATAAAGTTATGATGTTTGATAGAGAAAAAATGCTGCAATTGTGCAACGATTGGAGTAAAAACACTTTAATGAATACCTTAGATATTGTTTACACCGATGCGGGTGAAGATTTCTTAACCGCAACCATGCCTGTAAACCCAAGAGTACACCAACCAATGGGATTATTACACGGTGGGGCTTCTGTAGCGCTAGCAGAAAGTGTTGGAAGTGCCGCTTCGTTAATGTTTGTAAATCCAGAAAAACAAGAAGTGCGCGGTATCGAAATTTCAGCCAATCACCTAAAAAGCAAACGCGAAGGAATGGTAACGGCAACAGCAAAAATCATTCACAAAGGCGCAAGTTTGCACTTATGGGAAATTAGAATTGTAGACGAAGAAGGAAAGCTAATTTCACTTTGCAAATTAACTAATATGGTCTTATCAAGAAGACAATAATGCAAGTTTTTAAAGAAATAAGTACACTTTTATTAGAGCAAAAACCTTTTGTTTGCTATGTAAAACCAAATGAATCTGTTTGGAATTTACTCCTACAACAAAACGAGGAATGGGTTGAGTTTACCCATCAAGCCGGATTTGTATTTATACCCTTTCAAGAAGGAAAACAAGTCGTAATTCCGTTTGAAGGCAATCTGTTTTTGCAAGGCAATTTTGAAAACCAAATCAAAAAAACAGCTGAAAGTTTTACGGCTGAAAACAACCAAAAACAAAGTTTTGAAAATTTAGTTGCCAATGGAGTTGCAGCAATCCAAAGCGGGGAATTTGACAAAGTGGTCTTATCCCGAAAGATTGTTTTAAAAGAACAAATCGCTATTGTAGCTTCGTTTGAAAACATAATAGCAACATATCCTACCGCTTTTCGCTATTTGTTTTTTCATCCCAAAGTAGGGCTATGGATGGGAGCTACCCCAGAGCAATTGGTGAAAATCAACCAGAATCAGTTCGAAACGGTGGCTTTGGCTGGAACGCAATTGTTTGCTGAAAAGGTAATTTGGGAATCCAAAGAAATCGAAGAACAACAATTTGTAACCGATTATATAGTAGCCAATATAAAAAATAAAGTAAATCAACTGATTGTTACCGATGCGAATACTGTTAAAGCTGGAAATTTAGTCCATTTAAAATCGTTTATTTCTGGAGAATTAACAGCTGATTTTCAAGCTATCGATTTGATAAAAACGTTACATCCAACACCTGCGGTTTGTGGTTTGCCTAAAGAAAATGCTATCGATTTTATCCTAAAAAACGAAGGCTATAACCGAAAATATTACGCAGGTTTTTTAGGGGAATACAATAATGACAAGCAAACTGATTTATTTGTAAATTTACGCTGTTTAGAGATTGATAATGACGTTGTAACCATTTATGTAGGTTGTGGCATCACAAAAGACAGCAATCCAGAAAAAGAATACATTGAAACAGAAAATAAATCCATGACCATGCGAAATGTTTTAGTTTCAAAAACCTTTTAAACAATAAACTTATAAACTGAAAATGAAATTAGATATATTAGCTTTTGGAGCACATCCAGACGATGTAGAATTAGGTTGTAGCGGCACAATCGCCAAAGAAGTTAGCCTTGGAAAGAAAGTCGGGATTATCGATTTAACCCGTGGCGAATTAGGTACACGCGGTTCGGTTGAAATTCGTAATGCAGAATCGGCTAAAGCTTCTGAAATCTTAGGGGTTTCAATACGAGAAAACTTGGACATGCGCGATGGGTTTTTCAAAAACGATGAAGCGCACCAATTGAAAGTAATTCAAATGATCCGCAAATACCGTCCAGAAATTGTATTGTGCAATGCCATTACCGACAGACACATCGACCACGGAAAAGGCAGCAAACTAGTAAGCGACGCTTGCTTTTTATCAGGATTGGTAAAAATTGAAACCGAATTAAACGGAGAAAAACAACAGGCTTGGCGACCAAAAGTGGTGTATCATTACATCCAGTGGCAAACTATTGAGCCTGATTTTGTGGTAGATGTTTCGGGTTTTATGGTTGCCAAAATGGAATCAGTACAAGCGTATGGATCTCAATTTTATGACCCAAACTCTAAAGAACCTGTAACACCCATAGCTTCTAAGAACTTTTTAGACAGTATAAAATACCGTGCGCAAGACTTGGGAAGACTAGTAGGAGTGGAGTATGCCGAAGGTTTTACTACCGAGAGATATGTGGCTGTCAATAGCTTAGCAGATTTGAAATAAAATTGTAGTAAAAAAGTAAAAAAAATCTTTGCAAGATTGTAGGAAACACCTATATTTGCACTCGCAAAAGAATTAAGGTTCTTTTGTACAAAACAAATGGTGATTGTAGCTCAGTTGGTTAGAGCGTCGGATTGTGGTTCCGAAGGTCGCGGGTTCGAGACCCGTCTTTCACCCTTTAAATTAGAAAGCCCTGAATTTTCAGGGCTTTTTTTATGGAATTATTTCTCTATTTCTGTATTTTTATTAAAAACCATTTATTATTTTTGAAAGAGATATAAAAAACAAATGAAAATTTCAAAAAATAGAATTGTTGCATATATAGTTTTAATTGCAATATTTTGTACTCATATATTTATACTGAGGCCCTATATAAAGGAAAAATATTTTGATATAGATATTCGTAATTTTAAGGAAATATCATGGAAATATTCACTTCTATTCCTTTCTGTTTTACTTATTTCTTTTCTTATTTATGGATACAGAAAAAAGATTATTTCTGTAGGATACACCTTTACAATGTTACTTGTAGTTGCGTTATTTGGATTTTTATTCAAGAGTATAACGGATGATTTTCTTTTATTTTTAAACTCAAAAATCAATTTAGAAAATCACACAAAAGGCTACCATGTTGTTACAGATAGTTCAAATAAAGTATTTCATATTTATGAAAACAAAAATGAATTTATAACTTCACCTGAACATTTGAATAAAATTGATTCATTGAGAATTTTAAAGAAATATCCTTCTTTATATAAATTTAAAAATGGAGATACTCTAAATGTTGAATATAAATTAGGCTTGTTTAATGTAAAATTTCTTGAATAAAAAATAAGCTTAAAAAAGCCCTGAATTTTCAGGGCTTTTTTTATGGAATAAACTTACCTTTAAATAGAAGTATCAATTTTATAATGCATTGTAATGGTCATTACATATTGCATACCCACTTCGGTTTGATTCGGATGAATGACTTTGTCAAAACCAGCACTCGAAAGACCATCATAATAGAAAGTCTTATTTTTTCGGGCAATTTTCTTTAAATACGGCGTACGATTGTAGTTATTCACTTCTAGTTCAGCCGATTCAAAAGCTTGATACATTTTGTATTGTGTTTTTGGAAAAACGGTAGCAAACTCTTCTGTAGCCGTGGGCGTACCTACGATTCGCTTTCCAAAAGCTTTCAGATACCTTACTTTTTTCGCCTCAGCTAAAACCAACGCTTCCTCAAAAAGCGAAGTGTGAATCGATTCGGTATCATTGTTAAAATAGTCCACTTTAATCACGTCATGAATCTCAAATGCAGCTGCCAATGCAATTATTTTTTCCAAACTAGTTACGTTTGAGGTCGTAATGATGATGTTCTTTTTAATTTCAAAGCCTTTCTCAACCTGTTCAGAATTGACACCATTCACTTCAAAATCATAAATTTTGGTCTGCGAAATAAAATCAATATACACGTTTTCTTTCTTTACGCCTTCCGACTTAATTTTTTCGATGAAACCCGCAATCCGTGCATTTATTTTTTTACTACACCCAGCCACGGTTGCATCTTCTTCATTCAAGCCAAGCGTCATTACAAAACCATCCGCTTTTTTGTTGCATAAAATTTTTACAGATACAGTCAATACATTATCGTTAATAGCAACTACACTATTGTTAGGTAAGGCTTCAGCATTGTAGTTGTGGGCATTGTAATTGGAGTTACCATACACCTGATTGCCGCTAATTTGTGCTGAAAGATTCGAAAGAGTAAGGAATACTAACCCAAGAATCAATTTAATGGGTACTACACTTGTTTTCATATGTTTTGTTTTTTTAAATGAATATGGGGCAATACTACAAGCTTATCTAAAATTTGAGATAGCAAAACAACTTTCCTTTCACTGTAAAGATTTTTCGCTACTTTTACAGTGGTTTTACAGTAAATAAAACCAACTAAAAAACTACTTTTGAAACTGAATTAATGAGGCAACCAATAGAATTATTCCACCACCTGAAACAAGAGGTGCTTTTGACCTATCAGAAGCACTATCCTTACTTTGAAGGCAATTGGAAAACATTCAGTTCACAAGACATTCAAAACCTGATTCAGTTAATTGAAACAGGGGTAAAGCAAACGGTGAGCGAAAAGTGGATTTATACCCACTTAAAACCTGAAACCAACGAGAAATTGCCTCGAAAAGACATGTTAGATATTTTGTCGCAATTAGTAGGGTATTCTGGTTGGGATGAGTATGTTTTTAAGCACAAAGCAATAGAAATAACCGCAACACCAATTGCCAAGACCAATACTAAAAAAAGGAGGTTTTGGATAGGAGGGGCAGTCATACTAGGAGCAGCAATAGTGGTTTATGTGGTAAAGTTTTCAAAGACAACACAAACCATTGAAGTAAAAAATGCTTTTACAAACGCACCAATTGACAGCGAAGAAATAAAAGCGGTTGTAGTAGAAAACCAAGTAGAAACACCAGTAACCATTGTTGATTCCAAGTTGCAGCTGCCATCAGAAAAAGACAGTGCTACAATAGTTTTAAAAAGCCCGTATTACAAAGACAAAACCATTGTAGTACACAAAGAAACAAACACGCCGATAGTGTTGCAACCCGACGATTATCCCATGATGTTGAAAGGCTTCATGAAGTCAGACATCAAAGATTGGCAAACCCGAAAAGAGCAGTTGCAAATGATACTAGCCGATGAGCTTGAAGTAATGGTGCTGTTAAAAGACAATTTAGGAGCCGAATATTTTAACAAACAAGAATTTTCAGAACGTTTGATTATTCCTAGCAAGGCAATCAAAAAGATGAAAGTGGTAGACATACAAAGCAATAAAGACAATAAAATCAATTTCATACGCATAATCCAGGAATAATATGTTGAGGTCTTTTTTTATCATTAGCACACTATTAACTTCGTTTTGCCTCATGGGACAAAATGCAAACCTTCCTGCTGCAACGGCAATTAAGGCAAACTTCACCATAGCTTCCATCAAAGCTTACCAAGAAAGCGCCACCTTAAAAGTAGAAGATTATTATTATTACCTAAATTTAGTATCCAGTACCACTACCGCCGAAGACCTCAAAGCAGAAGTTAAAACAACCTTGTTTTCATTGTTTGAAGACAAAAACGCAAAGGTATTAGACGTTACAACAACCACACCCACCACGATTAATTTAACCGATTTACTGGCAAAAATTGAAAACCAAGACTACAGTTTTACGCTTTCCAACTTTGAAAACTCTATTGTGGCAGCCGATTATTGGACCACCAAATACCAATTAACCATCCACCAAAAAGAAACGCAAACCGAACAAATTTGCTTCCAAAGAGTGCTGTTCAAACCCACCACCAAAACCTTTGGCACCACCAAAAAAGAAATCTGGACGCTATTCTTAGGAGAAATTACATTCTAAGGTTGTACAATAGAGATGTTGCTATGATGAGGATTTATAAATTATAGTTATAATTCTAAATCTAAAGAGTATTCTGTTTTTGGCTCATTAACTAAATACAATTCTAATTAATCAATTAGAAATTTTAATCTTTCAAGTTTTGTAAAAATATGGTCCTTAGGATTTTTTGATTCTTCAAAATGTTTTTGCTCGTCAACATAAAGATATTCAAGGATATCTTTTATTAACATATTTATTTCTTCGTCTTTACTTTGGCTATTAATATCAATAAAGTTGACATCTACAAAATCATTATAATCTAATACAATTTCCTCTTTTTTATATTGCTTATTTACTTTTGAAAAAGCTTCTTGAATGTTATTAGCCTCTACTTCGATAACTCTAGCTAAGAATTCTTGAATTTCAATTTTAAATGTTTCCATATGATATTTTTTTATAATTACCACGACTAGAAAATTCAATAATTCCTTTGTCACGCAATAATTGTAACTGCTGTCTTATTTTGTCCTTAATAAAATTATTGTTAGGATATTTTAACTTGAGTTTTTCTTCAAATTTATAAACATCTTCTAATGTGAACTTTTCAGTATTAATGGAATCTATACAATTCATAATATCTAAAATCCATCCTCTAGTTTCTTTATTTTTTGATTTTAAAAATTCTGTGCTCATCCATTTTTGTTGAACAGACTCTTTTGAAATTATTTCTGAATTTTTAACCAAGAAAATTCTTCCGCTTTCAGGAACTTTTGAAATATCAATATTACAACCAATCCAACCAGCTCTTTTTGCAGTTTCACTCAAAGGTTTTCTTTTCTCAATAATTTCAGTTACAAAAAAGTGCTTTGGAATAATTAGAAAATTATTGACAAGAAGTTTTTTTTTGTCGTAGTTTAAAAAGAAAAAATTTGGATTATCATCTGAGTTTATTCTGTCAATCATTGTTGAATAAGCACCATCAATAATTTTATTTCCTACTTTATTGCCATCCTTACTCTTTAATTCATATTGTTCTAAACATTCATTACAGTAAAAATCCGCTACAGGTTTATTATTTTCAAACTCAGATAATACAATATTACCACAACAAGGACAATAGCTATTATTTTTAACCCAACTTTCGGTTAGGACTCTTGCAATTTGAGAATTACTCGTGTAATTATTAGCTAATTTAATATCAAATTGAAGATTCATATTTATTTGTTTATATTAAACAAAACTGCTCCACTCCCCACAAAAGGCTCCACATAGGTAAACTTTTGCGAAATGAACTCTTTGGGTAACGCTTTTTCTATATCGGTGATTAACTGGGTTTTGCCTCCAGCCCATTTTAAAAATGGTTTTGCTTGCATATAATTTTATTTGCTTAATTCTATTCCCCCAAACATAAGAAAAAAAAAGGTGGGAAACAACCCGTAAAAATACCTGTTTTTCAAACCAAGTAAAAATGTATACAAACTTCGGGAGCTAAAGTAAACAAAGGGATTTTATGAATTTTACGGGAATCCGTAAACCAAAGTGTTAAAATTAAAAACGCGTAAAAGCTAAAATTGTATGTAAAAGTCATACTAAAAAAATAATTAAAAAAGGGGAACAAAAAGGTTGTCTTTTTCAATGTTAAATTTTTAAAGAACGTGCTTGTGAAATAAAATATAGTACTATATTTACACTATAATTTCGTTAGAGTAGCTGGAACTACTCGAGGTCTTATTACAAAATTACGCTCAAAAATCGGGGTTCTAGCCAGTTTTTTTGAGCTTTTTTTATGTCTTTTTGGTAAAAAATAATCGATAAAAGGTGGAAAAAGTCGTTGTATTTTTTTTCAAAAGAGCCAAAAAAAGAATTTCAATTGCATTTTTTGAAAAAATAATTCCAAGATATAATTTTTAGGTTTGTCCGCATCAAAGAAACAAAACATCAGGACGAAGAAAATGTTTCGTCAGGACGAGGCAAACATTTCGTCCGCATGAAATTGTTATAATTATAACAAAAAAAAGACCCCGAGCACTGGAATACTCGAGGTCTTATTACACAATTACGCTCAAAAATCGGGGTTCTAGCTCGCTTTTCTGAATGACAAGTCATTCAATAATGAACGCAATCTTTTTCCAGGACGGAATAAAATTCTAGTTTTGGTAATCGCACCTGAAGTTACTTCTTCAGCCGTATCTCTACCTTCAGAGCTTACCCCAATTTGAAAATTACCTAAACGTCCTAATTTGACAATTCTGCCTTGCTCTAATTCGCTAATAATGTTGCGTTCTAACGACAACAATACGGCATAGCAATCGGATTCGGTTACCGTACATTGATACGAAATTTGCTCCGCTAATTTGTCTAAATCAGTTTCCCCATCTGCAATGGCAGCGGCATAAAATTTTTCAGGCGCTAATAGGTCCTGAGGGTTCTTTCTTGGAAGAACTTTGTACTTCACACTCATCTTTTTTTAGTGTTAAAAGTGAATAAAATAAATTTTGTCATAGTGCACTAGCTTCGGATTTCATGCCTAACCGACGTTTACAAAGTTTATCATTTAAAAGGAAAAAAGAAAGGCAAACTTATTCACAATTAGGGTCTTTTTTTAACAAAGATGATGTTTGTCAGTAAATTAGGATGTGTTTTTAATGATTTGAAAATCAATAAGTTGTAAAATAGAATAACATTCTTTTTTGATTATAAGCACCTGAAAATCAAGATAGTCACCATTGCTTTGTAGTATAAGTATTGTTAGTCTTTTTTCAACTTTTCTGCATTCTTTTTTTTATTAAAAACCATATAAGTCTTACATAAGTATAGACAAGTGCTTTATAAAGTATTGAAAGAAAATAAAAAAAATGTAGTACTATTTTTCCACTAACCTACGACTACCCACAATATAACCATCCCGTCAAGAAATTTCTCAAGATTTACAACCCTTTAAGATTTTAAAAATTACCAAAATTTCTCCAATCCGTGTTCCAAAAACCCGCAACCCACAACCCGTAACCTGAAACAAAAATCAGCACTTTGCGCCAGCAAACCCGTTCCACCCGCCTACCAATTCAAGTGCAATGCCTCACCACCATCCACATCAAAAATCCGCCACATCAGCACTTTGCGCAGCAAATCCGTTCCATCCGCGTGCTAAAAATTAACCATCCCGTCAAGAAATTTCTCAAGATTTACAACCATTTAAGATTTTAAAAATTACTAAAATTTCTCCAATCCGTGTTTCAAAAAATCCGCCAACATCAGTACTTTGCATAAGCAAACCCACATCATCCGCCTACCAATTCAAGAGCAATGCCTCACCACCATCCACATCAAAAATCCGCCACATCAGCGTTTGCGCAGCAAATCCGTTCCACCCGCGTGCCAATAAAACTTAAAATTATTTCCCAATACAATATCTTTTTTCTCTTTATTCATAAGGGTTAAAGAGGGTGGAGGTGTACTCGGGGTGTTACAAAAATTAATTATTAAAGGAAAAAAACATAAAAAAAATATTTTATTCTTTATCTAATATCAATTCCTTTTGGACTAGGAAAGTCTTTTTCTAAATGATTAAAAAGCTTACGTACGTTGCTTCTCCATTCCGTTCTTGCTAAAATCCAAGATTTGCTTCCTTCTACTAAATCAATTCTGTCGTGTGAGTGAAATGGTCTTGAATTGGAATTTGATGCAACTGAATCAAATTCTAAAAGTAATTCAGGGTTATCAATGGGACTAACTTCATCATCTAAATCGAAGATAGTTCTGTGGATTGGTTCGCAATATCTCTCTTTTTTATCCTTTAGATTATTATATAATTCAATAATTGATATTTCTTCTGTGATATAAGCTAAATCGTAAATATCTTTTTTGGCCAATCTATTTGAAGCACTCATTAATTTGAACAATCCAATATCTAATTTAGAAACCACTCTAATATCCTCATGAATTTCTGTTTCAGATAGTGTAATCATATTTTGAAGAAATTCTACTTTGACAGTTAAATCACCTTTTGTGATAAAAACTCTTAAAAAAAGAAATTGATCTCCAAATTCTTCATTAATAAGCTGAATAGTTGTGTTATCCTTTCCATAATAACTTTCTACTTCACTTATTATGGCTTCATAACCATTTTTACCAATAATTTTAGGGACTATTAAATCAATATCAATAGAAACTCTATGATTATAGCGTAAAGCTAAATTAGTTCCTCCAGCTAAAGAAAAACCTTCTAAACTAGTTAAGCTTTGAAGTTCTTTGATAATTTGGATTAATTCGGCAGAGACTGCACTCATATTTTGAAACGATAAAATGCTTCTACATTATATCTTTCAGCTACCATTTCACATACCGTATTAGTAATACGTTCTTTAGTGCTTTTAAGATATTTAATAATATCTTTTTTTGAATAAAGGCTTTCTAATTTTTGAATATCCTTTTCAAAAGTTGCAGGAGTTGTGGCATACATAGCTCTTGGGATTATAATATCTTTATCCTTAGCAGGATTTAACTTACTATAATCCATGTCCCAAAATAAATGTTTAGGAAAGATGGTTGCTATGTTAACTGTTTGTTTCACAATACAAAGTTATGAAAATTATTCTAAATAAACGATTTCTTCTTATTTTCTAGTAAACTACGAATTTGGAATTTCAAAAAGTATACCAAATAAAATATTTAAAATTAGATATTTAACTTGATAGATTCAGGTTTTCATTGTACGAAATATTGTTTTTTTACTTTAAAAGTTCAATATCTTGAAGTTTTCTACCTAAAGTGTCATCATCAGCTAACTTTAAAAAATCATCTTGAAGGCCTAATACTCTCAAAACATTAAAGTAACCACCCATTGCTACACTAGGATTCCCAGATTCGATTAAGTATAATGTCGAACGAGAAATATTAGCACGCTCAGCAACTTGTACTGTAGTTAATTTTCTTCTTTTGCGAGCCAATTTTATATTTTCACCCATTTTTTCAAGAAGTAAATTGTACTTAGGAAAAATAACTTGCTTTTTAGTGTTCATATAAAATGAATGTTATTATACACAAAATTCCCCTTTTTGTTTTAAATAACAATCATTTTTGCAAGTTTAATATTGGGTTTATGTAATTTTACTTGTAAAAAAGTAAGTTTAAAAGTTGTCTAGAGTCTTTTTTAAAATGAAATGGTAAATTATTCACCGCATAATTTCATTATTTTTGAGAAAAAAGTAATTATGAGAAAAGCAATTGTTTATGTTCACAACAATAGAGCAGGAGTGTTAACTGAAATTTCTTCAACTGAATATTATTTTGAATATGATGATAACTACAAAGGAGATTCAGTTTCACTAACGATGCCCACAAGTCAAAGAAAGTATTGTTATAATTCATTTCCGCCTTTTTTTGATGGGTTACTTCCTGAAGGATTCATGTTAGAGGGCTTATTGAAAAATACAAATATTAACCCTGATGATTATTTCTCTCAATTAGTAGCAGTTGGAGGTAATTTAGTAGGTGCTGTGACGGTTGAGTAGATGGATTCTAAATAAAATGCGGTGAATAAATAACTTATTCACCACATCATTTTATTATTTTAAATAGAGGTAATTATAAGTGTCATTTTTTATTACCACACTTTGGACAAACAATCCAATCTTCTTTCATGGGAGCATGACATTTTACACATTCATTTTGTCTATGATTTATTTTTCCTAATTGATTACTTTTTGAAGTATATTCATCCGGAATTTCATTCAAAAAACTTGATTCATTTCCTTTTTCTGTAACTAAATATAATTTGTCTTTTGCTCTCGTAATAGCTACATAAAACAACCTTCTTTCTTCTTCTAAAAGCAAATTGTAATCAGCCTTTTTAATAATTTGAAATAGTCTATCTTCGAGCCAAACATCTGGAAAACCTCCTTTTCCTTCTGTAAGGCCAATAATGAAAACTACCTTTGCTTCAAGTCCTTTTGAAGCATGAATTGTTTTACCATTAACAAAGAATTTGTTTTGTTTGAACTCATTTCGGTAGCTTGAAAACATATTATTCCTTCTGTATAAGAATAAAATATCATCTTTAGCATATCCATCTTCTAATAGCTCTTGTACTTTTTCAATACAATATCTTATATTATCATCTAAATTATTCCCTTTTTGAATAATGATTTTTTGCTGAGAATCTTTTACAGCTGCAATGTCTTTATCAATTTTGTGTTTGTTGTATTTAATAACTTCATTACTTGCTTCTACAATATTTCTCTCACTTCTATAGTTTTGATTGAGTTTAATTACTTGTGCATTTGAGAAATACTTTTCAAAATTGATAATATATTCTACATTGGATCCTCTAAAACCGTAAATACTTTGCCAATCATCACCAACACAAAATAATTGAGTTTCTGGCTTTATAAGTAATCTTATAAGTTCAACTTGTAAATTATTTACATCTTGAAATTCATCAACTAATACATATTGAAATTTATCTAGATAACGCTGTCTTACATCTTCATGGTTTGTAAATAAAGAAGTTGTCTTAGATATTAAGTCATTAAAGTCAAGATATGATTTATTGGTGGTGTAAGCTATATATTCTGAAATAATTGGAATCGCTAATTCATAAAACACTCTGATACGTTCATGTTTATCTTCTGAAGCTCTTTTAATTACTTCATCAAGAGAGATATTCTCTACTTTTATCATATCACAAATTCGAATGATTTGACGAACAAAGTCTTTTACTTCTTCAAAATATCCTTTGAACTCTTCTAAAAAGCTCAATTGTTTCTTTTCATGAAAATCGTATGGTAATCTACTTTTTACAATTTTATCTAAGGTGTGATTGAATACAGCTGAATCTTGAGTGTCTTTTTCAAAAGTTTTGGCATACAAAATATTTCCTTTGGCAAACTGTTTTTCTTTAGCTTCCATTGGATAACTCAAATCACTAACGTGCTCTAGATACAAATTAGCATCTGGAATATAAAAATCAGGATGAAAATCAAAGTCTTTTACATTTAGCAAAGGTTCATATTCAAAAGAAATACTATGTCTGTAAAGCCAATCTGCAATGTATTGTTCGGATTTAGACTTTACTTTTGTACCATTCAAAGTGGTGTAAAACTTGCCATCGGTAACTTTAGTATTCTCGTATTCTTTTGAAATATGAATTTTATCAACTAAATAATCCAAAACATAACGCTTTGTTTTTAACAAGAAAGCATTATCATCACATTTTTCAATGAAGATTTTGTGGAATACTTCAAAAACAGTTTCATCAGCTATTCTGTTAGAAATATCTTCAATGTCTGTTGATTTTTCATCACCTATAATCTTAAATTTATTATCAAATTCTTTTACTCCATCTGAACGCAAGACACTATAACAAAAACTATGAAAAGTACGAACCGTTAATCCTTCAATCCATTTGTATTTACGCTGCCAATTTCTACGTTCGGCGTCTTTTTCTTTCTTAGTTAATACTTTACTAAAAATAATACGCTCATATAAACCCGTTGTATCAGCAGCTACAATTAGACGATCCATCATTTCATTAGTAGCATTTTTAGTAAATGTAATTGCTAAAATACTTGATGGATGTACTTTCTTTTCTTCGATTAAATAAATGATTTTTTGCAATAAGGTTTTTGTTTTTCCTGAACCTGCACCGGCCAAAACTAAAAGACGCTTGTTATCACTAACTACAGCTTCTTGTTGTTTGTCGTTTAAACCATCTAATATGTTGTTATTGTCTAACATAAAATTTATTTTCTACCAAAATCAGCAGGATTTTCACCCCATGCTTTGGTTTCCCATTTTAATAATTCGTTTTCATAGGTGTTATTTTCCAACCATTTTTCAGCTCTTGCTATCAATTCAAATAGTTTTTTGTTTTTCTCACTTGGTGGATGATTCGTTCTTGCTTTTTTTTCATTTACCCAGCCTAATGCTATTCTACTGTCTGAGTAAATAGGAATTTTCCAATGCCATTGTTTTGATAATGCTAATGCATGTACTATAGCTAAAAATTCAACAATATTGTTAGTACCATCATCTAAAGGACCAACATGAAATAATACTTCATATGTTTTTAGATAAACTCCTTGATATTCAACTACACCTGTATTTGTATTCCAAGCTCCGTCAACAGCAATAGCATCTTCAATAGGTTCACCTATAAGCGCTAAGGCTTCTTTTGAAAGTGAGCTCACTACTTTTTTATTTTTTCCTATGTAGTGTGAACTTGAATCATGAAAAGCTTGTTCTGCCAAGGCTTTAGATTCAAACGATTTAAAAACTGCACCATCAAAACCATTAGTTTGCGCTTTACAGTCTTCCCATGAAGAAAAAACACCTGTTTCTCTTCCTTTCCAAACGACATAAAATTTGGGCTTCTTTGCCATTACAATGAAAAATAATAATCCTTAATCTTTTGAGCCATCAACTTTCTTTTTAGAAATAGCTGAGTTTAAAACTTATAATAAAACTTCTTTGATTTCAGTTAAATCAATTTCTAGTTCACTTTCTACTTGATTACAAAACCAAACCCATCTATCATTTATCGAATCTGAATTCCATGATTTTTCAAATTTATTAGAATTATAATCATTAACAATTTTCTGAGTTATATTGAATGAAGTTACTTTATCATCATTACCTTCATGATATCCAGTACCGTCATAGGCAATTATTTTTTTATCAAAGCTATTGTTACTAGCTACAATATTTTTGGAACCACTCAATAAAGTTAAGTTTCCGCCAGTGTTAACCCATGTATCAATTCCATCTACACCCTTAAAATATTCCCAATCTATATTCTTTTCATATGCTCTTGGCAAGATATGTTCTATATGAATATTTCTATTGTCCATAGAAAGATAATTAGGACTATCTTGCTGCTTATATTCTAATAAAAACAATAGTGGTTTACACCAAGGCTCATAATAAATGTCTCCATTAAGATTTTCAATAGCTCTTTTTATAGTATCATTTTTTAATCCTTTTTCTAACTCTTCTTGAATGAAGATTAAAGGCTTTTTGTCCCTTATCCAACCGATAATATTAAATGAGGTTTGTTTAATCTTTGTTAATGTATTTCCTGCAATCCAATTAATATAGTAATAGCGTTTAAAAACTTTTAAAAAACTTTCATATTCTGGATATTCCGTATGCAAAGCTGTCAATACTATACTTTTCCAATACATTGTCCACCTGATATAAAAGAAACTATACATTAATGCATCCTCTCTATAGTAGACATCATTCTTGTAATGAGTAACAAATTTTTTAAAATTACTAATAACATTATTAGGATCTTTTTCTTCAAAAAGTCTCTTTAATTCATCATATAAGGATTTTTCAGGATTTTTAGCTAGTAATGAGTATTCATACATTACAAAAAGATTATTCATATTTTCATAAGTATCTATTGCGATATTTTCACAAATTTTCCAATCATCCATAAATTGATCTTCTTTTTGTTTTTTTAATTCATTATCGCCTTCATATATTTTATGAATTTTACCAATGAGGAAACTTTTAATTAAATCAGCATTAGATAAATCAAGCCCTCTATCATTAAGTACCTGAAATAATTTAATGGCAAAACTTACGGATTGGCAATCAATTCGAATAATTTTTACTTTATTAAATAAATAGTTTATAAACTCACCAGATTTTTCCTCGCCTAACTCATTTAGTTTTTCTTTAAAAAACAAAGAAGTATTCATGAATTTGAATTTTGGTGCTACTTCTACTCTTAATTCTTTTTTGTAAGGTTTCTTGTTTAAAATGGCCTTACCATCTTGTAATACCAACTCTTGGAAGTCACTTTCATGATTAGAATGTGTTCGTAGTCTTAATCGTTCAAAGCGATCATTAAAACGTATTGAAGATTTTACCATTTTTGCATCCACAGCAAAAGGGTCTATATCAAGTATATTATTATTTAGATTGGGATATAAATCTCTACAAACACATAATAAAATTAATAGAGTTGTTAATCTTTGTTGACCATCTACTACATCCAAATAATTGGATGTTTCTTCAGGTTTTGCAGTTATTACTGACCCCAAAAAATAATTAGGCTCTCCAGTAATTTGTGCTTCAATTAAATCGTCCCATAATTTTTCAAGTTGATCATCTCCCCAAGAGTATGGACGTTGGTATCGGGGTATTTGATATAATGCATCTTTATTACCAAATAATTCTCCAATGGTTAAGCTCTGGGGCTTGAAAATATCTTCCATAGTTATTTAATTTGTATATTTTTTTTAAAATTATTTTTACGAAAACTATTAATATTTGGGTGTAGCTGGAAAAATTACATCGCCAAACAATGACTGCACTCCTAGAATTGCGTTTTCTGATAATCCTTGGGTGAATAGCAAACATAATCTCTTCTGAGGTCTTGAGCATGCTACATAAAATAAATTTCTGTTACGTTCAAAAGTATCTTGCTTTCCTTTTGGTACACCAATGTGAATCCATTCTAAAAGTTGATTCCAGTTGTAATGATTCCATCCACGACCAAGAACAACAATAACATTTTCAAATTGCGCCCCTTTAACACCGTGTTTTGTAGAATATAGAGTTTTATCATCAATGTATTTAACAACATTTTTAATTTCTGTATAAGGTATTGAACGAATTTTACTTATTTTACTGAAAAACTTTTTATCCTCCTCACTTATACTATCCTGATTTAGTGTCGATAATTCAGCAAATCGTTGCTCTCGTTCAGCTACTTTATTTGATAATCTTGGTTTATTAGTGATTTTGAGTAAATCTATAACTTCACCAACTGTGCCATTTTTTTGTAGATTAATTAAGGAAGTCATGTCTTCAAACCAAATCTTTTTGTCAGTGTGTTTTCTAATTCGAGGAGTATTCATCTTAAATGCTTCAATCATTTCCCCGTATTTTTTTTTCTCGAAAGAAGTTGCCCCAACTTCAACCACATCTGCCAAGAAACTGATGTAGGGATCATTTTTTTTCAGAAAATCGTCCGTATCACTAAATGTGGTGAAAACATTTTGGTAGTTTTGTTCAGAGGCTAATACATTGTTTGTAAGCATCAGTATCTTCGTGTTCTCCGGAGAAATATTCCACTCTTGTTTATTCAATGTGTTTTTAGTCCACTCTAAAAAATCATGCGCTACTTCAGCAGGAAGATCACCCGCAGAATGACCATCTGTTCTTCTTTCGCCAACCCAATTATTAGAATGAAATACGATAATATCACCAACGGAATCTGGGTTATATTCAAACTGTTTTAATTCAGGTCTCATTTTATTGAGTGCATCTACAATATTTTTTTCTGAACGAAAGTTTGCTTGTTTACCGATAACTTCCAATTTATTTGAACTCGCTTCTATTAAACCACAGGAAGTACTACCATATATTTTCTGCCAATGGTCTCCAAAAAAACCTATTATAGGACCGCTTTCCGACTCTATGAAATTAGACACTAAAGCATCTGCTAAATCTTTATTGGTATCTTGATATTCATCAATTAAAATAATTGGAAATTTACTTGTCAAAATTCTTTTAAACTTCAGGTCATTCAAAAATAATGTCAGAAGTTTAATAACATCATCATGATGAAGAAAAATTTCTTCATTTGTAATTTTGGGGTATCCAAGGTTGTATATAACTTGTTGATTATTGAGACCTCCAGCCTCATCAATACGAGCCTGCCATTTTTCACTTAAACCTGCTATTTTCTCACGTAATGCGTTCTGAAAGTCTTGTATTACTCCCCAAGCAAATGCGTGAATAGTATCTGCAAATATTACTGGGTGGTTATCTGTTCTCGAACGAATTTCGTCTCTGGCTACGTTAGTATATGTTATACAAGCTATTCTTTTATTTGCTTTTAAATACGTATCTGCATTTTTATTAATTAAATACTTTAGTGCCTTAACCAATGTATATGTTTTTCCTGCACCAGCACCTGCTTCAACAAGAAAGTTTTTTCGCTCATCAATTGCTTTATACACCTTTTCTATGCATTCAATCGATGCTTTTTCCGCGGGACTAATATTTACTTCTATACTCATATTTTATTCTCCTGGTTCATTAACTACAACTAATTCCGTAGCAGTTGTTATCGGATTTGTGGCCAACCATTGAAGACCCTCTACAATATATGCTGGTGCTTGCCAATTGTTATCTTCCAATGCATATTTTAAAGCAAAGGTTGTTTTTTCTTTGTTATCAGGAGCCAAGTCTTTGGAGCTTTGCTCTCTCAAAGGAACTGTATCACCAGTTACACCAAACTTTCTACAATTTGCCAATATTAGTGCTTCTTCAAAACTTCTACCAATTGCTATCGTGCCATTTTCAGGGATTTGATAAGTAATTCTTCTTGATCCTACAATTTTTTCCTCTGTTGTTTTAGCTTTACAGGATTCAAGTGGATAATACCCTTGGTAACTAGGATCAAACCAGTTCTTAATTCCTGTATTTGTTGTATGAGTACCCTCATGGGCTAAGCAAGCACTATAAGCTGTACTGCCAGGAGCTTGGTATACAGAATCTAAGTCTGTTATTACCAAACTTTTTAGTTCTAGAAAATCTAAAAATTTATAAAAATGGTGTGCATAAGCACCACCAACTTCGATTGTTGTAACATATTGTGTCGCTAACGGAGGCTTTGATAAATCAGCATTATCACTTTTTGTAATAAGTAGAGGCATCAATATTCTTTCAACAGGACCTTCAATAAGTATAGCTTTATCTGCAAAATACAGATCGCATTTCGTTAGCGTTAAATATTTATGTAAAAATTCTTTATCAACTCTAATTGCGGGATTGGTAAATTCTTTTCTTAAATCTTTTATTGTTGTTTTTCGTTGAATACCTGTAGAGGTTAAAAAATAACGAATTGATTCAAACGGAGCTTCATTGGCAATATGTGTTGAATGCGTTGTTACTACAAACTGTACAGGCCAAGGAACTCCACCATTTAAAGTTTTAGAGAATTCTATTACAATCTCATCTAATTTTCGAATAAATATTTGTTGCATTTGAGGATGCAAGTGTGCTTCTGGCTCTTCGATAAAAATAATATCTAAACTATTTGAAATTTGCCTACTTTGATATTCTCGAAAAAATTCAAAAAGCTGAAATAATATATAAATCAAATTTCTTGAGCCTAACCCATTATATGTTTCAGGTAAAAAGAGATTATTTCCTTGTGCATACCTTATTTTTGTATGACTTTCTAAAATATTAGAGATATCTATAGTTGTCTCTGTTGTTAAATTTGGATCTGATAGACCAGGATAACCAAACAAACCTAAAGCAGGTATTAAACGATCCAATTGGGTTTTAAAGTCCGTATCAATTGTTTCTTGTATACCACTTACAACTTTTTTTAAAGCATCTGATTGAACTTGCATTTCAGCTGGAGCTGTTTTAGATGTGGAAGTTTTAAATAACTTTGCCAAAACCTTACCCAACACATCTTTCTCAGCATGGGTCACATCATCGAGGCCTCGTTGAGCATTTATAAAACCAGAACCTAACAGCAGTTTAAATCTTGAAAAGTCCATTAAGATTGCATTTTCATGATCATTTGGATCTATCGAAATAATACGTGTTTCATATAGATTTGGAATTCTCTCTTTTAATAATTTATGTAGTAGATTAATGTTTTCTGGGCCTGTATCTACTATACCATCAAAAAGTGCATTTATTTTCCCATCTTTTAGTAAATATTGAATAATGATTGCTACAGTATTTGTATCTGGGTCAAGATCAATTATAAAATCTCCTAGGACACCTAAATCGTCAGCTCCTTTAGGATACTCTATCGTTATTTTTATTTCAATTACCGGTAGTTCCTCGCGAATTTTATTATCATCAAAACCGCTAAGTTTTTTGTTAAGTGCATTTGTGAAACTAGCTACAGCAGGAATACTAAAGTCATGGAGAGAAAAAGATGGTATTTTATCAGTGGTTAAACGACGGAAAATTTCAGTTAAAGATGTTTTTCCTGAATTGTTTCTTCCCACAATTACAGTTGTGTTATCTTCTAGAGATAGTGATACATCTTTAAGTAATCTAAAATTTTTTATTTCTATTGTTTTTATTTTCATACTCTTATGGTGGTTTAACTTTTACATTTCAGATTTATTAACTATTTTCAAAAATCTCATTCTCCTTCTCTCTCAATCCATTCAACTAATAAGCCATAAAATCTAGCTCACGCTCTAAAGCTGATGTATTGGTATAAGAATTGTCTATTCATTTGTTTTTTTTAAAGATCTAATATCTAATTTACTTGCTAAAATTTTAATATTATCGTTCTCTTCTTTTTTATCTCTAATTGCATGCTTGAAGTCAGCAGTTGTTGAACTCTCAGACATATTTAACAATTCTTTGATTTTTTCAGAATTATCAATCAATAATTTTAAAATCGAAATGTCATTTAAAAATTGAACTTTAAAAAACGTTCTAAATGCTTCTTTAGGCTTATCATGTATAATTGAATACTCAATGAAAGGATTAAATAATAGTTTAAAGATCTCACTTGATGTGTATGACGGATTATCGTATAAAACATCCCTAATATCTTTAAGAGTATTAACTATACTAATACCAGACCCTTTGAAACTATCCAGAATAAATTCCCACTCAACACGGTTTTGAAAAACATTGTTTATTATATTCTCAGATAAAACAGATTTGAATGCTTCTAGCGAATTACTATTCCAGTTTTTATAATTTATTTTCTTGAGTAAAGCATAATTTTTATTTTCAAAATCACTTAGTAATTGAATCCATCCTTCAGAAGAAAGTTCATCAAAATAATTATTAGACAAATCATATAGGTATTTTTTTAGCTCATTATCATGTGTTGTAATCTGTTCAAATAAGTAAATTGGAAACTCTAAAACATCTTCAGGTTTTAATTTTTTTAAATTAAACGTATTAAGCTTTAAAATTAAACTGCTAGGTTCAATTTCTAAATAATCAGAGATATCTTCAAAATGTATCAATAAACTTTTTAGTATATATCTATTGTTATTTTCAGATAGATTACCTACCAAATGATTAGCTACATTTTTATAAAGTAATGAATTTAAAAAATGTTTACCATTAATTAAGAAATCATCAAAATCTATATAAAATTCAATGCGTTCTGCTATCTCTTTAGCTAAAGCTTCGCTATTATCATCTAAAACATTTTGAAAATAACTAACATATGAATTATTGTATTCATTAGATCTTGCTAAACGCAAACAAATTATATCGTAATAGAAAGGATTACTACTTTTAGTTTGAGAAAATAAAGAATAAATTTCATCATCACCAAAAACTAATTCGAGTGGTTTGTCTGAAATATATTTTAAGGTATTCACTAAAAATGCAACTGAATCTGAGTCGTTTTTATACTGTTCAATTTTGTTTCTCACTTCTTTTTGAAAATCATTTAAAACAAAATCTTGATTTATTATTTTCAAATATTCAGTAGCTCTCAATTCTTCAGCATCTAAATTAATCAAGTACTCGTTTAGTTTACTCTCGTCAGTTGATAATTTATAATCCGGATATTTATCTTCTTTTTGCTTAACAAAATTGATAAAAGATAATGCGTCAATTTTTTTAACAGGCTTTTCATTTAGTATATCAAAAACATTAATTTCAATATTTTGATTTACTATGTAATCCTGTAACTCGTCAATCATTTTTGAAAACTTATCTGAAGCGAAATTATCATGATTCAAAAGTTTATCAAGGATTTTTGAAATAAAGACTTCTGCTTTCTCTTTTTCGATATTTTTAATTAATGTCTTCTGATATTCAACAATATCAAACCCGTCATGAAATGAGTTAACCATTTTGAGATAGATACCATTCCATATACTTTTTAAATGAATTTTTGAGATTTTAGCATCTTCTTCAATTTTATCTAAAACTAAAATCAGGTTATTATTATTACTTAATTCATGTATAACAGAATCTATAATTTTATCAAAAATCATTGTCTTTGAGATCTCTTTAAAAATATCGTTTTTAGAATTAATGATACAATCTTTTAATTGTTTTGTATATACAACTTCAAGTGCATTGTCTGGCTTAATTTGATAAGCAAGTGCAGTGATGTGTTTTTGAAAATCTTCATCTTCCATATACAAGTAATCTAGCCCTTTTAAAAACTTAGCAATACTTATTGCTTTTAAAGGTGATTCTAAAATTTCATCTTTATTTAAAACAAAAATCGCTATGTATCTATCAGGAATGGAGTCATCAAGTAATTTTATTGACACTATTTCATTTATACAGACTATTATCTCACGGGGAGTTATTTTTTCTCTAAATGTTTCATAAATTTGAAGAACTTTTAAGTATTCTTCTTCGTCTACTTCACCAAATGCATCAAGCCATTTGGTTTTAAAAAAGTCTTTCCAATCAGATAAAATAGGCTGTGAAACCCTATAAACAAGGTCAAATGTTTTATTTATATAATCGTTTGCATAATCAGTATCTGAATTATCAGAATTTAATTCTTTAAATGCATTCTTGATGTGTAGTCTGTCAAAAGGTATTATTACTTTAATGTTTTTATATTTTTCTTCAGCAAAAAAGATATGTATTGAAGACCAAATGCTTAAAATATGCTTCTTTGGTAGTCTATCAAAATTATCAAATACTAATATTACTTTTTTATCTTTTAAATCTGAGTCAATTTCTTTTAACCAATTTCTAAAGTCTCTTACTGAAGGTTCGTTTTCAGAAATTGTTTCAATTTTTGTTTCTTCTTCTTGTTTGTTGGTGTAGACTTGAAATGTTTTTTGAGAAGCTAGTTTAAAAGAATCTAAAAAGCCATTTTTATAATAACACCAACAACTAAAAAAATTATAAACATAGATGCCTAAAACAATGAATATTGGAAATGCTACAAGTAAAAGTTTCCATAATATTTTTTCAATTCCAAAAAAATCCACCATAGAATCCTTAAACACATTCACTGTTGGAATATAAACTATTGAAAATAAAGAAAATATAAAGCCAACACTTAAATAAGGTCGATTAATTGTTGTAACCTCTTTTTCTTTTGATAATAATTTTTTTAATTTCTCTTCCCATTTACTTTTATTAGCAACTAAATTTCTCTTTTCACACGAAATAAATTCTGTTAGTTCAACTAATATTGCTTTACGTTGATCGTCTTCTTGATGCCCCCAAACATCATACATGAAGAAATTATGATTATTAAGTTTTGTCTTAATAATTTCAACCAAATTACTTTTGCCAGTTCCCCAAGCACCATCAATACCTACAACTTGAAAATTATTATTTGTTATTACTTCACTAATAACTTCAGCAATTTTATCTTGAGATTTACCTTCAAATAGGTCTGCTCCAATTGGAGTGTTTGGTAAAAATTTTGGATATTCTATTTCTTTCATAATTTCTTCTTATATTCTAAATCATCGTCGTATTTTTTAAACAACAAAACTTCAAATCTTTTTATTCATCTTTTCTTAGCTATTTTCAATAATCCCTATTTACTCCTCACTTAACTCATAAAACTCATACACCATGAAATTAATATTGGCATTATTTGTTGTATAATTATTCTAATTTATGTTATTAACTCAACAATTTATCATAGTTCTCACTAATCAAATCAATAATTTTTTTACTGTAAGCTTCACTAATAACTCCACTTGCAACCATTTCAGTTAGCTTTCCTGTGAAAATTTGTGACCAATGCTTTTTATTTAAAAAATACAAATCTTTTAAATCTTCAAACTCTTTGGATAAGTCTTCATAAGTTAATTCTTGCCCTAATTTAATTTGATTTAATTCGTTGAGAATTTTTTCTAAGTTTTCATTTATACCCTTCTTTTCAAATGAAGTAAAATCTTCTGGACTAATTCTTTCTTCTAAATCTTCTAAGTCCTCTTGTAAGAAGAAAAGTGTATTTTCATAAAACTTATTTTGCGAACAATTTTCTTTATCTGAACAAACTTTGTAGTGATTGTCATATTCAACTTTTATACTAACAAGTAATGTTTCAATAAAAATAATTTTATGACTTACTTTTCTATAATCATAAATTTGGCTTCTCACTTTATCTACAAAAGTTTTATATGAATAGCCTTCAAATAATGAATATTCTAAAAACTCTTTTGCTTGATTTTGAACTATATTCATATTTTTATATTTCAATTTTATCAATCCCATTCATAATCCTATCCGTCTCACTTAACGCTACAATTATTTTTTGATAATGCAGAATATCCTCATAGCTTAATTCACGATCTTTGCGGTCTTTAAGCCATTTTTGAGCTGGTTGGTAGCCACCAATGTAGAAGTTCCATGCAACTTCTGGAACATTGGCGAAGTATTGTGTTGAGTTGATATAAACGTTACCTTCTTTGTAAATTGGCTTTGTAACAACATTATCGCCATCTTCAGGATATTTTGTAATGTACTTTTCTACAACGTCGCTTTCCAATAAATGAATTTGTCTTAACTCACTACCTAGTTCTACCAAATTACAAAATGTTGCTCTGTCTTTTGGATAGGGCACTCGTGGAAAATCAATTTTTAAAAACTCTTTATATTTTTCTCTGTAATTTGGACTATGTAAAACAGCATAGATATAGTCTAAAATATCTATTGGTGCAAACGTGGTTCTAAATTCATCTCGAACTTCGGAGTTGTTAGCCATGCATACATTGCCTTCTTCTTTTTCAAGAACAAACTGTAAACCTAAACCTTTAGCTATCTCGCTTACTATTTCCATGTTGAGATTAGGTGTGCGTGTTGTTTCGTTTAATAAACTTTGTTGGGTTGTGGATTCTCGGTAGAGATAGAGTGGGAATGTATAACCAGCACCAAACTTACCAGCAGTTCCGGTTAAATTTAGATTACAAATAGTATTTGTTAAAAAAACATGTTTGAATCCTTGAGAAGCTTGTTTTGAAACAACTAATCCAATATTATCTTTATTGATAAAATTTCTCATTACTTCTTTTCTCGGATAAGAATAAAAACCTTTTGTTGTTCCAGTATAAAAAGTTGTTCTTAAATCAAATGGTTTACAAGCTATTTTAACAAAACTTCCCTCATTCTTTTTTAAATCTTCAATTGCAAATGAAACTTTCCAATCTCTCGTGTCTTCAGAAATATTATATTTTTTTCTTATAGTTTCGGCTTCAAGATTTTTAAAATCATGAATTATATTTTCTAGATAACTTTTGTCAAAAGTAATTGTGATATCTTCTCTTGCAGTTACTACTCCTACAGAATTAGTTTGAAATAACTTGTCTATACTTATTCCACCATCATAAACACCTTGTACACCAAAATCTTTATCTTGAAAAAAATAATTAGGAGAAACATTCGGTAATTTTTTATATTCAATTGTTTTTATAGAATTTTTTGATAAAAAATCATATTTCAATTCTCTTTTTCCAAATAAATCATAATGAAAAACATCTGCCAAGTCATTTTCTTTTTTCTTTCCTGTTTTTACAAATAAATTGATTGAGACACCTTGCATAATGTCAAATACATTTTGGTCAATAGAACCATCGGGTGCAGTTTCTTTTTTCTTACTGTTGCCATGTAAATCTATAGTATAAATTTTATCATACGTTTTCAATAAATTCCAACGCATTCCTCTAAATGTTGGATTATCTAAAAAGCCATGAGGATTTATGAATGCTAAAATTCCACTTCCGTTTTTATCTATAAAATGTTGCCCAAAACGCATAAACTTCACATAGTCATCATTTATCCATTTTGGATTTCGTTCTTTTAATTTTTCTTTACCTCCTGGTTCTTTTTTATAATCTTCCATGAGGTTCATAATCCATTCACCTTTATTAGCACTTTCACCGCTATATGGAGGATTTCCCATAACCACCATTACTGGAGCTTCACGTTTAATAGCGTTGGCTTGGTCGGCTTCATCACTTAACCAACTACTAAAAAGGGTTTGCGTATCAGGATGGGCTTCTTCTAAACTGTTGGTCAAAAATATTTTAAAACGTTGGTCGTCGGTAGATTTATAACCTGTTTCGGTTAATAGCATATCCATTTTCAAATGTGCCATAGCATAACTCGCCATTAACAACTCAAAACCATTTAAGCGAGGTATTAAATCCTTTGTCACATACTTACTCCATATACCTTGTTGACCTTCAAATTTTTTATAAATGTGTTTAACTACTTCAGCCAAAAATGTTCCAGTTCCAGTAGCTGGGTCTAAGATTTGCACTTTGTGTATTTCTTGTTCAGTCGTTTGTTCTCCAATAACTTTTGATTTTGTTTTAGAACGTTCATCAAATTTAGGAATCGTCTTTTTTACTTTTATTTTACTGGTATCTGCTAAACCTTCTTTTAAGCCAAACTCGGTTTTTAAAATATCATCTACAGCACGTACAATGAAGTTTACAACTGGTTGTGGTGTATACCAAACACCTCGTGCTTTTCGTAATGCAGGATTGTATTCACCCAAAAACGTTTCATAAAAGTGTACAACAGGGTCTTCCTGTTTGGTGCTTTTACCAAAGTTTTTCATAATCAAGGCAACATCTGAAGCCAAGAAAATGTTTACCAATTCGTCTACAATCCAAACCAATCGGTTATCTAAATCATAGCCTGCAATATCTTGAAATAACTTGCGTAAAAACGGATTACTTTTTGGAATCAAAGTCGCAGCTTCTTCTCTTGAAAAAGTTGGCAACGTAGGGTCATGATAACGAGCTGCAAACATTCCGTAAGCAATAGTTTGAGCGTATATATCAGAGAAAGCTTTGTTGTCAATATCATGAATTAGCATGCTTTGAAATGCTAACATTTGAGACTTTAATTGAGAACGATTGCCATCTTGGTCGTCATTGTTTAACGATTTTTCAATTACATCAGCCATCAAACGAGCTTTTCCTGCCATCATTTGTGCCAATTTTGTAGGCGACTTAATCGTTTGACTTACCGTAACAGCAAAGTTTTGAATAAGATTAGTAAACTGCTCAAAGTTTTCAGGTTTGGCAACAATGACACCATTTTCAATGGAAGCAATAGCAATTTTAGTAGTGAATTCGCCATCTTTATAAAAATGGAAATCCATATAATCGGTAAAAATCAAATTTGATAATCCCGCTTTGTATCGATCAAATTGTTCTTTTAACTTTTTATCATTCAAGTCTTGAGTTACATCTTTTGCCTCTATATATCCTACTGGAACATCTTTACGAGTTAATACATAATCAGGAGCACCACAATTAACACGAGCGGGCTCGTTAGTTACCAAAATATCTGGTAATAAATACATTAAAAGATTTTGTAAATCACCTCGATACGAATGTTCACGGGCATTTCCCGTTTTGTAAAGCGTGTTAATTTTATCGATATATTGGGTAAGTGTCATTAGACTAGTAATTAAATTCTGACTTTTTCAAACATAAGGAAAAAAAAGGGTATTTACAACCCGTAAAAATACCTGATTTTCAAACCAGGTATTTTTACGGGGGTACCATTGGAAACAAAGGTAAACAAAGGGAAAACAAAATAAATGAGGAAAACCGTAAATGAAATGGTAAAAATTGTTTCCGCTAGGTAGTTGCTTTTGTTTGCCTTTATTTTCTTTTTTTGACATTAGAAAAAAGAAAGAGAAAAGACTAAAAAGAATTGGATTAGAATTTCTATTTTTACATCAGAAAATATATTTAATCGCGTAAGCTATTAATCTTGGGAATAGAAAACTAGGAATCTTCTAAACAAACCAATGAATTAATAGGCTTACGCCCGTGCATAATACTTGCGTGGGCGTAGTCCTCTGTTTGTTGGGTCTCCTAGTACCTCTATTTCGGTTGGCTAATGTCTCACGCATTTTTTTATGCTTATGGAAAACTCAACTTTACTTGATGTTAGAACCGTATTTTTAAATATGGTTTTATTTGGAGCTAAAACAACTCCTGAACTTTTAATTGATTCATGCACTTCAGATGAATTTATCAATCTCTTAAATATGGACGATGGCATTGAAAAAGATACTTTTTTTCGTAAGATTTCAATTGAATTTTTGTTCCAATTAAATGTAATGGAGCGAATTAATTTAATTGATATTTTAAGTGCCAATGAAACTTATAATCAATCCTTATTTGTAATTTATATGCTTACCAATAAAGATAAAAAACAAACTGAAGGGGGTATAAAAATTAAAATTTGTGAAGACTTAATGGAATATAAAAATAATGGTTTAATCACAGATTCAGTTCTAGCTTATTTTAGAGTCATGTTAGATAGATTGATTTTATTTGATTTCAATAAACCTGGAATGATTAATAAATCTGAGTACATGAAAATTTCTACTCAATTGCTTTCAAATAATATGGAAAAATATTTTTTGGAAAATTAAATTTCATTAAATTTGTTTCACTGGAGCTGGGTATAGTCTTGGCGGAGAGAGTAACTTAGGTGAAACCGACCAAAAAGTGAGATCAGACAGAAAAAAGACTTGAGTTAATCAAGTCTTTTTTTGTTTTTGATGGTGTAAGATTTGTTTTTCTTTTCTTCTAAATTCCGAGATTAGTTAACAAATGAATTTTCTAAGAGCTTCATTCATGATTTCTTTCATACTCATTTCTTCATTAATCGATTTCAATTTCAATTTTTTGTATAACTCTTTTTCAATATAGAATGAAAATTGTATTTCTTCAATTTCTTTAATAGAAACAGGTACAATTTTTTGAATTTTACTTTGTTCATTATTAGACTTAACCTTGTTTATTAGGTCATTTATATTATCTGATTTCATATTTATATACATTTATAGATTTATAGAATTATATGATTATAGTTTTATATAATTATAGATTTATATATTCATAGAATTATAACAACAAAAATAAAACCTCTTTTGTTAGTTGATCTAATTGGAATTTTGCATTACGGTCATTTGTAACTCCTTTCAAAATTACAGACCTTGTGAAAGCAACTAAATCACTGATGTATGTTTTAGCAATTGGTACATTATATTCTTCCAAACTAATTAATATATCTTGCGTTAATGTCGTGTTTGGTTTAATCATATTAAATACGATGAGAGTTGAATTTGATTTGTGTTCATGTTCAATAAGTTTCAATGTACTTTTAATAGCCAATATGTCTAAAATTCCAGCTTTGGTTGGGACCAGGATTAAATCTGCAATTTGAATCAATTTTGATAAATGATTTGATAAATAAGGTGGCGTATCAATAAATATGAAATCATAGTTTAAGTTTGAAATACTATTTATTTCTTCAACAAATGGAATCACATCGAAATCAGTAACAATTTCTTTCAATTGACTCAAACTACCTTGTAAGTCAAAGTCGAGAATAGCAACTTTAGAACTACTGGAAAAGTTTTGTGCTAGGTTAAAGGTGAGTGTACTTTTGCCAACTCCTCCTTTTTGATGGGTAATTAGGATTATTTTTGCCATATTTTGGTTACTTGGTTAACGTTTGTATTTAAGAGTTTTAGATTTTTGTTTTTCGTGCTCTTGTTCTTGTTTATTTAAAATTTTAAAGTATTCATCTCCTAATGGATGCTTTTTAAGATGTTCTAAATATTTCTTTTGTTCATCTGAATTTAATGTTTTAAGAAAATATTCAGTAAATACTTTGCCTTGTATTTCAAATGTTCTTTTGTTGTGTACTGCTAATTTCTCATTTTGTATTTTATCTAATTGCTCTTGTTCTTTTTTGACTTTGTATTCTAAGGCTCCTAAATGCTTTCTATCGGATTTAATACCTCTTTGCATGTTTAATGCTTCAGCAAAATAGTCTTGAATTCTTGACAAATCTTCTTTGTCCCATTTTACAGACTTTCCTGTTTCTCGATTTATATTTTCCACAACTAAATGGGCATGATAGTTTGGCTTCCACTCATTAGTGGTTTTGTCATAATGTCCTTCATCTCTATGGATATGAAGTTCTTTTAGACTGACATTAAATTTCTTTCCGAAATTATTAACTACTTCAACTAACTCGGCGTTTGTGTGATCTTTTTTAAAAAGGAAAACCCCTTCAATTAGAAACTTAGCTTTTGCTTGAGCTGATCTTCCAGTTTTCTCTTTTATTATTTTTTTTAATTCTTCAATCACTTCTGGATGTGGTTTCATATTACCATATGATTTATTGAATTTTGTTAAATCCTTTCTAACATAATCAAAAGTTCTTTGTCTTAAATTATGAGACTGACTAGTAGGTTTAACGTTTTCAAAATGTATTGAGGATTTTTCCATATTTAACGAATTTAAAGCGTCGCAGACCCCCTCGGGAGAGCCCACAACTAGAATTTTTTCTATTCTAGTTATAGTGGGCTATAACTACTCCGTATGGTTAACTCGACGGATTGATTTTTTTAAATTAATTTTTAACTCCTGACAACTTCAAAAAAAGTTAACTTAAGGGAAAAAGAGAAAATAAAATTTCTCATTTATTTCCTTTAAGTTCAATTTCTGATTTTCGTTATCTAATTATTTGCCGATTTTGGCTACCTAGTTACCTAAGCCAGTAAACTCAATTGTTTACGCAGTTTTTTTATATTACCTAAAGGTTACCTTGTTACCTGAGTTTTTAAGGTAAGTATAGGTAGACTCTTTTTTCTTTAGTTACCTATTAAAAAGTCCTATTATATAAGGGTTTAGGTAACTAGGTAAGTTAGGTAACTAATATTTTAATTATTCATTATTTCAACCGGACTAATATTGAATTTAGGTTTTGCTAAATAACCATAAACTTGTTTTTTTGGATGTTTTATTCTGCTGAATTTAAAACCGCTTAAAGCCTTACCAATTCTTTCTCGGTTAAGTTTCAAACCCAACGGGATTAGTTTTGTCATTATTTCTGTTGCTGTATTGAAATAGATGATATTATCTGTCTTTTCGAAGTATTTTAATACTGTTTCCTGTTCGATGGTGTAATTGGTATATTTTTCATTTCTCAACTCATTTTCAATGACATCTTGATGGGTTAATTCTGCTTCAAAACTATTGTCATAATAGGCTAGATAATAAGCTTGTGACCACACATCATCCATATCAATTTCTTTAGAATAATTAAAGTCAATTCTTCCAATGACATCAAAAATTATCCATCGAACAGAACCCGTTTCATCTGTAAGAAAATCGACCATATTTGTTGAACCAATAAATGAGCAAATACGAGGTAAATTTTCAGCTTTTCTTTCATATGGTAAACGCTCGTTGATATAAAACATACTAATTAATGATTTTATGTAGTTAACTTCAGCTTTTCCGATTACAGACAATTCTTCTAAATTGATTAAGAAGTTTTTACACATTTTAATCCTGGAATCCTTATCAGTTCCAATATTTACACCCATATAATTTTCAAGTTTCTTTGGGATAAAACTGTTTAGATAAGTAGATTTTCCGGCATGCTGATCACCATTGGCTAGAACGATACAGTGTTTGTTGATTTTTTCTTTTTCAAAAGCACATTTTACAGCTCTAGCAAACCATTTTTTTAAATGATAGATAAAAGCTTCATCATCATCAGTTTTTACATAGGAAGCTAATTTTTTGATATAATCAACATCTTTATTCCACTTCGGCAGTTCTAAAAAATATTCCTTAATCGGATCATATCTTTCAATTAAGTTAGATTTTATAAGAGTTTCTAACTTATTGTAGTTAGTTTCAATATTATTTCGATTTAATTCAATTAGTAAAGAATATAAATTTAGAGGCTCCCAATAATCATCCCCAATAATATTTATTTCGTAATCTAATGAAATAGTATTGAAGCGGATTCTATATTTAGTATTAATGTATTTGATAATTCTATCAAATATCGTATTTGATGCTGTATCAGTTTGATACAACAGTTTTTTATCTTTATCTTTCATACAATAACGGAATTATTGTATATTTGCAGTGCACATATACAAAGAGATTAAAAAACATAAGCACAAGTGAATTCGCAGTTCAATTGTGCTTTTTTTTATTTTGATTTTGCCACATAATCAAATGCTTTTTGAGTCAATTGAGCATTTGAAACAGATTTGTTTTGTAAAAGAAAAGAATCAATCTCATTTTTTTGGAAGAACAAAGTTTTTCCATTTGGTTTAGAATAGGGTAGGATATTCTTATGAACCAGTTTGTAAATATAACTTCTTGAAAACCCAGTGTAATTAATTAGATCTTCAACAGTTAAAATTTGTTTTACACTACTTACTAATAATGTTTCAAGCTTGTTAAGCTTCTCGATAATTACTTCATTTGCGTCCATATTTTTACTTTTTTTAAGTTTATATGAGCAAATGTCAGTATAGGAAAATAGAAAAAAATTAAAAGATTAATATGTTAATCTTTTTTATTCATTTTTAATTTTTCAAATATCGATTCTATATTTTTATGTCTTTTGGGTAATGTTCCCTTTTTTTTGGAATTTGAATATGAAGAAGATGCTGAGCGTGCATTTATTTTGCCGTTTTTGGTTATGATATTACCAGCATATTCTATACTTGACATATGGATTTTAATTTTTAGTTCTACAAATAAGCGTTCAATAAAATAGCCAAATTGTATACTATCCATTTTTATGTGTATTATAGAATTGTGTTCATCCCAATCAGATTTTAATACTTCTATGAATTCTTCTTGAGAAGTTTTGTGTATATCTATGAAATCATTTTTTTCTAATTCTGAGTAAAGTTTTTTTAATAATTCAGTATCAGAATCAATAAAATAATTTCCCTCTTTTTTTATATTATAGCTATCTATTTTATTTACGATAACTTTATCTAATTCAATTAATTTTTCTTCAAGTTTTAATACTTCTTCTAAAATGAAAATAAGTTGATTTTTTTTATTCGTTTCAGTATTTTTAAGGCTAATGTTTTTTGTAATGAAGTCACTTAAAATTGATATTTCAACTAAAAAGGTATCGATTATTTTGTCTCTTAAATAATTAAGTTTTGTGATTTGAGTAGTTTTTGGGAACTCTTTTAAGAATTCCATTGAATTTTCACTATATTTTTTTAGTTGAACATCTAAAAGAGTCTCATCACTATAATTATCTATTTGGTATGGTACAATAAATAGATTTTTAACTAATTTTTCAATTTTACTTTTGCAGTTTAATCTTTCGTGTGTTAATGTAATTCCAGAGTTTATAATTTCTTTTAATTCATCATTACTAAGATATTTATTTTCATAAATATCTATTCCTGAATGAGGATTATTTGGATAATGGATTTTATCAGTTAAAATAAATAACATTAGTTCATTCTCAGTTACTTCATCAATTCCTTTTTCAATAATAAATCCATTAAAAAGCATTATAAATTGAAACTCATTTAATTTAGATATCTTTTTAATTAATTTTTTTTTCATTTTGCTTGAATTGTCAAAAGAAAGAAGTGAATCGCTCAACTTTTGTAATTTACGATTGTATTTAAAATATTTATTTATCATGACATTAAAAGGTGAGATTTATAATAGGAATTAAGTTAGCTGCTTCTTTCATTTTTTTATCTACAATTTTAGCGTAAATCGTTGTAGTTCGGATCTCCCGATGCCCAAGACGTTTTGAAACTGTATAAATATCAGCTCCATTTTCGAGTAATAGCACAGCATTAGTATGTCTGGCACTGTGGAAAGTAATGTGTTTTGAAATACCTGCTCTGTTACACCAACGTACAATCTCATTATTGTAAACCGCTCCATATTTTAAACCTTTAAAAACCCTTTCTGAAGGGTGTTGTCTTTCACCTAGTAATTCTCTTGACTGATTTGAGATGTATAAATATTCAACACCATCTGTTTTTTCTTGGCGAAAATTTATTCTACTAATTCCATTGTCTTCATCTCTAACTTCACTCCAGGTTAAAGTATTGATGTCAGACCAACGCAATCCGGTTAAACAGGAAAAAATAAAAGCATTTTTAAGTACCTGGTATTTACAATTTGTGCTAGCGAGAGCTTGTAATTCTTGATAGGTTAAATATTCTCTTTGACTTTCAGCTTGCTCAAAAGATTTGATTTTTGAAGCATAATTGATAGATAGATAGCCTTCATCAAAAGCAGCTCTCAAACATGCTTTAAATTTATTCAGATAGGAGTATTTTGAATTAAGGGAAAGAGGTAAATTACTTTTAGTTTTTGCTTCCTTGTCAAAGTAGTTGCGAACCATTTTCACAAATTCTTCATCAATCTCTTCAAATAGTAAATTAGGATTGATACATCTTTTTAAATGTAGAAATGTAGCGGTCCAGTTTCCATAGTTTTTAGGGGAATCACTTTTCTCTTCAGTTTTTTCAATAAAAAAATCCAGGAAACGTCTTTTTGATTTTGAAGTATTTTTAATATCAAACTTACCCTGAAAGAATTCAGCTTTTCTAATAGATAGGATTTGCTCCGCTAAAAGTTCAGTTTCTTTGTTTTCTTTCTTTTCAGCAGCAGTAAGTGGATTTTGATGAAGATACAGTTTTAAATACTCAAAGTCTCTTATGTGAATTCTTTTACCGTCTTTATCTAATTGTGAGCCTTTATAATATTCTAGGTAAAGACTGTACTTGTCATTCTTAAGTTTTTTCTTCTTTAAAGTGATTTTCATAGGTGTACATTTTTACACCTTTTTAGTATGAAGGTGTACATGAGATGAAACAAATGTACTAATAAGGTAAATCATAAACAAGTCGAAAGACTTGTAAATACTTGCTAGTCAAGTAAAAGAACAAAAAGTAAATCAAAGGAAAGCGGTTTTATTTCCCGATACAGAAATTAGCAAAAATATTACCCAAGAGTTCATCATTCGTAACCTCCCCAGTAATCTCCCCAAAGTAGTGTAGGGCAGAGCGAATATCAATCGCCATCAAGTCAGAAGAAAGCCCCGAGTCCAAGCCCCATTTCACCTTCTGAACCTCTTCCAAAGCTTTCAATAACGAATCATAATGACGCGTATTGGTTACAATAGTTTCGTTGTTTCGTAAAGCACCCGTATTCACAAAAGAAAGCAACGTATTTTTAAGTTCGTCGATACCTTCTTTCTGTTTAGCACTTAGGAAAAGTATATTGTCAATGGTAGCTTGAATATTGTTTTTTTGTTCAGCCAAAAGTAAATCAGATTTATTAGCCACAACAACTAAAGGCTTTAAAGGAAATTTGTTTTTAATTTTCTCAATTTCTATTTTTAAACGGTTCAAACTGCTTTCTGAACACTGAACACTGTCAACTAAATATAAAACCACCTGCGCCTGCTCAATCTTCTCAAACGTCTTCTGAATCCCAATACTCTCCACCACATCTTTCGTCTCGCGAATCCCAGCCGTATCAATAAATCGAAAACCAATACCATCAATGACCAATTCATCTTCAATCGTATCACGCGTAGTGCCGGCAATGTCAGAAACAATCGCACGTTCTTCATTCAATAACGCATTCAATAACGTCGATTTTCCAACATTAGGTTCGCCCACAATGGCTACTGGAATACCGTTTTTAATTACATTTCCTACCGCAAACGAATCAATCAAACGTTTTAAAACAAATTCAATGCGCTCTAACAATTCATGAAATTGCGTTCTATCAGCAAATTCCACATCTTCTTCCGCAAAGTCTAATTCCAATTCAATTAAAGAAGCAAAATTCAGTAACTCTTCACGCAGTTTAGCAATCTCATTACTAAAACCACCACGCATTTGTTGCATCGCAATTTGGTGACTCGCTTCATTATCCGAAGCAATTAAGTCAGCCACCGCTTCTGCTTGCGATAAATCCAATTTCCCGTTTAAAAAAGCGCGTAAGGTAAATTCACCTGCCTGAGCCATTTTCGCGCCTCTACGAAGCAATAATTGAATAATTTGTTGTTGAATAAAAGTAGAACCATGACACGAAATCTCAATCACGTTTTCACCTGTGTACGAATTCGGCCCTTTGAAAATAGAAAGCAACACTTGATCATATACTTTGCCAACCTGTCCTGAGCTTGTCGAAGGGTCTACAATATGTCCCAAATGAATCGTATGTGTCTTCTGTTTCGTAATATCCTTCCCAGAAACCGATTGAAATACTTCAGCCGCTATCGCAATAGCATCTTTACCAGATAATCGAATAATAGCAATCGCACCCGCTCCAGACGGGGTCGCCAACGCAACTATAGTTTCTTGTGGAATCATGTTCTAATTTTAATCCTGCAAAGATAAATCAAAGTCAGAAGTTAGAAGTTAGAAGTTAGAAGTTTTTTTTAGTAGCACAAAGTCTCAAGAAGTTTTTCTTTTAAATAAAAATCCGCGAACATCAGTCAAATCCGATTCATCCGCGTGCTAATTTTTGCACAAAGTCACAGCAGCAATTATCTATAAAAGTTTATGCTGATTACTTAAATTTCTTTAATCAGTGTTCCAAAGAATCTTCTCGCTTTTTAGGACTTCAATTTACACTTGGATTATCAAATACTTTCTAAGTGATAAATCTGTGTTAAATTATTGTAAATATGATAGTTATCATTCTTTTTGTGGTTTTAAAGAGTTAACTTTATAGAACTAAATTAATAGTTATAGTCATGAAAAAAATTCTTTTCCCAACTGATTTTTCTGAAGCAGCAAATAGTGTATTTGTGCATGCTTTAGAATTGGCTAAAATTGTAAATGGAGAGATTATTCTTTTGCATTCATTTGAACTACCCACACTTGATAATCAGTTTTTTCCTCAAAATTATGAAGCTGTTTTTGAGTCTGTAACTCTTTCAGAATATGGAATGTTTAAAGACGAAGTTCCAAAACTGAGAGCCATTGCAGCGGAAAGAAATTTGGAAAACATCAAACTATCACACCGATTAATCCAAGGCGACGTAATCGATTGTATTAAACAAGCCGTTGCAGAAGATGCGATTGATTTTGTAGTCATGGGAACTTCTGGCGCAACAGGCTGGAAAGAACTCTTCTTAGGGTCTAAAACTGGCGATGTGTTAGCAGCAATCAATGTTCCCGTATTAAGTGTACCATTTGGCGCAAATTATGCCCAAATCGAAACCATTGGTTTTACCACCCGATTTAGAGAGAAAGACAAAGACGCTTTAAAGAAAGTGATTGGGATTGCTAAAAAAACAAAAGCAAAAGTGAAATGTCTATATGTAAAAACAAACACTTCAGACGTAAAAGAAGCCACTATGACCGAGTGGAAAAATGAATTTATAAATGAACCGGTACAGTTTTTTATTATTCCAAGTGAAGATATTGAAGAAACAATTCTAGATTTCATTGACAATCAAAATATAGATGTTCTGGCAATGCTAACGTATAAAAAAAGCTTCTTTACCGATTTGTTTACTACAGGTTTTGCCAAGAAAATGTCCTATAGTACAGCAATACCCGTACTAGTATTGCATGAATAATAAAAATTAAAAAACCACTTTCGCAAATTAGCTAAGTGGTTTTTAAGTTAAGGGTTGGTATAGTTATTTTGAAAGCCTTAATAACTTGTATTTGATACGGCTTTTAATTACTTAACATTACAGGCATTACAAGCATTGTTACTGTTTCGCCATCGTCTAAGCCATCTACTGGAGTTAAAATTCCAGCACGGTTTGGCATTGACATTTCTAATTGGATTTCATCACTTGATAAGTTATTCAACATTTCGTTTAAGAAACGTGAGTTGAAACCAATTTGCATATCGTCTCCTTGGTAGTCACAAGTCAAACGTTCGTCTGCTTTGTTTGAATAATCAATATCCTCTGCAGAAATATTCAATTCGGTACCAGCAATTTTTAAACGGATTTGGTGCGTAGTCTTGTTAGCAAAGATAGCCACACGACGCACCGAGTTTAAAAACTGAACTCTATTGATTAATAATTTGTTTGGATTTTCTTTTGGAATAACCGCTTCATAGTTAGGATATTTCCCATCAATTAAACGACAAGTCAATACATAATTCTCAAAAGAGAACGTAGCATTAGAATCGTTATACTCGATTGAAACTTCAGCGTCTGATGCAGCTAAAATCCCTTTTAAAATGTTTAAAGGTTTTTTAGGCATAATAAAATCGGCTACTTGAGAGGCTTTTACATCAGTGCGTGCATATTTTACTAATTTGTGCGCATCTGTTGCAACAAAGATTAAACCTTCTGGTGAAAATTGGAAAAACACACCACTCATCACAGGACGTAAATCATCGTTTCCAGCAGCAAAGATTGTTTTGCTTACTGCTGTTGCTAATACTTCAGCAGGAACTAAAGTTTTTGAAGGATCGTCTAAAACAACTGCTTTAGGGAATTCTTCTCCTGGAGCGTAAGCAATGGCATATTTACCCGAGTTAGAGCTAATTTCTACGGTAGAATTATCTTCTACTGTGAACGTTAACGGTTGTTCAGGGAACGTTTTTAAGATATCTAACAAAAGTTTTGCAGGAATAGCCACACTACCTTGACTTGTAGAATCAATTTCTAAGGTTGCTGTCATGGTGGTTTCTAAATCAGAAGCCGAAACTTTTAATAAATTATTGTCTAATTCAAAAAGGAAATTGTCAAGAATAGGCAAAGTGTTGCTACTATTGATAACACTACCTAAAACTTGTAATTGTTTTAATAAATACGAACTCGATACTATAAACTTCATCATCTTGTATTTTAAAATCGTTAGTTAGATTTTATATTTCACAAATATATTCTAATTCTGCTCAAATGCAAAAACATTTTTATTAACAACTAACGACTGTATTTTCTTTTGCGTAAGAATGTAAATAAAAAACCAAAGATAGCTAAAATAACTACTGGTAATCCGACAGTTACCATTTGTGCTAGGGTATAATTTTTATAAACTTCTTCTTTGTTTAATAAGGGTAAATCAACATCTTTACTTCGGATGTTAATAAGTCCATTGTCATCTAAAAGATAATTTACACAGTTCATTAAAAACTCTTTGTTTCCATAGAGTTGGTTGGTCCATTTGTCAAAACCTAATTCTAGTGGCGTTCCTTTATCCAATTGGTTTTTAATAACGTCACCATCAGAAATCACAATCATTTTATTGTCTTTACCAACCGCTTGAAAAGTATTGTCGCTAAAAGGCAAAACTCTGTTTTGATAAGCCGATTTGAATTTACCTTCTAACAACACAGCTACAGGAAGTAATCCTTTGCCTTCATATTCTTCAGGTGTGGTTTCTTCGGTTACCATGTCTAATGAAATTGGTGTAGGCGTACCTATTGGTTTTGAATATTCAGACGAACTCAAAAGTACTGTTTTCTTTAAGTCGTTTTTTAGTAATTCAATCGGGGAAGCAAATTCATACTTAATCCCTTCCATATTTTTAACAATAGGATTAGTAGAAGAAGGATAAATAAATGGCGAAAATTTCCAAAAATATTCTTGCAATTGGGTTTCGCTTCCTTGATTTCCAGAAGCAATTTTGATAGGTGTTGCTTGCTCGTCTTTAATCAATAACGGATTCATACGAATACCATATTTGAAGAACATATCGGTTAAATTCAATTCGCGTTGGTGTGCTAAAATAGTACCGGTTTCGTTGTACATGCTGTCCATATCTGCCGAAACCGCATCAACTAACCAAAGTGTTTTGCCGCCATTAATAACAAATTGATCCAGTACTTGCTTTTCAGCTTCTGTGAATGCCTCGGTTGGTTTTGCTATTATCGCTAAATCATATTTTTTTAAAGCTTCTAAACTTTGATTAGGCTGTTTGGCTACAGAATCTAACGTAAATGTACCAATGTAATAACTCTCACGAACCGACTTCACAAAATCAGCGATAAAGGCATCATGCAATTCCCCATTTCCTTTGATAACGGCAATTTTCTTTTGCTTGTCTTTTGAGATTTTATTGATAGCTTCTGCAAAACCAAATTCTAAATGTTGTACCGAACTGATTACTTTTTCTTCAGTAGAAGCGCCCATAAGGTTTTTCAACAAACTTACTTTGGAGAATTTTTCACCATAAGTCGCTTGCGCCCATGGGAATACTACTTCTTGCGATTGCTTTCCTTTGTCTTCCACAGTGATGCTCAACGGTTGCATGCCTCTTTCATAGAATTGCTTCATAACTTCCACACGCATTTCTTCCTTCTCAATTGGATTTTTGAATTGGAAAACTATGTTTGAATTATAGGCCGAAAATTCCTCTAACAATTGTTTGGTTTCATTTTGCAAACGCTTGAACTCTGGCGGAAAATTCCCTTCTAAATACACATCAATATACAACGGACTATCCACTGTTTTGATAATGTTTAAAGTCGTTTCGGATAAAGTATAACGTTTGTCTTGCGTTAAGTCAAAACGCTTGAAAAAGAAGTTGCTGATTAAATTGATAACGATAACTGCTAAAAATACAATTCCGAATTGCTTTAAAGCTTTTGATTTGTTTGCTGCCATTACCATTTCAAAGATTTAAGTTGATAAACCGTTGCGGATAAAAAAAGAAATGTTACACTTATGAAATAAATAATATCACGTGTATCTAACACACCGCGACTCATACTCTTAAAGTGAAAATCCATCCCTAAACTCGCAAAAACTGAATTATAGCTTCCAAAGAATGAACCCAAACCATCAAACCCAAAATAGAAAAAGAAACAACAAAAAACAGCAATTATAAAAGCCACAATTTGATTGTCTGATAAGGTTGAGGTAAAAATTCCAATCGCTGTGTAAGCCGCAATTAAGAACAATAAGCCAAAATAAGAACCCAAAGTACTACCCATGTCAATATTGCCTTGTGGGTTTCCAAAATGTGAAATCGTTAACACATAAATTATAGTAGGAACAATAGCCAAAACAATTAAAATAAAGGCACCAAAGAATTTTCCGTTGACGATATCCCAATTGGAAAGCGGTTTGGTAAACAACAATTCAATCGTTCCTTGTTTTTTTTCATCCGAAAAACTGCGCATGGTTACGGCTGGAATTAAGAAAATTAAAATCCAAGGCGCTAATTTGAAAAACGGACTCATATCGGCAAAACCCGAGTTTAATATATTGAATTCGCCTTCAAAAACCCAAAGAAATAATCCGTTGAGTAAAAGAAAAATAGCGATAACTAAATAACCTATCGGCGAACCAAAAAAGGATTTAATTTCTCGTAATAATAATGCTTTCATTTTTTATTGTTTGTTTCAGGTTTCAAGTTTCAAGTTTTTTTAACTCTCAACACCAACTTCTAATTTCTGAATTCTAAATTCTAATTTAATGTAACCAATCTGTCTACACTCCACGCTTCGGGTTTGTCGCTGAATAGTGTTTTAGTATAACTCCAAACTTCGTTAAATAGTGTAGAGTTTCTATATTTTTCTAATGCAGCTTCGTTTTCCCAATAGCTGTAAGTAAAGAAAATGCGGTTGTCGTTCTTGTCTTGATACAATTCTAAAAACTGATTGCCTTCAAAATTTCGAATATGCTGTTTCACTTCTTCAAAATTATTTAAAAAAGCTTCAATCTTATCTTCGTGGAAGCGCATTTTTACAATTCTTATAAACATTTTTCTAATTTTTAAATTCGATAGTAATCATGTCTCTAAATTTCAAGCCTAATAGGGTAGAGGCTGAACCTACGGTTTTAGGATTGCTTTTATAAATTGCGATTTCAAGGAAACCATTTTCGTTGAACAACGCTAAAAAATCACCTTCAAAATCTTTCAATTGCTTGTTTTCTACTATTGGAAAATCGGAATAGTTTTTATGTATTCTAGTGATTTTTTTATTCTTCACCTGAATTTCATAGGCTCTATTTCGGGCTACATCAATAAATTGTTTTTGCGAAATATTGGTTACACAATTTCCAAACGAGTCAATATAAATAATTTGTCCTTTTAAAGTGGTTAAATCATTCGAAACAATTGTGCTTGCAGCATTCACGTTTTTCAACTCGGTTATTTCTTTTCCAATGACATTCAATAAACCACCGCGCGCAATATGGCAAGCAACCGCTACAAAAACATCCATATCGCTAGCATTGTTGTGCAACCTATCGTGAATGTTGATGGCAACTATTTTTTGTGCTACTTTTTTCTGTAGTAAGGCATTCAAAATTCCGTTATCGGCACAAATAAAGAAATGATCATCCCATTGCAAGGCGATATGTTGGGTGTCAGCAACTCTTTCGCTGTCAACACCTATAATATGAATGGTACCTTTTGGAAAATTAGAATAAGCCGCTTCAATGCAGTAACTAGCTTCTAATGTGTTGAATAGATCAATATCGTGCGAAATATCAACAATAACAGCTTCTTTTAATTCCGATATAATTTTTCCTTTCAAAGCTCCTACAAAGTAGTCTTTGTGTCCAAAATCGGTTGTTAGCGTAATTATTGACATTTTTTTGTTTATAACTTATTTGAAAAGCAACAGTAGTTTTTACTAAATTTGATTGCAAAGCTACTATAATTTTAGCGTTTCAAAAATAATTAAAAAAAGAAAGCCCTTGAACGAAAGAGTCATTGAATTAATCGACATCGCTCCAAAAGAATTTTGGGGTGCGCAAGACACTCATCTTGAGACCATTAAAAAGTATTATCCAAAATTAAAAATTGTAGCTAGAGGCACTACTTTAAAAGCTTTTGGTGAAGCAGAGATTTTGGATGAATTTGAAACGCGTTTCAGGAGATTGATGCATCACTTTTCTAGATACAACAGTATAGATGATAATGTTATTCTAAGAGTGCTTGAAACAAGTCATCAACATGATGTACACCACATGCACGATAGAGATAAAATCTTGGTGCATGGAATAGGAGGTAAGCTTATTAAAGCAATGACGCCTAACCAGCAAAAACTAGTAGACACCATTCACAAAAACGACATGGTATTTGCTATTGGTCCCGCCGGAACAGGAAAAACCTATACAGGTGTTGCTATGGCTGTAAAAGCATTAAAAGAAAAACAAGTCAAACGAATTATTTTAACGCGTCCAGCAGTAGAAGCAGGAGAAAATTTAGGCTTTCTTCCAGGGGATATGAAAGAAAAGCTAGATCCATATATGCAACCGTTATATGATGCGTTGCGCGATATGTTGCCACCACAAACTTTGGAAGATTATATTTTAAAAGGAATTATCCAAATTGCTCCGCTGGCTTTTATGCGTGGTCGTACGTTAGATAATGCCTTTGTAATTTTAGATGAAGCGCAAAATACCACCCATTCGCAAATGAAAATGTTCTTAACGCGTATGGGAAAAAATGCCAAATTCATGATTACAGGCGACCCAGGGCAGGTAGATTTGCCACGAAGAACAATTTCTGGATTAAAAGAAGCCATCCTAATTCTAAAAGATGTAGAAGGCGTGGGAATTATCTATTTAGATGATAAAGATATTGTCCGTCACAGATTAGTGAAGAAAATCATCGATGCTTACAAGAGTATTGAGAATAATGATTAGAAATAAAATAATTATACAATTGAAAAACAGCTATTTAAGGCTGTTTTTTTGTTTTTATAACAATTCTTTAAAAGTTGGGTCTTTTAGTTATTTGTTTTTAGTTTATATTTAACTAAAATGTTAAATAAATGAATAATATTAAAAAATAAATAATATTTGATAAAAAATGTTTTCAATATCGATAAAAAATATAAATAAATGTTAAATTTGAAATATTAAATCTTAAATAAACTAAAAATGAACCTAATTCCCCTTTTTTATGAAGAAAAATTACTTAACACTAATAGCGTTACTATGTTGCTATACGATTAACGCTCAGGTGGGCATTGGCACAGTTACCCCACAAGCTTTTTTAGACATTAATTCAAATACACAAGGTGTTTTAGTTTCCAGAGTAGCGCTAACAGCTCGAAATGTAGCTTTGCCTGTTGTAAATCCGCAAGGAGGTGCTCTTGCAAACGGAACGCTGGTTTTTAATATGAATACAAGTGGAGTTGCTCCGCTAAATGTATCTCCAGGTTTTTACTTCTGGGATGGAACACAATGGGTTGCATTAGATGGTACTGGAGGACGCGATTGGTCTTTATTAGGAAATTCAGGTACCAATCCTGCTACAAATTTCTTAGGAACTACAGACAATCAAAATTTAATTCTTAGAACAAATAATCTTCAACGAGCTGTTGTTCGCTCAGATGGAAATGTTGCCATCAATTCTGCAGGTGACGCATTTACAAAACTTTATGTTTCAACTACTGGAGCTGGAAATGATGCCGTTCATGGTGCCAATAATGACAATATAGGTAATGCCTTTTGGGGTACCAATGTTAATAATGGTGGAACAGCTATTTTAGGTGGTGCGGGTCCAGGCGCAAGTATTTTCCCAAGTACAGGTGCTGGAGTTGCAGGTTCGGGACCTTTTGTTGGGGTTTATGGCTCAAATGGGTTTGGAAATCCTAATAATGCCGCACATTATACCAATTGTGCAGGAGGTTTTGGACTAGATTCTGATAATAACGTTGCGACTTTAAATTCAAGTGCCTTTGCTAAAATAGCTGGAATCGATAATATTTCTCCTGATGGTGTTTTGGCCAATCGTAGAAGTTTGTATGGCGGTTATTTTAATGGCGGTGTTGGAGCTGGTCAATCGTATGCTTATGTCGGAATAAAATACAATGCAACGGCTGCTGGTGGCGGTGGAACCAATTATAAAATCATTGGAAACGGAACCAATTCTACCATGATAATGGACAAAGAAAACAAACCACGCGTACTATTTTCGCCAGAAGCTCCAGAAATTTTATTTGAAGATTACGGAACTGCCGCATTAGTCAATGGGGAAGTTTATGTTCCAATTGATGAGGTTTTAAAAGAAGCTTTATTTATTGATGACAACCATCCTTTGAAAGTGTTTATCCAATTAGAAGGCGATTGCAACGGTGTTTTTGTTACCGAAAAATCAAGAAATGGCTTCAAAGTAAAAGAATTGGCTGGCGGTACAAGCAACACCAAATTCTCATGGCACATTGTTGCCAACCGTGCTGACGACAAAGATGCACAAGGAAATATCACATCAGAACACGTAGGACTTCGCTTGCCTTATGGTCCTGTGGCAGCAAAAGAAACTCAATTAGCAACCAAAAGCAATGAAAAAAATATAGTTGCACCAAAATAATAATATGAAAACATTTTTAACGTAAAACCCATTGATTACTAGTTTGAATCAATGGGTTTTATATTTTCTAATTTTCTTGTTTATCTCTTCATAACAAATTACTTTTGCACCACACAAACAACAACACAACATAATGAATACAATTACGACTACCCATTTCAATTTTCCAGGTCAAAAATCGGTGTACCGTGGAAAAGTTAGAGAAGTTTACAATATCAACGATGACTTATTAGTGATGGTCGCTACCGACCGTCTTTCAGCATTTGATGTGGTTTTGCCTAAAGGAATTCCTTACAAAGGTCAAATCTTGAATCAAATTGCAACGAAGTTCATGGAATTAACTGCTGATATTGTTCCGAATTGGTTAGTAGCTACACCAGATCCAAACGTAGCGGTAGGACATTTATGTGAGCCGTTTAAAGTAGAAATGGTAATTCGTGGTTATTTATCAGGACATGCAGCACGTGAATATGCTGCAGGAAGAAGAATCCTTTGCGGTGTGGAAATGCCAGAAGGCTTAAAAGAAAACGATAAATTCCCAACCCCAATCATCACGCCAACAACTAAAGCGGATAACGGTTCTCACGACGAAGATATTTCGCGCGAAGCTATTTTAGCCAACGGAATTGTTACCGAAGCAGATTACCTAATTTTAGAAAAATACACTAGAGCCTTATACCAAAGAGGAACTGAAATTGCAGCCTCTCGCGGTTTAATCTTAGTAGATACGAAATACGAATTCGGGAAAACAAAAGACGGACAAATCGTATTAATCGATGAAATCCACACACCTGATTCTTCGCGTTATTTCTATGCTGAAGGGTATCAAGAAAGACAAGACAAAAACGAAGAGCAAAAACAATTGTCAAAAGAATTCGTACGTCGTTGGTTAATTGAAAACGGGTTCCAAGGAAAAGAAGGCCAACAAATTCCGTTTATGTCAGACGAATACATCGAAACAGTTTCAGAACGTTACATTGAGTTATTCGAAAACATCATTGGAGAGAAATTCGTAAAAGCGGATATTTCAAACATCAACGAAAGAATCGAGCAAAACGTTTTGAATTATTTACAGAATAGATAAGATATATAAAATCCCAAATGATTCATTTGGGATTTTTTTATTAAAGTACTTTCTCTACCGAAAAACTTGTGGATAATGATGTTCCAGTAGAGCCGCTATTTTGAAATTTTAATTTGGCATCTCTAGTTACAAATGACGCATAATCGGAGAAAATTCTAAAGCCGTAGGAATGTCCCACTTGCAATTGCAAATAATTTGAAATACCATAACTTTCATTTCTTCCAGCCGTCATTCCCGAATTGTTATTGTCGCGGTGTTTGAAGGTTCTTCTTAACACCCATTGATTTGCTGTGAAATCCCACAAACCTATCAAAATATCCAAATCATCTGTATCGCTAGAATAATCGCCAATATCAAAATCCATGGAAATTTTATAATAACCCGTAACTATAGGAGAATACCTTCCAGTAGTGTTGTTGTATTCGCCCAACACATCAATAAGCTCTGTTGATAACACAATATCTTTGAAGCCAAAATCAGTGTCAAGTGCAATATCAGAAGCTAAAAAGCCTACGAATTTTGTGCCAGGTGCTGTGTTACTTGTAAAAGTGGTAACTAACGTTCCGTCAGGTAAAACCGAAACAGGTGTGGTCATTCCTGAACCATTGGACAAGCCTCTTACTCTTAAATCACCGTTAACGTCTAATTCTTCGGTTGGTGAGGTAGTTCCAATTCCTACTTGCGCATGTAAAAAAATTGAAAAGAAGAATACAATAAAAAGACAACTTGTTCTCATAACTAACATTAAGATTTTTTTGAATGGATTAAAACAAAATCTTAGCGTTAAATTCAGGTAGGTAGGGGTTATTTACAGCACGAATTTTAGAACTTTTAACAGAGTAACAAAAACAAATCGATGAAATACCATAAAATCTGTTGACTTTGCCAATTGTAGGAAAATAGAAGTTAAAAAAAACAGCCAATACTAAATTGGCTGTTGAATAGGGTGTGAGTGGATGAACGGTTTTTTGTTTTTTGTTTTGCCACGCGAAGGGATTCGCGCGGGAGCAGGGGCTGTTAGGCACAGTTATTTTGTTAATCTTATTTTTTTGAGTAAAGTTTCTCCCTCTTGAGTTATTGAATATATTTTTGAATCATTAATTGCATTTCTAAGAAACTTTATTAAACCAAGTTCTATAAAATAGTCCGAGTGTTTGTAATTATTTGGAATTGAATTTCCTTTGTTTATTTTGGTACAAGTATCCAAGAATTCTTGTAAGAGTTCTTTTTGGTTTAATTTGTCTAACAATATTGTTGTTGAATCAGGATCAACTTTTTTTACACTTCTGGTCGTTTTCTTTTCTGAAGTATTAGTAGTAATATTTTCTAACTTCGCTTTACTTATTTCAATTATTTCTTCTTCTAGACCTTTGATTCTAGCTTCTAATCTTGATTTTGATTCACGTTCTTTATCGAGTCTTATTTGTAAATCATCACTTTCAGCTCTAATTCTTTCATATTCTGTTTTAAGTACAATTGATTTAGAGTCAGTAATTTTGTATATCCATGGAGTTAACTGTTTCTCAGAAAGATTAACAATAAATCTCGACAAATTTAATAGTAAGTAGGTTAAAATCAATAAACCAAAAGCCCATAGAATATTCGTGAGCAAATTTGTTATGAAATCATTGTTCTTGTAGTAATTAAAAATAAATTTTTTTTTATCATTTAAATTACAATCACTGTCAAAATTAAAAAGAGTATAAATTAATTCCCAATTTCTAATTATCCAAACTAATAAGTAAGTTCCAAGAAATGGATTTTTTGTTTTTTCTTTAAAATTGTCTGAAAATGAGATTAAAAAGTCTTTTACCATAATTTTGGAGTATAATTGTGCCTAACGTGATGCGGCTTTGCGAGGTTGCGAACTTCGTAACCGCTAAATTTTCCACTAAGATAAAATTTCTTGCGAAACGAGAACGTGATTTCACTAAAAAGTTCGCAATCTTGCAAAACCGCTGTTGTGTGCAGTTACTATATAATGATTGGTTTTGAATCAGCTTTGTTAAAGATTTTTATGCTTCCGTCTTGCGATATTTTTATTGAAATTCCATTATAAGCTAATGCTCCAGCAGCACTTTCACCAGTTCCTTTTACACCATGAATTTTTATCTTTCCAAGATCTACAATGCAACCAAAAAATTGGAGAAATCCTTTTTTATCGATTATGGTTGCTCCATCGCTAGACAAATAGCGAATAATATGATTAGTGAACGATTTGTCTTTTATGGAAATGGGCGTTTTAATTAATTTATTCTTGGTTGTAGGTTTAATCATTTCATCAATATTATCAATATTTATTGGTAGCCAGATAAGAGAGCTAATTGAATTTTTTGAGCAGTAAATTACAAAAAACAAAAAGCTTTCAATGAGGTCTTTGTCTTCAAAATGATGTTCAAAAATTGAGCGAATAAAATTGAAATCTCTATATTTCCAATGGTTTTCACTGTAACTTATTTCGATATTATCAGAATTAATAATAGAAAATAGTTTTTCATTTTCAAGTTTGAATAAGAGGTCAGCACCTTTTAAACTTCTTGCCAACACATGACTATCTATATAATTTACATTTTCATATTCATGATCTACAACAAAAAGTTGTGTCAAAACTAAAGACTTATTACTAATAAAAAAGGTTTTTTTTCCATCTACTAGGTACCAAAATCGTCTGTCAATTTCAACAGTATTTGCTAATGAAATATTATTTTTTAGAGCATAAGTTTTTCCAAATCTTTTTCCTTCAATCTGATAGTCAAAATGTGCCTTAGTCATTATAACTCCTGTACTAAAATAGTTTCCTTCAAAAGAGGTTGTTCGGAGTTTACTGAAATAATCTATTAGATGTCTAACATGTCTATAATCGTAGCCTCCTTTTGATAAGTAATTTGCTATGAAATGAAGCAGAAGTTCATCTCCTAATTTGAATTTACATTGATTAAATCTTGCTTGGTATTGTTCGGTCAAAGTATGAGTTATAGCACCTTCTAGGATTGTTAAAAATCTCGCCGATTTTTTTATTCCTGTCTTGGATATTCTAAGACCAATTGAGGAAATCATTTTATCTTCCTCTAATATTCTCCCTAAAACGATTACATTATCATCATCTATTGGATAAAATCCTCTCTTATGATTAGCAAGAATATCGATGTTATATTTTTTTAGTTCACTTAAAGGATTTATAAATATTGTAACATTACAACATAAAAACTTAGATAATGATTCTTGCAATACATTTAGGCCAAATTGTTCTAAATCTATATAGCCTCTTATATTTTTTACTTTAGTATATTCCATATTAAATTTATGGTTGCTGAGTAATTGCACACAACTAGTAAATATCATAAATAACTTACTATTTTCAAAATCGCAATTTAAAAATTCTCCACCAATAAATTGCTGTAGATTTTCTGTAGCAAATGTTAAATTTTTGGGGTATTGCACAAAAAAAATCCTCAAACAAATGAGGATTTTAGGTTTTAGGTGTAAAAAACGGTTCTCGTCTTCGCTTGAACTGGCTTTTTATTTCTTAAAATAACTAAACGTTTCGTTATTTTCAATTTTCAATAACGTTTCGTAAATCAATTTAATTACATTTTCTACGTCTTCTTTGTGTACCATTTCTACCGTAGTGTGCATATAACGCAACGGTAACGAAATCAAAGCTGAGGCAACACCACCATTGCTGTAAGCAAACGCATCCGTATCGGTTCCTGTTACTCTAGAAGTCGCATGGCGTTGGAACGGTATTTTGTTTTCAACCGCTGTGTCTACAATCATTTCACGTAACACGTTTTGTGTCGCTGGTGCGTAAGCAATCACAGGGCCGCGTCCCATTTTTAAATCGCCTTCAATCTTTTTGTCAATCATGGGCGTAGTGGTGTCGTGGCAAACATCGGTTACTATGGCAACGTTGGGTTTAATGCGTTGGGTAATCATTTCGGCACCACGCAAACCAATCTCCTCCTGCACCGAGTTCACGATGTACAATCCAAAAGGTAATTTCTTTTTGTTCTCCTTTAGTAAACGTGCTACTTCGGCAATCATAAAACCACCCATGCGGTTGTCAATGGCTCTACATACAAATTTGTCGTTGTTCAATACCTCAAAATTATCAGGATAGGTAATCACACAGCCTACATGAATGCCTAATGCTTCGATTTCGGCTTTCGTAGAGCAACCACAATCAATAAAGATGTTTTCAATTTTTGCGGTTTCTTCTGCTTTTCCGCTTCTGCCTCTAGTGTGAATCGCTGGCCAACCAAATACACCACGCACAATACCTTTCTTCGTATGAATGTTCACTCGCTTCGATGGTGCAATCTGATGATCTGAACCTCCGTTTCTAATCACGTAGATTAATCCGTCATCCGTAATATAATTCACATACCACGAAATTTCATCGGCATGCCCTTCAATCACAACTTTATAAGGCGCATCTGGATTAATAACACCTACCGCACTTCCGTAGGTATCAGTAATAAAGGTATCTACATAAGGTTTTAAATACTCCATCCAAATTTTTTGTCCTTCCGATTCATATCCTGTAGGCGAAGCATTATTCAAATAATTTTCCAAAAAAGCCATCGACGACTTCTTTAATATCGATTTTGTACTCATATTATAATGTAATTTTTTGCTAAAATAGAAATAAGTCTTTAGAGTTACATAATATTTCAATATTTTTGGTTTACTTTTTGATATTGGATTAGGTATAAGGAATTAAAAACAATCAAAAAGACCATTTATGAAATATTTAGTAAGCATCCTTTTAGTATTCACCGCTTTTAATAGCAAGGCACAAACGCAGCAAGACACTATTAAGTTAACAGAACAAGATTCTGCGATATTTTATTCTATCGATTTGAATGAAATCAAAATTTTACCCAATGGAGAATATAGTGTTAGCGATGATAGAAAGAATTTTTTAATTCTAAAAAGGAGAGTTTATAAAGTATATCCGTATGCAAAGTTAACCGCTGATAAGCTGACGCAGTTAAATGCTACAATGGCTAAACTGAAAACCAATAAGGAAAAGAAAAAGTATTTTAAAATTGTAGAAAAGTACTTAGAAGAAGAATTTGAACCAAGATTAAAAAAGTTATCCCGTAAAGACGGACAAATTTTGGTGAAGTTAATCCATAGACAAACAGGACAATCTACATACGATTTGATAAAAGAATACAAAAGCGGCTGGAAAGCTTTTTGGGCAAACTCAACCGCCAGATTATTTGATATCAACCTCCGAACCGAATACAAACCATATACAGTTCAAGAAGATTTTCATATCGAAAACATATTAGCAACCGCTTTTGAACAAAAAATGTTAACCAAGCAAGAAGCTTCCACACCTATAGATGTACCCGCACTAAACAAGTTGTGGGAAGAAAAAGCCAAAAAGCAAGATTAGTTTTAGAACCCTTGTCCTTTCCGAGCTTGCGAGGAACCCTTTGTTCTTGAACTTGCTCTTGAACTTGAATTTGAATTTGCCCTTGTCATTCCGCCGAAGTAGGAATCTCCTTTGCAGCAGGCTATGGCTTAACGGAGTTAAGCCCATAACCTGAAACCTGAAACTTGAAACCCTCCAACCACTTCTATGAACTTTTCACCCACTATATATAAGTACCAAAAACTTCTATGACTTATATGTTGAACAAATCTTTTCGCAACCATTGCGCCGTCTTCGCGATCAATGCGGTTAAACGATAAAAAAACTTTGTTGTATTAAATCCTTGTTATCAGTGAGTTAAGAAAAACATCGAAAAAAAGACGAAAAAAAGATTACAAAAGGCTTGTGGATAAAGAAAAGATTTCTACTTTTGCACCCGCATTAGAGCAGAAGTTCATACACAAACTGGAGTATTAAACAAATCAAAAAAAACTTTAAAAAAAGTCAAAAAAAGATTTGGATAATAGAAAGTAAAGGTAGTATCTTTGCCGACCCGAAACGAAAGAATCGGGGAGTATAAGTTCTTAAAAATAGTGGCTAAGTGGATTAGAAAAAATAATCAAAAAATTTTTTCAAAAAAGCTTGCCAGATTAAAAAAGAGTTGTACTTTTGCACCCGCTAATCGAATGAGAGGCGATAAAAAGA
>NZ_JAAJBV010000006.1 GCF_011392075.1 Flavobacterium celericrescens
GTTTGCCATTTACAGATACTGATGTTGTTGCATTAGGGTTAAAAGTATTAACTCCAGGCACATATTCTATTTCTATTGAAAATGTTGATGGATTATTTACAACTCAAGATGTATTTATTAAAGACAAGTACAACAATAGCATCCATGATGTCAAACAAACACCTTATTCGTTCACAACACAAGACGGAACTTTTACAGACCGTTTTGAAGTGGTGTACAAAAACACATTAGCCAATGAAGATTTTGTGAATGAAAACAATATTACAGTTTACACTACAACAAATGGTATTGCAATTACTGCTACTGAAAACATCAAAGAAATTACAATATTTGATGTATTAGGTAGAAAACTATATCACAACGACAAAATAAACGACAAAGAAATGATTGTTTCTAAATTAACTGCTACAAATCAAGCGTTACTTGTGAAAACTACATTAACTAATGGTCAAACTATCACTAAAAAAGTAGTGTATTAATAACTATATAAACACCTAACAAAGAATCCCAGTTTATCTGGGATTCTTTGTTTTTATGAAAAATAGTCAATTACTTTATCTTTAAAAATAAAAAAGCCTTGCAATATGCAAGGCTTTTTTTATGTTGCTAAATAAATTTATTAAGCTTCGAAAGGAACTACAGATACATAAGATTTGTTTTCCCCTTTTTTCTGGAATTTTACAACTCCATCAACTTTAGCATGTAAAGTATGATCTTTACCCATGTAAACATTTTCACCTGGGTTGTGCTTCGAACCTCTTTGTCTAACAATGATGTTTCCAGCAATAGCAGCTTGACCACCATAAATCTTAACGCCTAAACGTTTCGATTCTGATTCTCTACCATTCTTCGAACTACCGACACCTTTCTTGTGAGCCATGACGTAATATTTTTAAATGTTATTCTTCAGTTTTTGGTTTTTTTGTTGCTTTAGCTTTTGGCTTAACTTCTTCAGCAGTTTCAGTTACTTCAACTTCAACTTCTTTTTTAGCAGCTTTTTTCTTAGCACCAGCAGCAACGATTCCTTCAATTAAAATTTGAGTGAATGATTGTCTGTGACCGTTTTTCTTTTTGTAACCTTTTCTTCTTTTCTTTTTGAAAACAATTACTTTATCACCTTTTAAGTGTTGTAACACTTTGGCTTCTACTGAAGCTCCTTCTACAGCTGGGGCGCCTAAAGTTACGTTTCCGTTGTCATCTAATAAAAGAACTTTATCAAAAGAAACTTTAGTTCCTTCTTCTGAAGCTAAACGGTGAACATAAACCTTTTGGTCTTTGCTTACTTTGAATTGTTGCCCTGCTATCTCTACGATTGCGTACATAACAATGATTTTAGTTAAAAATTTTAAGGTTGCAAATATACAATAATTTCTAAACCAAACAACTATACACTTAAATAAAATACCTCAAAACAGTATTTTAATGTTTTTTTACCTAAAATGTTAATTGAAATTGTAACATTATCACGAAATTGCGTCTTATTACAATTATATCAAACAAATTAATAACGTATGAAAAAATCTTTAATGGCTTTAGGAACTGCACTAATGCTTGGCGGAACTGCTTCAGCTCAAAAAGTAACATTCGAAGAATTTGATTTAGACAACGGATTACACGTCGTACTTCATCAAGATAATTCGGCTCCAGTTGTAATTACTTCGGTTATGTATCATGTAGGAGCAAAAGACGAACAACCTAACCGCACAGGTTTTGCACACTTTTTTGAACACCTTTTATTTGAAGGAACAAAAAATATTGCTCGTGGAGAATGGTTTAAATTAGTTACAGCAAACGGAGGAAACAACAATGCTAATACTACAGACGACAGAACATATTATTATGAAGTTTTCCCGTCAAATAATTTAGAATTAGCTATTTGGATGGAATCTGAACGATTAATGCACCCTGTAATTAATCAAATTGGTGTTGACACACAAAACGAAGTAGTTAAAGAAGAAAAAAGACTTCGTGTTGACAATCAACCTTATGGAAACTTAATCAAAGCGGTTAAACAAAACATGTTCAAAGTGCATCCATATAAATGGACAACTATTGGAGAAATGGAACATTTAGACGCAGCAACTTTAGAAGAGTTTCAAGCATTTAACAAAAAATTCTATGTGCCAAATAACGCTGTTTTAGTTATTGCTGGTCAGTTTGACAAAGCACAAGCTAAAGAATGGGTTAAAAAATATTTCAGCACTATCCCAAAAGGAGCTCCTGTTACACGTCAAAAAGTAGAGGAAGCACCTATTACACAAGAATTTAAAGCGTCTTGGGAAGATCCAAATATTCAAATTCCAATGCTGGTTGCTTCTTACAGAACGCCTTCAATGAAATCTCGCGACGCAAGAGTTTTAGATATGATTTCGACTTATTTATCAGATGGTAAAAGTTCTAAATTATACAAAAAAATTGTAGATGATAAAAAAATGGCATTACAAATTGGAGCATTCAACTACAGCCAAGAAGATTATGGTATGTATTTAATTTATGGCTTACCAATGGGTGAAAATACTACAGAATCTATTTTAAAGGAAATTGATGCAGAAATTGTAAAAATGCAAACAGAATTAATCTCTGAAAATGATTTCCAAAAACTTCAAAACAAGTTTGAAAGTAATTATGTAAGCAACAATGCTTCTGTTGAAGGAATTGCCGACAACTTAGCTACATATTATATGTTATATGGCGATATCAATTTAATCAATACAGAAATTGATATTTATCGTTCAATCACAAGAGAAGAAATTAGAGACATTGCAAAAAAATATCTAAACTCAAACCAAAGAATGATTTTAGACTATGTTCCTGCTAAAGATAAAGCTCAAAACTAAGATTTGAAGAATATGAAAAAATTTATATATATCGCAGCCAGTTTATTTTTAACAATAACTATGCAAGCACAAGACAGACCTCAACCAAAACCAGGACCAGCTCCATCAATAAATATTAACAAACCACAAAGTTTTGTTCTTAAAAATGGTTTAAAAGTTTTAGTTGTAGAAAATCACAAATTACCTCGTGTATCTTTTAATCTTACATTAGACAATCCTCCTTATGCAGAAGGAACTAAAAAAGGTGTTTCAGACATTTTAAGTTCTATGATTGGAAATGGAACGGAAACAATGACTAAAGATGCTTTTAATGAAGAAATCGATTTTTTAGGAGCAAACATTAATTTTTATGCTTCTGGAGCTTCAGCAAATGGATTATCTAGATATTCTAAAAGAATCTTAGAATTAATGGCTGACGGAACTTTAAATCCGTTATTTGTCCAAGAAGAATTTGATAAAGAAAAAGCAAAATTAATCGAAGGACTAAAATCAGACGAAAAAAGTGTTTCTGCAATTGCAAGAAGAGTTGAAAACGTATTAACTTATGGTAAAGAACACTACAAAGGAGAATTTACTAGCGAGGAAACATTAAACAACGTAACTCTTAGCGATGTAGTTTTAAACTACAACACTTATTTTGTTCCAGCAAATGCTTATTTAGTTATCGTTGGAGATGTTAACTTTAAAGAAGTTAAAAAAGAAGTTGAAAAACTTTTTGGAAGCTGGAAAAAAGCTACAGCTCCACAATTAACATATTCTGATCCTAAAGATGTTCAATACAGTCAAATAAACTTTATCGACACTCCAAATGCAGTTCAATCAGAAATTGCATTGGTAAATTTGTCAAACTTAAAAATGACTGATAAAGAATATTTTGCGGTTTTATTAGCAAATCAAGTTTTAGGTGGCGGTGGTGAAGGTCGTTTATTCCTTAACTTACGTGAAAAACATGGTTGGACATACGGAGCATATTCTTCAATTGGTTCAGGAAAATATATCAATAAATTTCGCTCAAGTTCTTCGGTAAGAAATGCAGTTACCGATAGTGCAGTTGTAGAGGTATTTAATGAGTTAAAAAGAATTAGAACCGAGCTAGTTTCTGAAGAAGATTTAAAAAATGCAAAAGCAAAATACATTGGAAATTTTGTAATGCAAATTGAAAAACCTTCAACAATTGCAGGCTATGCATTAAATAAAGAAACACAAGGTTTACCAGAAGATTTTTATGAAAACTACATTAAAAACATCAACGCTGTAACAGCTGAAGATATTAGAAATGCAGCCAATAAATATTTCTTAGCAGACAAAACAAGAGTTGTAATTGTAGGGAAAGCAGCTGATGTTTTACCTGGATTAGAAGCAATGAGTAAACGAGAAAAATTACCAATTTTCTACTTTGATAAATATGGTAATCCAACAGAAAAACCTGAAGTTAAAAAACCTATTCCTGCTGGTGTAACTGCACAATCAGTTTTAAACAACTACATCAATGCCATTGGTGGAGAAAAAGCGGTTAAAAATGTAAAAACATTAGCCATATTATCATCTGGAACAGTTCAAGGAACACCATTAGAATTAGTTGTAAAAACAGCTCCTAAAAAATTAGGCGTTGAAATGAAAGCTATGGGAATGGTAATGATGAAACAAGTTGTGAACGAAAAAGAAGCTTACATGGTACAACAAGGTCAAAGAAAAGACTTTACTGGAGATGATTTAAAAGACATGCAAGCTGATGCTACAACTTTCAAAGAATTAGCATTATTAACTGACAAAGATGTAACTTTAACAGGAATTGAAAACATAAATGGAGCTGATGCTTATGCAATCAAAAACGGTAAATCAACATTATATTATGATGTAAAAACAGGATTTAAAGTTGCTGAAGCTAAAGAATTAGAGCAAGGTGGTCAAAAAATGACACAAACAACTTATTACCAAGATTATAAAGATGTAAAAGGATTAAAATTCCCATACAAAACTATTATGAATGTTGGTATAGAAATCGAATTAACAACATCTGAAGTTAAAATTAACGAAGGTGTAACTGATGCTGATTTTAAATAATATCAGATTGTAAATTTTCTAAAAAGCACTCAAGAAATTGAGTGCTTTTTTATTTCTTGCTAGAAAAATAAACCCCAACTAAAACCACCAAAGCTCCAATTACCTGAACAATTGATAAGGTTTCATTCATAAATAAATAACCTAACATTATAGCAACCACAGGAATTATATAAGTAACAGAGGAAGCAAAAACCGGAGAAGAAAGCTGGATTAATTTAAAGAATAATATATTTGACAATCCTGTACCAACAATTCCTAAAATCACAATAAAACCTAGTGAATTCTGTACTTTTTCTTGATGTACAATATCAAAAAAACCTGTAAAATAAAGTACAACTAACGCTGGAATAAACATTACAATAAAATTTCCCGTACTTATGGTCAAAGGTTTTAAATCAGATAAATATTTTTTAATCAAATTCACATTAATCCCATAAAAAACAGAAGCAATAATTATCAAAATTGCATAATAATAATTCTCTGTTGTGTTTTCTCCATCTCCAAATAGAACCAATAAAACGCAGCCTACAAAACCAATAATTACTCCAAAAATCTGCCTTCTTTGAACATCTAATCCAAAAAAGAACAAACCAACTAGTAGCGTATTCAAAGGAGTTAATGAATTTAATATCGAACTTACTGAACCGTCAATTTTTGACAAGGCTATGGCAAACAAAAATGCAGGTACAAATGTTCCAAAAAATGAAGTCAAGGCAATATACTTCCATTTATACAAAGGAATTTGAGTAATATGCTTAAATCCCACAACAATTAAAAACATAGCTGCAAACAATATACGCAAACTCCCCAACTGAATTGAATTCACGCCTTGCAAACCTAATTGCATTAATATAAAAGAACTTCCCCAAACACAGCCTAAAAAGGCTAACAAATACCATTTCGTAGTGTTATTTTCCATAGCATCATTTTATCTGTCAAAATTCAGGCTTTATTTTGAGAATCACACTATGAATTTTTGTAAATTTGTAAAGACTTAAAAAAGAGTCGATTTTTTAAATATTTATTTTATGAAAAATATAAAAAACATAGTTTTTGCAACACTAATTACGTTTTTTGCAGTAAGTTGTAAAAAACAAGCAACAACAGAAGTTAAAGAAGTTGCAACAACAAAAACAGAAATAGCTGCTGAGAATGTAGAAACAGCAAGTTTTACAATTGAAGGAATGACATGCGAAATTGGTTGCGCAAAAACCATAGAAGGAAAATTATCTGAAACCGAAGGTGTTGGAGAAGCAAAAGTTGATTTTGAAAGCAAAATTGCAACAGTAAAGTTTGACAAAACAAAACAAACGATAGAGTCTTTAACAAAAACAATAGAAAAAGTTGGCGGAGGAGATTTGTATAAGGTTACAAAATCAGAAAAAAGCACAAATAAAGCTTAATATAAAAAAAGCGCTGAAAATATCAGCGCTTTTTTTATTTCCATTTAATAGTCTCCATTATTCTTCGCATATCATCTTTCAAATAATCTGCGGCAGGCAAAATAGAATCAAAATTTGGTTTTGCATAAAAATAAACACTTCCAGTCATAAAATGTTTAGTACTGTCCGTTACATAAAATTGTGCGTTAGTAGCAGCGTTACCTCCTACCTGATAAAACATTCCGTAAACTTTTTTGTCATTATTTATATAAGGTTGTTCAACAATATCATCGGCTTTAATCACATGCTCATATGTTAGCTTTTGTGCATCTCTCAATAAATCATTGATATTATTTGAAACCGCTTTGTGAGTCAAGTAAATAGTTGCTTTCATTTTTGGATAATGAATTTCATACGAGCAATTTTTCTCTTTAACAGCCGCAAATTCATTTACTTCAAACGTGAAAGGACAATTTGTTTTTAATGTACTGTATGTAGCATTTGGATATTCCAAACTAAGTTGCCCTTTTGGCTTTGGCACTGATTCATCTCCACACGAGATTAATCCGATTGTCAATATAAGCAATATGATTTTTTTATACATAAACCAATTTTGTTTTTAAATCCCTAAAATAATTTTAGCAATTGTAAAGTAGGTTAAAATACCTAAAATATCATTACTTGTTGTAATAAATGGACCTGTTGCTAATGCAGGGTCAACTCCATATTTATTCAGAATAATAGGGATAAAAGTTCCTATTAATGATGCCATAATAATAACTGAAAGTAAAGCTATAGCAACCGTATAACCTACATGTATTTCATATCCTAATAAAAAGTAACTTCCTAGAAGAAGTATTGCTGAAAGAATAACACCATTTAATAAACTTAAGGAAAGCTCTTTAAGTAATCGCTCTACAATAGGACCAATAATAGTATTATTTGCTAAACCTTGAACTATGATGGCAGAAGATTGTACACCAACATTACCTGCCATTGCTGCAATAAGCGGGGTAAAGAAAAACAATTCGGGATGCAATTTCATGATAGGTTCAAATATTCCCAAAACATGAACAGATATGAATCCTCCAAATAAAGCTAAAACCAACCACGGTAAACGTGCTTTTGTCAATTCTAAAACGCTATCATCTGCTTCAACGTCTTGTGAAATACCTGCTGCTAACTGATAATCTTTATCTGCTTCTTCTTTGATGACATCAATAATATCATCAATAGTAATTCGACCAACCAAACGCCCTAATTCATCAATAACTGGAATGGCTTCCAAGTCATACTTTTGCATAATTCTTGCAACTTCAACATCTTTAGTGTCTACCTTTACATAATCTACTTTTTTAATATAAACTTCGCTAATGGGTGTTTTTGTAGAGGTTGTTAATAAATCTTTTAATGACAATCTTCCTTTCAAACGTTCTTCATCATCAACTACATATATTGAATGAACTCTCGAAACATTTTCTGCTTGTAAACGCATTTCTTTGACACAAGTTAAAACGTTCCAATTTTCGTTTACTTTAACCAACTCTTTACCCATTAATCCACCAGCAGTATCTTCGTCATAACGCAATAAATCAACAATGTCTTTTGCGTGCTCAACATCCTCTAATTCTGAAATTACTTGCTCTTTTTTGTGTTGTGGTAATTCAGCAATAATATCAGCTGCATCATCAGTGCTTAATTCATCAAGCTCTTCTGCAATTTCTTTTGGAGATAAATTATGTAAGATTTTTTCACGAACCTCATCATCCAATTCCAACAGTATTTCTGCGGTTTTCTCAGAATCTAAGGTGTTAAAAATATAAGCCGCACCATAATCATCGAGTTCCTCCATGATTTCGGCAATATCAGCAAAGTGAATATCGTCAAGAAGCAATAGTAATTCTTGCGACTTGTTTTCACTTATAAGTTGTTCTATTTCAGATAGAAACTCTCTGCTGATTTTAAACTCCATCGGCTGTTATTTTTTGGGTAATATCTATAAATTGTTCCACCGTAAGCTGTTCTGGACGGAGGTCAAAGATACTATCTTCTTTTAAATTATCAGAAAAATTGAACGATTTTAAACTATTTCGCAATGTTTTTCTTCTTTGTTGAAATGCAGTTTTTACAACTCTAAAAAATAGCTTTTCATCACAAGGCAATGAATAATCTTCTTTTCTTCTTAATCGAAGTACGCCCGAATCTACTTTTGGAGGTGGATTAAAAACATCTGGTGGAACAGTAAATAAGTATTCAGCATCATAAAATGCTTGGGTTAATACTGATAATATGCCATAGACTTTACTTCCTTTTTTCTCACAAATTCGTTGAGCTACTTCTTTTTGAAACATTCCTGCAAATTCAGGAATTTGATCGCGCATTTCTAATGTTTTAAACACAATTTGTGTAGAAATATTGTATGGAAAATTTCCAATAATTGCAAAAGGCTCATTATCCAACACTTCGTTCAAATCATATTTTAAAAAATCTTTAGAAATAATATGGTTTTCTAACTTTGGATAATGCACGCCCAAATATTCAACCGATTCTTTGTCAATTTCAATCACAAAGGTTTCGGTTGGTTTGTCTAACAAATATTTGGTTAAAACACCCATTCCTGGACCAATTTCTAAAATTTTAGAATAACCTTCTAAAGAAAGTGTATCTGCAATATCTTTAGCAATGCTTTCATCTTTTAAGAAATGCTGTCCTAAGTGTTTTTTTGCGGTTACTTTTTCCATTTTAATTACTTTCGTGATAATGCTCACTCATTACTTCTAATTCGGTTCTAAAAGCTAACATTTTATCAGCAAAAAGTTGCAATCCTTCTTGACGTAGTCTTGGTGCATGATTTTTATAATAATCTTCAAGTTTAGTTCTAGAATCTGTAGCATACTGAATTGCGTATGTGGTTCCACCCATTTCTTCTTCCACTAATACTTTAACCATTTTCGCACTAGTAAATAAACCAGTTGCCAAAACATCATTAATATGTTTGTTTTGCATCCATTTTAACCAATCTTGGTGTATGCTTTCGTCTACGTTTATTGTTACGTTATATATAATCATTGTTCTTGTTTAATCGTTTAACTGTTTAGTTGTTTAACTTAAAACATCTTTTCTCTTTCTTCTTTCTTCTTTCTTCTAAATAGAGGTATCACCTCTCAATGTTCTATATTGTTTTCTACTTTCGGTATAATATAAACTATCAGCATGTTCTAAAACCATTTTTTCGTATAAAGGTTTTGCTTTTTCGTTGTCCATGAGATGTTTTTTATAAATTTCAGCAGAAAAAAACAAGGCTTCATCGATGTAAATTCCTTCTTTATGATTCTCTAAGATATTTTGATAATAGTTTAAAGCGGTAGTATATTCTTTTTTTTGCTCATAGATTTTAGCAACTTTCAGCAACGTTTCATCTTCTATACTTTCTCCTTTGTGCTTCTGCAAAATACTCAAAAAAGATTGAAGTGCTTCTTCATTTTTCTTTTGATAAAGTTGTAAATCTGCCTTAGCATAAGCTTGTAATGCCACTCGCAAACTGTCTTCAACCGAGTTGTCTTGGATTAGTAAAAACAATTCTACAGCATCATTTGCAATTAACAAACTCGACGATTGCTTTAAATTTTTTACTTGTTGTAACGTCCAATCAAAATCTTTTTTATAAAAATTAGCTTTTGCTAATTTCATACTTGCTTCATGAGCTAAAACATCATTCTTTAAATTCTCTTCAACTTGAGCATAAAATAAAATAGCTTGATTGAATTTTTCATCAAATACCATAATATCAGCTAATTCCATTTTTATTTTAGATTGTTGTCTAATATTGAGTGGAAGATTTAAAGTGTTTTGCAAGAGTTGTTTTCCAAGTTCAGGTTGTTTCAAATAAAATGCTTCAAAATGTGCTGTGAGAATTTGTAAATCTAACGAGAATGGAGTAACACCATACTTTTTAAGTAATTCCTGTAGCTTTTGATGAATTATTATGTAATCGGTTTGTGGTGCATTTTCAATTTCCATAGAAATCAAAAAGTGATGCGCTTGCATTTGTAAATCTAAATCTTGAGTATTTTCTAAAACAAAAGCCAAAATAGTTTTTGCATCTTCACTTTGCTTTTCTTCAATAGCCATTTTGGCCAAAGTAACAATATTTATAAATGATTCGGGATTTCTTTTATAAACCGATTTTTCTTGAACGAATGCTTTTCCATATTCTTTTTGCTGTACAAAAAACCAACTTAAAAACTGGTTCCAATACACGTCTTGTGATTTTTGTGTTTTTAACAACAATGCTTTTCTGATATCAGCAGCAAACGTTCCTTCGGTATCATCCATCAAAAAACGACTCAACTGATTTTGAACTAAGGCTGTATTTTCTTGATTTTTATAGCCATAATCAAGTAATTTTTCTAGCATTAAATCTAAGTTTCCTAATTGCCCTTGAAGCAAAGCTATTTGGTAATCAAAATTTATATTTGGATTTACTTTTTGTCCATTTTCATATGCTTTTAAAGCCCATTCAAGCAATACTTTTCGTTCAAAAATACTACCTAAATTGTAAGCATAATTAGGATTTTTATTTATTTCGTTAAGCGCTTCTTCATATTTTTTATCAGCTTCCGATTGTTTTTTTTGTAACTGATAAACATAACCTTCTTCTACTAAAAACGTGGGATTATTATATTTGACTTTTAATTCACCAATAAGCTTTAATGCTTTGTCATATTGTTTCAATTGCTGATAGCAATACAATAGCTTGTCAGAATAGATTTGTTTATTTTTTATATAAAGTTCTTCTAAAATTGTGACTGCTTTTTCATATTCACCAGCATCAATATAGTTAAATGCCAATTGTTCGTTCTGTGCCGAAACCCAAAACGAAGCTAAAAACAGAACGAAAAAACCTATTTTTTTTAGCATAAATAAAAACAAATAATGTACTAAAGTAACACTTTTTAGCGTCATTTTAGTACATTATTTTATAAAGATTAACGTTTAGTTGATAATATCAAACCCTGTGTATTTTCTTAAAACTTCAGGAACTACTATTCCTTCTGGAGTTTGGTAGTTTTCTAAAATTCCTGCTAATACTCGTGGTAAAGCCAATGAGCTTCCATTTAATGTGTGAGCAAGTTGGTTTTTACCATCTTTATCTTTGAAACGTAATTTTAAACGATTTGCTTGGAAAGTTTCAAAATTAGAAACCGAACTAATTTCTAACCAACGTTCTTGAGCCGTTGAAAAAACTTCAAAATCATAGGTTAAAGCAGACGCAAAACTCATGTCGCCACCACATAATCTTAAAATACGGTAAGGCAATTTCAATTCTTGTAAAATTCCTTTAACATGTTCTACCATTCCGTCTAAAGCTTTATATGAATTATCTGGATGTTCAATACGAACGATTTCTACTTTGTCAAATTGGTGTAAACGATTTAAACCACGAACATGTGCGCCATATGAACCTGCTTCACGACGGAAACAAGGCGTATATCCTGTACAAAGCACTGGTAAATCATTTTCGTTTAATAAAACATCTCTAAAAATATTTGTTACCGGAACTTCCGCAGTTGGAATTAAATACAAATCATCAACACCAACATGATACATTTGTCCTTCTTTATCAGGCAATTGACCAGTTCCAAATCCAGATGCTTCGTTTACTATGTGTGGAACTTGATATTCTAAGTAACCTGCATCTGTATTTTTATCTAAGAAATAAGTGATTAATGCACGCTGTAATTTAGCGCATTTTCCTTTGTAAACTGGAAAACCTGCTCCCGTAATTTTAACGCCTAATTCAAAATCGATTAAATCATATTTTTTTGCTAATTCCCAGTGAGGCAAAGCGCCTTCGTGTAATTTTGGAATTTCACCTTCTTGAAAAACATTTAAATTTTCTTCAGGTGTTTTCCCTACCGGAACAATGTCTGCTGGTAAATTTGGTAATTTGTATAATTCTTCTTGTAATTGAGCAGCATAAGCATTTAATACTTCCGTCAATTCTTTATCTCTTTCACGAAGTTGAACCGATTTTTCTTTTAAGATTTCAGCTTTTGCTTTTTCGCCACCTTTCATTAAATCACCAATATCTTTGGATAGCTTGTTTGACTCAGATTTAATAGTGTCTAATTCTGCTTGTGTTGCTCTTCTTTTTTCATCAAGAGCTATTACTTCATCAATTGCAGTTTTGGCATCTAAGTTTTTCTTAGCCAATTTTTTTACTACTTCTTCTTTGTTTTCTCTAATGTACGCTATCTGTAACATAATATATTGGTTTTAAAGCCACAAATTTAAGAAATTGGTTTTAGATAAACGACAAAAAAAAGAAATGCTATAAGGTTTGTGTATATGTGTGAATTTCAGCAATAAATCATATAAAAATTAAACATTTTATAGTATATTCGCTAAATTTTTATTTTAAAATAAATTTACGTCACAAATAATAATATAATTAATATCATATTTGTTTATCAAATTAATGCCCATACTATTAAACCTACATAAAAAATGAAAAAAATTACTTTTTGCTTATTCTATCTCTTATCTGTTTTTAGTTTTGCCCAAACCGAAAACACTGAATTTGAACGAATGGTTGAGTCGGAAATGAAATCTGCTTCTAATTTACAAACAATGGCAGTAAATCCAAATACTCAAAACTACAATGTAACTTATCATGAGTTGCGCTTTACTGTTGATCCGGCAAATTATTTTATTAGCGGGGTAGTAACAACAACTTTTACCGCATTGTCAAATATGACAACCGTGACATTTGATTTAACAAACGAGCTAACAGTAAGCGCAGTAACTTTAGCAGGAAGTCCTCTCGGATTTACGCAAAATGCAAATGAAGAATTAGTAATTACTCTTCCAAGCGTTTTAAACACAGGAAGCAACGCAACAGTTGTTATCTCATATTCAGGAGCACCTGCATCAGGTGAAGCAGCTTTTACAGCATCAACCCATTCTGGAACACCAGTAATATTTACTCTATCAGAACCTTTTGGAGCAAGAGATTGGTGGCCTTGCAAACAAGATTTAAACGACAAAGTTGAAAGTATAGATGTTTATATAACTGCACCTTCTACCTATACTAGTGTAGCTAATGGTCTTGAAGTTTCTCAGGTTGTTAACGGAGGAAACAAAACAACTCATTTCCATCATAATTATCCAATTCCCGCTTATTTGATTGCTATAGCGGTAACAAATTATCAAGTTTTTACGCAAACTGCCGGCACTATACCAAATGATTTTCCTATCGTGAATTATATTTATCCAGAAAATTATACTAGTGCAGTAACTAGTTTAGCACAAACTCTACCGATAATGAATTTATATGAAAATTTATTTGAGGCTTATCCTTTTCACCAAGAAAAATATGGTCACGCACAATTTGGTTGGGGTGGCGGAATGGAACACACAACCGTTTCATTCATGGGAAGTTGGGGCAGAAATTTAATTGCTCACGAATTAGCCCATCAATGGTTTGGAGACAAAATTACTTGTGGCTCTTGGAAAGACATTTGGTTAAATGAAGGGTTTGCAGAGTATTTATCAGGATTAGTCGTTGAAAATTTAGATGGAGCTGCCAGTTTTGTTTCGTGGAAAAACAGCAAAATATCAAATATTACTTCTGTTTCCAATGGTGCCGTTTTTTTAACAGATACAGAAGCAGAAAATGTAAATCGTATTTTTAGCTCAAGGCTTACATACAATAAGGGATCTATGGTAGTTCATATGTTACGATGGAAAATGGGAGACGCCGCTTTTTTTCAAGCTGTTAAAAATTATCTTGCAGATACTAATTTGGCATATGGTTATGCGTTAACAAACAATTTAAAATCGCATTTGGAAGCAGTCTACGGAAGCAGTTTAACAGAGTTTTTTAATGATTGGTTATATATGCAAGGATATCCAACATATACTGTAACCGCTCAAAATTGGGGGCCAGGGCAAGCAAAAATAACCGTTAGTCAAACACAATCAGACCCAAGTGTTTCTTATTTTGAAATGCCTTTAGAAATAAGATTAACAAGTGCTGGCGGTGCGAATCATGATGTTGTTGTTAATCACACTACTAATGGACAAGAGTTTGTGGTTGCCGTACCTTTTGTGGTTGCTGGAGTTACTTTTGACCCTAATAAGCATATTATTTCAAAAAATAATGTAGTTACTTTAGGTCATGAAACCTTTCAATTAGACGAAACCGTTTCAATTTACCCAAATCCTACGAATGATGAATTACATATTATGATGCCAACAAATGTTCAGTTAGAAAAAGTAGAAATTTACAATACATTAGGCCAATTAGTTGCTTTACAAAGCACAGTTGATTTTAGTGTAAATAATTTATCCTCGGGACTACATGTGATTAAAATCACTACTTCGGAAGGAATAATTCATAAAAATTTTATAAAAAAATAGCCCAACAATAAAAATATGATAAAAAGTAAGGTGAAAACCTTACTTTTGTCGTTTAAATAAAAGCATAAAAAATGATTCAAGTAGCGCAAATATTATTCATATTATCAGTTTTAGTAATTCTTCACGAATTTGGCCATTATATTACAGCCAAAATGTTTAAAGTACGAGTAGAAAAGTTCTATTTGTTCATGGATGCTGGTTTTTCATTAATCAAAAAGAAAATTGGAGAAACCGAATGGGGAATTGGATGGTTGCCTCTTGGTGGTTATGTAAAACTATCAGGAATGATAGATGAAAGTTTAGATACCGCTCAAATGAGTGAAGAACCTCAGCCTTGGGAATTTCGTTCAAAACCAGCTTGGCAACGTTTAATTATTATGCTTGGTGGAATTATTGTAAATATAATTTTAGCTTGGTTAATCTTCACCATAATGTATGCAACCGTAGGACAAAAATACATTGCGACTGAAAAAATACAAGAAAACGGATTGGCTTTTGGAGAAGTAGGACAATTTGCTGGGTTTAAAAATGGCGACAAAATTTTAGCTGTAGATGGCAATTTTCAGCCAAGTTTTAATAGAATGACATTAGATGTTCTTTTAGGAAACAAAGTTACTTTAGATAGAAATGGGAATAAAGTAGACTTGTTTTTAACAGACGAAATGAAAGGAAAAATAATCAGCGAAGAAGGTAAAGGCTTTTTATCGGCAAGAAGTTTCTTAAATGATGTTTTTGTAGATTCTGTTACTAGTAAATCAACTTTCAATAGATTTGATCAATTTGTTGGAATTGGAAATAAAAAATTCAAATATTTTGACGAGTTCACAGATGAATTAAAAAACAACAAAAACAAAGTTGTAGATATTGTTGTAAAAAGAGACAATAAAGAAGTTTTAATTGCAACTAAAGTAGATAGCGCTGGAAAAGTTGGATTTAATAAATCTGTTTTCATCACTGCTAATTATGATTTTAAAAATGCCAAAGTAAGCGAAATACAAGAAAATTCTGCTGCTGAAAAAGCAGGAATTGAATTTGGTGATATAATTACAGGTGTAAACAGCATTGCAGTAAGCAATGTGAAAGATTTTAAGCAAATTATTAGCAACAAAAAAGGTGAAAAAATAACTATCGAAATCAATAGAAACGGAAGCACAAAAACTTTAAACGCTACAATTTCAAAGAAAGGAAAATTAGGAATTGATTTTGATGATAAAACCTCTGAGAAATTATATACTAAAGTCAACGATTTATCATTTGCCCAAGCCATACCTGCCGCAGTTAAAGAATCATGGGCATTATTGGTCTATAATGTAAAACAATTCAAATTAATTTTGAAACCATCAACTAAGGCTTATACTAAAGTACAAAGCCCAATTGGAATCGCACGTCGCCTACCAGATGAATGGAATTGGGAATTTATTTGGAATTTTACAGCATTATTCTCAATTGGATTAGCATTTATGAACTTACTGCCTATTCCAGGATTAGATGGTGGCCATGCTTTATTTACTATTGCAGAAATGATAACTGGAAGAAAATTATCGGATAAAGCAATGGGATATGTACAAACTGGCGGAATGATTATCTTGTTGAGTTTAATGGCTTTAACTTTTGGAAAAGATATTTACCAATTAATTATCGATAAAGTTTTGTAATTTTTACAAAAAATAATTTGCGTTAATAAAAAATCAGTTTATATTTGCACTCGCTAAAAAGATAAACACTTTCCTCCTTAGCTCAGTTGGTTAGAGCATCTGACTGTTAATCAGAGGGTCCTTGGTTCGAGCCCAAGAGGGGGAGCAACTTTTTAGCAAAACATAAACCCATGAGGTTATTCCTCCTTAGCTCAGTTGGTTAGAGCATCTGACTGTTAATCAGAGGGTCCTTGGTTCGAGCCCAAGAGGGGGAGCAAAAAAGTCTTACAGATATGTAGGACTTTTTTATTTATTATCGATTCAACCAAAAAATACTTCCCGTTAAAACTGTTGCAAATCCTACCCAAACCAAGTAAGGAATTAGTAGATAAGCCGCTTTTTTATCAATCTGTTTGAAAACAAAATAAGTTTCATAAATCATTAACCAAAGTAGAATAATTTCAACAAAGGCTAATAAAAAATTATGCAATCCAAAGAAAATGTATGACCAAAGTGCATTTAATACCAATTGGATAATAAAGAAAAGCATCCCTTTTTTTACCAGAGGCATTTTTGTTGCCATTTGATTCCAAATTAAACCACCAGAAATTCCCATTAACACAAAAAGCAAAGTCCATACTGGAGCAAAAACCCAATTTGGCGGATTGAAAAATGGTTTTTTAATCAAAGGATACCATGATTCTACGCTTGCTTGAGTAACTTTACTAGACAAATAACCAACCGCCAAACAAACGATTACTAAGTTTATAATTCTTAAATATTTTGTCATCATTTCAATTTTATAAGCAAATTAACGAAATATCAAGGGAACAAATCAATCTAAATCGGTATTTTTGTCAAAATTTTAAGCTATGCTTACTGAAAAAGATTTTATAACAACATCATATAAATCCATTGATGCGGCAAGTTTCGAATGGAGCGCGCCTAGTAATATTGCCTTAGTAAAATATTGGGGCAAGAAAGAAAATCAAATTCCAGCGAACCCATCGATAAGTTTTACATTAAACAATTGTAAAACAATAACTAAATTGGATGTGATTAAAAAATCAGAAACCAATAGTTTTTCATTCGATTTGCTTTTTGAAGGAAAACCAAAAGAAGATTTCAAACCAAAAATTCAAAAATTCTTCGAAAGAATCGAAAAATATTGTCCATTTTTAAAAGAATATCATTTTAAAATCGATACCCAAAACACTTTTCCTCATAGTTCTGGAATCGCTTCTTCTGCATCTGGAATGGCAGCTTTAGCAATGAATATTATGAGTCTGGAAAAGGCTATTAATCCAACTATTTCTGACGAATATTTCTATTCAAAAGCATCATTTTTAGCAAGATTAGGAAGCGGAAGTGCTTGTAGAAGCATCAAAGGTGAAGTAGTAGTTTGGGGCAATCATGCTGAAATTAACGGAAGTTCGGATTTGTTTGGAGTGGAATTTTCTGAAATTCATCCCAACTTCAAAAACTATCAAGACACAATTCTGTTAGTAGATAAAGGCGAAAAACAAGTTTCGAGTACAGTTGGGCACGATTTAATGCACAATCATCTGTATGCCGAAAAACGTTTTGCTCAAGCACACGAAAATTTATCCAAAATGAAAGCGATTTTAACTTCTGGAAACACAGCAGAATTCATTAAAATTGTAGAAAGCGAGGCTTTAACTTTACATGCAATGATGATGACTTCGATGCCCTATTTTATTTTGATGAAACCAAACACTTTGGAAATCATTAATAAAATTTGGAAATTTAGAAATGAAACACAAATTCCAGTTTGTTTTACATTAGATGCAGGAGCAAATGTGCACGTTTTGTATCCTGAAAATGTGAAAGAAAATGTATTGCAATTTATTCAAGATGAATTAGTTGGCTATTGTCAAAATGGTCAGTATATTTGTGATCAAATTGGAAATGGTGCAAAATCAAATTAATTTTGTACATTTACTCATTGTTTACTGAAAAAGAAAACTGAAATTTATGAAAGGACCACTTTTTTACTCAAAAATATTACTTTTCGGAGAATATGGAATTATCCAAGATTCGAAAGGACTTTCAATTCCATATAATTTCTATAATGGTGCTTTAAAGAAAGATGAAAATGCTTCGGAAAGCGCAATTAAATCAAACGAAAGTTTAAAAAAGTTTGTTCTTTACTTAGAACAATTACAAGCGGAACAACCAGAACTAGTGACTTTCAACTTAGAAGTTTTAAAACAAGATGTAAACAGTGGAATGTATTTTGATTCCAGTATTCCGCAAGGATATGGTGTAGGAAGTAGCGGTGCTTTAGTCGCTGCGATTTACGATAAATATGCTAATAATAAAATCACAGTTTTAGAGAATTTAACACGTGAAAAATTATTGCAATTAAAAACGATTTTTTCTCAAATGGAATCGTTTTTCCACGGGAAAAGCTCAGGTTTAGATCCGTTGAACAGTTATTTGAGTATTCCAATTTTAATTAATTCGAAAGATAACATTGAAGCAACAGGAATTCCAACACAAAGTACTCAAGGAAAAGGTGCTGTTTTCTTAATCGATTCAGGAATTGTGGGCGAAACTGCTCCAATGGTTTCTATTTTTATGGAAAACTTAAAAGATAACGGTTTCCGAAACATGTTAAAATCACAATTCATAAAATATACCGATGCTTGTGTGGAAAACTTCTTGCACGGCGATGTAAAATCGTTGTTAGAAAACACCAAACAGTTGTCAAAAGTAGTTTTGAATAACTTTAAACCGATGATTCCAGAGCAATTTCACCAAGTGTGGCAAAAAGGAATCGATACCAACGATTACTACTTAAAACTATGTGGTTCTGGCGGTGGCGGTTATATTTTAGGATTCACTCAAGATTTAGATAAAGCAAAAGAATCATTGAAAGACTATAAATTAGAAGTAGTTTATAATTTTTAAAATAGGCGAAAGGGATTAGGCAAAAGGGATTAGATTTGAGTATAAAATTCAACATTATTACCCTTCACCCTTCACCCATTACCTTTAACCTAAAAGAAATGCTTACTCGTAAATCCAAATTAACGCTTAAAAAAATCGCAAGCTTCTTCTCTGTAATTAGAGGATATAATATTTGGGTTGTTGCATTAGCGCAATATCTTTCTGCTATTTTTATTTTGGCACCTGAAAAAAGAGCTTTAGCCATTATTCTCGATTGGCGTTTGTTTTTGATTGTTATTGCTTCTACCCTAACCATTGCTTCGGGTTATATCATCAATAATTTTTACGATGCGAAAAAGGATTTAATCAATCGCCCAAAAAAAGCCATGATTGACCGTTTGGTAAGTCAAGAAACAAAGTTAAAGGTGTATTTTGGAATTAATTTCATTGTCGCTTTGCTAATGTTTTTCATTTCTTGGCGTGCGGTTTTGTTTTTTTCGACTTACATTTTTTTAATTTGGTTTTATTCACACAAACTAAAAAAGATGTTTTTGATTGGTAATATTACTGCAGCGGTATTAGCAGTTTTGCCTTTCTTTGGAATTTTAATGTATTATAAAAATTTTTATGCTGTTATTTTTGCACATGCAATCTTCTTGCTTTTATTAATTTTAATTAGGGAAATAATTAAAGATTTAGAAAATATTGAAGGAGATTTAATTGCAGATTACAAAACTATTCCTGTTGTTTTTGGAGAAAAAACCGCTAAGGCAGTAATTTCAATATTAACTTCTTTAACTTTAATTCCAGTATATTTTTTAGTTGAAATATATAACGTGGGTTACATGGACATCTATTTTTATTTGAGTTTAATAGGGTTGTTATTTTTTGCCATGCTGTTATGGAAAGCAACTACTAAAACCGAATATTTAAAACTCCATTTTTTACTAAAATTTATTATTGTATCGGGTGTTTTTTGTATAGTTTTAATCGAACCTTCTGTTTTAATTCACGGCAAAAAATTGATTTCAACATATTAGTTATATCTTTGCAAAAATTTGTTTACAATTATGTCACGTCATCAAGATAACGATAAAAGTCGTCCAGGTTCTGCAAGACAAGGAGGCTACAAGAAAGCTAGTAATTCTAGAGGAAATGCGCCTATACGAAAAGCGCCTTCAAAGTTTACTACAAAACCTGAGACCGCAAAAGAAGCGCCAAAGGCTCCAAAAAAACCTTCAAATCCAGATGAAATCCGTTTAAATCGATACATTTCTAATTCAGGAATGTGTAGTCGAAGAGACGCTGATATTTACATTCAAAGTGGAAATGTAAAAGTAAACGGTGAAGTAATTACCGAAATGGGTTACAAAGTAAAATTAACCGATTCAGTTCAGTTCGATGGTGTAAACATAACGCCAGAAAAGAAAGAATATATTTTACTAAACAAACCTAAAAACTTTTCTACGGCTGGAGATGACGCAGCTGGTTCTGCAAATGTTTTGGATTTAGTACGAAATGCAACAAAAGCTAATTTGATGCCTGTAGGAAGAATGGACAAAACAACAACAGGTTTATTATTGTTTACAAATGACACTGAAATCGTTCAAAAATTCACGGTTCCAAATCAACGTTCGTCGAAAGTATACCAAGTTTCGTTAGATAAAAATTTGAAATTCGAAGATTTAGAACGTATTCAAAAAGGATTAACGATTGATGAACACAGAGTTTACGTGGAAGAAATCACTTACATCGAAGATCAGCCAAAAAGTGAAATTGGTTTGAAAATGAAAACTTCAAACGTAAAAATCGTGCGTAGAATTTTCGAACATTTAAAATATGATGTTTTAAAAGTGGACCGCGTAACTTTCGCCGGTTTAACTAAGAAAAATTTACCAAGAGGCGATTGGAGATTCTTAACCGAACAAGAAATCATAAACCTTAAAAATGCTTAAACGTATTTTTTAAAACATATTGGCACATTGAATTATATTCTTTGTGCCTTTTTTTATTTAATAATCTTTGCGAACTTTGCGAAAACTTAGCGCTTTTAGCAATTAAATCTATACTTTATGCCAAATCAACTACAACAAATCGCCATTAAATGGTTTGATGCTTTCAATACCAAAAACTTAGAAAAATTACTAGCATTATACGACGACGAAGCTCAACATTTCAGCCCGAAATTAAAAATTCGTAAACCCGAAACCAACGGATTAATCATTGGAAAAGAAGCGATGCGCGTGTGGTGGCAAGATGCTTTTGATAGATTACCAACTTTACACTACAAAGTAACCTCATTAACCGCGAACACCGACCGAGTGTTTATGGAATACACACGTCAAGTAACAGGCGAAGCCGATATGTTAGTTGCAGAAGTTTTAGAAATTAAAGACGGAAAGATTGTGTTTTCTAGGGTGTATCATGGGTAAATGATTATCCTTCAAAAACATAATCCGCATACACCTGCTCAATCTCAGTAAACACATCTAATAACTGATTAATGCCATCTGTTGTAACCAATTTTTGTTTGTATTCTTTAAAACCGTGAATGCCTTTGAAATAATTAGTATAATGACGACGCATTTCGTTGATGCCTAAACGTTCGCCTTTCCATTCAATGCTCCAAATTAAGTGATTTCTTGCGGCTTCAATTCGGTCGTTCATACTTGGTGGCGCTAATTTTTCTCCTGTTGCGAAATAATGTTTAATTTCATTAAAAATCCACGGATAACCAATCGCAGCACGACCAATCATCATACCATCTAAACCGTATTTGTTTTTGTATTCCAATGCTTTTTCAGGAGAATCAATATCGCCATTTCCAAAAATAGGCATTGTAATTCTAGGATTTTCCTTAATTCTTTGAATATGACTCCAGTCAGAATGTCCTTTATACATCTGTGCTCGCGTTCTAGCATGAACCGTTAAAGCTTGTACGCCTATATCTTGCAAACGCTCAGCAACTTCATCAATATTAATTGAACTTTCATCCCAACCCAAGCGCGTTTTTACCGTAACCGGCAAACTCGTTCCTTTGATAACGGCTTTTGTTAAACGCACCATTAAATCCACATCTTTTAAAACGCCTGCTCCAGCACCTTTACAAACGACTTTTTTTACAGGGCAGCCAAAATTAATATCCACCAAATCAGGTTGGACGGTGTCTACAATTTTAGTACTCATTTCCATAGCTTCTTCATCACCACCAAAAATCTGAATTCCTACTGGACGTTCGTAATCAAAAATATCTAGTTTTTGCTTGCTTTTCATAGCATCACGAATCAATCCTTCCGAAGAAATAAATTCAGAGTACATTAAATCAGCTCCATGTAATTTACATAAACGACGAAATGGTGGATCGCTCACATCTTCCATTGGGGCTAATAATAAAGGGAAATCGGGCAGTATGATGTTACCAATTTTAGGCATGGTGCTTCAATTTTTTGCAAAGATAGGAATTTTTTAAATCGAATGGGTTTCCAAAGATTCTTGGGTTTAAAATCCAAAACTTTAGCTTATATTTGCAGATTAAACGCACAAGAGTTTTGAGGATGAAAATGGCTCTTGTACCTGAACTTTACATTGAAAGATGAAACACATTAGAAATTTCTGCATTATTGCACACATTGACCACGGAAAAAGTACGTTAGCGGACCGTTTATTAGGTGCTACGCAAACCGTTACAGCTCGTGAAGAAAAAGCTCAGTTATTAGATAACATGGACTTAGAACGCGAACGTGGTATTACCATAAAAAGTCACGCCATTCAAATGGAATATACCTACAAAGGGGAACAATACATTTTGAATTTGATTGATACGCCAGGTCACGTGGATTTCTCATACGAAGTTTCTCGTTCAATTGCCGCTTGTGAAGGGGCTTTGTTGATTGTAGATGCGGCGCAAAGTATTCAGGCACAAACGATTTCGAATTTATATTTGGCTTTAGAAAACGACTTGGAAATTATCCCAGTTTTAAATAAAGTAGACTTGCCTAGTGCCAATCCTGAAGAAGTTAGTGATGATATTATCGATTTATTAGGATGTAAATTAGAGGATATTATTCACGCATCTGGAAAAACAGGTTTTGGTGTTGAAAATATTTTGGCAGCTATTATTGAGAAAATTCCAGCTCCAAAAGGAGATCCAAACGAACCGCTTCAAGCGTTGATTTTTGATTCACATTACAATCCATTTAGAGGAATTGAAGTTATTTTCCGTGTTCTTAATGGAGAAATCAAAAAGGGTCAGAAAATTAAATTCATGGCGACTGGAAACGAATATTATGCAGACGAAGTTGGAACATTGAAATTAAATCAAGTTCCAAAAAGCATAATTTCTACCGGAGATGTTGGTTACTTAGTTTCGGGAATTAAAGAAGCTAAAGAAGTAAAAGTTGGTGATACAATTACAGATGCAAAAGAGCCAACTCAAAATGCGATTTTAGGATTTGAAGATGTAAAACCAATGGTTTTCGCTGGAATTTATCCTGTAGATACAGAAGATTACGAAGACTTACGCGCTTCGATGGAGAAACTTCAGTTGAATGATGCTTCATTAGTGTTTGCTGCTGAAAGTTCGGCTGCCTTAGGATTTGGTTTCCGTTGTGGATTCTTAGGAATGTTGCACATGGAAATTATCCAAGAACGTTTAGAGCGTGAGTTCGACATGACGGTTATTACAACGGTTCCTAACGTTTCGTATCATGCTTACACTAAAAAAGAACCTAACACTATTTTAATTGTAAACAATCCATCGGATTTACCTGAACCTTCAAAATTAGACAGAGTAGAAGAACCATATATCAAGGCAACCATCATCACAAAATCAGATTTCGTAGGAAACGTAATGAGTTTGTGTATTGAAAAACGTGGTTTAATTACTAATCAAACCTATTTAACAACAGAACGTGTAGAATTGAATTTCGATATGCCATTAGCGGAAATCGTATTCGATTTTTATGATAGATTAAAAACAGTTTCTAAAGGATATGCTTCTTTTGATTACCATCCAATAGGAATGCGCGAATCAAAATTAGTGCGTTTAGATGTTTTATTAAATGCACAGCCAGTAGATGCGCTTTCGGCTTTAATTCACGAAAGTAATGCATACAACATTGGTAAAAAAATGTGTGAGAAGCTAAAAGAATTAATTCCAAGACAACAGTTTGATATTCCAATTCAGGCTGCCATTGGTGCTAAAGTCATCGCACGTGAAACTATTAAAGCTTTAAGAAAAGACGTTACTGCAAAATGTTATGGTGGAGATATTTCACGTAAACGTAAACTTCTTGAAAAACAGAAAAAAGGTAAAAAACGTATGCGTCAAGTAGGAAATGTTGAAATTCCTCAAGAAGCATTTATGGCTGTATTAAAATTGAATGATTAACAAATAATTAAAAAATTGTGAAAAAGTTTGAATAATTATTAATGTTTGAACTTTTTCATAATTATAATAAATATCATTTTTATTTTTTCCCTATATTTATATCAATGATTTTAATCCCAAACAAAATCTTGAAAAAAATAACCTATATATTCGCCATTTTATTTTCAACAAGTTTGTTTTCTCAAACAATAACCGTTGACAATACAACTAATTCGCCAGCTCAATTAGTTGATTTATTACTTGGAAATTCTTGTGTAGAAGTTTCAAACATCTCTATTTCTTCAGCGCAATCGGTTGCTTATTTTAATAGAAATGCTTCTTCATTTCCAATAAATGAAGGAATTATTATTCGAAATGGAGCAGCAATAAATACGCAAGGACAATATTTAAACACTAATTTAAGCACACAAATTAATACAAATAGTGATGTTTATTTACAAAATTTAAGTAATTCAAGCGGTCAAACAGCGGCAATTACTGATGTAGCGTTTTTAGAATTTGATTTTATACCGCTTTCGAATACATTTAATTTTAATTTCCTTTTTGCGTCTAACGAATATGGTGAATATCAATGTGAATTTAGCGATGTTTTTGCATTTGTTTTAACCAATTTAAGCACTGGTGTATCTACAAATTTAGCTGTAATTCCAGGCACTAGTACACCTGTAACAGTAAAAGATATTAGAAATTCTATTTACAATTTTCCAGGTGAAACTTGTGCGTCTTCCAATGCGTCATTTTTTGATGTATACAACGTAATTAATCCATCAGCATCAACATTGAACATGCGTGGCCATACAGTTCTAATGAATGCAGCATCTGCAGTTATTCCAAATACTCCTTATAAAATTAGATTAGTCATTGGTGATTATAATGACTCAAGTTATGATTCTGCTGTTTTTTTAGCTGCAGGAAGTTTTACAACAACTTTAGATATGGGTCCCGATCAAATTATTTGTACAGGAGATGAATATCTATTAGACACAGGTTTAGACACTACTTACACTTATACTTGGTTTGAAAATGGAAATCCAATTCCAGGTGAAACCAATTCTTCTTACACGGTAACACAAGCTGGAACATATACTGTTGAAGCAGTGAAAGGCTCTTGTTTAATAACGGACACGGTTGTATTTACTGACTTAGCTGTAATAGCACCACAAAACTTACAAACTTGCAACACTGGTGCTGCTACGTATTCATTTAATTTAACCACAAATAATGAAGTTTCTTTAGGATTAAACCCTGCAATTTATGATGTTCTATATTATGAAACACCTGCAGATATTGTGGCAAACAATCCAATACCAAATGCTAGTTTAAGCACTTATCCTAGCTCAGGTGGACAGACCATTTTGATAAAAATATTAAACACCTTAACAGGAAATTTCTGTGATGCAGTTTATCCGTTTAATTTAATTGTTACAAATGCAGTTATAGCTACACAACCTAACAACATTCAACTGTGTGAAGGTGTTGGCAGTACTAATTACACATTTACAACGCTTTTAGATGCTGAAGTATTAAATGGACAATCGGCAGCTAATTATACTATTTCATACTATAACACTGTAGCCGAAGCTACTACTGGAATAGGTGCAATAACCTCTATTTCAATACTTAATGGAACTACAACTGTAACTATAGGTATTAGAATGCAAGATAATTCAAATCCAAATTGTTTTGATGTTACCTCAGTTACTCTAATTGTAAACCCTTTGCCTACAGTGGATGACATTCCAGATCCAACAGAATGTCATGATTTTACCTTGCCAGTTATCACCAATGGGAATTATTTCACTGGTCCTGGTGGAACTGGAACGCCGTTAAATGCGGGAGACATAATTGACAATGGCGGAACATATTATATCTTTATTGGTCCTGATGCTAATGGATGTACTAATGAATCAACATTTAATTTAACATTAATCGATGAGTATGTTCCTCAATTAGATCATTGTGGGGTGTTTACTATTCCAACTCCACCTGAAAATATAGGCGATTTTTATACCGCACCTGGAGGCCCTTCAGGAACTGGGGTTCTGCTTCCAGAAGGAACACAATTTACAAATACTACACAAGTAAGCACTTCAATGACCATTTATTATTATGCTGAAGTTAATGGTATTTTTTGTAGAGATGACCAATTCATAATCAACATTCACCCAATACCTTTAGCAGATTCACCTTCAGATGTAACAGCTTGTGATTCGTATGTATTACCTCCTTTAACTAATGGTTCATATTTTCTTTTTTCTGGAGGAATTGGTGCGTTAAATCCTGGAGATGTAATTAGTGTTAATGGTCCAAATTTCCCTGGAACATATTATGTTTTTTCTTCAAATGCTAATTGTTCAATAGAAAACACATTTGACATAAATTTAGTTGACACCTCTCAATTCACCGCTGTTTCAGCTTGTGGAAGTTACACATTGCCTTCAGTTGCTTTTGGCGGATATTATACAGCGCCAATGGGTGGAGGAACCCATATAACAGATTTGATAATTACCTCTTCACAAACTGTATACTATTTTACAAACACATCGGTGCTTCCGAATTGTACTGACAATTTAAATTATAACATAACTATTTATCCAAGACCAGCAGTTGATGTAATACCAAGCGGAACACATTGTGGAGAATTTGTATTACCTACTCTAGCTAACGGCACTTATTATACTTTATCTGGTGGACCTACAATTATTGGGCAACAGCAATTACATGCAGGAAACATTATTGATTTATCAGGCGCTCATTTAGCACCAGGAACATATTATATCTATAATGGCCCGGATGCAAATGGTTGTGCTAACGAATCGAGTTTTACTATTTCATTAAACCCTTTTCCACCTGTTGATGGCGTTTTAAGCGAGACTAAATGTCAACCTTATTCAATACCTGCACCAACATTTGGAACTATTTATACCGAATCTGGCGGCCCTTCTGGAACAGGAGTTGTTGTTTCTCCTACAGATGTATTTAATTACACACACACATTTTATATTTACAATGTTGACCCAACTACTCTTTGTGTAAGAGATTTACCTTTCACAATGACATATAACGGCATCAATTTACCCGATTATCAAAATATTAATGTTTGCGAGAATGATAATTTTCAATTACCGGCACTAACACATATAGCTCCAACTCCTTTTAATTATTCAATTGGTTATTTTTATGACCCAAATGGTATTAATCCTATACCAAATGGAACAATTTTCAATACTCCAAACACAACTACAACTATTTATGTATACGCCGTAAATGGGGATAGAATTATTTGTACTCAAGAAGATAGTTTTGATATTATAGTTTCAGAAACGCCAAATTTAGCTGCTTTAGGATTGGTTTTCGATAATGAAGAATGTGGAAACTATGTTTTACCAGCATTACCAACTGTACCATATAACATTAATTATTATTCACAACCAGGAGGAAATACTGCTGATTTAATTACGAATTTAAACATTTCAACACCAGGAACATATACGTATTATGTATATGCTTCAGCAACAGGAAATCCAAATTGTAATGATGAAATTGCATTTACTTTTACAGTACATCCACTGTTAGACATCACATTACAAGGAGGAATTATCTGTGTAGATGCTATAACAGGAACAGTATATAGAAACTTTACCATTCATTCTGGACTAAATCCAGCTTTCTTTACGGTAAATTGGTACTTGAATGGCACACTTATGGGAACTGGACCAAATTATACAGCTACTCAAGCTGGAACATATGATGTTGAGTTTATAAAACTTACTCCAGACGTTGGTTCTGCTTGTAATTACAATAATACAACCGTTACAATTACTCAATCAGGACCTGCGGTTGCTGATTTTGATGTGAGTTCTGCTTTTGAAAACAATACATTTATTACAGTAAATATTACAGGAGGTTATGGTGATTACTTGTATCAATTAGAATATCCAAATGGAAATTTAAGCGCAATACAATCTAGCAATGTTTTTTCTGATTTAGAAACGGGTGAATATTTTGTTAATATAATTGATATTTTAGGTAATTGCTCTCCGACCCGCATTGGACCAATTTATATTATTAATTATCCAAATTATTTCACACCAAATGGTGATGGAATTAATGACAATTGGAATATTTGGGATTTAAGCCAACAACCGAATGCCGTTATTTCAATTTTTGATCGATACGGGAAATTTTTAAAACAATTATCTCCCGCAAGTTTTGGTTGGGATGGAACTTATAATGGTGAAAAATTACCATCAACAGATTATTGGTTTACCGTAGAATATTTATCGCAAACATCTCAAACAAAACAGATATTTAAGGCTCATTTTTCGTTAAAGCGATAATTCAAAGTTATTAACATTAACAATTGTATTATTTACTTTTTGGCAAAAGAAAAGTAATTTTACAAGATGTATGCACTAGTAGATTGTAATAATTTTTATGTTTCTTGTGAGCGTATTTTTCAGCCTCAATATAACAACAAACCAGTCGTAGTATTGTCTAATAATGACGGTTGTGTTATATCTCGAAGCAGTGAAGCTAAAGCGCTCGGAATTCCTATGGGAATACCTGAATTCAAAATTAAAGAATTCATCCAACAGCAAAATATAAAAGTTTTTTCATCAAATTATGTACTCTATGGCGATCTAAGTCAAAGAGTTATGAAAATTTTAGAAAATTTCACGCCTAATGTAGAAATGTATAGCATTGATGAAGCTTTTTTAAATTTTGATGGACAACAAATTGCAGATTATCATTCTCTTGGATTAAATATTCAGCAACGAATATCAAAATGGCTAAGTATTCCTACAGGTATTGGATTTGCTCCAACAAAGGCTTTAGCTAAATTAGCAAATCGTATTGCTAAAAAATTCCCTGAACGCACCAATGGCGTTTATGTTATCGATACTGAAGAAAAACGTATTAAGGCTTTGAAATGGACAAAAATTGCAGACGTATGGGGAATCGGTTATCGATTAACAAAAAAAATGCAACGTAAAAATATTTTAACGGCTTATGATTTTACCTTACCACACAACGAACCGTTTATTAAAAAAGAAATGGGAGTTGTAGGTATTCGCTTGAAATATGAATTGGAAGGAAAATCAATTTTAGAGATAAACGAACCCAAAACAAAAAGAACAATCGCTATTACTAGAAGTTTTGAGCACGATATAAACGATTATAATGAATTAAAAGAACGAATAGCTACATTTGCGTCTATTTGCTCCGAAAAACTTCGTAAACAAAATTCATGTTGCTATGGAGTGATCTTGTATTTGCAAAAAAACAAATTTAAAACGACTGATTCTCGATATAGCTTTTATCGCTTAAAGACGCTTCCTTTTCCAAGTAACACAGCTTTTTCGATAAGCAATATTGCAATAGAAATGTTAAACGAAATTTATCAAGAAAAAACCTCATATAAAAAGGCAGGTGTTATAGTAACAGAGATTATTCCATCAAATCAAAAGCAATTTCATTTATTTGATGATGAAAATCCAAAGTATCAGAAAATAATGCAAGTAATGGATGACTACCATAAAAGAATTGGAGAACGAAAAATTCGCTTAGGTAATCAAGACTTGCAACGTACATGGAAAATGAAACAACATCATTTATCTAATAAATATACGACTAATTTTAAAGAAATATTAGAAATAAAATGTCATTAAATACAAAACTAAATATTTTCATCCCCGATGATGCTTTTTCTGAAGGGCAACAATTTATAAGCAGTGGAATTAAAGCAGGTTTTCCATCACCAGCGGCGGATTTTGAGGAAAATAAAATAAGTTTGGACAAAACTTTAGTAAAAAATGCAGAAGCAACATTTTATGCAAAAGCTTCCGGAAATTCAATGACAGGCGCAGGTATTGATGACGGCGATATTCTAGTCATAGATAGAAGTCTAGAGCCTACAAACAATAAAATAGCTGTTTGTTTAATAGATGGCGAGTTTACGGTTAAACGAATTAAGATAGAAGAAGATCATCTTTTTTTAATTCCAGAGAATTTAAATTACGAACCTATAAAAATCGATTTACACAACGATTTTGTTGTTTGGGGAATAGTAACATATGTTATCAAAAAGGTATAAAAAAAAGAGCTGATTAAATCAGCTCTTTTTTTTATACCTTTTAACTTTTGTTAAAATTTTGCTCTATTATCTTTTATATCTGCTTTGTCTTTAATTGCCGTATAAGCTTTAGACATTGCATAAGATTGATTTTGAGTTCTATCTTGATTGATATAAGTGGTGTAATTTGAAATTGCAGGAGCTTTAGTTACCTTTTTAGCTCTAATAATAAACATTCCACTTGTACCTTCAATAATATCAGAAGTTTTTCCAGAAGCTAAACCAAATGCTTTTCCAACAACTTTAGATTCCATTCCTACATTTGGAATTATAGGATTTTTGATAGAAACACCAGTAGCCGTTAAAACAGATGCACCTGAAGATTTTGAAACAGCCTCTAATGAAGTTCCACTCATTTTTTTCTTAATAATTTCAGCCTTTTTCTGATTTTTTAAGATTGGCTCAACAGATTGTTTTGCAACATCAATAGGTAATAAACCAGTATCATTGATATCTTTTAATTTTGCAATTACAAATCCTTGTGGCGCTTCAAAACGTTTTACATTTCCAACTTCTGTTTCTTCATTAAAACTCCAACGCACCATTTCTCTTTGAGCTCCTAAACCTTGTATATATTCATCATATGCTTTAATGTTTGTTGCAGGTGTGACAATTAGTCCTGCTTTTTTAGCAACAGCTTCAAAATCTTTATTTTCAGTAGCACTTGATTCTAACTGGCTTGCTTTAGTGTATGCCGCATCTATAGTAGCATCAGAAGCTTGTATTTTTTGAGCTATAGTTCCTAGCAAAACAGCATCATTTTTACCTGAAACCTTCATTACGTGGAAACCAAATTCTGTTTCAACTACTCCCATTGTTCCAACAGGATTATTAAAAACAAAATCATTAAATTTTGGTGTCATTTGACCCGGAGCAATATTATCATATTCTCCACCATTGCTTTTAGATCCTGGATCATCTGAATTAGCCATTGCTAACATTGCAAAATTAGTTGGATTTGCTTTTACTTGCGTTAATAAATCGTTTGCTAATTTTTGAGCTTCTTCTTTTGTTCTTGTAGCGCTTGATCTTTCTGCTCCTTTATATGCGATTAATATATGACTAGCTTTTGCACTTGCATTTGGTTTTCTTCCAATCATTCTTGAAACACATTGGTGTCCGTTATGAACATAAGGTCCAAAAACAGCGCCTGCTGGCAAATTAAATAATTGCTCTTGAAATTCAATTGGTAAATCTTTCTTTGCTAAATAAGTAGAATCAAACTTGATATCAGAATTTGCATTTACAAATTCTCCAACATTTGATACAGCTCTAAAACCTTGCAAAGTGTCATTAGATTTTGTTTGCTCGTTGTAAACAACTTTTCCATTCAAAACATTATTTATAGAAGTCAACATTGCTTCCTCATCTTCTTTTGACGGTTTGTTTTCAACTAAAATAAAATCGATACTTCTTGTGTTATCAGATTTATATTTTTTAGCATTTTTTTTCATGTACTCTAAAATTTCATCATCTGAAACTTTAACTTGATCATCGTTTACAGTAGAATATGCTACAGTTACATAATCAAAATCAGCTTTGTCTGCTTCCATTTGGTATGCAAATTTACCTTCCGCCTTTGTTGTAATAACACCTGATTTAATCATTGTGTTATACATTTGCTCAACAGCATATTTTTCGATGTTTTTTTCAAACTCTTTCCATTGCAACCATTGTTCTTGGTTAGGGGCATTTTTTAAAGACTTGATATATTCTTTAAATTTATTTTCGTCAAACTGACCTGCTGCATTCAAAAACTGTTGATTTTGAGCAAAATTTGGATTTTGTTTGATAACGTTAATTAATTGTTCGTCACCAATTTTAAGGCCTAATTTTTCAAACTCTTCTCCAAGAATTATGCTTCTTACATTTTGTTCCCAAGCACTATTAATTGCTTGAGTGTTAGTCATACCTTGACCTTGTTTTTCAATCATTGCAACTTGTTGCATAAATTCTTGCCCAGAAATATCTGTTCCATTTACTGAACCAATATTATTTGCACTATTTCCAAATGTTCCACTTTGAATTACATCTGCTAATACAAATGAAAATAATGCTAATGCAATAATTACAATTAGGAAGAATGAACGTTGTCTAATTTTAGATAAAACTGCCATTTTTATTTGTGTTTAATTTTTTTCAGAGGGCGAAAATACAATTATCTATTTAATAATAAAATAGAAAAGATATATTTTCATAGATTTTTTTAAAGTTTTTGGTCTTCTCTTTGGTTTTAGATTTTAATTATATTAATCTAATCCTCAATAATTATTTTTTATTTTGATACTTGTTGTAAAAATGTCTTCTAAAAAAAAACATTCCTAATGATACAGCTGCAATTAAAATACTTAAGAAATAGCTTTCATCATTATTGTATTTAGCAAATGCATCGTAAGCAAAAAAAGCAGCAAATGCTAAGTAAAAATATTGTACAATTTTCAAATAATTCATTATAATGTTTTTTTAAAAGATTGTTTATAAATAATAATTAATCAAGTGTATTAACTTCTCCGTTGCTTTTTTGCATGTTGAAAATTTTAAAATCCTTACTAAAGTCAACTCCTGGACCTTCAAGATAACCACCGGCTTCATCTGTATATTTGAATAATTTTTCAGTAAAAAACCATTCGTTTTTTTGATCAAAATAAAGTTGAGAAGTTTCTAATTTTTTTCCATCATGCGAGGTAATAATTACATTTCCTTGCAAATCTATAATTTCAGTTTTCTTGTAAGAAATTGCATAATCCGCAACCACAGTACTTTTATTTCCTTTTTCATCCATTAATGTAAGGTGTATTCCTTTTGGAAATTCTGTAAATGCATTTTGAATATTGCTGTAATCGAGCATTTTAGGACTCTTCAAAATGGACTTTATCTTTCCCGAATCAGTATATTTCAAATTTATAGAATCTGCTTCACCTGTTGGAATAAAAGAAGTTTCGCTAAGTTTTTGGACTTTTTTCAAATCACTTTCACATGAAAAAAGTACAATTACACAAAACAGTATAATTGCACTTTTAAATATTTTAATAAAGCTAAACGAAAAAGTCATATCCAGCTCGAATAAATTAGATTTAGTCAATTTTTCTTTTCTTGAACCAAATATCACTTAAAGAAAGACCAACACTTACATTGAAATAATTTTCTTCAATTAAATTGTTCGTAGTGGTTCCTTTTTTTCCAAATTCAAATCCTAAATTAATATTTGAAATTCCTAATGGCAATCCAAAACCGAAATTCACACCATAATCCTTAATACTTTCGTTGTTTATAACTAAACCCGTGTTTTCGTGTCTAAAACCAGCTCTATAAACTACTCTATTCCAATATCCATTGTAAGAATCATATTTTGGTATGTAATAACCTCCAATTGAAATTTTTGTAGAATTTTCAAACGTAGCACCAGTAATGTCATCAAAACGATTACCTAATTTGCTTGTGTTTTGAAATGTTATTTCAGAGCCTATTAACCATTTTTTTGCTTGACCAATTCCTGCTCCAAAAGAAAATTTACTTGGAAGTTTTAATTTTGTATCTTGAACATTGATGTCAACTGCATTTTCAGTATCTACAAATTCAGACCCGCTTGTGGTAAAAATAATATTCGCAATATTTCTAGCGTTTTTAGATGTTAAATCGCTCTCAGGACTATATGTTACACTAGAAAACAAGTCTAACTTTTGAGAAATTTTACAATTATACAACAAGCCCAAATTCAATGAGAAACCAGATATTTTTGAATTATTAAGTTCTCTCGTTCCCAACTGCACAATTGGATCAGTTATAAACTCAATATCCTTAGTATTAATATCCCCAAAATAGTAACTAAAATCAACTCCTGCACTCAGATTTGGAGTTATGTTGTAAGCAGTTCCAAAAAACACTTTATTAATATTACCATCACCAGTAAACTGTTTAGACCTTTCTAAACCATCAGGATCATCAGCAGCTTCAGTGATACTTTGAACCTTGTAACCTACTGCACTATAAGGCATTAAACCAAAAGACATCCCAAATTTACCCAATGGCAAACCAACAGCTAAATAATCTAAACTGGTTCTTTGCGCTTTTTCACTATCTGATGAAGTGTTAAAATTGGTAAATGTTGAAGTTCCTCCAATACTGAAAGTAGTAAGTTTTAAATTGGAATAAGACGCTGGATTCGAAAGATTTAAATGAATACTATCGCCAACAATACTTAATCCCCCCATAGCTTTTATGTCATGAGTTCCTTTGAATTTTACTTCACCAAGACCATAATATGAATAAGGTGAAGCTGTGTTTTCTTGAGCAAATAAGGTTGCTGATACAAGTAAACTAAAAAAGACTACAATTTTTTTAATCATTATTTTCTGTGTATATTGATAATAAGTTCAAACTTTCTAATAAGAAATTTGAATTGGCAAATATGGTGCTTTTTAATCTTTTAGCCAAAAAATCTGCGTCTCCTCCTGTTAAAATTACTGTTAAATCTTGATATTTAAGATAATATTGTGAAATAAAACCATCGATTTCGTAACATAAACCATTTATCACACCACTGTGTATCGAATTATTTGTAGAATCTCCAATAAAATTACTTGGACTAGAAATTGTTAGCAACGGCAATTTTGCTGTATAATCATGTAAACTTTTATAACGTAGTTTTATTCCTGGAGAAATTGCCCCTCCAAAATAAGAATTGTCTTTATCTATAAAATCATATGTTACACAGGTTCCGGCATCAATAATTAATCTATTTTGATTTGGAAATTTTAATGTTGCTCCAGCTGACAAAACCATCCTGTCTATTCCTAATGTGTTTGGAGTAGCGTATTTATTGATAAAAGGAAATGATGAATCATGATTAATAATCTTGATTTTTACTTTACTTTTGATTAATTCTAACACTTCAACATCTAATTTTCCAACGGAAGAATAAATAGCGTTGCTAATTTTTGGAAAAAAACTCACTATTTCTGAAATTTTTTTTAAAGCCTCTTGATGCTCAAAAACAAACAACTCAATTAGCTTATCTTCTTCAAATACAGCTACTTTAATTCTTGAATTTCCTACATCTATTGTTAAAAGCATATCAAAGTTTTTGGTTTTGCAAATATACAAATTGATTTTTTTTAATAATTGTTTTGGAAAATATAAAATAGGTTCTATATTTGCACCCGCAATCAACAAGCAGTATTGCCTTGTTTGATAAAGGTACCTTAGCTCAGATGGTAGAGCAATGGACTGAAAATCCATGTGTCCCTGGTTCGATCCCTGGAGGTACCACTTAAAGCCCTTGATTTTAAAATCAAGGGCTTTTTTGTGTCTTTTAATTATTCAAAAAACTAATTACAACGTTTTAGTTAATAATTACTTATTGTATTGAACAACAAATTCACATAAATGATATAAAAATCGGTTTTAATTTTTATTTTTGCCTTTCATTAAAACTTTAAGAAGTAAACACATGAGAACGATACAATTTAGAGAAGCAATCTGCGAAGCAATGAGTGAAGAAATGCGTCGCGATGAATCAATATATTTGATGGGTGAAGAAGTAGCTGAATACAACGGCGCTTATAAAGCCTCAAAAGGTATGCTAGATGAATTTGGACCAAAACGTGTAATTGATACTCCTATCGCCGAATTAGGTTTTGCAGGAATTGCAGTAGGATCAGCTATGAACGGAAATAGACCAATTGTTGAATTCATGACGTTTAACTTTTCATTAGTGGGTATTGACCAAATCATTAATAATGCTGCAAAAATGCGTCAAATGTCGGCTGGACAATTTCCAATGCCTATGGTTTTTCGTGGACCAACAGCATCGGCAGGTCAATTAGGAGCAACACACTCGCAAGCTTTTGAAAACTGGTTTGCAAATACACCAGGATTAAAAGTTGTCGTTCCTTCAACTGTTTATGACGCAAAAGGGTTGTTAAAAGCTGCTATTCGCGATAATGATCCTGTTATTTTTATGGAATCAGAACAAATGTATGGCGACAAAGGTGAAGTACCTGAAGGAGAATACACAATTCCATTAGGAGTTGCAGATATTAAAAGAGAAGGAACAGATGTAACTATCGTTTCCTTTGGAAAAATTATTAAAGAAGCTCATATTGCCGCTGACGAATTAGCAAAAGAAGGTATTTCTTGTGAAATAATTGACTTAAGAACAGTTCGCCCAATGGATTATGACACGATTTTAAATTCAGTTAAAAAAACTAATAGATTAGTTGTTTTAGAAGAAGCTTGGCCTTTTGCAAGTGTTGCTTCTGAAATTACTTACATGGTACAAGAAAAAGCATTTGATTATTTAGACGCACCTGTTCAAAGAATCACTACAGCTGACACCCCAGCACCATATTCACCAACTTTATTAAAGGAATGGTTGCCTAATGCACAAGATGTAATCAAAGCCGTAAAAAAAGTTACCTATAAATAAAAAATAACTCGTTATATTTGGAACTTCATCAGTAATTCGCTGATGAAGTTTTTTGTTTTTAATTATGAAAAAGAAATTAGTACTATTTACTTTGTTTTTTGCAGCAATCGCTTTGGGTCAAACCAAAGTTGGAGGGAAAGTTGTTGATAAAAAAGGTGAATCAATCCCCTTTGCTAGTGTATTCTTTAAAGATTCGAGAGAAGGTGTAATTACAGATGAAAACGGAATTTTCTATTTTGAATCTGAACAAAATTATACTGCTTTAGTTGTTTTATTTGAAGGTTATGAAAAAAGAGAAATACCTCTGAAACCAGGCTTGAATCAAAATTTAAAAATAACCTTAAAAGAAAACGAACAATTAAAAGAAATTGTTATTCATACTGGAAAAACATCTAAAAAAGACAATCCAGCACTTGATATTTTGAGAAAAATTTGGGAACGAAGAAGAAAAAACGGACTCAAAATGTTTAAACAATATCAATATGAAAAATATGAAAAAGTAGAATTTGATTTAAACACTATTGATTCAGCCTTTATGAAAAGTAAAGTTTTCAAAGGAATGGAATTTGTTTTTAATCAAATCGATACTTCAAAAATTTCTGGAAAAACGTTTTTACCTATTTTTATCAATGAAACTTTAAGTGAAGTTTATGGTGACAACGAAACTAAAAAAACAAAAGAAATTACAACTGCCAATAAAAATTCAGGTCTTGGCTCTGGCGATGGCGTAAATACTTTTATCAAAGATTTGTATGCCGATTATGATATTTATGATAATTATTTGAAATTTTTTGATAAAGATTTTGTGAGTCCTTTATCAAGAACAGGAATCAACGTATATAATTATGTGTTGTCAGATAGTATGTATATTGACAACAAATGGTGTTATAACATTGTGTATTATCCTAGACGTAAAAACGAACTAACATTTAAAGGTGATTTTTGGGTAAACGACACCACTTTTGCAATTAAAAAAATTAATCTCGAAGCAAGTAAAAGCGCTAACATTAACTGGGTAAAAGAAATTTACATCGAACAAGAATTTGAAGTGATGAATGATTCTGTTTTCTTACTTACACGAGATTACATGATGTCTGATTTTAGTTTTTCTAAAAAAGAAGAATCTAAAGGAGTTTATGGAAAACGTACTTCTCTTTTCAAGAATCATCAATTTGACAAAAAGAAAGAAGACAAGTTTTTTAAGGAAGAAGTGAATTTTTACGATAATTCGGTTTTCAATAAATCGGATGAGTTTTGGGAAGAAAATCGATTCGAAAATCTAAATAAAAACGAAGCTGGAATATACAAAATGCTCGATACTTTAAAAGAAGTTCCTCGTTTCAAACGCATTTATAATTTGGCTTCCATTTTAGGAAGTGGTTACATCGAAATTCCTAAATGGAAAATGGATTTTGGCCCAATATTTTCAACCTTTGGATACAATGATGTTGAAGGACAACGCCTTCGTTTTGGTGGAAGAACTTATTTCGGTTCAAACGATACTTGGCGCATTCAAGGTTATACCGCTTATGGTTTTAAAGATAATAAATTCAAGTATGGCATTTCTGGGAAATGGATGGTAGACAAGAAAAATAGAATTATTCTTTCTGCAGGAAACCGAAGAGATGTGGAACAAATTGGCGTTAGTTTAACCACTTCAAATGATGTTTTAGGGCGAAGTTTTGCCTCATCTTCTTTCTTCTCTAGTGGAACAAATAATAAATTAACTTCTGTAAATTTAACTACACTTGGTTTTGAAATCGAACCAGTTAAAAATTTAACCTTTCAAACCAATTTATCGTATCGTACATTGAAATCTGCATCTAATCAATTTAGCTTAGATTATTATACTGATGCAACTCAAACTACAACCAAAAGCGAAGTAAAACAATCGGAAATTAATTTTGTTACCGAATTTACTCCAAAAAGACGAACTGTAGGTTATGGTGTTGAAAGAATGGAAGTTGACAACAATTACGCACGTCTTTTCTTAAGTTATAGCCAAGGATTAAAAGGTGTTATGAATAGCGATTTTGATTATCAAAAGCTTCAATTTTACTATCGTCAACCTGTACTGATTGGTGGTTTTGGTAGATTATTTTCAACTTTGGAAGTAGGAAAAACTTTCGGTCAAGTACCATTAGGATTAATGGGTGTAATTCCAGGAAACCAGTCTTATTTCATTATAGATAACACCTATAACTTATTAGATTATTATGATTTTGTGGCTGATGAATATGCTTCGCTACATTTTGAACATCATTTTAATGGAAGATTATTTTCTAGAGTTCCACTTTTGAGAAAATTAAATTGGAGAGAAATTGTGGGTATAAAAGGTGTTTATGGAACAGTTTCAGATGAAAATCGTTTCATCAATGCTTCTGGATTAGTTTACCGTGCTCCAGAAGATATTTACTGGGAATACCATGCAGGCATAGGAAATATTTTTAAAGTTTTGCGAATTGATTTTGCTTGGCGCGGAAGTTATTTAGACATTCCAGATGCAAATAGATTTACTGTAAAAGCATCATTTGGGTTTTATTTCTAAATGGAAAAAGCAATTGCATATCTGCTTAAAAAAGAAGCTGTTTTCGAACAAATAAATCAGCAATATGGAATTCCTATTCAGCCAAAAAGAGCGCAAGGTTTTGAAACATTAGTACTTTTAATTTTAGAACAACAAGTTTCAATAGATTCTGCCAAAGCTACTTTTAATAAGTTGAAAAATGCAATTCCAATTTTTTCAATTGAAAATGTATACCGTTTTTCAGATGAAGATTTTCGTTCATGTGGAGTAAGTAGGCAAAAAACTAAATATATTAAAGCGCTTTCTGAAGCTATTTTAACAGAACAAATAAACATTGAAAGTTTAGCATTTAAAAAACCTGAATTAGTTAGAGAAGAGTTAATTAAGATTAAAGGCATTGGTAACTGGACAATTGATGTTTATTTAATGTTTTGCTTGAATTCATTAGATATAATTCCACTTGGAGACATTGCAGTTGTAAACACCATGAAAGAGCTTTTTGATATTCACACTAAAGAAGAAATGGAAATCTATGCTCAAAAATGGAAACCTTATCGTTCAGTAGCAACTTATTTTCTTTGGCATTATTATCTTGAAAAAAGAGGAAGAAAAATTACTTTTTAAAGAGTATAAAAATATATACTTTTTTTGCAAAACTCTTTTGTTTCTACTGTTTTATAGTAGTACCTTTGCAACCCTTTATTAAAATAATAGAAAATGACAGCAGATAAAGTTACTACATTTGATGTATTGATTGAGATTCCAAGAGGAAGTAGAAACAAATACGAGTATGATTTTGAATTAAAGAGAATGCGTTTTGACAGAATGCTTTTTTCGTCAATGATGTATCCAGCAGATTATGGATTTATTCCTGAAACTTTAGCTTTAGACGGAGACCCTTTGGATGTTTTAGTTCTAATTAACGAACCAACCTTTCCTGGATGTGTGATTGAAGTAAAACCAATAGGTGTTTTTCACATGGCAGACGATAAAGGTCCAGATGAAAAAGTAATTTGTGTACCTGTTTCTGACCCTATTTGGAATAAATTAAATGATTTAAGCGATGTAAATCCTCACTTAATCAAAGAAATTGAGCATTTTTTCCAAGTTTACAAAGATTTAGAAAACAAAAAAGTAGACGTAGAAGGTTGGGGAGATGTAAATGAAGCAAAAGAAATTTTGATGAAATGTACGCAACGTTTTAACGAAATTGAAAACAAACCAGAAGGATTATTTAGTATCAAATAAATTTCTGTATATCAACTAAAAAAGGCAATATTTTCTATGAATATTGCCTTTTTTGTTTATTTTTGTTAAAATTAGAATATAATTAACAAACAAAACCAAATAAACATTTTATGGAATCAATGATGATTTATGTGCCAATAGTAATGGCATTATTAGGGTTGGCATTCATGGCAGCTAAACGCGCTTGGGTTCTTAAACAAGACGCTGGCGATGGAAAAATGAAAGAAATTTCGGATTACATTTATGAAGGTGCATTAGCATTTTTAAAAGCAGAATACAAATTATTAACATTTTTCGTTCTTGGAGCAAGTGTTGTCTTAGCAATTATTTCAACAATCGTTCCAACAACTCATTGGTTGATAGTAATTGCATTTGTTTTCGGAGCTATATTTTCGGCTTATGCTGGAAATATTGGAATGAAAATCGCAACAAAAACTAATGTTAGAACCACGCAAGCTGCTCGTACTAGTTTACCACAAGCTTTAAAAGTTTCTTTTGGTGGTGGAACAGTTATGGGATTAGGAGTTGCAGGTTTAGCTGTTTTAGGATTAACCGGATTCTTTATCATATTCTTTAGATTTTTTATGAACGGAGTTTGGACATCTACAGAAGATATGACAATCGTTCTTGAAACATTAGCTGGATTTTCATTAGGTGCTGAGTCAATTGCTTTATTCGCACGTGTTGGAGGTGGAATTTATACAAAAGCTGCAGACGTAGGTGCTGATTTAGTAGGTAAAGTAGAAGCTGGTATTCCAGAAGATGACCCACGTAATCCTGCTACAATTGCTGATAACGTTGGTGATAACGTAGGAGACGTTGCCGGAATGGGTGCTGATTTGTTCGGTTCGTATGTTGCTACAGTTTTAGCGGCAATGGTATTAGGAAATTATGTAATTAAAGATATGGGTGGTAAAATCGATGATGCTTTCGGAGGAATCGGGCCAATTTTATTACCAATGGCAATCGCTGGTTTCGGAATCTTATTCTCTATCATTGGAACAATGTTAGTGAAAATTTCAAGCGACGATGCTAAAGAAGCTCAAGTACAAAAAGCATTAAACATTGGAAACTGGGTATCTATTGTTTTAACAGCTGTTTCTTGTTTCTTCTTAGTGAAATTCATGCTTCCTGAAGTTATGACAATGGAATTCTTTGGTGAAGGAACACAAAAAATTTCAGCAATGCGTGTTTTCTACGCTACTTTAATCGGATTATTTGTTGGTGGAGCAATTTCATCAGTAACAGAATATTACACTGGATTAGGTACAAAACCTGTATTAGCAATTGTACAAAAATCATCAACTGGTGCAGGAACAAACGTAATCGCTGGTTTAGCTACGGGGATGATTTCAACTTTCCCAACTGTATTATTATTTGGAGCTGCAATTTGGTCAACTTATGCTTTAGCAGGATTTTATGGAGTAGCTTTAGCTGCTTCTGCAATGATGGCAACAACAGCAATGCAATTAGCTATTGACGCTTTCGGACCAATCTCTGATAACGCAGGTGGAATCGCTGAAATGAGTGAATTACCTAAAGAAGTTCGTACAAGAACTGATATTTTAGATTCAGTTGGTAACACAACTGCGGCAACAGGAAAAGGTTTTGCAATCGCCTCTGCTGCATTAACTTCATTAGCTTTATTTGCGGCATATGTAACTTTTACAGGAATTGACGGTATTAATATATTTAAAGCACCAGTATTAGCTATGTTGTTTATTGGTGGAATGATTCCAGTTGTATTCTCAGCATTAGCAATGAATTCAGTAGGTAAAGCTGCTATGGACATGGTGTACGAAGTACGTCGTCAGTTTAAAGAAATTCCAGGAATTATGGAAGGAACTGGTAAACCAGAATACGGAAAATGCGTTGAAATTTCTACAAAAGCGGCTTTACGCGAAATGATGTTACCAGGAATTTTAACGATTGGTTTCCCAATTGCAATTGTATTGTTAGGCAAATTAGTTTATGGAGATGACAATCAATTAATTGCTGAAATGTTAGGTGGTTATATGGCTGGAGTTACGGTTTCAGGTGTGCTTTGGGCTGTGTTCCAAAACAATGCAGGTGGTGCTTGGGATAATGCTAAAAAATCATTTGAAGCAGGTGTTGAAATCAACGGAGAAATGACATACAAAGGTTCTGACGCACACAAAGCAGCGGTTACTGGAGATACTGTTGGAGATCCATTCAAAGATACTTCTGGTCCATCGATGAACATCTTAATCAAATTAACATGTTTAATTGGTTTAGTAATTGCTCCAATTTTAGGAGGTCACGGTGCTACAACTGAAAATGGCGCATGTTGTTCAAAAGACAAAAAAGAAGTTTGTCACGAAGGAAAATGCGATTTATCAAAATGTGCAACTATGACTAAAGATGAGTGTGCTAAAATGTGTGAAGAGAATGGTTGTTCTCAAGAATGCAAAGACAAATGCATGTCTCAATACGATGAAAATGGTAAATATATTGGTGATGCACATGTTCATGGACCAAACTGCAATCATGAAAAAACAAATATCAAAGACATCAAAGTAAAAAAAGTAAAAGACGCTAACGGAAAAGTAAAAGCAACAGTTACTTTAACTACAATAGTTGATGGCAAAGAAACTACTGAAGAAAAAGTTTTCGAAGGAGACGATTTAGAAGTAGAAGCAAAAATTGCTGAACTAGGAAAATAATATTTTTCGACACAAATAATGAAAACCGCGCAGCAATGTGCGGTTTTTTTATTTAATTTTAGCCAAACAAACACAACTCCAATGAAACACAAAATACTGACTTTGTTGTTGCTTATTTCTACAATTTGCTTGGCTCAACAGAATCTTAATATAATTCCAAAACCAAATTCAGTCGAAATCAAAAAAGGACATTTCGTTTTAAATAAAGAAACGGTAATCGTAGCTGATGAAGATTCTTTTGAAGCAAAGTATCTTCAAAATGAAATTAATAATAGAACAGGATTGGAATTAAAAATATCATCAAAATATCGTTCTAAAAATAGTATTCAATTTGGTATTAAAATTCATGATACTACAAATTTTGACAGAGAACAATATAATATTGAAGTTTGGAAAAATAAAGTTCATATTTCTGCCTTTTCACATCAAGGTATTTTTTATGGAATCCAAACTTTAGTCCAAATGATTCCTTATGAAAAATCAAATGAGATTAAATTAAATGAAATTTCTATTTTGGACCAACCTAAATTCAAATGGAGAGGCATGCATCTCGACGTTTGTCGTCATTTCTTTCCAAAAGATTTCATCAAAAAATACATTGATTATTTAGCGATGTACAAGATGAATACCTTTCATTGGCATTTAACCGATGACCAAGGTTGGCGCATCGAAATCAAAAAATATCACAAATTAACTGAAGTAGGCGCATGGCGAAATGGTTCCATGATTGGACATTACACCGACCAAACGTTCGACGACATTCGCCATGGCGGATTTTATACACAAGATGAAATAAAAGAAATTGTAGCTTACGCCAAAGAACGACACATCACCATCGTTCCAGAAATCGAAATGCCAGGTCACGCTTTAGCAGCATTAGCTTCGTATCCAGAATTTTCATGTACAGGCGGACCTTTTGAAGTGGGAAAAACTTGGGGCGTTTTAGAAGATGTTTTTTGTCCAAAAGACGAAACCTTTACTTTTTTAGAAAATGTGTTGACAGAAGTGATTGCGTTATTTCCCTCTGAATACATTCACATCGGTGGCGATGAATCTCCAAAAGTGCGTTGGAAAAGTTGTCCGCATTGTCAAAAAAGAATCAAAGATGAAAACTTAAAAGACGAACACGAATTACAAAGTTATTTCATTCAAAGAATCGAAAAATTCTTGAATAGTAAAGGACGAAAAATCATCGGTTGGGACGAAATTTTAGAAGGCGGATTAGCACCAAACGCAGCCGTTATGAGTTGGCGCGGTACCGAAGGAGGAATCGCAGCAACCAAACAAAAACATTTCGTAGTGATGTCGCCAGGTTCACATTGTTATTTTGACCATTATCAAGGCGAACCTAAAAATGAACCGATTGCTTTTGGCGGTTATACCAATGTCGAAAAAGTGTATTCTTTCAATCCTATTCCAAAGGAGCTTTCCGAAGAACAATCGAAATATATTTTAGGTGCTCAAGCCAATCTTTGGACAGAATATATCAACACACCAGGGCATGTTGAATACATGCTTTTCCCAAGAATAGCAGCGCTTTCCGAAGTAGTTTGGGGAACATCCAATCCAAAAGAATATAAAGAATTCGAAAAAAGATTGATTTCACATTTTGAAATCTATGACAAAAAAGGAATCAATTACAGCAAAGCCATTTTTGAAGTAACTTCCAAAGTGCAACCTGCCGAACACGGAGTAGCTTTCGAATTAAAATCAGCAAATCCAAACGGCATCAAATATACAACTGATGGTTCAGAACCGAATACGAATTCTATTTCTTATGAAAAACCAATTCTAGTTACTAAAAATCAAACCATTAAAGCAGCTTATTTCGAAAACGGAAAAGCAAAAAGTGCCGCTATCGAACAACCATTTTTCATCACAAAATCAACGGGTAAAAAGATTGAATTGGTACACCAACCGCATGAAAATTATGGAATCGGAGGCAGTTTTACTTTGGTAGACGGAATGAAAGGAAATCCTTCAAAATTCGGAAGAGATTGGTTAGGGTTCTGGGGAAAAGACATGAATGCCACTATCAATTTAGGAAAAACTGAAACGATTTCAAAAATCAGCATAAATACACTTTCATCAGAAGGAAGTTGGATTTATTATCCAAAAAGCATCGGAATTTCAGTTTCAAATGATGGAGAAAATTACTATTCTACTGCGATTGTTTCTTCCAAAGAAATCAAAGAAAACAAAGGGAAAATTGTAGTGAAATTTGACAAACAAAATGTTCAATTTATAAAAGTCATCGCAGAAAACAACGGAATCATTTCAGATGGAAATCCAGGAGCAGGTTCCAACAGTTGGTTATTTGTAGACGAAATAAGTGTAGAATAATGACAAACAGAAGAAATTTTTTAAAGACAACCGCATTAGCAACTGCTGGCGTAGCGTTTCAGACTTTTAATGGAAAATCTGAAGAAGCAGAAATCGATATCAATTCAGGAAAAGTGAATAAACCAATTGTGCTTTCCACTTGGCGTTTTGGAATTGAAGCCAACGAAGCCGCTTGGGAAGTGCTGAAAAATAAAGGTCGCGCTTTAGATGCTGTAGAAGCTGGAGTAAAAATTCCAGAAGGCGATCCAAATGAAAGAAGTGTAGGTTACGGAGGTCGCCCAGATAGAGATGGTCGCGTAACATTAGATGCTTGTATCATGGACGAATTTTCGAATATTGGTTCAGTAGCGTGTTTGGAACACATCAAACATCCTATTTCTGTAGCAAGAATGGTGATGGAAAAAACGCCTCATGTGATGTTGGTTGGTGATGGCGCTTTACAATTTGCTTTATCGCAAGGATTTCAAAAGGAAAATTTATTGTTAGAAGCTTCCGAAAAAGAATGGAAAGAATGGCTAAAAACCAGTGAATATTTACCAAAAGCCAACATCGAAAACCACGATACGATCGGAATGATTGCATTAGATGCTCAAGGTAATTTGTCGGGTGCGTGTACAACAAGTGGAATGGCTTTTAAAATGCATGGAAGAGTGGGCGATTCTCCAATTATTGGTGCTGGTTTGTATGTGGATAATGAAATTGGAGCCGCAACCGCAACAGGCCACGGAGAAGAAGTGATTCGAATTACGGGTTGTCATTTGGTAGTAGAGTTAATGCGTCAAGGGAAATCGCCACAAAAAGCATGTGAAGAAGCTGTGATGCGAATTGTGAAATTGACTCAAAATCGAGGAAAAAATTTAAAAGATATCCAAGTTGGATTCATTGCCTTGAATAAAAAAGGAGAATATGGTTCATATTGTGTGCAAGGTGGCTTCAATTATGCCGTTCACGATGCAAGTGGAAATAAATTAATCGATGCGAATTACTTTTTGAAATAATGAAAAAAATCGAAATCGCTTGTTTTAACCTTGAATCTGCTCTAATTGCACAAAAATATGGAGCCGATAGAATAGAATTGTGCGCAGATATGTTGGTTGGCGGCACAACTCCAAAAATTGAAATGATTCAACAAGCTCGCGAAAATCTAACCATTGATATGTTTGTAATGATTCGCCCAAGAGGAGGAAATTTTGTGTATTCGGATTCAGAATTTGAACAAATGAAATCGGAAATCGAAACTATAAAAAAAGTTGGAGTCAACGGATTTGTTTTCGGAATTTTGATGGATGATAGAACAATTAATGTCGAACAAAATAAAGACTTAGTGGAATTAGTAAAACCATTTCCATGTACTTTTCACAGAGCTTTTGATGCCGTTTCGAATTGCGAAAAAGCATTGGAAGATGTCATTTCTTGTGGATTTTCAACTATTCTGACTTCTGGAACTTTTCCAAATGTGATGGAAGGAAAAGAAGTTTTGAAACAATTAGTCATTCAAGCGAAGAATCGAATCGAAATCATGCCCGGTGGCGGATTGCGTTCGACCAATATTTCAGAATTAAATGAAATGGTAAATGCGAATTGGTATCATTCATCCGCTATTACCGATGGAAGTGAAATTGCAAATCCTGTGGAAATTGTTCAACTAAAGAATAAACTCCAATCTTAAATGAACTGTTTTAATTTTAAGCTTTCACTCTAAAAATTTATATGACTTATATGTTTAAAAAAATATTCTTGTTTTTGATTCTAATTTGCTGTTCGGTTTCAGCACAAACTTCCTATCGCAATTTGTCATCAGAAAACTGGACATTCAACAAACATAACGAAGCAAAAAAATACAAGGCAACCATTCCTGGAACTGTTCACACGGATTTATTTCAAAACCAATTAATTTCTGATCCTTTTTTTGGAGCTAATGAAAAACAATTGCAATGGATTGAAAATGAAAATTGGGAATATGAAACACATTTCACAATTTCAGAATCCGAATTAAAAAATCAAAATATCGATTTGGAATTTGAAGGTTTGGACACGTATGCAACTGTTTTTTTGAACGGAAAAGTAGTTTTAGAAGCTGATAATATGTTCCGAAAATGGACTATTTCTACTAAATCGCATTTGAAAAGAGGAACCAATCATTTGAAAGTAGTTTTTCATTCTGCAGTTCAAAAAGGAAAAGAAGAAGCAAAAAAATTGCCTTATACCTTACCCGAAAAAGAACGTGTTTTTGTTCGAAAAGCGCAATATCAATTCGGTTGGGATTGGGGACCAAGATTTGTAACGGCTGGAATTTGGAAAAAAGTTCAATTGAAATTTTGGAATTCGGCTAAAATAGAACATGTAAAATACGAACAAAAAGTATTGAATGAATCTGTAGCCAATTTGGATTTTATTTTTACCATTCACGCAGAAAAATCAGGAAAATACCAAATCAAATTAGGTCAAAAACCATTTCCATTTGTGTTGAAAAAAGGACAAAATGTAGTAAAAGTTCCAGTAACTATTCAAAATCCAATTTTATGGTGGTGTAATGGTTTGGGTGTTCCACATCAATATTTATTTCAATTTGAATTAGAAAAGAATAATAAGCGAATTGAACAAAACGAATTGAAGATAGGTTTACGAACCATAGAATTAATCCAAGAAAACAAAGAACAAGGAAAAAGTTTTTATTTCAAGTTAAATGGAAAATCGGTTTTCATGAAAGGTGCTAATGTGGTTCCGCCTGATAGTTTTTTACCACGAGTTTCCGATTCCACTTATTTTTCTTTAGTTGAAAATGCCAAAAAAGCGAACATGAACATGCTTCGCGTTTGGGGAGGAGGCGTTTATTTTGATGATGCGTTTTATGAAGCTTGCGATGCTAACGGAATTTTGGTTTGGCAAGATTTTATGTTTGCGTGTTCGATGTATCCGGGCGATGAAAAATTTGTAGAAAATGTAAAACAAGAAGTGATTGATAACGTAAATCGTTTGCAAAATCATCCGAGTATTGCGATTTGGTGTGGTAATAACGAAAACGATGAAGGTTGGCAAAATTGGGGTTGGCAAAAACAATTCAATTATTCCAAAGCCGATTCGACTCAAATTTGGAACGACTACAAAAAAGTATTTCACGAAATGATTCCGCAGACATTAGATAGTTTGCTTCCAAAAGAAAAGAATATTTATTGGTCGTCTTCGCCGTCGATTGGTTGGGGAAGAAAGGAAAGTTTATTGCAAGGCGATTCCCATTATTGGGGAGTTTGGTGGGGAAAAGAACCATTTGAAATTTATGAGAAAAAAGTGGGTCGATTTATGAGTGAATATGGTTTTCAAGGTATGCCTAATTTGGAAACTTTACAAAAAGTGATGAAAAAAGAAGATTTGAATTTCAATTCCGAAGCTTTTAAAAATCATCAAAAACACCCAACAGGTTACGAAACCATAAACGAATATATGGAACGCGACTATGTGGTGCCAAAAGATTTTGAGGATTATGCTTATGTTTCTCAATTACTACAAGCTCGCGGTATGAAAACCGCAATTGAAGCTCATCGAAGAACCAAGCCTTATTGCATGGGAACACTCTATTGGCAATTCAATGATTGTTGGCCAGTAACGTCTTGGAGTTCGTTAGATTATTATGGAAATTGGAAAGCATTTCATTATCAGGCGAAACGAAGTTTTGAAAACATACTTTTATCTTTTGAAATGAATGTTAATAGAGGTAATAAATATTTTGTTATTAATGATGGTTTACAAAATTATGCAGGAGAATTAAAAGCTGAAATTAGAAATTTTAACGGTCAACTTTTATGGAATGATTTAACGTATTGTAAAGCTGATTCTAAATCAATAAACATTGCAATAACTTATCCATCTATTCCTTTAGATAAAATTGATACGCAAAATTCATATTTAAAAATGGAATTTATTTCAGATGAAAATCATTGGGAATCAAATTTCTTTTTCGAAAAACCAAAAAATTTAAAATTATCAAAACCAAACATTCAAATTAAAAATATTGACGAGTTAACCATTGAAATTTCTTCGGATGTTTTAGCTAAGGATGTTTTTCTGTCTTCCGAAAACAATACTTTTTTTGAAGATAATTATTTTGATTTGTTACCGAATGAAAAGCGAATTATCAAATTGTCCAAAGCTGCAAAAGAGATAAAAGTGAAATCGTTATTTGATATAATGAAATAAAAAAACGCCTCAAATGAGACGTTTTTTGCTAAAATAATCCGTTTAATCTTTTAGAAATATACTATTTCACTTTTTTAGTGATAGTTTGACCATTAGTTAATGTAGTTTTCACAAGTAAGGCTTGATTTGTAGCAGTTAGTTTAGAAACAATCATTTCTTTGTCGTTTACTTTGTCGTTGTGATATAGTTTTCTACCTAATACATCAAATATTGTAATTTCTTTGATGTTTTCAGTAGCAGTAATTGCAATACCATTTGTTGTAGTGTAAACTGTAATGTTGTTTTCATTCACAAAATCTTCATTGGCTAATGTATTTTTGTACACCACTTCAAAACGGTCTGTAAAAATTCCGTCTTGTGTTGTAAACGAATAGGGTGTTTGTTTTACATCATGGATGCTATTGTTGTATTTGTCTTTAATAAATACATCTTGAGTTGTAAATAATCCATCAACATTTTCAATAGAAATAGAATATGTTCCTGGAGTTAACACTTTTAATCCTAATGCAACAACATCAGTATTTTCAAATTCTGCTCTTCCTTCAATAACATATTCCTTATTATCGACTAATGTATACAACATTGTATTTTGGGTTTCAAACGCTTTTCCATCAATACCAATATCAAATCCATTAGTTGCTTCAGGAATATATCCAATTAAAATTTGATTATATGCATTATTTGTATCCGTTAAATTTAGTCTGAAAATATTTTTTTCTGCTAAATTTTCTGTTTTGAAAAATTGCGTGTTTTTTACATCATATCTTAATGCATTATGAAACCAAGCATTAATGTTTTCGGAAGAATAAACATAAAAACCTTGACCTGCTTTTATTGTACCGTCAGGAATTTGACCACCTGCTGCTGCTGCAACTCCTCCTAGTGTTGTATAAGACGCATAATTATTTACTGGATAAATCCCACCAACAGCTTGAGCTGTATGTGTCCAAAAATAAACTGTTTCAATCGTTCTGTTTAAACCAATAAAATGACTTGCTTGCAATGTTGCTGGATATGGATTTCCTAATAAATTAAATCCAATATTTATGGAAGGAAAATATTCATCATTATTTGGAGTCCCAGAAAAGTTTCCTAAAAAAGAGCTAGCCACAGTTGATGACCAATTGTTTGGTGCTCTTATCAAATATCCTTTTGCTCCAATAAAGCTATTTACCGTTGGATTCACTGAACTATATGCTGTGGTTGGTGTGGTACCAGAAGTAACATATTCATAAAAACGATTCGTGAGTGTTTGAGGGGAAAAAGCTAGAAGGTTTTGGTTATTTACTGGTGTTGACCAAGCCGTGTAATCTAATCTTAAAATCGGGGCGCTTTCCTTTAGCAATGTTACTATTCCTGTATTTGGTACGTGATTAATCTGAACTAAATTGGCATTATTCTGAATTGTAAAACTTGCTGTTGTAGCAACATTTATTTCCCTGACTATTGTGAAAGTATGATTTGATTGTAATATAACTTGAGCTGTGCCATTTATTGTTAATGAACATGCTGATAAATCTCCGATAGATGTATAATTTCCCGAAAACACTGCCTTTATATCTTTATTTGGAATCCCGTTACTCCACGATGAACCGTTCCAAATTGTAGTAGTTGTACACGACAAAGTATTCCAAGTATCTGGAGCTTGTGGACCACCCCAAATTCTAGTTGCTAAATATGGATTATCAATAAAAGGATTTCTATTTCCTTGAATTGATTGTAAGGTATTGTTTCTAATTCTTTCAAAATCACTTACTGGATCTTCTTCATTCCATTCTAAAAAAATATCTGGCATATCTACATTGTAAGATGTTGCACCAGAACCAACATTAGTTGCTAGACATCTCGTGTTATAACGCACATACATATACATCATCATTCGAGCTATATCTCCCTTCCATTCATCACCCGGATACCAATAAATACCTACAGGACCCGCATCTCCTTCTCCATCAGCATAAAGTCTATTTCCTCTATCTGCATTAAATGTAACATCAGCTGCTCTAATATGATGTGCATCAGTTCCTGGACCAGCAGATGATGTTACTAAAGCTGGTGTTCCTAATGAAAGTGCATAACAATGCTCCCTATTCCATGCCCCTGTTGGACATGATGTACTGCAAATATTTGCAACATCATCTAATCTGTCATTTTTATAAATAGCATCAACATCATTGTATCCATAAATTAACAATACTTGAGCTGAATTTAAAGGATTTTTATCTCCAGCTTGCAATGCATCCCAGACGTCTGTGGTTGCAGCTGTATAAGGCAATTGTGTGGTATGAGTGGTTGTAATTAAACTTGCTAATTGTGTTTTTAGAGTATTACCCGTTTGAGTAAAATCTATTGAACTATAATATGCTGGAATTTGTGCATAAGTAGAAAATGATAAAAGCAAAAAAAGTAACTTTATTTTCATGTTTTTTAAAATTTGGGGAAACCAAGGTAGTAAAAAAAAACAAAAATAAAGAGATACTTTTCTTAAGATTTTTTTATTTTCCGTTATAAGTATTCATGGTATTGTTAAGTCCTGCCAAAGCAAATGATTTTACAATTTCTGCACTTAACTGTAATCGTTCTTTTAGTTTTTCTTTTTCTTCAATATCCCATTCACCTAAAACGTAGTTAACTTGCTGCCCTTTTTTAAAAGCGTCACTGATACCAAATCTAAAACGTGGATATTCTGTTGAATTTAATAATAATTGAATGTTCTTAAGTCCATTATGACCACCATCACTTCCTTTGGTTTTAATTCGGATGGTTCCAAAAGCTAAATTCAAGTCATCGGTGATAACCAACATATTTTCTTTTTCGATATTTTCCTTTTCTAGCCAATATTTTACAGCCTTACCGCTAAGGTTCATGTAGGTGTTTGGTTTTAACAACAGTAAGGTTCTTCCTTTGATTTTTAACTCGGCTATTTCTCCTAATTTCACTGTTTGAAATGAAATCCCTTCTTGATTAGCAATATAATCTAAAACTTTGAAACCGATATTGTGTCGTGTATTTGCGTATTCTGAGCCGATATTCCCAAGCCCAACAATTAAGAATTTCTTCATTGGAATAGTGTCTTCTTGTTTGTTTTTCTTAAATAGATGTAAAAACCAATTCATGCTGTAAAAGTACCACAAAGTTTAGAAAGTTGAAAGCATAAAAAAAGCACCAGTAAAAACTGATGCTCCTTTATTATAGTTTGTAAAGAAATTATTTTTTCTTTTTTCCACCTTTTTCTGCTTTTGCAGCTTCTTGAGCAGCTTTCATTGCAGCACGAGAAATTCTTACTTGACAAACAACAGTGTTGTCTGGGTGCATTAATTTGAAATTGTTTGTTTCTAATTTAGTTACATACAATTTGTTACCCATTTGTAATTCAGAAATACTTGCTTCAACAAAATCAGGTAAGTTTTTAGGTAAAGCTTTCACTTTTAAACGACGTTGGTTTAAACGTAAAACACCACCTAATAATACACCTGGAGAAGTTCCTGTAATTTTAACTGGTACTTCCATGATAATTTCTTTGTCATCACTTAATTGGAAGAAGTCAATGTGTAAAATTTTGTCAGAAACTGGGTGAAACTGAATGTCTTGCATAATTACATTGTAAGACGTTCCGTTTAACTCAACTACAACTGTGTGTGCGTTTGGAGTGTAAACCAAATCTTTAAATGCTCTTTCGTCTGCAACAAAATGAACTGGCTGATTTCCTCCGTAGATAACGCAAGGAACCATTCCAGCATCACGTACGGCTTTAGTTGCCTTTTTACCTACGTTTTCTCTTTCTGATCCTTTAATCGTAATTGATTTCATTGTAAAATATATATAATTAATAAATACTTATTAAAGTGGTTGCTCTTGATTACATCAAAAATTTACCACTAATAGAGTTGTTGTTTTGAACCATATGCATTACTTCGGCAAATAATGGTGCGCAACTTACTACTCTAATTTTCTTTGATTCTTTTCGTAACGGAATTGAATCGGTAACAATTAATTCTAATAATTTAGAATTTTCTATTTTTTCGTATGCTTCACCAGACAAAATCGGGTGTGTACATATTGCTCTAACACTTAGTGCTCCTTTTTCCATCATAACATCAGCGGCTTTTGCTAGTGTTCCTCCGGTATCAATCATATCGTCAACTAAAATAACATTTCTGCCTTTTACATCTCCGATTAATTCCATTGTGTCAATTACATTCGCTTTTTTTCTTTGCTTGTAACAAACTACAACGTCAGATTCTAAAAATTTAGAATATGCATATGCTCTTTTTGAACCTCCCATATCTGGAGATGCGATGGTTAAATTTTCTAAATTTAAACTTCTCACATATGGCAAAAAGATAGTAGAAGCAAACAAGTGATCTACTGGTTTTTCAAAGAACCCTTGAATTTGATCTGCATGTAAATCCATAGTCATAATTCGGGTTGCTCCAGCCGTTTCTAAAAGTTTTGCAACTAATTTAGCACCTATTGGCACTCTTGGCTTGTCTTTTCTGTCTTGTCTTGCCCAACCAAAGTAAGGAATAACTGCAGTAATATGACGTGCAGATGCTCTTTTAGCAGCATCAATCATCAATAATAATTCCATTAAATTGTCTGCACTTGGAAATGTAGAACAAACTAGGAATACGCGCAATCCTCTTATTGATTCTTCAAAAGAAGGCTGAAATTCGCCATCACTATATTTAGAGAACGTAATCTTACCTAGCGGAACGCCATACTTTTCAGCAATTTGTTCAGCTAAATACACACTCTGAGAACATGCAAAAATTTTTGCCTCTGGTTCTTGATACAGCATGTTAATTTATTGTTTAGTAGTTAGTTAGTGTTGTGTCGTATAAACGAGGTGCAAATTTAGAAATAAAATCGAACTCTGAAAGCATATTTTTAACTATTTTTTTATGAATTGCAGAAATATTTTTTACATTTGCACCCACTTAATGATACAAATATCATTTTCCATTGCCCGGATGGCGGAATTGGTAGACGCGCACGACTCAAACTCGTGTACTTAGGTGTGTGGGTTCGATTCCCACTCCGGGTACAGTAAGGGAAGTTCTCAATTGGGAACTTCCTTTTTTGTTTTTATTCCTTCCTAAAGCCTTGTTGTAATTGCCTATTAAAGAAATTGCTTCATTAAATGGGAGGGTTCGGAATGAGTTTTCAAAAAATTCAAGTTTATTTGAAAAAATCGAACCGAGAAGTTTAGTTTTTACTTCAACTCCAGCATTTTTATAGAATTCTGAAAGGTTCGTAAGCAGTGACAATCCAAAACTCACATACTTATCTAAATCGTGTTGATAGTCTCCAAGTTCTGCTTTAGCTGCTTTTAAATCAATCATTTCTTTTTCGTAGCAGTCCATCAATTTATTGTATACTTCCTCCTTGATTTTGTCTAATCCAAATTTTTCAGTTAGCATCATTTGATTATAACCGATGTCTGCTATTTTTTTGTCTAAGTCATTAATGTCTTTTAATCTATCTGTTTTGACGTTTTTGTATTCATCAATTAATATCTTTTCAAACAACTCTAAAACTTCTTTAGCAGGCTTAATATTCTGTAGAGCAAGTTCCAGTTTATTGTGTATAATTTCTACCCGATACCTCTTGCAAGTGTGTTTTGAGTTGCATTGATAATAATTATATGTACGTGTCACTTTTTTACTCTTTCCATTATTGCTTTGGCTTCCGTATAAAACTTGTCCGCACTCTGGACAAGTTAGAAAGCTAGTTAATGGGAAATTATCATTCTTGCCTTTTAGTTTTTTTATCAAGTTAGTTCTGCCATTCTTTACTCCCTGAACAATATAAAACGTTTCCTTCGATATAAGCGGAATATGTAACCCTTCAACTAGCATTTCTGGTTCGTCCTTGTAAGCAGGAACTTTTACCATTCCCATATACAAAGGATTTTCTAGCAATCTACTTAATGCACTTCTCTCAATCTTTAAACCTTTTACTTTATATTTTTTAAGTAAATCTTGTTGTGTATATAAACCAGTGGAATAATCCTCAAATAATTTTTTTACAAGAGGAGCAACAATAGGGTCTGGCTTCATCAAAGTCTTATCTCGTTCATCTCTACCACTTATATAACCAATAGGTTGAGAATTTACATACCGACCTTGTTTTAGTGCTTCACGTGTGCCAGCTATAGTTCTATCTCGTATCTTACTGTTTTCTGCTTCTGGAGTTGATAAATAAAGAGACAAAAGAATTATATAATCTGATGCATTGTAATCTATCCAATTTTCTACACAATTAACCTCAATACCTAACTTTTTGAAGTACTCAATCATCTGTAATGCCAAGCCTACATTTCTTGAAAATCTATCCCATTTTTGTACTATTAGATAATCAATTTTTCCTTTATTCTTTTTGGCATAATCTTTAAGCTCTTTGAAAACAGGGCGATTAAAATTCTTTGCTGAATAATCTTCTTCAAAGAATTCTACCACATTCATTTGATAGCAATCACAATAATTAGCAATTGCTTTGTTTTGCGATGAAAGGCTATGACCAAAATCTTTTTGATCTTTAGTAGAAACTCTTATGTATCCCAACACATTTTTCCCCATTAAATTATTTCTCATTTTTTCTCACTTTAGGATTCTGATTAATAATTATTTTTGCCATTTTATATAAAAACTCTCTAATTTTTATAATCTCTTCTTCTGAATATTTTTCTTCATTTTTGTTTAGAATTGCTCTACAATCTTTAGTATTTAGCATGTTCTTAATAATTTTACCCTTTTCTTATTTGTTAAGTAAAAAGACAATTATTAAAAAGTCGGATGTTTTCCGTACTGTAGTATTTATATTTTTATTTTTTCGTTGATTTTAATGAAACAAATTTTTCCATTTTGTTTTTTTATCTCAATATCTGCAAAGTCATTATTTTTTAATATTTCAGCATATTTATTCTCATTTGTAATCTCTCTTCCTTTTTCAACCAAGTAAACACTTCCGTCTTTCATTCTTATTTTAATTTCATCAAAATCTCCAGTTCTAAAATGGAATAAAATTTTAGATTCGTCTTCTGTCAAACTAGTATTGTCACTATATAAGTTTTGAGTAGTTTCAAAATTATTATTAGGAAAAACTTTTTTTGCTAAATTGTAGAAATTTAAGACTAAATGAAGGGGTAAATCATTTACTTCAATTGTTTTAGAGTAATCGTTTTTTGTTAAAACATTAATTTTTCCATCAGGAAATACTACCATAACGTATGGTTTTCTTATAATAGAATACATTAAAGCGTACTCGATTAACTTAAATCCTTTAACTTCATCATTAAATAGCTGATGGCGTATTTTTCGCAATGATTCTAAACCTAATCCAAATTCTCGAAGTTGTGTAACAATATCAATCCAAATTGATTCAATCCTATTAAAATGATACCAGCCACCATCAGAATTTTGTTCTCCTTGTATAACTCCTTCTTTTACCCAATGACCGATAACTCTTTTAGATTGTTCTGTTTTTTTTCTCGTTTTTTCAGTTCTAAACGATTCTATTATGTCTGTGTCTAAAGTTAGATTTATTAAATCATCTCTCAAGTAATCTAGCTGTTCTTCTCGAGCTTTTTTATCTAAGTGTGGTTGTAATGCTTTTAATTTTTCTATATCTAATCCCATAACATTGTTTTTATAATGCAAATATAAATATAAAAACCAATGTTACCTATTTATTTTTACAAGAAACACTAGTTTTTGTTTTAAACAACATCTCTTTCTTTTTCTAAAATTGATTTAGCTCCTTAAACAAACTCACAGAAAAGAGAATGTTTAAGGAGCTAAATCATATAAGAAGATTTGTTAACTATGAAATTACAAGCCCAATTTTCAAGCCCAATTTTTCTTTAAATTCATCTGGAATATTTGACCAATGCTCTGTAAGTATATCAACCAACTGTTCTCCATTAATGAGACCAATTCTTGGAAATCCATTTTCGTTTGCTATTTCTTGAGCTCTTTTTTGAAATTCTGCTGTTGTAATAAATGCACCTTGACCACCAGAAGGAATATTAGACCTCAAATTTTTCACAACATTATGGTTAATTTTTGAACCCAGTTTGTATCTTTTTGCTTGAACAAATATTTTAATTTTCGCTAATCCAGATACGTCAAGTTCTCCAGTAGCATCAACACCACCGTCTCCAACTCTTCCAGTTCTCTCTGAACCTTCAAAGCCCAATGCTGACAAAATGTGTGTTACTAGTATCTCAAACTCTTGGTCGTCTAGTTCTAGTATTTTATTTAGCACAGATTTATAGTAGTCGAATTTTACTATTTGCTCGGCTTTTGGCACAAGGTCAGTTCTTCCAATTACTTCAAAAAAGTTCCTTTTATGATTTACTGCAAATACAGTAAGAGACGAACGCATTGTATTTTGAAATGGCACTGAAAATTCACTTCTCAAAATCGGTTCTTTATTCCAGATAACTTTTTTTCTCTGAAAATATGGACAAACATCTTTTCCAGTATTTTCGTAGTAGTAGCTGTTATTTTCAACAACCCCATAGTACAAATAGTTTGTGTCTTCCGATGGAGTTATTACATAATCGCCTGTTTGTATATCTAATAAAAACCGAGAAATTTGTCCCACTTGAACGCCTATCACAACGTTGCTGGTATCTTTAGGGTATTCATTTCTGTACAAAGGGTATAAGGCATCTTTGTTTTGAATTTGTGATAAATCATTACTTGGCAACCATCCAATTGCTACATAACCGCCACTGATAAATTCTTTAGTATATTTTCCGAAATCTGCTCTTACACAATAGATGTTATTCATAAATATTATTTACTTCTTTTCCCACTCATTATTGAAGTGAGATTAATATATTTTAGTCATTTACTATTTTAAAACTTTCAAATGCCAGTTCTCTTTCACTATAAACTTAATAACCAATTGAGTGTTTGGCTCTGGGAATTTATCAAATTTAGTTTTAAACTGTCCGATTTTTATTTTCCAGTTTTTCATTGCTTCCCTTATGGTGGGTAAGTCTGTACTTTGTGTGTCTTCAATACATTTTAAAACAGTTGCAAACAATTCTTTTGCTTCTGCTCTTTTATAAGGCGAAATTTTAGAAAACAATTTACGGTTCAATTCACTGATACCATTGAAAACCTGACTTTTCAAATCTGCTGAAACTGTTTTAAATAGTTCCTCTTCATTTTTAGTTACAACATAGGTAGCTTGGCTATTCGGAAAATTCTTTTTATCAAAGTGAGTTTTATTTGTTATACCTTTTTTTATTTCTGGTGCAAATGGTCCTAAATTGTGGTTTGCAAAATTCATTTTTGTTGGCACTTGAAATAAACGGTCTAACAAATACATATCTTTTGCAATCGCCATTTCTCCTTGCGGAATATTATCGTACTTGTTGGCTTCGATACTTAAACCTATTAACTGCATTTGATAAAAAGCCAAGTTGAAAGTTTTCGCTTTTTGCTCCTTTTTAAACTCGCCTTTAAATGCACTTTCTAAAACACTATTTTTAAGCCTTTGTAAGGCTTCTAATTTATTTTGATAGTGTTGTAATAATTTGTTGTTATTTTCGGTTAGTTGGTCTAAATATGAAACAATACGTTGTTGTTCCTGTAAAGATGGAAGTGGCATTTCACAATTAAGCAAATCTTTATCGCTTATCGCAGGATATTGTGCTCCTCTTATAAAAGGTTTTATCTTGTCTTGTATGTTGTCAGTAATTAAAAAATAAAATAAATAATTTCTAATTATGCTAGAATTGGGTCTAAGAACACAGAATCCAGTCGATGCAACTGCATTTGGATAATCTTCTTCAACTATCGCAATATTTTTAAGATTAGGTCGAGTTGTAGCAAAAACTATATCTCCTTTTTTAATTCCTTTCTTTGCTCTACTTGGGGCATCTTTCCCTACAAAACTATTAGGATTTGTTATCTTTTGAATATTTTTATCAATTGCAGTAATATCGATGTAGGTGAATTTTTCTTTAATATTAATTTTAGGATTGATGTTCTCTGATTTTTCAATCAGATTTTTCAAACAGATACTTTTATAATTTTTGTTTTCAAAAATTTTATTCAAAGCACTTTCATTGAGTTGCTTTATTTTCTCAATATTTTGTTTTAGTAGAAGAGAAGCTTGGTCTAATTTAGAAAATGTATTTTCTAAGATAGCAACTATTTGTTTTTGTTCGTTGAGATTAGGAAGCGGAATGTTAACTGAGCTTACTAAACCAATATTCAAGTTTCTTACCGTTGTACCAGATGCGAGTATATTAAATTGTTTTGAAACAATAGGAGAAGTCAGCAAATAATACAAATATTCCTTGTCAATCTCTACTTTTTTCGTGTCTCTTAATAATAACCAACCGTCATGAATACAACCTGTTGTTTTCATTATATAGGGTTTTCCAAAACTCATTGAATTTGAAAGAATGAAATCTCCTTCATATACCATTCTTGTTTTATGAAGACCTGCTTTTGTGATTTTCTCTTTTGTTTTATAAATGTATTTATCAGAGGCAGTTGCATCTGAAATCTTAATCCAATTTATGCCTTCAGAGTTTTGAGTAATATAATTATCAATTGGACGAGGTGAACCACCACGTTCAATATGAACTACATCCTTTAATTTCTTCAAATCCCAACCTTTTGGCAAATTATTCTTCATAACCTTGCTCTATTAAATTATTAATTTCGGTCAGTAACTTATTTATACTTTTGTCATTAGTCTGTATGTCTGCAATAATTTCATTTGGTGCTTGGTGTAAAACTTCAACTTGTTTTACAGGGTTTTTTGCACTAATATCATAATTTCTGTCTTTTATTTCTTCTATATTAACTAGCCATGAATTTGCGGTTATTGTTCGTTTTTTATATAAATTCACAAAATCCTCTAACTGTTCATATTGAATAGGACTTTTTTTGGTTAACGTTTTTTCTAAATTAATTTCGTAATACCAAATATCTTGAGTTCCTCCTTTACGTTCAAAGAAAACAACATTTGTTTTAACACCACTGTAAGGCAGGAAAACACCTGCTGGTAGGCTTAAAATTGTGTGTAGATTAAAGTTCTGTAACAAATCTTGTTTAACTGCTGTAAACGCATTGTTATTCTGAAATAATACACCTTCTGGAATTACAATTCCTGCTTTTCCGCCTTTGGCTAATTTTTTCATAAAATGTTGCATAAACAACAACTCTGTTGCTGAGCTTTCTACTAAAAAATTTTGCTGGATTGTGCTTTTCTCTTTTCCACCAAACGGAGGATTTGCCAAAATTATAGAGTGGCGGTCTTTTTCTTGAAAATCTCTTATGTTCTGCGTTAAGGTATTTTGTTTGTAAATATTTGGGCTTTCTATTCCGTGTAGAATCATATTCATAACACCCATCACATAAGCTAAAGGTGTTTTTTCATTCCCAAAAAACATATCTTCTTTGATGTGCTTTAGCTGGGTTGTACTGTACTCGTTTTTTTTAAGCATTACAAAGTCATAGGCTTGTATCAAAAAGCCAGAGCTTCCAACTGCACCATCATAAATAGTATCTTTTACAGTAGGTTCTAAAACTTCTACCATAGCTTTAATAACTGGACGAGGCGTGTAGAACTCTCCGCTATTTCCGCCATCGCTCCCCATTCCTTTAAGCAAGTTTTCATAAATAACACTCAATTCAAATAGGTCTTCTTGACTTTGAAAGTTGAGGTCTGCTATGTTCTCTATTACTTCACGCAACGTGTGACCACTAGCAATACGATTATTTATAAATTCAAATATTGCACCGATTTTATATTTTACACTTTTAACATCTTGCAAATTTGATTTGAAATTCTGCAAGTAAGGAAACAATTCATTGTTAACAAACTCTACTAAATCATCTCCACTCATTGCATTTTTTAGGTCATATTCTCCATTCTCTTTTAGTGGATACGCCCATTCATCCCAACGGTATTTGGTGTCAATTATATACTTGTACTGCTTTCCGTCAATTAGAGCATCTTGTGCTTTGCTCTCTTCATAGTCGTTAAGGTATTTCAAAAACAATATCCAGCTGATTTGTTCTGTATAGTGCATCGCTCCGCTTATTCCATCATCTCTGCGGAGTATATCTGTTATTCTGTCTATTCTTGATTGTAGGTTAACTATTGTCATACTGGCTTATCCTGCTTTATACATCACTTCTTGTAATTGATAAAAAGCGTTTATTAAATTGTTTGCATTACCAAATACTTTGGCTGCATCTTTTGTTGTTCCTAAACCGTTCAGATGAATTAACTCTGAAAGTTTATCTCTTTTGAGTTCTTCAATTCCATCTTTTTTATATCGTTCAAGAACAAAATATAAAAATTGCTGTGCTTTTTCGTTCTCGTATTCTTCAAAGAAAATATTCTGTCTTTTTGTTGCATCGGCTCTTTCTGCTCGAGTCATAAGGCTTTTGTTATAGCTTATGAATGCCAGTAAATCAAAAATATCACTTTGCTCTGCTTCAAAAAGTTGTTGCAAAGTTGCCATTTGCTCATCATCAAAACCCAATTGCCCTAACTTGATTAACAAATCTTCACGTGTCTCTGGCTTACTCCAAAGGGTTCTTAATTGTTCTTCATTCTCAAATAAGTTTGGTAAAAACTGAATGAGTTTGTCTAAAAATTCAGAAACCGTTAGCGGTCTTCCGTCTTCTCCAACATAGCGAACTTCAATATCTGTAACTCTTAATTGTCTGCCATTACTCAATTTGACTACAATTTTTTCTTTCTTTACTTCCGGCTCAAAATCTCCATCATCTGGATTTGAAGGTGGTGTTGGATTAGTAGGTTTTGGCTGTTTTGGAGGTTTGGGAATATTCCCGCCACCATCAATAATAATATTATCTGGCGGAACATCTGGTATACCGTCCCACTCATCATCATAAAATTTGTTACTTGCTCCTGTAAAATCTATAATTGTAAAAAAGTCTTTTCCTTCAAAAATTCTAGTACCTCGTCCAACGATTTGTTTGAACTCGACCATAGAGTTTACTAATCTAACTAAAACTACGTTTCTCACATTTCTTGCATCTACACCAGTAGTAAGCATTTGCGATGAGGTTAATATTGTCGGAATGTCTTTGTCGTTATCTTGGAATTTTTCTAACAGTGTTCTACCGTTGTCTCCTTCATCACTTGTAACTCTTACACAGTAGAAAGGGTCTTTAACGGTTTTGTATTGGTTTATTGCGTCACGCATATTTAAAGCGTGTTGTTGATTCACACAGAAAATAATGGTTTTATCCATTTCTCTAATGTTGTCTAGTATAGCTTTTGCAATTAAGTTAGTACGGTCTTCTACTATAATTTTATTTTCAAAATCAGATAGATTATAAATTCTATCTTCAAGTTCTCCGCTAACAACTACATCATCTTTGGTCGGAATGTATTCGTCAATATTGGTTCGGATTCTTTTTACTTTGTATGGCGTTAAAAAACCGTCATTAATACCGTCTTTAAGCGAATACTCATAAATTGGCTTTCCAAAATAATTATAAGTATCAACATTGTCGCTTCGTTTTGGTGTTGCTGTAAGTCCTAAATGAACCGCAGTTTTGAAATAATCAAGAATATCTCTCCAAGAACCAACTTCATTAGCAGATCCTCGATGACATTCATCGATAATAATTAAATCAAAAAAGTCATTAGGATACTGTTTGTAAAAACCTCCAATATTTTCTTTTTCCGCAATAGCTTGATAAATAGCAAAAAAGATGTTGGCGTTTGTTGGTACTTTGCCGTTTCTACTTCTTATCTCATCTCCATTAATTTTGACCAAATCTTTTTCTAAAGGATTAAAAGTATTTATTGCTTGGTCGGCAAGTATATTTCTGTCAGCTAGAAATAGTATTCTAGGTCTTCTAACTGTTTTGTCAATATTCCAACGAGCTGTAAAAAGTTTATATGCAATTTGAAAAGCAATAAACGTTTTTCCTGTTCCTGTCGCTAACGTAAGTAAAATTCTTTTTTTATCATCCGTGATAGCTTCCATTACTTTACTTACCGCAATTTCTTGGTAGTATCTAGGTTTGAAATCTCCAGTTAAATAAAACGGAATTTCTAGCAATTGTTTCTTAAGATTGTCAACATTTGAAAATCTCTTATTATATAATTCTGTTGGAGTAGGGTAGCAATCAATAAATTGACCTTTCCCTGTTATTAGTGAAAACTCATAAATTTGTTTGCCATTCGTTGAAAAAACAAAATCGATGTTCAGTTTTTGAGCGTAATCTATTGCTTGTTGAAGTCCTTCGGTTGGTTCTTTGTCATGTTTTTTTGCTTCAATAATTGCTAAAGAAACATTCTGAAATCGCAACAAATAATCTACAAAAAGTCTTTCTCCTCTTTTGTTTCCAGATAATTTTCTTCCATCAGTAAAATAATACTCACGGATAATATAAGTCTCTTCCCAACTAGCTTGTTTAAGCTGTGGGTCTATAAATTTTGCTCGAGTATCGTGTTCAGAGTATCTCAAATTATTCTTGAATTTTTTCAATCAATTTTTCAACCCACGCTTTAAATCTTGGACATTTTTCTATCATAACCTCAATACCAACTATCGTTGAAATTGCATCTCCATCAATCACTTTTTCATACTTTTCTCCGTATTTCTCCAAAATTGAAATTATTCTTTTTGATGGTGCAGTAACTGGACTATCATTAATGTCTTCTGGAGTTTCATAACGTGGAGCAATAGCTTTTAACTCTCTAATCACCCTTTCGTCATCATATTGAAATTCAAAACCTTCATCAGAAGAAAAAAGTAATGCCTCAAATTCGTGTAACTGAATGTAAGGAATGAAATTTTTTGTATTAATGCCTTTTGAATCTAAATCCTCTTTTAAACCTTGCTCCATTATGCCCACGCCAATTTTAGCATTGGTTTGGTCTAGTTTAGCTTCTTTGTATTTAGGATAATTATGTTTCTCTAAAATACCATAATAGTCAAAAAAAGTAGTTAGAATTTTGTCTTTATCAGCAAGATGGTTTCTTAACTCTGGGAGCAATTTCGAGTATTTTACAATTCCACCTCCAGAATGTTTTATAGGTGTAATTTCTATATAAGCCCCAGTTTTAGCTAATATGTAGGGAGCCAAAATTGAATAAAATACTTTGACCTCTGTTTGTCCTTCAACAATACAATGTACTCTTTTCATACTAATAAGGTTGTCCTTTAATTATGTTTTTTAACCAAAGGTCTCCTAATGTAAAATCAGACAACCAATCTTCTAAACTTTCTTTTTCTAGTCTATTAAACACAGATTGATTTTCCATTCTATCAACTGTTATAATATTTTCTGGTTCAAAATTTCCTACCAAGTTCACAGATTGTGTAGATATGATAATTTGACTTTTAGCGGATGCTTTTTTAATTAATCCTGCTAATGTGTTTATTGCTACTGGATGTAAACCAAGTTCGGGTTCATCAATGATAATGATTTCTGGCATATCGGGTTGCATTAACAAAGTTGCCAAGGCAATAAATCTTAAAGTACCATCAGAAAAATGAGTGGCATTAAACAAAGTATCAGGATGATTTATTTCTGTCCATTCTAAATTTATCCTATCTTCATTAAGTCTGTCTGGTTGTAATTGAAATCTCTCAAAGTATGGCGCAACAGATTTTATCACATGCTCAATTCTTTTGAAGTGTTTATTGTGTTTTTCCTTTAAAAAATATAGAAAAGCAGCCAAATTCCCACCGTCTTCTTTCAAAATGACATTGTCATTTAAAATTGCAGGAGTTCTTAGTGGAGACGAATCACTAGTGTCGTGAAAATGGTATATCTTAAAACTATCCAAATATGAATTAACCCATTTAGCAACTCCGCCTGTGGTGTTTTTTAATTTACTTTCTATGGAATTATGACTAATAGGTTTTGAAAACCAAGTACCCATATATGTAAATTCAGAACCTTTTTCACTGTTAAAAGCTCCATTCTCATAAGCTAAAATTAATCCATTGCTACTTGTCGGCTGTAATGAAAAAATATAAGCGTTTGTATTATCAAACTCTATTCTTGATTTTATTTCATAAGTGTTTTTACTTCCAAAATGCAAAAGACTTTCTGCACCTTTTCTCATGGAATAATTTTCAAGTCTTTGTTCATATATGTTGTTAACTAACTTGAAAAAAGAAATAAAATTTGATTTTCCAACACCGTTAGAACCTATTAATACATTAATAGACTTTAAGTCAAGGCTTGTTTTTTTTATGGATTTAAAGCCTTCTATTTGAATTTTATTTATCATTTTTGGCTCAATTACAAATCTATTGTTATTTTCCCTTTAAAACCTTTATCAACAATTTCAATCAGGGTTTTTAGTTTTATATTGGAACCTTCAACCCCTTCAATTCTTGAAATGTAACTTCTTTTTTTACCGACTTTCTGAGCAAGCTCTTCTTGAGTTAAATTTTGCTTCTCTCGGGCTTCTTTGATTAGTTTCCCAATATCTATTTTCATAAAAAAAGAATTTTATTTTAAAGAAATTTAAGGCTAATGTAACTTAAAAGTTGCAATCTTCAAAAAATATTTTTATTCAATTATTTCAACTACTTGGCAATCAAAATCTACCTTAGCTGTAATCGTGTTTAGTATAAGTGCGTTAAAACCATTTTTTGCTCTATATTTCATAAAAACCAATGCATAACTATCCTTCAAAATAAATTTAGTTTCTACATGTTCAAAGCTGTCAGGATTATGTAAGTTCTCTTTAACATATTTTACTAATGGTAGATTATAGCCATCCATTCCTGTAAAACACTCTTCTTCAAATTTCGCTTTTTTCATCTCATTTTCTTTGTGTAGTTTTTGAGCTTCTGCAAGTTTTGCAACTGCATCTTTCATTTTTAAAATTTTGGATGTGTTCAGAAGCTTTTCAATAGAAATAATATTGCTTTCGGAAAACTCTTTTTCAGTTCCATTACTATATTTTGCAACTGCTTTCACTGAATTAACATTGTTGTTTTTAAAGTCAAAAATTAGATTATAATCAATTATGTAATTTCCATTTTCTAAATTTTGATAATCTTTGAACAAACTATCTCTTTTAATATCCAAAAATCTATATGATACACTACCATCTGAATTAACTGTGTAATTTTTATCATAAAAATATTTTTTACTGTCGTCACTATCGAAATAATCATCAAGCTTTAAAAGTGTATCAGCAATTTTTATCAGTTTATTGTTGGGATTGTCTTTAACGAATTGTTCAGCTAAAAACTCTGGAGTTGATTCCAGTTTTTGTTTATCTGCTTTGCCTTTAAATGCTCCACCTATTATAACTAATCCTATTATAATCCCATATCTAACGTATTTATTTTGCCATAATGTAATTTTTGATTTTAGAATTTCAGAAATGTTTGGAAACATTGCTAAACCTGCCAAAACAAAGAAAATAGACATAAGGAAATTACCCTCGATTAATGCTCTAATTCCACCTAGAAGCAATCCAATTGAAATAACATACTTTAAAATTTTCATCTTTTTATTTTTTAATTTTGAAATGTAAATATATAAAAAATGTAGTATTTTAAGGTTACAAATGTTTTTGTATTTGCTCGGAAATTGCACTCATGCGTAATTTGTCCGATTTAGAATTAAAGAAAATAGAAAATGAAATCCCAATTAAAGTTGGGGAGCAGATAGTATATTTCAGAAAATTAAAAGGTTTGACCCAAACAGAACTCGCTAAAATGGTTAATAAAGACCGTCAATACATTTACAAAATTGAAAAGGCGGTAGTCACTTCAAATATTGCAACTTTGGCAATAATTGCTACAGCTCTCGAAATAACACTCTCACAACTTTTTGAAAAGGTCAAATAGATTTGGCTCAAAACAACATTACTTATTATTCACGTACCTATCGTACAATCTTTTTACAGTCATCTGATTAAATTCTTTTCCATTTCTTGTTTTGAATCCGTTCTCATTTAATTGATTTGAGATAAAATAAAGGCTTTTTCCGCTATCTTTCATCAATACAATCATTGCAGTAGCTTTTCTGTTGTTTTCGTCTTCTAAAGCATTATTTCTTCTTACTTCAATACTTTTTGTTCTGGATTCATTTGTTAAATTTTGTGGCGAACCAAGATTTATTCCTCTGGCTTTTAGTTCAGCAAGAGCAACTTTTGTTCTTTGACTAATCCGTTCCCTTTCATCCTGTGCTAAAATTGCCATAATCCCAATAGTAACTGAATTTGCTGTAGGCATATCAGCACAAACAAATTCAATTTTAGAATCTCTCAATGTGAGTATGAAGGCTGCATTTCTGGAAAGTCTATCTAGTTTTGCAATCAAAAGAACAGCACCAGTAGATTTACAGTGTTCAATGGCTCTAAGCAATTGAGGTCGTTGATTGTCTTTTCCGCTTTCAGCTTCTTGATACTCTGCAATCAAAATATTTTCTTTATCCAAGAAGTTTTGAACTGCTGTCTTCTGTGCGTCCAAACCAAGTCCCGACTTTTCTTGTTTCTTTGTTGATACTCTATAATAACTAATATATTTCATTTGTAACATTTGTTAAATGGTAGTTTAATAAGTGCTATATGCTAGAAAACAAAAAAAGAGACTAAAACAGCCTCTCATTTTGAGAAATATCTCCGTTTTTGTTAATATGGTAAACTTCATAACCTTTTCTCGACATATCAACTCCTATGAGTTTGTTTCTGTGACATTCCGTGTGGTCTAAACAAGCACATAAAACAGCAATTCTAAATCCCAATTCAATACCACATTCTAAATAATAAAGTCCTTGTTGGTAAGAAATTGTTTTTCTGATTTTATCATAATCTGGTAAATCATTAGTTTGAAGAGCTGTGTCTTTTGGCATTCCGCCTAATTCATTTCCCTTAAACATATAACCAATTCCTACATCAGTAAGATTCTTTGCTAGTGCTTTGGAATTGAAGGCTGGTCTATATCTGGAATAAGGTACAGACCTAACATCAACCACAACTTGAATTTGATTATCTTTTAAAATTTGAATAAAATCTGAAATCGAGCGATTTCCATATCCGATAGTGTAAATACAAAAAGTCATATATTTATTGTAAATCTATACAGAATTTGACTTTTGACCCAACGTTTTCGGCTGTTTTTTTAATTTAATTTGGCTTCAAAAAGAGCTATTTCTGCGTCCAATTCTTGCATAGTGTATTTTGAATAATCTTTTGTTGGCATTTTAATGTTTCGTTTTTCATTCGTCACAATATGAGTAGAAACTCCGTACCCTCTATCTTTCATTTTAGCCTCTGAATAAATTTTCATAGCCATAACATTTTCATCAATAAATATCTTTTTTAAAAGGATAGTTTCTATATCATCCTTAAACCCTTCTACTATATCACGATGAAAAGCCCTAAAAGTGTCACTTTCTTCGAGCCATCTATAGAAGGTTTGTCTACTAATTCTGACCTCTCTGCAAGTAGCTGCAACATTTAAAAATCTCAAAGGGAATAAATTAATAAAATGCTCTTGAAGTCTTGTCAATCCTATAGCTTTCAAGTATAAATCATCAAACCCTAATATTGTTTGACGCCAAATTTTTATTACATTTTCATCAATCTTAAAATGATAATATACATCATATAAATCATGTTTATTTTCTATCATTTCGATGACTTTTTTATGCTTTTTCTGTAGCTTTTTGTGTCTTTTTCTCATGATTTTTCTGTTTTTTATTATTGAATCAATATCTTAAAATCGTTTTTCTGCACTTACTGGTTAAAATTTCTATAGTCTCCCTTCAACCTTTTTCTAGCTTTCATTTTACTTTACTTAATAATCTCTAAAAGAATTACTATTTAGATAACAGATAAGGTTATTATTCTTTATTCCCCCTATACCCCCAATATATCCGTTCATATATTTTCCCTGTATTTAAAGCGCTTTGTCTTCATTATTAAATTTGATTTAACTAAATCGGATTCAATTACTGCAATAAAGCCTTTTTTAGTTCTTAATCTCCCTGATAACTTTTGATTGTTTTTTCTAAAGATCATCATCTTGTCTTGCTCAATCTTATTTCCTAATTTGTCAAGCAAATAGTTTTTCTGACTTTTGATTTCAAGAAGATGAAATTTTGTAGCATCTTTTTTTATGTTATGTGCAGTTGTTTTTGACACCCCTAAAAAAGATGCTAAATAGCTGGTAGAAAGTTCTAAGTTATTTCGACGTGAATTACAATTCTTACTGGTATCTCCCAATTTTGACACCGACTGTCTTTTTATCTTATCAAAATATCTTTTTCGTTTTGCTGCTTGTGTGCAAACGCTTGCAGAACAAAATGATTTTAACTTTGAAAACTCTTCTTCAAATACAAAACATTTAGGGTTAGTGAACCCCAATTTTCTATTTAATTGTTTGTAGCTTATTATTCTATATGATACTTTTTTTGAGTTAACGGTTAGCCATTTGTTTTTTATTAGCCATTTAAACAAATTGCGTATCGTTCTTTCACTTAATTCAAGGTCTGATGCCCAAGCAGAATAAAGATTATAATTTTTCATACTAATATGACCACTTGAAGTTGTCTTCAAATAAAGAAATAGCTTTAAATGATTAACTCTATTGTTAATCAAAGCGTATTGACATAAATCAACTGGAATAGAAGTATAGGTTGCTTTCATTAGAAGTGTGCCGTTTGTGCTTGATTATTGTTGATAATAGGGTACAATCCAGCCTCTTCTAGTATTGGTTTTAAGTCGTAAAGTTTCTTAAAGTCAAGATAGATTTGGTTCGTAATTAGTTGCGTTAAGGGTACTAAAAAGGCTTTTAAACAATATGTTTAAAAGCCTTTTTTGATAAAACTAGATAATTTTATTTCAATTCTAAAATTAAAACTGATTTCCCATCGATTGAAATATCATTTTTTAAATCCATAGTAACAGAGGTTAATACATCTATCCCTGTTTTAAAATTTTTAATGTTTTCAGAGAATCTATTAGTTTTAAATACTTGTTTTTCAGGATTATTATTTACAATCACCATTACACTTTCTTTCTCATTATACCTAAAATAAACATACACGTTGTTTTCAGGAATATAATGTGTTGTTTTACCCGTATGAATTACAGTTTTGTTTTTTCTCCAATTAAATAATTTACTAGTAAAAGCATGGAATTTTTCTTGCTCTGCTGTTCTTTCTGATTTTAAAAAAGCATTATTTTTATCGCCTGTCCATCCACCTGGAAAATCTCTACGAATATCCCCATCACCAAGACCTTTATCTCCTGCCATTCCAATTTCTGAACCATAATATACTTGCGGAATTCCTCTCACAGTGGCAATTAAGGTTAATGCCATTTGATACTTTTTGAAATCATTATTATAAATATGATTAATTCTATTGGTATCATGATTTTCAAAGAAAACTAATAGATTGTTTATGTTTGGATATAAAAAATCGTTATTAAAATTTTCATACACTTTTACTATTCCATTACGCCATTCTTGTTTGTCTTCATTAAAAGCTCCATTATGAATTGCTTCTTGTAAAGTAAAATCCATTACACTAGGCAAATTCGAATTATAACTTTGAATAGCACCTATCTTACTATCTTTTTGCCAATATGCCATTTGTGCTTGATCATACATCCAAACTTCTCCAACAATATTAAAGTTGGGATATTCATCTGTAATAGATTTCGTCCATTTCGCAATAGCAGTTTTGTCATTGTAAGAATATGTGTCTACTCTAAACCCATCTAAATCAGCATATTCAATCCACCAAATAGCGTTTTGAGTTAAATAATTTAAAACTAATGGGTTTGATTGATTCAAATCAGGCATTGATTTCACAAACCAACCATCCATACATAGATTAGAATCTTTTTTGGATGCATTTACATCAAATTGACTTGCCATTCTGTAATTAGTTTGGGCATAACCTGGGAATTGATGAATCCATTCATAAGTAGGTAAATCCTTCATCATCCAGTGATTGTAACCCCAATGGTTGGTAACATAATCCATAATATTCTTCATTCCGCGCTTATGTAATTCAGCACTTAAACGAAGATAGTCTTCATTTGTTCCAAATCGTGAATCAATTTTATAAACATCAGATTGTCCATACGTATGATAAGAACCTCTTTCATCATTATCTTCGCAAAGAGGTGTTGGCCAGATTGCCGTTGCACCTAATTCTTTTATATAATCTAAATTTTTAATAATTCCTTCTATATCACCACCATGACGGCCATCTTTATTGCTTCTGTTTACCTTTTCAATAGTTTCTTTTGTATTATCGTTGTTTGTATTCCCATTAGCAAAACGATCAGACATAATTAAATAGATTAAGTCTGAGGAATCAAAACTTTTACGGTTTCTTGAATTTTCCCTTCTAGATTTAATCGAATATTGTTGAGTAAACGATTTGTTTTTGTTTTTAAATGTGAAAACAAAATCTTGTGTTGGAATATTTTTTGTATCAATAGTTACAAAAACGTAATTAGGATTTTCGGTTTTTTGAATTCCTTTGATAACAATTCCATTAGAAACAGAAATTTCATTTTGCGCAATATTTTTTCCATAAAACATAATTTGCACATCTGAATAATTCATATCACTCCACCAAAAAGGCGGCTCCATTCGGTCAACTTGTGCAAATGAATATGTTGTTAGCAATAAAAAGAATATTATTTTTTTCATAAGATTAAATTAAAAACCCTTGTAGCATAATTACTACAAGGGCTGAATTTTTTATTAAACAGTTACCAATCCATTTGGCTCAACTGTAACTTGTTTTCCATTTATATTTACTAAAATTTCTTTTTCTCCTTCTAATGAAAAATTGGTAGCATTTTGCGTTATTTCCACTTTTAAAATTTGATTTCTGAAATTAATTTTAAACGAATAACCTTTCCATTCTTTTGGAATTCTTGGTTCAAAATGCAATTGGTTATTTTTAACACGCATTCCACCAAAACCTTCTACAATACTCATCCAAGTTCCTGCCATGGAAGTAATATGTAAACCTTCTTCGACTTCTTTGTTATAATCATCTAAATCTAAACGTGAAGTTCTTAAATAGAATGTATAAGCTTGTTCCATTCTTCCTAAAACAGCAGCTTGAATAGAGTGAACACAAGGAGAAAGCGAACTTTCATGCACTGTAAATGGTTCATAAAAATCGAAATGTTTTTCCAATTGTTCTTTGGTAAAATGATCCTCAAAGAAATAAAATCCTTGCAAAGTATCTGCTTGCTTGATGTATGGCGAACGTAAAATTCTATCCCACGACCATTTTTGATTAATTGGTCGTTGCGATTTATCTAAATTAGCCACGGTAATCAATTCTTTATCTAAGAAACCATCTTGTTGTAAATATACTCCGTGCTCTTCAGAATAAGGGAAATACATATTATCCGCTACATTTTTCATTTCTGAAATCTCAGATTGAGACAACTTCACTTTATTGAGGATTCTAGAGTAGTCTGATGGATATTCTTTCTCTATTTTTTGAATTTGCTCAATTGTGTAATCAATACACCATTTTGCAATATAGTTTGTATAGAAATTATTGTTTACGTTGTTTTCATATTCATTAGGGCCAGTCACGCCTAAAATTACATACTGATTTCTATTAGTAGAAAAAGTAGCTCTTTGATGCCAAAAACGAGCAATTCCAATTAACACTTCTAATCCTTTTTCTGGAATATAGGAATAATCACCTGTGAATCTATAATAGTTATAAATTGCAAAAGCGATAGCACCGTTTCTATGAATTTCTTCAAATGTTATTTCCCATTCATTATGGCACTCTTCACCATTCATAGTTACCATTGGATACAAAGCAGCTCCATTTTTGAACCCTAATTTTTCAGCATTTTCAATTGCCTTATCTAATTGATTATAACGATATGCTAATAAATTTCGTGCGACTTGTTGGTCTTTTGTAGCCATGTAAAAAGGTATACAATAAGCTTCTGTATCCCAATAAGTTGAACCCCCGTATTTTTCACCTGTAAAACCCTTAGGACCAATATTTAATCTTGAATCTTTTCCTAAATATGTTTGATTTAATTGGAAAATATTGAAACGAATACCTTGTTGCGCTTTTACATCGCCATCAATGGTAATATCACTCATTTCCCATATTTTTGCCCAAGCTGCTTTTTGGTTCTCAGTTAATTGATTTACACCAACTTCTAACGCTTTTAAGATTATGTTTTCAGCTGCTTTAACTGTATTTTCGTGATTCATTGAAACTGTGTAACCACCTATTTTTTGTAGGGTAGTAGTTTGACCTTTTGCAACAGCAATTTCGTAAGAAAATTGTATTTTTTCTGTTGTTGTTTGAACATTTATTGGTGTTACACTTAAGTTTGAACCATCTAGCAATACACTGTTTTGCATAAATGTAGTGGCTGTAAAATGGGTTTTAAAAGTTCTTGCTGTAACAAAAGCTTCATTAGCAAGATTTTTCACACTTATTGGCTCCCAAAACTTTTCTTCCCAATTGGCATCTTCATTATGTACTCCGGCATCAACATATGGTTTAAATACAATTTTTGCATCTGAGTTTAGTGCGGTGATTTCATAATTAATTACACCAACTTCATCTAAATCTAATGACAAGAAACGACGTACTTTAACAGCAATCTCAGTACCATTTGCTAATGTAGCTTCAAAAGAACGATAATAAATACCTTCTTTCATATTCAATTCACGCTTAAAATTTGAAACAGATTTACATTTGGCTAAATCTAAATTTTCTCCATTGATTTCTATTTCAATTCCAATCCAGTTAGGTGCATTTAATACTTTGGCAAAATATTCAGGATAACCATTTTTCCACCATCCCACTTTTGTTTTGTCTGGATAATAAATTCCGGCGATATAACTTCCTTGAAAAGTTTTACCTGAATAATATTCTTCAAAATTAGCGCGTTGCCCCATAGCACCGTTTCCGATACTAAACAAACTTTCGGATGATTTAACCTTTTCTGCATCAAATCCTTCCTCAATAATCGACCAATTGTCTGGTTTAATATAATCTTGATTCATTTTATTTTTTCTTGTTTAAAAGTTTAAAAGTTTAAAAGTTAGGGTTGCTTTTTGAGCCCATAAATTTAAATTTCAAACAAAATATTAGTGTATTAATTTATCTAGAGTAGCCTCATCAATAAATGTAAAATCTTTAAAATTGTATTTAGCTTCGTGTAAAACGGATTGATCTCCAATTCCAACACTAGTCATATTAGCAATGTTAGCAGCTTGAATCCCTGCAACTGAATCTTCAAAAACAATTGCATTTTCATTTGTAACACCAACTAATTGTGCGGCTCTTAAAAAAACTTCAGGATCTGGTTTTGCATTTGAAACATCATTACCATCAATAATTGCATCAAAAAAGTGCATAATATTTGTCTTTTCTAATATTGGTCTAGCATTTTTACTTGCTGAACCTAAAGCAATAAATTGATTTTTATCTTTCAAATATTGTAAAACACGAATTACATCAGGCAAAAGCTCTTTTTCATCCATTGTTACTAAATAAGACAAATACTCCTCGTTTTTTTGGATTAACCATTTGTTTTTATCTTCTTCAGAAGCTTGAATTTTGCCAAGTTCTAAAATTATTTCTAATGAACGAACTCTACTAACACCTTTTAATCCTTCATTATGTTCATGTGTAAATTCAATTCCTAGCTGGTTGGCTAATTTTTGCCAAGCCAGAAAATGATATTTAGCAGTATCTACAATTACACCATCAAGGTCGAATATGAATGCTTTTTTAGTCATCGTTTATTCTGTTTTTTCTTGAATAGATGCAACAGCCAATCCTGCAATAAGTAATGAAATTCCAGCAACAACAATCATCAAAACTGCATCACCTGAAAATAAACCTTTATTTGCAGGTTCAATACATTTAACATTTGCTTCATTATAAAAGATAGCTCCTTTTTGCACACCTAAAATAATTCCGCCAAAAGCACCCGCTACAATTTGAGGTATCGTTATGGTTCCATTAAATAAACCCATATAAACTCCCATTTTATTTGCAGGCAACGCGCTTGAAAGCATTGCATATGGTATTGCTAAAATAGCAGCCCATGCTACTCCAACTCCAATCATTGAGAAAAACAAAATGTATTTGTCATGAAAAAAGTACATTGAAATTAACCCCACTCCACCAAAAATTAGTGAATAACTGTAAGTTTTTTTTCTTCCAATAACTTTTGCAATTGAAGGAATTGATAGTGCAAATAAAGCCGCAACAGCACTATAAAAAGCAAACAGAACTCCTGTCCAATCACCCGCTTCGTTAAACGATAATGAGCGCGGATCAGCTGCCGCCTCTCCCCATACTTGATTTGCAATTGCTCTAGTTGTATAAACCCACATTAAAAATAAAGCAAACCATGAAAAAAATTGAACTAAACCTAATTGCCAAAATATTTTTGGTGCGGTTTTTAACAATTCTATTATGCTTGTTTTTTCTTTTACTTCTGGAGCGTTTAAATCAATATTGTTAAATTCGGCATGTTCTTGTGGTGCATATTCTTTGGTTCTAAAAACGGTCCAAAGCACACTTAATAGAAGAATTGTACCACCAATATAGAAGGACCAAATTACAGAATCCGCAACTTTTTCACCTACATCAGGAACATTTGATACATTTAGTTTTGCTAAAATCCAAGGAAGCAAAGAGCCGAAAACAGCCCCAAAGTTGATTAATGCGCTCTGTAAAGAATACCCAAGATTTTTTTGCTCATCGTTTACCATATCACCAACTAGAGATCTAAAAGGCTGCATTGTAATATTAAAAGAGGTGTCCATTAACAATAACATTACACCTCCAAATACTAAGGCAGGTAATAGATTGGCAAAATTTCCAGAGTTTGGCATAAAAAACATCGCCAAAGCCGAAATTATAGAACCAAGTAATATAAAAGGAATTCTTCTTCCTAAACGGGTCCAAGTTTTATCACTTGAAAGACCTATAATAGGTTGAACGACTAAACCTGCTAAGGGAGCAGCAAGCCAAAAATAATTAATCTTGTCAACATTAGCACCTAATGCTTCGAGAATTCTACTAGTGTTACCATTTTGCAACGAATAGCCTATTTGGACACCTAGAAATCCAAAACTAAGATTCCATATTTGCCAAAAACTTAAATTCGGTTTTTTCATTATCGTAATTTAAATTAAAATACGATAAGCACTTTGCTTATCAAAACTTATTGTTTTAGAAGTGAAGTTATAAGCTTTGATTTTGTAAATTTAAAAATATTTTTTTGAATAAAACAATACTTAATCAAAAAACGCAAGACATGTTTTTTAATTTTAACATCTATATAATACTAATAATCAAATACTTAAATCAAACTATTTCGTTGTAGTAGATTCTCTAACTATCAAATTAGTTTCTATGATTTCTGTTTTGTAATGCTCGTCTTCTTCGTCTTCTAGCTCCAATCTATCAATAAGCATTTGAGCCGCTTTTCTTCCCATTTTAATTCCATTTTGACTAACGGTAGAAATACTAGGTGTAGAAAATTGAGAAATAATTCCATCTGTAAAGCCAATTACCGAAATATCGTCTGGAACCTTGAGATTATTTTTTGCAGCAATTTTAATCGCAGTAACAGCAAACAATTCATTCACAGCAAAAATAGCATCACAATTTTGCTCCTTAATTAGATTTTCAATTTTAACAGCGCAATTTTCTATATCTTCTATTTTAATGATTAATTCTTCGTCAACTGAAATATTATTGGATTTCAATGCCTTCTTGTAGCCATCCGTTCTTAATTTACCAACACTTACATAATCAACTGTGGTTATTAAAGCTATCTTTTTAAATCCTTGCTCAATTAAAAAGTGTACGGCATCAAATGCAGCTTGTTTATCATCAATAATTACTTTATCACAAAAAACATCATTCGTTACTCTATCAAAAAGCACGACAGGCATCCCTTGATTAATTACTTCTTGAATATGATGAAAATCTCTTTTTTGCTGTGTTTCTTTAGATAAAGACATGATGAAACCATCTGTGCTTCCATTTGCTAACATTTCTAAGTTAATCACCTCTTTATCAAAGGATTCGTCAGACAAACATACAATTACATTATATCCATTTTCATTAGCTACTTGCTCAATTCCACTAATAACAGTTGCAAAAAAATGATGTACAATTTCAGGAATAATAATCCCAATTGTCTTAGTCTTTTTGTTTTTCAAACTTAATGCGATATTATTTGGCTTATAGTTATACAGTTTTGCAAAAGCTTGAACTTTTAGCCGAGTATCTTCGCTAATTTCGTGACTATCACGCAGTGATTTTGAAACGGTTGAAATAGAAACATCTAATTCCTTTGCAATTTGTTTTAAAGTAACTTTTTTTCTCATGATAAAAATAGAGATTATAAATTTTTATTAAATGTATGTTTATTTTTTTATGTATCGTAATTTTTGCTAAAAAAACTGCTTAATTAATAAAGTTTTCAACACGAAAACGTTTTCGCGAGCTATAAAATTGATTCTCATTTTTTTATAACTAATTTTTACATAAATTTAACATTAGAAGTAAAGTTATAAGCAATTAAAAAACAATTTTAACCTAAACAATTTGTATGAAAACACTGCAAAAAAAGTTACTACTTTTCTTACTTATCTTTCCGATAGGTATTTTTGCACAAAACACACTTAAAGGTGTTGTTTTAGATGGTACTTCGCAACAGCCTTTGCCTAGCGCAACCATTGTAATAGAAGGTACTAACATAGTAACGTCAACTGATTTTGATGGTAATTTTTCGTTACCAAATCTAAAAAAAGGACAAAAATTAATTTTCTCTTATTTAGGATTTAAAGATCAAACATTAGTTTATGAAAATCAATCAACTGTAACGATAACTTTACAGGAAGACACACAAGAATTAAAAGATGTTGTTGTAATTGGGTATGGATCTGTTAAAAAGAAAGATGCTACTGGATCTGTAACTACTATGACTTCTAAAAACTTCGTAAAAGGACCAGTAGTTGCTGCGGATCAAATGATTCAAGGTAAAGTTGCTGGGGTTCAAATTACTAACGGAGGTGGAGCACCTGGTGAAGGAGCTACTATTAGAATTAGACAAGGGTCGTCTTTAAAAGCAACCAATGACCCTTTATTTGTCATTGATGGCGTTCCTGTTTTACAAGATAACACAGGCGGAAGAAATCCATTAGCAACAATTAACCAAAACGATATTGAATCGGTAACTGTTTTAAAAGACGCATCTGCAACAGCTATTTACGGATCAAGAGCATCTAATGGAGTAATCATTATTACTACTAAAAAAGGAAAAACAGGTGACTTAAAAGTAAATTATAATGGTAATGTTTCTTTAAGTGAAATTTCTACTAAAGTAGATGTTTTAAGTGCTAATCAACTAAGAGATTATGTAAATACTTTTGGTAGTGCAAATCAACAAGCACTTCTAGGTACAGCAAATACAGATTGGCAAAACGAGGTTTATAGAAAAGCCTTAGGAACTGACCACAACGTATCTCTATCTGGAGGAATTGACAATATTACATATAGAGCATCTGTTGGTTTAACTGATATGAATGGTATTTTAAAAAGAGACAACATGAATAGAGCAACAACAGGTGTGGCTTTAGTAGGTAACTTTTTTGACAACCATTTAAAAGTGGAGTTAAACAATAAAACTTCTGTAATGAGAAACAATTACAGTAATAGAGGTGCTATTGGTTCGGCTATTTCTTTTGATCCTACACAAAATGTAAAAAATCCAGACGGAACATATTTTGAATGGAATAACCAATTAGCAGGTAGAAACCCTGTTGCTTTATTGGAACAATTCAATAATTATGGTAACAACTTTAGAAGTTTAGGAAACGTTCAAACAGAATATAAACTACACTTCTTGCCAGAATTAAAATTAATTGCCAATTTTGGATATGATTATACAACGGGTAGAAGTTATGGAAATTCTTCACCTGATTATGCTTATGATGTAACAGATAACTATGAAAACAAAAATTACAGCAGAAACCGCTTAATGGATTTGTTTTTCAACTACAAAAGAGACATCAATGCAATAAATGGTTCTGTTGAATTAACTGCTGGTTATAATTATCAAAACTTAGAATACTATGGCAGTGGACTATCTGTAAATAATGCTATTATTTCAAATAGCGCTCCTTATTATAATGAATTAAACTTACAATCATTTTTTGGAAGAGCAATTGTTAATTTATACGACAAATATATTTTAACAGCAACCTACAGAAGAGATGGTTCGTCAAGATTTACTGAAAACTTTAGATGGGGTAACTTCCCTTCTGCAGCATTTGCATGGAAAATAGATGAAGAAAGTTTTATTAAAAACGTTTCTTCAATTTCAAATCTTAAATTAAGATTAGGATGGGGTATTACGGGTCAACAAGATACCGGAAGTTACTATCCTTCTCAAGCAACTTATTTGTCATCTGATGCGCAAGCACAGTACCAATTTGGCAATCAATTTTACACTACAGTTCGTCCAGAAAGATACAATCCTAACTTAAAATGGGAAGAAACTGAAACTAGAAACATTGGATTAGATTTTGGATTCTTAAATGATAGAATAACAGGTTCTGTAGATGTTTATGAAAAAAGAACAAAAGATTTATTAGCATTTATTCCAAATCCACCATTTTTTGGTTTTTCAAATTATGACAACTACAATATTGGAAAAACAAAAAACCAAGGTATAGAAATTGCTGCTGAAGTAATTCCTGTAAAAAATGACAATTTCACATTAAGTGTTGGTGGAAATATTACTTTCCAAAATTCAGAACTTACTGATTTAATTGATGGTGCGCCAGGTTTTGGAATAGAAACGGGTGGAATTGCAGGAGGAATTGGTAATAATATTCAAATTCAAACTGTTGGTTACACACCAAATTCATTCTTTGTTTATGAACAAGCTTATGACAATCAGGGGAATCCTATTGATGGTGTATTCATTGACAGAAACGGTGATGGTTCTATTACAACTGCTGACCGTTATATTTATAAAAAACCAAGCGCTGATATTTTTTACGGTTTTTATACAAACTTAACATACAAAAACTGGGATATGTCTATGTCTTGGAGAGGAAGTTGGGGTAATTATGTATACAATAACGTAGATTCTAATTTAGGATGGAGTAATCAAGTTTTAATTAGAGAAACAGACTTAGGAAATGCAGTTACTGAAATTTTAAACACTAATTTTAGCTCTACATCAGCTGAAAGATTTCAGTCTGATTATTATATTCAAGATGCTAGTTTTGTACGCTTAGACAACCTTACTATTGGATATAATTTTGAAAAATTTATGTCTGAAAAAGTTAGTGCAAAACTATCATTAGGTGGACAGAATTTATTATTAATCACTGATTACAAAGGTATTGATCCAGAAGTAAGTGGAGGTATTGACAATAATATTTATCCAAGACCAAGAATTTATACATTAGGATTAAATGTAAACTTTTAATAAAAAACTATGAAAAATTTAAAATTTAAACTTTTAAGCTTGGCTTCAGTTTTTGTTTTAGCACTAATTTCTACTTCATGTGTAGATGAGCTTAGCACAGAACCTGAAGGAACACAGCAAACCGCTGAAGAATTGTTTCAAGATCCAGCATCTTACAAACAATTTTTAGCCAAGTTATATGCTGGTTTAGCTACTACTGGACAACAAGGACCAGCAGGTAGTGGAGACGTAGCAGGAATTGACGAAGGATTTAGCCAATACATTAGAAATTATTGGAACTTCCAAGAATTAACAACTGATGAGGCAATTATTGCATGGAATGATGCAACAATTAAAGATTTTCATTGGCATACATGGACGGCTTCTGATGGTTTTGTTAAGGCTACATATTATAGATTAGCTTTTCAAGTAACTAATTGTAATGAATATTTAAGACAAACTACAGATGAAAAATTAGATGCTAGAGGAATTACGGGAGCAATTCGTGATGAAATTAAAATCTATCGTGCAGAAGCTCGTTTTTTAAGAGCTATGAGCTACTGGCACATAATTGATTTGTTTGGTGGTGCTTCTTTAGAAACAGAAAACTCATCAACTGAATTTCACTTGCCAGATTATGCAAATAGAGCAGAATTATTTGCTTTTGTAGAGCAGGAATTAACAGATATGGAAGCCGATTTAATGGCTCCTAATTCAAATGAACAATTTAGAGTTGACAAAGCCGCAGCGTGGATGTTAAAAGCTAAATTATTAATGAATGCTCAAGTATATGTAGGAACTGATAGATATGCAGACGCATTAATATATATCAACAAAGTAATAACTGAAACAAGTTATTCTATTAATCCAAACTATAGAAATTTATTCTTAGCTGATAATGACACTAATGGAGCTCAAAATGAGTTTATCTTTGCCGTAGCTTTTGACGGATTACACACAAAAACATACGGAGGAACAACATATTTAACTCATGCTCCAGTTGGAGGAAGTATGACCGCTTCTAATTTCGGTATCAATGGCGGATGGGCTGGATTAAGAACTACATCTGCTTTTGTTAGTAAATTCAATGGAATGGACAATGACTCAAGAAAGCAGTTTTACACATCTGGACAAACTTTAGAGATTGCTAATGTAGGAACATTTACTGATGGATATGCAATTTCAAAATGGAAAAATGTGGACATCAATGGAGTTCAAGGATCTGATGCTGCTGGAGATTTTGTTGATATAGACTTTCCTGTATTTCGTTTAGCTGACGCATATTTAATGTATGTTGAATGTTTTGCTAGAGGAGCTGGAGGATCTGCTTCAACTGCTGTTGGATACATTAACGCACTAAGAGAAAGAGCTTATGGCAATACTTCTGGAAATATTTCAAGCTTACCATCTGATGCATTACAGTTTGTCTTAGATGAAAGAGCAAGAGAATTACATTGGGAAGGACATAGAAGAACAGACTTAATTCGTTTTGGCAAATTTACGGGTAGTTCTTATGTATGGCCTTGGAAAGGTAATGTTCCTAATGGAGCACCAACACCAAGTTACAGAAATGTTTTCCCAATTCCACAGGATGCAATAAATGTTAATCCTAAATTAATTCAAAACACAGGTTATTAATAATTAAAAAATAGAATATGAAAAATATAGTAAAATCAGTATTTATTTTATTTGGTGCTCTTGCAGTATCATGTAGTGTTGATGATGTTCAAGACAGACCAGTTATTGAAGGTGTAGATTCACCAGTATTATCAGCTCCAGAATCTGGAAGCGCATATGTATTATCTCCTGCAACTATGACTCAACAAGCAGAGCGTTTTGTTTGGTCAAAAGCAAATTATAATGGAGATGTAGCAATTAGTTATGCTTTAGAAATTGATGTTGAAGGTGGAGATTTCTCTGCTCCTCAAAGTTTAGGAGGAACAACTGGAGCTTTACAACTTTCTGTTTCTCAAGAAACATTAAATACTGCATGTTTGGCACTTGGTGCAACTCCTTACACTGCTGCAAATTTTGATGTAAGAGTGGTATCTAGCGCTTCAGGCTTTGACTTAATGGGTTCAAACAAAGTTACAATTATTGTAACTCCATTCACTACCGATCTACCACAAATCGCAGTTCCAGGTAACCACCAAGGATGGTCTCCAAGTACAGCTCCAAGATTAGCTGCTTCAGGATTTGGACAAACTGATTATGAAGGATATGTTGCTTTAGATGGTGAGTTCAAATTTGTAGGCCCTAATGGTTCTGGCGCTTACGAATGGGGTAATGATGATTGGGGTGATGATGGTACATTTTCAGGAATGTTAGCATTAACTGGTGAATCTAATTGTACAGCAACTGCTGGTTATTATAAAATCAATGCAAATACTACAACATTAGCTTACACTACAACACTAACAACTTGGGGAGTATTAGGTTCTGCTACAGCTCCTGTTACAGGTGGTGACGGTTGGGGTACAGATGCAAATATGACGTATAACCCAACTACTAAAAAATGGTCAATTGTTATCAACTTAGTAGGAGGTCAAGAAATCAAATTTAGAGCTAATGATGCTTGGGGATTAAACTACGGAGATAATGGTGCTGACGCTTCTTTAGAAGAAGGCGGTTCTAATATTGCAGTTCCATCTACTGGTGATTATTTAGTTGAATTAGATTTATCTAATCCTAGAGCTTATACTTATACTTTAACACCACAATAATAATAAAATTTTAAAAGGCTGTCTTTTACGAGACAGCCTTTTTATTAAATCAAATAGCTATGAAAAAAACCCTACTATATATTTTATTTTTTATAACAAGTATTGTTTCTCAAGCACAAGTAACCATTACGCCAAGTAGTTTTAATGTAACAGACCAAATAACAATTACCGTTTCAACTGCAGCACAAACTTGTAACTTAGTAGGAACATCTCCAACAAAAGTGTATATGCACGCAGGAATTGGGGATGACTCTAATGCGTTCGGTTTTGGAGTTGTTGGAAACTGGGGACAAGATGACAGTGTAGGCCTGATGACAAACAATGGAAATGGAACTTGGAGTATAACATTAACACCAAGTACTTATTTTGGATTAAATACGACTCAACAAGCAAATGCAACTAAACTTGGAATGGTATTCAGAAATGCAAATGGAAGCCAAACCTTAAAATTGCCTCCTTCATGTGGTGACTTTATCTTTAATGTTGGTACTTTTCAAGTTAACTTAACTTCGCCTTCTAATAATAGTGCAACTATTATGGCTGCTGGTGGAAACTTAAATATTACAGCTACGAACACAGGAGGAAATGCCAATTACAACTTAAAAGCTAATGGCACAAGTATAAATACAGCTACGACAGCATCATATTCATACAACCACACAAATATAACAGCAAATACAAGCTATGAACTTGAAGTCACTATAGGAGCTTCAACTATCACAAGAAGGTTTTCAGTAATTGTAACACCGACAACCATCTCTGAGGCATTACCTGTAGGACTAAAAAATGGCATAAATTATAATACATCAGACTTTTCAAAGGCCACTCTAGTATTAGATGCGCCTGGTAAAGACTTTGTTTATGTAGCGGGTAGCTTTAATAACTGGAATCCTAATAGTAGTTATGCCATGAAAAAAGACCCTACAACAGGTAAATTTTGGCTAGAACTTAACGGATTGACTTCTGGAGTAAATTATTCTTATCAATATTGGGTTGTAGATCAAACGCCTATTGCAAATTCACCAGCATTAGTAAAAACTGCCGATCCTTGCTCCACAACTGTACTTTCTTCATATGATGACCCATGGATTCCAAGTACAACTTATCCAGGATTACCTGCTTTTCCAACAGCATCAGGTCAAGAAAGAGAAGTTACATTATTAAAAACAGGTCAAACACCATACAATTGGATTTCTACAAGTTTTACAAAACCAAATAAAGATAAATTGGTAGTTTACGAATTACTAATTAGAGATTTTGATGCTGATAGAAATTTTCAAGATGTAATTGATAGAATTCAATATTTCAAAGATTTAGGTATAAATGCAATAGAACTTATGCCTGTAATGGAATTTGAAGGAAACGAAAGTTGGGGATACAACACTGCTTTCCATATGGCTTTAGACAAATTTTATGGTACACCAGAAAAATTTAAAGAATTAGTCGATTTATGTCATCAAAATGGTATTGCTGTAATCTTGGATATTGCTTTTAATCACGCCTTTGGAAGAAATCCTTTAATTAGAATGTGGATGAACGACCCTGAAGGTGATGGTTGGGGTGGTCCAGCAAGCGATAATCCATATTTTAACACAACTGCAAGACACAGTTATAGTGTTGGAGAAGATTTTAATCACTCTTCAACCTATACAAAAAACTACGTCAAACAAACAATAAATCATTGGATAACAGAATTTAAAATCGATGGTTTCAGATGGGATTTAACAAAAGGTTTCACACAAGCTTGTTCTAGTGGTGATGATGCATGTACAAACGCATACCAACAAGACAGAGTTGATGTTTTAAAAGAATATGCTGATTATTCTTGGACGCTGGATAATGACTTTTATGTGATTTTTGAGCATTTAGGAACAGATGCAGAAGAACAACAATGGGCTAATTACAGATTAGGTGAAGGCAAAGGAATTATGATGTGGGGTGAAATGTACACTCAATATAGAGAATTAGCAATGGGATATGCTACGCAAAATATTTCTAGAATGTCACACACAAGTCGTGGTTTTACAGGAAAAAGATTAATGGGTTATCCAGAAAGTCATGACAAAGATAGAATGATGTATGAAGCAGTAACATACGGAAATGGTGCTGGAGCTTTTCCTGTAAACGGAAATTTAACAAATGCTTTAAATCGAATGGGTTCAATTGGAGCTACAAGTATTTTAGTGCCTGGTCCAAAAATGATATGGCATTTTGCTGAATTAGGAAATAACCAATCTATCTACACCTGTGATAATGGCACCGTAAATGATGAAAGTGCAACCACACCTGGAGATTGTAAATTATCTACTAAAGAACAAGTTCAATGGACGCAAAATTGGTTAGCAGACGCAAGAAGAACTTCTATACTAAGTGATTGGTCAAAAATGATCAAACTAAAAACTTCGGAACCTGTATTTATGGGCGATCACGCAATTAGCCCTGACGCAAATAATGTCAAACAACGAATTTATATCTATAACAATTCATTTCCAACAACTCAACTGAGAAATGTAGTGGTTTTAGCTAATTTTTCTGTTGCAAATTTGACTATTAATCCAAGTTTTCCAACAGATGTATATACTTATCCGATGACATGGTACGATTTAATGGATAACAATACACCAGTAGTTATCAGTAGCCCAACAGCACTAATAACTGTAAATTCAGGAAGATTCAGAGTGTTTGGTAATCAACCTTCAACACTAAGTTCTGATGATTTTGATACAATTTCAAATGAAATTTTTATATATCCAAATCCTACTAGAAATAGTTTTTCTGTTTCAAAAGAAGTAAAACAAGTAGAAATTTACACTTTAACAGGACAATTAGTAAAATCATTTGAGAATGTAAGTGCTGAATATCAACTGAACATAGAAACTCTTGAAACAGGAATTTATATAATAAAAGTTACAGATAACAATGGTCTAAGCCAAACAAAGAAATTAATAAAAGAATAAATTTATAGTTAGTTAGAAAAAGCCGGCTAAACCGGCTTTTTTTTTAACTAAAAGAAAGGTCTTTTAGAATCTATTTACATGATAAAATCATTGAATTTTAAAATGAATAATTGAATTCCAAAAATCTTGAAGAGTAAATTTCTATTATTAATTCTATGCCGATTCTCGGCTTCACTCCTGTTATTGCTATGGGAACGAAACAACAAACCAGAAAAAATTCTTTGAAATATCTCCAAATTATTCTCCACAAAGACAAAAAAATTAAGCGCAGCGTGAAACAAATATTGCAGATGGTTTTTTTTGATTTCTTTATAATTCATTTTTACGCTATTCGTATAGGTTGAATTGGATTTTATATCTGTATATTCTCCTATTTTATTACGTTAATTTATCATGAAGGCAAAATATAAGCTATTATTTATCAAACATATAGTCTCTCCGCCTATCATTTCATCTTGACCAATTTTCATTTTAGATATAATTTTAGTACATCTTTTATTGTTGAATTTGAATTTCAACCATTGGTAGTTTTTAGTTTATTATTTACAGTAATTAATGCAATTATTTTTCCAGTTTCAAAGTTTGTAATTAAAGTGAAAATTGTCTGTCTAACTAATTAATACATATTTGACTTCTTGACTATAAATCATAAAAAAACACCCCAAAGGGTGTTTTTTGTTCTTTCTTAATATTCAACTATTCTAAAACAATTTTTTCGGTATAAGATAATCCATCATTACCTTGAAGTTTTAAAACATAAATTCCAGATTCTAATCCTTTAAGATTTATTGATTTTTCAATTGAAAAATTTTCAGAACTTGACAACACTTCTCTCCCATTGATATCAAATAAATTAATTTTAAGTTCACCTGAATAACTTGGAATTGACACATTTAATATTCCTTTAGAAGGATTTGGATAAATTTTCACTTCATTATTAAGTGAAATATCTCCATTAGACAAGCTAACCGCTGTAAAACTACCTGAGAAAACTCCTCGTCCATAAGTTGCAGCATAAACTTTATTGTCATTTCTTAAATCCATATCTGGTACTTTCACATTGCTCATTCCATTATATGATTGATTCCATGAAGGTGAAGAATCAGTAAAGTTATTTGTATACCAAACTCCTAAATCAGTCCCAATAATAACTTCATTTGTATTTAAAGGATTTTGCAAAATACATTTAACCGGTAGATCAGGTAAATTTCCTTCTTTATTTAACCATGTTGGAGTTGCTGAAGTTCCATTTGAAGTATACCATATACTAGTAACTCCATAATTATGAACCGTAACAAAAATTTCATCATTTGAAAGACCATATTCTACATCAGAAATACTACCTACAAAACCTGAACCTGTAATATCTGTCCAAGTTCCAGTTGTATTATTAATTCCTGTTACCCTTAATAATTTACCATTTTTTGTACCAACTAAAAGTGTAGAAGAACCTGAAGTATATGGAGAAACTTTAAGTGCTGTAGGACTACCTGTCAATAAAGCATTTGTGATACTAGTTCTACCAACAATTCCTGATTTTAAATTAGTATATCTTCTAACTATATATGAAGTTCCTGATGAATAATCTGTATAAAGAATATCTAGTCCAGAATCTAATGCCATTGCAGGATAAAATGCTCCATTAGCAGCAGAACCAGCATCATTACTAATTGCTCTTACATTACCAGCAGTAGATCTATAATTTATATTGACATTATATACATAACTTGAAATGTAATATTTATCTGCACCTTGATCAAACACTGTTGTTCCTCCATCTCCGCCTTGAGATTCAACACTCGGATTAATTCCAGGACCAGCACTTGCAAAATAATTTGTTCCATTGTCTTGCGCTCCAGCTGAAAAATAATCGTTTACTAAATTCCCTCCTGTAGCGCCTGTTGGAGCAACAGCAACAGAATGGAATTGAGTAACATTAAACCCGTTGTTTCTTGCCGTTGCAGGTGTTCCAGTCGCAGATAAATTTCCAGAATAATAAACACCTCCATCATTACCAAAAATAGCTATATTTGAGTTATTTGGTTTAAAAGTCATTGCATGTTGGTCAGCGTGAACATTAGAGGTCCAATCAGAAATTGTAACCCAAGAATTCGCACCATCAGTAGATCTATATAAATCAATACCTCCAACATATAGAATTTGATCATTTGATGGATCAGACTCAATCATTAAATCATAAAATGCTTGTTGTCCAGTAAAACCATATGTAATTTCTCTTGTTTCATTACCAGTTGGTAATGTTAAAACAGTTGGAGCTGTACTAAATCCATTATTTGTAACAAGCATAGTAATTTCAATAGTAGAAGGCGCTACTGCATCAATTTCAGATAAAACATATAACTTATTAGCAGTTGTATTAGAAACTTCAATCTCAGTTCTTGCTCCATTTGTAACTGTATACTTATCGACAAAAGTATTTCCTCCATCAGTTGACGAGAAAATTTTTCCTCCTCCATTTCCAAAAGACCAGCTATTAGTAGTTGAAACCCATATTGTACCATCTACAGCTATCTCTATATCATTTGGACAATGTTTATTCCCACTAGCGGTTAATGGCAAGTTCAACAACGTCCAATTTGCCCCTCCATCAGTAGACTTATAAACTCCATAGGTTGTACTCCCTTGATAAGTAGCATTTGCAGAAGAGGAATAAAATGTGTCACCAGCAGCAACGTATATTTCAGAAATTCCTCCGTTATTTTTAACAACAACATCATTAATATGCTGAATTCCTGGAACAATAAACCCTGAAGGAACTCCTGTAGCAGGTGTATTCAATGTGCCATTTACTGTATTAGAAGCTAATGCTGCCTCTAATATATCTCCTGTTTCTTTTGAAACAGCAAATGATGGTATTGTAATTGCTGGGTCAGTACCTCCCATAGAAGCTGGCCCTGCTCCAGCAACATTATTCATCACAATAACAGCAACTGCACCAGCATCTTGAGCCGCTTTAACTTTTATCACAAATGTACACGAACCTCTTCTTATCAAAGCAATTTTACCGTTTAGTGCAGCACCATTTAAGATTCCATCACAACCATCAGAAGTTGGTGGGGTATCATCTGAAATTAACACTATGTCATTTGTCAATGAACTTGACAAAGTAGTACCAAATGCTGTTGTTGGAACAACTGGATATGAACCTGCAATACCCGAAGGAGCATTAACTGTTAAACTTGAAGATGATTGAAAAAAGGTATTCCCCGTAATTCCCCCAAAAACTTTAGTCCAAGTAAGTCCTGCATCCGAAGATTTCCATAACCCATCACCACTTACATCACCAAAAACATAAGATTCTCCAGTACCTGCATAAAAAACATTTGTATTGTTAGGATCATAAGTTATTGACGAAACATTAAGATTTTCTGGGATATTTACTCTAGTCCATGTAGAACTAGAACTTGAAATATTTGTATTTTTCCATAATCCACCACTCACACCTCCAGCAATAACGGTATTGTATGTAGGATCGTTTGGATCAAAAATTATTGCTCTTGTTCTACCCCCAACATTATTTGGACCCCTTTCAATCCAACTATTATCACTTCCATCGCCTGGAGTTCTACCTAAAGCAATAGCTTGTGCTCTTTCTCTAGATAAATTATCTCTAATAACTCTTAAATTTTCAATATCTACTGTACCTGTTTGTGGATTCATGGTTAATTCCCACTCTTGTTCGAGATATTTATTTGGTGGTATTCCAGCAGCTTTTCTTTCACTTTTAGACATTTGTAAAGTCTTTTTAAAAGGACTATTTGCCAAATGTTTTTCATGAAGTTTTCTAAGCTTTTTTGTTTTTCTATCTGGTTTTGAAGAAACATTAGAAACATTCTTAACATTAGAATTTGTTTCTTTTTTTTCATTCATATTTACTGCATCAATTTGATTTTTTTGTTGCTGGCTGATTTCTTGAGAATAACCTGTAACAAATAAGAACAATGCACTTAACAATAGTAGTAATTGTTTTTTCATGGTTAATTAAGGGTTAGATTAAATATAATTACAACAAAATTAGCGTTTTATAGTAATTTTCAAAATTTTTAAGTGTTTATTTTAGAGATTTAACTTTTGTTTGCCTGAATTGTTTTGTATAATTCAACAGCTTTTCCATCAGTTAACAAGGATACAAAATGGCAAATGTGTAATAATCTGTCGTATAGATTTTCTTTTTGAAACTGAAATCTTTCAGGAAGCAATTTTAACAGAAGTTCATCATAGTTTGAGGCCATTCCACTTTCTTTTTTATTGGTTGCTGTGCAAAAACAATCTAATAATGTATTGATTACTTTATATCCCATTACTTCTTTGTGAATTACTTCCTTGCTTTGATATACGTTTTTTATGCTAATTTGAATGATATCGTTCATTTGTGCTTTGTATTGACTTTTATCCATCAATGCGTATGGGAATTCTCCAGCCAAAATAGCCTTTTCATTTTCCATAAAAACCGAAACAGCATCACTAATTAAGCTTCCAATAGCCAATGCACGTAAATAACTAATCCTATCTTCTTTAGTCAGTAATTCATTATATTTTTTGGTGTCTATTCCGTTTTTTACTAACTTAATTAAGTATTCTAAAGCATATTCTTCTGGAATTAAACCTAAGTTAATTCCGTCTTCAAAATCGATAATTGTATAACAAATATCATCAGCTGCTTCTACTAAATACGCTAAAGGATGACGCTCAAAACCGATATCACTTCCTGATTTATTTGAAATTAATCCTAATTCATTGGCAACCTCAGCAAAAAAAGCTTTGTCTTGCTGAAAGAAACCATATTTTTTATCACAGATTTTAGATGTTGGTTTTTTAGGCAAACTTTCTTTTGGATATTTCATAAAAGCGCCCAAAGTCGCATAAGAAATACGCAAACCGCCTTCAATTCCCTCACGAGATGAAGCTAAAACTGAAAAACCATTAGCGTTTCCTTCAAAATCGATTAGATCTTGCCATTCTTTTTCAGTTAATTGGTCTTTGTATTGCAATCCGTTTCCGGTTTTGAAATATTCACCAATTGCTTTTTCTCCTGAATGTCCAAATGGTGGATTTCCAATATCATGAGATAACGCCGCTGCCGCTACAATCGCACCAAAATCATTGGCTTGATAACCGTGCACTTCTTGCAAATGTGGATATTTCGCAATGATTTGCTTTCCAACCAAACGACCTAAAGAACGTCCAACAACCGAAACTTCCAAACTATGGGTCAATCGATTGTGTACAAAATCGGTTTTTGAAAGTGGAATGACTTGAGTTTTATCTTGCAGACTTCTGAAAGCGGCAGAAAAAATAATTCGGTCATAATCAACTTCAAAGCCTAAACGGGTTTCGTCTTGCTCTTTTCGTAAACGTTTACTGGTGTCGCCTTGTCTTTTTAAGGACAATAATTGTTCCCACTGCATCATAAGATTCTAGATTGAAGATTGCGGATTTTAGAATTATTCTTTTTCGTTAGCCAAGAAGAAATTTCTCGATTTTTTAGGATATTGATTATAACTTTTATCACTCGGATTTACGATAACCGATTTGATGTTGATTTCATCTCCTACTTTGAAGTTTTTCTCTGTGTATTGGTAATCCAACAAATATTCACCACAGAAATAATTTCCATCTACGTCTTTTTCTATGATTCCAGTGTAAACGCCTTTTTTATCTTTTGACATAATTGTATTTTTTTCAAATGTACGAATTGGATTGTAATTATTTAAAACAAAAACAGCCATCGTGTGATGACTGTTGATTAATTAATGATTTATATCTTTTAAAAAATTTTCTAGATAATTTTTCCCAAAAAAATTTAAAACTGCTTTTTTAAATTTATCTGAAACTTCTCTTTTCAATGACAGGTCAAAATCCTGAGAAACCTTCAATATAACATCACTTACTGAAGAAACTTCCTGATGGTATTCTATAATTGAATTTACATTTTTTCCTCCTTCAACCTTTGAATTAATAACGTTGTATATATTATGAATCTCACGACTAATCTTTATAGACAATTCATCCTCTTCCTCACTTAAAGATGAAATTGTACTGTAATATTCTGATCTATCAAGTCTCGCAAATTGTTTCCATGTTAGTTCAAGGAAAACAAATTTTTCAAAATAATCCATTAAATTACTTCTAAAATTAAGAACCACACATTTCACAATCTTCCGGACCAGCGTTTCTGGCCATTTCGATCATTGCTTTGTATTCTTCGGCTGTCATTTCTGCTGGTTCTTCTAAAACTGCGATAGCTTCTACTTTTTTCACTTCAACATGTTGTTCTTTAACTTCAATTGGAGCGGCCACTTTATCGTTATTTAAAGTAAACTTAATCGCATCCACTGCTGCTTTTGTTCTTAAGTAGTACATTCCTGTTTTCAAACCTGATTTCCAAGCGTAGAAATGCATCGAAGTTAATTTCGCATAATTTGCATCTTGCATAAACAAGTTCAACGATTGCGATTGGTCAATGAAATAACCTCTTTGACGCGACATATCAATAATATCTTTCATCGACATTTCCCAAACTGTTTTGTACAATTCTTTTAAATCAGCAGGAATTCTTTCAATATGTTGTACCGAACCATTGTGACGCATGATTTCTTGCTTCAATGTTTCGTTCCACAAACCTCTTTCTACTAAATCGTTTAATAAGTGTTTGTTCACCACGATGAATTCTCCCGAAAGTACTCTTCTTGTATAAATATTTGAAGTGTAAGGTTCGAAAGCTTCGTTATTTCCTAAAATTTGAGATGTTGAAGCCGTTGGCATCGGTGCTACTAACAACGAGTTTCTCACTCCGTTTGCCATTACTTCTTTTCTTAAACTTGCCCAATCCCAACGACCAGAAAGTTCTTCGTCTTTTAATCCCCAAAGGTTGTGTTGGAATTCTCCTTTAGAAATTGGCGAACCTTCGAAAGTTGAATATGGTCCTTCTTCTTTAGCCATTTCCATAGAAGCGGTTACAGCTGCAAAATATAACGTTTCAAAAATTTCTTGGTTTAATTTCTTAGCTTCATCACTTGTAAAAGGCATTCTCATCATGATGAAAGCATCCGCCAAACCTTGCACTCCCAATCCTACCGGACGGTGACGCATGTTTGAATTTTCAGCTTCTACAACTGGATAGTAATTTCTGTCGATTACTTTATTTAAGTTACGAGTAACACGTTTGGTTACATTGAATAATAATTCGTGATTGAATGCTCCATTTTCAACAAACATTGGTAACGAAATAGACGCCAAGTTACATACCGCAATTTCATCTGGAGAGGTGTACTCCATAATTTCAGTACATAAATTAGACGAACGGATAGTTCCCAAATTCTTTTGGTTCGATTTTCTGTTCGCTGCATCTTTGTACAACATATAAGGCGTTCCTGTTTCGATTTGAGATTCAAGAATTTTCTCCCAAAGTTCACGAGCTTTGATGGTTTTTCTACCTTTCCCTTGCGCTTCGTATGAAATATATAAAGCTTCAAATTCTTCGCCATACACTTCATCTAAACCTGGACATTCGTTTGGACACATTAACGTCCAAGTTGAATCTTCTTCCACACGTTTCATGAATAAGTCAGAAGTCCACATCGCGAAAAATAAATCTCTCGCACGCATTTCTTCTTTTCCGGTGTTCTTTTTTAAATCTAGGAATTCGAAAATATCAGCATGCCAAGTTTCTAAATAAATAGCGAAACTTCCTTTACGTTTTCCTCCACCTTGATCTACGTAACGAGCAGTGTCATTGAAAACACGTAACATCGGTACAATTCCGTTTGAAGTTCCATTAGTTCCACGAATGTATGAACCTGTAGCACGTACGTTATGAATAGCTAAACCAATTCCTCCCGCTGATTGTGAAATTTTTGCTGTTTGTTTTAAAGTGTCGTAAATCCCATCAATACTATCATCTTTCATTGTTAATAAGAAACATGATGACATTTGAGGTTTTGGAGTTCCGGCGTTGAATAATGTTGGCGTAGCGTGTGTAAAGAACTTTTTCGACATTAATTCGTAAGTTTCAATTACTGCTTCTAAGTCGTTTAAGTGAATCCCAACTGCTACACGCATTAACATCTGTTGTGGACGTTCAACAATTTTACCGTTGATTCTTAATAAATATGAACGTTCTAAGGTTTTGAAACCAAAGTAATCATAGTTAAAATCACGGTTGTATATGATGTGAGAATTTAAAAATTCTGCATTTGCTTTAATTACTTCGTAAACCTCATCTGAAATCAAAGGTGCTTCTTGGTTTGTTCTTGGATTTACATAGTGGTACATTTCACTCATCGTTTCCGAGAATGATTTGTTAGTATTTTTATGTAGGTTAGAAATTGCAATACGAGCCGCTAGTTGGGCATAATCTGGATGCGTTACCGTCATGGAAGCTGCGGTTTCTGCTGCTAAATTGTCTAATTCAGAAGTGGTAACTCCATCGTATAATCCTTCAATTACACGCATTGCCACTTTCACAGCGTCTACCATGTCATTTAATCCATAACATAATTTTTTAATTCTGTCCGTGATTTTGTCAAACATTACTGGCTCCTTATGGCCATCTCTTTTTACTACATACATACGTTTTTAGTTTTTGTGAAATAGAAAATCCCTTCTCATATTTCGGGTTATTTGTGGTTTTTACTTACAATTCTGGTAATCATTTATTAGCTTATCAATAAAATTAAAGTCATAATAATGAATGGTAAGCAGGTCATTTTGTTTTTCTTTAGGGAGCTTTTTAAACTCTTTACTCAATCTTTTTTCTTCAGCCTCATATGCTCTGTCTTGCTCAATATATGGCTCCAGCAAAGTGTCAATATTGTTGACAATTTCTGGGCAATCTTTGAATAAATCTTTTAGAGGATTACCCATTCTTTTGGATAATTTTTCCCTCATATTACTTTCAAAAATAATTTCAGAAGCAAACTCATCAATATTTCCATAATTTATAGCATAATTTTCGTTAGAATTTTGGTAGTAAAAAATTTCGTCTTTAGAATAAATACCACCTTTGACGCTTTTTTCTAGAAATTTAAAACCAAAAATGTTTATTCGTCCTTCTTTTAACAATGGTAAATAAACTTTCCTTTCTTCATCTGAAATTGTGCCGTCTTTATTAACTTCTCTTAAGAAAATAACTTTAAAAATTTGAACCGTATTATTTTCATTTATTAATGTAACCTGATTTATTTCGTCAATCAATATTTTCTTTGTATCAGATTCATTATTGATTTTAAAGACCAAAAACTTATCATCTAAATTCAAATTTTCTTCTAATGATTTTGATGTTTGAGCAAAAAACCATTTTTCCTCTAAAAATGATTTAATCAATCCTTTTTCTTCATGTCCATCATTAAATTTGACAATTCCCTCAACAAATTTTGCGTTTGCAGTTACACTGATTAGTAAAACGAATATAAAAATTAAATTTTTCATAAATATTTTTTAAAAATCAGCGTCGAAGCTTATTTTACTTGATTCAGCATCAGAATTCATTACACCAGCTTTTTGGTATTCACCCACACGTTTTTCAAAGAAATTTGTTTTTCCTTGTAACGAAATCATATCCATAAAATCAAAAGGGTTTGATGAATTATAAACTCTATCACAACCTAGTTCTACTAACAATCTATCGGTTACAAATTCTAAATATTGTGTCATTAAAGTCGCATTCATACCAATCAAACTTACTGGTAATGATTCAGTAATGAATTTTCTTTCAATATCTAAAGCATTAGTCAAAATTTCTGTAATTCTTGCTTTTGGCACTTTATTTATAATATGATGCGTGTGTAAATGCACAGCAAAATCACAATGCATACCTTCGTCACGCGAAATCAATTCGTTTGAAAATGTTAATCCTGGCATCAATCCACGTTTTTTCAACCAATAAATAGAACAAAACGATCCTGAAAAGAAAATTCCTTCTACAGCAGCAAAAGCAATTAAACGCTCTGCAAAACTTGGCGATTCAATCCATTTTAATGCCCATTCTGCTTTTTCTTTAATTGCAGGAAAAGTCTCAATGGCATGAAATAATGTGTGCTTTTCAGCTTCATCTTTTACATAAGTATCAATTAACAATGAGTATGTTTCACTGTGAATATTTTCCATCATTAATTGAAATCCGTAAAAGAATTTAGCTTCTGGATACTGTACTTCGCTCACGAAATTTTCAGCTAAATTTTCATTCACAATTCCGTCCGAAGCTGCGAAAAAAGCCAAAATATGCTTAATGAAATACTTTTCATCTTCGTTTAATTTATTGTTCCAGTCATTCAAATCAGTATGTAAATCGATTTCTTCTGCTGTCCAAATACAAGCTTCTTGTTTTTTATACCATTCCCAAATATCTTGGTGTTTGATAGGAAAAATTACAAATCGATCTTTGTTTTCTTGCAAAATTGGTTCCACTACTGACATAGCTCTTTGATTTTTATATTATTAATGATTGGATAAGTTGACTCATTTGGGGTTTACAAAGTTTGTCATTTGAAATGAAAAAAGAAAGGCAAACTTATTCACAATTGAGACAAGTTTTTAACAAAGATGATTTTTGTCAGTAAATTAATATGTCTTTTTAAATAATTGATTATCAATTATTTAAAAAGACAATAAACAATAGTTAAATCCTTGTGAGTAACTGAAAAATCAGCTCTTCACATCGATTTTTTTAAGACGTAAAATGGTGTTTACTTTTTTAAATCTTGAGCTACTTTATCCAATTCGTCAAACCATTGTTGTCCAAATTTTCTAATTAGTGCTTCTTTGACAAATTGATATACTGGAACTCCTAATTCTTCTCCTAACGCACATGCATCTGAACAAATATGCCATTTATGATAATTTACAGCGGAAAAATCAGAATATTCTTTTACTCGTATTGGATATAAATGACATGAAAAAGGTTTTTTCCAAGCTACAATTCCTTCATTATAGGCTTGTTCTATTCCACAAAGTGCTGTTTTTCCATCAAAAATTACATAGGCACAATCTTTTCCGTCGATAAGTGGGGTTTCTAATTCACCAAAATCTGAAGTTACGTGAGTTCCTTGTTCTTCAATGGCTTTTATTCCTTCAGGGCGAAGAAATGGTTTTACTTTTTCAAAAATTTCTGCCAAAATTTTTGTTTCTGCTTCATCTAAAGGTGCACCAGCATCACCATCTACACAACAAGCACCTTGGCAAGCTGATAGATTACAAACGAATTCTTTTTCTAAGATTTCTTCGGATACAATGGTTTTATTAAGCTGAAACATATTCTACTGGATTAAAAAAGCAAATATACGAATAATAATAAGTCATCCCAATGTATCGTTAAATTCAAATTAGCTTTATCACATTATGTTTATATTTGCAAAAAAATGTTACAAATGGGTTTAGGAATTATTTGGAAAGATGTTTTTACTATAGGTATGATTCTTTTTGCAGTAATTGATATTGTAGGAAGTATCCCAATTATTGTAGATTTACGCAGTAAAATGGGGCACATTCAATCAGAAAAAGCAACTATCGTAGCAGCAATAATTATGATTGCTTTTTTGTTTGTTGGAGAAGAAATTTTGAAGTTAATTGGTATTGATGCCAATTCGTTTGCTGTTGCTGGTTCGTTTGTGCTATTTTTTCTTGCTTTGGAAATGATTCTTGGTATTAGATTATACAAGGAAGATAATCCTAGTACAGCATCGATTGTTCCTATTGCTTTCCCTTTGATAGCTGGGGCTGGAACGATGACAACTATTTTATCGCTTCGAGCTGCTTATGATAAAATCAACATTATTATTGCTATTATTATTAATGTTATAGTGGTTTATGGCGTTTTAAAATCATCAGGAAAAATTGAACGACTTTTAGGAAATAACGGATTAGGTGTAATTCGTAAAATATTTGGTGTAATTTTACTCGCAATTGCTGTGAAATTATTTGCAGCCAATGTTAAAGGATTATTTATTTAGAAAATATACAAATGAAAATTTTTACTTACATAGCTGTTGCTATAGCTTTAGGATTAATTGTTTTTAACTTATTTCAAATTGATTACAGCAATCCGTTTGAAGGAAATAGTACAGTAGCAATAATTGGTGTTGTAGCAGGAGTTTGTGCTATTTTATTATTGCTTTTATTGCGTTTTTCAAAAATGATTGTTGAAAAAACTAAAGAATAATCATGTTTGATGTTTTAATTATTGGAGCTGGCGTTTCAGGTGTTTCTTGTGCATTAGTACTAGGTTCTGCAAAAAACAAACCATTTGCAAGTGATAAGAAAATAGGAATTATTGCCCATCAAAAAGCATCATCACTTCAAAATGCTATTTTTAATAACGCATACGGAATTTCCGCAGGAAAATTAGGAAGTGAATTGTTAGACGAAAGTTTGGAACATTTATCAAAATCGTATCCTCATGTTTTACAAATCGAAGATGAAAAAGTACTTTCGATTGCTGGTGAAGCTGGAGATTTTATGGTTACTACCAATAAATCAAATTATCAAGCTAAAATCATAGTTATTGCTGTTGGGGCTGGAAATCCATTTACAATTGAAGGAATGGAATCGTTTGTAATTCCACATCAAAAAATTGCTCCTGAGAAAAACAGAATTCAACTAAAAAACAATGATCATTTAGTGGCTGAAGGAATTTATGTGGCTGGTGTATTAGCAGGGCACAGAAGTCAACTATCAATAGCCGCAGGAAGTGGTGCCGCTGTTGCAACCGACATTTTGAGCTTGTGGAATAATGGAAATCACACGATGGTTCATGATGCTATTGGGAAGTAATTACCTATTCAAAACCTTATTTAACATCAAATCTTCTTTCAGTAGTAATTGATAATATTGTTTTTCATCAAACAATTGGTGCACAAATTCAGCATGAATATAATGCAATGTTTTTTCTTTTTGATTATCTAAATTTAGCATCAAACCGCTTGTCGCAATATGTTTTTTGAATGCGTTAAAATAATTGTTATTTTGGTGTACTTCTTTTTTAATTTCTTCAATTGACATTTTGGCAAACTTATTTCTGTTTTTGTCAATCTGTTCAAAAACAAAATAATTCACAAAACCAGATTGCAACATCAAAGTGGTCATCTCTTCTCCATGTTTTCCTTCAAAAGGCACAAAAACATCGGGAATAATTCCACCACCACCATAAACTGTTCGTCCTTTTTTAGTTTTAAATTTTAAACTATCTGCTATTTTTGTTTTGTCTTTTTCATATAATTCGCCACTTTCAAAGCGCTTTTCAAATTCGTTAAAATAGTTTTCCGCTTTGTCTTCATATGGCTTTTGAATCGAACGTCCAGAAGGTGTGTAATATCTTGCAACAGTTAATCGAACTGCAGAGCCATCTCCAAGCGGCATTTCGCGCTGTACTAATCCTTTTCCAAAAGAGCGTCTTCCAACAATAGTTCCTCTATCATTATCTTGGATGGCACCCGCTAAAATTTCACTTGCAGAAGCGGTGTTTTCATTAATTAAAATGGTAACTTTTCCTTTTTCAAAAATTCCTTTTTCAGTAGCTAATGTAGTATCTACTTTTCCTTTCTTGTTTTTTGTTTTAACTATAAGCTCTTTATTTTTCAAAAATTCATCTGCAATTGCTACAGCCGATTCTAAATAACCACCGCCATTATCTCGTAAATCGATGATAATCTCTTTTGCTCCTTGCTTTTTTAATTGCGATAATCCTTTGAAGAATTCATCATAAGTGGTTTCTGCAAAACGATTTACTTTAATATAACCCGCTGTTTTAGAAACCATGGTTGCAATGTCAACACTTTTTATGGGAATAACGTCGCGTTTTACATTTACTGCAAATTTTTTGTTTTCTGACTTTCTAAAAACGGTTAATTTAATTGTAGAACCTTGCTCACCTTTAAGTATTGCAAAAAGACTATCTGTCGAAATTTTCTTGTTGTAAAGTTGCAATCTATCCGCAAAAAGAATTCGGTCACCAGCTTTGATTCCTACCTTTTCTGAAGGTCCAAAAGCTATAGGTTTAATAACGGCTAGCGAATCATTATACATATAAAAATTTACACCAATCCCAACAAAATCACCACGCATACTTTGTGTAATTGCATCTAAATCACTTTTAGGAATATATACAGAATGTGGATCTAGTTTCTCAAGAATTCCATTAACAGTTAAATCTACAATTGAATCGGTATTTAAACTGTCAACATATTCCTTTTCGATAAAATCAATCAGTTTATTCAGCTTATTTTTATTGCTATTTCGACTGAAAAGACTATTATCAGTCGAAGAATTAAGTTTACTTCCCAACAACAACCCTATTGCAATAGCTACTGCAATAACAATTGGAAAATATACTTTATTCATTTTCATATCAATCTAAATCTTCGATTAATTCTACTTCAACACCTGCTTTTCTTAAAAAATCAACCCCAGATGTATCTTTATACTCATTGTGATACACCACTCTTTTTATTCCAGATTGATGGATTAATTTACTACAATCTTTACAAGGAGAAAGTGTGATATATAATGTTGCATCTTCACATGATTGAGTAGAACGAGCCACTTTTAAAATCGCATTAGCCTCAGCATGAAGTACATACCATTTAGTAACATTATGATCGTCTTCACAACAATTTTCAAATCCAGATGGAGTACCATTGTATCCATCTGAAATAATCATTTTGTTTTTAACAATAATTGCTCCTACTTTTTTACGTTGACAATAGGATAAATTTCCCCATTCTTTAGCGATTCTCAAATAAGCTTTATCGTATTTTTCTTTTTTTTCTTTTTTCATTATCTGTTCCAAATTTCGCTTTCAATTAGCATTGGCAAAACTACGCCAATTATAAATGCTGACATCACTAAAGCCCAATCTCTTTTAGAAAATCTAAAAAATGTTTGCACAATGTAAGATAAAATTAACACTACTAGAACCACAATTACTTGAGCGGCTTCAATACCTACTGCGAATTCCAACAATGGTAGTAGTTTGTCGGTAGCATTTCCTGGTAAAATTGTTTTGAAGTAATTTGAAAAACCTAATCCATGAATAATTCCAAAGAATAAAGTCACTACAGCCACAAAAGTAATACTTTCATTTTTTGAAGATTTACCAGCAGTAAACAGATGAAAAACAGCTGTTATTAAAATGGTTATCGGAATTAAAAACTCTACCAAACTGGCCTGAATTTGAACAACTCCATACACAGAAATTAACAAAGCTAATGTGTGCCCTAATGTAAATAAAGAGACTAAAATTAAAACTTTTGTCCAATCTTTAAAGGCATAAGGTACCATTAAAGCAATCAAGAACAAAACGTGATCATAGGCATTAATATCTAAAACATGCTTAAGACCAATATTGAAATACAACCAAAATTCTGACATAACAATACTATTTATTGGGGAATTCAAACTTACAATTTATTTTTAGAAATTGATAAAATCTTTCAGAAAACCTTGTGAAATTGTTTCCGAAAAAAAGATTTTTTGTGTAATTTTGCACAATATAAAAAACAATCAACATGTCAATTTCAGATTTATTCGATAGTGGTTTTAGAAATAGAAATAAAGGTCACTTTTCAGCAATTGTAAGAGTAGCTTTGTCTGACGGAGCAATTTCTCCAGAGGAAAAACAATTTTTAGACAAATTAGCTATCAAATTAGAAATTTCTCAAGCAGAATATGAGGAAATTTTAGAAAATCCTTTAAAATACCCTGTAAATCCACCATTAATGCATACGCACCGTTTAGAGCGTTTATACGATTTAGCAAGAATGGTTTACACAGATGAGCATGTAATGGCTGAAAAAGAGCATAATTTATTAACTCGTTTTGCTTTAGCCCTAGGATTTACAGCTGGTAATGTAAATTATATTGTAGACAAAGCATTAAAATTAGTAGATATGAATGTAGATTTAGACACATTCACTTACGAAATGCAACACATGAACAGATAATTCAACTGTTTTAAAATATAAAAGCACAAATTCTAATGAGTTTGTGCTTTTTTTATTTTATTATTCAAAGAATTTACTTCGCCTTTGCCATAAATTCTTCTGCTTTTTCTACCATTTCTTTGTTTCCACAGAAGAAAGGAACACGCTGATGTAATTCTGTTGGTTGAATTTCCATAATTCTTTTGTAACCATCAGAAGCTTTTCCTCCTGCTTGTTCGGCTATGAATGCCATTGGATTACATTCGTATAACAAACGTAACTTCCCATTTGGTGTTTTTGAAGTTGTTGGATACAAATAAATTCCACCTTTAATCATGTTTCTATGAAAATCAGAAACTAAACTTCCAATATATCTTGAAGTATAAGGTCTGTCACCTTCTTCTAACTGGCAATATTTAATATAATCTTTCACACCTTGTGGAAAATGAACATAATTTCCTTCATTGATAGAATAGATTTTTCCATTTTCAGCATATTTCATGTTTGGGTGCGACAAATAGAAAGTTCCGATAGCGGGATTTAATGTAAAACCGTTTACACCGTGACCAGTTGTATAAACCAACATGGTAGAAGTTCCATAAATCACATAACCTGCTGCCACTTGATTTACGCCAGGTTGCAAGAAATCTTCAATAGTTACCGGTGTTCCAACAGGTGTAATTCTTCTGAAAACTGAGAAAATTGTTCCTACCGAAACATTCACATCAATGTTTGAAGAACCATCTAGTGGATCCATCAAAACGACATATTTGTTATTGTGTGAATTATCAGAACCAGCAACGGTGATAAAATCGTCATTTTCTTCAGAACCAATTCCACAAACAATTTCACGATTAATTAAGGTTTGAATAAAAACCTCATTCGCGTAAACGTCTAATTTTTGTTGATCTTCCCCTTGAATATTTTGCTCTCCAGCGGCACCAACAATATCAACTAAACCTGCTTTATTTACTTTATAATTAACTACTTTTGCAGCCAATCGAATTGAATTAATAATACGCGATAATTCTCCCGTTGAGTACTGAAACGAATTTTGATGTTCAATAATAAATTCGCCTAATGTTCTATTTCTTTCTTCCATTACGAAAACGTTGTAGTTGTGTTTGTGGCACAAATATCGTGAATTTTGTTAAAAGACCATATTAATTTGAAAAGATGTTTAACTTAATTTTACTTTTGTAAAAAAAAATAAAAATGATCATTCGAAAAGCCTTCAAAAAAGATATGCCATCTGTATTAGAATTGATACAAGAATTAGCTATTTTTGAAAAAGAACCTGATGCAGTTGTGGTTACTGCTGATGATTTGGTTCGAGATGGTTTTTCAGAAAATCCGCTTTTTCAATGTTTTGTTGCTGAAGTTGATAGCGAGATTATTGGAATGGCTTTGTTTTACTATCGTTATTCTACTTGGAAAGGGAAAACCATTCACTTAGAAGATTTAATTGTAAAAGAAAACAAACGTGGAACAGGTGCCGGATTTGCCCTTTACAAAGAAATTATCAAACAAGGAAAAGCCGAAAATGTCCGCCGAATCGAATGGAATGTTCTAGATTGGAACACACCAGCCATCGATTTCTATGAAAAATCAGGCGCAAAAGTTTTAAGTGATTGGCGTGTGGTACAAATGGATGACAAAGGAATTGAACAATTTTTAAACACAACTATATAATTCTTAAAAATGAAAATTTTTAAATTTGGAGGCGCATCGGTTAAAGATGCCGAAGGCGTAAAAAACGTATTACAGGTATTAGAAACAGTAGGACATGAAGATGTTCTAATTGTAATTTCAGCAATGGGAAAAACCACTAATGCTTTAGAAGTAGTAATCAAGAACTATTTTGAAAAATCGAAAGAATTGAATGCTTCACTTCAAGAAGTTCGAAAATACCACAACCAAATTTTATTAGATTTATTTGAAGACGAAGAACACGATGTGTTTTTTGATGTAACTGCTCATTTTGATGATTTAGAATATTTTATCCGCAGTAATAAGTCACCAAATTATAGTTTTGTTTATGACCAGGTAGTAAGCGTTGGAGAATTAGTTTCAACAACCATTGTAAGCCATTATTTTAATTATAAAGGTTTAAAAAACAATTGGATTGATGTGCGCCCATTAATCAAAACCGACAATAACTACCGTGATGCTCAAGTAGATTGGGAAGCAACTCAAAAACTAATTTCAAAAGGAGTTAAAAAGAAAACTTTAAATATTACACAAGGATTTTTAGGTTCGGATGAGAATAATTTCACCACAACTTTAGGTCGTGAAGGTTCGGATTATACCGCTGCGATTTTTGCGTATTGTTTAGGTGCGGAAAGCGTTACCATTTGGAAAGACGTTCCTGGAGTTTTAAATGCCGACCCAAGATATTTTGAAAATGCAGTTTTATTGAACCAAATTTCATATAGAGAAGCGATTGAATTAGCTTTTTATGGGGCCTCAGTAATTCATCCAAAAACCTTACAACCATTACAGAAAAAAGAAATTCCATTATATGTAAAATCGTTTGTAAATCCTAAATTGCCTGGAACTAGCGTTTCAAAAGGAGCCGATTTAGAACCACACACGCCTTGTTTCATTGTAAAGAAAAACCAGTTATTATTGTCGTTATCGTCTATTGATTTCGATTTTATCATGGAAAATCACATTAGTGAGATATTTGCTTTGTTTTCGAAATACAAGATCAAAGTGAATTTAATTCAAAATACAGCAATTAGTTTCTCAGTTTGTATTGAAGACAAATACAACACCTTTGAAGAATTGCGAAAAGTTTTGGCTAAAAAATTCAAAGTTTCATATAACGAAAATGTGTCGCTTTACACCATCAGACATTTTGATGAAAATGCTGCGAAAGTGGTAGAGACAAACAAAACAGTATTGTTACGTCAGATTTCGAGAGAAACTATGCAGGTGATTACGAAGGAGTAATATGAAAGAAGTATTAAAACGTTTAAATTGGAAACTTATCCTTGTTCACTTTATAGCGACATGGTTTTTCATACACTCTTTTTATATACTATCTTATTTACACGACATTGAATTTACAGAATTCATCATGAAAAATAGAAATCATACACCTGTTTTTGATGAAATCCCATTTGACACAAAAAGAATGAGTAATTTTTTTATGGTAACTGGAATTTCTAAATTCATTGGTTTATTGGTTGCTTTTATGATTTCATTAAGCATTTCAATATACAGAAAATGGTTTTGGTTAAATTCGGTTTTTGTATTATTAATTACTTATACTTTTTTTAAGTTAGATTTTTTACAATGGAATTATTTAAAAGTTGTATTCAGATTTATCGGTGGATTTATGCCTAATATAACTTTAGATGTATTAGTTGATGGTTTAGTGATGCTTCTTTTAGGATTAATTATTTTCTTCTCTAAAAAATCGTCTCAACTAATAAATTCTAAAAAAACATATAATTCTCGCACAATCTTGTCATTCCGAAGCATGAGGAATCTCTCAATGTGATGTTTCCTCGCGTCAACATGACAAGATTGTGTTTTACTTTTCGGGAAAATAACGCAAAAGTTTCCAACAATAAATACTACTTTTGAAGATTCGGAGTTATAGTATTTATGCAAAAAATTGTTTTTTTAGCGGGATTTCTATTGTGTTTTTTGAGTTGTTTTGCTCAGGAAACATTGCAATTGTATCCAACTAAAAAAATTGCGTTTTCAAAAGACACGATTTCGATTGAAAAATTCAGTTTAAATAATTCCTTTTTTGAAATTAAAGACAAAAATGGAAAAGTCATTGACACCAGTTTTTACAAAGTAAATTTCCAGAAAGGAACCTTAGTTTTTACCAAAGAAATCAACACTTCTGATTCTCTAATTGTTCGCTATTCGAAATTTCCGGAATTTTTAACCAAAACTTACTCTATTTACGATGACGACAAAGTGGTTTCAAACGAAGCTGGAAAATTAGTCGTTTTCAAAAAAGACAAGAACACCAAATTCAAACCTTTTGACGGATTGAATACTTCGGGAAGTATTACACGTGGCGTTACAGTTGGAAACAATCAAAATACGGTGGTGAATTCAAATTTAGATTTGCAAATCACAGGAAAAATTTCGGATAAAGTGAGTTTGCGCGCTTCCATTCAAGATAGTAATATTCCCTTGCAAGAAGGTGGTTATTCGCAAAAACTGGATGAGTTTGACCAAATTTTCATCGAATTATTTTCGGATAAATGGAACATTCGCGCTGGAGATTTATTTCTGGAAAATCGAAAGTCTACTTTCTTGAATTTCAACAAAAAAGTGCAAGGTTTAGCCACTCGCTTCACTTTTGGAACACCTGATAAAAAAACCGAAGTCATTGCTTCTGGTGCTTTGGTTCGTGGACAATATGCCCGAAGTTCGTTCGTTGGACAAGAAGGAAATCAAGGTCCGTATAAATTGCGCGGGAATAATAACGAATTATACGTTTTAGTGATTTCAGGTTCGGAACGCGTTTATGTTAATGGAATTTTGAAAACTCGTGGCGAAAACAACGATTACATCATCGATTATAACGCTGGAGAAATCATTTTTACCTCATTATTTCCAATTACTTCCGAAATGCGAATCAATGTTGAATATCAATATACCGATAGAAATTTTACTCGTTTTATAACTTACGGAGGGATTTCGCACGAACGAGAAAATTGGCAAATTGGCGGTTATGTCTATTCGGAAAGTGATGTGAAAAATCAGCCATTGCAACAAAATTTATCTTCGGAACAAATTGATATTTTGCAAAACGCCGGCGATGATATTTCACAAATGAATGGCCCATCAGCGTATTTAGACACGTATTCCGAAAATAAAATTTTGTACAAAAAAGTGATTATTGGCACTGTTGAAGTGTTCGAATATTCAAATAATTCAACAGACGAATTGTACAATGTTCGATTTTCGTTAGTGGGAAATAATCAAGGAAATTACATTTTATCCAACAATCAAGCCGTTGGAAAAATTTATGAATATGTAGCGCCAATAGCGGGAATTCCGCAAGGAAATTATGAACCGATTGTAAGATTGATTGCGCCGACAAAAATTCAAATGGCAACAGTTTTAGGAAAATACAATCCGAGCGAGAAAACACTTTTAGATTTTGAAGTAGCATTAAGTAACAACGACCAAAATTTATATTCGAATTTAGACGACAATAACAACAAAGGTTTTGCTGGAAAATTCAATGGAAAACAACGCCTTTTTGACGGAAAAACCAAGATTGATGTGTTTGCGAATTATCAATTGGTGCAAGAAAATTTTAAAACCATTGAACGTTTGTACAACATCGAATTTAATAGAGATTGGAACATTACTTCGACTTTATTAGGCAATCAAAGCTTTTTGACTTCGGGATTGGATTTTAATTTCAACAATAAAGGAAAAGCGATGTATCAGTTTGAAAATTTAGCCTTTGGCGATGCTTTTTCGGGAAACAAACACACTTTATCCGGAAGATATGCTACCAAAAACTGGATGATTTGGAGCAATTCAAGCATAATGAAAAGCGATTCTGAATTTTCCAATTCATCTTTTGCTCGAAGTCAAAATCGTTCGTCTCATAAATTGGGTAAAAATTGGGTAGGTGCAACGGTGAATTTAGAAAATAATTCGGAAAAACTGAAGGCAACAAACACTTTTTCGGCCTTGAGCCAACGTTTTTTAGAATATGGTACTTTTGTAGGAAGAGGGGATTCGACTAAAGTTTATGTGGAATTAGGGTTTTTACAACGTCAGAATGATAGCTTGCAAAACAATCGCATTGAGCGCGTGAATCATTCGAATTCGTATTACTTGAAATCGCAATTAATCAAAACCGAAAAAAGCAATTTGAGTGTGTTTTTGAATTATCGTACTTTAAAATATGAAGATTCAAGCTTAAAAGACGAACCTTCGTTAAATTCACGAATTTTGTATTCGGACAGATATTTTGGGCAATTGATTCAAACTACAACAGCTTATGAAACCAGTTCGGGAACAATTGCGCAACAAGAATTTACCTATTTGCAAGTAGAACCTGGACAAGGCGTTTACATGTGGAACGATTACAATGGCAATGGAATTCAGGAATTGCAAGAGTTTGAAATTGCTCCGTATTCAGATTTAGCGATTTACGTTCGGGTATTTTTACCGAATCAGGTTTTTGTTCGAACGCATCAGAATAAATTTTCGCAGGCGTTGAATTTCAACTTTAATCAATGGCAAAATGAGACTGGTTTTAAAAAATTTGCATCACATTTTTACAATCAAACTTCGTTTTTAATTGAGCGAAGAATTCGAAGAGACGGCTCTAATTTCGATTTGAATCCGTTTTCAAAAAATGATGATGAGTTGATTGGTTTGAACACGAATTTTAGAAATAGTTTGTTTTTTAATCGCGGAAAACAATATCATTCCACCACTTATTCTTTCTTAATTAACGAAAGTCAAAATTTACTTTCTGTGGGAAGTGTTGCCGCTAAAAATCAATCGCATCAGTTGCAATACCAGCATTTGGTAAAGAAAAGTTGGTTGTTTAATTTTTCGGGAAGCACTACTTCAACCGAGTCTACTTCTGAGAATTATCCAAATAGAAATTTTGAGATTGAAAGTTATCAAGTAGAACCAAAAATTGGCTATTTGTTTTCCAAAAATGCGAGTTGGGATATTTTTTACGAATTTCAACAAAAAGAAAATCAAATTGGTGCTTTTGAAACCTTAAAACAAACTCGATTAGGAACCTCATTTACCTTCAATAGCGAAAAAGGATTTAGCATGAATGGCGAGTTTTCGATGTATAACAATTCGTATGATGGAAATGCCTTATCAGCAGTAGGATTTCAAATGTTAGAAGGCTTGCAACCAGGAAAAAATCAAACTTGGCGTTTACTTTTACAGAAAAATTTGACCCAATATTTAGACATTAATATTAACTATCAAGGCAGAAATAGTGAAACTAGTAAAACGATTCATACTGGAAATATACAATTAAGAGCGTTTTTTTAGTTAATATTTAGATTAATTCTACATTTCTGTTTAATTTTACAAGCTATCCCGATAAAAAAGAACTATGTTAAAAAGAATATTGTTTTTTCTGATTATAATTTCAAATGTATGTTACTCGCAATTAAGTAATAAACATTGGTTACCACCTTTGCATTCTAGAGTGAGTACAGTTGTTCAAGAACACTACATATATTTGTCGACTCCAGAACCTATTCCATTCCAAGTAACAATAACCACTGGAAATGGTTCTCCAATTTCAGGCTCACCTTTTACAATATCTCAAGGAAACCCTGTAAGAGTATACATTAACAATCAACAACCATCTTTGATGTTTTTAGATGCAAACAATTTGAATATGGTTGTGAACAACAAAGGATTAATTTTAGAAGGACCTAAAGAATTTTATGCAAGTTTTAGAGTAAAATCTACTAATCATGCTGAAACATTAATTTTGAAAGGGAGAGATGGTCTTGGCACAGAATTCAGATTAGGAAGTTTACCACAAGCTTATTTAGGAGACGCTAGAAATTTTGTTGCTAGTTTCATGGCAACAGAAGACGATACCGAAATAGATGTATCTGGTTATAATACAGATGTTGTATTTCATTCTGCTGGAAATGATATACTTTCAAATACACAAAATTTTACATTAGATGCCGGACAAGTAGTTGTTCTTTCGGGATATTCTGATGTCGCAGCAAATCTTGATGGTTTTGTTGGTGCACTAGTTACTTCAAATAAACCAATTGTAGTTAATTCTGGAAACAGTTTAGCAGGTATGGGAACACCAGAAGATGGACAAGATTTTACTTTAGATCAAATAGTGCCTGTAGAAAAAGTAGGCACGGAATACGCATTAGTAAGAGGAAATGGAAGTAACTTATCTGAATATCCCCTAGTTATTGCTACTCAGGATAATACACAGATTTATGTGAATGGAAACACTACTCCATTAATAACATTAAACGCAGGACAATATTATTTAGTTCCTAACTCGCTTTATCAAGGAACGAATAATAAAAACATGTATATTACTAGTAATAATGCAATTTATATGTACCAAATTATTGCTGGAAGTATTAGTGATGCCACAAATGGATTGAATTTCATACCGCCATTAAGCTGTTTTTTTCAAAAATCAGTAGACTTAATACCTAGTATCGATCAAATAGGCACAGTTATTTACGATAGTGATGTTATAGCAATAACAACAAACACTGCTGTATTATCAATTAATGATACACCCGTAACATCTTTACCTGAACCTCTAATTGGTAATAATACATGGGTAACATATAAAATTGAAAATCAAACCGGAGACACTAAAATAACATCAACAGGTCCCTTGGCCGTGGGAGTTTTTGGTTATAGTGGTGTTGCTGGATTTGGCGGATATTATTCAGGATTTGGAAGCACACCTCTAGATACAGATGTAACAATATGTTCTAATGAAACAATTAATCTTTTTGATGCAATTAATGGAAATCCTGAATCAGGTGGAACTTGGACTAGCCCACCTGGTGGAAACCCAATCGTAAATGATATTTTTAATCCATCACAAAATATTGGAGGAGATTATTTTTACACTTTTAACAAAATATGTGATAGTTCATCTCTTGTTATTACTATTAAAGTTAATGTTACTATTGAAGTAGCTCCTTTTGTTGGGACAAGTAGTTCAATTTCTATTTGTGAGAATGATTCTTTGATTAATTTATTCGATTTATTAGGTCCAGGTGCAGTTTCAGGTGGAAATTGGTCACCAAATTTAAGTTCAGGAAATGGCATATTTAATCCAAGTATTGATTCATCTGGGATATATACCTACTCAATCGCAGGAACAGGAATTTGTGAATCATCTTTTGCTGAAATTAATGTAACCAAAAATTTAATCCCTCAAATCTCACCTATTCCAAATTACGAATTATGTGATAATAACTCTGACGGAAACGACACAAATGGATTTGTTACTTTTAATTTAACATCGAAAGATTTAGAAGCGCTAGGCTCTCAAACTGGAGTTGTTGTAACATATCATACAGATCCAAACGATGCTCTCCTTGGTCAAAATGCTATTACATCTATTTATACTAATGATAGAATTATCTATGTAAGATTAACCAATACAGCTACAAGTTGTTTTAATACCACTTCGTTCAATTTAGTCGTAAAACCATTACCTTCAGTAAATTCTATTGTCACATTAAAACAATGTGACACTGATACCGATGCGGTCACTGATTTTAATTTAACTCAAGCAAATACTATTATTTCTGCTGATTTAACAAATACTTTTACTTATCATAATAGTCAATCAGGAGCAATAAATAATACAGATTTAGTAGCTAATGATATTTCACACACAGCAGCTAATGGAAGTATTGTATGGGCACGAATTACTAATACTTTAGGATGTTTTAGAGTTGCTCAAGTTAATTTAACAGTTTCTGCAACAACAATTCCGCAGAGTTACACTTATACTATTGAAGAATGTGATGATTATATAAACCTAGCTGACACTGACACTGACGGAATAGATTATTTTAATCTTACAGCAATTGAACCGATGTTAACCGTGCAATTTCCTGTGGGACAATCTTACACATACTCATATTATTTAAACGAAGCTGATGCAATTAGCGAACAAAATGCAATCACTACTTTTTTAAATTTTAGAAATACTATTCCTGACAACCAAACTATTTGGGTGCGAATTGAAAGCAATCTATATGAATGTGCCGGATTAGGACCGTTTTTAAAATTAATTGTAAATCCATTACCAGATGTTAATTTAGGTGAAAATTTTGCGCTTTGTCTAGATCCAGTTACGGGCATTGGTTCTCAAATTGTTGATGCAACACCTGCTACATCTGGAAATTATTCTTATGCTTGGACTCCAATAAATCCATTAGGAAATTCACCTTTTTATAACATAACAGCAGCAGGCACTTATTCTGTTGTAGTTACTAATACTATTACTAATTGTCAAAACTTTGATACAATTCTTGCTACTTTTTCTTCAGAACCTGCAACATTTGATGCTAATTTAATTACTCCTGCTTTTTCTAGCGGTTTAGCAACAATAGAAGCAATTGCTACTGGTGGATTTGGAGTTTATGAATATAGTTTAAATGCCATTGATTGGCAATCTAGCCCAATATTCTCTGATTTAGAAAACGGTACTTACACTGTATATGTTAGAGATATACAAGGATGTGGATTGTTAACTTCAGGTGAAATTCAAACAATAACATATCCTAATTATTTTACACCAAATGCAGATGGATTCAACGACACATGGATTGTTAGACTACCAACTGAATATTATGGAATAATTTCTATTTATGACAGATATGGAAAATTAATCAAACAAATCAGTGCTAATGGAAATGGTTGGGATGGAACATATAATGGAAATTTACTTCCTTCTACAGATTATTGGTTCAAGGTAGAATATACAGAAAACAACAAACGTAAAGAATTTAAATCGCACTTTAGTTTAAAAAGATAATGGTAGTATCGGGTTCAATAAATACAATTATACAAAACGCTGTTGCGACCATAACATTTTCGCATCCAGCAAGTAATTCTTTTCCTAGCGAATTATTACAAAAACTAACGGATGAGTTTTATGCATTGGACAACAACAAAAATGTTGCTGTAATTATTCTTCAAAGTGAAGGCAATGGTGCTTTCTGTGCAGGAGCTTCTTTTGATGAGCTTCTTTTGATATCAAATTTTGAAGATGGGAGCAATTTTTTTTCAGGTTTTGCAAATGTAATCAACTCAATGAGAAAATGCTCTAAACTTATTATTGGAAGAATTCAAGGTAAGGCCGTAGGTGGAGGAGTTGGGTTAGCTGCAGCATGTGATTATACTTTCGCAACAGAAAAAAGTGATATTAAACTATCTGAAATAGCCATTGGAATTGGACCATTTGTAATTGAACCTGCAGTTAGTCGCAAAATAAGTAAAAGAGCTTTTTCAGAAATGACCTTAACACCAACCAGATGGAAATCGGCACAGTGGGCCAAAGAAAATGGTTTGTTTTCGGAAATTTTTAGCACAATAGATGAATTAGATGCAAGCTTAAATACATTTGTATCTGAATTATCTAGTTATAATATTGAAGCACTAGAAGAAATAAAAAAAGTATTTTGGGAAGGAACTGAAAACTGGGACAGTTTGCTCAATGAAAGAGCTGCAATTTCTGGAAGATTGGTTTTATCAGAATATACTAAAAAAGCATTACAAAAATTTAAAAAATGAGAAGTTTACTTATAGCTTTACAACAAGTTAATATTGAAGAAAAATTAAAAACAGCACCTGATGGAAATTATCAAGTTGGCGTTTTAATTGGCTCCTTTGTGCCTTTCATAGTTTTGGTTGGTTTAGCCTATTTTTTATACTATCGAGCTAAAAAGAAAGAAAAAAATCTAAATAACTAACAATTATACTGATGTCAAAAATTAGAATCACCAAACAATTTAGTTTTGAAACTGGTCATGCTTTATTTGGTTATGACGGGAAATGCAAAAATGTTCACGGACACAGCTACAAACTTTCTGTAACAGTGATTGGATCTCCAATAGCTGATACTACCAATGTAAAATATGGTATGGTTATAGATTTTGGTGATTTAAAAAAAATTGTAAAAGAACAAATTGTTGATATATTTGATCACGCTACTGTTTTTAATAAAAACACCCCACATGTTGAATTAGCACACGAATTAAAAACACGCGGTCACCATGTAATCTTAGTTGACTATCAACCCACAAGTGAGAATATGGTTATTGACTTTTCTAATAAAATTAAAAACTTATTACCTGAAAATATAAAATTACACTCATTAAGGCTACAAGAAACAGAAACTTCATTTGCGGAATGGTTTGCAAGTGATAATGACTAAAAAAAAGCCTCGCAAATGCGAGGCTTTTTATATTTATTCTTAAAACTATTTCTTTACAATTAAGAATTCACTTCTTCTATTTTGAGAATGCTCTTCTTCAGTACATTTATCACATGTAACTTTAGGCTCGCTTTCACCAAATCCTTGTCCAGAAATTCTATCCTTAGCAATTCCTTTAGAAACTAAATATTGAACTGTAGATTTTGCTCTTCTATCTGATAAGTTCAAATTATATTTATCACTACCTCTACTATCTGTATGAGATTTTGCAAAGATTACCATCGTTGGATGTTCGTTCATCACTTGAACTAACTTGTCAAGTTCAGTAGCTCCTTGCTGAGTAATATTACTTCTATTAAACTCAAAATAAATTGGCTGAAGTATAACTTCTTTTTCAGTAATAATTGGCATGATTGGTTTTAGGGTCACATCAACTTTAAAATCATCTCCTATTGCATCACTTGGAATGTTAACATTAAAAACTTCACCTTCATAACCAGATTTAGAAACTTGACCAACGTATGAAGTCATACAATTAAATTGAGAAATAGAGTTTCCATTAATATCTGTCGTCGAATTAGATAAAGTTTTTTGCTTATCATCCATTAAAACAACTAAAGCCCCTTCAATTTCTTTACCAGTAACTTTATCTCTAACTATTGTAATTGCTCTAAAATTACAAACAGGATCTGCTTTGTAAATATCATCATTCCCTGCTCTATTACTAGAAAAGAAACCAACTTTTTTACTTGTATTATAAGTAAATGAAAAATCGTCTTTTTCTGTATTTACAGGAGCTCCAACATTAATTGCATCGGTTCCTTTGTTTAAATCAATTTTAAAAACATCTAAACCACCAAATCCTTGTTTTCCATTTGATGAAAAGAAAAGAACATTATCATCAGTAATAAATGGAAAACTTTCATTTGCTTCAGTGTTAACTTTTGCTCCTAAATTTTCAGGAGTTCCATATTCATCTCCATTAACAGAAACCTTCCAAATATCTTCTCCACCAAAACCACCTGGCATATTTGAAGAAAAATATAAAGTTTTACCATCTTTACTTATACTTGGGTTTCTTACGTCGTATGCCGCATTATTAAAAGGTAACGGTTTACCATTTGACCAAGAACCTCCAGCATTTGTAGCTTTATAAAGATAAATTTTGCCGAATTTTGCTTTCTTTTCTTTATCCTTTGTATACTCCTTTTCGTTGAAACTTTCACTACCATAATACATTGTATTCCCGTCTGAACTAATAGAAGCGGGACCATCATGCCATTTTGTATTCAAGTTATCAATAGCAACAGCTTCACTTATTGTACCATTTGCGTTATAAGTAGCTTTGTATAAATCTAAATATGGTTCTTCATTCCAATTGCTATTTCTTCTTGAAGTATTTCTAGCACTTGAAAAATAAACGTTATTATCATTAGTCAATACAGCACCAAAATCAGTTTTATCACTACTAATGTCTGATTTTACAACATCGTATAATTTCGACTGATTTTTTAAAGTCGGTAAATAGTTAGGATTACTTGAAAAAGTCTTAGCTCTTTGATCGCTTGGAGCTAAACTTGCAAATTGTCTCATTTGCTTATCTGCTTCCGTGTAATTTCCCTCCGCCTTTAGCATTTGAGCATACTTATAATAAGTTTCTGCGTCTTGTTTTTGCTCAATTGCTTTCGCATACCACTTTACAGCTTCTTTTGTATTAAAAACGTTGTAATAACTATCTGCTAATTGTTTATATACGTAAGTATCTGCTTTACCACTTTCAGTAAGTTTTAAATACTCTTTAGCTGCATCTACATACTCGTATCTATCGAATAGTTTGTCTGCAACTTTGGTGTCTTTGTTTTGTGCACTAAGTAAACCACTTGCGATTACAAAACTCAATGTTAAATATATTTTTTTCATGTCGTTATCGCTTTTAGGTTAGAAAAATCTTGGTGAACTTGATACTTTTTTCGGGAAGTTCAAATCAAACAACAAGATAATCTCATGTGAGGATGGAGTTGTTACATTCAAATCCGATACTATATGATCATATGCATAACCTAATTTAACATTAGGGGTAATTGCATAGTTTACCATAGCTCCAAAACTATCATCTAAACGATATGTTACACCTGCTTCAAACTTTTGATTGAATAAAAAGTTTGTAGACAAATCTAAAGATGAAGGTGCATTAAATGCAGATTTTAACATGAAGAAAGGTTTGAATTTGATATTTTCAGAAACATCAAATACATAACCTCCAGTTAAAAAATAATGTGAGGTTTCAGAACCAAATTCTCTTCCATTAAAATCTAAATGCTTTGACTTAATCATATTTGGAACAGATAATGCTAAATAATACTTGTTTGTATAATAGAAAAATCCAGCTCCCATATTCAAGTAAGAATTATTTGTATCTTCTGAAAATGCTGGGTCATTTGGCTGAGGAAGTGTATTATAAATATCACTATACAAAGCAACATTGTGTAATGTTATACCTGTTTTTAAACCGAATGCTAATTTATGTTCACCTCCTAAATTTAAAGTATAAGAGAAATCAGCATAAATATTATTCTCTTCAACTGGTCCAATTTTATCAGAAATAACAGATAATCCTAAACCTACATTTTTACCTACTGGCGCATGACCTGATAATGTTGCAGTTGTAGGAGCATCTTCAATTTCTACCCATTGCTTACGATACAACATACCGATTGATAAATTTTCTTTACTTCCTGCATAAGCTGGATTGATAACATTCATATTATACATGTATTGTGTATAATGTGGATCTTGTTGTGCGTGTAAATCCACTACGGTGGCAATTACTACTAAAGCTACTAAATATAGTTTCTTCATTATTTTTGATTTTTAAAGCTGGCTGCTTCAAAGTTTGAAGCAGCCTACTTTTTTTAATTATTGCTCTCTATTAATATATACCCAACCTGTTTTTGCAGGTAAGTCGTTAAATTCTATAACATAATAGTAAGTTCCATCTGGAAGCTCGTTTCCATTGTCTGATTGACCATACCATTCGTTTTCATATCCAGATTTGCTATAAACGATTGTTCCATAACGGTTGAATATTTCAACTTTTCTAATATCATATCCTGATAAATCCCATGTGTCATTTTTAGTATCATTGTTTGGAGAAATTCCTTTAGGTATTTCACAATTTATAACAACAACATCTAAAGTAGTAGATGAAGCACATATTGATGCGTCAGGAGTAAATGTATAAGTAGTAGTCCCTACAACTGAGGTATTAATAGCTACTGGAGACCATGTTCCCGCATAACCTTCAATTGAAGTTGCTGGTAAAGTAACATCTAAAGAACCAATACATAAATCAAGAATAGGATTAAATGTTGGAGTTTCTCTATTAATTACGGTAACTACTAACGTTCCTACTGCCGCACATTGCCCTGCATCAGGAGTAAATGTATATGTAGTATTGCCAACTGTTGCACTATCAATAGTTGATGGAGACCAAGTACCTGTATATCCTTCTACAGAAGTAGCCGGAAGCACAGGAGGAGTAGAATTCTCACAAACATCACCAAGACTATTGAAAGTAGAATTATTAAGCGGTGAAATTACAATATTTGCTGTACTTGAACCAGCGTTGGTACAATTAGCAGCATCAGCAGCAACTGAATAAGTAACCACATAAGAACCTACTGTACTATTTGATAAATCAATTTCACCCGTAACACTATTTATCGCTAAACCAGTTGTAGATGAATATGTACCTCCATTAGCAAAACCAACCGCTGAAGTATCAGGTAAAGGATTAGTTGTACTAGAAATACAAACAGGAGTAGTATATGAGAATGTAACTACAGGATTTGTATATACAACAGGGTTTATTGTAAATGTTAATGGTTGAGAAAAACATCCTGTCATTAAATCATGAGCTACTAAAGTGTGAGTTCCTGGTGCAACACCTGTAAATGTAACACTAGATTGAGTTGTTGTTCCGTCTAAAATATATTCATAATTAGAAACATACAAACTATAGAAACCAACATCTCCATAAACTTCAGGATCTAAAGCTGTCCAATCTGCAGGATTCCAAGTTGTTGAAGGTAATGTTGCTGAATTAAGTCTTCTATATACATATCCCACACCATTACTTGGAGTAAATGGAGTTCCATCTGAAACACCCCAAACATCAAGTTCTACATCTGCAATTGTTGCCAGAGCAATTTTGTCATTATTATTTACACCATTACAAGTAGTATATGTTAAATCTGGTACTATACCTGTTATATTAGCACTGTTACTCAGTTTTACTACTACAACATCATTGTTTGCAATTGTTCCACTTAAAGTAATATTACAAGCTGCAGATGGTGTTGGACTACCATTAGTCATTACTCTTAACTTATAATTCGCTAAGTTTTTAGCACTTCCTGTACCGTTATAAATTTCCACGTAAGTTAATGAACCTGTTTGTGCATCGGTTACCTCAGAAATAAACAAATCTGATGGGAAATTTAATTGTAAATTAAGTGGTGAAACCACATCAAAAGTTGCTGTTTGGTTAGAACATACTGGTTGAGCCGTTACATTAATAGTTGGAACAGCAATAGTAGTAACAACTACTGTTGAAGTCTGAGTAAGTGGCACTGTACAACTTGCACTTGCAACACTAGTTAAAGCAACTACTACATCAGCAGCTGGAGTTACTTGAGTAATTGTGTAAGTACCTGTAGCACTTAAAACAGCTGTTTGAGCAATTCCTCCGTTGATTGTATATGTAACAGTCGTATTTGGAGTTCCTGTTATTGTAAATTCAGCATTTCCAATACCGATACAAATATTTCCATCTACTGCAGCAATAGAAGCTGTAGGTAATGGATTAACCACAACTGTATATGATGTTCCTAATGTTGTAGTACAAGCTCCATTATTAATTTGACTTAATGCTAAAACAACATTTCCAACAGCAGGATTATTTACAGTAATTGTAGCCACACCTGTTCCATCCACATTTAACACTAATGGAAGACCAGCGTTTATTGTGTAATTAATTGTTGTATTTGGACTAGATGTTATTGTAAATACAGCATTATTTCCAAAACAAACTGCTGGATTAAGTACACTCGTTATAGTTGGAATAGGATTAACTAGAACTGATAAAGTTCCTGAATTATTAACACATTGTCCTGCAGCAGGAACAAAGTTTAATGTATATGTACCTGCAACTGAAGAATCGAATGTTGTAACAGGATTACCTCCTAATGTCCAACTTCCAGGGAATCCTTCAATTGAAGTTGATGGTAAAGTAACTGTATCACCAACACAGAAAGGTCCAATTGGCGCAAAAGTTGGAACATAAACAGGATCTACTAATGTTATTTGAGTAGCACTTGTAAATGTACATCCATTAACTACAAAGCTAAAGTTATTATAAACTCCTGCATTAAGACCAATTAAATTAATTTCCCCTGAAACGTTAGCCGTATAATTTGCTGGGCCTACCACTACAGTATCATCTGAATAAGTAACACTGTAAGTAACATTTGGAGTAAATCCACTAATTGTAATTGTACCTTCTGTACCATTACAAGTGGTTGGATTAGTAGAAGCAAATACTGGGTTAGACTGTATAGAGAAAGTAGCTGAATAATTTGCTCCTGCATTGTTAACAAATATAGTATCATCACATTGAGCAGGATTATCATTATCTCCAGTAACATCAAAGAAAACTTCAATTCTATAATTTCCTGGAGCAAATGTTGTTAAATCAACTGGAGATTCTGAATCAGATAATATTTCTTGCCATTTTTGATCTCCTGGGTCACATGAACCTCCTGTAGGGAATGTTCCAGCACCACAGTTATCAAAGAAAGGTAAATTTATTACTGTAAACGCTCCTGGTGTAGCAGAAACTTCATAAACTCTATAATTTAAACGAGCACTACAAACGTTTGAAGTTGCTGTTTTAAATGTTTTTAATTCAGCACCTCTAAAAATTAAATTTCCAGAATTTTGAACATAGTTCCCTAAATCAGAACTTGGAAACACATTCGCAATAGGACCGATAATATCAGTACCTGAACCTGTAATATTGAAGAAATCTCCATCTGTTGCAGAATTTGTACAATTTTCAATCCAAGCTGCAGTTGCAAAAGCATTAAAGCTACAAGTAGCTAATACCTCAACATAAACTGAATTTGTAGTAGCACATTGTCCTGCATCTGGTGTAAACACATAAGTTCCAGAAGCTGTATTACTAACTACTGCTGGCGACCATGTTCCTGTAATACCATTATTTGATGTTGTTGGTAATACTGGCGCTACATCTCCTGAACAAATTGGAGAAGGCGCAATAAAAGAAGGTATTGTTTGATCTAAAACGGTTACATCTAAACTAACAACTGTTCCACACTGACCTGCAGTCGGTGTAAACACATAAGTTGCAGAATTCAGATTGTCAACAACCGCAGGTGACCATGTTCCTGTAACACCATTGTTAGATGTTGTTGGTAAAACTGGCGCTGTATCTCCAAAACATATTGGAGCTGGTTGTGTAAATGTTGGTGTCACTACATCTAAAACAGTAATTACTGTTGATTTAATAGTAGAACACAATGCATTTGTATCTGTTGATTGAACTGTAACTGTGTATGTTCCAGGAGCTGGAGGTGTAAACACAACTGAAGTTCCTGTTAAAGCACTTAATCCAGTAGCTGGAGACCAGTTGTATACTCCATTACCTCCACCTGCTGTAAGTGTTAAGGTTTGACCCATACACATAGTTGGAGTATCAGGTGTTAAAGTTACATCCGTAATTGCAGAACCTCCTGATGTTAATGTTACTGAATAATCACAAACTGCCCCTGCAAAACCATCAATCATCAAGAAATAGTTTTGTCCTGGAATTAGTCCTGTAAATGTCAAAGCATTCAATCCTGGTGCCATATTTCCAAAACAACCCAAACTTGTTACTGCTCCAGAACCACAAGTTGGAGTAGTAAATATCATAAATTGAATTCCACTTCCATTAGTACAGTTTCCAACATTAACATTCATCGATATTGATGTTGATGCCGCTTGGAATGTTAAGAATGAGTTATTTTCAATAGAACCACAAAATGCAGTATCTAAAGCACCCCAAGAATCGTCTCCATATGTTGATGAAGTGTTTCCACAATAACCATCTAAGTTACATACTGGTGCAGCAGTTGCACAAATATCTCCAGCTGGAGTTGAACCATTACATCCTGGAAACAATGTATTAAATGCTCTTGGTCCTGACCAAAAACTTACTCCATCTGTAGCGCCACAATCTGATAACACATAAAATTCTAAAGCTGTATTTGGAGTTAAACCTGTAACAGTAAACGGATTTGTAGTAGCTGTTATTATTGTAGAACTTCCTGTAGGATAACCTAAAACAACTGGTTGAACCACAATTTGCCATCCACCTACTGGAGGAGTAACATTGTTATCAATCCATGATAGAGTAGCACTATCAGAAGTTATATTTGTAACAGCAAGTCCTGATGGTTGCACACAAGCCGGCGGAGGCCCACATGTTACATTGGCTGTCCAACCTGGATTTGTAACCGAAGTATCACTTCTAAACACAAATGTTAAACAACCAGAAGGATGAGTTGATGTAAATGGTCCTGGAACAGTTGTTCCCCACCAACCACCTGCTAATCCTCCAGGTACATTTCCAGCACCATTTGTACTTGCAATTAATGGAGAGGCAGTAGATGGCCCATCATAAACATATAATGCATCCCAAGTTGCCTCAGTATTAAAAGATGTAAAAAGAACAGTTACCATATCTCCTGCTGTAGTAGGACATATTGTTGTTGTAATATTTTCACTATTTGAATAAGCTCCAGAAACCCCTCCTGAATCTATAAAGTTACCACCACAACCAGGTGGGAGAGCAGAAGTTTGAAAATTACCAACTGCAGACCAAGCACTTGGATTATCTGCCGCACATAATGTTCTTACATAAAAACTATAATTTGTTAACGGGTTAAGCGGAGATATTACAAAGTTTGTATTAGTAGCCGCAGAAACTATTGTTCCTGTACCTTGTACAAAACCAGCTGGTCCATATTCAATTTCCCATGGCCCCGTATTTGGACTTGTCCATGATAAAGATGCTGAAGTAGCTAATGGCGTTGCAGTTAACGCCGTATTAACTTGACAAATTGGATCTAGATTAATATTATCTACCAACCATCTATCTCCATTGTCATTTTCCATAACAAAAGCGATATAAACATTTTGACCCGCATAAGCACTTAAGTTTACAAATTTTTGTTCATAAACGTTATACGTTGTCACTAAATCAGCTTCTGTCCAAGTTTGAACAGTAGTAAAAGAACCTGCTGTAGTTTGTGAAGTTGTAGAAACCCTAATGGTATAAATACTACCAAAGTTTCCGTTTTGTGTTTTTCTTGTGTAGAAACGCAATTGTCCATTAGCAGGCACTGTTGTTATTGGCGATACTAACCAATCTAAAGCAGTTGTACCATCAGTAACATTTTCTCTGTTCAAAAATGCTGCTTTTGCTCCTGCATAAACTAACGAAGCATTTGTCGTCTCATTCCACTGTTGAGCTAATCCAATTCCATTGTCGAATCTAGCCCAACCTGCTGGCGGGAAAGATGCATTTTCAAAACCTTCAGGAAACTGTGCATAACTGAAGATTGTGAAGAACGACATGAAAAAAAGTAAAAGTTTTTTCATTATGTTATTTTTTTGTTATGGTTTGATTAATTTCTCAAAATTAAATAAATCATATCAAAAACAAAACTCTATCGATTAAATGATGTCTTTTATCGATAAATTACACATAATAATACCCAATTGTTACAAATAACTTATTAAAACCTGTTATCACCATCCAACATTCTACCCAAACCACCTAACAGACTCCCTTCTTCTCTACTACCTCCTCCTGCTTTTGGAGCTGAAGCTATTATTCTATCTGCTAAACGAGTAAACGGTAAAGATTGAATATAAACTATCCCTGGACCACGCAAAGTTGCAAAGAAAATTCCTTCTCCTCCGAAGATTGTATTTTTGATACCTCCTACAAATTCAATATCATAATCAACATCTTTGGTAAACCCTACTAAACAACCTGTATCAACTCGTAATAATTCGCCAGCTTGCAATTCTTTTTTTGCTAAAGTTCCTCCTGAATGTACAAAAGCCATACCGTCTCCTTCAATCTTTTGCATGATAAAACCTTCCCCACCAAACAAACCTGTTCCTAATTTTTTAGAAAATTCAATTCCTACAGCAACACCTTTAGCAGCGCATAAAAAAGAATCTTTTTGACAAATAAACTTTCCTCCAAATTGTTGCAAATCAATAGGAACAATTTTTCCAGGATAAGGAGAAGCGAAAGATACTTTTCTTTTTCCCATATCAATATTTTGATAGGCAGTCATAAACAAACTTTCACCCGTTAAAACACGCTTTCCTGCCGATAAAAGTTTTCCGAAAATTCCAGATTGTTGATCTTGACTATCATCACCAAAAATAGTTTCCATCTTGATGCCGTTTTCCATCATCATGAAACTTCCTGCTTCAGCAACAACAACTTCTTGTGGGTCTAATTCAATTTCAACATATTGCATTTCCTCACCATAAATATGGTAATCTATTTCATGTGCTTTCATATTCTATAATTCTATTTTAGATTTACTAATATGTCGTTCACGAAAAACAAAAGTTACTAAAAATTAAAATTATTTAAGCGTATATTTTCTTATTAAGCTATTAAACATACGATAGCCTAAACCTCTTCTAAGAAATTTCATCAAATTTGCATCAAAACCAATGGTATATCTTCTAAATTTTTTATTGGGATTCTCGGCAATCTCATATAATTTTTCAGTAATCAATGGGGTGAGATTTGTGTTTTTATTTGATTTTTTTTGAAGTAAATCAGTTACTTTTTTCATTAAATCATTATAAGACTTGATTGCAGTAGCTGGGCATTTTGTAACATTTTTTTGAAAAGAAGTTGGTGCATTCCCAAACTGAACAGTACAAACTCTAATATTCAAATCATATAATTCATAAGCCATACATTCTGAAAAACTTTCAACCGCTTGTTTTGTAGAATGATAAAAACTACCCAAAGGCAAATTAACCAACCCCGCTATAGATGAAATATTAATAAAAAGTCCGCTTTTCTGGGCTCTAAAAACTGGGATAAACGCTCTACAAACCTTTACAACACCTAACCAATTAATAGCAACAATAGCATCAATTTTTTCATCTTCAGAAAGTTCTACAAAACTTCTATAACCTATTCCGGCGTTATTAATAATTACATCAATTTTAGCATTTTCTTGCATTATTTTTAATCTAGCAAGTTCGATACTTTCTGAACTTGTAACATCTAATTCATAGCATTTGATGTTGGGATAATTATTCAAATCCATTGCTTCCTTCAAGGATAGCATTGTAGCTAATACGTCCCAACCTTTTTCCGCAAAAAAAAGGGCTGTTTGTTTTCCTATTCCACTAGCTGCTCCAGTGATTAATACTGTTTTTTTCAATAGACTTTTTTTAATAATCCAGTTTTATCATTGGAATATAGCGTGAAATTTTTGCCTTTCTTCGGTTGATATATGATGATGAATTTGATGCTTTATATTTTCTTGGATTAGGCAAAATGGCTGCAATTCCAGCGGCTTCATATCGTGTTAAATTTGCGGCATCTTTACGAAACCAATGTTTGGCTGCGGCTTCTGCTCCATAAACTCCATCACCCATTTCAATACTATTCAGATAAACTTCCATGATTCGTTTTTTACCCCAAATCAATTCAATCAAAACAGTATAATAGGCTTCTAAAGCTTTACGAACATAGCTTCTCCCTTGCCATAAAAAAACATTTTTTGCCGTTTGTTGCGAAATAGTGCTTCCTCCTTTTATTTTTTTTCCTTTTTGATTACTCTTATAGGCTTTTTGCATAGCTTCAAAATCAAAACCCCAATGGTCTAAAAAGCGTCCATCTTCGCTAGCAATTACGGCTTTTTGAAGATTTAAAGATATTTCTTCAATAGGAACCCATTCATGACTACATGTCATTTCCTTTCCTTCTTTCTTATGCTCCATTGCTCTAATTCCCATTAGTGGCGTAAAAGGCACTGGGACAAATTTGAATAATAAAACTAATAAAAAACTAATAATATTAAACCAAAGAAAAGTTAACCAAATAAAACGAACTATTCTTTGACCTGTAGTTCGTTTTACAGGTTTTTTTGCGGTTTTATTTTGTGTTGATTTTTTTGCCATTTTTTAAACTAAATCTGCTAATTCTTGACCAACTAAACTACCTATAGCCACACCCATTCCTCCCATTCTTACACCACAATAAACGTGATTTGAAAGTTGCTCTACTATTGGTTTTTTATGAGCTCCAATTCCCATTGTTCCACTCCAACGATGTTCTACTTCAAAATTGATATTAGGCAAAATTACTGTTTTTAATAATTCTTCCAATCTGTTTTGAATTAATTCAGTTGTATCGTGTGAAGTTGTAGTCTCGCCATAAAAATCTAAATTTCTCCCTCCACCAAAAAGAATTCTATCGTTAATATTTCTAAAATAATAATAACCCTTATCTAAATGAAAAGTACCTTTGATATCTAAATTTGGGATAGGTTTGGTGATTAAAACTTGTGCTCTTGCAGGCTTTACTTGATTATTAGTCAACTGCGCTGCAAAACCATTTGTAGTGAATAACAATTTATTAGTTTTAAAAGAGATTTCATTGGTGACCACCTCAACATTATCGTTTAGCTCTTGAAAACTTGTTACGGTTTGGCTATTTAAGATAAGAATATTATTTTCATGAGCTTTTCTCAACAAAGCTTGCATCATATTTCCAGTATCAATTTGTGCTTCAAAAGGATTGAAAATTAGATACTCGAATATATTATCAAAATTAAAGCGGTCAACTTCTTTTGAAAATACATCTGTTTTAAAAAGCGGTTTTAAGATATCATTTATAAAAGGCATTTTTTGAACACACTCATTATAAAAAGATTCATCTTCTTTTAGAAATAATTCATAACCACCATAAGGTTTCAAATCAATTACCGAATCGCCAAGATTTTTTCGAAGCAATTGCAATCCTGCATACCTTTTTTGAACCAGTTGAATAACTTCTTCTTCAGTATGTGTTTTTAAATCATCTATAATTTCAGATACACTACCAAAGCAAGCAAAACCGGCATTTTTTGTGCTGGCTCCTTGTGGCAAAACTCCTTTTTCGAGAATTAAAATTTTAGCCAAAGGAAATCGTTCGCGTAAAGCTAATGCTGTATGTAAACCAACAATTCCACTACCAACAATAGTGTAATCTACATTAGTAAACCAATTTTTTATTTCCCAATAACTGAGTTGCATTATTCTTTAATATTTTCAGTTTTTCTTTTCGCTTTAATTGCTTTCATTATTAGAGGAAATGAAGTTACTGCAATTAAAATCAATATAATTGTTTCAATATGTTTTTTCAAATCGATACCAAATTCATCATTAAAAAAACCATATAGATAATGTCCTGCAAAAACTAGTAGAAATGACCACAACAGCGAACTCAACACATTGTAGAACATAAATTTACTTTTTGGCATGTGCACAATTCCTGCAATGATAGGTACAAAGGTGCGCACAATGGGTAAAAAACGCGCAAAAATAATAGCAACCCCTCCATGCTTTTCAAAGAAAGCTTGAGATTCAAACAAATATTTCTTTTTAAAGAAAAAACTATCTTCTTTATTGTATAAAAATTGTCCGCTTGTGGCACCAAACCAATAACCAAAAATATTTCCTAACGTAGCAGCCGCAGCAATTAATAGCGATAAAATAGTTACATTAGAAAAATCGCTTGGAATCATAAAAAAAGTCTCAACTAACTCTCGACTGTAAATTCCAGAAAGAAAAAGCAAACTATCACCTGGTAAAAAGAAACCTGCAAACAAGCCAGTTTCGGCAAAAACAATGAACAACACCATGTAAATCCCAATAGGAATTCCTCCAACTTCCATAGTAATATAGAATTCAGGATTAAAAAGTTTGGTCCAATGAAAATCGTTCATTTTTATTCTTCTATTTTAGTTTCCCATTTATCAATAGCTGCTGTTGAAAGGGCGTTTCCTAATACATTTGTCATACTACGCGCCATATCACAAAAATGGTCAATTGGCAATATTAAAGCAATTCCTTCTGGTGGAATTCCAAACATTGCACAAGTAGCTACAACAACAATCAACGAAGCTCTTGGTACTCCAGCAACTCCTTTACTAGTCAACATTAACACCAACAACATAGTTAATTGTTCTCCTAAAGACATATCAATTCCATAAACTTGAGCAATAAAAATACTTGCAAAAGTCATATACATCATACTGCCATCTAAGTTAAACGAATAACCCAATGGCAAAGTAAACGAAACAATTTTGGGTTGGCAGCCAAAACGCTCTAATTCTTCTACCATTTTTGGAAAAACAGCTTCACTACTGGTAGTTGAAAAAGCAATTAACAATGGACTCTTAATTCGCTCTAACAAGACCAATAAACGTTTTCCTAATATCAAATAACCCACAGTAAGTAATATTACCCAAAGTGCTAAAATTCCAACAAAAAAGGCTCCTAAATATTTAGCATATAAAGTAAAAACTTCAAATCCATGTTTGGCAATTGCACTTGCTACGGCACCCAAAACACCAAGTGGAGCTGTCCACATAATATATGTTACCATTTTCAAAACTACATGAGACACAGTATCTAAAAGTTTTAAAACAGGTTTTGCTTCTTTCTTACTAAAAGCAGCCAAAGCCACTCCAAATAAGATTGAAAAAATTACAATTTGTAAAATTTCATTAGTAGCCAAAGCTTCAAATAAACTTTTAGGAATTACATGTTTGACAAACTCTTCTAATGAAAATCCTTTTGAATTTTCGACTAATTCAGAAGCACTTGAAGTATCATCTAACTTAATTGTTGTTCCTTTTCCTGGTGCAAAAAAGTTTACCAAAACCATTCCAAGAAGCAACGAAATCAATGAAGCCGAAATAAACCAAGCCATCGCTTTTCCTCCTACTCTTCCTACCATTTTCATATCGCCCATTTTGGCAATTCCAACTACTAAAGTGGAAAACACTAATGGTGCAATAATCATTTGCACTAAACGGATAAATATTGTTCCTAACAGTTTAATATTTTTTGAAAAAGATTCAATCGCGTCTGGAAACTGATAATGTACAATTCCTCCTAAAGCAACGCCAATGACTAGCGATACAATGATTAATATAAATAGTTTATTGTTCTTCACGGTACTCTATATTTTAGTTTGTGAAAATACTTATATTTTTTTAAAAAAGTACTACATTTAGCATCGTTTTAAATATAATCGGTATGAAAAAATACATTTTTCTCATTTTCAGCATGATAACCATGAGTACATTAGCACAGCAAAACCTAACTCCAGAAACTTTATGGCAATTAGGAAGAGTAACGCCTTTAGGAATTTCAAAAGATGGAAAGCTATTGGTTTATAAAGTAGGAATACCTTCTATCGAAGAAAACAAAATCAACTTTAAATATTACACCATTCCGGTTCAAGGGGGAAATGCTACTTTAGTGGAAGATTACAAATCGTTATTGTCTGACAAGAATGTTTCTCCTGATGGAAAACATTTATTATCTTCTCAAGAAGTTAAAGTAGAAAAATTATTAGGAAAAGACCATTATCCAGAATTATCAAAAACAACAGCACAAGTTTATACCGGTTTAGATTACCGTCATTGGGATACTTGGAATGATGGCACCCATAATCATGTTTTTTACAGCACTCTAGGTTCGGAAACAGAAAAAGTATTACCTCCAGTTGATATTATGCCAAACGAACCTTATGATGCGCCTCAAAAACCTTTTGGTGGTGATGAAGATTATATTTGGTCACCCGATGGATCAAAAATAATATACGTTTGTAAAAAGAAAGCCGGGACTGCTTATGCAACCAGCACCAACACAGATTTATACGAATATGATTTAGCAACAAAAACCACAAAAAATCTTACTGAAAGCAATTTAGGTTACGATACGCATCCGATTTTTTCACCAAAAGGCGATTTGTCTTGGTTACAAATGAAACGTGATGGTTTTGAAGCCGATAAAAACGATATTATTGTTCGTCATAAAGGAATGGACATCAATTTAACTGCTGGTTGGGACGGAACTGTGGATAGTTTTACTTGGAGTGCAGATGGGAAAAAAGTGTATTTCATTGCTCCAATCAAAGGAACAAAACAACTTTTTGAAGTTAATTTTCCGGGGTTAACAAAAATTGCGATTAGAGTAACTCAATTAACTGATGGTGATTTTGATGTGAATGGAATTGTTGGTTTTTCAGGAACTTCAGTTTTAGTTACCAAAACAACACACAATATGGCAACAGAAGTGTTTTCATATGATCTAAAAACAAAATCTTGGAAACAAATTACACACGTAAATGATGAAGCATATTCAAAAATTGCAAAATGTACTTCCGAAAAACGATGGGTAACTACAACAGATGGTAAAAAAATGTTGGTTTGGGTAATTTTACCTCCAAATTTTGACAAAACTAAAAAATACCCAACCCTTTTATACTGCCAAGGCGGGCCACAAAGCGCATTAACGCAATATTATTCGTTTCGTTGGAATTTTCAATTGATGGCATCGCAAGGTTACATTATCGTGGCGCCAAACCGAAGAGGAATGCCAGGACATGGAACGGCTTGGAACGAGCAAATTTCTGGTGATTGGGGCGGACAAGTGATGGATGATTATTTAGCAGCAATTGATGACGTAGCAAAAGAATCTTATGTTGACAAAACACGTTTAGGGGCTGTTGGCGCGAGTTATGGCGGATATTCTGTATTTCAATTAGCTGGAATTCACAAAAATCGTTTCAAAACATTCATTTCACATTGTGGCATTTTCAATACAGAAAGTATGTATGGAACTACAGAAGAAGTGTTCTTTACAAATTGGGATTCAGGTGGCGCGTATTGGGAAAAAGATAATGTTACAGCACAAAAAACATATAACGAATTCAACCCAATTAAGTTAATAAACAATTGGAATACACCAATTTTAATTATCCAAGGCGGAAAAGATTACCGTGTACCAATTGGACAAGGACAAGAAGCTTTTCAAGCGGCACAATTAAAAGGAATAAAAAGTAAATTCTTGTTGTTCCCAGATGAAAACCATTGGGTATTAAAACCACAAAATGCGTTAGTTTGGCAAAAAGAATTTTTTGGTTGGTTGAAAGAAACGCTTTAAAAGTTCAAGAGCAAGAGCAAGTTCAAAAAACAAAATAGAAGCTGAAACAAGTTCAACTTGACAAAATTGAACTTGCTCTTGTAATTCACATTTACCTTGCCCTTGAAAATGATGCCTTTTGAAGACATAAAGTTCACTATAAAAACCTTTCACAAGCATGGCTTAACGAAAGAAGCGGCTTTATGGCTATTAAAAATATATCAAATTGAACATCCAAATTTTGCTGGTTTTGAATTTAGAGAAGCTGCAAAACCTGATTTTATTTTAATGACAACCGAAGGCGAAATTGGCAACCCTCAAATTATTAGAATTCCTGAAAACACTTTTGAATTTCCATTAATTTTGATGCTTAATTTGCTCGCTCACGAAATGATGCACGTGAAGCAAAAATCGAAAGAAATTGCGCTACAAGATAAAAACGAGCGCGAATGGCAGGCTTATTATGAAATGTTGTTTCACAAAGAATTTCCATTGGTTCCAATAGCAACTGTGTATCATCAAAAATTTTTTGCTGAAAAAGCTATGATCTATTACAATCGCTCTGAAAAAGAAGCTAATCCATTGCGATTAAAGTATGAAGCACAAAAAAAAGAAATTGAGGAATTGATAGTAAAATTAGAATAATTATTGCAACACCATTTCTTCATAAGATAAAACTGTAGTGTATCCTTTTTGTAGAAAATAATCTTTTGGATTTTCTTTAGATAATACCATTACAAAATCACCACCCCAAGCCCCAAGACTTTTAACAACTCCTTTAAAATCTGGGAATAATTTTTCTTGAACCGTTTTGGTTTCTAAAACATCACTCATTATAATTTCGTGCTGTTCCATTAATTTGGCAAATTCTTTCCCTTCTTTGCAGTCAATTGCTTGGTAAGTAATAGTGTTTATTTTTGAAATTATTTTTCCAGTTTTATGACGTTGGGTCAAATAATTTGAAATAGCCGATTTACTGCTTTGCTTCTGATTCAAATACACAAAATGAATGTTTTCTTTAAATTGTGGATTAAAATGTATGGCTTTAAAATGTGGAATTTCATTTTCTAATTGGTAAATAATAGGCAAATTAGTTTGTGCACAAGCTACATCATAACCGCTTCCGCCAAAGCTTTTGCTCAATAATTCAAAAGCATCTATTTGCAACCATTGTCCAATGTTGTTTATCAATGTTGAAGAAGTGCCTAACCCCCAAATTCTTGGAAAAGTTAAATGCGTTTCAATTTCATAGCCTTCTGTAGTTAAAAAATCAGGTTGTTGCATGAAAGCTTGATACAATATTTCTATTAAGGTGTTTTTTATCTTATCGTTTGTTTCGTTAAGTGATTTATTTTTTATTTCCTCAAAAGTAATTGTATCTTGAAACCAAATTGTTTCATCGGCATCAAAACTTACCCATTTTATTAATTGATTGCTCCCTTTTTTTACAACAAGATTTTGTCCAAACCGAGTAGGAACAGCCAATGCTTTTGCACCATCAAGCACAACATATTCTCCTGTGAGCAATAATTTCCCGTTGCTGTAAAATGTTTGATTTTGCATTAACTTCTTAATTTTTCTAAATAGTCGATTACTAAACTATGGGAAACTGTTGTGTCTTTGAAATAATCTAATACCTTTTGTTTTTCTTCTTTTGTTGCTTGATGTTGGTTTAAAATATTCATCAAATGCATCTTCATATGTCCTTGTTGAATTCCGGTTGTAGTTAGCGATCGTAATGCTGCAAAATTTTGTGCTAAACCTGCCGCAGCTACAATTTGCATTAATTCTTCGGCTGAAGGTTTTTGTAATAATTCCATCGAGAATTTTACTAATGGATGCAAAGAAGTTAATCCGCCAACAGTTCCAAGTGCTAAAGGAACGTCCATCCAAAAAGTAAAAATTCCGTTTTCAATTTTTACATGTGACAAACTTGCATATTGCCCTGATTTACTAGCATAAGCATGGATTCCAGCTTCTACAGCTCTAAAATCATTTCCTGTGGCTAAAACTACTGCATCAATGCCGTTCATGATACCTTTGTTGTGTGTTACAGCTCTATAAGGTTCTATTTCTGCAATTTTTACTGCGGTTGCAAATTTTTGAGCAAATTCGACTGAATCGATACTTGCTGATTCTGAAAGTCGATCAACTGGACAAGAAACTTCGGCTCTAACTACACAATTTGGCACATAATTACTCAGAATACTCATAATGATTTGTACATTTTTTTCTTCAGAAGAAAATCCATCAAAATCATTTGCTTGTGATTCTAGTGTTTTTGCAAATTGTTCTAAACAAGTATTGATGAAATTCGCGCCCATGCTGTCTTTTGTATTAAAAGTTGCATGCAGCTGAAAATAATTTGCGATTTCATGTGTTTTATCACGCAATTCGATATCTAAAATTCCGCCACCACGTTTTTGCATATTTTTGGTGATTTCTGCAGTATCTGAAAAGAATTTTTCTTTAATATGATTAAAAAAAGCAGTTAACTTTTCCGCAGTTCCATTAAAAAGGAAATGCACTTGACCAATTTTTTCGGTGTTGATGATAGTTGTTTTAAAACCCCCACGTTCACCCCAAAATTTTGCCGCTTTTGAAGCCGCAGCAACTACCGAACTTTCTTCGATAGCCATTGGTATCGTATAACTTTTTCCGTTGATGATAAAATTTGGTGCTACACCATAAGGTAAATAAAAATTGGTCAACGTGTTTTCGATAAATTCATCGTGCAATTTTTGCAGATTTTCGTCAGAATTCCAATATTTTGTAAGACTTTCTTTTGCTTCTAATGGATTGATAAAATAGTTGTTTGTAATCCAATTTATTTTTTCTTCTTTAGAAAGTTTTGAAAACCCTTTTACGTTTTGAGTCATAGCAGTTGTAATAATCAAATGAAAAGCAAAGATACTAATTGCATTAATTATGAATGCTGTTTATCCATTTAAATGTAGTTTCTTCAAATAAATTTTTATCTATTGGTTTTATGATAAAATCATTCATACCGATATCAATACATTTTTCTTTTTCTCCAGTAATAATTCCGGCTGTTAAGGCTATAATAATGCTATTTGGATTGTGTTTTTTAATTTCAATTGTGGCTTCATATCCATTCATAATTGGCATTTGAATATCCATAAAAATAATATCTGGAAGTTCTTTTTTAGCAATTTCAACTGCTTCTAATCCATTTGATGCTTCAAATACAGTACAATTTGGCAATTTGTTTAAAATGAGTGTTTTGGTTAACAACATATTAATTTTATTATCATCAACAACTAAAAACTTCACTTCATTCAAATAACTAACATCAATGTTTTCAGCTGTTTTTGCCAATTGTTTTTCTTCTGTAATTTTATTAAAATAGTTTTGAAGAACACTAAATTTAACAGGTTTAATTATGCTTTGAACATTTTTATAATAATTAATATCTGGAAAATCTGATGTTGAATTTTGCATTACTAGAACCATAATGTTTTTTACTTTTTCCAGCTTTTTTAGTAAACTCAATACGTTTTCTTTTCCTATGTATTCTAAATCTAAAAGCAGAAGTTGGTATTTGTTTTTTTCTGCGAATAACAATTCATCTAAATTTTCAAGTTTAATATTTTTTGATTTGATTTGATAAGCACTCAACATTTTTTGAATTATGCTAGAAACCAATGGATTATCTTCAATTAAAAGTGCTTTTTTGATGTAATTATTTTCTAAAACCAAATGATTATTGCAAAACTCTGCTTTTAAAATTAATTCAAAACTAAATACAGATCCAACATTTGGTTTACTAGAAATTTCAAGTTTGCTATTCATCAATTTTAAGAGGCTATTTGAAATTGTTAATCCTAATCCAGTTCCGCCAAAATTTCGCGTTGTTGAGCTATCTTCTTGTGTAAAAGCTTCTAGTATTTTTGCTTTGTTTTCTTTTTTTATTCCTATGCCTGTGTCTTTAACTGCAAATTTGAACTTTGATTCATCATCATTAATTACCGTTGCAGTTACTTCTATTTCTATTTGGCCTTTAGGTGTAAATTTTATGGCATTACTCAATAAATTTTGAAGAATTTGTTTTAATCTAATTTCATCTACCCAAACTGCGCAACGCACATTTTCATGAATATTTACAATTAACTCTAAGTTTTTTTGATGCGCCATAAACTTCATCATATCAACTGATTGATTGATTATGCCGTGTAAACTAGATTTTTCTTTATCTATAATAAGTTTTCCAGCTTCGATTTTGGAAATATCTAAAATGTCATTGACAACGTCTAGCAAGGTTTCAGCAGATTGATTGACCGTTGCTAAATATTGCTTTTGAATTTCAGATAATTCAGAATTTAAAAGCAACTTACTAAAACCTATAATTCCATTTAGAGGAGTTCTGATTTCGTGGCTCATGTTGGCAAGAAATTCTGATTTTGCTTTATTTGAAGATTCTGCAAATTCTTTTGCGACGACAGCTTCTTCGGCCGTTTTTCGTTCAGTAATATCTATTAAAACGCCTTCAATGTATGCTAGTTGATTGTTGATAACAACACCTTCTCCATATTCTTCAATCCAAACGTAAGTCCCGTCTTTTTTTCGAAGTCTACAAGTAACTTGATATGATTTTTTATTATGAAGTGCGTTTTCTATTTTTTCTCTTACAGCTTCTACCTCATCGGGATGATATAAATCTACCAATGAAACTTTATTGTTCATAAAATCATCTCGGTGATAACCCGTTAATTTTTCTATTTCATCATTCAAATAAACTTTTGTGCGCGCTTTATCATATTTCACTAAAAATACTGACGCAGGAATATTATTTGCTAATAATCTAAATTTTTCTTCACTTTCTGCAATTGCTTTTTCGCTATTAATCCTAATAATTGTTGAAGAAATGTTATTAGCTAATGTCTGCAAAATACTTATTTCTTCTTCTGTCCAAATTCGTTCATTTTTACAATCATCAAACCCAATAAATCCTAAAAATAAATCGTTATCAAAAAGCGGAATAACCAAGATTGAAATTATTTCTTGGCTAATTAATATATTTTTAAAATCACCTTCTGGAATATCTTTTGTGAGGTTTTTATACGTTTTTTTACTCAAAATATTCTCCATAAAATCAGGAAAAGCCTCATGCGGAACATCTTGAAGATCTGGGTTATCAATTTCTTGCAAATCAGTTTCAGAAACCCATTCAAAACGTTGGCTTAATAGATTGGTTTTTTCATCATTTTCAAAATAATATAACCTGTCAACTTTTAATGTTTTTCCGATTAGCTCTATTGAGTTATCAAAAATGCTGTTTTTGTCTTTATGAATCAGCAAATTACTTGTTACTGTAGCAATAGCTGTTAAAATTTCATTCTTATATAGAATTTGCTTTTCGGCGGTTTTTCTTTTTGTGGTTTCTATTGCTAAAGCGATAATGTCAGCAATGGTTTTTGCAAAATTAATATCTTCATTTGACCAATATCTAATTTCATTAGTAGCTTCCAAACAAAAAATAGCTTCCAATTCTCCTGCTATATATATTGGAAAATCCAACAATGATTTAATATTATATTTTGGAAAATAATCAACATAAAACTCATTTAAAGCAGGATTAGAAAACACATCTGAAGCAATAATTATAGGTTCATGCTTGATTGTATCAAAATAATTTTTAAAATCTTTTTTATACAATGTTAAATCTGCATAATGCTTATCTTCATTATAAACGTAAATATTATGAAGTTCAATACTATCTATATGATTTTTCCAAATACTAACACGGTCTATATTTAAACCTATCGCCGTTTCTTTACAAATATGTTGAATTATAGACTCTAAATCAGGAAAATTTAAAAAGTTCAACGTAGACAAACGATTAGAAACTGCATTTAAACGTGAAATTTCTTCCATTCGTTTTTGTTCTTCTATCTCTATAGATTTTGAAAAAGTAATATCTCTAATAATGCATGAATATCCGATAATTTCGTTGTTCTCATCTCTTTTTACAGAAACTTTTTGAGAAACCCAAAGCTCTTCTTTATTTTTCTTTAAGATTGGAAATTCTAACAAATCATATTCATCTGTTTCTTGATTAATATTGTTAATATAATAATTCATAACAGATTCTCTGTAGTCAGCACGAATAAAAAAGCTGTAATTTTTTCCAATAATTTCATCGATTCTATACCCTGATAATTTTAAAGTAAATTTATTTACATAAGTAATCGTACCATATTTATCACTTTCATAAATAATATCTTTAGCGTTTTGAATTAGATTTGCATATTTCCGTTCTAAGTTTATTTTTGAAGTAACATCTTGACCTGTTGCAACATAAATGTTTTTAGTATGCTTAAAATCGGTCCACTGAATAAACTTATAATCGCCATTTTTACACTTTAGTTTTCTAAAATAAACAGCGTTAGGTTTAAATTTAAGATTATAGTCTCCCGCTTCAAAATCTGCATCTTCAGTCAATGTCCAAAAAGCATCTCCGAGAACTTCTTCGGGTGAATATCCTAATATTTTACTCACTGATTCGTTGCAATACAATACTTTTCCTAAGTTATCTGTCGCAATAATAATCGAATTTGTATTGTCAATTATATCTTGCGTAAAAAGTAATTTTTCATTGTTTTTTACATTTCTTATAAATTGAGACAAATGAATTATTAATGTTATAAAAAGACAATTCAAAAGCACAATAATTACAAAAGTTTCTGTAGGCTTTTGATACAATAACGCTAATAGTAAAAGAAAATTCACAAACACAAAATAGATGTAATATGTAAATCTTTTAAATACAAAAAGCGCAAAGAATAAAATGAGAATATATTTAGAAAAAAGAATAAAATGGACTGGTTTAATAAAAAAATTATAGCTAATAATTGCCCAAAGAATCAAGAAACAATAAGCAAAAAAGGTACTCGAATATTTTGTAATTTTTTTAAAAGAGGTTAAGGCAAACAGCAAAATACAAATTGCCCCTATCGAATAACCTGAATAAAAGTTAATATCAATATTTATTTTAAAAAAAGTATAAAAAATTTCAGTTATTGGAAAAATTAAAGCTAAATAAAGAAAGTAAAACTGGTATTCTTGAGAAGATTGATTGGTGATTTTACTCTTAAACGTTGTCAAATCAATTTTTGAAGTTCGTAATTGATGAAATAATAATGCTGCTAAAAAAACAATTAAAATAACAACATAAAAAACAACATAAAAATAAGAAGTACCAAAGCTTCCTGATAATAAACTAATATCTTTTTGTAGGGGTAATATCATTCAATACTATTAAAATATCGTTTATAAATATAATTAAAAAAAATTAAAAACTTGATTAAATGAAGTTAAAAATATGGTTATTTGATAAATTTTCACTAAAATTGGTGTTTTTTAGAACATAATTCTCATGAAAAAATATCTTATTACGCTACTTTTTATTGTAGCATGCTCATTATCAGCTACTGCCCAACAAAAAATTACATTAGAAGAAATTTGGGGTGGCGCCTTCCGTACCAAAGGAATGGACGAATTGAATGCAATGAAAAACACCAACCAATATACAGTGTTAAATTTTGACAGAGCTTCAAAAAGTTTTCAAATTGATTTGTATGATTTTGCTACTTTAGAAAAAGTAAGTACATTATTTGACACTAAAAATCATTCTGAAATTACTTCAATTGACAGCTACTCTTTTGACAAAAACGAGAAGAAAATATTGATAGCAACCAATTCAAATCCTATTTTTCGCCATTCTTTCACAGCTGACTATTTTGTTTATGACATTGCAACAAGAAAAGTAAGCAAATTCACAAATAGACAAATTCAAGAGCCAACATTTTCTGCAGATGGAACTAAAATCGCATATGGCTTTGAAAACAACTTATATGTCTACGATTACATTTCGGATGCTACAGTTACACTAACATTTGACGGTAAGAAAAATGCAATCATTAATGGAATTACTGACTGGGTATATGAAGAAGAGTTTGCATTTGTAAAAGCATACGATTGGAATATTTCTGGAAGCAAAATTGCATACATCAAATTTGACGAAACAGAAGTTCCAGAATTTTCAATGGATTTGTACAATGAAGGTTTATATCCTACTCAAAATGTTTTTAAATACCCGAAAGCAGGAGAAAAAAATGCTGTTGTTTCGCTACACATTTATGATTTAAAAACGAATACAACACAAAAAATCAATTTAGGAAATTATAATGACTTTTATATTCCTAGAATAAAATGGACAAATGAAGCAAACACATTAAGTGTTCAAGTCATGAATCGTCATCAAAACAATTTAGATCTACACTTCGTAGATGCTACAACTGGTAATACAAAAATTGTTTTAAACGAAAAAGACAACGCTTATATTGACATCACTGACAATTTAACTTTCTTAAAAGACAACAGCTTTATTTGGACCTCTGAAAAAGATGGATTCAATCATATTTACCATTATGACAAGACAGGTAAATTAAAAAAACAAATTACTAAAGGAGCTTGGGAAGTAACTAATTACTATGGTTTTGATGAAAAATCAGGAATAATATACTACCAATCGGTAGAAAATGGTTCAATCAACAGAGATGTCTATGCTATTAAGATTGACGGAAAATCAAAAGTGAGGTTATCTTCTAAAACCGGAACTAATAACGCAACATTTAGCCCTAATTTTCAATTTTTCATTAACGCCTATTCTAGCGCAACTGTTGCACCAACACACACATTAAACAATTCAAAAACTGGTGCGCTTGTAAAAACAATTATTTCTAACGAAGCAGTTGAACAAAAATTAGCTAAATATGATGTTGCTCCAAAAGAGTTTTTTGTTTTAACAACAGAAAAAGGACATCAATTAAACGCTTGGATGATCAAACCTAAAAATTTCGACCCAAATAAGAAATATCCAGTTTTCATGTATCAATATTCTGGCCCTGGATCACAACAAGTTAATAACGATTGGAATGGTGCTGATGATTATTGGTTTATGATGTTAGCACAACAAGGCTATATCGTAGCTTGTGTAGATGGTAGAGGAACAGGTTTCAAAGGAGCAGCTTTCAAAAAATGCACACAAAAAGAACTTGGAAAGTATGAAGTAGAAGATCAAATTGATGCAGCAAAAGTAATTGGAAAATATAATTACGTTGATGCTTCGAGAATCGGAATTTTTGGATGGAGCTATGGCGGATTCATGTCGTCAAACTGTTTATTCCAAGGTGCTGATGTGTTCAAAATGGCAATTGCAGTGGCTCCAGTAACTTCTTGGAGATATTACGATAGTATTTACACAGAAAGATACATGCAAACACCACAAGAAAACGCTAGTGGTTATGATAACAATTCACCTATCAATCACGTAAGCAAATTAAAAGGTAACTTCTTGTTAGTTCACGGAACTGCTGACGATAATGTACATGTACAAAATACAATGAAAATGGTTGAGGCGTTAGTTCAAGCGAACAAACAATTTGATTGGGCTATTTATCCAGACAAAAACCACGGCATTTATGGTGGTAAAACACGCTTACAATTGTACACTAAAATGACAAATTTCATTAAAGAAAAATTATAATAAACCAATAAACTAAAACAAATTATATGAGTGAAGTAGCAGCTAAACAAAGCCATCCAAAAGGACTATGGGTTTTATTTGGAACCGAAATGTGGGAGCGTTTCAATTTCTACGGAATGAGAGCAATCTTAACATTGTTCATGGTAAATTCATTATTAATTAAAGAAGCAGATGCAGCCATTATTTATGGTGGATTTTTAGCTCTTTGTTATTTAACACCACTTTTAGGAGGATTTATTTCTGATAAATACATTGGAAATAGATACAGCATTATGTTAGGAGGAACATTAATGGCAATAGGACAATTCTTATTATTTATTAGTGCTTCAACATTTGATTCTAGCATTGGAAGTGCAAAATTATTCATGTGGATTGCTTTGTTTATTATTATTTTTGGTAATGGATTTTTCAAACCAAACATTTCATCAATGGTGGGAAGTTTGTATCCAAAACAAGAAAAAAACAAACTAGATTCAGCTTTTACCATTTTCTACATGGGGATTAACATTGGAGCTTTCTTAGGTCAGTTTATTTGCCCTTGGGTTGGAGATGTTAAAGACGCTGAAACTGGAGTTAGAGATATTTTTGCCTTCAAATGGGGATTCTTGGCAGCTTCAATTGCAATGATAATTGGAACAATCACTTTCTTCATGTTGAAAAATAAATATGTAGTTACACCCGAAGGAAGACCAATAGGTGGTTTGCCGAAAAATAATGGCGCAGAAGACTTTGAAGAAGGAGAAACACAAACTGCTAAATTTACTGGTACAGCAGTTGGTACAGCAATAGGAATTTTTGCAGCTTTATTCTTTGTGTTTAGATATTTATTAGTGGGTGAATTCGGATTTTCGGATGTAGCAATGGGGCAATTGATTAAAGGAATTATTTATCCATTTATTTATTCTGCAGGTATTGCTTTGGCTTACTTAATTATGAGTTCAGCTGAAAACAAAGTAGAAAGACAGAGAATTTGGGTAATTTATATTGTTTCGTTCTTTATTATTTTCTTTTGGGCGGCATTTGAACAAGCAGGTTCGTCATTAACTTTTATTGCAGACAACCAAACAGACAGGAATATTTTTGGATGGAATATGCCACCATCAATGGTGCAAATTTTTAACGGTATTTTCGTTGTTATGTTAGCATTGCCTTTCAGTTTATTATGGGATAAATTAAGAGCTAATGGTAAAGAGCCAGTTTCTCCATTAAAACAAGCAATGGGATTGGCTTTAATCGCCTTGAGTTATTTTATTATTGCACATAATGTAAAAGATTTAGGTAACTCTGGATTATTAGCAATCAAATGGTTAATGTTATTATACTTAATCCAAACAATGGGTGAATTATGTTTATCTCCTATCGGATTATCATTGGTGGGTAAATTAGCACCAAAACGTTTTGCTTCTTTATTATATGGAGTTTTCTTTATTTCTAATGCGGCAGGTTATGCTTTAGCAGGCTCGTTAGGAGCAATTATTCCAGCAACAGGAGATAAATTTCAAAAAGCAGAAACATTAGGTGTAAATCTTCAAGATGTTTTAGATAAAAAAGTTACGTTAACAGCAGAACAAGTAGCCTTATTTGAAAAAGAACAATTGCCAATGGAATATACCTCTTTTGGAGGATTTGAAATTCATAACTTATATGAATTCTTTATGGTGTTCGTTGTTTTATGTGGAATTGCCGCTGTTATTTTAGCCGTTTTATCTCCTAGATTGAAAAAAATGATGAATGGTATTACCTAATTGTCAATAAAAATATTTTTTATATCTTTCAAACCTACAAGAAACCCTTGTAGGTTTGTTTTTTTAATACAATAAATTATGTGGAAAAGTCATCCTAAAGCATTGCCTTACTTGTTTTTATCTGAAATGTGGGAGCGTTTCGGTTACTATTTAATGATTGGTATTTTTACCTTATATCTTAAAGATGTTGAAGCCGGATTCGCTATGACCGAGAAAGAAGCATCGGATTTATATGGAACTTTTATCGCTTTGGTGTTTTTAACTCCTTTTATAGGTGGATTAATTGCCGATAGATATTGGGGCTACAAAAAATCCATTGTAATAGGTGGTTTAATGATGGGAGCGGGTTATTTCATGATGGGAATTCATGATGTCACAATGCTTTACATTGCAATGACTTTAGTAATTGTTGGAAATGGATTTTTTAAACCAAATATTTCAACATTATTAGGAAACTTCTATTCTGAAGATAAATATAAAGACAAAAAAGACGAAGGTTATAATATTTTCTACATGGGAATTAACGTGGGTGCGTTTATTTGTAACTTCTTTGGGGCTGCTTTACAAATTTTACTTGGTTGGCAATATGCTTTTATGGCAGCTGGCGTAGGAATGTTTATTGGTGTAATTGTTTTCTTATTGGGAACAAAACACTACGGAAATCAAACCGAAAAAAAAGGAGTACAACCAGGCGATATGCCCTTTTGGAAAATTGTACTGTTTATTTTAGTTCCATCAGCTGTATTTGGAATAATCGGATGGTTAATCAAAGGGGTGCAATCTGATATAAATTTAGATAGCGCCATTTTTGGTTCAGATAGTACTGATGCCTTTATATTTGCTTGTATTCCAGTTATTTTTTTCTACGGGAGTTTATATTTTAAAGCCAAAGTGGAAGATAAAAGGCCAATTGGTGCATTATTAACAATATTTGCCGTAGTAATTTTATTCTGGGCGGTATTCAAATTAAATGGCTCCGCATTAACAACTTGGGCAGACCGTTATACAGACAGAGAAATCACAGGGAATACACAAGCAGTTTTCAATGGATTGAAATTAGCCAAAGAAGTAGAATACAAAAAAGACACAGTTGAATTATATGATTCAAGTTTCCGTATTCAAAAAGTAGATGGTGAAGTTCAAAAAACAGTGGATTATCCAGTTTATTTCAGAAACGTAGCGAAAGATAAATTACCAGAAGAAGGTTCCAAAGTTTCACTTTGGGCAACTAATTTAAGTCAGTCGATCAATCCAGGTTGGGTAATTATTTTAACTCCATTAGTTGTGGCATTCTTTACATTTTTAAGAAATAGAAAGAAAGAACCTTCAACCCCAACCAAAATCGCATTTGGATTATTAATTTCTGCCTTATCTGTTTTAGTAATGGTTGCTGCTGTTAATATGGGTGCAAATGGAACTGAAAAAGTAAGTGTTTGGTGGTTAGTAGCTAATTATGGAGTCATCACAATTGGAGAATTATTCTTAAGTCCGATGGGATTATCAGTCGTTTCTAAATTAAGCCCGACCAATATTACTTCTTTAATGATGGGCGGTTGGTTTTTATCTACTTCTATCGGAAACAAATTAAGTGGTGTGTTAGCAAGTCTTTGGGATACCTATGATAACAAACAAGACTTCTTTTGGATTAACTTCGGATTATTAATGTTTGCAACTATGTTGATGTTTGTTTTATTGAAACAATTAAACAAAGTAATGCAAGAAAAAGGAATTCATTAAGATGCAAACAATAGAACAAATACAAGACTTTAAAGGAAAATATCCGAAACAACTTTGGTATTTATTCTTTAGCGAAATGTGGGAGCGTTTCTGTTTTTACGGAATGCGCGGAATGTTGGTGGTTTTCATGGTAAATCATTTAGCCATGGATGAAAAAACGGCTAATTTACAATATGGAGCAACTCAAGCTTGGGTGTATGCTTTTACTTTTATTGGAGGTTTATTTGCCGATAAAATTTTAGGATTAAGAAAATCACTTTTTTGGGGTGGAATTCTAATGATTCTAGGAAGTATTATTTTAGCAATCGATCCAAAGAACTTATTTTTTATTGGAATTAGTTTTACCATTGTTGGAACAGGTTTTTTTAAACCAAATATTTCATCAATGGTTGGTCAATTATACAAGGAAGGTGATCCAAGACGTGATGCTGGATTCTCGTTTTTCTACATGGGAGTTAACTTAGGAGCATTATTAGGAGGTTATGTTTGTATAGCTGTTGCCGAGGGTTCTATGTGGCAATCTATGGTTCCAGAACATTTAAGATGGAACGTTGGTTTTGGTTTTGCAGCTATTGTAATGATGATTAGTTTATTGACGTTTACACAAACTCAAAAAACATTAAGTACTATTGGACTTTCTCCTTTACAAGAAGTAGCAACTTCAAAACGTAAAGGTTTGGAAATTGCAACTTATTTGGGATCTTTACTAGTAATTCCAATCATTATTGTAATGGTTGCTAATACGAAGTATACAGATTATTTTATGATGTTTATTGGGCCGGCTTCAATTTTGTATTTGTTCTATGAAATGAAGAATTTTTCAGTTTCCGAAAACAAGAAACTTTTAGCGGCTTTAGTTTTTATTATATTCTCTATTTTCTTTTGGGCATTTTTCGAGCAAAGTGGAGGATCTTTAAGTTTGTTCGCAGCAAATAATTTGAACAATACAATTGCAGGAGTTGAGTTAAGTCCAAACGGAGTTAATAATTCAGCGAACTCATTTTTTGTAATTGGTTTTGCCGCATTAGTTGGTTTAGTCTGGTTGTGGATGGCAAAGAGAAAAATTGAGCCAAATACTATTATTAAGTTTGGTTTAGCCTTTTTGTTTTTAGCAGGAGGTTTTTGGGTATTCTATTACACACAATTTTTTGCCGATTTAAATGGAAAAACATCTTTAGGGATATTCACTTTAGGTTGGTTGGTTATCACTTTTGGTGAATTGTGTTTGTCCCCAATTGGAATGAGTGCTATGACCAAACTATCGCCGCAAAAAACCCAAGCCGTTATGATGGGAATGTGGTTTTTAGCAAGCGCTTATGGCCAATATTTTGCTGGAATTTTAGGGGCTAATATTGCAGAAGCTTCTGAAAATGCAACTAACATGGAAAAATTAGTTTTGTATGCAGATGGTTATGAACAGTTAGCTATTTACGCGCTTATTTTAGGTGTTGTGCTTATTATTATTTCACCACTAGTTAAAAAATTAATGCAAGAAGTTAAGTAGTTGATGTTTTTTGGCATCCAATTTGCTTAATTTTGTTTTATAAATTTACAATATGAAAAAGATTTTAGTAATAGCGTTTTTAACTTTGACGAGCATGTCAATTCAAGCACAAGAAGAATTAACATGGCATACAGATATGTCAAAAGCAACCGATATTTCGATTAAAGAAAATAAACCTATGTTTTTATTCTTTACAGGCTCTGATTGGTGTGGTTGGTGTATTCGTCTACAAAAAGAAGTTTTCAAAACACCAGAATTTATCAAATGGGCAAAAGAAAATGTAGTTTTAGTTGAATTAGATTTTCCTAGAAAAAATGAACAAACAGACGCGGTAAAAATGCAAAACGCTCAGTTGCAACAACAGTTACAAGTTAATGGTTATCCTACAGTTTGGTTTGTAAGTGCTGTTAAAACAGATGAAGGCAAAGTGAATTTAACAGCTTTAGGAAGCACAGGTTATGTAGCTGGTGGTCCTGAAAAATGGCTTGAAGGCGCTAATCAAATTATCAAAAAGAAATAATTTATTTCAATCTATAAAATCCCTTTTCGGCTATGGCATGGAAAGGGATTTTTTCTTTTTGGCATGTTGCACTCCACACTTTTAATAAGTTTCTATAATTAGTTTTATCAGCTATAATTAGTTTTGGGTTTACATCTTTAATTAAGCGTGATAAATTAATTTTTGGGCTTTGCATTAAAACAACTATTTCTGGTTTGATAGAAGTTTTATAAATTCCTAAACTATCGATAATTAAAATTCTCTTTTCATCAAACAACAATACATTTTGCATAGGAAAAATGCGTAGCGAATCCGAAAAAGTTCCTCTACTATAATGATTTAATGTTGCAATGTGATTTTCGGGAGCGTCAGTGTATGCAATAATTGTATTCCTATTTTTTATTCCTATCAAACTGCTCTTATCATTGAAAACAATTAATTCTGAGCCTTTATTTTCGGCAATTTTAACAAAAATAAAACTGATTTGAAAAATAAAAAGTGCAACTAAAACATATACAGTGTGCTTTCTTTTTTTCTTGTAAATCCAAAATAAACAGCTTATGATGAATAAGTAAAGTGTTAAAACCATAATAGCCGAAAACGATATATTGGTAATTATTCCACTTTTAAATTGTGCAATCCAATGAATATAATCATTCATAAGTTGAATTAAAAAAGACAAAAGTTTTCCTAAAAAAACAGCTGCTTCTGGGAGAATAAAATTAAGCACCAAAATCAGAATTCCATAAATTAGCACAAAGCTAGAAAGCGGAATAATAACCAAATTTGCCAATAAAAATAGCATTGGCAATTGATTAAAATAATACAAACTCAATGGCAAAACACCTATTTGAGCTGCAATAGAAACCAAAATAGTATCTATAAAATAAATTCCTATTTTGTTTTTTGTAAAATGAAATTTCTTATAAAATGGCTGAAATAAAATAATTGCCAAAACTGCTGCATAACTCAACTGAAATCCAATGTCAAAAATAGCGTTTGGAACAAATAATAAAATTAAAAAAGCAGAAATAGCCATAGCATTATAAATTGCCTTTGGCTGATTAAAATAGTTTCCAATACTAATAAAACTAAATAAAGTAACTGCTCTGGTTACTGAAGCTGGCAATCCAGTTAATAAAGCAAACAACCAAAGAAAACTAAGAATGATTACAAGCTGTATTTCGTTACCAAACTTAACTCTTTTTAAAGGTTTTAAAAGAAATACTAAAACAAAGTATAAAATTGAGATATGTAATCCAGAAATTGCTAACACATGAATTACGCCAGCATTCGAATAATCTGTGACAGTTTGTGTATCCATTTCTACTCTTTGTCCTAGCAATAATGCATCAACAATTGCTTTTGTTTTAGCATCAAAATGATGTATATCAAAACTGCGGCTTAATGAATTGCGCAAATTTTCTAAAAAATAATCCACGTCATGATGCTGATGAATTACTTTTAAATGATTTTCATTTGCATAAACCTGATGAAAAACATTTTGCTTTTCTAAGTAATTTGCATAATCAAATTGATAAGGATTATATGCTTTTGGAATAGAATAAACGGGAGCCATAAACCAAATTTCAGCACCAGAATGCAATATTATTTTGGTCTTCTTTGGCACATAAATCAATAATTTCCCGGAAACATTTGCTTGATTAAAACTTGTTACTGTAACAAAATATTTATTGTATTTTGCATTTGGTTTTAGTGGTGTTTGAACAACTCCTCGAATAGAATTTGTAGCTTCAAAAGTTTGCCTAGAATAATGATTTTGTTTATTACTATCTAAATGAACAAAAAAAGTAATCATCCCCAAAACAAACGAAAGCAAATAAACTACTATTCCAAAAGTAGTGTTTTGGATAATTTTCTTGTTACTTTTCCAATAAAAAACCCCAAATAAAAGAACACCAAACAAACTGCTAATCAATAAAATAGAAAAAGATATTTTCCAATAATATTGAGCAATAATTCCAACTGCAAAAGCGCAAGTTATTGTAATTAGGGGGAATTTAAGTGGCTTCAAAAATCTATTTAGTTTATATTATCCCAAGCTATTTAATCGTTTTTAAAAATTGAGTAAGATTGTCATGACTGTGCGAAAGTTTTCCGTTAATGACAACTATTGGAAAAGTTATGTTTTTTGGTAAATTCTTTTCTTGTTTCAACAACGTCCATACTTTTGCCCTATCTGCTGTGTTGTCATACTTTAATTCTTTAAAAGCAATTTTATTATTATTCAAATAAAGCAAAGTTTCTTTACATCTAGGACATCCTTTTTTAGTCATAATAAAAATCCCTTTTTTAAGATCCTCTTTTTGAAACTCATTCGCTGGGTTAGAAATAATATTTTCAAAAACTACATTGTGATGAGCAAAAAAAAGCAAACAAGACAAGTGAAACACAATCAAAACATTTTTCATAAAATAGGGATTATAGCGTATTTACAATCAATTGTGCCGTTTTTTTACTTGCTCCTTCACCACCAAGATTTTGTTTTAATTCGGCATAATTTTTCAACAGATCGACTCTTTTTTCTGGATTTAGAATTTTTTGCAACTCAATTTTTAAAATTTTTGTATTCAAATCATCTTGAATCAATTCTTTTACCACTTCTTTATCCATAATTAGATTGACCAATGAAATGTATTTCAAAGTAATAATTCGTTTAGCGATTTGATACGAAATCCAACTTCCTTTATAACATACCACTTCAGGAACATTAAACAAAGCCGTCTCTAAAGTAGCCGTTCCAGAAGTTACTAAAGCAGCATGCGAATGACTTAATAAATCATAGGTTTTATTCGAAATAAATTTTACATTATCGCTTGTTAGAAATGGCTTGTAAAATTCATATTCCTGACTTGGAGCACCAGCAATTACAAACTGATAATCAGGAAAATCGTTTACTATTGAAAGCATAATAGAAAGCATTTTAGAAATTTCTTGTTTTCTACTCCCTGGCAATAAGGCTATAATTGGTTTATCAGATAAATTATTTTCTGTTCTAAAAATAGCATCTGAAATTTCGGTTCTGCTTGCAATTGCATCAATTAGTGGATGGCCTACAAAATGAACAGGAAAATGGTGTTTTTTCTCATAAAAATCTTTTTCAAACGGAAGAATTACATACATGTAATCGACATCGCGTTTGATTGCTTTGATTCTATTTTCTTTCCAAGCCCAAATTTGAGGTGAAATGTAATAATGAGTTGGTATATTTCTCGCTTTAGCCCAAGTTGCAATTCGCATGTTAAACCCAGGATAATCGATAAAAATAATAGCATCTGGTTGAAACGCTTCAATATCTTTTTTGCAAATTTTGATGTTATTCAAAATCGTTTTTAGGTTCATAACAACTTCTATAAAACCCATAAATGCTAATTCGCGATAGTGTTTTACCAATGTTCCGCCTACGCTTTGCATCAAATCGCCACCCCAAAAACGAATTTCGGCTGATGGGTCTTTTTCATACAAAGCTTTCATTAAATTAGAACCATGTAAATCACCCGAAGCTTCTCCTGCTATGATATAATATTTCATATGTTTTTCTTTATAATTCCCAAGCATTCAATTGCTGAATAGCATGATGCGCTGTTAAATCAAACTGAACTGGAACAATCGAAATATAACCGTTTTCTAAAGCCCATTCATCTGTATCAGTTCCTTTATCTTGATTAACAAATTTACCCGTTAACCAATAATATTCTTTTCCTTGCGGATTGGTTCGCTTATCAAATTCTTCATGCCACATAGCTTTTGCTTGGCGACAAATTTTGATACCTTTAATTTCTTCTTTGACTAATTTAGGAAAATTAACATTCAAAACAACTCCATTTGGCAATCCTTTTTCTAAAACATTATGTGCAATTTGCTTTACGTGACTTTTTATAGGTTCAAAATCTGCATCCCAACTATAGTCCAACAACGAAAAACCAATGGCAGGAATTCCTTCAATACCAGCTTCCACAGCAGCACTCATGGTTCCAGAATAAATCACATTGATAGATGAGTTTGAACCGTGATTAATCCCTGAAACACATAAATCGGGTTTTCTTTTTAAAATTTCATTAACTGCAATTTTCACACAATCTACAGGTGTTCCACTACAACTATACTCTTGAGTAATTTCTTTATCCAAATGTACTTTCTCTAGTTTGAGCGTGTTGTTTATAGTTATTGCGTGTCCCATTGCGCTTTGAGGACTATCGGGTGCAACCACTACAACTTCTCCTAATTCTTTCATTACTTCAATCAAAGCTCTAATTCCAGGAGCAACAATGCTGTCGTCGTTTGTAATAAGTATAAGTGGTTTTAACATTTTTATCATTTTTTGCTAAATTAATTAATTTATATCGAAACCTTTTTTCTGCAACAAAAAAAATATAGGTTTAACAAAAATTTATAGTAAATTGCGGACTTGTGGCATGATTTTTTGTGTAATTTAGTTGAAAATTTTTTAATGAAACGAATTGTGGAATTTATGAAGAGAAATTATAAGGTTATTTTGCTAATAACTGCTTTATCAGCAGTTTTGTGGAGTTTTATTCCAAAAGATAAAAAAGAAGACCCTGAAAAAGACAAACTATTACTAGAGTTGTTAACTTTTGTATTAGAAAAAGGTCATTATAGTCCAGTAGCTTTAGATGATGCATTTTCTAAAAAAGTATATGCAAAGTATCTAGATGGAATTGACCCTACTAAACGTTTCTTTTTACAAAGCGATATTGATGAGTTCAGTAAATATGAAACTCAAATTGATGATATGATTAAGGATAAAGATTTAACATTCTTTAATCTAACAAATTCTCGTCTATTACAAAGAATGGATGAATCTAGAGATATTTATGAAAACATATTGGATAAACCTTTTGATTTTAATACAAATGAAAGCATTAATGTGGATTATGAAAAACTTCCATTTGCAAAAAACAAAAAAGAATTAGCAGATAGATGGAGAAAGCAATTAAAATTACAAGCATTATCATCTATAACAGATAAACAAAAATTAGAAGAAGATAAAAAAGCAAAAGACGCTTCATACCAAAGTAAATCGTTTGACGAAATTGAAAAAGAAGTTCGTGAAAATTCGTTAAAGTCTTTAAATGAATATTTTGATTTTATACAGAAAGAATTAGACCGAAATGATTGGTTTTCTATCTTTTTAAATTCAATTGTAGAACGCTTTGATCCACATACTTTCTATTTTTCACCTGATGATAAAGAAAAATTTGATGTAAGTATGAGCGGAACTTTTGAAGGAATTGGAGCGCGTTTACAAAAGAAAAACGATGCTGTTGAAGTTTCCGAATTAATTTCTGGAGGTCCAGCTTGGAAGGGAAAAGAATTAGAAGCAGGCGATTTAATTTTAAAAGTAGGACAAGGAAAAGAAGAACCAATCGATGTAGCTGGTATGCGATTAGACGACGTAGTTAAGAAAATCAAAGGTCCGAAAGGAACCGAAGTAAGATTAACTGTTAAAAAAGTAGATGGTTCCATTAAGGTTATTACTATTATTAGAGATGAAGTAGAAACAGAAGAAACATTCGCCAAGTCATCAATAGTAGAAAAAGGCGGAAAAAGATTTGGAATCATCTATCTACCAAAATTTTACATTAGTTTTGAAAATAAAGAAAATAGAGACGCTTATAAAGATGTTGCTACTGAAATAGAACGCTTAAAAGCTCAAAATATCGATGGTATTATCATGGACTTGCGTGATAACGGCGGAGGTTCTCTTGAAACAGTCGTAAAAATGGTAGGATTATTCATTCCAGAAGGACCGGTGGTACAAGTAAAAGCTCCAGGACGAAACCCTGAAATTTTACCAGATCCAGACAAAAAAGTACAATATGATGGACCACTTATTGTAATGATTAATAACTTTTCGGCTTCGGCATCTGAAATTTTTGCAGCAGCTATTCAAGATTATAAGAGAGGAATTATTGTAGGAAGTAAGCATTCATACGGAAAAGGAACTGTTCAAAATGTAATTGACTTAAATCAATTTATTAGAGGTAATTCGTATGGTGATTTAGGCGCTTTGAAAACAACAATTCAAAAATTCTACCGAATTAATGGTGGATCAACACAACGTGAAGGTGTACAAAGCGACATTGTTTTTCCTGACAGATTTTCTTATTTAGATATGGGAGAACGTGACGAAGAAAGCGCATTACCTTGGGACAAAATTGAACCAGCAAAATACGAACCATTAAACATTAATTACGACAACATTATTGCAAATAGCAAAAGAAGAATTGCTGCTAATAATTATTTTAATTTAATTGATGAGAATGCAAAATGGATTTTTGAACGTAAAGACGAAAATGATTACAGTCTAAACTTAAACGAGTTCAAAAAAGAAATGGCTATTTCAGATGCAAAAATTAAAAAATTTAAAGCTATTTCTGATTACAACAATAAATTACAATTTCAATCCTTGCCAAATGAAGTTGTCTTATTTGAAAAAGACTCATTATTAAAACAAAAACGCGAACGCTGGCATGAAGATTTACAAAAAGATGTATACATAGATGAAGCCTTAAATGTAATTATTGACATGAAATCGCTACCAAAACCTAAAGGAATTACTGCAAAATTTAGCATGAATTAATTACTTTGTATAACAATAAAAAACACTCCATTAGGAGTGTTTTTTATTATAGATAAATCAATAGGTTATTTTAATAAATTTTTAGTTACTGTTCCAGAAGCTATCCAAGATGATATAATTCCTAGAATAATAATAGTTGTAACAACTATTACAATATTACTCCATTCAAAAGAAACTGGATAAGGCATTGATGACGTTATCATGATAAAAGAAAATTGTTGTTGTAAAACAATAATTGCAATTGCCAACACTAATCCAATAAATAAGCCAAAAAGTGTAATAATTATTCCTTGTGCAAAGAATATATTTCTGATAGAATTTTTAGTAACACCTATATTATAGAGCGTTTTTAAATTCTCTTTTTTATCAATGATTATCATTACGATAGCACCTGCCAAACAAAACAATGTCAAAATCACTACTAACGTACTGAAAAGATAAATGAATAAATTTTCAGATTGCAACATTTTGTATAGCGAATCGTTCAATTGTGCTCTATTTTTAATTTTAATTGTTGAACCAAAAATTTTCTCAATTTCAATTCTAAATTCATCCTCATCGCTTTCAGGAGAAGCTTTTATCTCAATATTAGTATACTGATTAGATTGCAAACCCAATAAGTTTTGAGCCAATACAATATCACAAAAAACATATTTACTATCTAAATCTTCGTTGATAGAATAAATCCCTGAAGGAAAAAGCATCGCTTTATTAAAGGCTTCATTTGGATTTTCAATGTTCCCTTTTCCTGGTTTTGGCGCAAAAACTTCTAACGCATTACTATAATCAAATAATCCTAAAGCCAACTTTCTACTTATCTCAGCACCTACAACAACTTCCTCTGAATTTGATTCAAACCAATCTCCTGCATATAAATGACTATTAAAATCATTTACCTTATTATAATTATTATCAACTCCTTTAATATGAGCAACTACTTCTTTTTCGCTATATAAAAAATAAACGCGTTCTTCAACTATTTTACTGTAGGAAGCGATATTCTTACTTGCTTTTAATTGCTGTTCTTGTTTCTCTGAAATATTAAAAAACTTCCCATTAGTAGTTTCTAATCTAAAATCGGGATCCGTTACATTCGCAAAATTTAGAGTAAATTCTTTTAATCCACTAAAAACAGACAAGAAGATAAACAATGCCATAGTACTCGCAATAATTCCAACAGAAGCAATTCCCGTAATAATATTAATGGCTTTGTTCTTGCTAAAACTAATAGCATAACGCTTGGCTATGTATAATGAAAGGTTCAAATTAAGATTTCTTTCTTTTTTCTAATAAATCTGGGTTTTCAATTGGATTTTCTTCTCCAGTAAGTGCCTTATCAATTTGTTCGATATAATCTAAACTATCATCGATATAAAAAATTAAATTAGGAACTTTACGCAATTGATTTTTAACACGCTGTGCTAAATCATGTTTAATTAAAGGAGCGTTACTTTTTACAGCCGCTAAAATTTCCCCAGCTTTTTCAGTTGGAAAAACACTTAAATGCACTTTGGCAATTGACAAGTCAGTAGTTACATTAACCTTTGAAACCGAAATTACTAAATTATTAATATTATTTTTACGGATTTCTCCTTGCAAAATAGAGACCAAGTCATTTTGCAAAAGTGCTCCTATTTTTTTTTGTCTATTTGTTTCCATTTGGCAAAAATACGATTTTTTTTCAAGCTATAAATAATTGTGTTTTTCTATGGTAGATGATAGAAACGCTTTTAAAATTACTAATTTTGTGATACAATATTTTAGACACATAATAGCATGAGAAAAATTGAACACATTGGCATTGCTGTAAAAAATTTAGAAACATCTAATTTACTTTTTGAAAAATTATTTGGACAACCTCCATACAAGGAAGAAGAAGTTGCTAATGAGGGCGTCAAAACATCATTTTTTATGAATGGGCCAAACAAAATTGAACTTTTAGAAGCGACAAATCCTGAAAGCCCAATTGCAAAATTCATCGACAAAAAAGGAGAAGGCATTCATCACATTGCTTTTGACGTCGAAGATATAAACCAAGAAATAGCACGATTAAAAAATGAAGGATTTATTATATTAAATGAAACTCCCAAAAAAGGAGCTGACAACAAACTAGTTGCATTTCTTCATCCAAAAGGAACTAATGGCGTTTTAATTGAACTTTGCCAAGAAATAAAATAAACTTTTAAAAAAGATTTGTTTGCAATAAAAATTAGTAGTAATATTGCATCCTCAAACTGGTCCTATAGCTCAGTTGGTTAGAGCACCTGACTCATAATCAGGTGGTCCCTGGTTCGAGCCCAGGTGGGACCACTTTAGTTTGAAAACATGACAGAATAACACTACAAAAACTAAATTTTAAGTTTTTTTTAAGTTTTTTTGTTAAAATAACTTGTAAAGTATAAAAATATTTATATTTTCGTATTAACATAATGAGTTAAACAAATATCAATATTAACTTATTATTAAATATAACCTTTTCTAATTTGAAAAGTAAGTATTTTTAATACTTTTACGCCCAATAAACAAAACTATGAATAAAACCTTAACCCTAATAATGGTGATTTTCAGTGTTCAAGCGGCTATTGCTGCAGACCCAACGCCGCCGCCGCCAACACCGCCGCCGCCTCCAGGCTTACCTATAGATGGCAGTATAGTTGTGCTGTTTTTTTTAGCATTAGCAACCGGTTATTATTTATCTAAAAAATATATATCAACAAAAAAAGGCTCTTTATAAAGAGCCTTTTTTTTATTTTCTTAATTCGTTTAAACGAGCCACGTATTTTCCAATCACATCAAACTCTAAGTTCACAATAGTTCCTATTTTAAAAGTATGAAAATTTGTGTGTTCAAAAGTATATGGAATAATTGCAACACTAAATGAATTTATTTGAGAATTCACAACGGTTAAACTTGTTCCGTTAATTGTAATAGAACCTTTTTCTATAGTAATGTTATTCAAATCTTGATTATATTCAAATGTAAAAACCCAACTACCATTAGCTTCTTTAATATTTGTACAAACACCTACTTGATCAACATGCCCTTGAACTATATGCCCATCTAATCTATCTCCAAGCTTCATAGCACGTTCAATATTTAAAACATCACCAACTTTCCAAGTCCCAATAGAAGTCTTATCTATTGTTTCTTTGATTGCAGTTACTGTGTATTCATCTTGATGAATTTTTACCACCGTCAAACATATACCATTATGTGCAACACTTTGATCAATTTTTAATTCATGAGTAATATCAGAAGTCACTGTTAAGTGAAGGTTTTCTTGCTCTTTTTGAATTTCTTTTACAATTCCAAGCGTTTCTATAATTCCGGTAAACATAACTGATTTAATTTTACTAAATTTGCACTTCAAAAGTAAGCAATAAATCACATTTGTTATGGTTAAAAAAGCAGAAAATATAATTGTAGGTATTTCGGTTGGAGATTTAAATGGCATTGGGAGCGAAGTCATATTAAAAACATTTGAAGACAATCGAATGCTAGAATTGTGTACTCCTGTAATTTTTGCAAATGTCAAAATTATCTCATTTTTAAAAAGAGAATTAAACTTAACCACAGCAATACATGGAATTGACAAGCTTGAACAACTTGTTGTAGGCAAAATAAATGTATTGAACGTTTGGCGAGAAGGTGTCAATTTAGAGTTTGGCAAAAACGACGACACTGTAGGAAGTTATGCAATAAAATCTTTTGTTGCTGCCACAAAAGCACTGAAAGAAGGATTTGTTGACGTCTTAGTCACAGCACCTATCAATAAATACAACATTCAATCTGAAGAATTTAAATTTCCTGGACATACAGATTATTTAAACACAACACTAGAAGGTGATGCTTTAATGTTAATGATTCACGAAGATTTAAGAGTTGGATTACTTACCGACCATGTTCCTGTAAATGAAGTCGCTAAGAATTTAACCGAAAAATTAATTTCGAATAAAATTCAAACAATTATCAAAACATTAAAACAAGATTTTGAAATTGAAAAACCTAAAGTTGCTGTTTTAGGATTAAACCCACATTCAGGCGACAACGGAGTTATTGGTAATGAAGAAGAAACTATTATTAAGCCCACACTAAAAAAATTATTTGAATCAGGAAATATGGTTTTCGGCCCATTTTCAGCGGATGGTTTTTTTGGTTCAGGACAATACGAAAAATATGATGCTGTAATTGCAACATATCACGATCAAGGGTTAATTCCTTTTAAAACATTATCATTCGGCAATGGAGTGAACTATACCGCAGGATTAAATAAAATTCGCACATCACCAGATCACGGCACAGCATATGAAATAGCAGGTAAAGGAATTGCAAATCATGAATCATTTAAAGAAGCCGTTTATTTAGCAATTGACATTTACAATAAAAGAAATGACTATCAAGAGCTTACCAAAAACCCTTTAAAAACAAAAGAAAAACAGTTATAAACAAAAAAATGTTTACAACTAGTTTTAATTTACAATAATTTTATATCTTTGCACACCTTTTAAAAAGGTAAAACTGTTGTTATGAACAATTTAAAAGAATATTTGATTCCTTTTGTGGGATTAAAAATAGGGAAGCATCAGTTTGATTATCAAATAGATAATACGTTCTTTAAAAACTTTGATTACGATGAATTTAACGATGCATCAGTTAAAGTAAATATTGTTTTGGAGAAAAAAAGCACCATGCTAGAACTCGACTTTAAACACAAAGGCACAGTAAATGTACCTTGTGATGTTTCTGGAGAAGAGTTTGATTTGCCAATTAAAGGAAAATTAAAACTTTTAGTTAAGTTTGGAGATACCTTTAATGACGAAAATGAAGAGTTGCTCATATTACCCCATGGTGAGTTTCAAGTTAATGTTGCGCAATACATATATGAATCAATTGTATTGTCGGTTCCATTAAGAAGAGTTCATCCTGGTGTTAAAGATGGTACTTTGTCAGAAGTGGTTGAAAAATTAGAATCACTTGCTCCAAAAGAAAATAAAACAGAAGAACAAAAAGATGATATAGACCCTAGATGGGAAAATTTAAAAAAACTATTAACGGATAAATAAAATAGAAAAATGGCACATCCTAAGAGAAGACAGTCGTCAACAAGAAGAGATAAAAGAAGAACACATTACAAAGCGACAGTTGCACAAATTGCTACATGTCCTATAACTGGTGAAGCACACTTATACCACAGAGCTTACTGGCATGAAGGTAAAATGTACTACAGAGGTCAAGTTGTAATTGACAAAGCAGAAGCAGTAGCTTAATTGCATCAAAAAAATAGAGAAAACTCTCACATTGTGAGAGTTTTTTTGTTAAGTGCCAGTTTGTTATATATTTATAATAACGAATAGGATTGGTTTAAAATTTTTTTTGTAATTTCCACCACTTTTCGAATCAAAAAAATTCGAATAGAAAAATTAACCTTTATGAATAAAATAACAGCAGCAATTACCGCTATTGGTTCGTATGTTCCAGACTTTGTTTTATCAAATCAAGTATTGGAAACATTGGTAGACACCAATGACGAATGGATTACCACTCGTACAGGAATTAAAGAAAGAAGATTATTAAAAGAAGAAGGCAAAGGAACCTCTTACCTTGCTATTAAAGCAGCTCAAAACTTATTAGAGAAAGCCAATTTAGATCCTAAAGAAATTGATTTAGTGATTATGGCAACCGCAACTCCAGACATGCCAGTAGCATCAACAGGTGTATATGTAGCAACAGAAATTGGAGCAACAAACGCATTTGCATTTGATTTACACGCTGCTTGTTCAAGTTTCCTTTATGGAATGTCAACAGCATCAGCATATATCGCCTCTGGAAAATACAAAAAAGTATTATTGATTGGCGCAGACAAAATGTCTTCAATTATTGATTATACTGATAGAGCAACTTGTATCATCTTTGGAGATGGAGCTGGAGCAGTTCTTTTTGAACCAAATTCTGAAGGATTAGGATTGCAAGATGAAATCTTAAAAAGTGATGGAATTGGTAGAGAATTTTTAAAAATCGAAGCCGGCGGTTCTATTTTACCTGCAACAGAAGAAACCGTTAAAAACAAGCAACATTTTGTATTTCAAGACGGAAAAACAGTTTTCAAATATGCTGTTTCTGGAATGGCGGATGTGAGCGAAAAAATTATGCAACGAAACAATCTTACTCATGACGATGTAAATTGGTTAGTAGCACATCAGGCAAACAGAAGAATTATAGATGCAACTTCAAACAGAATGGGATTAGACGATTCAAAAGTTTTAATCAATATTCAAAAATATGGAAATACAACATCTGCAACATTACCTTTATTATTATCTGATTTTGAAAACCAATTAAAAAAAGGAGATAATATTATATTTGCTGCTTTCGGTGGAGGATTTACATGGGGAGCAATCTATTTAAAATGGGCTTATACTAAATAAAAACAAACTAAACTAAATCAAATATTATGGATATTAGAGAGATTCAAAACCTAATCAAATTTGTAGCAAAATCAGGCGCTACAGAAGTAAAATTAGAAATGGACGATTTTAAAATCACCATAAAAACTACTGCTGAAGGCACAGAAAGCACAACTACTTATGTTCAACAAATGCCTATGGCTGCAGCACCTCAAATGTTAGCACCGCAAGTAGTATCATCTCCAGCTGTTTCAGACACTGTTTCTGCTCCTGCATCTGATGATAATTCAAAATATATTACTGTAAAATCACCAATCATTGGCACTTTCTACAGAAAACCAGCTCCAGACAAACCTGTTTTTGTTGAAGTAGGTTCATCAATAGGAAAAGGTGATGTACTTTGTGTAATTGAAGCAATGAAATTATTCAACGAAATTGAATCTGAAGTATCTGGTAAAATTGTAAAAGTACTAGTTGATGATTCATCTCCAGTAGAATTTGACCAACCATTATTCTTAGTAGACCCATCTTAATCAATTAAAAATTGCGAATGACAAATTAAAAATTCCAATTATGGTTTTCTTAATTCTTAATTTTTAATTCTTAATTTTTAATTTTAAAGGATATGTTTAAAAAAATATTAATTGCCAATAGAGGTGAAATTGCATTACGTGTAATTAGAACCTGTAGAGAAATGGGCATTAAAACAGTAGCTGTGTATTCTACAGCTGACGCAGATAGTTTGCACGTAAAATTCGCAGACGAAGCAGTATGTATTGGCCCAGCTCCAAGTAATTTATCTTACTTAAAAATGTCTAATATTATAGCTGCTGCAGAAATTACAAATGCAGATGCTATTCATCCAGGATATGGATTCTTATCTGAAAACGCAAAATTTTCAAAAATTTGTCAAGAACACGGCATCAAATTTATTGGAGCTTCTCCAGAAATGATTGATCGTATGGGAGACAAAGCCTCAGCAAAATCAACAATGATTGAAGCAGGAGTTCCTTGTGTTCCAGGTTCTGAAGGTATTTTAGAAGATTTTGAACAAGCTAAAAAAGTAGCTAAAGAAATCGGATATCCAGTAATGATGAAAGCTACCGCAGGTGGTGGTGGAAAAGGAATGAGAGCCATCTGGAAAGAAGATGAATTATTAAAAGCTTGGGAAAGTGCTCGCCAAGAAGCTGCTGCTGCATTCGGAAATGATGGAATGTACATGGAAAAACTTATTGAAGAGCCTCGTCATATTGAAATCCAAGTTGTTGGAGATTCTTATGGCAAAGCTTGCCATCTATCAGAAAGAGATTGTTCGGTACAACGCCGTCATCAAAAATTAACTGAGGAAACTCCTTCCCCTTTTATGACTGATGAATTGCGTGAAAAAATGGGAACAGCAGCTGTTAAAGCCGCAGAATATATTAAATATGAAGGAGCGGGAACTGTTGAATTTTTAGTTGACAAACACAGAAATTTCTACTTCATGGAAATGAATACGCGTATTCAAGTAGAACACCCAATTACTGAACAAGTTGTTGATTATGATTTAATTCGTGAACAAATCATGGTGGCTGCTGGAATTCCTATTTCTGGTAAAAACTACTTCCCTTTATTACATTCTATTGAATGTCGTATTAATGCTGAAGATCCATATAACGACTTTAGACCTTCTCCAGGTAAAATTACCGTTTTACATGCTCCTGGAGGTCATGGTGTTAGACTAGATACTCATGTATATGCAGGTTATACAATTCCACCAAATTATGATTCAATGATTGCTAAATTGATTACTACTGCTCAAACAAGAGAAGAAGCAATTGCAAAAATGAAACGTGCTTTAGACGAATTCGTAATTGAAGGAATCAAAACTACAATACCTTTCCACAGACAATTAATGGATGAACCAGATTATGTCGCAGGAAATTACACTACAAAATTCATGGAATCTTTTGTAATGAAAGAACCAAGTGAAGATTAAATATAAAAACGCTCAATTTAGTTGAGCGTTTTTTTTATAATTTGTATTTTTGTGTAATAATTACGAAAACGTTGTATTTATAAAAAAATATTATGCATGCATATAAAAATTAGAAATATATTTTCTACTTTTACAACAATAAATCTAAATAACTAAAGAATGAAAATATTAGTTTGCATCAGTCATGTACCTGATACTACTTCAAAAATTAATTTCACCAATGGTGATAGCGAGTTTGACACTAATGGTGTACAATTTGTAATTAATCCAAACGACGAATTTGGTTTAACAAGAGCAATATGGTTTAAAGAGCAACAAGGTGCAAATGTAACAGTTGTAAATGTTGGTGGTGCAGACGCAGAGGCAACATTAAGAAAAGCTTTAGCCATTGGAGCTGACGAAGCAATAAGAATCAACGCAAACCCTACTGACGGTATGTTTGTTGCAAAACAATTAGCCGAAGTAATTAAAAGTGGTTCTTATGACTTAGTAATCGCAGGAAAAGAATCTTTAGATTACAATGGAGGCATGGTTCCAGGAATGATTGCAGGATTATTAGGATATAACTTTGTTAATGCATGTGTAGGCATCGATGTTAATGCAAACGAAGCAAAAGTTACAAGAGAAATTGACGGAGGAAAAGAAACTATTTCAGCAAGTTTACCTTTAATTATTGGTGGACAAAAAGGTTTGGTTGAAGAAAAAGATTTACGTATTCCAAACATGAGAGGAATCATGATGGCTAGAACTAAAGCCTTAACTTTAGTAGAACCAACTGGCGATGCCACTTCAACTAAAGCTGTTAAATTTGAAAAACCAGCTGCTAAATCAGCAGTTAAATTAGTAAATGCTGACAATTTAGATGAGTTAATTAACTTATTACATAACGAAGCCAAAGTAATTTAATTACGAATTAAAAATTACGAATTAAGAAATCTTTAAATCATTAAATTTTTCAATCTTTAAATTAAAAAATATGTCAATATTAATATATGCTGAATCAGCAGAAGGAAAAATTAAAAAAGTAGCATTCGAATTAGCTTCTTACGCAAAAAAAGTAGCTGCTTCAATGGGAACAACAGTTACAGCAGTAACTATTAATAACTCGGACAACAGCGCTTTAGCTGCTTACGGAGTAGACAAAGTATTAAACGTTTCTAACGACAAATTAAACAACTTTAGTGCAAAAGCGTATGCTGATGTAATTGCTCAAGCGGCTAAAAAAGAGGGAACTCAAATTGTTTTACTTTCTTCATCAACGGATAGCTTATACTTAGCACCACTTGTTGCTGTAAGTTTAGAAGCAGGTTACGCCTCAAATGTTGTGGCTTTACCAGAAAGCACATCACCTTTCCAAGTAAAAAGAACTGCTTTTTCAAACAAAGCATTCAACATTACTGAAATTTCAACTCCAGTAAAAGTATTAGGAATTGCTAAAAATTCTTTTGGTTTAGTTGAAAGTCCATCATCATTAACAGAAGAAAGTTTCGCACCTTCATTAAACGATGCTGATTTTGGAATTAAAGTAGAAAGTGTAGAAAAAGTAACAGGAAAAGTAACTATCGCTGACGCTGAAATTGTAGTTTCTGCAGGTCGTGGAATGAAAGGTCCAGAAAACTGGGGAATGATAGAAGAATTAGCTTCTGTATTAGGAGCAGCAACAGCATGTTCAAAACCAGTTTCAGATATTGGATGGAGACCTCACAGCGAGCACGTGGGACAAACAGGAAAACCTGTGGCTTCAAACCTATACATTGCGGTTGGAATCTCAGGAGCTATTCAACATATTGCAGGTATCAACTCATCAAAAGTAAAAGTTGTAATTAATTCTGATCCAGAAGCACCATTTTTTAAAGTGGCTGATTATGGCGTTGTAGGCGATGCTTTCACAGTAGTACCTCAATTAATTGAAAAATTAAAAGCATTTAAAGCAAGCAACTCATAACAAAATAGTTGTTTTAAAATATATTAAAATTAAAATTAGAGTTATCTTTGTTTAGATAGCTCTTTTTTTTATTTTTGAAGCGGATGGTTTATTTATTTTACAGAAATTTTTCTGATAATAAAAAACATAAACAATCTGATTCTTAAAACCACAATTAACAAATTATAATGAGTCTCGTAAAATTAAATATAAAAGGCATTTCCTATAGTCAAACACAAAACGGAGCCTATGCCTTAATCTTAAACGAAGTGGACGGTGAGCGAAAATTACCTATAGTTATAGGTGCATTTGAAGCACAATCTATTGCTATTGCTTTAGAAAAAGAAATCAAACCTCCTCGCCCATTAACCCATGATTTATTTAAAAATTTTGCCGATAGATTTGACATCGTAGTCAAACAAGTCATCATCCATAAATTAGTGGATGGCGTCTTCTACTCTAGCATTATTTGTGAAAGAGACAAAATCGAAGAAATTATCGATGCCAGAACTTCCGATGCAATTGCGTTAGCTTTACGTTTTAATGCGCCTATTTTTACCTATAAAAATATTTTAGATAAAGCAGGAATATACTTAAGCATTAATCCATCAGAAAACGAAAAACAAAACGAAGATAACGATGACATTCTTTCTACCCCAGAAACATTTGGCATAGAAGAAGATGTTGTTGTTCCTTCTGATAATTATTCTGGTTTCTCATTAAAAGAACTATATGATAAACTAGAACAAGCGGTTCAAAACGAAGACTACGAAAAAGCCGCAAAAATAAGAGACGAAATCTCAAAAAAAGAATCTTAAATACTTAAAAAACAATAGTATGAATGTAAAATTCAGATTAACGATAATGAACTTTTTCCAGTTCTTCGTTTGGGGAGCTTGGTTAATCACAGTAGCCAATTATTGGTTTGGAACAAAAAATTGGGATGGCGCTCAGTTTGGTGCAATTTTTTCAACAATGGGAATTGCTTCTATATTTATGCCTACACTCTGCGGAATTATCGCCGATAGATGGATAAATGCAGAAAAATTATACGGAACATTACATATTTTAGGTGGATTAACACTTATGTACGTTCCTCAAATCAGCAATCCAACCGATTTCTTTTGGGTAATTTTAGTTGCGATGATTTTTTATATGCCAACGATTGCTCTTTCTAACTCAGTTGCTTACAATGCTTTAAAAAAAGGAGGATTAGATGTTGTAAAAGATTTTCCACCTATTCGAGTTTGGGGTACAGTTGGTTTCATTGTAGCTATGTGGATTACTAACTTAACTGGAAACAAAGCTTCTGAAAATCAATTTTACATAGCGGCTATTGCAGCTATTTTCCTAGGAATATACTCGTTCACTCTACCAAAATGTAAACCTGAAGGAAACACTACCGAAAATAAATCATTTGTAGAATTAATCGGTTTAAGCTCATTCAAATTATTTGCCGATTATAAATTAGCATTGTTCTTTGTATTCAGTATGTTCCTTGGAGCGGCTTTACAATTAACGAATGCTTATGGCGATGTATTCTTGGATGATTTCAAACACAATCCTATTTACGCTGATTCATTAGTAGTAAAATATTCGACTTTAATTATGTCGATTTCTCAAATTTCGGAAACCTTATTCATCTTAGCCATTCCGTTTTTCTTAAAACGTTTTGGTATCAAACAAGTAATGTTATTTAGTATGATTGCTTGGGTTTTACGTTTCGGATTATTCGCTTACGGAGACCCTGGAGATGGTTTATGGATGATTATTTTGTCTTGTGTGGTTTACGGAATGGCATTTGATTTCTTCAATATTTCAGGTTCATTATTCGTAGAAACCTCAACCGATTCTAAAATTCGTTCTTCGGCTCAAGGTTTATTTATGATGATGACTAATGGTTTCGGAGCTGTTTTAGGAAGTGTTACAAGTGGATTTGTCATTGATAAATTTTTTACTGATAAATATTATAACTTAAATGAATTTTTAACCAAATTCAACTTAACTACAGATAACGAATGGGTTAAATCTTTATTAAAAGATAAAGTTGTTACTGATAACGTTCTTGACAAACCAATTGGAATAATTCAATGGGAACCAGTTTGGTTAACATTTGCAATATATGCCGCTATTATCGCAATCGCATTTGCAATTCTATTCAAGCACAAACACAACCCAAAAGACGTTTCGAACATTTCACATTAATTTTATTATTGAATAAGTTGTTGAAGATTTCAAAAACTTCTGACTTCTAACTTCTAACTTCTGACTTAAAAATGCAACAATATCACGATTTAGTAAAACACGTATTAGAAAACGGCAACCAAAAAGGCGACCGTACAGGAACTGGAACACTAAGTGTTTTTGGTTATCAAATGCGTTTTGATTTAAGCGAAGGTTTCCCAATGGTAACCACAAAAAAATTACACTTAAAATCGATTATTTACGAATTGTTGTGGTTTTTAAATGGCGATACGAATATCAAATATTTACAAGAAAACGGTGTAAAAATTTGGGACGAATGGGCGGATGAAAACGGCGATTTGGGTCCGGTTTACGGACATCAATGGCGCAATTGGAACAGCGAAGAAATCGACCAAATTACCGAATTAATAGAAACCCTAAAAACCAATCCAAACAGCAGAAGAATGTTAGTTTCGGCTTGGAATCCTAGTGTTTTGCCAGATACTTCTGTTTCGTTTGCTGAAAATGTAGCGAATGGAAAAGCAGCTTTGCCTCCATGTCATGCCTTTTTTCAGTTTTATGTGGCGGATGGAAAATTAAGTTGCCAATTGTACCAACGCAGTGCTGATATTTTCTTAGGCGTTCCGTTTAATATTGCGTCTTATGCTTTGTTTACGATGATGATTGCGCAAGTTTGTGATTTACAAGTAGGCGAATTCATTCACACCTTTGGTGATGCACATATTTACAACAACCACATGGAACAGTTAGAATTACAACTATCTCGCGAGTGCCGACCTTTACCAACAATGAAATTAAACCCAGAAATCAAAAATATTTTTGATTTCGAATTTGAAGATTTTACGTTAGAAGGTTATGACCCGCATCCGCATATTAAAGGAGTTGTGGCAGTTTAGAAAATTAAGTTATGAAAAAAATATTTACCTTTTGTTTTTTTATTATATACACATGTTCTTTTGCTCAAACAGAAATATTAAAAACAATTTATGAAGATAGTTTGGGCGAAACAGCCAGTAATGACAACTTTTACATAAAAAAAGAGTATTCTTTTCATGGTAAAGACTATATTTTTAAAATTTCAAATTTTAAAAAATCTATATTAGAAAAAGATATTTTTACTGATGACACAACAAATATCTACCTAAAAGCTAAAGTAATAAGCTATCATAAAAATGGTGTGATTGCTGAAATATCTCATTATGAAAAAAACTCAATAGTCAACGAGGTGAATACTTGGTATGACAATGGACAATCTAAAGAAATATTTAAATTTTTAGAAGATCAAAAAACAAAAAGTAAAATTAAATTGATTAGTCAATTTTGGGATAAAGACAACAATCATTTAGTTATCAATGGAAATGGCGAATACAAAAACATAGATCCAGAAAATAACATCTATGAAGTTGGAAAAGTTCAAAACTACCGCAAATCAGGAATTTGGGAACTAAAATCAAAACAATATTCAATTCAAGAGAATTACGAAGAAGGTAAGCTAATTTTTGGAAAGGCCGTTTATACAGATGGAGAAACATACGAATATAAAGAAATTGAAATAAGACCAAAGCCTAAAAAAGGATTCGAACATTTTTATCAATATGTTGGAAAAAAACTAAAAGTTAGAGGTGATTGGTATGGAAAAATGATGATTCAATTTGTTGTAGACAAAAACGGTGAACTAATTGACCTAAAAATAAAAAAAGGAATTTCTCCGGAATTAGATGCTTCAGCAATAGAAATATTAAAAGAATATGGGAAATGGATTCCAGGAAAATATAGAGGAAAAGCTGTTAAAGTTCAATATTTATTACCTATAACGATAAAACAAAGTTAAATCCATGCTCACCATAATCGCAGCTGCATCTGAAAACAATGCTTTAGGAAAAGACAATCAATTGGTTTGGCATTTGCCAGATGATTTTAAGCGTTTTAAAAATTTAACTTCAGGACATTATATTGTGATGGGTAGAAAAACCTTTGAAAGTTTTCCGAAGCCGTTACCAAATAGAACACATATAATCATCACGCGACAAAAAGACTACGAAATTCCAGAAGGCTGTTTGGTAGCGAGTAGTTTGCAAAAAGCGATTGATTTATGTCCTAAAAACGAAGAAGTTTTCATCATTGGCGGTGGCGAAATCTACAATCAATCCATCGAAATTGCTACTAAAATCGATTTAACTCGCGTACATACAACAATTGAAGCGGATACTTTTTTTCCAGAAATCGACACTGATAAATGGGAATTGGTTTTCGAAGAATTTCATTCAAAAGACGAAAAACACGATTACGATTTTACTTTTTTAACGTACATTAGAAAATAGTTTTTTTTAGAACGCGGATGACACAGATTTTACAGATTTTCACAGATTTTTTGTAATTCCTTTGTGAAACTTCGTGTAAAACTTTGAGCTACTTTGTGTAACTAAAACAGATTTTTTAAATTCCTTAAATCTGTGTTCCTAAAAACATTTCTTTAATTTGAATTTTGAAGTTGAAATTGAAATTTGCCCTTATATTTGATTTTTTATAAGTACTTTTGTGATTCAAAATTAATACAATGTCAAAAAATATTACACCATATAAAGATTCAGATTTAGGCAAAAAAGAGCAAGTGGCTCAAATGTTTGACACCATTTCTGGTAGTTATGATGGTTTAAACAAAGTGATTTCTTTTGGTACTGATGCAAAATGGAAACAGAAAATCTTGAAAATGGTAGCGGCAAAACAACCAAAATCCATTTTAGATATTGCAACAGGAACAGGTGATTTAGCCATTTTATTTGCTAGCACTTCGGCAACTGAAATCATAGGTTTAGATATTTCACAAGGCATGTTGGATATTGGCAAGAAAAAAATTGAAGCCCAACATTTGGAATCTAAAATTCAAATGGTCTTAGGTGATGGCGAAAACATTCCCTATCCAGATAATTATTTTGACGCAATTACGGTTGCTTATGGCGTGCGTAATTTTGAAAACCTAGAAAAAGGTTTGTCAGAAATTTTAAGAACATTAAAACCTAACGGACAATTTATCATTTTAGAAACTTCGGTACCAACTCAATTTCCATTTAAACAAGGATATTATATTTATACTAATTTTATAATGCCAACTATTGGAAAGTTGTTTTCAAAAGATAAAAAAGCCTATCAATATTTATCGACTTCAGCACAAAATTTTCCTTTTGGTGAGGCTTTGAACAATATTTTAAGAAAAATTGGGTTTATAGATGTGCAACATTTGCCTCAAACATTTGGAGTAGCTACTATTTATCATGCATCTAAAAAATAATATGAAGAAATTATTTGCTCTTTTACTTTTTACACAAATTGCCTTTGCTCAAGGTGGTATGTTTGGCAAAGACCCAATTATCAACAAAGAAAATTGGAACAAACAACGTGTACATTGGGGTTATTTTCTTGGATTTAATAGTTTAGATTTTAAGTTTGACTATTTATCCGTAACAGATGACATTCAAGTAGGAACTACCACAGGTTTTAACGTGGGATTAGTTGGAAATTTAAGACTTACAGAATATTTTGACTTGCGTTTTGAGCCTGGATTATACATTACACAACGTAATTTAACCTATCCAAATATTGTAGATACTGGCGATCGTTTAAGAGAAGTAAAATCTACTTATATTTTCTTTCCATTATTGCTTAAATATTCGGCTTTGCGTACAGGAAATGTGCGCCCATATTTGGTTGGAGGAGTATCAACTGCTTTAAACTTAGGAAGCAACGCAAGTGCACCAGACGATAATTACAACGAACGTTTTAGAATGACCAAATGGACCAATTTTTACGAAGTAGGATTTGGTATTGATATTTATCTAGAATATTTTGTGTTTTCGCCATCCATTCGTGGTGTTTTCAGTATTAACGACGAATTAATTAGAGACAACACGCCAGGAAGCCCATGGACTGGTAATGTACAAGAAATGAAAACGCGTGGCTTTTTTGTGAATTTTACTTTTCACTAAAAAATTATCGTTTAAACTCACTCAAAATTATAGCGGTGGCGGTGGCTACATTTAAACTTTCTGTAGCTTGTAAATCGCCAAATCTAGGAATTGCTATGCGTTGCGAAACTAAATTTTCTACCGCTTTTGAAATACCGTTGGCTTCATTACCCATTACTATAATCCCTTCGTTAGGAAGTGTTTCTTTATAAATATTTTTCCCGTCCATAAAAGTGCCATAAACAGGTAATTTTGTTTCAAACAATAATTTTTCAAGGTTACCATACACCACATTAACCCGGCTGATAGAACCCATAGTTGCTTGCACTACTTTTGGATTATATACATCAACCGATTCTTCAGAGCAAAACAAAGTTTTAATTCCAAACCAATCACACAAACGAATAATTGTTCCCAAATTACCCGGATCGCGAACATCGTCTAAGGCTACAATTAATCCTTTTTCTTCAAATGTTACTACCGTAGGAATTTTAAAAGTAGCCAAACAAGTATTTGGCGTTGTTAAAGCACTAATCTTTTTTAATTCGTCAGCTGTTATGGTATGAACTTTGCTTTTACTAACAGAACCAAAATCAGCTTTTGTAGTAAACAATTCATGCAATTCAAAGTTAGAATCTAACAATTCTTGAACACCTTTTACCCCTTCAACAAAGAAAAGTTGTTCTTGTTTTCTATATTTTTTTTGCTGTAAACTCGTTATTAGTTTAATTTGGTTTTTACTAACCATAAAAATTGTATTTTTGACTAACTTTTAAAAAGTGCTTTGAGAAATATTTTACCAAAAATAACATTATTATTTGTAATCGGAACAATAATTTATTCGTGTTCGTTAGTTAAGCGTGTACCCGAAGGCAAACAACTATTGTCTAAAAACGAAATTTTTGTAAACGAAAAACTAATAAAAGAAGAGCGAATTAACAATTTGGTTTTACAACAACCTAATAATAAATTCTTAGCTTATCCGTTGCGTTTGAGCTTGTATAATTTGGCAAAAAAAAATCCAGATTCTTCTTATCAAGTTTGGCTAAACAAAAAACCAAACCGAAGAGCTCGGTTAGTAAAATTGTTATCTGAAAAACAAGTTCAACGCTTAGGAAAATCGTTTGTTGTTTCTGGATTTAGTAATTTTTTAAAGAAAACGGGCGAACCACCAGTAATTATTGATACCAAAAAAGCCGAAATCTCAAAAGAACGCCTATCTGGTTTTTATTACAATAGTGGTTTTTTAAAAAATAATGTCACACTAGCTATTGATTCTGTTGGCAATAAAAGAGGTAAAATCACTTATCGTGTTGAAACTGGCAAACCTTATCACATTGACACAATTTCAAGAGTTATAGAAACGCCTGCTATTGATAGTTTGTATGCTTCCGAAGAAAACAAATCTTTCCTTAAAAAAGGAGCACAATATTCCTACCAAAGTTTTGATAATGAACGAAAAAGAATTACGCAACAATTTAGAAATAATGGTGTATATCATTTTCAAGAAAATCACGTAAAATTTGATGCTATTATTGATGATTCCATTCAAAAAATGAATGTTGTGTTGAAAATTGAAGATAGAAACGTTAAAGAAGGCGACACCTTAATCAAAAAACCATTCACTATTTATAAAATTAGTCAAGTAAATATTTTTACCAATAATTCTTCTAAAAAAGAGAAAAACAATGTAAAAGACAGTGCGGTTTACAACAATTATAACATTTATAGTTCTGGCCGATTGAATTACAAACCAAAAGCGCTAACAAATGCAGTTTTTATTGAAAAAGGCAAACTTTTTAGTGACAACGACAGAACCTTAACTTCTAAAGCATTGAGTAATTTAAAGGTTTTTAATTATCCAAATATTGAATACACACAAGATCCTGCTGATTCAACTAAGACTTCATTGATTGCAAATATTTATTTAGTCAATAAACCTAAATTCAAATGGACGCCTTCGATAGATGTTTCAACTTCTGATGTACAAGAATTTGGTATTAGCGGAAATATGTCGTTCACTTGGCGAAATGTTTTCAAACGAGCAGAAATTCTAGAATTATCAACCAGAGGAAATATTGGTTCGTCGCAAGATTTAGCTAACCCTAACAATGTTTTCTTTAATATTTCAGAATATGGTGCAGATGCCAAACTAAATTTTCCAAGGATATTTTTTCCTATAAGTGTAAAAAATATCATCAAAAAAGAGATGTTCCCTTCTACTCAAATTAGTACAGGTATCACCAACCAAAGAAACATTGGATTAGACAAACAAAGTCTTTCAAGTAGCATCAGTTATAGTTGGTCTACAAATAACAATAAAAATAATTTCAAATTTGAGTTGTTAGGAATCAATTATGTGCGAAACTTGAATGTTGGAAATTATTTTAACGTTTACCGAAATTCGTATAATCGAATTAATGAAATTGCTGCAATATACAATACAAATGATGGTTATGAAGATCTAAATGGAGATTTAAAAGAAGATAGTGTTTTAGATTTCATCGTAGATGTTCTTTCTGGAACAACAGCTTTGACTCCGAATGATGCTGATTTCAAATCTGTTTTAAGTATTTCTGAACGCTATGTCAGATTAGCTGAAGACAATCTAATTGTTTCGTCTAGTTTTGTATACAACCGAACTACAAAAAACAACATTAATGACCGAAACTATTATAATTTCAAAGCCAAAATAGAATCCGCTGGAAATTTTTTATCATTTTTAGGAAATAGCTTAAACTTATCTACAGAAGAAAGTACGGCAGGAAACTCAAAATTATTTGGAATTGAATATGCACAATACATAAAATCAGAAGTTGACTTTGTAAAACATTGGGATTTTGGCAAGAAAAACACATTAGCAATGCGTTCCTTTGCAGGTATTGCAATTCCTTATGGTAATGCAAAATCAATTCCATTTTCGCGAAGTTATTTCTCGGGTGGCTCAAACGACAACCGAGGTTGGCAAGCATATAGTCTTGGACCAGGTAGAAGCGGTGGCGTGTTAGATTTTAATGAAGCCAATTTAAAATTAGCCTTCAGTACAGAATATCGTTTTAGAGTAGGAGGAAATCTATATAGTGCATTATTTGTCGACGTTGGAAACATTTGGAACGTACTAGACAACGTAGAAGATGAGCGCTACACATTCACCGGATTAAAATCATTACAAGATTTAGCAGTAGGCTCAGGTATTGGTTTTAGATATGATTTTGACTTTTTTGTATTCCGATTTGATTTGGGCTATAAAACCTATGATCCTGCACGCGAAATTAAAGACCGATGGTTCAAGGGAATTAACTTTAGCAAAACAGTGCTAAATTTTGGTATTAATTATCCATTCTAATTTTATAAATTCTTATTTTTGCTTTCTTATTATAAAAACATACAACTATGAGTCACAATATTAAGCCTGGTGTTGCTACTGGAGATCAAGTGCAAGAAATTTTCAACTATGCAAAACAAAAAGGATTTGCACTACCAGCTGTAAACGTTGTTGGATCTAGCACCATCAATGGTGTTTTAGAAACAGCTGCAAAATTAAACGCTCCTGTTATCATTCAATTTTCTAATGGTGGTGCGCAATTTAATGCAGGTAAAGGATTATCAAATGAAAATCAAAAATCAGCAATTTTAGGAGCTGTTGCAGGCGCAAAACATATACATACTCTAGCAGAAGCTTATGGAGCAACTGTTATCTTACATACAGACCATTGCGCAAAAAACTTATTACCTTGGATTGATGGATTATTAGATGCTTCTGAAAAACATTTTGCAGAAACAGGAAAATCTCTTTTTAGTTCTCACATGATTGACTTATCAGAAGAGCCAATTGAAGAAAATCTTGAAATTTCTAAAAAATATTTAGAAAGAATGAGTAAAATGGGAATGACTCTAGAAATTGAATTAGGAATTACAGGTGGTGAAGAAGATGGCGTAGATAATTCTGATGTAGATAGTTCAAAATTATACACTCAACCAGAAGAAGTAGCTTATGCTTATGAAGAATTAATGAAAGTAAGCCCAAGATTTACAATCGCAGCATCTTTTGGAAACGTTCATGGGGTTTACAAACCAGGAAATGTAAAATTGACACCAAAAATTCTTAAAAATTCGCAAGAATACGTTCAAAATAAATTCAACACAGAAAACAATCCTGTTGATTTTGTTTTCCATGGAGGATCTGGTTCAACTTTAGAAGAAATTAGAGAAGCAATTTCTTATGGAGTAATCAAAATGAATATTGATACTGACTTACAATTTGCATTCACAGAAGGAATTCGTGACTACATGGTAAACAAAGTAGATTATTTAAGAACACAAATTGGAAGCCCTGATGGTGCTGACAGTCCAAACAAAAAACATTACGATCCAAGAAAATGGGTTCGTGAAGGAGAAGTAACGTTCAACACAAGATTAGAACAAGCTTTTGCCGATTTAAATAATGTGAATACTTTATAAGTACGAAGTACGAGGTACAAAGTACGAAGTTTAAAATTTATTATTAATTGAAATTAGATAAAGATAAGGTTAGCCTTCCAACTTCTAACTTCTAACTTTTAACTTAATTATGGCTTGGTTTAAAAGAAAAGAAAAAGGAATCACAACCGCTACTGAGGACAAAAAAGATGTTCCAAAAGGTTTATGGTATAAATCGCCAACAGGAAAAATCATTGACCAAGATGAATTGGCAAGAAATCTATGGGTAAGCCCAGAAGATGATTATCATGTAAGAATTGGTAGTAAAGAATATTTCGAAATTTTATTCGACAATAACGAGTTTACAGAACTTGATGCCAAACTAACATCAAAAGACCCATTGAAATTTGAAGACACTAAAAAATATAGTGATCGTTTAAAAGATGTAATGGATAAAACAAAACTAAAAGATGCAATTAGAACTGGAGTTGGAAAATCGAAAGGGAAAGATTTAGTTGTTTCTTGTATGGATTTCGCTTTCATTGGTGGTTCTATGGGTGCTGTTGTGGGTGAAAAAATTGTCAGAGCAATTGATTATTCTATCAAGCATAAAGTTCCATTTGTTTTGATTTCTAAATCTGGTGGAGCTCGTATGATGGAAGCTGCTTATTCATTAATGCAATTAGCAAAAACCTCAGCAAAATTAGCACAACTAGCAGAAGCAAAAATTCCATACATTTCATTATGTACAGATCCTACGACTGGTGGAACAACTGCTTCTTATGCAATGCTTGGCGATATTAACATTGGAGAACCAGGCGCTTTAATTGGTTTTGCTGGACCTCGTGTTGTAAAAGATACAACTGGTAAAGATTTGCCAGAAGGATTTCAAACTTCAGAATTTTTATTAGAGCATGGGTTTTTAGATTTTATCACACCAAGAAAAGAACTAAAAGACAAAATCAACCTATACATTGATTTAATTCAAAATCAAGAAATTAGATAATAAAAAATCCCGTTAGCAAAACTAACGGGATTTTTGTTTTTAACTCATTTGAAATTAAAAATTATACTTCAATCCACCATAAATATTTCTACCAGGAGCATTTATTCCTGAAGCAAAAACACGGTATTGTGTGTCTAAAATATTTTCAACTCCTGCAAAAAGAGTCGCTCCTTTATACACGTTGAAACCTGCTTTAAAATTATAGGTTTCCCAAGCTGGCATTCCTCCTACTGGTGCATATTGTGCATTATCTTCTCCACTGGTTGAATAATCGCTAGCATCTTTTTTACCATTATACAACATATAAGCTTCAAAATTTGCCCATTTTTTTGAATATACAAAACCAATTTTTCCAAAATAAGGAGAAATATGGTCTAATGGCGACTGGTTTCCGTTTTCAACTACTCTACCTAATGTATAATTGAAATTCGCATTGAAAATTAAATCGTGTAGCAACACAGCGCTAAAATTTGTTGACAATCCAGTAATGAAGGCTTTTCCTTTATTTTGGTTTGCAAAAACTTGACTTGTTGCTCCGTCATAAACAATCGTACTTTGTCCGTTAAATAAAAATTCGTCAGTTACAATAGCATCATATAATCTTGTATAGAAATATGTGTTCTCAAACTTAATTTTTTTAGAATCGGATTGAATTGCAAATCCAAAATCGGCAGTAATTGTTTTTTCTGGTCTTAAATCTTCATTTGGAACAATTATCGTTCCTGCCGCAGATTCAAATATTTTTGCTAAATCATCAATATTTGGTGCTCTAAATCCAGAAGCTAAATTGGCTTTAATTGTAAAATTATTTGAAGTTTGGTGCACAATTCCTAATGTTCCACTGTAGGTAAAATTACCTTGGGAAATACTTGAAAATGGTAATGGAAAAAACGTATCGTCCGCAATTGTACTTTTCAAAGTAGTGTATCCAATTCTAGCACCCGCATTCCAAATCGTCTTTTCAGACATTTTTTCGTTATATGAAACATATAAATCATTTCGCATCATGTTGTTGTCTCCATTTGGATATCTTGTATCTAAATCAGTTCTAACACCCGTGTTGATATTATTAGCATACGCAGAAGATTTCAAAGTTTCAAAATAGGATTCAAAGCCGTAAAACAATTCGCCTTTGGTGAACTTTTTATCCAAATCAATTCCCACTGAATACATGTTTACATTTTCTTCTCTGTTTTGCAAATTATAATTGCCAAATCTTCTATTATGACGACTTTCTTGTGCGTTTTGAAAAGCCACATTCACTTTTAAATCACTTCCTAAAACGGCTTTTTCTTTACTCAACGAGTATATTCCTAAAACGCGCTGTTGTGGTCCATAATACCATTCTGCATGTCTTAATCCGCTTCCAGCTGTTTCTGTTAATCTATCATAACGATCAATATCTGAAGAAGTTGAAAATTGTAAGTTTAATCCGTGTTCAAAACCTGATGTAGTTTTATAAGCAAACTTTTGTAAAAAATTATATTGCTTATACGCCGAACCAACCTGTGTATATTTATCGTCGTTTACATTCAACTGGTCAACACCATTTACTGTAGTAACATAATTAGGTCTTTCGCCAAAATAATTACCATTATGATTTTTTTGTTTTCCCATTCTTAAATCACCAAAATCATTAAACGATAAAATAGATAATGAAGCAAAGTTTGTTGTAGCATAATTAAAAGTAAGCGCAACCGATTTTTCTTCATTAGCAGAGCTATATCTTGTGTTGATGCCGCCAGTAAATTTATTTTTAGCATCACCTAAAAATTTTGCGCGTTTAGTTGTCATTGCAACGGTTCCTCCTAAAGCATCACTTCCAAATAAAGTAGAAGTTGGACCATAAAAAATCCCGACATTTTCTAACATACTTTCATCAACTGTGATTACATTTTGAAGATGTCCTGCTCTAAATATTAGATTATTCATTCTTACGCCATCGACTAAAAGCAATACGCGACTTGCTTCAAAACCTCTAATTGCAGGACTTCCTCCACCTTGCTGCGATTTTTGAACAAAAAGTGAGCCCGAATTTGACAGCATTTCTGCCGTACTTTGAAAATTTTGAAAATCAATTTGCTTCGCCGAAACAGTAACAACTTGATTGGGTAATTTTGAATAATTGCTTGGTAGTTTATTTGAAACCACTACCTCTATTAATTCATCTGTTGCTTTAATTGTATCTTGTTTGGTTTGTGAAAATCCTAAAACAGGAAACAAAAGCAAAAAGTATTTTGTATAATTTTTCATTTTACTATTTTTTACCTCATGTGTATATGTGTTCGATTGAGTAAACTGAATTTACCCAATGGAACATTCTAAAACTTTGTATTTAATTTATAAAGTTTAAACGTTTTCTGGAGGCGGTAAAGAAATAGTAAAAGAAATAGACTTATAATATATTTTTGGAGTTGTATTTTTTATCGTTGGAACCCAAACATGAAATGGTTCCCATGAAAATACGTCCTGAAAATATATTGATTTGTAAAAATTTACAATTTGTTCTTTTTTATCTTTCGAAGGCGCGTCTGATTGAAAAGCACCAACTAATAATTTTGACAATTGTTTGCTTAATTTGGTCTCTTCATGATCCCACCAGCACCAATATTGAATAGAATCTTTTGTGGCTTTTCGCTCAACAATATCATACATTTCGCCATTATATTCAAATTCTTTGGAATGCTTCCACTTTAACTTGTCATGACTTTCTTTTGTCGAAAATTTTAAAAGCACCAATTCGTTTTTATCAATTCCAGCAATCATTTTCCATTTTACTTCCTTTCTAACCATAGTTTTCCTGTGCTGTAACCAAGTATAAGTTACAACCGCTGGAGCTATCAATAAAAATAGCAAAAAAATACTGCTAATTTGTTTTTTCAATTTGGAAATAAATGAACTCCAAAGATAATAAAAAACTACAAGTTACATGCCGCTACGAATTGCTTCAACTGGGTCAAGTTTTGAAGCGGTAATTGCTGGAATAATTCCGGAAATCAAGCCAATAAAAGCCGCCAAACCAGAGCCTAACAACATGTTTGAAGTACTCAGTACAAATTCAAAATCTAAAGCATTAGATAACACAATAGCAATTATCCAAACTAAAAACATTCCGATTAATCCACCAATTAATGATAATATAACAGCTTCAAATAAAAACTGAAATAATATAAATTTGTTTTTAGCCCCTAATGCTTTTTGAATTCCAATTAAGTTGGTTCGCTCTTTTACAGAAACGAACATAATGTTAGCAATACCAAAACCTCCGACTAAAAGAGAAAATGCGCTAATAGCCCAACCAATCATGTTCATTTGGCCAACGATATTGTCGATAAAATCGGTGAAGCCCGAAAGCACATTCATGAAAAAATTATCAATTTCACCAGTTTTCACACCTCTATGAACTCTTAATTTTTGAGCTAATTCTGCCTTAAATTCTTCAATATCGATTCCTTTTTCGGGTTTTATTAAAATTGCGGGAGTTAACATATCATTGTTATCACCATACATTCTTCTTAAAAAATTTACAGGAAAAAATACGGCTACATCATTACTATCTCCAAAAGTTCCTTGCCCTTGTTTTTTCAAAACACCAATTACAGTGAACTTTTGCCCATATAAACGCACTTTTTTTCCAATTGGGTCGCTATTTTCAAACAAACCTGTTGCTACTTCACTTCCAATTACGATAACTGGGCTTCCTGAATTAGATTCTGATTCATTAAACAATCGACCTTTATCAATTTTTACAGGTTCAATATCAAAAAATTCGTTGGTTGAAGGCTTTACACGAATTGAATTAACGGTTTTTGATTCATATTTAATATTTTCATTACGCGTAAAAAGGTTAAACGACATTTTATCAATTCCGTTTACGTTTCTTCTTAAATGTTCGTATTCTTCATAAGTTACATCAGGAAATTGCTCACGTTTCCATCGAGGCACATCAGACGGACCAAAAGAAAAACGCATTAAATAAACCGTATTCATATCCATATCACTCAAGTCTTCCTTGATTTTTTTATCCATAGAATCTACTGCAGCCAACACCGCAATAATGGAAAAAATACCAATAGTTACACCTAACAACGACAAAAGCGTACGCAATTTATTGTTGCGCAAAGCATTGATGGCAAAACTAAAACTCTCCGAAAGTAATCGTAAATATAAAAGCATAATACTGAGCTATTACTAATAAGTAGAGTAATGAGGGAAAATGTTACAGTTAGAGGGAATTTATTTATATTTGAAGAAAAAAAAAGAAAAAAAAACAATGCTAAATGAAAATCTAATTTTAAGCATTCTATTTGGTCTAGCCGCCATTCTGTATCACCGAATTCATAAATGGTGGTTATCAGGTCGTGATAAAAATCCAATTTTTCTCAAATTAGAAACAAATACGAAATCATTTGAGAATTGGGTTATCATTATTTTTTTAGCAATTACTTCTTTAGGCTTTTTGATAAAATCAATAATCTAATTTAAAAAAATATAAAACAATAAAGTTTGACTATTTTAAGAAGTATACCTACTTTTGCACCACGAAAACAACAACACTTATCTGAGACTATTCAGATACAACAACACAACACCATGAACACAACAAAAAAAATTGCTTCGGCATTGATTTCTGTATTTGACAAAAACGGTTTAGAACCTATTGTTAAAGCGCTTCACCAAAACAATGTAACCATTTATTCTACTGGCGGAACCGAAACTTTTATTAAAGATTTAGGTATTCCTGTTGTCGCTGTAGAAGATATTACAGCTTTCCCTGAAATTTTAGGCGGAAGAGTAAAAACCTTACATCCAAAAATCTTCGGTGGTATTTTAAACCGTCAAGATCATGCTGGTGATGTGGAACAAATGAAAGAATTCAACATTCCGCAAATCGATTTAGTGATTGTGGATTTGTATCCGTTTGAAAAAACCGTTGCTTCAGGCGCTAGCGAACAAGATATTATCGAGAAAATCGACATAGGTGGAATTTCATTAATTAGAGCCGCTGCTAAAAATTTCAAAGACACTGTAATTGTTCCTTCTGTAGAGCAATATGCACCATTTTTGAATTTCTATACTGAAAATAACGGGGCTACTACTTTAGAAAACAGAAAGTTATTAGCTTCAAGAGCTTTTAATGTTTCTTCACATTATGATTCGGCGATATTCAACTACTTCAACCAAGTTTTTGAAGAACCAGTTTTGAAAATCAGCGAGCAAAACGGAAATGTTTTACGTTATGGTGAAAATCCTCACCAAAAAGGATTTTTCTATGGCGATTTTGACAAAATGTTTACCAAAGTTCACGGAAAAGAATTGTCATACAACAATTTATTAGACGTTGATGCGGCGGTGAATTTAATGAACGAATTCAAAAACGACAATCCAACTTTTGCCATTTTAAAACACAATAACGCTTGTGGTTTAGCAACTAGAAATACAATGAAAGAAGCATTTTTAGATGCTTTAGCAGGTGACCCAACTTCGGCTTTTGGAGGTGTTTTAATTGCGAATGGAAAAATTGATGTTGCTACAGCTAACGAAATCAACCAATTGTTCTGCGAAGTAGTAATTGCTCCGTCTTATGACCAAGAAGCAATTGATATTTTAGAGGAAAAGAAAAACAGAATTATCTTAATTTTAAACGACGTTGAGTTGCCACAAACAACTGTAAGAACTTGTTTAAACGGAGTTTTAGTTCAAGATAAAGACAATGTTACCGATTCAAAAGACCATTTAAAAACAGTTACAACGGCTGTTCCTACAGAAGAAGAAATCGAAGATTTATTATTCGCTTCAAAAATTTGTAAACACACAAAATCGAACACAATTGTATTTGCAAAAAATAAACAATTATGTGCTTCAGGAACTGGACAAACTTCAAGAGTTGACGCTTTACGTCATGCGATTGAAAAAGCAACTTCATTTGAATTTGATTTAACTGGAGCAGTTATGGCAAGTGACGCTTTCTTTCCTTTCCCAGACTGTGTAGAAATTGCAAATAAAGCAGGAATTACGGCTGTAATTCAGCCAGGAGGTTCTATAAAAGACGAATTAAGCATCAATTATTGTAATGCTAATAATATGGCGATGGTGTTCACGGGAATTCGTCATTTCAAACATTAAAATTCCACTTACAAAATATATTTCACAAGCGCATTAAAATATTTTATTTAATGCGCTTTTTATTTGTATTTATTCCAGATTATTTTTATAATTTTGCGAGTTGAATACAATTATACAAAAAACGCTAAACCCTTATCAAACTTATGGGATTTTTTGATTTCATGACCGAGGATATCGCAATCGACCTTGGTACCGCAAATACTCTAATCATTCACAACGATAAAGTCGTGATTGATAGTCCATCTATCGTTGCAAGAGACCGAATTACTGGCAAAATTATTGCTGTAGGTAAAGAGGCCAACATGATGCAAGGTAAAACGCATGAAAACATCAAGACCATTCGTCCTTTGAAAGATGGTGTTATTGCTGATTTTGATGCATCGGAACAAATGATAAAAATGTTTATCAAAAGTATTCCTGCATTAAAGAAGAAATTGTTTACACCTGCGCTTCGCATGGTTATTTGTATTCCTTCAGGTATCACAGAAGTGGAAATGCGTGCCGTAAAAGAATCGGCTGAGCGTGTTAATGGAAAAGAAGTGTATTTGATTCACGAACCTATGGCAGCAGCAATAGGTATCGGTGTAGATATTATGCAACCAAAAGGAAACATGATTGTTGATATAGGTGGTGGAACAACAGAAATTGCAGTTATAGCTCTTGGAGGAATTGTTTGCGACAAATCGGTTAAAATTGCCGGTGACGTTTTCACAAATGATATCATTTACTACATGAGAACGCAACACAACTTATTTGTAGGAGAAACAACCGCTGAAAAAATAAAAATTCAAATTGGAGCTGCTATGGAAGAATTAGACAATGCTCCTGAAGACATGTCAGTTCAAGGTAGAGATTTGCTTACAGGCAAACCAAAACAAGTTGATGTTTCGTATAGAGAAATAGCAAAAGCATTAGACAAATCTATTCAACGCGTTGAAGATGCTGTAATGGAAACATTATCTCAAACACCGCCAGAATTAGCAGCCGATATTTATAATACAGGTATTTATCTTGCAGGTGGTGGTTCAATGTTGAGAGGTTTAGATAAAAGAATTTCATTAAAAACAGATTTACCAGTATATATTGCAGAAGACCCTTTAAGAGCTGTAGTGAGAGGAACAGGGATGGCTCTAAAAAACATCAACAAGTACAAAGGAATACTGATTAAATAAAAAATAATCCATGCAGCAAATAATTAATTTTATCATAAAAAACAGCTATCGATTGCTGTTTTTGCTGCTTTTGGGCATATCGCTCACACTTACCATAAAATCACACTCCTATCACAGAAGCGAATATGTAAATTCTGCCAATAGTATTACAGGTGCTGTGTATAAAAAAGTAAATGAAGTCAACGAATATCTGAGTCTTAAAGAAAAAAATAAAGATTTAGCTTCAGAAAACGCCTTACTTAAAGAATTGTTATTTAATAAAAAAGACACTTTAATTACTTCAAAAACGCTTTTTAGAAACGACCTAAACAATTATAAAGTTATGGTAGGCAAAGTCGTGAAAAATTCTTTTAACGTCAGAGAAAATTATATCACCATAAATGCTGGAAGTGATAAAGGCTTAAAAACTGATATGGGTGTAATTAACGATAAAGGTATTGTTGGAATTGTAGAAAAAACATCGGCAAATTATGCAACCATACAAAGTGTTTTAAACATCAAATCAAAGATTAATGCCAAATTAAAAAATTCAAATCATTTTGGCTCATTAGTCTGGGACGGAAGAAATGTTGGATATGCACAATTAATTGACGTCCCTCGTTTGGCTTCATTAAGAAAAGGCGATTCAATTGTAACAGGTGGAAATTCAGATATTTTCCCTGAAAATATTCCTATTGGAAAAATAGATAAGATTTTCATAGATCGTAAAACAAATTATTATACAATTAATATTCGATTATTTAATGATATGACATCTTTAGGCTATGTATATGTCATAGAAAACAAAAAGAAAAAAGAAAAACAACAATTAGAAGCAATAACAACAGCACCAAAAAAATAAGTGAACAATAGCGTATTAAATAGCATTCGATTTATCGTTTTTTTATCATTACAAGTTTTGATATTTAACAACATCAACTTGTTTGGATACTTAAACCCATATCCGTATGTTTTATTTATTCTTTTGTATCCAGTGAATAGCAACAAAAGTGTTTTATTACTTGGAAGTTTTGCTCTCGGTATTTTATTGGATATGTTTTGCAATTCTGGAGGAATTCACACTACGGCATCTTTAATTTTAGCCTTCATTAGACCGACACTATTTAAATTTTCTTTTGGACTAAGTTATGAATACCAAACGGTCAAAATAGCAGATAAAATTTCACCAGAAAGAATTACGCTTTTATTATTAGCTATTTTCATTCATCACTTTATATTATTTTATTTAGAGTATTTTAGAATAGGATTGCTTTTTACAATTCTTTCTCGAACATTATTAAGCACACTTTTTACTTTTACCATTTGCTTGCTCATAATCTATTTAATTAAGCCAAATAAACGATGAGAAAAATTGTATTACCAGCCGTAATTATTATAAGTTCAATTATTTTAATTGCGCGTATATTTTACTTACAGGTAATTGATGAATCGTTAAAACTAAAATCTGAAAATAATGCTATTAAAAAGATTTTTGATTTTCCAGAACGAGGCTATATTTATGATAGAAACGGTAAACTTTTAGTAGCAAACCAACCTTCATATGACATTATGGTGGTCCCAAGAGAGATAAAAAAAATTGACACCATAGAATTTTGCAAGCTACTTCATATTTCAAAAGCAGATTTTATTAAAAAAATAGAAAAAGCAAAAGTATATAGTCCTATGCTTCCTTCCGTTTTTTTAGCGCAATTAAACAAAGCAGAATATGCAGCTTTTCAAGAAAAAGAGCGAAAGTTTGAAGGTTTCTATGCTCAAAAAAGAGCACTACGCGATTATCAAGTAAAAGATTGCGCCAATATTTTTGGATTCATCACGCAAGTAAACGATGCAATTTTAGAAAAAAACCCATATTATAACAGTGGTGATTTAATTGGAAAACAAGGGGTTGAACAAGAATACGAAGAAATCCTTAGAGGAATTAAAGGTGTAAAATATTTATTAAGAGACAAACACAACAAAATAATTGGCCCTTATAAAGAAGGTCAATTTGATACAATTGCTCAACAAGGAAAAGACTTAACACTTACCATTGATCACGAAATTCAGAAATATGGCACAGAATTAATGGTAAATAAAAGAGGGGGAATTGTTGCCATTGAGCCTAAAACTGGTGAAATTTTAGCCTTAGTTTCTGCTCCAACCTATGATCCTGCAATGCTAGTAGGTCGTCAGCGGTCAAAAAACTATACTGCTTTATATCAAGATTCTATTGCCAAACCACTTTATGATAGAGGTTTACAAGCTACCTATCCGCCTGGTTCTCCGTTTAAAATTGTGACTGGACTTATAGGTTTACAAGAACAAGTTATAGATGAACAAACAGTGGTTTATTGTAATCATGGTGGCTATTTTGGTCGATTTATTAAATGTCATTGTGGTCAACATACGCTGGTACTAAACAATGGTATCTACAAATCATGCAATACCTACTTTGAAACAGCTTTTAAACGTTCAATTGATAAATACAAAATACCATCACAAAGTATTGACGTATGGTCAAAACATGTTAAAAGTTTTGGGCTAGGACAATTTCTAGGGACTGATATGCCAATTGGAGCTAAAGGATTAGTTCCAACTTCAAAAACATACAAAAGAGCATATCCAAATGGAGGATGGAGAAGCAATACCATTATTTCAAATTCAATTGGTCAAGGAGAAATATTAACTTCACCTATTCAACTTGCTAATATGATGGCTGTAGTGGCAAATAGAGGCTATTATTACACACCACATATCGTAAAAAAAATAAAAGGTCAAGCGTTAGATGAAAAATATACTACTAAACATTATTCAACTATTGATAAAAAATATTTTCCACCTGTCATCCAAGGATTAGCAGATGTTTATAATGTAGGTACAGCCTACAATTTAAAAGTTGAAGGTTTAGAAATCTGCGGAAAAACAGGTACAGCTGAAAACAAAATTAGAGTCGCTGGAAAAACTTATCAACTAAAAGACCATTCCATTTTTGTAGCATTTGCACCTAGAGAAAATCCTACCATAGCAATCGCTGTTTTTGTTGAAAATGGATATTGGGGAAATAGATGGGCTGGACCAATTGCAACATTAATGATCGAAAAATATGTAAATGGGAAAATTTCTAGAACTGATTTAGAAAACACAATGCTAAATGGAAGTTTATTACCCGAATACAACAAAATAGAAAACATAATATACCAGCGATTTCCAGAGAGAACATCGGAGAAAGCAAATGATTCTATTGCAAAAAGAGAAATACAAATAGGAGAAGCAAAAAAAGAAGAAGAAACAAACTAAAATGAGAAATCAAAGCATCGGATCAAGCATTGACTGGATTACCTTATTACTTTATATAGCTTTAGTAATTATGGGATGGATGACTATTTATTCTGCTTCACTACCATTAGAAGAAACATCAATTTTTGATTTATCTCAAATTTATGGAAGACAAATGCTTTTTATTGGGCTAACAATTCCTATTATTTTTATTATCTTATTTACAGAAGCTAAGCTTTTTGAACGATTTTCCTTTGTGTTTTATGGCATTGGAATAGTTTTATTATTAGGATTATTTGTTTTTGGAAAAACTATTAAAGGACAAACCAATTGGTATCAATTTGGCGGATTTGGTTTTCAACCTTCAGAATTTGTAAAGACTGCTACTGCCTTACTTTTGGCAAAATATTTGAGCTATTCGCAAATCAATTTAAAACACACAAAAGACCAACTAATAGGACTAGCAATAGTTGGATTACCCGTCTTCTTGATACTTTTACAACCTGATGCTGGTAGTGCAATGATTTTTATTTCTTTAATTTTTGTTCTAAACAGAGAAGGTTTACCTAGTTGGTATTTTATATCTGGAATTATTGCAATAGCTTTATTTTTCTTATCTCTTTTAATTCAGCCACTATATATTATTATTGCAATTTTAATAATAATGATAGTTCATTATGTTTTAAATCGAAAAATATCAAGGAATCCAATTGTATATGGCTTAATTTATTTGGTAATTGTTGCCTTTTCATTTTCTGTAAATTATGTTTATAATAACGTTTTAGAATCACATCAAAAAGACCGAATAAACGTTCTTATTGGAGATGATGTCGACATGAAAAAAGAAGGCTACAACTTAAACCAATCAATGATTGCAATTGGTTCAGGAGGATTGCTTGGAAAAGGATATCTTGAAGGAACGCAAACCAAAGGAGGATTTGTACCCGAACAACACACAGATTACATTTTTACTACGGTAGGAGAAGAATGGGGGTTTTTTGGTTCAACATTAGTAATTTTATTGTTTGTAACTCTTTTCTTGCGCATAATTTATCTGGCTGAAAACCAAAAAACAAAATTCAGTAGAGTTTATGGTTATTGTGTAGCAACTTACTTATTTACACACTTTTTTGTAAATATTGCAATGCTTATTAAACTATTCCCTACTATTGGAGTACCATTGCCGTTCTTTTCTTATGGAGGTTCGAGTTTATGGGCATTTACAATATTATTATTCATTTTCATCAAGCTTGACGCTAATAAGGTAAACGAATGGTAACAAAAAATCCCGAAAAACGGGATTTAATTGTACTAGTTTAGTTTGTCTAATTTATTTTGTGCTTTTTCAAGATCTAATTGAAGTTCTAAAAATTTATTTTCTTGTTTAAGGATTTTTTCTCTCCATTTTAATTCATCTTCTGTAGATAATTTCCCTTTACGTTTTAACTTTTCAAATTTTTCTTTATCTTTTTCTAGATCATTTTTAGCATCTTTGATTTTCTCCTTTGCCTTTTCAACACGAGCAACTGCTTTTTCTCTTTGTGCTTTTTCTTTTTCAATTTTTTTTAGCTCTTTTTCAGCTTTTTTCTGTTCCCTTTCAGCTGCTTTTTTTTCTTTTTCAGCCTTATCCAATTCTTTCAGGCGTTCTTTTTCTAGCTTTTGTTCTGTCTTAAGAATTTCTTCTTTTTCCTTTAATTTATTTTTTTCAATCAATACTTTTTCAGTAGCGGTACTTAAGGTGTCTTTTACTTTCTCTTGCGCAAAACTAAATTGCATTACAAACAAAACAATTATAGGGATTATTTTTGTCTTCATCTTTTCAAATTATTAAATTACTTTTACAAAGATAACAAAAACTAAGCCACGATAGATTATGAGAAAATTCATTTGTTTAAATATAGTCCTAATGCTATTTTCATGTATAGAAAACAAACCTGAAATAGAAAATCAAGAAGAACATAAAACAATTGGTAATCCATTGACCTCAAGTTTTGATTATTTACCGACCTCCACTACAAATACAATATACAAACATGACGGTTATACATTTTCTTATTCAGAAGATCACGAACAAAGTGAATGGGTAGCTTATAGTTTAAATAAAAATGACATCACTTTTTCAAAATTTGATAGGCCTTTTTTTGAACAAGATCCAATTGTGAAAACTGAATCAGCAGATTGGAGAAACTACAAAAAATCAGGCTACAACAAAGGTCATTTATGTCCCGCAGGAGATAGAAAAAGTTCATATTCTGCATATAAAGAAACTTTTTATACCTCAAATATTTCGCCTCAGTTATACGAATTTAATGCTGGAATATGGAATCGTTTAGAAGAAAAAACAAGGTATTGGGCAGAAAAATATGATGGTATTTATGTAATAACCGGTGGTGTTTTAAGTAATGATTTAGAAACAATAGGAAAAGAAGAAGTATCTGTTCCAAAATATTTTTATAAAATTTTAATTACTAAAGATGGTACAAAAATGATAGGTTTTTTGGTTCCACATGAAGCATCGGAAAAACCATTATATGAATTTGTCGTCAGCGTAGATGAAATTGAAAAAAGAACGGGAATTGATTTTTTTCCAAAACTAGATAATAACATAGAAAAAACATTAGAATCAGCTACAGAATATAAAAAATGGAGTTTTTAAAAAACAAAAAGTCCCGATAAATCGGGACTTTTTTTATTAAATAATTTAGATTATTCAACAACAATCTTTTTAGTTACTTCGCTAGAACCATCTTGAATTGTTACAAGATAAATGCCAGCTTGTACACCGTTTAATTGTAAATTTTCATTAAACAATCCGTTATTTGTATATGATTTTGTGAAAATTTCTCTTCCTCTCATATCATGTACACCAACTTTAATTTCATTACCTGAATTTGAAGTAAATTGAATATTAAAGTTTCCATTATTTGGATTAGGGTAGATTGCTAAATCGTTGATTGAGAAACTTTCATTTGACAATGGCGTTTGAGCCATACACAAATTAATTGACCAGTTTCCTATAGATCCAGTATCACCATTATACCAATCTGTAGCTCTTAACGTCCACGTTCCACTAGCTGTTTTTCCATTTAAAGCTGAAAGTGGTGAATCTGGCGAAAAAGTTCCTGTAGAAATTGTACATCCAGATGATGGAATTGCAGGATTACCATCTGAAAAAGTAATATTAACATTATCGAATTCTTCATCGCAATTTCTATTCCATAGAGAAACAATAGTTCCGTCTGGATGAACTAACTCAATAACTAAATCTTCAATATAAGTATGAGTAAATGCTAATCCAACATTAACTTCGTTAATATTTCCTGTAACTGTCCCTGGAACAACTATTGTTTTCGTAGCTGTTGTTCCTGCTGTATTAGCACCTGCACCATCACCTACAGCTAAAACAGTATTATTAGAATAATTAAACGTACAATTAGATTCGCCAGTAGTAAATTTATATGAAGAACTAAATGTTCCTGAACAACCAGAATTTTTAGGCTTAACTCTCCAGAAATAATCTGTTATTTCATTTAATCCAGAAATAGTTGTAGAAGTTCCTGTTATAGTTCCTGTTGCAATAATATTTGTAAAAGCAGCATCTGTTGCAACTTCAACATCATAAGAAGTAGCTGCTGCATTTGCAGGCCAAGATAAAACAGTAGAAGTAGCTTGACCAGTAGCTAAATTTGCTGGAGAAGTTAAATTTTGAATACCAAAACTTCCATTAACAACAGTTAAATACAAATTAACTGTTCTTGTTGTAGCGCCTGATGTTCCGGTAACAACAATTGTATAAGTACCAGTTGCAACTGCCGCAGTTGAAGTAAGATTTACGGTAACTGCACTACTTGCAGTTGTTGAAGCAGGAGAAAAACTTACAGAAGTATTAGCAGGATTTCCAGTAGCACTAAAAGTAGTTGTTCCAGAAAAACCCGCTAATGGTGTATATTGTAAATTATATGAAGCTGAATTTCCTTGACAAATTGTCGCAGTTTGAGCGCCTATAGCTCCAGCATAAGACAATGAAAAAGATGATGTTGGAGCTGCGATTGTAAAGTTAACATTTGAAATATCATAAAAAATGTGATTATTTCCTTTCACCATAATCCTATTTGTAGTACCAATATTATTTGGAACTGTAATATTCTCAGAACCATCATTTGGAACCCCAGAAGCCAAAGTTATAGGATATGTGTAACCTCCATCTGTGGATAAAAATATATCAACATTTGCACAATTAACACCATTTGTTGTTGTCCCTGAAACATTCCATGTTACATTTTGATTAGTCCCTACTTGCCATGAAATTGCAGTATTTGGTGCAGTCACTGCAAAAGGTCCTGCTGTTCCATTTACAGTAACAACCATTGCATCAGTATTTGTTAAGCCTCCATTTGCAACGTTATCTCTAACTGTAAGTGCAAAATTTAATGTTCTTGCTACTGAACTTAATGCCTCAACGACAATTACATCGTTACCAGTACCGTTGGTTGTAGTAGAATTTGCTATAACTCTATCAATTGGAGGGAAATATCTTGAAGTTGAACTAACTGGATCATATGATCTCCAGTTTGGTCCTGATGCTTTTGTTGCAGAAGCTGCTGAGGCAGCATTTGTTTGAGTTGAACCCGCATTGTCAATTTGTTCCCAGCAATATGTTAATGGATTCCCATTTGGATCAGTAGCACTCCCTGTCAAAATAAAAGGTGTGCTTTTTGGAATGGTATAATTTAACCCTGCATTTACAACTGGAGCCCCATTAGCTATAGGTGTTCTCACAGGACAAGTTTTACCTTCCATATTAGTTTCTACTTGAAAAATAGATGCAAAGTGAAAATAATCATCTGAATGAGGCTGAACATCTCTTGATGTAATTCCTGCATAACCCATTATAGTTGAGCCAGAACCAACTTCCATATTGACTCCTGTTCCTTCATTACTGTGTGAAAAAGTATGATTTGCACCAAATTGATGTCCCATTTCATGAGCAACATAATCAATATCAAAATTATCACCAGAAGGTATTCCATCAGCAGGAGATGTAAAACCGCTTCCTTTTGAGCCATCCTCACAAACACATCCAATACATCCAGCATTACCACCACCACCTGAGGCACCAAACAAATGTCCAACATCATAATTAGCCTCTGTGATAACACTTGTTAATGTGCTTTGTAATTCAGCATTCCAAGCTCCTCCAGAACCAGCTGCAGCTGCGGAATATGGATCAGTCCCTGCATTGTAATAAATTACATTTGTAGTTGAAGCGATAATATTCATGTGAATTGTAAAATCTTTTTCAAAGACTCCATTAACTCTAGTCATTGTTGCGTTAAATGCAGCTAAAACATTTGCCACTTGAGCAGCACTAGTTGCTCCAAAATAATTTGAATATTCCGCTGTACAAGATAATGCCAATCTGAAAGTTAATAATTCAGAAGTACTTGAACGCAATAAATTTGAATCATCTTTAGAAACTTTATCACCTAATCTATTTGTTAAACTTTGTTCTTGAGTTGAACAAGTAAATGGCAATTTCCCTTTTAATCTTTCAGAAGAATATACCGCATAAATTTTTCCATCTTCAGAATAAGGCTCCATGAATTCATTTCGCTTATCTGTTCTAAAAACCATTGTTTGAATTCCTCTTGGATCAACACTCATTCTTAATTGAGCATGTTTATCATCTATACCAATTCCTACATAAGAACGAATTTCAGGAAATTGAGTTTGTAATTCCTTGTCAAAATTTGAAGATTCAAATATTGAAAAACGTTCTAATTGTCCGTTAGCATTAGGAATTGAAATAATTATGTTTGATTTATTACTAACAAACCTATTTGGAGCTCCAAGTAAAGCCTGTTTGATTGTTACTAAATCAAGCTGCATCAATTTAAAATCTTGGGGAAAAGATTCTCTTTGAGCTGACTTAGAAACTTTGATTACTTGATCATTATAGCTTGACCAAGCTTTTTCCGTTTGTGAAAAACCAAAAGAGGTCATCAATAACGAAAAAGATAAAAGCAGTAAAGTTTTTTTCATTTTGGGTTAAGATTATGATTAATAGACAAATATAATATTTTTATTGAGTATGTAATTTTTTAAAGCAAAAAAAAGAGGTAGCTCTCACTACCTCTTTTTTATTATATTTATAACTAATTATTCAACAACAATCTTTTTAGTTACTTCGCTAGAACCATCTTGAATTGTTACAAGATAAATACCTGCTTGTACACCGCTTAATTGTAAATTTTCATTAAATAATCCGTTATTTGTATATGATTTTGTAAAAATCTCTCTTCCTCTCATATCATGTACACCAACTTTAATTTCATTTCCTGAATTTGAAGTAAATTGAATATTAAAGTTTCCATTATTTGGATTAGGGTAGATTGCTAAATCGTTGATTGAGAAACTTTCTGTAGCTAAAGCAATTTGTTGATAACAAAGCTCTATTGACCACGAACTAATACTACCTGTATCACCATTATAATAATCTGCGGCCAACAATGTCCATGTTCCATTAGTTACTTTACCATTATAAGCTGCTAAAGAAGTATTAGGTGCAAATGTACCTGTTGTTGCAGTACATCCAGTTGTTGGAACTGTTGGATTTCCATCAGAAAAAACATAAGTTAATGATCCTGGTGCATTATCACAATTTCTATTCCACAACACAACTTGAGTATTATCAGGGTGATTCATAGCAATAACTAAATCTTCAATATAAGTGTGTGTAAACCCTAAAGTTACATTAACATCTGAAATGTTTTGAGTTGGAGCTGGCACAGCTATTGTTTTAGTAACTACTGCCCCTGGAGTGTTTGCTCCAGTACCATCAGGCACTGTCAAAGTAGTATTGTTTGAATACGTATTACAAGTACTTGTAACAACATAACCGATTGCAAAACTTTTAGTGTTAACATTAAAGAAGATATTTGCACTTGCTTTTACCATAAATCTACAAAATGGAGCTGCAGTTGATGGTAAAGTAACTGCTTGTGATCCATCATTTGGTGTACCTGCTATAAGTGTTGTCCATGTAACACCACCATCAGTAGATAATAAGATATCAACATTTGCACCACCAGCAATACCACTATTACCAGCACTTGTCCATGTAACCGTTTGAGTAGATCCTGTTGGATAAGAAATTCCATCTGTATTTTGAGATGTAACATTTAATGCTGCAATATTAGCTACAGTAACTACCATATCATCAAAATTAGTCTGTCCTTGTCCAGCTACATTATCACGAGCAGTAAGTCTAAAGTTCAATGTTCTTGCAACAGAACTTAGTGCTTCCATAGTTACTCCAACACCTTGAGTTGTTGTACTACCATTTAAAACAGAAGTCATATTTGGCAAATATCTTGTTGGACTAGAAGATGCAGGATAACAAGCAAAATTTGGTCCTGTTGTTTTTGTTGGACTAGCAACACTTGCCGCATCTATATTCGATCCACCATCATCATTTTGTTCCCAAGCATATGTTAATGTACTAGTACCTCCAGCATCTGTCGCTGAACCAGTCAACATAAATGGTGTACTTAATGGAACTGTATAATCAGCCCCTGCATTAACCACAGGTGCACTATGTGTAATTGCTGTTGTTGTAGGACAAGTTTTAGTCGACATATTAGCTTGAACTTGTGCGATACTTGCAGCATGGAAAATATCAATAGAATTCATATGCGTATTATATGATGTAATACCCGCATAGCCCATGATAGTTACTCCACCACCTACTTCTTTATTTACACCTGTACCTTCATTTGCATTTGAAAAAGTGTGATTTGCGCCAAATTGATGTCCCAATTCATGAGCAACATAGTCAATATCAAAAGTATCTCCTTGAGGAACACCATCTGCAGGTGAAGTAATACCTCTACCTTTAGTGGAACCAGTACCAGCAGTTATTCCATTAACACAAACACAACCTATACAGCCAGCATTTCCACCACCACCAGTAGAACCAAACATATGTCCTACATCATAAGCAGCATTATTCGCAGCTAGTGTAGTTGCTGGACCTGTTAACGTAGTGTTTAATGCCTGCTGTAATTGAGTATTCCAATTAGCCATAGTTGTATATGGATCTGTGGTAGGGTTATAATAAATTACATTTGTAGTTGAAGCAACAATATTCATATGTATTGCGAAATCTTTCTCAAAAACACCATTAACTCTAGTCATTGTTGCATTAAATGCAGCTAAAACATTTGCTACTTGAGCAGCACTAGTAGCACCAAAATAGTTTGAGTATTCACCATTACAAGATAATGCTAATCTGAAATTTAATAAAGAACCTGTGCTAGATCGAGAAGTAACATCAGTAGTTGACAAGTCATTAATCAATTCTTGATCAGAAGTTGAACAAGTAAAAGGTAATTTACCATTTCTTCTAGTGCTAGACTGATAAACAGCATAAACTTTATTATCTTCTGAATAAGGCTCCATAAATTCTGTCCCTTTATCAGCTCTAAAAATCATAGTTTGTATACCCCTTGGATCAACACTAAGTCTTAATATTGCTTTTTTATCGTCTATACCTTGTCCAACAAATGAACGAATTTCAGGAAATTGTGCTTGTAATTCAGCATCAAAGTTAGATGCTTCAAACATTTCAAAACGCTCTAAAATACCTTCGCTGTTAGGAATTGAAATAATTGAATTTGATTTACTGCTTTCAAGTCTGTTTGGAGCTGCTAACAGCACTTGTTTCATAGCTGCTAAATCTAATTGCATCAATTTAAAATCTTGGGGAAAAGATTCTCTTTGTGCTGATTTAGAAACTTTAATCTCTTGGCCCTTGTAGTTTGACCATGCTTTTTCCGTTTGTGAAAAACCTAATGAGGCTGTCAAAAGCGAAAAAACAAAAATTAGTAAAGTTTTTTTCATTTTTGGTTATAATTACGATTAATACACAAAAATATTAAAAAAAACGAAAACTTAATAATAAAATCATTTTTTTTTAATTTACTTTCTTTTCTTTACCTGAAGAAATTATCTTTGTCGCAATTTAGATGCTTTGAAAACATTTCATTCAATTTTTGAGTTTACCTCTACTAAAAAAACTATCATAACCCTAGGGACTTTTGACGGTGTCCATTTAGGGCATCAATCTATATTGCACAAGCTTCGGAATTCAACTGAAAATGGCGTTTTTGATAGTTTAGTTCTTACTTTTTATCCTCATCCAAGAATGGTTTTACAACAAGATTCTTCCATTCAACTATTAAATAGCATTGAAGAAAAAATAGAATTATTTCAAAAATTTGGTATTGACAACCTAATCATCCATCCTTTTGACGAAAATTTTTCAGAATTATCAGCAGAGGAATTTGTAAAATCTATCTTAGTTGAAAAATTGAAAATTCATAAAATTATTATTGGTCACGATCATCGTTTTGGAAAAAACAGAACTGCAAATATTGATGATTTAATCATATTTGGAGAAAAATATAATTTTGAAGTAGAACAAATTAATGCTGAAGAAATTAATGAAATTTCAGTAAGTTCAACCAAAATTAGAAATGCACTTGCAAATGGTAACATTATTCTCGCAAATAGTTATTTAGGATATAATTACTTTTTTTCTGGAAAAGTAACAAAAGGAAAACAATTAGGTAGAACAATCGGTTTTCCAACAGCAAATATATCTTTATCCGAAAATTATAAATTAATTCCCAAAAACGGTGTTTATATTGTTTCAAGTAAAATTGACAATGCAACTATTTATGGGATGATGAATATTGGTTTCAACCCAACCCTTGGGGAAAATGAAAAAACTATTGAGGTTCATTTTTTTGATTTCAATCAAGATTTATATAACAAAATACTTACCATAACATTATTGCAACATATAAGAGAAGAGCAAAAATTTGAATCAATTGATGCGCTAAAAGAACAATTATATAGAGATCGCGAATTTTCATTAGCCTTTTTGAAAAATCATGAAAACATATCTTTTTAAACAAATCGACAATGCCCCTTTAATAGTATTCCGAATATTTTTTGGCTTTCTTATCGCTTGTGAAAGTTTCGGCGCGATAGCTACTGGGTGGGTTAAAGCAAATTTAATTGATATAAAATATGCTTTCCCTTTTATTGGATTTGAATGGATTAAACCTCTCCCTGAAAACGGAATGTTTTACTATTTTGTATTAATGGGAATTTTAGGGATTTTTATTATGCTTGGTTATTATTATCGTTTAGCAATAATCTTATACACTATACTGTGGGCTGGCGTTTATTTTATGCAAAAAACCACTTATAACAACCATTATTATTTACTATTAATTATTAGCTTTTTTATGATTTTTCTTCCTGCTAATCAATTTGCATCAATAGATGTAAAACAAGGAAGAATCAATAAAAAACTTTCAATGCCTTATTGGATTAGTATAGTATTTATTTCTCAAATCGCCATATTGTATTTCTATGCGTCTATAGCAAAACTATATCCAGACTGGCTTGACGGCACCTTTACAAGAAACCTACTTTCATCATCTAATTTATTTCCGCCTTTTAAAAATATTTTCTCTAAACCTTGGTTTTATTTGTTTATTGCATACGCAGGTATTTTTTTTGATTTGCTTATTGTGCCTTTTTTATTGTTTAAAAAAACTAGAACAATTGCTCTTTTAGCCTCACTAATTTTTCATTTATTCAATGCAATATTCCTACAAATAGGCATTTTTCCTTTTTTTGCATTGAGTTTTAGCTTGTTCTTTTATGAACCTGAAAAAATTAGAAATTGGTTCTTGAAAAGAAAACCTAAAATTGAATGGTCATCAAATGGTGAAAACAACTTGTACGGTAAAAAATTAGTCTTTTATATATTTTTACCATTTCTTATTCTTCAATTATTACTTCCTTTAAGACACTATTTGATTAAAGGCGATGTATTGTGGACTGAAGAAGGCCATCGATTAAGTTGGCGCATGATGCTTAGAGAACGTTCAGGATACATCAACATTAAAATAAAGGACAATAACACTAACGAAGTTTTCATTTATAATTATAATAAAGATTTAACACCATATCAAGCAAAAAATCTAGCCACGAAGCCAGATTTTATTTGGCAATATTGTCAACGCATAAAAAAAGAATATACTAACAATAATATTAGCATCTATATTAATTGCAAAAACAGTATTAACAGAAGTGAATACAAAACCTTAATCGACCCAAAGCAAGATTTCGTAAAAGCAAAATGGAATTATTTTTTTCATAATGATTGGATATTACTTCATGAATTCTAAATTGCCTTTTGTTGTTTTTATTTCCAAAGTTATTATTTACTTTTGAGGCTTAATAAAATGACCCATGAGTATTACTAAACATAACTGGACAAAAGAAGAAATAATTGCCATTTACAACAAACCCCTAATGGATTTAATGTATGAGGCTGCAACTATTCACAGAGAACACCACGACCCTAATGTTGTTCAAGTATCAACTTTATTATCCATCAAAACTGGAGGATGCCCAGAAGATTGCGGCTATTGTCCACAAGCTGCTCGTTATCACACAGACATAAAAGGAAATGATTTAATGTCTGTACAACAAGTAAAAGCACAAGCATTGAGAGCAAAATCTTCAGGTTCATCAAGAGTTTGCATGGGTGCTGCATGGAGAAATGTAAAAGATGGTCCTGAATTTGACCAAGTATTAGAAATGGTTCGTACAATTAACAAACTTGACATGGAAGTTTGTTGTACACTTGGAATGCTTACAGAAAATCAAGCCGCTCGATTAGCAGAAGCTGGTTTATATGCTTATAACCATAATTTAGATACTTCTGAAGATTATTACAAAGAAGTAATTTCAACACGAGGTTTTGAAGACCGGTTGAAAACAATTGACAATGTTCGTAAAACCAATGTCACTGTTTGTAGTGGTGGAATTATAGGAATGGGTGAAAGCATTGAAGATAGAGCAGGAATGCTAGTTGCTCTTTCTACCTTAAACCCTCAACCAGAATCAGTTCCAATTAATGCTTTAGTAGCTGTGGAAGGAACACCAATGGAAAATGAAAAACCAGTTGAGATTTGGGAAATGATTCGAATGGTTGCCACAACGAGAATTATTATGCCAGAAACTCAAGTTCGATTATCAGCAGGAAGAACAGAAATGAGCAGAGAAGGTCAAGCAATGTGTTTCTTTGCTGGTGCCAATTCTATTTTTGCTGGTGATAAATTATTAACAACTCCAAATCCTGATGTAAATGAAGACATGAAAATGTTTGAAACACTCGGATTGCAACCGCAGAAACCATTTATTAAAATAATGCAACCTAAAACTGTTGAAGCAGCCGATTCAAAATATGAATCGTTAGGAGAAAAACCTAAATGGTCTAGACCAGGACATGAAATTGAAAGAAATTTAGAAGCTTCAAGCAAAAAATAAACATAAAAAAAGGTTGTCAATTAATTTTGACAACCTTTTTTACTATTTGTTCATTTCTACAAAATATTTGTAGAATAATGGAATTGTTTCAATACCTTTTAGATAATTAAAAATCCCAAAATGTTCATTTGGCGAGTGAATTGCATCACTGTCTAAACCAAATCCCATTAATATTGTTTTAGATTTTAATTCTTTTTCAAACAAAGCTACAATTGGAATACTTCCTCCTGAACGAACAGGAATTGCAGGCACACCAAATGTTTCTGTATACGCTTTATTAGCGGCTTTATAGCCCACGCTATCGATTGGAGTTACATATCCTTGACCTCCATGGTGAGGCGTAACTTTTACTTTTACTGCTTTTGGCGCAATACTCTCAAAATGTTTTTTGAATAATTCTGTAATTTCTTCCCAATCTTGATTTGGCACTAAACGCATAGAAATTTTTGCAAATGCTTTACTTGCAATAACTGTTTTTGCGCCTTCGCCTGTATAACCACCCCAAATTCCATTTACATCTAATGTTGGACGAATTGAATTTCGTTCGTTAGTTACATAACCCGTTTCGCCATAGATGTCCTCAATATCTAAAGCTTTTTTATAGTTTTCTAACGAAAATGGTGCTTTTGCCATTTCTGTTCTTTCTTCAGTCGAAAGCTCTTCCACTTTATCATAAAAACCAGGAATGGTTATATGATTATTTTCATCATGAAGCGAAGCAATCATTTTAGTCAACACATTAATCGGATTAGCAACAGCTCCACCATATAATCCTGAATGTAAATCTCTATTTGGTCCTGTTACTTCAACTTCCACATAACTCAACCCACGAAGCCCTGTAGTGATTGAAGGTTGTTGGTTAGAAATCATTCCTGTATCAGAAATCAAAATTACATCATTTGCAAGTTTTTCTTGATTACGTTCTACAAACCAGCCCAAGCTTTTTGATCCAACTTCTTCTTCTCCTTCAATCATAAATTTAACGTTACACGGCAAGCAATTGTTTTGAATCATATATTCAAAAGCTTTTACATGCATGTACATTTGTCCTTTATCATCGCAAGCTCCACGAGCAAAAATGGCTCCTTCAGGATGAATTTCCGTAGTTTTAATTACAGGTTCAAAAGGTGGTGAAGTCCATAATTCCATTGGATCTGGTGGTTGCACATCATAATGTCCATAAACCAAAACTGTAGGTAAATTTTTATCGATTATTTTTTCGCCGTAAACAATTGGATATCCTGGTGTTTCGCATAATTCTACGAAATCACAACCTGCTTTTTCCAAACTTGCCTTTACGGCTTCTGCAGTTGAAACTACATCATGTGCATAAGCACTATCAGCACTTACAGATGGTATTTTTAATAATTCGATTAACTCATTAATAAAACGTTCTTTATTAGCTTGAACGTATTGCTTTATATTTTCCATTGTGTTTGTTGAATAATTTCAAAAATACAAAAAATGTTTAGATTTCATCAAATAAAAAACCCAATCATAATTTGACTGGGTTTTTTTACAAAAAACTATATTCTTAAAAAATTATTTTTTTGGTTACTTGTTTTCCGTTTGTTAATGTTAATTTCACGATTAACGATTGGTTTTGAATTGCAAGATTTTGAACTTTAAATTCATTATTATTAATCTCTGATTTTGAGAAAATTTCTTTTCCAAGAATATCATAAATTGCAATGGAACTTATTTTTTCAATGGAAGAATTCAAATTGATAACTCCACTGTTAGCATAAACTAAAACTGTGTTTTCTACTATTATTTCTTCTTGATTAGATGGTTTTTTATACACCAACTCAAATCTATCATTAAATGTCCCCGCTTGAGATAAAAAGTAATAAGCACCTTCTTTCAAATCATGAATTGCATTTGTATAATTATCTCTTAAGTAAATCGCTTGATTTGCAAATAATCCGTCAAATTGCTCAATACTGATTTCAAAACTGCTTGGTATAACAACTTTTAAACCTAATTTTATTGTATCATCCGCTGAAAAATTACCTTTTCCTTGAATAACATATTCTTGATTTCCATCAATTAAGCTATATAATATTGTTTTAGAAATGTCTAATGTTTTTCCATCGATTAATCTATCAAAACCATTAGTCCCATTTGGTAAATATCCCACTAAAATTTGATTATATTTTTCAGAACTATCATTAAGATTTAACCAAATTCTATGTTTTTCAGAATTTTCAACTTCAGTTTCATTGTTTCTAAAAAATTGAGTGGTTGTACTAGCATCTTCGCGTAATTCATTTTCAAAAGTAACTGTGTGTGCAGTGTTTGCTTGAATAAAAAATCCTTGTCCAATTTGAATTTTATCATTTGGAATTGCACCTCCAGCCGCAGAAGCCGTCCCACCTAAAGTAGTATATGAAGCATAGTTATTTTGAGGATATGTTCCTCCACTTGCAGGAACTGTGTGCGTCCAATAATACAATGTTTCTACTTTTGGATTTTGAATTAAAAATCGATAAGCACTAATAGGAGATGCGTATGGGTTTCCTAATAAATTATAACCTTGACCAACTGAATAAGTCAAGCTTCCATTATTAGGAACTCCAGTAAATTGTCCATTAAAAACTGCTGGTGTTACGCTTGACCATGTATTATCAACTCTAATCATATATCCTTTAGCAGTAGCAAAACTGTTTGTAGAAGGTGTTACAGATTGATAAGCCGTTGGAGTTGTTGTTCCTGTATATAAATATTCATAAAAACGAGTTGCAATTGTATTTGGTGAAAAAGCCAATAAATTTTGACCTGCAACAGGTGAAGACCATGCCGTATAATCTTGACGAATCATTGGTGCTGAGTTTCTACTCACAACAATATTTCCTGAATTTACAGCGTGTTTTGTATGTTGAATTAAAGCTGCGCCGTTATTAAATGTTAGAGTACCTGTGCCATTTACAGTAACATTTTCACCTACTCTTAAAGTATGTCCTGAATTAAATACAACATTTGCCCCCGTATTAACCGTAACTGAACAAGCATCTAAACTTGCAGTAGAAGAATAATTTCCTGCAAAAGTAACAGCCACTTTGCTTGTTGGTACGCCATTACTCCACGCTGTACCATTCCATGTAGTTGTAGTTGTTCCACATTGCCAAAATTGACCTGTCCAAATTCCTCTTCCATATGTTCCTGCAACAATTGTGTTATCAAGAGCTCTATATTCGAAATTAAGAACTTTAACATCTTTCATTCCATCGTTTGAACGTCTCCAATTTGGTGAAGCGGCACTAAAATTCATTGTATACCAAACACCTAATTCTGTACCAATAATTACTTCATCGGTAGCATTCGGATTTTGCAAGATACATTTAACTGGGAGATTTGGAAGATTTCCTTCTTTGTTTTGCCACGAAGTTCCTCCATTTGAAGTATACCAAATACTCGGTACACCGTAATTATGAAATGTAACAAAAATATCATTTTCAGTATTTCCAAAACGAATATCTGAAATAGCTCCTGTCCAAGAAGGGTCTGCTATGTTTGACCATGTTATTGCATTAATTGTAGCTGTAGTAGTTGCAAGTGCGGCATTATTTAAACGTAACAATCTTCCATTTGCAAGACCAACTAAAACAGATGTTGTTGTGGTTGGCATTGGTTTGAAAAACGTTGGAATATCATTTAAAAGTGCATTTGTAAGTATTCTTCTTGTTGCGTTACTTGCTCCTAAATCGTATTTATAGATTTGGTAGGTAGGAGTTGCAGTTGTTCCATTAGCATATAATCTATCATTTGCACTATCTAAACCACATTCATTAACAAAATCACCATCATTTTGATTCGCAGCAATATCATAAGACCATCCACCATTAATATTATATCTAGAATAATAATTATATACATATGAAGCAATTACATATGCATCTGTATCTTCAATAAATTCCCAACAACCATCTCCACCAAACAAATCAGTTGTAGCATTTGTTCCTGCCGCAGCATTTGACACATATTGTGACCCATTATCTTGCAATCCACCTATGAACCTGTTTACTGATGTTGATGCAGTATTAATATCTGCTTTATATACTTGTGTTACATTATAGTTATTGTTTCTAACACCTATTGTGGTTCCAGAATCATTTGAATAATAAACCCCTCCATCACATCCAAAAACAACTCTAGATGTTTGTGTTGAACAGAACGTCATTACATGATGATCTGAATGAACTCCATCTAACGAACCGTTATTTCCCGTCCAATCTGTTAACTGAGTCCACATTGAAGCTGCCGTTGCAGTAAAAGCTGTTGTTGTTCTAAAAATTTCAATACCTCCAACATATACCTCATTATCATTTGTTGGATTCATACCGATCATTAAATCATAAAAAGCTTGTCCGCGAGTAAAATCTGTAGCTGCAGGTGGCTGATTTCCTGTACTTATTGGCAATGCTATTGTTGTGTTTACAGTAGCAAAACCATCTGTTGATCTTCTTATAAAAGGTAATCCTGTTCCATTATTCTCACACAATGCAAACATTCTATTTGCAGCAGTCTTTGATGCTACAAGTTGAACTCTACCTCCATCTGTTGCCGTTGTAGAAAAATTACGAACTAAAGTCCAATCAGATCCTGTTGTACATTTATAAACTCTTCCTCCCCCTTCACCAGTCGCATAACTATATTTCGAACCCATGAATAAATTTCCAGCAAAATCTATTGTAAAACTATTTGGAGCTACAAATTTTGTTCCTGCTGTGCTATATAAAGAAGCATTCGTTTGTCTCACAAAATTGACCCCATCTGTACTTTTATATAGCCCAACTGTGTTTGAGCCTAAATAAGAATAGCCAGCGCCTCCTGAAGCTGAAGTAATTTCTTCAGTATACGCCATAGCATCCGCTCCAAAATAAACTTCAGTTAATCCTGTGCTTGGATTTCGCCAAGCTATTATATCTTGAATATAAGCAATCATATCACCAACAACAGTCGATGAACCCGTAAAGATAAGTTTCCACGTTACACCTCCATCAATGGATTTATATACTCCATTACCATTGACAGCACCCCAAGTATATACTTCTCCAGTTCCAATATACATGATGTTAGAATTTTGGGGATCTACTGTCATACAAGTTACGGCCATATTGCTCGGCACTCCAGAAACCTGTGACCAACTTCCAGCGGCACTAGTGATATCATTATTAACCCATAATCCACCGCTAACAGCTCCTGCAAATACTTTTGTAGTACTGCCTGGAGCAAACATAACTACTCTAGTTCTTCCACCAACGTTATTAGGACCACGTTCAACCCATTGATTGTCCATACCGTCTCCTGGAACACGTCCTGACTCTAGCTGTTGGTTTAATTCTTTTTGTAAATTTAAAGTAACTTCTGGAGTTGGGCGCCCTAAGTTTGGGTCTGCCGTATATAACCATTCTTGCTCATTATATGCATTTGGAGGTAATCCTAAAGCTTTACGTTCTGCTTTTGGTAAACGCATTTTTTTTCTATACGGATGATAATTAACTAATTGATGGTATTTTTCTCTTAGTTTTTCAATAGAATCCAACTCTTTTTCAGAATATCTTTGAGAAGTTTGATTTACAATATTTTTCTCTACTGAAACAACATTGTGCTCTTTTTTATTAGAGTGAACAACTAAACTTTTGGATTTACTTTTTAATTCAGGGTTTTCAGTTTGTTTTTCTTGAGTGTCAAAAGAAATAGTATTTTTTTTAATAATTTCTTTTTCTTCAAACTTTGTAGCTAAAAAATAGCCTGTAGCCATAGTAGCTAAGAGGAAAAGGCTTACTCTAAGTAACTTTTTTTTCATAATGTAGTAATTTGGGGAAAACAAATATATCAAAAAGTCTTAATTAATTTTACTTTATTTCATAAAAACAAAGAATCCCAGATGAACTGGGATTCTTTGTTAAGTGTTTATATAGTTATTAATACACTACTTTTTTAGTGATAGTTTGACCATTTGTTAATGTGGTTTTCACAAGTAACGCTTGATTTGTAGCAGTTAGTTTAGAAACAATCATTTCTTTGTCGTTTACTTTGTCGTTGTGATATAGTTTTCTACCTAATACATCAAATATTGTAATTTCTTTGATGTTTTCAGTAGCAGTAATTGCAATACCATTTGTTGTAGTGTAAACTGTAATGTTGTTTTCATTCACAAAATCTTCATTGGCTAATGTGTTTTTGTACACCACTTCAAAACGGTCTGTAAAAATTCCGTCTTGTGTTGTGAACGAATATGGTGTTTGTTTGACATCATGAATGCTATTGTTGTATTTGTCTTTAATAAATACATCTTGAGTTGTAAATAATCCATCAACATTTTCAATAGAAATAGAATATGTGCCTGGAGTTAATACTTTTAACCCTAATGCAACAACATCAGTATCTGTAAATGGCAAAC
>NZ_JAAJBV010000007.1 GCF_011392075.1 Flavobacterium celericrescens
AAAAGTAAAAAGTAAAAAGTAAAAAGTAAAAAGTAAAAAGTAAAAAGTAAAAAGTAAAAAGTAAAAAGTAAAAAGTAAAAAGTAAAAAGTAAAAAGTAAAAAGTAAAAAGTAAAAAGTAAAAAGTAAAAAGTAATTTTGCACTACTCACTACTCACTACTCACTACTCACTACTCACTACTCACTACTCACTACTCACTACTCAATAACCATACTTATCTTTCCATCTGTTTTTTAAAAATTGACGTAATTCTTTTTCACGAGCATTTTCGCCAGGTTCAAAGAATTTAGTTTCCGCAATTTCAGTTGGTAAAAACTCTTGCTCGGCAAAGTTGTTAGGAAAATCGTGTGAGTATTTGTACTCTTCGCCATAACCTAACTCTTTCATTAGTTTGGTTGGAGCATTTCGTAAGTGAATTGGAACCGGTAAATCACCAGTTTGTTTTACCATTTGTTGCGCTTTCCCAATCGCCATATAACTCGCGTTACTTTTTGCTGAAGTTGCCAAATAAATCGCACATTGACTCAAAATAATTCTGCTTTCAGGATAACCAATGGTGGTTACGGCTTGAAACGTATTATTTGCCATTATCAATGCCGTTGGATTGGCATTTCCAATATCTTCACTGGCTAAAATAAGCATTCTTCGGGCGATGAATTTTACATCTTCGCCACCTTCAATCATTCGAGCTAACCAATACACCGCACCATTTGGGTCGCTTCCACGAATTGATTTGATGAATGCGGAAACAATATCATAATGTTGTTCGCCTGTTTTGTCATACAATACCGTGTTTTTTTGCACCAATTGCATTACTTTTTCATTTGTAACTTCTATGAGTGCTGAGCTTGTCGAAGTATCGGTTGCATTAATGACCAATTCGAAAATATTCAATAATTTTCTTCCATCTCCACCCGAAAGTCTTAACAAAGCTTCGGTTTCTTTTAATTGAATGTCTTTGTTTTGTAGCTGAATATCGGTTTTCATAGCACGATGTAATAAAGCTTCCAAATCTTCTTTGGTAAACGCATTCAAAACATAAACCTGACATCTTGACAATAAAGCAGGAATGACTTCAAAACTCGGATTTTCAGTGGTTGCGCCTATCAAAGTTACCCAACCTTTTTCTACCGCAGCTAATAGTGAATCTTGTTGCGATTTAGAAAAACGATGAATCTCGTCAATAAATAAAATCGGATTTTTTGCGGTGAATAAACCGCTGCTTTGCTTTGCTTTTTCAATAACTTCACGAATGTCTTTTACTCCAGAATGTATCGCACTCAATTGATAAAACGGACGTTTACTTTCTTGCGCCATAATTTGCGCTAAGGTCGTTTTCCCAGTTCCGGGTGGTCCCCATAAAATTAAACTTGGGATTAATCCTTTGGCAATTTGTTGCGTTAAAGAACCATCAGGTCCAACTAAGTGCAATTGGCTGATGTAATCTGATAATTGTTGTGGGCGAATGCGTTCGGCTAATGGTTGATTCATGACGTAAAATTACAATTTTATGACAAATGTGCATAGAAATAATTTTGGCTTTATCTTTGAACGCAATTCAACATGGAAAAACAGCATGATAATCCTTTTCAGTTTACAAAAGCGGTCATTTTATTACCGCTATTTTTTGTATTGACTTTATGGTTGGTTTTTTGGTACGAGTTGCATTTTCATCATAGTTTGTCGCATTTTGGAATTTATCCAAGGGAAGTTTTTGGATTAAAAGGAATTCTTTTTAGTCCGTTTTTACATGGCGATATTGAACATTTGGCCAATAATTCTGTTGCTTTATTAGTGTTGTTACCTATTTTGAGATATTTCTACAAGGAACAATCATTTGTCGTGTTGTTTTTGGGAATTCTGTTTTCAGGATTAGGAACTTGGTTGCTCGGAAGACCAAGTTATCACATTGGCGCTAGTGGATTAATCTATGCTTTGGTAAGTTTTATTTTCTTCAAAGGTATTTTTACCAAATATTATCGATTAGTTGCTTTATCCTTCACTATCGTAATTTTATACGGCGGAAGCGTTTGGTATATGTTTCCGAATGTGAAAGAAGGTATTTCTTGGGAAGGCCATTTAGCTGGATTTATTGTAGGATTAGCATTAGCATTAGTTTTAAAAACGCCACAATTTGGGAAAACAATTTTTTACGAATGGCAAAAACCCGATTTCAATCCTGAACTCGATCCATTTATGAAAAACTTCGACGAAAAAGGAAATTTTAATCCGCCACCAAAACCTGAAGAAATGATTAGAGAATATTTCAATTCTTCTATGAAAGTGGTTTATGAGTTTTTGGGAGGGAAGAAGTAATTTTAAAAAAAAATGCTTCTGGATTCAGAAGCATTTTATAAAATATCTATATAAGATTACATTCTCTGTCTAACCACTTCATACAAAAAAGCACCGCAAGCTACAGAAACATTTAACGATTCGATAGTTCCAAACATAGGTAATTTTGCTTTTTCATCAACAATTTTTAATACAGATGGATTTACTCCTCTGTCTTCGCTACCCATAATAATTGCTACGCCTTCGTTGAAGTTGATGTCAAAAATGTGTTGGTCCGTTTTTTCAGTTGCCGCAACGGTTTTGATTCCGCTTCCTTGTAAATAGAAAATAGCATCTTTAATGTGGTCTACTTTACAAATCGGTACATTAAAAACAGCTCCAGCCGAAGTTTTAACCGTATCACCATTCACAGGGGCCGAACCTTGTTTTTGGATAATGATTCCGTCAACACCCGTACATTCTGCAGTTCTAATGATAGCGCCAAAGTTACGCGCATCAGATAATTGATCTAAAATTAGGAATAAAGGTTTTTTACCACTTTCAATAACACTTTCAACCATAGTTTCTAAGGCTACAAAAGAAATAGGAGCAATGGTTGCCACCGCACCTTGGTGATTATTTGGAGTTAATCGGTTTAGTTTTTCAACAGGAACGTAAGAAAAGTTAATGTTGTTTCTTTTCATCGTTTTCATCAAATCCTGCATCAAGTCGCCTTGCGCATCTTTTTGAACGAATACTTTGTCAATTTCCTTTTTAGCGTTAATTGCTTCAATTATTGCTCTAATCCCGAATATTTGGTTGTCTTTTTCCATGGTGCAAAGATAGGATTTTAGTTTGATTTTTGGAGAGTTTCTAATTTAGTGAATTAGAAATTCGTTTTAAAACTAATATGCACAATAGAATTCGAAAGTTTTATCGCTTGTTCGCTCGTGCTTCCATTAGCGTAAACTAAATTGAATAATCCGTTTTTGGTAAACAATCCAAATCCGAAACCTAAACCTAATAATCGGTCTTCAATGTTAGCAGTTTTGTCTTGGAAATAGCCGAAATCGGTAATAGAATGTAAATATAAATTAGAAGCTAATAAATAACGATATTCCGCTATGATTCCGCTATACGCATTCGCTTGCAAACTGTTCTCGTTGAAACCTCGAATCGAATTAATTCCTCCAAATCGAAACAATTCATTTATAATGTAATTATCACTTTGTAAATAAAAAGATTGATTTCTAACAAAAATGCTGTTTTTCTGATTCAGATTAAAACTATAATTCAAATCTAATTGTGTAAAAAACTGACTCGTTTTCTGAGATGCAATTGTTCGATTTCCTGTTCCAAATTTTATAAAAACTTTTGCTTTTTCAGGAAAAATAAAACTATCGGGATTTAACTCAAGATGCTCAAAACTTGAAGTTAAAAAGGTGTTGGTAAAATCATTCAAACTAAATGAATTCGTATTTTGAATATCTACAGAAGTTGTTTTTTGATAACCTACAAAAGCTTTCGTGTTGTAAGCGAAATAGTAACCCAAATTCAAATCGGTCATGGTATTCTGAAAAGTGGAATCTTGTTTAAAAATTCTCAAATTCGCTTTAATTCCAATAGGACTTTTGAAGATATACGGCAATTCTGTTCCGATGTTGAAAGAAGTTTGTTTGTTGCCATCGTTTTTCCAATACAAATTGAATTTTTCTCCCGTGTTTAAAATGTTTTGCAATTGTAAATCTAAATAGCCATTAAAAGTTAATTTACTTTTATCGTCATTAGAGAATCCAATAAAACCATCAAATTTATTCGGTTTCGATTTTTCAACGTAAACGAAAATCTTGGTGGAATCGGTAGTAAATAAAATTTCAGGATATTTGATTTGATTCACGAATTGCAATTTGTCAAAAGTATCGTTAATCTGTTTTAAATTGTCTTGATTGAAAGTGGCTTTTTTGGCTTTTTTGGTGATTGCTTTTTTAATCCCTGTTGGAAATTTATCATAACCTACAATTACTAAATCGGTAATATTTCTTTTCGAATTGAGTTTTAGTTGTAATTCAGAAAACAAATTATTCTCAATTTTTCGTTGATTAATCAATTGTAAATTTGCTAAGGAATAGCCTTTCTTTTCTAATAAAGCGATTTTACCTTTCATGAAATTCTCTACTTCATTTGTGGCAATAATCAAAGTGTCACTTTCTAATTGCAGCAACAATTTTTCTTCGGTAGAAAGTTTACCTATATATATAGTGTTGTTTTTTATCGGATTTCCCAAATTGTATTTAAAAACAAAACTGCTGTCATTCACTTTTTTCTGTTCCAATAACTGCCAATCAAAATAACCTTGATTTGTTAATTTACTTTCAAAACGTTTTTGTTCTTCTAAAATAGAAGCCACCGAAGCGTGTTTGGATTCGTATTGCAAACTATCAATGGTTTTGTTTTCTTTTTCAGATGTTCCAGCTACTTCTAAATAGAAGTTTTGTCCCAATGAAAATTGGAAGCATAGACATACGATAAAAAGAAGAATAGATTTCATTGCTGTAAAGAAACGAAAAAAAGCAAAATAAATTTTATTTGTAGTACTGTGTTGTTGTTCTATTTTGATAACTCAATACAAATCAAATTACTACTAAAATGTAATCATATTGAAAATTAATAAATTATGATTTGGAAAGTAAAAAATAATTCCTACATTTGCAACCCCGTAAAAAGCGGGAATTTTAAACAGTAAAAATTTTTAGTATTTAATTATGCCAACAATTCAACAATTAGTAAGAACAGGGAGAACCCAAATAACTAAGAAGAGTAAATCGGCTGCTTTAGATTCTTGTCCTCAAAGAAGAGGTGTGTGTACTCGTGTTTACACAACAACTCCTAAAAAACCAAACTCAGCAATGAGAAAGGTAGCTAGGGTTCGTTTAACAAACGGTAACGAGGTGAATGCATACATTCCTGGAGAAGGTCACAATCTACAAGAGCACTCGATAGTATTAGTTAGAGGTGGAAGAGTAAAAGATTTACCAGGTGTACGTTACCACATCGTACGTGGAGCATTAGACACTGCGGGTGTTGCAGGAAGAACACAACGTAGATCTAAGTATGGAGCAAAACGTCCAAAACCAGGACAAGCACCTGCACCAACTGGAAAGAAAAAGTAATTTAAAATCTTTTAAAGAAAAGACATGAGAAAAAGAGCGGCCAAAAAAAGACCACTTTTACCAGATCCAAAATTTAACGATCAGTTAGTAACACGTTTTGTGAATAACTTAATGTGGGATGGTAAAAAATCAACAGCTTTTAAAGTTTTCTATGATGCATTAGAAATCGTTGAAACTAAAAAGCAAGATGCAGAAAAATCTGCTTTAGAGATTTGGAAAGATGCATTAACAAACGTTATGCCTCACGTAGAAGTTCGTTCACGTAGAGTGGGTGGAGCTACATTTCAAATTCCAATGCAAATTCGTCCAGATAGAAAGATTTCTTATGCTATCAAATGGATGATTCTTTATGCAAGAAGAAGAAACGAAAAATCAATGGCAGGTAAATTAGCTTCTGAAATTTTAGCTGCGGCTAAAGAAGAAGGTGCTGCTGTTAAGAAAAGAATGGATACTCACAAAATGGCAGATGCTAATAAAGCATTCTCTCACTTTAGATTTTAATTCGTATAGAAATGGCTAGAGATTTAAAATATACAAGAAACATTGGAATTGCTGCTCACATTGATGCTGGTAAAACAACAACTACTGAGCGTATCTTATTCTATACTGGAAAATCACACAAAATTGGTGAAGTACATGATGGTGCTGCAACAATGGACTGGATGGCACAAGAGCAAGAAAGAGGTATTACAATTACTTCTGCTGCTACAACTTGTGAATGGAGTTTTCCAACAGAGCAAGGAAAAATTTTATCAGAATCAAAACCTTACCACTTTAATATTATCGATACTCCTGGTCACGTTGACTTTACAGTTGAGGTAAACCGTTCGTTACGTGTATTAGATGGTTTAGTGTTTTTATTTAGTGCAGTTGATGGTGTTGAGCCTCAATCTGAAACTAACTGGAGATTAGCAGATCAATATAGAGTTCCACGTATGGGATTCGTAAACAAAATGGACCGTCAAGGTTCTAACTTCTTAAATGTTTGTCAACAAGTGAAAGACATGTTGAAATCAAACGCGGTTGCTATTACTTTACCTATTGGTGAAGAAAATGATTTCAAAGGAGTAGTTGATTTAGTGAAAAACCAAGCTATTATTTGGCATGACGAAACTCAAGGGGCAACTTTTGATATTGTGCCTATCCCAGCAGATATGGTTGACGAAGTAAAACAATACCGTTCAATTTTAATTGAAGAGATTGCTACTTACGACGAAAACTTGTTGGAAAAATATATGGAAGACGAAAACTCTATTACTGAGGATGAAATCAATACAGCTTTAAGAGCTGCTACAATTGATATGGCTATCATTCCTATGATTGCTGGTTCTTCATTCAAAAATAAAGGAGTTCAGTTCATGTTAGATGCAGTATGTAAATACTTGCCATCGCCAATGGATAAAGAAGGTATCGAGGGAATCCATCCTGATGATAAAGATTTATTAGAAGAAGATCAAAAGAAAATTTTACGTCGTCCTGATCCAAAAGAGCCTTTTGCAGCTTTAGCATTTAAAATCGCTACTGACCCTTATGTTGGTCGTTTAGCTTTCTTCCGTGCTTATTCAGGTCGTTTAGATGCGGGTTCTTATATCTTGAACACTCGTTCTGGAAACAAAGAGCGTATATCTCGTATTTATCAAATGCACGCTAACAAACAAAATCCAATCGAATATATTGAGGCTGGAGATATTGGAGCGGCTGTAGGATTTAAGGATATCAAGACAGGAGATACAATGTGTGATGAAAAACACCCAATTATTCTTGAGTCAATGAAATTCCCTGATCCAGTAATTGGTATCGCTATTGAGCCAAAAACAAAAGCTGACGTAGATAAAATGGGTATGGCTTTAGCTAAATTAGCAGAAGAAGATCCAACGTTTACTGTTAGAACTGATGAGGCTTCAGGTCAAACGATTATTTCAGGTATGGGTGAGTTACACTTAGACATCCTTGTAGATCGTATGAAACGTGAGTTTAAAGTTGAGGTTAACCAAGGTGAGCCACAAGTAGAGTATAAAGAAGCGTTCACAAAATCTGCACAACACAGAGAAGTTTACAAAAAACAATCTGGAGGTCGTGGTAAATTTGGTGATATCGTATTCCGTTTAGAACCTGCTGATTTAGTAGACGGTAAAGCTCCTATGGGATTACAGTTTGTTAATGAAGTAAAAGGTGGTAACGTACCAAAAGAATATATTCCAGCTGTAGAAAAAGGTTTCAGAGAAGCTATGAAAGCAGGTCCTTTAGCAGGATATGCTGTAGATAGTTTGAAAGTAACTTTATTAGACGGATCTTTCCACCCTGTGGATTCTGATGCTCTTTCTTTTGAATTAGCTGCAAAAATGGGATATAAAGAAGTTGGACGTGCTGCTGGAGCTGTTATTCTTGAGCCAATCATGAAAATCGAAGTTATTACTCCAGAAGAAAACATGGGTGATATCGTAGGTGACTTGAACCGTCGTAGAGGTCAAGTAAATGATATGGGTGATAGAAATGGTGCTAAAACTATCAAAGCTGATGTGCCTTTATCTGAAATGTTTGGTTATGTAACTACATTAAGAACATTATCATCTGGTAGAGCTACTTCAACAATGGAGTTTTCACATTATGCAGAAACACCTTCTAATATTTCAGAAGCTGTAATCAAAAAAGCAAAAGGTAACGCTTAATTTTTAAGAAAATGAGTCAAAAAATCAGAATAAAATTAAAATCTTACGATCACAATTTAGTAGATAAATCTGCTGAGAAGATTGTAAAAACTGTAAAAAGTACAGGTGCAGTGGTGACAGGTCCAATTCCATTACCAACTCACAAAAAGATTTTTACTGTATTACGTTCTCCACACGTTAATAAAAAATCAAGAGAGCAATTCGAATTAAGTTCATATAAGAGATTGTTAGATATCTACAGTTCTTCTTCTAAAACTATCGATGCTTTAATGAAATTGGAATTACCTAGCGGAGTTGAAGTAGAAATCAAAGTATAATTGATTTAGATTTAAAAATCGCAATAAATTGAAAAAACCGTTAATGTTGTAAGCATTACGGTTTTTTTCTTATCATTTTTGTTGAGTAAAAAAGCCTTTTTTAAAGAAATTTTACTTAACTATTTATTTTTGCGATAATTAAAAAATAATTTATATATTTGCACCCTCAAAATGAGTAGTGTGCAAATACTATTTGTTATATAAAAAAGAGTTTAATTAATAATTAGTTTAATATGTCTGGGTTAATCGGAAGAAAAATTGGCATGACTAGCATCTTTGATGAGAACGGGAAAAATATTCCTTGTACTGTAATCGAGTGTGGTCCATGCGTTGTTACCCAAGTCAGAACCAATGAAGTAGACGGATATTCTGCTATTCAGTTAGGTTTCGATGACAAAGCTGAAAAACGTTCTATTAAAGCTGAGTTAGGTCACTTTAAGAAAGCGGGAACAGCTGCAAAGAAAAAAGTCGTTGAATTCAAAGGTTTTGAACAGGAGTACAAATTAGGCGATGTAATCGCTGTTGACTTATTCGCAGAAGGTGAATTTGTTGATGTTGTTGGAGTATCAAAAGGTAAAGGATTCCAAGGGGTTGTAAAACGTCATGGTTTTGGAGGTGTTGGACAAGCTACACATGGTCAACATAACCGTTTGAGAGCACCTGGTTCTGTAGGAGCTTCGTCTTATCCGTCAAGAGTATTCAAAGGAATGCGTATGGCTGGAAGAACTGGAGGAGAAAATGTAACAGTACAAAACCTTAGAGTTTTAAAAGTGGTTGGAGAAAAGAATCTTTTAGTGATAAAAGGTTGTGTACCAGGTCATAAAAACTCTTATGTAATCATTCAGAAGTAATGGAAGTAAAAGTTTTAGATATCAACGGAAAAGAAACTGGAAGAAAAGTTCAACTTTCTGATTCAGTTTTCGCAATTGAGCCTAACAAGCACGCGGTTTATCTTGATGTTAAGCAATACTTAGCAAATCAAAGACAAGGAAATCATAAAGCAAAAGAAAGAGCTGAAGTTGCTGGAAGTACTCGTAAAATCAAGAAACAAAAAGGGACAGGAACTGCTCGTGCAGGATCTGCAAAAAATCCTTTGTTTAAAGGAGGAGGTACTGTTTTTGGACCAAGACCAAGAAGCTACTCGTTCAAATTGAATAAAAACTTAAAAAGATTAGCTCGTAAATCGGCTTTATCTTTAAAAGTAAATGAATCAAATTTAGTAGTAGTAGAAGATTTTACATTTGAAACACCAAGCACTAAAAATTTCATTAACGTATTGAAATCTTTAGGGTTAGAGAATAAAAAATCTTTATTTGTGTTGGGTGATACAAATAAAAATGTATATTTGTCGTCACGCAATTTAAAAGCGTCTAGCGTTGTAACTACTTCAGAATTAAGTACTTATGCAATTTTAAATGCAAAAAGTTTAGTTCTTTTAGAAGGTGCAGTAGACGGAATTGAAGCTAATTTAAGTAAATAATAAGATTATGAGTATCATAATTAAGCCTATTATAACTGAGAAAATAACTAAAGATGGTGAAGTTTTTAACCGTTTTGGTTTTGTAGTTGCAAAATCTGCTAACAAAATTCAAATCAAAAATGCTGTTGAGGCAGCTTTTGGAGTGAATGTAGTTGCAGTTAATACAATGAACTATAGAGCTGATAGAAGTGTTAAATATACCAAAAGTGGTTTAATCAGTGGGAAAACAAATGCTTACAAAAAAGCAGTTGTTCAAGTTCAAGAGGGAGAAACAATAGATTTTTATACTAATATCTAATAGAAAATGTCAGTTAGAAAATTAAAACCTATTACCCCAGGTCAGCGATTTAGAGTTGTTAATAGCTTTGACACTATTACAACTGATAAGCCGGAGCGTTCATTGATCGCACCGAAAAAAAACTCTGGAGGTAGAAATAGTCAAGGAAAAATGACCATGCGTTACACAGGCGGTGGTCACAAACAAAAGTATCGTATTATTGATTTTAAAAGAACTAAAGCTGGAATTCCTGCGACAGTTAAAACAATAGAGTATGATCCAAATCGTTCAGCTTTTATTTCATTGTTAGTGTATGCTGACGGAGCAAAAACTTATGTTATTGCACAAAATGGATTACAAGTTGGACAAACTGTAGTTTCAGGTGTTGATGCGTCTCCAGAAATTGGAAATGCAATGCCTTTAAGTAAAATTCCTCTAGGAACTGTTATTTCGTGTATCGAATTAAGACCAGGTCAAGGAGCTGTAATTGCTCGTTCTGCAGGAACTTTCGCTCAATTAATGGCAAGAGACGGAAAATATGCAACAATTAAAATGCCTTCAGGTGAAACAAGATTAATCTTGTTGACTTGTTCAGCAACAATTGGAGCTGTTTCTAACTCAGACCACCAATTAATCGTATCAGGTAAAGCTGGTAGATCAAGATGGTTAGGTAGAAGACCAAGAACAAGACCAGTAGCAATGAATCCAGTTGATCACCCAATGGGAGGTGGTGAAGGACGTTCATCTGGAGGTCATCCACGTTCAAGAAAAGGTTTACCTGCTAAAGGTTATAGAACTCGTTCTAAAGTTAACCCGAGTAATAAGTATATTGTAGAACGTAGAAAGAAATAATTAGATAGACATGGCACGTTCATTAAAAAAAGGACCATTCGTTCACTATAAATTAGAGAAGAAAGTTCAAGAAAATATTGCAGGTGGTAATAAAGGTGTTGTAAAGACTTGGTCTAGAGCATCTATGATTACTCCAGATTTTGTTGGACAGACAATCGCAGTTCACAATGGTCGTCAATTTGTTCCAGTTTATGTAACTGAGAACATGGTAGGACACAAATTAGGAGAGTTTTCACCAACAAGATCTTTTAGAGGTCATGCTGGAGCTAAAAATAAAGGTAAAAAATAAGAAGCAATGGGAGTTCGTAAAAGAGAAGTTGCGGATGCAAGAAAAGAGGCTAACAAGTCTATTGCATTTGCTAAATTAAATAACTGTCCAACTTCACCTAGAAAAATGCGCTTAGTTGCAGATTTAGTAAGAGGTCAGAAAGTTGAACTAGCTCTTAATATTTTAAGATTTAGTCAAAAAGAAGCTTCAAGAAAATTAGAAAAATTGTTATTATCTGCTATCAATAATTATATGCAGAAAAACGAAGACGCTAATTTAGAAGAAGCAGGCTTATTTGTAAAAACGATTACTGTAGATGGTGGTATGATGTTAAAAAGACTTCGTCCAGCTCCACAAGGTCGTGCACACAGAATTAGAAAACGTTCTAATCACGTAACAATCGTGTTAGGATCAAATAATAACACACAAAGCAATTAATAAACAGTATGGGACAAAAGACAAATCCAATAGGAAATAGACTTGGTATCATCAGAGGATGGGACTCAAACTGGTATGGAGGTAATGACTACGGTGATAAAATCGCTGAAGATTACAAAATCAGAAAGTATATCCATGCACGTTTATCTAAAGCTAGTGTATCAAAAATAATTATCGAGAGAACTTTAAAACTTGTAACCGTTACTATCACTACTGCTAGACCTGGTATTATTATCGGAAAAGGTGGTCAAGAGGTAGACAAGTTAAAAGAAGAACTTAAGAAAATTACTGACAAAGAAGTTCAAATTAACATCTTTGAAATTAAAAGACCTGAACTTGATGCTTACTTAGTAGGTACAAGTATTGCTCGTCAAATTGAAAGTAGAATTTCATACAGAAGAGCAATTAAAATGGCTATTGCTGCTGCAATGCGTATGAACGCAGAAGGTATCAAAGTACAAATTTCTGGTCGTTTGAATGGAGCTGAAATGGCGCGTTCAGAAAACTTTAAAGAAGGTAGAATTCCTTTGTCAACTTTCAGAGCTGATATTGATTATTCATTAGCTGAAGCACATACTACTTATGGTAGAATGGGTATCAAAGTATGGATAATGAAAGGTGAGGTTTATGGAAAAAGAGATCTTTCTCCGTTAGTTGGTATGGACAAACAAAAGTCTAAATCATCAGGATCATCTGCTCCAAAAAGAGAAGGTAAACCAAACGCACGCAAAAGAAAGTAATTATTTAAACTAAAGAAAAATGTTACAGCCTAAAAGAACAAAATACCGTAAGGTACAGAAAGGTAGAATGAAAGGCGTTTCTCAAAGAGGACACGAGCTTTCTAACGGAATGTTTGGTATCAAATCTTTAGATTCTTCATTTATTACTTCTCGTCAAATTGAAGCAGCTCGTATCGCAGCAACACGTTTCATGAAAAGAGAAGGTCAATTATGGATCAAAATATTTCCAGATAAACCTATTACAAAGAAACCATTAGAAGTACGTATGGGTAAAGGTAAAGGTGCAGTTGAATATTGGGCTGCAGTTGTTAAACCTGGTAAAATTATGTTTGAAGTTGGAGGAGTTCCTCTATCTGTTGCTAAAGAAGCTTTACGCTTAGCGGCTCAAAAACTTCCTGTTAAAACTAAGTTTATCGTTGCTAGAGATTTCGAAGCATAATCAAAATTTATTATGAAACAATCAGAAATTAAAAATCTATCTGCAGCTGAGTTACAAGAACAACTTAGTCAGTTAAAGAAAACGTATACCGACCTAAAAAATGCTCATGCAATATCTCCAATTCAAAATCCTCTTCAGTTAAGAACTTTAAGAAGATCGGTTGCGAGATTACATACAGAGTTAACTAAAAGAGAGTTACAATAATTGTACACTAGCTGAAAGATGGAAAAAAGAAATTTAAGAAAAGAGAGAATTGGTGTGGTGACTTCAAACAAAATGGAGAAATCTATTGTTGTGTCACAAACTACAAAAGTGAAACACCCATTATACGGTAAGTTCGTGTTGAAAACTAAAAAATATGTTGCACACGACGAAACAAACGATTGTAACATTGGAGATACTGTAAGAATTATGGAGACACGTCCATTAAGTAAATCTAAATGTTGGAGATTAGTTGAAATCATTGAAAGAGCGAAGTAATTATGGTACAACAAGAGTCAAGATTAAAAGTAGCAGATAACACAGGAGCGAAAGAAGTTCTTACGATCCGTGTTTTAGGAGGAACGAAACGTCGTTATGCCTCTGTTGGTGACAAAATTGTAGTTTCAATTAAAGATGCAACTCCAAACGGAAACGTTAAAAAAGGAGCAGTATCAACTGCAGTAGTTGTACGTACCAAAAAAGAAGTGAGAAGAGCTGATGGATCTTACATCCGTTTTGACGATAACGCATGTGTATTGTTAAACGCTGCAGGAGAAATGAGAGGAACTCGTGTTTTTGGTCCGGTTGCCAGAGAACTTCGTGAAAAACAATTCATGAAAATTGTATCATTAGCACCTGAAGTGCTTTAATTCTTATACAAATGATAAAGCTAAAAATTAAATCAGGAGATATCGTAAGAGTTATTGCTGGAGACCACAAAGGTTCTGAAGGTAAAGTTCTTAGAGTTCTTCGTGAGAAAAACAAAGCGGTTGTTGAAGGGGTTAACATGGTTTCAAAACATACTAAACCAAGTGCTAAAAACCCTCAAGGAGGAATCGTTAAGAAAGAAGCTCCTATTCATGTGTCTAACTTGTCTTTAATTGACCCTAAGTCAAAAGAAGTAACTAAAGTTGGTTTCAAACAAGAAGGAGACAAGAAAGTGAGATTTTCAAAAAAATCTAATCAAGTACTATAGTTATGGCATATATTCCTAGACTAAAAGAAGAATATAAGAGTAGAGTAATTGCTGCTCTTACAGAAGAATTCGGTTACAAAAACGTTATGCAAGTTCCAAAACTTGAAAAAATTGTTGTAAGCCGTGGAGTTGGTGCAGCTGTATCTGACAAAAAGTTAGTTGATTACGCTGTTGAAGAAATGACAAAAATTACTGGGCAAAAAGCAGTTGCTACTATTTCTAAAAAAGACGTTGCGTCTTTCAAATTAAGAAAAGGTATGCCAATTGGTGCTAAAGTAACTTTACGTGGAGAAAGAATGTATGAATTCTTAGATAGATTGATTACTTCATCTTTACCGCGTGTTAGAGATTTCAGCGGAATTAAATCTACAGGTTTTGACGGAAGAGGAAATTATAACTTAGGTGTTTTAGAACAAATCATTTTCCCTGAAATTGATATTGATAAAGTAAATAAAATATCTGGTTTTGATATCACTTTTGTAACATCTGCTCAAACAGATAAAGAAGCAAAATCATTATTAGCGGAATTAGGATTACCTTTTAAAAAGAATTAAGATATGGCTAAAGAATCAATGAAAGCCCGTGAGGTAAAGAGACAAGCAGTTGTTGACAAATATGCAGAAAAAAGAAAAGCGCTAAAAGCTGCTGGTGATTTTGAAGCATTACAAAAATTACCTAAAAATGCATCTCCAGTACGTTTACATAATCGTTGTAAATTAACAGGTAGACCAAGAGGGTATATGCGTCAATTCGGTCTTTCTCGTGTTACATTCCGTGAAATGGCTAACCAAGGATTAATTCCAGGTGTGAAAAAAGCATCTTGGTAATTTGAAATAAAGTTATTACTTTTGCAATCCAAAAAATAATTTAACTGGTTAAAGGTTCAATCCGCTGAGGGCGGATTGAAAACCATAACCGCAAATATATACATATGTATACAGATCCAATTGCCGATTATCTAACACGTGTTAGGAATGCAGTGAGAGCTAACCATAAAGTGGTTGAAATTCCAGCATCTAACATGAAGAAAGAAATCACAAAAATTTTATTCGATCAAGGATATATCTTAAGTTACAAATTTGAAGACAACTCTGTTCAGGGTTCAATCAAAATTGCTCTTAAATATGATAAAGACACGAAAGAGTCTGTTATCAAAGATATCCAAAGAATTAGTAAACCAGGTTTACGTAAATATGCAAGTTCAGCTAACTTACCAAGAATCTTAAATGGTTTAGGTATTGCTATTGTTTCTACATCAAAAGGATTGATGACTGGAAAACAAGCTAAGCAATTAAATGTTGGTGGAGAAGTAATTTGTTACGTATATTAATAATAAAGACGAGACAATGTCAAGAATAGGTAAAAATCCAATTGCAATTCCAGCTGGAGTAACTGTAGAAGTTAAAGATGCTGTAGTTACAGTTAAAGGAAAATTAGGCGAGCTTACTCAAGAATTTTCTGATGTAACAGTAAAAATCGAAGATAACAATGTTATCGTTGAACGTTCATCAGATCACAAAGATGAGAGAGCGAAACACGGACTTTATCGTGCATTAATCAACAATATGATTGTTGGTGTTTCTGAAGGTTTTACAAAAGAGTTAGAATTAGTTGGGGTTGGATATAGAGCTTCTAATCAAGGTCAAAAACTTGATTTAGCTTTAGGTTTCTCTCACAACATCGTTCTAGAAGTTGTAAAAGAAGTTACTGTTGAAACAGTATCAGAAAAAGGTAAAAATCCGATAGTGAAATTATCTTCATTCGACAAACAATTATTAGGTCAAGTAGCTGCGAAGATCAGAGGTTTCCGCAAACCTGAACCATATAAAGGAAAAGGAGTTAAGTTTGTAGGAGAAGAACTAAGAAGAAAAGCAGGTAAATCAGCTTAAAAATTAAGACTATGTCATTAACAAAATCTGAAAGAAGACAAAGAATTAAGTTCAGAATCAGAAAGATTGTAAGCGGAACTGCTGCTCAACCAAGACTTTCTGTATTCAGAAGTAATAAAGAAATCTATGCGCAAATCATAGACGACGTAAACGGTACAACTTTAGTTGCAGCTTCATCGAGAGATAAAGGTGTTGCGCAAGGAACTGCTGTTGAAACTGCAAAGGCAGTTGGTAAATTAGTTGCTGAAAAAGCACTTAAAGCAGGTATTTCAACAATCTCTTTTGATAGAGGTGGGTATTTATACCATGGACGTGTGAAATCATTAGCTGAAGGAGCTAGAGAAGCTGGACTTAAATTCTAAGAAATTATGTATCATAATTATAAAAACGTAGAGATTGTAAAACCAGGAGGTCTTGAATTAAAAGATCGTTTGGTGAGTGTAAATCGTGTTACTAAAGTTACTAAAGGAGGTAGAGCATTTGGTTTCTCTGCTATCGTAGTAGTTGGTGATGAAAACGGTGTGGTAGGTCATGGATTAGGAAAATCTAAAGATGTTTCTGAAGCTATTGCTAAAGCAGTAGAAGATGCTAAGAAAAATCTTGTTAGAATTCCTTTACATGGACAATCAGTACCTCATGAACAAAAAGGTAAATTTGGTGGAGCAAGAGTGTTTTTAATGCCTGCTTCTCATGGTACTGGAGTAATTGCTGGTGGTGCGGTTCGTGCCGTATTAGAATCAGTAGGTATTCATGATGTATTGTCTAAATCACAAGGTTCATCGAACCCTCATAATGTTGTTAAAGCTACTTTTGATGCTTTATTACAAATGAGAAGTGCTGTAACTATTGCGAAACAAAGAGGAGTATCTTTAGAAAAAGTATTCAAAGGTTAATTAACAGGAAATCATGGCAAAATTATTAGTAAAACAAGTAAGAAGTAAAATCAATTGTCCTCTTGATCAAAAGAGAACTTTGGAAGCTTTAGGTCTTCGTAAAATGGGACAAGTTGTTGAGCATGATGCAAATCCTGCTATCCTTGGAATGGTAAATAAAGTTAAACACTTAGTTTCTGTTGAAGAAACTAAATAACACTATACAGTTATGAATTTAAGTAACTTACAACCAGCTGAAGGTTCAGTTCACAACCAAAATAAAAGAGTAGGTAGAGGAGAAGGTTCTGGTAAAGGTGGTACCGCTGCACGTGGACACAAAGGAGCTAAGTCTCGTTCTGGATATTCTAAGAAAATTGGTTTTGAAGGTGGTCAAATGCCACTTCAAAGACGTGTGCCTAAATTTGGTTTCAAGAATATTAATAGAGTAGAATATCAAGGAATTAATCTTGATTCATTACAATTATTAGTAGAAAACGGAGTAGTTACAGATACAGTTGATTTTACTGTATATGTTGATACACGTTTGGCTACAAAAAATAGCTTAGTAAAGATTTTAGGAAGAGGTGAGCTAAAAACAAAACTTAAAGTAAGTGCTCACAAATTTACTGCATCTGCTAAAGCGGCAATTGAAGCTGCTGGTGGAGAAGCTGTAACTTTATAATCCTTTTAGTAAAATGAAGAAATTTATAGAATCATTCATCAACGTTTGGAAAATTGAAGAGTTAAAAAATAGAATTTTATTAACTCTTGGATTGTTATTAGTGTATCGTTTTGGTGCGCAAGTAACACTTCCTGGAATTGATGCTACTAAATTGACAAATCTTACAAACCAAACTAATGAAGGTATTGGATGGTTAATTAATGTATTTACAGGAGGTGCGTTTTCGCAAGCTTCTGTATTTGCATTGGGTATCATGCCATATATCTCAGCTTCCATTGTAGTTCAATTAATGGGAATTGCAGTGCCATATTTACAAAAATTACAAAAAGACGGTGAAAGTGGTAGAAAGAAAATTAACCAAATTACAAGATGGTTAACTATTTTGATTACTTTAGTTCAAGGTCCGGGTTATATTTATAACTTATATAACACATTGCCAGGTGAGGCATTTATGTTAGGAGCTGGCTCTTTTCCATTCTTATTTTCATCTGTACTAATTTTAGTTACAGGTACAATTTTTGCAATGTGGTTAGGAGAAAAAATTACCGACAAAGGTATTGGTAATGGTATATCTTTATTGATAATGGTTGGTATTATTGCTAGAATGCCTCAGGCTTTTATTCAAGAATTTTCATCTAGAACAACACAAGCAAATGGTGGTGTGATGATGATTGTTATTGAATTAATACTTTGGTTCTTAGTAATTATAGCATGTATTTTATTAGTAATGGCTGTAAGAAAAATTCCAGTACAATACGCTAGACGTACAGTTTCTGGGGATTTTGAACAAGACATGATGGGAGGAAACAGACAGTTTATTCCTTTGAAGTTAAATGCATCAGGTGTTATGCCGATCATTTTTGCTCAAGCGATTATGTTTATTCCAGCTGCAGTTTCTGGTTTGTCAAAATCAGATAGTGCACTTTCATTAGCAGCAATGTTTAATGATCCATTTGGTTTGGTATATAATATTGTTTTTGCTTTGTTAATTGTAATTTTTACGTACTTTTACACCGCAATTACTGTACCAACAAATAAAATGGCTGATGATTTAAAAAGAAGTGGTGGTTTTATTCCAGGTGTTAAACCAGGAGTTGAAACAGGAGATTACCTAGATAAAATAATGTCATTAATAACTTTCCCAGGTTCGTTATTTCTTGCTTTAATCGCTGTGTTCCCAGCTATAGCAGTAAGTTTACTTGGTGTACAAGGAGCATGGGGTTATTTTTATGGAGGTACTTCTTTATTAATTATGGTTGGAGTTGCAATAGATACTATTCAACAAATAAATTCTTATTTATTGAATAAACACTATGATGGTTTGATGAAAAGTGGTAAAAATAGAAAAGCAGTAGCTTAATTTTTATGGCAAAACAATCAGCAATAGAACAAGACGGAACAATTGTAGAAGCATTGTCAAATGCTATGTTTCGTGTAGAGTTAGAAAACGGACACGTTGTAATTGCTCATATATCTGGTAAAATGCGTATGCATTATATAAAATTATTACCAGGTGACAAGGTAAAACTTGAAATGAGCCCTTATGATTTGTCTAAAGCAAGAATTACTTATAGATACTAAAGCTATTAAAATGAAAGTAAGAGCATCAGTTAAAAAGAGAAGTGCCGAGTGCATTATTGTACGTAGAAAAGGAAGATTATACGTTATTAACAAAAAGAATCCTAGATTTAAACAAAGACAAGGATAATTATGGCAAGAATTGCAGGGGTAGATATACCTAAACAAAAAAGAGGAATCATTGCTTTAACATACATATTTGGTATTGGTAAAAGCAGAGCTAAAGATATTTTAGCTAAAGCTCAAGTGAGCGAAGACAAAAAAGTTCAAGACTGGAATGATGACGAGATCGGAGCAATCCGTGATGCTGTTTCTTATTTCAAAATTGAAGGAGAATTGCGTTCAGAAATTCAATTAAACATCAAGCGTTTAATGGATATTGGATGTCAAAGAGGTATTCGTCATAGAGCTGGACTTCCATTAAGAGGTCAAAGAACTAAAAACAACTCTAGAACTAGAAAAGGTAAGAGAAAAACTGTTGCTAACAAGAAAAAAGCAACTAAATAATAAGTAATAATATGGCTAAAGCAACTGCAAAAAAACGTAAAGTTATCGTTGAATCTTCGGGTGAAGCGCATATTAATGCTACTTTTAACAACATCATCATTTCTTTAACAAATAAGAAAGGTGAAGTAATTTCTTGGTCTTCAGCTGGTAAAATGGGCTTTAGAGGTTCTAAAAAGAATACTCCTTATGCAGCTCAAATGGCAGCAGAAGATTGTAGTAAAGTAGCTCTTGAAGCTGGACTAAAGAAAGTTAAAGTTTATGTGAAAGGTCCAGGAAATGGAAGAGAATCTGCAATCAGATCTATTCATAATTCTGGAGTTGAAGTTACAGAAATCATTGATGTAACTCCAATGCCACATAACGGATGTCGTCCTCCGAAAAGAAGAAGAGTATAATTTAAGTATAATATAGGTAGGTTTAAAATTATCGAAGGATATAGACCTGAATTCATAATTCCTACCTTTTTTAATTTTTTTAAAATGGCAAGATATACTGGTCCAAAAACTAAAATTGCTCGTAAATTTGGCGAAGCAATATTCGGAGAAGACAAAGCCTTCGAAAAAAGAAATTACCCTCCAGGGCAACATGGTTTAGCTAAAAAGAGAGGTAAAAAATCTGAATATGCAGTTCAGTTAATGGAAAAGCAAAAAGCGAAGTACACTTACGGAATTCTTGAAAAACAATTCAGAAACTTATTTAAAAAAGCATCTGCTGCTTCTGGAGTAACAGGTGAAATTTTACTTCAATTATGTGAAGCTCGTTTAGATAATGTTGTTTACAGAATGGGTATTGCTCCTTCTCGTAGAGCTGCACGTCAAATCGTAGTTCACAGACACATCACTGTTAATGGTGAATTAGTAAACGTTCCTTCTTATCACTTAAAAGCGGGTGATAAAGTTGCTGTGCGTGAAAAATCAAAATCTCTTGAAGCTATTGACCGTTCTTTAGCTGCATCTTCTCAAGTTTATGAGTGGATTACTTGGAATAATGATACTAAAGAAGGTACTTTTGTTTCTGTACCTCAAAGACTTCAAATTCCAGAAAATATTAAAGAACAACTAATCGTTGAGTTGTATAACAAATAATAATTGACATTAGTCGAACATATGGCAATATTTAATTTTCAAAAGCCCGATAAAGTTATCATGATCGATTCTACCGATTTCGAAGGTAAATTTGAATTTAGACCTTTGGAACCTGGTTACGGATTGACTGTTGGTAATGCACTTAGAAGAGTTTTGCTTTCTTCTCTTGAAGGATATGCAATTACATCAGTAAGAATTGAAGGTGTAGAACATGAGTTCTCTACAATTTCTGGTGTGGTTGAAGATGTTACAGAAATTATCTTAAATCTAAAACAAGTACGTTTCAAACGTCAAATTGAAGATATCGATAATGAATCTGTTTCTATTTCTCTTTCAGGAAAAGATAAAATTACTGCAGGTGATTTTCAAAAATTTATTTCTGGTTTTCAAGTATTGAATCCAGATTTAGTTATCTGTAATTTAGATAGCAAAACAACTTTGAACATGGAGCTTTCTATCGAAAAAGGTAGAGGTTATGTTCCTGCAGAAGAAAACAAGAAAAACAATGCACCAATAGGAACTATTTTTACAGATTCGATTTACACACCTGTAAAGAATGTAAAATATTCTATTGAAAATTTCCGTGTGGAACAAAAAACTGATTACGAAAAATTAGTTTTTGAAATTATTACAGACGGTTCTATTCATCCTAAAGACGCATTAACTGAAGCAGCTAAAACGTTGATTCACCACTTTATGTTGTTTTCTGATGAGAGAATTACTCTTGAGGCTGATGAAATTGCTCAAACTGAGTCTTATGATGAAGAATCACTTCATATGAGACAGTTATTGAAAACTAAATTAGTTGATATGGACTTGTCAGTTAGAGCATTAAATTGTTTAAAAGCGGCTGAAGTTGATACATTAGGTGATTTAGTATCTTTCAATAAGAACGACTTAATGAAGTTCCGTAATTTTGGTAAAAAATCATTAACTGAATTAGATGAGTTAGTGGCAAATAAAAACCTAACTTTCGGAATGGATTTAACTAAATACAAGTTAGATAAAGAATAATTGCTTCATATTTTGCGCTCCGAAAGGATTGAAGCAAGATGAAGATAAATAATAGACGTCATGAGACACGGAAAAAAATTCAATCATTTAAGTAGACAAAAAGGACATAGAGCTGCTATGTTAGCTAATATGGCTTGTTCTTTAATCGAACATAAACGTATCAACACTACTGTTGCTAAAGCGAAAGCTTTAAAACAATTTGTTGAACCATTAGTTACAAAATCAAAAGAAGATACTACTCACAACCGTCGTATTTGTTTTTCTTACTTAAGAAACAAATATGCAGTTACAGAACTTTTCAGAGAAGTTGCTGCTAAAGTAGGTGACCGTCCAGGAGGATACACTCGTATCATCAAGTTAGGAAACCGTTTAGGAGATAACGCTGATATGGCAATGATTGAGTTAGTAGATTTCAACACATTGTATAATGGTGGTAAAAAAGAAGTTAAGAAAACGACTCGTCGTGGAAAAGCTAAAAAAGCTGAAGGTACTCCTGAAGCTCCAGCAGCTGAAACTTCTGAAAACACTGAAGCTACAGAATAATCATGATATCATTCATGTAAAAATAATAAGGATAGACTTTTTTAAGTTTATCCTTTTTTTTTGGTTTTACGAATCAAACATTTTCTTAAAACAACTTTTATAACTAAATTTGCATTCACAACAACACAACACAATGAAATACAACAATCGTTCTAAAGCCGTTTTACTTCTTAAAGACGGTACTATTTTTCACGGAAAATCAATCGGAATTGAAGGTGTAACTTTTGGTGAAGTCGCTTTTAACACAGGAACAACAGGGTATCAAGAAATTTTTACAGATCCTTCTTATTTCGGTCAAATCATGGTTACTACCAATGCGCACATTGGAAATTATGGTGTGAATGAGAAAGAAGTAGAATCAGATTCAGTGAAAATTTCAGGATTAGTTTGTAAAAATTTCAGCTTTAATTTTTCACGCGAAGACGCAACTGAAAGTTTATTTGATTATTTAAACAAGCAAAATCTTATTGTAATTTCCGATGTTGATACAAGAGCATTGGTAAGTTATATCAGAGATAACGGTGCAATGAATGCGGTTATTTGTACGGATGGAACTCCGATTGAAGAATTAAAAGAAAGATTAGCAAATGTTCCAGATATGAATGGTTTGGAATTGGCTTCTAAAGTATCTACTAAAGAACCATATTTCTTTGGTGAACAATCGGCTAAATATAAAATATCAGCTTTAGATTTAGGAATTAAAACAAATATTCTCAGAAATTTGGCTAAGAGAGATTGTTATATCAAAGTTTTCCCATATAACGCTTCATTTGAGGATTTGAAAGCATTTAATCCGGATGGTTATTTCTTATCAAACGGACCTGGTGACCCGGAGCCATTAGAAACTGCTCAAGAAGTTGCACGTCAAATTTTAAATGAGAATAAACCATTATTTGGGATTTGTTTAGGGCACCAAATTATTGGTTTAGCCAACGGAATTTCAACATATAAGATGTTCAACGGCCATCGTGGAATCAATCATCCAGTAAAAAATGTAATTACAGGAAAAGGTGAAATTACTTCTCAAAATCACGGTTTTGCTATCGTAAGAGAAGAATTAGACAAGCATCCTGATTTCGAATTAACTCACGAGCATTTGAATGACGGAACTGTAGCAGGGATGAGAATGAAATCGAAAAACTGTTTTTCAGTGCAATATCACCCAGAAGCTAGCCCTGGACCACATGATTCAAGCTATTTATTTGACCAATTTATTGAAAATATAAAAACTGCAAGCAACTAAAACGTTATCGTTTATAAGTTTTTAGAGTTTTTAAAAATCATTGTAGTTTAAATTATAAATTTGTTATTATTCAAAAGATAGTAACTTAAAAAAAATATAAAATGAGTATAATTATCAAAGTTCACGCTAGACAAATTTTAGATTCTCGTGGAAATCCAACAATTGAAGTTGATGTAGTTACAGATAACGGAATTTTAGGAAGAGCAGCTGTGCCAAGTGGTGCTTCTACAGGCGAACATGAAGCGGTGGAGCTTCGTGATGGTGGTAAAGCTTACATGGGTAAAGGTGTAATGAAAGCGGTTGAAAATGTAAATTCAAAAATTGCTGAAGCGGTTGTAGGAATGTCGGTTTTTGAGCAAAATTTAATCGACAAAATGATGATTGAATTAGACGGAACAGCAAACAAATCAAACTTAGGTGCTAATGCTATTTTAGGTGTTTCTTTAGCGGTTGCAAAAGCTGCGGCTAATGAATTAGGAATGCCGTTATATCGTTACGTTGGAGGTGTTTCTGCGAATACATTGCCAGTTCCGATGATGAATATCATCAACGGTGGTTCACATTCTGATGCTCCAATCGCGTTTCAAGAATTCATGATTATGCCTGTGAAAGCAAAAGATTTCACTCACGCTATGCAAATGGGAACTGAAATCTTTCACAACTTAAAAAAAGTATTACACGACAGAAATTTATCTACAGCAGTAGGTGATGAAGGTGGATTTGCTCCAAATTTAGCTGGAGGAACTGAAGATGCTTTAGATTCAATCAAATTAGCGGTTACCAATGCTGGCTACACTTTTGGTGATGATGTAATGATTGCTTTAGATTGTGCAGCTTCTGAATTTTATGTTAACGGAAAATACGATTACACTAAATTTGAAGGTGAAACAGGAAAAATCAGAACTTCTGAAGAACAAGCTTCTTACTTAGCAGAATTAACGGAAAAATATCCAATTATTTCTATCGAAGACGGAATGTATGAAGACGATTGGGAAGGATGGAAATTATTAACAGAGAAAATCGGTGATAAAGTACAATTAGTGGGTGACGATTTATTCGTAACAAACGTAGAAAGATTATCTCGCGGAATAAGTCAATCAATTGCGAATTCTATTTTAATTAAAGTAAACCAAATCGGAACGTTAACAGAAACGATTGCAGCTGTAAATATGGCGCATAACGCTGGATATACTTCGGTAATGTCACACCGTTCTGGAGAAACAGAAGATAACACGATTGCAGATTTAGCAGTTGCTTTGAACTGTGGACAAATCAAAACGGGTTCGGCTTCTCGTTCAGATCGTATGGCAAAATACAATCAATTATTACGCATTGAAGAAGAATTAGCAGATGTGGCTTATTTTCCTGGCGTAAATGCTTTTAAAATAAAAAGATAAATATTTTAATAATATTTTTAAAATCCTGTTATAATTTATTTATAGCAGGATTTTTTCATGTATATTATTTAACCATAAATTATAATAATTTTCTTTATTGTTCGAGGATTATTTGTTAAATTCGCAAAATACATAAATATTTATCAAAAAAACACATTATAATTATATGTCAAAAACTGCAATATTAGAGCTTGATGGCAAAAAGTATGAGTTCCCGGTAATTGTTGGGACTGAAAATGAGGTTGCTATCGACATAGACAAGTTACGAAGTGCCTCTGGTGCTATCACAATTGATCCTGGATATAAAAACTCTGGGTCGTGTACAAGTGAGATTACTTTTTTAGATGGTGAAGAAGGAATTTTACGTTATAGAGGATATTCAATAGAAGATTTAGCAGATAAAGCTGATTTTCTGGAAGTTTCTTATTTGTTAATCTTTGGAGAACTTCCTACAGCAGAACAATTAGAAAAATTTGAAAATGATATTAGAAAGTACACTTTAGTTAGTGAAGAGATGAAAAGCATCATAGATGGTTTTCCTAGAACAGCTCATCCAATGGGTGTTTTGGCTTCATTAACAAGTGCTTTAACTGCTTTTAATCCTAAGTCTGTGAATCCTCACAACGAAAAAGAAATGTATGATGCAGTTTGTAAAACTATGGGTAAATTCTTAGTAATTGCTACATGGACTTACAGAAAAACAATGGGATATCCATTAAATTACTACGATAATACAAAAGGATACGTTGATAATTTCATGCGCTTAATGTTTGAATTGCCAACTGGACCTTATAAAGCTGACCCAAAAGTAGTAGCTGCTTTAGATAAATTATTCATCTTACACGCAGACCACGAACAAAACTGTTCTACTTCTACTGTAAGAATTGTAGGTTCATCTCATGCTGGATTATTTGCTTCTATTTCTGCAGGAGTTTCTGCACTTTGGGGGCCACTTCACGGTGGAGCTAACCAAGCGGTTTTAGAAATGTTACAAGAAATTCATGATAATGGTGGTGATGTTGCTAAATTCGTTTTAAAAGCAAAAGATAAAGACGATCCGTTCCGTTTAATGGGATTTGGTCACCGAGTTTATAAAAACTTTGATCCAAGAGCAACAATCATTAAAAAAGCAGCTGATGATGTATTAAACTCGTTAGGAGTTGATGATCCATTATTAGATATTGCAAAACAATTAGAAAAAGTAGCTTTAGAAGACGAATATTTCAAATCAAGAAACTTATATCCAAATGTAGATTTTTATTCAGGAATCATCTACCGTGCAATGGGAATTCCGGTTGAAATGTTTACAGTGTTATTCGCTATTGGTCGTTTACCAGGTTGGATTGCACAATGGAAAGAAATGAGAGTGAATAAAGAACCAATTGGTCGTCCAAGACAAGTTTATACAGGTTATACATTACGACCTTTCAAAGAAGTAAAAGACAGATAATCATAAAAAATCCCACTACAATTAGTGGGATTTTTGTTTTATAAGTTTAGAATTTATTCAGTAGGTTTTTGTGCTTCCTCTTCTGTATTTCCTGTTAAATCTTCTACTTTATCTTCTACAGTTTCAGCTGCATTTTGTAATGATTCTTTTAAGTTGTGTGCTTTTTCTTCCACCCAACCAGCTGCTTCTGCGGTTTTTTCTTTAGCGACATCAACAAATTCGTTTACTTTTTCTGGTACGCCCATTTCTTCAAGTTTGCCTGAAACTTTTTCGGCTACATTTTCAACCGTTTCTTTTACATCTTCTGCTACATCGGCAGCTTTTTCTGCTACACTTTCTGCAACTTCGCTTAAATTTTCTTTTGCGCTTTCTGCTGTTTGTTTAGCTTTTCCAAAAAGAGAGCTAAAAAAATTTGATAATCCCATGATAATTTGATTTTTAAGTTCTTATCAAATGTAGTGAAAAATTATGAATTTCAAGAAGTTGAATATGTGAAATAAACCAATAAATGGCAATAACTATATCGTTTGCTTTTTTTATATTTGCCATATTAGCGAAACCAATAAACGCAATCAAAAAACTAAAGTTATGTTACAATTAAATGTAAAAAACGAAACATCACGATTAAGGGCAGTGGTGTTAGGAACTGCTTTAAGTAATGGTCCAACACCTACAATAGAAGAAGCTTATGATCCAAAATCATTAGAACATATCAAAGCAGGTACATATCCTGTAGAAGCTGATATGATTAAAGAAATGGAAGCTTTTAACGCTGTATTTCAAAAATATGATGTAAAAGTTTTTAGACCACAAATAATTGAAAATTATAACCAAATTTTCGCAAGAGACATTGGGTTTGTTATAGATGATATTTTTATTAAAGCAAATATTTTACCAGATAGAGAGCGTGAATTAGATGCAATTCAGTATGTTATTGATCAAATTGATCCCAAAAAAGTAGTGCGTCCTCCAGAAGAAGTTCATATCGAAGGTGGCGATGTAATGCCTTGGAACGATTATATTTTTATCGGAACGTACAAAGGTTCAGATTATAAAGATTATATTACTGCAAGAACTAACATGCAAGGTGTGAATTATATTAAAGAATTATTTCCAAATAAAATTGTGAAGGAGTTCGACTTAGTAAAATCGAAAATTGAACCTCGTGATAATGCATTGCATTTAGATTGTTGTTTTCAACCTGTTGGAACAGACAAAGGAATTATTTACAAAAGTGGTTTCCGTGAAGAAGCCGATTATATGTTTTTAGTAAATTTATTCGGAAAAGAAAACTTATTTCACATCGAGAGAGAAGAAATGTATCACATGAATTCAAATGTGTTTTCCATCGCTCCTGATGTAGTGGTTTCCGAAAAAAACTTTACCAGATTAAACAATTGGCTTCGTGAAAACGGATTTACAGTAGAAGAAATTCCCTACGCAGAAATTGCAAAACAAGAAGGTTTGTTAAGATGTTCAACTTTACCTTTAATTAGAGATTAGGTTATGCTTACTACAATCTATTTTTATGTGGTTTTTCCAATAATTATTGTAAGTGCAATAGTGTATGTTGTTAAGAACACTAAAAATCCAAATAAAAATAATGTCGTAATTAAAAAATACGATTTATCAGAAAAAAATAAAGAAGAAAAACATGAACCAAACAACTAATTCCATATTGATGATTCGTCCGGTAGCATTCCGTATGAACGAACAAACAGCGGTGAATAATTATTACCAAAAAGTATTAGATAATTTAACACCAACTTCGGTTAACGCAAAAGCACAAGAAGAATTTGATACTTTCGTTCAAAAGTTAAGAATGATTGGATTAAATGTTGTGGTAGTTGAAGATACATTAAGTCCAGATACACCAGATAGTATTTTTCCAAACAATTGGATTTCATTTCATGAAAATGGAGATGTAGTTTTATATCCAATGTTTGCCGAAAATCGTCGTTTAGAAAGAAGAGAAGATGTTTTAGATCGTTTGGAAGATGAAGGTTTTGTAATCAACGAAATCATGGATTACACTTCAGCTGAAGAAGACGAAGTTTTCTTAGAAGGAACTGGAAGTATCGTTTTAGATAGAGCAAACGGAAAAGCATATTGTGCCTTATCTCCAAGAGCAGATGAAGAATTATTCATCGAATTTTGTGAAGATTTCGAATTTACTCCTGTAATTTTTGAAGCCTTCCAAACGGTAAGCGGAGAAAGAAAACACATTTATCATACCAATGTAATTATGTGTGTAGGCGAAACTTTTGCGGTTATTTGTGCAGATTGTATAGATGATAAAAAAGAACGCAAAATGGTCTTAGATAGCTTGAAAGGCGATGAAAAAGAAGTTATTCTTATCACTGAAGACCAAGTAAACAATTTCGCTGGAAATATGTTAGAAGTTAAAGGAACTGATGATAGAAGATATTTAATTATGAGCGCTTCAGCACATCAAAGTTTGACTAAAAAGCAAATTGCACAATTAGAAGAACATGTAACTATTGTAAGTTCAAGTTTAGATACCATTGAAGCTTGTGGTGGTGGAAGCGCGCGTTGTATGATGGCAGAAATTTTCTTGCCTAAAGAATAATAATGCCGTCATTTCGAGTGGTTTTTAAGAGTGAAAATGCTAATTTTTGCTCTTAAAAATTGTATCGAGAACTATAGAAATAATACAATTTAAAAAAAAGAATCCCAAATTTCGAAGTATTCGGAATTTGGGATTCTTTTTTCTTAATTCAAAAATTAAATTCCTCTTACAATACTCAAAACCGCACTGATAATGTATTGAATACCAATTGCAATCGTCAAAAAGCCAATGATTCTAGAAATAGCAACAATTCCAGATGAACCTAAAATGTTTGCTAAATAGTGTGCACTTCTTAAAATAATATAGATTGCAAATGCAACTGTTAAAATGGCAATACAAGAGCTTACAATTTCATAAGTTGAGATAACTTCTCCACTTTCTTTTAGTTCTTGATAGTAGGCAATCAATAATGAAATAGATCCTGGTCCAGCTAGCATTGGCATTGCTAATGGTGTCAATGCGATATCATGACGATTTTCAACCTCTTTTTGCACCTTCTTATTAATTCCTTTGTTTTTGCTGAAATTTCCATTTAGTAAACCAAATCCAGAACTAGTAATGATTATTCCTCCAGCAATTCGAAGTGCAGTAATTGTGATGCCAAAAAAACTTAACACATATTGTCCAATAAAAAAGGATATTATCAATATGATAAAAACATTAAATGATGTCAATAAGGATACTTTTGATCGTTCGGCTTTACTATAACCTTGTGTAAGTCCAACAAATATTGGAACAGTTCCAATTGGGTTTAGAACAGAAAATAAAGCAGCAAATAGATAAATAAATATTTCCATAGTTTTTTTGCAAATGTAATAGCGATTTTTTTGTAGGGTATTAAAATAATGTAATTTCAAAGTTATACTTATTATTTTAATTTACTAAATTTATGAAAAATATTATTCAAATGAAAACATTAGTATTAGGAGCATCAACCAATAAAGAGCGTTATTCATATAAAGCTATTCATAACTTAGTGGATAAAAGCCATCAAGTAGTAGCCATAGGTTCAAAAAAGGGAATGGCATTTGATATTCCAATTGAAACAGATAAAATAGATTTTCACGCTATTGATACTGTAACTATATATTTGAATCCAAAAGCTCAAGAAGAATATTATGACTATATTTTGTCATTAAAACCAAGACGTGTTATTTTTAATCCCGGCACTGAAAATCCAACTTTTTTTAAACTTCTTGAGGCAAATAATATTCAATATGAAGTAGCTTGTACTTTAGTATTATTGGCTACAAATCAATATTAAAATTTTGTTTGCCCAGTTGCTGGTTTACTGATTAAAAATAAACCTATAAAAGTAATCAATCCATTTACAATAATTAGTTCATTATCAAAAACATAATCACCAAATAAATCGGTTGAATATGTAGATATAAAAAAGCAAATTGCAGGTGAAATTACACAAATTAAAGGCACTAATTTATCGTTAACTGTTTTGGATTTTACAAATAGACCAAAAGCATATAATCCTAAAAGTGGGCCATAGGTATAAGAGGCAATTTTAAAAATCATTTTAACTACTGAAGCATCATTAACAGCGTTAAAAAATACAATTACCAAAAACATTAACAACGAAAAGCCTAAGTGAACAGCATGTCTTTTGCGAACAATATTTGGACTATTTAAGTTTTCACTTTTGTCCATGCCTAAAAAATCAACGCAAAAAGAGGTAGTTAAAGCTGTTAAAGCAGAATCGGTTGTAGCAAAAGTAGCCGCGGTTAATCCTAATAAAAAAACTATTGCGGGAATTAACCCTAATGATTTTAAAGCAATTTCAGGAAATAAAAAATCTGTTCTAGCAACACCATCAACCACAGGAACTTGAATGCCGTTTTTTTCTGCAAATAAATAAAGAAGGGCACCAACACTCAAAAAGAAAATATTGATAATTACAAAAATTCCGGTAAAGGTGAACATGTTTTTTTGTGCCTCGCCTATAGTAGCACAGCTCAAATTCTTTTGCATTAAGTCTTGGTCAAGCCCAACCATAGCAATAGTTACAAAAATTCCACCCAAAACTTGTTTCCAAAAATAATTTCCTTTTAAAAAATCTTCAAAGAAGAAAACTTTTGAATATTGACTTTCTTTTACAGTTTCAAAGGCTTGTAAAAAGCTTAAATCTAAACTTTTGCAAATAAAAATAATGGTTAAAAATACCGAAGAAACTAAGAAAAAAGTTTGTAAAGTATCTGTAATAATGATTGTTTTTAATCCACCTCTATAGGTGTATGCAAATATTAATGCTAATGAAATCAATACTGTTAGAGCAAACGGAATTTTGTAATAATCAAAAACATAACGTTGTAAAACAATAACTACTAAGTATAATCTAAATGCCGAGCCAATTGTTCTACTAATCAAAAAAATAGAAGCGGCCGTTTTGTAACTTACTATTCCTAAGCGTTGTTCAATATAACCGTAAATTGAAGTTAAATTCATGCGATAGTACAGTGGTAATAGTACTTTAGCAATAATTAAAAAACCAATAGCATTTCCAAGTACAAACTGAAAATATTTGAATTGCAAATCAGGATTTCCTACTTCGCCAGGGACCGAAATAAAAGTTACGCCAGATAGTGCTGTTCCTATCATTCCAAAAGCAACTAAATACCATTTTGAGTTTTTATTTGCTTTAAAAAAAGCTTCATTTCCACTATCTTTTCTACTTACAAAATGGGAGATGATAAATAATAAACCAAAGTAAATTATGATTAATGATAAAATTGCAAATGGACTCATTTTTTATATTAATTTTTGTTGGTGGCAATTTACATAAATAATCTTCAAAAAATCAAATTATCTAAACCTCAAAATTTGTTACTTTTGTACCATGGAATTGCCTTCAAAATTATTAGAAAATGCGGTCAACGAGATGTCTCAATTGCCAGGAATTGGTAAAAGAACGGCATTACGATTGGTATTACATCTATTAAAACAACCTGTAGAGCAAACTGAGGAACTTACAACTGCACTAGAAAACATGCGAAAAGACATTCAATTTTGCAAAAAGTGTCATACAATTTCTGATGCCGAAGTTTGTATAATTTGTTCAAATCCTGCGAGAGATAAGTCAATTATTTGTGTTGTTGAAGATGTTAGAGATGTAATGGCTATTGAAAACACAAATATGTTCAAAGGCGTTTATCATGTGCTTGGAGGCAAAATTTCTCCAATTGAAGGAGTTGGTCCAAGTCAACTGAAAATTACATCATTAGTTGAAAAAGTAAAAGAAGGAACTATTTCTGAAATTATTTTTGCTTTAAGCTCAACAATGGAAGGAGATACAACTAATTTTTACATTTATAAACAAATCAAAGAGTATCAAATCAAAACTTCTACAATAGCACGCGGAATCGCTGTGGGTGACGAATTAGAATATGCAGATGAAGTTACTTTAGGTAGAAGTTTGTTAAACAGAATTCCATTTGAAACTTCAATCAAGCAATAATTGATGAAATTTGCATCAAATTGTTATAATCACTTCGTTATTTTAATTGTAAAAACTATATTTGTTTCCTAAAATAGTATAGGTTTTTTAGTTTTATAGCTAAGTAAAATAAATTCCCTAACTTTTATGTTATTTATCTGATGAAAAAAATAATTGTTTTTGCTATAATTGCTTCTTTATTTGCGTCTTGTATTCCAAATAAAGATTTGGTTTATCTACAAAATAAAGGTACAAATTCTAGTGCAATTGAAGTAACTCAAGAAGCTTCAAAGCCATATCGAGTTCAAACAAACGATATTATCACCATTTCAATAAAAGCACTTGATCAAAAATTGGTCGATATGTTTAATCCATCAGAATCGGGTTCGACAGAAACTTCTCAACAAGGACTATATTTTAAAGGCTTTACGGTTGATGATCATGGTAACATTAGAATTCCAGTTTTAGGAGAATTAAACGTATTAGGTTTTACCTTAGATGAGATAAGACAAAAAGTCGAAAAACAATTATTGGACGAATATTTTAAAGCGGAAGCTAATATTTTTGTAACAGTTAAATTAGCTGGATTGCGTTATACTATCAATGGCGAAATAGGTTCACCAGGTACAAATGTTTTATATCAAGATAGAGCAACAATTATGGAGGCAATCGCAAATTCTGGAGATATTACAATTACCGGAAATAGAAAAGAGGTTCAGATTATTAGAAAATTTCCTCATGGTTTTGAAACGCATTCTATAGATTTAACAGATGCAAAATCTATGAATTCTCCATATTTTTATATTCAACCAAACGATTATATCATCGTTAAACCATTGAAACAAAAATCATGGGGAACAGGAACTACAGGAGTACAAACTGTAGCAACTATAGTTTCAGCACTTTCATTGGTAACCACTGCAATTCTGTTAAGTAAAAATCTATAATTAATTATGTTAGATACAAAAGATTTTAATTTTTTTGAGTCACAAAACAGCTTTGATTTTAAAGGATTTCTTTTAAAAATTTTAAGTTATTGGAAGTGGTTTGTATTATCTTTGATAATAACTTTTCTAATTGCATATAATGTAAATATTAGAAAGGAGAAGATTTATGGAATGGAATCTTTAATTGTAGTTGAAGATCAAAATAATCCATTTTTTACTTCAAATACAAGTTTAGTTTTCAATTGGGGAGGAACATCAGATAAAGTGCAAACCATTATTACTTCCTTAAAATCTCGTTCACATAATGAAGTTGTTGTTGATAAATTGCAATATTATATCAAGTATTTAAGAAAAGGTAAATACTATTTTCAAGATGCCTATGGAGAAGTTCCTTTCTATGTAAAAATTGATAAAAGTAAAGGACAACTTTTTGCAAGACCTATCAAAGTTAAATTTGTTAGTCCAACACAGTTTGAAATTAGCGTAGATTTTGAAGAAGCAACTTCGGTTCCGTTGATGCATTATGCTGATTTGTCTACAACTAATTTTGCTGTTGGAAATAAAGAATTTAAAAAAGTATTTAAAGTTGGGGAGCAAATTAACCTTCCATTTTTACATTTAATAGTTGAAGTCAAACCAGAAGCTTTTGATTATGTAAATGCTGAATATTATTTGCAATTTGACGATTTTAATGCAACTGTAGGTGCTTACAGAGGAATTGATGTTTCTGCGGATGTAAAAGCTTTATCTGTTGTAAGACTGCAACTTGAAGGCTCAAATAAGTATCGATTGGTTGAATATTTAAATGCAACAGTTGATGTTTTAAGAAAAAATCAATTAGACAGTAAAAATCTTTTTGCTAATAATACCATTAATTTTATTGATAGTACATTAGTTGAAATGGAAGGTCAAATAAAAGATGCAGAAGGCGAGTTGAAGGCATTTAGAAAAGGTAAAAATGTTTTTGACTTAGAAGAAGAAGGTGGTTCAATACTTTCTGAAAAGCTATCAACTTATGATATTCAAAAAGATGAAATTGATAGAAAAATTGCTTATTACAATCTTTTAAAAAATTATTTAGTCAAAAGTACAGATTATTCTAAATTACCTGCTCCAACTGTTGCTGGGATTGATGATCCAAATATTATTGGAAATGTTTCAAGATTAATCCAACTTTCTGCTGAACGTTCAAAAATGGCATATTCAGTAAAAAATAAAGGAATGTTTACTGATTTTGATGTGCAAATGGAGGCTGTTAAAAATGTGCTTCTAGAAAATATTGCTAGCTCAAAAAGTGCTTTGATGATTGATTTATCAATTGTAAATAAAAATATAGGTCTTGCAGAAAGCCAAGCGAGTTTATTGCCTGAACAAAAACAAGAACATTTAAAAATCACTAGAAAATACAATCTAAAAGACAAAATTTATAGCACTTTTCTAGAAAAACGAAGCGAGGCTGAAATTGTTAAAGCAGCTAATATTTCTGATATCAATTTTTTAGATAGAGCAAAAGACGTTGGAGGCGGACTAAGAGGTCCAAAAACAAGTATTAACTATATTTTAGCTGCGCTTTTAGGTTTTTTAATCCCATTAGTAATTGTATTTATTATTACGCTTTTAGATAATAATATTAATAGTGTTGAAGATATTCAAAAATTAACAAAAATTCCTGTAATTGGTGTCATTGGGAAAAAGAATACAGACAACAACTTATCCGTTTTTGAAAAACCAAAATCACCTTTGGCAGAATCATTTAGAGCCATTCGTTCTTCACTTCAGTTTTTGTATAAAAAACAACAAAAAGAAGGAGCAAAAATATTAATGCTAACCTCATCAGTGAGTGGTGAAGGTAAAACATTTTGTTCTATCAATTTAGCTACAGTTTTTGCTTTAAGCGAAAAGAAAACAGTAATTGTTGGTTTAGATTTAAGAAAACCTAGAATTTTTGGAGATTTTAATATTGATAATATAACTGGGGTCGTGAATTATCTTATTGGACAAAAAACAATTGATGAAGTTGTTCAAAAAACACATATTCCATTTTTAGATGTGATTCCTTCAGGACCAATTCCTCCTAATCCAGCAGAATTATTAATGGGAGAGTCTATGGCGGAAATGATTGAAGAATTAAAACAAAAATATGATTACATAATTTTGGATACTCCACCAGTTGGTTTGGTTTCTGATGCATTAGAATTGGCACATTTTTGTGATGCAACACTTTATGTAACAAGACAAAGTTTTACCAAAAAAGGAATGTTAAGCGTTGTAAATGAGAAACATAAACGCGGTGAATTACATAATATTAGTGTCCTTTTTAATGGTTTTCAAAACAAAGCAAAATATGGTTACGGTTATGGGTATGGCTACGGTTACGGGTATGGAGCTTATGGAGAAGGTTATCATGATGATAAAATAGAACCAAAAGGTTGGAAAAAAATTCTTGAAAAATTTAAGAAATAAGAAGCAAATGACAAGAATAGTTGATAAAAAAATATTGATTACAGGTGGAGCGGGTTTTATCGGTTCAAATCTTTGTAACTATTTTTTAGAAAACAATATCGTGGTTTGCTTAGATAATTTCTCTACAGGACATAGATACAATATTGAGCATTTACTTTCTAATCCAAATTTCACGTTGATTGAAGGAGATATTAGAAATTTTGAAACTTGTGAAAAAGCAGTTTCAGGAATTGATTATGTACTTCATGAAGCTGCATTGGGTAGTGTGCCTCGTTCAATTAATGATCCTATCACTTCAAACGCGGTAAATGTTTCGGGATTTTTAAACATGTTGACAGCTGCCAGAAATGCAAATGTTAAGCGTTTTATATATGCTGCAAGTTCATCTACTTATGGTGATTCTGAAAAATTACCAAAAATTGAGGAGGTTATTGGAAAACCACTTTCGCCTTATGCTGTTACTAAATATGTAAATGAATTGTATGCAGATGTGTTTAGTAAAACCTATGGAATTGAAACAATAGGATTGCGTTATTTTAACGTTTTTGGAAGAAATCAAGATCCAAATGGCGCTTATGCAGCAGTAATTCCTAAATTTGTAGCCCAATTTTTAAATCATGAAAGTCCAGTTATTAATGGTGATGGTAATTTTTCTCGAGATTTTACTTACATCGATAACGTGATTCAAATGAATGAATTGGCTATGTTGACAGAAAATCCAGAGGCAATAAATACAGTTTATAATACTGCTTTTGGTGAAAGAACAACTTTAAATGAGTTAGTAAATTCATTAAAAGAGTTTTTGTCAAAACATGATGAAGAAATCGCGAATGTTCCCATCATTTATGGAGCAAATAGAGTTGGAGATATTCCTCACTCGTTAGCAAGTATTGAAAAAGCAAAAAAACTACTAAATTACCAACCAAAGTTCTCCATGAGAGATGGTTTGAAAGAAGCGGTAAATTGGTATTGGAATAATTTAAAAAAATAAATTTATATAATGATTACTAATATTTGTTGTATCGGTGCAGGATATGTTGGAGGCCCTACAATGGCAATTATTGCTCAAAAATGTCCACATATAAGAGTTACTGTAGTTGATTTAAACGAAAAGAGAATTGCCGCTTGGAACGATCCAAATGTAAATAATATTCCTATCTATGAGCCAGGATTAAGTGATGTTGTGGCTGAAGCTAGAGGAAGAAATTTGTTTTTTTCAACAGAAGTTGATAAAGCAATTGATGAAGCACAAATGATTTTCATTTCGGTAAATACACCAACTAAAACCTATGGAGTAGGAAAAGGAATGGCTGCCGATTTAAAATATATTGAGTTGTGTGCACGTCAAATTGCTCGTGTATCAAAAAACGATAAAATTGTTGTAGAAAAATCAACATTGCCAGTTAGAACAGCGAGTGCGATTAAAGATATTTTAGATAATACAGGAAATGGAGTTAATTTTCAAATTTTGTCTAATCCTGAATTTTTAGCAGAAGGAACAGCCGTTGAAGATTTATTTGCACCAGACAGAGTTTTAATAGGTGGAGATACAACTCCTGAAGGACAAAAGGCAATCCAACAATTAGTTGATGTATATGCAAATTGGGTTCCAACGGATAAAATTTTAACCACTAATGTTTGGTCTTCTGAATTGTCAAAATTAACAGCTAATGCTTTTTTAGCACAACGAGTTTCTTCAATTAATGCATTGAGTGAATTATGTGAAAAAACAGGTGCTGATGTTAATGAAGTAGCAAAAGCAATTGGATTGGATAGTAGAATTGGGCCTAAATTTTTAAAGGCTTCTGTTGGTTTTGGAGGTTCATGTTTTCAAAAAGATATTTTAAACTTAGTTTATATCGCAAAATCATACGGTTTAAACGAAGTAGCTGATTATTGGGAACAAGTAATTATTATGAACGATCACCAAAAACGTCGTTTTGCAAAAAATATAATAAAAACATTATATAACACCGTTTCGGGTAAAAAAATAGCATTCTTAGGTTGGGCATTTAAAAAAGATACTAACGACACTCGTGAATCAGCAGCAATTTATGTAGCAGATGATTTGTTAAGCGAGCAAGCAAATATTAGTGTTTATGATCCAAAAGTTGGTATTGAACAAATCCAATTTGATTTAAACTATTTGGAAACCCGTTCTGAAGCAGAAAATTTAAAGGGTGTTCAAGTAGCAACTAATGCATACGAAGCTTGTAATAATGCTCATGCTATTGCTGTTTTAACGGAATGGGACGAATTTAAAACATATGACTGGCAAAAAATATATGACAATATGTTAAAGCCTGCATTTGTTTTTGATGGAAGAAATTTACTAAATAAAGCAGAATTAGAAAAAATTGGTTTTGTTTACCAAGCAATTGGTTCATAATAAAGAAATAATGAGTATAAAAATTGCAGTAATTGGTTTAGGTTACGTAGGGCTTCCGTTAGCAAGATTGTTTGCTACGAAATTTCCCGTGATTGGTTTTGATATTAATGGGCAACGTATTTCTGAACTAAACAACGGAATTGATTTAACATTAGAGGTTGAAGAAGATTTATTAAAATCAGTATTAGTCAATAAGCCTTCAAATGAAATAGGATTATATTGTTCAAATCAATTAGTAGATATTGCCGATTGTAATTACTATATCGTTACGGTTCCAACACCAGTAGATAAACACAATAAACCTGATTTGACACCTCTATATAAAGCAAGTGAAACAGTTGCTAAAGTTTTAAAGAAAGGTGATATTGTAATTTATGAATCAACAGTTTATCCTGGAGTTACAGAAGAAGAATGTGTACCTGTTTTAGAAAAAATGTCAGGATTGAAATTCAATGAAGATTTCTTTGCAGGCTATTCTCCTGAACGAATTAATCCAGGAGATAAAGAGCATACGGTTGAAAAAATATTAAAAGTAACTGCTGGTTCTACTCCAGAAATTGGTAAAAAAGTAGATGCTCTATACAATAGTGTGGTAACTGCTGGAACGCATTTAGCACCAACAATCAAAGTAGCAGAAGCAGCAAAAGTGATTGAAAACTCACAGCGTGATATTAATATTGCTTTTGTAAATGAATTGGCAAAAATTTTTAATATTCTTGAAATAGATACTAAAGCTGTATTAGAAGCTGCTGGAACAAAATGGAACTTTCTTCCTTTTAAACCAGGTTTGGTTGGTGGGCATTGTATAGGAGTTGATCCGTATTATTTGGCCCAAAAAGCATTAGAAGCAGGTTATCATCCAGAAATTATTTTAGCGGGTCGCCGTATGAATGATAGTATGGGTGAATATGTAGCTTCACAAGTAGTGAAGTTAATGATTAAAAAAGAAATTGTTTTACACGAAGCGAAATTATTGCTTTTAGGCGTGACTTTTAAAGAAAACTGCCCAGATGTTCGTAATACTAAAATTGTAGATATTGTTCATGCTTTAAAAGGATATGGAATTAATATTACTATATATGATCCTTGGGCAAAACCTGAAGAAGTAAAGCATGAATATGGAATAGAAACGACACAAGTTTTACCAAATTCTAAGTTTGATGCTGTTATTTTGGGTGTCGCACATAAAGAATTTGCTGCCTTGGATTTAAAATCATTAACAAAAGATTCAAATGTAATTTACGATGTTAAAGGCTTTTTATCAGATGTAGTAGACGGAAGATTATAGTTTTTCATTTTAATAAAATCCCCCAAATCTATTGAAAGAAAAAATAAAATCTCTTTTAAATTCTCAGCTCGTACAAGTATCTTCTTTTACGTCGATTTCAACATTGATAAAAATAGGAACTACTTTTATTTCAGCTAAAGTTTTGGCGGTTTTTACTGGTCCAGCAGGGATTGCCATGTTGGGACAATTGACAAATTTTATTACAATCTTAATACAAGTTTCTACTGGAGCAACTGGGACAGGAATTGTGAAACTGACGGGTCAATATCAAGAGGATAAGCCACAACTTAAAAAAATTATTGACACCTCGTTTACGTTAAACATCTTGTTTTCGGGTTTAGTTTTATTATTAATTTTTTTATTTCAAAATCAACTTACACTTTTTGTGTTTAATGATTTAAAATATAAATGGTTGTTGTATTTTGTCGCTATTGGAACGCCTTTAATAGCAATAAATAATTTTATTTTATCTGTAATTAGTGGATTGCACCAATTTAAAAAATATGTGGCGATTAATATTTTTTCAAGTATATTAAGCGTAATTCTAACGGTAGGATTAGTTTATTTTTACACTATAGATGGCGCGCTTTTGGCATACATCTTGACGCAAACTCTGATATTTTTCGTGAGTTTATTTTATAGTAAAACCATTCAGTGGAAAGAAACAATTTCTTTTGCAATAGATAAATCGATTACAAAAAAACTAGCTCATTTTTCACTTTATGTTATTGTAAGCGCATTTTGTTTTCCTTTTGCGCAAATCTTAGTTAGAAATTTAATAATCGATACATTAGGAATTGATACTGCAGGAATTTGGGAAGGGACAAATCGTATTTCAAGTATGTATTTGTTGTTGATAACAAGTGCAATTGGAGTTTATTTTTTTCCAAAAATTAGCAACTTAAAAACTATTCAAGATGTTAGTAAAGAATTAAATTTTGCATTCAAAGTATTTGTTGGAGCAACCCTTTTTGCTGGATTTTTACTTTTACTATTAAAAAGTTTTATTATTCCATTAGTACTTTCAAAAGCATTTTTACCTATAAATAACATTTTATATATTCAAGTTATTGGAGATGTTTTTTTAATAGCCAAAATGTTACTTTCCATGGTTTTATTAAGCAGGGATAAAACGAAAGTAATGGTGTTTTTTGAAATTATTTTCACAGCAATTTATATTGTATCCAATTATATTTTGGTTTCAAGTTTTCCCGATTTGACAAATATTATTTGGGCTTATCCAATTTATACATTTTTATATTTCCTAACTTTGTTTTTAACCTACAAGAAAATTGCAAATGTTGTTGAAAATTAAAGCCTTAATCGCAAAAATAATTGTAAATGATTTTACTGGAAAAGTAATAACAACATTATTTTCCAACAAAATTTCATTTCATAATTTGACAATTAATATTTCTAATCCAATAATTAGAAAAAGAATTGGAGCATCATTATATTTCAAAACCTATGAAAGTGCTGAGGTTCGATTCATATCAAAATATTTACAAAATTTTGATGGAAATATTGTCGAATTTGGAGCAAGTATTGGCGTGGTTTCTTCTACATTAGCAAAAGCAAACCCAAAAGCAAAATTGTTTTCTTTTGAAGCAGATTCAAGATTTATACCTGTAATTACTAACAATTTTAAAATTAACAAGATTGATAATGCCAATTGCTTTAATGAAATAATAGGCGCTTCGGGATATGAATTTATTCCGGGTGAAGACAATACAATGGGTAAAATTTCTAAAAGGGATGTAGTTTTAAACAACATGAATTCGCTATCTACTATTTTAGAAAAATATAAAATTCAAGAGTATATTTTGGTTTCAGATATTGAAGGAGCCGAATATTTTGTATTAAGTGAAAATGAATCCGTTTTTAAAAATTGCCCAATGCTAATAATGGAATTACATCCTATACAAATTGAAGATAAATTAATTTCAGTTGAAGATTTAAAAGTAAGAATTCAAGAGCTAGGTTATTCAATTGTTGAGCAATATGGTTCAAATGTTGTAGCGAAAAAAAACTAATAATGAAATTAATCAAAGCAATATTATCTGATATTTTATCTTTTTTTGAAAGGATAATTTCCTATTGCTTTTGGAATTTTAAAGGAGTTAGAATTACAATTTCTTGTCAAGTTTCAAGAAAAGCTATTATTGAGAAAGGTTGTGTTTTTTCTGGACATTCAATCATTACTGAAAATGCTAAAATTGGCACTTTTACTTATGGTTACAATGTAAATATTAATAATGCAGTTGTAGGAAGTTATTGTTCATTAGCACCAGATGTTAAAATAGGTTTAGACGAACATCCATTAGATAAAACTTCAACACACCCACATTTTTATCCTAAAATGGAGCAAAAAAAAGCGGTTATTGGAAATCACGTTTGGTTAGGAGCAAATGCTGTTGTTTTATCTGGAGTAATAATTGAAAATCATAGTGTTATTGCTGCTGGAGCTGTTGTTACTAAAAATGTAAATGAATATGAAATTGTAGGTGGTGTTCCTGCAAAAATCATTGGAAATAGAGATAAAAATGCAACAAAATAAATACATCGTAGTTCATGCAGGTAAGCGAGATGATTACCAAGTGGCTTTAGCATTGCATGAAGCTAATATGTTGTATTGCTTAGTCACTGAAGCCTATTTTCCATTAGATAAAAAGTGGTTTGTATTTTTAACTGATTTTTTAGGTATTCGGTCTAAATTTTATAGAAGATACAAAGAAGGTTTGCCATCATCAAAAGTTTGTATTCCTTGGAAAGCACATTTTTATGAGATGTTGTTTTTGTGGACTAAAAATGTTTCATTTGATAGTAAAAAAGGATATGCTTTAGGCAAATATGCAAGAAAATTAAGCCAAAAATATAATATTCCGATAATAGCCGTAAATACTTGTGCGGCTGATGCTTTTCAAGGAAATTTGATTCAACCAAAAATTCTATTTCAATTTCATCCACAAGCTGATTTTGTTAAAGAATTATTTTTAGAAGAAATTAAATTCAATCCAAAAGCAGAAAAAACATTACGACAAGAATATGAGTTTTCACTTTCAACAGAGCAATTACAACTTCTTTCAAGTGAAGTGAAATTAGCAACAGATTTTCTTTGTGCAAGTTCATTAACTAAAAAATCATTGATGTTCAAAGGTGTATCTGAAGATAAAATTAAAGTGATTCCTTATGGAGTTGATACAGCTAAATTCACTTTTTCGGAAAGAAAACATTCAGAGATTTTTAAAGTGATTTTTATCGGAAGTTTGAACCAACGAAAAGGAATTACTTATTTGTTAGATGCTTTAGCGCAATTGCAAAACATTGAGTTAACCATTGTAACTCGAGGAATTTATGATGAAACGTTGATACAGAATTATAATTTTCCAATACATGTTGTAGTCGATGTACCACACGAAAAATTGCAAGACGAATTACACAAAGCACATTGTTTTGTTTTGCCTTCAATTTTGGAAGGATTTGGCCAAGTGATTCTTGAAGCTATGGCAACCGGAATTCCAGTAATTGCAACGGAAAACACCGCCGCTATTGATATTATTGAAAGCGGCAAAGAAGGTTTTGTAACACCAATTAGAAATGTTCAAGCAATAAAAGAAAATATAGAAAAATTACAAAACGATTTCTCTCTAGTACAAGTAATGGGAAAAGCCGCGCACGAAAAAGCTAAAATATATTCTTGGCAAAAGTTTAGAACCGATTTAGTAACCCATATACAATCACTTTCTAAATGAAGTTATTAGTTGTTACCAATATTCCAACTCCTTATCGCATTGCATTTTTTAATGTATTGCAACAACAACTATTGCTTCAAAATGGAAAATTAAAAGTGTTATATTGTGCTGAAAATGAACCTGATCGTCATTGGAAAATTGATTTTTCAGAACAAAAATTTGAATACGAAATTCTCAAAGGTTTTCATGCAACTGTTGGAGGTTTGTTTCTACATTTTAATCCATCAATTTTAAAAAAAACTGCAGCATTTAATCCAGATTATATTTTATATGCTGGTTCTTGGAATATGCCAACAGTAGTTTTTAGTTTGCTTTTCAATTCGGTTTTCAATACAAAGTACAAGAAGATTTTTTGGAGCGAAGGTCATGATGGAAGTATTTTGCATAAAACAGGAATTGTACCAACCATTAGAAAATTTATTCAGAATAAATTTGATGCTTTTGCGGTTCCAAACGAAAGAAGTAAAAGCTATCTTTTTGAAATATTAGGTTTGAAAAAGAAGCCTATAGTAATTTTACCCAACACGGTTGATGGTGATTTTTTTACCAAACCTGAAACTTGGAACATAGAAAATTCAAAAGAAGTAAAATTAGAATTTAATATTCCGCACAATTCAAAAATCATCATTCAAGTTGCACAAATCGAAGATAGGAAAGGTGTTTTTGAACTTGTATCTTATTGGCAAAAATTGCAACATAAAGAAAATTATCATTTAGTTTTTGTTGGAGAAGGCTCATTAAAAAATAAATTAATAGCAGAAAATCAATCTGAGAATACCATTCATTTCTTAGGAAATCAAACCAAAGAAAATGTTCGAAAGTTATTATTTGCTGCTGATGTTTTTGTATTATTAACCAAAAACGACCCGAATCCACTAACTCTTATTGAAGCTAGTTATGCAAAACTACCGATTCTAACTACAAAATTTGCAGGAAATTGCAATGAAATTGTGCTTGGCGAAAACGGTGTTGTTATGCAGGAAATTAGTTTTGCTACCTTTGAAATTGCTTTCGAAAAAATGAAACAAATTTCAGCAAGTAATCGTGGCGAAATTTCTTTTCAAAATGTAAAACAAAATTTTGATAGCGAGCAAGTTGCTCGTAATTTTATAGAACAATTATACAAAGTTTAATGAGTATTTATTTAGATATAATTTTAGTTGCTTTTCTCTTTATTTATTTGGTAAAAGAGAAGAAATTGAATATTCTAAATTCGTCATTAATTTACTTATTTATTCATGTTTTTTTTGTTACGTTGAGAGGAATTCAAATTTTTTTCTTGGATGCAAAAATCATCTCAAATAAGTGGTATTCAACGTATATTACAATTGATGAAATTGATAAAGCAATATTTTTAGCCGATATTTCATTAGTTGCTTTTTTTATAGGTTTCAATTTTTTTACCGACGGTTTTAGAAAAAAAGGAGCTTTATTAGTAAAGAAATTTCAAAACTATAAAGAAACAAGACAACGCTGGATTGACTATTATTTAATTGCTGTTTTTGTAGCTGGAATAATTGGAATTGTAACCTATCGTTCCATTGCTGACCGAGATATTGATACTGAAGAATTTTCAACATTTTCAAACTTTTTGACTAGTTTAGGAATTATTTCTGCAATTGTTTTATTGTATGAAAAAGGATTTAAAAAGGTATATGTTGCTTATTTTTTCTTGTTAATTGTCTTTTATTCGCTTCAAGGAGAAAATCGATTTAGAGTAGTTTTAGCATTGTTATTTGTGTTAATGTATTACTTAAAAACACTAAATCTTAGAATGCCACCTTGGAAATATTACATTCTGGGATTTGTATTTATTTTATTCAGTTTTCCATTAAAAGAGGTAGGTAAAAACTTTCAAGAAACTGGTAAAATTGATGTTTCAGAAGTGGTTAAAGATTCATTTGAAGAGTTTTCTGAAGGTGAATCTGGAGATATGTCATTTATTGAACAAAGCGCTGGTATGGTTGGTGCTATGGAATTAAAAAACAAGATTTTTTATGGAAGCACTTATCAACCTATTTTCTTTTTCTTTGTGCCAAGAAGTATGTGGGCAGAAAAACCTGCTTTGAACGAATGGCAACATCAAATTTCAATTTCAGGGCGTGATTTTGGCGAAATGGGACAAATCTCATTAATTAGTGGTGAATCGTATGCTAATTTTAGATATTTTGGCGTTTTTATAGTTTCATTTTTAATTGGTAGATGGTATTCATATTTGTACAATAAATATTCAAATTTACCAGCCAAACACAAAGGTTTTTTATTGCTTTTATTGTTCAATATGGTCTTATTTCAAGTGTGGAGAGATGGAATGATTTCATTAATTTTATTCCCATTTTTGAACTACTTACCGATTATGATTTTATATTTTATTAAGAAACCAATTCCTGTAAAATGAAAATACTAATCAATTGTTCAAATTTGCGCGTTGGCGGTGGTTTACAAGTTGCTCATTCTTTTTTGCATGAAATCAAAAGCAACATTGAACACGATTTTTTGGTTGTATTGTCAGAAAATTTGCAGCCGCAAATCAATAAAGATGATTTTGGCCGAAATTTTCAATTTGTAAATTATAGCATCAAGCCATCGGTTGCAAAAACGGTTTTTGGTAGAGACAAAAAATTAGATGATTTAGAGCATATATTTCAGCCAGAAGTTGTTTTTTCTGTATTTGGTCCTACGTATTGGCGCCCTAAAACAAAACATATTTGCGGATTTGCTAAGCCAGATTATATTTACAAAGATTCGCCATACTTTAAACAAATTTCGTTATTTCAAAAAATGAAATTAAGTGCAATGGAGTTTTTTCACATGTCGGATTTTAAAAGAAATAATGATTTGTTGATTACTGAAAATCCAGATGTAACTCGAATTCTTGCCCAAAAAGTACCTCAAAAAGTAGTAACGGTTACCAATTTTTACAATCAAATTTTTGAAGATGAATCACTTTGGGATAAATCAATTCAAATTAATGAATCAAAGGAAACCCTAAAATTGCTAACGATATCAGCAAATTATCCTCATAAAAATTTAGCGATTATTAAAAAAGTAATTCCAGTTTTAAAAAATCAATTTCCGAGTTTTCAATTTAAGTTTTTTCTAACCATAGATAGAAGTGAATTCGGAATTTCTGAAACAGATTCTTTAAATCAAAATATAGAATTTTTGGGAAAAGTTGCAATAAATCAATGTCCAAGCCTATATTCTCAATGTGATTTCTTATTTTTACCAACATTGTTAGAATGTTTCTCAGCATCGTATTGTGAGGCAATGTTTATGCAAAAACCAATTTTAACATCAAACTTATCATTTGCAACAGGAATTTGTGGAAAAGCAGCACAATATTTTAATCCAATGGATGAAAACGATATAGCAAATACAATTTATGAATTAGCTACTAATAATGAATTACAAAATGAAATAAAAGCATTCGGAATCCCCCAATTAAAAACATTTGACTCGTCCCAAATTAGAGCCAAAAAATATATAGAACTAATCACATCAAAAGATGCAATTAAAAGATAAAATATTATTGATTACTGGAGGAACTGGTTCTTTCGGAAATGCAGTTTTGCATAAATTTTTACCTACTGAACACTTTAAAGAAATCCGAATTTTAAGTCGTGATGAGAAAAAGCAAGATGATTTACGAAAAAAAGTAAATAATCCTAAAGTGAAATTTTATATTGGCGATGTTCGTGATATACATAGTATTGACGCTGCTATTAAAGGCGTAGATTATATTTTTCATGCTGCTGCTTTAAAACAAGTGCCTTCATGTGAATTTTTTCCAATGGAAGCCGTAAAAACAAATATCATTGGAACTGATAATGTATTAACAATTGCCGAAAAATATGAAGTTAAAAAAGTAGTTGTTCTCAGTACAGATAAAGCCGCTTATCCAATTAATGCTATGGGAATGTCTAAGGCAATGATGGAAAAAGTAATGGTAGCTAAATCTCGTAATTTAGATGATACCAAAACCATTTTTTGTGGCACACGCTATGGAAATGTAATGGCTTCAAGAGGTTCTGTGATTCCGTTATTTGTAGAACAAATTAAAGCTGGAAAAGCAATTACTATCACCGATCCAAACATGACACGTTTCATGATGACGCTGGAAGATGCAGTTGACTTGGTTTTATACGCTTTCGAAAATGGAAAACAAGGTGATTTATTTGTGCAAAAATCACCAGCTTGTACAATTGAAGTTTTGGCTAAAGCCTTAAATTCATTATACGAATCGAATTCAGAAATTAAAATCATTGGTACACGTCATGGTGAAAAAGTGTATGAAACATTAGTCAATAGAGAAGATATGGTTAAAGCGGAAGATTGTGGAAATTATTTCAGAATCCCAGCGGATAATCGTAATTTGAATTATGAACAATATTTTTCAGAAGGTGAGGTTAAATTAGCCGATTTAGAAGAATATCATTCCAATAATACCGAAATTTTCGATGTTGAAGAAATGAAACAGTTGTTGTTGCAATTGCCTTTAATCAGAAAGGATATTTTAGGAGAAAGTATGAATCAATATTTTGATTTATAATGATTAGAATAGGAATCACAGGTCAAGAAGGTTTCGTTGGCAAACATTTATGCAATACATTAGGTTTATTTCCTGATGAATTTATTCGTGTCGAATTTCAATGTGATTTTTTTGGAAATGATAATGAATTAGACAATTTTGTTTCTCAGTGTGATGTGATTGTGCATTTAGCAGCTATGAATCGCCATGAAAGCCAAGAAGTTATTTATGAAACGAATGTAAATTTGGTTCATAAATTAATTGCTTCTTTAGAAAGAACAAATTCAAAACCACATGTTTTGCTTTCTTCTTCAACTCAAGAAGAGCGTGATAATTTGTACGGAAAATCAAAAAAAGAGGGTAGAGAGCTAGTTGCCAATTGGGCAAAAAAGAATCAAGCTATTTATACAGGTTTAGTCATTCCAAATGTTTTTGGACCTTTTGGAAAACCTTTCTATAATTCAGTTGTAGCCACATTTTGTCATCAAGTTTCGCATAACGAAACTCCAAAAATTGATGTAGATGGTGACTTAAAACTGATTTATGTTGGCGAGTTGGTACAAGAAATTATTAACCAAATTAGAACTAAGAATCATCAGTCAAAACTAGAAATTCAACATACATCTGAAAAGAAAGTTTCTGAAATTTTGGCTTTAGTACAACACTATAAATCAGAATATCAAGATAAAGGAATTATTCCAATAGCAGCATCAACTTTTGAATTAAACTTATTTAATACCTATCGATGTTATATGGATATTGCGAATCATTTTCCAGTGAAATTGACACAACATACAGATGATAGAGGAAGTTTTGTGGAAATTATTCGATTAGATGTTGGTGGACAAGTTTCTTTTTCAACAACCAAACCAAATATTACAAGAGGGAATCACTTTCATACAAGAAAAATTGAACGTTTTGCAGTTATTAAAGGAAAAGCATTAATTCAATTGCGAAAAATTGGAACTAATGAGGTTTTAAATTTTGAATTAAATGGAGACGAACCTGCTTACGTAGATATGCCAATTTGGTACACACATAATATAAAAAATATAGGTGATGACATTTTGTACACCAACTTTTGGATTAATGAATTTTTCAATCCAAATGATACAGATACCTATTTCGAAGAAGTGTAAATTATGAAAAAACTAAAACTTATAACTGTTGTAGGAACACGTCCAGAAATTATTCGTTTATCACGAGTGATGGCAGCTTTTGATGCTTCTGAAGCTATAGAACATACACTTGTTCACACAGGACAAAATTATGATTACGAGTTAAATCAAATATTTTTTGATGATTTAGGTATTCGTAAACCTGATTATTTTTTGGATGCTGCTGGAAAAACAGCTACAGAAACCGTTGGACAAATTTTAATTAAAATCGACCCACTTTTAGATGAAGTCCAACCAGATGCATTCTTAGTTTTGGGCGATACGAACAGTTGTTTGTGTGCTATTCCTGCTAAAAAACGTCAAATTCCAATTTTTCACATGGAAGCTGGAAACCGTTGTTTTGATCAGAGAGTTCCTGAAGAAACCAATCGTAAAATTGTAGATCATATTTCAGATGTGAATTTAACTTATAGCGATATTGCTCGCGAATATTTACTTCGCGAAGGTTTGCCTGCAGATAGAATTATCAAAACGGGTTCGCCAATGTTTGAAGTGCTGCATCATTATTTACCAAATATTCAAGCATCAGATATTCTTTCAACACTTAATTTAGAAAAAGGAAAATACTTTGTAGTATCATCACATCGTGAAGAAAACATCAATAATCTTGATAATTTTAATAGTTTAATTGAAAGTTTAAATCAAATTGCAGAACAATATAAATTGCCAATTATTGTAAGCACCCACCCACGAACTCGTAACATGATTGAAAGTAAGAATGTAAAAGTTCGTGAGGAAGTTCAGTTTTTAAAACCAATGGGATTTAACGATTATAATGCTTTACAAATGAATGCATTTGCGGTTTTATCGGACAGTGGAACCATATCAGAGGAATCTTCAATTTTAAATTTTCCAGCTTTAAATATTCGCCAAGCACACGAACGACCAGAAGCCATGGAAGAAGCATCTGTAATGATGGTCGGACTTTCACCTGAAAGAATCATGCAAGGTTTAGTTCAATTACAAACTCAAAAAACGGGCTTTGAAAGAAATTTCCGCCCAGTTGCCGATTATTCTATGCCAAATGTTTCTGAAAAAATGGTACGAATTATTTTGAGTTATACGGATTATGTGAATCGAGTAGTTTGGAGTAAAAAATAGTGTTCAGTTGTCAGTTTTTAGTGTTCAGTAAAATTGTTAAAAGCCCAAAGTTATACACAAAGTAAAGAATCCATAAAATCCTTTTAATCTGCGTGAAATAAAAATATTTCGTGAAACAAAACAGTAAAATTTTATTTTTAGCATTAGCTTATCCAAAAATTCCAAATTCGAGTAATTTATACACCGATTTAATGGAAGAATTTCGCAATCAAGGTCATGATATTTTTGTTGTGGCGCCAGCTGTGAATGATTCAGAAATTGGATTGATAAACGAAGAAGGGATTTCAGTAATCCGTGTTAAAACGTTGCCTTTGTTGAATGTCAACCCAATTCAAAAAGGAATTGCAAATGTGTTATTGCCTTTTCAATATAAGAAAGCAATTAAAAAGCATTTCAAATCAGAAACATTAGATTTAATCATCATGCCAACACCTCCAATTAGTTTAGTAGATGTGGCAAGTTGGTTAAAAAATAAATATCAATCGAATTTATATTTAATTTTGAGAGATATTTTTCCTCAAAACGCAGTCGATTTGGGTATGATGAAAAAAGGTGGAATGTTATATAATTTCTTCCGAAAAAAAGAGCATTTACTTTATGAATTGGCTGATCAAATTGGCTGTATGTCACAAGGAAATATTGATTATGTGATGCGTCATAATCCAAAAGTAAAAGTTAGAAAATTACATCTATTACCAAATTGGCAAAAAGAAATTCCACAGTTTTCTGGAGACAAAGAAGCTTTAAGAAAGAAATATAGTTTTGATGATAACTTTGTTATTATTTTTGGTGGAAATATTGGGTTGCCTCAAAAGTTAGAAAATATTTTGGCTGTCGCCGAATTATTTCAGCCAGAAGATAAAGTTTTGTTTTTTATTGTTGGACAAGGAACTGAAAAAGCTAAGATTGAAAAATTAATTCAAGAGAAAAACATCCAAAATGTGGTGATTAAAAATTCATTACCACGAGAAGATTATCAAAACATTATCTCGGTGGCCGATTGTGGCTTGATTTCTTTACATGAAAATTTTACCATTCCGAATATTCCATCTAAATCGTTGAGTTATTTCAATGCTAGAATTCCGGTTTTAGCAGCAATTGATAGTAATACAGATTACGGAAAGATTATTCAAGACGAAGTTAAAGCTGGAGTTTGGGCACCATCAAACCAAGCTTATCTAATCAAAGAAAAAATTGATTTATTGCGGGCAAATCCGCAACTTTGTATACAAATGGGTGAGAATGGTTATCAATATTTTGTGAATCATGTGACACCAAAGCATAGTTATGAGATAATTATGAATCAAGTATAAAGAGCCAAGTAAAAAGTAATATGTATTTAAAAATAGTAAAACCAATTTTAGATTTTCTACTTGCCGTGATAGGATTTATTATCTTATTGCCAGTGTTTCTATTGGTTACTGTTTTGTTGTTTTTTGCTAATGAAGGAAAACCTTTTTTCATTCAGCGTCGACCTGGTAAAAATTGTAAAGTATTCAGTATTATCAAGTTCAAAACCATGAATGATAAAAAAGATGCTACGGGAAAATTATTACATGATTCAGAAAGATTGACAGCTGTTGGGAAATTTGTTCGGAAAACTTCTTTAGATGAAATTCCGCAATTATTAAATGTGATAAAAGGAGATATGAGTTTAATAGGACCAAGACCATTACTAACCGATTATGTTCATTTATATAATGCATTTCAAAATCGCCGACATGAAATGAAACCTGGAATTACAGGTTGGGCTCAAGTTAATGGTAGAAATGCAATTTCTTGGGATAAGCGTTTTGAATTGGATGTTTATTATGTTGATCATGTTTCTTTTACATTAGATTTAAAAATCTTATTTTTAACCGCTAAAAAAGTAGTAATTAGCGAAGGAATAAATGCGGAAAACGCCGCTACAATTGAGCCTTTTGAAGGTCAATATTAATTATTTATGTGCCCCCTACATATGAAAAAAATAGCTATTATAGGAGCTGGAGGTTTTGGAAGAGAAGTAAAAATGCTTATTGACCAAATTAATGCAGTTGGAAATAAATACCAATTCATTGGATATTATGATGATGGAAAAGAAAAAGGAACATTAATAAATGGTTTTCCAGTTTTAGGAAAGGTTGCCGATTTGAATAATGTTTCTGAAGAGATTGCTGTAGCTTTGGCATTAGGAAATCCAGCTTACAAAAAGAATGTAGTTGCTCTAATTAACAATTCAAAAATAACATACGAAACGTTGATTCATCCTTCTGTTTTAATTGGGAATGATGCTGTTTCAATTGGAAAAGGAACCGTAATTTGTGCAGGAAATATAATCACATGTAATATTATGATTAAAGATTATGTTACAATTAATTTAGCTTGTACAATAGGGCACGATACTATTTTAGAATCTTATGTGTCTTTGATGCCAGCAGTGAATGTTTCTGGAGAAGTAGTTATTGAAGAGGCTGTTTATGTAGGTACAGGAGCAAAAATAATCAATCAAGTTTCTGTTGGAAAAAACACCACAATTGGTGCTGGAGCTGTGGTTTCTAAATCGCTTCCCGAGAATTGTACAGCTGTTGGAATTCCAGCTAAACCTATAAAATTTCATTCATAATGCAACAAGAAAAAATATGGTTGTCTTCACCACATATGGGTGGCAACGAGCAGAAATTTGTACAGCAAGCCTTTGAAACCAATTGGGTAGCGCCATTGGGACCTAATGTGAATGGATTTGAACAAGATTTAGAATATTATTTGGACCAAAATGTTTTTGTTGGTGCTTTGAGTTCAGGGACTGCAGCGTTACATTTAGGGTTGATTTTATTAGGAGTTAAGGCTGGTGATGAGGTAATCTGTCAATCGATGACTTTTTCGGCATCTGCTAATCCTATTGCTTATTTAGGAGCTACACCAATCTTCATTGACAGCGAAAAAGATACGTGGAACATGTGTCCAATAGCATTAGAACAAGCAATCAAAGATAGAATTTCAAGAGGTAAAAAGCCCAAAGCTATAATTCCTGTTCATTTATATGGAATGCCAGCTAAAATGGATGAGATAAAAGCAATTGCAAATCAGTATGAAATCCCAATTTTAGAAGATAGTGCCGAGGCTTTAGGAAGTTCGTACAAAGGTCAAAAATGTGGAACATTCGGTGATATATCCGTTTTGTCTTTTAATGGGAATAAAATTATAACTACTTCGGGTGGCGGGGCAATTGTTACACATACTAAAGAATTAAAAGATAAGGCAGTTTTCTTATCTACACAAGCTAGAGATAATGCGCCACATTATCAGCATTCTCAAATCGGCTATAATTATCGAATGAGTAATATTTGCGCTGGTATTGGTCGAGGACAAATGGAAGTTTTGAATGCTCATGTAGGATTGCGAAGAAAAATGCATCAATTTTATATGGATTTCTTTTCAACAATAGATTCGGTTAAAGTATTACACGAACCAACGGCTGATTATTATTCTAATCACTGGTTAACGGCTATTGTATTAGAGTCTTATGAGAAAAGAGAAGCTTTGCGATTAGTTTTTGAACAAGCAAATATTGAAACTAGACCATTATGGAAACCAATGCATTTGCAACCTGTTTTTGAAAATTCTCCTTATTATGGAACTTCAGTTTCTGAAGAATTGTTTACTAATGGATTGTGTTTGCCGTCGGGTTCTAATCTTTCTGAAAATGAGCAAAATAGAATTCTTTCAGTGCTTAACTATTTCTTTATGAAGTAATTTGAGATTGCTAATCAAATTTTGTTAAATTTGTCTCCCCAAATTAATTTTAGTGCCACAAAATAAAAGCGAAAATACTTCGTCAATTGCTTCATTTTTAATGAAGAACAAAATTATTCACTTAGGATATCTACCTAGATGGGTTATATTTTCTATTGATATTGCCATTGTTTTATTCGCCAATTTAGTTACTTATTTGATAGTTTCTAATTTGACTTTCAAATATTATGATACAGCTTCAGTTTTTCAGAGAACATTGATTATTGTATTGACACAGGTTTTTTTCTTTTTTTCTTTTAAAACGTATGCCGGAATTATAAGACATTCTACTTTAAATGACGGATTCAATCTTTTCAAAGCAACATTTAGTACTTTTCTAGCTTTAGCGGTATTAAATTATTCTCATTATTATTTTATAGGAACTAAGATTTTTTTAATGCCGGCTTTGCTGTTGATGTTTTTTATTTCCTTTATTTTTTTGTTATCTTTTAGAATAGCGGTAAAAATTATATACCAAATTTATATAGAAGCAAGTCATGCTTCTGGATATCAAAGAGTCGTGATTTATGGAACCGATAATCATGCAATTGCACTAGCAAACGCTTTAAAAGCAGAGCAGCCTAGACGATACAAATTGGTAGGTTTTATTGATAAATACAAGAATAATGTTACTAAAACTATCTTGGATTTGCCTATTGTTTCTCATGATACATCTATTGTTAAAATCTTAGCTGAATTAAATGCTGATAACTTAATAATTGCAGATAAAAATATTCCTAGTAAGTTACAGCTTTTAATTATAGATCAGTGTTTAGAAAACGATATTAAATTATTGACTGTTCCTGTGGTAACTGATTGGAACAATCAAAGACAACTTACAAAGAGCATTAAAACTTTTGAAATACAGGATTTGTTAGATAGAAAACCAATTGTTTTAAATACAGATTTAATTTCTAAGCAAATTCAAAATAAAATTGTTTTAATCACAGGAGCTGCAGGTTCTATAGGAAGCGAAATAGTAAATCAAGTAATTGAATTTAATCCTCAAAAAATCATTGTTGTAGACCAAGCCGAAACACCACTACACCAATTGTGCCTTGATTTAGAAAAGAAAATGAATAAAAGCACTTTTATCCCATATGTTGCAGATGTAAGAGATGAAAAGGTTATGGAACAAATTTTCGAGTTGTATCAACCTCATGTGGTATATCACGCTGCGGCTTATAAGCATGTGCCTTTGATGGAAAGCAATCCGTATCAGGCAATTTATACTAATGTTTTTGGGACAAAAGTGATTGCTGATTTAGCATTGAAATACAAAAGCGATTCTTTTGTAATGGTGTCGACAGATAAAGCGGTAAATCCTAGTAATATTATGGGAGCTAGTAAGCGAATTGCAGAGCAATATGTACAGGCGTTAGCGTTTGAAGTTGAAAATAGTGCTATCTACAATACAAAATTTATTACTACCCGCTTTGGAAATGTATTAGGTTCAAATGGTTCAGTTGTGCCGTTATTTACAAAACAAATTGAAGCTGGAGGGCCAATTACAATTACACATCCTGATATTATTCGATATTTTATGACCATTCCCGAAGCTTGTCAATTGGTTTTAGAAGCGGGCTCTATGGGTAATGGTGGTGAAATTTATATTTTTGATATGGGTAAGCCAGTAAAAATTATTGATTTGGCTCATAAAATGATTCGATTGGCTGGTTTTGTTCCTGAAAAAGATATTCAAGTTGCAATTGTTGGTTTACGCCCAGGTGAAAAGTTATTTGAGGAATTATTGAATGACTCTTCTAAAACTCAACCAACACATCATGAAAAAATAATGATAGCAAAGGAAGAGAGTACGCAAGAGTTCAAAGAAATTAAAATAGCTATTAACCGATTGGTGCAAGAAGCATCAGGTTTGACAACTCTAGAAATTGTAAAGCAAATGAAAGTGCTTGTGCCTGAATTTAAAAGTAATAATTCTGAATTTACAGATTTAGACAGTTAAAAGAGCTATAATTCATGAAAGAAATTATATTTGTAAAAAAATCCCCTATGAAAGCAATTTATCGATTAGCTACATTTTTGTTACTTGCTGTGCTACTACAGTCTTGTTCTTCGTCTAAAAATATTGCTTATTTTCAAGATACAATTGCTAGTTCGGCTGCACAAAAGTTTGAACCTGTTCTACAACCAGACGATGTTTTGAATATTGTGATTTCTTCTGAAAATCCTGAAATTGCTGCACCATACAATTTAAAAACAGTTGTTTTTCAAGGGAATACAGAAAGTAGTGTGGCACAAGAACGTCTGCAAACGTATCTAATTGACCAGACAGGTTTTATAGAATTGCCTATGGTTGGCAAGGTAAAATTAGCTGGTCTAACCAGAACAGAAGCAGTTAATGAACTTAAAAAAGTATTAACAGACCATATCAAAGATCCTATAATTAATTTAAGAATTGTAAATTTTAAAGTCTCTATTTTAGGTGAAGTTGCTAAACCTGGGGTTTACACGATTCAAAGTGAGCGCGTTACTTTGGTTGAAGCTTTGGCTTTAGCGGGAGATTTAACTATTTATGGTAAACGAAATGATATTCTTTTAATCCGAGAAAAAGAAGGTGTAAAAACCATGCAACGCATTGATATCACGAAATCGGAATTTATTAATTCTCCGTATTATTATTTAACTCAAAACGATGTAGTTTATATTGAGCCTAATAAAACTAGAGTTAATTCATCTGTAATTGGACCTAATATAGCTGTTGGGATTTCGGCATTGTCATTAGTGGTTACTATATTAGCCTTAACAATAAAATAATAAGATGTATCAGTATAGCAATTCAATAGAAGATAGTTCGGAGAAAAGTTTTAATCTTCGTGAACAAATTGAAGGATATTTAAGCTATTGGAAATGGTTTGTTGTTGGCGTTGCCATTACGATTTCTGTGGCTTTTATTTATTTGCGTTATGCTGTTCCGTTGTATAGTGCTAGTTCCACTATTTTAGTTAAGGATGAACGAAAAGGTGGTTTGGCTTCAGAATTGTCTGCGTTTTCAGATTTAGGAATGCTAAAAAATGTAAAAAGTAATGTAGATAACGAAATAGAAGTTATTAAATCTAGAACGCTTGTTGAAAAAACAGTTAAAGATTTAGGGTTGAATATTTCCTACATTAACGAAGGAAGAATCAAAGATGGTGAAATTTATAAAGATTCTCCAATTGTGGTTTTCTTTTCTAATCAAAACGAGCAATTTTATAAAGAAAGCCATAAACTTAGAGTTGTTGCTGCTTCAGCTTCTACGTATACATTGTATGATGAAACAGGCAATAAAAGAGGTGTTTTTAAATATGGTGAAACTATTAAATATAAATCTGGAACTTGTAGTATTTTAAAAAACAATTTAGAGCCAGAGAAGAATAAAACCGAATTTTCTATTCGAATTGAAATCCAACCTGTTTTACAAGTTGCTGAAAGCTATAAAGCCCGATTAAAGGTAATGGCTTTGAGTAAAAACACTAGTGTTATAGAGTTGTCGTTTGTAGATCCAGTGTTGTATAGAGCGGAGGATTTTTTAGACGCATTAGTTCGAAATTACAATCAAGATGCTATTGATGATAAAAACTTTATTTCTGAAAATACTTCAAAGTTTATCGAGCAGCGATTGAAATTAATTTCTCAAGAATTAGAAGGTGTTGAAAAAGACGCGGAAGAATTTAAGAAAACGAATAAAGTAACTGACATAACTTCAGAAGCAGGGTTGTTTTTAGAAAATGCAAGTGAGTTTGAAAAACGTGAAATTGAAACAGAAACCCAATTGAAAGTAGTAAACACAATGTTGGACTACATGAAAAACACCACAAATGAGAATTTAATTCCAGCCAATATTTTAACTTCAGATGTAAATGCAGTGGGATTAATTGATCAATACAATCAATTGGTTCTTGAACGCAACCGAATATTAAAAACTGCGGGACCAAAAAATAGCATGGTATTAGCAGTTGATAAAAAAATTGCGTCATTAAAAAGTAATGTTTCTTCTAGTTTGAATCAATTAAAAGCATCCTTGCAAATTAAGAAGAACGATTTAGCGCGTCAAAATGCTATAGTGGATGGTCGAATTTCTCAAATACCTACACAAGAAAAAGAATTTAGAATTATTGCTAGACAACAACAAGTTAAAGAAGCACTGTATCTATATTTATTAGAAAAAAGGGAAGAAACAGCTATTTCGTTAGCGGTTACAGAGCCTAATGCAAAAGTAATTGATCAAGCACATGCAGCATTAAGTCCTGTTTCGCCTAATAGAAAAGTGGTTTATATTGTATCACTTTTCTTAGGATTATTTATTCCCTTTGCAATTATTTATTTGATTCGATTATTTGATACCAAAGTAAAATCACGATTGGATATTGAAAAAGCAACAACAATGCCTTTTATTGGTGATGTGCCAAAATCGGAAACTTCGGAACAAATTATTAGTACCAATAGCAGAACAAGTACAGCTGAAGCGCTACGAATTGTGCGTACTAATTTAGAGTTTTTATTGAATGAAGTGCCAGAAGGAGTTGCCAAAACTATTTTCTTAACATCAACATTTCCAAAAGAAGGAAAAACATTTATTTCGGTAAACTTGGCGTCAACTATTGCGTTGTCTGATAAGAAAGTGCTGTTAGTTGGATTAGATATTAGAAATCCTAAATTAGAAGAGTATTTAGTAGTTCCAAAAGTAGGAATAACTAATTATTTAGCTTCTAAAGAATATACAAATATTGAAGATTTTATTACTAAAGTTGATGGTTTCTCAAATTTTTATGCGTTGCCAGCGGGTGTTATTCCTCCTAATCCAGCTGAGTTATTGATGGGTAAAAAAGTAGGGGAGTTATTTGAGAAATTAAAACAAGATTATGATTACATTATCGTTGATACAGCTCCTGTAAGTTTGGTAACGGACACATTGTTAATTGCAAAATATGCCGACACATTTATTTATGTAACTCGTGCCAATTATTTAGACAAACGTATGTTGTCGTTGCCAGAAAAATTATACCAAGAAAAGAAATTACCTAATATGTCAATCTTGATCAATGATACTGATTCTACCAAAGGGTATGGCTATGGCTATGGATACGGTTATGGCTATGGTTTAGATGAAAAACCAGCGTCAGCTTGGAAGAGATTGTTTAAGAAATAGTTACTTAAAAAACACATTTTTAGCAATTGTTTCTTCTAGTATTTGATTGTTTTTGATGATTAATTTGTTTTGAAATGCTGCTACGTGGTTTTTGTGATGAAAATCGGAACCCACAAAGTCGTATAGTTTTTCTTTTAGTAAATAATCAGCAATTTCTGAGGCATTTTTACCATAATAACCTACTGTGGCAAGTAAATTTAATTGAAATAAGCAACCCGCTTTTTTCAGTTTAGCAAACTCTTTTTTATTAGAATGGAAATAGGTGTATCGTTCTGGGTGTGCTAAAACCAATTGATATCCTTTTAATTGCAATTCAAATAGAAAATCATACAATTGAATGGGTGCATTCAAATATGACATTTCAATTAAAATGAAATTGTCTTTTAATGTTAATAGTTTTTCTTGTTGTATTTGCTGCATTAAATTTTCGTCTAAAAAATATTCTGAAGCATACTGTAAATCAACTTGTTTGGTTAAACTTGGTAGCTCTGTTTGCGTTTTTTGATGAGCAGCTATTATAGTGTTTGTTGTGTTATCCCATACGTTTTTCATTGTATGAGGTGTAGTAATCACTTTTGAAAAACCATAACTTATCATTGATTCTAATAAAAATTTAGAATCTTCTATTTGTTGTGCACCATCATCAATTCCGGGTAATATATGGGAATGAATGTCCACATAATTTGTAGGAATTAGTTCAGAAAGTTTAGGTTTTGTCTTGAAAAAGGATAACATGATTGGGAATTTGATGCAAAGATAGTTTTTTTTATGAAGTTCAATATCTGAATAAGAAGTTGTGCTATTATATTCTTACGGTATATAGTTTATATATAGTATCAGTGCTATATCAGTGCTATATTAGTGCTGTATCTATGCTTTATTGTGCTTTTTGACTAACTTTAAAATGCTTGTATTTAGGCTTGTTATTTATTTTATAACTATAATTTTGAATTTTTTGTATAGAATTTGCGTTATTTCTTGAATTAATTTGTCTTCTGTTTAAAATAGTGTATTTTTGATATGGTAAAAATGAAAGTCCCTGAATACATGAATAAAACCGAATTTTCAGACGAAGAATGGTTGTTTGAGATTGCTCCTAAAAACAATTTTTTTTCACTAAATCTTAAAGAGGTTTGGCGTTATAGAGATTTACTTATGCTGTTTGTAAAGCGTGATATTGTAACGGTATACAAGCAAACTATTTTAGGTCCTCTTTGGTACTTAATACAACCCTTATTTACTTCTATAATATTTACAATTATTTTTAATAATGTAGCCGGAATTAAAACGGGAGAAACACCAGCTTTCTTATTTAATTTAGGTGGTGTTATGGTGTGGAATTATTTTACTTCTTGTTTAAATGATACCTCTGATACTTTTAAGAAAAATGCTTCGATATTTGGAAAAGTATATTTTCCAAGGCTTATTGTTCCATTATCAATTGTGATTTCTAATTTGGTAAAATTTGGTATACAGTTTTTAATTTTCATTGCCTTTTATATCTATTACTTTATGATTGGTAAAGTAACTTTCCAATTCACAACAGCAACTTTATTTTTCCCAATATTAGTAGCTATTATGGGAATTCTTGGCTTAGGCTTAGGGATGATTATTTCTTCATTGGTTACAAAATATCGCGATTTAAGTTTTTTGGTTGGATTTGGAGTGCAACTCTTAATGTATGTATCTGCTGTGATGTATCCAATGGTATTATTAAAAGAAAAGTTACCCACTTTTGGATGGTTAATTGAATATAATCCTTTAGCTTATGTAATTGAAACAGCGCGTTATATGTTATTAAACGAAGGAAGTATTTCTGTTTCAGGATTGCTTTATACTGTTGTAGTAACAATTGTTGTGTTTTTTGTAGGATTATTGATTTTTAATAAAACAGAAAAGAGTTTTATTGATACGGTTTAGAGTGAGGAGTGAGAGGTGAGGAGTTAAATTTGGGAGATAATAAAGAATAGTAATTTGTAAATAAAAAGATGAATCACAAAGATTTAGATGTTTGGAAAAAAAGTATGGATTTGGTTGAAGCCATTTATGCTTTATCTAAGTTTTTTCCTGATGATGAAAAGTTTGGACTTACAAATCAGATTAGAAGAGCATCGGTTTCTGTTCCTTCAAATATTTCTGAAGGTGCCGCAAGAAAAAGCGATAAAGAGTTCATACAATTTCTTTATATTGCTTTAGGATCTTTGTCAGAATTGGAAACACAATACTTGATAGCTGTTCGTTTAAAATACATAATTGAGAATAAAGAAATTGAAAATAAAATTAATGAAGTAAAGAAGATGATAGTTGGATTACGAAATTATTTATTGAAAAAATAATTTTTACAATTCACTTCTCACCATTCACTTCTCACCATTTTTAGGATGAAAGATATCATATTAAGAGCCGAAAACATTTCTAAACAATATCGTTTAGGTACTGTGGGTACTGGTACATTGAGTCATGATTTGAATCGATGGTGGCATGCCATTCGTGGTAAAGAAGATCCTTATTTAAAAGTAGGCGAAACCAATGATCGAAGTGCAAAAGGGAATAGCGAATATGTTTGGGCTTTGCAGGACATTAATTTTGAAGTTGCTAAAGGAGAGGTTTTAGGAATTATTGGAAAAAATGGAGCTGGAAAATCAACGTTATTAAAAATATTATCAAAAGTTACCGCACCTACTACAGGTGTAATTAAATCTAGAGGAAGAATTGCTTCTTTGTTGGAAGTAGGAACTGGTTTTAATCCTGAATTGACTGGAAGAGAAAATATTTATTTGAATGGCGCTATTTTAGGGATGACCAAAAAAGAAATCACTTCAAAATTAGATGAAATAGTAGCTTTTAGTGGTTGTGAACGTTATATTGATACGCCAACAAAGCGTTACAGCAGTGGAATGACTGTTCGATTAGCTTTTGCTGTAGCCGCTTTTTTAGAACCCGAAATCTTAGTTGTAGATGAGGTATTAGCCGTTGGAGATGCTGAGTTTCAAAAGAAAGCCATTGGTAAAATGCAAGACATTTCTAAAAGCGAAGGTAGAACGGTTTTATTTGTGAGTCATAATATGGCGGCGGTAAGAAGTTTGTGTACCAAAGGAATGTTGATAGAACATGGAAAAACTGTTTTTTTTGGTGATATTGATGAAACGATTGATTTGTATTTAAAAAGTAGTATTTTTTCCTTCAACAGCAATAATTATATTGAATTTGAAGAGAAAGAAAATATGCCAATTCAAATTTCAAAGTTTGAGGTTAGCTCTTTGAATTCTAGAGGGGAGCGTTCTAATTCTAGTGGAGTATTGATGGGCGATATTCTTGAATTTTCAATTTTTGTTTTAGCTAAACAGGCTTACAGCAATTTAAAAGCAAGTGTTATTATTTCTACTGCCAGTGGTACTCGAATAGCAGCAATAAGATCGAATGAAATTACGGATATAGTATATGAAACAAATGGAGATTTTGTTTTTAAAGCTACTGCTTCTGATTTAAAATTAATGCCTGGTGATTATGTAGTTACTATAGCATTGGCAGAGAATAATACTACTATAGCAATTAAAGAAGAATGTATCGGCTTTAGTATTGTGCCTACAGATGTTTATGGAACGGGAAGAATTCCAAAAGGAAATTTATATGTTTATTCTGAAGCAAAATGGGAATTAAATCAAAAATAAAATATTGGTTATCTGTAAAATTGAAGCGTGTGCTGGACTATGAAAAACTTCCTGTACTAATTCAATCTAACACTTCCGTTGAGGTAGGTAGAGATAGTTTTCATAATGGTAAATTTGAGATTCGAGGTATAGGAAAAATTCTAATTGGCTCGTTTTGCGCGTTTGGTAGAGATATTAAATTGATAACATCAAATCATGATTATAATTTTGCCGCATTACAATACGGATTTTATAAAAAATACTTTGCTCAAAAGCCAAATCTAGCTAATGGAATAAGTGCTGCATATGCTATCGAAATAGGTAGCGATGTGTGGATAGGTGACAATGTAAGTATACTTCCAAATGTAAAGATAGGACATGGAGCCATTATAGGAACAGGCAGTGTAGTTACTAAAGATGTTGCACCATACACCATTGTTGGAGGAGTTCCTGCTAAGTTTATAAAGGATAGGTTTACTGAAGCCTCAAAAAATATGTTATTAGCTTCTGAGTGGTGGAATTGGGATGATGAAAAGATAAAATCGAACAAAGATTTTTTCTTTAAAAATTATAATGCTAATGAATAAGATATATGTTTATTGGTGGGCATTACATGAAAGAGGTGCTGTAGATAATTATGGAGATATTTTAGCTCCTTTTTTAGCTGAAAAATTATCAGGTAAAAAAGTGGTTAAAGTTTCGCATCCAATGCATCGATGGTACAAATGGCTCATAAAGCATTATGTTACAGTAGGTAGTATAATTTGCGCTGCCAGTAAGAATTCGATAGTTTGGGGAAGTGGTATTATAAAGGCAAATGAAAATGTTAGAGCAGCAAAGTTTGTTGCGGTTAGAGGACCAAGAACTCGAAATAGATTATTAGAATTAGGATATGAAGTTCCTGAAGTTTATGGTGATCCAGCCTTGTTGTTGCCAAGATTTATTCCAAATGTAGCAGAAAAAAAATATGACCTAGGAATTATTCCTCATTATGTAGATTATGATAGTGTTGTGGAGCAATTTAAGTCTAATTCAAAAGTTAAGGTTATTAATTTGATGACAGCTGATATTGTGAAAACAACTCAAGAAATTTTAGCATGTAAACAAATCATATCATCATCGTTGCATGGTGTAATTGTGTCGCATGCATATGAAATTCCAGCTCTGTGGGTTAAATTTTCCAATAAGTTGGCGGGTGATAACGTTAAGTTTTATGATTATTTCGAATCGTTAGACATTTCTTATACACAAGAATTTTATATTGATCCAACAAAAAGTACAATTGCGGATTTTGAAACATTATTAATCGAAAATAGTTCGATTTTATTACCATCGCCAGCAATTCTAAAACAAAGACAAGAAGCCCTTTTTGCATCTTGTCCTTTTAAAAAATGAGAAAAGGAGCTAATATTTCAAAAGATGTTATACTAGAGTCGAGTGTTTCTTCACATCGGGTAATTATTCCTTTGTATATTCCACATGAAGAAGATTACTATAAAGAATCCTATCAAATTTTTGAATATTGTTTGTTTTCAATAATTAAAACAAGTGTTACAAAACTAAAAATTTCGGTAGTAAGCAATAATTCATGTAATTCAGTAAACGATAAACTTTATGCTTTGCAAAAACAAGGCTATATAGATGAATTGATTATTGAAAATGAGGCAATAGGAAAAGTCAATAGTATTTTAAAAGCTTTGCGAACAGCTGAAGAGCGGTTAATAACCATTACAGATGCTGATGTTTTGTTTTGTAATGGATGGGAAGCAGCTGTTGTTGAAGTGTTTGAAGCTTTTCCAAAAGCAGGAGCGGTTTGTCCAGTGCCTGTTTTTAGAAAGCAATTGCATTTAACGAGTAATATTTGGTGGCGCTATTTGTTCTCAAAAAAGTTATCTTTTAGTCCGGTAAAAAATCCTGAAGCGATGGAGCGTTTTGCACAAAGTTTGGGATGGTTTTCGCTTGAAGATAGATTTAAAGATGTAATCTGTACCTTGGAAGGTAAAAATAATGTTTTAGCTGTTTTAGGTTGTTCTCATTTTGTAGCAACGTATAAAAGAGAAGTGTTTGAGCAATTACCAAGAAGTAATTCCAAATACAAATTAGGTGGCGATAGCGAGTTTTTGTATACAGATGAACCTGTTTTAAAAATGGGTGGTTATCGATTGGCAACATATGACAACTATGCTTATCATATGGGAAATCATGTAGAGCCATGGATGCAAAATGTATATGAAACCATTACAGAAATAGAAAGTAAAAAAGAAATAGCTCATGCTTTTAAAAAATTAAAGAAAAGCTCGTGGAGTTATTTTTTTACAGAACGTATTTTTAAAAAAATATTCTATTTTAAAGTGTGTTATGATTTTCTTCTTCACAAAAAAGGATTAACAAAAGAGCAGTTAAAAAAATTTTGGTATTAAACACGAATATATGATTAATGTAACTAAAACATTTTTTCCTCCGATAGAGGAATATCAAATGCAACTGCAACGCATTTGGAGTAACCAATGGTTAACGAATCGCGGAGAGTTGGTGTTGGAGTTAGAAGAGAAGCTGAAAAAATATTTGGAGGTTAATCATATATTAATTACAAATAATGGCACCATTCCATTGCAAATAGCTTTGAAGCTATTAGGGAAAGAAGGAGAAATTATAACCACTCCTTTTAGTTATGTGGCTACTACAGCTGCAATAGTTTGGGAAAATTGTAAGCCTGTTTTTGTTGATATTCATCCAGAATATTTAACTATCGATGAGACAAAAATTGAAGAAGCTATAACAGATAAAACAACAGCAATTTTAGCAACGCATGTTTTTGGTAACCCATGTAACGTAGAAGTTATCAACTCCATTGCTCAAAAACACAATTTAAAAGTAATTTATGATGCTGCTCATGCTTTTGGAGTTACTTATAATGAACATTCTATTTTTAATTACGGAGATATTAGTACTTGTAGTTTTCATGCTACAAAGTTATTCCATTCAGGAGAAGGCGGTGCGTTATTTGCAAAAGATGCAGATTTGCAACATCAATTGTTTTATAGTCACAATTTTGGGCATAATGGACCTTTAGCTTTTTATGGATTAGGAATAAATGCTAAAATTTCTGAATTGCAAGGAGCTATGGGTTTAGCTGTTTTACCTCATATGCAAACGATTCTTTCAGAGCGAAAAAAAGTTGTTGATTTTTATAACACGCAATTAGATTTCGATAAATTAAAAACTATTAAGATAAGATCAAATACGGAATGGAATTATAGTTATTATCCTGTAATTTTTGAGTCTGAAAAGAAATTATTAGAAGTTCAAGCTGCTTTAAATCAAATGCAAATTTTTCCAAGACGTTATTTTTATCCATCTTTGAATAAGATAGAATACATTGAAGCATTAGAAATGAAAGTGTCTGAGAGTATTGCTTCAAGAGTATTGTGTTTGCCTTTGTATGTAGGGTTAAAAAATGCTGAATTACATCAAATAATTACTACTATTAATTATGCATTAAAATGAAAGTAGCAATAATGCAACCTTATTTTTTTCCTTACATTGGTTATTTTCAATTAATCAATGCGGTAGATATATTTGTGTTATATGATGAAATTGAATACACAAAAAAAGGTTGGATTAATAGAAATAGATTATTAAAAAATGGTTCGGATGAACTTTTTTCTTTACCATTAAAAAAGGATTCTGATTTTTTAATGATTAATCAGCGCTATTTGTCTGATAATTGGTCTGTGGACAAAAAAAAGTTATTGAATACTTTTAATGAAGCATATAGAAAAGCGCCTTTTTTTAAGGAAACTTTTATATTAATAGAGCAATGTTTAAATTACTCTAATATAAATTTATTTCATTTTTTATATGAGTCTATTAAGTGTATTTGTAATCATTTAAATATTGAGACAAAATTGATTGTTTCATCAACTTTAGATTTTGATAATAGTCTAAAGGCAGCAGATAAAGTTTTAAATATTTGTAAAGTATTAAAAGCAAATGAATATATAAATCCCATAGGAGGACTAGAATTATATAATAAAGATTTTTTTAAAAAAGATGACATAGTTTTACATTTTTTAAAAGCTAAAAATGTGACTTACAAGCAATTTGAAAATAATTTTATTCCATTCTTGTCTATAATAGATGTATTAATGTTTAATTCTATAGAAGAAGTTAAAAAGATGATAGCATCTGAATACGAAATACTATAAAATGGAAAAATTAAATTGGATAAAAAAAGGATTATTATTTAATCCAAAAGAGCATAATACTCCACTATGGATGAATGAATTTGCACAAGCACCACACGTGTTGCATTTTCAAGATTTTATTAGAGTTTATTTTTCATGTCGTCCATGCCCTGATGCTAATGGACAATATGTAAGTTATTCTGCATATGCTGATTTTGATTTTGATTTTAAGCTTATATCAATTTCAGAGCATCCGATTTTACCTTTAGGACAACTGGGTACTTTTGATGAATTTGGAACTTATCCTGTTTCTGTAATAAAAAATGAAGATCAATATTATGCCTATTATGCTGGGTGGACAAGATGTGAATCGGTTCCTTTTAATACTGCCATAGGTTTTGCAAAAAGTAATCACCCAGATTCATTTAATAAAGTAGGTGATGGTCCTTTAATTTCTTATTCTGTTGATGAACCATTTGTAATTAGTGGTCCTAAAATTAGAAAATTTAATGATATTTATTATTTGTTTTATATAGCTGGAACTGATTGGATTTTAGATAATGGTAAACCAGAACCAATCTATAAAATAAGAATGGCAGAGAGTAAAGATGGGATTCATTTTATAAAAGCAGATAAACAATTAATTGAAAATAAATTAGGCGAGTATGAAGCACAGGCAAGTCCTGATGTCTTTTATAAAAATGGCAAATATCATATGTTTTTTTGCTATCGGGGAGGAGCTAATTATAGAGGCAAAGAGAATGGTTATCGAATAGGTTATGCTAATTCAATTGATTTAGTAAATTGGAACAGAAATGATGATTATGTTGGTATAGATGTTTCAGATGAAGGATGGGATAGTGAAATGATAAGTTATCCTCATGTGTTTGAGCTAAACAATAAAGTACATATGTTTTATTTAGGTAATCAAGTTGGAAAGCAAGGATTTGGTTGGGCAACATTAGAAAATGAATTGTTATGATTTGGAAGAAAAAAGGAAAGTTTTTTGATCCGACTATAGATAAGTTGGCAAATCATATTGTAGAGTTTGCTCAATCGCCACAAACTATTGTTTTTGATGATTTTATTAGGGTTTATTTTTCTACTAGAACACGTGATGAAAAAGGAGCTTATTTAAGCCATATTGCTTACATTGATGTTGATTTGAATTTTGAAAAAATAATTGACTTTTCAAAAAAAGAGGTTATTGGATTAGGTCATTTAGGAACATTTGACGAGCATGGAATTTTTCCAATAAGTCCCTTCAAAGATGAAGATAAACTATATGCTTTTACTTGTGGATGGAATAGAAGAATTTCTGTTCCAGTTGAAACAGGTATAGGATTGGCAATTTCAAATGATAATGGGGCTACTTTTCAAAGAATTGGGAAAGGACCTATTCTAGCTTCTTCCCTTTTAGAGCCTGTTTTAGTAGGTGATGGATTTGTTCAAAAATATGAAGAAATATATCATATGTGGTATATTTTTGGTACAAAATGGATACCAGAAACAGAAAATGAACCAGTAGCAAGGGTATACAAAATTGGTCATGCAACATCTACTGATATGATAAATTGGACAAAGGAAGAAGGAAAACAAATTGTTTCTGATATTTTAAATGAAAATGAATGTCAAGCATTACCAACAGTAATAAAGATAAAGGATACTTATCATATGTATTTCTGTTTTAGAGAAGCAACAGATTTTAGGAAAAACCCAGAAAGAGGCTATAGATTAGGATATGCAACATCCAAAGATTTGATAAATTGGAATAGAGATGATGAAAAAGGAGGACTGTTTAAATCTCAAAAAGTATCAGATTGGGATAGTGAAATGATGTGTTATCCACATATTTTTACTGCAAATGAAAAAGTGTTTTTGCTGTATAATGGAAATGAATTTGGTAAATTTGGTTTTGGTGTAGCGGAATTAATTAGTGAATAATGGAAAAAATAGAATATCAAATCAATCAATCAAGCTATGATGATATTTATGACCATTTAATTGCTTGCGATGTTTATTTTGTTCCAAGGCTTAGTGAAAAAGTAGCTATTGATATATATTCTAAGAAAATTATTGATAATGCAATTCGAATTGAAGCATGGGAAAATAATGTACTTGTCGGATTAATTGCGTTTTATTCAAATAAAGAAAATTCATTTGCATACATAACAAATGTAAGTGTCTTGAATGAATTTAAAGGAATTGGGATTGCAAAAAAGCTTATGCAAGAAACAATAAATGAAGTTCAAAAAATAAAATTTAAAACAATACAATTAGAAGTTAATAAGTCAAATTCAAAAGCAATAAGTTTATACAAGTTATTAGATTTCGAAATAGACGATGAAAATCAAGATAATTATTTAATGAAAAAAAATATTATAAAATGAATACAAGAGATTACAACAAAGAATTAAAAGATACTTCAGATCATAAATATGCTTATAATTTTGATTTTGATGTAATGCATCATTTTATGCTTAAATCATTTCTTCCATTTTTTAAAGAAGGAAATTTTCTTGAATTAGGTAGTTTTAAAGGCGATTTTACAAGAAAATTTTTGCCATATTTTGATGATATTACTTGTGTAGAAGCATCTGATGAAGCAATGGATTTAGCAAAAAAAGAGTTTGGTGATAGTGTAAAATATATCAACTCTCTTTTTGAAACAGCTTCTTTGCCAACAAAATATGATAATATTGTTTTAACACATGTATTAGAACATATTGATGACCCAGTTAAAGTATTAAAACGAATTAACGATGAATGGCTTTCTGAAAACGGGAGATTTTTTTTAGTTTGTCCAAATGCTAATGCACCTTCAAGACAAATTGCAGTAAAAATGGGATTAATTTCTCATAATGCTGCGGTTACGCCAGCAGAAAAAGAGCACGGACATCATATTACATATACACTTGATACTTTAGAACGTGATGCAAAAGCAGCAGGGTTAAAAGTTGTACATCGTTCAGGTATATTTTTTAAAGCATTGGCAAATTTTCAATGGGATAGATTATTACAAACTGATATTATTTCAAAGGAATATTTAGAGGGTTGTTACGAACTAGGACAACAATATCCAGATTTGTGTTCTAGCATTTTTTTAATGTGTGAGAAAGGAGAATAATATGAATAAAAAACCTCTGTCTGTTTGTTTTATTACTTATAATCATGAAAAATATGTCACACAAGCATTAGATAGTATCTTGATGCAAAAAACAGATTTTGAATGGGATTTAGTAGTCGCGGATGATTATTCAACAGATTCGACAAGAGCTAAAATTCTGGAATATAAAGCTAGGTTTCCTGAAAAGATACATTTAATTTTTCAAGAAAAAAATGTTGGGCCTGCACAAAACTTTATAGATTTAATCACTTTTCCAAATTCAAAATATATTGCCTATTTAGAAGGTGATGACTATTGGACTGATCCTTATAAATTGCAAAAACAATATAATATTTTAGAACAGCATCCTGATTGTGTTTTATGTTTTACAGATTATTCTAATTTATATGCAGAAAACAAATTGGTTGAGGTTAGTAAAAATAAATTAGCCATCAAAACTCAATTTTCAGATTTAATACAACGAAATTATATAGCAACTCTAACTGTTATGTATCGAAATACTAAAGAGGTTTTACCTATTTGGTATAAAGATATGAAAATTGGTGATTGGCCCCTTTATTTATGGTTAATGAAGGATGGTCATAAGGCATATTATCTAAAAGAAAACACTGCGGTTTATAGACACGGAGTTGGAGTTTCTGTTAATATGGTCAAGAGAATTAGTGTTATTACTTTAAATTTATTACAAATCTTAAATGAACTTCAAAAAGACGTTTCTTTTAAACCGCATAAGAATGTAATTTCTAATAGTATTTTTGAAAGAAAAAAAGAATTATTAAAAAGTTATATAAGGGAAAATCAAGTAAGTAAAGTAATATCGGTTTATTTTGAAATGATTAGATTTTCAACTTTCATAAGTATTACTAAATTATTGTTATTCTCTATGTTTAAAAAAATCAGAAGTTAGTTTTAATACATGAAAATTCTATTCGTCTCTATACCAAATCATCATTTTTTTCAATGGGCTAACCAGTTGAAAGATGCTGGGCATGAAGTGCATTGGTTTGATATTACAGATGGTGCAGGTTTTTCTTCAAAAATCAATTGGATTCAACAGCATAATGGTTGGAAGTTGCGATGGAATTTCCCCGGTCGTTATTTTATAAAACGAAAATTTCCAAGCATTTATCAGTTCATCAATCGATTTAATACACATAAAACAGCAACTGTTTTTGATAATTTACTTGCTACCATACAACCCGATGTAATTCACTGTTTTGAGATGAATTTGTCTGGAATTCCAATACTACCTGTTTTAGAAAAATATCCTAATATTCCATTAATTTATTCATCTTGGGGAAGTGATTTGTATGATTTTAAAAGTTTTGGATTAAGTGAAGCTATAGTAAAACAATTTTTACAACGCGTCGATTATTTGATTACAGACTGTAAAAGGGATTATCAATTGGCACTTTCATACGGATTTTCCAATGCGTTTTTAGGTGTTTTTCCTGGTAATGGAGGTATTTTATTTCAGTCAACTTATATTTTGCCTACCGAAGAAAGAGACATTATCTTGGTAAAAGGATATGAAGATGGTGTAGGCAAGGCATTAAATGTCTTAGAAGCCATACAAGAATTAGGATTGTTTGTTATCCAGAATTATAAAATTGTGGTCTATAGTGCTGATAAAAAAGTGGTGGATTTTATAGCTACATCACGTTTTTATGAATCAGCAGAAGTGTTTGAGAGAAATCATTATATTCCCAATGAAGCTATATTAGAATTCATGGGAAAATCAGTAATTCATATTGGTAATAGTGTCTCAGATGGAATGCCTAATTCTTTGTTAGAGGCTATGGGCATGGGTGCATTTCCAATTCAAACGAATCCTGGTGGCGCAACAGAAGAGGTTGTTGAGCACGGTGTAAATGGTTATTTAATTACTTTTCCAGAAAGTAAATCAGAAATAGCTCATTTGATTAAGAGTGCTTTAACTAACTTGACATTGCGAAAAAAGGCGCAAGAATATAATGTGTCTTTTATGAATGCGCATTACAATAGAGCTATTTTACAATCAAAAATAGTGGCGTTATATCAAAATTTGTTACCATAATTATGCAAGTTTCTTTTTTAATTGTTACTAAAAATCGTCCAGAGGCTTTGGCTTTTACTTTGAATAAGTTGAAAGCTCAAATTGATTTGTCTGTACATGAGGTATTGGTTTTTATTGATGGTTGTAAAGCGACTGAAGCATTAGTTAGCCAATTTGATTGGGTACAATGGACGATTGCAAAGAAAAGCATTAGTGCTTCACCAGCTCGAAATGTATTGTATAAAAAAGCTGAAGGCGAAATTTTTATTGGTTTAGATGATGATGCGCATCCTATAACGGCTGATTTTATTACTAAAGTACAAGCGCAATTTAATAGTAATGAAACGCTAGGAATTATTGCTTTTCAGGAGATAAGAGGTGTTTATGATGCTGACGAAACGGCTTTGTCTCATTTTAAAGAAAAAGATTCTTATTTTACAAATGATTTTATTGGTTGTGGTTTTGCAATTAAAAAAAGTGTATATCATCAAACGAATGGTTTTCCTGTGTGGATGACAATATATGGTGAAGAACCTGCTTTGGCTTTAGAAGTTTTAGATTTAGGTTATACGATATATTACCAAAATGATATTGCTGTTAATCATCGGGTTGATACTAAAAAACGATTGGGTCAAGGCAGAAACTATTTTCGTTTTGAAAACCAATTTCGTAATAGTATCCGTTTTTATTTGGTGTATTATCCTAAGCCATTTTTAAAAGTAATCAAATTGTTGGTTCATAATTTAAAAAAATATGGGGTAAAAGATTTTCATTTTTTCAGATTATATGTCAAAGTATTTTTTACTTTTTTGATACAACTATTTTCCATCTTAAGCTATAGAAAGCCAGTTAAAAAGGAAACATTGCAAAAAAGAAGTCAATTAAAAAGTATGAATTATTAATTTTTTTAGATATTTGAACTTTTTAAACCCTAAACTATTCCATGCTTTTTAATTCTATAGACTTTGCTCTTTTCTTTCCATTAATATTTATATTATATTGGTTTTTTACTTCAAAAAGTTTGAAGTGGCAAAATCTATTATTACTTGTAGCCAGTTATTATTTTTATTCTTGTTGGGATTGGCGTTTTCTTTTTTTACTTGTTTTTTCTACACTATTAGATTATTATTCAGGTTTGCAAATTGAAAAAAGTGGCTCTGAACGATTGCGAAAGTTTTGGTTTTGGTTGAGTATTGGTATTAACTTAGGTTTTTTAGGTGTTTTTAAATATTTTAACTTTTTTGCCAGTTCATTTGCTGATTTGTTTGCTTCATTTGGTTTTCAAATCAACATTTGGTCTTTAAATATTATCTTGCCTGTAGGTATTTCTTTTTATACGTTTCATGGGCTCTCGTATGTTATTGATGTGTATAAAAAAAGGATTCCTGCAGAGAAAAATTTTGTTGAATACTCCGTTTTCGTATCTTATTTTCCACTTTTAGTTGCAGGACCTATTGAGCGAGCTACTCATTTATTACCTCAAATAAAAAAAGCACGCAAATTTAATTATTTCCAAGCTGTGGATGGTTTGCGACAAATATTATGGGGTTTATTTAAAAAGATAGTAATCGCTGATAATTGTGCTGAATATGCCAATTTAGTATTTAATAATTCAGATGATTATTCGGGTAGTACATTAGTAATGGGAGCTATTTTTTTTACTTTTCAGATTTATGGTGATTTTTCAGGCTATTCTGATATTGCTTTAGGAACCTCCAGATTGTTTGGTATTGAATTGTTGAAGAATTTTTCATTCCCATATTTTTCTAGAGATATTGCCGAATTTTGGCGCCGCTGGCATATATCGTTATCGTCTTGGTTTAAAGATTATTTATACATTCCATTGGGTGGAAGCAAAGGCGGAAAATGGATGCAAATACGCAACACCTTTGCCATATTTTTAGTAAGTGGCTTTTGGCATGGTGCCAACTGGACCTTTATTATTTGGGGATTATTAAATGCAATTTACTTTTTACCCTTATTGTTGTCCAATAAGAACAGAAACCATATTGATATCGTTGCAAAGAATAGTTATTTGCCTTCAATCAGAGAGTTTTTTGCAATGGCAGTAACTTTTATGTTAACCGTTTTTGCATGGATATTTTTTAGAGCCAATACTTTAACGCATGCTATTCATTACATAAAAGCTATTTTCACCAAGCAATTGTTTAGCCTTCCTGAGGTAAGACCATCACATGTAATTGCGCTAATTTTTGTTTTTATGTGTATTGAGTGGTTTGGAAGAAAAAATGATTATGCTTTAGCGACTTTTGGATTGAGTTGGCCAAAAGCTTTTCGTTGGTCATTTTATATGGTTTTGCTAATTGCTATTTTTATTTTAGGAACTAAAGAACAAGAATTTATTTATTTTCAATTTTAACATGAAAAAGTTTTTACTTAAGCTACTTTTATTTGCGGCTATCTTTTTTATAATTGATAAGCTTTTTTATGTTTTTATTCATGTGTCGCCTAATTATCAGGTGGATAACCGAATTGAATTATTATTGCAAGGAAAAATTAATAAAGATATCATCGTTTTAGGTTCTTCACGTGGTGCAATGAATATTATTGCAGGTCAAATAGAAAAAGAAACAAAGCAATCAGCTTATAATATAGCTTTCCCAGGTTCAGATGTGGAATTTCATGAATTTATTTTAAAAACATTATTGAAATACAACAAAAAGCCAAAAACTATAATTTTTGCAGTCGATGAATCGCTTGAATTAATTCCAACAACTTCAATAACGTATCGTTTGGATAGGTTGTATCCATTGGTAAAATACAATTATATTAATCAGGAATTGATTCGTAGAGGCGATCGAAATTTTACCTCTTGGTTTATGTGTTTGTCACGATTGAATAAAACTAATTTTGCGTTAGAACGAAAACCAACAAAATTTGATTCTATACTTCCATGTGGCTCTATGCCAGTTAATTTTGAAGATACAAAGTATACTAAGCCCTATAAGTATGAAATTCCATCTTATAGTATAGCCAAGGAATCATCAGTTAAAAAAGCGGCATATCAATCTATTTTAAAGCAATGTGAGGCTAATAATATTCAAGTCGTTTTTGCCTTTTCACCTAATTTTGTGGCACATAGTAAAGCTTTTGAAAATAGAATCCGCGATTTGGCACTTCCTAACTCCAAATTTTTTATTTACGACACTACCAATTCAGTTTATCAAAATAAATTGTATTTTTACGATGAATCGCATTTGAATCAAAAAGGAGCAGCCATTTTTACAAGTGAGTTGAGTGCTTTTTTAAATCAAATGCCACAAAAATAATTTCAAATACATGAAAAAAGTAGCCATTATACCACTTCGTAAAGGTTCGAAAGGGATTCCAGGAAAGAATAAAAAAAAATTATTAGGTCGCCCTTTATTTTCATGGGTTTTGGGCGCAGCTATTTTTTCCGATTTGGATGAGGTTTATGTGTTTACAGATGATGAAGAGATATTAAATTATGTAGAAAAAGAATATCATTGGACTACAAAAGTAAAAGGATTACTGCGTGATGATGTTAATGCAAATGATACCGCATCAACAGAAAGTGCTATGCTTGAATTTGCAGAAAAGATCAACTATAATTTTGATATGTTGTGCTTGTTGCAAGCTACTTCGCCATTAACAACAGCTGAAAATATCAATGAAGCCATTGTAAATATGTATGTTCCAAATAATGTTTCTGTATTGTCTGTAGTAAAAACACATCGTTTTACTTGGAATTCTGATGGTACTCCTCAAAATTATGATGTTTTTAATCGCCCGCGTCGTCAAGATTTTGATAGTTTATTGGTGGAAAATGGAGCGATTTATATGACTACAAAAGATGCTTTTATAAGTTCAAAAAATAGAGTGAGTGGTAAAATTGGTTTGGTTGAAATGCCAGAAGAAACACTTGTGGAAATCGATAGTTTGAGCGATTGGACAATGGTTGAGAATTTAGTAGCTGCAAGACAAAAATCGTTAAAAGCACAACAGCGAATCAATTATTTGGTTTTAGATGTTGATGGTGTTTTTACAGATGGTTGTGTGTATTATGGTGCTGAAGGCGAGTTGATGAAAAAGTTTGATATGCGCGATGGTATGGGCTTGGAAATTTTGAGACAAAATGGAGTAGAAGTTGTAGTGATTACTTCTGAAAATTCAGATTTGGTAGCTAAGCGCATGCAGAAATTACAAATTAAGCATACTTTTTTAGGTGTTAAAGATAAATATTCATTCCTTCAAAATTTTATAGACCAACAACAAACTTTATGGGCTAATTTAGCTTATGTGGGTGATGATGTAAATGATTTGGCAAATCTTTGTACGGTAGGTTGGTCATTTGCTCCAGCTAATGCCACTGCTGTTGTAAAACAAAATGTAGATTTTACTTTGACTAATAATTCTGCTGATGGTGCTATCAGAGAAGTTTGTGAGTGGATCATGAAGTATAATGCAAGGTTTTAAAGACTTCGACAGGCACACTCTGACATTTGAGTTAATTGGTTATATATTTGTGTGAAATTATTTTAGTTTGACAGAATAGAAGTTCTTTCTAAACACAATTAACCAAATAATAATCACTTAACATTGTGATTATTCGATAAAATTATTTTTCTTTGCCTTTCCTTACTAATTGTATGAAAATGAACACTTATAAAGCCCCTTATGTAATCGCTGAAATTGGTTGTAACCACAAAGGCGAAATGGAAATTGCTAAAGAACTAATCAAAATCGCAAAGATTTTTTGTAATGCCGATGCAGTAAAATTTCAAAAGCGTAATAATGTAGAATTGCTAACTGAAGAGCAGTATAATGCACCGCATCCAAATCCAGCAAACTCTTATGGAGATACTTATGGAGCACATAGAGAGTTTTTGGAATTTGATGTTAATCAACATGCCGAATTAAAAGCCTATTGTGAAGAAATTGGTATTGTGTATTCAACTTCTGTTTGGGATACTACTTCGGCTAAAGAAATAGCTTCTTTAAATCCTGAATTTATTAAAATTCCTTCCGCCTGTAACAATAATTATGACATGTTAGGTTGGCTGTGTGATAATTATCAAGGTGAAATTCATATTTCTACAGGGATGACTACTAAAGGAGAAGCCGATGATTTGGTTAATTTCTTTACTTCAAAAGGGCGTAACAAAGATTTGGTGTTATATAACTGTACTTCTGGATATCCAGTTCCTTTTGAAGATGTTTGTTTGTTAGACATTAACTTATTGCTAGATAAATACGGAGATAAAGTAAAACATATTGGTTTCTCTGGGCATCATCTAGGAATTGCGGTAGATGTTGCTGCTTACACTTTAGGAGCAAATATTATCGAACGCCATTATACTATTGATAGAACTTGGAAAGGTACTGATCATGCAGCATCGTTAGAGCCAGAAGGATTGCGCAAATTATGCCGAGATTTAAAAGCGGTTTCTAAAGCCTTAACTTTTAAAAGCCAAGATATTTTGCCAATTGAACAGGTACAACGAGATAAATTAAAAAATAAAAAAGTATAATATTTAATCCCTTCGTAAGAAGGGATTTTATTTCTTAGGTGTATTAGTTTTAAAGCCTTATAGAAATGAAATAAATACTATATTTGCTCCCTATTTAATGAATTTAAAAATGAATAAAAAGGCTTTTATTTTTTTGCCAGATGGTGTGGGTTTGCGCAATTTTGCGTTGACTAATTTTAATACTATAGGAAAAGCTTTGGGCTATGAAATAGTGTATTGGAATAACACTCCTTTTAAAATAAAAGATGAATTAGGTTTTGATGAATTAGTTATCGAAAATCAACAATTACATCCTATGACCACTGTGTTTACACGTGCCCGTAAAAGAAGTGAATTAAATGTTTTTGATAAGAAATTCAAAGAAACAGTCTACAATACTTATAATTTTCCACAATCTTATAAAGGAATAAAAAATGCTTTTAAAAGTTTGTATGTAGATTTTTTAGTAGCTACAAAATCTTCTGAAAGAGGCGTTGTTTCAATACGTGAAAAAATTAAAAAGTTGGAGCGTTCAACTGCAAAATATGAGTATTGTAAAAAACAATTATTAGAACATAAGCCGGATATTGTTTTCTGTACGAATCCACGACCTACTCAAGCCATTGCACCAATATTAGCGGCTCAAGATTTAGGAATTCCAACAGCTTCCTTTATTTTTTCATGGGATAATTTACCCAAGGCAACCACTTTAATCGAGCCTGATTATTATTTTGTTTGGAGTGATTACATGAAAAATGAGTTACTACAATATTGTCCGTATGTAAAACCAGAACAGGTTTTTGTAACTGGGACACCGCAATTTGAAAGTCATTTTGATGTAAGTTTGTTGCAATCGAAAGAAGATTTTTATAATACTCATCATTTAAATTTAAGTACAAGATATATTTGTTTTTCGGGTGATGATATCGTTACCTCACCTTTAGATCAATATTATTTAGAAGATTTAGCTGTATCGGTTCGTGAGTTAAACCAACTAGGTTATAATTTAGGCATAATTTATAGAAAATGCCCCGTTGATTTTACAGATAGATATGATGCTGTCTTAAAAAAATATGACGATGTTATTATTTCTATTGATCCTTTATGGCGACCAGTTGGAACAAGTTGGAATGAAATTATGCCAACTAAGGAAGATTTTGCATTGCAAGCTAATATTTGTCATCATACAGAATTTGTTGGCAACATTGCCTCATCCATGGTTTTTGATTTTGTTGCACATGATAAATCGTGTTTGTTTTTTGATTACGAACAACCGCAATTACAAAAAGGAATTCGTGATATAGGACAAAACTATAAATACATTCATTTCCGTTCAATGCCTAATAATGAAGCGGCTTTATTTGTACATAACAAAAAAGAATTAACTACAATTGTAAAAGCTATTTTAGACGAAAATAAATCTAATGTTCCAGTGGGAAAAAAATGGTTTGATGTGGTTGTAGGAAATGAGCCAACAAAAGCTTCTGAAAATATTTGGGAAGGCATTAATGCAATTGTAAAATAAAAGTATGTTTTTCAACTCCTTATCTTTCGCTATATTTTTACCAATTGTATTTTTATTCTATTGGTTCATTTTTGCTAAAAATAAAACTACTCAAAACGCAGTGCTAATCGTTGCGAGTTATTACTTTTACTCGTGTTGGGATTGGCGTTTTTTGTTTTTATTGGTGTTTTCTACGTTGTTGGATTACTTTAGTGCCATCATGATGGAAAATAGTACGACTGATAAAAAGCGTAAATTGTGGTTGTGGTTGACAATTGGTATTAACTTAGGGTTTTTAGGCGTTTTTAAATATTATGATTTTTTTGCCCAATCCTTTGCTGATTTATTACAAGGTTTTGGATTCCATACTAATCCAGTTTTATTGAAATTAATTCTTCCAGTAGGAATTTCGTTTTATACGTTTCATGGCTTATCGTATGTGATTGATATTTATTACAAACGCATCACAGCCGAACGCAATTTTATAGACTATTCACTGTTTGTGAGTTATTTTCCGCTTTTAGTTGCTGGGCCAATTGAAAGAGCCACGCACTTATTGCCACAAGTAAAAGTTAAACGCCATTTTGATTTAGAGAAAGCCAAAGAAGGTGTTTATCAAATTATATGGGGATTGGTTAAAAAAGTGGTTATTGCTGATAGTTGTGCTACTTATGCCAACGCTGTTTTTGATCATTACGAATCGATGAATTCGTTGTCATTAGCATTGGGAGCCGTGTATTTTGCTTTCCAAATTTATGGGGATTTTTCAGGCTATTCCGATATCGCACTAGGGACATCCAAATTGTTTGGGATTGATTTATTAAAGAATTTTAATTATCCTTATTTTTCTCGAGATATTGCAGAATTTTGGCGCCGTTGGCATATTTCATTGTCGTCTTGGTTTCGCGATTATTTGTATATTCCATTGGGAGGAAGTCAAGGTGGTATGTGGATGAAAGTAAGAAATACGTTTATTATTTTCTTGGTCAGTGGGTTTTGGCATGGTGCCAATTGGACTTATATCGTTTGGGGATTAATCAATGCGATATATTTCTTACCCTTGTTGCTTCAAAATAAAAATCGTTCCAATATGGGCGAAATAGTAATGGGTTGGGATATTGGTAGTTTAAAAACTATTTTGAATATTCTGGGGACATTTGCTTTGAGTACGTTGGCTTGGATTTTTTTTAGAGCCAAATCCTTAACTGAGGCTATTGGATATCTTCAACGAATGTTTACTGATTTCCATTTTGAAAGCCAATATTTGAATAATGAACGATACAATTTTGAACTCTTACTTTTGGTTTTCGTTTTTGTAGGAGTAGAATGGTTCAATCGATCAAAAGTAGAACCTTTGTCAGGAAAAGCATCTTGGATAAAAGTAACGTTGGCTATTATGGCTTTATTAGCTTTAGGTGTGTATTCAGATTATAAAGAATTTATTTATTTCCAATTCTAATGAAAGTATTTTTTCTCTTTGTCGGAAAAATTATGGTTGTGCTTTTGCTCTCTGCTTTTGCATTGGATTTGGGTTATTCTTATGTGTATTCAAAGTCTACTACAAGAAATAAAATTGAAAATATTTTAAATGGTGAGCCTAAAGAATTTGATGTTATCATGTTAGGTTCTTCAAGAGCTAATAATCATTTTGTACCTCAATTATTTATAGAAAAAGGATTAAAGGCTTATAATTATGGCATGAGTGGTTCTAGGCTACAAGAATCAGCTCTAGTGCTTCAATTAATGTTGTCCAAAAAATATGATATTAAAAATATAATTCTTGAAGTTGATTTGAATATCAATACTGAAGGCTATTCTGATGGAACACGCGCTCGCTTTATGCCTTATCTTAAGTCAAATGAAACGGTTGCTAATTATTATGGCGAAATTATACCAGAATTTCAGTCGTTGTATTATTTGCCTTTTTATCGCTACATTCAGTATGATTCTCAAATTGGTTTTAGAGAAATGGTTTTTGCAGCCATTCATAAATCTTCGGCAAGTGTGTTAAATGAAGGTTTTTATGCTTTACAAGGTGAAGGACTTAACATGCAGTATGATTTAACTAAATATACGCCAAAGAAAAACAAAGATTATGAATTAATTAAAAAGTTGTGTAATAACAATGGTATCAATCTAATAGTTGTGAGTACACCTATGTGTGAGCATGTGAAAGGAATAAACTATTTTGAGGCCATAAAAAATGTTTATCCCGAAGTGCATAATTATGAAAATGTAGTAACAGAAGATAAATATTTTTCTACTTGTGGGCACATGAATGAAGCTGGTGCTCGCGTTTTTACTGCAAAAATCATAGAGGATTTCTTTCCAACAAAAGCAAAGTAATGAAGGCGTTTTTTCTCTTTATCGGAAAAATTATAGTTGTGCTTTTGCTGTCAGCAATTGTATTGGATTTTATTTATACCACAGTTTTTGCACAATCGAAAATTAGAAATAAAGTAGAAAATGTTATCAATTCGAAACCTCAAAATTACGATGTGATTATTTTAGGGACATCAAGAGCTAATAATCATTTTGTTTCGGAATTGTTTGCGGAAAAAGGATTGAAGACTTTTAATTATGGGATGAGTGGTGCACATTTATTTGAAACTTCATTGCTGTTGAAATTGATGGTTGAGCGCGGGTGGAAGATTAAAAACATCATTATAGAAACCGATTTGAATTTATGTAATGAAAAGCGTGATGATGGTACTTTTGGTCGTTTTATGCCTTTTATGCATCAATCAAAAACTATAGCTGACCATTTTAAAAATGAAACCGATTTTGCCGAACTGTATTATGTTCCTTTTTATCGCTATATTCAGTTTGATGCAAAAGTTGGATTAAGGGCTTTTTATAAAACGGCTATTGGCGAACCTACGAATGTATTGGCAAATAATGGTTATTATCCGTTGGGATTTAATCCAAAGGCGAATATGAAAAATAATATTGAAAGTTTAGTGCCATTACGTAACCGTTATTTCGAAGAAATTAAGCAAATTTGTAAAAGTAATAACATCAATCTGATTGCAGTGACCACGCCTATGTGTTCTAATGTAAAAGGAATGGGTTATTTCAAAAAAGTAAAAAAGTTATATCCTGAAATTAACGAATATGAACATATAGTTGATGGAGACGAGTACTTTTCTTCTTGTGGGCATTTGAATGATAAAGGCGCTAGGTTGTTTACTGCTAAAATTATTGAAGATTTATTTAAAAAATAAACTATGCACATTGCTTTTCTTACCCCCGAATATCCTCACTCGAAAGTTAAACATTCGGGAGGGCTTGGCACGAGTATCAAAAACTTGGTAGTTGCCTTAGTTGAAAAAGGAATACGTGTAACGGTTTTTATTTATGGACAACCTCAAGCCGCTGTTTTTGAAGAAAATGGTGTTATTTTTCATTTGATTGCCAATAAAAAATATCGATTTGCAAAGTGGTTTTTTTATCGAAAGTATATTCAAAACTATGTTAATTCGGTTGTTAAAAAGGAGAGAATAGATATTATAGAAGCACCTGATTGGACTGGTGTAACAGCTTTTATGCGTTTTGATATTCCTTTGATTATTCGTTTTCATGGTAGTGATACCTATTTTTGTCATTTAGAACAACGTAAACAAAAGTTTAAAAACCGTTTGTTTGAAACGGTAGCGGTTCGAAATGCGCAAGGCTATATTGCGCCTACCAAATATGCTGGTGAAGTATCGGCTCAATTGTTTGGCTTGTCTAAACAGCAAATTACTACCATTCATTATGGGTTGGATTTAAAACAGTTTCAAAATGAAAGTCCAGCCCAGTTTGAAAAAGGGTTGTTGTTGTATATAGGAACAATTATAAGAAAAAAAGGTGTTTTTGAATTGCCAGCAATTTTTAAAAAAGTATTGGAACAAGTGCCTACCGCAAAATTGGTTTTGATTGGTGGTGATTCATCTGATATACAAACAGGAAGTGCTTCTTCTTGGGAATTAGTGAAAGCTACGTTTGATTCGTCTGTACTTGAACAAGTTGATTATAAAGGAAAAATACCTTATTCAGAAGTGCAAACGTATATTAAAAAAGCTAACGTGTGTTTGTTTCCTACTTATGCAGAAACGTTAGGAATGGTAACCATAGAATCTATGGCGATGCAAAAACCTGTTGTGAATAGCAATATTGGTTGGGCACAAGAATTAATGGAAGATGGAAAAAGTGGATTTTTGGTGCATCCTTCACATCATGAAGAATATGCTAATCGTATTGTCTCTGTTTTACAAAACGATGGATTATATACTCAGCTTGGAACATCGGCTTGTTCATTTGTTTCAGAGCGATTTGATATTGAAAATGTAGTAAAAATGAATATTCAATTTTACGAATCTAAAATACATCTTTAGTATGCTAAAATCCTTAAAAAAAATAGCAAGTAAATTGCATAAAAGAGTAAGATTGATATTTTTTTATGGACGTCGTATTACTTTTTCAAGAACTAATGATACCAAAACAATCATTATTTGTTTTGATGGTGTTTTTTCACATGGTGGTTTAGTAGACAGGATAAAAGGAATGATTTCGTTTTATGAAGTAGCAAAACAACTAAATTGTGATTTTAAAATAAGATTTGATCACCCGTTTGATTTAGATGTTTATTTTGAACCAAATGACCATAACTGGAAAATAGAAAAAGAAGTGCAATACAATCCATTTGATACAGAGATTCTTTATTTGATGGATAATTTTGATTCTAATCCGCTGGCATTAATTCAACAATCTAAAGCAAAAACAATTTTAGTGTATTGTAATATTGATTATTCTAAAACTATGTTTCCAGAATACACAGTAGAGCAACATGCTAACCAATGGCGAAATAATTTTAATGAACTCTTTAAAAAATCGACATTTTTATCACAAGAAATTTCAAAGTTACCTCAGGAAGAACATTTGGTATTTCATACTCGTTTTACCTCTTTGATGGGAGATTTTAAAGATTCTTCAGTCAAACTAATTTCAGAACAGGAAAAACAGCAATTGATAACAATATTGGTTGAAAAAATTCATCAAAAAGCATTGTTGTATCCTAATCGTTCGGTTTATGTTTTGTCTGATAGTGTTATATTTTTAGATTACATTCGTAAAAATACTACATATAAAGTTTTAGAAGGAACACCAAAACATGTTGATATCAAAAATAATGATGCCAGTTTGGAATCACATACCAAAACCTTAACCGATTTCTTTTTCATAGCATCGAGTGATAGCGTATATTTGTTAAAAGAAAATAAAATGTACATGAGTGGTTTTTCAAAATATGCAGCCATTTTAGGCAATAAACCATTTGAGGTAATTCAATAATAGATGATTGTAGTTGTTCACAATACTAGGATAGTAACACAAATAGTTACTGCTGATGGAAATCATTTAGGGCTTTTTAAAAAAAGTATTGGTGCCACTTTGTTTGATTTGGCTAAAAAATATCCTGAAGAAGTATTAGCTTGGTGTGATGAACGTGCTTATACTTGTTTTGATGCACACATGGCTTCAGCTTTGTTGCATCATGATAAAATGATATTGTCTTTTAATCCAAATATAAACGAGTATCTAAGTACACGATTTGGGTATGTAGATCATGCTTCTATTTTATCGATTCCAAAAAATGTTTCTTTTTTTACTTGGCAAGTATCTGCTACAGTTGGTGTAGTAAAGTCAAGTTTGTTAAACGCTTTGAATGAATTAGTTCCAAATAAAAATGAACCTTTTGATTATTTATTGCAATCGTTGACCAAGCGAGCTATGCCAAATGGTTTGTTTTGTTATTCAGAGCCTAAATTATTGACTCGCTCCATAGGTTTTAATCAAGAATCGAGTTCAGACTATATTTTGTTTCGATTTGTAAAGCAACACAAAAGTTTGAAATGGTTGGTTGTTCTGTTTTTTAATATTTTGATGTATGAAAAAAGACTTTCCATTTTACCTTTGATTTATGCATTATTTTTTGCTGCCCGAAAATGGAATAATAAGCAATTAGAGAGGGTTGAAGTTTGTTCTAAAAAGCAAGTTGTTTCAACTGGAGAAATTGACGTAATTGTTCCTACTATTGGCCGTCCAGAGCATGTTTATCATGTTTTGTGCGATTTGCGAAATCAAACGCATTTGCCTCAAAAAGTAATAGTAGTAGAGCAAAATCCAGCGCTTAATAGTAATTCACAATTGAACTTTCTTACTCAAGAAATTTGGCCATTTATCATAGATCATACGTTTACACATCAGCCAGGCGCTTGTAATGCTAGAAATATAGCGCTTTCTAAAGTGACGAGTGAATGGGTTTTTATGTGTGATGATGACAATCGATTTGAAGCTACTTTAATTGAAAAAGTATTGGCTAATGTAAAACAATATGGAGTAGAAGTGCTTTCGACAGCATATCCACAAGTTAATGAGCGTATTGATTATATGACAATTCATCAAACTACAATTTTTGGTTCAGGAAATAGTTTCGTAAAATCTTCTTATTTGAAACAAGTACAATTTGATGCTACTTATGAGTTTTGTTATGGAGAGGATTTTGATTTTGGAATGCAATTGAGAAAAGCTGGTGCTGATGTAGTATATTTTCCAAGTCCAGCAATTACCCATTTAAAAGCGCCAATGGGCGGGTTTAGAATTAAACCTGTATTCAAGTGGAGTCAAGATGTTGTGCAGCCAATTCCATCGCCAACTATTTTATTAAATTATTTGAAGTATAGAACCAAAGAGCAAGTTGATGCGTATAAAACTATTTTTTATTTTAAAAAGTGGAAAAAAAATGTTTTTCAAAACCCTTTTGTATTTTTAAAAGAGACAAATTTGCATTGGAACGCAAGTAAAAAATGGTCAGAAAAAATTTAATCGATGTTGAAATTCTATACCTATATAAAAGAAATAACCCCAGAAAATCGTAAACGCGTTTTTCCTATGCTTTTTGATTGGTTTTATTTGGAAAATCCACTTGTAAAAGAATACTTTAAGCAGGTAGAAGCAATTGAAGAAGCTGATGTTTGTATTTTACCCATTGATTTAGGCTTTTATTTATCTAATAATAGAAAACAAGAGGTTGAACAGTTTATTGCTGCTGCAAAGCAAAACAATAAAAAAGTTTGGATATACAGTGGAGGTGATTTTGGAACTACAATTGAAGAAGATTTGATAACTTTTAGATTGGGAGGGTTTCATTCAAAAATGAATGCAAATACTTTTGTTATGCCATCTTTTGTTAATGATCCTTATAGCACAATTATTACATCAAAATGGCAACCACTCTCTAAAAATGAAAAACCAACAATTGGTTTTGTTGGAAATGCAGATGGTTCATTTTCTAAATGGGTAAAAGAAGCATTAATTTATTCAAAACAAGTTTTATTGCGATTACTGAAAAAAGATTTTACAGATAATCAATCTTTTTATCCGTCAAGTAGTATGCGATTCAAATTGTTAGATAAGCTTAGGGTTTCTGATAGAATTGATGCAGATTTTATTTACAGAAATAAATATAGAGCAGGTGCGAATAATGAAGCTCAAAAAAGCAAAACAACTTTGGAGTTTTATGAAAATATTGAGCGTAATTTATACACTTTTTGTTTGCGAGGTTCTGGAAATTTTTCGGTTCGATTTTATGAAACATTGATGATGGGAAGAATTCCGGTTTTAATAGATACTGATGTTCGTTTGCCCTATCATAATCATGTAGATTGGAATAATCATTGTGTAATTGCTACATCACAGAACTATATTGAACAAATTGTAGCTTTTCATGAAAAACATTCAGAAGAGGAGTTGATTGAAATACAGAAAAAAAATAGAAGATTAGCTTTAGAGCAATTGAATAGACAGGCTTATTTTATCTCAATTTCTAAATTAGAAAACAGTATTTGATATGCAATTTACTTTAATTATTTGTACTTACATGCGAGCGCAACCTTTGCTAAAGTTGTTGCAGTCTGTTAATTTGCAATCATTGTATCCTAATGAAATTTTAGTAATTGATGGTTCAATAGATGACAACACACAAAAAATGTTAGTTGAGAATAAGTTTCAAAATTTAACGTATTATAAAGTTGATGCTAAAGATCGTGGATTAACTAAGCAGCGTAATTATGGTATAGCTAGAGTTCAAGAAGCCAGCGAAATAATTTGTTTTTTAGATGATGATACGGTTTTGGAGTCAAATTATTTTGAAGAAATTATAAAAACGTATGCATTATTTCCAGAAGCATTAGGAGTTGGCGGATATATTAGCAATGAAACCAATTGGACCAAAACAACTTCAGATTATCAAGCAAAAGGAAATGAGTTTTGTTACGACGGTTGGAAAAGAAAAGATGGTTCTCGTTTTGTTTGGCGTAAGAAGTTAGGCTTGGATAGTAATCGTGCTCCAGGTTGTTTGCCTGAGTTTTCTCATGGAAGAAGCATTGGTTTTTTGCCGCCTTCTGGTAAGATATATGAAGTAGAGCAATTAATGGGAGGAGTTTCTTCGTTTAGAAAAGATATATTTAAAGATTTTCAATTTTCTACCTATTTTGAAGGTTATGGATTGTATGAGGATGCAGATTTTACATTACGCCTTTCTAAAACAGGAAAATTATATGTGAATACCGCAGCTCAATTAGGTCATTTTCATGATGCATCTGGGCGACCAAATAAATATGATTATGGCAAAATGGTGGTTAGAAATGGTTGGTATGTTTGGCGAGTTAAGTATTCAAATCCTTCGTTTACTGCTAAAGTGAAATGGCATTTAATTACTTTGTTATTAACTGCAATTAGAGGTACAAATATTTTCACAACTAAAAAAAGAAAAGAAGCTGCTACCGAGACTTTCGGACGAATAGTGGGGTGGTTTTCATTAATTTTTAATAAACCATTATGATAAAATTATTTTAATAAAATTCTTCTTTTATCTCAGACAGTATTTCTTTAGCGACAGGTTTTGAGATAAATTTTTTGATGCTTTTATAATTTTTGGATTTAATTATATCTTGCTCGCTAGTTGATGAAGTTAGTAAATAAACAGAAAAATTTTCTGTATTTATTTTTGGTTCTATTTCTTCTAAAAATTCCCAGCCATTCATGATTGGCATATTGATGTCTAGGAAAATAAAATATTTTTCAATTGATTTGTAATTGCTGTTTAGAAAGTTAATGGCTTCGTTTCCATTTTTAAAAATCATAGGATTGTCTAAAAAACCTGCATTTATGAGCATTTTTTTTAAAATTAATACAGAAACTGCATCGTCATCTATGATTAATAACTGTTTCATGAGTTCTACTCATTTAATGAAATTTCTTTTGATTTGTCAATAATTTCTTTGACAATTGTATCTAATTCTTGTGCTGAATTGTTTAAAATAGCTACTAATTCTTTTGTTTCTTCTGTGGCATTTTTGTCTTCTAAAACGAGTTGTGCTAAGCCTAATATTTGCGAAATCGGAGCTCTCACAATATGTGATTGTGTCCAGGCTATTTCTTTAAGTTTTTGATTTTGTAATTCTATTTCTTTTATATGATTTAGGCTTTTAGTGATGTCATTAGTAAGCATGATTTTGGCCTTTTTTCCATTGAAGGTTATGACATTACTTCTGCTGTCAACAAATATAATATTGCCATTTTTTTTCTTATGGGTCATTATTCTTGAAGTGCTGTCTTCTTTGTCTATTGTATCTTCTTCATGAATAATGGCTTCTATTTTTAAGTTTAAAAAATCATTGTGGCTATATCCGTATAAATTTACAGCAGCTTCATTAACATCTAGGAAAAATAAAGTTTCGATATCATATACACAGATAGGTAATGGGCTTAGTTGAAACAAATCTGAATATAATTGTTCTGATTCTCTTATTTTTACTAAGTTTTTATTTCTTTCAATATTATAAATAATGCTTTTATAAAGAGTAGTACTATTTAAATCATCTTTTAATAAATAGTCTGAAATCCCCAGAGCGAGTGATTTTGTAGCAAATGAAAAATCAGAATATCCTGTAAGTACAACTACAGGAATTTTTTTAGATATTTTTAAAACTTCAATAATTAGCTCGGTTCCGCTTTTGTCTGGTAGTGAAAGGTCAAGAAAGATTAAATCAAACTCAGTAGTTATTTTGTCTTGAAATTCTAGCAATTCTTTAAAACGTTCAAAATGAAAAATGGTAGGGGTTTCAATTTTTTCATTTAGATATTCTTCCAGAAGAAAAAAGTCTCCTAGATTATCTTCAACAACAATTAATTTATAATTTTTATTGTCCTTTTGCATATCATCTTAAAGTGGGCAATTTAGCTATTTTGAACCAAAACTTTCCTAATGAATTGATTACATCAAAAAAGTCATTTATATCTGCAGGTTTGGTGATATAGCAGTTTGCTTGATTATTATAAGTTGCGTTAATATCATTTGAAGATGAAGATGTTGTTAAAATGATGACAGGAATATGCTTTGTACGTTCATTTTGTTTTATATGATGTAATACTTCATGACCATTTAACAGCGGTAAATTTATGTCTAAAAGTATTAAATCGGGAAGTTCAACTTCAGCTCTTCCTTCTTCAAGTGATAAATAATTAAGTGCTTCTTTTCCATTTCTAGCGACATTGATATTAGAATTAAATTCACATTCTTCAAATGCTTCAGTAGTCAAAACAATGTCGCCTTCATTGTCTTCGACGAGTAGAATTTCAATTTTTTTCATTAAATAGTTGCGTTTAGGTTGTTTGTTTAAAAATAAAAGTACAAAAAAAAATCTAAAAATGTAGAAGTAATTCTACATTTTTAGATAAAATTTATAAAAAGTCCTACAAAATTAAGATTTTGGTAATTTAATGTAGAAATTACTTCCCACATTTATTTTTGATTCTACCCAAATTTTACCATTTAAATTGGTGATTATTTTTTTTGCTATGGCTAAGCCTGATCCTGTTCCTGTATCATTAGCACTATTGTTTAACTTTTGGAACAGGATAAAAATTTTGTCAAAATATTCTTCTTCAATTCCAATTCCGTTATCGCTAACTTTGAATAACCAATTTTTTTTTAAATCTACAGCTTCAATAGTTATTGTTAAAGGGCTGTTGTTTTTTTTGAATTTGATTGCGTTGTCGATTATGTTTTTAAAAACAATAAAAATTAATTCTTTATCAGAAAATATGGTAGGTAGGTTTTGGTAATCAATTATAATATTTTTATTGATTTCTTTGGCTTTAAATTGTTCTTCTATTGTGCATATTAGGTTGTGTAAATTTACTTTTTCAGAAATGATTGTTTTATTTATTTTAGAATATTCTAATAGGTCTAGAATGATTCTTCTCATTTTATAGGCACCTTCTACTGCAAAGTGTATGTAGTTTTTACCTTTTTCGTCTAAAACAGGTGTGTATTTTTTTTCAATATGTGTTAAGAAGCTAGTTACAGTTCTAGCGGGTTCTTGTAAATCATGCGAAGCAAGGTTGATGTATTTTTCTAATTCTTGGTTTGTGGTTTCTAGTTCTTGCGCATATTTTTTTAATTGATTCATTTTTTGCTTAATTGCATCATTGTGTTTTTTTAAAACTAGGTATAGCAATAATGCTGTTGATAGGATGTAAAAAGTTCCTTTAATATTTTGAAAATGAGTGATTGCATCTAAATCATTTTTACTCATAAATATTAGGAGCATTTCATCACTGATAAAAATCCATAGTAGTCCGATGAATATGTATTGTAGCGTAACTTTTATTTCTGACTTCATGGTGAATAGATTATGGGTTATACAATTTTTTTAGCGATAGTAAAATAAAAGGTACTGCCTTGGTTTACTGTAGATTCTACCCAAATTTTACCGCCTAAGTTTTCTATTATTTTTTTAACTATTGCTAGTCCCATACCATTTCCAGAATCTTGTTCTCGTGTTAATAATCGTTGAAAGAGTATGAATATCTTTTCAAAATATTTTTCTTCAATGCCAATTCCATTATCTTTTACTGCAAACCCCCAGGTGTTTTTATCAGCTTTGAACGGATCAATTTGAATGATAATGTCTCCGTCTTCTTTTGAATATTTTATAGCATTACTAATTAGGTTTTGAAAAATTTGGATGATTGGTGATTTATAGCAAAATATAGTTGGTAGGTTATTATATTGAATAATAACATTTCTGTTTTTGATTGCATTTTTGTGGTAGCCAATAATTTCTTCAACTAAATCATTGACATTAATTTCTACAGGTTCCTCGTTGTATTTTCCTGCTCTTGAGAATTCTAAAATATCTAATATGATTGTTTTCATTCTCTTTGCTCCATCTACTGCAAAGAATATGTATTTTTTGCCTTTTTCGTCGAGCAAATCGTTGTATTTTTTTTCTAAAAGAGAAAGGAAGCTGGAAATCATTCTTAACGGCTCTTGTAAGTCATGTGAAATGATGTATGCAAAATATTCTAGTTCTTTGTTTGTTGATGATAACTCTTTTGCTCGGTTGTCTAAAATACGATTTAGTTTTTCTAAGTCTTTTGTTTTTTCGGCAACTAATCGTTTGAGTTTGATAGGTTGTTCGGCTAATTGTCTTATAAAGAAAGCAATAATAATACTTAACGCAAGCCCAAAGAAACCAAAGATTGACGCTCTATTTAGGTGTTGTGGGTCTTTTAATTTTACATATAGGTACCATTCGCCAGAAGAAATAAATGTTTTGTATATGATTCCTTTATTAAAGTTAGTTTTATTTTTGAATAAAAATTTATCTTTAGTAGTGTCATTTTTTTCTACTAATTGAAAGTCAAATCGATTTTTACTTCCTGTATCATTTAGTCCGATTGCATTTAGAAATGTTTTTTGTTTGATTATTATGGCAGAGAATCCCCAGAGTTTGTTTTTTTTGTATATAGGTTGTCTGCCTATGATTCCTATGCCACCTTGTACTAAATTTAAAGGACCTTCAAAAAAAAGTTTGTCTTTTTTAACAGCTTCTAATGCAGCTTTTTCATGTTGTTTATCAGAGAAAATGTTATATCCAATGGTTGCTTCATTGCCAAGTAATGGATATGTTTTAGTGATTGTACTTCCTTTTACGAGTTGAAGCGCATCTATAAATTTATTTTTTTCTAATAAATCTTTTGAAACAGATTCGAAATTTTTTTCTTCCAAATCATTTTCCACCAAGAAACTGATGATTTTAACAGCATTATGGCTAAAATTTATGGCGCTTTCTAATTGATTTTTTGTGTTAATTGCTTCTTCTTTTACTTGTAAAAATTCGTTTTCTTTTTCTACAGAAAAAATTCTAAAAGCGATTGTTTGTGTAATTATGAATAACACGAAAAAGGCCATTAAGGCGAGTTGATTTGGCCAATAATCTAATGATTTGTTTATTTTTTTTATTATTTTCATCTTCTTGGTAATGTAAAATAAAAGGTGCTTCCTTTTCCGACTTCAGATTCTAGCCAGATTTTTCCGCCTAAATTTTCAATTAATTTTTTTACTATCGCGAGTCCCATTCCGGTTCCACTATATTCTTCTTTTGAATGTAATCTTTGAAAAATTACAAAAATTTTATTTAAATATTCTTTGTCTACTCCAATACCATTGTCTTCAATTTTAAATAGCCATTTTTTATCTAATTTTTCAAATGAAATATTGATTACTGGTGTGTTGTTTGTTTTTTGATATTTAATTGCGTTTCCAATTAAGTTATGAAAAATTTGGATTAATGGCGATTTGTAGCTGTGAATTTCGGGTAAGTTATTAAAAATAATTTTTGCTTTTGTTTCTTCGATTATTTTTTGATTTATTTTGCAAACTTCATTTACAATTGTATTGATATTAATAATTTCTTTTTCTTCACTAGTATTTTTACTTACTTTAGAATATTCAAGAATGTCTAATATGATATTTCTCATTCTGTATGCGCCATCAACCGCAAAGTGAATGTATTGTTTTCCTTTATCGTCTAATTTGTTTTGGTATTTGTTTTCTAATTGCGTTAAAAAACTGGTTACCATGCGTAAAGGTTCTTGTAAATCATGTGATGCAATGTACGCAAATTGTTCTAACTCTTGATTTGAATTGATTAGATCTTTTGTTTGAATTTCTAGTTTTTTATTTAAGATTTTTAATGATTCTTCATGTTCTTTTCGTTCAGTTATATCTTGAAGAGCTCCTACAATTCTAGTGGCGATGCCTTGTTCATTTCGTATTATGATTCCGCGGTTTATAACAAAAGCATATTTTCCATTAGCTTTGATGTACCTGTATTCTTTTTCCCAGTTTGATTTTTTAGGGTTTTTAATTGCTCTTTTTAATGACTCAATGACTTCTTCTGCCTCGTCAGGGTGAACTCTTGATTTAATTAAATTTAATATGTCAATGTCGTGAATTTTGTTTGGTACGGCATAACCAAATAATTTTTTGAAACCATTTCCTCTATATATAGAGTTTTCTTCTAAATTCCAATCCCATATGGCATCGTTTGTTGCCAATGTAGATTTTTCAAATCGTTCGTTTGAAGCTCTGAGTTCTTCTTCGATTTTTTTTGTAGTGGTAATGTCTTTGTAATATACTGAAAGTCCTTCTTTTGATGGGTATGCACTAACGTCTAACCAAACATCTAGATATTCAAAAAAATCTTGGAAATAAACATTCTTATTGGTTTTTACTGATTTTTTATAATTAATATCATAAACACCGCCTTCTAAATGAGGGAAAAATTCCCAAAAATTCTTTCCTATTAATTCTTCTCTTTTTACACCCGTTATTTTTTCAGATTCTTTATTCCAGTAGGTTACTATCCAGTTTTTGTCTAAAGTAAAAAAGGCATCTCCAATACTTTCTAAAATATTATTGCGTTCTTTTAATGTGCTTTCTAAATCAGCCTGTACTTTCATTCTGTGAATTTTAGCGGCTAAATTTGATGTTACATTATAAAGGAAAGATATTTCGCTATATTTCCATTTTCTTTCTAGGCTACAATCATCAAAACCAATGAATCCATGTAGTGTATTGTTAATTGTTATGGGTAGAATTAATACTGATTTGATATTTTGAATTAATAGGGATTCTTTAAGTTCTCCTTCAGGTAATTGTGAAACAATGGCTGTAAAAGGTTCTCCTTTTTGTAATGGGTTAAAAAAATCAGAGAATGATGCTACTGGGATATTTTGCCATAGCGGATTTTCTATTTCTGGTTCTATATGTTCTTGAGTCCATTCAATTTTTTGACTACAACTTTTTGTGTTTGTTTCAGGATGTTCATGTATTTCAAAATAATAAACTCTATCCACATTAATTGTATTTCCAGCGATTTTAAAAACATTGTTTAAAGATTCATACCAGTTGTTGGATTGTAATAGTTCTGTAATAATGTCTGTTAGGGCTGATAAATAATTGTTTTTTTTGGCTAATTCAAGTTCATTTTGTTTTTGAGTGTTTATGTCCTGTATGCTTCCAGAAATTTTAATGCATTTGCCTTTTTTATCTTGCTCAGATTGTCCAATACATCTAATCCATTTATTTTTATTGTTTTTTGTTCTTATTTTAAATTCTTTATCAAAAGAATCACCAAACTTAATTAAATTATTAAAAGTTAGGTTTACATCTTCCTTGTTTTTGTCAGAGAATGTGTTTAAAAAATCTTTGTATTTAATCTTTGTATCTAGTTCAAATTCAAATATTTTTTTTGCAATATTTGATAAAAATATTTCATCATTATTTTTTAAAGTATATTCCCAGCTACCCACTTTGGCGAGTTTTGCTGTTTCATGAAATAGTTGTTGAAGTTTCTTGATGTCAGTTATGTTTCTACCATAAGCAAATACTTGTCCTTCTTCTCCAAAAATATCTGATGAACTCCAAGAAATCCATATATAATCTCCGTTTTTTGATCGATATCTGTTAGTAAAGTTATAAGAATTTCGTTCACCCGTAATGTTTTTTTCATATTCTTTATTAGAAGTATTCAAATCGTCGGGATGTAAGAAAAAGGTGAATGGATTCGCCATTAATTCTTTTTCACTATAGTTTAATAATTTACAGAATGCTGGATTTACTTTAGTGAAATATCCTTTTGTGTTAACGATTGTTAAAATATCTGAAGAACTTTGAAACATTAGGTACAACATTTCTTCTTGTTCTTTTCTTTTGATCTCTGCACCAAGAAAATTTCCTAAGTTTAGGAAAGGTTGCGTTCTTAATTCATCATTTTTTAAGTCTTCATTGGCGCTTAGAATTAATGTTCCAATGAAATTATTGTTGTGTAAAAGTGGTATTCCTATAATTGATTTTATTTCTAAAGAGATGGCAAGTTCGGTTCGTTTGAATTTTGTTGTTATTTCTTCAGGGGTCCAAATTTCAGGTTCTTGTTTTTGCCATAAAGTACCTGGTAGTCCATCTCCTTTTTCAAAAGAATTGATTGAGTTTGTTTTTTTGTAAATCGAATCTGTTTTTTTATCTTTTGTAAGCGATTGAATTAGATGGATTTTGTTTTTATCATTATTAAGAATCCAAATTTCTGCAGTTAGAAAGTCTCCATATTCTATTAAAAATTTTAATGAAGATTCTAAAATTTTTTTTAGGTTTATTTCTTCTTTAAAAAATGTTGCTAGTTGGTTTTCTATTTTATTTTTAATTCTTGAATTTATCTTAGAGTTGTTGTTTTTTAATACACCAATAATTTTTTGAGGAATACCTTTATCGTTTCTAATTACATGGACAGTATCTTCGATGTGTGAATATGTGCCATCTTTTTTTATAACACGAAATTCTTCAGTCCATTTGTTGTCGTTGTTTTTTAAAATAAAATTGTCCCAGCTTTGTTTAGCTGCTTTATAGTCAGCTGGATGAACGAGTTTTTCCCAATCATTTGACGAAAAATTTTTATTATCGTATTCAAGGCTAAAATAGTTGTAGAAATTTTCGCTGAAATCAACAATTCTAGTTGTTAAATCAACTTCATATATTATGTCATCGGTGATTTTATTTAGAAGGTCAAATCTTTCGTTGTTTTTTTTAAGTTGAGATTGTGTTTCAATTAGATTAGTTACATCATTGCTATTTATGATGTAGCCATTAATTGTATCGTCGTTAACATGATTTGAAATTGCGCAATTGAGCCAAATCCACTTATTGCTTTTTGTTTTAAAGCGATGTGGAGTACAATCTACAGCATTATTAGTTGCAATTTTTTCAAATTCGACTTTTATTTTGTGTATGTCTTCAGGATGAATGTAATTGAAAATATTTTTTCCTATTAGTTCGTCTTCTTTGTAGCCAATTATTTTTTCAGCATTTGAACTAATAAAAGTATAATTACCTTTTGTATCAATAATGGCTGATAATTCTAGACTTCGTTGGTTTAGTGCTTGATATTTTTTTTGATTTAAAACGTTTAGGTTTTCAATCACTTTTTTTTCTGGCATAGCTTAAATAAATTAGAAAACAGATATAGTTTTAAAAGAACCAAATGCTAGTGTTTTGATTTTATGAATATGGGGGTTATTCAATTCAAATCACTACGTAAAGTTAATAAAAAAAATATTAAAACATTATGTTTATTGTAATAAAATATTGATTTTATTGAGGTTTTGTTAAAAGTTTAGCTTGTGGTTTGTTTTATGTAACAATTGAGGATTTTACAAAAAACATAATCTTTCCAAATAATACCACTTATTAATAAAACAGGACCACTTGTTAATAGTTGATTGATTCTCAAGTATGGTTGCAGCAACTTTGTCTCACCAAAAAGAAAGAATTAATTAAACTGAACGCTTATGAGAACAAAGATACTTATACTAGTTGCTAAAATTAGCTTGATTGTTCTTTTATTATTAGATACAGTTGCTTATTCACAATGTGTGAATGGTGCTGTTCGTCCAGCTGATAACTTTATAGTGAATACTTATTCTCCGAGATGTAATAATGGAACAGATGGGGAGCTTCGCTTTTCAAATCTATATAGTACAGTAGGAACAAATGATTTTACCAACCAACAATATTCTGTTCGAATTTTAAATGGACCAAATGGAAGTTCTGTTTATTCTATTCCTTTAAATTCTTCAAATTATACAGTAACAGGATTGTCTGCGGGAGTTTATACAGTAGATATAATTGATCAATGTGGTGGTAATAGTGCGGATAGAGTGGTTACGATACAAAATCCACCTGCGAATATTCCAATTATCAATACTAATGTAGTTTTAAAAGATAAATTTACCGATACTTCTTTAATAGGTTGTGGAAATGTGTTCAAGTTTAGATTGAAAACAATGTCTGGAACAACTACAGGTAATGTGACCTATGTTTTTACTAATAATTTAGGAGCATCATTAACTTTTATAAATCCAATTCAACAGTCTGCTAATCCAAATTTTACAGGATTCGTTATTGATATTAATATTCCACAAGATTTTTTCAACGGAGCAAACTTAAATTATACAGGATATAATTCTTGTGGTGCAATCACTGGAGGTGTTTTAGAATTACCAGTTGATCAAACAATAATTTTTGACACTCCAAAAATTGTAAGTGTGTCAAATCCTGTAGATCAATGTTTGATAGGCTATGATGTTAAATTTTTTAGAATTAATGTTGTTAATCCAGTTCAAATAAGTGTTGAGGAGTTAAACAATCCGGGTGCAATTCCATTAGATATTAACAATCAACCTATAGTTGCGCAACAAGTTAATTTAACCCATTTAAATGCTACCCCATTAGGAGGTTCTACACCAGTTTCTTTGGGATTACGATTTGATGTTGATTATGTAATCACATTAGTTGATGCTTGCGGTTTGACTTATCAAAAAAACATCAAACAAGAGAGCGTTCCGTTTGCACCACAAATTTCATGTAGTAATGGAGCTAGTGTAATAGATTATGCGGGTTATTTTGATGATGTAACTTTCTTAAATTTTAATGAATTGCCAATTTCAAGTTTGGCGGTTCCACCTTTAACAATAACTTTTAATTCAGGTCCCAATACATATTCAACACAATCAGGAACCGGAAGTCAGGTGACTTCATCTGCAATTGGATACCCTTTTTCAACTATTATAACTACTCCAAATGTTCCTTCATTGTTATCTAATGATGGTGTAAAATCATTTCCTGCAGGGACATATAATTTTACCGTAACTGACGCTTGTGGAAAAACAAGTACGTTTGATTACACTGCTACTTGTTTGAGAAATTCAGCGATATCCCATACTATGAATTACTGTGGTCCTATTACAAGTATGGTTCAGGTGATGATTTCTATTCCTGCGGTACTTACAAATACGTATGCAGCGATATATAAATCTGATGGAACTGTCGTAATTTCAGGCATTATAAGTAATGGAGCTCCATTTAACTATTCTAGCGCAAATGGAGGAACTCTTAATGTTAATCTTCAAAATAATGAAACTTATTATTTTAGATATGGAGGTATGATTTCTCAAAATGCACTTTCTCAACCAGATCAATTAGGGGGTGTTAACGGATTACCAAGACTTTCAGGAGGTTATTTGTATGAATATCAATTTAGTGTGGATTTGAATCCGTTTTATTTTACTTCTATTGATGCTTGTGATACTTCTGTAAACATGGTAGCAACTGGAGGAAAAGCACCATACACATATACTTTGTTTGATGTTGCAGGAACTACACAATTGACATCATATCAATCTTCTTCTTCGTTTACGGGGTTGGTTCCTGGAACCACTTATACTGCTAAAGCAAAAGATGATTGCGGAAGAGAATTTACACAACAATTCTACGTGTATCTTGCTCCTAATCCAACGATTGCAAGTTTAGTTCAACCAACTTGTCAATCTTCTATAGGAGCTGTAACATTTGGTAGCTTACCTGCGAATTGGTCTATTACAGAAATGAATTCAGGAACTGTTTACACAGGTACAACTCCTACATACACCATATCAAATCTACAAGCTGGGACATACAATTACATCTTTAAAGATGTAAATACGAATTGTGCAAATCAGATTGCATTGCCAATTTCAATTGTGGCTTATACAAATTGTCCGATTGCAACTAATGATGTGGTTTTATACACTGGTGGTTCGGTTTCTACTATAAATGCAACATTGAATGATATACAAGGAGCACAAGTTAATCCTACAACTATTAGATTGATTGCGCCTTCTATTGCTACAGACTTGGTTTTTTGTAGTACAGGACAAGTTATTGGGTTTGAAATTCCAAACGAAGGGGGTTGGGCTGTAGACATTGTTTCTGGTGTAGTAACTTTTACTCCTTTTGTAAATTTTGCAGGGATTCCAAGTAATGTTTCTTATAATGTTAAAGATTTTAATGGTAATGTAAGTAATGAAGCAGTTATTAGTTTTGATTTGCTACCAATAGCTGTAGATGATACTTCTTATTATGCTGTTGGAACAGCTGTGACAATTAATGTAGTTTCAAATGATACTTTAGGTGATGTGGTGAATCCTCAAACAGTTGCATTTGTTGCGCCAACTTCTCCTAGTGGAATAGTTACTACGCCATTAAGTATGGTAGTTCCTGGCGAAGGCTCTTGGTCTATTGATGCTGTTTCGGGCGCTGTAACATTTGTACCACAAGCAGGATTTTATGGTACACCAACACCTAAAAATTATCAAGTAAGTGATTTACAAGGAAATGTTTCTAATCAAGCCGTTATCACATTAAATTCTCAATGTGAGTTAGAAGTTACTTGTCCAAATTTTGGTATTACTACTGTACAATGTTACACCGAAATTCCTACGGCTACAACTTTAACAATAGCAGCATTTGAACAGCTTGGTGATAATTCGGGTACTATCGGTGATACTTCTTGTGGAAATGTAGTTATTACAGCTACTAACAGCAATTTTACGGGTTGTAATTCAGATGTTGTTAGAACTTATACTATATCGGTTTATGCTGATACTAATTTGAATGGATTGAAAGATGTTAATGAAAATGCAGTTTTAAGCACTATAACATGTGCTCAAGTGTTTCATGTAAACGATACAGTTGCGCCTGTTTTTTCAAGTGTTTTACCTGCAGATGTAGTAGTAGAATGTAATGCTATTCCTGCTGTTGAAACTTTGCAAGCTACTGATAACTGTGGTGTGGTAACAGTTGTTTCTCAAGATCAAATGGTTTTAGGAACATGTAATAACTCGTATGCGATTGTTAGAAGTTGGATAGCAACAGATGATTGTGGAAATTCAGTAAGTCATGTTCAAAATATTACTGTTCAAGACACTACTTCTCCTGTGTTTACTTTTAATGTTCCGTCAGAATTAACTATTGAGAATGGAGATGCAATACCAACTTATACCGTTACTGCTATTGATAATTGTGGAGTTGCCACAATAACATATGAAGAAGAAACTATTCAAGGAAGTTGTTCTGGAAATTATGAAATTATAAGATATTGGACAGCTACAGATTCATGTGGGAATGCAGATATGATTTCTCAAGTAATTACGGTTGTAGATACTACGGCTCCTGTTTTTACAGAAAATTTACAAGAAGTAATTTATGTAGACTGTGGAAGTATTCCAGTTGCACCACAATTGAATGCTACTGATGCTATAAGTGAGGTTACGGTAACTTTTGAAGAAACAAAAGAACAAGGTGATTGTGTAAGTATGTCTAGAATTATTAGAAAATGGACTGCTGAAGACGCGTGTGGCAATAGTTCCACTTTTACTCAAGTATTAAATATGGCTTGTGAGATTACAATATTTAACGCATTAACACCTAATAATGATGGTAAAAATGATGTTTTTTATTTAGAAGGAATAGAGTGTTATCCTAACAACTCAGTAGAAATTTTTAACCGATACGGAGCAAAAATCTTTGAAGTTAAAGGATATGACAATGTTAGCAATGTATTTACTGGTAAATCTGGTGCTGAATGGAATGTTTCAGGAGATGTATTGCCAACAGGAACTTATTTCTACATTATTAAATATGATTTTGTTATTGAAAATTTAGGTGAAAGAAAAGATGTTCAAAAAACAGGTTATCTGTATGTAAACAATAATTAGTAAGGAATAGTTGAGTTTTTTAAGTTCAATTTTTGGGGCTTATTACCATGAAAGGAGTGTCTTAACTCCTTTCGGGTAATAAGATTAATAAACCTAGAAATGCTTTTACTCAATTATAATTCTTAAAAAACTCCCAAAAATTGACATCATGAATTATTTAACTCAACTCGTAAAAGTAATCCCCATTTTACTTTTATGCTTGACTGACGCATTATTTGCGCAACAAGACCCACAGTATACAAATTATATGTATAACACTATGAATGTTAATCCGGCCTATGCAGGAACAAAAGAAGTAATGAGCATACTAGGAATGTATAGAGCTCAATGGGTAGGCTTAGATGGTGCGCCAGTAACAAGTACTTTTTCTTTGCATTCTCCTATTGGGGTATCTAATATGGGACTTGGATTGTCTTTTGTAAATGATCAAATTGGTCCTTCAGATGAAAATACCATTTCGATTGATTTTTCATATCGATTAAATTTTGATAACCTATCTACTTTGGCTTTGGGTATTAAAACGACTGCTAATTTACTGAATGTTGATTATACTAAATTGAGTATATATGATCCTACAGATCCACAATTTCAGAGCAATATTGATAATCGTTTTTCGCCTAATTTTGGTGCGGGTGCTTATTGGTATTCTGATCATCATTATGTTGGGTTGTCGGTGCCAAATTTTTTAGAAACGAAACATTATGATGATAATGATATGACTAGCTTGGCTAGAGAAAAAATGCATTATTATCTAATGGCAGGCTATGTATTTGATCTTACTTCAAATATTAAAATGAAGCCTGCTTTTCTTTCAAAAGTAGTAGCAGGAGCTCCTTTTCAATTGGATATGACGGCAAATTTTTTGTTTCATGAAAAATTAACGGTTGGTGCAGCCTATCGATTAAATGCTTCTGTGAGTGGATTAGTTGGTTTTCAATTATCTGACAAGTTATTTGTTGGTTATTCATATGATGCAGAGACTTCAAAATTAGCTAATTACAATTCGGGTTCTCATGAAATATTTTTGAGATTTGAGATTTTTAAAGCCGAAGAAAAAATTTATTCCCCACGATTTTTTTAAAGTATCTAAATTTTTGGATTCCTTTAAAAATTATTTAAGAAATACAGACATATTTGTTACTTATAGCTTTTTTATATGCTATTTTAATAAATTTTATCTAATTTTATAATAATAATGTCTTTCTTGAAAGAAATTGTTATTAAAAGTAGATTGTTAAATAATTTAATACTGTTTTCAAATGTTGCATCAAGATGAAGAAGAAAAACGATTAAAGGTTTTAAAAGAGTTTAATATACTTGATACTAAGCCCGAAGAGATTTATGATGACATTACTCAAATAGCTTCATCTATTTGTAATATGCCAGTTGCGATGATTAGTTTAGTTGATAAAAATCGTCAATTTTTTAAGTCGCGCCTTGGTGTTGATATTTCAGAAACACCTATTGAAAATTCAGTATGTTATCATGCCATCCTTTCAAGAGATGAGGTTTTTGAAGTTCCTGATTTACGAATGGATGATCGGTTTAAAGCGTTTCCATTGGTTGTTAATGAACCGCATTTTGTTTCTTATTTTGGTGTTCCATTGTTAAATACACAAGGGGTTGCTTTTGGAGCTTTGTGTGTGTTGAGTAAAGATGAGGTAAAAACAATTTCTGAAGAACAAAAAAAGTCTTTAAAAAAATTAGCAAAACAAGTTATCTATATTTTAGAATTAAGAAAAAAGCAAGAAGAATTGACTATTTATCATGAACAAGTAGAGAATTATGCTCAAGAAATGGAAAATTTTGCATTCACAGCAGCTCATGATTTAAGGTCGCCTTTGAGGGCTATTAATTCTTTTTTAAAAATGATTGAAGCTAAAAGCAATCAAGACGATGAAAAAGAAAAAGTGTATTTTAAATTTGTTTTTGATAGTGTAAAACGAATGGATAAGCTGATTGTAGATTTGTTAGAATATGCTAAATCAAATAAAAAAATAGCTGATAAAGAACTAATTAATTTGAATCAGCTGGTTACAGATGTTTTTTCGAGTTTGGTAGAAGATAATTTAGCAGAAAAGCCTTTGCTTTCAAAAGGTGATTTGCCTGAAGTTTTTACATCAAAGATTGCAATCAATATGGTATTTCACAATTTGATTGATAATGCCTTGAAATATCAAAAAAGCGATAATGTAGCTGCTATAACGATTAATTATGCTGAAGATTCAAAATCCCATATTTTTGAAATAATTGATAACGGAATTGGCGTTGAAGAAGAGCATTTGGAATTAATTTTTCAGCCTTTCAAACGATTACATACTCAGGCAGAGTTTGTGGGTAGTGGATTAGGGTTGGCTGCTGTAAAAAAAATGGTAGAAAGTTTAGGCGGTCAAATTTCTGTTAACTCACAAATCGGAGTCGGTTCTGTCTTTACTTTTTCGATTCCAAAATAAAATATTTATTTTCATTATTTTTTTATTATATTTATACCTTTATTAATTAAAATAAATTCGTTTTAATTTCAATATTACCTATGAAGTTAATAAAGGCCTTGTTAATAGATGATGATTTAGATGCAATTCAACAAATTAAAAAATTTGGAGAAGAAAACGCTGTTATCATTTCAGTATGTGGGTTTTCAAATACACTTCAAGAGAGTATAGAATTTATCAAAGAAGCTAAACCCGAACTTATTTTTTTCAATCCCTCTATAGAAAATCTAGCGCATTTTAATTCACTTAAGGAATTAGATTTTAATATTCCGAAGTTTATTTTTATTTCAAAAGATGAGAAAGATGCTTTTCAAGCTTTTAAACATAACGCAATTGATTTTTTAAAAAAACCATTAGATTTTAATGATTTGATCGTTTCTCTTTATAAAGTTATAAAAAATATAGAGATGGAAATTAGTTTTCAAGATCAAAAGTTAAACCAAATAAATTCGATTAATTCTTCTAGTCAGAACAATGGATTTTTAGCTATTTCATCTACTGATAAAATTGAATTGATTAAGGTTGATGATATTGTTTTTTGTAGAGCGGACGGTAAATACACAGAGTTTGTATTAAGTAATGGAACCAAGATTTTATCAAGTAAAAATTTAGGAGAATACAATAATGTATTGACTTATAATTACTTTTTTAGAATTCATCATTCCTATGTTATCAATATCAAGCACATCTCAAAAATCACTAAGAAAGATGGCTTGTATTGTGAGTTTACTAATGGTGTTGCTTTGCCGATAGCTAAACGTAGACAAGAAGAATTTATTAAGTTTATTAAACTATAATGCTAACGTTACATTTATTAAGTTATGTCCAAGAAGTTTAAAAGAATAATGATTGTTGATGATAATGAATTTGATTGTTACATTACATCAAAATTGATTAATAGTTTTGATTCAACAATAGATATAATGGAATTTAATTCCTCAACAACTGCAATTGAGTATTTGGAGGAGTATCAAAGCGATTTAAAAAAATTACCAAGTTTAATTTTTTTAGACATCTATATGCCTATATTAGATGGTTTTAAATTTATAGAAAGATTTTCAAAGCTTTCTGAAAAGATTAAAGATTATACTAAGATTTGTATTTTGTCGACTACTGTAGACGATCTTCATATACATAAAGCTAAAATTGATGAGAATGTATTGTTTACGAGTAAACCCATAACAATGGAGTTTATTCAAAGCATAGCTCAATAATCTTCAATTTATGAATTGTTCTGTTTCCTATTAAATGTGTTATTTTTACCATTTAAAACCTATTTATGAAACTGGCAATTATAACTCACGTTCAACATATAAAGCATAATAAACAATATTATGGCTATTCTCCTTATATACGTGAGATGAACATTTGGTTAAAATATGTTGATGAGGTAATCGTTGTAGCTCCTTTAGTTCAAAAAGAATTAAATCCAATTCATGAAAAATATAATCACTCAAAAATAGATTTTTGCCAAGTTAAAGAGTTTGATATTACTTCAGTTTTTAATGTGTTCAAAGCAATTTTTCTGTTGCCAAAAATTGCAATTCAAGTTTATAAAGCAATGTCTCAAGCAGACCATATTCATTTACGTTGCCCTGGAAATATGGGGTTAGTTGGAGCTATGGTTCAAATTTTATTTCCAAAAAAATCAAAAACTGCAAAATATGCAGGTAATTGGGATCCTAATGCTAAACAGCCTTTTACATACAAATTACAGCGTTGGATTTTGAGTAATACTTTTTTGACTAAAAACATGCAAGTTTTAGTTTATGGTACTTGGGAAAACCAATCTAAAAATATTAAACCTTTTTTTACCGCAACTTATAGTGAATCTGAAATTCAGGATTCAGCATTTAGCATTCAGAATAAGTCATTTCATGAACCTTTTGTTTTTCTTTTTGTTGGGACTTTATCCAAAGGGAAGCAGCCATTATATGCCCTTCAACTTTTAGAAGAATTGCATAAAGCAGGTAAAAAAGTAAACTTGAATTTTTATGGAGATGGAATTTTAAGAGATGATGTGGCTCAATATATAGCTACCCATAATTTAGGAAACATAGTTTCATTAAAAGGGAATCAAACTAAAGAAACAGTTTTAAAAGCATATCAAGATAGTCATTTTTTAATTTTACCTTCCAAAAGTGAAGGTTGGCCAAAAGTGGTTGCAGAAGCTATGTTTTGGGGATGTGTTCCTATAGTTTCAAAAGTTTCTTGTGTGCCCTATATGGTGGGTGATGGAAGGAGAGGAGTTGTTTTAATCGAGAAATTAAGTCAAGATATAAGTCAAATAAAAGCAGTTTTAGATAACAACGGAGTATATCAAAAAATGGCTTCCGAAGCAAAAATATGGTCAAGACAATTTACTACGGATAAATTTGAAGCAGAGATTAAGAATTTATTATTACAATAATATCATATTAGACTTTTCAGTTGAAACCGAATTATGGATTTTGTTCTTGTCTTTGATATTGAAATTGATTTTTGAAATTAACTTTGTTCTTGAACTTGAAATTTAATTCCCTATTTTTACAGCAATAAATTACCAATAAATGCGTGTTGTTCAATTAATAGATAGTTTAGAAGCCGGTGGAGCTGAACGTATGGCGGTAAATATTGCTAATGGTTTATGTAACAAGTTGTCTTTCTCGGCTTTAGTAACAACACGAAAGGAAGGAACGCTTAAAAAAAGTATTCAGAGCAACGTGGTTTATTCTTTTTTAGGTAAAGCACACACGTTTGATTTAAAAGCCATTTTGAGATTTCGTGCTTTTATACTTGCAAATAATATTGATATCATTCATGCCCATGGTTCTTCTTATTTTTTTGCTATTTTGGTTAAGATTACTTTCCCTAAAGTTAAAATTTTCTGGCACGATCATCATGGAAATAGAGTGCATAAACAAAAAACAAATAGTGTTTTAAAATTAGTTTCTTTCTTTTTTTCTGGTGTTTTTACTGTCAATGAAGAATTAAAAGATTGGGCGAGAAAGAAATTGTTCTGCAAAAATATTTATTTTATCCCCAATTTTGCAGTGGAAAATCTTACAGAAGTAGCAACAACATTTTTAAAAGGAGAAGCAGGCAAACGTATGATTTGTTTAGCTAATTTAAGAAACCCGAAAAACCATATTACATTGTTGAAATCTTTTGTAGCCAGTGATGCAAAAAAGCTAAACTGGACATTACATTTGGTAGGATATGATAAAAATGATGTTTATTCAAATAATTTAAAGCAATTTGTTAAAGAAAATGATTTTGAAGAAAATGTGTTTTTTTATGGAAGTTGCAATGATATTGGGTTGATTCTAAAGCAAGGAAATATAGGTGTTTTAACTTCTACTTATGAAGGGTTTCCAGTTACTCTTTTAGAGTATGGAATGGCAAATCTAACAGTTATTTCAACTAATGTAGGGTACTGTAAATCAGTAATTCAACATAATGTTACAGGTTTGTTGTTCAATCCACTAGATGAAATAGAACTAACTGATTGTATAAATTTTTTATTAAGAGATTGTATTCATTCTGAAAAATTATCGACGAACTTGTATAAATTTGTTAGCGAAAATTATTCAGAATTATTTGTAGTTAGTGCACTTATCAAACATTATAATAGGGCGAATTGAAAAATAAACAATTAACATATTTTACTATAATTGGAGCACATATTGCATTGGCAATACTAGTGTATACAATTCCATTTTTGTCTATTATTTATGGATTATTAATTCCTTTATTTGGAACGTTGTATGTTTTAAAAACACAGAATAAGCATAATGAAGTATTGTGGATTAGTGCTTATGTAGCAGCTTCTGAAGTTTTTTTAAGAATGACAGAAGGAAATTTAGTGCATGAAGTTGCTAAGTATGAAGTAATATACTTTATGGTATTAGGTATGTTTTATAAAGGGTTTTCAAGGAAAGCTTTGATATATGTTGTTTTCTTGTTGTTGCTAATTCCGGGGATAATCTATGGTTCATATGAGTTGAGTTTTGAAGCAAATGTGCGTAAGGCTATTTTATTTAATATTTTGGGACCAATATGTTTAGGAGTAAGCGCTATTTATTGCTATCGAAGACCAGTAACTTCCAATACAATCTATAAAATTTTAGCCTTTACAGGATTTCCTATTATTACCATTGTCACTTATTTGTTTTTAAAAACTCCAAATGTAAAGGAAGCAGTAACAGGAACTTCGTCAAATTTTGCTACTTCCGGAGGGTTTGGACCCAATCAGGTTTCAACTATATTAGGATTGGGTATGATTGTGTTTTTTGCTTTGTTTTTGTTGTATTCAAAAACTAAAAAAGAAATTGTTATTCATATAGCATTATTGTCTATTACATCGTTTAGAGCAATTGTTACGTTTTCGAGAGGAGGCGTCTATACAGGAGTGTTAGGAATTTTACTCTTAATAGCTATCGTTTATTTGTATTCTAATCAACAAAATAAAAGTAAAATTTTGGCATTGTTTGTCTTTATGTGTTTAGGAGGGACAGGTGTTTGGATTTTTAGTTCTTATCAAACTAGTGGAATGATTGAATATCGCTACGCTAATCAAGATGCAGCGGGACGTGTAAAGAAAGATAAATTAGGAGGAAGGGAAGAAATTTCTAGAACTGAATTGGCTATGTTTTGGGAAAATCCATTAACTGGTGTAGGGGTTGGAAAAAATAAAGAATATAGAGAAGAGCTAACAGGAAGGGTAGCCGCATCTCACAATGAAATCACACGAATGTTAGCAGAACAAGGAGCGCTCGGGATAGTGTGCTTATTAATTTTAATAACAACTCCACTGTTTTTATATTTTGATAATAAGCAACATTTGTTGTTATTGTCTTTTTATGTTTTTTGGTTGTTAACCATTAATCATGCGGCTATGCGTATAGCAGCTCCCGCTTTTATTTATGCTTTATCACTTTTAAAAGTTTCATTTACAAATGAAGAAACGCCTGTTGTACATAGGGAATCAGCTGTCTAAACATGGCTATAATAAAACATCAATAGAAACCCTAGGTGTTTTTTTAGCAGATGAAGGATATGAATTGAGTTATACGTCTGATAAAAAAAATCAGTTGTATAGGTTATTAGATATGATAGGTACTACTTTCTATAATGTAAATAAGGTAGATTTTATTTTAATAGATACTTATAGTACATTTAGTTTTTGGTATGCCTTTTTTTGTAGTCAAATTGCGAGAGTATTTAATGTTAAGTATATATGTATATTAAGAGGAGGAGATTTGCCAAATCGGCTACAAAAAAATCCTAAGTTATGTAAAATGATATTTGCAAATGCTTATAAAAATGTAGCGCCTTCAGGCTATTTAAAGCAAGCTTTTGAACACCGAGGTTATTCCAATATTTTGTATATTCCAAACTCTATTGAAATTCAAAATTATTCTTATAAACAGCGTGAAAAAATAGCTCCAAATTTGTTGTGGGTGCGTGCTTTTGCTACAATATATAATCCTGAAATGGCTGTTAAAGTGTTATTTGAATTGCGCAAAACATATCCTAATGCAACATTAACTATGGTAGGACCAGATAAAGATGGAAGTTTGTTGCGTACCAAAGCTTTTGCAGATTCACTAGGTGTTGCTGTTTGTTTTACAGGGAAATTAGCTAAAGAAGATTGGTGGCAGTTGTCTGCAAATTATGATATTTTTATTAATACCACACATTTTGATAATACGCCAGTTAGTGTAATGGAAGCAATGGCTTTAGGTTTACCAGTAGTTAGTACAAATGTTGGAGGTATACCTTTTTTATTGACAGATAATGAAAACGCCTTGTTAGTAGATGATAATAATGCTAATCAAATGGTTTCTGCGATACTTAAATTACTTGAAAATCCTGTAGAGTCAAAAAAGTTATCTACAAGCGCAAGAAACTATATTGAGCAAATGGATTGGGAAATAGTAAAAAACAAATGGCACGCATTACTTGCTTAAAAATTAAATAATTGTTCTGTTTTAAAGTTTTATTTATTACTTTGCATTAGAATAATCCCCCAAATTATGATTAGTGCCAAAAAAATTCATTTTGAAATATCTGAGCGAAAAATTCTTTTACGTATCTTGGATGTGCTTTTTGTTGTGTTAACTTTAGCACTCATAGGTCATTTTTTACAATTTGATTATTTTAAAGTTTCTAAGACAAATTATTATTGGACACTAGTTTTAGCTTTATATATAAATTTCTTTGGGACAATTTTTGAGATGTATAATTTGCAAACCGCAAGTAATCGATTTCAAATTACTAAAAGTGTTATTCTTACTACAGCATTAACGGTATTACTGTATTTATTAACGCCTTTTTATACACCCATTTTACCATCAAATCGTTTGCAGATTATTTTATTTTTCTTCGCAATTTTGATTGCGTTATTGGTGTGGCGTAATTTGTATATTGTATTCTTAGCGTCAAATCGATTTCTTAAAAAGGTTTTGTTTATCGCAAGTAGCAAAGAAATAGATCAATTAGTAGCTGAATTATTTTCTGTTAATCCTCATTATAGTGTTGTGGGATATGTAGCAACAGATGAAACACCTCAAAAAACTAAAATTAATTTGGTTGATGAAACTTGTTTGGAAGCATTTATTTACAAAAATTATGTTTCTGAAATTGTGGTTACTCAAATTAAGAATAAGACAAATTCTATTGAATTGTATTCAGAATTACTGAGCTATTTAGAAAGAGGTGTTGTTATTCGTCAATACAAGGAAGTTTATGAGAATAGCACTTATCGATTGCCAATTAATTTTGAAAGTAAAGAACTGTATAAGTTTTTTCCTTTTAGTAGAAGTAATCAGAATAAATTGTATGTGTATTATAGTCGAATTTTTGATGTTGTTTTTTCTATAATTGGGTTATTTGGTTTCTTTTTGATTGCTCCAATTTTATGGATTATAAATCTTTTTGCAAACAAAGGAAAATTCTTTTACACACAAGAGCGCGTTGGAAAAAACGGCATTCCATTTACAATATACAAATTAAGAACAATGGTTCAAGATGCAGAGAAAAATGGAGCTGTTTTTGCTACTGCAAATGATGCAAGAATTACACCTTTTGGTAAGTTTTTAAGAAAGACTCGTTTAGATGAATTACCACAGTTTATAAATGTTTTAAAAGGTGATATGGCAATTATAGGGCCAAGACCAGAACGTCCTGTTTTTGTAAACGAAATTGCTCAAACCATTCCACTATATCAAACAAGACATGTTATTAAGCCAGGACTTACGGGCTGGGCACAAGTGAATTATTCTTACGGGACAAATCTTGAAGATAGTCTGATGAAATTGCGCTACGATTTATATTATATTAAACACCGAAGCTTGTTTTTGGATATTAATATTGTAGTAAAAACAATGAGTACGGTTTTGTTTTTTAGAGGGCAATAATCAGTGTTCAGTAATTAGTGTTTAGTTGGCAATATTATTAGCGTGTCAGATTTAATTTCTTACGCTGTAAAACAATTTTTCCAATCCAATAAAAATGTATTGTTATAAACGGCCATACAATTTCTAAGTGTATTTTGTTTAACATGTAAACGAAATAGATTAGTAAAAAGGCAAGACAAATTTTCCCAATTAAAACTATTTTAGCGTTGTTCTGTTTCCAATAATACCAAGCAAAAACTAATAATAGTGGATTGAATAATAAAATGTTATAATTCCATAATATTTCTTCATGGAGTGAATATAAACCGACTAAAGAGAAAAACATACCTAATAATCCTGCGATAATAAAATATGTTGTTTTAATCCATTTTTTGCCTAAAATAACTAAAAGTAGCAACGCGCCAATTAAAGAATAAATTGAGTTTAACCAATTGAAAGGAATGTTGGTTTTTTGAGCCACTAAAATTGTTTCATTCGATTTTTCTATAGCTTTTTCGTTAACTTTAGTTTGCGAAATTGCTTTTTTGAATTCGTAAGGTAAAAATAAACGCGTAGCAGGTTCATCTACTTTAGTTCCAAAAATTAATTGAATGCCTAATTTCATGTAAAAATCAGACATATATGGATACAAAATTTCTCTGTATGATTGATTTGAACTGCTCGATTTTATGTATTCTTTTCCTAAAGTAGTATTGATTTTGTCTACAACCATCGTAGTACAATTTCTATCAATGAATTTGTAAGTATAAAATCGATCATCACTATAAACAGATGCATTTAATTGCTGAAACAATTGGTTGATTTGTGTTGGAGAAAGTGCTAATTCTTGTTCAATAATTTCTCTATTTTCTGCCTGATAGTTGTAGTAAAAATCAATATAACTTCCGTTGGTTACAAAATATTGTAAATCGCCTTTTACAAACCGACCAATGAAATTAGGTGTGCTAAAATCAAATGCTCCATAATTATAAACAACGTCAATTTGTTGTGAAATATCTTGAATTCGAATACCTGTGTGACCATACATTGCATATGATTCTGGTCCAGTACCACAAGTTAAAATACTTACTTTAGCTTGGTTTGAAAGTGAAATATTTTGGGAAAAACCATTAAAAGAAATTAAAATTAGTAACGCGAAAAGTAGTTTTTTTATCATTCTTTATTTTGTTTCAAGTTTCAAGTTTCAAGTTTTTTATCCAATTATCTAGCGGTTATCTTCCATTATCTAAACAATTCCCAATCTACTTTTAACGAAAAAATATTGGAATACAAAGCAGCACTTTGATCACCCAAGTCGGTTAGTGCATAATCTACTTGGATGCCTTTGTATTTGAATCCTAACCCAATATTCGGCTGAAAACTTAGTTTTTTAGAATCGTCAATTTGTGTGATTTGTTGAAAATTGCCAACACCACCTCTTAAATAAACTAAATCAATATATCCAAACTCAAACCCTAAAGCTGGGTCAATACTTACAGCGCTAGTTGAAATGATATCGTTAGTTTGTGCAAATTGCATATTCAAATTGGCTGCAGCTAACAAGCTATAATCATAGCGAATAATCCATTTTTTAGACATTCCTAATTGTGCTTTTGGCAATGTGATTTCGCTAGTTTCTGGTAATTCTTGATTTTCGCCTGGAATGGCATCGGCAATTTCTTGGTATTTTTCCTCGTCGATAGTCCAAGTATTGTAAGTAGTGGTGATGTCACGAATCATTAAGCCAAATTTCCAATCTTCTTCATCACTAATGTATTGAATTCCTAAATCTAGCCCAAATCCCCATGAATTAGCAAAGTCGCCAATAACTCTTCGGATTACTTTTGCATTTACCCCATAATTTAAACCTTCAATAGGTAAGCTTCGTGCATAAGAAACGGTTAATCCATAGTCTGCTGTGGAAAACAATGAAATTCTATTGTAATCTATATTTCCTTCGCTATCAATTAATTGGGTGGTGTTTAAAATGTCGTCTACTCCAAAACGAATTAATGAAATTCCAACGGCACTTCGGTCGTCTATTGGCATTGCAAAACCAGCGTAATCATACTGGGCAATATTTGCAAAATAATTAGCGTGCATTAATGAAAACTGTTTGTCTTCTAAATGCAATAATCCAGCCGGATTCCAATAACCTGAATTTACATCATTTGTATGTGAAACCACTGCATTGGACATTCCTAAAGCGGCGGCATCAACACCAATATTCATAAACTCATTCGAATATTTTCGAACGGTTTGTGCGTAGTTTAATGAAGTAATACAAACGAAAAGAAATAAAACGGTCTTTTTCAATGCCAATTTTTTTACAAAGATGAAATAAATTTCTTAAATACTAAACTCTAAATGTATTAACTTATTGTATTACATTTGCTGTAAATTATTTAAATCTCTACTTTTTGAGTATTTTTTAAACGTATTTGTATGCAAATTAAAAAACACATTCCAAACGCTATTACTTTATTAAACCTTGCTAGTGGTTTATTAGCTATTATTGCCATTTTTAAAGGCTATTATGATGAAGCTTTTATTTTCGTTTGTGTGGGCATCTTTTTTGATTTTTGGGACGGATTTTTTGCTCGTAAATTTAATGTTTCTGGTGAATTAGGTTTGCAATTGGATTCGCTTGCGGATGTGGTTACAAGTGGAGTGGTGCCAGGACTTATGATTTTCAAGTTGTTGCAAGATATTCAGGAAGATGATACTTCAAAATATTTTTTAACGGAAGAATATTACTACATGGGATTTGTACCCTATTTAGGATTTATCATCACATTGGCTTCAGCTTATAGATTGGCAAAATTTAATATTGATACACGTCAAACAGATTCGTTTATTGGTTTACCTACTCCAGCGAATGCATTATTTATTATGAGTATTCCAATGATTCAATTTGCCGGAACACACGAATGGCTAGTTGATGCTTTGTTCAATCCATTTGTATTGTTGGGAATTAGTTTGTTAAGCGCTTACATGTTGAATGCAGAAATTCCTTTATTTTCTTTAAAGATTAAGAATTTTAGTTGGGAAAAAAATAAATTGCAAGTTATCTTTTTAGCCTTGTCAGTAGTTTTATTGTTTGTATTAGAATTTACTGCTTTACCTGTAATAATTTTACTTTATGTTGCGTTATCGGTACTAAATAATACTGTTTTGGCAAAAAAATAATGGCGCAACCTATTCGAAGAAAAAGAACAACTAAAAAAAGTAAACCACGTTTTTTTGGAAAGTGGTTTTTGGCTATTTTTTCTTTTTTTCTTATTTTGATTGTTTCTATTGGTATTTATAAATTCCGGGATGGTTTTTTGTATTATTTAGGCTTTAAAACCGATAAATATGCTAATGGATTAACCGCAGATGAACGAAAATTAGCCGATATTCGAATTTATGAAGTTTTACACAAGCATGATGATAAAGCCATTGGTTTTGATGTTTCTGAATATCAAAGCGAAATAGATTGGGAACAAACGTATCATATTGATGAATCGTTTGAATTGTCTTTTGTCTTTATTCGTGCAACGGCAGGAAAAGATAGAATCGATTCGAAATTTAAAGCGAATTGGAAAGGAGCAAAAGCGCGTCAATTGATTCGTGGCGCTTATCATTATTATCGACCAAACGAAAATTCAATTGAGCAAGCAGAAAATTTTATCAAAAATGTTAGGCTAAAAAAAGGCGATTTGCCACCCGTTTTAGATATTGAAAAATTACCTAAATCACAATCTATTGATAGTTTAAAAGTGGGTTTACGACGCTGGTTAAATAAAGTTGAAAAACACTACAAAGTAAAACCTATTATTTATTCAGGAGAAAGTTATTACACCGATTTCTTAAAAGATGAATTTTCAGAATACCCGCTATGGATTGCCAATTACAATTTTTGGCGTAATAATTTAGAATCTGATTGGCAATTTTGGCAATTCACTGAGAAAGCTCAAATTGAAGGTGTTGTTGGTATGGTTGATGTCAATATTTTTAATGGAGATAAAAATAAGTTGTTGATGAAGTGTATTCAATAACTGTTGATTATCATTTCCACGATTGACGTTAGTTACTAACTATGGAACTGATTATTTTCTGTTAAGAATAATATTTCTTGCGAAACGTGAAAGTTAATTTACCACAAAATTCGCACTTGTGCCAAACGTGTGTTAGCAGTAATTCTTATTATTTTAATTTTACTTCTTCCAAGAAATTATTCCACGCTGTTTTTCCAATTATTTGTGACGATTGGTAACCTGTTTGGAATACAATTACTCTGTCTTTTAACTTAATAGTATCTGCAAAATACTGCTTAATTTGCTTTTGATTATTAAGAAAAACAATCATATAATTTGATTTTGAGTCAGGACAATAAGCCGTCCTTTCTGCGTTTTTGAATAAACTTTTAAAATTTTGAATTTGAACTTTATTTTCTGCGGCATATTTTTCTTTTGCAACAAAAGCTGAATCGTCATGTGAATATTCATGCTGATTTTCTTTTTTTGTCAGGAAAACAATTTTTGTGCAGCTATCTACAGCTCCATAAAACTGTTCATCCTTTCTCGGTTGCCATGTTTTTTTATTTTTTTGATTACAGCTAATGATTGTTAACTGAATTAAAATTATAATAAAGAAGTTTCTCATATTTAAGTTTGCGTTCTGAAGAATTACGGCTAACTCTTGAATATACGATTTAAAAAAACTTAATGTGACTTAGTGCTTAACTTCGTGAAACTTTGTGATACAAAAAACTACTCTTTGTTCAAATTTAATTCACCTTTACCGTGAATGATGGTAGTTTTCGGAGCTTCAAAATCGATTTTCTTTTTACGTAATTCAAAATTTTGTCCTAAATAAACACGTCTAACTACTTCATCAGCTGCTAATTCTTCTGGTTTTCCTGCTTTTAGAATTCCTCCTTCAAACATTAAATATGTTTTATCTGTAATGGCTAATGTTTCTTGTACGTTATGGTCGGTGATTAAAATTCCGATATTTTTATTTTTTAATTGAGCAACAATTCTTTGAATGTCTTCTACAGCTACTGGGTCAACACCTGCAAAAGGTTCGTCCAAAAGAATGAATTTTGGATCTGTTGCCAAAGCACGAGCAATTTCAGTACGACGTCGTTCTCCACCCGAAAGTAAATCCCCGCGATTGGTGCGGATGTGTTGTAAAGCGAATTCATCAATTAACGCTTCCATTTTAGCTTCTTGTTCTGCTTTTGAAAGCGTAGTTAATTGTAACACACTCATGATGTTATCTTCGATAGTTAATTTTCTAAAAACAGAAGCCTCTTGTGCTAAATAACCAATTCCATTCTGTGCACGTTTGTACATAGGAAAATTAGTAATATTCATATCGTCTAAATAAATATTACCGCTGTTTGGTTTTACTAAACCCACAATCATGTAGAAAGATGTTGTTTTTCCAGCTCCGTTTGGACCTAATAATCCAACGATTTCTCCTTGGTTTACTTCAACGGAAATTCCTTTTACAACACTTCTTTTTTTATAGGTTTTGACTAGATTTTCTGCTCTAAGCTTCATAGTGTGGTTATGAGTTTAAAAGGTTATGAGTTTAAAAGACATTATGGTACAAATAAACAAATAAACAATTTAACAGTTAAACGAATTAACAATAATTTATTTTCTGCCTACTAAATACTCCTTACTGAACACTTTCTTCAAGTGCTTCCCAAAACTCATAGGCTCTTCTTAAATGAGGAATTACGATAGTTCCGCCAACTAAAGTGGCAATTCCCATAGCTTCCATCATTTCTTCTTTGTTTACGCCATTTTTATATGCGGTTTCTAAATGATATTTAATGCAATCATCACAGCGCAATACAGCTGAAGCTACTAATCCTAAAAGTTCTTTTGTTTTAACATCTAAAGCGCCTTCCATGTATGCGTTGGTGTCTACATTGAAAATTCTTTTGATGACTTTGTTGTTATCTGCTAACAATTTTTCGTTCATTTTCGAACGATAATCGTTAAATTCTTTTACTAAATCAGCCATTTTTTATGCGTTTAATTTTTCTTTTTCTTTGTTTTTAATCACTACAGCACTAATGAAAATGCTGATTTCATATAAAATTAATAAAGGAATCGAAACGACAATTTGGCTCACCACATCAGGAGGTGTGACAATTGCTGCAACTACCAATATTAATACGATAGCATATTTTCGATATTTTCTTAAAAATTCAGGAGTTACTAATCCTACTTTAGATAAGAAATAGATTATTATTGGCATTTCAAAAATTAATCCACAAGCAATTACAGAAGTTTTAATCATGCCGATGTAGGATTGAATGTTGATGTCGTTTTTGATTTCAGGACTTACTGTAAAAGTTGCAAAGAAATTAACAGACATTGGAATAATCACAAAATAGCCAAATAATACTCCTAAGAAGAATAATAAGGATGCGATTGAAATAAATGCCTTGGCGTATTTTCGCTCTTTTTCATATAAAGCAGGACTAATAAATTTCCATAATAGCCATAATATATATGGAAATGCTATAATAAACCCAGCGGTGATACATGTCCAAATCAATAGTGATATTTGACCTTCTATAGCTGTGTTTTGAATGTTAAAAGGTAATTCTTTGACACAAAAAGATTCTGCCAAATCTAATTTGGTTGATAATTCACAAAAAATGCGATAGGTAATAAAGTTTGGGTCCTTTGGGCCAAAAATAATTTCGTTAAAAATAAAATCACTAAAAAAGAAAGCTACCGTTGCGCAGATCAAAATGGCAATTGTGCTTCTAACTAATAACCAACGTAATTCTTCGAGATGGTCTAAAAACGACATCTCTCCCATACTTTTTTTTGTCATTATACAATTCCTTCTTTTAATATATCATGTAAATGTAATACGCCTTTATATTCATTGTTATCAATTACTACTAATTGCGTAATTGCATTGTTTTCTAAAATATCCAAAGCTTCTGAAACCAAGATAGTTGAACTAATATGTTTTGGGTTTTTTGTCATAATATCTTTAGCGGTTAAATCCGAAAAAGAATCACGATTGTTTAACATTCTTCGGATATCGCCATCAGTAATAATTCCAATAACATGGTTGTTTTCAATTACTGCGGTTACACCTAAACGTTTTTCAGAAATTTCCATGATTACCTTCTTGATAGATGCATCAGGTGTTACTATTGGTTTGTGAGTAGTGTCTAACATATCTTTCACACGAAGCAATAATTTTTTGCCTAAAGCGCCTCCTGGATGATAAACGGCAAAATCTTCGCTTTTAAAGTTTCTCATTTCCATTAAACAAACGGCTAAAGCATCTCCTAAAACCAATTGTGCTGTTGTGCTATTTGTGGGTGCTAAATTGTTTGGACAAGCTTCGTTTTCTACATAAGCATGTAAAATATAATGTGATTCTTTTCCTAAAAAAGAGTTTTTATCTGCAGTCATTCCGATTAATGTATTGCCAAAACGCTTTAAAAGAGGTGCTAAAACTTTTATTTCAGGACTGTTTCCGCTTTTTGAAATGCAAATTACAATATCTTCAGGTTGTACCATTCCTAAATCACCGTGAACAGCCTCAGCAGCATGTAAAAACATTGAAGGAGTTCCTGTAGAATTTAAGGTAGCTACAATTTTCTGAGCTATTAATGCGCTTTTTCCTATACCGGTTACTACTAGTCTTCCTTTGGTGTTAAAAATTTCGGTAACACTTTTTGCGAAGTCTTCATCTAGATAGTTTACTAGATTTTCAATGCTTTTACTTTCTGATAAAAGTGTTCTTTTTGCGGTGGCTAAAATCGTTTCAGTTGTGCTCAAAATAGAAATATTAAAAAATTTGTATGTCTAAAAGAAAATCGTATCTTTATGTTTGCAAATTTAGGTAAAATCATATTAATAGAGAATGAATCCACACGAAATTGATTTACATAAAGAATTAAAGAAATATTTTGGTTTTAACCAGTTCAAAGGTCTTCAGGAACAAGTAGTTAAGAGTATCATCACCGGAAATAATACATTTGTTATTATGCCAACTGGTGGCGGTAAGTCGTTGTGTTATCAATTACCAGCTTTAGTGTTAGATGGAACTGCAATTGTGGTTTCTCCGCTTATTGCCTTGATGAAAAACCAAGTTGATGCTATACGAAGTTTGAGTTCTGAAACTGGAATTGCCCATGTTTTAAATTCATCTTTGAATAAAACAGAAGTTAATCAAGTAAAAAAAGATATTACTTCAGGTGTAACTAAGTTGTTATATGTAGCTCCAGAATCACTTACAAAAGAGGAATATTTGCAATTTTTAAATGAAGTTAAAATTTCATTTGTAGCAATTGATGAAGCGCATTGTATTTCGGAATGGGGACATGATTTTAGACCTGAATATAGAAATTTAAGAAACATTGTGCGTCAATTAGGTGATGTTCCAGTTATTGGATTAACGGCTACCGCAACTCCTAAAGTACAAGAAGATATATTGAAAAACTTGGATATGCCTAACGCAAATACATTCAAGGCTTCTTTTAATCGTCCTAATTTATATTACGAAGTACGCACAAAAACTAAAAATATAGAATCGGATATCATTCGATTTATCAAACAACACAAAGGAAAATCGGGAGTTATTTATTGTTTAAGTCGTAAAAAAGTGGAAGAAATTGCACAAGTTTTACAAGTAAACGGTATTAGTGCAGTACCTTATCATGCTGGATTAGATGCGAAAACACGCGCAAAACATCAAGACATGTTTTTGATGGAAGATGTGGAAGTTGTTGTAGCAACCATTGCTTTTGGTATGGGAATCGATAAACCTGATGTTCGTTTTGTAATCCATCATGATATTCCAAAATCGTTAGAAAGTTATTATCAAGAAACAGGTCGAGCAGGTCGAGATGGTGGCGAAGGACATTGTTTAGCCTATTATTCGTATAAAGACATTGAAAAATTAGAAAAATTTCTTTCTGGAAAACCTGTTGCTGAACAAGAAATCGGGTTTGCATTATTGCAAGAAGTTGTAGCTTATGCAGAAACATCAATGTCGCGTCGTAAATTTTTACTACACTATTTTGGTGAAGAGTTTGATGATGTTGATGGTGAAGGTGCAGATATGGACGACAATGTTCGTAATCCAAAATCAAAAGTAGAAGCGCAAGATCAAGTAGTTACTTTGTTAAAAGTCGTTCGCGATACGAAGCAATTGTTTAAATCTAAAGAAGTTATTTTTGCATTAGTTGGTAAAATAAATGCGATTATAAAAGCGCAAAGAATAGATACACAATCTTATTTTGGAAGTGGTTCAAAATATGATGAAAAATATTGGATGGCTTTAATTAGGCAAGTACTGGTTGATGGGTTATTAACAAAAGATATCGAGACTTATGGCGTTTTAAAATTATCTGAAAAAGGAGAAGCATTTATCAAAAAGCCAACTTCGTTTATGATGTCTGAAGATCATGAATACAATGAAGAAGAAGACGATGCTATTGTAACAGCTGCAAAATCATCTGGAACAGCAGACGAAGCTTTGATGAGTATGTTGCGTGATTTACGTAAAAAAGTGGCTAAAAAACTTGGAATTCCTCCATTTGTAGTGTTTCAGGACCCTTCTCTAGAAGATATGGCACTTAAATATCCAATTTCTATAGACGAATTAAGTAATGTCCATGGAGTAGGAGAAGGAAAGGCTAAAAAATATGGTAAAGAATTTGTTGAATTAATTGCAAGATATGTAGAAAATAATGATATTATTCGTCCGGATGACTTGGTGGTAAAATCTACAGGAGCCAATTCTGGATTAAAGTTGTATATTATTCAAAATGTTGACCGAAAATTAGCCTTAGACGATATCGCAAAAGCAAAAGGTTTAGATATGGACGGTTTGTTGAAAGAAATGGAGCAAATTGTTTATTCAGGAACAAAATTAAATATCAATTATTGGATTGATGATATATTAGATGAAGATCAACAAGAAGAAATTCATGATTATTTCATGGATTCAGAATCGGATAATATCAAAGATGCTTTGAAGGAATTTGATGGCGATTATGATATTGAAGAACTTCGTTTGATGCGAATCAAGTTTATTAGTGAGGTAGCAAATTAATAGTCAATTCGAAAAAAAATAAATTCCAAATTCTAAATTATTAAAATTAGAGTTTGGAATTTTTTTATGGAATTTTTATTTAAAATATTTCTCCCCGATGCGGTTTTAAAATATCTCTAAATGTAATCATGTCTTTTTCATCCACAACAATAAAAGCTATGGCATGCATTTCGTTGATAATTTCAAAACCAGTTTTTTCTAAAGTAATATTTTCTTTTTCTAAATATTCGTTTAGGTGAATATCATGATGTTCAGCAGTTTTTGCTGCTGCTTCACCTCTAAAATCCCAAATTAATTTTATTTTTCGCATTATGTAAGTTTCAAGGATACAAAGTTACAAAGTCAACTTTCAAATTACTATTTTTGCAACGGAATAATCTTAATTCATTAATTAAATGCCACGCGAATTTCAATTTCAGGTTTCACCCGAAGTAGCTGCAAACGAAAGTTTGTTAGCTCAACATGTAGCTAAGTTATTTCAAGTAAGCTCAAAAGATATTCAAAAAGTTGTGGTCTTAAAACGTTCGATTGATGCACGTCAGAAAGCTATTAAAATGAATATAAAAGCGAATGTTTTTTTGGTTGGTGAAGAATATGTTGACTCAAAAATCGAATTGCCAGATTACCCTAATGTATCTAGCAAACAAGAGGTTATTATTGTTGGTGCTGGTCCTGCTGGATTATTCGCTGCTTTGCAATTAATTGAATTGGGTTTAAAACCAATTGTTTTAGAACGAGGTAAAGATGTACGTGGTCGTCGTCGCGATTTAAAAGCAATCAATCGTGATGGAATTGTAAATGAAGATTCCAATTATTGTTTTGGAGAAGGTGGAGCAGGAACCTATTCTGATGGAAAATTATATACGCGTTCTAAAAAACGTGGTGATGTAGACCGAATTTTAGCACTTTTGGTTGGTTTTGGAGCTACTCCAGATATTTTAGTAGAAGCACATCCACACATTGGGACTAATAAATTACCTCAAATTATCCAAGATATTCGAGAAAAAATCATCGCTTGTGGCGGTCAAGTATTGTTTGAAACTAGAGTGACTGATTTTATAGTAAAAAACAACGAAATGCAAGGTGTTGTTGTTCAAAATGGTGATGTCATTTCGGCGAATAAAGTCATTTTAGCAACTGGACATTCAGCGCGTGATATTTTTGAATTATTACATAAAAAAAATATTTTTATTGAAGCGAAACCTTTTGCTTTAGGAGTTCGTGCAGAACATCCACAAGAATTAATTGACCAAATTCAATACTCGTGTGATTTCAGAGGAGATTATTTACCACCAGCACCATATTCTATTGTAAAACAAGTAAATGGTCGTGGTATGTATTCGTTTTGTATGTGTCCAGGTGGTGTTATTGCACCTTGTGCGACGGCTCCAGGAGAAGTGGTTACTAATGGTTGGTCTCCTTCCAAACGCGATCAAGCCACAGCGAATTCTGGAATTGTAGTGGAATTGAAATTGGAAGATTTTAAACCTTATGAAAAATTCGGACCGTTAGCAGGAATGGAATTTCAAAAAAGTATCGAACAAAAAGCATGGTATTTGGCAGGTTCAACCCAAAAAGTTCCAGCTCAAAGAATGGTTGATTTTACTCAAAATAAAGTTTCGGCAGCTATTCCAAAAACTTCTTATGTTCCGGGAACTACTTCAATAGAAATGGGACAAGTTTTTCCTGGATTTTTAACCCAAATTATGCGCGAAGGTTTTGTTCAATTCGGAAAATCAATGCGAGGTTACATGACGAATGAAGCGATTTTACATGCTCCAGAAAGCAGAACTTCTTCACCTGTGCGAATTCCAAGAGATAATTTTTCATTGGAACACGTTCAAATCAAAGGTTTATACCCTTGTGGAGAAGGAGCAGGTTATGCAGGAGGTATTATTTCAGCCGCAATTGATGGTGAAAAATGTGCTTTAAAAATTGCAGAGAGTTTGGTGAAATAAAAAAAATCACAGTTCTCACCGTGATTTTATATTTATGTTGTTATAAAAAATTATATTTTTTTAACTCTAACAGCATTCATTCCTTTAGCTCCTTTTTCTAACTCATAAGTTACTAAATTTCCTTCTTTTACATCGTCTAATAAACCACTGATGTGAACAAAGTATTTTTCGCCCGTTTCAACTTCTTTGATAAATCCAAAACCTTTTGATTCGTTGAAAAAATCTATTGTTCCTCTACGTTCAGCTGGTGTTTCTTCAGTTTCTGTTCTTCTTGATATTCCAATTTCGATGCTTTCTACATCTACAATGATTTTTTTAGCAGGGTCTGGTGGCGTATTTGTTAAGTGACCATTTTCATCAACATACACATAAATATCGTCACCCGACAATTTTGGATTTGCTTTTCGAGCTTCCTTTTTTTCTTGTTTTTCTTTCTTTTTCTTTGCTCTTAGTTTCTCTTGTTCTTTTTTGTTAAAAGTTTCCTGTGGTCTAGCCATTAAATGTAATTCGTAATTTAAATTAATAATATGTTAAAAGTATAAGGATAAAAACACACAAGCGAATTAAACAAAAATGTATAAAGTACTTTGAGTCAAAGTTTTGCAAGAAGAAATTAATATCTTTACCAATGCTACAAAAGTAGTCAAAATATGCTATACTTTTTCATTTTGGCACTTTCTTTTATGTTTTACTTTTTAAGATGCGTTTTGATTCAACATAAGTTAAACTTTTCACAAACGATAAAACCACTTTAATATCCTTACTTTTTTCGTATTTTTGACAAGTATATAAAAAGTTATGAAAGAAGAACAAGTAATATTAGTGAATAAAAATGATGAGCCAATTGGACTAATGAACAAGATGGAAGCACATGAAAAAGCAGTTTTACATAGAGCTTTTTCTGTTTTTATTTTGAATGATAAAAATGAAGTGATGTTGCAACAACGTGCGCATCATAAATATCATTCTCCATTGTTATGGACCAATACTTGTTGTAGTCATCAGCGTGCTGGTGAAACTAATATTGAAGCGGGAAAACGTCGTTTGTTTGAAGAAATGGGGTTTGAAGTGGAGCTGAAAGAATTATTTCATTTTATATACAAAGCACCATTTGATAATGGTTTAACCGAACACGAGTTGGATCATGTGATGATAGGTTATTATAACGGAGAACCTATTATTAATGATGATGAAGTAGAAAGTTGGAAATGGATGAAGATTGAAGCAATTAAAGATGATATGGTTCAAAATCCAGTAATTTATACGGTTTGGTTTAAAATAATTTTTGATGAGTTTTATCATTATTTAGAAGATCATAAACTCTAAATTTCCAAGCCACTAATTCTGAATTCAAATTTCTAAATTTTAAATTACCATGAGAGTAACTGTTTCAAGAAAAGCCCATTTTAATGCCGCTCATCGATTGTATCGAAAAGATTGGTCTATGGAAAAAAATCAGGAAGTTTTTGGAAAATGTAACAACCCAAATTTTCATGGCCATAATTACGAATTGATTGTTTCGGTAACTGGTGAAGTTGATGCAGCAACAGGTTATGTTATTGATACTAAAGTTTTGTCTGATTTGATTAAAGAGCATATTGAAGAAGCATTTGATCATAAAAACTTGAACGAAGATGTTCCTGAGTTTAAGGAATTGAATCCTACAGCCGAACATATTGCTTACATTATTTGGAATAAACTTAGAGGTTTAATTACTTTAGATAAAGAGTTAGAAATTACTTTATACGAAACACCAAGAAACTTTGTAATCTATAAAGGAAACTAATTATGGCAATTCAAATAGGAGACAAGTTACCACATTTTATAGCTGTTAAACAAGATGGAAGTACTTTTGATTCTAATTCTATACAAAACAAACCAGTTGTAATTTATTTTTATCCAAAAGACAATACACCAGGTTGTACCACACAAGCCTGCAGTTTTAGAGATGCCTACCAAGATTTTCAAGATTTGGGTGCAGAAGTTATCGGTGTAAGCGGAGATTCGGTTATTTCGCATCAAAATTTTCAGCAAAAATTCAAGTTGCCGTTCATCTTACTCTCAGATGCTAATAGGGAATTGCGTAAGTTATTTGGAGTTCCTACTGCGCTTTTTGGTTTAATTCCAGGGAGAGTAACGTATGTTTTTGATGCTTATGGAAAATGCATCTATATATTTGATAGTATGAAAGCTAAAAATCATATTGCGAATGCATTAATTACACTTCAATCTATTAAATAAAGCATTACCAATAGCAGTTATAATTAACTATAAATTTTGCATCTTTGCAATCTTATTATATTGACAATGAAGTTTTATCCATTAACTTTTACACCTATTTTGAAAGACCGTATTTGGGGCGGAACTAAATTGAAAACTTATCTAAATAAGTCAATTATTTCTGAAACTACAGGCGAAAGTTGGGAAATATCAACAGTTCCTAACGATGTGAGTGTAGTAAATAATGGTGCTTTTGAAGGTAAAAACATCAATGAAATCATCGATTTATATCCTGCAGAAATATTAGGAAAGGAAGTTGTTGCTCGTTTTGGGAAGCAATTTCCATTGTTGTTTAAATTCATAGATGCCAAAGAGGATTTATCCATACAATTGCATCCCAATGATGAATTAGCCAAAGAGCGTCATGATTCATTTGGTAAAACTGAAATGTGGTATGTAATGCAAGCCGATGCATCTTCTCGTTTAGTAGTTGGATTTAAAAATGATTCTAATCAACAAGAATATTTAGAAAAATTAGCAACTAAAGATTTGGTTTCTTTATTAAATGAATATCCAGTTAAAAGAGGCGATGTTTTTTTTCTAGAAACAGGAACTATTCATGCAATTGGAGCTGGAGTTGTAGTGGCCGAAATTCAGCAGACTAGTGATATTACCTATCGAATTTATGATTGGGACAGGGTTGATAGTCATGGAAATGGAAGAGAATTGCATACGGAATTAGCTTTAGATGCAATTAATTATCAGATTACGGCATCTAAGGTAGATTATATAGAGCAAACAAATCAAGCAGCTAAAGTGGTTGATTGTCCTTATTTTGTTACAAATATTGTGGCTTTGCAAGACCATTTTATTTGGAAAAAAACTAAAGAATCTTTTACTGTTTTTATGTGTACCAATGGTCAATTTGAATTGATTTTGAATGGTGAAATTATGCGTTTTCAAATGGGCGATACGATTTTGATTCCTGCAATTATAGATCATTTGACTTTAAAAGGTAAAGCGACAATATTAGAAATTTCGATATAATGTATTGAGAACAAAATATATTATGTAATTTTGCATTAAATTTTAAATAAATAAAAAATGGCAAGCGTTAAAAACTTGAAAAAAGAAATCAACTATGTTTTAGGTGATATTGTAAATATCGTTTATGTATGGGAAATGACTACAGTAGGAAAACCAACTGAAGCTTCTGATAAATTAGTTGATGAAATCTACGAAACTTTTGATTCTTTAATGACAAGAGCAAATCAAAAAGACGTTGAGAGCAAAAAAGCACATTTTAAACAAATTCGTAAAGATTACGAAGCGGCTGCTAATCAATTTGTTGCGAAAATAAACGAATTAAACTAAAAAAAATGCAATAAAAAGTGCAGATTTTTTTTGGAAATTTAAAATTCAGAATTATATTTGCACCGCATTAGAGTTGCCGGTGTAGCTCAGCTGGCTAGAGCAGCTGATTTGTAATCAGCAGGTCGTGGGTTCGAGTCCCTCCATCGGCTCTAATTAAAACCATCACTTAAAAAGTGATGGTTTTTTTGTTTTGTGACTTCTGTACTTGATTTAGAATCTTTTGTATTGCTTGCGCGAGCGTCACGCTTGTGCGCATAAAGTATAATGTGTGTTTTGAATATTTGAAATTGTAGTCACGAGCAAGATGCTCGCGCTAGCGGTGAGAAATATTTAGGTTTTACATTTTTTACTCTTAAGTAGTAAATCGTTAAAAAACAGGAATAGCAAAAAATGAATAAAATTAATACCAAATAAAAAATTACTATCTAAATTAAAGGTGTTTACATATAAAATGACATTATAAGGTAGTGCTGAAAATCTTGAGCTTAAATTTCCATCGTTAAAAATATAAAAAGATATTTCTGGACCAAGTAAGAATTTGTATGAAAGACCATAAAAAACAAAAGTAATTATTTGAAAAAAATTAGATAGAATTAGAAAAGACAAAGCTATTTTAATAGCTTTATTAAGTTGATACAGCAAAATAGAAATGATACTTAAAAGACTATAAAAGAAAAAAAATAAAGTATTAAATTTTAAATCCAATTGAAAAAGACTAATTAAACTAGGAATTAAACATATGATATGTATAATTAAATAGTATATAATAATTGCTTTTCTCATTTAATAGGTTTATTTATAGTTAATAGTAAAAATAGTCTATTTGTATTGCATTTCAAATTATGATTAAAAGTAAAAAACCACAACGAATAAGTTGTGGTTTTTTACTTTTAATTATTTTTCAGTAGTTTTTCTTTCTTTTATATATTCAGTAAGCATTTTGCCATATTTTGATTTGGCTACATCGGGTTTCATGCTTTTTTGAATGGTGTCTAAGTAAGTAATATTTATATTAGCAATTTCAGAAAGTGCTAAATAAGGCGCAATTGCATTATCGCTATGATTTACTGCAAAATTTGCTGTATATCTGTATTTTCTTTTCAAAAGATTTTGGTAAGCGGTTTCAATACTGTCAGAAGTGGCTTGATTTGGTTTCAATTCGTTTTTTAAACGCTTTTCTATTAATGTTAAGTTTTCTTCGTTAAAACGACGGTTAATTTTATTGAATTCTACCCATAAATCGTGACTTTTTGAACCTGTAATTTTAGCCCCAGCAAAAAATTCTTTTAATGTAGTTTCAATTTGTATGTTTCCTGGTTCTGCAAAAAACATCAGGTTATTGTCTATTGAATTAGTTTGACCTCTATCTAAAAACAAGTAAAGCATTTCTGGACTTTCTAATTTGATATTACTTTCAAATTTAGAATCTCCTTTGATAATAATACTGTCTAAAATCACTAAAGCAGAATCTTGAATTTTTTGAATGTATAATTTACCTTGACCTAATCCTTCTACATTTCCTGTGATATGTACATTTTCTCCTTCTGCTCCGTCTTTCTTTTCACAAGATATGAACGCTATTATTATAAGTAATGATAATACTATTTTCTTCATTTTAAATTTTTTATTTTAAGTTCGCAAAGTAAATAAAAAATCCTCAAAATACACTGTACTTTGAGGATTCTATTTTTAATTCCAAGAGTAAACACTAATTAGAAATTTAAAAGTCTGTAATTTTAACCTCTTAACCAAGCTTCTCTAATTGCTTTTTTGCTAGCATCAGTTGCTTGGTAACCGTCTTGTTTTTCTTTAGGCATTACAATTTTTCCTTTTAAAATTTGTTCTTTTCCGTCTCTTTTGATTTTTACAGTAATTGCCTCTCCATCTTTCCAATTCATGCTCTTCATGATCATGTCATAGATATTGTCTAAGTTATAAGCAGTATCGTTAATTGCGATAATTTTATCATTGTTTTTAATTCCTAAAGTAGTAAAGAATGCATTCAATTCAATTTCAGGTAAAATCATGATTTCTTTTGTGTTAGGATCAACTGTGATATATGGCTGCGTTTGATCTTTTAAAAATGGATTTCCTGCGATTTCAATTGATGCTTCTGTTACTCCCATTTTAGCAAAAAATTGTTCGTAAGGAATAGGTGTTTCGCCAGCGACATATTTGTTTAAAAATTCGCCAACAGCTGGATACGTAAGTTCAGTAATTTTTCCGAATAATTCTTCGTCTTTGAATGCTTTTTTAGTGCCATATTCTGTTGCTAAATCTTGCATTAAATTTAAGATTCCTTTTTTACCATTACTGTTTTCTCTGATTAAGATGTCAACACACATTGCAATTAAAGCTCCTTTTTGATATACGTTAACATATTGGTCTTTGTAAGGTGCATTTAAAACGTTTTTACTCATTTTAGTAAAACTCATTTTGTCGTTCATTTGACGCGATTGTGCAATTTTACCAGCCATTCTTTCAAAGAATTGTTTTTCGTCGATTAAGCCTTGGTTTACTTGGAATAAGTTTGCAAAATATTCTGTTACGCCTTCATACATCCATAAGTGCTCAGACATTTGCGGATTATTGAAGTCAAAATATTGAATTTCGTTTGAATGAACTGTTAAAGGTGTAACAATGTGGAAAAATTCGTGAGAAACTACATCTTTCAATTGTTCTTGTAGCATTTCTAATCCCATCATTTCTGGCATTACAACCGTTGTTGATGTTGGGTGTTCAAGTGCACCAAATCCTTTTGCATCTTTTCCTGCCATATCAGATAAATAAAGTAGGATTGCATATTTTTTAGTAGAATTTATTGGGCCTAAGAAACGTTTTTGAGCTTTCATCATCGTTTCCATATTTGGCGTAATTTGTTCAGCTGTATATTTTCCTGTTGGAGAATATACACTGATGATAATTTCCATATCATCTACCATAAATGAAGTGTAATCTGGTTTAGAGTACATAATTGGCATTTCAACCAAATTAGCATATTTAGGCATTACAAACACATCAGAAGTAGTGCTTGCATCCGCATCTGTCATCGCAGAAACGCCTAATAAGTTTGCAGGATGTGTTACTGTTAATTTGTATTGCGTTTCTTCTTTTCCTTTAAAATAGCCAATGAAACCATGAGTGTTCAACATAAAGTTTACACCTGCATTTATATTTGTACCTGCTGGAGAAAATACGTCGTCTCCTTCACCAAATCCAGCACCGCTTTCAGTGTCATAGGTGTCGTTTACTAAATAAGTGATTTTTGCTAATTTAGTTGCTTCAGAAATTACATAGGTGTTTTCGTCAGTTTTTGCAATTTTTAGTGCATTTCCTTTTGCGTCAAATGCTTTAACATTTTCTACATAACGTCCATAGTCGTCTTCTGAATATGTTCCTGGAACTGTTTTAGGAATTAAAAAAGTAGCTGTTTCTGTAGTAAAAGTTGGTGTAACAATAGTAACTTGAACTTTGTCGTCTTTTACATTTACTAAATCAATGGTTACGTCAACTTCATTTTTTGCTGTTGCTGCTTTTTGAGTCGAATTACAACTCCATAGGAAACTCACTACTGCTAGTGAAAGAATTATTTTTTTCATCTTTAATCTTAGTTTATAAGCATAAGTAGATGAAATGAATAAAATGTTACAGTTATCGTTTAGAGATTTTATTACCTGTAATTTGTCTTTGTAATTTACATTTGAATCGGTCTATTCCGTTAGCACGTAGTTTTGTGTGCTTTGTTGCTCTACCTTGAACGCGTTCGCGCCACATTTTAAAGCTTGAGGGTTTCATTTCACGACGCATAATTTCAATTGTTTCCTGCTCAGAAATACCAAATTGAAAAGTGATTGCTTCAAATGGTGTCCGGTCTTCCCAAGCCATTTCAATGATTCGGTCGATTTGAATTTCGGTGAAATTTTTGTTTTGCATGGAGCAAATTTCTGTATAAAATAAAAAAACTCTTGTTCAACAAGAGTTAAATTTTTAATCAAATTTATTTTTAAAGTAATATTTACTATCTAAATCATCATCTTCCAAATCGTTATATTTCATTGGTTTCGGTTTTGGTTTACTTGCCGTAACTTTCTTTTTCCAAAGTTCAAAATTATCTTTGGATAAACGTTTGCGCATCAATTCAGTAACATCATTTTCTGATACACCAAATTCTTCTTTTAAAACTTCAAAAGGTTTTTTTTCCTCTTGCGCCATAGCAACAACTCTATCTAGTGTTTCGTTGTCGAATTCTGAAATTTTCTTCTTTTTCATGAAGTAAATACTATTTTTTTATAGTTTAAAGGTTAATAATTCAATATTAATAAAAAAATAAATTCAAAAAATATGCCAATTACTTTTTCGGAAATTTTTAAAAAAAGCTATTATTTGATGTTTGTTTTTGAATAAAATCTACAAAATCGTTCGAAATGTTAAATTTATTCTACTCTTTTTTGGCTGCGAAGCTTTTGGTATTTGATGTTTGTAGTGAATTTGACTACCTTCTTTCATGAGTAATAAACTTCCGTGGTTTAAATTGAGTGATAATTTTATAGTATTATCCGAAATATGTTTCAGTTGAAACTGACGTTCTTCACCAAAACTGACTGATGCTATTATTGGATTTCTACCTAATTCTCGTTCGTTATCGGCATGCCATCCATTACTGTCTTTTTCATTTCGGTATAAATTTGCTAAAACAGTTGTGAAATTTTCATTGCAAAGCACTTCAATTTCATTTTTTATATGCATTATTGTGCTGTTCCATGGTTGAGGTTGCATCGTTAATCCGGAATAGGAATAAGGTTTTCCTTCATTTCCAAATAGACAAGTTAATCGCGGTTGTAATATTTTTTTTCCAAAAATTGTAATTTCTTCATGCTTCCATGGTGTTTCATTTGTTAGTTTTTCAAATAATATATCTGCTTCCTCTTTAGAAAAGAAGTTAGGATAAAATTCAAAAACTGCTTCGGGTAGCGGTAAAATTATTTTTTCTTTAGGGAATAGATTGAGCATAAAAAAAGCGATGTATAACACCGCTAATTTACTTATTTTTTGGTTGATTATTTTCTTTTAAACTGAATATTCATGATTACGATAGCTAAAATGATTAAAGCAATTCCTAACCATTGTATTCCTAAGACTTCTTCGTTTAAAAGGAAGAAAGCCATCATTACCGAAACAGGTAATTCTAATGAAGAAACAATACTTCCTAATCCAATTCCTGTGTGGGGAAAACCTGCATTTAGTAGCATAGGTGGGATAATTGTTCCAAAAAGGGCTAAAACGATTCCCCATTTTGTAAAAATTTCAAAGTTAAATGGTGTGGTTTGAGTGTATAAGCTGAAGCCAAAAACAATTACTGCACCACCAAGAAGCATGTACAAACTTCTTTGTGCTGATGAAATTCCTAATGCTACTTTGTTTGCTGTAAACATTGTAGTTGTAAATGAAGTTGCGGCTAATAATCCCCAAAATAAACCATTTGTCCAATCAATATTCGGGTCGTTAAAATTGATTTTGAAAATATTTATAGCGAAAGCAGTTCCTATCAAAACTATAATTACTGCAATTATTTTTTGTAATGAAGGCGCTTTTTTGTCTAAAAACCATTCTAATAAAACACCCATCCAAACCGTTTGCATCAATAATACAATTCCTATTGATACCGGAATGTATTTTACGGCTAAATAGTAAAAAACGCTTGTCATACCAAGAGATGTTCCAGCTAGCATTAAGTGTAAAATGTTTTTAGGACTTGCTTTAACAGCTGTGTTTTTATTTTTAGTTCTTTGGAATAAATTGATGATTAAAATTCCAATAATTCCATAGATAAATTGTGAGGAAGTTACTTCAGCTGTAGTAAAATCTTCTTTGTAAGCCAGTTTTACGAAAGTTGCTAACATTCCGTAACTGGTAGCGCCTAGAGCTACTAAAAAAACACCTTTGATTATATTGTTGTTTGACATCTCCTGATTTTTTTAGGGGGCGCAAATATAAGGTAAAAAGAAAAAAGAAAAAGAAAAAAGAGAATAGATTTTTGGATAGTTTAATTTTAGTAAGAATTTAACAGTGCTCTACTAAATAAAAATTTTAAAATGGAGTTATGGTATTAAATCAATTAATATGAAACACTTTTTACTACTAACGATTCTTAGTTTTTTATGTTGTAATAATGCTGAAAGAAATATTGATGCACCAAAAGATTATTCTAAAATTCATGCCGAAGCATTAGCATTTTGCCAAAAAGAAAATTTTAATGAAGAATATTATTTTTTGGTAGATTTAAGTGTTCATTCGGGTAAAAATAGATTTTTTATTTATGATTTTGTAACGAAAAAAGTTTTGGATAAAAACCTTGTAACGCATGGAAGTTGCGATCAGTTTGAAGAAAATCCAGAAAAGTGGGAAAAGGTAAAATTTGATCATAGAGTTGATAGTCATTGTTCTATGAAAGGGAAATATAAAATAGGCAATCGTGATTATAGTTCGTGGGGAATCAATGTGAAATATTGGTTGCATGGATTAGAAACATCCAATAAAAATGCAGAAAAAAGGGTTGTTGTTTTGCATTCTTGGAATGCTGTAAAAAACAAAGAAGTGTTTCCAAAATATTCGCCTTTGAGTTGGGGCTGTCCAGCAGTTTCAAACGAGTTTATGGAAAAACTCGATATTCGTTTGAAACAATCAAAAAAACCTGTTTTGTTGTGGATTGTAGAATAAAAAATCTCGTTTAATTGCTTTAAACGAGATTTTACTTCAAATTATATAATAAACTAACCCTTATCTTCTACCACCACGACGTTTTGTTTTTACAACTGTAGTTTTTCCTCTTTTATTTTTATGTATTACTGTAGTTCCTCTTCTGTTATGTACTACTACAGTTGATTTGCTTCTTCTTGGAGCATATACTTTTCGAGCTACAACGACTCTATGTGTTGCTGTTCTATGATAATATACGCGGTGATGTGCACATCTTCCATAAAAAATAGAGTATCGATATGGTCTCCAAGGTTTCCACCATCTTGGATAGAATCCCCATCTGTGAGGAGAAACCCAAACTACATAACCAGGCGCATATAAAAAGCGTACACTTGGCCAAAACCAAACATTTACTACAACACCAGTTGTTGTAATTTCAGGAACATTTGGTCCACCTTTTGATTTTTCGATTTTTTCATCTACTTCAAAAGGCTCTACAATTGTGTTTTCCGCATATAATTCTGAATCACCTTCAATTTGTAGTATTGCTGTTTCGTTTCCTGTCTTTTCAATGCCAATTGTTGCAATGTCTTGTTTTTCTTTTTCACTTAAATATGTGCTTAGAACAATAACATGAGTATCTTTTTCTTGAATGTCTTGCACCACAATGTAATCAATTTCTCCATCATTATTTAAATCAAGATTGTTAACATTATTGTTTTCTTCATTGATTAATTTTTCAAACTCTTCTAATGAATTTGCTTGTTTGAATAATGCTAATGCACCTTCTAAGCTAAAGTTTTCACCCGTGTATTCTGGTAAATCATTTTTATCATCATCTTGAGCGAAGCTTGTTGTAATTCCTAGAATTAGCAACAAAAGAAAGGATAATCTTTTCATAATTAATACAATATTACGTTATAAATAGTTCCGTTTGAATGTGTGTAGGTGGCTAAGTTGTCACAAGTATTGTTTCCGTAGTCTAAGATTCCATCAAGAACACTTCCTTGTAAGTCTAATTGTCCTTGTGAAATATGATTACAAGCATATTTTTTAATTAAAGTTTCAACTACTGTAACACTTAAAGATGCACCACCTGTTTTGGTAATTGTGTGGCTTCCAGAAGTAATTTCGTATATATTATCGGCTAATATTAATGTGCTTACACCAGCAGTTTGTTTTACAGTTCTTGTGCCATAATGATTAAAAACTACACCTGCTGGATTAGTTATTTTGCCATTCGTAATTGTTCGTGTCCACTGAGGTATAGCTGTGTTTGTAGTTGTATTTTCATATACTACTGTGCCTTCAACTTTTCTACCGTTTACATAATAATTACTTCCTCTTTCAATGGTCATGATGCTTCCATTGTTCATTACATAATCAGTAATTGTGATAGTGATAATTCCAGAACGCGTTATACCGTTGTATGTGCAACCTGTTCCAAAATCAACAGTAAATATTTTTGGAAAAATACCCGGAGTTGTGTTGTTAACATTTACAGAAGCACAAGGAGTAATTGCATTTGATTGCAGAGAATTTCTGTCAGAATAGCTTGAATTATCGCTAGATATATCAATTCCAGAATTAAAATCTAATTCATTTGTTAAATCAATATCTGCTGATGCATTTATTAATTCTTTATCAAGTGCTAGGTTTTCTTCTCTATTACAAGAAACAAAACTCAAAGACATTACTAGAAGTCCAAAAGTGCAAAATTTTAAATTTTTCATAGTTGTTTTTTTAGCGATTATAATGTTTAGACATTGTATTACTATAAAGGTTTAATGAAAAGTTAAAAATTATTCAATGTCTTCTGATAAATCTTTTAAGTGTACACGAAGAGCGTTTACCGAAATGCTAATTTCCCAAAATGAAATACCTAATGAAATTAGTAAACTAAGCAAGCTAGCTCCAAAAATATATATGCCAATTGTTGATTGGTTTACATACAATAAAAGCATTGTAAATACAGATAAAAATAAACACATTACGCCAAAAAGTTGCATATAGCGAATTAGCGTTAATCGTAAGTTTAGGTTTTTAATCTCTAATAAAATGCTCTTGTTTTGATTGTCGTCGTAATTTTTCTTTAGCCCGCGAACAATTTGTGCAATAGTTAAAAAACGATTCGTATAGGCCAATAAAATAAGTGAAGTTGCAGAGAATAAAAGTGCTGGAGTTTCAAGTGATAAGGTCATTTTTTTATTTTATTTTCGTTAATTCTAAAAGCAACAATTTTTTTAATCAAATCAATAGGTAAATCTTCGTTTAATGGAAATTGAATAGTTCCTTTTGAGTTTTTATATATTGAAATTTCTTTTTGAAATTTTTCAATTCCAGAAGCACCAGGATAAAAGCCTATGTGGTTTTTGTAGGCAGCAAAATGTACAAGATTACCATTCAAATAAAAAGTTGGTATTCCGTAGCTAATTTTTTCTGTAGCTTCAGGTGCAATTTTCTGAATAACCATTCTTATTTCGGTTAAAATATTTTGAATATTCTCAGGAAAATTATTAATATACTCGTCAATACTATTGGTTTTTGTTTGCATAGTAATTTAAATTTTAGTTGCAAAAGCAATAACATGGCCGTCAAAATCAGCAACATAACCAACTGTATCACCCCAATCTCTTAATGCTATTGGACTAATTTCAATTGCCCCAGCTCTTTTTGCTTCTTCAAAAATAGTTTCCAAATTTTCCACTTGAAGATACAATTCGCACCTTGGAATTCCATTTCCCGATGTTGGATGCGGCAATATAGGAGTGATGATTTTTGCAATTCCTTCATTTGGCATTAAGCCTATTTTTACAAATTCATTAATAGTGAATTCTGTCATGCCAGGAACATCCAAACTAGGATTTTGTCGCAGAATCGTTTCATAGAATTTTGTGCTTTTTTCTTGGTTTGAAACGTATAGGATGAATTCTATTCTTTTGATTTGCATCTTTATTTTAAGATTTCAAATTCTTCTTGTTTATTATTACATTTAAAGATTACTTTATGACATTCTCTATCAAAAAGAAAATCTAAGTTTTTGTTTGTGATTTCAAAACTAACCGATGTTAAATAACGTTCGGTAACATTTGAATGAGTACTAACAATTTCTTTTGTGTCTGAATTTAATACAGCAACTTCTTTTTTATCTTTAATAAAAATCAATTCAGCACCATTAAAACTTTTGTAAGGTTTAAAACCTACAACATTAATATCAAGAAATTCATATTCTTCGATTTCAGTTATTTCTGTCCAAATCCCACCGCCATTTGACGTTAAAGCAATTTTGTCTCCGGTAATATTCGTAATGATATTTTCTGTAAAAGTGTCAACATGATTTTTTTCTGATGTGTCAACTCCTCCTAAAGCAACAACAACTTTTTTTAATATATTTATCATTTAAAATCTGCTTTATTTTTTTGTCAACTCTTCAATTTTCTTTTTTAATTCTTCAAAATCATCTTGGTTGAAACCAATTGAAGTATAAATAATGGTTCCTGTTTCATCTATTAGATAATTCCTTGGGATGAATTGTGTTGCAAAAAGTTTATAAATAGTTCTTGCTTCATCTGGATAAATAGGAAAAGTGAATTTTTTCTTTGCGATAAAAGCATTGGTTTCTTCTAATTTATGTTCTCTACCAAAACTCATTAAAATGAAATTATCGTTTTTATGAACATTCCAGATCTCAGTTTCTAAATGAGGCATTTCTTGAATACACGGACCACACCAAGTAGCAAAAAAGTTAATTAAAATTATTTTTCCCTTGTGTTCCGATATGTTTTTTGATTCTCCTTTTTCATTTATATAACTAAACATAGGTAGTTTATCACCAACCTTTAAAATGTTTGTCTTTTCATAATCTACATTGTTTTGTGCTGATACAAGGTTGAAAAGGAAAAGAATTGATAGTAATGCTAGTTTCTTCATGAAATATTTTTTTTATCAAATATAAAAAAATCCTGACTGATTTCATAAACCAGTCAGGATTAATACTAAAGTTCTATTTCTTACTTCAAAGTTTCAAAACTTCTCTTTACAAAAGCCGTCAATTCTTCACCTTTTAATAAACCTTGCGAAATTTTTGCTAAATCTAATGCTTGTTTTACTAGCAATTCTTGTGCAGATTTATCTTCGGTTTGTAGAATAGCTGTAGCTAAATTTGAGTTTGAATTTACAACCAAATTATACATATCAGGGAAGTTGCCCATGCCAAACATGCCACCACCGCCAGTTGCGCTCATTTCTTTCATTCTTCGCATAAATTCGGGTTGTGTAATCATAAATGGCGCTGCATTGCTATCCATTGGTTCTAATTGAACGGTATAGTTTGCTTTTGGAACAATTGCTTCTAAAATCGATTTTAAATTGGTTTGTTCTTCTTCGCTTAATTTCGAAATTTGAACATCATCTTTTTGAATCAATTTGTCTATGTGATCTGCATCTACACGAGCAAAAGTTAAATTCTCGTTATCAGCTTCTAATTTTTGAATCAAATGCGAAACAATTGGTGAATCTAGCAGTAAAACTTGATATCCTTTTTCTTTTGCAATGTCAATATAGCTATGTTGTGCATCTTTATTTGAAGCATATAAAACAACTAATTTTCCGTTTTTGTCGGTTTGATTTGATGCAATTGTTTCTTTTAATTCAGATAATGTAAAGTATTTATCATCCGTTGTTGGATACAGTACAAAATCACCTGCTTTTTCATAAAATTTTGGTTCCGAAAGCATTCCATATTCCAACACAATTTTAATATCGTTCCATTTTTGTTCAAAATCTTCACGATTTTCGTTGAATAACGATTTCAATTTATCGGCAACTTTTCGAGTAATGTAATTCGAAATTTTCTTTACATTCCCATCGGCTTGTAAATATGAGCGCGATACGTTTAACGGAATATCAGGTGAATCAATCACACCTTTAAGCATACCTAAAAACTCAGGCACAATTCCTTCTACATTGTCGGTAACAAAAACCTGATTTTGATACAGTTGAATTTTATCTTTTTGCATTTGTAAATCGGCCGACATTTTTGGGAAATATAAAATCCCGGTCAAATTAAACGGATAATCTACATTTAAGTGAATGTTGAATAATGGTTCTTCAAATTGCATTGGATACAATTCGTGATAGAATTTTTTGTAATCCTCATCAGTCAAATCCACTGGTTGTTTTGTCCAAGCTGGATTTGGATTGTTGATGATGTTGTCTATTTCTTGGTATTCTGTTTTGTAATCTTCTGGCGCATCTTCTGGTTTTGGAAGAGCTTCTTGTTTGGTTCCAAATTTAATCGGAATAGGCATGAATTTGTTATACTTCGTCAACAATTCACTAATTTTATATTCTTCTAAAAATTCTAAAGAATCTTCTGCAATGTGTAAAATTATTTCCGAACCTCTGTCGGTTTTGTCGTGTGGAACCAATGAAAATTCTGGGCTTCCATCACATGTCCAATGTGCTGCTGGTTCATCTTTGTAAGATTTTGTGATGATTTCCACTTTTGAGGCCACCATAAAAGCGGAATAGAATCCTAATCCAAAATGACCAATTACACCTGAATCTTTGGCAGAATCTTTATATTTTTCTAAAAATTCTTCCGCACCTGAAAAAGCAATTTGGTTGATGTATTTTTCTACTTCATCAGCCGTCATCCCTAAACCTTGGTCAATAATGTGTAGTTTTTTAGCTTCTTTGTCGATTTTAACCTCAATAATTGGGTTACCATATTCAACTTTTGCTTCACCAATACTGGTTAAGTGTTTTAATTTTAAAGTAGCGTCGGTTGCATTAGAAACTAATTCGCGAAGAAAAATTTCGTGGTCGCTATACAAGAATTTTTTAATTAGTGGAAAGATGTTTTCTACAGAAACGTTAATTTTTCCTGATGCCATATTTTAAAATTTTAGTTAAACAATTTGATGTTTCAGATACTTCAAAACAAGTACCAAACTAGATTTGGTGACAAATTGACATAAAAAAATCCTAATTCAAAAAAGAGAATTAGGATAGGTTAAGTATTAAGTAGGGGGTTGGTTTCTTGTTTAGTAACTACCAAATTTATAGGTTAAACCAGCAGTTACATTATACATAATTCCTGTAATTGAGTTAGCTTGACCTACATAGGTTAAAGTTCCGTCAAAATAGTAATGTTGAGAAATATTAAAAATCATTGAAGCATCTAATCCTAAATATAAGTTTTCAGCAACTTTATATTGTGGACTAATTCCCATAATTACATTCGCAATATGGTCTGTTTTATCTAAAGTAGGAATATCAGATTTCAAAATTGATAATCCACCACCAGCATGTGCTAGTACTCTAAAATTTCCATAAGAAGCTCTTGAGTCAATTAAATTTGAAACATTCATTACACCTTGTAAAGAAATTCTTGTGTTTTTTGAGCCAGATTCAATTCCCGTATCTTCATTTTCAATTGAGAAAGTATCTGAAGCAAAATCAATTTTAGCTCCAAAAGTTTCGTCAAAATCATATGAAACTCCACCACCAAAATGTGTAAATCCGTTATAGCTAGGTTCAAAAGAACCATTAAGTCCATAATTTGCTTCGATGCTAAATTGTGCTTGTGAGGTATTTGTGAAAAATATTGCAACTAGGGTTATTGCAAAAAATAGGGATTTTTTTTTCATTGTTAAATTTCGTTAAAATTGGGGAGTGCAATATAGAATTAATTTCAGTATTTAAAAAAAATATTTTCTTTAAATTTTAATCATAAATGTTTTATGGTTTTCTTTGCTCTAAGAAACGCTCAATATATATGCTAAAAGTACAATCTGTCCGATTTTCGTATCTCAATACTTTGGTGATTAATAGTTTAACTTTTTCTTTATCCAAAGGAAAAAGCATGGCTATTATAGGCGAGAGCGGTTGTGGTAAAAGTACATTGCTTAAATTAATTTATGGTTTGCATGACGTTGATGAAGGACAAATATTTTGGGATGATATCGCTGTTCAAGGACCAAAATTCCATTTGATTCCAGGGATGCCTTTTATGAAATATTTAGCTCAAGATTTTGATTTGATGCCATTTATTACGGTTGCAGAAAATGTTGGTAAGTATTTGTCTAACTTTTTTCCAGAAGAGAAACAAACTAGAATTGCAGAATTGTTAGAAATTGTTGAAATGACCGAATATGCAAATGTAAAAGCAAAATTATTGAGTGGTGGTCAAATGCAACGTGTAGCATTAGCAAGAGTTTTAGCCTTGGAACCCGAAGTTTTATTGCTTGACGAGCCTTTTAGTCATATTGATAATTTTAGAAAAAATAGCCTTCGAAGAAAATTATTTAGTTATTTAAAACAAAAAAACATCACTTGTATAGTTGCCACACATGACAGTACAGATGTTTTAGCTTTTGCAGATGAGGTATTAATTGTAAAAGATGGAAATATCATTGAAAAAGGTTATCCTAAAGAAATTTATAATCACCCAAAAAACAAATATATAGCTTCGCTTTTTGGAGATGTTAATGCAATAGTTATTAATGGGATAAATCATTTGATTTATCCACACCAATTAAAAGTTAGTGAAAAATCTGAATTGAAAGTAAATGTAATACATTCCTATTTTAGAGGAAATCATTATTTAATTGAAGCTATGTATGAAAATCAATCTGTGTTTTTTGAAAATGTGATGGATATAGAAATGGGTAAAGAGTTGTATTTAGAAATTATCTAAATCTAAATATTGCACTATTTTTATTTGATTACTTCTGTTTGTTGAAACTTTTTTCATTCAAAATAATTTTGTTTCTTTTTATCTGAATAGTGTCGTTTTCAAAATATTTTTTTTCATAATTTTTACTAAATATTTTAATTTTTATGAAGGTGCTTTTTGAATTTTTTATAGAATAAATATTTTTTTCTAGAGACAAGTTTATTGATGAAAATTCAATTTTGTCAGATACATTAAATGAGTAGTTGTTTAAAATTATTTTTCCATCTTCATTTGTTGTGATATATATGTTTTGATTCATAATAAAATCCACGCCATATATTCCATAATTGTTTTCATCAACAACATGTATTATTGATTCATCATCATTTCCTTTTAAAGATTCTTCTACTGTAAAATAATCATTCTGATATTCGGGATAACTATTTATTATTATCTCCCCATTTTTTAAATACCAATTACCTTTACTTTCACTAATTAATAGTGGTATCTTACTATAGAATTCAAAAGTATGATTACTATTAAATTTTAGAAATTCATTACCTAAAATTGTTTTATTAACAAATATACCATCAACTTCTCGATTTTTTGTGGATTTACAATTAATAAAGATTGATGTTAGTAGTAGTAAAGTAATAATCTTATTCATTTCAGAATCTTTATTAACAAATATAATTCAAATTATCAAAATCTAAATAAATCGTTCCTAAATTATTAATTTCGTATTTTTGCTATACTAAAAACAAATACCACATAGAATATGTATCATTCAAAAATAGCAGGATTAGGTTATTATGTTCCTGAAAACATTGTTACAAACGACGATTTATCTAAAATTATAGAAACCAATGACGAATGGATTCAAGAGCGAACAGGAATTCAAGAGCGTCGTCATGTGATTAGAGGAGAAGATACTACTACAACGATGGGTGTAAAGGCAGCTAAGATTGCCATAGAGCGTTCTGGTGTTGCTAAAGAAGATATTGATTTTGTCATTTTTGCTACGTTGAGTCCTGATTATTATTTTCCTGGTCCAGGCGTTTTAGTACAACGTGATTTGGGTCTAAGGACAGTTGGTGCTTTGGATGTTCGTAATCAATGTTCGGGTTTTGTGTATGCGATTTCAATTGCCGACCAGTATATTAAAACTGGAATGTATAAAAATGTTTTAGTTATTGGCTCTGAATTACATTCAACCGGTTTAGATATGACCACTCGTGGTAGAGGTGTGTCAGTAATTTTTGGAGATGGAGCAGGAGCAGCAGTACTTTCAAGAGAAGAAGATTTGACCAAAGGAATTTTATCTACACATTTACATTCAGAAGGTCAACATGCTGAGGAATTGTCTCTTGTTGCACCAGGAATGGGGAAACGTTGGGTAACCGATATCATTGCAGATAATAACCCAAATGATGAAAGTTATTATCCTTATATGAACGGACAATTCGTTTTCAAAAATGCAGTAGTTCGTTTTAGTGAAGTAATTAACGAAGGCTTACAAGCCAATAATTTGCAAGTTTCGGATATTAATATGTTGGTACCACATCAAGCAAATTTGAGAATTTCACAATTCATTCAGCAGAAATTCCGTTTAACAGATGACCAGGTTTTTAATAATATTCAAAAATATGGAAACACAACCGCAGCTTCTATTCCAATTGCTTTAACAGAAGCTTGGGAACAAAGAAAAATTAAATCAGGTGATTTAGTTGTTTTAGCAGCTTTTGGTTCTGGATTTACTTGGGGAAGTGTGATTATTAGATGGTAATTTTAGAGAATAGAATAAAGAAAATAGAATATAGATAAAAAGCGTTCTGAAATTTTCAGAACGCTTTTTTTATGGTTTATAAATGGAGGGGTTGGGGGAGGCTAGAACATTCCGCCACCACCTTGTGTTTCGTTAGCATCTCTTTGTTTTCTAGCTAAAGCACGGTTTTTTCCGCCGCCAAAAATATAGTTGATTCCAACATAAAATGTTTGACTTTCCCAATAAAAAGCACCTTGTTGACGGTATGGAATTTTACCATCAAAAGCAAAACGCATGTTTTCAAAGACGTCATTATAACGTGCAGTAATTGTTCCTTTGCCTTTTAAAATGTTGTAAGTAGCTCCAAAATCCATTTTGTACATCGCTTTTCGGTCATATTGTAGTCCTTTGTCTTTACCTCTGTACATTCCAAATAATTGAAAACGTAAATCTTTTGTAGCAGTAAAACTGTTATTAATTCTTGCATTGAAGGTTGTTACATCAACTTCAGCATTTTCTAAAGCATTCATATTTGCATTTTGAATCGTTCCTTTTGCCGTTTTGAAATAAATATCCGCACTTGCATTAGCTGACCACCATTTTGTGAACTTTAAATTAGCAGAAGATTCAATTCCATAGGCATTATTGTTGTCAAAATTTGCATATGATAAAATGTTTCGATTTACATTATTTGGGTCGTTATAAACTGTTCTTGAAATTTCATCTGAAATACTTCTGTAGAAAACACCACTTGTAATGGAACCAATTTTTGTTGTTCGTGTATAATTTGCTTCAAATGAATTTGTAAATTGTGGTGCTAATGCTGGATTTCCTCTCGATTCCATTAATGGAGTTGTCCATTCTCTAATCGGACTAATTTGTCCAATGCTTGGTCGATCAACTCTTCTAGAATAATTGAAATTAAAAGAGTTTTTATCGTTTGCAGTGTAAGTAAAAAATGCTGAAGGATATGCCGTAAATAAATCATCTGAAATATTTTGAGTATCACTAAATGCTGGATTTGTTTCTTCAATGGCAAAATTAGCATCTAAGTCAAAATATTCTAAACGAACGCCAAGTTGCCCGCTCCATTTCCCAATTTGCTTTCCTAAATTAGCATATGCAGAATAAATATTTCTTCCAAAATCAAACGAATTATTTGCACTTGTAAAACTTGGATTGATATCGTTAAACTGATTTCCAGAATTTTGAATTCTTGTTTCAACTCCTAATTCTAATTTTAATGTTTCAGATATCGGATTTACATAATCAGCATTCATTTGAAAATAATCTGTTGTTCCTTTAACTAAATTGGTTCTTTCAAAACTTTCTGTTGGATTTGAAATGGTTTCGTTGTACACCGTGTTTTCATCATTCACTGTGTGTGAATAATTTAATTGAAGTTCGAAATTTTCATCTTTCTTTTCAAAATCATGTTTAAAAACCATGTCATAGGTTTGGTTTTTGTTGGTGCTGTTGCTTCCAAAAAGTTGATTAGTATTTCTGTTTGCAATTGCATCATCATAAATTACTGTAGTAAATCCATTTCCATCACCATAAGTAAAACTTTGATTGGTATATGCTGATAAAGTGTTTTTATCATTGATATAATAATCCATTCCAAATTTTACTAAATGCGAATTGTTTTTGTTGTTAAATTGAAAATCTTGTCTGTTTTCTTGGTTTGTTCTTTCGCTTTCTACAAATCCATGATTGGCGTTTTTACCATGGTTAAATCCATAATTGGTATAAAAATTTACTTTTCCAACACGATAATTTAAGTTCAAAGCTGAATTTGTTTTTGGTGTAATTCCAAAAGTTACACCAGAATTGATAGAGCCATTAAATCCATCTTGTGAATTTTTGTGTAAAATAATATTGATAATTCCACTCATTCCTTCAGGATTATATTTTGCCGAAGGATTTGTAATCAATTCAATTTGTTTGATAGAAGCTGATGGAATTTGTTGCAATAGTTGCTCAATAGAAACATTAGAAGGTTTTCCATCAACCAAAACTCTCACATTGCTATTTCCTCTCATGCTAATTTCTTTCGTTTGCGGATCGATGCTAACAGTTGGAATGTTATTCATAATTTCAGATGCAGTTGTTCCAGAAGCAATTAAATCTTTTCCAACATTGATTACTTTTCTATCTATTTTTTGCACCATACTTGATCGTTCAGCAACAATTTGAACTTCTTTTAATTCAGTTACATCTTCTTCAATGGTAATTGTTCCTAAATTAAAATTTGCATCATTTGTCAAATCAACAGTTTTACTACTTGTGATATAGCCAATAAATTGAAATTCAACAGTGTATTTTTGAACCGCTAATTGATTGATTGCAAAACTTCCATCGTCTTTTGTTACACCGCCTGTGATAATTTTATCATTGTCTTTAATAACAATGTTTACATAAGGCAATGGTTGCTTAGTGTTTTTGTCGATAATCTTCCCTTTAATTGTTCCCGAATTTTGAGCAAATCCGTAGAAAAGACTACATAAAAAACACGTAATAATTAATTTTAGTTTCATTTGTTTGTTTTTAAAATAATATTGATGATTGTAGCTAATAGACTTCAACATTTGTTAATTGTTACAATTTTTTTGAAATTATTTTTTTGATGTAAAAAAACTAACAGCGAATTACCATTCGCAAACTACTATTTATTACCTTTGCGCGTTCTAAAAATTAGGTAAAAATGACATTACATCACACATTAACATTGCACATCCAAAAAGCAGTTCAGGAATTATTCGGTATAGCTATCGAAAAAGTTGAATTTCAAGCTACTAGGAAAGAATTTGAAGGTGATATAACTATGGTAGTTTTTCCTTTGGTAAAAGCATTAAAAGGCAATCCTGTTGAAATTGGAAATCAGATTGGAAATTACTTAGTAACGAATGTAAATGAAGTTTCTAAGTTTAATGTGGTAGGCGGATTTTTAAACATCGTGATTTCGGATGTTTTTTATGTGGAATTTTTCAATACGATTAAAAACAACGAAACATTTGGTTTTGTAGCTCCAAAAGAAGGAGAAAAAGCGGTAATGGTAGAATATTCTTCGCCAAACACCAATAAACCTTTGCATTTAGGACACATCAGAAATAACTTGTTAGGATATTCGGTTGCCGAAATTTTAAAAGCATCTGGAAAAAAAGTATACAAAACGCAAATTATCAACGATAGAGGAATTCACATCTGTAAATCGATGTTGGCTTGGCAAAAATTCGGTAACGGACAAACGCCAGCTTCAACCGGATTGAAAGGTGACAAATTGGTTGGGAATTTCTATGTGGAATTTGATAAACAATACAAAAAAGAAATTTCAGAATTAATCGCTCAAGGTAAAACCGAAGACGAAGCAAAAAAACTAGCACCATCCATTTTAGAAGCACAACAAATGCTTTTAGATTGGGAAAATGGAAAGCCAGAAGTTATCGAACTATGGAAAACCATGAACCAATGGGTATATGATGGATTTGCTCAAACGTATAAAAATCTTGGCGTTGATTTTGATAGCTATTATTATGAATCAAACACCTATTTACTTGGAAAAGAAGTAGTACAATTTGGTTTAGAAAAAGGCATTTTCGAGAAAGATCCAGATGGTTCAGTTTGGATTGATTTAACAGCGGATGGTTTAGATAGAAAAATCGTACTTCGTTCTGACGGAACTGCGGTTTATATGACACAAGATATTGGAACCGCAATCCAACGTGTGAAAGATTTTCCAGATGTTGGAGGAATGGTTTACACTGTAGGAAACGAACAGGATTACCACTTCAAAGTATTATTCTTAATCTTGAAAAAATTAGGATTTGATTGGGCTGACAGTTTATATCATTTATCTTATGGAATGGTAGAATTACCTTCAGGAAAAATGAAATCTCGTGAAGGAACAGTTGTTGACGCTGATGATTTAATGGCAGAAATGACTACAACTGCACAAACTATTTCAGAAGATTTAGGAAAGTTAGATGGTTATTCTGAAGAGGAAAAAGCGGTTTTATTCAAAACAATCGGTTTAGGTGCGTTGAAATATTACATGTTGAAGGTTGATCCGAAAAAACAAATGATGTTCAATCCAGAAGAATCAGTTGATTTTGCAGGAAATACTGGGCCATTCATTCAATATACTTACGCTCGTATTCAATCGATTTTAAGAAAAGCGGATTTTGATACTTCAATTTCAATTTCTGGATTAGAATTACATGAAAAAGAGAAAGAATTAATCAAGCAAGTGCAGTTGTTTCCTGAAGTAATTCAAAATGCAGCTGAGAATCACAGTCCGGCTTTGATTGCAAATTATACGTATGATTTGGTAAAAGAATTCAACTCGTTCTATCAGCAAGTTTCTATCTTAGGAGAAGAAAATCACGATAAAAAAGTATTTCGAGTACAGTTGTCAAAATCTGTTGGAAACACAATAAAAAATGCATTTCAATTGTTAGGAATTGAAGTTCCTGAAAGAATGTAAGCGAGTTACGAGTTTAAAGTTACAAGTTACGAGTTTATGATTATACTTGATTTTTTAACTTGTATTTGATATTGAAATATAATAAATGAACACATCAAAATATTTTATTCAAGCATTAATTGTAGTGGTTTTTTCAACCCTATCATTTTTAGCATTCAAAACATTTCTACCCAAGAAAATTTTTCCTGAAAGCACAGCAAATTCTAAAAATATTGTTGTAGACAGCTTGCTTTTAGAAGCATTAGCAGAAGATGGAGCTATTAAAGAAAAAGATACGTTATCAAATAAAACAATTGATTTTAAGGTTGTTAACGGAATAAAATTCCCAGATGAAACTTTTGATGAATACAAAGGAAATCAATATTTGGTCACTTTTTTTGAAAAATTGTTTCAATTGGAAACCAAAAAGCAAGGAAATGTTCGTATAGCTTATTTTGGTGATTCAATGACAGATGGTGATTTGATAGTTAAGGATTTTAGAACTTATTTGCAAGAACGTTTTGGTGGTCAAGGTGTTGGTTTTGTTAATATTACATCAGAATCAGCTAGTTCAAGAAGTTCACTTACACACGAATTTTCGGGTAATTGGAAAACACAATCGTATTTGAAGGTTAAAAGACCATCACGTGCTTTTGGTGTAAATGGGCATGTGTTTTTTGCTAACGATACTTCAAATGTAGCTTGGGTAAAATACAAAGCAACCAAAACAAAATTTGCCTCAGAATTACCAAAACCAACATTGTTCTACGGAAGCTCATCAAATAAAAACGGAAAGGTTTTTTATACTGTAGGTTCTGATACTATTTTCAAAAAATTATCACCAAACAATACTTTAAACACATTGACTCTGTCAGAAGGGAATTTGAAAAACATAAAAGTAAATTTTTCTAAAGCTGATTCAATTCCTTTTTATGGTTTTAATTTTGATGATGGAAAAGGAGTTCATGTTGATAATTTTTCAAACAGAGGAAATTCTGGACTTCCATTAGGAACATTTGATACGGCTACAATGAAAGCGTTTCATGCAAAATTAGGTTATGATTTAATTGTATTACAATATGGAGCTAATGTGTTGAATTATGGAACATTAGATTATACTTGGTATGAAAAACGAATGACTAAAGTTGTAAATCATTTGAAAGAATGTTTTCCTGGCGTCTCAATTTTAATTATATCAACGGCAGATAAATCAACTAAGTATGATTTGGAAATGAAAACAGATTCGGCTGTCGTTCCATTGAATACTGCACAAAAGAGATATGCTATTAAATCAGAAGCGAGTTTTGTAAATATTTACACATTAATGGGTGGTGATGGTTCTATGGTAAAATGGGTAGATGAAGTTCCTGCAAAAGCAAATAAAGATTATACACATTTTAATCATAGAGGTGCTAAAGAAGTAGCAAATATGATTTTTAACCAAATTAATCAAGGGTACGAAACCTATAAAAATTTAAGAAAAAAGCGCAAACCAGCCACTCCTGTAAAAAGAGATACGGTTGCTGTAAAAAAGGATTCAATACATGAAGAATAAGATAATATTGTTTTTACTTGGATTGACTTCCTTTGGTTTTGCTCAAGAAGTGGATACAACTTTTGTAGCGATTGATTCTACTATTGTTGATACTGTTGAGGTTACTTTTGATAAAAATGATATACAAAATACGAGTGCAATTGCTGCTTTTTATGAAAGATTGTACCAATTAGAACAATCAAAAGAAGGTAAAATAAATGTAGTTCATATTGGGGATTCTCACATTCAAGCCGATTTGTTTACTGCAAGAATGAGAAATCATCTGCAAAATACTTTTGGAAATGCGGGTTTTGGATTTACATTTCCATATAGTGTTGCAAAGACAAATAATAGCGCACCCATTCGATTTACTGCTTCGGGAAGTTTTCAGAGTGTACGAAATTTATATGCCGATTCATCAAAACCTGTTGGTTTAAGTGGAATCGCTTTGGAAACAAAATCTGATAATTTTGCCATACAAGTACAAGTAAAAGATGCACGATATAATTTTACCAATTTAAAGGTAATTACACCTCAAAACACTAATTTATTTGATGTCTCGGTTTCTAATAAAAATATTGTAATAGAAACTAAAGTGCCTAAAAAAATAACGCATAAGGTAAAACCTGGTGAAGTTTTAGGTGGGATTGCAGACAAATATAATGTGTCGTTGAAAGCTCTTAAAAAAGCAAATGGGTTAAAAAGTGATATGATTAGAGATGGAAAAATTTTGACAATCCCTTCAAAGCAGACACAGCCTAGATTTGTAACTAAAACAGAGTTTGTGCCTATAGATTTGCAAACTTCATTTTTTTCAAATGATTATATTTCGGAAAAACCATTGGACAAAATAGCAATAGTTCCGAATCAAAATGTTAATGATTTTGCTCTGAATGGATTGATTTTAGGAAACAACGCACCAGGAATCACTTACAGCGGCATTGGCGTCAATGGTGCAAAATGTTCAGATTATAATAAATTTCCACTATTTTTTGAGCAATTGCCCGCTTTACAACCTGATTTAATTATTATATCGTTAGGTACAAATGAAAGTTTTGATAAGCAATCTGCAGAACAATATTTTAAGCAATTGAACCAGATGATTGCTTCAATTAAAGAAAAAACACCCCTAGCAACCATTTTGGTAACAACACCGCCACCTTCGGTTTTACATAGAAAATACACGAACACTTTTATTGCTGATTATGCAGTAAAAATCAAAGAAAATGCCCATTCAAATGGTTATGCAGTTTGGGATTTATTTGAAGTTTTTGGTGGCAATAAAAATATTTTTAAGAATGCTGCAAAAGGTTTAATGTCTCGCGATAAAGTACATTATTCCAAAATTGGTTATGAAAAACAAGCCGATTTATTCTTTGAAGCATTTTTACAATCATATGAATTATATAAATCAGCAAAATAGTTGTGATAGCACTTTTTTCAATACAAAATTGGTTTACTGAAACCTTTGGTACAATAACGATAGAAACGGTTAAGAATTGGTTTATTTATAATCCAAAAGAGCCTTTGTTGTTTAATACAGGTTTATTTTTGGGCTTGTTTATTGTTTTTTATGCTATTTATATTTCGTTGCAAAACACATTTTATAAACGATTGGTTTATGTAATTGCGTTTTCATTGTTTTTTTACTATAAATCGAGTGGCATTTACTTTTTATTGTTGGTTGCGTCTTCAGTAGTAGATTACAATTTGGGTAATTTGGTGCATCGAACAACGAGTGTTTTTTATAAGAAAGTGTGCTTAGCGTTTAGTGTTATTTTAAATCTTGGTTTTCTTGGTTATTTTAAATATACCAATTTTGTAATTGACACTTATAATTCAGTTTCTGGAGCTCATTTTGCCTTTCAAAAAATTATACTTCCGGTCGGAATTTCATTCTATACTTTTCAATCCATTAGTTATATTATAGAAGTATATCGTAAAGAAATTGAACCAACGAAACATTATGTTGATTATTTGTTTTTCGTTTCGTTTTTTCCGCAGTTAGTTGCTGGGCCAATTGTAAGAGCCAAAGATTTTTTACCACAAATTTATCAGAAATTAAACATAACTAAAGAAGAAGTAAATAGAGCATTGCTTTTAATTATTGGAGGTTTACTTAAGAAAACGGTAATTTCAGATTATATCTCAATCAATTTTGTTGATCGTGTTTTTGATGCTCCTTCGAGTTATACTGCTTTTGAAAATTTAATGGCTTCTTATGGTTATGCCATTCAAATTTATTGTGATTTCTCGGGTTATTCTGATATGGCTATCGGGGTGGCTTTGTTGCTAGGTTTTAAATTACCAACCAACTTTAGAACACCTTATCAATCGGCATCGATTACCGAGTTTTGGAGAAGATGGCATATTTCGCTATCAACTTGGTTGAAAGATTTCTTGTATATTTCGGTAGGAGGAAACAGAAAAGGAACTTTTGCAGGATTTTTATTTCCAGCTTTGTTCTTTTTTATATTGATTTTATGGAGTATTTCCTTCATCGGAACAAGCCACGTGCCTTTATTTATATCAGTCGGTGGAGCTATTGCTTTTGTAATGACTTTCTTACTTTCAAAAGATAGAGAGCGAAATATGTTTACCAATGTAAATTTACTGACAACAATGTTACTTGGCGGTTTATGGCATGGTGCAAGTTTGCGTTTTATTATTTGGGGAGCTTTACATGGAATTGCTTTAGCGGTTCATAAAATTGTTTTGGAATATTTTCCAGCAAAAGTTGATGTAAAGAAAAGTGTGTTTAGTTATGTTTGGACTATTTTGGCTATTGTTTTAACCTTTCATTTTGTAACTTTTTGTTGGATTTTCTTCCGAGCAAAAGATTTTGTAACAGCTATAGAAGTCATTCAAAATATTGGAAAAGTAACCTTTGACATGAACCAATGGATGGTTATTATTTCTGGATACAAAAATGTGTTTTTGTTAATGACAATTGGATTTATATGGCATTTTCTTCCTGAAAAAATGGTTAATTTGATGCAAAATAGTTTTAAAGCATTGCCATTAATTGGAAAAGCTATTGTGTTAGGATTTGTATTTTGGGTAGTTTATGCTACAGCTTCAGCAGGTCCACAACCTTTTATTTACTTTCAGTTTTAAGTAACATTTGATACACAAAAATATTTTTTGTTGATATATATTTGACGATAAAATCAAAAGTAAACATGAAGCATATTTTATTTACAAATTGGCATTTGATGCGCATTGTACGGTTAGTATTTGCAATATTTTTATTTGTTCAAGCTTATGTTACTTCTGAATGGTTTTTTATAGCTTTTGGATTATTTTTTTTAATACAAGCTCTTTTTAATACGGGGTGTGGTGCAAATGGTTGCCAAATTCCTAAAAAATAATACATTTGTTTCATTGCTAAAATAATTTGCACGATTGTGAAAATGAAATTTCTAACTTACATTCTTTTTTTCTATCTGATGACATTAAATACTTTGCCATCAGTAAGAGCTATAAAAATGTTAGTAAGTTCAGAATGTGGAATTTCATGCAATGGTTCAGAAACTTCTGGTTGCGAGAAAGGGAAAATTATTATGAGTTTAAATTTCAGTCCCATACAGTTTGTTGCTGAAATTTCATTAAAAGAATTTAATAGTACACCAGAGTTTTATTCTGAAAAACAAAAATCTAATTACGAAAAGATTTTCATCCCAAAATATCAACACTCTATTTGGCATCCACCAAAGTTTTTCGTTTAAAAAATTTAAAAGTTTATTAATTACTTATGCTCTTTTAGCATAGGTTTAACTTATAATTTATTTAAAATGAAAAAATATTTTATAGTGATATTTTTGGCTTCTATACAGTCATTAATAGCACAAACTACGTTTGATTATAATGTAGTTTTAACTCCTGTTTCGGTTTCTGGATTGCCAGGTTTGCATTCTTATGCTTTTGGACAGCATAATGGGAAATGGTTAATTATTGGAGGAAGAAAAGATGGTGTTCATGCGCGCCAACCTTTTAATTCATTTCCAGGAGCACAAAATAACACAGATATTTATGTGGTTGATATTGCTACACAACAATCTTGGTCTGCATCAGTAAATTCAATTCCAGTAGGAATTAAAGAGCAGTTGCAATCTACCAATATGAATTTTTATCAAGACGGTGATGCTTTGTTTATTATTGGAGGATATGCTTATGCAGCTTCAGCAGACGATCATAAAACATTCAATAATTTGACTTCCGTTGATGTGCCAAATTTGATGAACGCCATCATTGCTGGAACACCAATAACTTCTTATTTCAAGCAAATTTCGAATGATGTTTTTGCAATAACTGGTGGACAATTGGCTAAAATTGGAACTACTTTTTATTTGGTAGGCGGACATCGTTTTGATGGAAGATATAACCCAATGAATAACCCAACTTTTACGCAAACGTATTCAAATGCTATCCGAAAATTTACAATTGATAATTCTGGGAGTAATTTAAGTTATGCTAATTATGAAACGATTACTGATGCAGTTCATTTGCACCGAAGAGATTATAATCTTGTACCACAAGTTTTTCCTGATGGAGAGTTAGGGTATACAATTTCATCTGGTGTATTTCAAATTGCGGTTGATTTGCCCTTTTTGTATCCAGTAGATATAAAAGCTAGTGGCTATTATCCACAAACAAGTTTTAACCAATATTTAAGTAATTATCACAGTGGAAAAGTGGGTTTATATGACGCAACTTTAAATCAAATGCACAACTTATTTTTTGGCGGAATGAGTCAGTATTATTATCAAGCAGGTAATTTAGTTCAAGATAATACGGTTCCGTTTGTAAAAACAATTAGTAGAACTTCAAGAGATGCTTCAGGTAATTTGTATGAATATAATTTGCCAGTTGAGATGCCAAATCTTAAAGGAGCTGGAGCCGAGTTTATTCCGAATAAAACTTTACCTCATTACTCAAACGAAGTTATTCAATTATCTAATATTACTTCTAATGAATTTGTGATTGGGCATTTATATGGTGGCATTCTAAGTTCTTCTTTGTCTGCATTTACAGATAATCAAACAGGATTGACTTCTGCCGATCCTACTATCTATGAAGTTAAATTGGTAAAAAATCCAGTTTTAACTGTTCAACAAATTGACGGAAAAAATCCTTTTTCTGTGATTGTTTCGCCAAATCCAACCTCACTTGATACTGTGCGTGTAGAGTTTAACTTGCCTTATGATACAACTGTTGGTTATTTTATTTCAACATTAGAAGGAAAAGTTGTTGAAGAAGGAGATATCGAAGATATTCATACTGGAAAAACGAGTATGAATTTTAGTATTGCATCGGCTAAGACAGATTTTGTAATTATTACTTTTGTATTTGATGATAAATTTTATGTTTCAGAAAAAGTAATTAAAAAGCAATAACTGTTAAATTAATAAAAAATTAAGAGTACTATTTCTAAAATTATATATATTTGTCATAGTATAATTAGAACACAAAAAATAAATAACAATTTAAAAAATAATAAAGATGAAAAAATTAGTTTCAATCATGGCTGTAGCAGCTTTTATGTTGTCAATGAATGTTAATGCTCAAGAGCCAAAACAAAAAGCAAAAAAAGAAACTGCTAAAACTGAAAAATCTTGCTCAACTGCAGAAAAAAAATCTTGTGGTTCTGAAGGTAAATCAGGTGGATGTTGTTCATCTAAAAAAGCTACTGAGAAAAAAGCTGAGTAGTTTTAATCAAATAAATTTAAAGTGCCTCGATTTTTTCGAGGCATTTTTTTTATGTAACATATATTACAAGTCTATGTAACTCTTGTTACCGACTACGGTTTTTCGGCATCGTACTTTTGTTCAGTAATAAAATGAAAATTAAACGATGAAGAAAATCAATTTATTAGTAGCAATTGGAATTGCGTTTGGGACAGTTAATGTTTATGCGCAGGATACCTTATCCATTTCCAAAAATGATTTGTTACAAAAAGTCACAGAAAATAACCTACAGATTAAAGTTGCCGAAAAATCTTTTCAATCTGCAAAGGCAGATTATCGTCAATCAAATGCACTTTTTTTACCCAATATTACTGTTTCGCATACAGGAATAGTTACTACCAATCCTTTAATGGCGTTTGGTTCCAAATTAAATCAAGGAATCTTAACGGCTTCCGATTTTAATCCAGCATTGTTAAATGATCCTGATAAAACTCAAAATTTTGCAACCAAAATAGAAGTGCAACAACCACTTATCAACTTAGATGGTTTGTACGGAAGACAAGCTGCTAGAGCTAAAATGGATGCTTTTCAACTACAAACAGAGCGCACTAAAGAATATTTAGAACTTGAAGTTTCAAAAGCTTATATGCAATTGCAATTGGCATATAAAGCGGTAAAAGTTTTAGAGAAAGCAAATACAACAGCACAAGGGAATTTAAAATTGGTAGAAAACTATTTCAAAAACGGAATGTTACAAAAAACCGATTTATTAAATGTGCAAGTTCGTGTAAATGAGATTACGAATCAATTACAATATGCCAAATCGAATGTACAAAATACGTCCGATTATTTAGCATTTTTATTGAATGAAGATATGGTTGGAAAAACCTACAAGCCAGCAGAAGCTTTAGATAATTCAATAGCAATCGAAAGTATCAATACAACAATTTCTGATTCTAGAAAAGATATTCAAGCGATGCAAAAATCGTCTGAAGCGTACAAAAAGATGTTTCAATCATCCAAATTCGGATTCTTACCACGATTAAATGCTTTTGGAAGTTATGAATTGTATGATCAAAATATTTTCGGAACTTCAGCTAAAGGGTATTTAGTAGGAGCACAATTATCTTGGAATATTTTTGATGGATATAAAAACATCGGAAAAACACAAAAAGCTAAAGTTGATTTTGAAAAAGCAACGGTTGAAACCGAACAATACAAAAAACAAAGTCAGTTAGAATTGAATAAAACCAATCGTCAATTACTTGATGCCGAAAACAAAGTGAATTTATCAAAATTAGCTTTTGAACAATCGCAAGAAGCATTTAGAATTCGTCAAAATAGATTCACACAAGGATTAGAAAAAACAACTGATTTATTAATGGCTGAAACGCAAATGGCACAAAAAGAATTAGAGCATTTGCAAGCCGTTTTCGAATATAACTTTACTAAGCAATACTTACAATTTTTAACGAAATAAACAGCAAGAACAAGTTCAAGCGCAAGTTCAAAATCAAAATTTAACAACATGAAAAAAATAATAACAATCATTACACTATCATCTTTAATCTTAACTTCTTGTGGAAGTGATAAAAAAGAAAATGTTGCTGATTTACCTTCAATTCCAGTAAAAGTGGCTGGAAATTCTGGAAACTCAAATAGTCCGTATGTAACAGCAAGTGGGAAAATAGAATCGGAAAATAGTGCAAATTTAAGCACAAGAATGATGGGATATGTAACCAAAGTGAATGTAAAAGTGGGACAAAATGTTTCAGCTGGACAACTTTTAGTAAGCATCAATAATACCGATTTACAAGCTAAAAAAGCACAAGTGGATGCATCTATCACACAAGCGACTGCAGCATACATCAATGCAAAAAAAGATTATGATCGTTTTGTGAATTTGTTTGCACAACAATCGGCTTCTCAAAAAGAATTAGACGATATGACCGCTCGCTACGAAATGGCAAAAGCAGGTTTAGAAGCAGCCAAACAAATGCGTAATGAAGTGATGGCGCAGTTTTCTTATTCGAATATTACAGCTCCATTTTCAGGAACAGTTACTAATACTTTCGTAAAAGAAGGTGATATGGCAAATCCAGGAATGCCTTTAGTAAGTATAGAAGGTGCTTCAAGATTACAAGTAACCGCAATGGTTTCGGAAAGTGATATTTCGAATGTAAAAAATGGTATGCCAGTTAAAATCAACGTGAAATCATTAAACAAAGAAGTCTCAGGAAAGGTTTCGGAAGTGAGTTTATCCGCAAAAAATACAGGAGGACAATATTTGGTGAAAGTAACATTAGACAAAATGGATAAAGAAATTTTATCTGGAATGTTTGTAAATGTGCAATTTCCAACGGCTAAAAAAGAAACAACTACTGTAAAATCTGATATAGTTCTAGTTCCAGAAAGTGCTTTGGTTAAACAAGGACAATTAACGGGAATTTACACTGTAGGAAGTGGTAATGTTGCTATTCTAAGATGGTTGCGAATTGGGAAAGCATTCGGCAATCAAGTAGAAGTATTATCAGGATTAGCAGCAGACGAACAATATATTGTTTCAGCAGAAGGAAAATTATTCAACGGAGCTAAGGTTAGTGTTCAGTAATCAGTCGCAGTTTTCAGTTTTAAGCATTGTCTTTTAAACTTTTAAACGCATAAACATTTAAACTTAAAAAAATGCAAGAAGGTATATCAGGTAAAATAGCCAATTTCTTTATCAACTCAAAATTAACCATTTTATTGATGGTGGCGTTGATGATTATTGGTACATATAGTTCGTTCTTAATTCCAAGAGAAGAAGAACCGCAAATTAACGTTCCTATGGCCGATGTTATGGTCATGTATCCTGGCGCAAGTCCGTCTGAGATAGAAAATAGAGTGGTAAAACCATTAGAAAAAATCATTGGCAACATCAAAGGAGTAGAGCACATTCACAGCATGGCGATGAATGGTTATTCGATGATGGTGGTGCAATTTTATGTGGGTGAAAACAGCGAAGATTCGTATGTAAAATTATACGACGAATTGATGAAAAACCGCACGATGTTCCCAGAAGGAGTAATGCAACCTATCGTAAAAACACGTTCGATTGATGATGTTCCGATGTTGGGGTTAACACTTTGGAGTGAAAAATATGATGATTTCCAATTACGTCAAATCGCAGAAGAAGTTACTTCGGAAGTTGAAAAAGTAAAAGATGTTGCCATTACGAAAGAAATTGGTGGAAGAACACGCGAACTAAAAGTAGTTTTAGATAAAGATAAAATGGCTGAAAATGGTGTAGATGCATTGAGCATTATGCAAATGATTCAAGCCAATAACGGTAGTTCGCAATCTGGAAGTTTTGTACAGAATGATACGGAATATTTAGTAACTACTGGTAAGTTTTTAGCCACTTCGGAAGATGTTGAAAACTTGGTGGTTGGTGTAAACAATAATATGCCGGTTTACTTAAAACAAGTCGCTTCGATTCAAGACGGACCTCAAACACCAAAAAATTATGTGTCTTTTGGTTACGGAAAAGCGAATGAGAAATTCTCAAAATTTAACTCGGAATATCCAGCCGTAACCATTTCGGTGGCGAAAGTTAAAGGTGCCGATGCGATGCAGATTTCAGAGAAAATCATTGAAAAAGTTGAAGCTTTAAAGAAAAATATTATCCCTGAAGATGTACATGTTGAAGTTTCCAGAAATTACGGAGAAACAGCATCTCACAAAGTAGGAGAGTTGTTGTTGCACTTAGGTGTTGCTATTATTGCAGTAACGGTTTTAGTAATGCTAGCCATGGGTTGGAGAGGTGGATTAGTGGTTTTCTTCTCTGTTCCATTAACCTTTGCTTTGACCTTATTTAGTTACTATTTATTAGGGTATACACTAAACCGAATTACTCTTTTTGCCCTAGTGTTCGTAGTAGGTATTGTGGTCGACGATAGTATTATTATTGCCGAAAACATGCACCGCCATTTCAAAATGAAGCGACTGCCTTTTAAACAAGCAGCTATTTACGCGATTAACGAAGTAGGAAATCCAACCATTTTAGCAACGTTTACTGTAATTGCGGCTATCTTACCAATGGCTTTCGTATCGGGAATGATGGGGCCTTATATGAGTCCGATGCCTATTGGCGCTTCGATTGCAATGATATTATCGTTGTTTGTAGCTTTGACCGTTACACCTTATTTGGGATACCATTTATTACATGAAAAAGACGAGCAAGAAAACAAAGAAGAACAAGGTTTAGAAACATCTTGGATTTATAAAATCTATAAAAAAATTGAGCAACCACTTTTAGACAATTCTAAAAAACGTAATCTAATGTTTTTGATTACTGGTGTTTTGTTAATTGGTTCGGTTTTGATGTTTTTTACCAAATCGGTAGCGGTAAAAATGTTGCCTTTTGATAATAAAAACGAATTCCAAGTGGTAATCGATATGCCAGAAGGAACTACATTAGAAAGAACAGCTGCCGTTACTAAAGAAATTGCGCAATATCTTTCAACGGTTCCTGAAGTGGTAGATTATCAGAATTATATTGGTGCTTCGGCTCCGATAACTTTTAATGGTTTGGTACGTCATTACGATATGCGGGGTGGAAGCAATATGGCGGATATTCAAGTGAATTTATTACACAAAGAAGATCGTGATTTACAAAGTCATGATATTGCAAAAGTAGTGCGTCCAGAAGTACAAAAAATCGCTAAAAAATATGGTGCGAATGTAAAAATTGTAGAAGTTCCACCTGGGCCACCCGTTTTGTCAACGTTAGTAGCTGAGGTTTATGGACCTAATTACGAAGATCAAATCAAAGTAGCGAATCAAGTAAAAAACATTTTAGAAACTACTTCTGATGTGGTAGATACGGATTGGATGGTGGAAGCGCCTCAAGTGGAATATAAATTGGAAGTTGATAGAGAAAAAGCCATGTTGAACGGAATTGCTCCGCAACAAGTAGTCGGTAATTTGACTTATTTGTTAAGAGAAATGCCGGTTTCCAACTTGTATGATGAGCGTTCAAATAATCCTGTGGGTATTACACTTTCATTAGCAGACAAAGACAAAACTTCGATGCAAGATATTCAAAATTTGAAAATTAAAGGAAGTCGTGGTAATGTGGTTCCGGTTAGTGATTTGGTAAAAGTTACTACAGATACACTTCAAAATACGATTTACAGAAAAGATCAAAAACGAGTAGTTTATGTTTTAGCCGATATGGCGGGAGCATTAGAAAGTCCTGTGTATGCGATTTTGGGAATGAATGAGAAGTTAGAAAAAATGCAATTACCAAAAGGATATAAAGTAAACGAATTGTATATGGATTCTCCTTCTGATGAAAGCGATTTTACTGTAAAATGGGATGGAGAATGGCAAATTACTTTAGAAGTGTTCCGTGATTTAGGCGCAGCGTTCTTAGTTGTAATTATCGTGATTTACATGTTGATTGTAGGTTGGTTCCAAAATTTCAAAACACCAATCGTCATGATGGTTGCAATTCCACTTTCTTTAGTTGGAATTGTATTAGGTCACTGGTTATTAGGTGCTTTCTTTACGGCAACTTCATTCATTGGAATGATTGCCTTAGCTGGAGTTATGGTGCGGAATTCGGTCTTACTGATTGACTTTATTGAAATTCGTTTAAACGATGGTGTTCCAATGAAACAAGCTATTATTGAAGCTGGAGCTGTTAGAACAACCCCAATTTTATTAACAACAGGAGCAGTAGTAATCGGAGCCTCAATCATTTTGTTTGATCCAATTTTCCAAGGATTAGCTATTTCGTTAGTAGCAGGGGCGATTGTTTCAACTTTATTGACATTAATCGTTGTGCCTTTGATTTACTACATCACGGAACGTAAAAAATGGGAGAAAAAATAATTAATAATTAACCTGTAAGGTTTTCAAAACCTTGTAGGTTTCTACAAATAAAAAAATTATGAAATTAATATTAATCACAGCGATAGCAGAATTTGAAAAAGACGTCAAAAAGATGCTAAAAGAAGCCAAAGTAAAATCGTATTCTTACCGAGATGTTAAAGGTTTTAGAGATGCTTCAGGAGAAGGTGTAGAATCCAATTGGTTTGGTTCAGAAATGAATGAAATTGATTCTATAGTATTTTATGCTTTTGTAGAAAAACAAAATGTGGATTTATTATGTGGCATTGTTGGTGAATTTAACGGAAATCAAAATTCAGCTTCAAAAGTACATGCTGCGGTTTTTTCAGTAGAACGATATAATTAAAATTACGATATGATAAACAGATTAATAAGAGCAATAGCAGGAACCTTCATCATTTTAAGCGTGCTGTTAGGTATGTATGTCAACGAAAATTGGTATTGGTTTACCATTTTTGTAGGTGCAAATTTATTACAATCATCCATTACCAAGTGGTGTTTGATGGAAGATATTTTGAGAAAAGTATTTAAAATTCAAGATTAAGATTAAAAGTCAGGTGAAAGCCTGACTTTTTCTTTAGAATGTAAATCTTAAAAAGGCATTTGGTGTTCTTTCTAACGAGAAAGTATTTATTTGTTCCACAACATTTGTGTTATTGTTTATGCGATAATGTTGATTGATACTTGTTTTATTATTCAATACATTTTGTATAGAAAAACCTAAATTTAGTGTTGATTTTTTACCAATATTGAAAGCATAAGCACCTGAAAAATTCACTTGGAAATAATCTTCTAAATTAGATGAATTTGGCGATTGATAACCTACAGTTGGTGTTTCTGGGTCAGTGTAGATGGGTGTTGTGCTTATTGGTAAGGTTGTTGGTTTTCCTGTAAACCATTGTGCACCAATGGCTAGTTTTATATTTTTAAAATCTGAAATAATAGCAGATTTTATGGTGTGTTTTATTTCAAAATTATTCGGAAAAGCCGTTGTGTTTAATGTTTTAAAGTCATAATTGTTTTCTTGAAAAGTATAGCTTATCCAAGCAGTAATTGGTCTGAATTGTTTTTGAATTAAAAATTCGGTTCCATATACGGTATAATTTCCATTGGTTTTTACAAATTCATATTGGTTTTGAAAACCTTGACTCATACTGGTAATTCCATCTACTTTTTTGTAGAAATTTTCTAGAGTTAGCAACCAATTATTTTTGTTGAACGAAAATCCTAATGAAGCTTGATTACTTTTCACAATCGGAATGTCTTTGTTATTAGATAAAGTCCATCTTCGTTTTTCGATGCCTAAAAAATCTTGTTGTAAATCTACAATTTGTGAAGTAGTTTGATGTTTGCTTTCACCCATAATTTCCAATTGAAAAAACGGAGTAAATTTATAATTTAACTGAACTCGAGGTTCAAAAATAAATGTTGAAAATTCTTGAATATAATTTTGTCTAAATCCAATTCGACCATTAAATTTATCGTTTGACGAACGGTATTTCAGTTCGGCAATTAGTGCATGATTTTTTAAAACTTCTTTAATTTTTCTTGAAAAAATAGGTGTGTTTACAATATCTACATTTCGCACACCAATTTCATTAAATTGATAGCCATTCAAAAAGGTGAATTTATCTGATAAAACATGACTGTTTTGTAATTTTATTCCTGTATCTAAAATAGTGTTTTCTTGATTAAAAATTTGATTACTTTCTATCGATTCATTTTCAGAATTAATATTGTAATAAGAAGCATAAATTGAAATTTCGCTACTATTTTTCGCATTCCAATCTGTTTTTAATAATGCATTTGCACCGTAAGTTTGTTGTTCTAAACAACTGTATTTTGAAGTTGTAATACTGTTTTCTGTTTTAGTTTGTAACACGTCCAAGACGTTGCTGATGCTTAAAATATCAATGAATAAATCTGTTTTTCGCTTTATTTTTTGATGGTATTGTGCCGTAAAATCATAAAAATAGAAATCTTCGTCTGAATTATATTTAATATTTTGATTGTCAAAATAATTAGTAACTATAGTGTTTTGAAAAATCTTATTGAAGTAATTCGTATAGGTTGGAGAAGTTACTAAATCTGTGTAAGATCGTCTGCCACTAATTTCAATATTTGATTTTTTTGACGTTTTGACTTTTGTATAAAAATCAGCATTAATTAAGTTTAAACCAATAGCGCCACGAGTATTTTCTATAGAATCCGTATGTGTTGAAATTAAAACCGAACTCGAAACACCATCGCCATAAAAAGCGGATGTTCCATTTTTAGCAATATTAATTTTGTGTGCTAAATTGGGATTTAAAGAAGAAATTAATCCAAAAAAATGCCCTGTTTGATACAATCTAATTCCATTCCAAAGAAACAAATTTTGGTCATGTGTTCCGCCTCTTACACTTGTATTTGAAATGTTTTCATCGGTAGCGTTTATACCAGGAATTTGTTGCATGGTTTGAAAAACATCAGGCTCAGTTAGACCAGGAAGTTGCCCGATTTTTTTAGGTTTTATTTCAAATGTTCCATCTTTTCTTTTGGTAATTCCTTTGGTTAAATAGACAGTTGTTACGACGGGTTCCAAATCGTTTATAATACTTTTTAGATAGATTTTCGGGCAATTTTCTACATATAAAAAAGTTGATTGTACCAATTTGGTTTTATAATTCAAATGAGAAATTTCTATATCGTTTGCCGATTTTACATTGAGTTCAAAATATCCTAAATCATTTGTAATTGTGGTGCTGTTTGTTGCTGTTATTTGTAGAAAAGCACCAATGATGGGTTCTTTGGTTTCTTCATCTAAAAGGAATCCACACAAAGGTTTGTCAAGTTTTTGATTGTTAATTACTGATATGTATTTTTTTGAAATAAATTCAAATTTTAATTGGGTTTTTTCAGTAATGTAGTTCAGTTTTTCTTGTAATGTTAATGAATTTGAAGGTGGAACTAGTTTGAAAACCGCAATTTCTTCTTCGATGTAATTAAAGCTAACTTGGTGTTTTTTGCTGATGTTCTCAAAAATTGTTTTCAATAAAACAGCATTGCCTTTATCTTGCGCACGAAGCGGCAAAACAAAGACAAATAAGCTGATAATTATTAAAAAACGATTATAATTCATTTACTTTTTTACTAATTCAAAACTTGTTTCGTTTGATTTTTTTATTTGTAAATGATAGGTTGAGGCAATTATTTGTAAGGCTACATCTAAATTATTATTTGGAATTTTTCCAGTAAATAATTGATCTGTTGCTATAGTATTTGTTTTAATGGTTACGTTATATGTGTTTTCAATATCAGTAATAATAGTTTTTAAGTTTTGATTTGTAAAACTCATTTCTATTTCATCAGAAGCCCAGTTTGGCATTGATAATGTTGTTTTTCCTTCTGTTTTAGAATCATTTTCAAAAGTAACTAACATTCCTTTTGTTAAAATAAGTTCCTGATTTTTATAGTTTACTTTTACTCTTCCTTCGTAGCAAGTTACTTCAAAGGTATTGTCTTTTGAGTTTACATTGAATTGTGTTCCTAAAACGGTCACTTTTCCTAAATTCGTATTGACTTCAAATGTTTTTCCTTTTGCAACTTTAAAGTAAGCTTCACCTTTTAAATCGATGGTTCGGTTGTTTTTCCAGAAGAAAGTTTTGTATTCTATAGACGAATTTTTATTAACTAATACTTCTGAATTATCTGGTAAACTTACTGTTTGAGTAAGGCTTGTGCCATAATATTTTTCTTTGAAATTATTAACAACAAAAAAACTTAATCCTAAACCAATTACTAATATCGCCGCAACACGAGTAAACCAATTTCGTTGAAGTTTCACAACTTTTGTTTCTTTTTTAGTAGCAACAACGCTACTTAACATTTTATCTTGGTCGAATTCAGGTGTTTTTAAGCGTGCTGAATTTTCTTTGATTTTTTCATACAAAGTAAAGTCCGGATTTTGCTTAAATTCGGCTAATTCTTCATCAGTAAGTTCGTTATTAAGCCATTTGGCTAATTTGTAATCTTCGTCCATAATTTTTGCATTACAATAATGTAACAAGTATATTGTTTTTTACCCTACTTAGTTCATTCCATTTTCAATCCAAGTGCGAACAGCGTTTATTTCATTTTCAGAAATTTTATCACTCATAAAAGGCATTGGTGTAACTCCAGCTTCGTGATTAATTGCTTTTAAAAGTTTTCCATTTTTCACAACTTCCAATACTGTGTTTTTATTTGAAAAGTCATATCCATTCGCAGGAGATTTTCCAGAATGACAACCAATACAATGATTTTCAATAACCAATTTTAAACTATTTTCAAATGTCAGGTTTGAAGTTGCAATTAAAGTTTCTTCACAACTATTATTTTGCATCCCTTGGTTAACCCATTTTAAAAGAATATTTTTTTGATTACTTGATAACTTTTCATGAGGGTAAGGAGGCATTTTATTTCTCAAAATCACTTTCGCTAACTCATTTTTTTGTTCATCATCATCATCTTCTGTTTCAATTGTTGCTAATATGTTTTCATAGTTGTTAAGCAAGACTCCATGCGAGTTTTTTTCAGGATTATGACACATTATGCATTTTGTTTGCAAAATAGGTAAAACCTGTTGTTTAAAATAAATAATGGTAGTGTCACAACCTATGACTTTATATTCAGGGTTTGAATTATAAAAAATAGTTTCATTAGTTTTAAAACTAAAAAATAAAACTGATGTTACAATTATAAAAAGTAATACAGGTAATGAATAAATTGTATTTAAAGATTTTTTTTTCATTAAGGTTTAATTTAATAATTAAACAAATATGTTGTTTTTTACCCTACTTAAAATTTTCAATTTCTTTTTTTAGTTCAATCAACGCCAAGTGAATACGCTTTTCAACAGCTTTTACGCTAATGTTTAATTCTGAGGCAATTTCGGCATATTTTTTACCATCAATTCGGTGCATTAAAAATGCAATTCGTTGTGTTTCATTAATATTGTTAATGGCTTTTAATAGTTTAGACTCAAATTGTTCTTGTTCTAAAATATGTTCTGGATTTTCATTGGTTCTATCTACTAGAGTGTTGTTCTTTTCATAATTCAAAACTACCTTGTTGTGTGCAATTGCATTTAATGAATTGTTTGTAGCAATGGTATAAATATAAGATTTAGCTTTTTCTAGCGGAACATCTTTACAATTTTGCCATAATTTTATAAAAGCTTCCTGTGTAGCATCTTCAGCTTGGTCTGTATTTCCAAATTTGTAGTAGAGAAAATTTCGTAAACCTTTAGCATGACTTTTAAAAAAAGCTGAAAAAATATTTTCTTGGCAAATAGTACTATTTTCGGACATGTTTTGTGAATTGCTTAAAATAAAATAATTTTTGGTAGGGTTTTTTAAAAGTAGGTTGTTATATCTGTACATACAAATATAATCATTATTTGATTAAAAAAAATTTGAATATGGAAACAATAATTAAAAAAGCAATTACTAAAGATGAAAAGTCAATTTACATGATAGCACAGATTGTTATATGGTTTTTTAATTTTTTAATAATGCTTACTCTTTTTGTTTTAAAATTATTTTAAAAAGAAGGTAGGGTAAAATAAATTTGAATTGTTTTATGATAAGTAACCCAAAAACACTGTATAATATGAAACTAAATCGTTTTTTAATTTTAAGCCTAGTAGGTTTATTTTTAATGTCTTGTCAGAGTGAAGAAAATGAAGTCATTCAAGATACAACTCAGAATTTGACGAATACTTCACCATTAACTACTTTAGTAACACGAGTTACACAAAACCCAACATCTGGTGATAATGTTATGGATAATTCAAGCTGCTTTAGCGTTGTTTTACCAGTAACAGTAATTGTAAATGGTCAAAATATTGTGGTGTCAACTCAAGCGGATTATCAAACGGTTCAAGATGCTATTGATGCTTTTTCTAACGATGATGATATTGTGAATTTTGTATACCCTATAACAATTCAGTATCAAAACTTTTCTACACAAGTTTTACAAGATTCAGACGATTTAGATGATGTAATTGATGATTGTGGAGAAGATGATGGTTTTGATGAAATTGATTGCATAAGCTTCAATTTTCCAATTGTAATTAGTGTGTATAATTCTAATAATCAATTAGCTGATACAATTACAATTACTAACAATAGTGATTTGTATAATTTCTTAGAAAACCTTGAAGATAACGAATATATCGCTATTCAATATCCAATTTCGTTAACAAATGCTAACGGACAGAATGTTACAATAACAAATAATGATCAGTTAGAAGATGTTATTGAAGATTCAATCGATGATTGCGATGATTCTCCTTCTGGAGGTGGTGGTAGTACTACATTGAGTACAATTATAGCAGATGGTTCTTGGTATGTGTCATATTTTTTTGATGACACAGATGAAACTTCAGATTATACAGGTTATAATTTTACATTTAATAGTAATGGAACGTCATTAGCAGTAAAAAATACAATTTCATTAAACGGAACTTGGTCTAATTATATGGATAGTGGTGAAGAAAAATTAGAGTTTTCTTTTGATGGAATTACATTGGATGAATTAGAAGATGATTGGGAAGTTATCGAATATACTGCAACACAAATTAGATTGAAAGATGTAAGTGGTGGTAATGGAGGAACGGACTATTTATACCTAACAAAAAATTAAACAAACTAAATTATAAACAAAAACAAATTAAATTTTAATCCTATGAAAAAATTAGCTTTAATCCCAATGTTGTCATTGATTTTTATGTTAAACGTAGCTTCAATGTGTTCAAGTGATGATAATTCAAGTTCATCAGCTGATCCAACTCCAGTAATTAATACAGTAACTTCTGGAACTTGGAGAATTACATTTTATGAAGATTCTGGAGTAAACGAAACGTATCATTTTACTGGTTATAATTTTACTTTTGGTTCTGCAAATGTATTGACAGCAACAAATGGAACAAATACTTATACAGGGTCATGGTCTGTAACTAATGACGATAGTAATGATGATAGTCCTAGTAATGATTTAGATTTCAATATCTTATTTTCATCTCCAGCAAATTTTGCTGATGAATTGTCTGATGATTGGGATATTTTATCTAGAACAGATACAAAAATTGAATTAGTTGATGTAAGTGGTGGTAACGGCGGAACTGATTATCTTACTTTAGAAAAAAACTAAAAAACTCACACACTTTTTGCCCCGATTAAACCAGTCTAAGAGGCTGGTTTTTTTATTTAAAACAAACCCATTCACTCACTTTGCAACTTTATAACTTTATGTTATCTTTGCACTTCATTACACAAATTCAGAATTATGTTTGATAATTTAAGCGATAAGTTAGATAAAGCGTTACACCTATTAAAAGGACATGGTAAAATTACGGATGTAAACGTTGCCGATACTTTAAAAGAAGTACGTAGAGCATTATTAGATGCGGACGTTAACTTTAAAATTGCCAAAGATTTTACCACTAGAGTAAAAGATAAAGCTATAGGAGAAAACGTATTAACTACGTTACAACCTGGTCAGTTAATGGTGAAAATCGTTAAAGATGAATTGGCTGAATTAATGGGTGGTGATGCTGCGGGAATTAATCTTTCAGGAAATCCTTCTGTGATTTTGATGTCAGGTTTACAAGGTTCTGGTAAAACTACCTTTTCTGGGAAGTTAGCCAACTTTTTAAAAACTAAAAAGAACAAAAAACCTTTATTGGTAGCTTGTGATATCTATCGTCCTGCGGCAATTAATCAATTACACGTAGTTGGAGGACAAATTGGGGTTGAAGTCTATTCAGAACCAGAAAATAAAAATCCTGTTGAAATTGCTCAAAACGCAATCAAACATGCAAAAGCAAATGGTTTCAATGTAGTAATCGTCGATACTGCTGGTCGTTTGGCTGTGGATGAAGAAATGATGAACGAAATAGCAAATGTTCACAAAGCTATTCAACCACAAGAAACGTTATTTGTTGTAGATGCGATGACGGGACAAGATGCGGTAAACACAGCAAAAGCATTCAACGATAGATTAAATTTTGATGGAGTTATTTTAACAAAGTTAGATGGTGATACGCGTGGTGGAGCTGCAATTTCGATTAAATCAGTAGTTAATAAACCAATCAAATTCATCGGTACAGGTGAAAAAATGGAAGCTATTGATGTATTCTACCCATCTCGTATGGCTGATAGAATCTTGGGAATGGGAGACGTTGTTTCCTTAGTAGAAAGAGCACAAGAGCAATACGACGAAGAAGAAGCAAGAAAATTACAAAAGAAAATCGCTAAAAACGAATTTGGTTTTGATGATTTCTTAGCGCAAATTCAGCAAATCAAGAAGATGGGTAACATGAAAGACCTTGTTGGAATGATTCCTGGAGCAGGAAAAGCGTTAAAAGATGTTGAAATTGAAGACGACGCTTTTAAACACATTGAAGCTATTATCCAATCAATGACACCGGCTGAAAGAAGTAAACCATCATTAATCGATGTGAAACGTAAAAATAGAATAGCGAAAGGCTCTGGGAGAAAAATTGAAGAAGTAAATCAATTGATGAAACAATTTGACCAAATGAGCAAAATGATGAAAATGATGCAAGGCGGTGGTGGAAAAAATTTGATGAAAGCCATGGCTGGAATGAAAGGCGGAATGCCAAGAATGTAAATTATAGTTTAAGGTTTAAAATTTCAAATAAAGAAAGTTTTGAACCTTATTTTTTTAAAACATACTAACTATTTGTTTTGGGAAACACACAACTTTTAAAACCAAAACACTAAACCTGAAATAAAAACAATGCAATTATTAGACGGAAAAAAAGTATCGGAAGATATTAAAAACGAAATTGCTGCTGAGGTAGCACAAATGAAAGCTAATGGAGAAAAAGTACCTCATTTAGCAGCAATTATTGTAGGTAACGACGGAGCGAGTTTAACTTACGTAGGAAGCAAAGTAAAATCATGCGAGCGAGTAGGTTTTGAATCTACTTTGATTAAAATGCCAAGCACAACTTCCGAAACGGAACTTTTGAAAAAAATCAAAGAATTAAATGAGAATGATGATATAGATGGTTTCATTGTTCAATTGCCGTTACCAAAACAAATCGACACCCAAAAAATCATTGAAGCTATTGATCCTAGTAAAGATGTAGATGGTTTTCATCCAGAAAATTTTGGAAAAATGGCTTTAGATATGTCTACTTTTATTCCAGCAACACCTTTCGGGATTTTAGAATTATTAGAAAGATATAATGTGCCAACCGATGGAAAGCATACGGTAGTAATTGGGAGAAGCCACATTGTAGGTCGTCCAATGGGTATTTTAATGGGAAGAAAAGGATTTCCTGGAAATTCAACGGTAACGGTTACACATAGTCATTCTAAAAATATCAATCAAATTACCTCTCAAGCCGATATTATTATTTCGGCACTTGGAGTTCCAAATTTTCTAAAAGCAGAAATGGTAAAGGATGATGTTGTAATTATTGATGTTGGAATTACTAGAGTAGAAGATGAAACTACTGAAAAAGGATATAGAATTGTAGGTGATGTAGATTTTGAAAATGTATCTAAAAAAGCATCCTACATTACGCCAGTTCCAGGAGGTGTTGGTCCAATGACAATTGCAATGTTGTTAAAAAACACACTTTTGGCAAGAGAACAGAAAAGAAATAAATAAATAAAAAAAGACCTCAATTTGAGGTCTTTTTTTATGGTTGCTTACTATTTATCTTGTAAACTTGTCTTTTTTTGATTTTTGAAGTAGTAAAAAGCAAAAGTGATTCCAAAAATTGCTAGCCAAACCAATTTTGTATTAATTGGAGATGCTGGTGGATCATCGTCTGCTGGTGGGTCTACCGGCTGCGCAACACTTAAAAAGCTAATAAAAGCCATAAAAATGGTTGCATAAAGTTTTAATAAATTAGGTTTCATATTTCGTGTTTTGGGGGATAAATTAAAAATATAATACAATAGTAGTAAAAAATTATCTCTTTTGAAAATCTGAGGTAAAAAATAACTCAACAGAAGGGTATTTTTGTTGTGTCATTTGAATCGAAAATTCACTATCTGCTAAAAATACTAGTTGTCCATACTTGTCTGTACCCATAAATTTTTGCTTAACACGCTTAAATTCAGCGAATTCTTCATTTTTTGGATCTTGGGGTTTTACCCAACAAGCTTTGAATGCTGGAAAATTTTCATAGGTGCATTTTGCACTATATTCATGTTCTAAACGATATTGAATAACTTCATATTGTAATGCGCCTACAGTTCCAATTACTTTTCGTCCGTTCATTTCTAACGTAAAAAGCTGTGCAACACCTTCGTCCATTAATTGATCAATTCCTTTTTCTAATTGTTTAGATTTCAATGGGTCAGCATTATTGATGTATCTAAAATGCTCCGGAGAAAAACTTGGAATTCCTTTAAAATTCATTTTTTCACCTTCGGTTAGTGTGTCTCCAATTTTAAAGTTTCCGGTGTCATGCAATCCTACAATATCGCCAGGATAAGAGATGTCTACAATTTCTTTTTTCTCAGCAAAAAAAGCATTTGGACTCGAAAATTTTAGATTTTTTCCTTGTCTTACGTGTAAATAAGGTTTGTTTTTTTCAAAAGTTCCTGAAACAATCTTAACAAAGGCTAACCTGTCTCGATGCTTTGGATCCATATTTGCGTGAATTTTGAAAACAAAACCACTTAATTTTTCTTCTTCTGGTCTAACTAATCTAGTATCGGATTCTTTAGCTCTTGGAGTTGGAGCGATTTCAACGAAACAATCTAACAATTCTCTTACACCAAAATTATTTAAGGCAGAGCCGAAAAATACGGGTTGTAAATCACCAGAAAGATATTCTTCGGTACTAAAAGCTGGATATACTTCTCCAATTAATTCAAGTTCTTCTCTTAAGCGATTGGCTGGTTTTTCTCCTATAATTCCTTCTAATTCTTTGCTTTCAATATCTGAAAAAGCAATTGTTTCTTCAATGTTTTTTCTACTATCTCCTTCAAAAAGATTAATATTTTTTTCCCAAATGTTATAAATTCCTTTGAAATCATATCCCATTCCGATAGGAAAACTCAAAGGTGTTACGCGAAGTTTTAATTTTTGCTCTACTTCATCCATTAAATCAAAAGCATCTTTTCCTTCACGATCTAATTTGTTAATAAAAACAATCATCGGAATATTTCTCATTCTACAAACTTCAACCAGTTTTTCGGTTTGTTCCTCAACACCTTTTGCTACGTCGATTACAACAATAACGCTATCTACAGCTGTTAAAGTTCTAAAAGTGTCTTCGGCAAAATCTTTGTGACCAGGGGTGTCTAAAATATTAATTTTTTTATCCTTATAGTTAAATGCCAAGACAGATGTAGCAACAGAAATTCCTCTTTGACGCTCAATTTCCATAAAATCTGAAGTGGCACCTTTTTTAATTTTGTTGCTCTTTACGGCACCAGCTTCTTGAATTGCTCCACCAAACAAAAGTAATTTTTCGGTAAGTGTTGTTTTACCAGCATCTGGATGCGAAATAATTCCAAAAGTTCTTCTTCTTGCGATTTCTTCTATAAAGCTCATGTGTAATAATTTTGTGCAAAAATAGTATTTATAAATAACATTTTATTCTATCATTTATTTATTATTTTAGCATTTTAATTTTAGCCCCCATGAAATATAAAATATTAATTGTTGATGATCATTTAGTTGTAAAAGCTGGTGTTTCAATTATTTTGAAAAATGAAATTCCAAATTTAGAAATATCTTATGCCTGTAATTATTCAGAAACTTTACAGAAAATTAAAGTTGATCAATTTGATTTAATTATTTTAGATATCAATATTCCTGGAGGTAAAAATACTGAAATGATAAGTGAGATAAGACATTTTCTATCAAATGTCAAGATATTGATGTTTTCAGCTCATGAAGAAGAATTTTATGCCTTAAGATATATTCATGCAGGAGCAGATGGTTATTTGAATAAGCTTAGTGGCGAGGATAAAATTGTTGAAGCAGTTAGATCTATTATGGATTATGGTAAGTATTTAACCGATGAAATAATTGATAAATTAAACAATAGTCAAGTTAATAACGAACCCATAAATCCATTTGATAAGTTGTCTAATAGAGAAATAGAAATAGCGAAATTATTGGTAAGAGGCGATGGTAATCTTGAAATTTCTAATAACTTAGGTATTCAAATGTCGACAGTGAGCACATATAAAAACAGAATTTTTGAAAAGTTAAAAATTAATAACCTTGTTGAATTGATAGAAAAATACAATTTACATGTTTAATTATCGTCAATTATTATTGTAACTTTCGTGCCTTCATTTTCTTTCGAATAAATTTTTAAGTCACCTTTTAATAGGCGTAAAAGTTCTAAAACCATGTGTAATCCAAGACCATAATTTTGAATTGCAAGTTTATCAGTTTCAAAGTTTTTTTGAAGATTCAAATAGTAATTTTTTATTTCATCAGGCATTCCACATCCCGTATCTTCTACGCTTATATAAATTTTGTTTTTGATTAGGTTTGTTTCAATTGTTATAGCTCCAATGACTGTATTTTTAATTGCATTATCCAATAAGTTATGGATAATAATTCCTGTAATTTTTTTGTTTAAATTAATTTGAGAAGGAGCGAAGTTATTGTATGTTATTACTATTGCATTTCCTTCTGCAATATTTTTAAATAGTTTAATTTTGTCGTTAATAATACTATCAATAGATTCTTTTTTTAATTCGTTTAAGTTTTTATGTTCAATAAATATTTTTGAATAATCAACAAGGTTTTCAACAAATCGATAAAGTTGATTGGCAGATTCATGCATGATTTTTGCATTATCTTTTATGTTGTCATCATTTGTTATTAGTGATTTTTCGTGCAAATGTTTAGCGGTAATAGATAAAAATTTAAGCGGACTTTTAATGTCGTGACTGATGGTTCCAATCAATTTTTTTTGTTGTAAAACTTCCTGTGAGAGATTGTTTTTTGCTGCTTTTAAATTAGTAACTGTGCTAATTAAATCTGCAGTTCTTTCATTTATTATTTGTTCTAGAGCATCGTTTTTCTTTTTTATAAAATTATAACGTAGTCGTATACCAATAATTAAAAAAGAGGTTATTATTATGGCTAAAAATATTTTAAACCATAGTTTTTCATAAAAAAGGAAAGGAATATTAATGATTATTTTTTCTATTTCATATGTTGACGAAAATGGCTTAAGTTTTCTTATATAAAGAGTATGTACTCCAGGAGGAATATTTGTGAAACTAATTTCTTTTTCATCATTTAAATGAATCCATTTGTCATTTTTGTTAAGGTCTAGTTTTGCTTCAAAATAAATGTTGTCATGATTTCCAAAATATGGAAAATCAATTTTGAATTTTACCCGATTAAAGTTTCGATTAAGGAATAATGTATCGTTAAAATAACTTGTTTTTCCGTCTAATTCAATTTCATTTATGTAAAAATTGTTTGTTGGTAATATTTTGTTTACTTTTTTTGGATGAAACGCCACTAAACCATTTAAACTTGGATATATAAAATAGCCGTTTTCTAATTTAGCGCTACAAGGTTGGCAGCCACCATTAAATTCATTAGTTAAAAAACCATTGTTTGAATCATAATGGTGGTAGTAAACAGGCGATTTATCATTATAGTATGCTAATAGGTTTTTTTTATCAACTTCTATTAATCCTTTATTCGTGCTTATCCAAAAGTGGTCATCTATATCTTCATTAATGCAATGCGCAGATGTTAAATACGAATAGTTATCAATTGGCATTTTGTAAAACCTATTGTTTTTAAATAAACTAAAGCCATTACTATAAGTACATACCCAAATAGTGTTGTCTTTGCTAATAAAAATGCTTCTTATGTCGTTCTTGTCACAAGGTATTTTTTTTGTTTTTTGTTTTATTACATCATAAATAATTAAGTTGCCTGGTGATGCCATTAATATTTTGTGGTCTTTAGTTTCAGCAAAATAATTAACAGCTTTATCTATATTTCTTATATAATTTGGTTTTGAATTTGGGTCATTGGCGTTTATCGTAGCAACAAAAACTTTCATGTTTCCTTCTTTTCTAAAACCTATCCAAATTTTATTTTTTGAATCACAAAAGATGCTGCCAATTGTTGCTTTAAATTCATTCTTTATTGAAGTTTTGTAATTTGTATTCTTAAAAAAGCAAGTAAGCGTTGTATTGTTCTGAATCCAAATGTTTTTCTGTTTGTCTATAGCAATTCCAAATTGGTATCCATTGGTGTTAAGTTTTAAATCGGCAATTAATTGATTTACACTAAATATTTCACCTTTAGCAGTAATGAAATTCTCGTTTGAAATTGGAATTATTGAATAATAATTGTTATCAACCTTTTTAAAGTTATTAAGAATACTAAACTTGTTTAAAGATATTATTCCCAGTCCTTTATTGTCAGTTCCAATAAATAGTTTATTACTCTTAATATCATAAAATAAGCACTTTATAGTATATTGACGAGGAATATTTACTTGATGAAGTAACGAAAAATAAAGTTTATTGGTTGCTTTTTTTAAAATAAAAATTTCATTGTCTGTATAAACAAAATATTGTTGTGTTAAATGATTGTAAATTATTTTCGCATTTTTCTTTATGAAAATTTTATTTTTTTTCTCGCTATTGTCAAATGTTGAGTAATCCCCATTATTATTTAACCAGATCAATTCGTTATTTAGTAAAAAATAGTCTGTATTAGGTTTGTATTGATGAGTTATTTCTGTTTTTTTCTTATTGTTCTTGTTGAATAAAAGGATTTTATCTTTTTCAATTTTATAATAGTCTCCATTTTGAGTTTTAATTTTACTATGTAATAAATCAAATTTTTGTTTGGTATTATTGTTTGTATAAAATCTTAAATTTTCGTATTCATCATAAGAGGTGAGGTTGTACTTCTCTTTAATTTTAATAGCTTTTCTTTTGTTAATAATGATATTATCTGCATAGCCCTCAGTGAATGTTTTTAGTGAATCTACTATTGTATTACCACTTAGATATAAAAATCTATTAGAAATATTTCCTGTAGTATTACTATTAAAAGTTTTAAAGTTAGAACCGTCAAATCTTACTAAGCCATTTTCGGTAGTCATCCAAATAAATCCATACTTATCGGGTGCAATGCTTTTAACAGAATTTTGAGGCAAATGCTCTGTATCTGCCGAATACCATTCTTCGTGGTAATTCTGTTGAGAAAAACCAAGTTGAATTATTAATAATATGAAATAGAATCTGTTCAACTTTTTAAATTTAATCGACAAAGTGTAATTTTATTTCGACAAAATACAGTGTAGTAATTATTCTACAATATTTATTGATGTGCTATGCAAATATCTTAAAAAAAACTTAATAGTTTTGTTCGGTTAATTTAATTTCAAATTAGTTTTTATTTTGACAACCCCCTCTACGGTTTTAAGATTAAAAAAAATTTGTAATTATTTACAAAATGTAACTATTAAATATAGATTATGAACAATCCTTTACTAATTGATTTTTTGAACTTAAAAAAATCTTTAAAAAAGCATGTAATGTCAATGATGATGTTATTTGTTTTATTTACATCTGTAAATGTTTTTTCTCAAAATTTTGAGAATGTTACTATAACAGGTGTAATATCTGGGAATAATTCAGCGAATGCATTATTTAGTGCTACTTCAGCAACAATTCCAACATTAGCTCGTGTTAGAGCTCAAGTTGTTGCAGGGCCTGGTACTGGAGCATTTACACAGAATTTGGATAATGTAAGATATACTTCAAATCCTGCAGGACCTGGAATTCCAAATAATTTATCCAGAATTAGATTTACATTTTTACAGGCCGATGGTGTAACACCTGTTCCAATTAATGATTACAGGTTTGTAATCAATGATATTGATGGTCCAAACAATGAGTCTTTAGCTACTGATTGTGGAGCGTCAGTTCGTTTTACTGCAACAGCTGACCCAACGAACTTGGTGATTGATAATACACCTCCTGATTTAAATGCAACTGGTAGTGTTAATGAAACTAATGGAGCGCCTAGTAGGGTAATGTATGAATTTAACGACATTACTCAAATAGAGTTCGATAATTATGCTAATAATGGCTTTTTGAAAGATTTTGATATGAATCAAAATGATTTTCCAATTGCTACACCATTATATGCAGTATGTTTAAATGATACAGATGGTGATGGTGTTTCTGATGATTTAGATTTAGACGATGACAATGATGGTATATTAGATGTTACTGAGGCTGGAGGTAATGATCCAAATGGTGATCACGATGGTGATGGATTGCCTAATTTCTTAGATACATCTGATAATTCTGGCGCTTCTGCAACTTATATTGCTAATGCTGATGGTTCTGTAACAAATTACACAGATGCGGATAGTGATGGTTTGCCAGACATATATGAATCGAGTTTAGATGGAGATGCAATTCCTAATCATTTAGATTTAGATTCAGATGATGATGGTTGTTCGGATGCAAATGAATATTATAATTTAGCAACTGCCGATGGTGGTGATGGTGGAGTATATGGAGTAGGAGCACCTGCTGTTAATCCAAATGGAACTGTAATTGCAGCTAGTTATATTGGAGCATATGCAAATGTTGTGTCGCCTGCCGCAGATCCAGATGGAGATGGTTTGACAGGAGTTTGTGAAACGGATAATGATAACGATGGAATTTTAGACGCTACAGATCCTAACGATACGAACCCAGACATTTGTGGAGACTCAGACGGAGACGGCTGTGATGACTGTTCAGTAGGAACAGACAACTTCGGTCCATTATCAGATAGCTTACCATTAAATGACGGAACTGATACAGACGCAGACGGATTATGTGATGCTGGAGATCCTGACGATGATAACGATGGAATTTTAGACGCTACAGATCCTAACGATACGAACCCAGACATTTGTGGAGACTCAGACGGAGACGGCTGTGATGACTGTTCAGTAGGAACAGACAACTTCGGTCCATTATCAGATAGCTTACCATTAAATGACGGAACTGATACAGACGCAGACGGATTATGTGATG
>NZ_JAAJBV010000008.1 GCF_011392075.1 Flavobacterium celericrescens
TCGTAGCACCAATTGCTATCAATACAACTACTAATACAGGTTGTACAACAACAGGCTTGGTATTAGGAAATGCTGTAACTACAGACAATTGTTCGGTAGTTAGTGTAACAAATGATGCACCAGCAGCCTTCCCATTAGGAGTTACCACAGTAACATGGACGGTAGTTGATGGCTCAGGAAATACAGCTACAGCGACACAGTTAGTTACAGTAAGTGATGCTACTTTACCAACCATCACTGCACCAGCTGCAGTTAATGTAACTACGGATACAGCTTGTACAGCAACAGCAGTAGTATTAGGTAATGCAGTAACAGCAGACAACTGTTCGGTAGCAAGTGTAAGTAATGATGCACCAGCAGTGTTTGCATTAGGAACTACTACAGTAACATGGACAGTAGTTGATGGCTCAGGAAACACCGCTACAGCGACACAATTAGTGACAGTAACGGATGCAACAAATCCAACAATTACAGCACCATCAGCTATTACTTGGCCAGCAAACATTGGATGTTTTGCAGTGAACGTGATGTTAGGTACACCAGTAACTACAGACAACTGTTCCGTAGTAAGTGTAACTAATAATGCTCCTTTTGTATTCCCTATAGGAAATACAACAGTAACATGGACAGTAACTGATAATTCAGGAAATGTATCTACCGCAACACAAATCGTAACAATTGTAGATACTGTAGCTCCATTTATCGTAGCTCCAATAGCTATCAATACAACAACAAATTCGGGTTGTACAGCAGTAGGATTAGTATTAGGTAATCCAGTGGTATTAGACAACTGCTCGGTAGTTAGCTTAACGAATGATGCCCCAGCAGCCTTCCCATTAGGAGTTACCACAGTAACATGGACAGTAGTTGATGCATCTGGAAATATAACAACAGCTACACAATTAGTAACAGTTATTGATACTACTTTACCAACAATCACCGCACCAGCTGCTGTGAATACAATAGCTAACTCGGGTTGTGCAGCAACAGGAGTAGCTTTAGGTACACCAGTAACAGCAGACAACTGTTCGGTAGCAAGTGTAAGTAATAATGCTCCTACAGCATTCCCATTAGGAACTACTATAGTAACTTGGACAATTGTTGATGCATCAGGTAATGTAAATACAGCGACACAATTAGTAACTGTTACAGATACAACGATGCCAATCATTACAGCACCAACAGCTATAACTGTAGCGACAAACAATGGATGTTATGCCGTAAATGTTGTATTAGGAACACCAATAACTTCAGATAACTGTTCTGTGGTAAGTGTGACTAACAATGCACCAGCTTTATTCCCATTAGGAACTACAACAGTAACTTGGACAATAGTAGATGGTTCTGGTAACACAGCAACTGCTACTCAAGTAGTAACGGTAGAAGATAATGAGTTACCTACTATCGTAGCACCAATTGCATTAAATGTAACTACAAACACAGCTTGTACAGCAACGGGAGTTGTTTTAGGTAATCCAGTAGCAACAGACAATTGTTCTGTAGTTAGTGTGACAAATAATGCACCGGTAGCATTCCCATTAGGAGCTACAACTGTAACTTGGACGGTAGTTGATGGTTCAGGAAATATAGCAACTGCTACACAATTAGTAACAGTGACAGATGCAACAGTTCCAACAGTATTAACACAGCCTATTACTATTGCTTTAGATATCAATGGTCAGGTAAGTATTACAGCAGCAAACGTTAACAATGGTTCATTCGATAATTGTGCAATAAGTACAATGAGTGTAAGCCCATCAAGTTTTACATGCGCGAATGTAGGAACTAATATAGTTACATTAACAGTAACTGATGTTAATGGTAATACTGCAACAAATACAGCTATTGTAACTGTTATTGACGCAATTTTACCAACAGTTATTACTCAAAATATTAATATAGAGTTAGATAGTTTTGGGGATGCATCAATTACTGCAGATATGATTGATAATGGATCATTTGATAATTGTGGAATTGCAAGTATTTCGGTAAATGTTTTAGACTTTAATTGTAATGATTTAGGTGCTAATACAGTAATATTGACAGTAACTGATGTTAATGGAAATATAGCAACTGGAACAGCAATTGTTACTGTAGTGTCTACAGCAGATGATAATGATCAAGATGGAAGCAATGATAATTGTGATGATGATGATGATAATGATGGAATAGCAGATGAAGATGATAATTGTCAATTCGTTAATAATCCAGACCAAGCAGATAATGATCAAGATGGTATGGGTGATATTTGTGATGACGATGATGATAATGATGGAGTATTAGATACAGAAGATAACTGTCCATTTATATACAATCCTGGTCAAGAGGATAGAGATAATGACGGTATTGGTGATGTATGTGATACTATTGAGATCAATATTTCGGAAGCTATTACTCCTAATGGAGATGGAATTAATGATACTTGGATGATTTACAACATTCAAAGCCATCCAAATAATACTGTTAAAGTATTTAATCGTTGGGGTGACCTAGTATTTAATGCTAGAGGTTATCAAAATGAATGGGATGGACATTACAAAAACCGTGACCAATCTTTACCAGATGGAGGTTCATATTACTACCAAATTGATTTGGATGGAAATGGAACTGTTGATTATGATGGTTGGTTATATATCTCTAGAAAATAATAGTGTCACATTAGGAAATGAAACAAATTATGAAAAAAACAATTATTCTATTAGGCCTACTGCTTTTAACAAGCAGTAGCCTATTAGCTCAGCAAGAAAGTATGATTACTTTCTATAAAAGTCATTTAAATTTGGTAAATCCGGCATTTGTAGGCGCGGATGATACTGCTAGTTTTCAGTCATCAATAAGACAGCAATGGACAGGGATTAAGGATGCTCCTTCAACCCAAGCGGTATCTTTTATGACTCCATTAGGAAATAAAAAATTAGCAATAGGTATTTCTTATATTCATGATAAAGTATTTATTGAAAAACAATCTTTTGTGGCTATTGATTTCTCATATCAAGTAAAACTTTCAGAAAAGTTAGATTTGTACATGGGTATTAAAGCAGGAGGAAACAATTATGAAGTAAATACAGAAGGACTAGAAACTTATAATGTAATTGCTGACCCAAGTTTAGCATCAATTTCAAGATTTAATCCAAATGTAGGAGTAGGTTTTTACTTAAAGCATAACAAATTCTATTTATCATTATCAACACCAAGAATGTTGAATACTGAGCGTGCTAAAAATGAAGATGGTTATGCAACAGTATCTACAGATAGAGTACACTATTATGTATCTGGAGGATATAATTTTATGTTGAGTTCAACGGTTGACTTAGTTCCATCATTTATGGTCCGTTATGTAAATGGAGCACCTTTTTCAACAGATTTTACAGCCACAACTATTTTTGATGAAGTATTTCATTTAGGAGCAACTTACCGTACTGATAAATCTTTAGCTGGTATGGCTCAAGTAAGAGTTAGTAAGAAAATGATGTTAGGTTATGCCTACGAATATAGTCTAAGAAGTGAACTTTTAGGTAGAGCCAATGGTTCGAATGAATTTTTTATAAAGTTTAAATTTTAGTGATTTAAACTCATAATACTGAAAACTGTTTAGTTGATTTATTTATTTAATTAACCGCTACCCTCAATTGATTTATTCAGTTGGGGGTAGTTTTTTTAATCTAATTAAAATATAAAGAATTTTAGAACTCAGCTGCTTTTTGAATTGTGATTTCTTCTTTTGAAATAGGATGCATAAATGTTAAGCATTCAGCATGCAAATGTAGTCGATTGGATTTTGTACCATATAAGTCATCACCAACAATTGGCGTATGCAAACCTAATTCATGTGAAGCATGAACTCTAAGTTGATGCGTACGTCCTGAAATAGGGTAGAAGTATATGCGTGTGTTGTTATTTTCTATAGCTATTACTTCCCATTTTGTTTGTGCAGATTTGCCATGTTCATAACAAACTAATTGTCTAGGTCTGTCGTCTAAATCTACTCGAAGTGGTAAATCAATTGTTCCTTCTTTTTTATGAACAATTCCATCTAATAAAGCTACATAACGTTTTTTAATAGTTCGTTTGATAAATTGACTTTGCAATTGTTTATAGATATCTTCATTTTTTGCAATTAACAATAAACCAGAAGTTGACATGTCTAAACGATGCACAATTAAAGGACCAGTTGCATTTGGATAGCGCGCTTTTATTCTAGCATAAACAGAATCGGAGATGATTTTACCCGGAACGGATAAAAATTCTGCGGGCTTGTTTACCACTAATAAGACTTCATCTTCGTATACAATTTCAATATCTTTTCCTTCCGCTGGATTTTCTTGAAATGGATTTATATCCATATCTATTTCTTTTAACATATGGGAAAGTAAAATAGGTTCACACTTACTTTTACATGCAGGATAAAATTGTTTGTGTTTTCTAATTTCTGATTTTGGTGATTGTCCCCACCAAAATTCTGCCATAGCAATAGGCTTTAATTGATGCTCGAATGCATAATGCAGTAATTTTGGAGCAGCACATTCACCAGCTCCAGCAGGTGGATTGTTGTTAAATATTTCTCCAATACTTTTTCGTTCGCCATATTGGTTTAAAAAAGAATATTCCGCAAAAAGTTGTTGTTGTAACGCTCCTGATTTTTGTCTCCGAAGCTCTTTTAAATCATTGATTTTACTTTCAAATATTTCTAATTCTTTGGCAACATTCTCTTTTTGGAAGTTCCAATATTTAGTCATTTTTTTTAGTAAAATACTTTCCTCTTTACTGGCTTCACTTAATTGCTTTTGAAGTGCTTTATATGATTCAAATGGTAATGATAATTCTGCTTGAAGTCGTTGTGCATCACGAAGCTCTTTTTGTTCTTTAATGTGTTGCTTTTGGTTTTGAATATCGTTTGTTGCTTGAAGTAATGTTTTTTTTACTTTTTCAAGAAGTGATATATATTCTGTCGATTGTTCTAATTGTTCAATTTGACGATTAATTGAATTTAAGATTTCTTCTTCTTTTCTAAAAAAGCCATCTTCGTGCAACATGTCAAAAATGGTAGGAACAAAAAAGGGAAGGTGATTTACATTTGCAAGCTTTCCTGAAAAAGCCCATAAATATCCCAATTCTCCTTTTCTATTTTGGCAAACCAAAACACCAAACATTTTTCCAATAATTAAACCTTCTTGATTTTCTTGTAAACCAAAATTATGTTCAAAATCTGTTTGTGATTCTAAATAATCTTGTAATTCTTGAGCCGCAATTTTGCTTAATGTATGCGGTTCATAATAAAATGGAAATGTGAACTTTTCGGGTAATTCTATACCAGAAATATCTGTTTTGAATTTTTGAAATAAATTAGTTACCATTACGCAAAGGTAATACAAATAAAAAAGTTGGTTGCGTAACACACAACCAACTTTTCTATAAACTAATAATTTATTTTTTATTTCAAATGCACATCAAAATAATCAGCAATTTTAGCATACATATGAATTCTATCTTTTCCACTTACATTATGTTCGTGATTAGGGTATAAGAAATAATCAACTTGTTTTCCAGCTTTGATACATGCTTCAATAAAGTTCATACTGTGTTGTTGTACTACTACAGGATCTTGAGCACCGTGGATAACTAATAATCTTCCTTTTAAGTCTTTTGCTTTATTTAACAAAGAAGTTTTTTCATATCCTTCAGGATTTTCTTGTGGCATATCCATATAACGTTCTCCGTACATGATTTCATAGTATTTCCAATCAATAACTGGACCACCAGCAACACCAACTTTAAATACATCGGAATGATTTGTCATTAATGAAGTGGTCATGAAACCACCAAAACTCCATCCAAAAACTCCAATTTTATCTGCATCAACAAATGATTTAGATTTTAAGAATTCAATTCCTTTCATTTGATCGGCCATTTCGTTTACACCTAAATTTCTATGAGTAACTTCACAGAATTTTTTTCCACGAGAATCACTTCCTCTATTGTCTAATGTGAAAACAACATAGCCTTTTTGAGCCATGTAGATATCAAAATATCCAGCACCACCTAACCAACGATTATTGACTAATTGTGCGTGAGAACCACCATAAACATATACCATAACAGGATACTTTTTAGTAGCATCAAAGTTGGCAGGATAAATTAATCTTCCGTTCAATGGCGTTTTTCCATCAGGAGAAGTTAAGGTCACGAATTCAATTTTAGGTAAATCAATTTTTCCTGTAAAAGGATTTTCAGCTTTCACTAAAGTAGTATTCGCCATTTTATTTTTGATATTTAAAATGGAAATCTCATTAGGAGTAGTTAAGTTACTATATTGATCTAAAATCATAGTTCCATCAGAAGAAACAGAAGCTGTATGAGTTCCTGAAATTGTAGTTAACTGAATTGTTTTTCCTGATTTTAAATCTACTTGAAACAATTGGCGGTCTAGTCCGTTATTGGTTGTTCCAATATAATTTATTTTTGTATTTGAAGTATCGAAACCTAAAACTTCTTTTACAATTACATCTTTGAAGCCTAAGTTTTTTAATAGTTTACCTTCGGTATTATACAAATACATTTGGTTGAAGCCAAAGAAATCAGTTTGATAAATAAACTGTGAAGGATTATTAGGAACAAAAGTTAAAGGATGTTGTGGCTCAACCCATGTTGATGCTTTTTCTTCAAATAATGTTTTTACAAAGGCACCTGTTGTAACATCATATTTGTTGAATTTCAAATGGTTTTGTTCACGATTTAAAACACCAATAAAAATATGTTTTCCTGTAGGTTCCCATGAAACCATTGTTAAATATTGTTCTTTTGGTTCACCTGTTTGAATGGTTACTTTTTTTCCTGACGTTACATCATAAATTACTAAAGTTACATTCTCACTGGTCATCCCTGCCATTGGATATTTTAAATCTTTATTAGTAGCTTCACGCTCATTCCAATTGGTTATAGGATAATTTGCGACCATGCTTTCATCTTTACGATAAAAGGCCAATTGAGTTCCTTTGTTGTTCCACCACATACCTCTATCAATCCCAAATTCTTGACGGTGTACATAATCTGAACCATTTACAATTGCTTTGTTTTCGTCATTTGTTACATCAATAACTTTTCCAGATGGAGTAGTAATTTTAATGTTGTTGTCTAATAACCAAGCAACGTTATTGTTTGAGGCAAATTTTGCCTGCGCACCTTCATTAGAATAAGAAATAGCAGATGTGATTTGTTTTGTAACTACATCATAAGTTACTTTATAATTGTTTTTTTTGCCAGCAATTTCAGTTTCAAAAGTGTTAGAAGTTTTCCATTCTATTGCAAATGGGAATGTTCTAAGAGTAAATTCGTCAGCAGTTAATTTTGATTTTAAAGCGGATTCAAACTCGGTTTTTGTAGCTAAATTTGTTGCATTCCATCCGTTAGAAGCACTTTTTTCAACAAGAGTAGAAAAATCGGAGCTTAAATAAGTAATTGACTTTGAGTCTTTTCGCCATTGTTGAGCGGTTTGAGTTGTTGGAGCATATTTTCTTGGTCCAAAAACTGTTTCTTCAATGGTTAAATTTTGCGCTACTGCAAAACTTCCAACCAATAGAAAACTTAGGATATATTTTTTCATTACAAATAAATTATTTTTGTATTAGTGTTTAAAATCAAATATTTGTTACAAAAAAAATCCGATTCATTGCTAAATCGGATTTTTGAAAATTTATTTGGATAGAATTATAAAACTCCTAATTCTACCATACATTGTTTCATCATTTGGTAAGTTCTTTCAATATCGTTATCTAAACCAATTGAAAAGCGAATTAAACCATCAGTTAAGCCCATTTCTGCTTGTTCTTCTAATGGAATTTCTGACGAAGTTGAAGTTCCCGGAGCACTGAATAATGTTTTGTAAAATCCTAAACTCACTGCTAAATAGCCTAAATTTCTTTCTTGCATTAATTCCATTAAAGCGTTGGCTTTGTCTAAAGTTCCTACATCAATTGTCATCATACCTCCAAAACCATATTCTGGATTAATCATAGTTTTATAAATTTCATGACTTGGGTGACTTTTTAATCCAGGATAAACTGTTTTAATTCCGTCAGCTTCAAATTTATTTGCCAAATACATTGCATTGTGGCTGTGTTGTTTCATTCTGATGTGTAATGTTCTTAAGTTTTTCATCACTGAAGCCGAACGCAAACTATCCATTGTTGGACCTAAAAGCATACTCGCTCCGTCGTTTACATTTTTCAAACTGTTAATGAATTCTTGAGAAGCACAAACCACACCACCAACTGTATCGCTACTTCCGTTGATGTATTTTGTAAGTGAATGAATCACGATATCTGCGCCTAATTTTCCTGGAGCAACTGATAATGGGGAAAACGTATTGTCGACTACTAATTTAATATTATGTTTTTTAGCAATTTTAGCCAATGAAGCAATATCAGCAACTTCTAACAACGGATTACTTACAGTTTCGCAGTATAAAACTTTAGTATTTGGAGTGATAGCTGCTTCAACTACGTCTAATTTTGTAATATCTACAAAGGTAGTTTTGATGCCCATTCTTGGAACAAAATTTTTCAAGAAAGCATACGTTCCACCATAAATAGTTCTACTTGAAACGATATGGTCACCATTTCCACACAATTGCAAAAGAGTAGGAGTGATAGCACCCATTCCAGAAGCCGCAACATTAGCCGATTCTGTTCCTTCCATAGCAGCTAATGCTTTATCTAAGTATAGATTACTTGGTGAAGAATGACGTGAATATAAGTAACAACCTTCTGCATTACCTTCAAAAGTATCGAACATGGTTTTAGCAGAAAGGAAAGTATAGGTAGAACTGTCTGAAATAGATGGATTTACACCACCAAATTCGCCAAAATATTGTAAATCTTGTATGCGGTCAGCTGGATTGAAATTTTTCATAACTTTGAGGTTTAGTTGTTTAATCGTTATCAAACATCCGAAATACTAATTTATTTTTCAATAGTTTTGTTTAAAATTAGTTTTTTATTCACTAAATAGTTATTTTTGTAGAAAATAAAACTAAAAATATCCCTAAAAGTAATCTTAAACAATAATCACTTATACTTTAATTGATGGATGCAATCGACAAAAAATTATTAGGCTTACTCCAAGAGGATACTAAAAAAACAACTAAAGAATTATCGATGGTTTTAAATCTTTCGGTAACTGCTGTTTATGAACGTATTAAAAAGTTAGAACGAGAAGGCGTAATTAGCAAATATGTTGCTATTTTAGATCGAAATAAAATTGAGAAAGCATTTGTTGTATTTTGTCATATTAAATTAATTCAGCATACCAAAGATTTGATTCATACATTTGAAAACGAAGTTGTTAAACTTGATGAAGTTTTGGAATGTTTTCATGTAAGTGGTGATTATGACTATATCTTGAAAGTAAATGTAAAAGATATGGATGAATATCGTGAATTTATGGTAACTAAACTAACTGGATTACAACATATTGGTAGTACACACAGTTCGTTTATGATTGGTGAAGTTAAAAACACAACAGCTTTTACTTTGTAAATTAGCTATAATAATTTACCAATTTATCTGTAAATAATTAATTCAAAAAGCGTTACTTTTGTATCCGAATTTAAGTCAAACTACAAACTTTATATAAAATCATGAGTCAATTTGATGTAACCATTATTGGTTCTGGCCCTGGAGGATATGTTTCAGCTATCCGTTGTGCCCAATTAGGTTTTAAAACTGCTATTATTGAAAAATATTCAACTCTTGGAGGAACGTGTTTAAACGTGGGATGTATTCCATCGAAAGCATTATTAGCATCTTCTCATCATTATGAAGAGTTACAACACTTTGCAGACCACGGAATTGAAGTTTCGGGAGATGTAAAAGTGAATTTAGAAAAAATGATTGCTCGTAAACAAGCAGTTGTAGATCAAACTTCGGGTGGTGTAAAATTCTTAATGGATAAAAACAACATCACAGTTTTCAATGGAGTAGGTTCTTTTGAAAGCGCTACTTCTGTAAAAGTGACTAAAGAAGATGGTTCTTCAGAAATCATCGAATCAAAAAATATTATTATTGCTACAGGTTCTAAACCATCTAGCTTACCATTTATCAAATTAGATAAAGAAAGAATCATTACTTCTACTGAAGCTTTGAAACTGAAAGAAGTTCCAAAACACTTAGTAATTATTGGTGGTGGTGTAATCGGTATCGAATTAGGTCAAGTATATTTACGTTTAGGAGCTCAAGTTTCTGTAGTAGAATTCATGGACAGAATTATTCCAGGAATGGATGCTGCTTTGTCAAAAGAATTGACTAAAGTGTTGAAAAAACAAGGCATGAAATTCTACACATCTCACAAAGTACAATCAGTTGAAAGAGCTGGAGATGTTGTAACTGTAAAAGCAGAAAACGCTAAAGGAGAAATCATCACATTAGAAGGTGATTATTCATTAGTTTCTGTGGGTCGTCGTCCTTATACAGATGGATTAAACGCTGAAAAAGCAGGAGTAAAAATTACCGAAAGAGGTCAAATCGAAGTAAACAATCATTTACAAACTTCAGCTTCTAATATTTATGCAATTGGTGACGTAGTTCGTGGAGCGATGTTAGCACACAAAGCAGAAGAAGAAGGTGTTTTAGTTGCTGAAATTTTAGCGGGACAAAAACCACATATCGATTATAATTTAATTCCTGGAGTGGTTTATACTTGGCCAGAAGTTGCAGCTGTTGGTAAAACAGAAGAGCAATTAAAAGCAGAAGGTGTTGCTTACAAAGCAGGAAGTTTCCCATTCAAAGCTTTAGGAAGAGCTAGAGCAGGAGGAGACACTGACGGATTTGTAAAAATCTTAGCCGATACCAAAACGGATGAAGTTTTAGGAGTTCACATGATTGGAGCAAGATGTGCCGATTTAATTGCAGAAGCGGTTACAGCAATGGAATTCAGAGCAAGTGCAGAAGATATTTCAAGAATGTCTCATGCACACCCAACTTTTGCAGAAGCTATCAAAGAAGCAGCATTAGCAGCAACTGATAACAGAGCATTACACGTGTAAAACAATAAATGTCATCCTGAGCTTGTCGAAGGATAAAAATCCCAAATTCAATTGAGTTTGGGATTTTTTTATACTTTAAAATGACGAGTAGTTATAAATAGCTTTTTAAGTTGATTTTTAACGTTTTGTGGCTTAGCGACTGTTGCGAAGTTCGGAACGATTTATTTTCTATTAAAGATAAATATTTTTCGTGAAGAAGAAACGTCAAGGTAACAAGCTATCCAGTTATTGCTTCAAACCGCTGTTAGTGGCTGTTTTTGTTATCATTTTTTTCATGTGATCAAAATCAAATTTTAAACTATAAAATGTCGAATCAGATATGATTTTATTGCATAATTCTTTGTATTTGTCAGGACTATATTGACGTGTAACTGTTCCACTTGGGTGCGTTGCTCCATATTCCATAATAATTCCTATTGAATCAACTATAAAATAGTTTGATGGATGATCAAGAGTATATTGATATTTTTTAATCTCAATTTCTTTCCCTTTAAATTTGATAAACTTATTATCTAACAAAAGTAAATTCTCATTATTCATCTTGACCGAATCATTAAAAAAAACTAACGAGTCAATTCGACTGTAGTATTCATATCTATAGACATAAGTAGTTTTTTTTGGGGAACTTATTTTTTTTACATACAGCGATTTGGTTCCAAAATATTCTTTACCGCTATACTCACCAATTTGGGATTTATATTCTAAAATAATAGATTTATCAACTTTTTTATTTTCTTGATTTTGTCGATTAGATTTATCAATGCATGATGTAAAAATGCTAAATATAAAAGAGGATATAATGATGTTGTATATAGATATTTTCATAATTAAATTATTTCGCACCGATTAGTTTAGAAATTTTCTGGTGATATGAATAGAAGTGAAAATAGCCACTAACTTGTTTATATGTATGACAAAATCATACTTAGCTACCCAATTTTGGGTATATATGTCTTACAAATGTCCGTTTTATCTTTTTTCAAAAATAATAAAAAAATCTATCGAAATATTAGTAAAAATAAAATCTTATAAACAATAGACCTCTAGCTGAGTTTGGTAATTTTTATTTAATTATTTTTTAGTTATGGCTTTACAATTTCTTTAAAACCATCCCAATTAGCGTAAATTAAAAACACATTGGCAAATAAAATTGCTGCAGCCATTGGAATATCGGTACCAGTTACAACCACGTGAATTAGAAAAATATTGATGCTTATTGGTAATAAAATAATAGTTCCTAGTCGAACAAACTTACCGCTTACTAACATTAATCCGGCTAATAATTCAATAGCTTTTGCTACTGGAAAAATGTATTTTGAAGCCATAAAACCAGCCATTAGCGTAGCTAGATCTCCTGTAGGAGCAGGTTGTTCTGGACCAAGTTTGAAAAAATAAGAAATAGAAGCAAAAAGCATCATAGCTCCTAAAAGAACACGAACAATAATAGTTGCAATTTTCATAATTTGAATAGTTTTTGGTTAGTATTTCAAAGATATGAAAAATGTTTAATAAAAAAAGGTTGCCTAATTTGACAACCTTAATTATTTCTTTTTCAATATGTTATTTATCAATGGAACCTAATACTCGCTTCATAAAATCATTCAAAGCAGTTTTTTTATCAGCACCATTTTTTATCAATTGATGTACTTCAAGCGCACCATACATATTTGATATTAGTTCGCCAATTACATCTAATTCCTCATCTTTTAATGACGAAACTTCACATAGATTCTCTAATACTTCAATAGTTTCTACTAAATAATCCTGATCGTTATCTTCAATAAATTGAGTTAACTGTTTTATAACGGGTAATTTCATAATTATCTTTTGTTTCAAGTTTAAGGTTTCAGGTTGTTTTTAGTTTTATTTACAAACTCGAAACTTGAAACCTGAAACTTATAATTAAACTACTTCATTTACTAATTCTGCTAAAACTTCAGCTTTGTTAGTTTGCGTTTGATTTACTAATACTCCATTTTTAAAAGTAGCAAATGTTGGTAAATTATCCACTTTTGCTAATTTTCTTGATTCAGGAAATTTTTCAGCATCTACAATTAAAAAAGGAATACTCTCGTTTTGTGAAGCCATCATTTTAAATTTTGGTTTCATTATACGACAATTCCCACACCATGAGGCAGCATATTGCACAACAACTACTTCATTTGAAGCTATAATTTCAGCTAAATTATCTTGTTCTATTTCTGTAAACATTTTTTTTTAGTTTAAAGTTTCAGGTTTCAAGTTCCAAGTTGAATAACCTGAAACCTGAAACTTGAAACAAAATTATTAATGAGAAGCTAAATAAGCAGCAGTACTATTTCTATCAGCATTCATTGCTTCTTTTCCTTCTTCCCAGTTTGCTGGACAAACTTCACCTTTAGTTTGCACGTGAGTATAAGCATCAATTAATCTTAAGTACTCATTTACATTTCTTCCTAATGGCATATCGTTTACACTTTCGTGGAAGATTTTTCCATCTTCGTCAATTAAATAAGTTGCTCTAAAAGTTACGTTTGAACCTTCTAAGATTTCATCATTTAAATCTTCGTTATAAACCCATTCTGAATCTAATATATCTAAAGCAGCTGATAAATTTCTGGTTGTATCTGCTAAAAGTGGGTAAGTTACACCTTCGATTCCACCATTGTCTTTAGCAGTGTTTAACCAAGCAAAGTGTACTTCGTTTGTATCACATGAAGCACCAATAACCGTTGTGTTTCTTTTTTCAAATTCTTGTAAAGCAGCTTGAAAAGCGTGTAATTCTGTTGGACATACAAAAGTAAAATCTTTTGGATACCAAAATAAAACTACTTTTTTCTTGTTGTTTACCGCTTCTTCTAAAACGTTAATTCTTAAGTTGTCTCCCATAAATGAGATTGCGTCTACTGTAATGTTTGGGAATTTTTTTCCTACTAATGCCATGATTTTTTATTTAAATTATTGTTGTTTTTCTGAGTGCGAAATTACAAATAGAATGTTTAATAAAACATGATATTTATTATATTTTTAAATATTTATATAGATAAAATTTATGATAAAAAATCTTATGAAAATTAATGATTTAGGATAAAATATTATTTTTGAAAAATTACATTAAGAATAAGTAGTCATAAAAAAATAATACCATCAAAATGATGGTATTATAAGGGAATAATAATAATTTATTACTGTTTTTATTTCAAATCAAATCGATCTAAATTCATTACTTTAGTCCAAACTTTTACAAAATCTTGAACAAATTTTTCTTTGTTATCATCTTGAGCATATACTTCTGCATAGGCTCTTAAAACAGAATTAGAACCAAAGATTAAATCTACTCTTGTAGCGGTCCATTTAGTTGCACCTGATTTTTTATCAACAATATTATATAAATTTTCACCAACCGGTTTCCAACTATAATTCATATCAGTAAGGTTCACAAAGAAGTCATTGGATAAAATGCCTTCATTATTGGTAAAAACACCATGTTTCGTTCCATTAAAGTTAGTACCAAGAACGCGCATTCCACCAATTAAAACAGTCATTTCAGTAGCGGTTAATCTTAATAATTGTGCGTTGTCTAACATTAATTCTTCTGGTTTTACTACATAATTTGATTTCATAAAGTTTCTGAAAGCATCATTTGTTGGTTCTAAAACTTCGAAGGATTCTACATCAGTCATTTCTTGCAACGCATCGCCTCGACCAGCATGAAATGGAACTTTTATATTATATCCGCCTTCTTGAGCTGCTTTTTCAACAGCTGCACTTCCGCCCAAAACAATTAAATCAGCGATGCTTACTTTTTTACTTAAACTTGTTTGAATTTCAATTAATTTATTTAAAACTTTTTGCAATCTTTCTGGTTCATTGGCTACCCAATTTTTTTGCGGTTCCAATCGAATTCTTGCACCATTTGCACCACCTCTAAAGTCTGAACCTCTAAATGTTCTGGCACTATCCCAAGCCGTGTTGATTAGTTCAGTTCTTGTTAATCCGCTGTTTAATATTTTTATTTTTAAATCTTCTATTTCAGCATCAGATAAAGTGTAATCTACTGTAGGAATTGGATCTTGCCAAATTAAATCTTCTTTTGGTACATCTGCTCCTAAATAACGCTCTTTTGGACCTAAATCTCGGTGCGTTAATTTAAACCAAGCTCTTGCAAATACTTCAGAAAAATAAGCAGGATCTTTATAAAATCGCTCTGAAATTTCTCTGTAAGTTGGGTCCATTTTCATTGCCATATCAGCATCAGTCATAATAGGATTTCTTCGTACTGATGGATTGTGTGCATCAAATGGTTTGTCCTCTTCTTTAATATTTATAGGTTCCCATTGCCAAGCACCAGCTGGACTTTTCTTTAATTCCCAATCATAGTTTAATAGCAAATAAAAATATTCATTATCCCATCGAGTAGGGTTAGTAGTCCACGAGCCTTCTAAGCCACTGGTTACAGTATCAGCACCATTTCCATTGCCTTTTGGATTTAGCCAACCAAAACCTTGATTTTCTATTTCTCCTGCTTCTGGTTCAGGGCCTAATTTTGATGCATCTCCATTTCCGTGTGCTTTTCCAACAGTGTGTCCACCTGCGGTTAAAGCTACAGTTTCTTCATCATTCATTGCCATTCGCTTGAATGTAATGCGAACATCATGTGCTGTTTTTAATGGGTCGGGTTGTCCGTCGACTCCTTCAGGATTTACATAAATTAATCCCATCATTACTGCTGCGAGAGGATTTTCTAAATCTCTTTCTCCTGAATATCTACTGCCTTCGCTTCCTGTTTTTGCTAACCATTCTTTTTCAGCGCCCCAGTATACATCTTTTTCTGGATGCCAAATGTCTTCACGACCTCCAGCAAATCCGTATGTTTTCAATCCCATAGATTCATAAGCCATATTTCCAGCTAAAATCATTAAATCTGCCCAAGAAATTTTATTTCCATATTTCTTTTTGATTGGCCACAATAGTCTTCTGGCTTTGTCTAAATTTCCATTATCTGGCCAACTATTTAGAGGTGCAAATCTTATGTTTCCTGTTCCTGCTCCGCCACGACCATCTGAAATTCTATAGGTACCTGCAGAATGCCAAGCCATACGAATCATTAAGCCTCCATAGTGACCCCAATCGGCTGGCCACCAATCTTGACTGTCATTCATGAATGCTTTTAAGTCGTTTTTTAAAGCTTCTAAATCTAATTTCTTGAATTCGTCAGCATAATTAAATTTTTCACCTAAGGGATTTGTTTTAATATCATGTTGATGTAGAATGTCTAAGTTCAGCGATTTTGGCCACCAATCTTGATTGGAAGTTCCTTTTGATGCCAAATTTTGATGAAATGGGCATTTGCTAATGTCTTTTGAATTTTCCATAATAGTTTGTTGATTATTTGATTATTGTGTTATAAAATTGATTTATTTTCAATAAATAAAATTTTGATTTAACAAATTTACAAAACTGTTCTGATGGTACTATAGACAATTTATGTTTATTTCTTATTTAAGAATAGATTTTAGTTATATCTTCAAATAATGTTTTTTTATTTGTTCTAAATAATAAAATCCTATATTTGTTTTTCGTAAATTTTATACAAACAACCTATTAAATATGAATTTTTCTAATTTATTCAGAAGAAAAACTGTTGATGATATTCTAAAACAAGTGGCAAAAAATGATGCAGACGGACATCATTCTTTAGGGAAACACTTAACAGCTAGAGATTTAACAGCTTTTGGTATTGCAGCTATTATAGGTGCAGGAATTTTTAGTACAATTGGAAAAGCAAGTGCTGATGGAGGTCCGGCCGTAATTTTCTTATTTATTTTTACAGCGATTGCATGTAGTTTTGCGGCGTTTGCTTATGCAGAATTTGCTTCAATGGTACCTGTTTCAGGTAGTGCTTATACATATTCTTATGTTGCATTTGGAGAAATCATTGCTTGGATAATTGGTTGGGCTTTAATTATGGAATATGCTATTGGTAATATTACGGTAGCAATATCATGGAGCGATTATTTTACTGGTTTGCTCGAAAGTGGAGGACTGCATTTGCCCCAATGGATTCAAATGGATTATTTAACAGCTTCAAAAGGGTTTGAAGAAGCAACGGCATTAATGAATGGCGGAAAATCTTTCGAGAATTTATCGGATGGTTTAAAATCTGCTTATACTGCTTGGACAACAGCTCCAACACTTGGAAGTTTTCATATCGTAGCAGATTTACCTGCATTGTTAATCATTGTTATCATTACTTGGTTAGTTTACAGAGGAATGAAGGAATCTCGTAATGCAAGTAATTTAATGGTTGTAGTAAAGCTTTGTATTATATTATTAGTTATCGCGGTTGGGATATTTTATGTAGATACAGCAAATTGGGATCCATTTGCACCTAATGGAGTAGGTGGAATTTTAAAAGGAGTTTCTGCTGTATTTTTTGCTTACATTGGTTTTGATGCTATTTCAACTACAGCTGAAGAATGTAAAGACCCGCAACGTGATTTACCAAGAGGTATGATGTGGGCAATTATTATATGTACAATTTTATATGTAATAATCGCTTTAGTGTTGACGGGTATGGTTAATTACTCGGATTTAAATGTGGGAGATCCATTAGCATTTGTTTTTGATAAGCTAGATTTAAAATGGATGTCAGGTATTATAGCTGTTAGTGCCGTTGTAGCAATGGCAAGTGTATTGCTTGTATTTCAAATGGGACAACCTCGTATATGGATGAGCATGAGTCGCGATGGATTATTACCAAAGCGTTTCTCTAAAGTCCATCCAAAATACAAAACGCCTTCATATGCAACCATTGTTACAGGTTTTGTAGTTGCTGTTCCTGCGTTGTTTTTGAATTTGACTATGGTTACTGATTTATGTAGTATTGGAACATTGTTTGCTTTCGTATTGGTTTGTGCTGGGGTTTTGGTTTTGCAAAATAGAACTGATATTCCACGAGGAAAATTTAAAACACCTTACGTGAATTCTAAATACGTGTTTCCATTGTTAATTTTTATAGGAATTTCAATTGCCTTTACAGTCAATAAGGAGGCTACAATGGGATTTATTACGAATGAAAAACAAATAAATGATGCAGCAACAATTGTAACTTCTTTGGAAGAATCGCAAACAAAAGAGGTTTTGACTTATTTGCAAGAGAAGGCTTTAGTAAAAGAAGCTAATGCAGATTTGGAAGAAGTATTAAGTAAGTTTTCTGAAGATGAAGTAGTATATAAAAATATTGTTGATTCATTGCCAATTGATAATGCTATGAAGTATGAGAGTGGTTTTACGTTATTCAAGCACAAAATACCGATGTGGATATTTTTGATATCATTAGTAGCATTTGCTGTTTGGTCATGGAGACAAAATCTTTCATTAATTCCATTACTTGGATTAGTTAGTTGTTTATATATGATGGCAGAATTGAGCGTATGGAATTGGATTTACTTTACTATTTGGTTACTAATAGGCTTAATTATTTATTTTGGATTTAGTCGCAAAAACAGTAAATTGAATTTAAAAAATAATATAAAGTAGTATAAAAAAATCCCGATTTAGTCGGGATTTTTTATGTAATTAAGTTTTATTTTTATAAGTAATTTATAGAGTAAAAAAGTGATATAGACTCCTATAATAAAAGTAATAATTATGTTTAATAAGTTAGGTTCATCATGATATCCTTCATAGAATAGTCTATATAGCCATGAAAATTTTGGAAATCTATATTCTAATGTATTTCCATTATCGATAAATATTATATCATAAATGCAAGTGTTAATCAATATTGCAATTGGAACACCAGAAAAAAAAGAAAATAATACAATTATTATGTTTCTATGAATATTTGACATTTTACACCTGAATTACACCTAAATTAAAAGTTTTTTCAATAGGAGCGTGGTTTGCGGCTTCAATGCCTATTGAAATCCAATTTCTGGTTTCTAATGGGTCAATAATCGCATCTGTCCATAATCTCGAAGCAGCATAATATGGAGAAACTTGTTCGTCGTATCGTGCTTTTATTTTATCAAATAACGCTGCCTCTTTAGCTTCATCAATAACTTCACCTTTTGCTTTTAATGAAGACGCTTCAATTTGTGCTAATACTTTTGCCGCTTGTGTTCCGCCCATTACAGCTAATTCAGCACTTGGCCATGCAAATATTAGTCTTGGGTCGTAAGCTTTTCCACACATTGCATAATTTCCTGCACCATAAGAATTACCAACAATTACCGTGAATTTTGGGACTACTGAATTTGCCATTGCATTTACCATTTTAGCACCATCTTTAATAATTCCTCCATGTTCAGATTTTGAACCAACCATAAAACCAGTAACATCTTGTATAAAAACCAAAGGAATTTTCTTTTGGTTACAATTAGCAATAAAACGCGTTGCTTTATCTGCAGAATCAGAATAAATGGCGCCACCAAATTGCATTTCACCTTTAGCCGTTTTTACAATTTTTCGTTGGTTTGCTACAATTCCTACTGCCCAACCATCTATTCGAGCGTAGGCAGTAATTAGTGTTTTTCCATAATCACCTTTGTATTCATCAAATTCTGAATTATCAACCAAACGTTTGATTATTTCATACATGTCATATTGATCGGCACGTGATTTGGGTAAAATACCATAAATATCTTTTGGCTCGAGAGTAGGCTTTTCAGCTTTTACACGATTGTATCCCGCTTTGTCAAAATCTCCAATTTTGCCTACAATATTTTTAATTCTATCTAAAGCGTCTTTATCATCTTTAGCTTTATAATCTGTAACACCCGAAATTTCACAATGTGTTGTTGCTCCTCCGAGTGTTTCATTATCAATTGTTTCTCCAATGGCAGCTTTTACTAAATAACTTCCAGCTAAGAAAATACTTCCAGTTTTGTCTACAATCATGGCTTCATCGCTCATAATAGGTAAATAAGCACCACCTGCAACACAACTTCCCATTACAGCGGCAATTTGTGTGATTCCCATGCTACTCATGTGTGCATTATTTCTAAAAATACGACCAAAATGTTCTTTATCAGGAAAAATTTCATCTTGCATTGGTAAATATACACCAGCAGAATCTACTAAATAAATAATAGGTAATCTATTTTCCATTGCAATCTCTTGCGCACGAAGGTTCTTTTTTCCTGTTATTGGAAACCAAGCACCTGCTTTTACAGTTGCATCATTTGCAACCACAATACATTGTTTTCCTGAAATGAAACCAATTTTAACAACCACACCACCAGATGGACATCCACCATGCTCTTTATACATTCCATCACCTACAAAAGCACCAATTTCGATACTTTTTGATTTTTCATCTAATAGATAGTCAATACGTTCACGAGCAGTCATTTTACCTTCTGCATGCAGTTTTTCAATTCTTTTTTCTCCACCGCCTAATTTAACTTGGGCAAATTTTTTGTTTAAATCAGAGAGTAAAAGCTTGTTATAATCTTCGTTTTTATTGAAATTAATGTCCATTTGGGTTTTGTTGTTTTATTGGATGGTAAAAATAAGAAAACGTTATCGAAAAAATATAATATTTTTAAATCTTAAATTTAATAACTTCTTATTATTGTTAAGTTAATGATAATTTAACATTGAGAAATTACTTTTGCACTGAATTTAAACACAAATAAAATGTCATTAAACAATATTTTTCAGTTTTTTGTTCCGAAAGATAAAAAGTTCTTTCCACTTTTCGAACAAGCTTCGGCAAATTTAATTTTATTAGCAGAAACCTTACATGAAGCAGTGAATGCTCCAAAAGGTGAAAGAGAAAACTACTTTAAAAAAATTGACGAATTAGAAGCTAATATTGAAGAAATTACTCACAAAACAAACATTGAATTGAGTAAAAATTTTATTACTCCATTTGATAGAGAGGACATTCACGCATTGATTAAATCAATGGACAATGTTGCAGATTTTATGCAAGGAGCTACAAGTAGAATGCGTTTATATCAAGTAGAGAAAATCACAAAATCGATTAGAAAATTAACAGAAATTAATTTAGAAGCTTGTCAATTAATTGGTGTTGGTATCAAAGAATTAAAAGATATGAACCACAAAGCTATTAAAGATGCTTGTAAAAGAATCAATAAATTAGAAAGTAAAGCTGATGTAGTTTTTGATAAAGCTGTAGCTGATATTTTTGAAAACGAAAGCGATGCTAAAAACATTATCAAATACAAAGAAGTATTGTCTGCCTTAGAATCTGCTTCAGATAAATGTAAAAGTGTTTCTAACGTAATGGAACAAATTTCTGTAAAACATTCATAATAGTTTAATTTTAAAAAACCCATTATGGATTTTACATTATTAATTATAATCATATTTTTAGCCTTAGTTTTTGATTACATCAATGGTTTTCATGATGCCGCAAATTCGATTGCTACAATTGTTGCTACAAAAGTATTAACGCCATTTCAAGCGGTACTTTGGGCTGCATTCTTTAATTTCTTAGCTTATTGGGTATTTGGTTTTGGTGTTGCAGATACAGTTGCTAAAACAGCTCATACAAGCAGTATTGATTTAACAACAATTTTAGCGGGAGTTATTGCTGCTATCATTTGGAATATTATCACTTGGTTAAAAGGAATTCCATCGTCATCATCTCATACACTTATTGGAGGTTTTGCTGGTGCTGCAATTGCTCATGGTTTATCAAGTGTTACAGATCCTGAGCATGCAGGTTTTAAAATTGTAAACTGGTTCAAAGCCGCTAAAGAAGGTGAATTATTGCCTTCAGGTGTAGTAATTGTAATTTTATTTATTGTATTTGCGCCATTGTTAGGGATGATAATTTCTTACTGTATTTCTCTTTGGTTGATGTATTCTTCTAAGAAAAATATTATGCCTAAAGTATTTACGGTTGCATTGATGTTATTGGTTGCTTGGTTTTTATATTCAGTTATGATTCCTTTTGAAGAAATCAAAAAACCTAGATTTGAAAGTGAATTTTGGAGTGTTATTACAGAACCACATAATATTAAATGGTTTTTAGTGGCATTTATTTTCTATAGTTTAGCGGTCTTTAACTTGATTTTTAGTAGTTTATCTACTGCTAAAGCAGAGGCTGTTTTAAAGAAAATGCAATTATTATCTTCAGCAGCCTTTAGTTTAGGACACGGAGGAAATGACTCGCAAAAAGTTATGGGTATTATTGCTGCAGCTGTAGCGGTTTATATCAAATCGAATCCAAATATTGATTTATCTGCTGGATGGTTAGACTTAAATGTAGTTTTGCCTTCAGAAAAAGATGGTGTTAAAATTGACGGTGTAATGCCAGGTTGGATTCCATTAACTTGTTATACAGTAATTGCTTTGGGAACGTTGAGCGGTGGATGGAAAATTGTTAAAACAATGGGTTCTAAAATTACGAAAGTGACTGCTTTTGAAGGTGTTGTAGCAGAATCTGCGGGTGCTTTAACATTATTCACTACTGAACATTTCAAAATTCCAGTATCAACAACACATACAATTACAGGTTCAATTATTGGAGTAGGAGTTACTAAAAGAGTTTCAGCTGTTCGTTGGGGAGTAACTGTCAAGTTATTGTGGGCATGGGTTTTAACCATACCAGTTTCAGCTATTCTTGCAGCTTTAATATATTTCCTATTGAAAATATTTATATAATTTTTTGAATAATGAGGAGTTGATTAAACTCTTCAACATTTACTAAATTTATCACTTTAAATTCACTGCTATTAAATTTTGATTTAAAAGCAGTGAATTTTTTTTCGTAATCATTTAATATCATGAAATTAAATAAGATATAACCATTTAATTCAAGTGATTTTTTAATATTATTAATAAATTTTTCTTCGAATAAAAAATCAGGCATATTGCTATCTTCAAATATATCAATGATGATTAAATTATATTTAACATCATGTTCTTCGATATGTTTTTGGGCATCATCGATAATAATAGTTACATTTTTATATTGATTAAGGCCAAAATACGTATTTGCAATCTTTATTACTTCTGCATCGATTTCTACACCCGTAATCGAACCTTTATAGCCAATATCTTCAATTAATGTTTTAATAGCACTTCCGCCTGCTACACCTAGTAATAGAACAGATTTCATCTCTAAAATAGTTTTATAACCAATTTGTTGAAATCCTTTTCTTAATACTTTTTCTAAACTACCATATGAATAATTCGTATGTTTTGAATCTAATACAAGCTTACCATTATTCCAGGTAACCTCTAAATTAGAGCTAACAGTTGATTGAGTTTCGTAAATTTTTATAGGCAAAAAATAACTTAATAATTGCTTAATCATGAAGATTTTATTTGTAATCGTAAATATAATTTTAATTTTGCCTTAAATTCATATCCAATGAAACAAATTTTATACAAATTTATTTTCTGTACACTATTAGGCTGGAAAGTTGTAGGAACAATTCCTTTTGAACTTAAAAAATGTGTTTTAATTGCAGTTCCGCATACTAGTTGGTGGGATTTTTTTCTTGGAATTTTTTCTCGAGGTATATTGGATATGGAAATCAATTATGTAGCAAAGAAAGAACTATTTGTTTTCCCTTTTAATTATTTTTTTACATGGACAGGAGGAACACCTTTGAATCGCCAAAAAAACGAAAATAAAGTTGATACAATTGCTAAAATATTTCAAGAAAAAGAAGTCTTTAGATTAGCAATAGCTCCAGAAGGAACAAGAAAAAAAGTATCCGAATGGAAAACGGGCTTTTATTATATGGCACTTAAGGCAAACGTACCAATTATACCTGTTGCATTTGATTATGGTAAAAAGCAAGTTGTTTATCATGCTCCTTTTTATCCAACAGGAAACATTGACGCTGATATTAAAATTTTAGAAGCCTATTATGTTGGTGTAGTGGGAAAAAAACCTGAATTAAGCTATATACCTAAGAATAATTAACTTGTATATCTTTGTAATTTGAATGTTTAAATTTTTTTTTTTAATTTTTTGAAAACCATTTCATATAGTTTTTCGTAAATGAGAGAAATTTAAAACTTTCAACAATGAGAAAACTATTTTTACCCTTAGCATTTTTAGCAATTTCATTTGCTTCATGTAATGATGATGATTCAATGGTTGCAACAGATCCAGAACCAATTGATACTACTCCAACACCAGCAGTAGAATTGAAATTATTCACATCGAGTAATACTTCTGGAAGCATCTCTTTTACAGATTTATTGTCACCATCACCAAGCCCAAAAAGCTTTGCAGTAGCTTCAACAGATTCAGATGGAATTTTTTATGATCCATTTAAAGATCAAGTTATTCAAGCTTCAAGAACAAACAATAGAGTTGAAGCATATTCAGGTTTTAGAAATTCAATCATTGCATCTGCCACTTCATTAAATTTTGCATTTTCTTCTACTTCAGATTTTACAAATGCAAGAGAAATTGCAGTTTCTGGAGATAAAGTAGTGGTTACTCAAGACCAAAATGCAGGGAATTCAAACACAAGTAAATTTTATGTCTACCAAAGAAATAATGACGGTTTTTCGTTATTAAATACTTATACGGTAGATATTAAATTATGGGGAATTCATTTAGAAGGAAATACTATGTATGCAATTGCTGATAACACTAGTGATTTGGTAGTATATAACAATTTCTTTGCAAATGCTACTGGAACAATTACTGCTTCAAAAAGAGTTACTATTGAAGGCTTGGTAAGAACTCACGGAATAACCTATTCAAATCAAGATAATGTAATGGTTCTCTCTGATGTAGGTTTGGCTTCAAGTGCAACAGATGGTGGATTGATAATTATTAATAATTTTTCTTCTGTTTTAAATGCTACTGCTAATATGGGAACAATTGCTATGAATAACCAAATTAGAATTTATGGGCCAAATTCATTATTAGGAAATCCAGTTGACGTTGCATACGATTTTGTTACAAATGATATTTACGTTGCAGAACGTTTAAATGGTGGTGGACAAGTATTAAAATTTTCTTTTCCAACAACTAATGGAGATTTTGCACCACAAACAGCTAGAACAGAAGCTGGTGTAACAGCAGTATATTTATTAAGAAGATAAAGTATGTTAGTAATTTAATTTTAAAAAAGCTCTTATAAATTAGAGCTTTTTTTTATGGAATGTAGTTTTTAAAAGTGCCATCTTGATAAAAAATAACAATACGCTCTATATTATTTGTTGATGATGGAGGAGTTATTTTATAATCAGAATCTGTGTGCTGTACATTTTTTTCAAAATTTTTATTTGGTACAGCCGAAAATAGATCAGGTGTTTCTAATTCATTTTGAATGATTGGCTCTTCAACAACAGGATTATTGGTTGTCTCAATATTTGTAATTTTATCATCTGATTTTGGAAATGTTCCTTTTCCATTTAATATCCAGTACAAATCCACTTCTGGAAAAACTTCAATTACTTTGATGATAAAATCAAGACTAGGTTTATTTCTGCCTGAGAGTAGGTGAGACAAACTAGAGCGTTGCACATTAATCTTATCCGCAAATGCAGAGGCAGATAGATTGTAATAATCGAGGATTATTTCTAAACGTTTAATAAAGTCATCTATGTTTACCATTGTAAATAAGGTTAAAAAAGAAACAAATTACAAATGTAAACAAAAATAAATCAATCTACAAGTTTACAAATGTAAAATAGTCTTTTTTAGTTATTTTTTGAATTTAATTAATGAATTGTAAAACACTAATAAACAATAATTTATTATATATATTTATTTTTAATCAATTTTGTAAACAGTTTCTGTGTACATTGAGTTTAATTCCGAATTTACATGTTTACAAAAGTAATAAATATGCTTCTTTTACATGTTTACAATTGTAAATATAAAGTTGTTTACATTTGTAACATAATAAATAAACATGAATAGTTTACAAATAGCAACAGAATATTTAGAGTCTAGTTTGAATGGAAAATACATTCATTTAGAAACTATTTTACCTTTATTAAAATCATTTGAAAGTGTATTTGAAATTTCTGAAATAGGAAAATCAGTTCAACAAAGAAGTATATATCAAGTTAAAATTGGTACAGGAAAAACTAAAATTTTGATCTGGTCTCAAATGCACGGTAATGAACCAACGACCACAAAAGGATTGTTTGATTTTTTTAATTTCTTAGCGTCAAATTCTATTGAGTCTATTCGAATTAAGAGTCAATATACTTTATTGTGTGTTCCAATGTTAAATCCAGACGGAGCTTTTGCTTATACTCGTGAAAATGCTAATGCAGTTGATTTAAATAGAGATGCTTTTTCAGCTACACAACCAGAAATGAAGCTATTGAAGGCTTTATATGAAGACTTTCGACCAGATTATTGTTATAATCTACATGATCAACGTACTATTTTTGGTACGACTGGACTAAATTTACCAGCTACAATATCTTTTTTAGCGCCTGCTTTTAATGAGAATAGAGATTATAATGTAGTGCGATTAAAAGCGATTTCGATAATCAATAGAATGAATGATGCTTTATCGCAATATATTCCTAATCAAATAGGTAGATTTGATGACAGTTATAACGTGAATTGCACTGGTGATTATTTTACAACTCAAAATACACCTACAATTCTTTTTGAAGCTGGGCATTATCCTAATGATTATATAAGAGAAGAAAGTAGAAAATATATTTTTGTTGCGCTTTTAAGTTCGTTTTTTGATAATTACGAAAACGTTGTAGTTGATAACGAATTGCAAAAATATTTGAGAATTCCTCAAAATAATAAATGTTTTTTTGATTTTATTTACAAAAATGTCAAAATTATTGATAATAGTGTTGAAAAAATAATTAACTTTGCAGCACAATATCAAGAAATTTTAGTTGATGATGAGATTCATTTTGAAGCTATTATTTCTAAAATATCAGATTTAGAGAATTATTCTGGACATGTTGAATATGATTGTGAATCTTTGCTTTTTTCTTCTGAAGGGAAAAATAATCCAGAAATAGGAGTAAAAGCAACGTTTACATTAAATAATTTAATCAAATTTAACAACGGTGTGAAAATAATTTAATAAATTTGCTTAGGTATTGATAAAAAAACAATAATTTAACATTTATTATAAGCACTTATGAGTAAGTTTCGTTTAGATGAAGTAGATCATCAAATTTTAGACATGTTAATTGATAACACAAGAGTTCCATTTACAGATATTGCTAAAAAGCTTTTAATTTCTGCTGGAACAGTTCATGTTAGAGTAAAAAAAATGGAAGATGCTGGAATCATACAAGGTTCGTCATTGACATTAGATTATGAAAAATTAGGATATTCTTTTATTGCTTATGTAGGGGTATTTTTGCACAACACTTCTCAGACTAAATTTGTTTTAGAAAGAATAAACCAAATTCCTTTTGTAACAGTTGCTCATGTAACTACTGGGAAATTTAATATTTTCTGTAAAATAAGAGCAAAAGATACTAAACACGCTAAAGAAGTTATCTTCATGATTGATGATATTGAAGGTGTTTACAGAACAGAAACTATGATTTCTTTAGAAGAGAGCATCAATGATAAAAAAAGATTGATGCATACAATTTTTAAAGAACTTTAATATAGTAAGCCTCTGAGAAGAGGCTTTTTTTATATCTTTAAAATATGAAAAATTTACAATCAAATGAATTTGCACCATATTATGCAAATTATATTAAATTAGTAGCTGAGCAAGATATTGTCAAAGGATTGAATGTTCAAAAAGAAGAATTGATTCATTTTTTTAAATCAATTCCAACTTTTAAGCAAGAGTATAGTTATGCTGAAGGTAAATGGACAATCAAAGATATATTGTTGCATTTAATTGATGCAGAAAGAGTTTTTGCTTACAGAGCACTTCGCATTGCGAGAAACGACTCAACTGCTTTACCAGGCTTTGAAGAAGATGATTATGTGATATTTGCTAATGCTAATCAACGCGAATTTGAAAGTCTTTTACAAGAGTATAAATTGGTCAGAGAAGCTACGATTGCATTATTTGAAAGTTTTAATGAGGAAGCGTTATTAAGATTAGGTATGGCTTCAGATTGTAGTGTTTCAGTAAGAGCAATTGGCTACATTATTCTTGGACATGAATTGCATCATAAGAATGTAATATTAGAACGATATTTATAAAAGAAAAGGGAATTCATTTGAATTCCCTTTTTATTTTTAATCTTCGTCATCCAAATCTTCTGGATCATCAGAATCGTTTGACATTTCTTCGTCTTCTTCTTCCTCTTCATCGTCTTCGATGTCTAATTCTTTCAGACCAGCAATTTTGTCAACTACAACTTCTTCTTCGATAATATCGTCTTCGTCATAATTTTCAATTCTGTCTGATAATTTTGTGCTCACTTTTACTAAAAATATAGTGTCTGAAGTACGTACTTCTACAGCTTCAACTGTTTCATTTTTAGCGTTTTTAAAGCGAATGATGTCTGAATCATCATAGCCGTCAGGAAATTTCTCAACTAGTAAGGTTAAGATTTCATTTGTTAATTTAGCGTAATCAACAATAACTCTTTTCATTGGGTAGTTTTTAATCTTGTAATTTCGTCAAATGTAATATCCTTAACTTATATTTTCAAGTAAATTGAAATATTTTTTTCAAAAATTTTACCAACCTAAAATGTAAGCAAACATTAATGGTGCAACTATCGTAGCGTCAGACTCTACGATAAATTTAGGTGTATGAATATCTAGTTTACCCCAAGTGATTTTTTCGTTTGGAACTGCTCCAGAGTATGAACCATAACTTGTAGTTGAATCAGAAATCTGGCAAAAATAGCTCCAAAACGGCACATCGTGCATTTCCATATCTTGGTATAACATCGGAACAACACAAATAGGGAAGTCTCCAGCAATTCCTCCACCAATTTGGAAGAAACCAATTCCTTTACCCGCACAATTTTTTGGATACCAATCTGCCAACCACATCATGTATTCGATACCACTTTTCATTGTAGTTGCTTTAAACTCACCTTTGATGCAGTAAGAAGAGAAAATATTACCCATTGTACTATCTTCCCATCCTGGAACAACAATTGGTAAATTCTTTTCAGCTGCGGCTACCATCCATGAATCAGCAGGATCAATTTCGTAGTATTGTTTTAATACACCTGAATTAATCATTTGATACATGAATTCATGTGGAAAATAGCGTTCTCCTTTAGAATCTGCATTATTCCAAATATCATATAAATGCGATTGTAATCTTCTAAAAGCTTCTTCTTCTGGAATACAAGTATCAGTTACGCGATTGTAATGATTTTCTAATAAATCCCATTCTTCTTGTGGAGATAAGTCTCTATAATTTGGAACTCTTTTGTATGAATTATGAGCTACCAAGTTCATGATATCTTCTTCTAAGTTAGCTCCAGTACAAGAAATAATATGTACTTTATCTTGACGAATCATTTCGGCTAATGATTTACCTAATTCAGCTGTACTCATAGCACCTGCTAACGTAATCATCATTTTTCCGTTGTCTAATAAATGCTCTTCATAACCTTTTGCTGCGTCTACTAAAGCGGCTGAGTTAAAATGAAGATAATGTTTTTCAATAAACTGGCTAATTGGTCCTTTGCTCATTATTTCTTATTTTATTATTCTTTCTTTTTATTATATCCTAAAATTTCTAGTACTTCTTCGGCTCTTTGTTGTTCAGAAAATACTTCTGTCGCAATTATTCCGTTTTTGTCTTTATCTATTAAAATGTGTTTTGGTTGTGGTAAAATACAGTGATGTAACCCGCCAAAACCACCAATAGTTTCTTGATACGCTCCAGTGTTAAAGAAACCAATATATAAAGGTTTTTCTTTGTTGTATTTTGGTAAATAAACAGCGTTCATGTGTTGTTCAGAATTGTAATAATCGTCTCCATCACAAGTTAATCCTCCTAAAAGTACTCTTTCGTAAGTATCATTCCAACGATTAACTGCCATCATAACAAAACGCTTGTTGATTGCCCATGTATCTGGTAGAGTGGTAATAAATGAAGAATCAATCATGTTCCAATTTTCTCTATCATTCTGTTTCTTTTGGTATAAAACTTGGTATAAAGCACCGCCAGATTCTCCAACAGTAAACGAACCAAACTCAGTAAATATATGTGGTACAGCTACTTCAGCATCATCACAAGCAATTTTAATTTGATTAAGAATTTCATCCACCATATATTGGTAATCATAATCAAAAGCTAATGAATTTTTGATAGGGAAGCCTCCACCAATATTTAAACTATCTAAAGAAGGACATTCTTTTTTCAAAGCGATGTACACTTTCATACATTTTAATAACTCATTCCAATAATAAGCTGTGTCGCGAATACCTGCATTGATAAAGAAGTGTAGCATTTTTAATTCTACTTTCTTGTTTTCTGCAATTTGTTTTCTGTAAAAAGGAACAATATCTTTATATCCAATTCCTAAACGAGAAGTATAGAACTCAAATTTTGGTTCTTCCTCAGCAGCAATTCTAATTCCAATTTTAAATTTACCATCAATTTGTTCTTGTAACAAATCTAATTCTTCAAAATTATCAATAACTGGAATGGTGTTTTTGTGTCCGTTATTGATTAAACGAGCAATATTAGTTACATATTGATCGCGTTTAAATCCGTTACAAACGATAAAAGTGTTTTTATTGATTTTGCCTTGCTCCATTAAATTTTCAACAATATCAATATCAAAAGCAGATGAAGTTTCAATATGAATGTTGTTTTTTAATGCTTCATTTAAAATGAATTCAAAATGAGAACTTTTAGTGCAATAGCAATAAAAATATTTGGCATCATAATCATGTTTTTCCATGGCATTTCTAAACCACATTTTTGCTTTGTTGATGTTTTGAGAAATCTTAGGCAAATAAGTAAATTTAAGGGGTGTGCCATATTCTTCAACCAATTTCATCAAGTCAATTCCATGAAATTGAAGATTATCTTTGTTTAAAGTAAATTCTTCTTGAGGGAAATAAAAAGTTTGATTGATTAAGTCGTAATATTTAGTGTTCATTTTAAAATTTTGGATTTAAATAATTAAAAGTGTGTTAATGATTATCAATCACAATTTTCAAACTCTAATATTAGCATATCGAATAGGGAGTTTTTCGCTAAACATCTTCGATAATTGGAACAAATCAATAATATGAAATGAGAAAATAGAAAAAATAAATCGCTCAATAATAGAGATGTCTGCATTTCTATTATTCAGTTTTCTATTGCGATTTGTTTGATTTTTATTTTCTTTCATTCGGGCAAAGTTAAAAAATAAAATAGCTAAAACTGAAAAGATTGCCTAAAAAAATGACTAGGCGTTGTAATCTTCAAAAGCTTTGTATATCAATGCATTATCTACTTCTTGGTTAATTTTTATTTTGCCTATACCATCAAGTAATGCAAATTGCACTTTTCCAAACTCATTTTTCTTGTCGTAAATTAATAAATCTATGATTTTTTCTATTTCTAATTTCGAAAAATCTATGCGGTCAAAAATATCGTTGATGATGTATTTAATTTCGTGATATTCTGCATTGCTTAACAAGTCTTTTTCTTTAGAAATATAGCTTTCTAATATCATTCCAATAGCTACAGCTTCACCATGAAGAAGATTTTTTTTAGCCTCGTTTTCTAAGAAATAACTTTCGATAGCATGACCAAGAGTGTGTCCAAAATTTAATGATTTTCGAATGCCATTTTCAGTTAAATCTTCACAAACTATATTGTTTTTTATTTGAATAGATTGATGAATTAATACGTTTAAATCCTCTGTATTCAAATCTTTTAGATTTTTAAATTTATCCCAATATGTTTTGTCAAAAATCAAACCATGTTTCAGCATTTCTGCTAAGCCTGAACGCATTTCGTTTTGAGGTAAAGTATTTAAAAATTGGGTGTCAATTAGTACAGCTTTCGGTTCGCGGATAATTCCAATTTGATTTTTTAAATTTCCTAAATCTACACCATTTTTTCCGCCAATAGAAGCATCTACCATTGAAAGTAGTGTTGTAGGGATGTTTACAAAATCAATTCCTCGTTTGAACGTGCATGCTACAAATCCTCCTAAGTCTGAGATTACACCGCCACCAAGATTTAAGACAATACTTTTTCTATCGCCACCTAGTTCAGATAATGCACTCCAAACTTCAGTGCAAGTAGCAATGTTTTTATGAATTTCGCCAACTTCTAATTCGATGATTTCAATTTCAATTTCGGTGGCTAAATTATTGAGAAAATGTGGCAAACAATATTGCGAAGTATTCTCATCAACAAGAATAAATATTTTAGAATAATGAGAAGGAATTAGCAGGGAAGCTAAAGTTTCATATCCTATAGAATCAAAATAAACGCTATAATTATTGGCTGTGATTGTTTGCATGTGAAAGCTTGAATTTTATTGCAAAATAAGGTAAAATTTATTTAAAATTCGTAAAAACTGATGTATATTTGTGTCGCTTTTTATCAAAAATATCATGAATAAAATATTTGACAATACACAAGTTGCTTTTTCTTTAAAAAGTGACACAGAGCTTGAAAGAGCTTATTTTCTTTTTAAATTAATTGCAAGTCAACCACTTGTAAAAATAGGTACAGCAGTAACAAATTTTGCCTTAAAAGCACATTTACCAGTGGAAGGGTTGATTCGTTCTACGGTTTTTGACCATTTTTGTGGTGGTGTGAATGAAGTAGATTGTTTAAAAGTAGTAGATAAAATGTATACCAAAGGTGTGTCTTCTGTTTTGGATTATTCTGTTGAAGGAAAAGAAGAAGAAGCGCAATTTGATGCCGCTCTAGAAATGACTTTAAAAACCATTGAGTTTGCTAGAGAGCGTGAAGCTATTCCATTTGCAGTTTTTAAACCAACAGGTTTTGGGCGTTTAGATTTATATGAAAAAGTAGGTGAGAAGGCTGTTTTAACTGTTGCTGAGCAAGAAGAATGGAGTAGAGTAATTGCTCGTTTTGACTTAGCTTGTAAAACTGCATATGAAAAAGATGTTTTATTGCTAATTGACGCTGAAGAAAGCTGGATGCAAGACGCTGCAGATGCTATTGTAACAGATATGATGCGCAAATATAATAAACAAAAAGCTATTGTTTTCAATACGTTACAAATGTATCGTTGGGATCGATTGGATTATTTGAAACAATTGCATGAGCAAGCAAAAACAGAAGGTTTTTACATAGGAATGAAATTGGTTCGTGGCGCTTATATGGAAAAGGAAAATGAAAGAGCTGCCGAAAGAGGTTTAAAATCTCCAATTTGTATTTCTAAAGAAGCTACAGATATTAACTATGATGCAGCAGTGTTGTATATGGTTGAGAATATTGATAAAATGGCCATTTTTGCTGGTACGCACAATGAAGAAAGTTCGTATAAATTAATGCGATTATTAGAAGAAAAAGGTATTACAAGAGATGACAAACGCATCTTTTTTGGGCAATTATTAGGAATGAGCGATAACATTAGTTTTAATTTGGCCGAAAACAAGTATAATGTTGCAAAATATTTACCCTTTGGCCCTGTAAGAGATGTGATGCCATACTTGATAAGAAGGGCTGAAGAAAACACCTCTGTAGCAGGACAAACCAGCAGAGAGCTTACACTTATTAAAAAAGAAAAAGAACGCAGAAAGTTATAAAAAGAAAATCCCGCCATAGCGGGATTTTTTATTTGTTTTAAGTGCGGATTTAGTAAGTGGAAGTTTATTTCTAATTAAAGATAAACGTGAATTTTTGCGCTTTTTTCGAATTAGCGCAAAATAGCTGTTGGTGGTAGTTACAATTTTCCTCCAAGTTTATAATAGATTTGTTTAAAACTATATTTTTCAATTTTCCTTTATGTTGAATTTTAAGTTCAAATTTAAGTTTAGCATAATTTGTATAATAAAAACTTGAAATTTGATTTTCTACTTTTTCATTTTTAAATAACCACAAAGTATAAAAACAAAAAAAGCACTTCCATAAGAAGTGCTTTAATTTTTGTGGGCGATGAGGGGTTCGAACCCCCGACCCCCTCGGTGTAAACGAGGTGCTCTGAACCAGCTGAGCTAATCGCCCCAATAAGTTGCTTTACTATTACTGTATTGCGAGTGCAAATATACAAGGATTATTTGTTTTTGCAAGCGTTTTAAGAAAAAAATTACTTTTTTTCTATCTTTTCTAAGAGTACTTTGTTGGTGTAATTAACCATGGTAATGGTAATGTCTTCATTTTTAGAAGTTTTACCTTCAATTAGATATATTTTGCCTTTGCGATAAGGTTCGTTACTTTTTTCAAAATCTACATCTCCATAGGTTAAACTATTCTTGATATCTTCCATCGTAACCCATTTTTCGTTTAACGATTGTTTCGCAAGTGAATCAATTTCTAATGATTTACTACGCAAGTCTTTTAAAACACGACAATTGGGTAAATAACAAAATTCAACTCCACGACTGCTAGCTTTGGCTTTTAAAAACCACATTACAAAAACGCCTCCTAAAAGCAATCCAAATAAATAATAGGCTAAACGAAACTGAAACTTCATAAGATTTTAATTTGCGCAAATTTAGTATAAATTATACACATAAACACGAAGATTAGTTTGTGATTTGAAGTATTTTAAAAAACAATCAAGTTAATATCTCTGTGTTCTAAATTAAACCAATCGGCAATAGCTTTGTTGGTTAATAAACCATGATAGCTATAGATGCCGTTTTTTAAACCTCTATTGCAACGAATTGCACTTTCAATACCACCATCTTCAGCAATGTGCAACAAGAAAGGAGAAATAATATTGCTTATCGACATAGAAGCTGTTTTGGAATAACGTGAAGGTATATTCGGTACACAATAATGAATCACTCCGTTTTTGATAAATGTTGGTTTTTCGTGTGTAGTTACTTCAGAAGTTTCAAAACAACCGCCAGTATCAATACTAACATCAACAATTACAGCACCTTTTTTCATGTGTTCGACCATGGTTTCGGTAACGACAATTGGTGCGCGATTTTTTCCTTTCATAGCACCAATGGCTACATCGCATCGACGTAAGGCTTTTAAAAGCGATTTATCCTGTATAGTTGAAGTAAATATTCGTTGATTTAATGTGTTTTGTAATCGGCGTAATTTGGTAATTGAATTATCAAATACTTTAACGCTTGCGCCTAATCCTAGAGCGGTTCTTGCAGCATATTCGGCAACTGTTCCGGCACCAATGATAACCACTTTTGTAGGTGGAACTCCCGTAATATTTCCAAATAATAATCCTTTTCCAATGTTTTCGCCAATCATTAATTCAGAAGCGATTAAAACAGAAGCTGTTCCTGCTATTTCAGATAGTGATTTTACAGCTGGATAAGAACCATCTTCGTCTTTTATGAATTCAAAGGCTAATGCTGTAATTCTTTTTGAGGCTAAGGCTTCAAAATATTCTTTTTTCTGTGTTTTTAATTGAATTGCAGAAATGACAATAGTTTGTGGATTCATTATTTCAATTTCTGCTAGAGTGGGTGGCTCAACTTTTAAAATCATTGGGCAACCTAGTACTTTTTTTGTGTCTTGGGTTATTTCGGCACCAGCATCACTATATTCTTTATCGCTATAACTTGAACTTTCTCCAGAACCTGCTTCTATCATTACGCGATGTCCGTGAGAAACTAAAGAAGAAACCGCATCAGGTGTTAAACAAATACGACGCTCTTGATAAGATGTTTCTTTTGGAATTCCAATAAATAATTCGCTTTTATGTCTAGCAACTTCTAGCTTCTCTTCTTGCGGAAGTAATTGAGATTTTGAAAAAGGACTATAAATAGACATAGCGATTGATTTTTTGATGCGCCAATTTAGTAATAATTTTAAACTTAAGAAAATAGAAATTAGAAAAAAGAAAATAGATTTTGAAAATGTTTAATTTTTCAATACCAATTCTCTTTTTCCATCTGCCATAACCTTTATTGAAATACTAGCGTGGTCTATAGGAATTAAATTTGGTGTTTTTTCTGGCCATTCAATAAAACACCAATTGTCAGAATAAAAATATTCGTCTAATCCCATATCATAACCTTCTTCTTCAGAATTTAAACGATATAAATCGAAATGATATACAATCTCACCATTAAAAGTATGATATTCGTTAACTAATGAAAATGTAGGACTGCTCGAATTGTCTTGAACACCTAATTCTTTGACTAATTCTTTAATCAACGTTGTTTTTCCAGCGCCCATTTGCGCGTGAAATGTAATTACTTTTTTTAAGGAAGGCGTGGCTAATATTTGTTTAGCTACGTTTGTGATTTCGTCTAATGAAAAAATTATCGTCATATTTATTTATAACTTTACTGAACACTTATAACTGAATACTCCTAACGCGGTTCTAATACTAAAAAAGGAATTACCATTTCTTCTAATGAAATTCCGCCATGTTGATACGTATTTCGGTAATAACTCACATAATGATTGAAGTTGTTTACATAAGCTAAAAATAAATCGTTTTTAGCGAATATAAATGAACTGCTCATGTTTAGTGCTGGAAGCCCAATTTTTTTAGGATCTTTCACTGCAAAAACATCTTTGTCTTCATAGGTTAAACTTCTTCCAGTTTTATATCGAAGGTTTAAGCTCGTATTTTTATCACCAATTACTTTTGATGGGTTTTTGCAATTTATGGTTCCGTGGTCTGTGGTTAGAATTAATCTAAAGCCTTGTTGTTGGGCTTGTTGAATCATATCTAACAAAGGAGAATTCTTGAACCAGCTCACAGTTAAAGAACGATATGCTTTGTCATTTGAGGCTAATTCTTTTACCACATCCATTTCGGTTTTTGCATGGGAAAGCATGTCTACAAAGTTGTAAACTATAGTTGTTAAATCATTGTTTTTTAATGATTTGAAGTTGTCTGCTAATTTTTTTCCTGAAGCAAAATTGGTAACTTTATAATATTCTTGTTTAATGTTTAATCCTAAACGTTTTAATTGTTCGGTTAAAAAATCAGCTTCGTGTAAATTTTTTCCACCTTCATCTACATCATTTTTCCAATATTGTGGAAATTTCTTTTCCATTTCCAATGGTGTTAATCCAGAAAAAATTGCATTTCGAGCATATTGTGTTGCGGTTGGTAGAATAGAGTAGTAGCTCACTTCTTTTTCTAACTTGTAATGATTATTAACAATGCTTTCAAACGCTTTCCATTGATCATAACGCAAGTTGTCAATTACAATAAATAAAATAGGTTTGTCTTTTTTTCGAATTTCTGGCGCAACTAATTCACCAAAAATTTCATGAGAAAGTACGGGTTTGTCTGCTTTTGGCGTGAACCAATCTTCGTAATTTCGTTCAATGAATTTTCCAAATTGTACGTTGGCTTCTACTTTTTGGCTTTCTAAAATCTCAACCATACTTTGGTCTTCAATATTTTCGAGTTTAAGTTCCCAAAATAATAGTTTTTTGTACAATTCTACCCAGTCTTCATAGGTGCGAACCATTGCCATATCCATCGCAATTTTTCGGAATTCTTTTTGATAATCTAAAGTTGTTTTTTCAGAAACTAAGCGCGAATGGTCTAAATTTTTCTTTAAACTCAATAAAATCTGATTTGGATTCACAGGTTTTATCAAATAATCGGCAATTTTAGATCCTATGGCTTCTTCCATGATATATTCTTCTTCACTTTTGGTAATCATTATTACAGGAATAGAAGATTTTTTTTCTTTGATTTCAGCCAAGGTTTCTAAACCACTTAATCCAGGCATGTTTTCATCTAAAAAAACAATATCAAAGTTCTCGTTATCAAATAAATCAATAGCGTCTTGTCCATTATTACAAGTGGTAACATGGTAATTTTTCTTTTCTAAAAAAAGTATATGTGGTTTTAATAAATCAATTTCATCATCCACCCAAAGTATTTTTATTTGGCTCATTTTTCCTGAATTTGTGTGCAATTTACTATTTATTAAACGACGATTGTATTAAAATTAGTATAAATTTTTGGAATAGTTTTAAACAATTCGGTTTGGAAAAAATACTTACATTTGTTATCCAAAAAAATCAATCCTGTGAGCCAGACTAACAAACTCAAAATATTTAATGATCCTATTTATGGATTTATTACCATTCCCAATACTCTAATTTACGATTTAATTCAACATCCCTATTTTCAACGATTACGTCGTATTTCACAAATGGGAATGTCGTATTTGGTTTATCCTGGAGCGCATCATACTCGTTTTCACCATGCGTTAGGTTGTATGCATATTATGCAAAAAGCCGTACAAACCCTTAAATTTAAAGGAGTTTCCATATCTTCAGAGGAAGAGAATGCTTTATATATTGCTATTTTATTACATGATATCGGGCATGGTCCGTATAGTCATGCCATGGAGCATAGTATTGTGGAAGAAGTGCATCATGAAGAATTGTCGTTACTTTTTATGGAGCAACTAAACAAAGAATTTGACGGAGAATTAGCTTTAGCAATTCAAGTTTTTAAAGGTGAATATCATCGTAAATTTATGCTGCAACTAATTTCTAGTCAGTTAGATATGGATCGAATGGATTATTTAAAACGTGATAGTTTTTATAGTGGTGTAGCTGAAGGAAACATCAATAGTGATCGATTGATTCAGATGATGAATGTGCAAGACGATGTTTTAGTAATTGAAGAAAAAGGAATTTATTCTGTAGAAAAATTTTTGGTGGCAAGAAGATTGATGTATTGGCAAGCTTATTTGCATAAAACGAGTGTTGTGGCTGAATTAATTTTGACAAAAATTCTAAAACGAGCTAAAGAATTGACACAAAAAGGATTAGTGCTACCATGTAGTGAATCTTTACAGTTTTTTATGCAACATAAAATTTCGTTGGAAGATTTTGATAAAAATGTATTGGATAAGTTTTCATATTTAGATGATTATGACGTGATGGGAGCAATAAAATCGTGGCAATTTAATGATGATTATGTGTTAAGAAATTTATGTCGCATGATTCTAAATCGTGATTTGCTAAAGATTCAAATAACTGAAGATAAACCAAACAAAGAGAATATGTTAGGTTTAAAAAATAAATTCATAAGCAAAGTGTCAATTTCTGAAAAAGAAGCAGATTATTTTGTATTTAAAGGAAAGCTAAAAAATCAAGCATATAGTAAATCTAGCGAACCAATTTATGTCTTAAAAAAAGACAAAACAATTGAAGATGTCGTAGAAGCTTCAGACCAAATGTACTTGAAAGCATTATCCAAAGAAGTGACTAAATATTACATTTGTTTTCCAAAAGTCGTATTAGAATCTTAACATTTTAATTTAATTTTATATTTTTGCCCATATAAAACACTCAAATTTGTATATTTGATAGTTTTGAGTCGTTTTATATTTACCATTTCGTTTTAATTACGGAATAAACATTATTATTTAAATGAAATTTACAGCAGCGCAAATAGCAGGTATTTTAGAAGGTGAAGTAGTAGGTAATCCTAATGCAGAAGTTTATAAATTATCTAAAATAGAAGAAGGTACTGAAGGTTCTCTAACGTTTTTAGCCAACCCAAAATATATTAATTTCATTTATTCTACAAAAGCTACGGTTACAATTGTGAGTAACACTTTTGAACCAGAGCAAGAAATTACAACTACACTTATCAAGGTTGAAGATGCTTATAAGTCATTTTCAAAATTATTAGAATATTACAATCAAGTAAAATTGATGAAATCAGGAATTGAGCAACCATCGGTTATTTCTGAAGGTGTTACATATGGTACTGATTTATATTTAGGTAGTTTTTGTTATGTTGGAAAAAATGTAACCATTGGAAATAATGTAAAAATTTATCCAAATAGTTTTATTGGAGACAATGTTACAATAGGAGACAATTGTATTTTCTTTGCAGGTGTTAGAATTTATTCAGAAACTGAAATAGGTTCTAATTGCACAATCCATTCTGGAACTATTGTTGGTTCGGACGGCTTTGGATTTGCACCACAAGAAGATGGAACTTATAAAAAAGTACCGCAAATTGGAAATGTTATAATTGAAGATGATGTTGAAATTGGCTCTTGTTCAACTATTGATAGAGCTACTTTGGGTTCAACAATTATTAAAAAAGGAGTAAAATTAGACAATCATATACAAGTTGCACACAATGTTGAGATTGGTGAAAATACTGTAATTGCAGCACAAACAGGTATTGCAGGATCAACCAAGATTGGTAAAAACTGTATGATTGGTGGTCAAGTTGGAATTGTAGGACATATTACAATAGGTAATGGGGTGAAAATTCAAGCGCAATCGGGTATTGGAAAAAGTTTAGCTGATGGAGAGGTAGTACAAGGAAGTCCAGCATTCAATTATGGTGATTTTGCAAAATCATTCGTACATTTTAGAAATTTACCTAAAATTGTTTCAGAATTAGAAGAAATCAAAAAACAACAACAATAAATAAAAATAGAATAAATCATGATTAAACAAACAACCATTGCCAGTGAAATATCATTAACTGGAGTAGGATTACACACGGGGCAAGAAGTTACAATGACTTTCAAACCTGCGCCTATCAACAACGGTTTTACATTTGTTAGAGTCGATTTAGAAGGGCAACCAATTATTGAAGCTGATGCTAATTATGTAGTTAATACACAAAGAGGAACTAATTTGGAAAAATTAGGTGTTATGATTCAAACACCTGAACATGTTTTGGCAGCACTAGTTGGATGTGATTTAGATAACGTTATCATAGAATTAAACGCATCTGAACTACCAATTATGGATGGCTCTTCAAAATATTTTGTTGAAGCTATTGAAAAAGCGGGTGTTGTTGAGCAAGATGCGGAACGAAAAGTATATGTAGTTAAAGAAGTTATTACTTATACAGATGAAGCAACGGGAAGCGAAATAACGGTTATTCCTAGCGATCATTATTGTGTAACTGCAATGGTAGATTTTGGTACTAAAGTTTTGGGTACACAAAATGCAACTATGAAAAACATTACAGAATTTAAAAACGAAATTGCTGATTGTAGAACATTTAGTTTTTTACATGAATTAGAAAGTTTATTAAATAATGGATTGATAAAAGGCGGTGATTTAAATAACGCAATTGTGTATGTAGATAAAGAAATTTCTACTGAAACAATGGAAAATCTAAAGAAGGCTTTCAACAAAGAAAGTATCTCTGTAAAAGAAAATGGAATTTTAGATAATCTTACATTGCATTATCCAAACGAGGCTGCTCGCCATAAGTTATTAGATATAATTGGTGATTTATCATTAATAGGAACAAAAATCCAGGGAAAAATTATAGCTAATAAACCAGGTCATTTTGTGAATACGCAATTTGCTAAAAAACTTTCTAAATTAATCAAAATAGAAGAACGTAATAACGTACCTTCTTATGATATTAATAAAGAGCCTGTTTTAGATATTCATGGTATAATGAATTTATTGCCACATCGACCACCATTCTTATTAGTAGATAAAATTTTAGAACTTTCCGATACTCATGTAGTTGGTTTAAAAAATGTAACAATGAACGAAGATTTCTTCGTTGGGCATTTTCCAGGTGCACCAGTAATGCCTGGAGTTTTGCAAGTTGAAGCAATGGCGCAAACAGGAGGAATTTTAATTTTAAGTACTGTTCCAGATCCAGAAAATTACTTAACTTATTTTATGAAAATAGATAATGTTAAGTTTAAAAATAAAGTCTTACCAGGCGATACATTATTCTTTAAATGCGATTTAATTTCTCCAATTAGAAGAGGAATTTGTCACATGCAAGCATATGCGTATGCAAACGGAAAGTTAGTTTCAGAAGCCGAATTAATGGCACAAATTGTTAAAGTTAAATAAAGACATATGAATCAACCATTAGCTTATGTGCATCCAGGTGCCAAAATAGCAAGAAACGTTGTAATTGATCCATTTACAACCATTCATAATAATGTTGAAATTGGTGAAGGAACTTGGATTGGTTCTAATGTTACCATTATGGAAGGTGCGCGCATTGGAAAAAATTGTAATATTTTCCCTGGTGCTGTAATTTCTGCTGTACCTCAAGATTTGAAATTTGGAGGAGAAGAATCATTAGCAGTGATTGGTGATAATACTACAATTAGAGAATGTGTAACCATTAACAGAGGAACGATAGCTTCTGGACAGACCAAGATAGGTAAAAATTGTCTAATTATGGCTACAGCTCACATAGCACACGATTGTCATATTGGAGACAATGCAATTATTGTTAATGGTGTTGCTTTAGCAGGACACGTTACTGTTGGAGATTATGCAATTATTGGAGGTTTAGCAGCCGTACATCAGTTTATTTCAATTGGTGAACATGCAATGATTTCTGGAGGAAGTTTAGTTCGTAAAGATGTTCCTCCATTTTCAAAAGCTGCAAAAGAACCTCTTTCATACGTTGGAATTAACTCTGTAGGATTGAGAAGAAGAGGATTTACAACAGAGAAAATTAGAGAAATTCAAGATATTTATAGAATTCTTTATCAAAAAAATTACAACACAACTCAAGCCTTAAGTATCATTGAAGCAGAAATGGAAGCAACTCCAGAACGTGATGATATCATTCAATTTATCAGAAATTCTTCTCGTGGAATCATGAAAGGATATACTGGAAGTTCAATTTAATAAATAATCAATACACAATAAAAATAAAAATAAAATGGCAAGTACATCAGATATTAGAAACGGATTATGCATCAAATACAATAACGATATTTACAAAATCATCGAATTTCTTCACGTAAAACCAGGTAAAGGACCAGCTTTCGTAAGAACAAAATTAAAATCGTTAACAAACGGAAAAGTATTAGATAACACATTTTCTGCAGGACACAAAATTGATGAAGTGCGTGTTGAAACACATACATTCCAGTATTTATATGCTGAAGGAGATCAATTTCACTTCATGAATAATGAATCATTCGAACAAATTACTTTAGATAAAAAAGTATTAGACGCTCCAGATTTATTAAAAGAAGGAACTAACGTAATGATTCAAATTAATGCTGAAACAGAAGCACCATTGTCAGTTGATATGCCAGCTTCGATTGTTTTAGAAGTTACTTATGCTGAGCCAGGAGTTAAAGGAAATACAGCTACAAATGCTACAAAACCTGCAACTGTTGAAACAGGAGCAACAGTAAACGTTCCGTTGTTTATCAATGAAGGTGATAAGATCAAAATTGATACAGCAACTGGAAATTATATGGAAAGAGTAAAAGAATAGTTTTTAATAATAAATGAAAAGTAATTAGTAAATAACCAATCAACTAATTACTTTTTATTTTTTTAAATTCACTATTTATTATTCACTAATCATTTATAAATGAAATTTTCAAAAACATATCCTCTTAAAGAAATAGCACAAATTATCAATTGTAATTTTGTGGGTGATGAAAATTTTCCAGTACTAGGTATGAATGAAATTCATGTTGTAGAATCTGGAGATATTGTTTTTGTTGACCATCCTAAATATTATGATAAAGCATTGCAATCAGCAGCAACTATTGTTTTAATTAACAAAGAAGTTGAGTGTCCAGAAGGTAAAGCGCTATTAATTTCTGATGATCCGTTTAGAGATTTTAATAAATTAACAAAGCATTTTAGACCTTTTATAGCTTCAAATATTGCTGTTTCTGATACTGCAACGATAGGACAGGGTACTGTAATTCAGCCAAACTGTTTTATTGGACACAATGTTCAAATTGGTAAAAATTGTTTGATTCATGCAAATGTTACGATATATGACAACACTATAATTGGTGACAACGTAATGATTCATGCAGGAACAATTTTAGGAGCTGATGCTTTTTATTACAAAAAACGCCCTGAAGGTTTCGACCAATTAATTTCTGGTGGACGAGTAGTTATCGAAGATAATGTTGGAATTGGTGCTTTGTGTACAATAGACAAAGGGGTTACTGGTGATACAACTATTGGAGCAGGAACAAAAATTGATAATCAAGTTCATGTGGGTCACGATACTGTAATTGGTAAAAAATGTTTAATCGCATCACAAACTGGTATTGCTGGTTGTGTTGTCATTGAAGACGAAGTAACTCTTTGGGGACAAGTAGGAACAACAAGCGGTATTACCATTGGTTCAAAAGCTGTAGTAATGGGACAGACGGGTGTAACTAAATCAATTGAAGGAGGAAAAACATATTTTGGAACCCCAATTGAGGAATCTCGTGAGAAATTAAAGCAATTGGCTAATGTGAAACGCATTCCTGAAATTATCGAAAAATTAAAGCAAAATGACAAATAGAGAAAAAATTGAATTTTTGTATAAAGAAGATGGAATTAGAGATAAAAAGTTTTTAGACACTTTAATCCATAATGATTTTAAACTAGAATGGGATAGCTCTTCAGGAAATTCTATTTTAGATAAAAATTTTATTTTAAATCTAAGTGAAGTTATTAATGCTAATTATGAAATTTCTTATTTTGAAATCTCACATCTTATAGAAGATAGCAATCAAATTGTAGTAAAATATAATCACAAAGTTGCTACGATTGAAAACCCAAAAGAAATTATGTTAATTGCAAAAGTAGTTGCCATTTGGTCTTTTCAAGATGGTAAAATCATCGATGGATATCTAATTAGCAAACCTAACTAAAAAAACACACTAAAAAATGCAACAGTATTTAGTAAAAAACTTATTTTTGCATCACAATTTTTAAACACAATTTAATTCATATATCATGAGCGTTTTAGTTAATAAAGATTCAAAAATAATTGTACAAGGTTTTACAGGTAGCGAAGGTACTTTCCACGCTTCTCAAATGATTGAGTACGGAACTAATGTAGTTGGTGGAGTAACTCCAGGTAAAGGGGGAACAATGCATTTAGAAAGACCAGTTTTTAATACTGTAAAAGATGCAGTTGAACAAGCTGGAGCTGATACATCAATTATTTTTGTACCGCCAGCATTTGCAGCTGATGCAATTATGGAAGCAGCCGATGCAGGTATCAAAGTTATTATTGCTATTACAGAAGGAATTCCAGTTGCTGATATGATTAAGGCAAATGATTATATCAAAGGTAAAAATTGTAGATTAGTTGGTCCAAACTGCCCAGGTGTAATTACGCCAGGTGAAGCTAAAGTTGGTATTATGCCAGGTTTTGTTTTCAAAAAAGGAACAGTTGGAATTGTGTCTAAATCAGGTACATTAACTTATGAAGCTGCTGACCAAGTTGTAAAACAAGGATTAGGTGTTACTACTGCTATTGGAATTGGTGGAGACCCAATTATCGGAACTACAACTAAACAAGCTGTTGAATTGTTAATGAATGATCCAGAAACTGAAATCATTATTATGATCGGTGAAATTGGAGGTCAATTAGAAGCTGATGCTGCTCGTTGGGTAAAAGCTGACGGAAATCGTAAACCAGTTGTTGGTTTTATCGCAGGTGAAACTGCTCCAAAAGGTAGAACAATGGGGCATGCTGGTGCAATTGTTGGTGGAGCGGATGATACTGCAGAAGCTAAAAAACGAATCATGAGAGAAAACGGAATTCATGTAGTTGATTCTCCAGCAGAAATTGGTAAAAAAGTAAAAGAAGTTTTAGGTTAATTCCTTTAAAATACAGATATAAAAAAATCCCGCAAAATGCGGGATTTTTTATTTTTTATCTTCTTTAATTAAAAGGATTTGACCACTTAGGATTTGTATATACATCACTTCCTGAAAGTGTTCTTAAAAAAGCAATCACTGCATTAACTTCTGTAGCTGTAAGATTAAGTTGTTGCCCAACACCTCCTGGAGTTAATCTTGGATCAAGATTCGTGTTGCCAGGTGCTAAATTTATAGTTCCATAATGACCTATAGCAGTTTGTAATGTAGTTATTACTCCGGTATGCATCATTGGCCCATTAGGAGTTCCATCTAATTTAACCAAATCACGTAGGGAAGGAGCACGAGTATTAGTTATATCTATTCCAGTTCCCGAAATTTTCCCAATAATTCCATTGTTTAATGTATTTGGGTCAATATCAAATTCTGGTGCTCTATGGCAACCGGCACAACCTAAACCGCCTGAAGTTCTAATACCATTTGCATCAAATACTGGAGGTGATAAGAATAAGTTTTTACCTTGATTTTCTTGAGGTGTAAAATTAGTAAATGGTTGGCCATCATTTGCTGCTAAAATTCTACCTGCATCATATTTTGAATCAAAGGATTGGATACTTCTTATAAATTGCGCCAATGCACTTTGAATCTTTACTTCAGTGATTTCTTCACTTCCATATACAAATTTGAAAAGTTCTTTATAGTAGCCAATAGAGCTTAATTTAGTTATTAAATCACTGAAGGCTAAATCTCCATTCTCACCACTAAATCCCATTTCTCCATGATCTTTAATAGGCATCGTAGTCTGTGTCTCTAAATTTAAAGCGCGTTCGTCCCAAAAAAATCTTGTTTCAGTGGCAAAACGGGTGTTTATTAAACGCATTGAATGTCTTCCTGTAGTTCCATTGACTCCTGTGCTAGCAATGTTTGTATCGCTAAAAGCATTTGCTTGTATGTGACAACTTGAACAAGATATAGTGTTGTTAGAAGATAAATTTTTGTCATAAAATAAGACACGACCAAGAGTTGCACCTTTATCTGTAATGCTATTTCCTAATGAATTATCTTTAATTATATAAGGAGGAATAGTTTGATTGGCATAATTTGCTAAATTTTCTAAATCTATTGATGAGCCAAATTCGGCTTCAATAAATGGGTAATCAGCAATGTCTTCATAGTTTTCATCTGAGCTATTGCTACATGAAGTTAATATAAAAATAGCCAAACATAAAGTTACAAGTTGGTTTTTCATATAGTTAGTTTTTTAAGTTAGTTTTTGTAAGACATCAATTATTAAAAAAGGTTTAATTAAAACCATCTTATTTTTTATACTTTAAATTATTCCTATATTTGAACTTTATTTGAAAACAAACTAACAAGTATATTTAATATGAAATTATTAGAAGGAAAAGTAGCTATTATTACTGGTGCTAGTCGCGGAATTGGTAGTGGAATTGCAAAAGTTTTTGCACAGCAAGGTGCAAGTGTTGCCTTTACATATAGTTCATCTGCAGAATCAGCAATGGCTTTAGAAAATGAATTAAAAGCTTTAGGTATTAAAGCAAAAGGATATCAATCAAATGCAGCAGATTTTAATGATGCTCAAAAATTAGTTGATGATGTAATTGCTGAATTTGGTACAGTAGATATATTAATCAATAATGCAGGAATCACAAAAGACAATTTGTTAATGCGAATGTCTGAAGAGGATTTTGATAAAGTTATTGAAATCAACTTGAAATCAGTTTTCAACATGACGAAAGCGGTTCAAAAAATCATGTTGAAAAACCGTAAAGGGTCTATCGTTAACATGAGTAGTGTTGTAGGAGTAAAAGGAAATGCGGGTCAAGCAAATTATGCTGCTTCAAAAGCAGGTATGATTGGGTTTACAAAATCGATAGCATTGGAATTAGGTTCAAGAAATATTCGTTGTAATGCAATTGCTCCAGGTTTTATTGAAACAGAAATGACTGCTAAGTTAAACGAAGATGTTGTAAAAGGATGGAGAGATGCAATTCCTTTAAAAAGAGGTGGTTCTCCAGAAGATGTAGCAAATGTTTGTGTATTTCTAGGCTCTGAAATGAGTGCTTATGTAACCGGACAAGTAATTAATGTCGATGGTGGAATGTTAACATAAAAGTAATTAGTGATTAGTGAATAGTAATTAGTAGGCTATTCACTAATTGCTATTCACTAATCACTTAAAAAAAATGACAACAAGCACAATTTTACTTCTTATCTTATCAGTAATTATTGCTGCTGGATTGTCGTTTTATCAATACTTATATAAAGTCAAAAATCAGTCAAAACTGTACTGGTTTTTGGCTTTTTTGCGCTTTATAAGTTTGTTTTCTATCTTTTTATTGTTAATTAATCCTATTATCAGTAGAAAAATCAACGAAATAAAAAAGACACCATTACCGATTGTTATAGATAATTCTAAATCAATTTCTGAATTAAAAGCAACTAAAGAAGCAAGCGAATTGCATCAAAAAATAGCTGATAATAAAGAAATTGCAGCAAAATATGATGTACAATTGTTTTCTTTTGATAACGAATTTGAACCATTAGAAGAATTAGATTTTAAAGGAAATCAATCACATATTGATGGTGTTGCTAAAAATTTAAAACAATTGTATAGAAATACAAATTATCCAGTTGTTTTATTTACAGACGGAAATCAAACTATGGGAAATGATTATGTGTTTAGTTTTCAAGAGAATACAAATGTTTTTCCAATTGTTTTAGGTGATACAACAACTGTTTTTGACTTGAAAATTAACCAAATAAACGTAAATAAATACGCATTTTTAAAAAACAAGTTTCCTGTTGAAGTGTTTTTACAATACAATGGAAATCAATCAATTTCAACAACTTTTGCTATTCAAAAAGGAAATCAAACCATTCATAAACAAACGGTTACTTTTTCAAAAGATAAAAAAGCACAATCTATTTCTGTTTTACTAAATGCTGATAAGGTTGGAATTACAAAATATAAAACTGTAATTTCTTCTAATGTAAAAGAAAAAAACACGTTTAATAATAGTAAAAATTTTGCTGTAGAAATTATCGATCAACGTAGTGAAATTGCTCTAATTTCAGATATCAATCATCCAGATTTAAGTGCTTTAAAACGTAGTATTGAGGTTAATCAACAACGTAAAGTAACTGTTTTTAAACCAAATGAAATCAAATCATTACAGAATTATAATATTTTAATTTTGTACCAACCAACTGCTTCTTTTAAGCCTATTTTTGAACAAAATAAAGCAGCACAAATAAATACTTTTATCATTACGGGTCTTTCTACTGATTTTAATTTTTTGAATCAATTTCAGAATGATTTATTATTCAAAATGTCAGCACAAAAAGAAGATTATTTAGCAACATTTGAATCAACTTTTAATCTATTTGCACAATCTAATATTGGTTTTGAAAACTTCCCGCCTCTAGAGCATAAATTTGGAACTATTGCAGCAAAAAGCAATCTAAATACTATGCTTACTGCCCGAATTAGAAACGTGCAATTGCAAAATCCACTGTTAACTTTTGCGGAAAATGGAAGTAAAAGAAATGCATATTTATTAGGCGAAAATATTTGGAAATGGAGATTGGAAAACAATTTAAACAAGAAATCTTTTGATGATTTTGATTTATTTACTGATAAAATTATACAGTTTTTAATAACCAATGCATCAAAAAAGAACTTAAACGTAACGTATGAGAGTTTTTATAATTCGGGCGAAAATATTGAAATAACAGCCGAATATTTCAATAAAAATTATGAATTTGACGATAAAGCTCAATTGACTATCCAAGTTGTAAACTTAAAGACAAAAGCTTCAAAAAAATACGATTTATTGAAATCAGCTACCAATTATAAAGTAAATTTAGACGGATTAGAATCTGGAAATTATTCGTTTAAAGTTATTGAAAAACAATCAAATACAAGTTTTTCAGGCGTATTTGAAGTGCTAGATTTTGATATTGAAAAACAATTTGTTAACCCTGATAAAGCTAGATTAGAACAGTTAGCGTCAAATACTAATGGAAAGATTTATTACACAAATCAAATAGAGAAATTAGCTAAATCGTTAATTGAAAATGAAAATTATATTCCAATTCAAAAAGAAACCATTAAAAAATCTCCACTTATTGATTGGACATGGTTGTTAGTATTTTTGATTGTATCACTTGGAGTAGAGTGGTTTGTGCGTAAATACAATGGCTTGTTGTAACTTAAGTAAATCTTAAGAATCAATTAAGTTGTCCTTAAGCATAATTTTTAACTGAAAAATGAAATTTGTTCAAAATTTCATTTTATGCAAATTAATTCATTTTTTTCTAAAAGATATGCTTTATTATTAGGCTTTTCTGGTTGGTTTTTGTTATTTTCTTTATTGCTTAGAATTGTATTTCTATTGTGGCAATTGAATGATTTAGATTTATCAGTTTTTAGTTTATTAAAAATTTTAGGAACAGGATTTCTTTTTGATGTAGGTGTTTTATCTTTTCTATTTGTTATTTCCAGCTTATATATTCTTATAATTCCACAAAAATGGATTGGGAGTACATTAGATAAAATAGCTATATATTTTGGTTTTTCATTAACCTTACTCATTTTTGTATTTACATTTTTTGCTGAAATTACTTTTTGGGAAGAGTTCAAATGTAGATTTAATTTTGTAGCAGTTGATTACTTAATTTACACATTTGAAGTAGTTCAAAATATACATGAATCTTATCCATTGTACATATTAATTCCATCTATGTTATTAATTACAGGATTTATTTTTTATTATTTCTGGAAAAAACAATTTTTCAATCTAACATTTAGTACTAAAGTTTCGTTTAAAAATAGATTTATCACGCTTCTTATTGCAATAGTTTTGATGTCTTTTTATATTGTTTTTGTAACTAATTCTAATGCAGAATGGTCAAAAAACAGATATAATAATGAAATTTCAAAAGCAGGAATTTATTCTTTCTTTGCAGAGTTGAGAAATAATAAATTGGATTTTAAAACATTTTATTCTTCAATCTCAGATGAAGAGGCTTTTCAGATAGTAAGAGATAATTTGCAAGAAGAAAATGCAAAATTTCTAACAAATGATTTTTCAATCAAGCGAAAAATAAAAGATAGTTTAAGTTCTGAAAATAAACCTAATGTTGTCTTTATTTTGATTGAAAGTATGAGTGCTAGCTTTATGTCAGAGTTTGGTAATGAAGAAAAAATTACTCCTTTTTTAGACAGTATTTCAAATCAGAGTTTATTTTTCAAAAACTTATATGCTACAGGAAATAGAACTGTAAGAGGAATGGAAGCAGTAACTTTATCAATTCCTCCAACGCCAGGTCAAAGTATCGTAAAGAGACCAAATAATTCAAATTTATATACCATATCAAATGTTTTTAAAAGTAAAAATTACCAATGTAATTTCTTTTATGGTGGAGATGGTTATTTTGACAACATGAATGCATTTTATGGAGGTAATGGTTTTGATATTTATGATAGAGGTAGAGGTAGTATTCTGAGTGATGCTATTAAAACTACTCGCCACAATATTGATGATAAAGAAGTTACATTTGAAAATGCTTGGGGTATTTGTGATGAAGATATTTATAATAAAATGATAAAGGTGGCGGATGAATATCATCAAAAAAAGAAGCCGTTTTTAAACTTTGTTATGACAACTTCAAATCATAGACCTTATACCTATCCAGAAAATAAAATTGATATTCCATCGGGAACAGGTAGAAATGGTGCGGTAAAATATTCTGATTATGCTTTACAACAAATGTTTGCTAAAGCAAAAAATAAACCTTGGTTTAAAAATACAATTTTTGTTTTTGTTGCAGATCATTGTGCTAGTAGCGCTGGTAAAGATGAAATTGATGTAAAAAATTATCAAATACCAGCAATTATTTACGGCCAAAATCTAATTAAACCTCAAGAAGTTACAAAATTATGTAGTCAAATAGATGTTTTTCCAACATTATTTGGACAATTGCATTGGAGTTATACATCAAACTTTTTTGGAACAAATGTTTTGTCTAACAATTATAAAGAGAGAGCTTTGATTGGTACTTACTTGAAATTAGCTTGTAAAACTAACAATAATGTTATGATATTATCCAATCAAAAAAATAATTCAAATTATACATGGAATTCTGTTTCGAATCATTTAAAAGTTGTTCCTATGAATAAATCAAAATTAAATGAAACCATTGCATGGTATCAAGCAGCAGATTATTTATATTTGAATGCTAAATTAAAATAAACTTAAAATTTGCTTAATCTCTTATGGAGAGTGCAATTTATTTCAATAAAAATAGTTTTTTTGTTAGTGATTAAAATAAAATACTTTTGGTAGGGTTTTTGGTTACTAAACTGTTATAACAACATAGTAATCCTTAATTAAATAAAAATAAAGAAATGAAAAAGATTTTATTCGGACTTTTGGTATTGGTTTCAAATATTGGTCTAGCTCAAGATTGGCAAACTGATTTTGAAGAAGCAAAAAAAATAGCTACAGAGCAAGATAAAAATATTATCATAGTTTTTTCTGGTTCAGATTGGTGTGCGCCATGTATAAAATTAGACAAAAACATTTGGCAATCTGAAGCATTTAAAAAGGAAGCTGCAGAAGAGTGGGTTTTAGTTAAGGCTAATTTTCCTAGAAAAAAAGCCAATGAATTATCAAAAGAACAAACAGAGCACAATAGAAAATTAGCAGAAAAATACAATATTGAAGGAAGTTTTCCTTTGGTTGTTATCTTGGATAAGAACGGAAAAGTTTTAGGAAAAATGGGCTTTAAAAACGTTTCGCCAGAAGAGTATATTAAAATGATTCACGCCTTTGAGAAAAAATGAGAATACTAACTGTTCTTTTATTTGTACTAATTAATAGTATTGCATTTGGTCAACAAGTTTTTAGAAAGAAAAAAAGCTTGTTGGGAAGTCCATTTGAAATAACTGTGGTTGCTACAGATTCTATTCAGGCTAATTCATATATTGATTTAGCAGTTTCGGAAGTTAAAAGAATTGAAAACTTAATTTCAGATTGGATTCCTACAACACAAATATCAAAAGTAAATCAAAATGCTGGAATTGTTCCGGTAAAAGTAGATTTAGAAGTATATGAATTAGTAGAGAGATCTATCAAAATTTCTAAATTAACATCAGGCGCATTCGATATCAGTTATGCTTCTATGGATAAAATTTGGAAATTTGATGGTAGTATGAAAGAAATGCCAACACCAGAAGCCATAAAAAAATCAGTTGAAAAAGTTGGTTATCAAAATATTATTTTAAATACAAAAGACACCACTATTTTTTTAAAAAACCAAGGCATGAAACTTGGGCTAGGAGGTATAGGTCAAGGATACATTGCTGATAAAATAAAAATAGTATTACAAGAAAAAGGTTGTACTTCGGGATTAGTAAATGTATCAGGAGACATTAACACTTGGGGCACACAACCCAATGGAGATGCATGGACCGTAGGTATTGTTAACCCGATGAATAAAAATAAAATTTTTGCAACGTTTCCATTAAATGATAGCGCGGTAGAAACTTCAGGAAGTTATGAAAAGTATGTAACTTTTAATGGAATACGTTATACACACATTATAGACCCAAGAACAGGTTATCCCGCAAGTGGCATTGTTAGTGTATCTGTTTTCGCTAAGCAAACGGAATTAGCTGACGCATTAGCTACAGGAATTTTTGTATTAGGTGTAGAAGTTGGATTAGATTTGGTTAATCAATTAAAAGGAATAGGCTGTATTATCGTAGATGATAAAGGCGCTATTCATGTTTCAAAAAATATAGACATCAAAAAATATCAATAATTATGAGAAAGATGATTTTAGCTATAATAGTTGTATTTTCAACTATTTCATGCAATTCAGTAAAAGAGTATGACAAGCAATATATTAATGACCCTGACATGAAATTATCGGCTAGAAGTTCTGAACGCTATGAAACTACTTTTCAAGTATATAGAGAAGCAGCTTCTGGAGCAAATGGAGGAAAAACTGGTGGTGGTTGTGGATGTAATTAAGAGTAAATTATGAAAAGTAAATTATTAATAGCCTTAGGACTAATTAGCAGCCTTGCTTTTTCGCAAGAAAAAGATTCGACGGATGTTGTATATAAAAAACGTGTTTTAGAAGGAATAGAAGTAGATTTTTTAGCTAGTTATTATAAACAAGATGGAATTCATTCCTCAGTTTCTGGTGGTATGGGTTCTGAGAAATTAACCGATTTAGCTTCAAATATAACAATCGCCATGCCATTGAATGATGACGATGTGTTAACTGTTGATGCTGGACTTTCTGCATATACTTCAGCTTCATCAAGTAATATCAATCCATTTAATGCTACAGGAGCTTCTGGTGGTGGAGACGACGACGACGATGATGACAAAGCTCCTGCTACAGGACCATATGGAACCCCGTGGCAAGCTTCTTCTGGTGCGTCAGCTCAAGATGTATTGGGTGCAGTAATGGTAAATTATAGTCACAGTAGTGATAATCGTAATTTTATTTGGAATGCTGATGTTGCTTTTTCAAATGAATATGATTATACTTCTATTGGTTTTGGTGGAGGTATGACTAAATTATTTAATGATAAAAACTCAGAAATTTCTTTAAAAGTTAATGTATATTTAGATCAGTGGAGACCAATTTATTCAACAGAATTACATGAGTATGCCAAGTATGGTGCGACTTTCCAAAATAATGGTTTTTTTAGTGGTGTAACTATTTTAGATCAAAATGGAAATGCTACCACAAGTTACTTGCCATCAGACTTTACAACCTGGAAATCTACTAATAGAAATTCCTATTCGGCTTCATTCGGATTTTCACAGGTAGCTACCAAAAAGATGCAATTCTCGTTATTCTTTGATATTCTGCAACAAGAAGGAATGTTATCAACTCCTTATCATCGAATTTACTTTGCCGATAAAGCAAATTATTACATTGGACAAGCACAATATATTCCAGATTATGAATCTACACAAAACAAAGGTGTATATCAGTTAGCTGATGATATTGAGCGTTTACCAAATACTCGTTTTAAGATTCCTGTTGGAGCACGTTTAAACTATTATTTGAATGAAAGATTGGCTGTAAGAACATATTATAGATATTATTGGGATGATTGGGGAATTACTTCTCACACTGCTAGTATTGAATTGCCAATAAAATTATCAGATAAGTTTACTGTTTTTCCAACGTATAGATATTATACTCAAGGAAATTCAAAATATTTTGCGCCTTACGAGACGCATTTGTCAACTGAAAAATATTATACATCTGACTATGATTTATCTACTTTTAATGCCAATCAATATGGATTTGGTTTAAATTATACAGATATTTTTACCAATGCAAAAATTTGGAAATTCGGACTTAAAAATATAGATTTTAGATTCAATCATTACGATAGAAATGATGGTTTAAATGCCAATATTGTTACTGTAGGAGTAAAATTTGTTGAACAATAGCAAATAAATTATGCACATTCTAATTGTTGAAGATGAAAAAGGAATTGTAGATTTTCTAAAACAAGGTTTAGAAGAGGAAGGTTTTACAATTTCAACCGCTACTGATGGTAAAGATGGACTTGAAAAAGCCTTGTCTTTACCTGTAGATTTAATACTTCTCGATTGGATGATGCCTAAAATGAATGGATTAGAAGTTTGTAAAGCTGTTAGAATTCAAAAATCAATTCCAATTATTTTTTTAACGGCAAAAGATACTGTACAAGAAACAATTGAAGGTTTGAAAGCGGGTGCTAATGATTATATCAAAAAACCATTTTCTTTTGAAGAATTATTAGAGCGCATAAAAATTCATTTTAGAATAAAGGATGAAGCAAAAATATTATCGCTTGGTAATATTACTTTAGACAAAAATAAATTTCAAGTTTTTGTGGATAATATTGAAGTTCCTTTGACCCAACGCGAATTTGAATTATTAGCTTATTTAATCAAAAATAAAGGGACCGTTTGTACTAGAAATAAAATAATTGAAGACGTTTGGGACATTCATTTTGAATATGATACGGGTGTAATTGATGTTTTTATGAATGCTATTCGTAAAAAACTAAATCTAACTAAAGATCAAGAATTAATTAAAACTATTAGAGGAGTAGGATATATTGCAAATGACTAATTTTTTTTCATTTTCATTTAGAAATAGAATTGCTTTTAATTATATTGTAAGTGGTTCAATTCTTATTGCAATAGTATTTTTATTTATTTATCACATAGTTAAATATAGTGTAAATCAGCATATAAATGAAGAAATTCAAGAAGAATTATACAAGCATTTAGATGATGTTACTACAGATTCAAATGATACTTATTTAATTCAAGTAGATCAGTGGAGAGCTCGCGAACACAACTCTATTAGTGTAAACCCTGTTTTTGTAGAGTTTTATGATAATAATAAACAACTTATTGATAGATCTCCAAATCTAAATACCTCTAATTTGAGACTTTTAGATGATTTTCATAATAATTTATTTATCAATTCAACACTAAATGGAATTCCTGTTAGACAAATTCAAACGGCTATCATAAACAAAAACAAAGTAGTTGGTTATCTTGTAATAGCAATGTCGTTAGAGGATTTTGAAATTGTCCAAATTTTAAAAAATATCCTTTTAATTTCGTTTCCATTAATCTTAATTATTCTCTATTTAATTGCTCGTTTTTTTGCAGGTAAAAGTATTAAACCTGTTAGTACAATTATAGAGACCTCTAGTCAAATTACAAAGGACAACCTACAAACCCGTATTCCTTTACCGGCAAATAAAGATGAATTATATGTTTTATCTCAAAATATTAATAATCTTTTAGATCGAGTTGAAAATGCAATAGAACGTGAAAAACAATTTACTTCAGATGCTTCTCATGAATTAAGAACACCTTTGGCAGTTATTAAAGGCACCATGGAAGTCTTAATTCGAAAGCCTAGAAACCAACAAGAATATGAAGAAAAAATCAACTTCTGCATTACCGAAGTAGATCGTTTGAATCATATGGTGGATCAATTATTGCTTTTGGCACGATTTGAAAACCAAAAACAAAATATTAAAAATGAATCTATTTATTTGAATGCATTAGTATTGGATAATCTAGCCCGTTTTTCAGAAAAAATAGAAGCAAAAAAATTGACAATTAAAACCAATTTTACTGCCGATTATCATTTACAATCGGATAATTATTTAATTTCAATTATTGTGAGTAATTTAATCTCAAATGCAATAAAATATACAGAAAATAATGGAGAAATTACCATTGGATTATCTCAAAATTCCAATGCAATATTGCTTTCTGTTGCCGATAATGGCATTGGTATTTCAAAAATAGATTTAGACAAAGTATTTAACTCTTTCTATCGTTCTGATAGTACAAATCAAGCTAAAATTAAAGGCACAGGATTGGGACTTTCAATCGTAAAAAGGCTTTGTGATTTGCTTAAAATTGAAGTTTCGGTTTCAAGTGAATTACAGGTTGGAACAGTATTTAATTTAAGTTTTCCTTTAGCTAAACTTAAGTAGTTCTTAAGCTATTTCTGTATACTATTTATTATTTTTGTGTTGTAATTCTTTTAAAGAAGTTTATTCTTTTTACAATGAAAAAAATAATTGTCATTTTTCTAATATCTGTATTCATGTGTGCAAACACAGCGATAGGACAATTATTGAAAATTCCAAATTTGATAGAGCATTACAACGCACACAATAATGAATTGGCATCCGATTCAATTTCTTTTATTGATTATATTATTTCACATTATTCTGCTAGCGCTGAAAAAAACCACGATCATCAAGATTTACCTTTTAAAACAGTAGATAATTCTACAAATTTATTATTTACGTTTTCCATTATTACCACAAATCAAATTCAAGTTTTAAAGCCTTTAATTTCTATTAAAAAGAAATTTTTTTATAATAAATCTTTTAAATCCAAATTGATTACTTCAATTTGGTTACCGCCTAAGTTGTTCTAATTTTTTTTAAATAAATGGATTCATTTTATATGGATTCAATTGTGTTTATCTTAAAAAGATAAATGTTGTTTTATATATTAAAATTTACAAAAAAATGTTAGAAAAAATTATTGCTTTTAGTTTAAAAAATAAACTCATCGTATTATTGTTTACTTTAGGTGTTTTAGGCTTTGGATTGTTTTCGGTTTTCCAAATTTCAATCGGAGCAGTTCCTGATATTACGAATAATCAGGTACAAGTTATTACTACTTCTCGTAATCTTTCAACTCAAGATATTGAACAATTTATAACTTATCCAGTTGAAATTGAAATGGCTAATTTACCTAGTGTAAAAGAAATTCGTTCGATTTCAAAATTTGGATTATCGGTTGTAACTATTGTGTTTGAAGATGAAATTGGGACTTATTTACCAAGACAATTAATCGCTGAAAAAATCAAAGCCGCTTCAGAGAAAATTCCAGAAGGATTTGGAACTCCAGAAATGGGACCAATTACAACAGGTTTAGGTGAAATTTACCAATATACTTTGGAGGTTAAACCAGAATACAAAAACCAATATTCGGTTACTGATTTACGTACGATTCAAGATTGGGTAGTAAAAAGACAGCTTTCAGGAATTAAAGGTGTCGTAGAAATCAATACTTGGGGTGGTTTCCTGAAACAATATGAAATTGCTATCAATTCAGCTAGTTTGAAAGCAATGAACATTAGCGCTTCTGATGTTTTTACGGCATTAGAAAAAAATAATAGCATTGCAGGTGGCGCTTATATCGAGAAAGTAAATCAAAGTTATTTCATTCGTGGAGAAGGAAAAGTAAGTTCTATTCAAGATATTGAAAATATTGTGGTTAAAAATGAATCAGGCTTACCTGTTTATGTGAAAAATGTGGCAGAGGTTCGCTTTGGTCATGCAAATCGTTTTGGAGCAATTACTGGAAATGGAGAAGGTGAAAAAGTATTGGGACAAGTAATGATGCTTAAAGGGGGAAACTCTAAACAAGTAATTGATGATGTTAAACATAGAGTAGTAGAAATTCAAAAAACATTACCAAAGGGCGTGTATATTAATGGGTTCTTGGAACGAAGCGAATTAGTTGGTAAAACAACATTCACGGTTGCCGAAAACTTAATTTTAGGATGCTTAATTGTAATTTTCGTAGTGGTTTTATTACTTGGAAATTGGCGATCTGGATTAGTTGTAGCTTCAGTAATTCCGCTATGTTTATTGTTTGCTATATCGTTTATGAATATTTTTGATATTGACGCAAACTTAATGAGTTTAGGCGCCATTGACTTTGGAATTATAATTGACGGAGCTGTAATTATTGTTGAGTTTATAGCTTTTCAAATTGCACACAAATCAAGGCATCTTGTAGGGTTATCAAAAGAACAACAACAAATAGAAATAGATCAAATTACGTATAAAAGCGCTTCTAAAATGATGAATTCGGCCATCTTTGGTCAGTTGATTATTTTAATTGTATTTATTCCTATTCTATCATTATCAGGAGTGGAAGGAAAAATGTTTAAACCAATGGCAATGACATTTAGTTTCGCACTTTTAGGAGCTATGTTGTTTTGTTTTACTTATGTTCCAGTAGTTTCTTCAATGTTTTTAAAACCAAAAGCAGAAAATCCTAACTCACTCTCTAACCGATTGATTAACAAGTTAAATGCTTTGTATTTGCCTGTAATTCAATGGGCTTTAAATAATACAAAGAAAGTACTTTATGGAGCGTTAGGTTTGTTAGTAATAGCGGGGACAATTTTTTCAACTATGGGTGGTGAATTTATCCCAACATTAGATGAAGGCGATTTTGTTATTCAACCCGTATTAAAAACAGGAACATCATTAAGTAAAACCATTGAAACGACTACAAAAATTGAAAAAATTATTTTAGATAATTTTCCAGAAGTATCACAAGTAGTTAGTAGAATTGGAGCGGCAGAAGTACCTACAGACCCAATGAGTATGGAAGAAAGCGATATCATTGTGAAATTAAAACCCAAATCAGAGTGGGTGTCGGCAGCAAGCAAAGATGAATTAGCCGATAAAATTAAAACGGCTATCGAGCAGAAAATTCCAAACATGGAAATTGAATTTACACAACCTATCGAAATGCGATTCAATGAATTAATTTCGGGTTCACGCTCTGATGTTGCTGTAAAAATATTTGGTGAAGATTTAGATGTATTAGCAAGAAAAGCCTCTGAAATAGAAAAAGCAATTAAAAATGTGGAAGGCGCTTCAGATATCATCATAGAAAAAACTGAAGGATTGCCTCAAATGTTTGTACAATATGACCGCAGTAAAATTGCACGTTATGGTTTGAATATTTCAGATTTGAATGAAGTGATTGCATTAGGTTTCGCAGGAAAAACTGTTGGTAATGTATTTGAAGGTGAGAAACGTTTTGACATGGTTATTCGCTTAAATAAAAATAACCGACAAGATATTGAAGATTTGCGAAATTTATATGTAGCCACACCTTCAGGTGAACAAATACCTTTAAGAGAATTGGCAACTATTGAATATACAGTTGGCCCCGCAAAAATATCAAGAGACAATACCAATCGAAGAATTGTGGTAGGAATCAATGTAAGAAATCGAGATTTACAAAGTGTTGTTGATGATGTAAGAACTAATATTGAATCAAAAGTTAAATTACCAAGTGGTTATAGAGTTACTTATGGCGGTCAATTTGAAAATTTAGAAAGTGCTAAAGCTCGTTTGTTAATTGCAGTACCCATAGCATTATTTTTAATATTTATTATGTTACATTTTGCTTTTGGTTCAATTAAAGAAGCTATTATGGTTTATTCAGCCATTCCATTGTCTGCCGTGGGTGGAATTTTATTCCTTTGGATGAGAGATTTACCTTTTAGTATTTCGGCGGGCGTTGGGTTTATTGCTCTTTTTGGTATTGCCGTTTTAAATGGAATTGTTCTCATTGAACATTTTAAAGAACTAAAACATCAAGGCATGAAAGATATGAACGAACTTATTTTAAAAGGAACAACAGACAGACTTCGTCCTGTTTTATTAACCGCAGCCGCAGCCGCACTGGGATTTTTACCTATGGCAATTTCTTCATCAGCGGGAGCAGAGGTGCAACGACCATTAGCTACTGTAGTAATTGGTGGTTTGTTTACCGCAACTCTTTTAACTATGATTGTATTGCCTATTTTATTCAAAGTGCTTGATAGCAAAGAATTTAAAAAACCAAAATTCAAAAAACACGTGAGTGGTACTTATATTATTTTATTCTTCATCGGCACCAGCTTTGGTTTTGCTCAAGATAGAAATGTTGAATTGGATACTATATTAGCAAATGCGATGCAGAATAATAAATCCTTAAAAGCTGGACAATTGCAAGTAGATAAAATGAAAGCAAATATTAAAACAGCTTATGATTTTGAAAAAACGAACGTGTATTATAGTTATGACCAAAATAATTTGGCATTAAATAATCAGCCTTTGAAAGTGTTTGGTGTGCAACAATCGTTTTTGTTTCCTACGGTTTATGGTGTGCAACGAAAAGTTAATCAAGCTGCTTATGAGCAAGAACAAGCACGTTTTGAATTGCAAAAAAATAAACTTTCATTAGAGATTTCTAAAACATATCACCACATTGTTTATTTACAACAGCAAGAAACAACTTATAAGTATTTAGATAGTTTATATCAAAACTTCTCTAAAGCAAGCGATAGACGTTTTGAATTGGGAGAAACAAATTATTTAGAAAAAATTACTGCCCAAGCCAAATATAGACAAATCCAAACTAAATTAAATCAACTGGATAAAGAGAAAAAAGGGCAATATGAATTGTTACAAGCATTGGTGCAATCGGAAGATAAAGTAAGGGTTAAATCGGTGATTATGGAGCCAATAAATAATTTAACTATTACTACAAATAAAGAATTGTATTTAACATATTTTGAGAGTGTTACAAAATCTTATGAAAACAATATAAAACTTCAAAATCAAAATTGGTTGCCTAATTTAAATTTGGAATATTTTCAAGGTAAAAACAATGGCATTTCAGAATCATTATATGGATTTCAAGTTGGAGTAGCTGTACCCTTGTTTTTTTCAGGAAATGTGGCCAAATCTAAAGTTGCGAAGCTAGCCTTGCAATCTTGGGAACAGGAGAAACAAAATGAAGAGCAAAGAATTGAGGCGTATATTTTACAGTCTAAAAACACTTTAGATCAGCATCAACAAGCTATTACTTATTATACTGAACATGGCAAAAAGTTAGCTGCTGAAATAATAAAAGTAGCTGATATGAGCTATAAACACGGTGAGATTGACTTTTTTCAATACATACAAAGTTTAGAAAATGCAACAATTATTCAAATGGAATATTTAGATGCTTTGCTACAATACAACAAAACACAACTTGATTTACAATACCTTAATTATTAATATTATGTTTAAAAAAAATATAATTTTAGCCGCACTTATCATTTCATTTTTCTCTTGTAAAGAAACCAAAACAGAGGAAGTTGCTGTTGTTGATGAAACCACAATAACAGTAACAAAAGAGCAATTTGAAGCTTCAAAAATGACAATTGGAAATCCAGTTGAACAAAGTTTTGATGTAACTATAAAAGCATCAGGAAAAGTAGATGTACCGCCACAATATAGAGCTAAAGTAACTACTTTTTTAGGTGGTTATGTCAAAGCCACTAAGCTATTGGTAGGTGATAAAGTTGCAAAAGGACAAGCTTTAATTACTTTAGAAAATACAGAATATTTAGACTTGCAAAAAGACTATTTAGAACTGGCCGAACAATTAACCTATTTGAAATCGGAATTTGAACGTCAAAAAACGTTATACCAAGAAAAAATAGCTTCACAAAAAAACTATCTGAAAGCAGAAAGTGATTATAAAAGTACAAAAGGAATGTACCAAGGTTTGCGCGAAAAATTGCTATTACTTAATATCAATCCAGCAAATGTTGAGCGTGGTAAATTTACTTCTCAAATTACATTAACGGCACCTATTTCTGGAGATGTAACAGTAATGAATGCTAATGTAGGGATGTTTATGTCGCCATCAGATGTAATTTTAGAAATTGTAGATACCAATTATTTGCATTTGAATTTAAGCATTTTTGAAAAAGATATTTTGAGTGTAAAAGAAGGACAAAAAATAAATTTTTCAATTCCTGAAGCAAGTAAAGAATTGTTTGTGTCACAAGTGCAAAAAGTGGGTAAATCTATTGAGAGTAAAGACCGAACTATCGCTGTTTTTGGTGTATTAAGCCCGCAAAATAAGACCAAATTATTGTCAGGTATGTTTGTTGAAGCTGGAATTGTTATCAATTCTAAAAAAGGGTTTGGAGTTCCAACAGAAGCTATTGTTACTGAGGATAATAAAACTTTTGTCTTGGTTTTAAATAATGATACAAAAGACTATATTTTCAAAAAAGTTCCCGTATCTTTAGGAGAGAAATCTGAAAATTTTGTAGAAATATTGCCAACTGCAACAGTTAATCAAACAACCAAGATATTGACTAAAGGAGTGTTTGATGTGGCTAACTAAAAATAGAATCACATGGATTTGAATAAACTAAAAGCGCAATTGCAAACAGAAGTCGACACGGCTTTTTTATACGACAGCATTGCAGCTATTCAAACAGACATCAACTTAAAAAGAGTTTTAGAGAGTTTGGCAAACATTGAAAAAAATCATGCACATCACATGCTTTTAAAAGTGCAAGAATTAGAGCCAACTACACAAATGCCTTTGCCATCAGCAAGAGCTAAGTTGCAACTCAAATTAGGAAAAGTGTTTGGTTATAATACAATCATTAGTAATTTATCTAATATCGAAAAGCAGTTTGCCGTAAATACAATAAAAAATAAATTAGAAAACGGCGAAAAAATTTCAGGCTTTGAGCACAATCATTTAAAAATAATTGAAGCTGTTAATCAAAATCAAGCCTTGAATATTTCGGGTGGTTTCTTATCAAAATTTGAAAGCCGTCATAAATCAGTAGGAGGGAATGCTTTGCGAGCTGCAGTATTAGGAGCAAACGACGGATTAGTTTCTAATATGAGTTTGGTCATGGGTGTGGCTGGAGCCGCCGTTTCAAACAGTACAATTTTACTAACAGGTTCGGCTGGATTATTAGCAGGTGCTATTTCAATGGCATTAGGCGAATGGCTTTCCGTACAAAGTTCAAAAGAACTTTACGAAAATCAAATAGCATTAGAAACCGAAGAATTAGAAGCTTCTCCAGAAGAAGAAAAAAAAGAATTAGCATTGTTGTATCAAGCCAAAGGAATGTCTGTTGCAGAAGCGCAAAAACTAGCCGACAAAGCTTTTGAAACACCAGAATCAGCAATAGAAACTTTGATTACAGAAGAGTTAAATATCAACAAGGAAGAATTAGAAGGTTCGGCCTGGGAAGCGGCAATAACTTCTTTCGTATTATTTGCCTTAGGCGCTATTATTCCATTGTATCCATTTATATTTTTAGAAGGTGTAACGGCCATCTATTTGAGTATTGGTAGTAGTGTTGTTGGGCTTTTTACTATTGGTTCGGCTATCACTTTGTTCACCGGAAAATCGATTCTTTTTTCAGGATGTAGACAAGTAATTTTTGGACTAGCAGCCGCGGCAGTGACTTATGGAATTGGAGCATTAATAGGTGTTTCCATAGCAGGATAAATTAGTATTAACTTAAATATAATAAAATTATGAACGATGCGCATTTACACATGGTGGTAAACCACTTTCCAATCATTGGAACCATTTTTGGATTAGGAATTTTGCTTGCAGGCATCTTTATGAAGCAAACGGTTGTTAAAAACGTAGCATACATTCTGTTTGTAGTAGCTGCAATATTTGGAGCGGTTAGTATGGCAACGGGTGAAGGAGCAGAAGAAATTGCAGAAAAATTACCTTCAGTTACGGATCAAATCATTCATGAGCATGAAGAAATGGCCGAAAAATTAGCTTTGGTATTATATGCTTTAGGCGTAATTTCCTTACTAGGATTGTATCTCAATTTTAAGAACCATGCTAAAGCTGCTGTGGTATCGTATATTGCTTTGGTAGTGGCTATTATTGGCGTGTTTTTTGGAAAACAGACAGGTACAACCGGAGGAGAAGTTCGCCACACTGAAATAAGAGCCAATGCTACTGCAACAACAGCCGTTGACTCTGATGGAGCAGAAGAAGGTGACGATGATTAATAGAAACCAAGATTAAAATAAAAACCACTTTAAAACAATAAAGTGGTTTTTTATTTTAAGATTATTCTTCATTTCCAAATTCATCTTGATGATAGGCTCCAATTTCTTTTTGTATCTGCTTATCATTTGGATGTTCTATTTATTTTAAATAAAGCTCCTGAATTTCTTTATCTTTAAAAGTGAATTTTATTATTGTTTTTTAAGAAATTAATAAACTGATTAGAGAAAAAATACCTAGAATAGAAGCTCTTAGCAATAGTTTTTTATAGTAGTTTTTTAATTCTTCAGATGCTTTTTCATACATCTTATATGCTATTATTGTTAATATTCCTGCCGTTAAACTTCCAATGATTAACATAGCATTAGCACCAGGCCAATGCATTAGTTTAAATTCAATACCAATTATTGCAATTGATAGAAACCAACCAAAAATTATCGAAACACCAATATTTTGGTTTTTAAAGTTTTTGTCGCTAAAAAAATAAAAACCAAATGGGAAATAACATAGCGCTAATAATGTCAATGATAATACCATTAATGCACTAGAGCCAGGCCAGCTTAATAACTTAAAAATTAGCGAAATAATGAATAAAATAGATAAAACTTTTTCTGTTTTCATGTTTGTAATAAATTTATGTTTTGGTTAATAACCAAATTCCTTGAATTGTATTTTCAAAAGTACCAAATTCATCTGTTATTGTTTCAATAATATACCAATTTCCGTAGATTGAATTATTTTGTTCATCAACAATGCCTTCATGTTCAATTTCTAAAAAACCTTCTTCATAATTAATAGTAGTTGAATGTTCTACGATGACGGGCTTTTTTGGATATTTTTTTACAAAAGAAATAAAACCATCTTCAATAAAACCTTTAATAATTGCCTCTAATTTTACAGAAAAAACAGAACCATCTTCTTTAATTTCTCCTGTAAAAGAACCATTTGAATCTATTATAGAAGCTTTAATTTGTACACGTTGCCCAAAGTAGGGTAGGTTATAACCGCTACCATATTCATAAAATCCTTGCCAGTTGCCAGTTAGATTCATTATACTAATGATTTTATTTAATTGATTCTTAAGTGATATTTTAAAATTTTTAATCTTTTTATTATGTAATGTAAAACTTATTTAGAACAATAAATAGGAATTACCAGATTATATTATATTAGAAATAAAATAGCAATCACAACAAAGGTTTTTTCGAAAGAAAAACCAAGTCCAAGCCATTGCTACAAGTGAGTGTTAGTATCAGTTTTTATTCTATTAAGATCTACTCTAAAATTACTGCTTATCATTTGAAAGCGGTTTAGTTTTGATATCAGAAAGATTTGATACAATTGTCTCAATATCGGGATGCCTACACCAAGCAGTTAATTCAATATTTAATCTATTAATAAGAATATTTTTTTCATAAAATTCGAATACTCTTTGCTTACCGAAAAGATTGTCTTGTTTGTTTTTCAACGAGATTTGAAGGTTATTGGTTTCGATTTCTTTGTATTTATGTGAACCATTAATTGTATTAAGTAACCCTAATTTTAGTTTGGTTTCATTAAATTCTATTGATGTGATTAGTCCCATACGATACTTCTTAAATGATCTTTGTCCAAAGAAGTATATTACTGCTAAAGAAATTGCAATACTTGTATATTCTGTGTTGTTAAAAAGTAAATCAGTAAGCTCTGATCTTTTTCCTCTTGATACAAACATTAAGAATATCCAACCTCCAATCCAACCAATTATGAAAAGTGTAATATATTTTAGTGCTAAAGTAAAGTAACCTTCTGTTAACTCTGATTCAGGTTTGTTAATTTCGTATTTCATTTTTTTTCTGTCAAAATTCGTTGGATAAGTCCGTCTTAAAATTTCCGCTAGCTTTCTACGACTTGCTCTCAGCAGCATTGCACCAACACCAAGCCATTACAAATATAACAAAACATTCCACTCAGCAGCAGATTTTCCGAAGTAAAATCCGGAAGTAGCCATTGAAGCAAAACGCGGTTAGCAAACGTTTATTTTACTTTGACCATTTTCGATTCCATTTTCAAGTTTTCATCTTTCGCTTCATAAGTAATTGTATCATTACTAATACCAATTATTTTAATCTCAACTTTTTTTCCAATCATTTTCTGCAATTTTGGGTGATTTGTTTTCACGTACGCAACCTCAAACTCACAATCAGATTTCCAAGTAATTTTTCCAGAAACTTCAAGTCCATTGGCAATATTAGTTTCTGTTTGAATTGAGTCATTCCTGGTTACTTTCCAATCTGAGAAATTTGGATTAACATATATAAAATTGCCAGTTTTAAAATCCGAGCATTTCTTTTCATTTGCGCAACTTAGCAGTAGAATGAATAATAGAAAACTATATATTTTTTTTGTCATGTTTTTCACGTGAAGTTGTGTAAATGTTTGCTAACGTTCTACGACTTGCTCTGAGCATTATTACACCAACATCAAGCCATTACAAATATAATAAAACATTCCATTCAGCAGCGGATTTTCCGTAGGAAAATCTGGAAGTAGCCATTGAAGTAAAGCGCTGTTATAAGCCGTTTTTATTCTTTAGATACTCTTCTGACTTGTCATAAAGTATTTTTCCATATTCACTCAACACTTTACAGTTTTCTATTAAAATATTTTTCTCTAATCCGGCTTTGATTTCTTTTTCAATGAATACTTCTAAAATATCAAGATTTAGAAAAATAGCTAAATCCATCATTTGAGGTTTTGATTTTTGCCAATCTAAATTTAGTTTGAAGTTTTCACCTGATTTAGTAAGATTGTTAGAAAGAATATCTTGCCAATTACCGTGAATAGAGTGACTACTTATTCCATAATAAACATTATAAAACATTTCTCCAGCAACAATATTTGCTCTGCTTTTTATTGATTTCCAATTTGAACTTTTATTAACATCTTCTAATTCAAAATCCGAATCGTCAAAACTATTCATAATAGATTTCTGCATTCTTTTTTCAATATTGAGTAAGTCTTCATTTCTCAAACTAGCGTTTTCTTTAATTATTCCCCAAAGTTCTTTTTCTGTTATGAGTGAATATTTAATGTAGTTTCGCTTTACTCTTTCCTCACTTTCAATTAGAAGATATTTTAAATTGATTGCAGTTTCAGCTATACAGCGATTTATGATTAAACAAATTTCTGACTTGTTTTCACAAACATTTTGAAGAAAAGAAGTGTTGAGTTTAATCAATCGTATTAGATTTCCACCAATAACAGCATCATCTTTACTTATTTCGACAGGTATCCCTTCTTCATCACAATACTTTAAGTGAACCAAGTACCAAAGACATTCAATAGAATTTTTTAAAAACTCAACATATGCATCCATAAAACTATCGATACTCTGAAATTCTGATATTTCTTTTTCTGTGTATTTAGGAAGTATTTTAGAAATTAATTTCATAGTTTATCTTTAAAGAAAATGGTCTCGTTTCGGCGAAAATGGCTTATAACGTTCTGCGGCTTGCTCTCAGTGGCATTGCACCAACACCAAGCTTTTACAAATATAATAAAACTCAATTCAGAGTAATGCTTTCCCAACTAAATAGCAAGAAGCTTACATTGGAGCATATTGTTTTTAGCTTTAGTGTTATAGACTTTCAAGATTGTCCCATTCATATTCAATTTTACTAATTTTCATATAATAGGGTATGAGAAACAATATTTCTAATCTAATTGAAAATATAGAATCTTCTATTATAAATGGCATCAAAAACATTGAGATAATACAAATAAATATTCCTGCTAGAGAATCAATTTTACTCAAAATGATTGCATTATCCTTTTCAAACCATAAAGAGTAGGCAGTAAATGCCTTAAATACCATTATTGCAACAATACAAATCCCAATTACAGAGATTGGTCTTGTTGTTTGTAAACCATAAAAAGACAAATCTGCCTGATTTCCAAATGCTCCATAAAGTAGGCTTAGAATTGCCATTACCCCCATAAACATAAAAATCCAACAAAAAATTTTCATCCAAATAGGTAATAATTTCCTTCTAATAATTTTTTTTTCAAATTGATCAAATTGACTTTCGTTATTTATTTCCATAAACTTTAATTGTTGATTACTTGTGTTAAAAACATTTCTTGAAAAAGCAGTTAACAAAAGTTATTTTTATCAAATACTTTGTTAATCTTTTTACTGTTTTATTGGTTCTCCATTTTTTATTTTAAATTCTCCAATAACTTTGTCTTTCCAATATATTTTGAAATGACCAGAGTCCTTTCTGGTTTTAAAAACAGGGAAATGAAAAGTAAAATTTAACCCTTTTTTACTTTTAAAACTTTCAGGTACAATACCATTCTTTATCTCCATAATAAAAACGATAAAGTGATACTCCAGTAGGTCTGTAACGTACTTTATTTTCTACATCAACTATAGAGATATTATTAAAATCAATTGTTTTTTTACTTGAAAAGTCTTCAAATATTGCTGAGAAATAGACTAAAAATTTTGTTTCATCCGGATCATTAATATTTTTTGAGCATTCGAATTTAGCTCCTCCAAACATATTTGGTTCTACGCCATAACTTTTCAATTTAATCTCTACATCTTCAATCAATGGATGCTTATATTGTGAGAAGCAAGAATTAATTAATAACAGATTGATTGTTAAAAAATAAAACAGATTTTTCATAATATTATTTTGGATTATTTAATGTTAGCTAGTATTTTGTGGTATTGCACCAACACCAAGCCATTACAAATATAACAAAACATTCCATTGAGCAGTGGATTTTCAACGAAATATCAAGAGGTAAGCATTGAGGTAAACTGTTGTTATGGGATGTTTTTAAAATAATTCTGTTAATATTTCTTTTACTTTTTTTGATTCATAATTAAATCCACTTATCATAAATAAATATCCAAATATAATAGGGACTGAACTCCAGAAGATTGATTCATAATTAATTTTTGGACTTTCTATTTGGTCATTTAAAACAATAAATAAAATAACACCAGTAATTAAAAACCATAAAATCATGAAAACATTTGTAAACATTGTCATACGGAGAGTTAATTTGATGACTATTGTATTTTTATCACCTTGCTCAATTTGTCCTAAAACAATTGGATAGAATGAATTTCTATAATTTAAAATTCGATTTATTTCAAAACTGTCATATTTTACAATTCCTTCCAATTTTTTATCAGTAGTTTTTGTTCTAAAATAAATGCGATTTTCAGTTTCATTAGACAATTTTTCAATAATAGTTTCTTTAGGTAAAAAACTGATGATATTAATTTTGTCAAAAGGAATTAGTCTCATTCGCAAAGTTTCTACAAGGTTATTTTAACGTTCTACGACTTGCTCTCAGTGGCGTTGAACCAACACCAAGCCATTACAAATATAACAAAACATTCCATTCAGCAGTGGATTTTCCGTAGGAAAATCCGGAAGTAGCCATTGAAGTAAAGTGCCATTAACAGTAGGCTTTATATTAAAATAAAAGGTTTATCCCTGATGATTATCTTTTTTCTGAGATATACATATTTTGGTTTAATACCATCAATTTCTAATAATGATTTGGATAAAACTCTTTCTTTTGAATCTTTTATTTGAATAAAATAATTCCCTTTGTGAAGTTCTAAATTTAGTGATTTAGTTTTGTAATGTTCATTGCTGTAATCCAAATTTTTTATTGCTTCAGAGTCAATTATTAAGGAATCATTAATTAAAATTTTATAATAAGAGCTTGATATATATTGAAATTCTAAAAACACATTTGGATTGCTTCTTGAATAATTTCGTTGAACAAAATAAAACAATAATATAATAGCAATAGATAAAACTGCTACTATAATTGTCATGTGATATGTCAGTTTACTATTTTTTTTCATACGAAATGTTTTGAAAGCTTATTCTCATTAGCATTGTACCAACACCAAGCCATTACAAATATAACAAAACATTCCATTCAGTTGTGGATTTTCTTACGGAAAATCTGGAAGTAGTCATTGAAGTAAAGCGCTGTTATAAACAGTTATTTTTTAATCATTGTTTTTCTAACATGGTCAATGTTGAAATAAAAATTCACCTGTTTGTCTTCAACGGTTGCTTCTAAGATATCAATAAAATATCCGTTTTCGTCATATCCTGAACCCATACTGCCAAGTTTGAATTTACAAAAATATTTAAGAAAATATTGCCCGTCTTTCGGACCTAAAGAAAAGAAAGGTTCTTTTATATTTACTCCAGTTTTTGAAGAACTTGAAAACATAGCATTGTAGATTTTACTAGTTCTTTCCATCAACTTATTGTCCATTTCGTGATTTCCAATTTTGCCATAAGCATATGCTAATTCTCTCAATACCTTAATCATAAATGGATTTTTTAAAAGCGCTTTATTTCCATAATCAATTGCTTCTTGGAATTTACCTTCTTCATTTAAATCATATATTTCTTTATCAGTGATAAGAATATCCATATAAGGATTAAAATTTTCATTATCAGAAAAACCAATTAATAATGTTAAGACCTCGAAATTAGTTTGGGTTTCATCATTAGTGAATTTTTTTAATTGTTTTGAATATGAATATTCACTTTTCTCATTTTTTGTTTCTTTAAGTATCAATTCATAATGTTTTTTATAATTGAACTGTTTGATTGTATCCAAAGGTGATTGTGAATACAAAAATGAACTAACTACTAAAAGTAAAACAGTGATTTTTAATTTCATTTTGTCATTTTTTATAATTGTTTATAACGTTCTGCGCCTTGCCCTCAGCAACATTGCACCAACACCAAGCCATTACAAATATAACAAAACATTCCATTCAGCAGCGGATTTTCCTACGGGAAATCCGGAAGTAGCCATTGAAGCAAACCGCTGTTGTAGCATGTTTTTTAAAATAATTTGAAATAGAAATTTAAACGAATTGAAGGTTTCCATTCTGAAGATTTCTTGTTTTCAATATTTTCAATTAAATTTTCATTAACATAAAGCAAATAATTCTCATTTTTAAATCTTCTCGAAATACCAATATTAAAATCAATTCCAATTTTATCATTATTTGGATTAAATGAAAAATGATAACCTAAGGCAGTACCAATATCGTCAAATTTATAGTTTCCTGAAATTCTTGTATTGTCGGAATATTCTAAATCAGCATCGTTTTTCAATTTTCGAGAAGTATGCTTATAATACAATGAAAGGTAAAATCTATCAAATTCCGATTTACTTTTGAAAGGTTGAAAATAAAACCTATAATCACCCAAATAAGTTAATGATTGTTCTGTACCATAAATGCCTGTGTTTTGATCATCTGGCGTGTCATATTCTTTCCATTCTTGAAAATATATATAATCTATTCCGAAAGAGTGATTTTTAATAAATTCATATTCAATACCTAAAGTTCCGTTAAGAATCCAATTATCTTCTATTATAGGGGCGCCTAAAACTTTTCCCCTCAAGAATAAATTTTTCTTCTGTTGACAAAAGGCAAAAGATGATAATGTTAAGGCGAAAATTAAAAGAAATAATTTAATGTTTGTCATTTTTTTAAAATATGCTACAACGTTCTATGACTTGCTCTAAGCAACATTGCACCAACGCCAAGCCATTACAAATATAACAAAACATCCATTCAGTAGAGGATTTTTCACAGGAAAATCTGGTAGTGGCCATTGAAGTAAAGCGCTGTTAGCTACCGTTTTTCTATTCAACATAGTTTTTAGGTTCATAAGTTACTCTTGCAAAATTCTTTTTAAGCAATTCTGTTTTTATTATATTTCCTGTTTTCTTATCTATACAATTTCTCCAAATTTCATTTTGGCGAAAAAATTGATTTTCTATTTTAATAAATTTATGATTTTCCTCAAAAATATGGTACGATAATTCTAAATCTTTATTTACCCTAAGTTCTCCTTCAAGATATTTATCAGTTGTCCATAATTTAATTTGAAACGTATCTTTTGTATTGTTAGTGAATTGAAAATCAATATAATTGTAAAAGATTGCAGCTCCACTTCCAAAAGGTAATACTCTTCCTTCATCAGGAAATGGGTCAAAAGAGTGATTTGATTTTTGTATTATTGTTAATGGGCTATGCATTACCAACCAATGTATCATATTCGAAATTTGACAAATACCTCCACCAATTCCTGCTCTCGCTTCTCCAAATGATAGTTCCATTCCAAGTAAATATCCTTTTCTTTTTGTTGGAAGTCCAACAAGTTTACAAAATGAAAAAGTTTCGCCTGGTTTAATTAAAATTCCATCTAATTGATTTACTGCGATTTTAAGATTTGTTACTTTGTTGAGTTGCAGTTGCTCATTACTTTCTCCAAGTTTTCTTAATAAAACGGACTGATGTTTTTTAACTCTAAACGATAATTTTTCAGATGTACGTTTGTCAGCATATTTTTTATTGTCAAAATACCAGTCGCAATAACGTCTTATTCGTCTTGTCCAAACGGCTAAAAAATATAAAATGGGATGTTGTTGACTTAATAATTTTCTTTGTTTCATGGTGTCGTTCTGAAATGGTAGCTAACGTTAGAAGGCTTCACGTCTGTTGCTGCTGCAAGCACGAACCAAACAAACCTACGAAATTTCTTTTGAAAACTAAAATTGTTGACGCCAGATTACTCTCCACGAAGACGAAAATAGCAAGCGCAAGCCCTGCAATAGCGTTAAACCATTGTTAGTGGCTGGCATTCATTCATAATCCTCAATGAATTTTATCAACTGTTGATAATCTGTAATCCTTATTAAATCAGTTCGGTGACTGTTAAATAGTAACTTGTCATACATAATTGCTTTTATTCCTAATTCTTTAGCTGCTTGTATTTCTGAATTTTGGTCATCACCAACTACTATCAAATCATTGGGTTGATATTGATGACTTTCCATTATATCAGCAAAAACTTCCTTTTTCGTTTTATTGTTTTTCTGTGGGTCTATGATGTAAATTTCATTGAAATCATCTTTTATTCCCAAATTTTTGATTTTACCTTCTTGCATTTTTGTAAATCCAACTGTCACCAAAAATTTATCACAGTCTATTTTTTTTGTAGAAATATAATCTTCAAATGTGGTCATTCTCATATCAACAGTCAATTCTTTAAGTATTTCTAATCCTTTTTTAATCAATGTTTCTGAAAGTTGATATTCAGCAGCAACCTTCTGAAATGGTTTTCTCATAATATCCTTTTTTATACTTTCAAGCTTATCAACTAAGTCAGGCTCGTTCTGTAAAAGATTAAATAAAGGTTCAAACAATTTATCACCAATTGAATAAACTGAATAAATCGTGTTGTCTAAATCAAAGATTATTGCTTTAAATTTCATTTGTTAATTTTTATATATTTGCCATGCTTGCCACTAACGTTCTGCGGCTTGCTCTCAGTGGCGTTGCACCAACACCAATCCATTACAAATATAAAAAAACATTCCATTCAGCAGCGGATTTTCCGTAGGAAAATCCGGAAGTAGCCATTGAAGTAAAGCGCTGTTGCCAGTAGTATTTATTTCAGCGTTAATATTCTATTCAGTTCCTTTTTTATTCCGTTTTCTTGATATTGGACAATTTTAATTTTAGAATTCTTAATTTCAATTTTGTCAATGATATCATAGATTTGACCAATTCCACGATTCCAGTCTTTTGGCAAATTTACTTTGTCTTTTTTTTGGCTGTCAGTTTCTATAATTATTAAGTTTAAAGAATTATAATTGTTTTGCTCAACTGAAATATATAAATTCCGATTGTCTGTTTTATAATCTGCATGTTTTATTTCAGGATAATATTCGATTGGCATTACGATTGGTTTTTCCGATTCCGTATTAAAAATCAACACATACCTACAATTAGTTCCGCAACCGTTTATTAAAGCAAAACTTTTTTCTGTTATCCACTCAATTTGATTTGTGAACGGAATTCCGAGCATTTGATATTCCTCTGTTCTTAAATCAATTTTATGTTTTTTGTTTTCGTTTCCATATTCAGCTGTCAGATTTTGCCAATCATTTTCGGGTTTTGAATAGATTTTTAAGAATTTACCATTTGAAATTGTATCAATCCAAAAAATTGTTTCACTTTTCTCCGTCAGTTGAGTTTTAGTTTCCGTTTTTGCTAAATTCAGATTTTTCTCTTTTTGATTACAACCAAAAAAAGTCAGAATTATCAATATTAACGGTATTTTTTTCATATTACTGGCAACTAGTAAATACCATCAAATATATACAACTTTTTTAAGAATTAATAAATTCTCTTAAACTTTAGTTGTTTCAGGTTTTTTTTGAGTGTTTTTGAAGGTTTGTAGTTTATTTTTGCTCCTGTTATGTTGCTTTTGCCAATGGTTTCAGCGTTTGTGGCGCCTTTACCGGTTAAGGCAACAGAAAAGGTGCCTAAACTCTCTATTTTAACAAGCTTCCCATTTGACAACGCTTCACCAATCACTTCACTCATGGCAATCATAACGCCATAACAATCCGCTTTGCTTATCGTACTTCGGCTTGCTATTGTTTTTGCCAAATCATCTAAATCAATTTCTCCTTGACTCACGGCACAAGGATAATATTTTACTTCAGGTGGGGTTGCAATATTGTTTTGTTTAGCAACCATTTTAAATGCTACAGCCATATTTTTTTGCTTTATACTGACAAATATACAAAATCCCCTAGGGAAATTATATAAATCCCCTAGGGAAAATGGTCAATTCCCCTAGGGGATTTATTCAAAAGCTGTACAGCAATTGATTTTTGTATACGGACTAAAAGAAAAATTAGCCTTTTTTTTAATTAAAAACGTACAGGTATTTAAATTTCTCAAATAATTCTTACCTTTAAAATAAAAATTCAAGATGCGATTTCATACCAGAAAATGGGTAAAACCCGAAGATTTGAATGCCAACGGAACGTTATTCGGTGGTAAATTATTGGCTTGGATAGATGAAGAAGCCGCTTTGTATTCGATTGTGCAATTGGAAAACCCTAAAGTAGTAACCAAATACATGAGTGAAATTAACTTTATGAGCGCCGCAAAACAAGGCGATATAGTGGAAATTGGTTTAGATGTAGTCCATTTTGGGAAATCATCATTAGTACTTAAATCTGAAGTTCGGAACATGATGACCCGTGAAAAAATTATTACTATTGATAATATTACCATGGTAAATTTAGGCGAAGACGGAAAACCAAAACCACATGGCAAAACCCAAATCGAATTTATTGAAGACCGTTTAAAAAAATAATATCTTTTGCTACAGATTAAAGGATTAAATGGATTTTTAAAGTATATAATCCGTGCTAATCTGTGGCTAAATAAATAAAAGAATATGCTACAAAAATCAACCTTAGAATTTCTAAAAAAACTAAAAGAAAACAACAACCGCGATTGGTTTGCCACGAATAAAAAAGCTTTTGAAACCGAACAAAAGTTAGCCAAATTATTTTTTACATCAGTAGGTGAGCAGTTGGGAAAAATAGATAGTATTGAGCGCATTCAAATTTTTAGAATATACCGCGATGTGCGTTTTTCTAAAGACAAAGCGCCTTATAAAAATCATTTTAGTGTTGGATTTACCCGAACCAAACCCATGCTTCGTGGGGGATATTATTTGCATATTGAACCCGGAGGAAGTTTTGTAGGTGGTGGTTTTTGGGAACCCAATGCCGCTGATTTGCATCGCATTCGTAAAGAATTTGAAATGGATGATGCAGAAATTAGAACGATTGTTGCTAATGCTACTTTCAAGAAATTCTTTGGCGAACTAAAAGGGGAGGAGTTAAAAACAGCTCCAAAAGGTTTCGATAAAACACATCCAGCGATTGATTTGATTCGTAAAAAGCAATATTTATTAACGCGTAGTTTTTCTGATAAAGAAGTATTAGCACCTAATTTTCAAGAGGAAGTTATAGCTACTTTTCAGGCAATGCGTCCGTTTTTTGACTACATGAGTGAGGTATTGAGTACCGATCTAAACGGAGAATCGATTTATTAAACCAATAGTAAAATCAATAATTGAGCAACAAATATCCTAAATATGGTTACTAATGGGTAAACCGTAGCATAGGCTTGTGTAGGAATATCAGAATCTAAATATTTGGTACTAAATGCTAAAGCAGCAGGGTCGGTATAAGTACCACTCATCAAACCAACCAACTGATAAAAGTTCAGTTTTAGTACCAATCGTCCAATTAGTACCATAGCAATAAGCGGAATAAAAGTAATGTAACAGCCATAATAAATCCATAACCACCCGTTGTAGTGTATGAAATTATCATAAAAACCTTCACCGGCATGTACACCCACAGCAGCAAAGAATAAACAAATTCCCAAATCTTTCATGAAATAAACAGCACCATTATTGATATAGGAGTGAATAACGCCCACACCACCATATCTACTGATAAATAATGCGGTTAACAGTGGTCCGGCAGCAAAGCCTAGTTTAATAGGTACAGGTAAAGAAGGAATAAAGAAAGGAATTGAACCAATAATCATCCCGATGATTAAACCACCAAATAGAGATAAAAAATCGGGTTCTAATAGTTTTTTTTCAGAGTTTCCTATAATTTTTTCTGCTTCAACAATGGCTTCTTTATTTCCTACAATTCTGATTTTATCACCATAAAATAATTCTAATGTAGGTTGGGCTAATAATTCCATTCCCGAACGAAATACACGGGTTACTTTCAGATCAAATTTGTTGTATAAATCTAGTTCAGCCAAAGTTTTATGAGTAGCCGCCGATTTGGTCACAAACAGATTTTTAGTCACTATATCTTGTTCTGATTCTATAAATAAATCACTAGAAACTTTTCCAACTGCCTCAATAAATTGTGATACAGCTGCTGGACTTCCTACAACCATTAGGACATCTTTATTGTGGATTTTAGTATCTAAAGAAGGCGCATAAACCACTTGAGAACCGCTATTTTTTAAACGAGAAATAATGATGTCTTGAATGTTGACTTCTTTTAAAACTTGATAAATGCTTTTTCCAAAAAAGGCTTCGTTAGTAACTCTACATTTTTGATGGATTATTAGCGTAGTAGCTGGAGTAGTTGTAGCATCACAAGTAAAACTTTCTTTGCCTAAATTAATTTTGAGTAAGGTTTTAGCCAAAATGATAGTAATAATTATTCCAAAAACACCTAACGGATAGGTAATCGCATAGGCAATAGTAGGATCGCTAAATGATTTAGAAGGAAATTGTTTCTGAATCTCGGTAAGCGTTTCTTTAGCCGCGCCCAGTCCAGGAGTATTAGTAACCGATCCTGACATTAATCCAACGGCATTTTCAATAGAAATAGTAGAAAATTTGAATAGGAGGAAAGTGATGAATCCTCCAAACAAAACGGTAGCAACCGCTAAAATATTAAAACGAATTCCTTCCTTTTTAAAAGAGGAAAAGAAAGATGGTCCAACTTGAATTCCAATTCCATATACAAAAAGGATTAAACCAAAGTTGCGCACAAATTCTAAAATAGCAGCATTGATTCGATAACCATAATGGCCTAAACCTAATCCCACAAACATAACTGCCGAAACGCCCAGTGTAATTCCTTTAACTTTTATTCTGCCTACAAAAAATCCGATACTTATTGCTAATAACAATACCACTAACGATTGTGTAACATCTGGTGTTTCGCTGGGGAAAATTAGTCTATACATCCAATCTAACATGACCTTTTTCTTTAAGAAATTTTACAGTATAAAGGTAATCATAAAAAATGATAAAATCTTTGTTAAGCCTTATAAATAAAGAAAACGTTTGCGTAACTTTTTATTTTTTATGATAAATATCAGTTTATTTGGTTTTGCTATTTCGGAACTTTGATAAGCATTAAAAGAGTAATAAATCAGTAAACGAAAATCAGATGAAAAATATTAAAATTATTCAGGAGTTGCATGATTTAGGAATCACAGGATATCATGAGGTTTCTTATAATCCAAGTTATGAAGAATTGTATCAAGCAGAAGTTTCTCACCAACGCAAAGGATATGAGAAAGGTGCGCTAACTGATACAGGTGCCGTGGCAGTAAAAACAGGAATTTTTACGGGGCGTTCTCCAAAAGACAGATATATTGTTAAAGATGATGTTACTAAAGATACCATTTATTGGGATGATAAAGTAAATTTTGCCACTACACAAGAAGTATATCAAGATTTGAAACAATTGGTTTTAAAACAATTATCTGTATCTAAAAAATTATATGTTGTAGATGCGTTTTGTGGTACAAATCCAGATACACGTTTAAAAGTACGTTTTGTAATGGAAGTCGCTTGGCAAGCTCATTTTGTAACCAATATGTTTATCCGTCCATCAATTTATGAATTAGAAAACTTTGGAACACCAGATTTTATCGTAATGAATGGTTCAAAAACAACTAATCCTAATTGGGCTGAACAAGGTTTAAATTCTGAAAATTTTGTGGTTTTTAATTTAACAGAGCGCATTCAGTTGATTGGAGGTACTTGGTATGGTGGTGAAATGAAAAAAGGGATGTTTGCTATGATGAATTATTACCTACCATTAAAAGGAATGGCTTCAATGCACTGCTCAGCTAATGTAGGAGAGAAAGGTGATGTGGCTGTCTTTTTTGGACTTTCTGGAACTGGAAAAACAACACTTTCTGCTGATCCAAAACGTTTTTTAATTGGCGATGATGAGCATGGCTGGGATGATAATGGAGTATTTAATTATGAAGGTGGTTGCTATGCAAAAGTTATTGATTTATCAGAAGAAAATGAACCCGATATTTGGCGAGCTATTAAACGAGATGCGCTTTTAGAAAATGTAGTGGTTAATGAATACGGAGAGGTTGATTATTATGATCATACCATTACGGAAAATTCTAGAGTTTCTTATCCAATTTATCATATTAATAAAATTGTATTACCTTCTAAAGCAGGACATGCTAAGAAAATTATCTACTTATCTGCTGATGCCTTTGGCGTATTGCCTCCGGTTTCTATTTTAGATGATGAACAAGCACAATACCACTTTTTATGTGGATATACTTCTAAATTAGCCGGAACAGAAAGAGGAATTACTGAACCACAACCCTCATTTTCACCAGCATTTGGAGAAGCATTCTTAACATTGCACCCAACTATGTATTCTAAAACATTAATTGGAAAAATGAAAGAACACGGAGCCAAAGCATATTTAGTCAATACGGGATGGAATGGAACAGGAAAACGCATTTCATTAAAAGATACCCGTGCCATTATAGATGCAATTATCAATAGTGATATTGATGCAATGCCAACCCAACATATTCCTTATTTGAATCTAACAATTCCAACCACATTACCTAATGTGACTGAAGGCATATTAGATCCAAGAAATACTTATAAAACTGAGGAAGAATGGGCTGTAAAAGCAAAAGATTTAACTGCAAGATATATCAAATATTTTGAACAATATACCACTACAGAAGAAGGAAAACGCTTAGTGTCAGCAGGCCCTACACTAGAACAGGTTTTAGTTTAAATTTGTATAAGTTTGTTATGAAAAACCATCTATTCAACAAGGAATAGATGGTTTTTTTATGCTATTTCTAGTAATTGCACTTGACTTTTTAAACGTTCAATTAATAAATTCATCATTCGTTTGTTGATATTAGATGAATTTTGAATGTATTCTTTGTACTCTGTGATGGTAAAAAGGCCAATAATGATGCCTTTCAATGAGTTTCTAAATTTAATATCGCGTTGAATGGCGGTTTCAATATAGCTCATTTTCTTTTCAGGAGTATAGGTAAAGAAGATTCCCTTTTGTTTGACGGCATAGTTTTTAAAAACTTCTAAAAACAAATCATTTTGAAATTTTAAAATAGGGCGAAGGGTTTGATTTTGAAACCTTTCTTCAAAACTAGATTGTTCGGTTATAATACCAATAGATTCCCCTCTGATTTCTAAAATTGCTTCTTCTTTAGTTTTCATGGTTCTTTTTTTATAGTTATTTAAAATTAAGTAAAAAATGTACGTCGTGTAATTGTTTAATATATAAGTTATTAAGAATCAGTTGTTAATTACTTGCCGTTAAAACGCTTTACTTGTTGGCTTGCAATTGTTTTAAAAAAGCTATTTTTGAATGGAATAACCACTATATTGTTATGGCATATATATCAAAAATATTTGTTACAGTTGATGTTTTAATTGTAAGACCATTTGAAATGGAACAACAAATTCTGTTGATAAAACGGAAAAATGACCCGTTTAAAGATTGTTGGGCTTTGCCTGGAGGATTTGTAGATGAAAACGAAGATTTAGAACAAGCTGCTATTAGAGAATTAGTTGAGGAAACGCAAGTTAAAGTATCTCATTTAGAACAAATTGGCGCTTTTGGAAAACCATATAGAGATCCGAGAGGCCATATGGTTTCGATTGCTTATTTGGGAAAAGTGGCTACAAATACAATTGCAATTGCCGCTGATGATGCTAAAGAAATTGGTTGGTTTTCTGTAACAAATTTACCATCACTAGCCTTTGATCATTCAGCTATTATCGAAGCGGGATTACAAAAGTTATTATAAATTTTCTGTATCAATTTTAGCGGGTGTACTTACTATTTCAAATACTTCAAGACCAAAATAAGGTACAGATGCAATCACATGGTCAAAAATATCAGCCATAATATGCTCATAATTTAGCCATTCTTTGTCTTTTGAAAAGCAGTAAATTTCTAATGGAATTCCTTTATCTGTAACTTGCAGATAACGCACCATTATTAGCATATCTTTATTAATACCAGGGTGACTAATAATGTATTGATTGATGTATTTTCTAAACAATCCTAAATTTGTAAGATTTCTGCCGTTTACGATAGTGCTTTTATCTACAGCATTTGCTAGATTGTATTTATCAATGTCAGACTGTCTGTGAGCAATATAGGATGAAATGTGTTGTATTTTTTTATATTTTTCAATTTCTTCCGGTTGAATAAATTTAACCGAATTAGATTTAATTAATATGTGTCTTTTAATCCTTCTTCCATCAGAATTTAGCATACCTCTCCAGTTTCTAAAACTGTCAGAAATTAGGCTATAAGTAGGAATAGTTGTAGTTGTATTGTCAAAATTTCGAACTTTTACTGTAGCTAAATTAATTTCAATAACATCACCATCAGCTCCAAATTTATCCATAGTTATCCAATCGCCAATGCGCACCATATCATTCACCGAAACCGAAATACTGGCTACAAAACCAAGAATAGTGTCTCTAAAAACTAAAATGATTAAAGCAGAAATAGACCCAAAAGTGGTTAATAATGTGGTTTTGCTAGTATCAAATATGATTAAGATAAATGAAGTAATTCCAAAAATCCACAAAAAAAGCATAATTACCTGAATGTAGCTGTCGATAGGTTTATCGCTAAATCTAGGTTGTTGTTTTAAAAAATCTTTTAATGCATTAAAAATACTTCTAGTTATCCATAACGAAAGTAGAATGATATAAATTTTTACTCCTTTTTCAAAAAAATCTTCCCAATAAGTAAACTTACTCAAAATAACGGGAACCGTTTTATAAATAAAGAGTAGGGGCACAAGGTGCGCTATATATTTAGCGGTTTTGTTTGCAACTAAAAAATCATCAAATGACGATTTAGTTTTAGCGGCTACAATGGCTAAGAAAATTATAAATACTTTCTTGAAAATATAATCTAAAATATAAGCAACAACAATTAGAACAATAATGTTCACGAATAAGTTTAAATATAATGCCAGTTCGTCATTAAAATCTAAACTTTTAAATAAAGTATAGGCCCAATTAAATATTTTCACTAGTTATTTGATAAGTATTTTTTTTCTATATAGAATGTTCCAAATGGCAATACCGAAGCGATTAAAATTACAAAAAATGTTTTAATATTCCATTTTTGTGACTCTTTTAATAAAAAGGCTAAACAAATGTAGCCAATGAATAAAACACCATGCGCCATGCCTAAAGGAAATAATATTTGCTTATACAGGTCGATAAAATTAGGTTTAATTAATAACATGTTGGCAAATAATAAGATATAGGAAATTCCTTCTAAAATAGCTGTAATTTTAAATATTCGTAGCATAAAATGTCAATTTTGAGCCAAAAGTAATAGTTTTTGGTAAGATTATTCGTTAATAATTTTATAAAAAAAAGCTACTTGTAAATAAGTAGCTTTTAATATTATGTAAAATAGAATAGTTTAAAATGCTAAAAACGCTTTATTATATTCTTTTAAATCTAACACATTGTTTTTCTTACTTAAGTCTGTAAATAACGATAAGAAGTAGTTGAAGCTTTCTAAGTTATTTTCTTCAGAAATATTTGCTTCAATTTCAGTTTCTTTGCTGTCTACAGGTTCGTCATCAGGAATTCCAATTAAAAACGCTTTATTAGCTTCTAAATGTTCGTAAGCTAAACGTAGCGCTTTTGTAACAACTGGGTTATTTAATTCTAAAGTAATTTCTCTTATTTTTTTTAAATCGGCAACACTGTCTGCTACAGAAAATTTATTTTGTAATAATTCTTTCTGTATTTTTTCGATTAATTTTAAGGCTTGTTTGTTTTCCATGACTAAGTTTAATAAGGTTTGCAAAACTAAACTTTATAATAGTATTACACAAACGTTTTTCTTCATTTTTACATTTAATTGTTTTGATATATAATATACATTATGTAAAATAGAATATTTAGAGTAATGTTGATATATCATAAAAATTACTAAATTTGTTAAGTAAATAAACACTCTCACTCCATGCAGAATTCTATAGCCGAAAATATTGCCACATTTCTCAAACAATATGAGCCATTCAATTACATTGAGTATGCTGATTTAAAAGCTATTGCAACTAATTGTAGTATTTTAACATTGCAGAAATCAAAATCGCTTTTTAAAATTAATGATGAATTACATGAGTCATTTTATATTGTATATTCTGGTGTGGTTCATTTAACTAAAGTGCTTGATGCTGAAGAAGTTTTACATTCTAAATGTTATACTGGTAATTTATTTGGATTACGTCCGTTTTTTGCCAAAAATAATTATGTTTTAAATGCTGTAGCAAATGAAGATGCGGTTTTATACGCTATTCCAATTGCAATATTCAAACCTTATTTGACAAAATATAGTTCTGTTTTGGATTATTTTCTTGAAAATTTTGCTACCCAAGCAAAGCCTAAAATGGAAAATTACCAACAATTCAAATCTATTTCTGAAATAGATACAAGTTCATCGGATACTAATCTATCTTATTTTCAAGATTTGCAATACACAACAAATCCTACATTAGTTGAAATAAATACTTCGATTAAAAATGTAGCTTTAAAAATGATTGCAAATAAATCTAATCATGCCATAATTACTTATAATAATAAAATTGCCGGCTTGGTTACAGATGCCGATTTTACTAAAAAAATTGGTGCTGGCCTATTCCAAATTGAAAATGATGTCAATAAGATTATGAGTACTAATTTTATTGTAGTTGATAAAAGTATTTCGGTAGCTGAAGCTCAATTGTTGTTGTTAAAAAATGACACAACACATTTATGCGTAACTGAAGATGGTACAGAAAATTCTACAATTTTAGGGATTATTTCTGAACGTGATGTCATTAATTCGCAATCAAATAACCCTGGAATTTTAATCAAAGAAATTAAATCTGCTCATACATTTGATGAAATTAAATACATTCATACCAAGTATTTAGACATTATTCAAAATTCATTTACTAAAAACATACCTATTTTTCATATCAATGCAGTTGCAAGTGAAATTTTGTTCTCTATTATCCACAAAAATATAGAGATGGCAATTGATCATTTAGGCTCTCCTCCTGCTCGTTTTGTATGGTTAGCAATTGGAAGTCAAGGTAGAAAAGAGCAACTTTTTTTGAGCGACCAAGACAGTATGTTAGTATTTGAGGATGTTGCCCCAGAAAAACACCGTGATGTAAAATATTATTTTGTACAATTAGCAAAGTTAGTTGTAGGAAATATGGAAAAACTAGGTTATAAATTATGTCCATATGATAACATGGCGAGCTCAATTAAATGGTGTAAATCTTTGACAGATTATATTAATTTGTTTCAAAATTGGATGGTTACACCAGGAGAAAATAGTACTGATTTTAGCACTATTCTATTTGATTTTGAGTTTATTTATGGCGAAATAAAAATTAAAGATGCTTTAGAATCAGCAATTTATCAGAAAAGTAAAAACAATACTTTATTCTATGATTTTCTTGGAAATAAAGTATTAAAACTTCCAGAAGGATTAACTTTTTTCAAAAAAATAGCAATTGAAGAAAGCGGTGATAAAAAAGATTTTTTTGATTTGAAACAAAAAGGATTACAAGTATATATTGATGCTGCTCGATTATTTGCTTTAAGTCATAATTTAAAAGGAGTTAATAATACTTATTTACGTTATAAGCAGTTGGCAATAACAGACGCTAAAAATGCAGAGAAATATTTAGATTTCGCAGAGAATTATTTACAATTACAGCATTTTAGAGTTGAAGAAAGTATCGTAAATGATACTGATGGCGCTTATATAAATGTAAATGCATTAAATAAAGTTGATAAAGAAAAATTAAAAAAATGCTTATCACAAACGGATGATGTTATCGAATTGATTAAAGACAAATACCAACTAACACAATTTTCATAAAGAATGCTACAGTGGCTAAACAATAAATATCCAGAGTTTTGGAAAAAATATATTTCAAGCTTTAAAGAAAAATCAGATCGATATGTTGTTTTAAGTATTGAATCTACTGGGCTTAATACTTCAAAAGATGTTATTTTAGCAATATCGGCTGTTACTATTATGAATAATAGAATGATAGTTAAAGACGCTTTAGAACTATATATATCCCACACAAAATCTGAAATAGAAATCAATCAAAATGAGTTTTTACTAGTTAGTAAAGTAGCCAAAAAAGCTGAAAGTGAAGCTATTGAATTGTTAATAAACTTCATTGGAAATGCAACAATTATTGGGCACAGAGTATATCAAGATATCGAATTATTAAATGCTAGTTTATCAAAATTAGGCTGTGGAAAGCTTAAAAATGAAGCACTTGATATTGAAATCATGTTCAATAAAGTAAAAGATACAATTGATAAAAAATATGCTTTAGAAGAAATGAGTACTTATTTTTCAGTTCCAGTTAATGATAGAATTTCGGTTGCAGATGATACCTTTTCGATTGCCATTCTTTTTTTAAAATTGAAAACTATTCTAAAAATAAAATAGTCTAGAACAACATATATAATGAATCGGTTATTAAATATAGGTTTATTAATTGCTTTTCAGTTTTGTTATTTGGAATGGCCTAACCATTCTATGTTTGTATATCAGGTTGAATATGAAATATTTGCAAAAGCAGAAAATCTATTAACTAACATAACACATCCCATTATTTTACTGGGTTTAATTAACCAAATTTTACTTTTATTGGGTGCTTTTTTAAGTAATTTCAGTAAAAAAATAAACAATATGGCCGTTTTATTATTATCAATATTGGTCTTATTTTTCTTTTTTATTGGAATACTAGGTTTGAATTATAAAATAATGGCTTCCACTACACCATTTTTAATTTTAGCAGGGATTTATTTTACTAAATTCAGAAAATAAAAAACTGCTCCATTGCTGAAGCAGTTTTTAACCAATAAAACTAAAAAACTAGAGTTTGCCTTCTTTGATTTCGTCCACTATTTCAGGATTTAATAAAGTTGAGATGTCTCCAAAGTTAGAGAAGTCTCCTTCAGCAATCTTTCTTAATATTCTACGCATGATTTTACCAGAACGTGTTTTTGGTAAACCACTCACAAATTGAATTTTATCTAATTTAGCAATAGGACCTATTTGGTCAGAAATCAATTGATTAATCTCTTTTGCTAAGTTATTTCTATCACGGCTTTCACCTGTTTCTTTCAAGATAATAAATCCGTATAACGCATTTCCTTTGATATCGTGAGGGAAACCTACAATTGCACTTTCTGCAACTGCTGGGTGTTCGTTGATAGCATCCTCTATAGGTGCTGTTCCTAAATTATGTCCAGAAACAATAATAACGTCATCTACTCTACCAGTAATTCTGTAGTATCCAACTTCATCACGTAAAGCACCATCTCCTGTGAAATATTTTCCGGGGAAAGCAGTAAAATAAGTTTCTTTATAACGCTGATGATCTCCCCAAATAGTTCTTGCCATTGACGGCCAAGGGAATTTAATACACAATGCTCCAGTAACTTGATTTCCTTCAATTTCATTACGCAATTCATCCATTAATACGGGTTGAATTCCAGGTAATGGTAATGAAGCATAGGTTGGTTTTGTTGGTGTTACAAACGGAATAGGTGAAATCATAATTCCTCCAGTTTCAGTTTGCCACCATGTATCTACTAATGGACAACGCTTCCCTCCTACATGGTCGTTATACCAGTGCCAAGCTTCTTCATTGATTGGCTCTCCTACAGAACCAATAACTTTTAATGTACTTAATGGAAATTTTTGTACATAATCTAAACTCTCTTTAGCTAATGCACGAATAGCTGTTGGTGCTGTATAGAATTGGGTAACTTTATGTTTTTCAATCACTTCCCAGAAACGACTAAAATCTGGATATGATGGAACTCCTTCAAAAATCACAGTTGTTGCACCATTTAAAAGTGGTCCATATAATATATAAGAATGTCCAGTAATCCAACCTATATCTGCAGTACACCAATATACATCATTCTCTTCGTAATTGAAAACGTTTTTGAAAGTGTATGCTGTGTAAACCATATAACCAGCTGTTGTATGCACCATTCCTTTTGGTTTTCCTGTAGAGCCCGAAGTATATAAAATAAACAAAGGATCTTCAGCATCCATAATTTCGGCAACATTGTTTCCAACTGCTGCGTCCATTAAGGGTTGTAACCAAATATCTCTACCTTCTTTCATGTTTACTTCTGTATTCGTTCTTTTAACAACTAATACGGTTTCAACACAAGGTGATTTTTCTAATGCTTCATCTACAATTCCTTTTAAATCAATAGCTTTGTTTCCACGATAACTACCATCAGATGTGATTACCATTTTACATTCACTATCATTAATACGAGCAGAAACAGCTGAAGATGAAAAACCAGCAAAAACAACAGAATGTATAGCGCCAATTCTTGCACAAGCTAAAATAGCAACAGCTAATTCAGGAATCATTGGTAAATAAATGCAAACTCTATCTCCTTTTTTTATTCCTTGGTCACGCAGAACATTTGCCATTTTTGATACTCTAATGTATAAATCATTATATGTAATGTGCTGAGCTGCTTCACTCGGATCATTAGGTTCAAAAATAATAGCTGTTTTATCTCCTCTTTTTGCTAAATGTCTGTCAATACAGTTTTTGGTAATATTAACTTTTGCATTTAAAAACCATTTAAAGTTGGCTTCTTGCATATCTACTTCAAATACTTTGTCCCATTTTTGGTACCAAGTAAAATTTTCATCAGCTACACGGTCCCAAAATTTTCTAGGTTCGCGTACCGATTTTTTATACATTTTAAAGTAGTTTTCTAAATCGTGTATTTTGTAATAACTCATTGTTAGTTTTTTGTTATCAGTTTGTTAATGTAAATATAGCTATTAAATAGAATCTAAAAAGATTTTTATTGCTAAATAGATATAGTTAATAATTCAAGTTCTAGTTCAAAAATCAACTTCAAACTTAAAATATAAAGCTTTAGTGTACTTCGTGTTTCTTAGTTTTTTCGTAGTTAAAACCTAAATGTAAAAATACCCTATTTAAAACAACCAATCTTATCATGTTGCAAAACAGTTCTTATTTCATCAATGATTGCTTCATCATCTATCGTAGAAGGAACTTGAAAACTTTCTCCATCAGCAATGCTACGCATCATTTTGCGTAATATTTTTCCTGAACGTGTCTTAGGTAAACGCTGTACTAAAACAACGTCTCTTAAAGATGCAACCGCACCAATTTGTTCTCTTACTAATTGTACAACTTCATGTTGTAATTGAAAATGTTCGATATCTTCACCAGATTTTGCAACAACTAAAGCTAATGGAATTTGTCCTTTCAATTCATCATTAATACCAATGACAGCACACTCAGCCACAGAATGATGTGAAGCGACAATTTCTTCCATTTCGGCAGTTGAAAGACGGTGTCCAGCAACATTGATTACATCATCTACTCTACCCGTAATATATATATAATCCTCACTATCTTTAAATCCTCCATCACCTGAAAAATAATAACCTGGGAATTTATTCAGATAACCAGCTTTGAATCGTTCGTTATCTTTCCATAAGTCTAATAAAGTTCCAGGAGGCAATGGTAATTTGATAACAACATAACCTTCTTCATTTGGACCTAACTCTTGTCCATTTTCACCAAATATTCTGATATCATACCCTGTAACAGCTTTCCCTGCTGACCCAGGTTTTATTGGCAAATACTCCACTCCCATCATGTTAGCAATCATTGGCCACCCCGATTCTGTTTGCCACCAATGGTCAATGGCTGGAATTGGAATATGCTCACGATACCATTCTAATGTAGCGACATCACAGCGTTCTCCTGCTAAAAATTGGATACGCAATGATGATAAATCATACTGCTTAATAAAATCTCCATTTGGATCCTCTTTTTTGATAGCACGAATGGCTGTTGGCGCTGTAAACATAACATTTACTTTATGCTCATTAATTACACGCCAAAAAGTACTCGCATCTGGTGTGCGAATTGGTTTTCCTTCGAATAAAACAGTAGTATTTCGATTAATTAATGGACCATATACTATGTAACTATGTCCTACAACCCAACCCACATCAGAAGCAGCCCAAAATACCTCTCCTTCTTTAGTATCATAAATATGTTGCATTGAAAATTTAAGTGCGGTTGTATAACCTCCTGTATCTCTGACAATTCCTTTTGGTTTTCCTGTTGTTCCAGAAGTATATAAAATGTATAATGGGTGTGTGGAATTTACAGGAATACAATTCGCTTCTTCCGAGCCATAAACAAGGGCGTCATAATCTACATCATATTTTTTAAATGGAACTCTTGCTCCTAATTTTCGATTGAAAACAACAACTTTTTCAGGTTTGTGATTGGCTAATTCAATAGCTTCATCAACTAAAGGTTTGTAGGCTATTAATCTATCGATTTCAATTCCTGATGACGCTGTAATGATAGCTTTTGGTTCGCAATCGTCAATTCGTATAGCTAATTCATGAGGCGCAAATCCTCCAAAAACTACGGAATGAGTGACACCAATTCTAGCGCAAGCCAGCATTGCAAATGCAGCTTGAGGAATCATAGGCATATAGATCACAGCAGTATCTCCTTTTTCTAACCCTAAAGAAAGTAATCCTCCTGCTAATTTAGCCACTTCCGTTTTAACTTCACTAAATGTATATTTTTTTACAGTTTGTGTAACAGGTGAATCATAAATGATTGCTACTTGATCACCAAAACCATCTTGAATATGCTTGTCCAATGCCAAGTAACAAGCGTTTAGTTCACCATCTGCAAACCATAAAGGATAATCGTTTTTATCTTTGGATAAGATAGTTGAAGGTTGATTATACCATTCTAATTTTTTAGCTTGCTCTGCCCAGAATTCTTCAGAAGAATTTATACTTTTATTATAAATATCGCAATAATTCATTTGTATTATTCAATTTATGTGATTTATTTTCTAGAGTAAATGTAGAAAATAAAATAATGCTAAATGAATTAATTTTGCTAAATAGATATAGTTTAAAAAAGAAACCTAAATACAGCTCCTTTTTTACATTTATTTAAGTTTATCTGTTACGAAAGCAATTCTTCAACCTGTTCTACAACTTTTTTTATAGAAAATGGTTTTGTCATATAAACATCTGCTCCAAGAGACATCCCTTTTTCAATATCACTTTCTTTATTTTTTGCAGATAAAAACATGACTTTAGTATGTTGCAAATTAGGATCTTTTCTAATTTGCTCTAATGTAGCATAACCATCAACCATAGGCATCATAACATCTAAAATGATGACATCTGGGTAATTTGTTTTTAAAATATCTAATGCTTCTTGTCCATCTCGAGCTATAAACACTTCATAATTATTCTTCTTAAATGTATATTCAAGCGACATTACTATGTTTGGTTCATCGTCTACTATTAAAATCTTTTTCATAATTAACTATTTTCTGTATTCTTGTTTTTAGGTAGCGTAAAAACGATACAAGCTCCTTTTATACTTGGTTCTACCCAAATTTTACCTTTGTGATGTTCAATAATTTGCTTACAAATGGCTAATCCTAATCCACTTCCAACAGGTTTTTTAATATTTTGATTCGTTGATTGATAAAATTTGTCAAATATAGCTTCAAAATCATTTGAATTTATACCTTTTCCGTTGTCTATTACACTTGTTTGTATAAAGTTTTCTTTATCAACTATTTGAATTGTAATTAAACCTTCATTCTCTGGGCAAAATTTAATTGCGTTTGAAACTAAATTTGTAATTACTTGAAAAATTCTATCTTCATCATAATAGGCATTTACTTTACTCTTACTTTCTATGTAGATGCTAATATTTTTATTTTTAATCAATTGCTGTAACGGTTCTATTGATTTTTCTATGGTTTCTACTAAATTATTTTTTGCGGGATGAATAGTTTGCTTTCCAGTTTCAAATTTTTCTAAATCTAATATTTTATCAATTAATCGATTTAATCGATCTGATTCTGAAATAATATTTTGTAAAAATTGTTTTTTTAGTTCGTCTGGAATTTCGTCATCATCATGCAAAATCTCACTAGCAGCACGAATTGCTGTGATTGGAGTTCTAAGTTCGTGAGTTACCGTATCTAAAAATTCGTCTTTTTGTTTGTCTTTGGCCATCAACGAAATATTTGCATTTTGCAATTTTGCAGTAATCTCTTTTAATTCGTTTGATGTTTCGGTTAATTTTTTATTGATAATAATGTTTTCTTTGGACTCTTCTAATATTTTTAAAACTTCTGGTAATGTGATTTTTTCTTCTTTTACAACGCTTGAAATTAATATTCGAGCTGAAGCAGTTCCAATGTGTCCTGTAAGAAGATTTTCAGAAAATTTAATCAATCGGGCATCGGCTAATTCCTGATTAATATCTACATTATATTTCACGTTAAATATATTCATGGCACGTTTTGTACGCTCAATACCTAAAAAACGAATCAGTACTTTTTCAATATCATTTCGATAAGCGGTTCCTTTCCAAATAAAAGCATTTTCGTGATTTGTGATGTATTTATTGATATCAACAAACATTTCAGCATAATTACGTTCGCGATAATTCCCTTTAAAGCTTACAGAAACAGCAAAATAAGTTACACAATTAAATAGCATACTCCAAAATAAGGCATGTGGAACTGGTTGTAAATAATCTAATCCAAATAATTGAAAAGGTTTTAACAGCTCGTACCCCATGAAACCATCCGAAATAAAAGTGCTTTCGCTATTAGTAATTCCAATAGCATAAGGAACTAATAATGTATATATACAAACAATAAAACCAACAATGATACTATAAATTGCTCCTAATCTTGACCCTCTTCTCCAAAATAGCGCTCCAAAAAATGCAGGTGCAAGTTGTGAAATGATAACAAACGCAACCATTCCGATAGAAACCAAATTGTAATCTAATCCAAAAAATCTATAAATAAAATAGGAAAGGATAATTAATGAAAAGATACCTATTTTTCTGCTATTTAAGATAGATTTACTGCTAATTGATTCATCACTTTTTAATTTTCCTAATAAATTATAAGGAATTAAAATATTATTTGTTACCATGGTCGATAAACCAATAGATGAAACAACAATCATAGATATAGCGGCTGAAAATCCGCCAAGAAATACTAATACGGTTAAAGTTTTATTATTGAATAATTGTGGAATTAATAATGAATAGGCATCAGAATTTACTTCTTGTCCTTCAAATAAAATATTTCCACCCCAAGCAATTGGATAGACAAAAATATTAAACAATAAAAGGTATAGAGGAAATAACCAAACCGCTGTATTGATATGATTTTCACGATTATTTTCAATTACTCCCACTTGAAATTGTCTAGGTAATAAAAATATAGCAAACATGGATAATACACAAAGTAAGAACCAATTGATTGCTTGCGGTAAGCCACCTATTGAATTTTTTTCTTTAAAATGTTCTAAAAGAGAAGCTTTTTGATAAATATCATCAAATCCATCAAAGACAAAGAAAGTTACATAAACACCAATGATGACAAAAAATACTAATTTCAAAACGCTTTCCAAAGCAACAGCAGTCACGATTCCTTTTCTTTTTTCAGAAGCATCTACATAACGTGTTCCGTAATAGGATGCAAATAAAGCTAGTGCAATTGCCACATAAGTTGTGGTGTCATCAAAAATAAAAGAACGAATTTCGGTTTTAGTAACTACGTGGAAAGTCTCAGCAATAGCTTTTAATTGTAAGGCAATATATGGAATAATTCCTGTAAGACAAATGATGGTTACAATAGCCCCTAAAAACCTACTATTTCCATAGCGTAAAGAAATAAAATCGGCAATACTAGAAATTTTATTGACTCTGGAAATTCTAATAATTTTCTTTAAAATTAAAATCCAAGATGGAGCAATAATGATTGGTCCTAAATAAATTGGTAAATAACTCAAGCCACTATCTGCAGCCACCCCAATACTTCCATAGTATGTCCAAGCGGTGCAATATACAGCTAACGAAAAAGTATAGATATATGGATTATTGGTCCATTTACTGTTCCCTTTTTTTTCTGCCCAATAAGCAATATAAAAAAGAACAGCCAAATAGCCAGATAATATTACCAAAAGCGAAATACTATTCATTATATCGTTTTACTATTAATAAAGAAACCAAAATTGAAAATAACCAAATTGAAAAAAAGTAAATATAAATAACTGGAAAACCCAACATATTTTGGCTTGAATCGAATAGTAATACAATAGGAAGATTGAGTCCTATGAGTAAAATCATAGACACGATGACCAATTTTTGTTGATGTCTTTTTTTCATATGTATTACAACAAATGTGTTACTTATATTTTTGAGGATTATTTCACTAATTTACACAAAGTTTTTAATCTCTAATACTAATTCATAAACTTTTAAAACCTTATGTAATAAAAACCCAAAAGCCCTTATAGAAATAAGAGCTTTCAGGTTAATTAAATAATATTCTTAATCTTCCTCGTATTCATCAGTGACTGCATACCATCCGAATATTGTTAATCCGGTTACAACCATTGGTAAAAGTATGAAGAAAATAATGATTCCAAAAACTAAATCATCTTGTTTTCCAGAAGTTAATTTACCTCCAAAAATTCCAATCGAAAAATAAGCTATTGCAATTGCTAATGCTATCCAAACGATTCCTAAATATTTTTTTACTGCGTTCATATCTTATTTTTTTAGTCGTGAAGTGTATTAATTTTTCTATCAATGTATATCATACCAATAATGAAACATACTGCTGCAATTCCAATAGGATACCAAAGTCCTTCTAAATAAAACTCTGCATCGCCAGCATCTTTAGCCGTTGTAACGAAATAGGTTGAAATAGCTGGTAATAATCCACCAAATATACCATTTCCTACGTGATATGGCAACGACATGGATGTATATCTAATCTTAACTGGGAACATTTCTACAAGGAAAGCTGCAATTGGTCCGTAAACCATTGTTACAAAAATTACTTGAATGAAAACCATTAATACCAAGAACCATTTGTCGCTACTGTTAATTTTTTTAGTAACCTTAGTCTCAATTTTGTCTTTTCCTTTATCATCAAGCATTACTTTTCCTGCTTCAAAATGAATTGTTTTAATTTCTTCTACAGTAGTACCATCAGTATAAGCTTTTGTTGTAGTGTAGATAGAATCCATTTTAGTTGCATCAATTTCTTTGATTGAAGGAACAACTTTTGTTTGATCAACAACTTCAGTTTTTGTAGTTAAATCTGTAGAAGCATACATCATACGGTAAATTGGACGATAGCATAAGATAGCTAATAGCATCCCTCCCATCATGATTACTTTTCTTCCTACTTTATCACTCAACCAACCAAATACTACAAAGAAAGGAGTTCCTAATAATAATGCAATTCCTAATAATGTATCTACTTGTGATGAATCTATGCTTTGTACCGTTTTTAAGAAGTTCATCGCGTAGAATTGTCCAGTATACCAAACAACACCTTGTCCCATTGTTGCTCCAAATAAAGCTAAAAGAACAAATTTTAAGTTGTATTTGTGACCAAAACTTTCTTTTAATGGATTAGTAGAAGTTTTTCCTTCCGATTTAGCTTTAGCAAATACTGGAGATTCATGCATGTTTTTACGAATCATATAAGAAATAAATACCATTAAAATTGAAACCCAAAACGGTACTCTCCATCCCCAATCTTCAAACGCTTCTTTAGACATTAATCCTTTAGTAATTAAAATTACCATTAATGAAATGAATAAACCTACAGTTGCAGTAGTTTGAATCCAAGAAGTCCAATATCCTTTTTCGTTTTTAGGAGCGTGTTCTGCAACATAAGTAGCTGCACCACCATATTCTCCTCCAAGTGCTAAACCTTGTAATAAACGTAAAATTAAAACTAAGATTGGAGCTGCATAACCAATAGTTTCATAACTAGGAATACAACCAATTACAAATGTAGCACCACCCATTAACATCAAAGTTACCATGAATGTATATTTTCTACCAATTAAGTCTCCTAATCTTCCAAAGAATAAAGCTCCAAACGGACGAACTACGAAACCAGCAGCAAATGTTGCTAATGTAGATAAGAATGCTGCTGTAGGATTATCTGATGGAAAAAATTTAGTTGATAATACTACTGCTAAACTTCCGAAGATGTAGAAGTCATACCACTCAATCATTGTTCCCATTGAAGAAGCTGAAATTACCTTCCAGATTCCCGTTGTTTTTTTATCACTCATATTTATAATTATTTAGTTTTTGTTTTTAATTAGAAAGCATATACACAAGAAATCATCGCTCTAAAGTTTCCAACATCTTTAGTATTTCCACTTATTGAAGCATCAGATTTTAAGTCACCCCAAGTAGCAGCTGTGTACTCTAATTCAGGTGTGATTCTAAATTTGTTTTGTTTGAAATCTACTCTTGCAGATGTTCTCCATACATTATCAACCCCTCTTGTTCCAGAAACACCTCTCATATATAATGCAGTTGCTCCATCTTTACCAGTACCGTCATTTTTAGTATATCCAAAGAAGAAACCAGGAGCTACTTTTGCGCCGTTACTTGCTACGTCTAACCAAAATGAAGTTGTTTTAGTAGCTTCATATTTTTCAACTTCACCAGGAACAGTATATCCTGCAAAACCACCAAGCATTACTAGATTATACATGTTTTCACCTGTAATTCCGTATGCTTTAATATGAAATTTATCGTTATTGTATTTGAAATATCCAACAAATGAAGTGCTATTTACTTTTTCATCAGATACTAATCCATTAGAAACTGTTAATGGTTGTAATGATTTGAATTCAGCTCCTAAACCAGCAATCCAATTTTTATTTTTAAATTGAAATTGTCCATGAAAAGTAGGAATTGAAGAATTAATTGATGCAGAGTTTTGAGTTCCTCCTGTTGCTGTTGCTGTTGTAAACTCTCTTTCTTTGTATGCTGTTAAAGCAAATGAGATACTTTTTGATAAATTATGTTTTACTCTAACTTGAGAAGCCCAACCAAATGGGTTAAACATAATTCCTGTGCTAAAATTAGCTACACCAGGAAAAACTTCTGGAATAAACGTTGGATACCAAGTTTGTCCCATTGTAACAGTTGTTTTTGACCATTCTAAACTTGCAAAAGCATGTCTTAATCTAAATTGACCAACAGTTCCTTCAGTATTTCCAAAGAAATCACCTTCTAATGTTCCTGAAGTCTTTGCTCCCCAAACATTTGGTCCTTTAGCTTTAACTCCTAATCTAGAAACAACAGATAAAAAGTTTGATGCACCAGCATCATTAATGTCATCTCCATTTGCATCTAAAGATTCATCTAAAGGATACAGGTTTAAATTGTATTCTCTAACTTGTACTGATTTTCTAGTGTCCCAAATATAATCGGTTCTAACAAAACCATAAAGACTTACGTCCCATTCTTTTTCTGCAGGGGCAGCTGTTGGTGCTGTTTGTGAATATCCAGAGAAGGATAAAGCAGCAAACGATGCAATTAATACTCTTTTCATAAATTTAAAATTTGGTTAGTAATTCTATTTTTGTTTGACCAAATTCTAAAATTTTGTTAATGAAAAAAATTATAATATATATTAATGTAAAATACTATAGCTAATCTTTAAAACGTTCCCATTTTATAAGCATAAATTTATCGCCAAGTTCTGTAATAATCATACCTGCTCCAGATAATTTTTCTTTGTGTTTGAGAAATTCAACTAACTCTAAGTGGTTGAAAATTTTATAAGTAGGATGATAATTTGGATGCGGTGGTTTTTTTATCTTAAATTCTTTTACCCAATTACTAATGGATACGTGTGAAACCCCTAAAATACGCTCTATTTCTCTAAAACTAAGTCCTTCTAAATATAATTGTAATGCTTTTGTAACATAGTAATCATCTATCTTTTTCCCCAGTTTGTTTACTGTGAAATAATAATTGCATGATTTGCACAAATACCTTTGTTTGTCTTTGATTACACCACTTTTTACGATTGTATCGCTTTGGCATTTTGGACAGGCTAAAATCTCCATATATATAAATTTTGCATAAATATACTAATTTAGCAATTATATAAAAACATTTTTGATATTTTTTTTAAATAAAAAATAAACAAATCATAATTTTTAGTGCAAATAATTATGTTTTGTGTAGTTTTTACTGAATTATTCAAAATAACAACACTCAAATAAACTAATTAATTGAATATATGTATTAATAATTCTTTTAATAAATCGTGTTGACTCATCGATGAAGCTCCTACTCCTTTACTTTTAACATCAATATCTCTTAGAGCAGCAACAATTGCACTTACTTTTTTCATAGGATAATTTTTAAAGGCTATTTCATAATCTTTAATAAAATAGGGACTTACCTTAAGTACTTTAGCGGCATTAAACTGTGATTTGTCTTTTAATCCGTGATATTGCAGTAGTTGAGAGAAGAAACCAAAAACCAAACCAGTAGTTACAACTAATGGATTGTCTTTAGGGTTTTGAGCGAAATAATCTATGATTTGGTAGGCTTTAACTTGATTTTTTTCACCAATTGCCTTTCTTAATTCGAAATTATTATAATCTTTACTAAAACCTATGTTTTCTTCAATATCTTTAGGAGTAAACGTATGTCCTTTTGGTAAAATTATTTTAAGTTTATCCAATTCATTACTAATTTTTGATAAATCAGTGCCTAAAAACTCAACTAATATAGCAGCAGCTTTTGGTTCAATACTATAACCTTGCCCTGATAAAACTCTTTTAATCCAATCCCCTACTTGATTTTCATATAACTTCTTACTTTCATATACAACACCAACTTTATCTAATAGTTTTGTGATCTTTTTTCGTTTATCAAGTGTTTTATATTTGTATGCAAAAACTAATATTGTTGTTGGTTGCGGATTTTCAGCATAAGCTTCTAATTTATCAATATTTCTTGATAATTCTTGTGCTTCTTTAACAATAACCACTTGTCTATCAGCCATCATTGGATAACGTTTGGCATGAGAAACAACTTCTTCAATTGTGGTATCTCTCCCATAAATTGTCATCTGATTAAAACCTTTCTCGTCTTCAGAAAGCACATTATCATCAATAAAATCTGTTAATTTATCAATATAATAAGGCTCTTCCCCCATGAAAAAATAAATAGGTTTAAAATTCCCGGCTTTGATATCTTTTGTAATTTGAATTACTTCATCCATTCTTTATATGTATTCAGTGGCAGTTGGCAGTTAGTATAAAATAACTATTTTTGCTTCATGCAAAAGTTAAACTTTCCAGTTTATTCGTTTCGGTTCAAAAATAGCGAAAATAAAGTAGCTATCTTCGATGAAATTAGAAAAAAATTTATTCTTCTTACACCTGAGGAATGGGTACGTCAACACGTGGTTCAGTTTTTATTGCAAGATAAAAAATATCCTAAATCATACATTAATGTAGAAAAAGTAATTAAAATAAATAATTTAAGTAAACGATATGATGGTGTTGTATTTCAACCAAATGGAGAAATATTTTTATTGATTGAATGCAAAGCACCCGAAGTTCCTATTACACAAAATACGTTTGACCAAATTGCGCGTTATAATTTAGTTTTAAAAGCTAAATATTTAATGGTAACTAATGGTTTGAATCATTATTTTTGCCAAATGGATTTTGAAAATGAGAAATATGTTTTCTTGAAAGAATTGCCAGAATATTCAAATCAATGAAAAAAATAGCAGTAGTCATATTAAATTGGAACGGAGTTAAATTATTAGAACAATTTTTACCTTCGGTAATAGCATATTCTGATCAAGCCTCTATTTATGTAGCTGATAACGCTTCAACTGATGCTTCTATTGAAGTGATTCAAAACCAATTTCCATCAGTTAAAATTATTCAAAATACAGGTAATTTTGGTTTTGCAAAAGGTTATAACGAAGCCTTGAAATATGTTGAAGAAGAATATTATGCTCTAGTAAATTCCGATATTGAAGTTACTAAAAATTGGCTTGCTCCTATTTTAGAAATTTTTGAAACCCAACCTGAAACAGCAATCATTCAACCTAAACTTTTAGATTTTAAAAGTAAAACACATTTTGAATATGCTGGAGCTGCAGGTGGATTTGTTGATAAATTTGGTTACCCTTTTTGTCGTGGACGAATTTTTGACACAATTGAAGAAGATAAAAACCAATATGATGATGAAATAGAAATTTTTTGGGCAACCGGAGCTTGTTTCTTTATTCGAAAAGAAGTGTATCGTAAATTAAATGGTTTTGACGATACTTTTTTTGCGCATCAGGAAGAAATTGATTTGTGTTGGCGAGCATTTAACTTTGGTTATAAAGCAAAATACACTTCAAAATCAATTGTTTATCATGTGGGTGGAGCCACTTTAAATGAAGGTAATCCAAAGAAAACATTTTTGAATTTTAGAAACTCTTTGCTAATGTTGACAAAGAATTTACCAAAAAAACAATTAATCCCTATTATTTTTATACGTTTGTGTTTAGATGGTTTAGCAGGTATTCAATTTATTTTGAAAGGAAAATTCAAACATTGCTGGGCAATTGTTAAAGCCCATTTTGCATTTTATTTACTTGTGAATCAATTTTATAAAAAAAGAACACCCCTACAGAGAAATAATTATTTTAAAATAAACAGTATCGTTTATCGCTATTTTGTCAAGAATGGCAAGGTGTTTGCTGATTTGTTTTAACAATAGTTTATGTATAAAAATTTCGTGTACTTAAACTTCCTTTTTAAATTTGTAAAAAATTATTATCTCATGAAAAAAGTAATGTTAATCATCACTTTAGTTTCTATGTCGTTTACATCGTGTGTTTCAAAAAAGAAATTCACAGAATTAGAAGCTAAAAACAAGGAAATTCAAGATTTATTAAACACAGCAACCATCAAATTAAACACTTGTTTAACTGAAAAAGATGCCTTAAGTAGTCAAGTTGAATATTTAAAGAAAAATAACTCTGATTTAATCAATAGTTCGAAAGAGTTAACTGTTTTAACTACTAAAGGAGCAGAAAATCTTGAAAAATCGTTAGAAAGTTTAAAAGAGAAAGATTTAAAAATCAACCGCTTGCAAGATGCTTTAACTAAAAAAGATAGTGTAACTTTAGCTTTAGTAACAAGTTTAAAACGCGAAGTAGGAATTGACGACCCAGACATTAATATCAATGTTGAAAAAGGAGTTGTTATGATTTCAATTGCTGATAATTTATTATTCAAATCTGGAAGTTATGAAGTAAGCGACAGAGCTAAAGGTGTTTTAGCTAAAGTTGCTAAAGTAATCAATAGCAAACCAGATTTTGAATGTATGGTTGAAGGACATACCGATGATGTGCCTATCAAAAATGCAGTATTATTAGACAACTGGGATTTATCGGTAAAAAGAGCTACTTCTATTGTAAGGGTTTTACAAAAAGATTTAGGTGTTAATCCTAAACAATTAATTCCTGCTGGTAGAAGTTCATATATTCCATTAGTTGAAAATAATACACCAACAAATAGAGCAAAAAATAGAAGAACACGTATCATAATCATGCCAAAAATTGATCAGTTTTATGATATGTTAGAGAAAGAGATGAAAAATTTAGAAGGAAAATAATCCAACATTTTTTTTTGAGAATTAACCCATAAATGAGACTAAATAATTGCAGTTTCGTTTATGGGTTTTTTCGTTTTAATTGATTAAATTTGTAAGAGATAGCGTTAAGCTTTTAACAAGAATTATAAACTTGATTATTGTTCCTATAATTTCGATAAAAATAACCTAATGAACTCCATTTTAAGAAAATTATTAGTTGGAAAAGTTTCTAGAAGTTATGTCCCTAAATACAATCCTATTCAGAAACGAATTTTAAATATCAAATCCATATGGAATAACGACCATCAAGATGATAATGGAATTGAAAAAATTGTTCGTTTATTGCTTTCTGGTTCTCAATTGTTGTTTCCTGGTATTTATATTAAATATTTTGCCTGTAAAAAAGGGTATGAATATCAAGATTTGGCGTTAGATTTTTATGTGCTAGCTAAAGTTTTATTTCCTATTTTAATCTTAATAAATGAATGGCAAAGTAATACCTATATTGTTTGGATATTAGTCTATTTATTACTTGAAACGGTTTTGTATATTCCAACACTAATTTTTGCTTCAGATTTGTTTTCACGACCTCGCTCATACAAACGTTCTATGCTACTTCTCTTTTTTAATTATATAGAAATTGTAGTTTCGTTCGGTGTTTTATATACCATTGGAGATAATATGAATAAACCTTTTGAACATTGGTTTGATTCTATATATTTTAGCGTCGTTAGTTCAAACTCTATTGGTTTTGGTGATTATTATCCAATAACAACATTTGGAAAAGTTCTAGTGAGTTTACAAGCAATGTTCTTTTTATCTTTTGTAATTTTATTTTTGAATTTTTTCTCTACAAAAGTAAAAAGCAAAGGATATTTTGAAGATGCAGAAAATTAAGCTAATAATTTTCGAGCTTTTTCTAAATCTTCAACAGTATCAATTCCAATACTTCCATGAGTGGTTTCGATCATTTTAATACGTTTTCCGTATTCTAAATAGCGAAGTTGTTCTAGTTTTTCGGATGCTTCTAAAGATAACATGGGTAAGCTGTAGAAATCCATTAATGCTTGTTTTCTAAAGGCGTAAATTCCTATATGTTTCATATAACGAACACCCACATTTTCTTCTCGTGGAAAAGGAATTACCGAACGTGAAAAGTATAATGCAAAACCTTTCTGATCTGTAATTACTTTTACATTATTTGGGTTACTAATTTCCTTTTTATCTTTTATTTGAAACATTAACGAACCTAAATCTACTTTTTTATCAGTATCATTTTTGAAAACCTCGATCAGTTGTTCTAATGGTTTTTTATCTATAAAAGGCTCGTCTCCTTGTACATTGATTACGACATCAACAGCCATATTTTCAACGGCTTCTGCAATTCTGTCGCTTCCACTTTCGTGTTCTTTTATTGACATAATTGCTTTACCTCCATTCAAATTAATTTCGTTAAAAATCAAATCCGAATCGGTAACTACGAATACATCATCAAATAATTGAGTATTTACTGCCGCTTCATACGTTCGTAATATTACAGTTTTACCACACAAATCTTGCATCAATTTTGCAGGAAAACGTGTAGAGGCATAACGAGCAGGTATAACAGCGATGATTTTCATAGTTTAGATTTTATAGTGCAAAAGTATTAATTTTTAAAATATTCGTCCTTAAATCCAATTAAATATAGTTTTTCTTCAGCTCTAGTTATCGCGGTATACAGCCAACGCACATAATCAACATCGATTCCGTCAGGCAAATATGGTTGTTCTACAAAAACTGTTTTCCATTGTCCTCCTTGCGATTTATGACAGGTAATGGCATAAGAAAATTTAACTTGTAAAGCGTTAAAGTACTCGTTTTCCTTTACCCTTTGTAATTTTTTATATTGCAATCGTTCGTCTTCATAATCCAATAGAACTTCTTGATACAATTTATTTGATTCTTCATAAGTTAGTGATGGTGATTCGCTCATAATGGTATCTAACATCAAAATGGTATCAAATGGTGCCTGATTTGGATAATCGACCATTCTGATTTTTACTGTTGCAAATTTGAATCCATAGAGTTCTTGAATTTTTCTAATTTCTAAAATTTCTATAATGTCTCCATTAGCAATAAAACCAGCTTCCGATTCTTCTTTTAACCAGAAATAATTGTTTTTTACCACCATTAAATAATCACCCGTAGCTATTTCGCTTTCTTTTGACAAAATTGAAGCCCTAATTTGCTGATTATATTGGTTAGCTCTTTTATTTGAACGAACAATAAAAACCGTATCTTCTAAGCCATAATTATCATACGCACCATGAATTGCATCTTGAATATCATAACCATCTTGCAAACGAACAATATCTTTAAATCCTTTCAAATCAAACTGAAATGTATCAATAAAATGTGAATGTAATAATTCACGTAATTGTGTAGCATTATATAAAATTCCAGACGTTTCTGCTTGGCGCATTACTTCATCTAATTCAATATGTTGCACGTTTTTTTGGTAATGCAACGATAATGTATCGATATCCAAAGCTGGACTTATTGTCATATTCACTGGTGGTAATTGAGCAGTATCACCTATGAGCAATAATTTACAATTTTTACCAGCTTCTACATAGAAAAATAAATCATCTAAAAGCGATCCATTCTCATATAATTTTGAATCTTGAGAAGTATCCGAAATCATGGAAGATTCATCAACAATGAAAATTGTATTTTTGAATTTATTTTGTTGTAACGTAAAGCTTACACCTCCTGTTTTATTTTTTTTAGGAAAATAAATTCGCTTGTGAATTGTAAAAGCAGGCTTTCCAGAATAATTACTGATAACTTTTGCGGCGCGTCCAGTTGGGGCTAATAGAACACATTTCATTTCTACTTCTTGCAATTGATTAATTACATTAGAAATTATGGTAGTTTTACCTGTCCCAGCATAACCTTTTAAAACAAAAATTTCATCGTTTGATTTGTTTAAAAGAAAATCTGCAATTTTTTGAAAAAAAATATCCTGTTTTGCAGTAGGCTGAAACAGAAAATTTTTGTGCAGAATCTTATAAAACAAAGAAGAAGTTATCATTAATAAGGAATGTCTTTAATAATTATCAAATATAGTGTTGATTTTTGAAAGAAAAGAGATATCATTCGAAAAAAATTGTAGCTTTGCCTATATATTTTATTGATTAAGGTAAGGCATTTATGGTAATTTCATCTAGTGATATCACTCAAAAAACATATAAAAAATTAGTCATTCAAGTTGCTTTGAATACTTTTTCTTTTTGTGTATTTGATTTAATTACAAATAAAGTATTGCACACACAAGTACTTAATTTAGAGAAGAATAAAGTAATTGAAGAGCAACTTTGGCGTGCTTTTGTGGATTATCCAATACTAACCAAAAATTATGATGAAGTAGTTGTTTTACATAACAATAATTTGAATGCTTTTGTGCCTTCATCTCTTTTTGACCCGCACTTTTTAGCAAGTTATTTACAATACAATACAAAGGTTTTTGAGACCGATTTTTTTGCATATGATGTTATTGCTCCTTATGAAATTAATAATGTTTATGTGCCTTTCATGAATATTAATAATTTTTTATTAGATCAATTTGAAAGTTTTGATTACAAGAATAGTAATTCAATATTGGTAAAAAAATGTATTGATTTTTCAAAAAACAAAGAAGAAAAGCAAGTATTTGTTCATATTCAAAAAGAACATTTTGAAATTGTAGTTGTTAGAAATCAAGAACTTATTTTGTTTAATTCATTTCATTATTCAACTGCCGAAGATTTTATTTATTATTTACTATTTACTTGCGAACAATTGCAATTGAACCCAGAAACTATAAATGTTCAACTCTTTGGAGACTGTGTAGCAGATGATGCAAATTTCAAAATTGCTTATACATATATCCGTAATTGTTCATTGTTAGATGTTTCGCACTTAACTAATGGTTTTGATGCAACAGAAAATGCAATTAGAAATCACTTTACACTCTATCATTCATGAGAATTATATCCGGAAAACATAAAGGTCGTCGATTAGTAGCTCCAAAAAATTTACCAGTTCGTCCTACAACTGATATGTGTAAGGAATCATTATTTAATATTTTAAATAATTACTTCAATTTTCATGGATTAAAAGTATTGGATTTATTTTCTGGTACTGGTAATATCAGTTACGAGTTTGGTTCTAGAGGAGCAGGTCCTATTACTAGTGTTGATGGTGATTTTGGTTGTGTAAATTTCATTAAAAAAACAGCAACCGAATTAGATTTAGACATTACTGCCATTAAAAGTGATGTTTTCAAATTTTTAGAAAAAAATAAATCGAGTTACGATATTATTTTTGCTGATCCTCCTTACGATTTAAGTCAGCAAGATTTTGAAAAAATTATCCAACTTATTTTTGAAAATGAACTTTTAGACGAAGAAGGAATGTTAATTGTAGAACATTCAAAACACACCAAATTAGAACATATGACTAATTTTTCTTTTTCAAAAAATTATGGTGGTTCTGTATTCTCCTTTTATGAATTTGAAAGCGACAAAGAAGAAGATTTTGAGGACGAAGATGAAGGTTAATAGCCTTACAAAATAAAAAAAGCAGACCTATAAGCCGGATTCTGTCTCCGATAAATCGGATCCTTATCATTTATCTAGACTATACATTACTATATAGTTCAAGCTGCCTACCCTTCAGCATCGGACGAGTAGCCCTTATTTTGATTGCTCAAAAACTGCTGATATACTTGACATTTCACCGCATAGAGTTTACCTGGTTTCACTACAGCATTATCTGTACATACTTTCTGTTGCACTTGTCCTCGTTTTTCAACGGACGGGCGTTACCCGCTATGCTACTCTTTGGTGTCCGGACTTTCCTCCCATGCATACACACGGACGATAAGGCGGTCTGCGGTGCAAATGTATCAATTACGAATTAAAAATTACGAATTAATACCAATTTTTAAACATTTAAGCTTTTAAACATTTAAACTTTTACTTACATTTGTGATTCAATACAAGCTATGGAACAATTTATAGTATCAGCTCGAAAATATCGTCCGCAAACATTTAAAGATGTTGTCGGTCAACAAGCCATTACTAATACATTGTTAAATGCTATAGAAACCAATCACTTAGCTCAAGCTTTATTGTTTACTGGACCTCGTGGTGTGGGAAAAACAACTTGTGCTCGTATTTTAGCACGAAAAATCAATCAAGAAGGTTATGATGATCCTTATGAAGATTTTTCATTCAATGTTTTTGAATTAGATGCTGCTTCTAATAATGGTGTAGATGATATTCGTAGTATTATCGATCAAGTTAGAATACCGCCACAAACAGGAAAATATAAAGTTTATATTATTGACGAGGTGCACATGCTTTCGCAAGCTGCTTTTAACGCTTTCTTAAAAACATTAGAAGAACCACCTAAGCATGCCATTTTTATTTTGGCAACTACGGAAAAACACAAAATTATTCCAACGATTTTATCACGTTGTCAAATATTTGATTTCAAAAGAATTACCGTTAAAGACGCCAAAGAACATTTAGCCGAAATTGCTAAAGAACAGGGTGTTGCTTTTGAAGATGATGCATTACACATTATTGCTCAAAAAGCAGATGGTGCAATGCGTGATGCTTTGTCAATTTTTGATAGAGTTGTTTCTTATTGCGGTAAAAATCTTACTAGACAAGCCGTTACCGAAAATTTAAATGTATTAGATTTTGAATATTACATCAAAATCACCGATTTAATTTTAGAAAATAAAATTCCAGATTTATTAGTTGCTTACAATGATATTTTAGCAAAAGGCTTTGATGGACATCATTTTATTGCTGGTTTGGCTTCACATTTTAGAGATTTATTAGTGTGTAAAAATCCAGCTACTTTACCTTTGTTAGAAGCTGGTGAACAAGCACAAGCTTTATATGCTGCACAATCGCACAAAGCAATGCACGATTTCCTGATAAAAGGAATTGAATTGGCAAACGAATGTGATTTGAAATTTAAAGTCAGTCAAAATCAACGACTTTTAGTTGAACTTTGTTTGATGCAATTAGCCTCTATCACTTTTGATGGAGAAAAAAAAAAGTAGCTAAATTTATCATTCCGGCTACTTATTTTAAAAACAACTCCTACTCTATTGTTGAAGTTCAAAACACGATTCCTCAAATTCAGAATGAAAAGCCTATTGTAGTAAATGAACCTGTTGCAACAACTGAAGTTACAGTTGAAGAGCCAGTAATTGAAAATGTAGTAATTCCTGATGTTCCCAAACCTGTACTTACTAATTTGAATGTAACGGGCACTAAGGTTTCGGCGCTTTCATTAGCTAGTATTAAGGCTAAAAAAGAATTAGAAGCACAACAGCAACACCATCAAAAACATAGAGAAGAATTGCCTTCTGAAGCGTTTAACGAAACCGATATGTTATTGCAATGGAATAAGTTTGCCCAAAAAATGACGGATACTGGCAAACGTTTATTAGCAACATACATGCAAATGAACGATCCAACTTTAAACGGAACCATAATTACTTTAGAACTTCCTAATCAAAGTACTAAAGAAGAATTTTTAACCGGTTGTCATGAATTATTAGGTTATTTGAGAGGAAAACTACACAACCACGATATTACCATAGAAGTTGTTGTAAATGAAACAGTTGAAAACAAATATGCTTTTACACCACAAGAAAAATTTGAACGATTAAAACAAATTAATCCAACTATTGAATTGTTGAGAAAGGCGTTTGATTTGGATGTTTAAGGAAAATAATTTTTAATTATCTGAAGTTTTTCCAATTGAGCCAATTACAGTTGCATAATTATTGTCCGCTAGGTAATCATAATCTTTATCTCGTGCAACTTTATTAATTTTCTTCAATTGAATGCTTTCTGTTTCACTTACATTTTTGCCACTTAAAGAATTAATATCGACTTTGTTGTGAGTAATAATGGTTATAATGTTTTTATCGTCATAAAAATTAAAAACTTCATTTATAGAATCTTCATTAAAACCATTTTGAGAGGCTGTGAGAACGTTTATTGTATCTCCTGTTTTTTGTGAAATTACAATTAAATGATAATAATATTTTCTTGCCTGATTTTCATCAGGTCCATTTGAAGTGTATAAAAGCTTTACTTCTTCGTTATCTGAAAGGGCACTTTTTTCAATTTTAAATTTATTAATGTTCCAAAAATCATATTTTTCTTTACAACTTATTAAAATAAATGAAAAGATTAATATGGTGAAATAAATTTTTCTCATTTTATTAATTTTAAATCCCGTTAGGGATGAAATATTGGTAACTAATAACTAACCGTTTCTAAAATCCCGTAGGGATGACATCAAATAAGCTCTTTAAAAATGTAACGTTCATCATAATCCACTTCAAAAGCTTCTAAAAACTCTAAATATTCTTCTTGAAATGATTTTGTTTTATGACGTTCTTCTTGATTCTGAATATAATTGATTACATTTTGAACATGTGATTTGGAATACGAAAATGCTCCGTAACCTTCTTGCCATTCAAATTTAACCTTCAAAAACTTTTTTTCGTTAATCCATTTAGATGAATTGGCTTTAATGATTTGCATTAATTCGGAAATGGATTGTGTTGGACGCATTCCGATTAAAATATGAATGTGATCCGACATTCCGTTTATAGCTAATAACTTATGATTATTTGCTTTAATAATTCCTGTAATATATTGGTATAATTCATCTTTGAATGACGAATGAATTAATCCGTTTCGATATTTTACCGCAAAAACAAATTGGATGTGAATTTGTGTGTATGTGTTTGCCATAAATAAATATTATTTTCGATTGTTGATACCGATATGTCGCCCTTAAATCTACCAATATATCGTCCCTACGGGACTCGATTAACCAATTATTTTTTTATCTACCGAGATGACGTCCCTACGGGACTTGTGCTGATTTCTAATTTTTTTATCTACCGAGATGTCGTCCCTTCGGGACTAATTATTATATCTTCCCATAATACATCGCTTTCACGATACCATCGGATAACCCAATTTTTGGTACATAAATATGTCTTGCTCCACTCCATTTCATGGCATTAAGATAAATTCTTGTTGCTGGAATAATTACGTCAGCTCGGTCTGGATTTAAACCTAAGTCGGCAATGCGCTGTTCATATGTCATGCTATTCAATTTTTGATATTGCGATTGCACATACATATATGATAAAGGCTTATCTTGGTTTTTTTCAGACAATTTGAATAATTTATTAATATTTCCACCTGAACCAATTAGAGTAATATTTTCAAACGGTTCTGTGTTAGTCTTTATCCATTTTTCAATTTCTTGCCAAACGATATCAGAAACCATATTGTTCAACAAGCGAACTGTTCCGTTTTTGAAGGATTTTGAAGCAATAATTTTTCCTTCAAAAAACAAAGAAAATTCAGTACTTCCACCACCTACGTCTACATACAAATAGGCTTTATCAGAATTAATAAACTGAGTTAAATCGGAAGCCGCAATAATAGCAGCTTCTTTTTTACCATCTATAATATCAATTTTTATATCTGCTTTTTTTCTAATGATCTCAACTACTTCTTTGCCATTATATGCTTCTCTCATTGCAGAAGTTGCACACGCTTGGTATTTTTCAACTTTGTGTACTTTCATTAATAATTTAAAGGCTTTCATGGCATCAACCATTCTATCAATGTTTTCTTCTGTAATTTCGCCTACAGTAAATGCATCTTGTCCTAAACGAATAGGTACACGTACCAAGGAACTTTTATTAAATTGTGGTGCACAATCATCTTGCTCTACGATATTTGTAACTAATAATCTCATGGCATTAGAACCAATATCAATAGCAGCATATTTTTTTATTGTAATCATTTGATAATTATAGGGTTATTCAACTTTTTCAGCAATTACATCCAACTTTTTTTGGTAATAATTGTACATTTCTAATTGTGCTCTAAATGGTTTTTCATCGCCTCGTTTTCTATACTTATTTAGTAAATCATCAGAATGAATTCGGGCTTTCACATTTGCTTTCCAGCCAATTTCAAATGTTTCTATCAGTTCTTTTTTGATATCTTCATCATAAATTGGGCAAGTAACTTCTACCCTAGCATCTAGATTTCGAGTCATAAAATCAGCAGAAGAGATAAAAACATCTGGATCACCACCATTGGCAAAAATATAAATACGTGAATGCTCAAGATAATTATCCACAATACTAATTGCTTCAATATTTTCGCTCAATCCTTTTACACCAGGAATTAAACAACAAATACCTCTAACAATTAATTGAATTTTAACTCCAGCATTACTTGCTTCATATAATTTATCAGTCATTTTAAAGTCTGAAATGCTATTCATCTTTAATTTAATAAAAGCTTCTTTGCCTAAAAGAGCATTAGATATTTCTCTTTCAATTAACTTATTAAATTTTCCTCTTGTATAATGTGGCGAAACGATTAAGTGTTTATAACGATGTACTCGATAATTTACATCAAAGAAATCAAAGATTTTAGCGGCATCTTTTAGAATTTCTGTGTTACTGGTAAATAAGGTAACATCGGTATATACTTTTGCTGAATTTTCATTAAAATTACCAGTAGATATTAAGCCATAACGTTTCACTTTTCCTTCTTCAATACGTTCGATAACACATATTTTACTGTGTACTTTTAATCCTTTTACTCCAAAAATCAATTCAATTCCTTCCGTTTGCATTTGTTCAGAATATGAAATATTGCTTTCTTCATCAAAACGGGCTTGTAGCTCAATTTGAACTGTTACTTTTTTACCATTTTTAGCAGCATTTATCAATGAACTTACAATTTGAGAATTTTTAGCTAATCGATATAGCGTGATTTTAATTGAAGCAACTTTTGGATCCAAAGCAGCTTCTCTTAAGAACTTGATGATGTATGAAAAAGATTGATATGGAGCGTAAAGTAGATAATCTTTCTTTTTGATTTTCTCTAAAATACTACCTTCTAGCGACAAGCCAGTAATTGGCAATGGAACATTAGAACGATAAAGTAAATCATAACGTCCTAAATTTGGAAAACTCATATAATCTCTACGATTATGATATCTTCCTCCAGGAATAATACTATCAGAACTATCGATTTTCATACCTTTTAAGAAAAATTCTAAGGTGTCTTTTCCAATAGCTTGATCATATACAAAGCGCACAGGTTCGCCTACACGTCTGTCTTTAACGGAAGAAGATATTTTTTCAATTAGAGATTTACTCAAATCACTATCAAATTCTAACTGAGCATCTCGAGTAATTTTAATCATGTGAGCTGAAATGCTTTCATAATTAAAAATATTGAATATATTGTTTAGATTATAGCGTATAACATCGTCTAATAGAATAATATACTGTTTTTCTGAATTTGAAGGAAGTACTACAAAACGATTAATAGTATTAGGAATTTCAACAACGGCATATCGAATTTCTTTGTTTGCAAATACTTTATCAACTATAGAATTTGACTCCGATTTCATGATTAATTTAACTGCCAAATATCCAGATGTATCTTTCAATAAAGGAAATTCATCTAAATCATTTAACATGATAGTTACTACTGCAGGACTTACCTTTTGTATAAAATAATCGTGAATAAAATCTTCTTGTTCTTTAGAAATATCTTTTTCATTAATGATGAAAATATTTTCTTTTTCAAGTTTTTTTTCAATTTCACTAAGAATGCGTAGACTTTCAGATTGCTGTTCAATTACGATTTCTGTAATTTCTTTTAATAATTGCTCTGCAGAAACACCTAATATTTTTTCAGTTTCTGCATTTTCATGACTCATGCGTCGAATAGCTGCATATCTTACTCTAAAAAATTCATCTAAGTTATTGGAAAAAATCCCTAAAAACCTAAATCTATCTAATAAAGGAACATTCTCATCATTAGCTTCTTGAAGTACTCTCGCATTAAATGTTAACCAGCTTTTTTCTCGGTCTATATAACTATTATGTGTATTATTCATCTTTAAAATGGCTTGGAAATAAAGTTCTAATTGTTTTTCCTTTGCCTAAATTTGACCAATCGTTGCTATCAAATTCAATAGCAACGACTCCACTTGTAGGAACATTATCAATTTTTAGGTCTCCAAATTTATTAACAAAATTTGTAATAGCTTCATTATGTCCAAAAAGAATTAGATTATTGTGCTCATTTTTACACTTTTTTATCGCTAAATGCAATTTTTTCTGATCAAAAGTGTATAACTCATCTGAAAAATGAATCGTTTCAATAGGAATTGATAAATATTGCGAAAAAATATAAGCGGTTTCTCTTGTACGTTTAGCAATACTAGACCAAACTATATATGATTTAGGCAAAATAGAAACTGTTTTAGCTGCAATAAGATGCGCGTTTTTAACTCCTTTGGCTGAAATAGAACGATCAATATCTTGAACTGGTGCATCCCAACTTGACTTTGCATGTCTGATTAAAATTAAGTTTTTCATTGTATCTACTTTAGAAAAGTAAATTACTCAATTTAATTGATGTACACAAAACTGATTTGTTCAAATTTGAGTTAGTTAATAGATTTTTTTATACACTTTGTCGAAAAACTTCTACAAGACGATTGTAGTTTGCTGTTTTTAAGTAATTTAGCATAGTGATTTTATTTATAATTTAAAATTTTAACGTAATTATTTAAAATAAATCATAAAAAAGATTTAGCCCCTAAAAATCTTCTAAAATTTTAACTTTATAATTTTCTGTCCCCTTAACTAACCTTTAGAACACTTGCTATAATTCTAAATTTAAAAAATTAGTATTATGGAAAGTTTTTCAAAATTCAAATGTCATTTAGTAATGGCATTATTTTTCTTCATAAGTTTTGCTCCATGCAATGCACAACAGATTCATAAATACAATGACTCTAATAGCATTGATTCGCAAAGTAAAATGGCAGATTTAGATAAAAAAATTAATTCACTTTTAAATTCTAAAGACGTTTTATTTTTTAAAAACCAACAAAGTGCATCTAAATTTGAAATTTTAGATATTGATTATATAGATTTATCAAGCATAAATCAAGTTTCTAAAAACAAATTATTTTCTGTCAAATATTGCATCGTACGAATTGCAGAAAGTACTACAATTGATTTAAATTATCTAAATCAACTTTCAAATTTAGAATTAGTGCATTTAATCATAGAGGCAGATACAGCTTCTATGAATATCCCATCAATAATAACAATGTCAAATCCAAACATAGTTATTTCTTATCAAATAAGTATTCCACAATAAAATAGTGCAAAATGAAGATGAAAAATTACTTTTTAAAAGTTTTATACAGCAAAGAATCACTACTTTATAGTTTATTCTTTTTGTTTCTTGGAATTGGCGGAATTGCTCAAGTTAGGGTAAATTTTACACCAAGAGAACCAGAGGCTAGTCCTACAACATCAATTTATCATGTAAAAGGAGATTTTTCTTTAATAGGAAATACGAATTTGACATTGAATAATTATGATAACAATGAACCCAATAGCAACAACAATATGATTTATGTTGATGTTGATAGCGATGCAAATACATTCAATTCATCAAGCTCAAACTTGACTTTTTCAACAGAGAATGGAGCAATTCCAGAGTGTTCTAAAATTGTTTTTGCAGGATTATATTGGACAGGTAGAGCTTCAAACGGTTCAAACAGCCCTGATACATTTAGTGTTACAAAAAATTCTATTACCAAAACATTTAATAAAAGAAAAGTTCAATTAAAAGGGCCTTTATCAACATCATATACAGAAGTTACTGCTAATACCAATGATATTTATTATCCTCAAAATAATGATGGATTTATGTATTCAGCATTTGCCGAAATTACGGACTATGTAAAAACAAATGGTTTAGGACAATATACTGTTGCAGATATAGCTTTAATAGAAGGAAATGGTGGTGGAACTGGTTATTATGGAGGTTGGGGAATCATTGTCGTATATGAAAATTCAAAAATGAAATGGAGAGATATTACAGTTTTTGATGGTCATGCTTACGTTCAAGGAAGTACAACAATTAGTCATCAAATTCCTATATCTGGATTTAATGCTGTTCAAACTGGTCAAGTAAATGTAAAATTAGGACTAATGGCAGGTGAAGGTGATCGCAGCATTAGTGGTGATTATTTTAATATTCTTCGATCAAGTGATAATAATTGGCAAGCATTAAGCCATGGTGGAAATTCCACTGGTAATTTTTTCAATTCATCAATTCAAACGGGTGGAAATACTAGAAATCCTAATTTATTGAACAATACAGGATTAGATATTTCTATGTTTAATATTCCAAATCCAAGTAATAGTGTTATTGCTAATAACCAAACATCTACCACTTTACGATATGGCTCCACTCAAGATACCTATGTTATTTTTATGGCTGCTATGGCTGTTGACGCATATATTCCTGATGCAGAAGGATTAATGTCTTTAATAACCATTAATGGTCAACCACCATCTAGTTCTCTAACTGTATTACCAGGTGAAGAAATAGAATATTCTATAAAAATACTAAATGAAGGTACTGAAGCAATCAATAATGCTCAAATAAAAATTGCAATTCCTTATATTGCCAACTTTGTCAACGGAAGTCAAGTCGGAACAATAAATTTTTCACCTTTACCTACACCAAATAATTTATATTTTAATCCAACTTTAGGCGGTAATGGAACTCTAATATGGGATATTGGTACACTACCTGTTCCTGCAAACTCATCGGATATTTTAGGCGAATTAAAATATAAAATTAAAATTACCGAAGATTGTTTCTTATTAAAAAATCCAAACTGTATTCCTGTTGCATCATTGCATGGATTTATTAATGGTATTGGAGCAATTACAGGAATTCCAATTATTGATAAACCATTTATTCAAGGATATCAAACTTCTGGACTATGTTTAGGAGATCCAATTACCGATCCTATTAAAGTAACAATTGATGCTACAGATTTTATCAATCAAAATTGTCAAAATACGGTAACAGAACTTAGTTTCAATTATTGTGGCAGTTCTGTTGTTATTCCATTTAATTTAATTGCATCCTATTATCCTAACGGCACTCGATTTTATAACAGTTATCCTATAACAATTGCATCTACAGAATACACTAGTTCAAATCCTTTTCCAAATACACCAGGCGGCGTAAATTATTATGCGGTTCCACCCAATGCAAATGGTTGCTATTTTATGTTTACAATTTTCATCAATGATGTACCAATAATAACTGCACCTACAGCAACTACAATAAATGGTTGTGGTACAAGTGCTATAAATCCTTTACCTTTCAGTACAACTCCTATATCGATTACACTACAAGACTTTATCAATGCTGGTGGAACTGTTTCTAATAATTCTCTAAGCTATACTATTACATACTCAGATGTTGCTACAGGAAGTTGTCCATTATTAGTAAATAGAACTTATTCTATATCAACATCTTGTATTTCACTTAATTTTACACAAACATTTACAATTTCTGATACCACTGCGCCAACATTCGATATGGTAATTCCTGCAGATGTAACAGCAGAGTGTAATGCTATTCCAACAGCTGCAGTGATTACTGCCTCAGATAATTGTGATAGTGCTGTTTCGGTTGTTTTTACTGAAACCACTACAGCAGGTACTTGTGCTAATTCATATACCTTAACACGTACTTGGACAGCTACTGATGTTTGTGGAAACTCTGTATCGGATTCACAAGTAATTACTGTGCAAGATACCACTGCGCCAACATTCGATATGGTAATTCCAGCAGATGTAACAGCAGAGTGTAATGCTATTCCAACTGCTGCAGTGATTACTGCTTCAGATAATTGTGATAGTGCCGTTTCGGTTGTTTTTACTGAAACCACTACAGCAGGTACTTGTGCTAATTCATATACCTTAACACGTACTTGGACAGCTACTGATGTTTGTGGAAACTCCGTATCGGATTCACAAGTAATTACTGTGCAAGATACCACTGCGCCAACATTCGATATGGTAATTCCAGCAGATGTAACAGCAGAGTGTAATGCTATTCCAACTGCTGCAGTGATTACTGCTTCAGATAATTGTGATAGTGCCGTTTCGGTTGTTTTTACTGAAACCACTACAGCAGGTACTTGTGCTAATTCAT
>NZ_JAAJBV010000009.1 GCF_011392075.1 Flavobacterium celericrescens
TTACACTTGCATTTCCTGTTGCATCTAATGTTATCGTTTGGTTCGCTCCTGAATCAACCGTATACGTTACAACTGCATTTGCTGTTCCTGTGAAACTAATCACTGCTGTTGAACCTGAACAAATTGTTGTTGAACCTGAAATTGATGCTGTTGGTAATGCCGTTACTGTTACTGTAGCACTAGCTGTTAACGGAGTCGTAGTTGTTCCATCAAAAACACTTACCAATGTATAAGTTGAATTCGCAGTTAATACTGGCGTAGTTAGCACATATTGTCCTGCAGCATCCAAAGTTATCGTTTGATTAGCTCCGCCATCAACCGTATACGTTACAACTGCATTTGGTGTTCCTGTGAAAGTCACAGTTCCTGTATTACCCGAACAAATTGTGTTTGCTGTTACTGAAGCAGTGGGAGAAGCTGTACAATCATATATTAAAGTAACATATTCGTCTGTATTATTACAACTTGGATTTCCTAAATTTTCTACTCTTATATATACATCAGTTGTAACTGTTGGAGAAAAAGCCGTAGGAGTTGCAATAAAGTTTGAGTTTCCATCCCAACAATCAACAATATCTGTATAAAAATAAACCACAAAATCTGCCGGAAGCTCTGGAGCTACCATTGCAGGAATAAGAGATGTTAAATCATATGGTCCACAACCTATATTGATTGGTGATGGAGGTGAATTCAACACAGGTGGAGAATCAAAACGAATTTCAACACTATCTGTTGCAGTATCCGAACATCCGGGACGAACCACTTCAACCGACCATGTACCACTTTGGTTTACCAAGTATGTATTTGTAGTAGTTGTACCTTGTAAAACTCCTCCTAAAAACCATGAATATGTAGGTGTTCCCGCAGCTGTTGGAGCCTGATTAAAAGTAGCTGTTAAAAGATGTGTCGTAATAGTCGTTGAGCAATATAATTGATCTGGACCTAAATCAACCCCACAAACTATATCACAATCCGTATTACCAGCCCCTGCATTACCCAAGTTAGTTTGATTCATTTCGATAAAACCTGGATCATTGGAATAATTTGTTACCAATAACATATATATTTGACCTGCAACAGCTCCGGGAACTGATACTGTTTCCACAGCTGCACCACTAAAACTACAATCTACAATGTTGTTAACAGTAGCTCCAGCATTAAAATCAAATAAATCTGTACAATTTGGTGCATTAAACGGACCCCATAGAATAAAATCAACATCTTGATTATTGTATAATGGTGCATTATCCCCTTGATTTAATGTGAATTCAAGATTTCCAGACAAACCCACTTGAAAATAAAACCATGCAGGATTTGGCGCAGACCCTAAACACCCTGGAGAACCAATACTTGCAACCCCTGTTGTATTTGGAAAAGGAGCAACACTACCTGAACAAATAGCAGAAGCCCCAGCACACGTTGGGGATTGAGAATATGATATTCCAACAATAAGTAATAAAAATAGTTGTATAATTTTTTTCATAGCTTATTTATTTTTGGCTTAAAAATGAAGAATATTTCCAATCTGTTGTTTCAACACATGACGTTTTCTCATTTGTTATAACAACTCGCCATTTAAAACATTTTGACATCAAATCTATATGATTTAAAGACTTAGTTCCTTTAACTGCAAAATTTTCATCTTTGCTTGAAACAACTATAGCATCTTTAAACTTAATTGCATTTAATTCATTAACACAGTCTTTTATAGGGATAATTTCAATAACACAGGTTGTGTTTTTTAAATTTAACTTACTAAAATCCCATTGAATTTCAGCTTTGTAAATTGATCTTACTTCATCTTCTAAAATCATATTAGAAGACACTTTGAAATTAAATTCACAATCTTTTCCTTTATCTTGCGCATTAACAATTGCAAAAGAAATAAATGCAAATAAGAGTAGTATTTTTTTCATTTTATAGTTAAATAAATTATATAATAGAACACAAATTTAACAAAAAATTAAACTTGACAATTATTTTTCTAATAATTAACATATTCAAATTATTTTTAGAAGTTTATTATTTATCTTTGCATTCTTTAAAAATTGCTATTAAACTAATAACTGATAATGATACAAAACGAGGATTTTCAGGACGAAATTGGGAATAATCATATTGCAACAAATGCAGAAACACCTTTGAGAGATGATGCTTTTGCTATTTCTGATGACGAAAAAATTGAATTGATTAAAAAAGATGTTGAACACATTTTAAATACACTTGGATTAGATTTAACCGATGATAGTTTAAAAGGAACTCCCAATCGTGTTGCTAAAATGTTTGTAAAAGAAATTTTTGGTGGATTAAATCCTGTAAAAAAACCAAGTTCTTCAACTTTCGACAATAAATACAAATACAACGAAATGCTTGTTGAGAAAAACATTGTAGTTTATTCTACTTGTGAGCATCATTTACTTCCAATTGTAGGTCGTGCGCATGTTGCATATATTTCAAATGGTACTGTTGTAGGATTGTCTAAAATGAATCGTATTGTAGATTATTTTTCAAAAAGACCTCAAGTTCAAGAACGATTAACGATTCAAATAGTTCAGGAATTACAAAAAGTTTTAGGCACTTCAGATGTTGCTTGTGTTATTGATGCTAAACACTTGTGTGTCAATTCAAGAGGAATTCGCGACATCGAAAGCAGTACTGTAACTGCCGAATTTGGAGGAAAATTCAAAGAAGAAAAAACAAGAAGAGAATTTTTAGATTATATCAAATTAGAAACTCAATTCTAAATTAATTATTGAGCATTACCAACAATGGAATTATATAAAAATCAATCACTTAAAATATACAATACCCTTTCGGGTGAAAAAGAAACCTTCACTCCTATCCATGATGGAAATATAGGAATGTATGTTTGTGGGCCTACAGTATACAGCAATGTTCACCTAGGTAACGTTAGAACTTTTATGAGTTTTGATGTGATTTTTAGATATCTATTACATTTAGACTACAAAGTTAGATATGTAAGAAACATAACAGATGCGGGGCATTTAACTGATGATGGTGATATAGATAATGATCGATTTGTAAAACAATCTCGCTTAGAAAAGCTTGAACCAATGGAAATTGTACAAAAATATTCTGTTGATTTCCACAAGGTTTTAGACAGCTTTAATTTTTTACCTCCCACTATTGAACCAACTGCTACTGGACATATACTTGAACAAATTGAATTAACTCAAAAGTTAATTGATTTAGGTTTTGCATATGAGAGCAATGGTTCTGTATATTTTGACGTATTTGCATACAATCAAAAAGGGTTAAATTATGGTGAATTAAGCAACAGAAATATTGATGAACTATTTGCCAATACAAGAGATTTAGACGGACAAAGCGAGAAAAAGAACCCACAAGATTTTGCTCTTTGGAAAAATGCATCTCCAGCACATATCATGCGATGGAATTCTCCTTGGGGAGAAGGTTTTCCAGGCTGGCACCTAGAGTGTACAGCAATGAGTACAAAATATTTAGGTGAAACATTTGATATACATGGCGGTGGAATGGATTTAAAATTTCCACATCATGAATGTGAAGTTGCACAAGGAAAAGCATGTAACGGACATTCGCCTGTTAATTTTTGGATGCACACCAATATGCTTACAATGAATGGTTTACGAATGAGTAAATCAACTGGAAATTATATCCTACCTATGGAATTGGTTTCTGGAGAAAATTCTTTTTTTGAAAAACCTTTTGAGCCAAATATTGTTCGTTTTTGTTTTTTACAAGCTCATTATCGCAGTGTTTTAGATATTTCTAACGATGCTATGGTTGCTAGCGAAAAAGGATACAATCGTTTGATGGAATCATACAAACTTATACCTTCTTTAAAAGCAAGTGCTACATCTTCATTGGATATTGTATCGTGGAAACAAAGTTGTTATGACGCAATGAATGATGACTTCAACACCCCAATCTTAATTGCACAACTATTTGAAGGAGCACGTTTTATAAATTTAATAAATGATGGAACTGCGACTTTAACCACAGAAGATATCCAATTATTAGCATCAACTCTTTCAAATTTCTTATTTGATGTTTTAGGAATTAATAATTCTGCGGCGGGCAATTCAAATACTTCCGAAAAATTAAAAGGTGTAGTCGAGATGTTAATTGAAATGAGAAACGAAGCCAGAGCAAATAAAAACTGGGCGCTTTCGGATGAAATTAGAGACAAACTTTTAGCTTTAGGAATTATTATTAAAGACGGAAAAGAAGGAACTACATTCTCAGTATAAAATTACTTTATAAAAAATAAAAAAGCACAACTGATATGTTGTGCTTTTTTATTAAAAGAAATAGAGCCGTCTTATTCAGACAGCTCTACTTACTATTTAAACTAACCAATACTCTAACTAAATGTTAGAATAAGAATTTTACCCCTACTCTTAATCCTCCAACTTTTCTGTCACCAGGATTTAAATCAAATGGGTTTGCGTTAAAGCTAAAGCTGTTAGTGCTATCTCCTGAATCTGGTTTAATTGTAGTAGAAGTCATGTTTACTAATGAAAATGAAGTTTCAACTGTCATCCATTTGTTAACTACGAAATCAAAACCTGGAGCTAAATCAACACCAATAGAAGTTGTTTTGTCATCAGTAATTTTATCTTTTCCAAAAGTCATTGGTAAAGATGCTTGTCCGAAGAAGAAAAATTTACCTCCTAATCCCCAGTATTTTCTTACTAATGGCTGAACAATAAAAGTATTTGACTCAGCAACTGTAGTCGAACCAGAATCTGTAGTTGAGTTAATTACACCTATTCCTAAACCTACTGTTGTAGTTGGAGCAATGAAGTACCCAGCGATTGGCACGATAGTGTTTGATTTAGTCTCTGTAGTTCCATTGTCTGTTGAAGAAAATGCAACTTGTCCAGCTACCCACCAAGTTCCTTGTAAACCTTTGTTCTCTTCTTGTGCGTTTGCGTTAAATCCTAATAATGCAATACCTGCTAATAATAATTTTTTCATTTTATGTTTTAGTTTAAAATTATGAGACAAATTTATAGGCTATAAATCATAAAAAAACTGATATAAATCATAGTTTGATTTTTTTTTTAGTTGTAAAATTTCGGGACTAATTTTTTTATATTGTATTTTTACGTCTTAATATATCTGATATGTGCAGCAATCATAGTACTTTGAAAACAAACGGATTAAGAAGAATATTAATTTTTCCATTCATTATATTAGTACGTATTTATCAGGTAGCGATTTCTCCTTTTACACCTGCAACGTGTAGATTTGAACCTACATGTTCAAATTATACCTTACAAGCATTGAGAAAACATGGCTTATTTAAAGGTGGCTGGCTAGCAACAAAAAGAATTTTTAGTTGTCATCCGTGGGGAAAAAGCGGTTATGATCCTGTTCCTTAATTTTTATATTGTTTTCCTACAATTTCTTTGGACAATTTTAACAAGATTCACAATTATAATATTTATTTTTACCTCATAAACTAAGAACAATTATGATTTACGCATTAAACATGATTTGGAATCCAGCAGAAGGAATTGATTTAGGTTTTTTTATGTTACGTTTCTATAGTCTTTCATGGGTATTAGCCTTTGGTTTAGGTTGGTATGTAATGAAACCAATATTCATTAGAGAAAATGAGTCCGTAGATTCTTTAGACAAACTATTTGTTTATACATTAATCGCAACAATGCTTGGCGCAAGATTAGGTCATGTTATTTTTTATCAACCCGAATTATTCAATGATGACCCTTGGAGTATATTATTGCCAATAAGCACAAAACCTTCATTGCATTTTACTGGTTTTGCAGGATTAGCAAGTCATGGTGCAGCTATTGCTATTATAATAACAATGTTTTATATCCAAAAAAGAGTAATCAAACGTTCTTTTTTATGGATTTTAGATCGAATTGTAATTCCAGTTTCACTTGGTGCTATTTTTATTCGTTTAGGGAATTTTATGAATTCAGAAATTGTAGGAACTCAAACAAATTCTGCTTTAGGAATTAAATTTTTAAGAGATAAATATACTGCTAATGAAGCCATGCAGTTAACTCAAATGAATACGCCGAATGAGGCTTATAAAGCAATCGAAACCAATCCACAATTTGCAGAATTATTAGCAAATGTATATCCAAAACATCCAGCGCAATTATATGAAGCAATTTGTTATGTTTTTGTTTTTGCAATTTTGTTATTTTTATATTGGAAAACAAATGCAAGAAATAAATCAGGTTATTTATTTGGGCTATTTTTGATTTTACTATGGTCAATTCGTTTTGTGGTTGAATTTGTAAAAGAAAGTCAAGGTGGCTTTGAAGAGTACACTTTATTCAATGCCTTATCAACTGGGCAATGGCTAAGTATTCCATTTATCATTATAGGATTCTACTTTGTTTTAAAAGCTAAAGAAGTTAAAGCATAAAAAAAGCGGTTAGAAATTCTAACCGCTTTTTTTATGATATTTTTCAAGCTTTTCAACTACTACTCCAACACCCAAAACATTAGGCAAATATGCTCCCGGAAAATTACTTTTAACTTTAATTGTATAAATTCCTTTTTGTAATTTAACATTTGATTTTATTGGGCTATAAACATCACAAATATCACCTGTGCAATCTCCAATGTCTTTTCCTGAAGCATCTTTTAATTTTAAATCTATTAAAAGCACTTCCTTTGTTCCATTTGGAGCAATTAATTCAACTTCTATCGGTATCTCTGCAAAATCAAAATCATAAATATGTGATAACTGCAATTTAATTACATGTAAGCCATCGGATGCTACATTTTCAAACTCGAATACCTTTACATCATTTGAAATCCAACGATTATCCTCAAAATCGCTATTAAATTCATTAAAAACTTGATTTTTATTACATGATTGTAATATTGTAAATAAAAGCAAAAAAGTTAGTTTCAATTTCATAATTAAATATTTAGAAATTATAACGTTAATCTTAAAATTATAGTATAAAAAAAGCTGCTTTCAATGAAAGCAGCTTCAAATTTTATGAACTAACTGAATTATTCAGCGTGTCTTTTTTCAATTTCATCTACATCACTTTTCTTCATTGTGTCAACTAATACTGGAGTTGCAATAAATAATGATGAATAAGTTCCGATAATAATACCAATTAACATTGCAAAGATAAATCCTCTAATAGATTCACCGCCAAAGATGAACATAATTAAAAGTACCATAATCATAGTTAATGAAGTATTTAATGTTCTTGAAAGTGTAGTATTAATAGATGCATTTACTACCTCTTTAAATGTTCCTTTACGTTTACCATCTAAAAATTCTCTAATTCTATCAAATACAATTACTGTATCATTCATAGAATATCCAATTACTGTTAAAATAGCAGCGATGAAATGTTGGTCCATTTCCATATGGAATGGCATAAACTTATAACATAATGAATAAACTCCTAATACAAAGATTACGTCATGCGCAACTGCAGCAACCGCTCCAATTGAATATCCATACTTTCTAAAAGATACTACTAAATATAAAGCCACTACAAGCATAGCTCCAATAACTGCCCAGAAAGAGTTTGTTTTAATATCGGCAGAAATAGTAGGACTCACTTTTGAACCATATAATACTCCGATTTTCTTTCCTTCATATAGATTAATGAATTTTTCATAAGAAACACCTTCATTAAAATATTTTTTAAGAGCGTGGTATAATTTTTCGTTAACTTCTTTATCGATAGCTACACCTTCTTCTTTAATCTTGTATTTTGTAGTAATTTTTAATTGATCAGCATCACCAAAAACTTTTGCCTCAACTGGCATTCCAAATTCTTTAGAAAGCTCTTCTGAAACAACATTTGATTCTACTGGTTTTTCAAATTTAACTTGGTAAGTTCTACCTCCTACAAAATCAACACCTTCATCTAAACCATTCACAAAAAATGAAACACAACTTACAACTACTACAACAGAAGAAAACAAGTAAGACCATTTTTTAATTTTAATAAAATCAAAATGGAATCCTGTGAACCAATTTTTAGTAATTGGAGTAGAGAATGTTAATGCTCTATTATTAGCGATATCTTTATCAATGAAAATTCTAGCAATAAAGATAGAAGTAAATAATGATGTAAAAATACCAATCAATAATGTTAATGCAAATCCTTGAATAGGTCCTGTTCCAAAAACAAATAAGATGATACCAGTTAAGATGTGAGTAACGTTTGCATCTACAATAGAACGCATAGCGCCTTTCCATCCATAAGAAGCTTCAACTACTTCTGCTAAAGACTTACCTTCACGTAATTCTTCTTTTGCTCTTTCATATATAATGATGTTAGCATCAACTGCAGTACCTAATGTTAATACGATACCTGCAATACCTGGCAATGTTAAAACAAAACCAAAACTTGCCATTACACCAAATAAGAATAATACGTTTAATAACAACGCAGCATTTGCGTACCAACCAGCTCTACCATAGTAAAATACCATCCATACACACACTAAGAAGAATCCAACTAATGAAGATAAAATACCTGCATCAATTGCTTTTTGTCCTAATGAAGGTCCAACTTCAGCTGATTGAATAATTTCTGCAGCAGCTGGTAATTTACCTGCTCTTAATACGTTTGCTAAATCCTTAGTTTCTTCGATTGTAAAGCTTCCAGAAATTTCAGATTGACCACCTGTAATTGCTCCTTTACTTACTCCAGGCGCAGAATATACAGTATTATCTAAAACAATTGCAATTGCATTTCCTTGTTGAGAAACTGCACCTGTAATTTTTTCCCATAATCTTGAACCATTAGCATTCATTTGCATAGAAACTGCTGGTTTTCCAAACTGGTCAAATGTATCTTTTGCGTCAACAATTACACCACCGCTTAAAGGAGCAACATTATCTCTTGTTCCTTTTAACACATATAGTTCAGTTGCATCTGGCATTTTAGGATTTACTTTACCCCAAGCAAATCTAATATTTGTTAAATTAGCTGGTAATAAAGCTTTAATATCAGCTCTTTTTAAGTAACCATTAATTACTGCAGTATCTTTAACATTAAAGAAACCTACTCCTTGTTGTCCAGGAGCAACCATTTTACCTAAAAATGGGCTTGATTTAGCAGCAGCTGTTGTATCAGCTTTATCAGTCAATAAAGAATCAATACCAGCCGTTTTAACTGGTGCAGCTTTTACAGCTACTTCTGTTTTCTTCAATGCTTCTTCAGCAGCCATTATAAAACCTGAAACTTCTTCTACTTTAAAAGTTTCCCAAAATTCAAGTTGAGCAGTTCCTTGTAATAAATTTTTAATACGATCAACGTCTTTTGCACCAGGTAATTCTACTAAAATTCTACCTGAATTTCCTAACATTTGAATATTAGGCTGAGTAACTCCAAATTGGTCAATACGTTTTCTTAATACGTTGAATGCACTTTCTACAGATTCTTGTACTTTCTTTTTAACAATTGGTTCAACTTGTTTATTAGTCATCCCATTTTTAATCTCAGCTTCTAAGTTTCTGTTTCCAAAAATATCTGCAGCAGCTAAGTTTATGTTTGCATTATTTGCTTCCACAAAAAACGCATCGATATAATCTTGATTTCCTTGTTGATTAGTTTTAGCATCTGCTAAAGCTTTATTGAAGGCTGCATTTTTAGAATCATTAGCTAATCCTTTTAAAACATCTTTAACAGATATTTGAAGAATTACGTTGATTCCTCCCTCTAAGTCAAGACCTTTATTTAATTGTTTTTGTCTAACTTCGTTGAATGTGTATCCTAATAATGGATATACTTCTACTTTACCTATTGAATCTAAATAAGCTAATTCTTTTTTTGAATCCCCTTTTGCAAAAGCTTTAGCATCTTTTTCGATACCACTTGCAACAAAAGTAAAAGAAAGCTGGTATAAACATACCAAGGCAAAGATAATTGCGAAAAATTTAATTAGTCCTCTATTCTGCATTACTCTAAAATTTATTTATTCTATTTTATAAAAACGGACAAATATATAATTTACAATAGGATTAAGCAATTTTATTTTAGATTAAAATGCTGTTTTTATACAAGTTTCATCATAAAATCATTTTATTCTCTAATAATGAACCACTTGAACAATCAAAAACTTATCCCAATAATAGATTTTATTCTAAAAATTTATGTTTTTTTACTCCTAAAAACATCCAAACTATTTCTTTTTCCATTTTGTATCGAACAAAAAAAACTGCCAATTTCTTGACAGTTTTTTATAATTATTTTGATATTGAATTACAATACTGATTTCAAATCTGCATTCATTGCACGAACTGCATCAGCAGATTTAGCAAAAGCAGCTTTTTCAGCATCATTCAATTGAACATCAACAATTTGTTCTATACCATTTTTTCCGATAATACATGGAACTCCCATACAAATATCCTCTTGTCCATACTCACCTTCTAATAAAACAGAACAAGGAATCATTCGTTTTTGATTGTTCAAAATACTATCTACTAAATAAGCTACAGAAGCACCTGGCGCATACCAAGCAGAAGTTCCTAATAATCCTGTTAATGTTGCTCCTCCAACCATTGTATCAGCCGCAACTTTATCTAAAACTTCTTGAGATAAAAAATTAGAAACTGGTGCTCCGTTATATGAAGCTAAACGTGTTAATGGAATCATAGTTGTATCTCCATGACCTCCAATAACCATCCCTTGTACATCATTAGCTGGTTTATCTAATGCTTTTGACAAGAAATATTTGAAACGAGAACTATCTAAAGCTCCACCCATTCCAATTACTCTGTTTTTTGGCAATCCTGTTGCTTTCAAAGTCAAATAAGTCATTGTATCCATTGGATTAGACACTACCACAATGATTGCATTAGGCGAATGTGTTAAAACATTATCAGCTACCGATTTTACAATTCCTGCATTAATTCCAATTAATTCTTCACGAGTCATTCCTGGCTTTCTTGGAATTCCTGATGTAATTACAACTACATCACTTCCTGCTGTTTTAGAATAATCACCTGTTGTACCACTTAATTGTGTGTTAAAAACTGTTGTTGTAGCACATTGCATAATATCCATTGCTTTACCTTCTGCAAAACCTTCTTTGATATCAACTAGCACTACTTCACTAGCAATTCCTCTGTACGAAATAACATCTGCACATGTTGCACCTACGTTACCCGCACCTACTATAGTTACTTTCATTTTGTTGTGTATATTAAATATTTATAAAATTAAAATTGATATTGAACACCAATATTTCCGTTTACAAATTTACCAAAAGCAATTGAACTTTGCACATAAAATTTGCTTATTTGGTATCTACCAGAAACTTCACCTAAAACATTGGTTTTATCTTTTGAAATTTGAGTCAACAAATCATTTATAACTTGCTGAATTGGAATCACTTCCTCAATTGAACCCGTTTCTCCACTTACGATATATTGAAAAGAACTTCTATTAATAATAAAATTTGTTATTAATTCAAATTTTTTAAATTCCTTAGAAGCACTTAGCTGAAAATGATAAGTATCAACCAACCCATTCAATTGATTGATTCCTAAATTTCCATAAGCAGTATTGATATCTAAAAAATCAAAACTAACATCTTCTTTTGAATAAATAGCACTTGCTGAAAAATAGATATTTTTTGCTTCAATTTTTGGAAAATATTGGCTAAAATTATGTTTTAACCCAAAGCCATAAACTTGATAATCACCTTTTTTTAATTTTGTTTTGGTCGAATATCTGGCTAAAAATTCAAAACCATAAGGTAATTCAATTGCTCCACTTAAATAAGGATAAACAACGGTTTCTTGATCAATTCCTTTTGGTGTTTTTAAACGAATTTGTTCACCTCCCAAATCACCTACTAAATAAACTTGATTGCCATTTCCTAAAGCCGTTGGAACTGTTGCCGAAGTAGCTCCTTCAATTTCAAAAAACTGAAAATCAGAATTTTGAATACTGAATTTTCTATCACTTTTAGGAACAAAAAAAACATTTGTATGCAACCCTAAAGTCACTTCCCATTTACTTTTCTTCTTAGGTGAATTTACCCAAGAAGTTGATGCTTGATACACTGCTGCATCAGTTGCTGGAATTATATATTGCTCAGAATACAAAAGGGCATCTGAAAGCAGATACCCTATTTGTTCTAATTCTGTAGCTGTTTGCGCTTCACTTTTTTGTGTAAAAAAGAAAGTCGCAAACAATCCTATGATTACTCCCGATTTACGCATCAATTTTTGCGTAAGCGGCATTTTTCTCAATAAATTCTCTACGAGGTGGCACCTCATCTCCCATCAACATAGAAAAAACTCTATCTGCCTCTGTTAAACTATCAATTGTTACTTGACGTAATGTTCTGTATTCAGGATTCAGAGTTGTTTCCCATAATTGCTCAGCATTCATCTCTCCAAGACCTTTATAACGTTGAATAGCTGCACTTCCACCCATTCTTTCGTTAGCTAAATCACGTTGATCGTCATTCCAAGCATATTCTTTTTTATTTCCTTTTTTAACCAAATATAAAGGTGGTGTTGCAATATAAACATGCCCACCTTCAATTAATTCTTTCATAAATCTAAAGAAAAATGTAAGAATCAATGTTGAAATGTGAGAACCATCAACATCGGCATCACACATGATTACAACTTTATGATAACGTAATTTTTCTAAGTTCAATGCCTTACTATCTTCGGCGGTTCCAACAGTTACCCCTAAAGCGGTGAAAATATTACGAATTTCCTCGTTTTCAAAGACTTTATGTTGCATTGCTTTTTCCACATTCAAAATCTTACCACGTAAAGGCAAAATAGCTTGAAATGCTCTATCACGACCTTGTTTTGCAGTTCCACCCGCAGAATCTCCCTCTACAAGGAAAATTTCACATCTTGCTGGATCTTGTTCAGAACAATCTGATAATTTACCTGGCAATCCACCGCCACCCATTACGGTTTTGCGTTGCACCATTTCACGGGCCTTTTTAGCTGCATGACGAGCTTGGGCTGCTAAAATAACTTTTTGAACAATGATCTTGGCATCATTTGGATTTTCTTCCAAATAATTTTCTAACATTTCTGAAACGGCTTGAGAAACCGGAGAAACTACTTCTCTATTTCCTAATTTTGTTTTAGTTTGTCCTTCAAACTGAGGCTCTGCAACTTTTACAGAAATAATAGCTGTCAATCCTTCACGAAAATCGTCCCCAGAAATTTCAAATTTTAATTTATCTAATAATCCTGAAGAATCTGCATATTTTTTCAATGTACGAGTTAATCCCATACGGAAACCTTGCAAGTGTGTTCCTCCTTCGTGAGTGTTAATATTATTTACATAAGAAAAAATATTTTCTGAATAACTGTCGTTATAAATCAAAGCAACTTCAACAGGAATTTCTCCTTTTTCATGCTCCATCGAAATTACGTGACCAATAATAGGCACACGATTTCCATCCAAAAACTTAACGAATTCTTTCAAACCTTCTTGAGAATGAAAGGTTTCAACTGGTTGACTTCCGTCTTCAGCTAAGTGTCTTTTATCTGTTAATGTGATTGTAATTCCTTTATTCAAGAATGAAAGCTCACGCAAACGAGAAGCTAATGTATCATAAGAATATTCTAAGGTTTGTGTGAAAATTGAAGCATCTGGTTTAAACGTAACCATTGTACCTCTTTTTTCTGTAGTTCCAATTTGTTTAACTGGATATAACGCTTTTCCTCTTTCATATTCTTGCTCGTAAACTTTACCTTCACGGAATACTGTTGCTTTTAAATGGTCAGAAAGCGCATTAACACATGAAACCCCAACACCATGTAAACCTCCAGATACTTTATACGAATCTTTATCAAATTTACCTCCGGCTCCAATTTTTGTCATTACCACCTCAAGTGCAGAAACACCTTCTTTTTTGTGTAAATCCACTGGAATACCACGCCCATTATCTTCAACTGTAATGGAATTATCTTCGTTTATAGCTACATAAATTGTATCACAATGACCCGCTAGAGCTTCATCGATAGAGTTATCTACTACTTCATACACCAAGTGATGCAAACCTCTTACTCCAGTATCTCCAATATACATGGAAGGGCGCATTCTTACGTGCTCCATCCCTTCTAACGCCTGAATACTGTCTGCCGAATAATTGTTTTTCTTAACTTCTTCGCTCATATAATTATATCTTAAATATTCGATTTTTAATTAACAGACAAATATAACCATTCCGCAAAAAAATCAACTACAAATAAGCATAAAAACCCATTAAGTTATTAACATTTGTTAAAAACAAAAACGCCAGCTATTTCTAACTGACGCTTTCCTAACAACAAACCATATTTATGAAATACTACACTAATTCTTGATTTGACGCAATTGCCACATCTGCTTTTACGTGAGCGGCATTTGCTCTACCACTTGGGTCTTGATTTTCTTGCCATTTTGGTATCCATTTTCGTACTGTTTGTGCAGCACTATCTTGTGGAAAATGTTTATAAAAAATTTGGCGATAAAAAAATGCTTCTTTAGTAGCCGGAGTATTGTATGGAAACAATTCCTTTGCTCTAGAGAACTCTAAATCTGACACTTGACTTGAACAATATTCAATTAAAGTATCTATCCAATTATAACCTACTCCATCAGAAAATTGTTCTTTTTGACGCCATAAAATTTCTTCAGGCAAGTAGGGTTTTTCTGGAGTATCAAAAGCCTTTCTTACAATATATTTTTCAATCCCTTCGTACGTTTTTGGCATTTTCTCATCGGGTTGAATTTTAATTGCTAATTCTAAAAAAGCTTTATCTAAAAACGGAACTCTAGCCTCCAATCCATGTGCCATGGTTGATTTATCGGCACGAAGTAAATCAGCGGTAAATAACTTTTGCACACGTTCTATAGTTTCTTTTTGGAAATCTAATACTGATGGTGCGTTTCGGAAATATAAATAACCTCCAAAAATTTCATCCGCTCCTTCGCCTGACAGCACCATTTTGATTCCTTTTTCGGTAATCGCTTTTGACAAGAAATACATCGGCGTACTAGCACGAATTGATGTTACATCATAGGTTTCCAAATGCCAAATCAACTTATCTAAAATTTCTATTCCTTGTTCGACTGTGAAATGAATTTCGTGATGCGTTGTTCCAATGAAATCCGCAACTTTTCTTGCTGCCACTAAATCCGGAGCTGAAGCATCTAATCCAATAGAAAACGAATGCAATTCTTGACCAGTTTCTTCCAACAACCTTGACGTAATTGATGCAATTAAAGACGAATCCAATCCTCCAGAAAGCAATACTCCAAAAGGCACGTCGCACATTAAACGCTTTTCTACAGCTTGCGTTAAACTTTTATTTAAAGCTTGTAAATCTAATTTTTCAACTGCTTTTTCATACGCTTCCCATTCTGGTTTGTAATATTTTACGAAACCTGTTTTTTCGGTATAATAATGTCCTGGAGGAAAAGTTGAAAATGATTTACATTGATCGGTAATCGCTTTCATTTCGGATGCAAAATATAAGCGGCCTCTTTCGTCCATTCCATAATACAAAGGCTTAACTCCAAGTGGGTCGCGAGCTACAATATAATCATCGCCATCGATAACAACTAGCGCGAAAATTCCGTCTAACATATCGCAGAAATCATAACCAAATTCTTCATACAAATGCACAATGACCTCTGAATCCGATGTAGTTCTAAACGTGTGATGTTTTAAAGTAGTTTCTCTTAATTTTTTGTGATTGTATATTTCGCCATTATGCACCATCCAAGCCGAATCCGTTCCTTGAATGGGTTGTTTTCCGGTGTGTAAATCGACAATTGATAAACGCTCGTGCGCCAAAATATGTCCTTTCTCTGTTATATGAATATCACTTTCATCTGGACCACGATGGCTCATTCTTTTAGACAATTGTTGTACCAATGCTTCTTCTTTTCCTTTTCCTATAATGGCTAATATCCCGCACATAATTTTAAGTTTAATCGTTGAAATGTTAATTGTTTAAGTGAAAGATTAATTCACTTAGTTTGATGAAGCAAAATTGAATATATAAGTTTAAATAATAAACCATAAATTTAATTTTAGTTATAATTTAAAACTAAAAAATGATTTTTTAATTAAATTATAAACATAAAAAGCGAATTTGGATTTACTTTGGTTACAAATCATAAAAAAACCACTCGATTGAGTGGTTTAAATTATTAGTAGTAGCAATTATAGTATTTCATGTATAGTGAATGAATTTCCATTTACAACAACTATATCATGTTGCTTTTTACCTATTAATTGACTTCCTAAAGGCGATTGTGGTGAAACTGATAAAATAGTTACACCATCTACACTAGTCTTAGGTAAAGCAGCGCTAATGAACAACTGCATTGCATTCACTTTTACATAGCTTCCTAAAGTAATAGTTGGAGTTGTTTTTGAAACATCTATTTTTTCAAGAATTTCCTTTAAGACAATCGCTTCTTTGAGTTTATTGGTTAACTTTTCTTGTTCTAAATGCATCATCGATAAAGCGGTTTCATGCTTATCGCCAGCCGAACCTTTGGCATCATTTTGTGCATCATCAGACAAACCCGAAATCATATCTTGATACACATCGATTTTGTCTTGTAATAATTGTAAATGTTGTTGTTTTATTTTTTTTTTGAATGTCATGGTAAAAAAGATTAACCGCAAAGTTCGCAATGAAGGTGCTAAGGGCGCAAGGATTATTGTTTTTCTTTTAAAATTTTATATAACTTACCATAACCTCCACAATCACCAAAAAAACTCGCATCTTTTTTTGCTCCCAAGACATCACTTTTCCCACATTCAAAACAAATTTTCGCAATTCCAACTACCTTTTCTTCTTTGTAGAAAACTAAAATATCTCTGTAAACTGGAGCACATGCAAGACCATAATCATCTTGACAATTTAAAAAACTAAAAAGTTTATTCAATTCATTATAAAATTTATCTTCAATTTGAACTTTTGAAAATTTAAACTTAATCAAGTTGTCAATAAATTTTTCGTCATTAACATCTTTAGGATAATCATAGCCAATCAAATTAAGATAATTATGTTCTTCAGATTTCTTATCTATATTTTCTAATCTTTGCATCTCAACTAAAATATCACCAGCTTCGATATCTTTATAATAATGTTCTACTTTATCAAAATCAAAAAAATTCAAATCATTAGATTTTATCTCAGTTGTATTCACAATTTTAGCTTCTGAATTCTTACAATTCAAAAAACTAAAACAAAAAATAAGAATTAGAAAAATATATTTATTCATAATTAGGTATTTCAAGGATGCTTTAACTTCGTTGAATCTTCAATTTCAGTATGACAAGCGCAGTATAAAACTTTGCGAACCTTGCGAAAAAATTTGCGTCTTTGCGATTAAAAATTAGAAATCAAACTTATAATTCGCTCCTAACAACACCTGAATTCCTTGTACTGGGAAATTTGCCCAACGGTTGTATTGTTGGTTTGCCAAGTTGTTTCCTTTTAAGAAAGCGGTTAATCTTGCGTTGTATTTGTAACCTACGTGTGCATTCAAATCAAAATAGCTATCTAAAGTCACTGTTTCTTGAACAAAAGAAGGTACTGGAAATATTAATTCTTGTTTAGTTATTAAATCTTTTCTTTCACCTACAAAAAACACATTTGCGCCAGCATACCATTTTTCATTGATATCAAAATCTACTGTCGTTCCAACTTTTAATTGTGGTAAATTCCATGCTTCTGCTTGTGTGTCTGAAGAATAGTTATTGTAAGTTCCGTTAATTCCGAATGTTACGTTTTTAGAAAAGTCGGCTTTTAATTCACCAAAAAGGCTCAAAGTTGTAATATTGTCATATACTACACCAAAAGAATTTCCGTAAGCATAACCTTCTGTATTAGCAAATGTTGGATTGTATTCATTGCTTACAAAAAGTGCTTTATCATCTTGGTTCAAATAGGAAGCTCTAACATTAAAAGCAACCGAATTCGCTAATTTACCTTTTAAACCAGCATAAATATCATATTTATTATCCGTTGGAGCAACTAGTAATGTTGGTGATACAAACGCATTTTCTTCTACAAAATCGGCATATGAATTTTGTTGTAAATTACCTTCAGCACCAGCATAAGCTACTAAAATATCGCCTACTAATTTATAAGACGCTTTTACGTTTGGATAAATAAATATCTTACCATCACTTTCACCGTTAATTTTTGCAGTTGCATAAAAAACTCCCGCTCCTATTTGTACTGATAAATCATCTTGTTGGTACAAAATACTTGGTTTCATTCCAGCAATTATTGTACTGTATTTTAATTCCGAATCAATGTTTAACATTCTTTCAAAGCTACCGCCAACATAATCAACTACAAAATCAGCTTTGATTTTTTGATTCATAACCTCAAAGTCAAAATTTGGCTTGATAAAAAAACGATTTTCTCCTGAATTCAATCCGTCAGAAAAACGCTTGAATTGCATACTTGCTTCATTAAAAAGCCCGTCTTTTAATGTCATTTTTCCGCCAAGGGCAATTGTATTATAACTTTGTTTTGAATCGATGCTGTTAATTGTTGCATCATCAAAAACGATTGTTTCAGTAGGCAATCCGTACCAATTATAAATTTGGTTTTTCACACCTAAATCTACATTCCAACTCAAATCGCGCTCACGCACGCCATAAGTTACATCTAAACTGGTGTTGTAATATTTATCATCTAAAACCAAATCTTTAATACCGCCTTGAGAAGACAAATGACGTAACATTCCACCCACATAATTACTTCTGCTTAAGTTTTGTGTAATGAATAATTCCGCATTGATGGTTGGATAATTTCCAAAACCTAATGTTGCGTAATTATTGTATAATTTTTCTTTTTCGGTTTTATCCACTCCAGCTGCTTTTCCTTTTGCTGGTGTGAATGTTGAAGCTACCGGAAACGAAAAAATATTATATTGAATAGGTTCTTTTTTTTGTTCTTCTTCATCTTCTAAAACTGGTGTTTCTTTTACTTTAAAAGCATCAGAAATAGTTGGCGTATATGGTTTTACAATGTTTACCACTTCTGAACCAATGTTTTCATCCTTTACTTGAGAAAATGAAAATTGAATTCCGATTATTACTAAAACGATTGTGATTATATTTGATTTCTTCATATTAAAATTATTTAGATGCTAAACTGAATCAGCATGACAATGAAATAAAATTATTAATTTGTAATTGATGAATTGCGTTTAGCTTCTTCAGCTTTTATAAAATCTAATTCTTTTTGAGCTTCAGCAGTAACATCTTCAAACTCGGTAAAATTATCAATTACACTTTGCAAAATTTCTGTAGCCTGAAAACTATCTTCTAAGCTAAAATAATTTTTCGCCATAATGATTAATGCTTTGGAACCAAAATATTTATATCCCGAATAATCCACCGCAATTTTTTCCACTACTTTGTTTGAAGCATCAAATTTTCCTTCTTTATTTTTGAAATAAGCATCATAATATAACGCTTCTGCTTTTAATTCTCCTTTTGCTATTTTATTTAATTTATCATAAGCTTCTTTTGCTTTTGCTTCGTCGTTTGTTTTTATAGCTGAACGTGCAACAATGATTTGCGCATCACTTTTTATTCTGTCTTCAATCTTATCATTTTTCAAAACCTTATCAGCATAAACCACTGCGTTTGCAAAATCTTCTTTTTCATAATATGATTTCATCAAATTAGACTGTGCATAAGTAGTATTTTGAGGAAACTCTGCTTCTGTTTCTAAACGTTGTAAAACAGGAATGGCACTGTCATAATTTTTAGCTTTTAAATGTACTTGACACAATCGTGCTAAAGCTTGTTCTGTAAATTCATTACGTGGTTTTGAAATTACAAATTCATAGTGTTTTATGGCATTGTTTTCTAAATTATCTGCAAAATACAATTGCGCCAAATAGAAATTAGCTTTTAGTGCGTGTAATCCATTTGGAAACTTACTCACATAACTTGTAAAACCAGAAATAGCTTGTTTGGCATTGTTTTGTAAATATTGTTTTTCGGCTGATTCGTAGGTATCGTTATCCAAATCTGCGTTTGAAACCTCAACAAAAGAAAGAGTTTTTACCCAATCAGCATATTCATCTACTTTTCCATTATCAACATAAATTAAACGAGCTGTTGAAACTGCTTCTAAAGATTCTGGAGAGTTTGGATATTCAGCCACAACTTTTTTAAATTTCACTAACGCTTGTTCTTCTTTATTACCGTTATAATAAATCAATCCTTGCTTTAAAATTGCCTTAGCAACATATGAACTTGATTTATAGTTATTAATCAATTTATCATAGGTTATAATCGCATTACTATCTTGGTTTTGATTCACATAAGTATTTCCTAATTCGTACAAAGCATCATCGGCATATTGTGAAGTTGCGTATGCTTTTGCAAATTTTTCTAAATCTTCAATTTTCTTGTCTGGTTTATTCACAAAACCATAACTAATTCCTTTTTGAAACGCTGCATAATCTGAATCTACGCTTTTCATGTCGATAACTTTATTATAAGCATCCATTGCTGGCCAATATTTTGCAGAAATAAAATTACAATCAGCCAAACGCAAATACGCATCGGTCAGACGAATTCTATCCTCTTTTTGTGAAGTGGTAAAATCTCCAAAATATTTAATTGCATTATCATATTCTTTTAATTTAAAATACGCATACGCTAAGTTGTAATTTGCGTTTTTGTATTCGGGTGTGGTTGCCGCTTCTGTAGCATTTAAAAATTGTAAAAAACTTAATTTTGCTTCTTCAAATTGGTCTAAATTATATTCTGTTTCGCCTTTCCAAAATATAGCTCTTGCTGAAAATTTTGCATCTTTATTTTCAGCGATTGATTTTTTAAATAACGAATATGCTCCTTTAAAATCACCATCGGTGTATAATTCTAAACCTCTGTAAAAAGTTACTTTTTGATACGCTAATTTGTTTTCTGGTGATTTATTTTTTTCTAATAATGATAATGCTTCTTTATAGTTTTTTGATGTGATGTACGAACTAATCAATAACGTATTAATCTCTTGTTTATAAGAACTATTTGGATATTTTGCTAAATAAGCATTCATGATTTCAGGAACCGATTGGTATGGGTTTCCAATTTCATAACTCAATTTTGCATAATTCAAATACGCATCTTCTTGAATTTTTGCATCAAACTCCATTTCTGAAGCTGTTTTAAATGCATTTAAAGCTTGTTGTTTTTTATCAGTTTTTAAATAACTTTCCGCCAAGTGATAATATGCATTTTGAGCTACAGCATCATTTCCTTCAATGATTTTGTTGAATTGAGCTATTGCATTTTCATAATCTTTTTGTTGGTAATACGCATAACCCAATTGGTAAAAATCTGTATTATTCCATTTGCCTTTTTTTCCTTTATAGTCTAATAAATAAGGTAATGCCTTGTCGTATTTTTTTAAATTGAAATAACTTTCTCCAATAATTTTAGACAATTCACTTTTTTCATCTGCTCTTGATTTTGGCATTTGCGCTTCACCTAAATCAATTGCTTTTTGAAAATTACCCAATTTAAAGTTCATATCAGCTTGAAAATAACCCATTTTTTCTTTGTATTTGTCTTGATCTGATACTTGCTCAAAATATTCATTAGCACTTTTATAATCATCGGTTTCATAAGACATATAACCTAAATAGTATTTTGCCTGACTTCCAAAAGTTTTGGAATTTACTACCATATTGAAATATTTGGTAGCTTCTTTATTGTTTTTAGCAGTAAAATAAGCATACCCTTTTTGAAAATTATATTTTTCTTTATCTGCTTGAGACATTGAATTTGAATCGGCTTTATCAAACCATTCTAACGATTTTGGGTAATTTCCTTCGTCAAAATAATAATGTGCCACTTCGATATAAGCTTGATTTGTTTTAGTACTTGTTGGGTAGTCTTCAACAAATGCTTCTACCAAAACGTCGGCTCCCATTTGGTTTAAACGAATAGCGCAATTTGCAATATAATAAGCACAATCAGCTTCCACCTCTTGATTGTGTGTTTTGGTTTTTACTTTATCAAACAATATTTGTGCTGCTTGATATTGTTTATCTTTATACAATTCAATTGCACGATTAAATTCGCTTAAATCATGCGTGTAAACAGAAGATTGCTGTGCTAAAAGTGTTCCTGAAAAGAAAACTACTAGAAAAGAAAGTTTTAAATACTTTATCATTTGATGCGCTATTTATAAGTTTCAAATATAAGGCTTATTACAAGTATAAACGAAGCTTCTTAACATATTATTGTACTATTTTTGAACATAGTTTTTAACCAAACACACTATTTTTTACCGAAAAGCAATTAAAATTTTGAAACCGAACCATAAGTTATTACTTTTACATTTTAAAATCTAAATTAACTATGTCAGAAGCAGTTCTATCTTTAAAAAACGCAACTATTTATCAAGATAAAAATCCAGTATTAACCGATGTAAATATCGAAGTTAAGCATGGTGAATTTCTATATTTAATTGGTAGAACAGGTTCCGGAAAAAGTAGCTTCCTTAAAACACTTTATGCTGATTTAGCCTTGACTGAAGGAGAAGGTAGTGTGGTAGACTATGATTTAGCAACACTTAAAGAAAGTGATATTCCTTATTTAAGAAGAAAATTAGGTGTAGTTTTTCAAGATTTTAAATTATTGCCAGACCGCAGCGTTAAAGACAATCTATTATTTGTTTTGAAAGCAACGGGTTGGTCTGAAAAAGAAGAAATGGATACTAAAATTGAAGAAGTTTTAGATAAAGTGGGTATGAAAGGTTTTGCACCAAAAATGCCACATCAATTATCTGGTGGGGAACAGCAAAGAGTAGGAATTGCTAGAGCACTACTAAACGACCCTGAATTAATTTTAGCTGACGAACCAACAGGAAACCTTGACCCACAAACTAGTGTGGAAGTTATGGAAGTGCTTAGAAAAATTAATGCTAACGGAAAAACCATTTTAATGGCCACACACGATTATGCATTAGTATTGAAATATCCTTCAAAAACATTAAAATTTGAAGGCGGAAAAATGTTTGAAGTAGTCCAAAGAACGGTGTAAATGCTGTCGATTTTAATTCCAATATATGATTATAATGCTTTTCCTTTAGTTGAAGAACTTTATAAACAATGTATTGAATGTAAAATAACCTTCGAAATTCTATGTCAAGATGATGCTTCTAGATCTCCATTAAATAAATTAAATGATGAGATAAATTCTATTCCAAATTGTTCTTTTATTGCTTTAGAAAAAAATCTTGCTCATAGAGAAAATAGAAACTTATTAGCCAAAAGAGCTCAATATCCCTATTTGCTTTTTCTTGATGGAGATTCAGTAATTATAAACCCTAATTACATAAAAACCTATTTATCAAACTTAGGCAATTATGATGTGATATATGGTGGTAGATTGCATCCCGAAAATTGCCCATCAGAACAACAAACTTTGCGATGGAAATACGGAAAATTTATTGAAGACAAATTAGCCGTAGAAAGAAAAAAAGAACCTTTTAAATGTTTACTTTTTAACAATACCATCATTTCAAAAGAATGTTTTAACCAAGTTAAATTTGATTCAGAGATTACGCTTTACGGCCATGATGACACACAATTATCATATCAATTAAGCTTGCTGAAACCATCTGTAAACCATATCGATAACCAAGTTGAGCACGGAGATATCGACACGAATGAAGCTTATGTGGGTAAAACAAAAAACAGTATAAAAAGCTTGATGTTATTAGTAGGCTCGAAAAAAATTGAAGCAAAGTATGTTAGGTTATTACAACTTTACAACTTCTTAAATAAAACAAAGCTTAACACAATTGCCGCATTATTTTATCGCATTTTCAAAACAGTAATGATAAAAAATCTGGTTTCAAAAAATCCATCACTATTAATTTACAACCTATTTCGGGTAACTTATATGTGTTCAATCAAACAATAGTATGCCATTTCTATCAGTAATTATACCACTCTATAACAAAGAGTTATACATTCAAAACACATTAACAAGTGTTTTGAATCAAACTTTTACTGACTTTGAAATTATTATTGTTAATGACGGATCAACAGACAATAGTCTTGAAATTGTTTCCCGTTTCAAAGATGAGCGAATTATTATAATTAATCAGCAAAATTCGGGAGCTTCTTCAACAAGAAACAAAGCCATTCAACATGCTCAAACGGATTATATAGCTTTTTTGGATGCTGATGATTTTTGGTTCCCGAATCATTTAGAAGAATTGGTTAAACTTATCCAAGCTTTTCCAAATTGTGGTATGTATTGCAGTCGATACCAAACTGTTATTGCAAAAAATCACACAATCAATAATAGTTTTTCATACAGTTTTCCAGACTCTTTTAGCGGAATTATACCTGATTTTTTTAAAGCTAGTTTAGTGAATAGAGTTGCTACCTCATCTTCGATAATTGTTCCAAAACATATTATTTTAGAAAACGACGGATTTAATACCGCAATTTCTAGTGGGCAAGATTTAGAACTTTGGACAAAAATTGGTATCAAACATAAAGTAGCTATTAATAACACAATTTCTGCTATTTATCATTTTGAAACACCAAATTCATTAGCAAAGACAGCAATTACAAAAAAAACATTGATGGATTTTTCTCAGTTTTTAACTGCTGAAAAAGAAAATAAAAGCTTGAAAGAATTTTTAGATATTCATCGTTTAGAATATGCCTTACAATATAGAATTGCTGGTGATATTGAAAATTCCAAAAACTTTTTAAAAAATATTACTTCAAATATTCCTCTGAAGACAAAAATTTTACTTTCAATACCAAGTTTTGTTTTGCGTTTACTATTAAAAACAAAACATCTATTAAAAAAATATGGTGTTGATTTTACAGTCTATCACTAAGATTTGGACTCTTGAAATTCTTGAAATTCTCTGATATAATCCTCTTCAGAAAACACATCAGAAGCAATTACCAAACAAACCGCACCTGAAGAAAAGTTTTTTAATTCGCGCCAAATGCCGTTAGTAATCAATAACCCCTGAAAAGGTTTGTTTAACGTAACTACATTTTCTTTTTGACCATCATTCAAAATAACATCAAAACTTCCTGAAAGCGCAATTAAAAATTCTTGTTGCTCAATATGTGAATGCCCACCTCGCTCGGCACCACTAGGTACATCATACAAATAATAAACGCGTTTAATTTCAAAAGGAACTACATTATTTTCAATAACCGAAAGATTGCCTCTTGGATCTTCGATTTTTGGAATGGATAATAATTTACAATTTTGTAGCGTTGACATAAGCTTTTTTACCTTTTTGTGCTTGTTTAAATAAATGAACAACTTCTGTAAAATTAATTTTACTTTGTTTTAAATCAAAAATCAATTTCAAAGCTATCCAAAATAAATACATTTTACCAAAAATTCGATAAAAAACTGCACTTTGAGCAAAATAAATTTTCGAAATAGCGGTTTTATGCCCTGTAGTTACTTGCGAATGTGACAAAATTTGTTCTGGAACAAATCCAACTTTTAAACCACTTTTTATTACATCAGAAACAAAGATTGCTTCCTCGCCCATGTAGAAATTTGTTCCCAACCCAAAATTTTCATCAAATTTTATTGCTACTCTTTTTAAACTATTATTTTTAAAAACTAATTCAACAGAAGAAGTATTCAAAATTTCAAATTGCGATAATTTAGATTGAAATGTCGTAGGATATTTCTTAGCCAAATTACCTTTCCTGTTTAAAAATTGAAATCGAAAACCATCGAAATTTGTATGGGTATTAAACGAATCTAAAATATTAGCCTCAAAATTTTGTTTAAAAATAATATCATCATCTGTAAAAATCAATAAATCTTTTGTTGCATTTTGAAGTGCTAAATTTCGACTTTTCGATAAGCCCTTTTCAAACACATTAAAAACCTTTATCTTCTCATTATCAGAAACTAAAAATTTATTTTCATCCGTTTGATTAACGATTAAAATATTGAATTGTGAAAAATCAGAAAACAAAAACATTGCTTCCAAAAAATCAAAATTGCTTTGATTCATGGTTGCAACTAATATTTCTATGTCTGATTTTTGATACATTTTTAGCAATTATACTATATTTACACAAAGATAGGAAATTAGAAATCAGAATTTAGAATTTAGGACTATTACATGAAAATACTTTTGATAGGCGAATATAGTCGTTTACATAATTCTTTAAAAGAAGGATTGATGGCGCTTGGCCATGAAGTAACAATTGTGGGTTGTGGCGATAAATTCAAACAATTTCCAGTAGATTTTTCTATTTATGCTCGAATTTGTAACGATAATAAAATTGCTAACTTTCTATTTAAAAGCATTCGAAAAGTAATTGGTTTTAACCTTGAAAAAATTGAAAAAGCTATTCGTTTTTATTTGCTTTTATCAAAATTGAACCATTATCAACATGTGCAATTAATCAATTCTGATGCACTAGAAACGTATCCGATTTTATCTCGTTTTTTGTATAAAAAATTATTCCAAAACATACAAAGTAGAAGTTTACTCGTTTGTGGTGATGAAACTCCTATCATAGATTATTTATTTAAAAAAGAGTTTAAATATTCCGTTTTAACACCTTATTTTGAAGACAATTCAATTGAAAAAGAATTTCAATTTCCGCTGAAATATAGGAATAAAAATTACAGAAAAACCTTCAATTGGCTTGTCAAAAATTGTCAAAACTTAATTACTTCTGACTTAGATTATGAAATTCCGATGCAAAAAATGGGGTTTCAAACCACGTTTATTCCCAATCCAATAAATACTGATAAAATTACTTTTCAAAATATTGGAATTACTGATAAAATTGTAATTTTCCTGGGAATAAATCGCTTAAGTTATTCTAAAAAAGGAATTATTTACTTTGAAAAAGCGTTGGAAATTATTCGAGAAAAATATGCCGATAAAATAGAAATTATTGTTTCCGAAAATCTACCGTACAGCGAATATATATCGACATACAATAGAGCACATATTTTATTAGATCAAGTATTTGCTTATGATCAAGGCTATAATGCACTGGAAGCTATGGCAAAAGGAAAAGTGGTTTTTACAGGTGCAGAAACAGAATTCTTGAATCAATATCAGTTACAAGCAGACGATGTTTGCATCAATGCTAAGCCAAATGAAAATGAAATAGCTAAAAAACTTTCGTTCTTAATCGAAGACCCAGAAAAAATCAACAAAATTTCTAAAAACGCTCGAAAATTTATAGAAAAAGAGCACGCTTATAAAATTATTGCTGAAAAGTATTTTACGAGTTGGAATTAAATTCATTTAACATATTGATTAGGTTTATTTAACAATATTCCTCAAAATTTGATGAATAGTAGTGTTAAAAAGAAAAAAAATTTGGTTAATAACCGTTTTTATCATACTTTTAACTTGTTATAAAACTTATAAGCCTATGAAGTTGAATTGTATTGTTGTAGATGATAGTGCTATCCAAAGAATTACTATCACAAAGCTAGTAAACGAATCAACCTTATTGAACTTGATTGGTGATTTCGCAAATGCTTTAGAAGCTAAAAATTGTATTAATAATAATACGATTGATTTGATATTTCTAGACATTGAAATGCCTTTAATCAACGGATTTGACTTATTAGATGGATTAAAAACTAAACCTCAAATTATATTTATTACTTCAAAAGCTGATTATGCTGTTAAAGCTTTCGATTATGAAGCTACAGATTTTCTTCAAAAACCAATTTCAAAAGAACGTTTTACTAAAGCAGTAAAAAAAGCCACTGAATTACACGCACTTCGCTATGAAAATCATGAAGAACAAGGTGAAAGTATTGTAATTAAAAGCAATCTAAAAAAGCTAAAAGTTTATGTTTCAAGAATTAAATGGATTGAAGCTTATGGCGATTATATCAAAGTAGTTACTGATGATGAAAGTCATTTAGTTTTATCAACTATGAAAGGTTTTGAAAAAGAACTTCCACCAGGTAAATTCATTCGAGTACATAAATCATACATTATCAACTTGGATCGAGTTGAAAAATTCAATAGCAAATTTGCTGAAATTGGAACTACAAAAATTCCATTGAGCAGAAATAAGAAAGAAGAAATTGTAAAAGCAATTGAAAATTCTTAATACACATCTACATTTATTGTAACCTTAATAGAACGATACTGCGGAATAGCCTCAAAACTGTTTCGCATTTTGTTTATGATTGTTTTTGTTTGTCCTAAATTTGAATTCACAGGAATTTTCACCATAATTGTTCTTATATATTCATTACGAATTCTATTAATTGCTGGTTCTTCCGGACCTAAAACAGGGATTGGTAAATTTTGGGTCAATACGTTGTAAAACCAAAGCGAACCTTCTTTCAACTTATCAAAATCACGATGTTTTAAAGTCAACTTTATCAAACGATAGAAAGGCGGATATTTAAAATTCTGGCGCTCATAAATTTGCTCTTTATACATTCCTGCATAATCATTACCTAAAACCTGCTGAATGGTGTTATGAAAAGGATTAAATGTTTGAATTAACACTTTTCCTTTCTTTTCTGAACGTCCTGCCCTACCCGAAACTTGTGTCATCATTTGAAAAGCTCTTTCGTAAGCTCTAAAATTAGGCTGATTTAACAAATTATCAGCATTTAGAATTCCAACTAAGGTTACATTGTCAAAATCCAAGCCTTTGGCAAGCATTTGAGTTCCTACCAAAACATCAATTTCACTATTTTTAAACGAATCAATTATTTTTTCAAAACCAAATTTACCTCGAGTGGTATCTTGATCCATTCGTCCAATGTTTTTCTCAGGAAAAAGCGTCTTCAATTCCATTTCGATTTGCTCAGTTCCAAAACCTTTGGTAGTTAAATCAACTGATTGACAACTATGACAATGCGTAGGATTTGCAATTGAATAACCACAATAATGACAACGCAATTGATTTTTGAATTTGTAATACGTCAAACTCACATCGCAACTTGGACAATGTGGCACATGACCACACGTCATACATTCCACATAAGGTGAAAATCCTCTACGGTTTTGAAACAAAATAACTTGCTCACCATTAGACAACGTTTCGGTAATTGCTTCCAGAAGTTCGTCTGAAAAATGCCCGGTCATTCTTTTTCTAAAATACTTATCTTTTATATCAATTAACAAGATTTCAGGCAAAACCACATTTCGAAAACGTACTTTTAATTCGGTTAAACCGTATTTTTTGGATTGTACATTATAAAAAGATTCTAAACTTGGAGTCGCACTTCCTAAAAGCACTTTGGCGTTATGTTGCTTTGCTAAAACGATAGCTGCATCACGTGCATGATAGCGTGGAGCTGGATCGTGTTGTTTATAGGTTTGCTCATGTTCCTCATCTACAATTATACACCCTAAATTTGAAAACGGCAAAAACAAAGCACTTCTAACACCAATAACCACTTTAGCTTTTGGCGAATTTTCTAATACTTGATTCCAAACTTCAATACGTTCATTATTGGAATATTTTGAATGAAAAACAGCAACTTCGTTTCCAAAATAAGCTGTTAATCTTTGGACTAACTGTGTAGTTAAAGCAATTTCAGGCAGCAGAAATAAAACTTGTTTATCTTGTTGCACATATTGTTCTAAAAGTTTGATGTAAATTTCTGTTTTTCCAGAAGCTGTAACGCCTTGTAATAAATTTACATCAAAATTCTTAAAATTAGTTTGAATACTATCAAAAGCTTTTTGCTGTGGTGCACTCAACTTGAAATGACTATCATCTTCTTTATCGAAAGTGACTCTATCTTGTGCGATATAATATTCTTCGAAAATGGTTTTGTCTACTAAAGATTTTACAATTGCAGCTGAGCTTCCAGAAGTTTCGATTAGTTTTTTTACTGAAATGGGTGCTTTCTCTCGTGCTTGTAATTGGAAATAATGTAATACCAATTCGCGTTGCTTTTTTGCTTTGGATAATACTTCTAATAATTCGGCTAATTTATCTTGTTGTAGAAATTCATCCTGTAATTTGATGTAGCGAACTAATTTCGGTTTGTATTGTTCCGAAATTTCTTCTTGCAACACTAAAGCTCCTTTTGCTAACAATCGATTGATGATTGGGAAAACCGTTTTCTTTCCCAAAATTTTAATCACATCTTGAACTGTAATTGATGATTGACTTTTTAAGGCTTCCAAAATCAAATATTCGTCATCTTTTAAGTCATTTGCATCGATTTCAAGGTTTTCTTTAGCCGAAATAATGGTTTCGCTTTCTAAAATATACCCAGAAGGCAACGCACTTCTAAATACTTCTCCCAACGAACACATATAATAAGAAGCAATCCATTTCCAATGTTCTATTTGGAATGAATTAACTACTGGTTTTTCATCTAAAATCTGATGAATTTCTTTGGCTTGATATAATTGTGGTGGCGTATTATTTTTTTCTAGAACTAATGCGGTATAAATCTTAGTTTTTCCAAACGGCACAGCTACTCGCATTCCCACTTGAATGTAGTTAAATTCTGCTTCCGAAACCTGATAAGTAAAGGTTTTTGAAACCGCCAATGGCAAAACGACTTCGATAAAATACAACATAGAACAAATATAGTTTGAAAAAGAGAATAGAGAAAAGAAAATAGAAAAAAGATGCCTAGTTTCATTCAATAAAAAAAGCGCCCTCAATGAGAACGCTTTTACTATTATTTATGTGTATGGAATTATTTTCCTAACATTTCGTTTTTCAAATCTGCATCTGCTGGTTTATCACATAACCAAATTCCGAATAACGCTTTTTTGAAATCGTGTCCTTCGATAGTTCCTTTTTTAACACCATTTTTATACACTACAATTCCTTCATTTGGAACATTAATGATAATAAAAATATCGCCTTTTTTAATTTCTTCTTTAAAGAAACCTTTGAATTTATCAATTTTAGCTTTTAAAGGTGCCGTTTTTTTGTTAGTCGAATTTTCAAAACCTTCATTAATAGCAGAAACCATTTTATCTGAAGTAATCATTCCTGAAATAATATTTAATTTTATTGCTCCAGCTTCTTTACTATCTATGATGTCTTTTGCACTTGAACTCTTTTTTGGTAAATATAAAGAACCGACATACAAATCAATCCACATTTTTTCTCTTGTACCCGCTCCGTTTAAAACCAAATTTTGCCCTTCTAAAGACATTTTACCATCCACTTTAACTCCTGAAACAGTTTCTTGTGCATTAACCGAAAATGTGGTTGCAATAAGAACTAAAAATGTAATAATTTGTTTTCTCATAATAATTTGTTTTAAATTTTGTTAAATATATAAATTTTTTCTTTTTAATTTAGAAATAGTTGCATTTAGTTCGAAACCTAATAATAAAACCATGCAGTTAATCCAGATGTAAAACATTAATACAAGAAGTGTACCAATTGAACCATACAATTCGTTATAACGGGCAAACTTTTCGACATAGACACCAAAAATATAAGAAGAAATAATGATTAAAATGGTCGTAAAAACCGCACCATAACTAATAAATGACATTTTTGAAGTTTCTTTGGTTCCAAATTTATACAAAATGGCTGTCGTTATTAAAATCATTAAAACAACGAAACCATACCTACTCCATTCAACCAAATAAACATCGTTTACATAACCGCTAACATTGATTTTATGAATGATAATTTCAGAAATTACGATAGCAGAAACGGTAATAATTAAAATCAAAGAAAGTGAAAGTGCTATTGCTAATGATATAAAATACTGTCTAAAAAATCCTCGTGTTAATGTAATGTGCTCAGACATTTCAAAACCACCTAAAATAGCATTGATTCCATTAGTCATTAATAATATTGACAACACAAAACCTGACGACAACAATCCTTGATGACTATTATTCATAATATCACTAATAATTTGAGCAATTGCATCATATGTATTAGGCGGAACTCCTTCTTCTACGAATTGTAAAAAATCTTTTTGAAAATTTTCTAACGGAATATAGGGAATTAAATTCAAAATAAATAAAGCGAATGGAAACAAAGCCATAAAGAAACTAAATGCTACCGCACTGGCTCTGTATGAAAATGCTCCTTTAAAAATTCCAATTACATACAATTCCAAAATATCGTACAAAGAAAGTCCTTCAAACGATTTTGGTTTTATAGTTTTCCCAAAAGCAACTAATTGCTTAACAACTGGAATTTTATTGAGTTTATTTTCAATTTCTTCTGACATCTAATCAATTGCTTTTAAACTTAAATCCATATTATACACCGAATGCGTTAAAGCTCCCGAAGAAATATAATCAACACCACACTCCGCATAGTTACGAATAGTTTTTTCGTTAATATTTCCCGAAGATTCTGTCAATGATTGATTTCCAATCATTTCCACTGCTTTTTTAGTAGTTTCGTAATCAAAGTTATCTAATAAAATACGATAAACTCCTCCACTACTTAAAATTTGCGCTACCTCATCTAAATTTCTGGCTTCAACAATAATTTTCAAATCCTTGTTCTGATCAACTAAATATTGTTTTGTTTTAGCAATAGCTTGCGGAATACCACCTGCAAAATCAATATGATTGTCTTTTAACATAATCATATCATATAAAGCAAATCTATGATTTTCGCCACCTCCAATTTTTACTGCCCATTTCTCAATAGCACGAATTCCTGGCGTAGTTTTACGAGTATCTAATATTTTTGTTTGAGTTCCTGCTAATAAATCAACAAACATTTTAGTCTTTGTTGCAATAGCACTCATTCGTTGCATCGAATTTAAAACCAAACGTTCTGCTTTCAGTATAGACTGCGAACTTCCAGAAACGTGAAAAACTACATCTCCATATTTTACTGTTTCGCCATCATTGATAAATGTTTCTACTACCATGCCTTTATCTACATAATCGAATATCATTTTGGCAAATGCTACACCGGCAATAATTCCATTGTCTTTAACTAACAACTTTGCCTTACCTTCTGCTGTTACTGGAATACATGCTAACGAACTATGATCGCCATCGCCAACATCCTCACGAATAGCGTTGCTTATAATGAGTTCTAATTCTTTTTGAAACTGTGCTTCTGAAATCATATGCTATAATTGAACTGCTAATGTAAGAATTCCTTTGTTGTTTTAAAAATTTATAAAATGATAAATCACTCATTATACCAAGATAATTTCAGTTTAGTATATTCAAAAAAAACATATTTTTAAATAAAAACGATTTTACCCCCTAAAAAAATAGGGTATAATTTATTATTTGACTAAATATTATTATATTTGCATAACTTTTCAAGGGTTTAACTTTTAAAAACACAACTTTATGTCAACATTTCGCTTTCAAGCTTTAAGAAAAGCAACAGACAGAAAACCAGTTCATGTAGAAGAATTGGACAGAAAATCAGCTATTTTTGGTAGTAATGTTTTTAACGACAAAGCAATGCGACAATTTTTAACACCAGAAGCTTACAAAGCCGTTAAAGCAGCAGCAGAAGGTGTAAAAATTGATAGAAAAATAGCAGACTATATTGCTTTAGGAATGAAAGAATGGGCTTTATCAAAAGGTGTAACACATTATACACACTGGTTTCAGCCATTAACAGGAACTACTGCTGAAAAACACGATGCTTTTTTTGAAACTTTTCCTGATGGAAGCGATCCTGTTGAAAAATTTGGAGGAAGTCAATTAGTACAACAAGAACCAGATGCATCATCTTTTCCAAATGGAGGAATACGTAACACATTTGAAGCTAGAGGATATACTGCTTGGGATCCAACATCACCAGCTTTTATTTTCGGAACTACATTATGTATTCCAACGGTTTTTGTATCATATACTGGAGAAGCACTAGATAACAAAACACCTTTATTAAGAGCGCTACATGCTATCGATTCTGCAGCTATTGATGTGGCTAAGTATTTTGACAAAAATGTAAAAAGAGTAACACCAACTTTAGGTTGGGAACAAGAATATTTCTTAGTAGACACAGCTCTAGCAAATTCAAGACCTGACTTATTAGCAACTGGAAGAACTTTATTAGGACACACTGCCGCTAAAGGTCAACAATTAGATGACCACTATTTTGGTTCAATTCCTACACGAGTTTTAACGTATATGCGTGATTTAGAAAACGAGTGTATGTTATTAGGAATTCCTGTTAAAACCCGTCACAACGAGGTAGCGCCAAATCAATTTGAATTAGCACCTATCTTTGAAGAAATCAACTTAGCAGTAGACCACAATTCATTATTAATGGATGTAATGCAAAAAGTTGGTGAACGTCATGATTTTAAAGTATTATTCCACGAAAAACCTTTCAAAGGAGTAAATGGTTCGGGTAAACACAATAACTGGTCTTTAGCTACAGACACAGGAATTAACCTATTAAGTCCTGGCAAAACACCAATGAGCAACTTACAATTCTTAACATTCTTCATTAACACAATTAAAGCGGTTCATGATCACGAAGAATTATTAAGAGCTTCAATTGCTTCAGCAAGTAACGACCACCGTTTAGGAGCTAACGAAGCGCCACCAGCAATTATTTCGGTTTTCATCGGACAACAATTGACAAAAGTTTTAGCAGAACTAGAAGGTGTTTCTAAAGGAAAATTATCTCCAGAAGAAAAAACAGATTTAAAATTAAACGTAGTAGGAAAATTACCAGACGTTTTATTAGACAATACAGACAGAAACAGAACATCTCCATTTGCTTTCACAGGAAACAAATTTGAATTCAGAGCGGTTGGTTCTTCTGCAAACTGTGCGGTTTCTATGACGACTTTAAATACAATTGTCGCAAAGCAGTTAAAAGATTTCAAAAAAGAAGTTGATACTTTAATTGAGAAAAAAGATTTAAAGAAAGACGAAGCTATTTTCAATGTCTTAAGAGAATATATCAAACAAACTAAAGCTATTCTTTTTGAAGGAGACGGTTATAGCGAAGCTTGGGAAAAAGAAGCTAAAAAACGTGGTTTAAGCAACCACAAAACAACACCTCAAGCATTAAAAGCAAAAGTTTCTAAAAAAGCAATTGAATTGTTTGGCGAAATGGGCGTAATGAACCATGTTGAAGTGGAAGCGCGTTACGAAATTGAGTTAGAAGAATACGTGAAAAAAATCCAAATTGAAGGAAGAATTTTAGGTGATATAGCTCGTAATCATGTGGTTCCAACAGCTATTCGCTACCAAAACGTATTAATTGAAAACGTAAAAGGTTTAAAAGAAATTTTCGGAAAAGACTTCGAGAAAATTGCTAAAGAACAAATCTCGTTAATCAAAGAAATTTCAGAACATATCGAAGGCATTAACACGAAAGTGGAAAAAATGACCGAAGAACGTAAAAAAGCAAACGCCTTAAACAGCACAGAAAAAATGGCCGATGCATATTGCGATAAAGTAAAACCATACTTCGAAGAAATTCGTTACCATGCTGACAAATTAGAATTGTTAGTAGACGACGAACTTTGGACACTAACAAAATACAGAGAATTGTTATTTACGAAGTAATTTCATTTAAATATTTCTTAAAACCTGTTCTATTGAGCAGGTTTTTTTTATTTTAGATAAAAATTTACAACGATGAGAAATATTGTCTTCCTTTTTATATTAATACACTCAATATCATTTAGCCAAAACAAGTTTACGGTGTATTTTGATACGGATTCACACCAATTACAACTTTCGGAATTAAATAAATTAGATAATTTCTTAAAAAATAAAGATGCAAAAATCCTTAAACTTATTGGCTACTGCGATTATCGTGCATCAAATGGTTACAACGACACTTTGGCGTCCAATAGAGCTAAATTTGTAAAAGGAATTATTGAAAAAGTTACTGACCAAAAACAAATCGAAATCGAAAGTAAAGGTGAAAATTTCAAACAAAATTCCAATTTAACCTTAAACCGAAAAGTTGAAATTTATTACGAAGAAATTCCAAAAAAAGAAATCGAAGCAGCCGCAACAAATGACTTGAACAACCAAGTTATTACTGCAAAAGTGGGTGATAAATTGGTATTAAAAAACTTGTATTTTTATAATCGCTCTGGAGTTTTCAGACCTGAATCTAGACCAGTTCTTGAAGAGTTATTAGCAGTTATGAAAAAACATCCAAAACTAAAAATTGAAATCCAAGGTCATATTTGTTGTCAAGAAGGAACCGATATTGAAAACACATCAGAAGTTAGAGCTCTTGCCGTTTATAATTACCTAAAAGCCAACAATATTGACCCTAACAGACTTAGTTACAAAAGTTTTGGAAGTACAAAACCAATCCATAAAATTCCAGAAAAAAACGAAGAAGAAAGAAATGAAAATCGCAGAGTAGAAATTCAAATTATTGAAAATTAACTTTGGCATACTTTTATATGTATTAAATTTGTTGTTAATTCGTAAAAAAGTTAAAAATGAAGATTGCCTTTTCAATTCTATTTTTCTGCTATGGTTTTTGTGTTTTTGCACAAGAAAAATTTACGGTGTACTTTGATTCCGACAAGTTTGATTTAACCCAAAAAGAAAATAAACGATTGCAAGAGTGGATTACACTAAATCCAACCTCAAAAATACTTACAATGGAAGGCTTTACAGATGAAGTAGGTTCGAATGGATATAACGACACTTTATCTAAAAAAAGAGTAGATTTTATATATAATTTAGTTCAAAACAAAGTTGCTATTCGTGAAGATTTTAAAAGTAGAAGTTTTGGTGAAACACAACAAGTTTCAAAAATAAAAGCAGAAAATAGAAAAGTAATCATTTACTATTTATTGGAAAAAGATTTATCTAAAGAAAATGAAATTTTAGGCATCAAAGAGGAAATCATAGAAGAAGTCATTATTCCGGAAAATGCTACACTTGAAGAAAAAGTAAAACTGGCAAAAGTGGGTACAAAAATTGTCTTAAAAAATATTAATTTTTATCAAAACACCTTTGCAACGGTTCCAGAATCACAAGGCGCTATGTACGATTTATTATATGTGATGCAAAACAATGAAGGACTTAAAATCGAAATTCAAGGGCACATTTGTTGTATTGATAAAGATTACCGAAATTTATCGGCTGATAGAGCCAAACAAATTAAACGTTTTTTAGTATATAATGGCATTCCACAACACCGCATTCAAACTAAAGGTTTTGGTGTTTCGCAACCAATTTACCCTATCCCAGAAGCAAGTGAAGCCCAAGCTGCTGCAAACAGAAGAGTAGAAATTGAAATTTTAAGTAAATAAGAATATGAGAAAATATTTTCCTTTTTTAGTCATTATTATTGCATTTTTAAATACCAATTGTGACAAATGTGTTGAAGGTGATCTTGTAGCGCCTGCTTCCATTTTTGTAGAAATTCTTGATGAAACTTCTTCTGAAAATGTATTTGAAAATGAAACATTTACTGCTACACAAATTTCAATAAAAGATGCAGAAGATGTAGCCGTTCCTTTTAATTTTATTCCGAATACCAATCAAATTCAAATATTTCCAAACACTGAAAATTTAACTGGAAATACATTCATTATCACTTTAAACAACGAAACTACATCAACTATTGAGGAAATTACAATTACTCATGATGTAACAGCTAAAGAGCAAGAATGCTATACCACCTATAAAATTGAAAATGTTCAAGTCCCAAATAATACTTCTGAGTTAATTGATGGTATTTATGTAATAAAAATTTAAGAATTTCTAAATTCAAACTTCTAAATTCTAAATTTTAAAACTATCTTTGCGGCACAACAACAACACACGACATTCATGAGTTCTGATACGAGCAAACGCTACAATTTAAGAGGAGTTTCGGCTTCTAAAGAAGATGTGCACCAAGCTATCAAAAACATCGACAAAGGCTTATTTCCACAAGCATTTTGTAAAATTATCCCTGATTATTTAACAAACGACGACCAATATTGCATCATTATGCACGCTGATGGCGCAGGAACAAAGTCTTCCTTAGCCTATATGTATTGGAAAGAAACAGGCGATATTTCAGTTTGGAAAGGAATTGCTCAAGACGCTTTAATCATGAATATTGATGATTTATTATGTGTTGGAGCAACGGATAATATTTTGCTTTCATCAACTATCGGAAGAAACAAAAATTTAATTCCTGGCGAAGTTATTTCTGCTATCATCAACGGAACGGAAGAATTAATATCGGAATTAAAAAATCACGGAGTTACTATTCATTCAACAGGAGGTGAAACTGCTGATGTAGGTGATTTAGTTCGAACAATTATTGTAGATTCAACAGTAACAGCTCGCATGAAACGTGCAGATGTGATTGATAATGCGAATATTCAAGCTGGTGATGTAATTGTAGGTTTGGCTTCTTTCGGTCAAGCTACTTACGAAAAAGAATATAATGGCGGAATGGGAAGCAACGGCCTAACTTCGGCTCGTCATGATGTTTTTGCCAAATATTTAGCTGAGAAATATCCAGAAAGTTTTGATGCTTCAGTTCCAAATGAATTGGTGTATTCAGGTCAAACTAAATTAACTGATGCTGTTGGAAATAGTCCAATTGACGCTGGAAAATTAGTGCTTTCTCCAACAAGAACATACGCTCCTGTTATCAAAAAGATTTTATCAAAATACAATTCAAATCAAATTCACGGAATGGTACATTGTAGTGGAGGAGCACAAACAAAAGTGCTTCACTTCGTAGACAATGTTCACGTGATTAAAGATAATTTATTTCCAGTGCCACCTTTGTTCCAATTAATTCAAGAACAATCAAAAACTGATTGGAAAGAAATGTATCAAGTGTTCAATTGTGGTCACCGCATGGAATTATACGTTCCTGCAGAAGTAGCACAAGATATCATCGAGATTTCAAAATCATTCAACATCGACACACAGATAGTAGGAAGAGTAGAGAAATCTGATAGCAAGAAATTAACAATTACATCCGAATACGGAACATTTGAATATTAATCTGTAGAGACAAGTCATGACTTGTCTTTCTGCTTTTAATGAAATTAAAATTTACAACACAACAACAATAAAATGCAACACAACGTATTAATTTTAGATTTCGGTTCGCAATACACCCAATTAATTGCCCGAAGAGTAAGAGAATTAAACATTTTCTGCGAGATTTTTCCATTCGATAAAATTCCTTCAGATTTATCATCATACAAAGCTGTAATCTTAGGTGGAAGTCCATGTTCTGTTCGTTCTGAAGAAGCGCTTCACCCAGATTTATCTCAAATTCGAGGTAAAATGCCATTGTTAGCCGTTTGTTACGGAGCACAATATTTAGCGCATTTTTCAGGTGGAGAAGTTGCGGCTTCTAACACAAGAGAATACGGAAGAGCGAATCTTTCTTATATCAAAGAAAACGAAGTGTTTTTAGAAGGTGTTTCTGAAAATAGTCAAGTTTGGATGTCACATTCGGATTCTATCAAGAAATTACCAACTAATGGGGTAATGATTGCAAGTACAAAAGACGTAGCAAACGCAGCTTATAAAATCGAAGGCGAAACGACTTATGCGATTCAATTCCACCCAGAAGTATACCATTCAACAGATGGAAAACAAATGTTGGAAAACTTCTTAGTGAAAATTGCTCAAGTGCCACAAAATTTCACACCAAATGCTTTCGTTGAAGAAGTTGTTGCCGAAATGAAAGCTAAAATCGGAAATGATAAAGTAGTTTTAGGACTTTCTGGTGGTGTAGATTCTACTGTAGCGGCGGTTTTATTAAACAAAGCTATCGGTGAAAACTTATATTGTATTTTCGTAAACAACGGATTATTACGTAAAAACGAATTCCAAAATGTACTAAATCAGTACAAAGGAATGGGATTAAATGTAAAAGGCGTTGATGCTTCGGCACGCTTTTTGGATGCGTTAGCTGGGTTAGATGATCCAGAAGCAAAACGAAAAGCTATTGGAAAAGCGTTCATTGAAGTTTTTGATGATGAAGCACACCAATTAACCGATGTAAAATGGTTAGGTCAAGGTACGATCTATCCAGATGTTATTGAATCTGTTTCAGCTACTGGCGGACCTTCAGCAACTATTAAATCGCATCATAACGTAGGCGGATTACCTGATTTTATGAAATTGCAAGTAGTAGAACCTTTACGAATGTTATTCAAAGATGAAGTTCGTAGAGTTGGAAGAAGTTTAGGAATTGATGAAGAATTATTAGGACGTCATCCATTCCCTGGACCAGGATTAGCGATTCGTATTTTAGGAGATATTACACCAGAAAAAGTAGCTATTTTACAAGAAGTAGATGCAGTTTTTATCAACGGATTGAAAGAGCACGGTTTATACGATAAAGTTTGGCAAGCTGGAGCAATTTTATTGCCAGTGAATAGCGTGGGCGTTATGGGAGATGAACGCACATATGAAAAAGTAGTAGCATTACGTGCTGTAGAATCAACCGATGGAATGACCGCAGATTGGGTACATTTGCCGTATGAGTTTTTAATGAAAATTTCTAACGAAATCATAAACAATGTTAGAGGTGTGAATAGAGTTGTATATGACATCAGCTCAAAACCACCAGCAACTATTGAGTGGGAATAGATTAAAGTTAATAACAATATGATGGCAATTACAAGTTTCGATTCAGATTTTTAGTACATTTGAATTGAATTTTGAAATTGCCATTTTTTATTTTTTTACAATGAAGAAAGTATTTTTTATTTATAGTTTTTTATTTGCTTTTGCAGTACAAGCACAAATCAAACATGTGGTCGCAAAAGGAGAATCTGTATATCAAATCGCAAAAAAATATCAAGTCACACCTTATGATATTTACCGATTGAATCCAGATGCTGAGAATGGAATTCAAGAAAATACCACTTTATTAATTCCAAAGGCAGGCTCAAATTCATCAGGCATTACACATAAAGTAGTTGCAAAAGAGACGCTTTTTAGTATTTCAAAAAAATACAATGTTGCTGTTTCAGATATTGAAAATTGGAACAAAGAAGCTTTAAAAGAAGGATTAAAAATAGACCAAGAAATTTATGTTTCAAAACCTTCTGCTACAAACAAAACTATTGCTAGCAAAGAGATAAAACCAGTTGATGTTGTTAAAGAAGAAAAAGTAAAAACTTCAACTTCAACTTTTTCACATACAGTTGTTGCACAAGAAACCAAATACGGTATAGCTACAAAATACGGACTTTCTGTTGAGGAATTGGAAAAATTAAATCCGCAAATAGTGGAAGGATTGAAAGTAGGCGAAATTTTAAAAATCAAAACTACTCAAGAAAAGAAAGTTTCAATTGTAGGAAAAGGACAATACGAAGTACAACCCAAGGAAACATTGTTTAGCTTGTCTAAAAAACTAAATGTTTCGCAAGAAGATTTATTGGATTTGAATCCAGAATTAAAAGAAGGTCTTAAAGAAGGAATGGTTTTAAATATCCCTTCTAGAAAAATCACAAGAGATTCTATTTTTTCTGCAAAATCAAAAGTTGATTTATTAAAAACAGTTGATAAAACCTCTCAAAAAGAGTTGGTTTTATTTCTTCCTTTCAACATTAATAAAATAGAAAACGATTCATTAAAAACTAAAACAGAGCATTTAAAAACGAATAAATTTTTAAACTTAACTTTAGATTTTTACGCTGGAGCATTAATGGCAATAGACTCTGCAAAAGTATTAGGATTACCCGTTAATATAAAAATCTATGATGTTGAAAGTTCAAAATATTCATCTAATGTAGCTTCGATAATTACAAAAAACGATTTTTCAAAAGTAGATGCTGTTATTGGCCCATTTCAAAATTCACATGTTGAAAATACGGCACAATTACTTTCAAAATATAATATTCCAGTTATTTCTCCTCTTTCAAAAGAAAAAGGATTAGCACTGCCAAATTTATATTATGCAATTCCTTCAGAAGAAAAATTAAAAGCCAACTTATTTACTCATTTCAAAGAAAAAAACGGTAATGTAGTAGCAATTATTAGCACCAAAAAAACCGCTTCTAGAGATTATTTAACTTCTAATTTCCCAGAAACTAAATTGGCAACTTTTAATGACAAAGGTGCTTTAGATATTGCTAATCTTAAAACTCAATTAGTAAAAGGGAAACCAAATTTTGTAATACTAGAAATTGAGAAAGCTGGAACAATTCTGAGTATTACCAATACATTAAAGAACTTACAAAAAGAATATGAAATTCAATTAGTGGTTTTTGAAGTGTATGATGCGCTAAATTTTGAAGAAATTCCAATTAAAAATTTAACCGCTTTAAAAATGATGTATCCTTCGGCAAACAAAGTAATTACAACACCCGAAGAATTTATCTTTGCAAAAGAATTTAAAAAAGACAATAACATTTCACCAAATACTGCTGCAATAAAGGGTTTCGACATAACTTTTGACACTATTTTACGTATTTGTCAAGAAGAAGGTTTTGTGGATTCCGTTTCAAAATACAAAACAGAATATGTTGAAAATAGTTTTGACTATTCGAACGAAAACGGAGCAAACAATAACAATGGATGTTATTTATTATATTATGACAACGATTTAACGATAAAACAAGTACAATAATGGCAACTTCAAAAGTGACATATTTAGGTGATTTACGCACCTCTTCGATACATTTACAATCAGGTTCAGAAATTATTTCAGATGCACCGCTAGACAACAACGGAAAGGGAGAAGCCTTCTCTCCAACCGATACCGTAGCCAACGGATTAGCTAGTTGCATGTTCACTGTTATGGGAATCAAAGCACGAGATTTAGATGTAGATTTTTCAGGTTCCACCGCAGAAGTAACCAAAATCATGGGAACCGAACCAAGAAGAATCACAGAAATTCACGTAACTTTCCACTTCTCCATTAATCCCGATGAAAAAACAAAAACCATCTTGGAAAGAACTGCTATGACTTGCCCTGTTTTTTATAGTTTGCATCCTGAGATTAAAAAGGAAATAGTTTTTAATTGGAAGTAAATAGATAAAAGAACAAAGATGAAAGAGAAAAGAATATAGACCATTTTAAAAGTCTTTCTTCTTTTCTCTTTTTTCTTTCCTCACAAAAACAAAAAATGACCAACCACGAACTCCTCATCAAACTCGCACACACCAAAATGCCTTTTGGTAAATACGAAGGCTATTATTTAATCGACCTTCCGGAGTATTATGTGGTTTGGTATGCCAATAAAGGTTTCCCTAAAGGACAATTAGGCGAACAATTAAAATTGGTACACGAACTCAAGCTAAACGGCTTAGAAGAACTAGTTAGAAATATCCGCAGAAACTTTCCAAGACAAAAATAAATTGTTTACAATTTAATTACAAAATTGATACATCGACTAATTGGCACATTGACTAATTAGTATTATCTTTGCACGTTTTTAAACTACAACAACGCACAAACAACAACAACACAATGAACCAAACTAAGTATATTTTTGTTACCGGAGGTGTGACTTCTTCTTTAGGAAAAGGAATTATCGCAGCTTCGTTAGCTAAATTATTGCAAGCCAGAGGATACCGAACAACCATTCAAAAGTTTGATCCATACATCAACGTAGATCCAGGAACATTAAATCCTTACGAACACGGAGAATGTTATGTAACAGACGATGGAGCCGAAACAGATTTGGATTTAGGTCACTACGAGCGTTTTTTAAATGTTCCTACATCTCAAGCGAACAACGTAACTACAGGAAGAGTCTATCTTTCGGTTATTGAAAAAGAGCGTAGAGGAGAATTTTTAGGAAAAACGGTTCAGGTGGTGCCTCATATCACAAACGAAATTAAGGAACGCATGCAGTTGCTTGGAAAATCGGGTGATTATGACATTGTGATTACAGAGATTGGTGGAACTGTTGGAGATATTGAATCATTACCTTACATAGAGTCAGTTAGACAATTGATTTGGGAATTAGGTGAAAATAACGGAATCGTTGTTCATTTAACGTTAGTGCCTTATTTGGCTGCTGCCGGAGAATTGAAAACGAAACCAACCCAACATTCAGTAAAAACCTTAATGGAAAGCGGAATCAAAGCCGATATTTTAGTGTGTCGTACCGAGCACGAATTGTCGCAAGATTTACGTCAGAAGTTAGCGTTGTTCTGTAATGTGAAAAAAGAAGCGGTAATTCAATCGATTGATGCATCGACTATTTATGAAGTTCCCAATTTAATGTTGGAAGAAGGATTAGATAGAGTTGCGCTAAAGAAATTAGATTTACCAGAAAAAAATACACCAGATTTAAACAACTGGAACGACTTCTTATTTAGATTGAAAAATCCGAAGTACGAAGTAAATATTGGTTTAGTAGGAAAATATGTGGAATTACAAGATTCTTACAAATCAATTTTAGAAGCATTTATTCATGCTGGAGCGGCAAATGAGACAAAAGTGAATGTAATTTCAATTCATTCTGAACATTTAGATGCCAATTCGGCAGAAAGTCAGTTGAAAGATTTAGATGGCATACTAGTTGCTCCTGGATTTGGCGGACGAGGAATTGAAGGTAAAATCGACACCGTTCGTTTTGCAAGAGAGAATAATATTCCGTTTTTCGGAATTTGTTTGGGAATGCAAATGGCGGTTATCGAATATTCGCGTAACATTTTAGGTTATACAGATGCGAATTCAACCGAAATGAATGAAAACACCGCTCATCCAGTAATCAACTTAATGGAAGAGCAAAAAAATATTGAAAACAAAGGAGGAACTATGCGTTTGGGCGCATGGAAATGTAGCATAAAAGAAAACACGTTGGCACAAAAAATCTATGGCAAAACCGAGATTATGGAACGTCACCGTCACCGTTATGAGTTCAATGGTGCGTATTTAAACGAATTAGAGAAAGCAGGATTAGTAGCTTCGGGAGTAAATCCAGATACGAAGTTGGTAGAAATTGTTGAAATTCCTACACATCCTTTCTTTATAGGCGTTCAATACCATCCTGAATATAAAAGTACAGTCGCTAATCCGCATCCACTTTTTGTGAGTTTTGTAGCTGCTGCTGTGCAACATAAAAATAAATAAACTGTTCATTTAATACTGAACACTGAACACTAATAAGTAGATGGAAGAAAAAAAATTAGACATAAATTCGATTATCGGATTTGTATTGATTTCGGGGATTTTATTATGGATGTTATATGCTAACACTCCTACCGCTGAAGAATTAAAGGAAAAAGAGAAAAAAGAACAAGTTGAAAAACAGGCAAAAGAAGCAAAACAAGCTAAAACTGTAACTCCAACTACAGTTACTACACCAACTGATTCTACTCAAAATATTGCTGCACAAGCAAAATTAGGCTCTTTTGGTTATTCTGCAACACTTCCATCAGCAACAGACACTGTAACAGAAATTAAAAATGACGTTTTATCGCTTAAAATTTCTAATAAAGGAGGTTATATCGTAGATGCAACCATTTTAGGATTTGATCAGTTTGAGAAAAACTCAAAAAAAGCAGTTCAAATTATTAAAGACAATAATGCATCTTTAGACATCACGTTAAACACTACTGACAACAGATCATTACATACCAAAGATTTATATTTTGAACCTAAATTAACCACAGAAGGAAAAAATCAAGTTTTAACTTTACAATTAAAAGCAGGTCCTGATCAGTTTTTAGAATATCGTTATGTTTTAAAACCTAACGAGTATATGTTGGATTTTGCAATTCGTTCTCAAGGATTAGAAAAAGTTGTGAATACATCAAAACCTTTAGATTTAGAGTGGCAATTAAAAACATTTAGAAATGAAAAAAGTATAAGTTATGAAAACCGTTATACTGAATTAGTATATGAATATGAAGATGGTAAAGATGATTATTTAAGTGCTGCAAAAGACTCTGAAGGTGAAGCTGCTGATGTTACTTACGTAGCCTTTAAACAACATTTGTTTACATCTATTTTATTGACTGATACAAAGTTTAAAAATGTAAAATTCAAATCAGACAATTTAGTTGATGACGAAGAAAAAGATACTGTTTTTACTAAAAATTTCTCGGCACAAATCCCTTTAGAGTTTAAAAATGGAGCTTTAAACTATAATATGAATTTGTATTATGGTCCAGCAAAATATGAAATCCTAAACAAATATGACAAAAATCTAGATGAAATAATGCCATTAGGTTGGGGAATTTTTGGCTGGATTAACCGCTATGTTTTTATCCCTGTTTTTGGATTTATTTCTGCATTAGGTATTAGTTATGGTATCGGAATTATTTTATTGACAATTTTTGTAAAACTTATTTTATCTCCAGTAACATATAAATCATTTTTATCGCAAGCAAAAATGAGAGTTTTACGTCCTGAAATTACTGAATTAAATGAGAAATTTAAGGATAATCCGATGAAGAAACAGCAAGAAACAATGAAATTGTATTCTAAAGCTGGAGTAAATCCAATGGCGGGTTGTTTACCAGCATTATTGCAAATGCCTGTTTTATATGCCTTAATCTATTTTTTCCCTTCTGTATTTGATTTAAGACAAAAATCATTCTTATGGGCAGATGATTTATCGTCTTATGATAGCATTTACGAATTACCGTTCAGAATTCCTCTTTATGGAAATCACATAAGCTTATTCCCTATTTTGGCTTCTATTGCAATTTTCTTTTATATGAAAATGACAACTGGAGATCAAGCTATGAGCACACCTCCACAAGAAGGTATGCCTGATATGGGGAAAATAATGAAAGTGATGATATACATTTCTCCAATCATGATGCTATTCTTCTTCAATAGTTATGCGTCTGGAATGAGTTTATATTATTTTATTTCTAATTTTATTGCCATTGGAATCATGTATGTAATAAAAAATTACATCGTGGACGAAAATAAAATTCACGCTCAAATCCAGGAGAATAAAACGAAAGAGAAAAAGGAAAGTAAATTCCAGAAAAAAATGCGCGAAATGATGGAGCAAGCAGAAGCTCAAAAAGCCGCACAAAAGAAAAAATAATTTTTATCTTTATATAAACCCTGTCTGCACCGACAGGGTTTCTTTTTTTATATTATGAAAATAACAATCATTGGATATGGTAATATGGGGCAAACCTATGCTAATAGCTTTATTAGTTCGGGATTTGTAAGTAATGCTGATATTTTTGTTTTAAACAGAAGCGAAATCGAAAAAAAGAAAGCTTTTGGAATTAAGAAAGAAAATTTATTTACCAAGTCCTCTCCTATTTTATTTGAAGCAGATATTTTAATTATAGCAGTAAAACCACAAGATTTTAAATCGCTTTCAAGTGAAATAAAATCATTTTTAAAACCTGACCATGTAGTATTATCAGTTATGGCTGGAATTACAATTCAAACTATGCAAGAAACACTGGGAATTAACAAAATTGTGCGTTCTATGCCAAATATTCCAACTCAAATAGGTGAAGGAATGACTGTGTTTTGTGCTTCTCAAGCAGTTGATAGAAAAGAATTATTTATTATCCAAAATTTAATAAACACTACTGGAAAGTCAATTTATATTGAACGTGAAGAAATGCTCAATGCTGCTACAGCTGTTTCAGGAAGTGGTCCTGCTTATGTATTTTATTTTATGCAATCAATGATAGATGCGGCTGTTTCAATAGGTTTTACACCTTCTGAAGCTGAATTTTTAGTAAGTCAAACATTTTCTGGCTCAGTACAATTACAAAATAGAAGTAAATTATCAAATGACGAATGGATTGAAAAAGTTGCATCAAAAGGAGGAACAACTGAAGCAGCATTAAAAATATTTAGTACTTTTAACCTCTCAAAAATCACTAATGATGCAATTTTGGCAGCAAATAATCGTTCTGAAGAACTTGGCAAGTTATTTGATAAAATAAACTAAAAAACACTTATGAAAAAGTATATCATCATATTATTCTTAACTATTTCTGCTTTTGCACAAGACAAAATTAATCAATTAGACGATCAAGGAAATCGCCATGGATTATGGAAAGGAACACACAAAGAAACAAATCGTCCAAGATATGAAGGTACATTTAATCATGGAAAAGAAATAGGTGTATTCAAATATTTTGATGATACTAAAGCTGGAACTGTAATAGCAACCCGAGATTTTTCTAAAGGAGATGGTTCTTGCTATGCAATTTTTTATGATCAAAAAGGGAATAAAGTTAGCGAAGGTAAATTAGTCAATAAAACACCTGATGGCGAATGGAAATATTATCATTTTGAATCTAAAACCATCATGTCTATTGAATTCTATAAAGACGGAAAATTAGAAGGAAATAGAAAAGTATTCTATAAAGATGGTACAATTGCAGAAGATACTAATTACAAAGCCGGAATTAAAGAAGGAACATCCAAAACCTATTCAGATAAAGGAAAATTAATTGATGAACACATTTACAAAAATGGTCAATATGAAGGATTAGCATCTTATTATGATGGCAACGGAAGTAAAATGTATGAAGGAAATTATGTGAATGGAAAACGTGTTGGAAACTGGAAATTTTTTGAAAATAACAAAGTAATCAAAGAAGTAAAAGCCGCAAAATTCAGTAAAGAATTAATCAAATACGAACAACGATACACTGAAAAAGTCACAAAAACATTTGAGCAAGTAAAAAAAGAACAAGAGAAAGGAAAATAATTATGAAACGAGTTGTTGTAGGGCTTTCTGGTGGTGTAGATTCGAGTGTTGCTGCCTATTTATTAAAAGAACAAGGTTATGAAGTCATCGGTCTTTTTATGAAAAATTGGCACGATGATTCAGTAACTATTTCAAACGAATGCCCTTGGTTAGAAGATAGTAATGATGCACTTTTAGTCGCCGAAAAATTAGGAATTCCTTTCCAAACGGTTGATTTATCAGAACAATACAAAGAAAAAATCGTTGATTATATGTTCAACGAATATGAAAAAGGTAGAACTCCAAATCCTGATGTATTATGCAATAGAGAAATCAAATTTGATGTTTTTATGAAAATTGCAATGTCACTAGGTGCAGATTATGTAGCTACAGGGCATTATTGCCGTAAAGGAACTCTTGAAAAAGACGGAAAAGAAATTTTTCAATTATTAGCCGGAAAAGACGATAACAAAGATCAATCCTATTTTTTATGTCAATTATCACAAGAACAATTGGCAAAAGCTTTATTTCCAATTGGCGAATTAACAAAACCCGAAGTTCGAGAAATTGCAACAAAATTAGATTTAATAACAGCTGAGAAGAAAGATTCACAAGGACTTTGCTTCATCGGAAAAGTGCGCTTACCTGAATTTTTACAACAAAAATTACAACCAAAAGACGGAATCATTGTAGAAATTCCAGCTGATGCTACCATATACTCAGAAGAAAAACCAAGTTTTAACTCAGAAGAAGAATCTTTTGCTTTTGAATCGCAACGCATTAACTATTTAAAAGTTCCTGGAAAAGTCGTAGGTAAACACCAAGGCGCTCATTACTTTACAAAAGGACAACGTAAAGGTTTAAATGTAGGAGGAACTAAAGAACCTCTTTTTATCATTGAAACTGACGTTGAAAAAAATATTATTTACACTGGTCAAGGCAATAATCATCCAGGATTATTCAAAAAAGCATTATTTATTGCAAATGAAGAAATTCACTGGATTAGAGAAGATTTAGCATTAAAAGATGGAGAAAAATTAGCTGTTTTAGCAAGAATTCGCTACCGCCAACCACTGCAAAAAGCTACTTTACACCAATATAAAAATGGAATGTATGTTGTTTTTGAAAAACCACAATCTGCTATTACTGAAGGACAATTTGTAGCATGGCATCATAACGACGAAGTATTAGGAAGCGGTGTAATTGCTTAATGTTTTGCTAGTTAACTACTTTAAATAAAATTTCTTATTTTTGATAAAACTAACCTTAAGCCCATGAAAAAAACGATACTCTTATTTTTATTGATTTTTAACTTAGGTTTTTCTCAAGAAGATGCTTGGGTTTATTTTTCAGGTAAACCAAATGCCGCAACTTATCTAGCAAATCCTTTGACAATGCTTACGCAAAGAGCTTTAGATAGACGAACAGCGCAAGGAATTGCATTAGATAATCTTGATGTACCAATTGCTCAAACCTATATAGATCAAATTACTGCATCTACTGGAATCACTGTAAAAGCTAAATCAAAATGGCTAAATGCGTTACATGTTAGAGGAACACAAGCTGATATTCAAGCATTAACAAGTTTGCCATTCGTGAGCTCAATAGAATTTGCAAATCAGACATTAAATACAAGAATGACCGCTATAAATACTAGTAATAGTATTAACAAAAACATGAATGTAGAAGTTACGTTTAATTATGGAACTTCAGCAAATCAAATTCAAATGTTAAACGGACATTTATTGCACCAACAAGATTATACTGGTGTAGGAAAAATAATTGCTGTTTTAGATTCTGGCTTTCAAAATGTAAATGTAGCTGCACCTTTTCAGCGTTTATTTACAAATAATTTAATATTAGGCGGATACAATTATGTGAATCAAAGCACTAATGTTTATGCACTTCATAATCATGGCACAATGGTTCTTTCTTGTATGGGAGGATTTGTTGATGGTCAATTAGTTGGAACAGCTCCTGATGCTCAATATTATTTATTTGTTACAGAAGATGTTGCCTCAGAAAATCCAGTTGAAGAAAGTTATTGGGTTGAAGCAGCTGAAGAAGCCGATAGATTAGGTGTTGATGTAATAACTTCTTCTTTAGGTTATTTTGGTTATGATAATCCAAATTATAGTCACACTTATAGTCAAATGACAGGTAATCAAGCATTTGCTTCAAGAGGTGCAAATATTGCTTTTACGCGAGGAATTGTTGTAATTGCAAGTGCAGGAAATTCTGGTGCAACCGCAGATCCTTATGTTGGTGTGCCTGGTGAAGCTACAAATGTTTTGGCTATTGGTGCTGTAAAAACTGACGAAACTTATGCAACTTTTAGCTCCATTGGTCCTTCTTTTGATGGCAGAGTTAAACCAGATATTATGGCTCAAGGCCAAGCAGCAGTCGTATCAAATACAAGTGGAGCAATTGTAACTGCAAACGGAACTTCTTTTTCTGGTCCAATTATGGCGGGAATGATAACTAGCTTTTGGTCTGCTGTTCCAAATTTAACAGCGGCAGAAGTGGTTCAATTTGTGAAACAATCTGCTGATAGATACACTGTACCTACAAATCAATTCGGATATGGAATTCCTGATTTTCAATTGGCATTGACCAATGCATTAAATGCACAAACTTTTGATAATGAGGTGTTTTCAATTTATCCTAACCCGATTAAAAATGTAATAACAATTACTATCCCAGACGAATCGGTAAATGCTACTTTATATTTATATAATAATTTAGGACAAAGAGTAAATGAAATTCTTTTAACAGCATCCAATCAAACCATAAATGTTGAAAATTTAGCTTCTGGAATCTATTTCTTTGAACTTTCAGCAAAAAACAAATTAATTCAAGGGAAATTAGTAAAACAATAATGAATAAAATTACCCAACTTTTCAATATTAAATATCCAATTATTCAAGGTGGAATGATTTGGAATAGTGGTTACAAATTAGCAAGTGCAGTAAGTAATGCTGGAGGTTTAGGATTAATTGGCGCTGGTTCCATGTATCCAGAAGTATTGCGCGAACATATTCAAAAATGTAAAAAAGCAACAGACAAGCCTTTTGGGGTAAATGTGCCTATGCTCTACCCAAATATTGAAGAAATCATGCAGATTTTAAAAGAAGAAGGTGTAAAAATCGTTTTTACCTCTGCTGGAAATCCAAAAACTTGGACTCCGTTTTTAAAAGAAAATGGAATTACCGTAGTACATGTGGTTAGTAGCTCAAAATTTGCCTTAAAAGCACAAGAAGCCGGAGTCGATGCAGTAGTTGCAGAAGGTTTTGAAGCAGGTGGTCACAATGGAAGAGAAGAAACCACTACCCTAACCTTAATTCCAATGGTGCGTGAACAAATTGATATTCCATTAATTGCTGCGGGAGGAATTGCAACTGGACGAGGAATGCTTGCCGCTATGACATTAGGTGCCGATGGTGTGCAAATGGGAAGTCGATTTGCTGCATCAACCGAAAGTTCAGCTCATGATGCATTTAAAAAAACAATCATTGAAACAGGTGAAGGTGATACACAATTAACTTTGAAAGAATTAGCACCTGTCCGATTAATTAAAAATAAATTCTACAATGATGTTCAAGAATTATATACAAAATGTCCTTCAAAAGAAGATTTAATAGATTTACTAGGCAAACGCAGAGCAAAAAGAGGTATGTTTGAAGGCGATTTAATCGAGGGGGAATTAGAAATTGGACAAATTGCGGGGTTAATTCACGACATATTACCTGTTGAAACTATTGTTGATAATATAATTACAGAATTTAACGTTGCTAAAAAAGAGCTTACTACCTTTGAATTTTAATTCTTTATACTAATGAAATTTTTTAAATACCTTTTATTTTTCCTTTTTCTAACCTCTTTTTCAAATTATGCACAACAATTTCGTTTTAAAACAACGAGCTTGTCTGTTTTAGAAAAAGATAGTAAAGACAACTGGGGAAAATGGTCAAAACCAGAAGCTACAGAAATGTTTGTAACTTTAGACTATGACAAGAATAAGATTGTAATCTATTCAAGAGAAATTCAACACTATACAATTGTTGAATATCTAGAGAAAGAAGTTACTAAAGCTGATGAAATTAACTCTTATTTGTGTAAAAATCAAGAAGGAACAGCGGTTAAAATTTCATTTTTCACAAGAGTAGATTTAGGAAATAAACCTCAACTATATGTCTATTTTAAAGATTTTATCTTTTGCTATGACATTGTAGAGGAAGTAAAATAATTTTCAGAAAACAAAAAATGACTCTTTACTTGAATTATCTCAATAAAGAGTCATTTTTATATTTAGTTAACACACTGTTGCGCTCAAAACTGTACTTTTGTATAAATATTAGTCTCTTATGAAAAAAGCTTTTTTATTTTTTACCCTAATTCTTACAACTGCAAATTTTGCTCAAGATAAGCCTAAATTAGTGGTTGGAATTGTAGTAGACCAAATGAAAATGGAATACTTATATCGTTTTTCAAATGATTTTTCAGAAAATGGTTTCAAACGATTGATGAAAGAAGGCTACACTTTTCACAATATGCACTACAATTACATGCCAACCTACACTGCTCCAGGACACGCTTCAGTTTACACTGGGACTACACCTGCTGTTCACGGAATTGTAGGGAACGAATGGTTTAACAAAGCCACAGGTAAAGAAATGTACTGTACTGATGATGCAACCGTTTCAACTATCGGAGATGACTCTGAAAAAGAAGGAAAAATGTCGCCAAGAAATTTACAAAGTTCTACCATGACTGATGAATTGAAACTATCAACAAATTTCAAAGGAAAAGTTATTGGAATCAGTATTAAAGATAGAGGTGCAATTCTTCCTGCTGGACATTTTGCTGATTGGGCATTTTGGTACAGCAAAACAGGAGCGTTTATTTCAAGTACGTATTACGGAGAAAAACTTCCTGATTGGGCAACGCAATTCAATGCTGAAAAAAATTATTTAAAATATGTTACAAAAGGTTGGGATTTATTAAAACCAAAAGAAACCTATAACGAAAGCTTAACTGATAATAATCCATACGAAGGAAAATTATACAAAAAAGCACCGTTTATGCCTTACAATTTACAAGACATGTATGATGCAAACGATGCTGGAATTCTACGTTCAACGCCTTTTGGAAATAATTTATTAGCTGATTTTGCTAAAAAAGCTATTGAAAGCGAAAATTTAGGAAAAGACAATGTTACCGATTTCTTAGCCGTAAGTTTCTCATCAACAGATTATATTGGACACGTTTTAGGGCCACGTTCTATAGAATTACAAGACACTTATTTAAGATTAGATGAAACTATTGCTGATTTCTTAGCATACTTAGATAAAACTGTTGGAAAAGGAAATTACTTGGTTTTCTTAACGGCTGATCATGCTGGAGCAGAAAATGTAACGTATTTGAAAGACAACAAATACAAAGTTGACAACATTAATTTTAAAAATATAGAAACGTCTTTAAAAGAATTTTCAGAAACTACTTTTGGCGAAAATGTATTATTAGATTATTCAAATTACAATGTTTTTATCGATAAAAATAAAGTAAAATCAAAAGGATTGAATTTACAAGATGTGAAACAAAGCTTTAAAGATTATTTGCAAAAACAAGACTACATAAAAAGAGCATACACTGAAGAAGAAGTAGCCAATGCAAATGCTAGTGATTACTACTTAAACTTTATTTCAAAAGGATATGACCCAACACAAAACGGAGAATTAGTATTGATTTTCAAACCTGGTTATGTAGAATATTCTTCAACTGGTACAACACATGGTTCACCATATTCTTACGATACACATGTACCTTTAATTTTCTTTGGCTGGAATATCCAAAAAGGACAAACCCACGACAGAAAAGAAATCACACAAATTGCTCCAACAGTTACCCATTTACTAAAAATTACCATGCCAAATAGTTCTGATGGCAAGGTTTTATTGGAGGTTTTGAATAAATAACAAAAAAGCATCAAACTAAAATTTGATGCTTTTTTATTCGTACTAATTCTTGAAATTCGAAGTTTACACCTCAATCATCACTTGATTTTTCAAAATATCATCAAACGTTTCGCGTTCTCTGATTAAGTGTCCTTTACCGTCTTTCCAAAGTACTTCTGCTGGTTTTAGTCGTGAGTTGTAGTTAGAGGCCATTGAAAAGCAATATGCGCCTGCATTTCGGAAACATAAAATATCACCTTCGTGAATTTCATTTATTCTTCGGTTACTACCAAAAGTATCCGTTTCGCAGATATAACCTACAACTGAATAATAACGTTCTTTGCCTTTTGAATTAGAAATATTCTCAATATGATGTTGCGCTCCATATAACATTGGACGAATTAAATGATTGAATCCAGAATCAATTCCAGCAAAAACAGTTGAAGTGGTTTGTTTTACCACATTTACTTTCGCTAAAAAATAACCTGCTTCACTTACCAAAAATTTTCCAGGCTCAAAGGCTAAAGTTAATGGACGACCATATTCTCTTTCGAAGGCTAAAAATCGTTTGGTTAATTTTCTTCCAAATTCTTCTACATTAGTCTCAATATCGCCTTTTTTGTAGGGCACTTTGAATCCACTACCAAAATCGATAAAATCTAATTCAGGGAAATACTTAGCGGTTTCGAATAAGATTTCGGCTGCATACAAAAAAACTTCTACATCTAAAATATCCGAACCTGTATGCATGTGAATTCCATTAATGTGCATTTTCGTATTTTCGATAATTCTTAAAATATGAGGCAATTGATGAATTGAAATTCCAAACTTACTATCAATATGACCCACAGAAATATTTGCATTCCCACCTGCCATCACATGTGGATTAATACGAATACAAACCGGAACATTTGGGTGTTTTGTGCCAAATTGTTCTAAAATTGATAAATTATCAATATTGATTTGAACTCCTAATGCTGCTACAGTTTCTATTTCTTCCATTGAAACACCATTTGGCGTATAAATAATATCATGAGGTTGAAAACCAGCATGTAAACCCAATTGTACTTCTTGAATAGAAACTGTATCTAAAGCCGAACCCAAACTTTTTAAATATTTTAATATGGAAACATTTGAAAGTGCCTTTACTGCATAATGCACCTTAAACTTTTCAACTTTGCTAAAAGCATTGGTTAATCGGTTATATTGAGAAGCAATTTTTGCTGCATCATAAACATACAGCGGACTTCCAAATTCATGGGCTAATTGAAGTAATTCATCTTGTTTCATGCTATTATTTTTTTTGCAAAAGTAGTTTTAAAAACTTCTTTTACAATTTTTAAAACAATAAATAACAAATTATAACATTTTGTTTTATTTGTAACATTATTATTATTTACTGGTGAAAAAAAATAATCAATTCATGTATATCAAATTCCCAAATTAAAGCGAAAAAAGTTAGTCAATTAAAAATTACTTTGCTATTTTTGTGGCACTTTTTTAAAACAAGATAAACGCATAACAATTATGAACATACACGAATATCAAGGTAAAGAAATCTTAGCAAGTTATGGTGTACGCGTACAACGTGGAATTGTAGCTAACAATCCAGTTGAAGCGGTTGCTGCTGCTAAACAATTAACTGCTGAAACAGGCACAAGTTGGTACGTAGTAAAAGCACAAATTCACGCAGGTGGTAGAGGAAAAGGTGGAGGAGTTAAGTTAGCTAAAAACTTAGACCAAGTAACTGAACTTTCTGAACAAATCATCGGAATGCAGTTAATTACACCACAAACGCCACCAGAAGGTAAAACAGTTCACAAAGTGTTAATTGCTGAGGATGTATATTACCCAGGTGAAAGTGAAACTTCAGAATTTTATGTATCTGTTTTATTAAATAGAGCTACAGGTCGTAATATGATTATGTATTCTACTGAAGGTGGAATGGATATCGAAGAAGTAGCAGAACACACACCTCATTTAATCTTTACAGAAGAAATTGATCCTGCTGTAGGATTACAAGGTTTCCAAGCAAGAAGAGTTGCTTTCAACTTAGGTCTTTCTGGAAATGCTTTCAAAGAAATGGTTAAATTTATTGATGCTTTATACAATGCATACATTGGTTCAGATGCTTCAATGTTTGAAATTAACCCAGTTCTTAAAACTTCAGACAATAAAATATTAGCTGTTGATGCTAAAGTAAATATCGACGACAACGCTTTATACAGACAACCTAAATATGCTGAAATGCGCGACGTTAGAGAGGAAAACCCTATTGAAGTTGAAGCTAAAGAAGCAGGTCTAAACTATGTTGACCTTGATGGTACAGTTGGATGTATGGTAAACGGTGCTGGTTTAGCAATGGCTACTATGGATTTAATTAAATATGCAGGTTTTGAACCAGCTAACTTCTTAGACGTAGGTGGAACTGCTGATGCAAAACGTGTTGAATTAGCTTTTAGAATTATCTTAAAAGATCCAAACGTTAAAGCGATTTTAATTAACATTTTTGGAGGAATCGTTCGTTGTGACCGTGTTGCTCAAGGTGTTGTTGATGCATACAAAAACATGGGTGATGATATTAAAGTACCTATCATTGTGCGTTTACAAGGTACAAATGCTGAAATTGCAAAAGAATTAATTGATAATTCAGGAATGCCAATCTTATCTGCTGTTCAATTCCAAGAAGCAGCTGACCAAGTAAAAGCAGCCTTATCATAATTCAAAAAACATACAAATAAAAAATCCCGATTCGGTTGAATCGGGATTTTTTTATATAAAAAGCGCTCTATTTTTTAATCATTTTAGTTTCATCAATATGAAATGCTTTTACCACAGCATTATAATCTTTGAAATCGACTTGATTTACAGATTTATTTCCAAGATATGCTGGAATAACAACTACTCTAAACACTTGATCTAATTTATAACCATTACCTAAACCTGCTAAGTCATAACCATGTAAGCTAACTTGTGCATCATATTGTGTAAAATCATAATCATAACCAAAATCTAAAGTTCCATCATTAAAATAATAGGTTTCTGGCATCAATTTCCAAACATCTCCAGCAGAACCATAATCTGCTAATCGGTAAACCAATACCATATCAGAAGAATAAATTGTGTGAGGAAAATCTAATAACGCTGTATATCCATTTCCTGAAACCAAATCCACATTAGAGTATTCAAAAACTTCGCTAATTGTATCGTTATCATAATCGTCACGAACTTCATTAACTGTACAACTTTGTAGTGTTATCATCCCGATAAAAGCAAACAATAAAGTAATTTTCTTCATAATCTTTAATTTTTAAATGTTTTCCTATATACATATAACCAATTGTTGTGCCAAACTTTTAAATCTTAAAATTTTGTATCTTCGTGAAATGAAAAATCAAGCTAGTTTATACATGATAATGCTTGGCTGTAAACCAAAAGGGCGTTTTACAGAGCAGCATGATATTTTTTTTGGTATTGCAAATTCTTTAGTTGATTTAGTTGAAGATTTAAAACTTTTTTGGCCCGAAGCAAAAGGTCAAATCCATATTGATGCTTGGCAAAAAGTAACTCAAGTAGATGGATATACAATAGAAATTATTTCTAAAATTGAAAAAACCGCTACAAATCAACAACAATTATTTTTTATCAATTTAGGAGGTTACAAAGAAAATGAATTTGAAGAATATCATTACAAAGTACTAACTGTAGCCCAAAACAAAGCGGAAGCAATAAAAAAAGCAAAACAAACTTCTTTCTATAAACATTATGGATTCAAAGGAGCAACTTCACATATTGATGATAAATATGGCATTGATGTAGATGATTTATATGATATTCAAGAAATTTTAGCAAAACAATACAAACAGAAGTATCAGTTGCATTTTAAACCTAGTACATCCATTTACAAAGATGAATTGCACATAGGATATTTAAAAATTGATAAAATAACATCTACAATGTAAATTATGGGAAGAAATAATCCAAAAAATATAAAAGCACATAACGACAAATTGCACAAAGAGCAAGCAAAAGAAAAAGCTAAAAAGAATGCTCGCGCCGAAAAATTGAAAGAGATTACTAGAAAATTCAACGAATCTAAACAATAATTTATGTCGAATTGTTATTGCGGAAATTCCATTCCTTTTCAAGATTGTTGCGAACCTTATATTAAAGGAATTGCTAATGCTCCAACTGCCGAAAAATTAATGCGTTCTCGTTACAGCGCTTTTGCAACCGGTGCCGCTGATTATTTGGTAAACACTACTCACATTTCTAAAAGACGCTACCACAACAAAAAAGATATATTAGCTTGGAGTCAAGCCAACAAATGGTTAAAATTAGAAGTTTTGGCTTCAACTGAAACCACGGTAACTTTCAAAGCCTATTATTTAGATGAAAATTTAAAAGCGCAAGTACATTATGAACATTCTACTTTTAAATTCGAAAATAATAGATGGTTTTATGTAGATGGAGAATATTAAATTCTCTTTTTGATTGGAATCCAAATTTCCTCTTCAGAATCAGGAGCATTATTTTTATATTTTTCTCCTAACATTTCAAATTGAGGACGATTGTCTAATTCATATTCGGAATTTGGCAACCAAACACCAAAAATATAACCAAATGTTTCTCTTGCTTTTGAAACATCTCCAATATGATTGAAAACTGCATACAAACCTTCCTCAATAATTAATGACTGCATTCCTTCGGGTATAAAATCAAAATCTGACACAGGAACCACAGCCCATTTTACAAATTTGGTTTGTGGATTGAAATCAAAATTTTCAGGATTGATTTGAATGTTGAATAAATCTGTGCCTAAAGCATTTTGAATTTCATTTCGTCTTGGCATAAAACTACTCCATAACTCAAAAGCACGATAATCAGTATAACTAAATGAAAGATTTTTACCTATAAATTTTGTCTCGGGAAATATTTTAATGGTTGGTTTCATTTAATATTGTACTGATAAATCAAAAATGAATTATTATCTGTCAATTCTTTATTCTTTAAACTTATAACAAATCCCTCATAACAATCTAACAATGATGTCTTATGCCTAATCGAAATATTTACTAATTCTTGTTTAGGCATTACATCATGAAATCCATCAGTTGATATTAGAATCCTATCATTATCTTCTAAATCAAATGTAAAATCATCAATTGATAAATTTTCAATACCAACTGCATTCTCTAAAATATTCTTAAATTTCAGCGATTTATAATCTTCAATAGAAATGATTCCTGCTTTTAAAGCTCTGTAAGCTGAAGTATGAGGTTTTGTAAGCTGTTTAATACCATTTCTACGCAAAATACATAACCTACTGTCTCCTATATGAAATCCATAAAGTTTAGAATCTTTAACTAAAAAAACAGTAAATGTAGTTGCCATGTCTGAAAATTCAGGTTGTTTCTGTAATTCTAAAACTTTTAGATTAATTAAAATTATATTATTTTTAATTTCGTTCAAATTACTCAAATTTTCATACTTCAAAAATTCGTCAACTACAAATTTTGAAACAAATCCCCCATTTTTATTACCTCCGACTCCGTCAGCTATACAAGCAATAAAAAAATCAGGCATAACTTTATACCCTAAATAATCTTGATTCTCCTTTCTTGGACCAATATCAGAATATTTAAAAACTAAACTCATTGTATTTTCTTATAAGCTTCTATTAATAGTGGATGCAATTCATTAACATTTAAACCAATTGAATACTCTAAATGCTCAATAGCTCTCTTTGTTTTATACCTATTAAACTTAAATTCTAATGCTAATCTTTTTGCTAAGTTATCATTTAATCCATCATAAGTAACATAATTTGCAAACATTCTTTCAACATAAAATCTATTGTGAGATGTTCCTAAAAACAATAATGTTATTAAACATTGTACTTTTGATGTCATATTCATTTGATTAAGTGGTGTTGATTCATAAAGCAACTTAACTTTATAAGCAAGAATATCACAATAATTAAAATTAAAACCTGATTTATCATCAATCCATTTACTATGAACATTAGCTAATTCATCTAATTTATGGTAATTTATAGAAATTAAATATTGAATATGTCTTGAACTTAAAGCAAAATGTAATGAATCTGAATATTCATTTTGCAAAATCATTTTCGATAATAGTAAGTCCCAATCTTCAATTTTAGTACTTTCAAAATCATTATTCTCAAGAAAATCAAAGTCACCATCTTCAAAACTTATAATGTGATTATCATTAAAATTTAAATTAAAAATATCATTTCTTAATTCATCTACAGAAATGTATCTATCTTCTTTTTTATCTTTTGTACAATTCGACAAAATTTGACTCCATATACTATTTTTAACAATAATCTCTCTCATAGGAGGTCTTGGATCATCAGGAAAGAATAAATCATGAATTACACAACCAACTGAATAAATATCACTTTGTAAAGTTGCATTTTTAAAATCTATATGTAATTCTAAAGCTGTGTAATGATCATCCGATTTTTGAGTACCTGTTAAGGTTAATGACGTTGAAGAATTATTCTGTTTAGAGATTAATCCAAAATCACTAATTGCATAATAAAATGTATCACCATCTTTTAACTTTAATATGTTACTTGGTTTAATATCTCTATGACATAATCCTAAATCATGAATTGATTCAAGCCCGTTTAATACATCATATATAATATTGATTTTTTGAGCATTTGTTAATGATTTCAAATCTAACTCTTCTTTCAAAGTACATTCAGCTAAAGGCATTATGTAAAACATTGGTTCATTGTCAAAATCATATGAAATAATTTGCACTATGTTTCTTGACTGAAAATCTTCTTGAGTTAGTGTTTCTCTAATAAATCTTTTTTTGAAGTGACCAATTTCTTCATCACTTGGAATATAATCTTGATTTATTGAAAATATTTTTAATGCATATGTGTCTCCTAATTCATCAACAACTTTAAATACAGTGCCATATCCACCTTTTCCTTTTTCTTCAACAACTTCATAATTTTTATATTTCATAAAATTCTTTTACATATTTCTTCTATACTGACCACCAACCTCAAACAATGCGCTGGTAATTTGCCCTAACGAACACACCTTGGTTGCATCCATTAATTTTTCAAAAATGTTTTGGTTGTTAATGGCTGCTTCTTGAATTACATTCAATTGCTCAGCTACTTTTTCTGCACTTGTTTTGTGAAGATTGCTCAACATATCAATTTGATATTGTTTTTCTTCTTCTGTTGCACGAATAACCTCAGCTGGAATAACTGTTGGCGAACCTTTTGAACTCAAGAACGTGTTTACACCAATAATTGGGAATTCTCCTGTGTGTTTTAAAGTTTCGTAATACAATGATTCTTCTTGGATTTTTGAACGTTGGTACATCGTTTCCATTGCACCTAAAACACCACCACGTTCTGTGATTCTGTCGAATTCTTGTAAAACAGCTTCTTCTACTAAATCGGTTAATTCTTCAATGATGAACGAACCTTGAATTGGATTTTCGTTTTTCGCTAAACCTAATTCTTTATTAATAATTAACTGAATTGCCATTGCTCTACGCACTGATTCTTCTGTTGGTGTTGTAATTGCTTCGTCGTATGCATTCGTGTGTAACGAGTTACAGTTATCGTAAATCGCATACAACGCTTGTAAAGTCGTACGGATATCATTGAAATCAATCTCTTGTGCGTGTAATGAACGTCCAGAAGTTTGAATGTGGTATTTCAACATTTGTGCTCTTTCGTTGGCTCCGTATTTATTTTTCAAAGCTTTCGCCCAAATTTTACGTGCTACTCTACCAATTACTGCATATTCCGGATCAATTCCGTTTGAGAAGAAGAACGATAAATTCGGACCGAAATCATTGATGTTCATTCCTCTACTTAAATAATATTCCACGTAAGTGAAACCATTTGCTAATGTGAAAGCTAACTGCGTAATTGGGTTCGCACCAGCTTCAGCAATATGATATCCAGAAATTGAAACCGAATAGAAATTACGAACATTTTGCTTAATGAAATATTCTTGAACATCACCCATCAAACGTAAAGCAAATTCCGTAGAGAAAATACAAGTATTTTGGGCTTGATCTTCTTTTAAAATATCCGCTTGAACCGTTCCACGAACTTGTGCTAACGTTTTTACTTTAATATCTTGGTAAACATCTAAAGGTAAAATTTGGTCACCTGTTACTCCTAAAAGCATCAAACCTAAACCATTATTTCCTTCTGGTAAAGCACCTTGATATCTTGGACGCTCTACTCCTTTTTTCTTGTAAATTTCATTGATTTTAGCTTCAACTTCATCTTGTAAACCGTTTTCAATGATGTATTTTTCACAGTTTTGATCGATGGCAGCATTCATGAAGAATCCTAACAACATTGGTGCTGGACCATTGATTGTCATCGAAACCGAAGTCAACGGATGACTTAAATCAAAACCTGAATATAATTTCTTAGCATCGTCTAAACAACAAATCGAAACTCCTGCATTTCCAATTTTTCCATAAATATCTGGTCGAACATGTGGATCATTTCCGTATAAGGTTACCGAGTCAAAAGCTGTTGATAAACGTTTAGCTGGTAATCCCGCAGAAACATAATGGAAACGTTTGTTGGTTCTTTCTGGTCCTCCTTCTCCTGCAAACATTCTACTTGGATCTTCTCCTTCGCGTTTGAATGGATATAATCCTGATGCGAATGGGAATTCTCCTGGTACGTTTTCTTGTAAATTCCATTTTAAAATATCGCCCCAAGCTTGGTATTTTGGTAACGCTACTTTTGGAATTTGAGAATGTGATAACGATTCGGTATGTGTTGCGATTTTGATTTCTTTATCACGAACTTTGAAACTGTAAACCGGATTTTTGTATTTGTTTACTTTTTCGTCCCAAGTTAAAATGATTTCCCAATTGTATGGGTCAAGGTTCATTTTTACTCTATCAAATTCTTTAGTCAATAGCGAAACGAAATCTTTGTTATCAGCAGTAATTTTTAAAGAACTTTCAACAATTCCAGCTTTGTCTAATTGCGGTACATTTCCGTTAACCGATTCAACAGTTTTGAAAATTCCATATAATTTTTGAGCTACTTCTACTTGAGAAAGTGCTGTTTCGTCATATTTTCTATTGTTTTCTGCAATCTCAGATAAGTAACGTGTTCTGTGAGGTGGAATTACGAAAATCTTCTCGCTCATTTCACGGGTAATTTCAAAAGTCGATTGTAAATCCGCTCCTGTTTTCTCCACAATCTTATCCATGATAGATTTGTAAAGCGTATTCATTCCAGGGTCGTTGAATTGCGAAGCGATAGTTCCAAAAATTGGCATTTTATCAGTATCTACATCCCACAAATTATGATTACGTTGGTATTGTTTTTTTACATCACGAATTGCATCTAATGCACCACGTTTGTCGAATTTATTCAATGCTACTAAATCAGCAAAATCCAACATATCGATTTTTTCCAACTGAGTTGCAGCACCAAACTCTGGTGTCATTACATATAATGAAACATCAGAATGATCCATAATTTCGGTATCCGATTGTCCAATTCCTGAAGTTTCTAAAACAATCAAATCGTATTTCGCTGCTTTCAAGACTTGAATTGCTTCTGCTACATATTTCGATAAAGCTAAATTCGATTGACGAGTTGCTAACGAACGCATATAAACACGAGAATTGTTAATCGCATTCATACGAATTCTATCGCCTAACAAAGCACCTCCCGTTTTACGTTTTGATGGGTCAACCGAAATTAATCCGATTGTCTTTTCAGGGAAATCTATTAAAAACCTTCTAACCAATTCATCAACTAAAGATGATTTTCCAGCACCACCCGTTCCTGTAATTCCTAAAACTGGTATTTTTGATGTCTCATTCTTTTGGTGAATTTCATCAAAAACAGATTTTGCAATTTCTGGAAAATTCTCAGCTGCCGAAATTAATCTTGCAATTGCTGTTGGATTTTTCTCTTCGATATGCGATAATTCGCCCGTAAGTTTATCACCAATTGGACAATCTGAACGTTGCACTAAATCGTTAATCATACCTTGTAATCCCATAGCACGACCATCATCTGGAGAATAAATTCTTTCTATTCCGTATTCGTGTAATTCTGAGATTTCAGAAGGTAAGATAACTCCTCCACCTCCACCAAATATTTTGATGTGACCTGCTCCTTTTTCCTTAAGCAAATCATACATGTATTTGAAATATTCGTTATGACCTCCTTGGTAAGACGTCATTGCAATTGCATTTGCATCTTCTTGAATGGCTGTATTTACAACTTCTTCCACACTTCTATCATGCCCAAGGTGAATTACCTCAACACCGGTAGCTTGAATAATTCTACGCATGATATTAATAGCGGCATCGTGACCATCAAAAAGTGATGCTGCGGTCACAATTCTTACTTTATTTTTAGGAATATAAGGAGTTTGTAGTTCCATCTGTAATTTTTATTCGTTTTAAAGGGTGCAATTTACGAATTTAATAATTTTTTCCTTTGAAAAAATTAAAATTATTCTTCCATAAAAAAGGCACTATATTTGCTTAGATATTCCCTAAAAATCGATAAAAATGAAGAAAATAGTATTTACGTTCGTTGCCTTTGGTTTATTGAGTTGTGCCGAAATGCAGCAAGTTATGGCACAATTACCACAAGGAACTAGTGTTTTAAGTCAAGGAGAAATTGGTAATGGATTAAAAGAAGCGCTGAATAATGGCATCTCCAAACAAGTTTCAAAATTAACGGCTACCGATGGATTTTTCAAAAATGAAGCGGTAAAAATTTTACTTCCAGACGAACTAAAAGTGGTTGATAAAAAGTTACGCCAGATAGGTATGGGCAAATTAGCCGATGAAGGTTTAAAAGTAATCAATCGTGCAGCGGAAGATGCTGTAAAAGAAGCAACACCTATTTTTGTAGATGCTGTAAAGCAAATGACCTTTACTGATGCTAAAAACATTTTGATGGGTAATGAAAGTTCGGCAACAACCTATTTGCAAAACACCACTTCAACTGCTTTGTATGCCAAATTTAATCCCGTGATTAAAAATTCGTTTACCAAAGTAGGTGCCGATAAAGTTTGGAAAGAAATTATTACTAAATACAATAGCATTCCATTGGTAAAGAAAGTAAATCCTGATTTAACAGATTATACAACGAACAAAGCAATGGAAGGTGTTTTCAAAATGATTGCGGTGGAAGAAAAAGACATCAGAACTAATTTAGCCTCAAGAAGTTCAGATTTATTAAAGAAAGTTTTTGCCTTACAAGACAAAAAATAGTTTTTGTAATTGAATTTTTACAGAAAAAACGTTTTCGTAAAAATTTAGTAATCAATAACATAAGTATAACATATCCTTAACATTACGATTAAAAAAAACATCGGATATTTGCAGAGTAATAAATTTGAGTTTTTCTCATTTGGTTAGGGTTAGTTTAAAAAATCACCACGCTTTAGGGCGTGGTTTTTTGTTTTATGATTTAACCTCGCTGTCTCAAATACCCAATCACCGTTTCATTAAAAACAACCGGTTGTTCAACATTTACAACGTGTCCGCAGTTTTGAATTACAAATAATTCGGCCGTTTTTACGTGGTTAGCCACAACTTGTCTTACAGCTGGCAAAAACATATAATCTTCTTCTCCCATGACATAAAGTGTAGGAATATCTAATTCCACTTGGCGAAACCAACGTAATACAGGATTAATTTCTGCTGTTAGTTTGAACCATTTGATAAATTCCTTTTGGTAGAGTTTTTTGGCTTCATTAATAAATAACAAGCGAGAATTTTTGTGATTTTTTTTAGGCATAATCACAAAGGCAAAAAATTTGTATAAAACCAAATATGGCAATACATATTTAAACATATTTCCTAATCGCATCAAAATTTGAGAGCGAAAGTTCATTTTTAAAATAGCACCGCCTAAAATCATGCTTTTAACTCGTGTAGGATACATTTCTGCTAATTGGCGAATAACAATTGAACCTAACGAAATACCTACAAAATGTGAGCTTTTAATTTGAAGATAATCTATCACTTCGATTACGTCATTAGCGATTGACTTGAACGTATATTTTTGTTTGAAAGCTGTTTTTATTTGTTCATTTGAATTGCCATGACCACGCAAATCGAGCAACAAGACATTGAAATGCTTTTGGAAATCACGAATCTGCTTGAACCAAATAGAAGAACTTCCTCCTGCTCCATGAACAAAAGTAACCCATTCGGCACTAGCTTCGTTTTTATAAATAGTGTATGAAATCAATGTTTAATATTTTTCCAAATGTAGCTTTTTATGATGAAAGAGAAAAGAAAATACAAAAAAGAGCCACTTGCTATATTTTTGAATGCAATAATTTAAAATAATCAAATGCTTTTAATAAGCGACTTCCATACCATGAAAACATTTCGCCATCTACAAAAACGGTTTTGGCATGATGAGTAAAACGTCCAATTTCAAACGCATGTTCATCTTTAAAAGGAAAAGGTTCTGAAGACAAAAACACATAATCTGGATCGCCTTCTAATCGGATTTTCTTCAATTCGATTTCTGGATAACGACCTTCTTTTTCTTTGTAAATATTCTCGAAATGATTCAATTGTAATAATTCATTGATAAACGTATCATTCCCAGCAACCATGTGCGGATTTGCCCAAATGAAATAAGCTACTTTTTTAATTGGTTTTTCTTTGATAAATTGCTGAAAATCATAATAAATAAAATTAATTTTGTCAATCCATTTTTGTGCCTCTGTGCGTTTATTGAATAATTGACCAAAATCGTGAATCATTTGTAAATTATCGGCGATTGTATGAATATCGGTTACCCAAACTGGACAAACTTGACTCAATTCGGCTACAATTTCTTGAGTATTTTCTTCTTTGTTACAAATGATAATATCCGGCTGAAGCGCTTTAATTTTATCAATTCTTACATTTTTTGTTCCACCAACAATTGCTTTAGTAGGCTTAAAATGAATAGGATGCACACAGAATTTAGTTATACCAACAATAGCATCTTCTAAACCTAAATCACATAACAACTCGGTTTGTGAAGGTACTAACGAGACAATTCTTTTGGGAGTTGCTTCAAAAATATGTTGGGTTCCTATTTGGTCTGTGAATTGCATTGTTTCAAAATTTAACCCAAAATTTCAGCCATTTCTTGTTGCAATTTTAGTGCTTCAGTTCTTGCTTTTTCAGCAAAATCAGTTCCGTTTGAAGCGTAAATAATCCCTCTTGAAGAATTAATAAGCAAGCCTACATTATCACTCATACCATATTTGCAAACATCGGCTAAGCTTCCACCTTGTGCTCCTACTCCAGGAACTAATAGAAAGCTATTGGGAACAATTTTTCTGATTTCGGTAAAATATTCCGCTTTTGTTGCACCTACAACATACATCAAATTTTCAGCATTTTTCCATGATTTTGACGTTTCTAAAACCACTTTGTACAATTCTTGTCCATCAATGTTTTTTGTTTGAAAATCAAATGCACCTTCGTTGGATGTCAAAGCAAGCATAATTGTATGTTTATTTTCAAAAGCTAAAAACGGTTCTACCGAATCTTTGCCCATATAAGGAGCTACTGTGACCGAATCGAAATTCAAATCTTCAAAAAAAGCTTTTGCATACATTGAAGAAGTATTACCAATATCGCCACGTTTTGCATCGGCAATGGTAAAAATTTCAGGATAGTTTGAATTGATATAATTAATCGTCTTTTGAAGCGATTGCCAACCTTTTATTCCATAAGCTTCATAAAATGCTGTATTGGGTTTATAGGAAACACACAAATCATGTGTGGCATCTATAATAGCTTTGTTAAATTCAAAAATTGGATCTTCTGAAACGAGTAAATGTTGTGGAATTTTAGTTAAATCTACATCCAAGCCAATACAAAGAAAAGATTTTTTGGAATGAATTTGAGTTGTTAGTTGTTGTGTTGTCATTATGTTGTTGTGTTATTTAAACGCAAAGTTCGCAAAGTTTTTCGCAAAGTTGGCAAGGATTTAAAAAAAATGCCAAACAAATTATTGTTTAGCATCTTTTCTCTTTATTCTATCTTCTATTTTCTTTTATTTTAGAAAACTTCGCTTTCTTTCAGTTTTTCTGTGTTGGCTACTAATTGCAATTCATCAATCATTTTATGAAGATTTCCATTCATAAAACCATCCAAATCAAAGATACTCAAACCAATTCTATGATCAGTAATTCTTCCTTGTGCATAGTTATATGTTCTAATTTTAGCCGAACGGTCACCACTACTTACTTGCGAATTACGTTTTTTAGCATCTTCTTCTTGTTTTTTTGCTAATTCCATTTCATACAAACGAGAACGCAAAACCGTTAACGCTTTATCCTTATTTTTGTGTTGCGATTTTTCATCCTGACATTGCGCCACTAATCCTGTTGGAATGTGTGTCATACGAACCGCTGATTTTGTTGTATTTACCGATTGTCCTCCAGGACCAGATGAACAGAAAAAATCGATGCGAACATCATTCATATCTATTTGTACATCAAATTCTTCCGCTTCAGGCAAAACCATTACTGTAGCTGCCGATGTGTGAACACGACCTTGTGTTTCAGTTTGAGGAACACGTTGTACACGGTGTACTCCTGCTTCAAATTTTAAAGTACCGTAAACATCTTCTCCGGTTACTTCAAAAATCACCTCTTTAAATCCTCCAGAAGTACCTTCACTTACATCAACAACAGAAGTTCTCCAGCCTTTAGAATCGCAATATTTAGTGTACATACGGTATAAATCTCCTGCAAAAATTGAGGCCTCATCACCTCCAGTACCTGCACGAATTTCCACCATAACGTTTTTCGCATCTTCAGGGTCTTTAGGAATCAACATAAATTTGATTTCTTCTTCTAATTGCGGTAAACGTTCTTTTGCTTCTTCCAATTGCATTTTGGCCATTTCAACCATTTCGGCATCAGAACCATCTGCTATAATTTCGTTAGCTTCTTTGATGTTTCCATCCAAAATGATATACTCATCTCTTTTATCAACTAAAGCTTTTAAATCTTTATATTCTTTATTTAATTGTACATAACGCTTTTGATCGGCTATCACATCAGGTTGAATAATCAAATCTGAAATTTCGTCGAAACGTTGTTTTACATATTGTAATCTATCTAACATAGTAGTCCTTTATTTTGGAGTGCAAAGTTACAATTTTAGTTGAAAGTTTAAAAGCATAAATGTTTAAAAGTTTTTCAATTGAAAATCAATACTTTAAAATTTTTATTTAAAATAAGTCTAAATAAGTTTTGCTATCTTATTAACTCTGTATATTTTTGTATTATTATTTTAATTAAATCTAAATAAAATGAATAAAATTATTTTTGCAGTAACTTTAATTGCAACTACATTTAGTGCTTATAGTCAAGAAGAAACTGATTCTACAAAAGTGTTGAAAGACATAAAAATTGAAATCAAAAACAAATACAAAAAGGAAAGTAGCACAACTGTATCAAAAATGCCTTTAAAAGACATTGAAAATCCACAAGTTTATAATTCAATTCCAGCTACATTATTAAAAGAACAAGTAGTTACAAACTTAAACGATGCATTAAAAAATGCAACTGGTGTAACAAGACTATGGGAATCAACTGGACGTAATGGAGATGGAGCAGAATACTATTCGATGAGAGGTTTTGCTGTACAGCCTACAATGGTAAACGGATTACCTGCTTTAACAAACACAACAATTGACCCAATTAACATAGACAATATAGAAGCTATAAAAGGTCCTTCTGGAACGCTTTTTGGAAGTAGCGTAATATCTTATGGAGGTTTGATAAACATTGTTACAAAAAAGCCTACAAATAACTTTGGAGGAGAAATTAGCTACAATACTGGAACATATGGAAGCAATAGAGTAACAGCTGATATTAATATTCCTGTAAAAGACAAATTAGCTGTTAGAGTTAATTCAGCCTATACAACTGAAGAATCATTTCAAGATGCTGGATTTTCAAATTCATTTTTTATTGCTCCATCATTAAAATATGAAGTTAGTGACAAATTAACCTTCTTAGTAAATACTGAATTTTATAAAAGTACCTCAGCAAAAGCAAGTATGCTTTTTTTGAGTCGTTATTCATCTCTATCATTTGATTCAATGGAGTTATTTGATAAAAACTACAAAAAATCTTTCACATCGAATGAGTTAACCATGAATAACAATTCATTCAACATGCAAATGCAAGCTTTGTATAAACTTTCTAATAATTGGACTTCACAAACAGTTTTATCTAAAAGTTCAACCAAAACAAACGGCTACTATCAATATTTATGGGATTCTGCTAATGGAGATGAATTCACAAGATATATTTCAAAAGCCAATGGAACTTTCTATACAACCGATATTCAACAAAACTTTATAGGTGATTTCAAAATAGGTAACATGAGAAATCGTGTAATTGCTGGTTTAGACTATTATAATTCGAGATTAACTAATGGCGGTCCAGGTTGGGTTGCAAACGGAATAGTTTCATTAATTGACGGAACTGACACAGGAGATTTAACACAAGCTGGAACAGATGCTTTATTGACTGGAACTTATACTGGAAACACAGAAGCAAATCAAGAAATCATGAGTGCTTATGTTTCAGATGTTTTGAATATTACGGATAAACTATCAGTAATGGCAAGTTTACGTTTAGACCACTTTGATGGAAAAGCATCACAATGGGATAGTGAAGAAACAAAAGGACAAACAGCATTATCTCCAAAATTTGGAGCAGTTTATCAAATTATTGAAAACAAAGTTTCTGTTTTTGGTAACTATATGAATGGTTTTAAAAATGTCGCTCCTACAACAGTAGCAGATGTTGACGGTAGTAATCCAAGAATAAAAGAGTTTGACCCAGAACAAGCGAATCAATATGAATTTGGATTAAAAACAAACTTATATAAAGATATAGTTTCTGCATCTATAAGTTATTATAATATTGATGTGAAAAATAGAGTAATGACAGATCCAAACAATATAAACAACTCAATTCAAGGTGGAGAAGTTGAAAGCAAAGGAGTTGAAATTAGCATAGTAGCAAGTCCGTTTAAAGGATTCAATGTAATTACAGGATTTAGTCATAATGAATCAGAAGTAACAAAAGAAACACCTGGAGACGGTTACCTAGGATTACGACCTGAAGAAGCTGGTCCTGAAAATTTATTCAATTTATGGGCAAATTATACAATAACATCTGGAAAGTTAAAAGGTTTTGGTCTTGGTTTTGGAGGAAATTATGCAAGTGAATACAAAACATTAAATAGAGCCAATATTGGAACATTTGAGTTACCTGCTTACACCGTTTTAAATTCGTCTTTGTCTTATGATAATAATAAATTTAATGTGTCTTTAAAATTAAATAATCTGTTAAACGAAAAATATTATTCAGGTTGGTCTACTGTTACGCCTCAACGCTTAAGAAGTATAACAGCTGGGGTAACTTATAAATTTTAGTTTGTTTTCTGTTTAGTTTAAATTAAGCTCCTCATTTCGGTGGGGAGTTTTTAACTTTTTTATCCTAATTTTCATGAAAAAATCAATCAGAAAAATACATCTTTGGCTTGGGCTAACCTCTGGAATTATTATATTTATAGTAGCAATTACAGGATGTTTTTATGCATTTCAAGAAGAAATTCAAAACATAACTGAAGAGTATCGCTTTGTTAAAAAGCAAAATATTCCTTTTCTGCTTCCATCAAAATTAGAAACTATTGCTCAAAATGAACTCCCTAATAAATCACTTCATGCTATCCATTATAAAGGAAGAGAAAAATCGGCAGAGGCTATTTTCTTTCATTATGATGAAAAAATAGAGGACAATAATTATTACAAAATTGTGCATATCAATCCATATACAGGAGAAGTTTTAAAAGTTAACGATATGTATTCTGGTTTTTTTCGATGGATTCTAGATGGTCATTTTTATCTATGGTTACCGCATGAAATTGGGCAAACAGTAATTGCCTCAGCAACATTAATCTTTGTAATAATGATTATCAGCGGATTTATTTTATGGCTTCCAAAAAATAAAAAAGCGGCAAAACAACGCTTTTGGTTTCGATGGAAAGACGGAATTAAATGGAAACGCAAAAACTATGATTTACACAATATAACAGGCTTTTATGTTATGTCAATTGCTTTGATATTTGCAATTACAGGATTAGTTTGGGGCTTTCCTTGGTTTGCCTACGGTTATTATACTTTAATTGGTGGAGAAAAATCGTTGATTTATGAAGATCCAATTTCTATACAGATAGCAAATAGTAAAGTTGAAAATCCTTTAGATAAAGCTTACCTTTTAATGACTAAAGAATATCCAAATGCTGTTTCCATTGAAGTTCATCCACCAGAAACTAAAACATCCCCGATTGCTGCAAATGCTAATCTTGAAGAAGGAACATATTGGAAAACAGATTATCGTTACTTCAATCAATACACTTTAGAAGAACAAGAAGTCAATCATATTTATGGAAGATTGGATAATGCATCAAATTCAGATAAAATAATGCGAATGAATTATGATATTCACACTGGCGCTATTTTTGGATTAGCTGGTAAAATATTTGCCTTTTTAATTAGTTTATTGATTGCAAGTTTACCAATTACAGGTTTCATGATTTGGTATGGAAGACACAATAAATCAAAAAAACAATAGACAATGTGCTGCAATTTTTCTATCTTAAAACAAACAGAAAACAGAATGTTAATTCTATTGAAAGGCTGTGGAAATTATCAACTAACATTCAAAAATTTGAATTTTAATCTTTCCGAAGAAGAACTAATTGCATTTAAGAATTATTTAAAAAAAATTAATATTGACTATTGGGAAAAAGAGTACGAACATTCAATTTATGATAAAAAAATTCCTATTCCTACCCTACAAACTAATTTTATTATTTTAATAAATCGCTTTGAACTATATGAGCTAACATTACTACTAAACATTGATAAAAAAAATGATTATTTGGACTATCAGTATTTAAAATCTGGAATTAATTGGAATTAAAAGTTTGCTTAGGCAAACTTTTTTTAAACTTCCACTATTCAAAATCAATTGCTTATATTTTTTTATTTAAAATAAGTCTAAATAAGTTTTGTAAATTCATTTTCTCTCTATACTTTTGCATCATTATTTTAATTAAATCTAAATAAGATGTGTAAAAACATATTTAAAACTATAGCCCTACTGCTTTCGCTTCAAGCAGCCTCTCAAGAAAAAACAAATGAAGAATTTGAAAATTACTTTACCGAAAATGACACTGTAAAAAACTTAAAAGAAGTCGCTATCCTTGGAAAAAACGACAAAGGTAAATCGTCAGTTAATAGAGCTGGTATCAAACCTTTAGATATGCCACAAGCAATCCAAGTTATTGGAAACGAAATTATTTTTCAACAACAGTCTGTCCGATTAAGTGATGTTATTAAAAACGCTAACGGTGTATATGTAGGTTCGGCTCGTGGTGGCGCTCAAGAATCATTTTGGTCTAGAGGTTATGATATGTCTTCCAATAATATGTTCAAAAATGGTTTCCGTTTTAATAGTGGTTCAATTCCCGAAGTTGCTTCATTAGAAAAAGTAGAAATTTTAAAAGGTAGTGCAGCACTTTTATATGGAAATGTGGCACCTGGAGGAATTTTAAACATGGTAACGAAAATGCCTACATTTAAAAAAGGTGGCGAATTTACAATGCAAACAGGAAGTTACAATTTTTACAAGCCTTCAATTGATATTTATGGGCCATTAAATAATGCTATTGCATACCGTTTTAGTGGTTCCTATGAAAATTCTGAAAGTTTTAGAGATTTTGTAACCAAAGAACGTTATTATGTAAATCCTTCTTTCTTATTTAAAATAAACAACAAAACCGACATAACGCTGCAAGGTGATTATTTAAGCGACGATTGGACACCTGACTTTGGAACAGGTTCTATCGGAAAAGAAATTGCTGACGTACCAAGAAACGCCTATTTAGGTGCAAAATGGTCAAACGGAAATACCAAACAAGCTACTGCTTCGATTTTAGTAAACCATCAGTTCAACTCGAATTGGAAATTAAACTTTAATTCTTCATTCCAAGATTACGACAGAGAATCTATTGGAACAGAACGTATTCAACCAAATACAGACGGTAGTGGCGATTGGAATCGTCCGTATGGAAGAAATAAAGCAGTAGAACAAATTTTTGCTAACCAAGTAAGTTTACAAGGAAACTTTAAAACAGGAAAAATCAAACACCAATTGTTCACAGGAATCGATACTGAAATTTCGTATGCCGATGCGTACACGTTTAGATTTTTCAATCCTGATGTGTTAGATGTGAATGGCGATCCAGTAACTGTAACTATTTATGGAGATCCAACTAATCCTGTAAACATCTTTGATCCTGCTTTATATGATGCAACTTACGATGGTCCAATTATGCCATCTGAAGTAACAAGAATCGTAAAAACAGAAACTACTCGCTTTGGAGTTTATGCTCAAGATTTGATTTCTTTCTCTAACAAATTCAAAGCATTATTAGGTATTCGTTATTCGTACCAAGAAGCAAAACCAGAAACTCATAATAAAGTTAACAACACAATTACCGAAGAAAAAATTCGTAACGACAGAGCTTTTTCTCCTAAAGTAGGATTGATTTACCAACCTACAAAAAATACTTCAATTTTTGCAAGTTATTCGAATTCGTTTACGCCAAATACTGGGGTTGATATTTATAACAATGCCATAGAGCCATCAATTATTGACCAATATGAAGCTGGAATAAAAAAGGAATTTTGGAAAGGTGTTTTAACAACAAATGTAACTTTATACCAAATAGTAAACAGCAATTTAGCTCAAACTGCCGAATTTGATGCCAATGGTAACGTAAATACAAATACCAACGTAAAATCGCTAAGTGGCGAAACTACAAGTAAAGGAGTTGAAGTAGATATTACCTATAAACCAATAGAAGCTTTAAACATCATCGCAGGCTATAGCTATAACGATATGCGTTATACCGAAACCACAGGCGCAACCGGAAGTTTTATTGAAGGTGACCGATTAGTGAGAACACCAGCAAATACAGCTAATTTAAGTTTCTTTTACACCGTACAGTCTGGTGTATTAAAAGATGTTTCTTTTGGAGCAATTGGAAATTATATTGGAAACCGAAAAGGTGGATGGAACAATCAAGTAAACCCAACGCAACCTAATGGCATTTTAGACCGTGAAATTCCTCTAGATGGCTACACTACGATTGATGTGTCTTTAGGGTATAATTGGAAACAGTTTTCATTACTATGTAAATTGTCTAATATTACAAACGAATTGAATTATACCGTTCACGAGAATTATAGCGTGAATCCAATTGCGCCAAGACAAATAATGACCTCTTTGCGATATAAATTTTAAACCATACCTTAGCTTTTTATTTTTTAAACATGAAACAACAAAAATTAGTTAGAGATCTACACCGTGATTTTGGTTACTTCTACGTAGGATTAATTATTTCGTTTGCTTTTTCAGGCATTTTAATGAACCATAGAGAACATTGGCATCCTGAAAAATACACAGTTGAAACAAAAAACATCAAAGTACAATTACCCGAAGAAAGTCAAATTACTGAAGCTTATGCTGAAAATTTAGGAAAACAATTGGGCATCGATGATAAAATGCGTCGTCACAATGTAAAAAAAGGCACGTTTAAAATTTCGTTTGAAAAACACGATGTAGAAATCGACATGAAAACGGGGAAAGGGGAAATTATAGCCTTCAACAAAACCCCAATTATCAGTCAAACAATGAAGTTGCACAAAAACACTTCGAACTGGTGGATTTACTATTCTGATATTTTTGGAATTTCTTTAATATTAATTGCCGTAACAGGAACAATGATGCTCACTCACGGTAAATACACCTTTAAACAACGCGGCTGGAAACTAGCTCTAGCAGGAATTATTTTTCCAATACTTGTTTTAATTATTTTGAGTTAATCATAGAAAGGTTCACGAAAGTGAGCCTTTTTTGTTTTAAAATTGTAACTATTTTATTATATTTGATTTCGTTAAAAAATAATACGCAACTTCTTTTAGCTACAAAACGTTGGCGGTAATATTAAAACTACATCATCCAAAAAATGACAAAACAAAATAAAATTATTGCTGAATTAATAAAGGAAAGTGACCTGTATAGTTTTAACAACAACAAGAAGTATTCAACTGACCAATATTATAGTTATGCAACCCCTGATTTTCTAGCTTGGGTTTCTAAAGTTGAAAATTTTATTAGAACTAATTACGATGAAAATAGTGGTCCGCACAGAATGTTGGATAGTGTTAATCAGAAAAAGTTCAGCGGATACTATCAAAGTGAATTTGAAACTGAATTTACAAAATTGAAAGGTGCTATAAAATCTTGTGAAAATTTGAAAGCAAATAAGAAAATTAATGAAAATAATTATATATTATCTCTAATAAAAAACCCATTTTTTTGGACTGTAATTGTAGTTTTGATAAGTGCTTCGTACAAATTAGGTTTCGACAACGGAAACTCAAGATTTGACAATGAGAAAAACGAATTGAATAAACAAAATTTAGAGTTGAATGACAGTATTCAAAAACTAAATAATTTAATAAAAAAACAAGATTCAATTAGTAAGCCTAAAACACAATAGAAATACTACTATCCTATGCTAGCTCAAACGTCACGTTCATTCTCACAAAGCAAAGCATAAATATATTACGCCAACATAAAAAAAATCCCGATTTTCATCGGGATTTCTTCTTTATTCTATATTCTTATTTCTTCACTGGAATATTCTCTAAAATTTCCAAAACAAACTTCCAAAACTTCTGAGACGATTTAATCGATGCTCTTTCATCTGGGCTGTGTGCTCCGTGAATAGTTGGTCCAAAAGAAATCATGTCCATATTTGGATAATTTGTTCCTAAAATACCACATTCTAATCCAGCATGACATGCTACTACTTTTGGTTTTTCACCGTTTTGTTTTTCGTAAATTGAAGTCAAAACGTCTAAAATTTCAGATTTTACATTTGGTGTCCAACCTGGGTAACTTCCTGCAAAATCAACTTCGCAACCAAACAATTCGTAAGCCGAACGTAAAGCATTCGCTAAATCCATTTTAGAACTTTCCACAGAAGAACGCGTTAAATTCTGAATCGAAATTTGTCCGTCTTTTACGATTACTCTTGCAATATTATTTGAAGTTTCTACCAAGTCTTCCATATCAGCCGACATTCTGTAAACGCCATTGTGTGCTGCATAAATCGCTCGTAACAAACCTTCTTGCACGCCTAAATCCATTACTTTAGCAGGAACTGTATCATTTTTAACAATTTCAATTGTTAAATTCGGTTCCATCGTTTTGAATTCGGTTTTGATATCGCCAATTACTTCTTGCATGTCAAAAACAAACGCTTCGTCATACATTTCAGCGATAATTACTTTCGCAACACTTTCTCTTGGAATCGCATTACGCAAACTTCCTCCTGAAATTTCAGCAATTTGCAATCCAAAATTCTCAAATCCGTCAAATAATAAACGGTTCATGATTTTGTTTGCATTTCCTAAACCTTTATGAATATCCATTCCTGAGTGTCCACCTTGTAAACCTTTCACAGTAATGGTGTAACCCACAGAACCTTCTGGCGTTTCTTCTTCGTTGTAACCTCTTGTAGCCGTTACGTCAATTCCACCTGCACAACCGATGTCTATTTCATCGTCTTCTTCGGTATCTAAATTCAATAAAATTTCACCTTGTAACACACCGCCTTTTAAGTTTAAAGCGCCTGTCATTCCAGTTTCTTCATCGATTGTAAACAAAGCCTCAATTGCAGGATGTTTGATATCTGTAGATTCTAAAATTGCCATAATCATCGCTACTCCTAGCCCATTGTCAGCTCCAAGTGTAGTTCCTTTAGCACGAACCCAGTCACCATCAACATACATATCGATTCCTTGCGTATCGAAATCAAAGTTGGTATCGTTGTTTTTTTGGTGTACCATATCCAAATGTCCTTGTAAAACAATTGGTTTGCGGTTTTCCATTCCTGGTGTCGCAGGTTTTCTGATGATAACGTTTCTGATTTCGTCTTCAAACGTTTCTAATCCTAAACTGGTTCCGAAGTTTTTCATGAATTCAATCACACGCTCTTCTTTTTTAGACGGACGTGGCACGGCATTCAAATCGGCAAATTTGTTCCAAAGTGGCTTTGGTTCCAGATTTCTAATTTCTTGGCTCATTATATTTTTGTAGTTTTTAAGTATCTAAGCAACAAAGTTACAAAGTTTAATTTCTTTACAAATTGATTTGTGATTATATTTACGTTTTAAAAATATGTTGTGAAAAGAAAATTCATCCTTCCTTTATTTTTGGTCATTCAAATCATCGTAGTGAAAACGATTGGTTTATTTCCTGATTTTGTTGAAAATTGGTATAGTAAAGGTTTTTATCCGAAATTGGCTTTCTTGTCGAGAAAAGCATTGGGTTGGTTGCCGTTTTCTTTTGGCGATGTGATTTATTTCATTCTAATTTTACTCTTATTCCAATGGATTTGGAAACACCACATTGGCTTTTTTAAAGAATGGAAGAATAATGGATTAGCGATATTGAGTTGGGTTTCGGTGTTTTATTTTTTCTTTCATATCCTTTGGGGAATGAACTATTACCGTATTCCGTTGCATGATAAATTACAGATTGAAAAAGAATATTCGAAAGAACAATTGGAAGCTTTCATTGAAAAAATGCTGCTAAAAACCAATGAATTGCAATTGCAAATCACTAAAAATGATTCGGTTGTGGTTGTGATTCCGTATTCGCATGACGAAATTTACAGTTTGGCTTTGAAAGGCTATGAAAACATCCCTAACGATTTAAAAGAATTCCGTTACGAAGTAAAAAGTATCAAATCGTCGTTGTTTAGTTATCCTTTGAGTTATATGGGATTTGGTGGGTATTTGAATCCGTTTACTAATGAAGCACAAGTCAATTATTTGAAACCGAAATACACGTCACCGTTAACCACTTGCCACGAAATGGCGCATCAAACAGGAATTGGTAGCGAAAGCGAATGCAACTTCATCGGATTTGTAACCGCTGCTAAAAATGAGGATTTGTATTTCCAATATTCGGCTTATAGTTTTGCTTTACGTTATGCGTTGCATAATTTGGAAATGATGCAAGAAGGAAGTTCAAAAGTTTACATAAAAAAAATCAACAAAGGCGTTTTGAAAAACTTTGAGGAAAACGAAATCTTTTGGAAGGAATACCAAACGCCCATCAATACCTTTTTCGAGTATTTCTACGATAATTTCCTAAAAGCCAACCAACAAAAAGACGGCATGGAAGGCTATAGTAAGTTTGTGGGTTTAGCGATTGGATATGAAAAAGTGTTCAGTGTTCAGTAATAAGTTGGCAGTAACTGAACACTAAAAACTGAACACTGAATACTTATAATTCATCACTCGTAAAACTCACATTACTTCTCTTCTTATACGGACGCATAATCAAACGTGCTTCTCTGTCGAAACGAACGTAATTGTACACCCAGTTTAGGAAAACTACTGCTTTATTTTTGAATCCGATTAGCGAAAACAAATGCACAAACATCCAAACAAACCAAGCAAAAACACCACTGAATTTGAATTTTGGTAAATCGACAACGGCTTTGTTTCTTCCTATGGTTGCCATCGAACCTTTGTCTTTGTATTCGAATGGTTTTGGTTCTTTTTTATTGATGATTTTAATTAAATTATCAGCTAATAATCTTCCTTGTTGCATAGCTGGTTGCGCCATCATCGGATGTCCTAGTGGAAATTTTTCTGAAGACATAACCGCAATATCTCCAATGGCAAATAAATGCTCATAACCTTCTACTTGATTGAATTGGTTCACCTTGATTCGGTTTACATTTTTGATAAAACTATCGCCTTTTAAACCATGAGGCAAAGCGCCTTGAACTCCAGCTGTCCAAATCACCGTTGCAGAATCAAACGATAAATCAGAATTTGTAGTAACCGTTTTGCCATCGTAACCCGTTACACGAACTTTTTTCCAAACACTTACTCCTAAATCCAACAGAAATTTTTCTGCTTTTTCAGAAGCATTTTCGCTCATAGAATCTAAAACTCTGTCACTTCCTTGAATTAGATTAATTTCCATTTTTCGAACATCCAAATCGGGGTAATCTTTTGGCAAAATGGCTTTTTTCATTTCGGCTAAAGCTCCAGCCAACTCCACTCCTGTTGGACCACCGCCTACCAAAACGAAGTTCATCAAACTATGACGTTCGTCGATATCATTTGTTAGCAACGCTTGTTCGAAATTCTCTAAAATCAAACTACGAATATTCAACGATTGCGGAATCGTTTTCATCGCCATACTATTACGCTCGATTTCTTTGTTACCAAAATAATTGGTTTTCGAACCCGTAGCAATGACTAAATAATCAAATTTTAATTCGCCAATATCAGCATATAGGATATTGTTTTCGGCATCGATTTCACGTACTTCTGCTAATCGGAAATAGAAATCTTTATATTCCTGAACAATTTTCCGAATAGGATAAGCAATCGAATCGGGTTCTAAACCGCCCGTTGCCACTTGGTACATTAAAGGTTGGAAATTATGGTAATTGTGTTTATCCAATAAAACAACTTGTACATTTTTATTGCGAAGTCTTTTCGCTAAAGATATTCCAGCAAAACCACCACCAATGATGACGATTCTTGGAAAACTACTACGTGGAATGTTCATTTATCATCGTAAATTTATCACCTCAAAGATAAGAAGAAAAAGAATTGAATGTTTCTTTAAATAGTTAATGATTATTTAAATTTGAAATAGTAAACTTGTAACAAATTAGCTCAAACAGCTACTTATTAAATATGAAATCAGAATCGGAAGCACTTTTCGTAAAGCAACTTAAAGAGAATCAGAATATAATCCACAAAATTTGTCGATTATATACTACTGATGCTGACGCGCATAAAGATTTGTTTCAGGAAATTACGATTCAATTATGGAAGGCTTTTCCAAATTTTAGGGGCGATTCCAAATTTACAACTTGGGCCTACCGAGTGGGCTTAAACACCGCAATTACACTTTATCGAAAAAAGAAAAGAACCATTGATACTATTGAGTTTGACAGCACTTTTCATAAGGTAACACAAGACGATTATAACTTCGAGGAAGAAGAAAAATTAAAATTATTATACAGCGCTATAAGTGAATTAAATGATATTGAAAAAGCGCTCGTTTTCTTGTATTTAGAAGACAAAGATTACACTGAAATATCTGAAACATTAGGTATTAGTGAAGTAAATGCACGGGTAAAAATGAACCGTGTAAAAGGAAAATTAAAAAAAATATTAAATCCGTAATTATGGATGAATTAGAAATATTAAAAAAAGACTGGAAGAAAAACGAAAATACTTTCGACCAAGTTACCGAAAAAGAAATTTATGGTATGCTGCACAAAAGATCATCCTCTATTGTGAAGTGGATTTTGATTATAAGTGTTTTGGAACTTTTACTATGGAGCGGAATTTCGTTTTTAACCGCTGATGAAGAATATTTCAAAACATTAGAAATATATCATTTAGACACAGTTATGCCTATAATTTCTGTAATTAATTATGGTATCATTTTATTCTTTATTTATCTATTTTTTAAAAATTATAAAACTATCAATACTACTGATACTGTAAAGCAATTAATGCAAAGCATTTTAAAAACTAGAAAAACAGTCAAATATTATGTTTGGTACAACTTAGGAATGACCGCTTTTTCATTCATTTTGGTTTTTATTTTCCAATTTATGTATGACCCAAATATTCAAAAATTGGTTGAAAAAATGTCTAAAAGTTTGTCCTTAAATACATTTTATTGCATAATGATTTTAGTGTACATAATTGTAATAGTAGTGTTTATAGGTCTAATTTGGCTATTCTATAGAATTTTGTACGGAATATTAATGCGAAGACTACAAAAAAACTTTAACGAATTACAAAAAATAGATTTTTAATGAAATACCTACTTTTAGTTGCTGGACTTCTAACTTCTTTATATGGAAATTCACAAGAATTAGAAAAAAGTTTATTGTGGAAAATTTCAGGCAATGGATTACAAGAACCTTCATACATATTTGGAACCATTCACGCAACTTGTGACGCTAGTTTAGATGAAAATACAATCAAAGCATTACAAGAAACAAAACAACTATATCTAGAGCTTGATATGGATGACAAAGCGATGCAAATGCAGATGCTCAAATACATGAAAATGAATAATGATGTAAAACTTTCTACATTATTAAGTGCCGAAGATTTTAAAATTGTAGACGAATTTCTAAAAAAGCACATGAATATGTCAGCAAAAATGTTTGACACGTTCAAACCTTTTGTGGTTAGTAGTATGTTATTACCCAAAATGCTAGACTGCAAATTTCAATCTGTTGAATCAGAATTGATAAAAGTAACTGAAAAACAAGGTGAAGAAATTTATGGTTTAGAAGACATCAAAGATCAAATGAAAGTATTTGATGCTATTCCGTATCAAGTTCAAGCTGATGAATTATTAAAAACAGCCAAAAGTGATTTAAAACAAGACAAAGAAGAATTTATCAAACTTTTAGAAATATACAAAGACAAAGACATCGAAGGAATGCTAAAAGCAATGGATGAATCTGAAAATAAAATTTCATCAGAAAACCAAGATCTTCTATTAAACAATAGAAATAAAAATTGGATTCCAATCATTTCAGAAACTGCATCAAAAATTCCAACTTTTTTTGGTGTAGGTGCAGGTCATTTAGCGGGTGAAGAAGGTGTCATTAAATTATTACGAAAAGAAGGATTCATTGTTGAACCTGTTCAATAATAAAAAAGAGGCTATAGCCTCTTTTTTATTAATATTTCCACATTCTTTCTTTGTCTAATTTTTCTTTTTCTTCCAATTCTTCTGCTGGAATAACTTTTAATAAAGATGGGTGTTGCTCAATTGCAAATTCAATCATTTCAACAATTTTATCTACAGAATCATTTTCATAATCAATTTGCAAAGGTTCTTTAATAACCATCGATTGCAAAATTCCTTTCTTTTTTATCATTAAACCTTTTCGGTCAAACGAACGACGGAAACCATCAATTACAATAGGAACCACGATAGGCTTGTGTTGCAAAATAATATGTGCAGTACCTTTTCTAACAGGTTTAAAAGAACGAGTTGTCCCTTGTGGAAAAGTAATTACCCAACCGTCTTGTAGCGCAATTTTTATATTTTCAGTATCATTTGGATTGACTTCTTTCTTTTCAGTAACATCTTTTCCTTTTGCTCTCCAAGTTCTTTCAACAGTAATTGCACCTGCATAGGCTAAAATTCTTGGCAACAAACCTTCTTGCATCGTTTCTTTAGCAGCAACATAATACATATTAAGTTTTGGATTCCACAAATAAAAAACATTCTTAATATTATTTTCTCTTCCTTTCAAACTAGCATTAAAAACATGAAACATTGCTACAACATCAGCAAAATAAGTTTGATGATTAGAAATAAACAACACATTTGTATCAGGCAAACTTCTAATAATTTCAGAACCTTCAATATGCAATCTATTAAAACTTTTATAGCGTCTGTGTGTTAAGAATCCCGCAATGCGAATTAACCACGTTTTTAAAAATAATATATGTCCAAAAGGATTTCTCTTAAATAATCCCATACTAATTCCTTTTTTTAACAAAACAAGAAAGCAAATGTAGTAAAATAGAATATTTTTAAAAGAAAAAAAGAATAAAATCACATAATGAAAATATAATTTTGGAGGAGTTCAAAAGAGTTTACAACAAAACATTTTTGATGGTTTCTTTTAACTCGCTCATCATCATTGCAGTAGCACCCCAAACCACATATTTATCTACCATAAAAGCAGGCACTTCAATATCTGTTGCATAGGAAGTTGACATTTTTACTTTAGTGATACTCTTCTCGTCTAAAAAATCTACAATAGAAAATTCAAGTACTCGCTTAACTTCATCTAAATCAGGAACAAAAGTTAGTTCTTCGTGCGAAATTCCCATAAATGGAGCAACTAAAAAATTGCTTGGTGGAATATATATTTCACTAAATGTTTTGATGATTTTTATTTTATCTGGATGAATACCAACTTCTTCATGCGTTTCTCTTAGTGCTGTTTCTTCTAAATTTAAATCCGATTCTTCAACTTTACCACCAGGAAATCCTATTTGAGACGAATGCACGCCTGGATAAGAATTTCTAACAATTAAAGCCAAATGCGTAATTTCATTTTTAGGATAAAACAACATCAATACTGCTGCTTTTTTTGGGTTTCTATCTAAGTAATTCTCTTCTTTCAAATACGAAATACGTTCCAAAGGCGCCATTTTTACATGCGCATCAGTAGAAAGCAATTTTTCTTTTTCTATCTTTGGAATATATTTTATAAAATCATTAAAAAGCATACCTATAAAAAATTTTAGTAATCTTAAAGATAACTAAATTTTCAAAGAAAATAACTTTTCCTAAAAAAATAATATGTTTAGTAAAGAAGAAGCACTTCAAATTAAAAAAGATTTTTGGATCGCATTTGCTGCCGAATATCCTCGTAAATGGTTGTTATACAACACAAAAATCAAAGATGTTACATTTAAGTTTTATGTTGATAATAAAAAAGCACAAGTTTTATTAGATATAGAACCAAAAGACGAAAATAAACGTATTATATATTATGAAAAGGTAGAATCATTGAAGACTATACTTTTGGAAGACTATTTAGAAGACGCCATTTTTGAACGTAATTTTTATTTAGAAAACGGAAAAGTAATTAGTCGCATTTGGGTAGAAAAAACAGGAATTAGTATCAATAATAAAAACACCTGGAACGAAGTTTTTGATTTTTTTAATGAAAAAATGGATGCTTTCGAACGCTTTTTCTATGAAAATGAAGATTATATCAAAGATTTAGAAATCAATACATAATTCGAATATTTTGTAAATTAGTTAACATTTTATTTGAATGATAAGCATTAAATTTGAAAAAATGTCATCTATGAAAAACTTGGTTTTATTACTTTTAGTAATTTCGTTTCAATCCTGTCAATCACAAACCAAACCCGAAACTTCGGAAAAAACTAGCGCTATGAATACAACTGTTAAAAAAACCGATGCAGAATGGAAAGCCCAACTTTCGGAAATGGAATATGAAGTATTGAGAAACAAAGGCACAGAACGCGCTTTTACTGGAGAATATTATGATCATTTTGAAAAAGGAAAATACGTTTGTGCAGCCTGCGGAAATGATTTATTTACTTCTGACACTAAATTTGATTCACATTGCGGTTGGCCTTCATTTGATGAAGCAATCAAAGGTGCTGTTATTTATAAAAAAGATTTAAGTTTTGGAATGGTGAGAACTGAAGTGATGTGTGCTAAATGTGAAGGACACTTAGGTCATGTATTTGATGACGGCCCGGAAGAAACTACTGGCCAACGCTATTGTACCAATTCAGTATCTATAAAATTTGTTCCTGAAACCGAGTAAAATATGCTAGTCCGTTTTGTTAAAGATAATTTAAATGAAAACATCGAATTACTTCGACAACTTTCGAACGAAGAATTCTGTAAAAAAAATCCTGAGTTAAGCCATGCAACTATTGGCGAACACATGCGTCATATCATAGAGTTATTTGATTGTTTGCTTGTAAATTATAATCAAGGGATAATAAATTATGACAAACGCGATAGAGATATAAAAATTCAATCTGATGTCAATTTTGCTATAACAATCATTGAAAAACATCTTTCTACTATTGACAAACCAAACAAGGAACTTTCTTTGCAGCACAATTGTTTTAGTGTTGAAGAATTGCTTCCTACAAATTATTTTCGCGAATTATTATACAATTTAGAGCATAGTATTCATCATCAAGCTTTAATAAAAGTTGCGCTGTACAATTTTCCGCATATTAAAATTTCAAATTCATTTGGAGTAGCTCCATCAACACTTGAATACAGAAAAAAATGTGTACTGTAACCTTTATTCCAACTACAAATGGCTGCATAATCACATCCAATCGTGATGAAAAAATAGCGCGTGAAAAAGCAATTCCACCGCAATCTTATGAAATAAATGGTAAGCAAATCATTTTTCCAAAAGATCAAAAAGCTGGTGGTACGTGGATAGCACAAACTGAAAATAAAATTGTAGTGCTATTAAATGGAGCCCAAGAAAAACACATTAAAAAATCTTTTTACCGAAAAAGTAGAGGCTTAATCGTTCTTGAAATAGCAAGTTCAAACAACAGTTTAGAACACTGGAAAACGATTGACTTAACTAATATTGAGCCTTTCACAATTGTACTCTTTGAAAATAACAAATTGTTTCAATTGCAATGGAATGAAGTTAAGAAAAGTCAAGAAGAATTAGCTATTTCAGAGCATTACATTTGGTCTTCCTCTACCCTATATGCAAAAGAAATTAGAATTGAAAGAGCAAAATGGTTTGCCAATTTTATGCATAAAAACACTAACCCAACTGCACAAGATATTTTAGATTTTCACCAATTTACAGAATCTAAAAATGAAGAATTTGGCTTACAAATCAACCGAAATAATCTTTTAAAAACTATCTGTATTACACAATGTTGTGTTTCTGAAAACAAAATACAAATGTCTTATTTAGACTTAATGGAAAGCTATGACCAAGTTTAAACTCTTCTATCACAAACTTACCCATTGGGAATATTGGCCCTATCAAGTACTTTATTTTCCGGTATATTTTCAGTATTTGTATTATGTAATTCGTACACAATCATTCTTCTTTTTCAATGCTTCAAATCCTACAATTAAAAATGGAGGTTTTTTTATGGAATCAAAAAAAGAAATTTACGATTTAATTCCACAAGAATATTATCCAAAAACAATAATCGTAACTCCTGATGAAAGTTTAGAAACCATTTTACAAAAATTAACTTCCGAAAATATTAATTTCCCTTTAATAGCAAAGCCAGACATTGGTTTAAGAGGAACCGCTGTAAAAAAAATACATACAACTGAAGAATTAATAACATATCATAAAAAAGCAAAATTCAATATTCTATTCCAAGAATTAATTCCCTATGAAAACGAAATCGGACTTTTCTATGTGAAATTACCCAATCAAAGTGGAAAAATAACAGGAATAGTATCGAAAGAATTCATGATCATAACCGGAAACGGAAAAAACACCATTCGTGAACTTTTAAACCAAGATATTCGTTATGTATTTCAAATTAAAGCACTTGAAAAAGAATATAACGACAAACTAAATACGGTTTTAAAAGACAGAGAAACGATTAACTTAGTTCCTTATGGAAATCATTGCCGTGGTACAAAATTTGTTGATGCCAGTCATGAAATCACACCTAGAATGGTTGAAAGTTTTAATACAATTTGTAATCAAATCGACGGTTTTCATTTTGGTCGAATGGACATCATGTACAATTCATATGAAGATTTAGCAAAAGGAAAAAACTTCCAAATTGTTGAAATCAATGGAGCTATCAGCGAACCTACACATATGTACGACCCAAAACATACGCTCTTATTTGGATGGAAAGAACTCACGCGTCATTTTCATTATATGTACCTAATCAGTAAGCATAACCATAAAAATGGTGCAAAATACCTTACTTTTAAGCAAGGTATTCAAGAATTTAAAAATCATCACAAGCATTATGATCGGATTTTAGAGTTTTAAAATAGCTTTAATTGATTTAACTTTATTTCAATAGATCTAAACGTTTCAAAATAAATTGGCTACTATTCTTTAAATTTTCTATCCGTAAAACTATAAAAACAAAAAAGCCTGTCTAAATTATAGACAGGCTTTTCAAAAGAAAGGCGGCGACATACTCTCCCACATAACTGCAGTACCATCTGCGCAGTCGGGCTTAACTTCTCTGTTCGGAATGGGAAGA
>NZ_JAAJBV010000010.1 GCF_011392075.1 Flavobacterium celericrescens
CAATGATGTTTCCTGAATTTACTGCTGCATTGTCTATTTGACGCAATGCTGCATTGTTATTAATGGTTAAGCTTCCGCCTGTGTTTACAGTAACGCTTCCACCTACTATTAAAGTATGACCCGCATTTAAAACTACATTGGCACCACTATTAACCGTTACCGAACAAGCTTCTAAATCTCCAGTAGAGGTGTAGTTACCCGCAAACGTTACTGCAACATTACGCAATGGAGCGCCATTACTCCACGAAGAACCATTCCATGTGGTAGCGATATCTCCACACGCAATTATATTTATAGAAACAACTTCATTAGGAAGCCATCCATTATTGTTGTTTTTAATATTTACTTTGAATGAAGTTGATGTAGCAGAGCTTTCTGTGTTGATATAATTTAATAAACCTGTATTAATATCATTTTGTGTAAAAGTACTGCCAACGGTTAGATTTGTTGAGTTTAATCTTAAATTTCCAATAGTTGGAGGTGAAATTAATGTGTATACCTGTTGACTTGCAGTCTGAGCTGAAGTGGTGGCTTCAAGATCTGTGTTTGAAATGGTATATGTTGAATTTGTTAATGTTGTGATTCCATTTTTCACTAGTGAAGGTGGATTTGCAACAGCACTTAAACTACATAAATTTAATGTCCAATTATCAATAGTTCCATCATCACCTGCATATGGATCATTCACATATAGTAACCAATTTCCATTTGAATTTAGATTTTGAAAAGTACTCATAGGTTCAAAAGGCAAACGATTTCCAGTTAGTGCAGGAACTGAAGCTGTACAAGCAACTGTGCTTCCGGAATCAATAAATGTCGCATCTATATTGTCATTATCTCCACAAGCTTCTTGAGCAACAATGGTATATGTTCCGTTTGGAGCTTCTAGATAAATGGTTAAATCTTGTATGTAAGTGTGTTGTAAAAGTAAATTAATGTTTGCATCACCAATCGCAAAACTATTAGGAACATTTATTGTTGAAACGCTCCATCCATTACCCATTGCCAATGCTCCTGAATTGTCTGTAGCGTTTGAAATTGTAACATTTGTTCCATTTGAATAAGTATAACCACAACCAATAGTCCCAGTTTGGAATGATTTTATTGCTGACGAATTTCCTGTTGCACATCTATTTGCAGGTATAACTCTCCAATAGTAAATAGTTTCTGAAGATAAACCAGTGACAAGAACAGATGTCTGGGTTTCGGTGGTGTTTCTAACAAATGTACCAAATGTTGGACTAGTAGAAATTTGTAAATTATAATTTTCTGCATTAATATTTGGATTCCAAGTCAAGGTAGGAGAGGTAGAAACGCCCGTGCTACCATCAGCGGGAAGGGTTGTTGTCTGTGGATAGGCTGTAAAACTTGGATGATATATTGTTAAAGTTATTTTTTTGATTTCAGTTTCTGTTCCATTATTTCCTACAATATCTATTTCATAAGTTCCTGCAGCAACTGAGGCTAAATTATTTACAGTAACAGTAAATGCGCCAGAAGCACTCATTGAGTTTGGTGATATCGCTACATTCGCACCTGACGGTACATTTTGAGCTGTTAAATTTACATTTGCACCGCCAGTTTTTGATAAATCAAAATTATAAACTACATTACCAACATTTGAACAAACAGTTTTTGTATCAGCTGTTGATTTAAAAGTAAAGTTTGAAGTTATACCTGTTACTACTAAAGCAAATCTTTGTGGGCCATTAGAGAGTGTTCCTTTATGAGTAATGTTAATTGTGTATATAGCTCCAGCAGTAGGTGCGTCAATATTAATTCTTTCAACATTGTCAACATTGTTATCTCCAGTTCTAATTGCATTTGCAGTAGCGCTAGATTGTAATGCCCACGGATAAAATGTACTAGCTCCTTGAGTGATTCTAATGTCTAAATCATTTGTTATATCAGGAATAGATTCATTAAGTGTTCCGCTATTAATTTTACTTGCATCGGGAACGTCTGTCCATGTTATCGAACCTAAAAGAGGGGTAGTTCCGCCTGTAGCAACGACTTGCATTGTAAATGTTTGTCCTTGAGATAATGTTTCTTCAGAAATCCATGAAGTTAATCCATTATTTGTAATGGCTTCTGCACAACTTTTAGCATCTAGGTATCCCCAACCATACTGAGCATCTGGCCCTGGTCTACCTCTATCAGTTGCTGTATGAGTAGCTAAACCTTTTAATGTTGCTGCTCTCATGAATTTTCCGTTTACATTATTATAATGTTGTTGTATTAATGTCAATGTACCAGTAACATTAGGAGCTGCCATTGATGTACCTAACATTGTTGTATATTGTGTAGCTGTACCTCCAGTTCCTGAACCATTTCCAGTTGAATAAATTCCAGATCCAGTGCCAGCTCCATCTCCAGTAATGTCCGGTTTTATTCTTCTGTCGTCTGATGGCCCTTGGCTAGACGAGCTATGAATGGTTCCGCCTAGAGTAATTGCTCCAGTTGTAGTGTTAATTGTTGCATCTTGAGCATTTGCTACAGTTAGTATATTTTTTGCATTTTTATTTCCGTTTAATTTGTCATATCCCGTTGTTGTTGGACTTGGATTTGCAGTACTTCCATCATTTCCAGCAGACATTACTGGTAAATAATATGGGAAATTATATGTTATAACATCCCAATTATAGGCTTCGGCGGAATAAGCACCAATATACCATGGAGTACTTGATACACTTGAAACAGGTACGCCATAAGAATGATTTGAAAGCAACATTCCGTTCATTGCTTCCATAATGGCTTCAGATTCATCGTTGTCCCAATCAAAAGTTCTGGCAGTAGCGGTAGGAGCCATTCCTTTTGAAGCTGCTACAACTCCTGAGGCTAAAACTGTTCCTGTGACATGAATGGCATGGAAACTATTCGTGTTTCTTACAGTAACTCCATCTCCAAATGTTGTTCTTCCATTATATTCTTGATGAGTTGCCAAGATTGCTCCTCCATCCCATATTCTAGGAACCATTCCTGTTCCTGTGAGGTTAAGACCCAATCCACCACCGCTTCTTAAAAAATTCACTCTGGTTGATGTTGCAGCTTCAACATTATCAATTGAGTAATAAATTGGAATTCCGTCAGAATTGATATACATTAATTGATCAAAACCACCCTTTGTATTTTCTCTGAAAATAGGTAAATTGTGTTTTTTTGAAAAAAGCAGTGCTTCTTTTTTTTGTGCTTCTTCTCTTTTTTTAACTTGTAGGTAAAGTTCTTCGCCTTTTTTTAGATCATATTCAGCAGTTATTTGAGCAACTTGTTCTTTTGTTTGGCTAAAAGAAATACAAGAAAGTGTTAAGAATACTGCTAAAAATCGAAATTTGGTTAAGTTTTTGTAGTTATTAGTCATAAAATTGGGGGATTTATAACGGCTAATGTAATAAAAATAAATTAAGTAAAAAATTTGTTATTTGTTTGATAGTTAAAATTGAATATTTATATTTGCACTCCAATTGTCGCGGGTATGGTGAAATTGGTAGACACGCCAGACTTAGGATCTGGTGCCGCAAGGTGTGAAGGTTCGAGTCCTTTTACCCGCACATATAAAAAAACCCTTAACTGTTTAAAGTTAAGGGTTTTTTATTGCGCTTAATTTTTTATAAACTTATGTTTTTTTGTTACATTCAACACAACTCTTATTTTTTTGTTTTCTTTTTTGTTTATACATTTGAATTCACGCAAAAAATATGAAAAAACTACTTTTTTTTCTTTTTTTATCCACATTTTCGTTTGCTCAAAATGTCGATAGAAAATATATAGATTTATCGCAAACTGAAGATGGAATTTCTATTGCTGTTTCTGATGGGAATTATTTCATAAAATTTATTAATGAAAAAATAATTGAAACAATATTTGTTCCAAAAGGTGAAAAAAATAACGCTATTTCTAATGCGGTAATTTTAAGTACTAAGATTAAAAACCTAACTTTTTATTCAGAATCCAATTCAATAGATTGTTATCCGAGTTTTGGCACATTTAAAATTAGGATACAAAAATCACCTTTTAAAATAAGCTATATTAATAATGGTGTTGAAATTCTTTCCGAAAAAGATGGTTATGTCAAGCAAAAGCATATTCCGTTAGAATCTGTTCGAGAAAACATAAAAGTTGATTCTATAGAAATGCTCCGATTTAATATTTCTACAGACGAGGTACTTTATGGCGGCGGGGCTAGGGCATTAGGTATGAATAGAAGAGGGAATAAATTAGCGCTATACAACAGAGCACATTATGGTTACGAAACGCATGCTGAACTTATGAATTTCTGTATTCCTTTAGTGTTGTCTTCTAAATTATACGCTGTACATTTCGATAATTCAGCAATTGGTTATTTGGATTTGGATAGCAAAAAAAATAATACGTTGTCTTATGAAACCATTTCTGGAAGAAAAACATATCAAGTGATTGTTGGTGATTCTTGGGCTGATTTATTGAAAAACTATACAGATTTAACTGGTAAACAACCTCTTCCGCCACGATGGGCATTTGGAAATTTCGCTTCTCGATTTGGTTACCACTCTCAGCAAGAAGTAGAAAATACGATTCAAAAATTTGAAGACGAAAAAATTCCTGTAGATGCAATAATTTTAGATTTGTATTGGTTTGGAAAAACGATACAAGGTACAATGGGTAATTTGGATTGGGATAAAGATAATTTTCCAAATCCTGAAAGAATGATGACTAATTTAAATGCTAAAGGAGTAAAAACGATTTTAATTACGGAGCCATTCATATTAACGACTTCATCAAAATGGCAAGAAACTGTTGATAAAAATGTGTTAGCAACTACTAAAAATGGAATTCCTGCGACTTGGAATTTCTATTTTGGGAATACAGGGATCATTGATATTTTTAAATCCGAAGGAAAAGTATGGTTTTGGGATGTATATAAACGCCTAATAAATCAAGGGATACAAGGAATTTGGGGCGATTTAGGTGAGCCTGAAGTTTTTCCATCAGAGGTTATAACTGCTGGAGGAAATGCTGATGAAATACATAATATTTATGGAAACAATTGGGCAAAATTAATTGCTGAAGGGTATCAAAAAGATTTTCCAAATATTCGACCATTCATTTTAATGCGTTCTGGTTATTCAGGTTCTCAGCGTTATGGAATGATTCCTTGGAGCGGAGATGTAAATAGAAGTTGGGGAGGTTTGCAAAGTCAAATGGAAATAGCTTTGCAAATGGGCATGCAGGGAATGAGTTATATGCACAGTGATTTAGGTGGGTTTGCAGGCGCTAACTTAGATGATGAGCTATATGTGCGTTGGTTGCAATATGGTGTTTTTAACCCTATTTTCCGACCTCATGCTCAGGAAGAAGTGGCTTCAGAACCAATTTACAGAAGCGATTGGGCAAAAAAACTTGCAAAACAAGCTATAGAATTACGTTATCAATTATTACCTTATAATTACAATTTGGCATTCGAAAACTCGCAAACTGGAAAACCTTTGATGCGACCTTTGTTTTTTGAAGAACCAAATAATAAAGAGTTACTATTAAAATCAGATGGCTATTTATGGGGAAATGATTTTTTAATATATCCAGTTACAGAAAAAGGACAAAAAACAAAAGAAATCTACTTTCCAAAATCAGCGAACTGGTATGACTTTTATACGGGTAAAAAATATGAAGGAGGTTCAACACAAATTGTAGATTTAAAAGAAAATGAAATCCCAACTTTTGTTAGAGGTGGAAGTTTTATACCGATGAGTAAATTAATGCAAAACACTCAAAATTATAGCCTAAATAATTTTGATGTCCATTTTTATTTTGATGAATTTAATGAAAAAACAAAATTAAATCTATATAATGATGATGGTGTTACCCCAAATTGTTTTGAAAATTCAAAATATGAAAAATTTGATTTTAAAAGTAAATATAAAAATCAAATTTTAAACCTAAAAATAGAATACGATCGAGCATTTTTAAATACAGAAAGTAAAAAAGTAAATGTAATAATTCATGGTTTTGATAAAAAACCATCAAGTATTATTTTGAACCAAAAAAGAATAAAAAAATCCAAATACAAATTTGAAAATAATCTAATAATAATTTCTTTGGACTGTGAATTAGATTTAACACATGAAATTGAAATTAAACGTTAATATGAAAAATTCAATTCTTACAATTGCACTTGTTTCTTTATTAATTTCGAGTTGTTCATCAACAAAAGAGATAAAGAATACACCAACTAAAACACCTTTCGTATGGGAGGGAGCCAATGTTTATTTTTTAATGACGGATAGATTTTTAAATGGAAATCCAAATAATGATAACATCATCAAAAGAGATAAACCAACAGCTAAATTACGCGGCTTTGAAGGTGGAGATATTCGTGGTGTGATTCAAAAATTAGAAGAGGGCTATTTTTCTGATTTAGGAATTAATGTAATTTGGATGACACCTGTTGTGGAACAAATTCATGGCTCTGTAGATGAAGGAACAGGCAATACATATGGTTTTCATGGTTATTGGACAAAAGATTGGACTGCACTTGATCCAAGTTTTGGTACTAGAGAAGACTTGAAAGAATTGGTTGATAAAGCACATGCTAAAGGGATTAGAATTATGCTTGATGCCGTAATTAATCATACTGGTCATGCAACAGAAATTGATGATAAATATCCTGATAGTTGGGTGCGTTCAACGCCTAATTGCAAATATAATTCATATGATTCTAATATAAATTGCACCTTGGTCACAGGGCTTTTTGATGTAAAAACCGAAAGTAAAGAAAATGTAGAATTGCCACCTTTTTTAGTTGAAAAATGGAAAAAAGAAGGGCGTTATGAACAAGAAATAGCAGAATTAGACGCTTTTTTCAAAAAAACTGGTTATCCAAGAGCACCTAGATATTATATCATGAAGTGGTTGTCGGATTATATTTTAGACTTTGGTATAGATGCTTATAGGGTCGATACCGTAAAGCATACTACAGAAGATGTTTGGGCAGATTTTGGAAAAGTTTGCGAAATGACTTTTGCTGAATTTAAAGCTAAAAATCCTACAAAGGTATTAGATAATAGCGCGTTTTTTACTGTTGGGGAAGTTTATGGGTACAATATTGGTAGCAAACGATTATATGATTATGGCGATAGAAAAGTTGATTATTATGCCAATGGTTTTACAGGATTAATCAATTTTGATTTTAGAAACGAAGCAAAAATGAATTATGAAGAATTATTTTCAAAATATTCAAATATTCTTCAAAATGACTTAAAAGGAAATACGGTAATGAATTATGTGTCTTCGCATGATGATGGCTGGCCTTTTGATAAAAAAAGAGAAAAAACTTTTGAAAGCGGCACAAAACTATTACTTGCTCCTGGAATTTCACAAATTTATTATGGAGATGAAACCGCTCGATCATTAGATATTGAAGGAACCACAGGTGATGCAACACTTCGTTCAATGATGAATTGGGATGATATTGTAGGTAAAGAATCAACAAAAGAATTACTTGTACATTATCAGAAGTTGGGCGTTTTTAGAAAAAATCATCCTGCAATTGGAGCTGGTGTGCACCAAAAAATATCAAGTAATTATTATTTGTTTACCAGAACATTTTCTTCAGAAAACTATACAGATAAAGTTGTAGTGGGCTTAGATTTTCCCATCGGTAACAAAGAAATTAATGTTGCAAATTATTTTCCAGAGGGCACTAGTGTAAGAGATGCTTATTCAGGACAATTAGCCAAAGTGGAAAATGGAAAAATTACAATCAACACAAATTATACTATATTATTAATCGAAATTTTATAAACTATGAAAAAGATATTTTTATCAGTTATGATGCTTTCAGCTTTAATTAGTTGTAAGCAAGAACCTAAACAAGAAGATACAACAGCAGAAATTGCAGCATTTTCTCCTGAAGTAGAAGAAAACGGAGTAATATATGAAGCAAATATTCGTCAATATTCGCCAGAAGGTACTTTTAATGAATTCACTAAAGATATTCCAAAATTAAAAGAATTAGGAGTAAAAGTTATTTGGTTAATGCCAGTATTTCCAATTTCTGAGACAAAAAGAAAAGCAACCGGAGGAGCGGATAGCAAATTTGCATCAGAAATGCCAAAAGAAGAACAAGCCAAATATCTAGGAAGCTATTATGCTGTAACTGATTTTAAAGCGATTAATCCAGAGTTTGGTACTATTGAAGATTTTAGAAAATTAGTAAAAACTGCACACGAAAATGGAATTTATGTAATTTTAGATTGGGTACCAAATCATACGGGTTGGGATCATGTTTGGTTAAAAGAGCATCCAGAATTTTACACTAAAAATGAAAAAGGCGAAATTACACATCCAAAAGACACTGACTGGACTGATGTTGCAGATTTAAATTATGACAACAAAGAACTTCATAAAGTAATGACGGCAGATATGATGCATTGGATTAAAAATGAAGGAGTTGATGGATTCCGTTGCGATGTAGCTGGTTCGGTGCCAGTAGAATTTTGGCAAAAAGCAATTCCAGAATTACGTAAAGAAAAAAATATTTTTATGTTAGCAGAAGCTTGGGAACCAGCATTGCTTAAAGATAATTTATTTGATATGGTTTATGGATGGGATGCCCATCATACATTCAATAAAATTGCGCAAGGGAAAGAAACTGTTGCTGCATGGGATGCTTACATTGAAAAGCGTATGAAAGACTATGAAGCAAATGATATTTTGATGAATTTTGTGGATAATCATGACGAAAATTCTTGGAATGGAACGATTAAAGGCAGGTTGGGAGCAGCAGAAGAAGCAATGACAGCGTTGTCATATGTAATGCCAGGGATGCCATTAATTTACAGTGGAAACGAATATGGATTAGACCATAGTTTGAAATTCTTTGAAAAAGATTCAATTCCAAAAACAAAAGGTGCGGAATGGGAATTAAGAGCTAAATTAGGAAAATTAAAAGCAGAGAATATAGCTCTAAACGGTGGGAAAAACAAAGCAACTTATAAGAGAATTAAAGCCTCTAATGAAAATGTCTTAGTATTTGAAAGAGAAAAAAACGGTAAAAAAGTAATTTATATAGCAAACTTTTCTGCAAAACCAGTTGATGTATCTGTACCATTAAAAGGTCAGTTTAAAGATTATATGACAGGTAAAACAATTGAATTTAATGAAAAACAAATTCATTCATTAACACCTTGGCAATATTATATTTTGACAGAATAGTCTAATAAAAAATCAAATTTTAAAGTCCTGTTGTTTTCGGCAGGACTTTTTATTTAAAAATTATAACCGATATTTGTAAAAAAACAAAATCTTTGAATTCAAAATACGACATCATCATAATAGGCGGAGGAGCAGCCGGATTTTTCACAGCAATCAATATTGTGGAAAAAAATGTTAATTTAAAAGTAGCTATTCTTGAAAGAGGGAAAAATGTTTTAGAAAAAGTACGAATTTCTGGAGGTGGTCGTTGCAATGTTACTCATGCTTGTTTTGTCCCAAATGATTTAGTAAAGTTCTACCCTAGAGGAGAACGTGAATTAAAAGGCCCTTTTCATCAGTTTTGTTCTGGCGATACTATTGAATGGTTTGAAAAGCACGATGTAGCGCTTAAAATTGAAGAAGATGGCAGAATGTTTCCTGTTTCAAATTCATCAGAAACTATTATTGATTGTTTTTTAGAGACAACTAAAAAATTAAAAATTGATATTTTAACAAACCATAGCGTTCAAGAACTCTATCAAGCGGAAACACATTGGAAAGTAACTACAGTACAAGAAGTTTTTACTTGTCATAAAATAGTAATGGCGTCTGGAAGCAATCCTAAAATGTGGGAAATGCTACAAAACCTGGGACATACAATTGTAGCGCCTGTTCCGTCTTTATTTACTTTTAATATTAAAGATCCACGAATTAAAGATTTGATGGGACTCTCAGCTTTTGCGACTGTAAAAGTTAAAAAATCTAAATTACAAGCTTCGGGTCCATTATTAATAACGCATTGGGGTGTGAGTGGGCCTGGAATTTTGAGACTTTCGGCTTGGGGAGCAAGAGAATTAGCTGAAAAAAAATACCAGTTTGCTATTCAAGTCAATTGGCTAAATGAAACAACTTTTGAAGAAGCAATGGATTTGTTAAAAGAAATTAAAGAACAAAATACCAAAAAACTTATTGCAAAATATGCGCATTTTGAATTACCCAAAAGGTTATGGGAAAATCTTGTAAAAGCGGCAGGAATTGAAGAAGAAACAAAATGGGCAGATGTAAGCAAAAAACAATTACATGCTTTTGTTGAACAACTTACAAATGCCGAATTTCAAGTTAACGGTAAAAGTACATTTAAAGAAGAATTTGTAACCGCTGGTGGAATCGACTTAAAAGAAGTCAATTTTAAAACCATGGAAAGTAAAATTCTGCCAAACGTTTATTTTGCAGGCGAAATACTAAACATCGATGCCATCACAGGAGGTTTTAATTTTCAAAACGCCTGGACAGGAGGATTTATAGTTGCGAATTCTATAACAAATTAATAAGAAGAATCATCAGGTGCACTTCCAGTAGGGAGTGATGATTTACTTAAATCTGTTTCTTTTTTGGTGGTTAAAAACGTAAATTCAGTTACTTGAATTTCTGTTGTGTATTTAGTTGCGCCATCTTCTGCTTGCCATTGACGCGATTTGATTCTTCCTTCTATATAAATTTTATCTCCTTTAGAAAGATATTTTTCACAAATTTCAGCTGCTTTATTACGAACTACAATATTGTGCCATTCTGTAGAAGTAATTTTTTCACCTGTTGTTTTATTAATATACACTTCGTTAGTGGCTAAAGGAAATCTTCCTATACAATTACCTCCTTCAAAGTAATGCATTTTAATTTCATCTCCTAGATGTCCTATTAAAATGACTTTATTTAATGTTCCGTTCATGGCTTGTATATTTTTTTGGGTTATTCAAAAGTAGTAATTTATAATGAATTAAAACAATTTGAGTTCATAAAATTATGAATTACAATTGGGAATGGTAATTTTTCTATTTCGGCAAATGTTTTAGAATCTGGTAATTTCTCATTAAAATTTAATTGAAAAAACCGAATATGTAAATTTTGATGCGATAATTTATGAAGAATAATTTTCTGATTTAAAATGAAAATCTCATTAGGTTTTTTATTAAAAAAATCCACAAAAGCAAGCTGATTCATAAAATCATGTTCTGAAACTAAATCTTCCGTTTCTATCATTGGAAATTCATACAGATTCTCCCAAATTCCTTTACCTTCACGTTTTTGAACAATATAATTGGAATCAATATCTTTTAAAATCAAATAATTCAAATAGCGATTGGTTACTTTTGTTTTTTTAGTTTTTACAGGTAATTCTAAAACTTTTTTATGTTGAAGTGCAGCACAACTCGAATTTAAAATACAAGAATTACAATTTGGATTCTTTGGAACACATTGCATTGCGCCAAATTCCATGATTGCTTGATTAAAAAGAGCTGGTTTGTCTGTAGGTAAGACTTCTTGCGCTATATTTTGAAACTCTTTTTTAGTTTTTCCTTCAGAAATATCGCTATCAATATTAAAATAACGACTCAAGACTCTAAAAACATTTCCATCTACCACAGCAACGGGTTCATTGTAGGAAAAAGAAGCAATCGCCGCAGCTGTATATTCACCAACACCTTTTAATTTTAATAAATTTTCATAATTTTCAGGAAAAACACCATTTAATTCAGTAGCAATAAATTTTGCAGTTGCATGCAAATTTCTTGCTCTGGAGTAATAGCCTAAACCTTGCCATAATTTTAAAACTTGTTCTTCCTCAGCATTTGCTAAATCAAAAATGGTAGGAAAAGCTTCTGTAAAAGCATTAAAATAAGGTAGTCCTTGAGCAACGCGCGTTTGTTGTAACATGATTTCTGACAACCAAATTATGTAAGGATTAGTGGTATTGCGCCATGGTAAATCGCGCTTATTTTGTAAATACCATTTAATTAAAGAGTTAGAAAATTGCATATTTTTATATTGGTCAACAAAAATAAATCTTTAGTAATTAAAATTTAATCAATTATGGTTGATTTATTATTTTTTTAATTCTTATATTTGCAAACTCAAAAAAATACACAATATAAATACGAAAGAAAATGACGAAAGCAGATATCGTAGCGAAAATTTCAGAAAAATTAGGACTTGAAAAAGGAGATGTTCAAGCAACTGTTGAAACTTTTATGGAAGAAGTAAAAAATTCATTAGAAACTGGTGATAATGTTTACTTAAGAGGTTTTGGAAGTTTTATCATTAAAACAAGAGCAGAGAAAACAGGAAGAAACATTTCTAAAAACACTACAATTAAAATCCCTGCACACAACATTCCAGCATTTAAACCTGCTAAAGTGTTTGTTGAAAGCGTTAAAGAAAAAACAGAAGTTACAGTATAAAAATAAATTATTAATCTAAACACCAACATGTTATGCCAAGTGGTAAAAAAAGAAAAAGACATAAGGTAGCAACTCACAAACGTAAAAAAAGAGCGAGAGCAAACCGTCATAAAAAGAAAAAGTAGTTTAAAACTACTTTTTCTTTTTTTAGAAAAAAGTTCATTGAAATTAGCCGATTTAAAATTGGCTATCGGGAAAAATCCTGTAAAATTATTGTTTAATCCATTTGTTCCAAGGTAATTGGAATGGATAAAAATGTACCGCATGAACAAAGAATTAATTATTCGTTCAGGTTCAGACGCTGTAGATTTTGCCTTATTAAAAGATGGAAAACTAATTGAATTACATAAAGAAGAAGAAAAACAAAGCAATTTTGCTGTAGGTGATATCTTTATTGCCAAAATACGCAAACCTGTTGCTGGTTTAAATGCCGCATTTGTTAACTTAGGTTATGAAAAAGATGCCTTTTTGCATTATCATGATTTAGGTCCAAACCTTCCTTCTTTGATGAAATTTATTAAACTTGTAAGCGCAGGTAAATTAAAAGATTATTCACTCAAAAATTTTCCTTTTGAAGCTGAAATCAACAAAGACGGATCTATTATGGATATTTTAAGTCCAAATCAGTCGATTTTAGTTCAAGTGGTTAAAGAACCTATTTCTACAAAAGGTCCCAGAATTAGTTCTGAGATTTCTTTAGCAGGAAGATATGTGGTTTTAGTTCCTTTTTCAGATCGAGTTTCTGTTTCTCAAAAAATAGAATCAAGAGAAGAAAAAGATAGGCTAAAAAGACTGGTTCAATCCATCAAACCAAAAGGATTCGGTGTTATTGTAAGAACAGTAGCCGAAGGCAAAAAAGTAGCCGAACTTGATAAAGATCTTCAAACTCTTTTAGATAGATGGTCATCGATGAGTCGTCGTTTACAGACTGCTCACCATCCATCAAAAGTTCTAGGAGAGTTAAACAAAGCTTCATCTATTTTAAGAGATGTATTTAACGATACATTTTCTTGTATTCATGTAGATGACGAAGATTTGTATTTAGAAACGAAGGAGTATTTGCAAGAAATAGCTCCGGATAAAGTGTCTATCGTAAAACACTATCAGTCAAAAGAACTGCCTCTTTTTGAAAAATATCATATTGAGCGACAAATAAAAACGTCTTTTGGGAAAACAGTTTCTATGAGTAAAGGTGCTTATTTAATTATTGAACACACAGAAGCTTTACACGTTATTGACGTAAATAGCGGAAACCGTTCAGCAAAAGCATCAAGCCAAGAAGATACTGCTCTTGAAGTTAACATGATTGCTGCAGCAGAAATTGCTCGACAACTAAGACTCAGAGACATGGGCGGAATTATTGTGGTGGATTTTATCGACATGCAAAATCCAGAAAACCGCAAAGTATTATATGATTTCTTGAAAGAAGAAATGAGTGACGATAAGGCCAAGCATAAAATCTTGCCTCCTAGCAAATTTGGATTAATTCAAATTACTAGACAAAGAGTTAGACCTGAAGTTAATATCAAAACTAGAGAAGAAGACCCTAACAATGAAAATGGGGAAATTGAAGCTCCAATTTTGATTATTGATAAAATAACGGCTGACCTAGAACGCATTATAAAAGACCACAAAAAAGTTGTACTTAATGTACATCCATTTGTGGCAGCATACCTTACCAAAGGTTTTCCATCATTACGTTCGAAATGGTTTTTCGAACATAAGAAATGGGTGAAAATCATACCTCGTGACGCTTACACGTATCTAGAATATCATTTCTTCGATAAAGAAGGAAATGAAATTATAGTAAAATAATATAGGATGTATCCTGTAAAATAAAAAACCGCTTTTCGAAAGATTGGCGGTTTTTTTTATGTTTTAAACTCAGGAATTTATTCCAACTCATACTCCAATCGCACTGTAATTCTTGCTGTTTTATTTTTGCTATACGTATCGTTATTTCCACCATAGCTATCTTCTTCGGTAGAACCTTGTCCAGTAATTTGAAAAACACCCATGCTTGCAGATTTTAATTTTCCTAAACTTCCATCAGCTGTTTTTACAATTTTTTGAGCACGCTCGCTAGCATCTTTAGAAGCGTTTTGAATTAAACTATGTTTTAAACTTGGTAAATCGGAATAGGTATATTGAATAGAATTAGAAGACAATTCAATTCCCGAATTAATCAATTCAGATGTCTTGCTAGATACTTCTTCGATACGTTTCATTAATTCAGGGTTTTTCTTGGCTGAAAATGTTATTGTCTGTGTGGCTTCATAACCATCAAAAACTTGTTCGTATTTAGTTTGGTAAGCTACTTCTGAATTTTCGGTTCTAACTTCTCTAAAACGTTTGTTAAACTGCACCGCTCCAAAAGTAAATTCTTCTTTCTTAAAACCTTTGTTCAAAAAGAAATCGGAAACAATTTTTTGATCAGAAATCATCTTGTTATACGCTTCTTTAATATCAAAACTCTTGGTTGTAAAACTTCCCGACCATAAAATTTCATCTGAAACGAAATCTTTTGTTCCTAATCCAATTACTGAAATAGTGTCTAAGTTTTCATTACGATTTTTAAATGCTGAACCTAAAATAAATGCGGTAATAATTATTGAAATCCCAATAATTAAGGTTGATTTTAATCTGCTTTCCATACTTTATAAAATTAGCTTGTTTTCTAATGCTACATCAAAAGGTATACCAAGTTACAAATTTTTAACCCGCTTAGAAAATTATCTTTTATTTTTAAAAAATGCCTTCATTAAATCACCGCATTCTTTTTCCAAAACACCTGAAATTACTTGGGTTTTCGGGTGTAATTGCGTTCCCATTTTTTGAAAACCACGATTTTCATCAGAAGCACCAAAAACAATTTTAGAAATTTGCGACCAATACAAAGCACCAGCACACATTTGGCAAGGTTCTAAAGTCACGTATAAAGTACAATCTTTCAAATATTTCCCTCCGATGAAATTCGCAGCACTGGTTATGGCTTGCATTTCTGCATGAGCGGTAACATCATGAAGTAATTCCGTCAAATTATGTGTTCTTGCAATGACGCGATTGTCAATCACAATTACGGCTCCTACAGGAATTTCACCTTTCTCAAAAGCAATTTCGGCTTCTTGTAAGGCTTTCTTCATAAAAAACTCGTCGGTAAAAATATTCTCCATAAGTACAAAAATACAACAACCAATTCTTACTTTTGTGCTGTGATGGAAAATTTGCTTTCAAAAATTAACAACCCAACCGATTTAAGGAAACTTCCTAAAAATCAACTACCTCAATTAGCCAAAGAATTGAGAGACTTTATTATTGATATTGTTTCCAAGAAAGAAGGGCATTTGGGTGCGAGTTTGGGCGTTGTGGAATTAACGATTGCGTTGCATTATGTTTTCAATACACCAGAAGATTTACTGGTTTGGGATGTAGGTCATCAAGCTTACGGACATAAAATCTTAACCGAAAGACGAGACATTTTTCATACGAATAGAGAATTAAACGGAATTTCAGGTTTCCCTAAGCGAAGTGAAAGTGTTTATGATACGTTTGGTGTTGGGCATTCTTCTACTTCAATTTCGGCAGCTTTGGGAATGGCTTTGGCTTCGCAATTAAAAGGAGAATTTGACAAACAACATATTGCAGTAATTGGCGATGCCTCAATCGCAAGCGGAATGGCTTTTGAAGGCTTAAATCATGCTGGAGTTACCGATGCGAATTTGTTGGTGATTTTAAATGATAATGCAATTGGAATTGACCCAAGTATTGGTGCTTTGAAAGATTATTTAACTGCGGTAAAAGAAGGAAAAAACCCAAAGCAAAATAACATCATCAAATCTTTGAATTTTGATTATTCGGGTCCGATTGATGGTCATGATTTACCTAAGCTAATTTCGGAATTAGACCGATTGAAATCGGTCAAAGGTCCGAAATTTTTACATGTGATTACTACCAAAGGCAAAGGATTACAATTGGCAGAAGAAGACCAAGTGAAATACCACGCACCAGGAAAATTTGATGCCGAAACTGGAAAAATTCATCCGAAAGACGAATCGCATTTACCTCCAAAATTTCAAGATGTTTTTGGACTTACCTTGGTGGAATTAGCAAAACAAAACGAAAAAATCATTGGAATTACTCCAGCTATGCCTACAGGAAGTTCCATGACCTATATGATGGAAGCTTTTCCAAAACGTGCCATTGATGTTGGAATTGCTGAGCAACATGCCGTTACTTTAGCTGCCGGAATGGCAACTCAGGGAATCGTTGTTTTTTGTAATATTTATTCTACTTTTTTACAGCGCGCTTATGATCAAGTAATTCATGATGTGGCTTTACAGAATTTACCCGTTATTTTTTGTTTAGACAGAGCTGGATTGGTAGGTGAAGATGGTGCTACACATCACGGAGTATTTGATATTGCGTATTTGAATTGTATTCCGAATATAATTATTGTCGCTCCAAAAGACGAAATAGAATTGCGAAATATCATGTTTACTGCTTCAGAAGGTTTAAATCATCCGATAGCGATTCGTTATCCGAGAGGAAGAGGCGAAAATGTGAATTGGAAACAGCCTTTTGAGAAAATAGAAATCGGAAAGATAATGGAACTTCAAAGAGGAACAAAAGTGGCGGTTTTATCTACGGGAACAATTGGTAATAACGTTACGAAAGCTTTAAAAGAAGTTGAAAATTCAAAATTGTTTTCTCATTATCATTTCCCATTTATAAAACCATTAGATATTGCTTTCATTCAAAATATCATAAACTCTCATAACCAAATAATTACTATTGAAGATGGTGTTATTCTAGGTGGTTTTGGAGAACAAATTAATTCTATTATTGCCTCTAAAAATCTAAAGAAACCTATTGTTAATTTAGGAATTTCAGACACATTTATTGAACAAGGTACGGTTTTTGAGCAACAACAAATTTGCAAAATCGACGTTCAAAGTTTAATTCAATTATTTAATACTATATCACATGATTAAAAAAGCCTGCCTACTAGGATTTTTATTTTTTGCCTTACAAAATAATTTTGCGCAAATTGTTAGAACTGAATTACCTGATTCAACTTCAAATTGGACTAAAGAAAATAAAGTAGGATTAGATATTTCTCAAATTACCTTTGTAAATTGGAATGCAGGAGGAAATAATTCTGTTTCTGGTTTGTTGAAAGGACAATTTATAAGAATTTATACCAACGGAAATTTGCATTGGAAAAACGAATTGATAACACGTTATGGTATCAATAAGCAAGAAGCTCAAGATATTAGAAAAACGGATGACCAACTTCAAATAAATTCCACTTTTGGGTATAGAAAGGATACAATTTCAAATTGGTACTATGCTGGAAAATTCAACTTCAATACTCAATTTGCAAATGGTTATGCTTATCCAAACACAGATTTAGCAATTTCAAAACCATTTGCGCCTGCCTATATATTTTTAGGAATCGGAGCTGAATATTCTAGAAAGGACTTGAATTTTAATCTTTACTTGTCTCCTCTAACTCAAAAAACTACACTTGTTTTTGATCAACGATTAGCCAATCAAGGTGCTTTTGGTGTGGATAAAGCGGTTTATGATATCGATGGTAATTTAATTAGAGAAGGAAAAAACACAAGAACAGAAGTAGGAATTTTAGTTACAAATCAATGGAAAAAGGAAATATATAAAAACATTAACCTAGAACATAGAATTAGCTTATACACTGATTATATCAATAAATTTGGTAATATTGATATAGATTGGCAATTACAATTAGCAATGGTTGTAAATCAATATGTGAAAGCAAATATTGGAACTCACTTACTTTATGATGATGATATCAAATTTAAAGAAGAAGAAGCTGGTGTTCAAGTTATAAAAGGACCAAGAGTTCAATTAAAGCAATTATTAGGTGTTGGAATTGAATATAATTTTTAATTATTTTAGCAAAAAAAAGGGACATGAATTGTCCCTTTTTTTTGCTAAAATAATCCGTTTAACTCGGCATCAATTCGATTGATAATCATTCCTAAATCTTCAGGATTGTTTACAAAATCAATATTGTCAACATCTATAATTACTAATTTTCCTTTGTTGTAGGTTTGAATCCAAGCTTCGTATCTTTCGTTCAAGCGGCTCAAATAATCAATTGAAATTGAGTTTTCATAATCTCTACCTCTTTTGTGAATTTGGCTCACTAAATTAGGAATTGAACTCCTTAAATAAATCAATAAATCTGGAGAACCAACCAAACCTTCCATTAATTCGAATAGAGAAGTATAATTGTTGTAATCTCTATTTGTCATTAATCCCATAGCATGAAGATTAGGGGCAAAAATATGTGCATCCTCATAAATTGTTCGGTCTTGAATAATATTCTTCCCACTTTGTCTAATTTGCAGTACTTGACGAAAACGACTGTTTAAGAAATAAATTTGAAGATTAAAACTCCAACGTTCCATTTGATGATAAAAATCGTCTAAATATGGATTGTCTACTACATCTTCAAAATGTGGTTCCCATTTAAAATGTTTTGCTAATAATCGAGTAAGTGTTGTTTTTCCTGCGCCTATATTTCCTGCTACTGCTATGTGCATTATGGTAAAATTATTTTATAATTAGTGATTTCATTTTGGGTAAAAATAGCTAAAATTCCATCCGCAAAGAAAAAATTAGTAGCGAAATTTTCAGCAATTTTAATTTTTAGATTTGTGTTAGTTTTTATTTTGTAATAATATAGTTGATTTTCATAGCTATAGATTGCTATTTCGTCATTAATCAATTGAATATTGTCAAAATTTGGGAGTTCAGTATGGGCTTTGATTGTCCCGTAAATTGAAATAGAATAGAGTTTGTTTTTAGTGTCAAGCCAATAAAAATTAGTATAGTTTGAATGATAATATTTTATAGGGTTTTCCAAACTTGTTGAAATCCAATAAAATGTATCTTTGGTTAAATCGTATAATCCAATTTTTGAAGTGATAGTGTCAAAAAACCATAATTTATTTTGTGACGATAATGCAATTGCTCCAATATTGACAGGCTCAGATAAATGATTGAAATTTATTTTTTTTGTTTCATTTAATTGATTGTCTAATAAAATTGCAGTATTGAAATCGTTATAAAAAACCACAATTTGAAGCGGGTTTTGAAAATCTACTCGTGTAATTTTTCCTAAACTTACATTTTTATATTCAAAATGATTTTGTGTATTATTTTTAAAAAGAACATTGTCTTTTGTAGTATAAAAGTTTTGTTGGTTGTCAAATCCTAAAAATTCTTCAGCTTGAATTTTAGTGCTATTGATTTTTTCTGTTAAAATTGTTTCTTGAGAAAACACACTTTTAGCAAAAAGAAAGAGAAAACAAAATAACACGGCGGTTTTTCGTAACATTGTTTTTAAACTAATTTGAAATTAAAGTGTCTAATATACTACTTTAACACAAAATTAGTAGATAAATTGTGTAACAATTTGCATTTTTGGAGGTCTAAACAAGTATCTAATTTATTCTAAAACAATGAAAAAAATAATTATTGCTTCAATTTTAATGATTTCTGGTTTCATACAAGCTCAGAATTTTCAAGGTATGGCGGTTTATGAATCAAAAACAAGTACGGCAGATTTTATGAAAGGCATGCAAGGAAATAAAGATATTACTCCTGAAATGCAAAAACAAATCGAAGAACGTATGAAAAAAATGTTTGAAAAAACATTCATTTTAAATTTTGATAAATCGGCTTCGATATATAAAGAGGAAGAAAAATTAGATGCGCCAGGACAACAAGGTGGTGGTAGAATGATGATGTCTATGATGGGCGGAGGCGGAACGCATTATAAAAATGTAAAACAGAAACAAGTAATTGTAGATAAAGAATTTTTTGGAAAAGAATTTTTAATTAAAGATTCATTACCAAAATATGATTGGAAACTAGATGGAGAATCAAAGCAAATAGGAAGTTATAATTGTTTTAAAGCAACAGCTGTTGTTAAAGTAAGTGAATCTGATTTTAGAAATTTTAGATTTAGAAATAAAGAAGGCGAAAAAAAGGAAGAAACTGCAAAAGATTCGACTAAAGCTAAAAAAACAAATTTTACTGATGATTGGGAAATGCCAAAAGAGAATACTATTACGGCATGGTATTGTCCGGAAATTCCAGTTAATCAAGGACCTGAAAATTATTGGGGATTACCAGGATTAATTTTGGAAGTAAACGATGGTAAAACAATTATTCTGTGTTCAAAAATTGTAATGAATCCAAAAGATAAAGTAGAAATTGTTCCTGCTACCAAAGGAAAAGAAGTAACTCAAAAGGAATATGACGAAATTGTTAAAAAGAAAATGGAAGAGATGCGCGAAATGAATTCGGGTCCTGGAGGGCAACAACGTGGCGGATTTAGAATGGGTGGTGGAAGATAATTTATTTTAAAAGATGAAAAAATTAATCATATTTCTTATAATGGCACTTTCTACAGGTGCCTTTTCTCAAAATATTCGTTTTGAAGGTATTATCAAGGATTCAACAGGTGTTGGGTTAGAAATGGCAAACATTATGGCTGTAAATCAGCAAACAAAAGCAATGGATGCCTATGCTATTACAAATGAAGCGGGAAAATTTGTTTTGAATTTGAATGCTAATACCGCTTATATTATCAAAGCGAGTTATTTAGGGTATGAAAATTATGAGAAAACGGTTCAAACCGGTAGTTCTAATATGAATTACAACGTAGTTTTAAGAGAAGGTATCCTGTTAAAAGGAGTAGAAATTGTTCATGAAATGCCAGTAAGAATTTCGGGAGATACAATTATATATAACGCCGATTCTTTTAAAAATGGAACGGAACGAAAATTAGAAGACGTACTAAAAAAATTGCCAGGTGTTGAAGTAAATAAAGATGGAGAAATTGAAGTAGAAGGCAAAAAAGTCCAAAAAGTAATGGTGGAAGGAAAAGATTTTTTTGATGGTGATACAAAATTAGCTACGAAAAATATTCCAGCGGATGCTTTAGATAAAATTCAAGTATTAAGAAATTATAATGAGGTTACTAATTTAAAAGGATTAGAAAATAACGAGGAAAATGTAGCGCTCAACATCAAATTAAAAGATGGGAAAAAGAACTTTTGGTTTGGTGATATTACTGCTGGTATTGGTGTTGGACACGAAGAAGATAGGTATATTATTAATCCAAAATTATTTTACTACAATCCAAAGTTTAGTTTAAATGTTATTGGAAATAAAAATAATATTGGCGAGTTACCATTAACGGCTCAAGATTATTTCAAGTTTACAGGCGGATTCAAAAACATGATGCGAAAAGGAGGTTCTTCTTTTAATGTTGTATCAAATGATTTAGGGATTTTAGGACTTCGTAATAACCAGGCAGCTAATATAGAGTCTTCTTTTGGGGCGGCAAATTTTAGTTTTAACCCTTCAAAAGCTTGGACATTAAGTGGTTTCGGAATTGTTTTAGGTAACAAAACAGAAATTGAAACAAAAACCATTTCAAATCGTACAGATGAATTGCCTGATGGTACAAGCCAAACAATTTCAGAAACAAAAGAAGATTTCACTAGACAAGACAGTAAACAAGCATTGTTGAAATTAAGTTCTAGTTATGTGCCTTCAGAAAAAGTACATTTTGATTATGATGCGCTGGTGAAATTTTCAGATCAAAAAGAGAACACAAGTTTGTATTCTAATTTACTTTCTGATATTTATACCAATAAAAAACAAAATCCATTTTCAATTAATCAAAATCTTAATTATTACTATACATTAAGCGATAAACATGTTTTTGCTTTCGAAATGCAACACATGTATCAAGATGAAGATCCATTGTATAATGCTAATCTAGAAACACAACCTTTTGTTTTGTCAGGTTATAATACTACTCAAACTAGAGATGATATTAGTCAAAAAAGGTTTGTAAAAACAAATAAATTAGACTCAAAATTTGATTACTATTATATGGTTACTCCAAAAAGCAATATTAATTTGACTTTAGGAAATACCTATTCGTATCAAAATTTTGATTCTTCTATTTTTCAAATATTAGATAATGGGACACAAAATAATCTAACTGCTACTGAAAATAGTAATGATGTAAATTATATGTTTAACGATGTGTTTCTAGGAGTACATTATAAATTCTTAACTGGAAAATTCACATTCAATCCTGGATTTAGTGTGCATCAATACAACATGAACGACGAACAACTAGGAACTTCAAATAAACAATCTTTCACAAGAATTCTGCCGGATGTTTATGCTTTATGGCAAATTAAAAAATCTGAAACATTAACTTATAATTATTCGTTGACTAATAATTTTACCGATATCAATAAATTAGCACAAGGTTATGTTTTTTCAAATTATAACAGTTTGTTTAGCGGAAATAGATATTTAGAAAATTCAACTTCTCAAGTACACTCGTTACGTTATTTTAAGTATAACATGTTTAATTTCGAAAATATTTTTGCAAATATTTCTTATACTAAACAAGTTGATGCTATAAAAAACAAAGCGTTATTTTCTGGAGTAAATCAGGTTTCTTCTGCGGTCAATATTAATTCTAGTTTTCCAGAAGAATCATTGAGTGGAAGTGCAAATTATGGACGTTCGTTTTTTAAATATTATAAAGCAAATGCTCGTGTTTCTATTGGATGGAACAAGTTTAATAATATTCGTGTTTATCCAGATACCGATACAGACCCTGATAATAATCCAACTGCTATTCAAACTACGGAATCACTTAGTCAAAGTTATTCATTAGGATTTTCTACTAATTTTAAGCAGTTGCCAAATTTAGGAATATCATATAATTATTCAATTAGTGATAATTTTTCTGATATTGTATATACAGATAGTCCGTCTTTAACTTTAGAATATTATTTCTTGGAGGCATTTTCTTTTACATCGGAATATAACTTTTTTCATAATTACAATAAATCAAAAACAATTGATAGCGAATATGATTTTTTATCAGCAAATATCATGTATCAAAAGAAAGATAGTAAATGGGAATGGAAATTATCAGGAACCAATTTGTTGGATACAAAATCACTAGATAGCAATAGTTTTAGTCAATTAGGTGGTACAAGTACTTTTTCAAGTTACAAGGTACAGCCACGATATTTGATTTTAAGCTTGAAATATAATTTGTAAAAACAGTTAATATAAAAAAGCCTGAACTAATATTAGTCAGGCTTTTTTTATTTGTATAAATAGCTTAATTATAATTTAAAAGCTGCTTTTACTTTGTCTACGAAATCTAATTTTTCCCATGTGAATAATTCAACAGTTAATGTTTTTGTTTCACCACCAGGAGCAGAAAATGTTTTTGTTACGGTTTCTGGAGTTCTTCCCATGTGTCCGTATGCGGCAGTTTCGCTATAAATAGGATTTCTTAATTTTAAACGTTGTTCAATAAAGTATGGACGCATATCAAAAATACTTTCTACAACTTTACTAATTTCTCCATCAGTTAATTTTACTTTTGCAGTTCCGTATGTGTTTACGTTAATTGATGTTGGTTCAGCAACTCCAATAGCGTAAGATACTTGAACTAAGATTTCGTCAGCTACACCAGCAGCCACTAAATTTTTAGCAATATGACGAGTAGCATAAGCAGCAGAACGGTCTACTTTAGATGGGTCTTTTCCTGAGAAAGCACCACCACCGTGAGCTCCTTTTCCACCGTAAGTATCTACGATAATTTTTCTTCCAGTTAAACCAGTATCTCCGTGAGGTCCTCCAATTACGAATTTTCCAGTTGGGTTAATGTGGTATTTAATTGCATCATTAAATAAATGAGCATATTGAGGATTTTTAGCAATCACTCTTGGAATCAAAATCTCAATAATATCTTTTTTGATTTTTGCTAACATCGTTGGTTCATCAGCAAAATCATCATGTTGCGTTGAGACTACAATAGCATCAATACGAACAGGTTTGTTATCATCAGAATATTCTAAAGTTACCTGAGATTTTGCATCTGGGCGTAAGTAAGTGATTTCTTTGTTCTCTCTTCTTAAGTCGGCTAAATCTTGTAATAATTGATGCGATAATTTTAAAGCTAACGGCATGAATTCAGCAGTCTCATTTGTTGCATAACCAAACATCATTCCTTGGTCACCTGCACCTTGCTCTTCTTTGCTAGCTCTATCAACTCCTTGATTAATATCGGCAGATTGTTCGTGAATTGCAGATAAAACTCCACAAGAATTCGCTTCAAACATATATTCACTTTTGGTATAACCAATTTTCTTGATTACATCTCTTGCGATAGTTTGTACATCTAAATAAGTATTAGATTTTACCTCTCCAGCTAAAATTACCTGACCTGTGGTTACTAACGTTTCGCAAGCTACTTTTGACTCAGGGTCAAATGCTAAAAAGTTATCAATTAATGCGTCTGAAATTTGATCCGCAACTTTGTCGGGATGTCCTTCACTCACTGATTCTGACGTAAATAAATAAGCCATAATTAAATTTTTATTATAAATTAAGCGAGAAAAAAAGAAGACTGCAAATCGCGTAAAGGAGTAGGGAATACTGCTTTAGCATTTTTTTAATGAGGTTGCAATCAGTTCAAATTTTTCCTCTTTGTTTTCGGATGCAAATGTATGAAATGAAATTGAATTCCAAATAGTTGTTAACTTATTTTTTTTAAAAATGTACTTTATCGGAATTTTTTAATGCTTCGTCGGAAATGTATTATGTAATTACTTGTTATTCATATATTTATAATTCAAATTTTTAAAATATATAGATATGGTTAAAAAATTACTTTCTTTTAGCTTTTTGTTGGTTTCGCTAACATTTCAAGCACAAAATTTAATTAGTGAAGGGTTTGATACTTATACTAATTTAGCCACGGCAGGTTGGACATCAACAAATCAAAGTACTGTTGTTGGAACTAATCCTGATTGGTTTCAAGGAAATCCCACAGCTAGTGGTGGGCCTTTTGACTCCTATGCTGGAGCTACTAATTCTTATGTTGCATGTAATTACAATAGTACCGCTGGAGCCAATACGATTAGTAATTGGCTAATGTCGCCAGTGGTTAGTCTTGTTAACGGGGATGTTATTACGTTTTATACAAGAACAGTTTCTTCGCCTGCATTTGCTGATAGATTACAATTAAGAATCAGTACTAATGGAGCTGCTTCTGCTAATCCGGTTGGTGCAACAGGAGTTGGGGATTATACTACTTTAGCATTAGATGTTAATCCTTCATTGGTGGCTACAAGTTATCCTAATGCATGGACTTTGTATAGTTATACGGTTTCTGGTTTGCCAACAGCTACTAATTGTAAAATTGCATTTAGATATTTTGTTACAAATGGAGGTCCTTCTGGAGCTAATTCTGATTATATTGGGGTAGATTCATTTTCAGTTGATAGACCATTAAGTTCTGATTCGTTTTTTAAAAATAATTTTTCACTATATCCTAATCCTGTTAGTAATGTGTTAAATATTTCTATGAAAAATGAAATGACTATCAATAATTTGTCAATTATAGATTTAAATGGTAGAATGGTGTTTTCTAGTGATTCAAATACTTCAATAGATGTTTCAAATTTATCTTCTGGGGTTTATTTCATTTCTATTGAAACAAATGAAGGAAAAGGAACTGCAAAATTTGTAAAAAAATAAAAATATTTTATTGTATAAATTAGAAAAAAGAGGCTTTTGCCTCTTTTTTTCTTTTATGATAGTTTTAATTTTTGTTATTTATTGTTTTTAACGAAAAATAATCTATAAAATTATTTTAAAATAACAAAATTTAGAAAAATAATCTATTTATTTTTTTATTGTAGAAAATAAATCTAATTTTGTCTCATCAAATTAAAAGGAATAAATATGAACTTTACAATGTGCTATATCTGTATGACAATGTGGAATAATTCGCAGAGGCTTTGTATTGCATAATTTTAAAGAAACTTAAATAATCAATATAACCTCTGTCGAAAGCAGAGGTTTTTTTATTTCTAAAAACACAACAAATATGAAAATAGCCATTTACAATCCAAGACGATGTTGTCGAATGTGTAGCTGAATCAAACTTAGTAGAATCAAAAACAGTTAAAAATACAAAAACATCAAAAATAAAAATATCATGAGCACAAATAAATTTGTAACAAACGCCTTACACGCAGGACACGACACAACTAAAAACGCTGGAACAAGAGCTGTTCCAATTTACCAAACCACATCCTACGTTTTCAATAATTCAGACCACGCTGCCAATCTTTTTGGTTTAGCGGAAGCGGGTTTTATTTACACACGATTAAATAACCCAACAAACGATATCTTAGAACAGCGATTAGCAAAACTAGAAGGCGGAATCGGAGCTGTCGTAACCGCTTCAGGAACTGCAGCTATCTCAACTGCTTTATTAACGTTATTAAAAGCTGGTGACCACATAGTAGCTTCCAATAGTTTATATGGCGGAACTTACAATTTATTAAACGTGACTTTGCCAAGATTAGGCATCACCACAACATTCGTAGATCCGATAAATCCTGAAAATTTCTTAAATGCAGCTCAAGAAAATACCCGAGTGTTCTTTGCTGAAAGTTTAGGAAATCCAAAATTAGATGTACTCGATTTAAAAGCCATTTCAAAAGCAGCACAAACCTACAAAGTGCCTTTTATTGTGGATAACACAGTGGCAACACCCTTTTTGCTAAACCCAATCGAACATGGAGCAAACATCGTAATTCATTCGTTAACCAAATACATCGGTGGAAACGGTACTTCGCTTGGAGGCGTTATCATCGATGCAGGAAATTTCGATTGGAGCAACGGAAAATTTCCAGAATTCACAGAACCTTCAGCAGGGTATCACGGATTAAAATATTATGAAGTCTTAGGAGCAGCTTCATTCATAGCAAAAGTTAGAATCGAAGGTTTACGCGATTTAGGTGCTTCGTTAAGTCCGTTCAATGCATTTCAAATTATTCAAGGTTTGGAAACTTTAGCAATTCGAATCAAAAAACATAGTGAAAATGCATTAGAATTAGCTAAATGGTTGCAAAAGCGTCCCGAAGTGGCTTGGGTAAATTATCCTGGATTGATTTCTTCAAAATATTACGATTTAGCCCAACAATATTTACCAGAAGGACAAAGCGGTATCGTAACTTTTGGATTAAAAGGCGGTTACGAAGCTGCTAAAAATGTTGCGGATGAAACCCAATTTTTCTCATTGTTAGCGAATATTGGTGACACAAAATCATTAATTATTCATCCAGCAAGTACGACGCACCAACAATTGTCAGAAGAACAACAAATTGCAACTGGAGTAACGAAAGATTTAATTCGTTTATCGGTTGGATTAGAAGATATTGAAGACTTGAAAGCCGATTTACAAGGTGTTTTCGAAAAATTGCCAGTTCAAAATTTAGTTTAGGTTTTTGTTTGTTTCAAAGACTGCCAATAGTCCCACCTAAAGGCAGTCTTTGTTTTTTTAAAAGAAATATGAATACGATTCAAAAGTTAATATTCAATAATGTTCCATTGCAAAATGGAGTAGTGCAAGCAAAAGTGACTTTGTCTTATCAATTGTTTGGACAACCAGTTGGTTCGGCGCCTTTGGTGGTAGTAAATCATGCGTTGACGGGAAATTCGCAAGTTATTGGCGAAAACGGTTGGTGGCAATCATTAATTGGTAATGATAAAATTATTGATACCAAAAAATATGCAGTTTTAGCTTTCAATATTCCAGGAAACGGCTATCAAGATGTAGAAAGTTTGATTGAAAACTATCAAGATTTCACCACTTGCGATATTGCTAATTTATTTTGGAAAGGAATCGATTCGTTCAAAGTGAATCAAGTTTTTGCAGTAATTGGCGGAAGTTTAGGCGGAGCAATTGCTTGGGAAATGGCAGCAATTCGACCAAAAGCGATTGCGAATTTAATTCCGGTTGCAACAAATTGGAAAGCTTCTGATTGGTTGATTGGAAATGTGCTTATTCAAGATTTGATTTTGAATAATTCCAAAAATCCAATTCACGATGCCAGAATTCACGCCATGTTATTGTATCGAACACCCGAATCACTCCAAGAAAAATTTCAGACCAAATTGCAAAACTCTGAAGGATTATTTCAAGTGGAAAGTTGGTTGTTGCATCATGGCGAAAAATTGCAAAATCGATTCCAACTTTCGGCTTACAAACTCATGAATCATTTATTGAAAACGACCGATATTTTTAAAAACAAAAATCAATCGGAAGTCATCAAAAGCATCTCATCAAACATTCATCTAATTAGCGTGAATACCGATTATTTTTTTACGGCAAATGAAATCAAAACAGCTTTTCAGGAAATCAAAAACTACAAAAACAATACATTTTATCACGAAATCAAATCTATTCACGGACACGATGCTTTCTTGATAGAATTTGAACAACTAAACAACATACTTAAACCTATATTTAATTAAAAACACACAATGAAATCGCTCACTAACCTTTTGCGAAAGCAAAATCCAATAAAAAAAGCGATACCATTTTTACCACTGAAAAATAAAATCTAAAAAAATGAAAATACTAAAATTTGGAGGAAAATCATTAGCAAACGGAGAAGGATTGCAAAAAGTAATTCAAACGATTGCTCAAAAATATTTCAATAATGAACCAATCGCAGTCGTAGTTTCGGCAAGAGGAAACGCTACAGATGAATTGGTAATTTTACTAAAAAAAGCACAAGCCAACATCAATTTTCAAGCGGATTTTGAGCAATTCAAAAAGTATCAATTGGAAGGTTTGAAAGAAAATATCTTCGAAGAAGAATTCTCGGTTTTGCAGAAATTACTAGAAGGCGTTTCGCTTTTAGGAGATTATAGCGAAAAAATCAAAGACCAAGTCATCGCTTATGGCGAAATTTTATCCGCAAAATATGTGGCTAATGTTTTAAACGAAAACAGCATCAAAGCACAATTCACTGATTCTCGTCAATTAATAAAAACAGATATAAATTTTGGTAATGCGCAACCAATTGACGCTGTTTCAAAGCGAAACGTATTAGATTATTTCGAAAAAAACACCGATAAAGTCAACATCGTAACAGGTTTTATTGGTTCAACGTTACACAACGAAACTACTACTTTAGGAAGAAACGGGAGCAATTACACAGCTTCCTTATTAGCAAATTATCTAAACGCCGAAGAATTTCAAAATTACACACACGTTGACGGAATTTTTACAGCTAATCCCGATTTAGTTGCCGATGCGAAAAAAATCGAGCGATTATCGTTTAACGAAGCGAATGAGTTGGCAAATTTCGGAGCGCAAATTTTACATGCCAAAACCATTATTCCTTTGGTAGAAAAAAATATTCCGTTACGTATTTTAAACACCTTCAATCCTGAAAATGATGGAACTTTAATCACTTCGGAACAAACCAATGAAGGCATCAAATCGCTTTCGGTTTTAACGAATGTTTCGCTGATTAATTTAGAAGGAAGAGGTTTATTAGGAAAAACAGGTGTTGATGCACGAATTTTCCGTGTGATGGCTGAAAACGACATCAGTGTAAGTATTATTTCGCAAGGTTCTTCAGAAAGAGGAATTGGTTTGGTCGTGAGTTCTGACAAGGCTTCTAAAGCTTTAGTTGGTTTAGAAAAAGAATTCGAAACCGATTTTTACACAAAAGATGTCAATAAAATTTCGGTAAACGATAACATTGCGGTGATTTCAATTATCGGGCAAGATTTAACGAATTTCCACAAACCTTACACGGCTTTAATCCGAAATAAAATCACGCCAATTTTGTTGAATAATACGGTTACGGGAAGAAACATCAGTTTGGTAATTAGTCAAGATGAATTCAAACGTGCTTTAAATGTAATTCACGGCGAAATTTTTGGAGTAGCGAAAAAAATCAATATCGCCATTTTCGGTCACGGAACGGTTGGAGGCACTTTGATTTCCCAAATTCTAGAATCGGCAAAAAATATCGAAAAACGAAAAGGAATTAAATTGAATGTATTTGCGATTGCGAATTCAAAGAAAGTCTTGTTGAATAAGTTCGGAATCAGTGAAAATTGGAAAGCAACTTTAGAAGATAAAGGTCAAGATTACAAAGTAGAAGACGTTATTGCTTACGCCAAAGAACACCATTTGGAAAATTTAATTGCAATTGATAATACTGCAAGTACGGCTTTCATTGAAAATTACATTTCGTTAGCAGAAAATAGTTTTGATTTGATTTCGTCTAACAAAGTCGCAAATACGGTAAGTTTTGATTTTTACAAAAAACTGCGAAAAGTATTAAAAGAAAATCAAAAAGAATATTTGTATGAAACTAATGTTGGTGCAGGTTTGCCTTTAATTGATACGATAAAATTACTGCATTTGTCAGGTGAAAACATCACCAAAATCAAAGGGGTTTTCTCTGGGACATTAAGCTATTTGTTTAATAATTTTTCAGTTGAAAATAAGAAATTCAGCGAAGTATTGCAAGAAGCCATCGACAAAGGTTTTACCGAACCAGACCCAAGAGAAGATTTAAACGGAAATGATGTGGGTCGAAAATTATTAATCTTAGCACGTGAATTAGATTTACAAAACGAATTTGAAGAAATCCAAATACAAAACTTAATTCCAGAAGCTTTACGCGAAGGAAGTGCAGCAGATTTTCTAAAACGTTTATCCGAATTAGACGGGATTTATCAAAACATCAAAGACGCTCAAGGACCAAACGAAGTATTGCGTTACATCGGTGAATTATCTGGCGATTTACAACAAGACAAAGGAAAATTAGAAGTAAAACTAATTTCGGTTCCAGCCAACTCAGCTTTAGGTTCGTTAAAAGGTTCAGATTCTATTTTCGAAATTTATACAGAGTCGTATGGCGAACAACCTATCGTAATTCAAGGAGCAGGAGCAGGAGCATCTGTAACCGCAAGAGGCGTTTTTGGCGATATTTTACGCTTATCCGAAAAAAAATTATAACCACCCAAACTCAAAACCTGCAAGATTTTAAAAGTCTTGTGGGTTTTACACTTTATCAGTTCAACGATTAAACAATTCAACAAACAAAACCATGAGCAACCAAAATTTAGGATTAGAAACCCAAGCCATCAGAACACAATTAGAGCGCACACAATATTTAGAACATTCCGTTCCGTTATATTTAACTTCCAGTTTTATTTTTGATGATGCAGAAGACATGCGCGCCTCTTTTGCGGAAGAGAAAGAACGTAATATTTACAGCCGATTTTCCAATCCCAACACATCTGAATTCGTTGAAAAGATTTGTTTAATGGAAGGAGCAGAAGACGGCTACGCTTTCGCAACAGGAATGGCTGCAGTGTATTCAACTTTTGCTGCTTTATTGAATTCTGGTGATCATATCGTTTCGGCAAGTAGTGTTTTTGGTTCAACACATACGTTGTTTACCAAATATTTTCCAAAATGGAACATCACCACTTCGTATTTCGATGTCAACAAACCTGAAACGATTGAAAATTACATCCAACCAAATACCAAAATCCTTTATGCAGAATCACCAACGAATCCAGCTGTTGATATTTTAGATTTAGAATTATTGGGAAAAATAGCCAAAAATCACAAACTAATTTTGATCATTGATAACTGTTTTGCAACGCCATACATTCAAAACCCAATTCAATTTGGTGCCGATTTAGTGATACATTCCGCCACAAAATTAATCGATGGTCAAGGGCGTGTTTTAGGTGGAGTAACCGTTGGTCGTTCGGATTTAATTCGTGAAATCTATTTGTTTTCCCGAAATACCGGACCTGCTTTATCGCCTTTCAATGCTTGGGTATTGTCAAAAAGTTTGGAAACCTTGCCAGTTCGTATCGAAAAACATTGCGAAAACGCTTTGAAAGTGGCTGAATTTTTAGAAAATCATCCTAATGTAGCTTCTGTGAAATATCCATTTTTGAAATCGCATCCGCAATATGAAGTCGCTAAAAAGCAAATGAAATTAGGAGGAAATATCGTAGCTTTCGAAATCAAAGGCGGAATTGAATCGGGAAGAAAGTTTTTGAATAAAATCAAATTGTGTTCGTTGTCTGCGAATTTAGGAGACACGCGTTCGATTGTAACGCATCCAGCTTCTACAACTCATAGTAAACTAACTGAAGAAGAACGATTAGCAGTAAGTATAACCGATGGTTTGGTTCGCGTTTCTGTAGGTTTGGAAACGGTTCAAGACGTAATTAACGACTTAAAACAAGCGTTAGAATAAAAGTTTTTAAAATGTTTTATAGATTTATATTCTTTTTAGGATAATTGATTTAGAATATAAATCTATAAATAATCTTTTTTTAATGAAATTTTAGAAAATATTTCATTATTTCAATTTTGTCACTACATTTGCAGTGTTCATAAACATAGTGTTTGTTATCACGAAAGCTGGAGGGAATAGACCCTACGAAAGCTTAGCAACCCTACACTTGTAGAAGGTGCTACATTCTATTCCGATTTTTATCGGAAGCAGATAACCCAAAGAAATTCTTTCCAATTTCTTGATAACATATTAAATAAATTAAAGCATTGCGAACCTTGCGAAAATCCTTTGCGAGCTTTGCGGTTAAAAGATAATATGTCAAAAATTCAAGAAGAAATCAAAAAACGAATTCTCGTGCTCGATGGAGCGATGGGAACGATGTTGCAACGTTATAAATTTGAAGAAGAAGATTTTAGAGGCGAACGTTTCAAAGATTTTCCACATCCTTTAAAAGGAAACAACGATTTGCTTTCCATTACCCAACCAGAAGCTGTAAAATCAGTACATCGTGCTTATTTTGAGGCGGGTGCCGATATTGTAGAAACCAATACTTTTTCAGGAACGACTATCGGAATGGCGGATTATCACATGGAAGATTTAGTCTATGAGTTGAATTTTCAATCCGCAAAAATCGCTCGTGAAGTTGCGGATGAATTTACCGATAAACCAAGATTTGTAGCAGGTTCTATCGGACCAACCAACAGAACCGCTTCTATGTCACCTGATGTAAACGACCCTGGATTTCGTGCCGTGAATTTTGATGACTTAAAAATTGCTTACAAGCAACAAGTTGAGGCTTTAATTGATGGCGGTTGCGATTTACTTTTGGTAGAAACGATTTTTGATACTTTAAATGCAAAGGCTGCTTTGTTTGCCATCGAGGAAGTTAAAGAAGAAAGAAATATTGATATTCCCGTAATGGTTTCAGGAACAATTACCGATGCTTCTGGAAGAACATTATCTGGGCAAACGGTGGAAGCTTTTTTGATTTCGATTTCGCATATTCCGTTGTTGAGTGTTGGATTTAATTGCGCTTTAGGAGCTGATCAATTGAAACCCTATTTGAAACGATTAGGAAATAATACCTCGTTAAATATTTCGGCACATCCCAATGCAGGTTTACCAAATGCCTTCGGGCAATACGATCAAACGCCTGAAGAAATGCAACAATTAATTCGTGAATATTTACAGGAAAATTTAGTGAATATTATCGGTGGATGTTGCGGAACGACACCCGAACATATCAAATTAATTGCTGAGGTAGCAAAAGAATTCAAACCACGCCCCGTAGAGAAAACGCATGTGTTGTCTCAATAATTGATTTAATCAATTATCCAAAATGAAAACAATGAAAAACAGTACCATAAAAATACAATTCGAGACATTTTTACAGTCGCAACGATGTTGGGTTTGCCAATACGTGAGCAACAGTAAATCCTTTTGGAAAGATGTTGCGAAACATTATAAAAGAATAAGTAATGAGTTATAATTCCGATAAATATTTAAAATTATCAGGTTTAGAACCTTTGATTGTAACTCCAGAAACCAATTTTGTAAACGTTGGAGAACGAACAAACGTAACCGGTTCTAGAAAATTTCTTCGATTAATTAAAGAAGAAAAATATGATGAAGCCTTAGATATCGCACGTGCTCAAGTAGAAGGTGGCGCACAAATCATCGATGTCAACATGGATGAAGGAATGTTAGATGGTGTTTACGCCATGACCAAATTCTTAAATCTAATCGCAGCCGAACCTGATATTGCCCGCGTTCCTGTTATGATTGATTCCTCAAAATGGGAAATCATCGAAGCTGGGTTGAAAGTTATTCAAGGAAAAGGTGTGGTGAATTCGATTTCGTTAAAAGAAGGAGAAGCTACCTTTATTCATCATGCTAAATTAATCAAACGATACGGAGCAGCAGTAATTGTGATGGCTTTTGACGAGAACGGTCAAGCCGATACTTACGAAAGACGTATCGAAATCTGTAAAAGAAGTTATGATATTTTGGTGAATCAAGTTGGTTTTCCAGCAGAAGATATCATTTTTGATCCTAATATTTTCCCAGTTGCAACCGGAATGGAAGAACACAAACTAAATGCTTTAGATTTCTTCCGAGCAACCAAATGGATTCGCGAAAATCTTCCGTATGCACATATTTCGGGAGGAGTTAGTAACGTTTCTTTTTCTTTCCGTGGAAACGATAAAGTGCGTGAAGCAATGCATTCGGCATTCTTGTACCATGCCATACAAAACGGTATGACGATGGGAATTGTGAATCCAGAAATGTTGGAGATTTACGATGAAATCGACCCTGTTTTGTTGGAACATGTGGAAGACGTTTTGCTAAACAGAAGAGAAGACGCGACAGAACGTTTGTTAGATTTAGCGGAAAGTTTCAAAGGAGATGTAAAATCAAATGAAAAAGCTGTGGCTGAATGGAGAAATGGTTCGGTTCAAGAAAGATTAACGCATTCGTTAGTAAAAGGAATTGACGAGTTTATCGAAATTGATGTGGAAGAAGCACGTCAGTTGGTTGAAAAACCTATCGAAGTTATCGAAATCAATTTGATGGCTGGAATGAATGTAGTAGGAGATTTATTCGGAAGCGGAAAAATGTTTTTGCCACAAGTAGTAAAATCAGCTCGTGTAATGAAAAAAGCGGTGGCTTATTTACTTCCTTATATTGAAGCTTCAAAAGACGGAAAATCGTCTTCAGCAGGAAAAGTGTTGATGGCAACGGTAAAAGGTGATGTACATGATATTGGTAAAAATATTGTTTCTGTAGTTTTAGCTTGTAATAATTTCGAAATCATTGATTTAGGTGTGATGGTTCCGCCCGAAAAAATCATAGAAACTGCAGTTAAAGAAAATGTGGATATTATCGGTTTGAGTGGTTTGATTACGCCTTCGTTAGACGAAATGGTGTATTTGGCTAAAGAAATGGATAAATTGAATATCAAAATTCCAGTAATGATTGGTGGCGCCACAACTTCACGAGCGCACACTGCTGTGAAAATTGCACCAGAATATAAGGAAACGGTAGTTCATGTGAATGATGCTTCTCGTGCGGTAACGGTTGCAACTAATTTATTACAACCCGATACAAAAATTACTTATGCAAAATCACTTCGTGAAGAATATGATGCACTTCGAGAAGGATATTTGAATAGAAGTCGTGAGAAAAATTTCTTATCAATTGATGAAGCACGTAAAAATAAATTCAAAATCGATTGGGATAATTACGAACCTGTAAAACCTAATTTCATTGGAACAAAAACCATTGAAGTTGAGCTTTCAGAATTAGTAGATTTTATCGATTGGACTCCATTTTTTCAGTCATGGGAATTGTATGGAAAATTTCCAACTATTTTGACTGATGAAATTGTAGGAGAACAAGCATCTGATTTATATAAAGATGCCCAAAAAATGCTTTCTCAAATTGTTTCGGAAAAATGGTTCATTGCAAAAGGAATTTTGGGAATTTTTCCAGCCAATACTATTAATGATGACGATATCGAAGTAAATCTTCCAGCTTCCAGCTTCCAACTTCTAACTTTAAGACAACAATCTCAAAAAACGGTTGGTGCTCCAAATATCGCATTGGCAGATTTTATTGTTCCGAAAGAAATTGGTAAACAAGATTATATTGGATGTTTCTGTGTTTCTACTGGTTTTGGAGTAGATGAAAAAGCATCCGAATTTGAAAAACAATTAGACGATTATAATTCCATTTTGGTAAAAGCTTTGGGAGATAGATTAGCAGAAGCATTTGCGGAATACTTGCATTTAAAAGTTAGAAAAGAAATTTGGGGTTACGCTTCTGATGAGGTGTTATCAAATGACGAATTAATCAAAGAACAATACAAAGGAATTCGTCCAGCACCAGGTTATCCTGCTTGTCCCGACCATTTAGAAAAACCAACGATTTGGAAATTATTAAATGTGGAACAAGAAATAGGAGTAAAGTTAACCGAAAGTATGGCGATGTGGCCAGCAGCTTCGGTTTCGGGCTATTATTTTGCGAATCCAGAAAGTAAATATTTTGGTTTAGGAAAAATTAAAAAAGACCAATTAGAAGATTACGCCACAAGAAGAAATATAAGTGTAGAATTAGCCGAAAAATGGCTATCACCCAATTTAGCAGATTAAAATGAAAGTAACGGAACATATACAAAACGCCAACGGAAAACCTTTGTTCTCCTTCGAAATTTTACCACCATTAAAAGGACAAAATATTCAATCTATTTTTGATAGTATCGATCCTTTAATGGAATTTAATCCACCATTTATTGATGTAACGTATCATCGTGAGGAATATGAATTCAAGGAATTAGAAAATGGTTTACTTCAGAAAAAAGTAGTAAAAAAACGTCCGGGAACGGTTGGGATTTGTGCTGGAATTCAGAATAAATATCAAGTCGATGCTATTCCGCATATTTTGTGTGGTGGTTTTACCAAAGAAGATACAGAGAATTTATTAATTGATTTGGATTTCTTGGGAATTGATAATGTCGTAGCACTTCGTGGTGATGCAGTTAAAAGCGAAATTTACTTCAAACCTGAAAAAGAAGGTCATGCTTATGCTTCGGAATTAGTAACGCAAATTAGCAACTTGAATAAGGGAATTTATTTGGACGAAGATTTGCAAAATTCCACCAAAACCAATTTTTGTATAGGAGTGGCAGGTTATCCAGAAAAACACATGGAAGCACCAAGTTTAGATAGTGATATTCATTTTGTAAAGCAAAAAATCAAAAATGGAGCGGATTATATCATTACCCAAATGTTTTTTGATAATAAAAAATTCTTCGATTTTGTAGCCAAATGCAGAGCTGCTGGAATTACCGTTCCAATAATTCCAGGATTAAAGCCTATCGCAACAAAGAAGCAATTGAATTTAATTCCGCATCGTTTTAGTGTTGAATTACCAGACGATTTGATTATGGCAGTTGTAAAAGCAAAAGATAATGACGCTGTGAAACAGATTGGAATTGAATGGTGCACACAGCAAAGTAAAGAATTAGTAGCCGCTGGAATTCCAGTGTTACATTACTATTCTATGGGTAAAGCCGAAAATGTAAAAGCAATAGCAAAAGAAATTTTTTAATTGTATTTCTTTTAAAGTTAAATCTCCTAAGTATTTTGTACTTAGGAGATTTTTTATGCCATATTAAACTTTATTTATATGTTAAGTTGTTGTATTTTAAAATATAACTGTCGTACTTTCAGATTAATAAATTGTTATTAAATCATTTTTGTGATAATTCAAGTAATTAAACGTAATAAATTTACCGATGAAAAACATATAAAATCGATTAAACACGTAAATTTTAAAAATAATTGCATTTTTTCGAATTTTTCTGTATTTCATCGATTTTTGAATTTTTTAATTGATTTTTTTCGATAAAAAACATTTTAAAATGAATATTGTTTATAAAATATGTTAATTTTTTATATTGTATTGTGTTAAATAATATCCTGATTAGTAAAAGTATATTTTTTTATTCAAAAAAAGATTGTAAATTTATGATGAACAAAAAACCAAATAGTATGAAAAAAATTATCTACACTTTCGTAATTTTATTCATTTCTCAGTTAAACTTTGCAAATGAATTAGACTCAATTCTTTCAAAAGCTAGAGAATTTGGTAAGCAGAAGAACTATACTGAAGCTATAAAGGCTTATGAATCATATATTAAAAATGCTGGAGATGAAAATTTAAAAGAAGTTTTTGTTGAGGTTGCAAATTGTTATTTTTTAGATGGAAAAAAAGAAGTAGCAGTAAAATATATTAAAAGAGCAATTACTAAGTATGGTTTTACTGAAGATGAATTTATTTACAGTACAACTTTGAATCAAGATTTGTCTGAATATGCACTTTCTATTATTTATGATGATTATTTTTCGCTTAGAAAGCAATACCTGGCAACACTGAATTAATAAAACTAAATTATAGACAAGTCTCCTTATGAATTTTTGTAAGGGGACTTTTTTTGTTTGTAAGTTTTTTGTTATTTATCGGATTTTGAGTGGTTTAGGTCGATTTATTATTGAATATTAAAAATAATAAGTCAATTTTACTTTCAATTCTTGTTTAACCCTAAACTGATAAATTATGAAAAGTAAATACTTATTATTGTCGTTTTTATTGATGTTGTTTTGGAATAGTTTTTCTTCTGAGTATAATGAGGTCTTATTAAAAGCTAATCGATTAAAGTCTGGAGCACAATATACAAGGGCAATTAGATATTATAATAAGGCAATCAAATTTGAAAAAAATAATGATGAAGCTATAAAAGAAATTTATTTTCATATTGCAGATTGTTATTTTAAGTTAGGAAGAGAAGTCATGGCTTATAAAGTTTTGACCGCTACAGTTTATAAACTTGGTGCTACAAAAGTAGATTTTGAAAATAATTCGATTGTAGATAAAGAATTTTTAAAAGCTTCTTGGATAAAAATGGAACCAAAATACAATCGGTTTAGACAAAGATATATCGCAAGTCTTGATGGAATTGATGATTATTTAGCTGATGGAAATTATGTTTTAAATCCGAAGCAGTAAGTTTTAGTATAATTTATTCAAGTAACATTATAAATTTATTATTGAGTTTATAATGTTACTTTTTTTTTGCTGTTTTTTCTCTGAAAATTTGTTCTAAGTTTTTGTTTTTCAATACAATTTGTAGGGTTCTCAAATTGTTAGCTTGTGCAAAATCAAACAATGTTGGACGCATATCGGTAGTTGAGGTAAAAGTTAATTCCCAAACTAAATCATGAGTGTTTTTTACAGTTTTCAAATTAGGAAGAGAAACGAAAATGCTTTCATCGACTTTTTTATCAAATTCCACTTCAATAATTTGTTCAGCTTCTTCAGCAACAAGATTATTTAGTTTTTTATCGGTAACAATTTTTCCTTTATCAATAATGATAATTCTATCACAAATAGCCTCTACTTCTTGCATAATGTGCGTTGAAAGAAAAACCGTTTTGTCTCTTCCAATGTTTTTAATCAAATCACGAATTTCAACTAATTGATTTGGGTCTAAACCAGTAGTTGGTTCATCTAAAATCATTACATCAGGATTGTGCAATAAAGCGGTTGCTAATCCTACACGTTGACGATATCCTTTAGAAAGTTCACCTATCTTTTTATGACTTTCAGGAGTTAATCCTGTCAAAGAAATTACTTCATCAATTCTAGATTTTGCAATTTTATGTAAATCGGCATTAAAAGCCAAATATTCTCTCACATATAAATCCAAATACAACGGATTATGTTCTGGTAAATATCCAACCGATTTTTGTACTTCTTTTTGTGACGAAGTTACATCGTGTTCGTTTACAATTGCGATTCCGCTATCGGCTGTTAAATAAGTAGTCAAAATTTTCATCAAAGTTGATTTTCCAGCACCATTTGGACCTAAAAAACCTACGATTTCTCCTTTTTTTACAGAAAAACTAACATTGTCTAACGCTTTTTGGTCTCCGTAATTTTTTGAAATATTTTGAACTTCTATTGACATAGCATATAAATTTTAGCAAAAATAACCTTTTTTAAAAGAACTCAAATTTATTTAAAAAAGTATTTCGTTTTCATTTTTTTATTACTTTAGCCAAATATAACAACAAAGTCGAAATGCTTACCAATAGTACATTTTTTTATAACAATTCTTTTTATTTCTTCTACATAAAGAAGAGGGATTGTTTTGCTATTATATAAATCAAAGAAATTTATTTTATAAACATACAATCCCGATGCAAATCGGGATTTTTTTTTGCTCATAACTATGAAAATTAAAGTCGCAATTCAGGGAATTCAAGGGTCGTTTCATCATCAAGTAGCACATTGTTATTTTGGTGAAGCAATTGGTTTGGAGGAATGCGGTTCCTTTAGAGATGTGGTTAATAGTTTAAAGAATAATCAATCTGACAAAGCAATTATGGCGATTGAAAACTCGATTGCTGGCGCTATTTTGCCTAATTATGCTCTTATCGATTCAAATGACTTACACATTATTGGCGAATACTTTTTAGATATTCACATGAATTTGATGGTGTTTCCTGGTCAAAAGATTGAAGATATCAAAGAAGTGCATTCGCATCCAATCGCTTTGTTGCAATGTGCGAATTTCTTTAGTCAATATCCGCATATTAAGTTGGTAGAAAGTTCCGATACGGCGATTACGGCTAAACGAATTCAGGAAAATAAATTGAGAGGGATTGGAGCTTTAGCTGGTCCAGTGGCTTCCGAAATTTACAATTTGGAAATTATTGCCGACGGAATTCACACTGTAAAGAGTAATAAAACGCGTTTCGTGGTTTTAAAAGCATCTAACAAAGAAATTTCAAAAGTGCTCATTAATAAAGCATCGATAAAATTTGAATTAGATGATACGCCAGGTTCCTTGGCAACAGTTTTAAATGTGCTGAATAATTGTAAATTAAATTTAACAAAAATCCAGTCGCTTCCTATCATCGAAACACCTTTTACTTATGCTTTTTTTGTGGATGTAGTTTTCGAAAAATACAAACATTTTGAAAAAGCGAAAAAAGTAATGGAAATCATGACAACGCATTTCAAGGTGTTGGGCGAATATGAAAAGAGTAAACAATAATAATTTAAGAATAAGTAGTAATTTTACAGTGAAATAAGGATTATGGAAAATAAAAAAGAATTACGCACTTGGTTAGATGATTTTCAATTGAATCATCCACTAGTAATTGCTGGACCTTGCAGTGCAGAAACCGAAAGTCAAGTTTTAAAAATAGCACACGAATTAAAAAATTCTGATGTTTCTATTTTCCGTGCAGGAATTTGGAAACCGCGTACACGTCCAGGAGGATTTGAAGGTGTGGGCGAAATCGGGTTGAAATGGTTGCAAAAAGCCAAAGCAGAAACTGGTTTGTTAATGGCAATCGAAGTGGCTACAGTGGCTCATGTGAAATTAGCATTGGAACACGATATTGATGTGTTGTGGATTGGAGCCAGAACAACTGTAAATCCTTTTGCGGTTCAAGAAATTGCGGATGCTTTGCAAGGAACTGATAAAATAGTGTTACTTAAAAATCCAGTAAATCCCGATTTATCTTTATGGATTGGCGGTTTAGAACGATTGTACAATGCAAATATTAAAAAATTAGGAGTAATTCATAGAGGATTTTCTACCTACGAAAAAACAAAATACCGTAATAATCCAGAATGGCAAATAGCAATCGATTTGCAAAACCGTTTTCCAGATTTACCTTTGATTTGCGATCCTTCGCATATTACAGGAAAGCGCGATATGATTCAAGAAGTTTCGCAACAAGCCTTAGATTTGAATTATGATGGATTAATTATTGAAACCCATATCGACCCAGACAATGCTTGGAGTGATGCAGCGCAGCAAGTAACACCAAAGGTTTTGAAGCAAATGTTTCTAGATTTAAAAGTGCGAAAAATTACGGACGATGAAAGTGAATACAATCAGAAAATGGCAAAACTCCGCATGCAAATTGATGAATTTGATGGGAAATTGCTAGAGATTTTGGGTAGCCGAATGAAAGTTGCCGATAAAATAGGTTTGTTAAAGAAAGAGAAAAACGTAGCCATTTTGCAAAATCAACGTTGGAATGAAATTCTAGGGAAAATGATTTTGGAAGGTGAAGAAAAAGGATTGAGTAACGAATTTGTTATGCAATTGTTTAAAGCAATACACCAAGAAAGTATTACACATCAAGAGAAAGTCATAAATAAGTAAAAATTTCATAAATGTTTTAAAGGCAATCATTTGATTGCCTTTTTTTGTTTAATAAATATTTTTAACAAATAAATTTTTATGAATTTAAGTTGTATTATTGCATCAAATTTAAAACCATAACATTTTTATCAAATGAAAAAATTATTATTTGTAGCTATTGTTACATTGTTGTCAGGGATTAATTTGTCTCAAGCGCAATATAATATTGAAAATTTAAAATTAACTTACGGTGAAGAAATTACCGATGAAAAAGGAACAATTGTTAAAATAATTGGAGAATCTAATGATAAAATTTATGCGTTAGGTTTGAAAGGAAAAGGATATTTTTTGAAAATTTTTACTTCAAAAGAAATGAAATTGGTTAGTAATAAACCAATTGAGCTTCCAGAAGTAAAGGATAAAGAAATTGAATTTGAAGAAATCTTTATGTTAAATGGAAAGGTTTTTATTATTGGTAGTGTATATCAAAGTAAAGAAAAAATCTTCAAGTTAGTAGGTGTTGAGTTTTCTGAAGATGGCAAATTAAGTAAAAACATGATTCCTTTGTTTGAGGCTGAAGTTGAAAAAAAATCAAGAAGAGGAGATTTTTATTTTAAAACATCCGCTGATGAAACTAAATTATTAGCTATGCATGCATCATTATTTGGGAAAGAGGATGCAATGAAATACGATTTAAAATTATTTGATTCAAGTTTAACTACTTTATTCTCAAATACAGAAAAAGTTTCTTTTGATGATAATAAAAAAGATTTTGAATTTACAATTTCTGATTTTGATGTGAATTATAGAGATGATGCATTTTTAGTAATTAATGAAAGTTACAGAGATAGTAAAAAGAAAGAACAAGTTGAGAAATTTCAAGTTTTTGCTTTCAAAAAAGCTAATGGATACAAAAAAGAAATAATTGATATTAATTTTAAAGGGAAAGAAATTATTAATTGTTCAATGATGTCAACAAATAATGACAAAGTACAATTAGTTGGTTTTTATTCATCAGTTAGAGAAAATGGTAAAGCGAATAGAGAGTTAAAAGGGATTTTTAATGCAACAATTGATATCAATTCTAATATCAATGATAATCTAAAATTTAATGAATTTGATTATGCTACTAAAGTAAAATTATTAGGGGAAAGAAAAGCTAAAAAAGGAAAGGATGTAAAGCCATATTACAAAATTCATACGATTATTGAAAAAAATGATGGAGGTTTAATTATTCTTTCAGAAGAGCGATTTATATATGTTGGACAAACTCAAGGTATTGGCCCATTTGGATTAACACCAATCACTTATTACACTAATGAAATAATTGTTACTTGTTTAAAACCAGATGGTTCTTTAGAATGGAGTAATGTAGTAGCAAAAGATCAAAATGCAACAGCGACAGTGGCTTCTTTAGGAATGTTTGGAGCGGGTGGAAATGGTGGATTTAATGTAGCGATTGGTGTTTCTTTTCAATTAGGAGTTATGGGTAAAGGGCCAGAATATTTAAGCGCAATTCCTATTTATGCAGATGGTCAGTTAAATATTATTTTTAATGATAACAAGAAGAATAAAGGAATTACGGATATGGATGAAATAAAAACATTAGGAAATTATAATAACGCTGTGCCAACTTTATTTCAATTTGATAACCAAGGAAAAATCACACGTAAAGATCCTGAAGAAGTTATTAAAAATGAGTTAGTAATTAGACCAGGAGTTTATTACCGAAAAAGTAATAAAGAATTCATAATCTATGCCTCAAGAAAATCGCAAGATAAGTTAGGAAGAATGACACTTTAAAAATTATTAAAAACCAAGAAATTATCTTCTTGGTTTTTTTATGGCCTTTTAATATGAAACACTATCTTTGCTATTATAAACATATGTGATTAAACATTAGAAAGAAATTTTTAATTTTTAATTTTTAATTTTTAATTGATTTGACAGGAATCGTATATAAATCTACCGGAAGTTGGTACACCATTAAAACAGAAAATGGTGATTTTTTGGAGTGCCGTATAAAAGGTAAATTTAGAATGAAAGGTATCAAAAGTACCAATCCAATTGCGGTCGGCGATATTGTAGATTATAATATTGAAAACACAACTGATGAAACTACAGGCGTAATAATAAATATTCACGAGCGCAAAAATTACATCGTTAGAAAATCAGTTAATTTATCACATCAAATGCATATTATTGCGTCTAATATTGATGTGGTTTTTTTATTGGTAACCATTAATAATCCACCAACAACAACAAGTTTTATAGATCGATTTTTAGTAACAGCAGAAGCTTATGGAATAGAAGCTGTTTTAGTATTTAATAAAATCGATACGTTTGATGACCCCACATTAGACGAACAATTATATTTACAACACGTTTATACTGAAATTGGTTACAAATGCCTTAGGGTTTCAGCAAAAGACGGAAAAGGAATTGACGAATTAAAAGCGTTAATGAAAAATAGAGTGTCAATGTTTTCTGGTCATTCTGGAGTTGGAAAATCTACTTTAGTTAATACATTAGAGCCTTCGTTGAATTTAAAAACCAAACAAATTTCTGAATCGCATGCACAAGGAAAGCATACTACAACTTTTGCAGAAATGTTTGATTTATCATTTGGCGCTAAAATTATCGACACGCCAGGAATTCGTGGTTTTGGAATTGTAGATATGGAAAAGCAAGAAATTGGCGATTATTTTCCAGAATTTTTTGCTCTAAAAGATCAATGTAAATTCAATAATTGTTTACATAAAGATGAACCACATTGTGCTGTTAAAAATGCACTTGAAAATGATGAAATTGCATGGTCGAGATATAAAAGCTATACTCAAATTCTAGAAGGAGATGATGAGCAATATCGCGCAGATATCTACGACGCAGAACGAAAAGCAAGTGATGAAACCAGAAAGTAAAAAGTAAAAAGAATCAAGTAAAAAGTGAAGACAGTTATTCAAAGAGTTTCAGAATCATCGGTTATCATTAATAACGAAATTGTAGCTCAAATTCAAAAAGGACTTTTAGTTTTAGTTGGAATTGAAGATGCTGACAATCAAGAGGATATTGTTTGGTTAGCCTCAAAAATTGCTAATCTTCGCATTTTTGCTGATGAAAATGACGTGATGAATTTATCACTTAAAGATATTGATGGTGATATGGTTGTTGTAAGTCAGTTTACCTTGCATGCATTAACTAAAAAAGGAAACCGTCCATCTTATATTAAAGCGTCAAAACCCGAAATCGCTATTCCACTGTATGAATCTTTCGTAAAACAAATGGAAATAGAATTAGGTAAAAAAGTACAAACGGGGCAATTCGGAGCCGATATGAAAGTGAGTTTGATTAATGATGGTCCGGTAACAATTATAATCGATACAAAAAATAAAGAATAAACTCAATGAAACAGTTATCCCTTACATTTTTACTGTTATTTTCAATTTCAACATTTTCCCAAGAGATTAAATATTCAAGTTTATTAACTCCTAAAGAGTTAGTTGAAAATGCTAATAGTATTATTAGAAATCAAGAAATCTTGATTTCGGTTAATTCACAAAATTCCTTGACTATTAAGAAAAAAAAGGTAGTTACTGTACTTAATAAATCAGGATTGAATAATGTTGATGCAAAGGAATATTACAGTAAATCAGAAAAAATAAAAAACATTGAAGCTATTATATACAATGATTTTGGCTCTGAAATTAAAAAGATAAAAAAGAAAGATTTTATAGACCAAAGTGTTGCTGATGGATTTTCTGTATTAACAGATGGAAGAATGTTGTATTTAGATTATACACCAACCAGTTATCCTTTTACAATTGTGTATGAAAGTGAGGTTGAAACTATTAATACAGCATTTATTCCAACATGGTATCCAATAGATGATTATTTTGAAAGTGTTGAAAAATCTTCGATAACAGTTAATTATATTAATGATTTAGGTTTTAAATATAAAGAAAAAAACTTTGAAAATAGATTAATAAAGAAAAGCGAAACTTCAAATACGATTACATTTTCTGTTGAAAATATTTTAGCTGAAAAGCCAGAAGATTACGCTCCATCTGCTGACAAAATTCTTCCAAATGTTGTTTTTGGATTGGATAAATTTAATTTGGAAGGATTTGAAGGTAGTGCAAAATCATGGCAAGAATTTGGAATGTTATGGTATGAAAATTTAGTTTCTGAATCGGAAGAAATAAGTGAAGAAACTAAAAACAAGCTAAAAGCATTAGTAGCAAACGAGACGAACGATTTAAAAAAAGCACAAATTGTTTATGAATTTATGCAAAATAAAACTCGCTATGTAAGTGTTCAACTAGGAATTGGTGGCTGGAAACCAATGTTGCCATTAGACGTTGATAAATTAGGTTATGGTGATTGTAAAGCACTCTCAAATTATACAAGAGTTTTGTTGAAAAATGTTGGAGTTAATTCATATTATACAGTAATATATGGTGATTCAAGGAAAAAAGATTTTGAAAAAGACTTTGTTTCAAAACAAGGAAATCATGTGATATTGACGATTCCTAATGGAGATAAAAATGTTTTTTTAGAATGTACTAATCAAAAAATTCCTTTCGGTTTTGGTGGAGATTTTACAGATGATAGGCATGCATTGTTGATTAAGCCTGATGGAGGTGAGATAATAAAAACGACAGTTTATACTGAATCTGATAATATTCAAGCTACTGATGGTTCTGTGCAATTAAATAGCAATGGTACAATTAATGGGTCACTTAAAATTGTTTCTAAAGGTATTCAGTATGATGATATATATGAAATAGAAGATGAAGCAAAAGATGATATTGAAAAGCATTATAAATCATCTAGGTTTCACTGGTTAAATAATTTAAAAATCAACAGCTATTCATTTAAAAATGATAAAAAACTAATTGAATTTACGGAAAATATTAGTATGAATGTTGAAAATTATGTGAACATTGTTGGAAATTCATTTATGTTTCCAGTTAACATTTTTAATCGGAAAACTAACGTTCCGCAGCGATATAGAAACAGAAAACAACCTTTTGAAATACAACGAGGTTATACAGATATAGATATTATACAAATTAACATACCCGAAAATTTTAAAATAGAAGCTTTGCCAGACAATATTACAATTGAAAATAAGTTTGGAACATATAAGTTTGAGATACTTATAAATAATAATTTAATTAATTATAAAAGAACCTTAATAATAAAACAAGGGTTTTATGACAAATCAGAATATGAAAATTATAGACAATTTATTGAACAAATTGTAAAACATGATAATTCAAAAATTTTATTTAATAAACTACAATAGCATGGAAAAAATTAAATTCATAATTTATTTAACAATAATATTTTTTGTAAACATTGTTTTTTCTCAAGATTATAAGCTTGGAAAAGTGACACTTGATGAACTCAAACAAGATAGATGTGCTATGGATACATCGGCAGTTGCTGAATATATTTTTTCTAAAGGTAAGACATATATTGAGTATAGTCAAACAGATGGATTCAAAATAATTACGGAAGTTGAGAACAAAATTAAAATATATAAAAAAGAAGGTTATTCTTATGGAAATTATGAAATTCCATTTTACATAGAAAACAATAGTACTAAAGAACAAATTTCTTTTTCAAATGCTATTACATATAATTTAGTTGGTGATAAAATTGAAAAAACAAAATTAAAAAGCGAGGGAGAATTTGAGGAACAGGTAAATAAAAACTGGGGCATAAAAAAAATTACAATGCCAAATGTAAAAGAAGGATCTATTATAGAATATAAATATGTTATTAGGTCACCATTTATATCATCATTCCCAATTTGGGAATTTGAAAAGAAGATACCAGTTTTATATTCGGAATATTTTACTCAAATACCGGAATATTTTATTTACAACTCAAATATAAGAGGAGGATTGAACCCAATAATTTCTGTTGATAAAAAGAAAAGAACAATAACTTTAAGAGAAATTGAACATGTTCAAGGAAAAGGTAAATATGAGACAGCGGTAAAGAGTAATTTTGTTTCAACAAATATTGATTTTGAACAAGTAGAGACTAAATATATATTAAATAGTATTAGTTCATTTAACGACGAAGTTTATGTAAATAATATAAAGAATTATACATCTTCTATTAGTCACGAATTAGCTGCTACACGATATCCAAATCAGGATTATAAGAATTATGCATTAGATTGGGAAAATGTAGTAGAAACAATATATGATGACAACGCGTTTGGAGGCGAGCTTAATAAAACAAATTATTTTGAGGTGGATTTTGAAGCTCTATTAAATAATATAAATTTAGATGAGCAAAAAATATCTGTCATTTATAATTTTGTAAAAGCAAAAATGAATTGGAATGGATATATGGGATATTATACCGATAATGGTGTTAAAAATGCTTATAAAAATAATATCGGAAATGTTGCAGATATTAATTTAATGTTAATTGCAATGTTGAGATATGGAGGAATAAATGCCAATCCTATTCTCGTAAGTACAAGACTGAATGGAATTCCTGTTTTTCCAAATAGAAATGGTTATAATTATGTTATAGCTGGAGTTGAATTAGATAATAAAACAATAATTTTATTAGATGCTACTAATAAAAATGCAAGTCCCAATATTATTCCAGAACGAGCAATGAATTGGTTTGGAAGAATGATTCGTAAGGATGGGACGTCAGAAATGGTAGATTTATATCCTAAAAAAAATTCTATAGAAAATGTTTCGATGTTAGCTGAGTTACAAACTGATGGGACAATAAAAGGAAAACAAAGAAAGCAACTAACAGATTATTATGCATTCTTATTTAGAAATGAGAATGGAAATAGAAACCAAGAAAATTATATAGAAGAACTTGAGAAAACAGAGAACTTTTCGTTAGTTGAAGAATATAAACTAGACAATTTAAACGATTTGACAAAACCAATTATTGAAACGTATAGCTTTACTAGTAATAGCCTTGTTGATATTATTGGTTCTAAAATGTATTTTTCACCAATGTTATTCCACCAGATTACAGAAAATCCTTTTAAAGCTGAAAACAGATTATATCCAGTAGATTTTAATTTTCCAATTAAAGATTCCTATACCTTTAGCATTAAAATACCAGAAGGTTATGTTTTAGAATCAAAGCCTGAACCTATAAATTTGGTTATGGAAGAGAATATGGGGTTATTTAAATATACTGTTGCAGAAAATATGGGTACAATTCAGTTTGCTTGTAGCTTAGAGATTAATACTCCAATTATAGAAAGTGCTTATTATCAACATTTAAAAGAGTTTTTTAATCAAATCGTCTTAAAACAAAACGAGAAAATTGTATTAATAAAAAAATAATCAATGAGAATATTACAAGTAGTTTTTATATTATTTTTTGTGTTTAAATTAGAAGCTCAAAATTATGAGTTAGAAAACGTCACCTTTGAAGAATTAATGGAGTCAAAACATCATATAGATACTTCAGCGGTAGCTTCTATAATGTTTAAAAAACAAGAAACTAATTTTAAATATAAAAAAGATGATGGTTTTGTATGCACAACCGATTTTTCCATAAAAATTAAAATTTATAAAAAAGAAGGCTTGAAGTTTGCAGATTTTAAAATTCCTTATTTTGTAGGATATTCTAATCTAAGAGATGAAAGTGTCAAAATTGTTAAGGCATATACATACAATCTTAGTGGTAATAAAATAATTAAAACTAAAGTTACTAGTGAGAGTAAATTTGAGAATAAACTAAATGAATTTTGGGAAACTAAAATTATTGCATTTCCAGATGTTAAAGTAGGATCAATAATTGAATTGAGATATGTTTTAAAATCTCAAAATTTATCGGTTCTACCTGATTTTCAATTTCAATATAGTATTCCTGTTGATTATGCAGAATACATTTCTAAAATACCTGAATTTTACATATACAAAGCAATTAAACAAGGTTATGTTGATGTAGAATATAATGAAAAAGTTGAGCAAGCATCACAAACTTTTGACGATAAATATGGAAATTTATTATCAATGAATTATAAACAAATAAATTCAAGATATCAAACTAAAAATGTACCATCTTTAATTGAAGAAAACTTTAGTAATAATATAGAGAATTATTATGGAAAAATTGATAATGAACTTCAAATTATTAGAATGCCGAATGAGGAACCTGAAAAAATAGCTACAACTTGGGAGGATGTTACTAATTCTATCTATAAAGAGAAAAATTTTGGAGAAGAATTATTTAAAACAGACTATTTTGCAAAGCAAATAAATAATTTATTATTAAACCAAGAAAATAATAAAATGGATTTAATATTTAATTATGTTAAAAATAATATAGTTTGGAATGGGAAATATGGATATTTTCCTAAAACAGGGGTTGAAGAAGCATTTAAAAATAAGACAGGTAATGTTGCTGAGATTAATTTAATGCTTGTCTCAATGTTAAATTATGCTGGGTTAAATGCTTTTCCTATTTTGATTAGTACGAAAGATAATGGAATTGCGATATTTCCTAGCAGAACTAAATTTAACTATGTTATTGCTGGAGTTGAATTGAATGATAAAACTATAGTCTTACTAGATGCTACTAATAAAAATGCAAGTCCTAATATTATCCCAGAACGAGCAATGAATTGGTTTGGAAGAATGATTCGCAAGAATGGTACGTCCGAAATGGTAAATTTATATCCTGAAAAAAGTTCTATAGAAAATGTTTCAGTGTTAGCAGAACTAAAAACTGATGGAACAATAAAAGGAAAACAAAGAAAGTTACTTACTGATTATTATGCATTTGAATATAGAAATGAGAATGGAAATAGAAATAAAGAAAATTATATAGAAGAATTAGAAAAAAGAGAAAACTTTTCGTTAGTTGAAGAATATAAACTAGATAATTTAAATGATTTGACAAAACCAATTATTGAAACGTATAGCTTTACTAGCAATAGCCTTGTTGATATTATTGGTTCTAAAATATATTTTTCACCAATGTTATTCCACCAGATTACAGAAAATCCTTTTAAAGCTGAAAACAGATTATATCCAGTAGATTTTAATTTTCCAATTAAAGATTCCTATACCTTTAGCATTAAAATACCAGAAGGTTATGTTTTAGAATCAAAACCAGAGTCATTGAATATAGCTATGGAGGATAATAAAGGTTCTTTTAAATACACTGTTTCTGAAAATATGGGTACAATTCAATTTGCTTGTAGCTTAGAGATTAATGCTCCAATTATAGAAAGTGCTTATTATCAGCATTTAAAAGAATTTTTTAATCAAATCGTCTTAAAGCAAAACGAGAAAATTGTATTAATAAAAAAGTAACATGAAACAAAATCTAATCAGATTCTTAATTTTAACCCTACTAAACACGGTGCTTTATGGCGTAATTATTTACTTTATGGAAGTAAAAATGGAAACTTTTAGATTTGTTTTTCAAGCACTATTTTTTGGAATTTTTTTAGGATTTCTGCAAGTATTTGGAATTCCGTTTTTGAATAAAAAAAATAAAAAATAATATGGATTTAAAAAATTCACAACAAGAAGTTGATAATTGGATAAAAGAACACGGTGTTCGTTATTTTAATGAATTGACAAACATGGCTCAACTTACAGAAGAAGTAGGTGAAGTGGCTAGAATTATTGCCCGTAGATATGGCGAACAATCGGAAAAAGAATCCGATAAAAATAAAGACTTAGGTGAAGAACTTGCTGATGTTGTTTTTGTAGTTTTATGTTTAGCCAATCAAACAGGAGTAGATTTACAAGCTGCATTTGATAAAAAAATGGACCTAAAAACTAAACGTGATCACGACCGTCATCATAATAACGAGAAACTGAAATAAATTGAATTGGATTTTACTCATAATAGCTGGCTTATTTGAAGTTGGTTTTGCTACTTGCCTAGGAAAAGCAAAAGAATCAACAGGAAATACTTCTTTACTTTGGTATGGAGGTTTTCTTGTTTGTCTCTCGATTAGTATGATATTATTAGTAAAAGCTACCAAAGAATTACCAATTGGAACAGCTTATGCCGTTTGGACAGGAATTGGAGCAATAGGCAGTGTTTTAGTAGGAATCATTGTTTTTAAAGAACCCGCAACTTTTTGGAGAGTATTTTTCATTAGCACATTAATTTTATCAATTGTCGGATTAAAAATTGTTACCAAATAATGGATTTACATTTAGAAAAGGGAAAAGGGAAAAGGGAAAAGGGAAAAGTAAAAATCACTGGAAGTAAATCGGAGACTAATAGATTGTTGCTATTGCAAGAGTTATATCCAAATTTAACTTTAGAAAACACTTCAAATTCTGATGATTCCGAAGCGATGTTGAAAGCATTGCAGAACTCGCAACTCGTAACTCGCAACTCGCAACTCATAGACGTTCACCACGCTGGAACTGCCATGCGATTTCTTACCGCTTATTTTTCAATTCAAGAAGGAAAAGAAGTTGTTTTAACAGGTTCTTCAAGAATGAAAGAGCGTCCGATAAAAATTTTGGTTGACGCTTTAAATCAATTAGGCGCCGAAATTTGTTATGAAGAAAATGATGGTTTTCCGCCTATTCGAATCAAAGGGAAAAAGCTAACTCAAAACAACGTTTCGCTTCCAGCTAATGTAAGTAGTCAATATATTTCGGCATTATTGCTAATTGCACCCAAATTGGAAAATGGATTAGAATTAAGCTTAGAAGGCGAAATAACCTCAATTCCTTACATCAAAATGACCTTAGCGTTATTGAATGAAATAGGTGTGATGACAACATTTCAAGGAAACAAAATAATAGTTAATTCACTCCCAACTTCTAACTCCCAACTTCTAACTGTAGAGTCCGATTGGAGTTCAGCTTCTTACTGGTATTCAATTGTTGCTTTATCAGCAATTGGAACTCAAGTTACGCTTTCAAGTTATAAAAAAGATAGTTTGCAAGGCGATAGTGCTTTGGTGAACATTTATCAAGATTTTGGTGTTGAAACTACTTTTAATAGTGATAATTCAATCACGATTTCAAAAGAAAGAATTCACAACTCACAACTCACAACTCACAACTCACAACTCAACAACTTTCCTGATATTGCTCAAACTATTGGGGTAACATGTTTTGGGTTAGGAATTGGTTGTCATTTAACTGGATTACATACTTTAAAAATTAAAGAGACAGATAGACTCGAAGCCTTAAAAACCGAATTATCAAAATTTGGAGCAAATATTTCTGTAACGAATGATTCTTTAACAATCCAACAATCTGATAATCTAAATCCTAATATTTCAATTTCCACATATCAAGACCACCGAATGGCGATGGCATTTGCGCCATTAGCACTGAAAGTTCCAATAGTAATTGAAGATGCAGAGGTGGTTACAAAATCATATCCAAGTTTTTGGGAGGATTTGAGAAGTTTTGGGTTTGAATGTTTTGAAAAGTAAGAAATTTAACGCAACCATTTATGAAAATACGCATCTACCAATAAACGTATCTATAAGCAATGTATAAAGCAGTTCAAATAATTTTATTTATATTTTTAAGTAATTTAAGTTTTTCTCAACTTTCAAATTTTACTTTTCAAGTTACTCCTCAAAATGAAACATGTTTAGGAAATGGAAGTTTAACTTTTGCTGTTTCTGGTACTACCTCAGGATCAACATTGGTGTATAGCGTTTATCTATTACCAAATATAGTTTCGCCTATTGCGGTTTTAAATTCAAATACACTAACAGGTTTGAATGCTGGTGACTATCTTGTTGTTGCAACACAGTCGCTTGGTGCTTCATCTGGCTCCCAACAGCAAAATGTAACAATCATTAATAATATAGCAACATTAGACTATACACTTGTCGGTCAAAAGGTTAAATGTGGGAATGATGGTGCTATAACAGTAAATGTTATTAGTGGAAATCCAGCTAGTTATGAAATTGTATCTGGACCGACAACAACTTCACCTCAGACATCTAATTCGTTTAGTAATTTAGGGGTAGGAGTATATGAAATAAAAGTAACTGATGTTTGTGGAGATGCTGTAGTACAAACTTATACACTTGTACAAGCATTAATTTCATTGGTAATTGATCCAGGGTTAACTTCAGGACAATTGCCATCGTGTAATACGGTAAATTTGACTAACTTTTTTGGAGTTCCAATGGGATATGAAATTGCTTATCCAATAACATTTGAATATACTGTATATCCCCCAGGTGGAGGTTCTCCTTTTGTTTCATATGTTGTAGCTAACAATAATTCTTCTTCAGTTAGTTTAACAATACCATTCTATCATAATCAAAGCTATTATTATGATATCAAAGCAACAGATGCTTGTGGTAATGTTTATCAAAGTAATAATAACTTAATAAATAAAAAAATTGATTTTACTATATTAGTTTCTAAAATTGATTGTACAACTAAACAATTATCACTTACACTTGATTATTTCGTAGCTCCATATACAATAGATTTTGTTGCTTTTCCAGCAGGTTTTAATCCTACAATGTTTAATCCGATTCATCCAGGACCTTTTACATCCGGGACAACTGTTTATGGAGGTATAGGGAATTCATTTCCTAATGGTTCATATACAATCCAGATTACTGATGCCTGTGGGAGAACGGTAACAAGAAGTGTTACAATTCAAGATACTGTAGTTAATCCATCATATTCTGCTTCTTCAAATGGATGTGGTCAAGTTACGGTTTTTTTGCAAGGAGCAACCATGCAGTCAGTTATTATTACTTCAGCGCCAATAACATATGCATATGCAATACCACATAATGTATCAAGTTTTATTGATCCAATAACTAACATTTTTTCCATTAGTGGCCTTCCAGTTGGGACTTATAATTTTCAAATTACTGATATATGTAATAATATTTATAATCTTACGATTATTGTGCCTCCATATGTTCAAACTCCATTTGTGGTATTGCAAAAACCTGGATGCGATGATGGATATGGCTCAGTTAGAATAGATTCTAATGTTTTATTGTCAAATGCTGAATTATTAAGCGGACCATCAAATTATGCAGGAACATTACCTTTGTCTTTATCAATAATAGGAGGAACTTCTATTTATTTATCTAATTTACCCGAAGGTGATTATGTAGTTCAGTCAACCAATTTTTGTGGAGTTACAAGAACAGATTCAATTCATGTTGTTGGATATCAGGAAATTCAAACGAATGTACAGTTGCAAAAATATTGTGGTTCTTTTAATTTATATCTTGAGCATAACAGTAATACAAACAATTCAGATAATAGTGAAGTGTTTTGGATTCAAAAGTATAATTCAACTGCTAATTTATGGGAACATCCAATAACTGGATTTGATTATGTTGATGGTTCACTTTTAACAGGAATGAATGCAATTTCTATATCTAATTATGTTAATAATATTAATCTGCAATTCAGTGGAATAATCAGGATAGTTAAAGTTTCTAAGATTTATTCTTTTGCTGGCCAGTCCATCAATTGTATAAAAACTATTCATTCTTTCGAGATTGCAGACGGACCAACAATTATAAATATTGATACTATTGGTTGCTTAAATGGTAATTCCGAAGCTATTGTAATTGCGGATGGCGTTCCACCTTTAAATTACAGAATAACAACTAAAGATGGCGCTCCTTTTTTGATTGAAAACAATAATTTGAACTCTTTTCCAAATTTGTTTTCAGGAATTTATAATTTTCAAGTTGAAGATTCTTGTGGAAATATCGTAAATAGTTTGGTTGAAATTACGTCAATTGCTCCTTTTGGAATAACATCAACATTATTATGTAATAATGAACAGGCTAGTTTGAGTGTTCCTAATTACCCCTTTTTAACTTATGAATGGTGGAAAGATTCAAATCCTACCAATATTTTAAGTACTTCTAATGTGTTAAATTTTAATCCATTTAATAATTTGGTTGATTATGGAACTTATAAAGTTAAAATCACTAATGCAAGTAATATTTCTTCTTGCTTTAATGTAGAACTTTCTGAAACGATATCAAATGTTTTTGAAAGCCCAAAAGCAGGATTAGATTCTAATACTGCATTTTGTGAAAATCAACAAATAATAAATTTGAATGATTTTTTAAGTGGCAATTTTGATTCAAATGGAGTTTGGTCTGAAATATCTGGAAGCAATACTTTAGTTGATAATTTATGGGATGCAAATTTATTACCATATGGTACATATCAGTTTTTATACACAGTTTCGTCATCAAGTTGCGGATTTGATGATGCTATAATTACGCTTGAATTGAAAGAGAAACCTGTTTTGTCAAATGTTGCAAATAGTATTGGGATTTGTGTTGGAGATGATGTTGTAATAAATTCAGGTATTGCAAACGCAAATTATTTATGGGAAGGACCAAATGGCTTTTTGTCTACAAATGAAAATTTAGTGATTCAAGATTCAAATTTGTTTGATTCAGGAATTTATAGTCTAAAAGTAACTAAAGATGGCTGTGAGTCAAATATTCATAATATTGATGTATTAGTTAGTGCTCAGCCAGCTTTTATTCTTAAAGAAGATTGTGTTGATAATATTAAAATATTAGAAGTTATTCCACAAAATGATAGCTTTAATGTAAATGATGTTATAATTGAGTGGATTGGTCCTAATAATTATACAAATAGCTCAAATCTAATTCAAGTTCCTTCTGAAGCAATTGGTGAATATAGTGCTCAGGTAATTAATAATGGTTGTAGTAAAATAGAGTCAATAATAATTCAGGGAACAGCTTGCGGAATTCAAAGTGGAATTTCCCCAAATGATGATGGTAAAAACGATTCTTTTGATTTGTCTGGTTATGATGTTGACAATCTAAAAATTTTTAGTAGATATGGAAGAGAAGTGTATAGTAAAGATAATTATGAATCAGAATGGTATGGGCAAGATTATAATGGTAATATGCTGCCAGCTGCAACGTATTACTATTATATAAGATTGACTGGTGGTGTTGAAAAAACCGGATGGATTTATTTAGTAAGAGAATAATGTAACTCCAATATTTTGAATTAGTTTGTTTTTTAAATTTTTTAGTTTTAAAAATAAACTACATTTTACTTGACAACCCCTATTTCATAATCGTATATTTGCACGCAATTGGTTTTTAGAAGATTAATCTTCTTAATTCTAATTTCTTAATTCTAAATTTTATTTATGAAATTATCTCATTTTCAATTCAATCTTCCTGAAGAATTATTAGCTGAATTTCCTACAGAAAATCGTGACGAATCTCGATTAATGGTAGTAAACAGAAAAACGGGTACAATCGAGCACAAATTATTTAAAGATATTATAGACTACTTTGATGATGGTGATGTAATGGTTTTAAATAACACGAAAGTTTTTCCAGCACGTTTATACGGAAATAAAGAAAAAACAGGTGCTCGTATCGAAGTTTTCTTATTAAGAGAATTAAATGCAGAGCAACGTTTGTGGGATGTTTTAGTAGATCCTGCTCGAAAAATTCGTATCGGAAATAAATTATATTTTGGAGACGACGATTCATTAGTAGCCGAAGTAATTGATAACACAACTTCTCGCGGAAGAACTTTACGTTTCTTATATGATGGTTCGTATGAAGAATTCAGAGAAAAATTAGTAGAACTTGGAGAAACTCCAATCCCAAAATACATTAACCGCGAAGTAACACCAGAAGATGCGGAACGTTACCAAACTATTTATGCAAAAGAAGAGGGAGCTGTAGCGGCACCAACTGCTGGTTTGCACTTTTCTAAGCATTTATTAAAACGTTTAGAGATTAAAGGTGTTGATTTTGCCGAAGTAACATTGCACGTAGGTTTAGGAACTTTCAATCCAGTTGAAGTAGAAGATTTATCTAAGCACAAAATGGATTCTGAGGAAATGAAAATTACTCAAGAAGCTTGCGATGTTATTAATAATGCAAAAGCTAAAAAGAAAAAAGTGTGTTGTATTGGAACCACTGCAATGCGAGCAATGGAAAGCTCAGTATCTTCACAAAGAACTTTAAATCCATATACAGGTTGGACCAATAAATTTATTTATCCACCATACGATTTCAGTTTAGCAGATGCAATGGTAACTAATTTTCACACACCAAAGTCAACATTATTGATGATGATTTCTGCTTTTTGTGGACATGATTTAATGATGAAAGCATACAAAGAAGCAATTCAAGAAAAATATCGTTTTTATTCTTATGGAGACGCAATGTTGATTATCTAAAGTAATAAAAAAATTAAAATAAAAAAATCTCATCACTAGTGATGAGATTTTTTTATTTAAAACAACCGCTTTGACACTTTCTAACTTTTCCATACTTTTACCAATCAAACAACCAATAGACTAATGATTTTTGAAAATACACGCAATTTTGCACAAAGTTTAGATGCTCAAGATGAATTGAGAAGCTATAGAGATGAATTTATTTTCCCACAGGTTAACGGAAAACAGGTAATCTACTTTACAGGAAATTCTTTAGGATTACAACCAAAAAGGACGAAATCCTATATAGATGAGGTAATGGCTGATTGGGCAAATTTAGCAGTAGAAGGACATTTTTATGCAGATAAACCTTGGTGGGATTACCACGAACGTTTTGCTGTTCCTTTGAGTGATATTGTTGGCGCAAAACCTACTGAAGTTACTGTAATGAACACTTTAACGGTAAATCTTCATTTATTGATGGTTTCATTTTATAGACCAACACTTAAAAAATTCAAAATCATTTGTGAAGAAAAGGCATTTCCAAGTGATCAATATATGTTTCAAAGTCAAATTGATTTTCAATCAAAATCGGTAGGATTTGATCCAAAAGAAGCTTTAGTTGAAATTAAACGTAGAGAAGGAGAACACAATATTCGATTAGAAGATGTGTTAGCAAAAATTGATGAAGTAGGCGAAGAATTAGCATTAGTTTTAATTGGAGGCGTAAATTATTATACAGGGCAAGTGTTTGACATGAAAACAATCACAGAAGCGGGTCACAAATATGGAGCTTATGTAGGTTGGGATTTAGCACATGCTGCTGGAAACATAAAATTACAATTAAACGATTGGAAAGTAGATTTTGCAGCTTGGTGTAGTTATAAATACATGAACTCTGGGCCTGGAAATGCTTCAGGTTGTTTTGTACACGAAATGCATCATAACGATTCAGATTTGCCAAGATTTGCAGGTTGGTGGGGACATAATAAAGAACGACGTTTCAAAATGGAACCAAAATTTGACCCAGTTCGAGGAGCTGAAGGTTGGCAAATAAGTAATTTACCAATTTTGTCTTTAGCACCTTATTTGGCTTCAGTAGAAATGTTTGCCGAAGTAGGAATGGATAAATTAATTGCTAAACGCGATGTGTTAACTTCGTATTTAGAATTTATCCTTCAAGAAATAGACAAAGAGTTAGAAAGCGCAGAATTTGAAATAATAACACCTTCAAATCCAGATGAAAGAGCTTGCCAATTATCAGTTTATTTACATGGTCAAGGTAGAGAATTATTTGATCGATTAATGAAAAATGGAGTAATTACTGATTGGAGAGAACCAAATGTAATTCGTTTAGCGCCAGCTCCTTTTTATTGCTCTTTCGAAGATATGTACGAATTTGGGCAGATATTGAAACAAGCTATTTTAAACAAATAGATTTTTATAAATCAGTTTTTCACAATATATAAAAATGACTAAAGAACAAATATTAGAGAATTTTGACCCTTCACAACCGGGTTTGGCAGATGCAACTGTTTTTGGTTTGCCATTTTCAGCAGCGCAAAGCGAAATTATTATTGTACCTGTTCCATGGGAAGTTACAGTAAGTTATGGTGCTGGAGCTTCTGAAGGTCCAGAGGCAATTATGGATGCTTCATTTCAGGTAGATTTAAATCATCAAGAATTTCCTGAATTATGGAAATTAGGAATATATATGGATGAAGCCCCAGAACATTGGGCGAAAAATTCTGAGAAATACAAAGGAATGGCACAACCAATCATCGAAGCTTTAGAAAGTGGAGAAGATGTGTCAATGTTTCCTGTATTACAATCCGATTTGGATAAAATAAATAAAGCATGTAAAGACTTAAATGAAGAAGTTAAAAATCGTGTTTTAGATTGGATGAACAAAGGAAAAAAAGTAGCTTTATTAGGCGGAGATCATTCAACACCATTAGGTTATTATCAAGCTTTGGCAACTAAATATGATAATTTTGGAATTTTACATTTAGATGCGCATATGGATTTGCGTATTGCTTATGAAGGTTTTACTTATTCCCACGCTTCTATTATGTACAATGCGTTACAAATTCCTCAAATTTCTAAAATTGTACAAGTAGGAATTCGAGACTTTTGTGAGCAAGAAGTAGAGGTAGCCTTGAAAGATAGAGTTTTAGTACATACAGATATGGATTTAAAACAAGAAACATTTGAAGGTAAAACTTGGCAACAACAATGCGAACACATTATTGCTTCGTTACCAGAAAAAGTTTGTATTTCTTTTGATATTGATGGTATGTATCCTTGGTATTGTCCAAATACAGGAACACCAGTTCCAGGAGGATTTTCTTTTGAGCAGGCTGCTTATTTGTTAAGTAAATTAACCGATACAAATAAAGAAATAATCGGTTTTGATTTAGTCGAAGTAGCTCCAGGTGATGACGATTGGGATGGAAATGTAGGCGCAAGAATGTTGTTCCACATGTGTGGTGTTTTTGCAAAATCTCAGAAAATGAATGTTGGTAATAAAATCAAGTTTAATAGATAATTTGTATCTTGCATAAAATCAGACGATAAGTCTTAAAATAATTCCCCCCCATAATTTATTTAAAGACAAAAATATGAGTCACTTTGTAATTGAACAGTGGAAAGAATATTCTATTCAAGTACCCGGAAAGGTTAGATATGCTGTATCAAACTATGGCAGACTTAAAAGCTTTACGGATACAATTGAAAATGGAAAAATTTTAAAAGGCGCTCCAACGGAAGGTTTTCTTTTTTTGCGCTATGTTAGAATGTGTAATGGAGAAAAAAAATATTATTCTCATGCTATTCATAAAATGGTTGCTGAGCTTTTTATTCCGAGAGAAAGTGAAGACCAAGAATATGTTTTACATCTTGATTATGATAAAATGAATAATCAGTTGTATAATTTAAAATGGGCAACTTATAATGAGATGCGCGCTCACGGCCATAAAAGCCCAGCTGTAAAAGCAGCATTTAAGAAATTTCAAGAAGATAATATTAAAAGAGATGGAAGAAAATTAACGTCTACCCAAGTGATTCGAATTAAATTAAAAATGAAGCGACAAGGTGAAAAATTCAGCGTTAGAAAAACCGCAAAAGAATTTAATGTTTCTGAAATGCAAATTTATAGAATAAAAAGTGGTGAAAATTGGGGGCATATACAAGTATAAACCGAAGCATTGCTTCGGTTTTTTTTATAAATTCTCCATATCCTCCAAAATCGAAATTGCTTTTTTTTTCGTAGCCGCTAATTCTTCTGGTTTCATTTTTCTTAGTAGCGCTAACATCATGCTCATTCTTTGATTATTGGCAAAATGTTGTTTTTTCTCATCTAAAAAATGCCAATACAAACTGTTAAATGGACAAGCTTTTTCGCCTAATTTGTCTTTTACTTTGTAATGACAACTACCACAATAATTACTCATTTTATTGATGTAACTTCCTGACGAAACATAAGGTTTGGTTGCCACAATGCCGCCATCAGCATATTGACTCATACCACGTGTATTAGGCATTTCCACCCATTCAATCGCATCGATGTAAACGCCTAAATACCAAGCGTCCACTTCATCAGGATGTAATTGCGTCAACAAAGAAAAATTACCAATTACCATTAATCGCTGAATATGATGCGCATACGCTTCCGATAAACTTTGGGAAATCGAATGTTGCATACATTTCATCTTGGTTTTTCCAGTCCAAAAGAATTCAGGTAGCGGATTGTAGTTTTCTAATGTGTTCATTTGCGCATAATTAGGCATTTCTTTCCAATAAATTCCTCGAACATATTCACGCCAACCAATAATTTGTCGCACAAAACCTTCTACCTGCGCCAATTCAATCGTTTCTTGATTTTGATAATAGTAAGATATTACAGTATCAACCACTTCTTTCGGACGAATCATTTTCGAATTCATCGCAAAAGACAAACGCGAATGAAACAAAAATTTATGTTCAGAAAATAAGGAATCTTGATACGCTCCAAAATGCTCCAACAAATGCTTACAGAAATAGTCAATCAATTGCAAACTTTCATTTCTTGAAGTAGGCCAATTGAAATTTTCTTTATCAATACTTCCAAAAATGGTAATGTTTTTTGCTTCAATTTCAGCAACAAGTTCACTCACATTTTTATGAAATTCCAAAGGAAACGGAATCGGAACTTCGTTTTTATATTGATTACGGTTGTTGTGGTCAAAGTTCCATTTTCCGTCTAGCGGTTGGTCGCCGACCATTAAAACATCATTTTTTTTTCGCATCATGCGATAGAAACTTTCCATCAAAAGTTGCTTTTTCCCTTTAAAAAAAACAGCTAATTCATTTCTAGACGTATAAAAATGTTCTGAATCTACTGCTTTTGTTGGAATGGAAAGTTTTTCGCAGATGTTTTTTAATTGTTCATCCAAGCGATATTCATCCGGAAGTTGATATTCAAATTGTTCGATTTTATTCTTTTCAACCAAATCTAAAATCAATTGTTCTAAATTCTGAGGATTATTCACATCTGAAATTTTATAATAGATAACTTGATGACCTCTTTTTATCAATTCCTCCGAAAAATTTCGCATCGAAATGAAAAACGCCACGACTTTTTGAATGTGATGTTTTACATAATCCGTTTCCTGACGCATTTCTGCCATTACATACACCACATCTGGATTGACTTCATCAAACCAAGAATGTTGTGAGTTGAGTTGGTCGCCCAAAAGTAATCGAAGTGTTTTCATCTTTTTTTAATCCCGATTTTTTTATTTAGAATTTTTATTCATTCGACATTTATCACTACAATACTCAATTTTCTCCCAGTTTTTCTCCCATTTTTTTCGCCAAGAAAACGGGCGCTGACAAGTTTTACAGATTTTTTCGGGAAGATTTACTTTTTTATGTGACATTATAACATAGAAGTTGTTGGTTTATCAGGTCGGGCGTAATGAAATCTGTCGGTTAATTTTGGAACGGCATAACCGTCTAATCCATTTATAGCAACAATATTTCCTTTGTCCAATTGCATCCAATTGTCATCGTGAAAGAGATTTTTATCCGCATATATAGTTTCTATAGAAGCAATAATGTGAATACAATCGTTTTCTATGATTTTATATTCGTTTACATATTTGCACAATAGTTTTACTGGACTTCCTTTTACAAAAGGTACTTTGTGATTGTCTATAAATTCAGATTCTAATTTAGTTTTGTCAAATTCTGAAATAGGCTCTTCATAACTTGAAGATGTATGATGTGCATCTGCTATCATTTCTTCGGTTATGTGGTTTACCGTAAAATATCCAATTTCTTTTATATTTTTATAGGTATCTCTGGGAACAGTCATAGGTCTTAAAATAAATCCCAACAAAGGTGGTTCGCTTCCTAAATGCGTAACACTACTAAAAATGGCAACATTCAAAACGCCTTCAGCTGATATGGTTCCAATTAAATTAGCTGATTTGTAACCGGTTAAACAATTAACCAAGTTCAATCTTGGAACTTTAGCCATTTGGAATAAATCTTCTTTAGTTATTTTTCTCATGAGATTTTTATTCAAAGATATAATTTTGTTTAATTAAAATTAAAAATAATTAAACAAAACATTGTTTTGGATTGAAAATATGATAAAATTCAGGAATTAAAATTTATAATTGCTTACTTTTGCTATCCAAATTTTTACAAAAATCTTCATGCAAACCCCACAAAAAATTGCTGTTGTAGGTTCTGGATTAGTAGGAACTTTACTGGCAATCTATTTAAAAAGAGCAGGGCATATTGTTCATGTTTACGACAGAAGTCCCGATATAAGAACGGTTGAATTTTCAGGACGTTCAATTAATTTGGTGATGTCAAATCGAGGATGGAAAGCGCTGAAAGATGTTGGTTTAGAAGATGAAATTAGAAAAATTGGAATTCCAGTAGATAAAAGAGCAATTCATTTACAAGATGGAAAGTTGAATTATCAATATTATGGAAAAGAAGGTGAAGCTATTTTTTCATTATCGCGTGGCGTTTTAAATAGAAAAATGGTTGATTTAGCTGAAGCTGAAGGTGTAACATTTTATTTTGAGCGAAAAATTTGGGATGTAACATTAGCCACAGCAACTTTGTGGGAAGGTGAAACAGAACAAGGAGATTGGACCGAATTAAAATACGATAAAGTTTTTGGAGCTGACGGCGCTTTTTCTAGAATAAGACACAGAATGCAACGTCAATCAATGTTTGATTATTCGCAAGAATTTATGAAAATTGGCTACAAAGAATTGCATATTCCAGCCAATGCGGATGGTTCACCAAAAATTGATATTCATTCGTTGCATATTTGGCCAAGAGGAAACTTTATGTTGATGGGATTGGCTAATTTGGATAACTCATTTACATGTACTTTATTTATGCCAATAGAAGGTGAAAATTCTTTCGAATCGTTGACTAATGAAGAAAAATTGGTTTCGTTTTTTGCAACATATTTTCCTGATACAAAAGATGTTATTCCAGATTTAGTACGTGATTTTTTTAGAAACCCTAATAGTTATTTAGCTATTATGAAATGTTTTCCTTGGACATTTGAAGATAAAGTGGCATTAATTGGAGATTCTGCGCATGCAATTGTACCATTTTATGGGCATGGAATGAATGCAGGATTTGAAGATATTACTATTTTGAGTGAAATGATGCAAAAGTACGGTGACGATTGGACAAAAATATTTTCAGAATATGAAGTTTCAAGAAAACCAAATGCTGATGCAATTGCCGAACTTTCGAGAAGAAATTTTGTAGAGATGAGTGCCAAAACTGCCGATGAGAAATTTCTATTACAAAAGAAAATCGAAAAATGGTTTTCTGATAAACATCCAGACAAGTGGTTGCCTTTATATAGTAGAGTAACTTTTAGTTTACAACCCTATTCTGAAGCATTAGCAATCGGCGATTTTCAAAATGAAATCATGCAAGAGGTTTTGAAAATCGATAATATTCAAGAAATTTGGAATTCAGAAGAAGTAGAAAATAAGATTTTAGAGTTATTGAAATAATTAAAAACCAAGTTTCATTAATTTGAAATTTGGATTTTTTTCTTACAAAATAGTTTATCTTTGAAATGGACTAAATATTCACTTTCATGGATACTATTTTATTACTTGCCATTTTGGTTATTGTGATTGTACTTTTAACCAATATCAATTCAAAGTTTCAGCAACTTCAAGATACGGTTTATCGTTTACACGAAAAAATCAATGAATTGAGAGATGAATTGAGTTCAAAATCAGTTAAAGACATTCCAAAAGTTGCTCCAGAAATTCAAAAAGAAGCTATTATTCCAAAACCAATTGTGGAAGAAATAGTAGAAAAACCAATTGAAGCTGTTGAAAAAACACCTGAAATCATTCCAGTTGTAGATTCTGTTAAAGAAAAAGAAGAAGTCAAAAAGAAAATCTATATTCAAGCGATTGAACCAGAACAAGCAAGAGAACCAGAGAAAACTTGGTTTGAAAATTTCAAAGAAAATAATCCCGATTTAGAAAAATTCATAGGAGAAAACTTAATCAATAAAATTGGAATTTTAATTCTGGTTTTAGGAATTAGTTTCTTTGTTAAATATGCTATCGATAAAGATTGGATTAACGAAACCGCTCGAGTTGGTATTGGAATTCTTGCAGGTTCGTTAGTAATGGGTGTGGCTCATAAATTAAGACAAAATTACAAAGCATTTAGTTCGGTAATGGTTGCTGGTGCGATTAGTATTTTTTATTTTACTATTGCCATAGCTTTCCATGATTATCATTTGTTTAGTCAAACGGTTGCTTTTGCAATTATGGTCGTAATTACTGCTTTTAGTACGTTTGTTTCAGTGAATTATGATCGACAAGAATTAGCCGTTTTGTCTTTAATTGGAGGATTTGCCGTTCCGTTTATGGTAAGTACTGGTTCTGGAAATTATATAGTTTTATTTACTTATATCGCTATTTTAAACATCGGAATTCTTGGAATTGCCTATTATAAAAAATGGAATTTAGTCACCATTTTATCTTTTGTGTTTACTAATTTGCTTTTCTCTTCTTGGTACTACAAAGAATTGTATGCGGATAAATTACCACATCAAGGCGCTTTAGCTTTTGCTACGTTGTATTATTTTGTTTTCAGTATTGTTGCCGTTTTAAATAATGTAAGAAGAAAGGGCGAATTCTCTACATTAGATTACTTTATAGTAGTTGCCAATACATTTGTGTATTTTGGTTTAGGAATGGGAATTTTACATAATTGGGGAATTGAATTCAAAGGTTTGTTCACGCTTTCGTTGGCGATTTATAATTTAGTTTATGCAGCTATTTTATTCAAGAAATTTGGGTTGGATAAAAATGCGGTGTATTTATTAATTGGTTTGGTACTAACATTTGTAACATTAACGATTCCAATTCAGTTTGAAGGTAATCAAATTACATTGTTTTGGGCTGCCGAAGCGGTTTTGTTATTTTGGTTATCACAAAAATCTAAAATCAGTTTGTTTAAATTGGGCGCAATGGTAGTTCAGTTTTTATCAATTATTAGTTTAATTATCGATTGGGATAAACAATATCGTTTTTCAAACACTGAACTTTTAGTTATATTGAATCCTATTTTCATTACCGGAATTGTAGTTTTGTTATTTTTAATTGGAACTTATTTCTTGTTGAAAAAAGAAAACGAAGCCACTTCTATTTTTAAAATCGACTTTGATCCCGTTTTTTATCGAAATGGTATTATCTGGATTGCTTTGATTCTAGGATATTTTGTTGGAATTTTTGAAATTATTCACCAATCTGGTCAGCATATTGCGAATTCATCGTCAGCTTTGTCATTGTCGGTTGGATATCATTTTATTTTTAGTACCGTATTTGTTTTCTTCGGAATAAAATCTAAAGAAGAATTGGTTCAAAAAATAGCAACGGTACTCGTTATGATTAATGTTGCTTTATACGTGGTTTGGTGGTATAATATTCCTTCAAAAGAAGTGCTTTGGAATATTACCAACAACTTGAACTATTCAATTGCATTTAATTTTCATTACATTATTTTGGCTTGTTTAACCTATTATATTTTAATCTTAGCCAATCAAATTCTAAATAAATCCCACATTGCTTTTTTAAAATCTAAAATTGCGGTTTGGATTTTAGTGTTTTGCGGTGTTTATATTTTGAGCAACGAATTAATTGTACATAATTTATTCGCAGTAGAATCAACAACTATTCTAAACCAAATTGACGAAGATTTTAAAGGTTCTGATTTGCCAAAAGAAACTTTTTACAGTAACGAATACAACGTTCAAGGCAAATTAAACATCATAAAAGTGCAAGTAATAAAAATTGGCTATCCAATCTTATGGGGAATTTTATCTTTTGCATTACTAATATTTGGAATCAAAAAGCTGTGGAAACAATTGCGAATCATTGCGCTATCTTTGTTAGGATTAACAATTGTAAAATTATTCGTTTACGATATCAATAATGTTTCTGAAACTGGTAAAATAATTGCATTCATATTATTAGGAGTGTTGATTTTGATTATTTCGTTTGTATATCAAAAAATCAAAAAATTAGTGGTAGATGAATCTCAAAATGCTAGTTCAGATGAAAATTAATTTAATTGTTCCGATTTATTTTATTTCGATTTTTTGCTTTGGCCAAAGCCATAGTGGAATTGTTGAAAAAGTACAAGAAAAAGGATTTTACAAAGTTTTGATTGAACCTAGAGTTCGAGTTGCTAGTAATGAAAATTTTGATTTTTTGAGACTTTATGATGAAAGAAAAAAAGAAATTCCTTTTGTAGTTGATTTTAATAAAGATAATTTTTTTTCAAACAGATACGCTCAATTAAGAATAGCAGAAAACAAGCAGATTAAAGATTCGCTTTCATACTATGTTGTAAATGTAGTTGATAGAATGAAATACTGTTCAGAATTAAGTTTGAAAATTGCTAACACAGGAATTAATAAAGAATTCAATATAAGTGGAAGTGATGATGGAATTCATTGGTTTGGATTAGTAATGAATTCAATGTTGTATGATTTAAATGATTTTCAAAAAACGTATGTTAGAAAAACCGTTTCATTTCCTAATAACTCTTATAGATATTTAAAAATTGAGTTTAACAACAAGAACTCTTTGCCTGTAAATCTTTTAGAAGTAGGCTATTACATAGGAGAAAATAAGGTAGTGCCAACAGCTGTATTAAAAGATTTTAAGCATAAAATAGTTGTTGATAAAACGAACAAGAAAACCATTATTAAGTTTTCAGCAAATGATTTTCATACCATAGATGGAATTACTTTTAAAATTAGAAATTCTAGATTTTTTAGAGCTGGTTCTGTCTTTATAAATGAAACCAGGAGAGTAAAAAGAAGAGAAGAAACTTACAGAAAGTTAGTTGCTAATTTTAATTTAGATTCAAATACAGCCAATAGTTTTAAGTGGGAAAGTTTTAAAGCAAAAGATTTCGAAATAGAAATTGAAAATTTAGATAATGAGCCGTTGGAAATTCATGAGATTCAATTATTACAAAATCAATTTTATTTGATAGCAGATTTGGATGCATCTAAAAACTATGAACTAATTGTTGATTCTACTTTGTCAAAACCTCAATACGATTTGATAAAATTTTTGCCGAATGATTTGTCTAAATTAAAAATAGTCAGAATTTCAGATTTTAAAGAGATAAATTTTAATAAAGCAAAACCAATACAACAATTCTGGCAAACCAAATGGTTTTTATGGACCGCTATTATTCTAGCTGGATTAATTATTGGTTTTTTCGCTTTAGGATTATTAAAAGATGTAGAGAAGAAAAATTAATCTTCTTCTCTATGAACTTTGTTAAAATCAAAAGCTGGCGTACAAATAGCCAAGTATTCACAAGGCACATCAAACGGATTTGAGTATTGAACGCGTGTGTTTTTCTCAATTTTTATGGATTGACCTGCTTCTAAAATTATTGTTTCGTCTTCGATGATAAATTGCTTTTTACCTTTAATAATGTAGGTGTATTCATCAAATTCAGGTGTTTGAAAAGGTTCGCTCCAACCTGGTGGTGCAATCATATGCGCAATTGAAATGCTGGAATTGTTTGTAGTTGTCAATCCGTGGTGTTCTTCAATCAACTTTCCATCAGTCGTTGGAACTACAAATGGTGCTTTTTGGATAAAATATTTTTTCATTTTGTTACTTCTTAAAAATAAAATAAACTGCCAATATTAAAAAACAAAATCCTACTGCGTGATTCCATCGGAAGGTTTCGTTTTTAAAGAATAGCATCGAGAAAATCACAAAGATTACTAAAGTAATTACTTCTTGAATCACTTTTAATTGCATTAATGAAAAAGGGCCACCATTACCTTGAAATCCGATTTTATTTGCAGGAACTTGAAAAAAATACTCAAACAAAGCTAATCCCCAACTAATCAAAACTATCGTGATTAAGCCTGCGTTCTCAAACCATTTTAATTCTTTAAATTTCAAATGTCCATACCAAGCCAATGTCATAAAAACATTAGAAAGTATTAGTAGTCCTATTGTGATAAAACCTTTCATTTTTTAGTTTATGAGGTTATAGTTTAAAAGGATGAAAGTTTGAAAACTATTTCTTCCAACTTCCAACTCCCAACTTCAATCTTCCAACTATCTTTTAAACATCTTCATTAATAACCCAAAAGCGCCGCGAATAAAACTCGCACTCGTAACCACTTTTGTAATCGATTTTCCTATGACTTCGGTTGTGCTTGGTTCTTCTTTTGCTCTTTTAGTTTCTTCTTTTTGTTCTTCTTCGGTAGCGATTTCTTGTGCTTCAGCTATTTTTTTGTTTAACAACTCATAAGCACTTTCTCGATCTAAAACTTCATTGTATTTTTTAGCCAGTTTTGATTTAGCAATACAAGTTTCAATTTCGGTTGTTGTTAAAATATCCATTCTGCTCATTGGAGCGCGCATCATTGTGGCTACTAATGGCGTTGGAGTTCCTTTTTCGCTTAATGCTGTTACAAAGGCTTCACCAATTCCTAATGATGTCAATACTTCATCCGTTTCATAAAAATCAGTATCGGGATAATTTTCAGCGGTCATTTTGATTGCTTTTCTATCATTCGCTGTAAATGCTCTCAAAGCATGTTGTATTTTTAATCCCAATTGTGCTAAAACACCTGTTGGAACATCCATAGGATTTTGAGTAATGAAATAAACACCAATTCCTTTTGAACGAATTAATTTTATAATAGTTTCAATTTGGTCTTGTAGAGCCTTGCTTGCTTGGTCAAAAATCAAATGTGCTTCATCAATAAAAATCACTAATTCTGGTTGTTCTGCGTCACCTTGCTCAGGCATGGTGTTGTATATTTCAGCCAATAGACTCAACATAAAAGTGGAGAAAAGTTTTGGACGATCTTGAATATCAGTTAATCTAATGATGTTGACATAACCATTACCATTTTCATCAATGCGAAGTAAATCCTGAATATCAAATGATTTTTCACCAAAAAACAACTCCGCACCTTGTTGCTCTAATTCGATGATTTTTCTTAAGATTGAACCTGTAGAGCTGGTTGAAATTCTTCCATATTCAGATTCAAATTCAGATTTACCTTCTTCGGTGGCATATTGTAATACTTTTTTAAAGTCTTTTAAGTCTAATAATGGCAAACTATTATCGTCACAGTATTTAAAAATTACTGAAACAACACCAGCTTGTGTGTCATTTAAATCTAAAATTCTTGAAAATAAAACAGGTCCAAATTCAGAAACCGTAGCTCGTAATCGAACACCATTTTGCTCTGAAATCGTCATTAATTCTACCGGAAATCCTTTAGTTTCATATGAAATCGAAATTTTTTCATGTCGCTCTGTGATAAACGGTTTTTCTTCACCCGGCATTGCAATTCCAGAAAAATCTCCTTTAATATCCATCATTAAAACTGGAATTCCGTTTAGCGACAATTGCTCAGATAAAACTTGAATAGTTTTGGTTTTTCCAGTACCTGTAGCACCAGCAATTAACCCATGACGATTTAATGTTTTTAAAGGGATTTTGACATGTGTGTTTGCAATTGCTTCTCCATCTAAAATTCCACCACCCAAAGTAATAAAATTGCCTTTACATGTATACCCATCGATTATGTGTGTGCTAAAATCGGTTGTTTTGCTCATTTTTTTGAAAAATTTCATGAATTAGTAGTGCAAGTTATTGTTTTTTTTGCAACAAGCAAAGAGAAGTAATTAAATGAATATTTTTTTATTAGTTGCTATAATAAAAGAAAAATATTCTCGTTTTTAAAGAGATTATGTTAAAGTTTTACGATAAAAAAAGAATATGGTTTAACATTAACTTTACACGTTGGTAAACTTATTGTTATTATTTCTTAACATTAGGTGTAAAAACCCAAAAAAAGTTTTTTTTTTCAAAGTAAAAAATTAAATTTGACCCCGGTTAAGTTTGAATTGTAACACTTAACAGAATAATCAACATTTTAAAACTAATAAAATTTTTAAAAAAATGGCAAACGTAAAAAAAGAAACTGGTTCAAACGGAGGTAGTATTTTCTCAGGACTTGTTATTGTAGGGTGTATCTTTATTGGATGGATAGTATGGAGTTTCATTATGGGAGATGGTTCTAACTTCGAAGGTGGAGTTAATACAGGACATCCACTACCAGGAAACTATTTAGCAATGGTTTATAAAGGTGGACCAATCGTACCAGTATTGATGGGATTATTATTAATGGTAGTTGTTTTTTCATTTGAGCGTTTCTTTGTTATTTCTAAAGCAGCTGGAAAAGGTAGTTTAGATAAATTCATGAAAAATGTTCAAGCTAGTATTACTTCAGGAGATATTGATGGTGCTATTGCTACATGTGATAACCAACAAGGTTCTGTAGCTAATGCTGTAAGAGCAGGTTTAGTAAAATATCAAGAAGTTAAAAAAGAAGGATTCAATAGTGAAGAAGCATCAGAAACTATCGCAAAAGAAGTAGAAGAAGCAACTTCATTAGAAATGCCAATGTTAGAGAAAAACTTAACAATCCTTTCTACATTAGTATCTTTAGGTACGTTAGCAGGATTATTAGGAACGGTAACAGGGATGATCAAAGCGTTTGGTGCGTTAGCTTCAACTGGAACTCCAGACCAAGCTGCATTAGCAAATGGTATTTCTGAAGCGTTAATTAATACAGCTACAGGTATCTCTACTTCTGCTTTAGCAATTGTAACGTATAACTTCTTTACTTCAAAAATTGATACATTAACATATTCAATCGACGAAGCTGGATCTACACTTGTTAATACTTACAGACGTTTCAGAGGAAGTTTAAAAAACTAAATAAGTATTAGAATTTTTAAGAAGAATATTTCAAAAAAGTTTTAAACACTAAAAAAGAATTAATGGCTAAAATTAAAATGTCCAAAAAATCTACGTCTATCGACATGACAGCAATGTGTGACGTGGCTTTCCTTTTGCTTACCTTCTTTATTTTGACGGCTACAGCAAAACAACAAGAGCCACTTCCTGTTGATACGCCTTCTTCTACAGTGAAAACAAAATTGCCAGAAACTGATTTGGCAACAATCACTATAGGGAAAGATGTAAATGCTAAAGATAGTATTAGTATATTTTTTGGAGTAACCGGAAGAGACGTTAGAAAACGTACGCTGGAATTAATGGCTCAAAAATATAAACTTTCTTTTTCTGAAGAAGAAATGGAACAATTTGCACTAATTGAATCTTTCGGAGTACCGGTTCAAAATTTGAGTCAAATTATTGCAATGAAAAGTTCTGATAGAAACAAACCTGGTTTCCAACCTGGAATTCCTGCTGATTCTACAGACAATCAGTTAAAAGAATGGATATATAATGCGCGTATTGCTACTTCTGAGATAGCAGATAAAGACCTTAACTTCGCTATTAAAGGCGATGCAAAACAAGAATATCCTTCAGTAAAAAAAGTGATGGATATGTTACAAGACCAAAAAGTTAATCAATTTGATTTAGTTACGGGTCTTAGAGGTAAAGATTATTAAAATATAAAAAGATAAACAATGGCTGAATTAAATACCGAGAGTGGTGGTGACAAAGGCGGCAAGGTAAGAAGTAAGAAAAGCAACGCAAAAGTTGATCTTACTGCCATGGTGGATTTGGCATTCTTATTGATTACATTCTTTATGTTGACAACATCGTTATCTAAACCACAAGCTATGAATTTAGGCTTGCCGGATAAAGGTGATGAGAAAACTGATGAAAAAGATATCAAAGTAGATCAAAAGAGAACTATGACTATTTTATTGGGAGATGATAATAAAATTAAATGGTTCCACGGTTTGTTAGAGGCTCCAGAGCCTAATGGTAAACCTACAGATGCTACTTATGGTAAGAATGGTATCAGAAAAGAACTAGTTAAAAGAGTTAAGTCGGTTGCTGAATATTGTGCATCGAAACAAGGAAGTAAACCTGGTGATGGTTTGATTGTAATTATTAAACCTTCTAAAAAATCTACTTATAGAAATATTGTAGATATATTAGATGAAATGGCAATTACAGATGTACCAACTTATGCTATCGTGAACGATTTTACTCCTGAGGAGAAAAAACTAATTGAAGAGAAATAAGCAGTAGCTTATTTAGTAATCTATTAATTAAGGAAAATGAAATTAGATATATTAAAAACTTCGTGGTTAGATATCGTTTTTGAAGGACGTAATCAAGCATATGGTGCTTATGAATTGCGTAAAAAAAATCCAAAAACAACTGCGATTGCAATGATATTAGGTGCATTCGTTTTTGTTCTAGCATTGAGCACGCCAAAAATTATGGCATTAATTGAAAGTGCAACGGCTAAAGAGGAGACTACATTAGACGAAAAAATTGTAACCATTAAATTACCTCCAAAAAAAGTAGAGGAAATTAAAAATTTACCACCTCCACCTCCACCACCTCCAAAAGTGGATCAAGTGAAATTCGTTAAGCCAGTCGTAGCAAAAACAGAAGAAGTAACTGAAGCTGTTGCTAAGATTGATGATATGAAAGACAAAGATATTTCTGATGCAAACAGAAAAGGAGATGAAGATGCTGAACGTCAATTTGAGAAACCTGTAGGTGATGGTCCAACTAAACCTGTTGAAGACGATAATGTGTACAACATGGCTGTTATTTCTGTTAAACCAGAATTCCCAGGTGGTATTGATAAATTCTACAAATATGTTGGAAGTAAATTCCAAGTTCCAGAAGTGGACGGATTAAAAGGTAGAATATTTGTACAGTTCGTAGTTGAAAAAGATGGTTCGTTAACGGATATCAAAGTATTAAAAGATATTGGTCACGGAACAGATAAAGAAGCTATTCGAGTACTTAAAAATTGTCCAAAATGGGCGCCAGGTGAAAACAATGGTAAAAAAATTAGAGTACAGTACCAGCTTCCTATTACAATTCAAGCTGCAGCTGAATAATGCTCAAAAAATTAGCTAATAAATTTATGGAGAAATCGCTCAAAGAGCGGTTTCTTCTTGCTATAGGAGTACTCCTATTTTTAATCTATTTGTTTTTCGGTTTAATAATTATTTTCTGGAAAGAGTTGCCATTAAATATGGCGCCAAACTATAGATTAGCTCTTGGAGTTGTTTTAATTGTGTATTCATTTTTAAGATTTTTTCGTTTTTTTAATAAAGATTAATTTTTATGAAAACTACTTACCGTTATATTTTTCTTTTACTAGCATTATTTTTTATTTCATTTTCTTGTTCCAAAAAGGATGAAGCAAAAAATAGTGAAAATATTTTGAAAGGAAACGCAGAAATAGTAGTTGATGAAACTTTATTTCCAATCGTAGAAGATCAAAAAATTATTTTTGAAACAAATTATGATGCAACTATTAGTATTGTTTCACAACCCGAAAACCAAGCAATTGCAGCTTTGCTTTCTGGAAAACAAAAAATCGCAATCTTGTCGAGAAAATTATCAGTTGCTGAAGAAACACAAATTAAAAACAAAAATATAACGCCAAAAGTTACACATTTTGCAACAGATGGTGTTGTTTTTATAAAAGGAATTTCTTCGGCTACAACTTCAATTGATTTGGCTGATGTGGTAAATTTTTTGAATGGAAAAAATATTGCATCAATTAAAGGATTAGTTTTTGAAAGTGCTAATTCTAGTACTGTTCGCAGTTTAACAGAATTAGCAAAAATTGAAACTATACCTCAAGCAGATAATATTTTTTCTGTAAATACAAGTGAAGAATTGATAAAATATATTGCTGAAAACCCTGAATATGTAGGTATTGTGGGCTTAAATTGGCTTACACAACCAACAGTTGAAAATCAAAAATATGTAGATGCAATTAAAATGTTAAGCGTAAAAGGAATTAATCAAAACGAGTTTGTTTTTCCAAGTCAAGACATGATTGCTTCTCAAAAATATCCTTTGGCACGTGATTTGTATATTATAAATTGTCAAGGTTATGCAGGTCTTGGAATGGGCTTTGGTTCATTTATTACAGGAGAAAAAGGACAACGAATTGTTTTACAAGCAGGTTTGGTTCCAGCTCGCTTCCCAAGCCGCAAAATTGTAACTAGAAAAGAAATAATTAAAGAAGAAAATAAATAAAATTAGGTATGAAAAAGACATTAGTTTTTAGTATTGCATTATTAGCAACAGCAACTATTAGCAATGCGCAAGATTTTGCTCAAGCTAATAAATCTATTGATGCTGAACAATATGAAAAAGCAAAATCTGAATTAAAAGCAATCTATCAAGCCAAACCTTCTAATGGTAAAGCTGCATTTTTATTGGGTACAATATATCTTAAGCAAAACGTGCAGGATTCTGCAAAATTATTTTTTGATAAAGGTGTAAGTGCTTCAGAATTTTCAAAGCTTAATCAAATTGGTTTAGGTCAAATAGATTTAGATAACAATAAAATTGCTGAAGCGAAAACAAAATTTGATTTAGTATTAAAAGATACTAAAAAGAAAGATTTTGAAGAATACATCTATGTGGCTCAAGCTTATATGAATGCAGATAAGCCAAATTACAAAGCTGCTATAGAAGTAATGTTGAAAGCTAAATTAAATCATCCAGAAAATGCTAAAGTTTTATTAGCACTTGGTGACGCATATTATGGTGATAAAAATCAAAATGATGCATATGTTGCTTATAGAGATGCATATAAATTTGATCCAACATTAATTCGTGCTAAAATGCAGTCTGGCGTTTTGTTAAAAGGAGCAAAAGCATATGTTGAAGCAGAAAAGGCATTAAATGAGGTGGTTGCTGCAAATCCAAATTATGGTCCTGCTTATAGAGAATTAGCTGAAACTTATTATTATTGGGCAAACAATCAACCAAAAACGTATACTCAAAATATTGCAAAAGCGTTAGAATTTTATAAAAAATACATGTCTATGACAGACTATTCTTTAAGTTCTCGTATGCGTTATGCGGATTTCTTAATTCTAGCAAAAGAGTATAAAGCACTTGAAGTTGAAGCAAATAAAATGAAAGAATTAGATAATGTAAATCCAAGAATTTTACGTTATTTAGGATATGCTGCTTATGAAAATGGAAATACAGATCTAGCTATTAAATCTTTAAATGATTATTTGTCAAACCCTAATAATAAAATAATTGGTCGTGATTATTTGTATTTAGGTTTAGCAAAGATTAAAAAAGGAACTAGTGCAGATGGTAAAACTATAGATGCAACTTTATTAAAAGAAGCTGTAGCGGAATTAAATAAAGCGGTTGAAAAAGAAGTAATTATTGTTAATGAATTTAATGCGATAGGTGCTAAGTTTTTTGAACAAAAACAATATAAAGAAGCGGCTTCAATTTTTGAAGTTGGGGCTTCAAAATCAGATAACAAAAATTACTTAGATGATAACTTGTTTTATGGTTTGTCTGTTTATTATGATAACAATAAGAATGGTGTAAAACCAAATATTGAAGATTTACAAAAAGCAGAGATAGCATTTGACAATGTTTTAAAATCTTCGCCAAATTATCAAGACGCATATATTTTTAAAGCAAGATGCAATAGATTGTTAGAGAATGATGAAAATATGGCTAAGAATTATGAAGCATATTTAGAAAAAATTACAGCTAAAGGTGCTGAAGAAATGGCTAAACCATCAAACAAATCTAAATTAATTGAGTCATATAATAATATCGGTGCGCATTATGCAAATTCTGATATAGCAAAAGCAAAAGAGTTTTTCAATAAAACATTATTGTTAGATGCTACAAATGCTTATGCTACTGATTCTTTAAAATCATTAAAATAATAAATTATTCTCAAGAATATAAAAAGCCAGTATTTTACTGGCTTTTTTTGTTTGTAAAATAAAGATGATTTTAATTCTTAATTAAATGAAGTATCTTTGCAAACTATTTTAAAAGTAAATGTTGAAGAAAGAAACACAATTAGCGGTTGAAAAAGGCGAAATGTTGCCTTTAATGGAGGAGTTTTATACGATTCAAGGCGAAGGATATCATACAGGAACAGCAGCTTATTTCATTAGAATTGGCGGTTGTGATGTAGGTTGCCATTGGTGTGATGTAAAAGAAAGTTGGAATGCCGAATTACATCCTCCAACGAATACCGATGTAATTGTTGCCAACGCCAAAAAATATGCCGATACAGTTGTAGTTACCGGTGGAGAACCTTTAACATGGGACATGAAGTTATTGACTTCTAAATTAAAAGCACAAAATCTAAAAGTACATATTGAAACTTCTGGAGCTTACGAAGTTTCGGGAATTTGGGATTGGTTTTGTTTGTCGCCAAAGAAAAATAAATTACCAGTTCAAAGTGCTTACGATATCGCTAACGAATTAAAAGTAATCATCTACAATAAACACGATTTCATTTTTGCAGAAGAACAAGCAGCTAAAGTAAATCCAAACGCCATTTTATTTTTACAACCCGAATGGAGTAAAAAAGAAGAAATGACACCTTTGATTGTTGATTATGTGATGAACAATCCAAAATGGAGAGTTTCATTGCAAACGCATAAATATTTGAATATTCCTTAATTATATGAAGAAGTTTTTAGTATTAGCCGTATTTGTGTTGTTTTCAAACTTGAGCTTTTCTCAATTAGGAGGAGAAGATGAAGTGTACTTAGATGGTGAGTTTATCGAAGCCAAATTTCAAAATGGAGGAATTGATAAATTTTACGATTACATAATTACCAATTTTGATACTCAAACAGTTGAAAAAAAAGGACAAATTATTTTTGAATTCACCGTAAATGAAAATGGAGAAGTAAAAAATATAAAAGTTGTTCGCGATTTAGGAACGAATTCGGCTGTTGAATTAATTCGAGTTTTGCGAAAAGCTCCAAAGTGGCAACCTGCAACAAGAGGAGGAAAGCCAGTTAGCATTAACTTAAAAATGCCTTTGACATTTAAATAAACAAAAAATCCCAAATTGATAGTTTTGGGATTTTTCGTTTTTATATGTATAGCTTCGCTAAATAATCAAAATGCTTCCCTTCTAAAATCAATTCGCATTCTAAACCATTTGCATTTGAGGCGTTTTGTAGCGTGTTATAATCCAAATATAACCAATCAAAAGTGTCTTCGGTTTCTCCTTTATATTGAATAGTGAACGTTAATTCGCCATAATAACCATTTGCAGGAACCTCGTAAGCACCATCTTCGTCTTGGTCGTACATATAAATTAAGTCCGAACTATCAATTAAAATTTGTCCGCCTTCATTTAAAAGCGATTTTAATTTTTGCAAGAACTTCGAAATCTGATTCATTTTTCCGAAAATCCCAGTTCCATTCATCAAAAGAAGAATAGTATCGAATTTTTCTGAAGTATCTAAGTCCAAGACATCCGAAACTTTGCAATTTTTCAAACCTCGCAATTCACAAGCTTTAATTGCATTTTCCGAAATATCAATTGCGGTAACATCAAAACCTTTTTCTTGCAAATACAAAGCGTGACTTCCAGCACCGCAACCTACATCTAAAACTTTTCCTTTTGCTAATTGCAAAGCCTTTTGTTCTAATTTGGGCATGTCTTTAAAATCACGAAACAAATAGGCAACGCTCATTTCATCTGCTTCCGAAATTGAAGTTTCAGTAATTAAATCTTCTGGAGAATTATTGGTTTGATAGTCTAAAATGGCTTTTCCGAAAAGGTCTTTCATTGCTTTTTGTTTAAAGTTTCAGGGTTTTTTAGTTTCAAGTTCTTAACTTTGTGGCTCAACTTGAAACTTTAAACTTGAAACCAAAAATCGACGAACTCGGAAAACTTGCCAAAGATACACATAACGAAACCAAAAAGTATTTTGACAAGTTAAAAAAGAAAACACCCAAGAATTTGGATTATGTAATGCAAGATTTACACGATGCCGAATTCAAAAAAACGGATTGTTTGGAGTGTGCCAATTGTTGCAAAACAACCGGACCTTTATTTACTTCGGCCGATATTGAACGAATTTCGAAAAGTTTTCGTCAAAAACCACAACAATTTATCGACCAATATCTTCGCATTGATGAAGATAATGATTACGTTTTAAAAAGTGTGCCATGTGCGTTTTTAGATAGTGACAACAAATGTTTCATCTACGATGTTCGCCCAAAAGCCTGTCGAGAATTCCCACATACCGACAGAAAGAAATTCCAACAAATTTCAGATTTAACTTTGAAAAATGTTGCAATTTGTCCAGCTGCGTTTAATATTGTGGAAAAAATGAAGGAGAAGTTGCCTTTGTAATATGAAAATTTATAAATCAAAAGTCGATTGGTGGTTAGGATTACCACTAATTTACCCAATATTCAGAAGTATACAGTCAATTTTTGATGGCGAAATGTTTGGTTATCTGGCATTGATTGGGATAATTTTTGTAATTCTATTTGTGTCTAAAACTACAAGATATATCATTAGTGAAGATAAACTGATTGTAAAAAGTATGTGGATTGTGAATGATAATATTGAAATCAATTCAATCAGAAAAATTGAAAAATCAAATTCAATACTTAGTGCGCCAGCTTTATCTTTGGATAGACTAGTTATTAAATATAATAAATTTGATGAGATTTACATTTCCCCAAAAGATAAGCAGTTATTTGTAAATGAATTGATAAAGATTAATCCCAATATTGAAGTTGCAATTTAATTAGTAAGTTAATTTTACTCCCATCATCCATCATCATTCATAAATCAAATATTTCTTTCTCACTTCTTTAAACTGTTCCAAACCTTCTTGCCAAGTTTTTCTAATTTCTTTTTCGGTTATTCCGTCTTCAATTTGTTCGCGAAGTTTTTTGGTTCCGGCTAATTTGGTAAAGAAATCATTGAAGAAAACGGTTTTATCTGCTGTGTTTTCGTAGGCTTTCAATAACCATTTTAATTCTAATCGGTGTACTTTTCTAATTTCTGTTAAATCTTCGCCAAAACATAACTTTCCATTATGAACAGGGTCTTTAGCTCCAAAATTTGGTTTCGGAGTAAAGCTGAAATCAAATTCGCTTTCAGGTAAAAATGGTGAACCGTAAATTTGAAATTGCTTTTCGGTACCGCGACCTAAACTTACATTCGTGCCTTCAAAAAAGCACAAACTCGCATATAAATTAATCGATTGATCGTTCGGTAAATTAGGCGAAGGCTTCACAGGTAAACTATATTTCATATCGTGCGAATAGTTCAAACAAGGCGCTATTTTCAAATCGCATTGTAGACTATCTTTCAACCATTTTTCTCCGTTAATCATTTTTGCATATTCGCCAATCGTCATCCCATGCAAAACCGGAATTTCATGCATCCCAACAAAACTCTTATGTTCTTTTTCTAAAATCGGACCATCAATAATAGTTCCATTCGGATTTGGTCGGTCTAAGACTAAAAGTGGAATATTATTTTCCGCACAAGCTTCCATCACATAATGTAACGACGAAATATATGTGTAAAATCGCGCGCCAACATCTTGCAAATCAAAAACCAAAATATCAATTCCTTCTAATTGTTCTGGTTTTGGCTTTTTGTTGTTTCCGTAAAGGGAAATAATCGGCAAATTTGTTTTGGTGTCTTTTCCATCAACGATTAATTCACCTGCATCAGCTGTTCCTCTAAAACCGTGTTCAGGAGCATAAATTTTCTGAAGATTGATGTTTTGTTCTAATAGAAAATCGACAATTGAAACTTCTTTATTTGTTAATTTAGCTTGAGGTTTGATTCTTGGATCTTGTACATATATCATTTCAATTGACTCATATTTAATAATACCCGTCTGATTTGTAACAACTCCAACTCGTTTATCTTTCAATAAAGGCAAATAACTTTCAAAGTTTTCAGCACCGGTTTTAAAAGCGACATCTGTTGAAGAAGAAGTCAAATTAACATTATTATTGCTCGGTTTTAGCTGCGGAATAGCCTTTTTGTTACTTCCACACGAAACGATTAGTAAAGAAAAAAATAATAATGTACTTTTGAAAAATAATTTAGATGTCATAAAAACCTTGAATTTAGAATATTTCATAACCAAAAGACTAATTGCTGCTAAAAGTTATAAAAGTAGTATTTCTTCGCCAATTATAAAAATTGCGATTACGGCAATTGCCATCGGAATTATTATGATGATTATGGCGGTGGCTACGGGTGTTGGACTTCAAGATAAAATTCGCGAGAAAGTTTCAGCTTTCAACGGACATATTATTATTTCTAATTTCGATGACAATCAATCGCAAGTTACTACTGAACCTATTTCCATCAATCAAAGTTTTTATCCTAGGTTCAGAAATGTAGAAGGAATAAGTCACGTTCAAGCCGTAGCAAGTAAAGCCGGAATCATTCGCACAGAAAAAGCTTTCGAAGGAATCATATATAAAGGTGTTGGCAAAGATTATAATTTCACCAATTTAGAAGAATATCTAGTCGATGGTAAAATCCCAAATCTAAAATCCGAACTTAATACTGAAGTTCTGATTTCGGAATACTTATCTAAACGTCTTCATTTAAAAGTAGGAGATAAGTTTCTAACTTTCTTCATGAAAGAAAACGGAAAACTTCCAAATAAAAGAAACTTCCTAATTACTGGAATTTTCAACTCAGGTTTTCAAGAATTCGATGCTACTTATATAATAGGAGATATTCGCCACGTGCAACTCATCAATAAATGGCAACCAACAGAAGTCGGAGCATTTGAAGTTTTCGTAGATGATTTCTCAAAAATCAAAGAAAAAGGGGAGGAAGTCTACAAAGAAATTCCGCCTACATATAATAGTATCACCATCGAAGAAAAGTATTACAGCATTTTCGAATGGCTAAAATTGTTTGATTTTAATATTTTAGTAATTCTAATTGTAATGATTGTGGTAGCTACTATTAATATGGTAGTAGCATTGTTAGTCCTAATTTTAGAACGCACCCAAATGATTGGAATTCTAAAAGCCATGGGTGCTAACAACTGGAATGTTAGAAAAATATTCCTCTATAACGCTTTCTATTTAATCGCCCGCGGATTATTTTGGGGAAATCTAATCGCAATTTCCTTATTGTTAATTCAAAAATTCTTCGGCGTAATCCAACTCAATCCCGAAAACTACTACGTAAACGAAGCGCCCGTAAGTATTAATTTGATTCACATTGTATTATTAAATATCGGAACAGTAATCGTTTGTTTGTTGGTGTTGTTAATCCCATCTTACATCATCACCAAAATTTCACCAGTAAAAGCAATACGTTTCGATTAATTTTTTTTAGCAGCACACGTTTTTGCATTCCAGATAAATATCTATTTATCGCTACCCTTGTCCTTTCCGAGCTTGCGAGGAATCCTTTGTACTTGAACTTGCCCTTGTCCTTCCGCCGAAGAAGGAATCTCCTTTGCAGCAGGCTATGGCTTAACGGAGTTAAGCCCACAATCCACTTCTATGAACTTTACCTATATTATATATAAGTAAAAAAAAGCTTACATGACTTATATGTTTAACAAATCCTTCGCAACCATTGCGCCACCTTTGCGGTTAAATAAAAAAAAACTTTGTTGTATTAAATCCTTGTTATCAGTGAGTTAAGAAAAACATCAGAAAAAAGACGAAAAAAAGATTACAAAAGGCTTGTGGATAAAGAAAAGATTTCTACTTTTGCACCCGCATTAGAGCAGAAGTTCATACACAAACTGGGAGATTAAACAAATCAAAAAAACTTTAAAAAAAGTCAAAAAAAGATTTGGATAATATAAAGTAAAGGTAGTATCTTTGCCGACCCGAAACGAAAGAATCGGGGAGTACAAGTTCTTAAAAATAGTGGCTAAGTGGATTAGAAAAAATAATCAAAAAATTTTTTCAAAAAAGCTTGCCAGATTAAAAAAGAGTTGTACTTTTGCACCCGCTAATCGAATGAGAGGCGATAAAAAGA
>NZ_JAAJBV010000011.1 GCF_011392075.1 Flavobacterium celericrescens
TTTTTGACTTTTTTTAAAGTTTTTTTGATTTGTTTAATCTCCCAGTTTGTGTATGAACTTCTGCTCTAATGCGGGTGCAAAAGTAGAAATCTTTTCTTTATCCACAAGCCTTTTGTAATCTTTTTTTTGCCTTTTTTCTGATGTTTTTCTTAACTCACTGATAACAAGGATTTAATACAAGAAAGTTTTTTACATCCCCATAGCCCCCTTCAAAGAGGGAATGCTTTTATAGGGTATTTGCTTGTTTGAATGTTGAATGAAGATTAACGAATTTTGAATAGTGAAGTTTTCAAATATTGCAGTTACATCCCTCTATCTCCCTTCGAAGGGGAATTCTTTCTACATATATATAGGTGTTGTTAAATTTTTAGTTGTGAGCTTAACTGAGTTAAGCCGTAGCCTGCTGCGCAAAAGATTCCTATGCTTCGGAAGGACAACTCATTTTGAGAGGGATTTGTGCTCGCGGTGCGAGCCAGTGAAATGGTAATATAGAATACGATACGTCTTGCTTAGCCCCGATGAGAGCGGCATCCTTTTATAAACCCATCAGGTTTGTAAAAGATATAGTGGACAGCGGGATGGATAGTTTTATGGAATGCGGAATGTGTGCTGCTAATCTTTTTCAATATTATGCCTTATATATATTGTATGGATTTTATTATTCTACTATATTTGCAGCTTATAAATTTTAAAAAATGATAAAAGTTACTTTACCCGACGGGTCGGTTAAGGAGATGGCTCAAGGAGTTACTCCAATGGATGTTGCGAAAAGCATTAGTGAAGGATTGGCTAGAAACGTGATTTCGGCTTCCTACAATGGTACCACTATTGAAACGACGACGACCTTAACGACGGACGGTACACTTATATTATATACGTGGAATGACAAAGAGGGCAAAAAAGCTTTTTGGCATTCGACTTCGCACGTGATGGCGCAAGCTTTGGAAGAAATTTTTCCTGGAATTAAATTAACACTTGGACCTGCAATTGATAATGGTTTTTATTACGACGTGGATTTTGGTGATAAAAAAATTACGGATGCTGATTTCAAAAAAATTGAAGATCGTGTGTTAGAAATTTCGAGAGAGAAACATGAATTTAAAATGCGTCCGGTTTCAAAAGCGGAAGCATTGGAGGTTTATAAAAATAATGAGTACAAAACCGAATTGATTTCGAACTTAGAAGACGGAACGATTACGTTCTGTGATCATTCGAATTTCTTTGATTTGTGTCGTGGTGGACATATTCCTAATACAGGAATTATCAAAGCGATGAAAATTTTATCGGTAGCGGGTGCTTACTGGAGAGGTGATGAAAAAAACAAGCAGTTAACTCGTGTTTACGGAATTTCGTTCCCGAAACAAAAAGACTTAACGGATTACTTAGAATTATTAGAAGAAGCAAAACGCCGCGATCATAGAAAATTAGGAAAAGAATTAGAATTGTTTCATTTTTCACAAAAAGTAGGGCAAGGTTTACCTTTATGGTTACCAAAAGGTGCTGCTTTGCGCGATAGATTAGAGCAATTCTTGAAAAAAGCACAGAAGAAAGCAGGTTACGAGCAAGTAGTTACGCCTCATATTGGGATGAAAGACTTGTATGTAACTTCTGGACACTATGCTAAATATGGTGCGGATAGTTTCCAACCGATTCATACACCAGCGGAAGGCGAAGAGTTCTTGTTAAAACCAATGAACTGTCCACACCACTGTGAAATTTACAATGCAAGACCTTGGTCATACAAAGATTTACCAAAGCGTTATGCTGAATTTGGAACCGTATATCGTTATGAGCAATCAGGTGAATTGCATGGATTGACTCGTGTTAGAGGATTTACTCAAGATGATGCGCATATTTTCTGTACGCCTGATCAATTAGATACTGAGTTCAAAAATGTAATCGACTTAGTATTGTACGTTTTTGGTTCATTAGGATTTGAAAACTTTACGGCTCAGGTTTCGGTTCGTGATTTAGATAATCCGGATAAATATATAGGTAGCGTTGAAAACTGGGAAAAAGCAGAAAATGCGATTATCAGTGCCGCGAAAGATAAAGGATTGAATTATGTGATTGAAGCTGGCGAAGCGGCTTTCTATGGTCCGAAATTGGATTTTATGGTAAAAGATGCTTTAGGCAGAAGTTGGCAATTAGGTACCATTCAGGTAGATTACAATTTACCAGAGCGTTTTGAATTGTCTTATAAAGGTGCAGATGACAAGTTACATCGCCCTGTTATGATTCACCGAGCGCCTTTTGGTTCGATGGAACGTTTTATCGCAATTTTATTGGAACACACAGCAGGAAATTTTCCAATTTGGTTGATGCCTGAGCAAGCTATAATCTTGTCTTTGAGCGAGAAATATGAAAATTATGCAAAAAAAGTTTTAGATTTGCTAGAAAATCACGAAATTCGCGCCCTAATTGACAACCGAAACGAAACAATCGGTAAGAAAATTAGAGAAGCGGAGATGAACAAATACCCGTTTATGCTGATTGTTGGCGAGGAAGAAGAAAAAAACGGAACCATTTCTGTGAGACAACGCGGACAAGAAGGAAAAGGAAATATATCGGTTACTATTGAGCAGTTTGCAGCAATGATAAACGAAGAAATCAATAAAACATTAAAACAATTTTAAGTTTAACTAAAATAATAAAGCCATAGCAATTAGAAACAACAGAGGTTTTCAACCTCGAGAAGAGAAAAAAGCAGCGCACCGTATAAACAATTTAATACGTGTTGCTGAAGTACGTTTAGTAGGTGAAAATATTGAACCAGGAGTTTACAAAATAGCCGATGCACTTCGATTAGCTGAAGAGCAAGAAGTTGATTTGGTAGAAATTTCTCCAAATGCTGAACCGCCAGTTTGTAAATTGATGGATTATGGTAAATTTTTGTACCAACAAAAGAAGAGAGATAAAGAATTAAAAGCAAAATCAACTCAAATCGTAATTAAAGAGATTCGTTTTGGACCTCAAACAGATGAGCATGATTATGAATTTAAGAAAAAAAATGCGTTGAAATTTTTACAAGATGGTGCTAAATTAAAAGCATTTGTATTCTTTAAAGGACGTTCAATTATCTATAAAGAGCAAGGACAAATTTTATTATTACGTTTAGCACAAGAATTGGAAGAATATGGTAAAGTTGAAGCCATGCCAGTTTTAGAAGGAAAACGTATGATTATGTACATCGCTCCTAAAAAGAAAGGGAAATAGTTTTAGTGATAAGTGACAAGTAATTAGTGATTAGTTGCTAAACTATATAAATAGTGATTACCTAGTAATCCTACATTAAAAATAATAAGTAAGATAGATTATAAATACAGGAAGAAAATGCCTAAAATGAAAACGAAATCTAGTGCTAAGAAACGATTCAAAGTTACTGGTTCTGGAAAAATCAAAAGAAAACACGCTTTTAAAAGTCACATTTTGACTAAAAAATCTAAAAAGCGTAAATTAGCTTTAACTCATTCTACTTTGGTTCACCCAACAGATGAGAGAAGCATTAAACAACAATTGAATATTATTTAATTCGTTGTTTGGTTAAAACAATTTAGTAACCCTGGAGTGGGCTGTTTTAAATTCAGAATTTTGAGTTTAGAATTTAGAAGAATCGAAAGATCGCCTTACTGCAAAAAACATTTAAAATTATGCCAAGAGCAACAAATTCAGTAGCATCAAAAGCTCGTAAAAAAAGAGTATTAAAACAAGCCAAAGGTTTCTTTGGAAGACGTAAAAACGTTTGGACTGTAGCTAAAAACGCGGTAGAAAAAGCAATGGTTTATGCTTACCGTGATAGAAAACAAAATAAAAGAAATTTCCGTGCTTTATGGATTACGCGTATCAATGCTGGTGCACGTTTACATGGCATGAGTTATTCTCAATTTATGGGTAAAGCTAAAGCTAACAACATCGAATTGAACCGTAAAGTTCTTGCAGATTTAGCTATGAACCACCCAGCTGCTTTCACAGCTATCGTTAACAAAATTAAATAATTACGTCTAACTCAGTTTATCTTACTTATATATCAAACCCCGATTATGTCGGGGTTTTTTATTTATAACTTAATTTTTTAACATATGAAACTCGTATTTGCTTCTAACAATAAAAATAAAATTAAAGAAATTCAAGCATTAGTTCCTTCAACCTTTCAAATAGTTAGCCTAGAAGACATTAGCTGCTTTGAAGACATACCAGAAACTGCTGATACAATTGAAGGAAATGCAATACTAAAGGCAAATTATGTAACTGAAAAATTTGGGCTAAACTGCTTCGCTGATGATTCAGGATTAGAAGTAGATGCGCTTGATGGAGCTCCAGGAGTATATTCTGCAAGATACGCAGGAGAACCAAAAGATGATGAAAAAAACATTGATAAATTGTTACTAAATCTTACAAACAAAACCAATAGGAAGGCAAATTTTAAAACAGTAATAGCACTTAATTATGAAGGAAAACAATTTCTTTTTACAGGAATAATTAATGGCAAAATTATCACAGAAAAAATTGGTACAAATGGATTTGGATATGACCCCATTTTTATTGCTGATAATTATGAGAAAACCTTCGCTGAACTAACTTTACAAGAAAAATCAACCATTAGCCACAGAGGAAAAGCAGTAAAACAACTCATCAAATTTTTAGAAGAAAAAAACGACTGATTTAATTCAAAAAATCCTTTTTTTAAAAAATAACATTTCTAAAAAATAATTAACAAATTGAAAATCAATTAGTAACAAATTAGTTTATGTAGTATTTAAACTGTACCTTTGCACCCAATTTAAAATATTATATGAATAAATTTGAACAATTAGGATTGAATGAGTCGCTACTGCTGGCGATTAAAGATCTAGGATTTGAGAATCCGTCAGAAGTGCAAGAAAAAGCGATTCCAGTACTATTGGAACAAAACACAGATTTAGTTGCCCTAGCGCAAACAGGTACAGGGAAAACCGCAGCTTTTGGTTTCCCGCTAATTCAAAAAATTGATGCTGAAAATAGAAATACACAAGCATTAATTTTATCGCCAACACGTGAATTATGCTTACAAATCACCAACGAGATTAAATTATACTCAAAGTACATAAAAGGGTTACATACCGTGGCTGTTTATGGTGGTGCAAGCATTACAGAACAAGCTAGAGAGGTTAAACGTGGTGCACAAATCATTGTGGCAACACCAGGTAGAATGCAAGACATGATTAATAGAGGTCTTGTAAACATTAAAAACATTGATTTTTGTATCTTAGATGAGGCGGATGAAATGTTAAATATGGGATTCTACGACGACATTTGTTCCATTTTATCGGACACACCAGACGAGAAAAACACATGGTTATTCTCTGCAACTATGCCAGCTGAAGTAGCTCGTATTGCAAAACAATTTATGGCAGAACCAAAAGAAATTACTGTTGGAAGTAAAAATTCTGGTTCAGCAACTGTTTCTCACGAATTTTATGTTGTTAATGCACGTGATCGCTACGAAGCCTTAAAACGTTTAGCAGATGCCAACCCAGATATTTTCTCGGTTGTATTTTGTAGAACTAAAAGGGATACGCAAGCTGTAGCTGAAAAATTAATTGAAGATGGTTATAATGCAGCTGCATTACACGGAGATTTATCGCAAGCACAACGTGATGGTGTGATGAAATCATTCAGAGGACGTCAAATCCAAATGCTTGTTGCTACTGACGTTGCTGCTCGTGGAATTGACGTTGATAATGTAACTCACGTAGTAAACTATCAATTGCCAGACGAAATTGAAACATACAATCACCGTTCTGGAAGAACTGGTAGAGCTGGAAAATTAGGTACTTCAATTGTTATCATTACCAAAAGTGAAATCAGAAAAATACACTCAATTGAGCGTATAATTCAACAAAAATTTCAAGAAAAAACAATTCCTTCTGGAATTGAAATCTGCGAAATTCAGTTATTACACTTGGCAAACAAAATTAAAGATACAGAAGTTGATCATGAAATAGACAACTATTTACCAGCTATTAACGAAGTTTTAGATGGATTATCTAAAGAAGAATTAATCAAAAAAATGGTTTCTGTAGAATTCAATAGATTTATCAATTACTACAAATCTAAACGTGATATTACAGGTGAAAGAAGTAATGATAGAGAAAGAAGTTCTGAACCAAGAGAAATTAGAGCTGGTGATCCAGTTCGTTATTTCATCAACATTGGTGCAAGAGACGATTTCGATTGGATGCAGTTGAAAGATTTTATAAAAGAAACTGTTGAATTAGGCAGAGACGACGTATTTAAAGTAGACGTAAAAGAAGGTTTCTCATTCTTTAATACTGATGGTGAACATACAGACAAAGTAATGTCTGTTCTTAATGGATATGACATGAATGGTCGTAGAATCAACGTTGAAATTTCTAAAAACGACGGTGGCGGAAGACGCGATCACAACGGAAGAAATTCTGGTGGCGGAAGACGCGAAGGCGGGTTTAGAGGTGACAGAAGCGGTTCGGCTCCAAGAAGAGAAGGCGGAAGAGACGGAGGTTTCAGAAGCGACAGAGGTTCGGCTCCAAGAAGAGAAGGTGGAAGAGATAGTGGATTTAGAGGTGAGAGAAGTAGTTCTGCTCCAAGAAGAGAAGGCGGATTTTCTGACAGAGCTCCAAGACGTGCTGAAAGTGCTGGAGATTCATCAAGACCAAGAAGACCAAGAAGAAGTTAACACAAAATCGTTAATTTTCTTATAAAATTACTAAAAACTGTAGAATATCATCATTTGATTTGTATTTTTGACTTAATTATACAGCTAATGAAATATTTTACAGTTTTTCTTTTTTCAATCATTACTTCTTTTGTGTTTGCACAAAATGATTCTTTAGTTACTATAAAAGGAACCGTCATCAATAATGAGACTAAACTTCCACTTAGTAATGTAAATGTTATCAATGCAACGCGCGTTATTGGAACATCTACATCTGGAAGCGGTACTTTTGAAATTGCTACAAAACTGAATGATACGCTTTTGTTTTCATATATTGGATATGAAACTGTAAAAGTAAAAGTAACTAACGATTGGATTAAAAACAATCCTACTAAGATTTACCTAACAGAAAAAGCTTATGTCTTAGACGAAGTAATCGTTAGACAATATGAACTTACTGGATATGTTGAAGTAGATACAGAATTAATACCTGTAGCTGCTGACGGCTATCGATATAGCATTTCTGGACTCAATGCAGGTTATGAAGCTGGTGATAAATCTCCCGGAGCCGTCTCAAGAGTAATCGGTTCAATATTTAATCCTGCTGACTTACTATATAATGTCTTTGGAAAAAGACCCGCAGAAATGAAAAAACTAAAAGAAATGAAAAAAGACGATACTGTCAGAAATCTTTTAGCCACTAAATTTGATAGAGAAACGCTTGCTGCTCTATTAGAAATTGATAAAGATGATATTCCTCAAATTTTAGAAAATTGCAATTATTCAGAATATTTTATTCAAACAGCAAATGATTTACAAATCATGGATGCCATAAGTTTATGTTATGAAGAATATAAAATATTGAAAAAAAATAAGTAATTCTTATTCTTTTATTTCATAAAATTTCTTTTCTATAAATTCAATATCTTTTATTGATTTTCTTGTCCAATCTAAACGTTTATCTAACACTTCATCTTCAGTCAATTGCCAATTGATTTCTGATTGTCTCAAGCGGTTAGTAACGTCTTGAATAATAATTGCTGCTGAAACAGAAATATTCAAACTTTCCGTATAACCTACCATTGGTATTTTCAAAAAACCATCGGCTTGTTGAATAACTTCCTCTGATAAACCATTTCTTTCAGTGCCAAAAAATAAGGCCGAAGGTTTAGAAATATCAAACTCATGCAACATACATGAATCATTATGAGGAGTTGTGGCAATAATTTGATAGCCTTGACCTTTTAACTCATTGATACAACTTTGTACCGAATTAAATCGATTTACATCAACCCATTTTTGGGCTCCCATTGCTATTTCAGTGTCTATTCGTTTACCAAATTTTTCTTCAATTACATTCAATTCTTGAATTCCAAAAACCTCACAACTACGCATTACAGCGCTGGTATTGTGCAATTGATAAACATCTTCAATTGCAATCGTAAAATGTTTGGTTCTATTTTTCAAAACTCTTAAAAAACCTTCTTTTCGATTTTCTGTAATGAATCCCTCTAAATATGCTAATAACTCTTTTACATTATTTTTCATGCAACAAAAATAATACTACTTTTTTTATTATTTTAGTGAAAAAATAAAATTGCATGACACAAGAAGAACTAATTCCTTTATTATTAAAAAAAGATGATAGGTCGTTTACCCTACTCTACGATAATTATTCCAAGAGTTTGTACGGTATAATTTTTACACTTATTAAAGATCGAGAAGAAGCTGAAGATGTGCTTCAAGAAGTGTTTGTCAAAATATGGAAAAACATTGATACATATAACGAATCAAAAGGTCGTTTATATACTTGGATGTTAAATATTGCACGTAATACATCTATTGACAAATTGCGCTCAAAAAGCTTTAACAACAATCAAAAAAACTTATCAAGCGATAATTTCGTACATATACTTGACGATAACTCAAAAACTATCAACCAAATAGATGCGATAGGCATTAAGGAGTTTATAAAGAAATTAAAACCAAAATGCATTCAAATCATTGATTTGCTTTTTTTTAAAGGATATACACAACAAGAAGCCTCTGATGAATTGGAAATTCCTTTAGGTACTGTTAAAACTCAAAATAGAAATTGTATGAACGAATTAAGACTATTAATCAATGAATAGTAGAGAATATATAGAATCAGGTATATTAGAATTATATGTATTTGGAAAACTTTCCTATGAAGAAATTGCGGAAGTTAACCAAATGGCAAATCAGTATCCTGAAATAAAAGAAGAAATTAAAGCTATTGAAAAAGCTGTAATTAATTTATCATATGGTGTTGCACCACATTTATCAGCTACAAATTTTGAAAAAATTAGAAATCAATTGTTAGAAAAACAAAATGTGATTCAAATGAAACCTAAAAATGTTGTAACACAATACATAGGTTGGGTAGCCGCTGCTGTATTTGTTTTAGGAATGGGAATTCAATTTTATAAATTAAATGAATCGAATAAAGCAGTTGAAACATTATCAATTGAAAAAAATAATCTTCAAAAATCAATGGTAGATTTAGAACTGAAAAAGAAAGAATCTGAACAAGTTTTAGCTATTTTAAGAGATACAAGTAATGTTGCTGTAGCTTTAGCTGGACAACAAGTAGCTCCTAATGCTTATGCAAAAGCATATTACAACAAAAACACAAAAGAAGTATATATCGATGCTTCTGGTTTACCAACTCCTCCAGAAGGAATGGTATATCAAGTATGGGCTTTAAAATTAGAACCTGTTTTAACACCTACGAGTATTGGATTGCTTGATTCATACGCTACAAGTACTACAAAAGTAATTAAAGTAGAAAATGCAAATGAAGCACAAGCTTTTGGAATTACATTGGAACCAGCCGGTGGAAGTGCCGGACCTACAATGGAACAACTTTATACCTTAGGAAAAGTATAATTAAAATGCGTCTACACAGACGCATTTTATTTTCATAAAAATTGCAAAAGAATAGAAAAATGAAAAAAATTGTAGTATTAACAGGAGCTGGAATTAGTGCCGAAAGTGGCATAAAAACATTCCGAGATGCAGATGGTTTGTGGGAAGGTCACGATATTATGGAAGTGGCTTCACCCGTTGGCTGGAAAAAAAATCCAGAATTGGTATTAGACTTTTACAACAAACGAAGAGCTCAACTTTTAACCGTAAAACCAAACAAAGCTCACGAAATTTTATCCGAATTAGAAGAACATTTTGACATTCATATCATTACGCAAAACGTTGACGATTTACACGAAAGAGCTGGAAGCAACAAAGTCATCCATTTACATGGAGAATTATTAAAAGTGAGAAGCATTTCAAACGAAAATTTCGTAATCGATTGGAAACACGATTTAAATCTAGGCGATTTTGATTTAGAAGGCAATCAATTACGACCACATATTATTTGGTTTGGCGAAGATGTTCCAATGATTGAACATGCCATTGATATTGTAGAAACCGCTGATATTTTAATCATTATCGGAACTTCATTACAAGTCTATCCTGCAGCAGGATTAATGAATTATGTTGACCAAAATGTTCCCGTGTATTACATCGATCCAAATCCAGCCACGATTTATGATTTACCAAATGAATTGAAAATCTTACCTCTAACCGCAGTTGAAGGAATGAAAATTGTAAAAGAAGAACTTTTAAATTTAAATTAAAAAACTCGAAACTAATTACTAATAACTAATCACTAATTACTAAATTTGCACTTCTTTAAACAACACACAACAAAATGCAATTAACAGAATTAAATGCTATTTCGCCAATTGATGGTCGTTATAGAAGCAAAACTATTTCATTATCTCCTTATTTTTCTGAAGAAGCCTTAATTAAATACCGCGTTTTGGTAGAGGTTGAATATTTTATTGCTTTGCGCGAAGCTGATTTACCTCAATTAGCCAAAATTGACAAATCGATTTACGATTCTTTAAGAGCGATTTACAAAAACTTTTCTACCGAAGATGCACTTTGGATTAAAGAAACCGAAAAAACAACGAATCACGATGTTAAAGCGGTGGAATATTTCATTAAATCGAAATTCGATAGTTTAGGATTACAAGAATTTAAAGAGTTTATTCATTTCGGATTGACTTCTCAAGATATCAACAATACAGCGATTCCACTTTCTACAAAAGAAGCGTTTGAAAATGTATATTTACCAGGTTTAGTAAGCGTAATTGCAAAATTGAAAGAATTAGCAATGGAATGGCAAAACGTTCCAATGTTAGCTAGAACTCACGGACAGCCAGCCTCTCCTACTCGCTTAGGAAAAGAAATTTTAGTTTTCGTAGAACGTTTAGAAGAGCAAATGCGTTTGTTATTCAACGTACCTTTTGCAGCTAAATTTGGTGGAGCAACTGGAAATTACAACGCTCACAAAGTAGCGTATCCAAACACGGATTGGAAAAAATTCGGAACCGATTTCGTAGAAAATAGTTTGGGATTACACCATTCGTTTCCAACAACACAAATAGAACATTACGACCATTTTGCAGCCTTTTTTGATGCTTTAAAACGTATCAATACAATTTTAATCGACTTGGATAGAGACATTTGGACGTATGTTTCTATGGATTATTTCAAACAAAAAATCAAAGCAGGAGAAATTGGTTCTTCAGCGATGCCACACAAAGTTAATCCGATTGATTTTGAAAATTCAGAAGGAAATTTAGGAATTGCGAATGCGATTTTCGAACATTTATCAGCAAAATTACCACTTTCAAGATTACAACGCGATTTAACAGATAGTACGGTTTTACGTAATATTGGAGTTCCAATGGGACACACGTTAATTGCTTTTGAAGCCACTTTAAAAGGATTAAACAAATTGTTATTAAACGAAGACAAATTCGCAGAAGATTTAGAGAAAAACTGGGCGGTTGTGGCAGAGGCAATTCAAACGATTTTACGTCGTGAAGGCTATCCAAATCCATACGAAGCTTTAAAAGATTTAACCAGAACGAATACTGTAATTAACAAAGAAGCAATTCATAATTTCATAGGAACATTAAACGTTTCTGAAGAAGTTAGAGCGGAGTTAATGCAAATTACACCGAGTAATTATTTGGGGATTTAATTTCTTCAAAAATAAGATACATTTTAAGAATCTCGTTAGAAGTAATTTTAACGAGATTTTATATTTTCATAATTTTGAAAACCAAACCATTTTCACTATTTTAGTAAAAAATCAATTATATGCCAATTCCATTAAACACTTCCACCGTCCATTTACCTGATTTAATAAGTGATTTAGGATTAATTCTTGTCACAGCTGCTATTGCAGTTTTATTATTCAGAATATTAAAACAACCTTTAGTTCTTGGTTATTTAGTTGCTGGTTTTTTGGCAGGAAGTGAGTTTGATTTTTTTCCAACAGTTAAAGACATGAACAGTGTCAAAGTTTGGGCAGAAATTGGTGTTATATTTCTTTTATTCAGTTTAGGGCTCGAATTTAGTTTCAAAAAACTTATGAAGGTTGGTGGAACGGCATCCATAACAGCTATCACCCAAATAATTGGAATGGTCGTTTTAGGCTATTTCATTGGTCAATTAATGGATTGGGGTAAAATGAACAGCTTATTTTTAGGTGTCATTTTATCCATTTCATCAACTACAATAATTCTGAAAACTTTTGACGAATTAGGAGTAAAAACACAAAAGTTCGCCGGAAATGTAATTGGAGCTTTAATTGTTCAGGATATTTTAGCCATTTTAATGATGGTTTTATTATCAACAGTAGCAGTAAGTCAACAATTTTCGGGTGGTGAATTACTAAAATCGGTTTTAAAATTAATCTTCTTTTTAACGATATGGTTTGTTGCAGGAATTTTCTTTATTCCTACACTTCTCAAAAAAGCCAAACATCTTTTAACAGACGAAATGTTACTAATTGTTTCATTGGCTTTGTGTTTATTAATGGTTCTTTTTGCTGCAAATGTTGGCTTCTCGCCTGCTCTTGGCGCCTTCATTATGGGTTCAATTATTGCCGAAACTACACAAGCCGAACACATTGAACATTTGGTAAAACCCGTAAAAGATTTATTTGGAGCTGTTTTTTTTGTATCAGTTGGAATGCTAATTGATCCAGAAATGTTAGCTAAATATGCAATTCCTGTAGGAATATTAACAGTTGTGGTTATCGTTGGTCAATCATTAAGTTCTACTATTGGCGCATTACTTTCTGGACAACCTTTAAAACAGTCTATACAAACTGGAATGAGTTTATCTCAAATAGGTGAATTTTCATTCATCATAGCAACTCTAGGAATGACGCTAAATGTTACAAGTGATTTCTTATATCCTATTGTGGTGGCTGTTTCAGCTATAACAACTTTTACAACGCCATTTATGGTAAAGTTATCGACACCATTTTCAATCTATTTAGAAAAAAAATTACCAAGGCGCTGGGTTAAAAAAATTGAGCGTTATAGCGCAAATACTGAAGCGATAAAATCGGTTAGCAATTGGCAAATTGTACTTCGCTCCTATTTAACACAAGTGATTCTTCATTCCATAATAATTGTTGCCATTATTATACTTTCATCAAAATATATTTTGCCTCTGGTTCAGGATTCAAGGTTTGGAAATGCATTTGCTGCATTGATAACACTAATTATACTATCACCATTTTTATGGGCGTTATCATTGCGAAGAGTTGCAGTAAAACAAGTACAAGAATTAATGCAAGTTAGAAAATATCAAGGACCAATAATTGTTTTAGTATTTTTCAGAATTGTATTAACTTTATTTTATATTGGATTCATATTAAATACGTTTTTTTCTCCAGGAATTGCTCTAATAGCTTTAGTTATTGCAATTATCAGTTATGTTTTATTTCCTAAAAAATTACATTCCTTTTATAATAAAATTGAATCGCATTTTTTGCGAAATTTCCATGGAAGAGAATTATCAAAACCAAATAAAAGACAAAATGTTTTATCGCCTTGGGATGGACACATGGCTAATTTTTATATTGCAATAGAATCCAATATAGCAGGCAAAACATTGGAAGAATTAAAAATAAGAGAACAATTTGGGATAAATATTGCAGCAATAAAACGTGGTGAAATTACCATAAATATCCCTATTCGAACCGAAAGGTTATTTCCAGGTGATGAAATTAGCGTTATTGGCACTGACGAACAGGTTGTAGCTTTTAAAAATTACTTAGATAAGCATGAAATAGACATTCCAGAAGTTGTGGCAGAAGACGAAATCATTTTACAACAACTAGAATTAAAAAACAGAATTTGTATTGGAAAAAGTATACGTGATTCTTTAATTAGAGAAAAAACTCATGGTATTATCGTAGGCATTGAGCGCAATGGAAAACGTATTTTAAATCCGGAATCACATTTAATTTTAGAATCAGATGATATTCTTTGGATTGCTGGAGATAAGAAAAAAATTGCTGAATTTTTAAAAGGGTAAAATACTATTTAATCTATTTTTAAGTTATATAAAGTATTGAAAAACAAATAATATGAAAACCCATTTCACCTTACTCCTATTATTCATTTCGGCTTTAAGTTTCAGTCAAAATCAAAATAAAATTGATTTAGAAAAATTGAAAATTAAAGTTCATAAATTAATAAATCAAGAAAGAGTAAATAACGACCGTAAAATACTTAACCAAAACTTATATCTAAAAAAAGCAGCAGAAGATCATGCAAAATTTATCGCAAAGATTCAAAATTTATCGCACGAACAAACTGATGAAAAAAAATTAAAACCAAAAGATCGCGTATTTTTTCATGGTGGAAATTCTTTTGTATTAGTTGGTGAAAATTTACTTTTTACAAGTATTAAAGAACAAATTTATACAGATGAAGATTTAGAAACATTAGCTTTAAAAATGTTTAATCTATGGAAAAATTCACCAAATCATTACAAAAATATGATTGAACATAAATATTTGTACACGGAAATTGGTTTTAGTATTGATTGGGAAAACAATAAAATATATGCGGTGCAATTATTTGGAGCGAAATGATTAAACACGAATTTTACGAATTAGAATGAATTAATTGGTGTGAATTTGTGAAATTCGGGTTCTATCTAAAGCAAAAAAAACCTGACAGGTTTTTGAAACCTGTCAGGTTTGTATTAACTATAATTTGAGATTCCTTCGGAATGACAAACGTTGTGTTTAACTGAAGACTGAGACTGAAGACTGAACACTCGAAAAACTATCTTGAATAATTCGGAGCTTCTTTCGTAATCGTTACATTATGTGGGTGGCTTTCACCAATTCCACTTGCTGTAATTCTGATAAAGCGACTAGTTTCTTGTAAAGTTTTAATATCTTTTGACCCACAATAACCCATTCCAGCTCTTAAACCGCCTATGAATTGTTGCATACTTTCGTTTAATTCTCCTTTGTAAGGTACTCTACCTACAATTCCTTCAGGAACTAATTTCTTAACATCATCTTCTACATCTTGGAAATAACGGTCTTTCGAACCTTCTTGCATGGCTTCCACTGAACCCATTCCGCGGTACGATTTGAATTTTCTTCCTTCAAAAATAATCGTTTCTCCTGGTGATTCTTTTGTTCCTGCTAATAATGAACCTAACATCACACAATCAGCACCCGCAGCAATCGCTTTTGGAATATCACCTGTATAACGAATTCCGCCATCAGCAATAACTGGAACTCCAGTCCCTCTTAATGCAGCAGCTACTTCTAAAACCGCAGAAAATTGAGGAAATCCAACTCCAGCAACAACTCGCGTTGTACAAATAGAACCTGGACCAATTCCAACTTTCACTGCATCAGCTCCGTTTTGAGCTAAATATAAAGCAGCTTCTGGAGTAGCAATATTTCCTACTACTACATCTAATTCTGGGAATTTTGTTTTTACAGCTTTTAATACATCCACTACACCTTTTGTATGTCCGTGAGCGGTATCGATAATTACAGCATCAACTCCAGCATTTACTAAAGCCGTTGCTCTTTCAACAGCATCCGCCGTAACTCCTAAAGCCGCAGCTACACGCAAACGACCAAATTTATCTTTGTTTGCAATTGGTTTTTGAGTTAATTTGGTAATATCTCTAAAAGTTATTAAGCCAACTAATTTATTATTATTGTCAACTACTGGCAATTTTTCAATTTTGTTTTCTTGAAGAATTCCTTCTGCTTCTTGCAAAGTGGTTCCTTGAGCAGCTGTTACAAGATTTTCTGAAGTCATCACTTCTAAAATAGAACGTGAATTTACTTTTTCAAAACGTAAATCTCTATTAGTGACGATTCCTTTTAAAATTCCGTTTTCATCTACTACTGGAATTCCGCCAATACTAAATTCTTTCATTGCCATTTTAGCATCACCAACTGTTGAAGATAATGGTAACGTAACTGGATCGATAATCATACCGCTTTCCGCACGTTTTACTTTCTTAACTTTTGCCGCTTGTTGTTCAATCGTCATGTTTTTATGCAAAACACCTATTCCTCCTTCTTGAGCCATAGCAATAGCCATAGAACTTTCGGTAACTGTATCCATTGCAGCGGAAACAATAGGAACATTTAAAGTAATATTTTTCGAAAACTTCGATTGAATATTTACTTCACGCGGTAAAATTTCTGAATAATTTGGAATAAGCAAAACGTCGTCGTATGTAAGTCCTTCGCCAACGATCTTAGTTGTGTGTGCTTTCATGGTGCAATTTGTAGTTGTTGTTAAATTGCGTGCAAATATAAGAAAAAAAGTGATTAGTAACAGTAATTACTATTAGTTTTTAATGAAACTCACCAAATAATTTTGTTGCTTCATTGTAAGCACTTTCAAAACTCATTGGACTAGTATTGGTGTTTTCTCTTTTGGTAGTAAAATAAGATAATAATTTTTCTGTTGGCATATTTCCTGTTAAATCATCTTTTGCCATCGGGCAACCACCAAAACCTTGAATGGCTCCATCATATCTTCTACATCCAGCATTGTATGCTGCATCAATTTTTTCAAACCATTTGTCTGGAGTAGTATGAAGATGAGCACCAAATTCAATGTTTGGATATTTTGGAATCAAATTAGAAAATAAATAATCAATCACTTCTGGAGTTGAACTTCCAACAGTATCAGAAAGCGAAAGAATTTTCACACCCATATTCGCTAATTTTTCAGTCCATTCTCCTACAATTTCAACATTCCATGGATCACCATAAGGATTACCGAAACCCATTGAAATATAGGTTACCACTTCTTTATTTGATTTATCTGCAATTTCTAAAATTTCTTTAAGCGTAACTAAACTTTCTGCAATGGTTTTGTGAGTATTACGCATTTGAAAGTTTTCAGAAATTGAAAAAGGAAAACCTAAATACTGAATTTCTTTGTGAACAGATGCGTTTTGTGCGCCTTGTGTATTTGCAATAATTGCTAATAATTTACTACTGGTTGCTGATAAATCCAATTGAGATAATACTTCTACAGTATCCTGCATTTGTGGTATAGCCTTAGGCGAAACAAAACTACCAAAATCTATAGTATCAAAACCCACACGCAACAATGATTGTATATATTTTACCTTTCTTTCTGTAGGAATAAAGGGCTTTATACCTTGCATTGCATCGCGTGGACACTCTATAATTTTGATTGGATTCATAGCTCAAAGATATAAATTTTAGCTGTTTTCTAAAATCTTTTTATTGATTGCTTTTATTAATGCTGGTCCTTCATAAATGAAACCGGTATAAAGTTGTACTAAACTTGCTCCTGCTTCTAATTTTTCAATTGCATCTTCAGCTGTATGAATACCACCAACTCCAATAATTGGGAAAGATTTATTGCTTTTTTCTGAGAGAAAACGAATCACTTCTGTAGAACGTTTTGTTAATGGTTTTCCAGACAAACCTCCTACTTCAGATTTATTTTCAGATTGTAAACCTTCTCTTGAAAGTGTTGTATTTGTTGCAATCACACCTGCAATTTTTGTTTCATTAACTATATCAATTATGTCTAACAATTGCTCGTCTGTTAAATCTGGTGCAATTTTTAATAATATTGGTTTGTGATTAATAGTTTGTAGCTTATTATTTTCTAGCGTTTGTAACAGCTTCTTAAGTGGTTCTTTTTCTTGAAGTTCTCTTAAATTTGGTGTATTTGGCGAACTAACATTCACTACAAAATAATCAACATATGGAAACAAAGCTTCAAAACAGATTTCGTAATCATTAACGGCTTCTTCGTTAGGAGTTACTTTATTTTTTCCAATATTTCCTCCAATTAAAACACCTTTGTTTTGTTTTAAACGTTCTACAGCTTCTTTTACGCCACCATTATTAAAACCCATTCTATTAATAATTGCATTATCTTCTTTCAAACGGAAAAGGCGTTTTTTTGGATTTCCTTCTTGCCCAATTGGTGTTAAAGTTCCAATTTCTATAAATCCGAAACCTAAATTAGAAAGTTCATTATACAATTTGGCATCTTTATCAAAACCAGCTGCTAAACCTACGGGATTTTTAAATTTAATTCCAAAAACCTCTCTTTCTAAACGCTTATCTTTTACTTCATAAAGTGCTTGAAATAGTTTTGAAAAACCTGGAATCTTATTAAAAAAACGAATTAATGAAAAGGTAAAATAATGAATTTTTTCTGGGTCGAAACAGAAAAATAATGGACGAATAAATAATTTATACATAGTAGTTGTGTTGTACTGCAAAAGTATAAAATAGAAATCAAAATATAATGTTACAAATTAAGAATAACTGAAAATTATCTTTTGTACATTTACTTCTTAAATAATTATGCTCTTATGAACACTTTAATTTTGTTAATCTCTAAATTAGAATCCAAAATAATTTTTTATGATAGAATTAACCATTCTATTTCTGGTGAAAGTGTTGGTTGGCATATTGAACATAGTTTAAAAACTATTGACCAAATAATTATTGCTACAAAAAATTCAAATCCAGAATCTTATAAATGGAAATTTAATTTTTATCGTTTATTAATACTCGATATTTTAAATAAAATTCCAAGAGGAAAAGCTAAAGCTCCCAAAATTGTACGTCCAGAAGGAACAATTAATCCTGAATTACTACAATTAAGTATACAAAAGGCAAAAGAAAATATAGATGGCTGGAATGATTTAAATAAAAATGCTTTTTTCCCGCATCCATATTTTGGTGATTTGAATAAGAAACCAACTGAAAAGTTTTTAGCATTACACACTAATCATCATTTAAAAATTATAGATGATATTTTAAATTAATACGTAGCTAAACACTAAATAAAAATAAAATACAATAAGTATAATTAAAGCTATCACACCCGAAACTTTTAATAATAATTTTGTATTACCTGAAAGCTGGTTTTTTAAATTGTAATTCATTTTCACTTTTATATATTTATTCTTATTTAACAATATAAAAAGAATGAAAAAAATTTAGTCTAAAAAAATAATGTTATGAAATTACCTCTAGTTGTTATGAAGTAAGTTCTATTTGTGATATTATTTTGGCTAGTTAAAGAATATTTAATTTTTTTACTAACTCGTCATGATAATTTTTTGAAATTGGAATTTTTGTATTTTGAATATAAACACAATTTGTTTCAATTTTAGTTAAAAAATCTAAATTGATAATATATGATTTGTGCGTTCTAAAAAAAGTATCACTTTTTAAACGCTCTATAAAATTTGATAAAGTTGCTCTAATTAGTTCTTCTTTTTGAGTTGTTTGAATTTCTAAATAGTTACCATCTGATTTTATCCACAATATTTCATTTATAATCAACTTTGTATATTTGAATTTATCTTTAATAAAAAGGGCATCTTTAATAACCAAAGCCTCATCAGATTTTGTAGTTTCAACTTCTTTTTTATCTTGATTTGCTAATTTGTGTAATGCAATTTCAATTGCTGTAAACAATTGCTCTTCTTTAAAAGGTTTGACTAAATAATTGATGGGGTTTGATTTTTTTGCACGTTCAAGTGTTGCAGAATCTGAATATGAAGTAGTAAATATAAAAGGAATTCCATAAAACTCATTGATTGTATTTGCTAAATCAATTCCGTCTTTTTTGCTATTTAAGTTTATATCTAGCAAAATTAAATCAGGCTTATTAACTTTTAAAATAGCAATAGCTTCATCATAATCCATAGCAATTCCCATTACTTCGTAACCTTTACGAGTTAACATATTACTTACATCTTCAGCTATAATAAGTTCATCTTCAACAATAACAATTTGTACCATAAATTTATACTTCTAACGATTGAAACGCTTTCAAATCTTTAAAAACGACTACACACACTGTTTTACTATTAGTAGTTTCATTTTTAAAACTTCCTCTTAATTGTTTACTTAGAATAGTAACTAATTTTAATCCTAACGATTTTGATTTAGCAATATCGAAATCCAATGGAAGTTTATTACCATTATTACTAACTTTCAATTCATAGTCTACATCATTTAGTGCTTGAATTTCAATCCAAATATTTCCTTTTATACTATCTTTAAATGCATGTTTATAGGCATTTGAAACCAATTCATTAACAATTAAACCAAGCGGAATAGCGGTGTCAAAATCAAATTGTAATCCTTTTGTGTTAATAGCAACTAGTATTTCATCAGAATCGCCTCGGTACATTTTTGATAAATAAGCAGCTAGTTCTTTTAAATAATTTTCAACATCAACTTTATTTACATGCTCAGATTGATACAAATTTTGATGAATCAAACTCATTGCTTGAACTCTACTTTGTCCTTCTTGAATGGTTGCTAAAATTTTTTCATCATCAATATCATGCGATTGCATATTTAATAAACTTGAAATAATTTGTAGGTTATTTTTAACCCGATGATGAATTTCCCTCAATAATGTTTCCTTTTCTGTCAAAGAATTTTGAATAACTTCTTTTTGCTTTTCAACAATTCTTTTCTGCTTTTGATGTTGTTTTAAGTTAACATAAATTCCAACAGCTAGAATACTTACAAAAAACAAACTCAAAGCTATAATAGAAAATAAGATTTTCTGCTTTTTTGCCTCATTAACTTGTTTTTCATCCTTTTGCTTTTGTTCTAATTGCAGCATTTCTTGTTTTCTTTCGAATTCAAAGTTCATTTGTAATTGATTCATTTTGTTGTTTATTTCGCCATTAAACATAGAATCACTATATTTTTTATATAACAACTGGTTTTCAAATGCTTTTTTATAATTACCCGATTGGCTATAAATTTTTGCTAAATTTTCATGTCCAAATTTAATTGACTCTAGTTCACCTATTTGACTTGAGAATGATAATCCTTTTTCAGTAAGTTCAATTGCTTTTTGATTATTTTTCTTTTGAAAATATACTTTTCCTAATTCTCTATATACATCTCCTAATCCAGATTTATTCCCAGTTTCAGAATATATTTTTAACGATTTCTCAAAGAATTCAATTGCTTTATCATAATTTTTTAAACTTAAATATGTAGAACCTAAACTTCTACAGATAAGAGCATAATTATTGGGGTTGCTATTTTTATCTCTATTAATATAAGAATTTAATAAAATCTTTAAAGCTTTATCATGTTCTCCTTTATCATTATAAATAAGTGCAATATTAGAATTAATAATATCTTTTAATCTATTTGCTTTTTTTGAATTTTCGTTTTTAATAGTTGCTAATGCTAAATTGTAATAACTCAATTCTTTATCATAACGGTCTTGTTTTCCATATAGAATAGCAATGTTATTATAAATTCTTGCAATTCTTAATTTATCATTTAATTTTTCAAATAATTGAAGTGCTGTATTTAAATTTTTTAAAGCTTCTGGAAAATTATTCAAAAACAAATACGATTGCGCTAAATAAAAATGATTATCACCAAGAAAAGTCTTATTTTTTATAGTCTCTTTTTGAGCTAAAACTTTATTTATATTTTCAATTGCAATTGTAAAATCACCTGTATTATTATTAATTCTACCTATAATAGAAAACGACATCAAACTTCCATTTTTATAATGAATCTTATTTGATAATGCCAAAGCTTCCATAGCAAATTTTGAAGCTTCGATTGGATTAGATTCTATATAAGCTTCACTTAACTGATTAAATAAAATAACTTTTGAAGAATCTAATAAAGTGTTCTTTTGATTAGATTTATATTTTTCAATTAACCGCTTTAAACTATCAATTTTAGTGCTTTCTTGACAATAACTTATGGAAAAAACTAGAAAAAGTAATCCTATAAAAATATCTTGAAAAGAAAATAATCGTTTATCTTTTTTTGTCATCCCAACAGAATTAGAACTATAAATATATAAAAATTAAGTTTTTAACTTTTTCTTCCTTGCGGCTGGAAATAATACATTATTCAAAATTAATCGATATCCAGGAGAATTAGGGTGCAAATCTAAAACAGTTGGTGCATCACCTACTCTATGTTGATAATCTTCTGGGTCATGACCTCCATAAAAAGTAAACATTCCTTTTCCTTTTGTACCATGAATATAACGAGCTTCTTCATTGATTTTACATTCTCCCATAATCAGCACATTAGATTTAATTTTATCCGCAGAAAAAGCAGTGGTTTGTCCCATAAAACCCTTTATTAATTGTGTATGATTTTGGCATAACATTGTTGGAATTGGATCCCATTTTGCAGAATATTCCATTAACGTAAAATAATCCTTATCCATTATAAATGAACCCTTTCCATGTTCTTCGGTAGTATCAATATCAGAAAATTCATAAACAATTGGTTGACGTTCTAGCTTATAATCTTTAAACGCAAAAGTATTTGAATAATCAATTTGAGATTGATAATTTGCATCAGAATCATCACCATCAAACATAGGTTCACAAATATCGACACCTTCTGCAGAAAGAGCAATATCAAAACTATCTGTTGCTGAACACATCGCAAACATAAATCCTCCTCCGATGACAAAATCTCTTATTTTTTTTGCAACCGCTAGCTTTTCTTCAGAAACTTTATCGTAACCTAACTTTTTTGCTAAAGCTTCTGCATCTGCCTTTTGTTGAATATACCATGGGGCATTTCTATAATTTCCAAAAAATTTTCCATATTGCCCCGTAAAATCTTCATGATGTAAATGCAACCAATCATATAATAATAATTGATCTGATAATACTTCCTCATCATAAATTTCTGTGTATGGAATTTCGGCATAAGTTAAAACCATAGTGACAGCATCATCCCAGGGTTGTTTACCTTTTGGTGTGTACACTGCTATTTTAGGTGCTTTTTCTAAAACAACAGTTTCCATATTTTGTGAAGGCGAGCTAATTTCTTCTAAAATTGTATTTGTTGTTGCATCTGAAAGTATTTCAAATGTTACCCCTCGAATTTGGCATTCTTTCCTAATTTCGGGAGCATCTGGTAATAAAAATGAACCTCCCCTATAATTTAACAACCAACTTACTTTATAACTTTTGTCTAAGGCCCAATAGGTAATGCCATATGCTTTCAGATGATTTTGCTGACCTTCGGCCTCCATTGGAATTAATACAAAAGCTGCTTTACTCGACAAAGATGTCAATAAAATCAAGGCAATAAAGAAAAATTTATGTAACGCTTTCATTCGCTGGAATTAAAAATTGGTCTAATTTATAACTTTTATAACAAATACTTTTCATTGAAATGTTAAAATGGTACCCCCGTAAAAATACCTGGTTACCCCCGTAAAAATACCTATTTTGAAAAACAGGTATTTTTACTCTTACACAGAAAAAAAAAATGATTTAGTTTTGACATGTATCAAAAATCAAATAAAGATGAGCACAAATAAAAGTAATTTATCCCTATTAAATTCGAAAGAAATGAAAGTTTTAAAAAAAATCGGATACTTAGTACTTATTGTTACAATACTAGTTTATTTTATTTTAGTATTTCAATTTTGTAGAAGCTACTAATTTCTTTAAAAATCTATTACCTTAGGATTCAATTTGATTATTTGAATCATCTAATGATATGATTTTATTTTGGATAGCAAAAATGACTAATCCAGCCATATTTTTAGAATTAGTTTTTTGCAAAAGACTATTTCTGTGACCATCTACGGTTCTTGTGCTCACATTCATCATATCTGCAATTTCGGTAGAACTATGTTGTTTGCAAATTAATTCTAATACTTCCTTTTCTCTTAAGGTTAGAAAATCTTCATCTAAAAGTGTTCTTGAAGTATTTTTAGATAAAATATCTTGATGAATTACTTCCATCACTGTTTCATTATAATAAAAGCCCTTTTCTGCGACTTCGTTAATCGTTTTAAGCATATCTTTTGGAGATGAACTTTTAACTAGATACGAAGCAGCACCTACATCAATCATATTGGCTATAAATGATTTAGTATTATAACTAGTAAGCGCTATTATTCTTATTTGAGGAAAATCTTTGTGAATAATTTTTGTAGCCTCTACTCCATTTAATAAAGGCATTTTTAAATCCATTAAAATAATATCGGGAAGTATGTCAGTAGTTTTTAGTTTTTCAACCAAATCACTTCCATTTGAAGCTTCAAAAAGAATTTCAATATTTTCTTCTCTTTGCAATAAAAAAACAATTCCTTTTCGGAATAATTCTTCATCATCTGCTAAAAAAATCTTTATTTTACCTTCCATCATACAAAATTAAATACAATTTTAACACCTTCATTTGGTTTGGAAGTGATCGTATATTTTCCACCTAGAAAACTAATTCTACTTTCTATATTTCTCATTCCCAAGCCTTTTCTATTATCTTCATCTAAATAGTCAAAACCCACACCATTATCAATATATGTGCACATATTTTGATGCTCTAAAGTAGTAAATTCAATTGAAATTAAAGAAGCTTTTCCATGTTTAACAGAATTATTTAACAACTCTTGCAAAATTCTAAAAATATGCAAGTTTCTATCAATATCTGCATCATTAAAAAGAATAGAATTTTTATAATTTACTTTAGTCGCTTTTGTACTATTATACTCTTCAACCAATTCTTCGATACCTGCGCTTAAACCAAATTTTTCTAATACAGGTGGTAATAAATCATGAGCAATTCTTCTAGAATTTTCAAGTGCTTTTTGTGTCAAATCAATGATGTTATTGGTAATTTCAGTTTGTTCTGCTTCGCTTAAATTTGGAGTTTTTAAAAGATAACTATTCAAGGAAACAACATTTAGCTTTGAACTTATATCATCATGCAAATCTTGCGCAATACGCTGACGTTCATTTTCTTGCGTAATTAATATCGAATTCAATAATGCTCTTTGGTAATCAATTTCCAAATTTTTCTTTTCTATTTCTTGCTTGACAATTTTTTTTCTTGAAAAATAGAAGAATAAAATTAAAACCAAAAACATAGATAAAAAAGCCAGTAATATAAAAAAAACGGCTTTAATTAATTCGGTATTTTCTAAACTAATTGAGTTCATGCTTATTAAAATAAATTACTTTCCATTGTATAAAGAAAAAACCAAATTTGATGAATTGTAAAATAATATTTATATTAATTAAAAAATTATCAAACGATTTTATTTTAAATACATTTTTTAATTCAAATAATAAAAAAATAAATGTACTACAAAATAAATACAACAAAATTCCAATATTTGCATAATGAAATTCTTTCTTCTCATTTAGATTATTATACAAGTGCATTGTCCCATAAATAATTATTGGCATTGTAGCTAAATATGTTTCTAACAAGCTATATTCAAAAAACATTTTTGGGTTAAACACATACCTTGAAAGTAAAAAAATAGGTAATACAATAATTAAAGAATAAACTATATAGAGTTGCTGTTTAGTTTTTAATAGTGTTGCATAAAAATAACTTAATATTACAAACTGAAACAAATCATAAAAATGAGATGTAAAAATATTATATATACCAAACCATTTCCATAGTTTAGAAGAAATAAAATCTATAAATAAAACTCCTAATAAATAAAACGAAAAAATTTTATAGGTTTTTCCTTGCTTAGAAAAACCTATAAAATAAAGCAAACATAAGATTGCTGAAGTTAAATATAGATATTTTGAATCAAACAAAATTTACGGATTAAATAGCGGGCTATTTGTATCACAGCATGATGGACATGGCTGAGTTTGATCATAAATTAAATGTGTTGCATCAATTAAATCGTTTCCAGATGCATCAACTCCTACAAACATTAATTTTTGAGTTCCAGTGCCATCAACTCCCATGTAGGCTCTAACATTAACTACACCAGCTGTTCCTAATAATTCTGTTAATGCTTCACCTTGAATTAAATGACCTTTAGCTAATGCTTTTGGTGGATTGTTTCTCCATGACTTCGCCCAAGTTTTTGCTTCGTCAAGTGTAATCGTAAAATCTGACATAATTTGTTCTTTTAGAGGTTATACAAATAAATGTAAGAAAAATATCAATTTAACAAAAAAAAACAGACCAAAATGTCTGTTTTATCGATGAATGAATTAAAATGGTACGTCAGAATCGTCATCTATTGTATTCATGGTACTTCCAAACGCTTCATTTGGAGTTGGCAAATTTGGTGTAATAAATGGATTACTATCATCTAAATTCATTTTTGATGGCAATGAATCAAACGGAGAACTAAAATCATCTAAGTTTTCAAATTTACCTAAATTGCCCACAAATTTTAATCGGATATTATCTAAACCTCCATTACGGTGTTTAGCGACTATAAATTCCGCTTGTCCTTGAGTTGGAGAGCGTTCTTCATCATCCCACTCATCAATTTTATAATATTCTGGACGATAAATAAATGACACGATATCGGCATCTTGCTCAATAGCACCAGATTCCCTTAAATCAGAAAGTAGTGGTCGTTTGCTTGAACCACGAGTCTCAACAGCACGTGATAACTGAGAAAGTGCAATAACTGGCACATTTAATTCTTTTGCTAATGCTTTTAAATTTCTTGAAATTGTTGAAATTTCTTGTTCGCGATTTCCTCCTCCTTTTCCATTTCCTCCTGCTGTCATCAATTGAAGGTAGTCAATCACTATCATTTTAATTCCATATTGAGATGAAAGCCTTCTAGCTTTTGCGCGTAAATCAAAAATTGATAATGATGGTGTATCATCGATATACAATGGCGCTTTTTCTAAATCTTTAACTTTGATAGATAGTTGCTCCCATTCATGTTTTTCGAGTTTTCCTGTTCTTAATTTTTCAGAAGAAAGTCCAGTTTCTGAAGAAATTAAACGAGTAATTAATTGAACAGATGACATTTCTAATGAAAACAAGGCCACAGGTGCACCAAAATCAATAGCCATATTACGGGCCATTGACAAAACAAAAGCTGTTTTACCCATACCAGGACGCGCAGCAATAATAATCAAATCAGAAGGTTGCCAACCAGAAGTCAATTTATCTAAATTATGAAATCCTGTAGCAATTCCGCTTAATCCTTCTTTTCCAGCAATTTCTTCAATTCGTTTTTTAGCTTGAATAACTAAACTTTGGGCAGTTTCAGAACTTCGTTTTATATTCCCTTGTGTAACTTCATACAATTTTGATTCAGCTTTGTCTAGTAAATCAAATACGTCTGTAGATTCATCATAAGATTCTTCAATAATTTCGCTGGAAATTTTTATCAAACTACGTTGAATAAATTTTTGAAGAATAATACGTGAATGAAATTCAATATGTGCAGATGATGAGATCTTTTGAGTAAGCTGTATTAAATAAAAATCGCCACCAGATAATTCTAATTTTCCGTTTTTCTTTAATTGAGCAGAAACAGTTAATAAATCTATAGGTTGTGTTTCATTGAATAACTGAACAATAGCTTCAAATATATGCTTGTGAGCATCTTTATAAAAAGCATCAGGTTGTAAAATATCAATTACTTCATCAACACCTTTTTTATCTATCATCATAGCTCCAAGTACTGCTTCTTCAAGGTCTAAGGCTTGAGGAGGTAGTTTTCCTTTTTCTAAATTAATGATGGTAGTTTTATCTACTTTAATAGGGTTTATATTTCTGATATTTTCCATATTGCGAAGTTAACCAATTTTTACAAAAAAAATTGTTGAGTTCTTAATACCCAACTGTTGATAACTTAATTTTATTGTTAATAAGCCAAAAAAAATCCGAAACTAATTCGCTCCGGATTTAATATAATTATGTAGAACAAGGCTATTCTTTAAATTCACCCATGTTACAATATTTATCCATTCTTTGAGCTACCAATTCTTCTGTTGATAAATCTTTTAATTCTTTATATGCTTTAGAAATATATTGTTCAACAGTTTTAAAAGTAGTTTCTTTATCATAATGAGCTCCGCCAAGAGGTTCTGGAATAATATCATCAATCAACTTTTGTTTTTTCATATCAAAAGAAGTCAATTTTAATGCCTCTGCAGCTTGCTCTTTATATTCCCAACTTCTCCACAAGATAGAAGAACAAGATTCAGGAGAGATAACAGAATACCAAGTGTTTTCCAACATAAAAACTCTATCTCCTACTCCTATTCCTAAAGCTCCACCTGATGCTCCTTCACCAATAATAACAGTAATGATAGGTGTTTTTAAGCGAGTCATTTCAAAAATATTACGAGCGATAGCTTCACCTTGACCTCTTTCTTCTGCTTCTAAACCTGGATAAGCACCAGGAGTGTCAACCAAAGTTAAAACTGGAATTCCAAATTTTTCAGCCATTTTCATCAAACGAAGTGCTTTTCTATAACCTTCAGGATTAGCCATCCCAAAGTTTCTATACTGACGCATTTTTGTATTGATTCCTTTTTGCTGACCAATAATCATATAGGATTGACCATCTATTTGACCAAGTCCACCAATCATTGCTTTATCATCTTTAAAATTTCTGTCACCAAAAAGTTCTAAAAATGTTCCTTTAGTTAAGTTAGTAATGTGTTCTAAAGTATAAGGACGATTTGGGTGTCTTGAAAGTTGAACACGTTGCCAAGCGGTAAGGTTTTTATATATTTTTCGCTTCGTTTCTTCTAATTTCTTCTCAATCTGCTTGCATGTATTAGTAACATCTACATCAGATTCTTGACCAATGATTTCACATTTATCTAATTGGTCTTCAAGCTCTTTAATTGGTAATTCAAAATCTAAATATTCCATAATCGGTTTATTTGGGTTTGTGTTTGTTATTACAAAGATAAAATTTTCAATTAACTTTATAAACTTATCTTTAATTAGTTGTTATTTTTTTTATAGCTTTTAACAATTCCGTTAGCAATCACTGTTGCTAAAATGATTATTGCACCAATATAAAACATAGATGACATTTGTTCTTTGTCTTCAAATATAAAATAAGCCAAAATTATACCATATATAGGCTCTAAATTGATGGTTAACATTACTGTATATGGGCTTAAATACTTCATTACCGCTGTAGATGCAATAAAAGCATAAGCAGTACATATTGAACTTAAAACCATTAAATAAACAAAATCTGAAACTGACAATTGAAAAAATGCTGCATCAAAATTATTGTTGAACAATAAGAACAGAGAAAAAAACAATACACCACCAGCTAATTCATAATAAGAAATCACTGTGGGATCATATTCTTTTACAAATTTACTATTGATAACAGCAAAAGAAGCAGATAAAAAAGCAGATATTAATGCTAAAATTATTCCTTCAACATAATTAGTTTCTACATTAAATATTATGGTTAGTCCAAAAACTACAATTAATCCGAAGAAAATTTCATACCAAACCATTTTTTTTCCAAAGAAAATCGGTTCTATTAATGAGGCAAAAAACGCACCTGTTGATAAACAAGCAAGTGTGATAGATACATTAGAAACTTTTATAGCCCTAAAAAAAGTAAACCAATGCAATGCAATAATTAAACCTGCAACAAGAAATTTAAAAATAATTACCCTAGGAATTTTGGTTGGAATTTTTTTGTATCTAATGAACCAATAAATAAAAAAGACGGCAAATAACATTCTAAACCAAACTAATGGTAAAGCGTCAAGCGTTATTAATCTGCCTAGTATGGCAGTAAATCCCCAAATAAAGACTATTAAATGAAGATGTAAATAACTCTTTAAATTATCGTTTTGCATTACGAAGTAAATAAACTGCTAAAATTCCGAAAACAAAATTTGGCAACCAAACCGCAATAAATGGAGGAATACTTGATTTTTCGGCTAAAGTTCCGAATACTTTATCAAAGAAAATAAAAACAAACGCAATTACGATTCCAATGGCAAGATTTACTCCCATTCCGCCTCTCCTTTTCATTGAGGAAACAGCCACAGCAATAATTGTTAATATAAAAGCAGAAACTGGTAAACTAAATTTCTTATAAAAAACAACCAAATATGTGTTTATGTTTCCGTTACCTCTTTCTCGTTCTTTATTGATGAAGGAATTTAATTGACCAATTGTCATTGTTTCAGCAACATAAACTACTGGCGTTAAATCATCAGGTTCAAAATTATAGGTTAAATCAATTTTATCAGATTTTAATAATCTATCGTCAAATTCTCCTATTAATCTTTTATTATAGTTGTATAAAGTATATTTCTTTGATATCTCGTTGTAACGAATCCTATTTGCTGTAACTTTTTCAACTAAAACATTATCATAAAATCGTTCATAAGTAAAATTAAAACCCGTTTGTGACAAATAATTATAATTACTCACATAGATATTTTCTTCAAGTTTACCATCTTTTTTTATTTGTCTAAAAATATCCGACGTTTCTCTTGTTTTATTGTTTCCTTTTAAATTTTGGTATCTAAAATCATTAAAGCCTTTACTTGCTTTTGGTACCAAAAAGAATCCCATGATTAGCGCGAAAACAGAAACAATTGCGGCACCATAAATAAAAGGACGTAAAAATCTTGAAAATGAAATTCCTGAACTCAAAATAGCAATAATTTCTGTATTATTGGCTAATTTTGAAGTAAACCAAATAATCGATAAAAACAAAAAAATAGGAAATAATAAATTGGCAAAATAAATTGTGAAATCACCATAATAAACTAAAATATCAGTCAATGGAATTTTTTTCTCAATCATTTTATTCACTTTTTCAGAAACATCAATTGTAATTCCAATTGGAATAAACATAATCAACATCACCGAAAAAGTTACCAAATAACGTTTTAAAATGTATTTATCTATTATTTTCATCCTAAATTCTGATTTCTGACTTTATAAACGTTGACTCATTTGAATCACCATTATATCTTTCCATTCTCTAAAAGTTCCTGCTAAAATTTGTCTTCTAGCTTCGCGAACCAACCACATATAAAAACCTAAGTTATGAATCGTAGCAATTTGTTTTCCTAAAAACTCATTAGCCGCAAATAAATGTCTAAGATAAGCTTTTGAATATTCAGTATCTACCCAAGTATGTCCCATTTCATCGATTGGCGAAAAATCAGCTTCCCACTTTTTGTTTTTAATATTGATTGAACCATGAGCTGTGAATAACATCCCATTTCTAGCATTACGTGTTGGCATTACGCAATCAAACATATCAATTCCTAACGCTATATTTTCTAAAATATTGATTGGCGTTCCTACTCCCATTAAATATCTTGGTTTATCTTCAGGAAGAATTGCCGTTACCACTTCGGTCATTGCATACATTTCTTCTGCCGGTTCTCCTACTGATAAGCCTCCAATAGCATTTCCTTGCGCACCCACATTAGCAATATATTCTGCTGATTGTTGGCGTAAATCTTTAAATGTACTTCCTTGAACAATCGGAAAAAACGTTTGTTCATAACCATATTTAAAAGGTAATTTATCTAAATGTGTGATACAACGATCTAACCAACGGTGTGTCATGTGCATAGAACGTTTTGCATAACGATAATCACATGGATAAGGCGTGCATTCGTCAAAAGCCATGATAATATCTGCACCAATAGTTCTTTGAATTTCCATTACATTTTCTGGAGAAAAGAAATGATACGAACCGTCAATGTGAGATTTGAATTTTACACCTTCTTCCTTAATCTTTCTTCTTCCTGATAAAGAATACACTTGATATCCACCAGAATCTGTTAAGATATTTCTATCCCAATTCATAAATTTATGCAAACCACCTGCTTTTTCAAGGATTTCGGTTTGTGGTCTTAAATATAAATGATAGGTATTTCCAAGAATAATATCTGGATTAATATCTTGTTTTAACTCTCGTTGGTGTACTCCTTTTACAGAAGCAACCGTTCCTACAGGCATAAAAATAGGTGTTTCAATAACACCATGATCTGTAGTTATTTTTCCAGCTCTAGCTTTACTTTTTGGGTCTTTGGTAATTAAATCAAACTTCATATTGTGCTTTTACGAACGGCAAAGATAATTTATTTTAGAATTTAGAATTTAGAATTTAGAATTATTTATGATTAACAATAATTATTAATAACTTCTAACAAAATGATTTGTAGCACCAAAAAAATAAAATTACTTTTGCAAGCAATTAACATATATTCTATTATAATGTCTAACACGCAACAACTACAAGATTTTACAACACAAGTTCGAAGAGATATTCTTCGTATGGTTCATGCCGTAAATTCAGGTCACCCAGGAGGTTCTTTGGGATGTGCTGAGTTTTTGGTTACCCTTTACCAAGACGTTATGAAACGTAACGAAGGTTTTGATATGAACGGAATTGGTGAAGATTTATTCTTCTTATCAAACGGACATATTTCTCCAGTTTTTTATAGTGTTTTAGCTAGAAGCGGTTACTTTTCAGTAGCAGAATTAGCAACATTTAGAAAATTAAATTCAAGATTACAAGGTCACCCAACAACTCATGAAGGCTTACCAGGAATTAGAATGGCTTCAGGTTCGTTAGGACAAGGAATGTCAGTTGCAATTGGAGCTGCGCAAGCTAAAAAATTAAACAACGATAACCATTTGGTTTTTGCACTTTTAGGTGATGGTGAATTACAAGAAGGTCAAAACTGGGAAGCAATTATGTATGCTTCTGCTAAAAAAGTAGATAATTTAATTGCTACAATCGATTTAAACGGAAAACAAATTGACGGAACTACAGACGAAGTTTTATCGATGGGAAGTGTAAAAGCAAAGTTTGAAGCATTTGATTGGATTGTATTAGAAATCAAAGAAGGAAACAACATTGACGCTATCAAAGCTGGTTTAGCTGATGCAAAATCAAAATCAGGTAATGGAAAACCAGTTTGCATTTTATTACATACAGAGATGGGTAACGGTGTTGATTTTATGATGCACACGCACGCTTGGCACGGAAAAGCACCAAATGATGAGCAATTAGCAAAAGCGTTAGAACAGAATGTTGAAACTTTAGGAGACTACTAGAATTATGAAAAAATATACCAACACAGGCAGTAAAGATACCCGTTCAGGTTTTGGAGCTGGAATGACGGAATTAGGTCAGAAAAATGAAAACGTAGTAGCACTTTGTGCGGATTTAATTGGGTCATTAAAATTTGATGATTTCAAGAAAAACCACCCAGAGCGTTTCTTCCAAATTGGAATCGCAGAAGCCAACATGATTGGAATTGCAGCTGGATTAACTATTGGTGGAAAGATACCTTTTACTGGAACTTTCGCTAACTTTTCTACAGGAAGAGTTTACGACCAAATCCGTCAATCGGTAGCATACTCAGATAAAAATGTGAAGATTTGTGCTTCTCATGCAGGATTAACGCTTGGAGAAGACGGAGCTACACACCAAATCTTAGAAGACATAGGCTTGATGAAAATGTTACCAGGAATGACAGTTATCAACACATGTGATTACAACCAAACAAAAGCAGCTACTTTAGCATTAGCAGATCACCATGGTCCAGCATATTTACGTTTTGGACGTCCAGTAGTGCCTAACTTTATGCCAGCTGACGAACCTTTCGTAATTGGAAAAGCCATTATGTTAAACGAAGGAACCGATGTTACCATTATTGCAACTGGACATTTAGTTTGGGAAGCATTAATTGCCGCAGAAGCATTAGAAGCAAAAGGAATTTCGGCTGAAGTAATCAATATTCACACTATTAAACCTTTAGACGAAGAAGCAATTCTAAAATCGGTTAAGAAAACAGGTTGTGTGGTTACAGCTGAAGAGCACAACATTATTGGTGGATTAGGCGAAAGCGTTTCTAGAACGTTAGTGGCAAACCATTTAGTACCACAAGAATTTGTAGCCGTAAACGACAGTTTTGGTGAAAGTGGAACACCAGACCAATTAATGGAAAAATACAAATTAAATAACCAAGCGATTGTTGAAGCGGTTGAAAAGGTTATTAAAAGAAAGTAATTACATTTTCTATATAAATAAAAAATCCCGATTTCAATTGAAATCGGGATTTTTTATTTTAATTCGTGTATGGCGGTTTACAAGTTTTATCTAAATGTCTTCTTAACCTAGTAGCATCTGTAAAATCCGAATCATCAGAAGCTGGTGAGGGTAAAGTTGAAGGTGGTACAATAGGACCAGTAAACTTTCTAGGAATTCCTCTTCTATCATCGTATGGAGTTAAAGGATCATCTGTAGATTTACCTGTGTATGGATAATATCCCGTTTTAGTAACAGTTCCATCAACATAGGTAAATTTTACTTCTTCCTTAGTCAATACACCATCAGCATCATCATCAACATCTAAATAATCATAATAATCATCACCGTCTGTATCAATTGCCTCTTCAGCCAAATCAGGTCCGTATTCATATTTTGAAAGTATCTTATCACCATCATGATCACGATAACGCAGCCTTTTTAAACTAAAAGTAAAAATTAATGGGGAATAAGCAGGAATTAATGCTTTCTCAATATTAAAATACCCAAGACCACTAGGAACAAACATAACACCTGCTCCATAACCTGAATAGGAAACTATACCTGTAGAAGTATTCTCAACAAAATCTCCAGTTTTAAATAATGGAAATATTTTTCCCCAAGCTGGTATTACTTCTTCTAATTTAAACCAAATTGGAGTTGAAGCATGATCAAAAACTGTTTTATCTAATAGTTGACCTTTATAAGAAGAATAAACAGAGTCAAGTGCTGTTGGATTTTCATTGTTACCTTCATTAAGTCTTAAATAATATACTTTATAATCAACATCATTTAATGTTACAGGAATGTGTGTTAATTCAGGCATTTCTGAAATAGGTGTTTGTGTACCTCCATCAGGTATCTCAGTAAATGTAGTATTAAAATCTGCGTCAACAGTTACATAATGGGTATCTAAAAAATTCTCAATCTCTACAAGCTCTTCATCATAAACTTCCTGATAATCTCTTAATGGTTCAGAGCTTGGTGAATCATCAGCTGGACATGCCATAAAAGTAAATCCAACAACCAACAAAGCTACTATTTTATAAACTCTAATCATTATTATATATTTTTATAGGGCGCAAGATACAATTTTCATTTATTTTTGTAGAAATATTAACACGGATTTTTGATTTATATATGAGAATTGATAAATATTTATGGTGTATTCGCTATTACAAAACGAGAAGTATTGCAACTGAAGCAGCAAAAAAGGGACATATCACAGTGAATGGCCAGGTAGCAAAACCATCGCGAGAAGTATTTCCTACTGATAAAATCACTCTTCGTAAAGATCAAATTAACTATAAATTGACCGTTCTAGACGTACCTCTAAACCGATTAGGAGCCAAACTAGTTGATATGTATAGAAAAGACGAAACACCGCCAGAGGCATTTGAACATTTAGAGTTACTTCGACTTTCAAAAGAACACTATAGAGCTAATGGTACCGGAAGACCTACAAAAAAAGACCGAAGAGAAATAGATGATTATATTTCTGACGAAGATTTTTATAACGATAATGAAGATTAATGATGAATTACTGGGAAGAACGCTATCAAAATAATGAAATAGGTTGGGATGTTGGTGCTATAACAACTCCTCTAAAAGATTATATCGATCAAATAACTGATAAAAGTATTCGTATTTTAATTCCAGGAGCTGGAAATGGGTATGAATTTGATTATCTCATCAAAAAAGGCTTTTTTAATGTGTATGTTGTTGATATAGCGGCTTCACCTTTAAAAAATATTGCAGAAAGAAATCCGGATTTTGAAGAAAATTTAATCCATAGCGATTTTTTTGAGATTAATGAAACTTTTGATTTGGTTATCGAACAAACTTTCTTTTGTGCAATTCCACCATCAATGCGAGCAGAATACACAACAAAAATGCATCAATTATTAAATAAAAATGGAAAAATAGTTGGGCTATTGTTTGATTTTCCATTATCAAATGAAGGTCCTCCATTCGGTGGCTCTGCTGATGAATACTTAAATTTATTTTCTGAAAAATTCAAAATTAAAATTTTAAATAAAGCATATAATTCAATCAAACCAAGACAAGACAAAGAACTCTTTTTTATCTTTGAAAAAAAATAACACAACAAAATGAAAAATATTATCTTAACTGACAAAGAAATAACTCACAAAACAAAACGTATTGCCTACCAAATTTACGAAACATTCGTTAACGAAGAAGAAGTAGTTTTAGCAGGAATTACAACTAATGGTTATATTTTTGCAAAAAAAATTGGAGCAGAACTTAATGCTATTTCTGATTTAAAAATTACTCTTTGTGAAGTTAAAATCAATAAAAATCTACCTCAAGATATTATTACCACTTCAATTCCTAAAGAAGAATATCAAAACAAAGGACTAGTATTAATCGATGATGTTTTAAGTTCTGGCACCACACTAATATATGGGGTTAAACACTTTTTAGAAGTCCCGTTAAGTAAATTTAAAACAGCTGTATTGGTTGACCGAAATCATAAAAAATATCCAGTTAAAGCAGATTTCAAAGGCTTATCTCTTTCAACTTCATTACAAGAGCATATTCAAGTAGTTTTTGAAGAAAATAACTCCTACGCTTATTTATCTTAATAAGTCTCTTATTTCAGCTGCAATTTGTGTTATTGACTTGTCATCAACACTGATAATATGTGCAACTTGATGATAGTAAAAAGAACGATCGAATAAATGCTTATTAATATAATCTATCAATTCATCATCGTTCAAATTAGAAAGTAGTGGTCTAGTTTTTCTTTCAGTTTTTAATCGATTAGCTAATGTAATAGCTGAAGCTTTTAAGTATATTGAAACTACACCATTTTGCTTTAATAATTCATGATTGTTAAAGTAACATGGTGTACCACCTCCAAGACTCAATACAAACGAATCATTTTTTGCTAAAATCTGCTTTAAAATTTCGCTTTCAACCTTCCTGAAATAAATTTCTCCTTTAGTTACAAATAAACTATTGATTGAAATCCCTTCCTTTTTTTCAATTAACTCATCCAAATCTACAAATGGCAAATCCATTGTTGAAGCCATTTTTTTACCAACAGAAGACTTTCCACTGCCCATATACCCTACTAAAACAACTTTTTCCATATAAATAATCCCTTATAAATTAAGGAGTTAAAAAAATTAATTAAAAAAAAGACAAATTTATAAGAAAAACCCATTGAAAAACGAATTTATGTTACTATATTTGCACCCGCATTCAAGGAAATAAATGACTTGGTAGCTCAGCTGGTAGAGCACATCACTTTTAATGATGGGGTCCTGGGTTCGAATCCCAGCCAGGTCACTACAATAACATATTCTTGAAAGCACCGACTTGGTAGCTCAGCTGGTAGAGCACATCACTTTTAATGATGGGGTCCTGGGTTCGAATCCCAGCCAGGTCACAAAAAAGTTATTCGCCTTGGTGAGTAACTTTTTTTATTTTAGGCCATGTGGAGAAACGGTAGACTCGCCATCTTGAGGGGGTGGTGCTCGCAAGGGCGTGAGGGTTCAAATCCCTCCATGGTCACTTTCTAATTAATTTTAAAATCCAATCCAAATTTAGCATTACAAACAATCGAATTGAGTCACAAATACTCAAATGCTTCGTCGCATTTTACATTCAACCACAAACAAAAAGCCCGAAACTTTCGTTTCGGGCTTTTTTCCGCGGAGAAAGAGGAACAAACACCCACTTTTTCTATACATATCAAATCTTATCAAAACAAGCCTTAACCCCTATAAAATAAGGATTTTTCAATATATCATAGTTAAGTAAAATTAAGTGAATTATAAATAAAAATAGTCAATGTGGGGATTATGTGGGGATAATTTTGTATCTTTAAACTATTGAAAAACATGATAATTCCGTACCAATGGCAACTATTAACTACCTCATCAAAGGAGAAAAAAACGCAACAAACATACTTTTGCGTTTCAAAAATGGCAGAAAATTTGACTTAACAGCTTCAACCGATTTAAAGGTAGAACCTAAAAGATGGAGTGCTGCAAAGCAAAAAGTCAAACTTACAAACGATGATAAGTCCAAGGACGTTATTAATAACAAACTTGCAGAGCTTGAAAAATTCATATTTGATGAGTTCAATTCCGATAACAGCAAAGGAGAATACATCGACAAACACTGGTTAAGAAAAAAAATAGCTAATTTCTTCAATAGACCTATTGATGAAACAGCCATCGATGAAGTGTTTTTCATTCCGTTCATGGAAACATTTATTAAAAATGCCCCATCAAGGATAATTAAAGGTAAAAACAAGCCAATTGCCAAAGGAACTATTACAAAGTATAACACAACACAAAGAAAGCTAGAAGAGTACGAGAAACGCTTTAAAACGAAGCTAAAATTTACCGATTTAGATTTAACCTTTTATGATAGGTTCGTAAACTTTTTATCACAAGAACAAAAGATAAATTTAGGTACTATCGGAAATTACATTGGCACACTAAAAACCATTGCCAGAGATGCAAAATTAAAAGGCTTGCCGGTACATCCACACATCGAGCATCCAAACTTTTTTGTTCCTAAAATTACAGCTGATAGTATTTACTTGAATGATGATGAAATTAATAAAATCTTCAATCACGACTTTAAAGGCGTTGAAAGACTAGAAAACACAAGAGATTTATTTATTATTGGATTGCGTACAGGATTGAGAATTTCAGATTTTTTAAGGTTAAAAGATGCCAATATCAAAAATGGCTATATTGAAATTGAAACGCAAAAAACAGGGCAAACAGTTACTATTCCACTCCACAAGCAAGTAAAAGCAATTTTAGAAAAAAGAAACGGATTTCCGAGAGCCATTTCGGACCAGAAATTTAATGAGCATGTAAAAGATGTTTGTGAAGAAGTAGGATTTAAAGAAAAAGTTCAAGGTTCTAAAATCAACAAGAAAACAAAACGTAAAGAAGAAGGTTTATATCATAAGTACGAATTAGTTACTTCACACATTTGTAGAAGAAGTTTTGCAACCAATCTATATGGGAAACTTGATAATTTAACCATAATGGGTATTACAGGACATCAAACAGAAACTCAATTTTTAAAGTACATCAAAATCACTAATACAGAAAAAGCAGAAAAACTAAAAGAGTACTGGAACAAGCAAAACGAAGAACAGGAAATTGAAGAGAAAAAAATGAAAGTAGTTAAGTAAGATAAAGTTTACTATATTTAACTTTTTAATTTTGTATGAAAAGTGTTAATTCGTTTATAAAAGCTTTAAGCGCAAATTATTATTTTGAATTTCTTACTGATGCTATTGCTGAAGAAATTGATTTTCATAGATATTTTTTACCAGTTAATTATCAAAGTCATTATTATTATGAATTGAAAATTAATGAAATTCATCTAAAAAGAAGAGAAATAATAGACAACATTAAAAAGCTATATCAAAACGCATTATCACAAATTTATATCGAATTATCTTCACAAGACCCAGATAATTTTGATTCCTTTTTAGCATTCAATATCGAAGCTGTAAAACTGCAATTAAAAATTTTAAGAGCTGATTTTTATGTGGATGAAAAACAATCAAGATACTTTTCAGTAATAGATGACAATCCAAATCTTCAGGAATTAATTGCAAGAACTCACGATAGAACAAGTTCAAATGAATTAGAAATCGATAGAAAGATTTTTGATTTAATTTCAGATTCCAAATTTAGAAAAGTTGAAAGTATATATTTTTTAGAAGATATTTATAAAAGATCTAAAGCATTAAGTTTTCTTCCGTTGTCATTATTTGTGATAGGACATGATTTTGTCGTTCAGCTTAAAAAAATTCAACAAATCGTGTTTGATTTAAAAGAAGAAAAAGCGGTTAATCCAAAAATTAATTGGATAGGTAAAAAAACGCATATCGGTTATATTTTAGGGACGTTAGCTTTAAATGGTTTTATTGATGCACCAAAAAATAAAAACGGTGAAATAAATTATACGGCTTATGCTAAATTGATTAAACAAAATTTCAATGCTGAAATTTCAGAAGAGTCATTAAGAAAATACCTCAACCCTGAAGATGATAAATTCGAAGAAAACAAAAAATCATTTGATAAAGCAAAATACCATTTACCTAACATAATTGAAGTAAGTTGAGACGTTCCGGAACGTAAAGGAACGTTTACTGAAATATAACCAACTTTACTTTGTACCATCAATAACGATAAAAACGTATCACGATGGAACAAAGTAAAATGACACAAGTTTTCGGTGTATCTCCCGAAGAATTTAAAGAAAGCATCTTAACTGATGTAAGAGCTGAAATCAAATCTTTAGCTCAAAATTTCCAACCTATTGCACCACAAGAGTATCTCACTCGCCAAGAAACAGCAGAGATACTAAAAGTCTCTTTGGTGACACTTTCCGACTGGAACAAAAAGAAAATCCTTAACCCCTACCGATTAGGAAACCTCATCAGGTACAAACGTTCCGAAATTGAACAAGCCTTAGTTAGTATTAATGCAAAAAAACAATAACTATGAGCCATCCATTTCAAGAAAGTTTAAGCAATATCGAAAAACGCTTGGAAGAATTAACCCATGCCGTTACCAAAAAGCAAGAAAGAATATTCGATAAGGTTATTATAGATAATGACGAGTTTCAAAAACTGTTTAAAATTAGCCCTGGAACTGCAGCCAATTGGAGAGAAAAAGGACTAATTGCTTACAGCCAAATAAACAATAAAATTGTCTATAAAATTGAGGATATTAATAAAATGCTAGACGATAACTATCGACCATTCAAAAAGTAACTCTTTAGGTCATGATAGACTTTATCAAGTTTAAAATTACTGATGAAGCACTAATCGAAAAAGTATGGAACAATGATAATTTATTAGTGTATGAGGGTAAATCTGAAAAGAGATTTAAAGATGAAATTAAGGAATTAGTAATCAAAAGTTACAAAAACCTATATTTCACCAAGTATCAAAACAGACTGGAAATAAAAGGAAGCATTCACTGTTATTTCAATGATGAACCTCACAATGCTAATGATTTTTATATTTCAGATTGTATAGATACCATTATTGAAATCAAGACCATTTTTAATCTTGATTTGAATAAATGTTATTTGATAAATTTAGAATATGGAATAAACATTAAACCTAACATTCCTGTTCCAGAACTAATTCTAAATTTAATCTATCACGAAAAAAGACCGTTTAACCGACCTAGAAAATTTGACTATAAAATTGCCGGTAATGAAGCATACAAACATATAAAAGCATATGATAAAAGTGTGCAGTTTCCAAACCTTTGTAACAATACATTTAGATTTGAAGTAAAGACCAAACAAGCCAAATTTATTAATAATTTAGGCATCTATACCCTTCAAAATCTTACCGAAAAAATACATTATGAAACCATCATAAATTCATTGCTAAAAGAATGGGACAATGTGTTACTATTTGATAAATCAAAAAAGATAGACAGCAAATATTATAATCCTCAATTTTGGGAAGAATGTTTAATGGCTAAAAATCGCAACAAGTTCAACAATCAAAAGAAAAGTTACTACACAAAATTAGGAAACGATAATCTACACACGAACATCAAAAAGACAATGGAACGCAAAATCAAATACTTAAAAAGTGTGCATATTCCAACTACTATAAACTTGGAAACTGCACAGTATAAAATAATCTATAACTGATTTTCAATTTATTAAATGTATTTTCATTTTCATATATTTACATTCTTAAATAAAAAGCCTTACTAAATGTCAGAAGACCAAAAAAAACAACTCGAACAACAACTTTGGAATATTGCCAACACCCTTAGAGGTAAAATGAATGCCGATGAATTTCGAGATTATATCCTTGGATTCATCTTCTACAAATATCTTGCTGAAAAAATGGAAATTTATGCCAACGGTATATTAAAAACCGATGGTATCAAATATAAATCCATTAATGAAAACACAAAAAACGGAGCAGAATACATAGAAGCAATTCGCGAAGAAGCTTTAGAAACATTAGGGTATTTTCTAAAACCTAATGAACTTTTTAGTGAAGTTGCCAAACGCGGTAATAGTGACGTAGAAGGACAAAGTAATTTTATTATTGAAGACCTTCAAAAAATCCTTATCAATATCCAATTAAGCACAATGGGTACAGAAAGCGAAGATGATTTCGATAATCTCTTCGAGGATATGGATTTAAATAGCACAAAACTTGGAAAAACTCCAGAAGCAAGAAACGAAATTATTGCTAAAGTACTTTTACATTTAGATAAAATTGATTTCAAATTAGAAGACACGGAACTTGATGTTTTAGGAGATGCCTATGAATATTTAATTGGTCAGTTTGCTAGTGGAGCTGGTAAAAAAGCAGGTGAATTTTACACACCACAAGAAGTAAGTATGGTGTTAGCTAAAATAGTTACTACAGGAAAAAGCAAACTAAAATCAGTATATGACCCAACGTGTGGTAGTGGATCCCTTTTGCTGCGTGTGGCTAAAGAAGTTAAAGAAGTAAGTAATTATTACGGACAAGAAATGAACCGAACTACTTACAACTTAGCACGTATGAATATGATTTTGCACGGAGTACATTACCGCAAATTCGATATTAAACAAGAAGACACATTAGAACATCCACAACACAATGGGTTACAGTTTGAAGCAATTGTAGCAAATCCTCCATTTTCTGCCAATTGGAGTGCGAATCCTTTATTTACAAGCGATGATAGATTTTCGCAATATGGCAAATTAGCACCAGCTAGTAAAGCTGATTTTGCATTTGTACAACACATGATTCACCATTTAGCCGATAACGGTACAATGGCTCTTGTATTGCCTCATGGTGCTTTGTTTCGTGGTGGTGCTGAGCAACACATTCGTAAATATTTAATTGAAGACCGTAATTATTTAGATGCTGTTATAGGTTTACCAGAAAAAATCTTTTTTGGTACAGATATTCCAACTTGCATAATGGTTTTCAAAAAATGTAGAGAGAATCCAAATGATGTTGTATTTATTGATGCTAGTCAACATTATGGTAAAGGTACTCAAAACTATATTCGTCAAGAAGATATTGATAAAATTATTGCTACATATCAAAATAGAATTACTGAATCTAAATATAGTTTTGTAGCAAGTATTGATCAAATAAAAGAAAATGATTACAATCTAAATATTCCAAGATACGTAGATACTTTTGAGGAAGAAGAGCCAATCGATTTAGAAAATGTTTCTTCTAAATTAATTAATTTAGAAAAAGAAATAAATGCTACTAAATCAAATATTACAAACTTTTGTAAAGAATTAAACATCTCAACTCCTTTTTAAAATGATAAAAAGTAATGTCAACAATCCGCGATTACGATTTCCAAATTTTAAAGATGATTGGAAAAAATTTCAATTAAAAGATGTTTTAGTCGAACATAAATCAAGAAATTCAAAAAGTGAGTTTGATGAGGTGTTTTCTGTTGCTAAAGAAAAAGGTGTTATCAATCAAATTGAGCATTTAGGTAGGTCTTATGCCTCAGACAATATTACAAATTACAAAGTCGTATTTCCTGATGATGTAATCTATACAAAGAGTCCAACCGCAGGTTTTCCTTTCGGTATTATAAAGCAAAATAAAATAGACAGAACTGGGGTAGTCTCAGTTCTTTATGCTGTTTTTAAACCACAAAACAAATATTTAGGTCTTCTATTGGATTATTATTTTTCTTTGCCTGTAAATACATATAATTATTTAGTACCACTAGTACATAAAGGTGCTAAAAACACTATGAATATAGGTAATGAAGATTTTTTAAAAGGTGCTAAAATAAGTTTTCCTTCTGAAGTTTTAGAACAACAAAAAATAACTGACTTTTTTATATCTATTGATAAAAGAATTGAACAATTAAAAGAGAAAAAAGAACTTTTAGAACAATATAAAAAAGGTATTACTCAAAAAATATTCTCGCAAGAGCTGAGATTCAAAGACGAAGAGGGAAAAGATTTTCCTGATTGGACTTTCTTAAAGTTAAAAGATGTTTTTGCGATAAAATCTATCAAAAATAAAAATAGTTTAATACAAAATGTTTTAACAAATTCCGCAACAAGAGGAATTGTTTCACAAGGCGATTATTTTGATAAAGATATTGCTAATCAAAACAATTTAGAAGGATATTACGTTGTTGAAATTGATGATTTTGTTTACAATCCAAGAATTTCTCAATCTGCTCCTGTTGGCCCATTAAAAAGAAATAATTTAGCAATAGGTGTCATGTCACCTTTATACACTATTTTAAGTTGTAAAAAAGGTAACTTAGATTTTTTTGAAAACTATTTTAATTCAAATTTTTGGCATAAATACATGAAAGGAATTGCTAATTACGGTGTTAGACATGATAGAATGAATATAACAAAAGATGGCTTTGAAAAGTTACCATTACCTTTTCCAGAAGTGAAAGAACAAGAAAAAATAGCTGCCTTTTTAAATGAAATTGACAAACAAATACAAGCTGTTACATCACAATTAAAACAAACAAAAAAGTTTAAAAAAGGTGTATTGCAACAGATGTTTGTGTAAATAAAAGTTAAAATAATAAGCCTATAAGTTGATTATATGGAAATAGTTGATATATTTGCAGTCGTAAAAAACAAATTATTGTCGGTTCAGTTTGAACCTAACGACTGTGATGAGTTTACGTTAGCATTCAGAAACTGGAACGATACAGAGTATTTAGAAGATTTTTTTGAAAATAATAAAAATGATTTACAATCAGGTTTTTATGGCAATATATCAGTAGAGGAAGCTATTTTCTCGACAATAGAAGAAGCAGAAGTATTTGAAGCAACAATTAGAAGAGTGGCTAAAATTGGAAAATTTAAAACACAAAGTTCATTACAAGATTTAGTTTTTTATCCATTACACAAAAATGACCAAACCTATAAATTACAAGAAACAAGAGCATACGGTACAGGAAACAAATCCTGGCTTCGTGTATTTGCCGTTCGTATTAGTCCCGAATGCTTTGTGGTTTCGGGAAGTGCAATCAAGCTAACAGAAGCTATGGGTGAGAAAGACCACACAGAAATCGAATTGACAAAACTAAAAATTACAGCTGCATATTTAAAAAAAAATGGACTATTAGAAGAAGATGACTTCGGATATATAGACATCATTAATTAAAACTACCATTATGAAAAATCAAGAATTGAGTAATAAATTAGAAGCATTAGTTTCTAAAACTCCTAGTAAATGGATAGAAGAAAGCAACAAAAGATTTGAGGATAAAGAAGGATTACGTTATTCTCAACAAGTTGCGGTTCGTATTTTAAGAACTTTAAGAGAAAAAAAATTATCACAAAAAGATTTAGCCGATTTATTAAAAGTTACACCACAAACGGTTAATAAATGGGTTAAAGGTTCTGAAAATTTTGGTTTCTTTACAATCGGTAGAATTGAAAAAGCATTAGACATTAAGTTAATGCACATTTATGAAAACAATAATAGTCTTCTTATAACATCTACAAATATTATCAAAATAAGCAATCAAGTCCACACCTATTTGAATAAGATAGAAAAAACAATGGTAGCTGAAAAAGAAACTAAAGTAATTCCTTTAAACACCTATATAAACGACGAGGAATGTTTTGAATTGAATTATAATCATTCATAAAATGGAGACTAAAAAAAATATTAGTTTTAGACTATTAAATATAATTACAGAGCAGTTTGCAACATTTGAGACAGAAAATCTACTTGATACTAATAATTTGCAATCTGATCTTCAATTTTCAATAAATCCAGAAAATAGAGTTGTTGCATGTAAAATGAAATTTCAATTTTTACACGAAAAACAACCAATAGTAGCTTTAACAGTTATTTGTAATTTTGATGTAGAAGAAAAATCGTGGAATGAAAATATAATATCTGCAAAGAAAATAACTTTGCCTAAACATTTTTTAGAACATCTTTGCGTGATTACTGTAGGAACTTCAAGAGGAATACTTCATGCAAAAACAGAAAATACAGCTTTTAATAGATTTATCATCCCAACTCTAAACGTTAGTAACTTGGTAACAAAAGATGTAGTTTTTGAAATAAAACAATAGAAAAGTATAAAAAGAATAATATATTTACCTTACCATAATTGGTAAGGTTTTTTTTTGAGACAATATGAGTAAACAACCCGAACAAATTTTAGAAGAACAACTAATTGAACAACTTCAAAAGTTGAGTTATAGTTATGTTGAAATTAAAGATGAAACAGCATTACTTTCAAACCTTAAAAAGCAATTAGAAAAGCATAACAACATTTCATTTTCTGATAAAGAATTTGAAAAAGTGATGAATATTCTTAGCAAAGGTTCGGTATTTGAAAAAGCTAAAACATTAAGAGAAAAGCAACACATAGTTAGAGATAACGGTGACAACCTATATTTTGAATTTATCCAATCAGAACACTGGTGTCAAAACCAATTCCAAGTAACCAATCAGGTTACAATGGAAGGTAGTTATAAAAACAGATATGATGTTACAATTTTAATTAATGGTTTACCATTAGTACAAATAGAATTAAAACGTAGAGGTTTAGAACTTAAAGAAGCATTCAATCAAACCAATCGTTATCAAAGACATTCTTTTGGTTCAGGTGCTGCTTTATTTCAATACATTCAAATATTTATCATTAGTAACGGAGTAAATACAAAATATTACGCAAACAATAAATACCAATCATTCAAGCAAACGTATTACTGGACAGATAAAGACAACAAACGTTTAACCAATATTCTTAATGGTTTCACTAGTAATTTTCTTGAACCTTGTCATATCTCAAAAATGATATGTAAGTATGTGGTATTGAATGAAACCAATAAAATATTAATGGTGCTTCGCCCTTATCAGTATTATGCAGTAGAAGCTTTAATTGATAAAGTAAAAAACAGCAATCACAACGGCTATATTTGGCATACAACAGGATCGGGCAAAACCCTAACTTCTTTTAAAGCTAGTCAAATTATTATGCAAATGCCACAAGTTAAAAAGGTGGTATTTGTAGTAGATAGAAAAGATTTAGATTACCAAACCACAAAAGAGTTCAATAGTTTTAGTAAAGGAAGTATTGATGGTACTGATAATACAAAAGCATTAGTAAAGCAATTTTCAGACGATACAAAATTAATAGTAACCACTATTCAAAAACTAAATACTGCCATAAGTAAAAGTCAGTATTTAAGTAAAATGGAAAAGCTTAAAGAAGAGCGTATTGTTTTTATTTTTGATGAGTGTCATCGTTCGCAATTTGGAGAAACTCACAATAAAATCAAATCGTTTTTCAACAACTATCAAATGTTTGGTTTTACCGGCACACCAATATTTGCCGATAATGCGGTTAAAAATGAATTAGGAAAAAGAACAACCAAAGAACTATTTGGAGAATGTTTGCATAAATATGTAATTACAGATGCCATAAAAGATGAAAATGTATTGAAGTTTTCTATTGAATACGTAGGTAGATATAAACAAAAAGAAAGTGCAACGGCAATAGATATTGAAGTAGAAGACATTGATACTAAAGAATTAATGGAAGCTCCAACGCGATTAGAAAAAATTGCAGATTATATAATTGCAAATCACAATCGTAAAACATATAATAAAGAATTTACCGCAATGTTTTGTGTTAGTAGTGTAGATACCCTAATCAAGTACTACGACATTTTACAACAAAAGAAAATTTCAGGTCAACATAACTTGAAAGTAGCTACAATATTTAGTTTTTCAGCTAATGAAGACGATGCAGATGCTAATGGATTTATCCCTGAAGAATTATCAGTAGTAGAAGAACCAAGAGCTTTATATGGATTGAATGTTCACACTCGTGAAAAACTAGACGAGTTTATAGGACATTATAATACAATGTTTGAAACGAAGTTTTCAACTAAAGACAGCGAAAGTTTTTACAATTACTATAATGATATTTCTAAAAAAGTAAAAGAGCGTAAAATAGATATTCTGTTAGTAGTAAATATGTTTCTTACAGGATTTGACAGCAAACCTCTAAATACTTTGTACGTTGATAAAAACCTAAAATATCACGGTTTAATTCAAGCCTATTCAAGAACTAATCGTATTCTAAATGAACAAAAATCACAAGGGAATATAATTGTTTTTAGGAATCTAAAAAAAGTTACAGACGAAGCAATTACACTATTCAGTAATAAGGAAGCAATTGAAGAAATCATAATGCAACCTTATGAGGATTATGTAAATAAATTTAACGAAGCATTTATAGGCTTGTTAAATGTTGTTCCAACAGTAAATAGTGTTAATAATCTACAGAGTGAAGAAGACGAATTAGAATTTATTAAAGCTTTCCGTGAGTTAATGCGTATTAAAAATACAATGGTAACTTTTGCAGATTTTGTTTGGGAAGATTTAGCAATGAACGAACAATTATTTGAAGACTATAAAAGCAAATACCTTGATTTATACGACAAAGTAAAAAATGAACACCAAGTAGAAAAAGTATCAATTCTTGAAGATGTTGATTTTGAATTAGAGTTAATTCACCGTGATGAAGTTAATGTTACATACATATTAAAGTTATTAGCAGCATTAAAAGACACCACAAAAGCTGATAAAGAAAAAAAACAAAAAGAAATTGTTGATTTATTAACAGGAGAAGCCAATTTAAGAAGTAAACGAGAATTAATTGAAAAATTCATTTTAGAAAACTTACCAATTATTGAAGATACCGATACAATCCCAGAAGAATTTGATAAATATTGGAATAAAGAACAACAAAAAGCATTCAATCAATTAGTTCAAGAAGAAAATCTATCAGCAGACAAAACACATAAATTAATTGAAAGTTACCTATTTGCCGAAAGAGAACCTTTAAGAGATGAGGTGTTAGATTTAATTGAAGGCGAAAAACCGTCAGTATTAGTTCGAAAAAAATTAGGAGATAAAATCCTCAATAAAATTGTTGGTTTCGTTGAGACTTTTATAAATGGGGTTTCAGGCAACTAAGATATAATTTGTATTCTTAACAAAAAAAATATGGTATTTTAAATTGGAAAAAAATAAAAGATATGAGCAAAGAAAATGAAATTATAAAATTTAGTTCCAAATTAAGCTTTTTATACATTTTTTTTGGTGTTATAGGCTTTGTTATGATAATGCTACCTATGGTATTTTACAATACTACAAAAATTGATAGTATTGGTACTATTGGTGATGCTGTTGGAGGTATACTAAATCCCGTAATTGCAATTGGTGCAGCTCTACTAACTTTTTTAGCATTTTATATACAGTATCAAGCAAATCGACAAGTCCAAGAACAGTTCAAAGTACAGCAATTTGAGAGTCAGTTTTATGAGATGTTGAGATTACACAAAGAGAATGTAAATAGCTTATATTTAACTACAAAGAAGAAAATAATATATCCAAAGGATGAGGATATAATAGAAAGCACTGTTCAAGGAAGAGTCGTTTTTGAACACATGAAATTTGAATTGATTTTAATTTATATGATAGCCCTAAAACACTTTCACAATGAAAATCCTAAGGTTTTATTAAATGAGGCCTATGCAATTTTTTTCAATGGAATAAGTGAAACTAAAAAAGGAACGCATATTTTTTTTGATGAAATATTGGAATTGGAAAGTTATATTGATAATTTAGATTACGATAATTTCAATAAAAAGTTAAGAGAAGGGTTACGCTTTAATAAAGATATTACTCAAATGTTAGAGTTTTCTTTATTTAAAGGACATTCACATCAATTAGCACATTATTATAGACATCTATTTCAAACAGTAAAATTTATAGTTAATCAAAATGAATCTTTTATTTCCTATGAAATGAAAAGAAACTTTTTAAGAATATTAAGAAGTCAATTATCTAATACAGAACAAACACTTCTTTTTTATAATTGGTATTCGAACTTTGGAAAGCAATGGGAAGACGATAACAATAAATATTTCACTGATTATAGAATGATTCATAATTTGTTCAATGATTTATTAATTAGTCAATTTAAATTAGAAGACATTTTTGATTTAGAAAGTGGCTACCGTAAAGAAGTAAATAGAAAGTCTGATAGTTTGTTTGAGTTTCAAGATTGGTAATTGTAAAAAAAGAAATAAATGGTAAGCATTTTAAAAAATAATGAAAATTTCACTCCATATGTATTCTATACTACTTTCTTAAAAGAAGTAGCAGAAGATATAAACAAAGAAGGTTACGTTATATTCAAATTTGTTGAAAATGGTGATGATAAAGTATTTGATTCAAGTTATAGAATAGAACCAATATCAATACCATTATTACTGAGTTTATCTGAACAATTAAGTAAATATTTCAAAGAACCAATTGATCTATTACTTTATAAAAATAATGCCACTAAGGAAGTTTTAAACTTTTTACATAAAAGTGATTTTTTCTGGATTGCAGGTAATAACAAACTCACATCATATCCTTTAGGTAAAAACATTTTAAAATTTGAAGAATCTTTTTTGGGAGATTTCATAAAAAAAGACCCTAGACCTGAACACAGAGTTAGATGTTACTCTCTCAATGATGACAATTTAATTAGTAAGTTAGAAGTATTTGAGAGCGAAGATGAAAAGAGAGATTTCTTAATTTCAGAATATGTCTACACAGTGAGACAACATTTTCAAGAATTATTATTTGATAATTCTAATACTTCTAACAAAACCGACTACTATGTAGAATTATTATCTGAATTAATTACAAATGGTGTTTTGCATTCTAAATCAAATACTTTTGCTTTAATGTTTGTAAATAACTTCTCTACCAAATTTTCAATATCAGACAATGGGATTGGTTTTGAGGAATCATTAAAATCTAAATCAGAAAATTTACTTTACACTCCATTTGAATTAAAAAATAAAATTGATAACCTAAGTATTCTAAAAGTTAATCCTAAAATAATCAATAATTTACATGTGATTTTTGAAACACTTTATTATTCAGCCCTTAAAGATAGAAGAGGTTTGTTTGATTTAATGATTTCAGTTGTTCTTGAATCAAAAGGATATTTTAGATTGCATTCTGATAATGCACAAATTATTGTTTCTAATAGAATGAATAAACAACTATTAGAATTATCAAATTTAAGAGATGACTTATTTAAAATACATGAAGATATTTTAATTAATTCTATTAAAGATAATCGTTATGATGATCAAATGATTAAATTGAAAAATCAAATAATGGATTGTTTCATGAATTTATATAACATTGTTTGTGATAAATATAATAATGACTACAGGTATTCATCAATTAGATTTTACAATGTAAAGTTCAAAGGTGTTCATATTGAAGTAGAAATTCCAAATGCTTAGTTATGATTATATCGCATATAGAAACTCCGTTATATAACTACTTCAATTTACATGCTGAAGAAGTTATCTCATCAAGCTATTTAAATGATGGCAATCAAGGAATTTACATTAAAAGTTTACAATTTGAAACCGTTAATAGGATTTTTAATTTTATAAAAGGATTAAATAAGATTCATCAAAAATATATTGTTTTAGATTTTAAAAATTTGGAACATGTTCAAGCTAATATAATTGATAAAATTACAGATATTAGAGATTTAGGTTTTAAACTTATATTTATTAATATTTCTGAAAAAATTAAAAAGCCTTTATCTTTAAAATCAATAGACAATCCAAAAAATGTTTTAAATGAATTTAATGGATATAACGAATTTTATTTTTTTTCAGTTGAGGCATCCGAAATTTATGAAATAGAAATAAAGAGTGAAAAATTATTTTATGAAAAATTTAAGTCTATACTAAAGAAATACAGCAAAGTTTACAACAAACAACATGCTTCGTCTTTTGTTTATCTTAATTCATTTATTGATTTAAAAAAAATAATAAGTAATGAAAGACCATTTATATATTATGCTTTGTATAGGCTTGCAATCAAAATAAAAGATAAATGGCAAAAGGAATTATTAAACAACCCAATTTTAGTTGGACAAAGTCTAACAAGTACTTTTATTGTTTCTGTATTATCAAAATTATTAAATCTTGATATTGTTGTATTTGATAAAATTGGACCTATAACGAAGCTTTATAATAAAATCGACAAACATAATTTTGAGAAAAGTAAATATATTGTTGTTTCGGATTTAGTTTGTCTTGGTACTGAAGTTAAAATAACTAAAAATTTGATAGAGTTTTCAGGTGGAAAATATTTAGGTAATGTATCTTTAGTAAAAGTTGAGACACTTAATAGAGAGGATTTAAAATTAGAAAATATTGATAGAACAATTTCTGTATTTTCGATTACTGAAAATAATAACCAAGAGCTTGAATATTTTATATACACTAATTTAAAGTCACTTAATGAATAGTTTAATTTTACATATTTCAGATTTACATGTATCTTTAGAAAACAAACTCGAAGGAGAAAGAGTTAATGAGGATTCTTATCTAAAAATTCCAGATTCAAAAGAACTATCAAAACATTTTATTGATAAATTTATTATTGCTGCGAAAGAAGAATGTGGTAAAAATAAAGTATATCTACTCATTACAGGTGACATTACTGATTGTGGAGCAAAATTAGAATATGATTATGCATTTGATTATATTAGTTTAATAATCAAAGAACTTGATATTAATAAAGATAATATATTATTATTACCAGGTGACCATGATATAAATCGAAAAAGTATTGAGGATTTAAAATATTCAAAAGAAAGTTACTCTATTGAAGAATTAAACGAATGTAAGTTTAAAAATTTTAGCGATTTTTATTTTAAATTGTTAGATAAACCTTTTGATTCTAATAAAGTAATTTTTGATATTTTAAATTTTGAAGATAAAATTTTATTTTTAGGTATAAATTCATCTCATTTAATAGATTTAGAAAATATTGAAGGTAAAATAGATATTGAAAAATTTAAAGAAGAATTGCTAAAGATTGAGAATAATGACAATCTAAAATATATAGCTTGCTGTCATCATAATATAACTTCTTCATACGAAGATAAAAATAGAGGACAATGGGAGATTGTTAATAGAGGTAGATTCTTGACTGTTTTAGAGGAAAATAGTATTAAATTTATTTTCTCTGGAAATGAGCATACAAGTAGTTGTAAAAAAATTACAGGTGATTTATTAATTTCTGATTCTGGAACTATATCTTCAAAAAATTATGATTCAGCTTTTAAAATATATGAATTGCAAAATTCAGAAAATATTATTTTACAAAATAATATTTACGGTCTTCAAAAAACTGGTTTAAATGACGACCAGTATTATTGGCAAAAAAGGACTAATATAAAAGCACGACAAGAAGATGTTTTTGAAATATCAATTGTTAAACCTCCTTTAATTGATGAGTATAAAGAATTACCTAGTGAAGAAGTTGTAACATCATCAGAAGAAGTTGAGAAAAGCATAATTAGTTCTATATCATCTCAAATTAAAGTTTATTACAATGAAAAGTATAGTGACGTTTTATATGACAAAATAAAAAACTTAAATTTATTTCATTCAGGTCATTTTCATTGGAGTGAAACATCAAGAGCACATAATTGGATTGATGTATCAAAACTTATTGAAAATAAAGAAAATTTAGATTTTGTAAAAAATGCAATTATTGATGTAATAGAAAATAAAAATTTAGTTGAAAAAATAGATTTAATTATTGGTTTAGGTTATGAAGGAAATATAATATCATCAAAAGCGGCAATTAAATTTAATAAACCTTATTCATTTTTACCATACTCATATCGTCATGATGAACATCATGAATATGAAAATCAACTAAATTTTGATAACAGCAATAATGATTACAAAAACATACTTATAATCACAGATGTTGTTAACGATGGTAGAACAATTAGAAAATTAATTAAAAAAAGGCAATTTGAATTTTTTAAAAATGTAGAGAATATATATGTAGTCTCTTTACTTTATACAGGGCATTCTAAGTTAAACTACAATATATTAAACTATGATTTTATTAAGACAATTTCAGGTTATGATATAGAAAATGATGAGGAAATTAATAATATTGAGTATTATACAGTAAAAAGTCTTAAAGTTGAAAAATGTCCATATGGTAAAGACTTTAGAGATGAATGCTTTATCTACAAGGATAATTTAAGTTGTGTTAATCTATTTTATGATGAATCAAAATATATTAATAAATAAAATAATTTATTAAGCAGAAGACATATATAAACTTTAACACTTCATTTGTAACTTTAATGAGATTATTGCGTTAAATAAATACAAGCAAAGTGAGTTAGAATTGAAGAAGTTACAACAGATGTTGTAAGTATTATATTTTTCATATCTTTGCATAACGAAACAAAACAAAAATTACTATGGCAATTGCAATTAAATCAATACCAGTTCTTAAAAGTGAAGCTGCTAAAGCTTTTGTAGATAGAATTAGTGGTAATACTGCAAAAAAATCTTCTGTAGATTTTTCCAAGCAAGCCAATGTTGCGTCTAAAATTTTAGCTAAAGCAAAACTGTAATTTCACCTTGGGTTTTCTACTTGATAAATGTACACTTCAAGTCTATAATGCTCAATTATTGGCTTTTTGTGATACTTTTGATTGTGATAATGCCGATTTAAACGATTTCTTTCGTGACGATGCTTTAAATTATCAATCTGAGTTATTAGGAAAAACCTATTGTTTTACTTTAGATGAAAATCCTAAAATTATAGTTTGTGCTTTTACTATTTCAAATGATAGTATCAAAACAACTCACTTACCAAATTCAAGAAAAAAGAAAGTAATACAAGAAATACCTCGTCAAAAACAAATGAGGTCTTATCCAGCTGTATTAATTGGTCGTTTAGGTGTAAATAGAAATTATCGTTTCATTCAAGGAGAAACAGAAAGAACCGGCAAACAATTAATGGATTTTATAAAATCTTGGTTCATTGATGGAGCTAATAAAACAGGTTGTCGTTTTATTGTTGTTGATTCATATAATACTCCAGGCCCATTAAAATACTACGCTGATAATGAATTTGTACCTCTTTTTAGTACAGAAGATCAAGAGAAAGAATTTACAGGTCTTAAACCAGAAGATTCATTAGAAACACGTCTTATGTATTATGATTTAATCGTTCTTTCTCGTGAATCAAATCAAACCAACAACGAAACCAATAAAAGCATCTGGTCAACAATAGCTGATTTTTTTAGAAAATTATTTTCTTAAAATTATCTCATTCAGCTGCACAAAAATCGCTCCTAGTCCAAGTATTCCTAGCATCAATTCTTTGTTTGCTTCATTTCGTTAATTTCAAAATAAAATATTTAAATTCGTTTAAGTAAAAAAACTTTAATTGTTTGGTAAAGTATATGGCAAGTGAATATAAATTAATCGATACAAATGATTCAATAGATTTTGGTTCACAAAATGGGGAACCTTTTAAATGGATTTTTCTTTTAGATATTCCTTATTTAGTATGGTTAATTGAAGAAACAGATGTATGCTTTGTGAATTTAGACTTGTTCTTTACTTTCGGTAAACCACTAATAATTGATGAAAAAAAACTAACTAATGAAGAAACTAACTATTTATTGAATTTGTCTAAAAATATAGGTAAAAACATTCACAACACAAGTTTACAGAAATATAAACTTACTATTGAAATTTTTGCAATTGCTATCGACTCTAAAATAATAACCCCAGAACATTTTATAGATAGAAACTTTAAATTTGAAGATAAAACAATACAAATAAACAATACAAAATTACTAAATGCTAAACCTTACTTTAATTCAATAAATACCAATAGAGATAAACATCTAAAAAGCATTTTTAAATTATATTAGTAAATTATCCTGATACAAAAACTAAGATAGGAACGCTATCGCTGACGTATTTGCGCCCACCCAGTCCAACGCTCCCCGCCGCACATGTGGCTTTCCCTACCGAGAACAGCACTTGTTTTCCCTAAGTAAGTCAATAAAAAATGGCTTTCTGTTTTTCCAACCCCACGCGCACAGTAAGCCATTTTTTATCCACTTACACCCATCCCAAAAAACAAGAGCTGTTTTTCCCAATGCTAAACCACCCCAAGCTATTTTACATAATGATGGCAACATTATAGTTCAAAAAAAAGCGTTAATATTTTTATTGGAATTTTTTTAGAACTATAATTTCATTATGTAAAATATCCGCTCCCAGCCGCACCCGCCCGAAATAGGAATAGTATTTTCATTGTTTTTTGAAGATGCTTACCATTTTCATAAGAACTCATAATCTTGTAATAAATCCTCAAGAACATTCAAGCATCCTCAAAAATCAAAATTGCCCACAAGAGTATAGTTTTTTATTTGCCAGAAAATTGGTAGTAAATTGTCTTTAAGCCGTCTTGATGCTAAGCAATGTCAATAAAACAATTAAATAAACATATAAACCCGTTTTTAAAAAGAAGTGTCTAGCATCAAGCCGTCAATAAAAACAATCAGAAAATCTCGTAAAGCAAATAAAAAACTATACCCTTGTTCCGCTACTGCCAACGCACTCGGTAAAGTACAGTTGGGGAAATCTCCCATTTCCCCAAACCCCTTAGGGTGCAATTTTTTTTAAAATAATGCCAGACGTTTTTCACTCCGATTGATATTTATCGGTAGGCATTCTTTCAAAAAAAACAGCGTCAATTCCAACCACTCGGAAAGTTTTTTTCTGAATGGAAAGTTACAGGCTTACTTGCAATAGTGGAATGGATAAAAAAATAATTTCCTTCTTCTTAAATCTGAATACTAACAATTTATGATAATTAATAACAAATTTTAACATTACAATTTGAGTTTAAAAAAAATACATTAGGAAATAATAATTTTGAACATGTAAAAATCAATACCAAAGCCGTACCAAGCTCACATAATTGAATTTTTAATTTTAAAATTGTATAGATATGGGTAAAATTGGTAGAGGTATTCTTGGAGGGGTATCAGGAAAAGTAGCCAACGTAGTTGGTTCAAGATGGAAAGGAATTGATTACATTAGAGCTAAGCCTCAGAGTGTAGCAAATCCGAGAACATTATTGCAAGTAAATCAAAGAACAAAATTTGCTTTAGTGTTGAGGTTCTTACAACCTAACTTAAATTTCATTAAGATTGGGTATAAAAATTATGCAGTAAAGAAGTCGCAGTTTAATAGTGCGATGTCTTACATTCTGAATAATGCAATTACAGGGGTATCACCTGATTTTGAAATTGACTATTCAATGGCGTTATTATCAAGAGGTAATTTAGCAGGAGCTTTAAACCCTGTTTTTGATTTAACAACACCTGGACAAGTTCAATTTAGTTGGGATGATAACTCAGCTGAAGGTAATGCGTTAGCAACTGATAAAGTTATGGTAGTAGCTTTTAACCCCTTAAAAGGAGAAAGCGTTTACTTAACAGAAGGTGCTGCTAGAGCGGATTTATCTCAAACTGTAATTATTCCGAATAGTTATTCAGGTGATGAATTACACATGTTCATTTCTTTTATGAATTTTGAAGAAACACAATTATCAAATAGTATTTACATTGGCTCTGGTACGGCTTCATAAATTTAGTAAATACTTATTTCCAAAACCACCTCTTAAAGGGTGGTTTTTTTATTGTTGTAGTGTTACCGATAATAAGGAGTTTTATTGTAAATTATTTCTTTAATCTGGCTTTCACTTAAATCATACATTTCCCTTTGACTTATTTCTCTTAACTCTAAAGCTCTATCTTTCATATAATGATAATAAGGACTGTAACTACCTACTTTTAGCGTAATATCGATAATTTGGCAGTCATTTTCAAACTCATGTTGGATATTATCAACGTAAAAATAATTAATTGGTATCGAAGCACTGATAAATGGCAAACTTACTGACTCTCCAATTTTTGGTAAATGGGGTAATTTATCAACTCTAAAGAAACAATGATTATTGTAAAACTTAATATTGAATTGGTAAATTACTTTATTGAAGCTCAAATTTAATTTACGCTCATAAGTAAATATTTCAGAGTGCATTTTAAGTAATAGCTTTCTTAATGTATGAGATTTCAAACCTGTAGCTTCTTCAACTTCCTTCATTTTGGGAAGCCTCAAATCTAATTCTTCATTCAAATAGTCTTTAGCAAGAATAAAATCAATAATTAGTTTGTATTCTAACCTATCTTTAAAAAGATGATCTAATTGTTTACCGATATAGATAAAATCTCTAATTATTTGTTTTACTGACACTTGTGCTTCCATAATTAATATTTTTTATAAAAATAGTAAATAAAAAACACAATAATTGTGGGGATAATGTGGGGATAAAATACAAATAAAAAACCCTAACTAATTGATAATCAATCGTTAGGGTTTTAATTCTGCGGAGAAAGAGGGATTCGTTAAAATCAAAATTCACTAATAAAATCAATACCTTTCAAAGTATGTGTTTTAAGTGACTCCTCAAGTGACTCCTTTTATATTTTGGTCAAACTAATCTAAATTCAAAGTATACAAATATACAATTTTTAGATTAAACATTATAATAAACTTGTTTAAAAATTAAATAAGTTGATGTTGCTAATCAATCAGTGGTAAAACATGTTCGATATTTAAGCCAGTATGCAAACAAAACTCTTCTATACTTACAAGGCTATTTTTAGGCTTTCTAAGCGACTTTCTTATTTCATTTAATATTCTTATGCTTTGACGATAGCTTTTACCTGTAATGCGTTGTATGTCCTTTGGATAGATACAAACTCGTTTTGGTACCTGATTCATACTTTAACCTTGCTTTTGAGTTGGCTTTGAGATAGGTTAAAGTTACTTAATTAATCTTTTCATTTAACGTTGATTGGAATTAAGTTTTGATTCTTAAATAAGTCATTTAATGACAAATAAGGACATATTATGACATTTGGAATGGTTTGAGTTTTTTAATGGATTTTGTGTGGGAAATTTGCGGTGTAATTATTTCAGAAAGTGTTGCAACCGAGTTTTGAATGATTTATGAAAGTGAAAAAATGTTGAACTAAAATTTTGATGTTATGGCTAGACAGAAAGGCATAATTAAGTTAAAAGGTACTATCGGGGATATTACTTTTTACAAAACACAGGATGGGCATTTAGCTCGTGAGAAAGGTGGAATTGAGGCTAGTAGAATTGCTAGTGACCCTGCGTTTCAAAGAACGCGTGAGAACGGTTCTGAATTTGGTAGAGCTGGAAAAGCAGGTAAGCTTTTGAGAACTGCTTTACGCCCTTTGTTGTTGAACTCTGCGGATGGTAGAATGGTGAGTCGTTTGACGCAACGTATGGTGAAAGTTATCCAAATGGATGCGGTGAGTGATAGAGGATTACGTAATGTAATTGATGGGGAAATTGAATTGGTTCTTGGTTTTGAATTTAATATTCGTGGGAAATTAGGGACTTCGTTGTTTGCTCCTTACACCTCAACTATTGATCGTGTGGCTGGAACTTTGGCTGTGGCTATTCCTTCTTTTGTTCCTGCTAATATGATTGCTGCTCCTAGTGGAACTACTCACTTTAAAGTGATTTCTGGTGGAGCTGCAATTGACTTTACTGGAGAATCTTATGAAGTGGCTACTTCTGAAACTGCGATTTTACCTTGGGATGCTACAGCTACAGCTGTGATTAACTTGAGTAATGCGGTTACTGCGAGCTCTACGCATCCAATGGTATTGGCTCTTGGTGTGGAGTTTTACCAACAAATTAATGGGCAAATGTATCCGTTGAAAAATGGCGCTTTTAACCCGTTATCAATTGTGGCGGTTGATGGAGGTGTTTAATAGTGGTCAGTGATCAGTTTTAAGTGGTCAGTATGATACTGTTTTTGACAAGAACTTATTTCCCTGAAGGAACGAATGGAAAATTGGAATGTGAAGGTAAATTGATTGGTTATACGATTGAATTGCCGTGGAAACGAAATGAAAGAAACATTTCCTGTATTCCGGAAGGGAAATATTTTATTAGAAAGCGATATAGTGCGAAATACAAATGGCATTTGGAATTGGTGGATGTGCCGAATAGAACGTATATTTTGATACATCCTGCCAATAATGCGCAAAAGGAATTGCGTGGCTGTATTGCTCCTGTTACGAAACTTTCTGGACCTGGTTTAGGTTTGCTATCTAGAAAGGCTTTTACGAAGTTGAAGGACTTGGTTTATAAAGCTTTGGACAATAAAGAAAGTGTAGAATTGATTGTACAATAGATCCTTTACAGGATTAGAAAAAGAAAGATTATGAACGTAGTAGAACGTGCTAAGGCACCCACTCCGAAATTTTTTAAGGTGTTGCGCACCATTGGATTAGCCTTATTAGCAGTAAGTGGAAGCATTGTAGCTGCTCCAGTAGCTTTACCTGCTGTTGTTGTAACCGTTGCGGGTTATGCTGCCGTTGCAGGCGGTGTTTTATCAGCAGTAAGCCAAATTACTGTGGAAGATAAAAGCCTTCGACAAGCTCAGGATGACACCCGAGGGAATAAAAAAAATGAGGTTAAGCCAGAAACTGACGTTGGAGGGAATGGATAATTCTTTAACTTTGAGGGCAGGAACTTTTGGAGGATTTGCACTGAGTGTTATACCCAATTTAACCTCAGCAGATGTCTTAAAAACAATCCTTTTAGCCTTTATTGGAGCAGTAGTGAGTTTTGGTGTTACGGTGTTATTAAAACGCCTCACCTCAAAAAAGAAATAAGCTCAGTTTTGATTGGTAACCTTTACTGAGTGTGAGAAAGCCTAATCGTAATAGATTAGGCTTTTTTGATTTTAACGTTACCAGGCTTTAGGTCTGTAGCGGATTAAAGAAGCCGTAACTTTTGATTATGCAATAATTTCAAAAAAAAATAAACCTTAAATAAAGCGCAAAACCCGAAATAACGTGAAACCTGTTTAGCAGATGTTTTTTTAAATACGTCCTTTCTCTTTTAGATATTTTTCGTTATTGTAGATATAAGTATCTAATTTTATTATTTTATTTCTATATTCTTTAATTTTTTCTTTATTTCTGTTTATTTCATCAATCATATTTTTTTGACGTAATTCATTTTCTCTAGATTCGAGATTTTGTATAGATTCTTTTAAAGAAAGAATTTCCTCTTTCCAACTATAATTACTCTTAATTACTTTGTCATCCTCAACTTTGTCATTCAGTTTATATATAATTATTATTGCTACAATAAGTAAAAAAAATAGTAGTACCATAACATTTAATTTTTGTTGTTAATTATAAATTTTCAGGAAAAAGTTGATTGTAATAATTATAAAGAAATTCGCCAATGTCGGTTAATCTATAGTAGAATTTAATTTCTCCGCCTTTGAATTCTGGATCATATTCCTCATATTGGTGATTTCTTTCTATTGGAGTTTGTTCTGAACGTTCTTGAAATATCAGCCCCAAATTAATTAATGGATAATATTCTTCTTCAAAAATTTCTTTTCTTTCATTTAGTCTGAATTCTTTTATCAATAGCAAGTCATCAATGTATGCTGTTTGTATTAAGTTAGTCAATCTTAAAAAGTGATCAGAATAAAATTCACCCTTAGCTTTTAATTTACATAGTCGACCGAAAACTTTACATTTTTTTATGTTTTCTAATTTATCAATTGCCATTAAAATTTTTTCAACAGATGATTCATCTTCATCATCTAAATCATCTAGTAAAGTGTTTTTTTCATCTTCATTTAAATCACCAAGCTCAAGAAGAACATTCATAGCTTTTTTTATGAAAATTCTATCAGTATATGAGTTGTAGACATTTTTTACAGCTACAATTGACTTAAGTATTGGTAATTCTTTAACAATTTCCTCGGTTATTTGGTCATCTAAAACTTTTTCAACAAGTTCAATAGAAATTTCTTTCAAGTCTTTTGATTTAAATATCTCTTGAATTTGTTCTTTCATAAGTGTTAATTTATGTACTTTTCTTTATATTTTAAGCTAATTCGTTGATATGCGCTACAAAATAGCGCCAACATAACCAATTTTGGATGTATATGCGCTAGTTTGCAGCGTTTTTCAAATATAAATACATTTTTTTAATTTCTATCCAATTTCATTAAAAAAGCCCAGACAAGTTTGTCCAGGCTTTGTATTACTTCATTCTATACCTCATCATAATGGCGTTTTTGAGCTCGTTGATGAGGTGGATGCTTTTGTTGTGGTGGTTTTCCTGTTCTTGCAGCAGCTTTAGTGCTTGAATGTTTTTTTTATGCAGCTCGTGTTCTCGCATTAATCGTGTTGCCCTTGGGTTGAACTCTTTTTTGAATTCATAGAGCGATAAGAAAGGAATTACAGAACCTCTCAGATATTGGTGCCAGAATTTGGATTTCCAGAGGCTCATAGCTATCCAGTACACGTCTTCTTTTTGTTCTTCGGTTTGGAAGATTAATACAAAGCTATTTGTGTAGGCTTCGTGATGCGGTTTGCCGCTGTTTAATCCTTTGTTTAAAACGAAAAAATGCGGTTTGGCATAGTTCATGCCGGCACGGTGGGATTTGATAAAAATTGTGTCCATAATACAAGGATTTAAAAGGTTAATTTCCTTCGTCTTTCCTTCGTGATTGCCCGAAATATGAATGAAAACCGAGATGCCCCACACACATTTTTGCAAAAGAAAAAAGGAAAAAAAAGAAAGCCGTTTTGCCTTGTGGAGGGTTTCAAAAAAGCAAGTTTTTCGGATAAAATACTACCCTAATGAGTGATTAGTAATTAGTGATAAGTGACTATTCAACTGGAAATGCAAGGGTGGAGATTTTATCCGGAACCGAAGGCTTGAACTTGCTTTTTTGAATACCCGGAACAAACCTTTGGCTTCTTTTTTATCCTTTTTTTTGTAAAAATGTTTACCCTGATTTTCTTATGAAATGGGGTTTTAGGGGTATTCAATCGGGACACGTGAACAAGGGTGTGGTTTTCTTTTTTGCTGGACGTCCTCGACTCCGCACGGTTTGACAATTTGTCTTTGTGAAGATGAGAAAAAAGAAAAACACACTCTTGTGATAGTTTGATTTTTGAGGATGCTTTGAAAGTGTTCAGTGGTCAGTTTTTAGTGGTCAGTGAACTGGAAATGGGAAGCATCTTCAAAAAACAATGTGATACTTCCTAGTGATTGGGCAGTAGCGGAACAAGGGTATGTTTTTCTTTTTTTTGCTGGTCGACCTCGACTACGCACGGTTTGACAATATATCTTTTTGAAAAAAAATAAAAAAGAAAACCATACTCTTGTGGGGAAATTTGATTTTTGATAATGCCTTGTTAGTATTCAGTGATTAGTTTTTAGTTTTAAGTGAACTGGAAATGGGAGGCATTTTCAAAAAACAATGCAAATTACGACAGCGTTAGCGTTCCTATGTTCTTTCGGGTGGGTGCGGCTGGGAGTGGATATTTTACATAATAACTGTTATAACTGCCGTTGGCGTAGCATTGGGAGATGGAAGGCATTATAACGCTTATTATGTAAATATAGCTTGGGAGTGGTTTTTGTGTGTTTTTAGCGTTTGTTTTTTGAATTGGGTGTAAGTGGATAAAAAAAGGCGGACTGTGCGCGAGGGGTTGGGAAAACAGGGAGCCTTTTTTTATTGACTTACTTAGGGTAAAACAAGTGCTAAAAACACACAAAATACCACTAGTGCGGTGGGGAGCGTTGGATTGGGTGGGCGCAAATAACTTAGCGAAGCGTTCCTATTTAAAATAAAGAAAACAAGAAAGCCATTTGCTTACTTACTAGCCCCGATAGAAGTGATACCGTGTTTAACGGATAGCGGGAAAATGGAAACCAAGAATGCCCGAGCCTTTCGCTACTAGTTCAAAATTACTTTATAAGATTTGGTTTTATTCTCTGACTGTAGTGTAATAAAGTAGATGCCTTTTGAATTGCCTGATAAATCTATTGTATTGTTTGTAGTATTGGTAGTTATTAATTGACCTAGAGTATTGTAAACTGAATAGTTATATTGCTTATTTTCAACATTATTGATGAAAATATAATCTTTTGTGATTGTTGGGTAAATTAGATTGTTTGAAAGTGTATATTCATCTGCTGATAATACACCCCAAGTATCTGTTGCTTGTGGTCCATTCCAAATGATAGTTGCTAGATATGGGTTGTCTATGAAAGGATTTCTGTTACCTTGTATGGTGTTGAGAATGTTGTTTCTATTTATTTCATATTGTGAAACTGGATCTTGTGCATTCCAATCTAAGAATACGTTTGGCATATCACCATAATTGGAATATGATGTGCTACCTACACCAACATTGTTTGGTAAACATTGCGATGGATAGCGAACATACATATACATAATCATTCTAGCTACATCACCTTTCCATTCATTACCTGGGTACCAATTCCCTGCTAGTGTAATGTATGACATATTAATCCCACTACCCTCTTCAAATTTTCTATTACTTCTTGAATTGTTTCTATCACTATCAATAGAACGCAAGTGATGTGCATCGGCACCTGCGAATTCAAAACCAAGATTAGGTGTACCTAATGAACGAGGGTAAACATGTTCTCTTACCCATAAACCACTACAAGAAGATGTATGACAAGAAGACGTTTGAGCTCTGGAATAATCGTTTGTAATATCTGCATCAGTATCATTCCAACCGTAAACTAAAAGCACATTGTTTGTGTTACTTGGGTTTAAATCGGTTTGATATAATGCATCCCAAGTATCTGTAACGCCTGTTGCTGTATAGGGTAGGTTTGTAGTATGTGTGTTTGTTATAAGCGTAGTCAATTGGTTTTTTAAATAATCACCTTCTTGACTAAAATCAATTGTAGAATAATATGCTGGAATTTGGGCATAGAATAATGTTGGGACAAGTAGAAAGAGTAGTTTTTTAAGCATAGTTTTACTTTTAATTGCTTTGATTTATTCAAATTTAGTGTAAAAAATTAAATTCTCAATCATTTTGTTTAGTTTTGAAATAACTCTATATACTTAAACTACTTATTTTATTTTATAAATTATACTATGAATAATGAGAAAATTGAATATTCATTAACTGTAGAAGCGAAAGATTTTATTGTACCAAAAGATATCATTGATGAAGTTTTGTTTTTGACTGTAAAACAAGATGTATTAGATGTTTTAAACGATCCTAATACTGATATTACCTATTTTGGTTTTGCTCCTGATAATACAGCGGATAATCAAGATGATTTATTATTAGATGGGGTTTTCTTTCGAATTATTGCTTACAATAAAGATTTGGGTTTAACTTTAGAAAGTTCAAAAGAAGAAGTGCTTGTTGCTTATTCTAATCTTATAACTACAAAAGCTCCTTATTGGACTACCATTATTACTGAAAAAGGATTTATAAAAGAAGAAATTACCATAGAGTTATTATATCAGTAGGATAAGCTTTTGCAACTAAATTTACTTCATAAGGATATGCGAAATTACTGATAGGATCGTGTTGTAACCATTTGGATTCGTCTTCTGGTTTTAGAATGATTGGCATTCTTTTCTTGGTGTTGTGAATTTCTGCCATTAGTTGATTGGCTTGTGTGGTAACTATGGAATAGGTGTCTTTAATTTCTCCAGTGATTTGATTTACCCATTGTGAATAGATTCCTGCAAAGGCAAATAAATCTTCATTACCGATACCAATTTCGTACTTGATTTTATTTTTGCCTTTACTGTCTTGCCATTGCCATTCATAGAAACCATTTGCGATTACCAAACATCTTTTATTGATAGAATTTTTGAATGATGGTTTTTCTTCTATTGTTTCTATTCGTGCATTTAATGTTAGTTTTTTAATGTCTTCGTCTTTAGACCAGGAAGGAATTAAACCCCAATTGAAATGTTTAATTAGATTAGGGTTTTCATCTGTGATAACAGGGTTTATTCCAAAATCAAAACCATTTATATCCATAGAAGATTTGAAAAGTTCTTTCTTTTCTATAGTTGCTTTAAATCTGTTTTCGACTTCTAAAGCTAGTTTTGTTTGTTTTGAATGGAAGCACATGTTTTGATTTTTAACGGGAAACGCATTGGCGAAGTGGCGGATAAATTGGACGAAAAGTTCAATTTAGCAGTGACGTAGCCGATGTGTTTCCACAGAAGCTAAATTATTAAAAAAAGCTGAATGTGGAACACATTCGGCGGAATAAAATGCAGAAACTTTCAATTTAGCACTTAACCTGCCATTTTGCCAATGCGATGTTATGTGAAGGAATTTTTAGTATCTTTGTATTCAAATAATTCACATTTTATGTATTTCAGCAAGCCTTGGTAATTAAAAATTAAAGTAAATTATTAAATCGTCTTTTTGAGACGGTTGCTATTTGGTACGTTAATTTTTAATTTAAAATAAGGTAATAATGAAAAATATAAAACCCTTAACTTTTCCGTTTAATTCGGAAAATAATACATCCATAAAACAAAGTCTTTTTCGATTTCGAGAATATTTTGATTCTTCTACAATTGTTGGTTTAGGCGAAAACTCACATTTCATAAAAGAGTTTTTTACATTCAGGCATCAAGTTATTGAGTTTTTAGTAACTGAATGTGATTTTGACACCTTGGCATTTGAGTTTGGTTTTTCTGAAGGATTAGAAGTTGATAAGTGGATAAAATCACAAATTCCATTCGACGATTTGGATAAGTTACTGTCACACTTTTATTATCCAAATGAGTTTAAAGATACTTTGCTATGGCTTCGTCGGTATAATCAAGACAATAATAATCAAATTACCTTTTTAGGTGTGGATATTCCTAAAAATGGAGGTTCTTATTTTCCAAACTTTCGTATTGTATCTGATTATTTGCAAAGACTTTCAATCGTTTCTTCTGATGTCTTACAGAAGATTTTAAATCTTGCTGAGAAATTTGATTTCTATTCGACTTCTCAGCTTGCGTTAAATTTATCGCTTTTTGATGAAGCTGAACATAATGAATTAAAAGCATTGCTATTAAAAGTTTACATTCGTTTGGTCACTCTTCAACCAAAACTGGAAAGTTTAGAGTTTCAATCGATACTTCATCAAGTTAAAGGCTTGATTTATATGAATTATAATGCTGATGCTATGGAAAGCTTCATTACTGAAAAGGGAATTGAGGGAGATATGGGAGCAAAAGACCAGTATATGGCAGAAAGTATTGATTGGTTTTTGAAAAATTCACTTGGTAAAAAGATTATTTTAGTTGCCCACAATGCTCACATTCAAAAAACTCCGGTCGATTTTGACGGATTTATTAGTTGTTATCCAATGGGGCAAAGACTTTCGATGACTTTTGGAGAAAAATACAAAGCATTTGCAATAACTAATCTACGTGGAGAAACTGCCGCATTGTATCCTGATAATGATTATCAATTTGGTTTTAGGGTTGATAAATTTCCACTTGATTCTCCAGAGTCGGATTCTGTTGAATTTTTTATGCAGGAATTATCAGGAAAAGAATGCTGTTTAATAATCAATAAAAGTAAGGAATTAAAAAATTGTAGTAAGATTCGTTTTGATTCTATATATCTAAAAACTGAAATAGTAGATTCTTTTGATGGGATTTTCCTAATAGAAAAATCAACTGTTTCAGAAATAGTGGATTGAGAATAATGTAAATTTGATTTCGAAACGGTACTTTCTTTTTTGGAGGTGCCGTTTTATTCTTTCACATAACGGTCAAGTATAAGCGTAGTGCGGGATTTCGGAGCAATTCACTGTCCGCCCACCACAAAGTTTCTTAGGAGCAAAAATGCTCAAATTTAGCAGTTCAGCCCGCATTACGCTTATACAATGTTGGCGGTAGTTTTTTTATTCAATTCTCCTTAATACCCCCTTTAATTTTGCTTCAACTCCAAGATTATCAAAAAGTTTTTCAGTCAATGTTAATGTCTTCTTGAAAGCTGTTTTAATATCTGTCGGGTCTAATTCTGATGTTGTCTCCTGAAATAACGAATACCAATCTGGGTCTATGTCTTTTTCCAAGCTTTTTGTTGGACTTTCCCAATGTTTGGTTTGGTATGTTTCAATTCTTATTAACCAAAGTAAATATTTTTGAACATTTGATAAGCTTTGGTAAGCGTGAGCAAATTCCTGTCGTTTAATTAAGTTGCTTGTTGTAAGTAAAACATTCAACAATGATTGGCTCAACCACAGGATATTTTCATTTGTTGTTCGATCAGGTACTTTAGTTTTTATTTCTTTGAGCGTGTTAGTCAATAAATCTTCTTTATCTACTAAAATCATCTTGTCAAAGTCGCTAAACTCTACCAAACCGTCCCACGATTTGATAACTTCCATTTGGTCGTTTGTCAAAAAATGAAACTCCCCCCTTATCATATTTTCAAAAATGGCAACTTCACTTCCATACTCGTTGGTAAAATATAATGCCAAAGGATGAATTTGGCTTACCCAATTTTCAGCGGAAAAATTTTCTTTATCCTTCAAGAAGATGTAGAATTCAATATCTGAATATTTGTCCCCTTCATTTTTGGTAAATGACCCGTACATAAATACGGCAGAAATATTTTTATCATTTTGAGCTATTGACTTTGTTTTGTCAATCATTTGTAACTGTGTCATTTTCTAATTTTTTAATATTAACAATCGCCCTTTCTACTTTGCGTATTAAAGGATATTTCAATTCTTATTCTATCTTACAGTTACTTATAGCTTCATTTTCTTGAATGTTTTTCGTTGTTAATTGTTTCTTCAAATTACCGCCAACTAGTAAATATCATCAAATATATACAACTTTTTTTAAATCTTAATTGTAATTATTTCATCAATTCTAGTTGTATATGATTTGGATAATTTTTCTTGTTTCATTTTCCATTGTCTCCCAAGTGATTGATTGGCGAACTTGATTTTGTTTTTACCGTAGGCTTTGTTTAGCTTGTCTACTACTGACATTAGAGGTTGATGTTTTGGATTTGAGGTGTTGAAAAGTGATAATTGGGTTTGGTCGTTTGGTGTTAATCCCATAACTATTACACCTGCTTTTTTGTAATTGTAGCCATCTTTGAAAATTGCTTTTAATCCAATTTGAGCGTACTTGTTTAACTCGATTGTGGAGTTTGTTGGGAAATCGGTATTGATTACTATATTTCTTGAGTATTGAGGTTGGTCCTTTCTGAAATAATTGGTGTGAAGAAAAACCATAATCATGTTGCAATGGCTGTTTTGTCTTCTTAGTTTTTCGGAACAGGAAGTTGTGAACGTTGCAATACGTTCTGAAATATCTTCCAATTTTGTCATTGGTTTTTCAAATGATCTTGTTGTAGCAATCATTTTTTTACTTTTTGGAGTTTCTAAATCTAATGTTGGTTTTCCTTCTAATTCATGTTTTAATCTCAACCCTACTACTGCCATTTCTTTTCTTACCCAATCATCGTGTAATTGAGTGAATTGATAAGCATTAAAAACATTTATTGCTTGTAGGCGTTTTGCGTGTTTTCTACCAATACCCCAAACATCTTCAATTTTAGTCCATTTAAGGGCTTTTATTCTCTTTTCTTCATTATCTATCACATAGACACTTTTGGTTCGTTCAGGGAACTTCTTTGCTATTTTATTGGCTACTTTAGCTAGTGCTTTTGTTGGTGCAAATCCTACACTGATTGGAATACCTGTATTTTTAGTTACGGTTCTTTGAATTTTTATTCCGTATTCTTCCAGGTTAAAGAATTCAAATCCTTCAAATTTTAGAAAAGCTTCATCAATACTATAAACTTCAATATCGGGTGTAAAAGTTGAAAGTATATTCATCACTCTGCTGCTCATATCACCATACAAGGCATAATTTGAAGAATAGACAAATACATTGTTGTCTTCGAATAGTTTTTTGAATTCGAATGCTGGAGCACCCATTGGAATACCTAATGCTTTAGCTTCGTTAGAACGTGCAATAACACAACCATCATTATTGGAAAGTATTACTACTGGTTTTCCAATTAAATGTGGTTCGAATACTCTTTGACAAGAGGCGTAAAAGTTATTGCAGTCAACTAAGGCAAACATTTTTTAGTGTTCAGTGTTCAGTTATTAGTATTCAGTATTTTTTGAACTTTGTTCAAAAGGATAGCCTACTTTGTAGGAGATTCCTCGATACTTCGACATGCTCAGCACAGGCTTACTCGGTATGACAAATTGTGATTAGAATGTTTTAATGCTGTGAATTACGATTCCCCAAATCATTAGTTCGTTTTCTTCTGTAACTTTAATGGGTTTGTAGTCTTCATTTTCGGCTATTAACCAAACTACTCCATTTTCTTTTTTAATTCTTTTTACTGTAAAATCTCCATCTATTTGACAAATAGCAATTTTACCATCTTGCGGTTCTAAGCTTTTATCAATGATTAGTAAATCGCCATCGAAAATACCTGCGTTTTTCATGGAGTCCCCTTTTACTTTAGCGAAAAAAGTACTGTCTTTATGTTTTATTAATTCTCTATTTAAATCGATAGTTAGCTCAATAAAGTCATCTGCAGGAGAAGGGAATCCGGCACTAATACCTACATCAACATAAGGTAATTCCAATTCTGTTGAGAAATCAGGTGTATAAAAGTCAAACACTTTTGTAGTATGCAAATTTTTTAGTTTCATTTTCCTTAGAATACAATTTTAAAATACTCTTCTTTTGTTTGTAACACTTGTTCAATCTCTGACCAATTTTTATCAGTTAAGACTTCCATATTCCCTGGATCAAAAACTGTGATATGAATTGCATCTGAGCCTAGGTCCTTTACTTTTTGAAATAATAACTTAAAGTATGAATCATCCGCTAGCTTATTGGTATTGTGCATTTCTAACAAAGAATTATAATCTAATTCAAAAGGTAAATGAATATAAATGTGTTCCTCATGAAATAAGAATGCTTCGTCACCATGAACTAGTACTTTATGTTCGATGTTGCTTTCTTCATAATTGTGAAAGTTGAATTCTAAACTTTCAAGTTGATTGTTTGTAACAATTTCCCTTAGTAAATTATTGTTTCTGAATACTTTTAGATTTTGATTTAGTTTAGTAGCTATTAGTTCCAAACTATTATTATCTTCTTGAATATCAAAGTTGTTTCTAATTATTAGAACTGGTTCTTTATATGGGTTCTCAAAAGTATTCATATCAAAATCTATTTTATACAAAGTTACTAAAGAAGTTATTAGCAACGCAAAAATTAACGAAATGAAGCAAACAAAGAATTGATGCTAGGAAAACTTGGACTAGGAGCGATTTTTGTGCAGCTGAATGAGTTAATTTTATGTAATTAATCAATGGACTTTCTAATTGTTTATTTAAATTTTGTTTAGGTTGATGTATTTATATCTTTTGAATTAAAATAACTTTTAATTGGTAATATAAATTTTGAACACTCAACATTTGTGTATTGTAAAAACACTTTAACATTATCTTTAAATTCGAAACTTGTTTTGTGGTTTTTTGTATGAGATGATATTATTAATCTTTTTTTGGCTCTTGTAAGTGCTACATAAAATAATCTAGCGTCTTCTTCTTCATCTGCGTAAATGAATGGATAAATACCATCATTACAATTTGGAATGAATACATTGTCAAATTGTAAGCCTTTTGAACGGTGTATAGTTGAAATTATAAGGTTTTCATCACCAATAATTAAATCAGTCTCTTTGAAAGTATTTAAAATATCTAACCATTCCAATAATGTATTTTCTAATGTATCTTCTTTGATTTTCAATTCAAAATATCTTAATAACTTATCATAATTTGATGGCTTATTAAAGTTTAATTGAATGATTAATTCCTGTGAAAGAAAATCAAAATATTTACTAAAATCAACATACCTTTTCAAGAAATTGTAATGCTTACAATAGGTTTCTTTGAAATTTTCCTTGAGTTTTTTTATTGCATTTTCATTAACTAAAAGAAAATGTTTTTGATCAATAATTTTAGCTTCTAAATGAGTTTCTAATGCAATAATAAGATTTGCTGTTGCTATTACATCATCTAATGCATTATGGGAATTTATACCTTCAATATTTAAATATTCAATAAGATATTCTAGTTTGTATTTATGTAAACGTGGAAATAATCTTTTGGCAATATCAAGGGTATCAAATTGAATTGTATTCAATGAATTTTCAATATTTTCTCTTTTTAAATTACTTTCTATAATTGATTTATCATATTTTAAGTTATGTGCTACCAATGAGCTTTTCCCCACAAAATCAAGAAATTGTTTTAATGCTATCTTTCTATCTACTGCATGTTCATCTAGATATTCTCTAGTTATTTTATGAATTTTTTGACTTTCAGTTAAATCTTTATCCGTTTTCAAGAACACTTCAAACGTTTGGCCAATTTTACCATTTATTAATTCGATGCCTGCAATTTGAATTATATCATCATTATTTGTATCCAAACCTGTTGTTTCAGTATCAAACACAATAACTCGTTCATTCTGAATTTTATATTTAAAATCAATTAAGACATTTTCATTATTAAAGAAAAAATCAGATGGAATAAAACCTGAATTAAATAAGTTTATTGTAAACTGTGTAGCTGTTTTAGCATTTGGGAATTTTAGAAAATGTTGCATATTATAGAACCAATTTGTTCTAGAATAAGGATTGATTAAAGATGACAAGAATGGTAAAGTACTTTTTAATAAAGTTGATTTAAATATATCTGAGGTTGAAACTTTAAAATGTGAAATTCCTTTACTCTCTAACATATAACTAAAATCGTTTACTTTATTATTAAAGCGAACTAAAATAGCTGTAGTGCCTTTGTCTAAATAATAAGGAAGTATTTTATTTATAATGTATTCTTCTTCTTTTTTATCAAAATCATCAATATTACGATATACTAGAGCATCTTTTTCTGGAACAATAGTTTCGTTAGCGGTAGTAGGAACCGACCATTCATCTTTAAAAAAAGTTTTAGAAAACTCTTTATATATTTCCAAAAGATAAGATGGTGAACGATAATTAATATCAAAATTATGAACGCTATAATTTTCAATAATTGATTTTAAAAATGAAATATCTGCACCTAAGAATGAATATATTGATTGTTCATAATCGCCGAATAAAACTACCGTTGTTTCTTTTTTAATTATGTTGTTAATTATTTCCCACTGCAAAGGATTTAGATCTTGAACTTCATCTATTTGAAGCCAATTGTATTTTACTTCATCATTATTATTTTTAAGATTTGCATATGCTAAGCCTAATAAATCATCGAAATCTAATGCTTCTAAAGTGTTTAATTCATCTTGGTAATATTCATAAATTGAGTAATAAAATGATTCAGGTAAAATTTCAAATTGTTCTTTAAGTGGAATAGGATTTTGATAATTGTTAGTTGTAAATCGTCAGCAAAAAGTGGACTGATTTAGTTCAAAACTAAGAGAGTGTTTTCAAAAATTATTAACTTTGAAATAGTATGAAAACACCTAAGAAAAAAACAGCAGAGAATTTCATCAAAGACAT
>NZ_JAAJBV010000012.1 GCF_011392075.1 Flavobacterium celericrescens
AGGTGGTTATTGCGTCGGGGCTCACCTCTTCCCATTCCGAACAGAGAAGTTAAGCCCGACTGCGCAGATGGTACTGCAGTTATGTGGGAGAGTATGTCGCCGCCTTTCTTTTGAAAAGCCTGTCTATAATTTAGACAGGCTTTTTTGTTTTTAATAAATCGTTCCAACGGGACTCAAAAACCACCTTAGTAGGGTGGTTTTGTTATTGGTTTAAATTTTTAAAATAGTTACAATGTGTATTTATTGGACAATCATCACATCTTGGATTAGTTGGTCGACAAATTTCTCTTCCTAAAAAGGAGAAAGCCATTCCAATTTCGTTCCAAATTTCATAGGGAAGCTTTTGTATTAATAGCTTTTCAATTTTATTGCCATCTTCATATTTTGGTGTTAAACCTACTTTTGGTGCGACTCTAATGACATGTAAATCAACAATAATTCCTTCCGCTTTTTGATTGGTTTCTCTTAATATTACGTTAGCAGACTTTCTTCCAATGCCTTTTAATGCAATTAAATCGGTTAAGTTTGTTGGAACTGCACTATCAGTTTTTAGAAGTTTGGCTAATTCATATAGCCAAGTTGTTTTTGTGGGGTAATTTTTGACTTTTGTAAAATAAGGGGTGATATCTTCAATACTTGAATTTGAAATGCTTTCAAGATTAGGATATTTTTCAAAAAAAGGAATAGTGATATTATTAATATTTGCATCCGAATCTTGGGCAGACAAAATCACCATTATTAGCAATTGATAGGTGTTATTATAGTGTAAGGGATGTTTTCTTCCTTTATATTTATTAATTAAGGGTTCTAGATTTTCTTTCCAATTTTCAAATAACATTTTTATTTTAAAGGTAATAAAAAAAGGAGTTCAGCAATCAAGTTGAACTCCTTTTGTGAATTATTTATTTTAACTATTTTACTAAACCTCTCGAAATAACAATTCTTTGAATTTCTGAAGTTCCTTCGTAAATCTGAGTGATTTTAGAATCACGCATCATTCTTTCTACGTGGTATTCGCTTACATAACCATTTCCACCGTGAATTTGTACAGCATCATTTGCTACTTCTAAAGCGATTTCTGAAGCGTATAATTTAGCCATAGCACCAGAATGTGCAATATCTTCACCATTGTCTTTTTCAGATGCTGCTTTGTGAATTAACAATCTAGCACATGTAATTTTAACATGCATATCTGCTAATTTGAAAGCAATTGCTTGGTGGTTGAAAATTGGTTTTCCGAAGGCAACACGTTCTTGCGAATATTTTAACGCTAATTCATAAGCTCCTTGTGCAATACCTAACGCTTGAGATGCAATACCAATTCTTCCTCCGTTTAAAGTTGACATTGCGAAAGCAAATCCGAATCCGTCTGCACCAATTCTGTTTTCTTTTGGAACTTTTACATCATTAAATAATAAAGTATGAGTATCCGATCCACGGATTCCCATTTTCTTTTCTTTTGGACCTACCTCAAAACCTGGCATTCCTTTTTCTACAATAAGAACGTTAATTCCTTTATGTCCTTTTGAAGCATCAGTTTGAGCAATTACTAAATAAGTTGAAGCTGTTCCTCCATTCGTAATCCAGTTTTTAGTTCCATTTACTAAATAATGGTCTCCCATGTCGATAGCAGTAGTTCTTTGCGAAGTTGCGTCTGAACCTGCTTCAGGCTCTGACAAACAAAAAGCTCCGATTACTTCACCTTTTGCTAACGGTGTTAAGTATTTTATTTTTTGTTCTTCTGAACCGTATTTTTCTAAACCAGCACAAACTAAAGAGTTGTTTACAGACATAATAACCGCAGCAGAAGCGTCTACTTTTGCAATTTCTTCCATTGCTAAAACGTAAGAAACACTATCTAATCCAGCTCCTCCGTATTTTGGATCTACCATCATTCCTAAGAAGCCAAGTTCGCCCATCATTTTCACTTGTTCTGTTGGGAATTTTGAATGTTCATCTCTTTCAATAACTCCAGGTAATAATTCTGTTTGAGCAAAATCTCTAGCGGCTTGCTGAATCATTAAATGCTCTTCGGTTAATTTAAAATCCATATTATTTAGATGTAATGTTTGATAATTTTTTAATTTGAGACTCCAAATGTAACTATTTATTAGGAAAATTTCAATAACAATTTGTAATTTTAACCCATGTTTAAAGAAAACTACAACGTTATCGGAGTTATGTCGGGCACATCGTTAGATGGCGTCGATTTGGCTTACATAAAATTCAATAATTCAGATCGTTGGATGTTTGAAATTTTTCAATCCGAAACCGTTTCTTATTCTGAAGAATGGCTTACCAAATTGAAAAATGCGATTCATTTTAGTACATCAGAATTAGAAGAATTGAATATATCCTATACCAAACTTTTAGCTTCAATAATTTCTGAATTTATTTTCAAGCACCATCTGACTGAAATTGATGCCGTTTGTAGTCATGGTCACACTATTTTACACCAACCTCAAAACGGATTTACACTTCAAATAGGAAATCTTCCAATGATTCGCGATTTAGTTAATCAAACGATTGTTTGCGATTTTAGGGTGCAAGATGTACAATTTGGTGGTCAAGGCGCTCCATTGGTGCCGATAGGAGATGAATTACTTTTTTCTGAATATGATTATTGTTTGAATTTAGGCGGATTTTCGAATGTTTCATTTAGTGAAAATAGAAAACGAATTGCATTTGATATTTCGCCGGTGAATACAGTTTTGAATTATTTTGCCAACGAATTAGGTTTTCCGTATGACGATGCTGGAAATTTAGCAAAATCAGGAAACATAAATCAAGATTTATTGAGACAACTGAATGATTTAGAATTCTATACTTTACTTTATCCAAAATCATTAGGAATGGAATTTGTGAATGCAAAAATTTTCCCTTTGATAAATTCGTATCCAATCGATGAAAAAGATAAACTTCGCACATTTGTAGAACATATTACATTTCAAATTGCAAAAATTTGTAATAAACCAAATGCAAAATTATTTATAACAGGAGGAGGCGCTTATAATCGATTTTTAATTGAAAGATTGCGTAATTATTTACCTACAACTGATGTTGTGATTCCTGATGATAAAACCATTCAATTTAAAGAAGCTTTGATTTTTGGATTTTTAGGAGTTTTACGATTGCGAGATGAAATTAATGTTTTGTCTTCTGTAACAGGAGCAAAACAGGACCATTCTTCAGGAATTATTTTTAAATGAATTATTTAAGACCAAAAATTATAGATTACATATAAGAGCTTATACAGAATATGTATATTTGCAAAACCATAAAATTAACTAACACAATGAAAGATTTATTACAAAAATTTGAAAACAAAGAGCCAGAAATAATATTTAATTGGAAAGACCCAGAAACTGATGCAGAAGGATGGACAGTAATCAACTCATTAAGAGGTGGTGCTGCAGGTGGTGGAACTAGAATGCGAAAAGGGTTGGATATGAATGAGGTTCTTTCGTTAGCTAAGACTATGGAGGTTAAGTTTTCTGTTTCCGGACCAGCAATTGGTGGTGCTAAATCAGGAATTAATTTTGATCCAAACGATCCAAGAAAAAAAGGAGTTTTAGAAAGATGGTATAAAGCCGTTTCTCCATTATTAAAAAATTACTACGGAACAGGTGGCGATTTGAATGTAGATGAAATTCACGAAGTAATTCCAATGACCGAAGATTGTGGTGTTTGGCATCCACAAGAAGGTGTTTTCAATGGTCACTTTAAGCCAACGGAAGCGGATAAAATTAACAGAATTGGACAATTACGTCAAGGGGTTATTAAAGTAATTGAAAACCCAAATTTCTCTCCAGATGTCAATAGAAAATATACCGTTGCCGACATGATTACAGGTTATGGTGTTGCTGAAGCGGCACGACATTATTATGATATTTATGGAGGTTCAATCGTTGGTAAAAAAGCTATCGTGCAAGGTTTTGGAAACGTAGGTTCGGCAGCTGCTTTTTATTTAGCTCAAATGGGAGCTAAAGTAGTAGGAATCATCGATAGAGACGGTGGAATTATCAATGAAAATGGTTATTCTTTTGAAGAAATTAAAGCATTGTTTCTAAATAAAGATGGAAATAAATTAGTAGCAGATAATATGATTCCTTTTGCTGAAATCAATGAAAAAATTTGGTCAATGGGTGCTCAAGTATTTGCTCCATGTGCTGCTTCAAGATTGGTTGCTAAAGATCAAGTAGATAGCATGATTGCTTCTGGATTAGAAGTAATTTCAAGTGGTGCGAATGTTCCATTTGCTGATAAAGAAATTTTCTTCGGGCCTATTATGGAAGAAACGGATAAAAAAGTAAGTTTAATTCCTGACTTCATCGCAAATTGCGGAATGGCAAGAGTTTTTGCTTATTTCATGGAGAAAAAAGTACAAATGACAGATGAAGCTATTTTTTCAGATACTTCAAACACAATTAAAAATGCAATTCAAAAAGCACATAATTTGAATTCAGATAAAAAGAATATCAGTGCAACTGCTTTTGAAATTGCACTGAAGCAATTAGTGTAATGAAACTAACAAAACTTTTTACTTCTTTTTTTGAAAGCGAAAAAGCGGGCGGACTAATTTTATTAATCTGTACCGCTTTTTCGTTATTGATTTCAAATTCATCATTTTCTGAGAGTTATTTTGCAATTTGGCATCACCCAATAGCAAATCATAGTTTTGAACATTGGATTAATGATGGATTAATGGCGATTTTCTTTTTGATGATTGGATTAGAATTAGAGAGAGAAGTTTATATAGGTGAACTGTCAAAATTGAAGGAAGCAATATTGCCTATTTCTGGAGCATTGGGTGGAATGATTTTTCCAGCATTAATTTTCTTATTGTTCAATTTTGGTACAGAAACTCAATCGGGAATTGGAATTCCTATGGCTACGGATATAGCTTTTGCATTAGGTGTTTTGTCTTTAGTAGGTAAAAATGTGCCTAATTCATTAAAAGTGTTCTTAACTGCTTTAGCAGTGATAGATGATTTAGGAGCAATTATTGTTATTGCATTGTTCTATACTAAAACACTTTATTTTGTTAATCTGATAATTTCATTGTCAATTTTTGCTGGGCTTTTGGTTTTAAATAGAATGAAGGTGAATAATCTATGGATTTATTTATTGGCGGGTGTTTTTATGTGGTATTTCATGCTGAATTCTGGAGTTCATGCAACTATAACAGGTGTTTTATTAGCATTTGCGATTCCTTTTCAAGATGGTTCTGAAAATACAATTTCCTATAAATTAGAGCAATTTTTACATAAACCAGTTGCATTTTTTATATTGCCTTTGTTTGCCTTGTGTAATACAGCAATTGTAATTGGTTCTGACTGGTTGCACAATTTTTCCAAAGAATATTCATTAGGAATAATCTTTGGATTAGTTATTGGAAAACCATTAGGCATTGTGTTGTTTACTTTTTTAATGGTAAAGTTGAGGATTACACAATTACCAGAAGATTTAAATTGGAAAAAAATAATTGGTGTTGGCTTTTTAGCTGGAATTGGATTTACAATGTCGATTTTCATCACATTGTTAGCTTTTGATAACGTTACAGTTATAAATAATGCTAAGTTTATGATTCTTGTTGCATCTTTATTGTCAGGAATTATTGGATTTTTATCTTTTAAAGTAAAAAATGGCTCAAAAATTGTATAATTTTTAATAGCTTTATGCGTTATAATGCTAATAATATTGCTACCCATGAGAAGAAAAGGTAAAATACTAGAATTCTTAATAGAATATGTTCCTTTGTCGTTACTACTGACAGTATTATTTTCAGTGTTGTTTTTTGTTTTATATCAACAACTTCAAAAAAATATGATTCCAGATAAAAGAAGATCTTTTATTTTGAGTACATATTCTTTCGTGTCTATTATTCTAATATTATTTTCTATACGATTTTGGCCTCCTTCAAATATTAAAGAAATCATCATTGCTCAAGGTGGAGGTGGTGGGGGTATAGAAGTTAATTTTGGTGATAGTGATTTGGGTTCTGGCAATAATTATGAGAGTGAGGTTTTAGATGTAAGTAATGAAAAAGCGGTTTCTAAAGCGGAAGAAGCTCCAGCTGAAGATGTAATCACTCAGGATAATGCTGCTGAAGATGTTCCTTCTGTGATTAAAACACCAACAAAAGAAAAATCTAAAGAAGTAGTAAAAAAAGAAGTAAAACCAACAGAGACTAAAGTTAATCCTGTAAAGAAAAATGCAGCTTTAACCAATATTTTAAATGGAAAGAAAAAAGGCGGTGATGGTGATGATAATGTTGCTGGTAATAAAGGAAAGAAAAACGGAAGTTTAAGTTCGACAGACTATTATGGCGATGGGGGTTCTGGTGGAGGCTCTGGAGGTGGTAATGGAAAAGGTACAGGTACTGGTGACGGCGATGGAACGGGTCCTGGCTCTGGCAATGGAAGCGGTGGAGGAGTCGGTTATTCATTAGGAAACAGAAAGGCATTGGTTAAACCGGCACCAAAATATGTTTGTAACGAATCTGGAAAAGTGGTAGTTGAAGTTCAGGTTGATAAAACTGGTAAAACAATTACTGCTGTGGCAGGAGTTAAAGGAACTACTAATACAGCTAAGTGTTTGTTAGATCAGGCTAAGATTGCTGCGTTAAACACAAAATGGCAGGCTAGTGATAGCGCTCCAGAAACCCAAAGGGGAAATATAATTTACAACTTCACCATTTCTGAGTAATAATATTTAAAAAAAAAGACCAACTAATAAAATGTTGGTCTTTTTTTTAATTTGGATTCGTGGCTATTACAAATTTTAGGTTGTTTTTTACGCCTATTTGTAAGACATCAACTAAATCTTGTACTTGCATGTTGAAAGGAATTCTAACCACTACTGTTTGCTCTTTTGCAGGATCTAATTGTGATAGTAGTTCCTTTTCTAAGTTTTCAAATGAAGTTTCTTGTTTGTCTATGTAAAACCTTTTTTCTTCAGTAACAGATATTGTAATTAACTGTTTGTTTGTTTTTTCATTTGTTTTAGATTTTGGCAAAGTCATTCGGATTACATTTGGATTTGCCAATGTAGAAATAATTAGAAAAAACAATAGCAAAAAGAACATAATGTCACTCATTGATGACGCATGAACTTCTGCATGAAATCGTCTATTTCTTTTAATTGCCATGTGGTCTTTGGATTATGTTTACGAATTCTAAAACTTGCTTTTGAACATTTAGCATGAAATGGTCAATCTTGCCATTCAATAAATGATAACCAGCATATGCAAAAAGCCCTACGATAAGTCCGGCTCCTGATGAAATCATTTTTTCATATAAACCGCCTGAAATATTTCCAATACTAATGTCTTCAGTAATCGAAATGCTGTAGAAAATTTTAATTACTCCACCAATTGTTCCAACAAATCCTAGTGTTGGTGCCATACCAGCAATTAAACCTAGATGACCCATTTTTTGTTCCATTTCTCCTAATTCAATTTGTGCAGCACGTTCCATGTTAGATTCAATTTCTGCAATTGGTCGTCCAATAGTTAAAATTCCCTCCTTAACAACTCTTGCTGTAGCGTTGTTGACTCTTTCAGATGCTCCTACGGCTAAGTCAATGTTGCCATTGTTTAGATGTGTTCTTACTTCTTTTAATAGATAAACATCATTTTTGGTAGATTTACTGATGTAAATATATCGTTCAATAATTAAGTAAATAGTATAAAAGAATAGAATAGCAATAGGTATTAAAAAAATACCACCTTTAAAGATAAATTCTAAAACAGATACTTCTGTGTCTATTGGTTTTTTGTCTAAAACTTCTGTGGTACTTTGTGCTATAGTGTCTAGCTGGGTCTGTAAAAAATAAATCATCATATAAATTTACTCTTAATGTTAATTGTTTAAATAGAATTTGCAATAAAGATACTTTTCTCTTGTATATTAAACTAAAAAAAAGTAGAAATATTTTGTAAGATGTTTAATTTTATAAAAAAATTAGTAATGAACTATAAAGAAACAACAGAGTGGTTATTTAATCAGTTGCCAATGTTTCAAATGCAAGGCGCATCAGCTTATAAAAAAGATTTAACGAATACATTGTTGTTAGCCGAATATTTGCAACATCCAGAAACAAAATTCAAATCAATACATGTGGCAGGAACCAACGGCAAGGGGTCTACTTCTTCTATGATTGCCTCCATTTTGCAAGAAGCTGGTTATAAAGTTGGGTTGTATACTTCACCTCATTTGAAAGATTTTCGCGAGCGTATTAAAATTAATGGAGAAATGATTGCGGAAGATTTTGTGGTCGATTTTGTTATGCAAAACAAGCGTTTTTTTGAATTAAATCAGTTAAGTTTTTTTGAAATGACTGTTGGTTTAGCATTTGATTATTTTGCAAAAGAACAGGTTGATGTTGCGGTTATCGAAGTTGGAATGGGAGGAAGGCTTGATTCAACAAATATTATTTCTCCGTTAATTTCTGTTATTACGAATATTGGATTTGATCACACTCAGTTTTTAGGAGATACGTTGTCTAAAATTGCTTTCGAAAAGGCTGGTGTTATTAAGAAAAATATTCCAGTAGTTATAGGTGAATATGTTGAAGAAACAAAAAAAGTATTTCAAGAAAAAGCTATAATTGAAGATGCTCCAATTTATTTTGCCCAAGATAATCCCGAGGTAATTTTTGATTGTGCTTTATTGGGAGATTATCAAGTTCAAAACAAAAAAACGGCTTTACAGACTATTAATTTGCTAAAAAATAATTTTAATATATCTGAAACAAATATTCGAAATGGTTTCAAAAATGTTATTTTGAACACAGGATTGCTTGGAAGATGGCAGATTTTGAATAGTAATCCTTTTGTGGTTTGTGATACGGCGCATAATTCTCATGGCTTAAAAATTGTTTTGAATCAAATCGAAAAGCAGCATTATGAGACGTTACATTTTGTTTTAGGAGTTGTTAATGATAAAGATTTAGACTCTATATTGCCTCTATTTCCAAAAAAAGCAATATATTATTTTACAAAACCAAATGTTCCTAGAGGATTAGATTCGAAAATATTACAAGAAAAAGGTAAAGAGTTTGGATTGTTAGGTTGTTTATATGATTCTGTTACAGAAGCTTATGCTGAAGCGCTAAATAATGCAACGGCAAGTGATTTTATTTATATCGGTGGAAGTACTTTTGTAGTTGCAGAAATTGTGTAATTTTTTTTAAAAAAGACTTGCAAAAACAAATATTCAGTGTATATTTGCACTCGCAATAACGAAATAAGTATTGCTGATTTATTGGGGCGATTAGCTCAGCTGGTTCAGAGCACCTCGTTTACACCGAGGGGGTCGGGGGTTCGAACCCCTCATCGCCCACACACTTAAAAACAAATGGTTTCAAAAGCCGATAAATCTTATGATTTATCGGCTTTTTGCTTTTGGACATATACCAAATTATTCATTCAATCTTAATGCTAAAGGGACAAAATCGAGACCCTAAAAATTTCTACAATTTTGGGTCTCGCTAAATTCTCTAAAGCACTGTAAACACCGTACTAACAACCAGTTTAATACTGGTTCAAAAGGTGTACATCTTGTTTACTAAATATTTAAAAATTAAATTGAATACTAATTAAAAGGTCACCACCATGAAAGCAAAAATTACTGTGCATATTTATGCAAAAACTTCAAAAGCTAACAAAAACGGTCAATTGCCAATTTATTTCAGGCTAACTGTAAACGGAGAACGTTTTGAATTCAGCACCAAGAAATTTATTGATAAATCAAAATGGTCCGCAGAACAATCAAAAATGAAAGGTAATTCAGAAGAAGCCAGAACAATAAATAACTATCTTGATTTAATGAAATCTAAAATTTTTGACATTCAGATGGAATTAATACACAAAAATGAAGATTTGACAATTGAAAATTTTAAATCAAAACTAACTGGAGCACAAGAACGTGAGCGAATGATCATTCCAATCTATCAAAGTCATAATGATAAAATTAAAGACCTAATTGGAAATGGTTATGCCTATGGAACTTTAGAACGATTTAAAATCTCATTAAAACACTTGCAGGAGTTTATCATTTGGAAATATAACATCAATGATATAAGCATCAATAAAATCGACTATGCCTTTGTAACCGAGTTTGAATTTTATTTAAGAAGTGTAAAAAAATGCAACAACAATACAGCTGTCAAATATGTTAGAAATTTTAGAAAAATCATTAAGATATGCCTGGACAATGATTGGTTAGATAAAGACCCTACTACTCGATATGAAGGTAAAATGAAAGAAGTTGAAAGAGACTTTTTGACTGAAGAGGAATTGTTGAAAATCTACAACAAGAAAATTTCATCACAAAGACTACAACTAGTTAGAGATATTTTCATTTTTTCTTGCTACACTGGTTTAGCCTACATTGATGTAAAAGGATTGAAAAAGGATCATATTGGTATAGGCATTGATGGAGAGAAATGGATTTTCAAAAACCGTCAAAAAACAGATACAAAATCAAAAATACCAGTTTTACCTATTGCCCAAGAAATTATTGAAAAATACAGTAATCACCCTAAATGCTTAAATGAAGATACTATTTTGCCAATCTTAACTAACCAAAAAATGAATGCTTATTTAAAAGAAATTGGCGATTTATGTGACATTCCAAAAGAAATAACGTTCCACATGGCTAGACACACATTTGCAACATCTGTAACTTTGACTAATGGTGTTCCTATTGAAACAGTTAGTAAAATGCTTGGCCATAAAAACCTACACACAACCCAACATTACGCAAAAGTTTTGGATAGAAAGGTTAGTGAGGATATGAAGATTTTAAAAGATAAATTTTCAATTTTAGACAATAATATATTGAAAAAATCTTCAGTCACAAGCTAAAAATTTCTAGTAATCAAGGCTATTTAAAGCTATTAAGACTTTATTATTTGTTAAAAAAAGCATAAATACTATTTTAGTAATTTTATTTTAGTAAATTTGTTAACCAAATGGTTAAACTATATAATTAAACAATATGAATAAAATTAAAACTGAAAATACAGAAACTGAAATATTAATAGCTGCAAAAGAAATATTTCAGCAAAAAGGAATGGCAGGTGCAAGAATGCAAGAAATAGCAGATAAAGCAAAAATTAATAAAGCATTATTACATTATTATTATAGAAGCAAACAATTATTATTTGAAGCTGTTTTCAAAAGTGCTTTTTCGCTTTTAGCACCACAATTAAATAAAGTGTTAAATGATGATAGTGACTTATTTGAAAAAATACGAAAGTTCACTGAAAATTATGTTTCGTTTGTAATCAAACATCCCTATTTACCAAATTTTGTAGTACAAGAATTAAATAAAAACCCAGAATTTGTTCAAAAGCTTCGCTCTGAAAAAAATTTTCCTTCCATTGAAAAATTTAAACTTCAAGTAAGTGATGCTATAAATCAAGGAATTATTAAACCAATCGAAGCCGAACAGTTATTTATCAATATTATCTCTTTAAATATTTTTCCTTTTATCGGAGAACCGCTATTGATGGCGCTTGTTAATGTGGATAAAGAAAGCTACAATAAAATACTAGAAAATAGAAAAACGGAAGTGGCTGAGTTTATCATTAATTCAATAAAAATATAAATTATGAAAACTAAGTTAATCATACTGATAGTATTGTTTATATCAATATATTCAAATGCACAACAGACTTTAACCTTGGAAGATTGTTACTCATTAGCTACAAAAAATTATCCTTTATCAAAACAAACAGGTTTATTAGAACAGAAATCAAGTTATGAAATTGACGCATTAAGCAAAGGAAAATTACCAAAAATCGATGTAAACGCACAAGCAACTTATCAATCTGATGTGATTGGATTACCTACTTCACTTCCAGGGGTTCAATCTTTAAATAAAGATCAATATAGAGCAACTTTAGATGTAAATCAATTAGTGTACAATGGTGGAATAATTGATGCAAATGCAAAATTAAAAGAGGCACAAACCAAAACACAACAACAACTAATAGAAGTTAGTTTATACCAAATAAAAACTCGAATCAGTCAATATTTCTTTTCTATTTTGTTACTTCAAGAAAAAAAAGCACTACTATCTTCAAAAAAAGAGTTATTAATTTCCAAAGTTAAGGAAGTGAAATCGGGAGTCAAATTTGGAGCAATTCTTCCGTCATCAGAACTGGTTTTAGAAGCAGAAATTATTAAAATAGACCAGCAATTAATAGAAATTAAATTCGAAAACATCAAATTATTAAATAATCTTTCTGAATTAACTTTTTCTGATATTGATACCGAAACAACTTTAATAAAACCAGTTTCATATCCAAACAGCACAAATATAACAAGGCCCGAAATTGCTTTTTATGACTTACAAAATCAGCAATTAGAGTTCTCGAAAAGTGTACTATCTAAATCAAATCTTCCAAAAATAAATGCTTTTGGTCAAGCGGGTTATGGTAATCCCGGATTAAACATGTTAGACAATTCTTTTCAAACATTTTATGTTGTCGGCCTAAAAGCGAATTGGAATATTTTTGATTGGGGCAAAACCAAAACAGATAAAAAAGCATTGGATATATCTAAAGAAATAGTGACATCTGAGAAAGAAACATTTGAATTAAATAACAAAATACAATTAGAAGAGCAAGATTTTGAAATTAAAAAATTAGAACAACTGTTGCTTTCTGATACCGAAATAATTCAAATACGTGAAAAAGTTATTAAATCCTCAGATGCTCAATTAAAAAATGGTGTGATAACATCGTCTGAATATCTTATAGAATTAACCAATTTATTTGAAGCAAAAAACACTTTAAAGATGCATGAAGTTCAATTAGCAGCAGCTAAATCAAATTACGAAATAATTAAAGGAAAATAAAATAGTACCCGAAAAATTTAAAAAAATGAAAAAAATAAGCATAATAATTTTAGCAACGATAGGGTTAATTTCTTGTAACAAAAATAACGACAAAGCTGACGGTTATGGGAATTTTGAAGCAACTGAAATAACTATTTCTTCAGAAGCTAACGGTAAAATAGAGTTTTTAAAAGTCGAAGAAGGAGATGAATTAAAATCTCAATTACAAGTAGGATTAGTTGATACATTACAATTACATTTTGCGAAACAACAATTAATTGCCTCTAAAAGCACCGTGTCGTCAAAATCCGCAAATATAATATCACAAAAAAGCGTCTTAAATGAACAATTAAAAACAGCTAAATTAGAGAAAAACCGAATCCGTAATATGTATGCTGAAAATGCTGCAACTAAACGACAAGTAGATGAAATTGAAGGAAAGGTAAAAGTTATCGAAGAGCAAATAAAAAGTGTCGGAACTCAAAACGCACCTATTTTAAATGACTTAAAATCGATAGATGTACAAATTGCTAAAATCAATGACCAAATAGCAAAAAGTAAAATTATTAATCCTATTAATGGAACTGTTTTGACTAAGTATGCAGAACCAGGCGAAATAACAGCATTTGGAAAACCACTATACAAGATAGCTGATATTTCTGAAATGACTTTGCGAATCTATGTAAGCGAAACACAGTTGTCAAAAATAAAAGTTGGACAAAATGTATCGGTAAAAATTGATGCTGAAAAAGATATGAAATCATATCAAGGAACCATTTCATGGATTGCATCTTCAGCAGAGTTTACTCCTAAAATTATTCAAACAAAAGAAGAACGAGTAAATCTTGTTTATGCCGTAAAGGTAAAAGTAAAAAATGACGGTAGTCTAAAAATCGGAATGCCAGCAGAAATGTGGATTAAAGATGGAGATTAAATAATTAATAATTATGAAAAAAAAGCTTCATTATCTAATCGCATTTCTGTTAGCTGCATTTGGTTTACTTACCTTGTTTTTGAGTGCTTCAGTAATTTTTGACTTATTTGGAATTAGAGCCAAAGAAGGAAATTATGTTTTGTTCATAGTTTGGGCAAATTTCATCAGTAGCATAATCTATTTAGTAGCAAGTTATGGCTTTGTTAAAAACAAAAATTGGACATCAACTATTTTAGGAATTTCGGCACTAATTCTTATAAATGCATTTATTTGCTTTATTATTTATATCTACACAGACGGAGTGCATGAAACCAAAACAATTGGTGCAATGATTTTTAGAATTGTTGTAACCATAATCTTTGTTGCATTTGCTTATTTCACTATCAATAAGAAAAACCAAATTAATATTAATTAAAAAATTATAGAACATGTTAAAAATAAAAATTGCCCTTTTAGCTACATTTAGTTTACTTCTTTTCTCTTGTAATACGAAATCGAAAGAAGAAAAAGCTACTAAAATTAAAACTGAAGAACACCAACATTCTGAAAGCGAAACAATTCAATTAAACAATGGTGAAAAATGGAAGGTAGATGATAATATGATGATACACATTCGTAATATGGAAAAAGATGTAGTACATTTTGACCAAGAAAAAAGCACAAATTATTCATTATTAGCCAATAAATTAAAAACAAATATTGATATACTAACATCAAATTGTACCATGAAAGGACAAGCTCATGATGAACTTCACAAATGGTTAGTTCCTTATATAGAATTAGTCGATTCGTTTTCTAAAGAGAAATCAGCAAATCAGTTTACAGAAATTCAAAATTCGTTCCTAACATTTAATCAATATTTCAAATGATTTTAAAAAACTTACATACCGAAAATAAACCCGTTCAAACACAATTATTATTTGAACCAAAAGACGCTAAAGTAATTTCATTGCAAATAGCAAAAGGAGAAACACTTAAAGAACACATTTCAAAAATACCAGCATTGTTAGTTTGCATTTCAGGAAATGCTGTTTTTACTGATGATAAAGGAACAGTCGTTAATCTCAATTCAGGCACTTATGTAATGATTGAAGAAAATGTAAAACACGCTGTAAAAGCAATCGATGAAAGTAATTTCTTATTGATGAAATAATGAGTATTGCAGTAAACAACATATCAAAATCTTACAAAAAGTTAAAAGCAGTCGAAAACATTACTTTTAATGTAAATGAGGGAGAATTATTTGGTTTAATTGGACCTGATGGTGCAGGGAAAACAACTATTTTCAGAATACTAACTACGCTTTTAGTTGCTAATGAAGGAAGTGCAGAAGTCGCTGGATATGATGTAGTCAAACAACTCAAAGAAATCAGAAACTCTGTTGGCTATATGCCAGGAAAATTCTCGCTATATCAAGATTTAACTGTTGAAGAAAACTTACATTTTTTTGCCACTATTTTCGGAACCACAATTGAGGAAAATTATGATTTAATTAAAGACATATACATTCAAATTGAACCATTCAAAAACAGAAGAGCAGGTGCTCTTTCGGGCGGAATGAAACAAAAATTAGCATTATGTTGTGCGTTAATTCATGCTCCAAAAGTATTATTTCTTGACGAACCAACTACAGGAGTTGATCCCGTTTCTCGAAAAGAATTTTGGATAATGCTAAAAAGATTGCAACAAAAAGGCATTACAATATTAGTTTCAACACCTTATATGGATGAAGCTTCTCTTTGTGATAGAATTGCATTAATTCAAAAAGGCAAAATTTTAAAAATAGATACACCTCAAAATATCATTAACAACTACGAAAAAGTAATTTATGATGTACAAGCAAAAAACACACACGGATTGATTCACGATTTAAAAAATTATCCTAATCAATACAGTGTTTATGCTTTTGGTGAGTTTGTACATTACATAGATAAAAATGCAACTTTCAATCCAAACGATTTACAAACCTATTTGAAAAATAAAAATCATACGGATATAATTATTAAACCTGCTACAATAACCATTGAAGATGTTTTCATGGACTTATAAACAAAAAAATGGAAAGAGAAAAAATAATATCTGTAAAAAATTTAACGAAAGAGTTTGGCCATTTTACTGCTGTAAAAGGCATTTCATTTGATGTTTATAAAGGAGAAATTTTTGGTTTTTTAGGAGCCAATGGAGCAGGGAAAACAACAGCTATGAAAATGTTGATTGGAATTTCAAATCCTACTTCAGGTGAAGCCAATGTTGCAGGTTTTGATGTTCACTCACAAGCCGATATGGTAAAAAAAAGTATTGGTTATATGAGCCAAAAGTTCTCAATGTATGATGATTTAACTATTAAAGAAAACATTACTTTTTTTGGTGGAATTTATGGATTATCAAGAATACAAATCAAACAAAAAATCGCACAATTAATAGAAGAATTAGAACTTCAAGAAGTAGCCAATAATTTAGTAGGTTCGTTACCATTGGGTTGGAAACAAAAATTGTCGTTTTCAGTTGCATTACTGCACGAGCCAAAAATTGTTTTTCTCGATGAGCCAACAGGAGGCGTTGACCCAATAACCCGAAGACAATTTTGGGAAATGATTTATACACAAGCTTATAAAGGTACTACCATTTTTGTAACCACACATTACATGGATGAAGCAGAATATTGTGACCGTGTTTCTATTATGGTTGACGGCTCTATTGAAGCTTTAGACACCCCAAAAAATTTAAAACAACAATTCAAAGTAGATTCTATGAATGATGTTTTTTTAAAATTAGCAAGGAATATAGAATAATAAATCACTACAACACTTGAAACTTAAACTAGAAACAAAAAACAAATGAAAAGATTTATCGGATTTGTAAAAAAAGAATTCTACCATATTTTCAGAGATAAACGTTCTTTGTTTATTCTGTTTGGTATGCCGATTGCCCAAATTTTATTGTTTGGTTTTGCCATAACAAATGAAATTAACAATGTTGACATTGCCATTTTAGACCAATCAAATGATATAGAAACACAAAAAATTATCTATAAAATAAAAGCATCACCTTATTTTAATGTTGAAAACCAAATTGAAAAAGAAAGCGACATAGAATCAGAATTTAAAAAAGGAAAAATCAAGGCAGTTCTTATTTTCGAACCAAATTTTAGTAAAAATCTAGAAACCAAAAAAGTAGCAGTAGTTCAAGCAATTACCGATGCGACCGAACCTAATGTTGCCAACACAATAGCAAATTATACCTCAGCAATTATACAAAATTATCAATCGCAAAAAAAACAATCCAATAGTAATCAGGTAAAGGTTGAAGTACAATCGAGAATGTTTTATAATCCTGAACTCAAAAGTGTTTTTAATTTTGTTCCGGGTGTAATGACCGTTATTCTAATGCTTGTTTCAGCTATGATGACCTCTATTTCTATCACACGAGAAAAAGAATTAGGCACTATGGAAATTCTTTTAGTTTCTCCATTAAAACCATTTCAAGTAATTATTGGAAAAGTATTTCCTTATATTTTTCTTTCCATTATCAATGCAATCGTAATATTAACATTAGGCTATTTTGTGTTCAAAATGCCTATAAATGGAAGCCTCTTTTTGTTAGCTTTTGAAAGTATATTATTTATCATTTCTGCTCTTTCATTGGGGATATTAATTTCTACCGTTTCTAATTCTCAACAAACCGCAATGATGTTATCATTAATGGGTTTGATGCTACCAGTAATTATTCTATCAGGATTTATATTTCCTATAAATAGTATGCCTTTACCTATGCAAGTAATCAGTAACATCATACCTGCAAAATGGTTCATTATTATTGTAAAAGCCATTATGCTCAAAGGTGTCGGAATTCAATATATATGGAAAGAAACCCTTATATTAATAGGAATGACCGTATTTTTTATAACATTAAGCATCAAAAAATATAAAATTAGATTAGAATAAATTTTAGGAGCTATTCCTGCTTTACGCTCCAATCTTTTCTTTTTTAAAGAAAAAAAGAAAAGGATTTCCACTTCAATCAGGGCTAAAAATCACACAATGAAAACAATATTATTCATCATACAAAAAGAATTCAAGCAAATTTTTAGAGATAAAAGCATGCTTCAACTTATATTTATATTACCCATTTTGCAATTATTAATTTTGTCAAATGCAGCTACATTCGATGTTAAAAATATTGCAATAACCTTTGTTGACAATGACCAAAGTAGAGAATCAAGAGATTTAATAAATGCTTTTAAAGCCTCAACCTATTTTAAAGTTACAGAACCCTATTTTTCTGAAAAAGAAGCTATCCAAGAAATGCAAAAAGGAAAAACCGACATTATTGTAAATATTCCAATTCACTTCAATCGTGACCTTCAAAAATACCAAAAAACAAGTATTTCAGTAAGTATTAATGCTATAGATGCTGCAACAGCAGGTGTTGAAAATGTATATGTAACACAAATTATAAATACATACAATCAAAACATTCAAATGCAGTCCAACTATTTTTCAGGAAACAAAGAAATACCTCAAAATATTATAGCCATACCCTCTTTTTGGTACAACAAAACCTTAAACTACAAAACCTTTATGGTTCCAGGTATCTTGGTTTTATTGGTTACCATGCTTACTTTATTTCTGTCATCAATGAATATAGTTAGAGAAAAAGAGATAGGAACATTAGAACAAATTAATGTAACACCAATAAAAAAATATCAGTTTATAGTTGGAAAATTATTTCCATTTTGGGTGCTTGGCTTAGTGATTTTGACTGTTGGTTTAGTAATATCCAAAGTTGTTTTTAATGTCCCTATGTTAGGTAATATTTTCCTTGTTTATGGTTTCACATCAGTGTATTTGCTATTAATTTTAGGATTCGGACTATACATATCTAATCATACCGAAACCCAACAACAAGCAATGTTTATTGCGTGGTTTTTTATGGTGATTTTCATATTAATGAGTGGTTTATTTACACCTATCGAAAGTATGCCAAAATGGGCACAGAACTTAACATTGTTAAATCCTATTCGATACTTTGTAGAGTTCATAAGAATGGTTCTACTAAAAGGATCTGGATTTTTTGAAGTATTGCCAAACCTATTAATTGTTACCGGATTTGCAGTATTTGTAAACGGCATGGCGGTTTGGAGTTATAAAAAATCAAATTAGAAGTTTAAGTTTTTAAAAGGTATTAAAAATGAATGGTAATAAATTAGTTACGAATGAATCTTTATTCTTTCGAGGTCCGCTATCGAGATTTAAAGAGCTAATGTTCACATTTAGGGTTCAAATTAATTTTATAAGAGCATTTAGAAAATTACATTTCCTTGGTCCATGTGTAACTATTTTTGGTTCGGCTCGGTTTACACCAGAATCAGAACATTATAAAAATGCTGAAAAAATTGGTGCAGAAATTTCTAAATTAGGTTTTACAATAATGACAGGTGGCGGACCAGGAATAATGGAAGCCGCAAATAAAGGAGCATTTGAAAATGATGGTTATTCTGTTGGTTGCAATATTGTATTGCCAAGAGAACAAAAACCAAATCCATATTTACATAAATGGATAGATATTCCTTATTTTTTTGTTCGTAAAGTTGTTTTGATAAAATATTCGTATGCCTTTGTAGTGATGCCAGGTGGAGTTGGTACTTTAGATGAATTATTTGAAGCACTTACATTGATACAAACTAAAGTAATTAAAAACTTTCCGATAATTATTTTTGATTCAGATTATCATAAAGAACTTTGTCATCATATTAAAATTATGCTTGAAAATGAAAGCATCAGTCCAGAAGATATGAAGCTCCTTTTTGTAACTGATTCTATTCCTGATTTAATTACACATCTTGAAACGCATGCAATCAAAAAATTTGGGTTAGTAAATAAACAATATAAACCAAAATGGTGGTTTTTAGAAAAATAAAACAATTCTTGTCTATGTCTTTTTAATTAATACTAAAATGTAGAAAAATATTATTTTCTTTCTTGTAAAATATCTGAAAATATAGACGAATTAGCAATAAAATATGAAAAAGAATATAGGATTAGTTTTTATTATTGTAATAACGACCATAACTTCAGCTCAAACTAAAGTAGATACAACAGCAATTCTATCTTTAGATAAAATAGCACAAGTTAACCAAGGAGAAAGTTATGTTACATTTCCTTTTGATATTGGTAATTTAGAACCCTTACTATTTGAAGCAAATGTTAGTCCTAATTTTAAAATTCGAGAACGTAAAGATTCAAGATTAATGGCAGTACTTACCTCTCAAATCATTATAAGAATGTTTGATGAATATTCATATCCAGTAAAAACACCCAGTTATATTCCTCAAATAGCATTTTATTTTCTAACAGGACATAAAGAATCAGCCAATAAATTAACACTTTTTGGTAAAATTGCACATCATTCGAATGGTCAAAACGGAAATTTCTATACCGAAAATGGAGATATCAATTTACAATCAGGAAACTTTGCAACTAATTATATAGAACTTGGATTTTTAAAATCATCATATAGTCAAAACTTGAAAGCTTTCAAATTTATAAAAAGCTCATTTGAAATCCACCCAAAGAGTTGGATGTTAGAGGAACTTCATGGTCAATATAGCGGATTGCGATGGCACAATACCTTTTTAGCTTATAAACTTCCTATGAAAACAAATCCACTTCCAAACGAAAAACAAAGAGCAAACTTCTCAATTAAAGCTGAAACGACAATAATGTTAGATAATTTTAATAATTGGAACTATTTTGACGCCAAAAGATTAAATGCAAGTCTAATTCTCTATTATCACCCAAAATTCTTAGAAGATATTGGATTTTTTGTTCAATTCTATCATGGTATGGATTATTATAATATTTATTTTCAACATCAAATCAGCTCAATAAGATTTGGTATAATGACAGAAACTTTACGTTTTTAAAATATTTTAGAATTGAATTTAAAAATAAACACATTACTTTCAGACTTAAATGAACAGCTGAATTTTATAGATATAGAATTTGATGATACAATTAATCGATGCGAAAAAGCAATTGAAATTATTATAGTTTCAATTCAAAAACTTAAAATTTTGTTTCTCAAAGAAAAATTTAAAAATCAAGAACAAGAAATAGATTTTTTCAAAAATATAAAGCCAAAGTTTACTTCAAAACTAATATATTATAATGTAATTTTCAAAATTGAAACCAAAAAACCACATGGTGGCGAACGTATTTTAAAAAAATATCTAAACAATGAATTAGATAAGTTAAAACGTTACTTCGATAACAATTTAGATTTTTACAGATATTATCGCACAGGAAGTAATTACTTAGATAATCAAATATTTCACGAGAGGAAAATTTGATATTAAGATGGCATTAGATAGTTTTTATTTCGAAGCAGACCACACATTTTCAACATCTCATGATTTTAAAGTGGCAAAAATTTTGGCGCATGATTTAATCCAAGTTTATCTTGAAGACAAGTTATTAATTATGGAAAATAGAGATCCAAAAGAAAAGTCACAAGTCAATCCCAAGGTCAAGCAAAATTGGACAGGTTCTAAGGTCGCGTTAATAGAACTTTTATATGCTTTGCATACCGAAGGTGTGTTCAATAATGGTGCATCAGATTTGAAAGATATTGCAGAATATTTCGAAAATGTGTTCAATATCGATTTAGGTCAGTATCATAGAGCTTTCCTTGAAATTAGAATGCGAAAATCCGACCAAACAAAGTTCCTCAATACACTAAAAGAAAAATTAGTAAAACGAATGGAAAACACAGACGACTTGCATTAATACTAATAAATACAATACTTTACATAAAAATCTATCACAACTTGTGATTGACTTGTGATTTAAAACTATTCAAATACTACAAATTTGTACCATAACAATCTAAAACATACGTTATGGCAATCGAAGTTATCACTCGCGAAGACTTAAACGAATTCAGAAGTCTTCTTTTGAACGATTTAAAAGAAATCATTCAATCCAAACCACAACAAACAAAACAGTGGCTCAAATCCAATGAAGTCCGCAAACTGTTAAACATCTCTCCAGGAACTTTACAAAACCTCCGCATCAACGGAACACTGACCTATACCAAAGTTGGCGGCATAATGTATTATGACCATTCCGATATCGATAAGCTGTTAAATGGAAATAAGGTAAACGCTTTGCCTACTCTCTTTAAGTAGTGTATTGTATTTGTCATACCGAGCGAAGTCGAGGTATCTCCTGCAGATCAGGTCAACACTTGAACTTTGTTCAAGCTTAACTATTCACTAATTACTATTCACTAATCACTAGTAAATGAATTACATCAAACACCTAACCGGTTTCTTTGAGAAAGTAGCCATTGATAAAACGCTAAATCCAACACACGTAAGCTTATACATTGCCTTATTCCAATTTTGGAATTGTAACCGTTTTAAAAACCCAATCAGTATCAATCGCGATGAGGTAATGCGAATAAGCAAAATCAGTTCTAAAGCCACTTATCATAAATGTCTGAAGAACTTGCATAGTTTGGGTTACATCAATTACGAACCATCTTACAATCCATTCAAAGGAAGTCATGTCATTTTATTCAACTTTTCAGAAGATTTAAAACCGTTGCCAAAATCCGAAAGAAAACCAAAAAATGAACCACTTATTGAACTTGTTTCTGAACAAGCTTTGAACAAGTCTTGTACTAGTAGTGAAACAGGTACTGAACAAGCAGTAGTACCTTCTATAAACTATATAAACAATACAAACATTTTAAACGATAAAAACGTTTCAAACTTGGAAAAGCTCACAAAAAATTTTGAAGAAATAAATAATTCCAATTTAGAAAATGAAAATTCTGAAAAAGAAAAAAGTTCCGCGAAAAAAGAAAAAGAAGAAATGTTGGAAACATTGGACGATGATAATCGGCAAATACTTCAAACATTCGCCAACTCCGATGAAAATCAAATAAAAAACAGTTGGCAAAAAAGTTCCGCAAAAAAAGAAGAAAAGAAAATAACCGAGTTTGTCATATCGAGCGAAGTCGAGATAGCTCATAATCTAAAATTAAATCCTGTCATTGAAGAAATCAAACTTTATTTCCAGTCTCAAAATTTCCCGGAACTCGAGGCCCAAAAATTTTATAACTATTTCTCCAGTGTCGGTTGGTTAGTTGGTGGCAAAACACCGATGGTCGATTGGCAAGCAGCAGCACAAAATTGGATGATTAACGCACCTAAATTCATTTCAAATGCAGAACAACCCAACAGAGCAAAACAACTCAATACATCAACCGACAAAGACTATTCAGAGCCACTTTAACCTGAACTTGTTTCAGGTTCTTTGCGAACCTTGCGTCAATCATTGCGGACTTTGCGGTTAAATCTATGAAGACTATTTTAAGCGAAGCGTCTTTACTCAATCAGCAAAAAAACTATAAAACCTATGTTTCTATGTGGTTAAAAATAAAAATATGGAAAACGAAATAAAATCACATTACAGCTACACCGAAGTAATCAATTGGCTAGAACAAAAAGGAGTTGAACTATACGGCAATCATTTCAAAATAATAGAAACTGATTACCCAATTGTGCACAAACTAATCGCATATTTCTTAAAAGACGAACCAACTTGTTTTCAATATGGAATAAACCTCAACAAAGGAATTCTATTAACCGGACCAATCGGCTGCGGAAAAACATCATTGATGAACTTAATGAAATATCTAACAGCAACAGAACATAAATTTTTCGTAAAACCGTGTCGAGATATAAGTTTTGAATTCATCCAGGACGGCTACCAAATAATTCACAAATACAGCATCGGCAAACTCTATCAATCCGAACCAAGAACCTATTGCTTTGACGATTTAGGAACAGAAAACAACCTAAAATACTTCGGAAACGAATGCAATGTAATGGCAGAAATTTTATTAAGCAGATATGATCTATTTATTTCAAAAAAACTATTTACCCACATAACCACAAACCTATCCGCCACAGAAATAGAAAAACATTACGGCAATCGAGTTCGCTCGAGACTTAGGGAAATGGTCAATTTAATAGCATTTGAAAAATCAGCTCAAGACAAAAGATAAAATCCGCATAAATCCGCGTTGCGAAGCATCCGTTTCATCCGCGTTCCAAAAAAAAGAAACAATATGAACACAATAACCAACTTCTGGAACTACTTCCAACAAAACAACTTCGTTTTCCTACTCCTAAACGAAATCCCAAAAGACGAACTTAAAACCCATTTCGATAAACTAATCGAGATACTTCATCAATATAACAAAGACCTAAACCTCATCATCAAAAACAAAACTAAAGGCGGCGAATTAATAATTACTGCAAACGGAAATCCCTACCTTTTCAAAGAAGTAGAATTACTAGTTCATCATGCACCGGTGGTAGAACGTTGGAAAATAACCGCATTCCTTCAACCAGAAACCAACCTAACCAAATACGAAAACGGCACCGACAAACCACTAGAATATTACGGCATCACTTTACGAATAAGTGAAATGTATTTCATCCCATTAGAGAACCCAAACAAACCAACCGATTTAGGAATAAAAGTGTTGCTCCAAAACTACATAGTCCACAAAGACAACCCAAGACTTCGAGAAGTGATTTACGTTCACATCGAGCACTTAATTGGTGAAAAAGCATTTGCCAATGATATAGCATTTATTGCAATTGGGCAATTTGAAGGAGACGATGAAAACCAAATTGAATTATTCAATCTAAAATCTTACATCGATTATTGTAATTCTACATTAGAAATATGATTATTTTTGTAAATTAATGATTTACAATGATAACAGCAATAGAACAAGCACTTCAAAGATGTAATCCAGATAAATTTGCAAACTTATGTAGATTATATCTTGCATATCGTTTTCCAATAATTAATGCCACAGGTTTGGTAATTGGAAAGGAAAAATCTAAGAAAGGAACTCCTGATAATTTTATTTCAGATGGTGATAACTACATTTTTAACGAAGTTACAACTATTGAGAAAAAGCAATTAATAGAAAAACTTAAAGGAGATATTAGACATTGCTTTAATCAAAAGGATATTTCTCAAGAAAAAATTGTTAGAATTATTTTAATCTGCAATCAAGAAATTACAACAAAAATTCAGGAAGAATTAAATTTGTATAAAAACGAGATTAATAGATTTACAAAATTAGAAGTAATTGGATTAGATGCTTTAGCAACAATTATCTTTAGAGACTTTCCTTCTTTAGCCAAAGAAATAGGTTTAACAATTGATACAGGTCAAATTTTAGAAATGAGTGAATTCATTACTCAATATGAAAAATCTAAGTTCGCAACACCATTATCAAATACTTTTTATAACAGAACAGATGAATTAACAAAAGGTGAACAATTCTTAAACAAATCAGATTTTCTTTTAATTACTGGACAAGCTGGTGTAGGTAAAACAAAATTTTCATTAGAATTAGTTGAAAAATTCATACAAAGTAATTCTGATTTTATAGTTAAATACATTAGAAATAACAACCAATTAATTTGGGAGGATTTAAAAGTTCAACTAATTAAAAATAAAAAATATTTAATTGTAGTTGATGATGCAAATAAATTAAAAAGTAATTTATCATCAATTATCACCTTCAAGAATGAATTCAAAGAGGGTAATATAAAAATAGTTTTAACGGTAAGAAATTATCTTAAAAATGAAGTAGAAAAAGAACTCAAAGAATATGAACTAATTGAATTAGCAAATTTTGATAAAACAGAATTATCAAAAATTCTTAGCTCACCAGAGTATAACATTAATAGCTACTACATAGACAGAATTTATTCAATTTCTAAAGGAAATCCAAGGATTGCTTGATGGCAGCCATAGCTGGAATTAATAACGACATTGAAAAATTGAATAAAGCATCATTGATTTTAGAAGAGTATTTTTCTTCTGCAAACAATACTTTAAAAAATGATTTAACCTTACTTAAGGTAGCCGGAATTTTAAGTTTATTTAGAACAATTGATATTTCTAATGTAGAACTCATCGATGAAATTAATAAATACTTTAATATTCCTAAGAATGAATTAATAGAAAAATTAAGTTTATTAGTTGAAAATGAATTGGCTGATGAATTTAAAAATACATATAAAGTTGCCGACCAAATTCTTGGAGAATATATATTTTACTTAATTTTTATCAAAGAAAAACATATTTCATTTTCACTATTACTTTACTTATACTTTGATGAACATAAAATTTCTTTAATGCGTCTTTTGAACCCAATTATTAGTAATTATGGTTTTGAAGAAATTAAGGAATTGATAATTTATGATCTGAATACGAAATGGAATAATATAAAATCCTATCAGGATAAATCAATTAGATTTTTAGAAAGTTTTTGGTTTTACCTCCAAACTGAAACTATTCTTTATGCAAATACCTTCATAACTAAACTTGAACGGACTAATACTGATAACTTAAAATTTGAATTATATAAAGACAATCATATAAAATCGTATGATGATAAATTAATCAGTCTATTAGTAAATTTTTATCACATTCCAGAAAAGTTTGAGGTAGCTTTGGAACTATTAATGAAATATGCACTTTCAAATGAATTAGTTTTTACTAAAGTATTAAAAGTATTCAAACAATCCTTTACTTATGAACGATTTAGTTTTGAATATAGTTACAAAACTCAAATTCAGCTTTTTGATTTTTTATATTCTAAAATTGAAGGAAATCCAATTCTTTATTCAAAAATCATTCTTTATATTTCTGATAAGTACTTAGTTGATAGTTATCAATACAATGAAGGAGGCGATGGAAATAAGATTTATTTTGGTCAGATGTTTATTGTTTTAAGTGAAGACCACAAAAAATTTAGAGAAAAGCTGTTAAACTTTATTTTTGGTTGCTACAAGAATGACATATTAAAAAATGATGTTTTGGATTTTTTTGAAAGACATCATTATTCTCATTTAAATGAAAGAGAAAAAAGAGTTGTTACTTTCGATAAAGATTTAATAATTCCATTTTTTATGGAAAATTTCAAAAATAATTCATTCAGGGAAGCTTCTATTATAAAAAAATACACAAAAACTCTTGATTATTCTAAAATTAAATATTCAAAAAAAGTAAAAGAATTAATTCGTTCAAAAGAGTATATTCTTTGGTCAAAGTTGGATAAAAAATTTGATAGAGATGAAGATTTTCTTGAAGATTTTTCAAATTATTCTTTTGATGACTACAATGAATTTCTAAAATCATTGCAAGTGATATCTGAAAATAAATACAATAATTATTCTTGTATTGAAAGCATAATAAGTCCTGTTTCTGATATTTTTCAAAACTTAGCTTCAAATGACTTCGATACATTTATTCTTGTATTGGATGAAATTTTTAAATATGAATATTCCGAAAGATTATACTTTAGAAAAATATTGTCAAGCATAGAAAATGATGATAGTAAAATTCAACAATTAAAAACAGTATTCAAAAAAAGCACCAAAACAGAAGGATTATTATTAGAACTCTTTTTAAGAACTCCTCCTGAATTAACCAGCATAGATGATTACAATTGTGTATTTAGTTTAATAGAGAAAATAGATTTTACAAATGTTTACTTCTTAGATGATGTATTAGATAAACTTGAATATCTAGATATTGATACAAATAAAGAAATTGAAAAAGTATTAAATTTATTAATTGAAAAAACTAAACTTCACCAATACCTAAATATAGATGATCGTTTTTTTGAAATCATCCATGATAAGTATCAATCAACATTTATATCAAGTCTAAGCAAAATAGAATTTTTGTATCTATATTTTGATAACCAAAGAAGACATTTTGATTACGACTTAAACGTCTTTAAAATTATTTTATCCTATAATTCAAATTTCATTATTGATTTGTTAAAGTACAATTTTGATGAAAAAGATTATTTATCGAGAAGAGATTTTGATGATAACAATTTTAAGAAATTATGGGAACTACCTAATTATGAAATCATTTTTGAAAATATGATCAATTATTTTGTAAATTTTAAAAGCTATTCTCATAGAGCATCAGAGTTTTCTAATGTGTTTAAAGGTAATAATCAAAAAGAGATTGATTTTTTACAAAGAAAATTGGTGTCTTCCAATGATAACAAAATGATTGAATTCATATTTAATATTGTTACAACTGTTTATAGAGATAAGATGTTAGATTTTCTAAAAATTATTTTAGATAAAGGTTGTGATATTGAATTATTTAAAAGACTTGATTTTTATACATCATCTGGAGTAACAATGGGAAGTAGATTGCCAAATATGCAATTTGAATTATCTCAATATGAAAAAGTTAAAGATTTTCTAGTTAACCAAAATAACATAAATTATTATGAATTTATTGAGTTAATCGAGAGAAATATAATGTATTCTAAAATGAGTATTGAAAGAGAAAGGAAAGAAGAATTTGTTAGTGAATGGGATTAAATAATACAATATGGAATTTCCAAACTTCTTCTTTTATACTCAACCTAACGAAAACCGAGAAAAATATACATTCAGTATTGGTGAAAATGGTATTCACTACACTTTGATGTATGTAGCCCATAAAAAAGCGTTTGACTTTCACAAAAAAGATGATAATGTCAAGGATATTGTTAACATTAATCCTTATGAGCCATTTTTTGAAATGTCATCTTTTAAATTTTTTCGTTTTTTACGAAAAAATGCTATGGTTCAAGAATATCTATTAAAAGAGTTTGTTGTAAAAAACAAAATTAACCTTGGGAAACTTAAAAAGAATAACTGTTGGTTGTTACAACTAGAGAACATTAATTTTTCACAAGAAGTATATAAAACGGAAAGAAAAGGAAGAGTGTTGAAGTCAAATAAAAATTTTAAGTTTGACAATATAATATCCGAAATGGATTTTTTGCATCCTGATGAAATTAAAAACATCAATTGTAATGTTTTCAGTGTTGTGAAGTATAAAAATGGAATTACAACTTTCGAGGGCTTTATTTATAGAATAAATGGTAAGCTATATTTTTGGAACAAAAAGAATATTAATCAATTAATGAAACTTACTATAGTTTCAAATTACAATCTTTTATCTCAAATTAACTTTATAAATAAAGAAGAATTGCTACAAAAACTTTATAAAATAATTACTAGAAAGTATAAGTCTTTAAGAAAATGATTTTTTGTCATACATTTGATAAGAACTAATAAAATAAAATGCTAAACCCAACCGAAATAAAATCAATAATAGCTTCTGGAGAAGGTTATAATGCCGAATTCAAAGTCAGTATTCCAAATAAGATAAAGGAAATCACAGAGGAAGTATGTGCTTTTGCAAATGCTTCAGGAGGTGTTGTTTTAATTGGCGTTGATGATGCTAACACTATTAAAGGAATAACAATTGATAATGCTAAACGTTCAGCAATACAAAATTCAATAAACGAGATATCTCCAGTGCTGAAATGTGATTTTAATATTATTGAGGTAGATGGTAAAAATATAGCAGTAATCGAAGTCCCATCAGGTCAAAATAAACCTTATGTGTTATCAGGTGCAATTTATGTGCGTCAAGGTCCAAATTCGCAGAAACTCACAACGGTTGAAGAAATGAGAGACTTTTTCCAGCAAGCTGATAAAATTTACTTTGATGATGCCATTTGTAAAGAAGCAAATATAGAAGACGACATTGCAAAAGAAAATATCAATACATTTCGTTTTGAAGCTGGCTTAGTCAATGTAACTTCAAACGAACAATTATTTACCAATCTAAAGTTAGTAACAAATGATGGCCAATTAAAAAACGGTACCGTTTTATTTTTTGGAAGTAATCCTGAAAAGTTTTTTGAAAAAGCAGTAATTCGTTGTGTAGCATTTGATGGCACAGACAAACGCTATATCGTTGATGATAAAGTAATGACAGGAACATTATACCAACAATATCAAAAAAGTATGATTTGGTTAAAGTCAAAACTAGATGTAAGATATGATATTGAAGGAGAAGGCGGTAAAGCAAGAAAAGAATTATGGGAAATACCAGAAACAGCATTCAAAGAAACAATTATAAATTCATTAGCTCATCGCGATTACTACGATAAAGGAGCAAGAATAACTATCGAAGTATTTGATGATCGAGTAGAAATATCTAATCCAGGTGGTTTAGTAAGTGCAGTTCCAAAAAGTGAATTTGGGAAAAGAAGTGCAAGTAGAAATCCATTAATTTTTGGTTTATTTGAAAGAATGAGATTAGTAGAACAGATAGGTTCAGGAATAACTCGTATTCGTGATGTTATGAATGATGAAGGATTAACTCCTCCAGAATTTAATATTGATGGAATGTTTACTGTTACACTTAGAAGACCATTTGATTTTGAAAAGTGGGTAGAAAAGTGGGTAGAAAAACTAACTGAAAATAGAATAGATATTTTAAAAAATATTCATAAAAACAGTAGAATTTCCATTCGTGAATTATCAGATGTTTTAGGCTTAAGTCTTTCTGCTATTGATAAAAATTTACTTTTTTTAAAAGAATTAGGTTTGTTGGAAAGAATGAATGGAGCTAAAGGTGGATATTGGATTATTCATTTTAAATTACCATAAGTGGGTAGATAAGGTGGGTAGATAAACTATTTACTAAGATTTATTATCTCATTCAGCTGCACAAAAATCGCTTCTAGTCCAAGTTTCCTGGCATCAATTCTTTGTTTGCTCCATTTCGCTAATTTCAAATAAAAAGAAATCGGAACGCTTCGCTGAAGTAGTTTCACCCACCCAGTCCAACGCTCCCCACCGCACTAGTGGTTTTTCGTGCACTTTTAGCACTTGTTTTCCCCCAAGTAAGTCAATAAAAAATGGCTCCCTGTTTTCCCAACCCCTCGCGCACAGTCCGCCATTTTTTATCCACTTACACCCATTTCAAAAAACAAACGCTAAAAGCACACAAAAACCACTCCCAAGCTATTATTACATAATAAACCTTATAATTCATTCCCAACACCCCACGCAGTCCCCCTGAAAGTTATAAGGGTTATTATGTAAAATATCCGCGCCCAGCCGCACCCACCCGAAAAAGAATAGGAACGCTACCGCTAACGTAATTTTCATTGTTTTTTGAAGATGCTTCCCATTTTCATCAGACCTTAACTGCTAACTGAAAACCGCGACTGCTAACTGAACCATCAAGCATCCTCAAAAATCAAACCACCACAAGAGTGTGTTTTTCTTTTTTCTCATATTCACAAAGAAACATTGTCAAACCGAGCGCAGTCGAGGTCGTCCAGCGAAAAAAAGAAAACCACACCCTTGTTTACCAGTCCCGATTGAATAATCCCTGTGTCCGTTTTCATAAGAACATTTGGGGTAAACATTTTTACAAAAAAAAGGATAAAAAAGAAGCCAAAGTTTTGTTCCGGGTATTCAAAAAAGCAAGTTCAAGCCTTCGGTTTCGGATAAAATCTCCACCCATACATTTTCAAAACCACAACATCCACTTAGCGTTTCCACAGACGCATATGGGTAGTATTTTACCCGAAAAACTTGCTTTTTTGAAACCCTCCACAAGGCAAGACGGCTTTCTTTTTTTTCCTTTTTTCTTTTGCAAAAATGTGTGTGGGGCATCTCGGTTTTCAATCACATTTTGGACAATCACGAAGGAAAGACGAAGGAAGTTAACCTGTTAAATCCTTGTACAATGGACACTATTTTTATCAAAACCCACCAACCTGGGACGCACTATGCCAAACAGCATTTTTTCGTATTATCAAAAGGACTAAATAGCGGAAAACCGAGCAATGAAGGTTTTACAAACAGCTTTGTACTAGTATTCCAAACCGAAGCTCAAAAAGAGGACATTTTTTGGATTGCCATGAGCCTATGGAAATCAAAATTCTGGATGCCTTTTCTTCGCGGTTCAGTCATTCCGTTCTTATCCCTCTATGAATTCAAGAAAGAGTTCAATCCAAAAGCAACCCGATTAATGCGTGAACACGAGCTGCACCATAAAAACATACTAGCACTGAAACTATTGCAAGAACAAGAAGCACATCACACAAAAAACATCCACTTAATCAATGAGCTTCGCAATGCTATTTTGATGAGGTATCGCAACAAATAAAAAAAGCCAGGTCTTACGACTTGGCTTAATCATGTTTAACCCAAAGGTCACCACAACTAGGGCTAAACTTATTTTTTGTGCTTCTTATTTATGCTTTTAAGCAGTAACGAAATCGTAAAACTGACAACAGCTCCAACGGTAGCTAAGATAACCGTTTTGGCAATATCATCAGAGGAAAGATTTGGTACAATACTTAAAAATGTGCCTCCAGCAGTACCCATCAATGTGGGATTATTGGCTGTCATCAGTTGTAGTTAGCTGACTTGCAGCTGACAAAACTCCTCCAGCTACTGCTACATAACCACCAATGGTAGTTACAATAGCAGGCAAAGCAATTGGAGCAGCTAAAATTGTTCCACCAACGGCAGCTAATGCCAACCCAACAGTTCGAAGCACTTTGAAAAATTTTGGTGTGGGAGCTTTTGCTCTATTAATGATTTTTTTCATAATTACGTTTTTTGTCATCCTGTAAAGGATCTATTGGATAATTAATTCAACACTTTCTTTTTTGTCCAAAGCTCTGTAAACAAAGTCTTTTAGCTTCGTAAAAGCTTTTCTCGACATCAAACCTAAACCGGGTCCAGAAAGTTTAGTAACAGGAGCAATACAGCCTTGTAATTCTTTTTGAGCATTATTAGCAGGATGAAAAAGAATGAACTTTCTATTCGGTACATCCACCAATTCTAAATGCCATTTGTATTTTGCACTGTACCGCTTTCTAATAAAATATTTCCCTTCCGGAACACAAGAAACCTTCGTTTCGTTCATCTTCCATGGCAATTCAATTGTATTACAAATCAATTTGCCTTCGCATTCGAGTTTACCATTTGCTCCTTCAGGGAAATAAGTTCTAGTTAACCAAATAACCATTACACACCGCTGTCAACTTTTGCAATCGATAATGGGTTAAAAGCACCATTTTTCAACGGATACATTTGCCCATTAATCTCTTGATAGAACTCAACACCTAAAGCCAAAAATAATGGCTTAGTTGAGTTAGCAGTAACTGCATTCACTTGGTTAATTGGAGCAGTAGCAGTTCCATCCCATGGTAAAATTGCCGTTTCAGAAGTAGCAACCACATACGTTTCAGCTTCAAAATCAATTTCTGCTCCACCAGAAATGATTTTGTAGTGAGTAGTTCCACTTGGAGCAGCAATCATATTCGCAGGAATAAATGATGCTAAATCCACAGTAATTTCACCAGCTACTCGGTCAATAGTTGCCACAAACGGAGCAAACAAAGTAGTACCAAGCTTACCACGAATATTGAATTCAAAACCAAATAATAATTCAGCTTCTCCATCAATCACGTTACGCAAACCACGTTCACTAACAGTGTCCGCTTGAATAACTTTAACCATTGCTTGTGTCAAACGACTCACCATTCTACCATCAGCAGAATTTAAAAGCAATGGTCTTAAAGCGGTTCTTAGCACTTTCCCTGCCTTACCAGCTCTACCAAACTCGGAACCATTCTCACGAGTTCTTTGAAACGCAGGATCACTTGCAATTCTACTAGCGTCAATTCCTCCTTTTTCTCTTGCCAAGTGCCCATCTTGCGTTTTGTAAAAAGTAATATCTCCGATAGTACCTTTCAATTTAATTATGCCTTTCTGTCTAGCCATAACTTCAAAATTTTGTTAAACATTCATCTATAATCTCCTTCATTCTTTCAATCAGTTGCAACCATATTTTGAATGATTAAAGCAAAGTTTACAAAGCATTTCACTAAAGAAAAAGTAACAAGTGTACCATATGTCCAAAATCGACACAAGTGTCTTAAATGAACATAAAAACACAATAAATAAGTATGAAAAATTATAACTAAATTGCAAAAGATTTTCTGCACGTCAGAAGTATAGCATAGCTATATCAAAGGTATGGATAAAGTATGAAATTGAATAATCAGAGGGTATGCATCTATCCAAAGGACATACAACGAATAACAGGCAAGAGTTATCGTCAAAGTACTAGATTAATGCAAAAGATAAAAAAAGACCTCAATAAGCTCGAAAATGAGTTTCTAACGATTGAAGAGTTCTGTACATATAGTGGCATAAAATATGAACAAGTAACTCACTTGATTTTTGGTTAAAATAGAAGAAATGCTAAAACAAATTTTAATCAAGAAAAGCACCTATAAACACTTAAATAACCAGTTCATTTTTTAGTATCATTTAGTAATGAATTAATTTGCAGAAGATTATAAAAATTATTAAATTTACAGTATTAAGATTTAGTGATGTTTGTTTCTATATGAAGGAGCAAAATCGAGACCTTTGATTTTTAGACTTATATAATTTATTATATATGAGCGCATTATGAGGAAAGTTCGAACCCCTCATCGCCCACAAAACATAAAAAAGCACTTCAATTGAAGTGCTTTTTTTATTTTTATATAATTTCTAATGTTTTTTCAAGAGCCATTCCTCTTGAGCCTTTTATTAAGATTAAATGGTTTGTTGGTCTTTTCTCAGTCAAATGTTTTGAAAATGCGTTGAAATCTTCAAAAAATAATATGTGACTGTTGTTTGTTTTGTTTGCGAAAAAATCTTTTCCGATAAAATAGGTGGTTATTTCAGTTTCTTTTTCTACAAGCTGAATAACTTTTTTATGCTCTGCTAAGCTTTCTTCTCCTAGTTCAAACATATCGCCCAAAATTGCAATTTTATTAGGCTTTTCAAGTTGAATAAAATTAGCAATGGCCGCACTCATACTGCTAGGGTTTGCATTGTAAGCGTCTAAAATTATTTCATTACCATTTTTATGAATCATTTGTGAACGATTGTTTTCTGGGATATAATTTTCAATAGCTTCTTTAATCAATTCATCAGGAACTTTAAAATAATTTCCTATTGCTATCGCAGCATTAATATTATTCGCGTTGTATATTCCTATTAAGTGTGAGTTGATGGTAAGATTTTTATATTTTATTTGTACCATCGGATTGGCCTCAACGCTACTAATTTGTGTATTAGGATTGCTTTCATTTATGGAAAAACTATATCTTTTTAGTGTTTTAGTTTTTTCATTTTGAATAGTGTCATCTAAATTTACAAATGCTAATTTGTTGTTTTTTTCTAAATAGGAATACATTTCGCTTTTTCCTTTGATAACACCCTCAATTCCTCCAAAACCTTCTAGATGTGCCTTGCCAAAATTAGTAATATAACCATAGTCAGGTTGTGCAATATCACAAAGAAATTCTATTTCCTTTTGGTGGTTTGCTCCCATTTCAACGATTCCAACTTCGGTATTTTGTGTAAAACGTAATAGTGTTAAAGGAACTCCAATGTGGTTGTTTAAGTTGCCGATGGTTGCTATGGTATTATATTTTTTTGATAAAACTGCGTGTATAAGCTCTTTTGTTGTTGTTTTTCCATTGCTTCCAGTTAGAGCAATAATTGGTAATCCAATGTGTTTTCTATGAAATTTTGCTAATTCTTGTAATGTTTCAAGAGAGTTATTTACAAGTATTGTTTTTTGATTGATGTGATATGTAGGGTTATCAATAATTATATACTTTGCTCCTTTTTCTAAGGCTTCTTTTGCAAATGTATTGGCGTCAAATTTTTCTCCTTTTAGTGCTACAAATAAGCAGTCTTTTTCGATTTTTCTTGTGTCAGTTGAAACGGTTGAGCATTCTAGGAATAAAGAATGTATTGTATCTATAGTCATTGGAAAGTTTGTTTTGTTGAGAAACACGAAGATAAAAAAAAGCCCTTTCGTAAAAAAGGGCTTTTGTAAGTATTTTTAGTGAAATTATTTTTTCACGTTTCCTCTCGGAGTTTTCTTGTTTGATTTTGGACCTACTTTAGACATTGCACATCTAAATCCAATGTAATCAGTTGCCATATCTTGTGGGAAATATCTTCTTGAAGCTGGATCTAACCAATATGCTCTATCTCTCCATGATCCACCTTTATAAACTCTTACGTTGTCATCAACTAAAGATGTTCTTTTATCAGATTTATCAAATTGTTTTAGCATTTTCTTTTCAGTGTTCGTAGAGTCAACTACAGTTGAAATTTTATGCTTTGGAGATTCGTACATTCTGAATTTTTCTTCTCCACCTTCAGCGTTTTCTTCTTCCGAACCGCCAAATTTAAAGTAGCGTGTAGATTGTCTATCACCATCTCTGTAGTTTCTGTTGTCAGAGGTTGAGAATTGAGTTCTTAAATAAGTTTCGTTTTCATCAACTGGAACTTGAGCAATCTGGCCAGGGAAATTTCTAGCCATAATTCTACCATTACTTAAAGTGTCATAGGTAATGTTGTCAGAAGTAACTAATTCTGCAGTTCCATCTTCACCAATTTTATTTTTAGTGTAAACGTTACCTCTAAAGTAGTTGAAATCATTTGCTTCATCATCAACTAAAGGTCTATAAACGTCTTGTACCCATTCAGCTACGTTTCCAGCCATATCGTACAATCCGAAATCATTTGGAGCATAACTTTTTACTTTGTTGGTAATGTCAGCACCATCATCAGACCATCCAGCAATTCCTCCGTAGTCTCCTTTTCCTTGTTTAAAGTTGGCTAATTGATCTCCTCTGTATTGTCTTTTTGAAGAACGAGTGTACTGACCATTCCAAGGATATTTCTTTTGTCCTTTGTAGATGTTGTACTCTCTGTTACCTACTAATGCAACAGCAGCGTATTCCCATTCAGCTTCGGTTGGAAGTCTGTACTCAGGTAAAATTAAACCTGAACTTCTTTGAGCATATACGTTTTTAGCTGTATCAGCAGCTTGTCTTCTTCCGCCGCCCATTTCTTTCTTGAGAACTATCTCTTCGTTTCCTCCGAAAGATTTTGATGGAGAGTTGATATAAGCTTCTGTACTGAATGATGATTCAGCTTTTACATCTGTTCCTAACTTAACTTTGTTGTCTTTTTTAAGGTAACCTTCGCGTTCTAAAATATTTTCGTTTACACGATCAGTTCTCCATTTGCTAAATTCAACAGCTTGAATCCAGTTAACACCAACTACAGGATAATCAGCATATGCTGGGTGTCTTAAGTAATTGTTTGTCATGGTTTCGTTATATCCTAAACGGTTTCTCCATACTAAAGTATCTGGAATTGCTCCGTTATAAATATTTTTATAATTTTCTTCCGTTGGAGGGAAAACCGTTTTTACCCAAAATAAGTATTCAGCATACATTTTGTTAGTAACTTCTGTTTCATCCATAAAGAAAGATTGAACGTGTTGTTGACTTGGAGTGTTATTCCAATCGTGCATCACATCATCTTGAACTTTACCCATAGTGAATGTTCCACCTTCTACAGAAATCATTCCTGGAGGAGTTTCTTGTTTCTTGAACTTGTCGTTAAACTGGAAACCACCTTTCTTGTCATTAATTTTCCAACCTGTAGCTGATGAACCACCTTTAGTGCTTCCTTTTTTACTACAACCAGTAAAACCAATTGTTAGCGCCATTACAACTAACAATTTTAAAGCCATAATTTTCTTAATTTTCATACTTTCAGTAGGTAATAAATTTAGTGTCGCAAGATAATAATTATGTATTAATATGCAACACGTTTTTAAAAATTTGTAAAAAAAATTTAATCTTGTGTTAAAATGCTTTCCTTTACAACGGATTAAATCATATTTTATTGCAATAATTTAGCTTAAAATGAAAATATTTTTTTCTCTTTGTAATATATTTTGCCAAATCACGTTGTAGAAATGATGAAAAAGATACAATACTTATTACTTTTATTTGCTTCAACTCTTTTCGCACAACAAAGCGAAACGATTACTCTTAATTGGAAGCAAGAGGTTAATTATAATTTAGGAGATTTCTCTTTTAAAATTCCTCAATTTCAATCTGAATATTATGATATTGATGTTTCTGCTAAAAAAATTAGCTTTAAAAAGGTTGTCGATGTAAGTGCTGTTAATGCTACTTTGCAAATTACAGCTGTAAATTATCAATCTATTTCAAGTTCAGAATTATATGATTTGAATCTTAATTTTTTGTCTTCGACTATAAATTCAAAATTTGAAGTTGTTTCTGCTAGAGATTCATATAAAGGATTGATTTCATTTTCTCCAATAATAAGAGATGAATCTGGTTATAAAAAAGTGGTCTCTTTTACCTATTCAATTTCAAATTTATCTCCGTCAAATAAAATCTCAAATTCTAATGTAGTCCAATCTATTTCAAATTCTGTTTTAGCTTCTGGTAATTGGTATCGTTTTTATGTTGAAAAATCTGGCGTTTACAAAGTTTCTAAATCATTTTTACAAAGTCTTGGATTTAATGTAAATGTTGATCCAAGAAATATTAAAATCTATGGAAATGGAGGAAGAATGTTGCCTTTATTAAATGCTACTTCTTATCCAAATGATTTAGAAGAAAATGCAATTCAGTTTATAGGTGAAAGTGATGGCGCTTTTGATAATAGCGATTATATTTTGTTTTATGCAGAAGGAGTTGATACTTGGAATACAGAAAGTTTAACAAGTGTAAATTTATTTGCAGATAAATCTTATTATTATATTACATCTTCGGGCGGAACAGGGAAAAGAATGCAAACTGCTACAGAGCCTTCAGCATCACCTACTTTAAATTTTACTCAATTTGATGATGTAGTTTATTATGAAAAAGATTTGGTAAATGGTGGTAAAGTAGGGAGAAGATGGTTAGGCGAACAATTTAATATTGATAATACACAAACTTTTGATTTTACTATTCCAAACATTGATACTTCTGTTCCGGTAGATGTAAAAATCAATACAGCTTCAAAGTCGTTTGGGAATTCGTCTTTTAATTTCAAAGCGAATAATCAAGATATTGGAACGATTACTTTTCCTCAATTAGTTGCTTTTAGCGGAGTTGAAGGTTATGAATCTGCCCTAAACACAACATTTTCTACAACTTCATCTTCTATTTCAATTTTAATGACTTATGATAATGGTGGAGTGCCTAATTCTAATGGTTATTTGGATTTCATTCGTTTAAAATCAAAACGTAATTTAGTTGGGTATGGAAAGCAATTTGTGTTTTCAAACGATTTGGAGCAAACAAATATTGGAGTTGGTCAATACAATTTGACAGCTGCAACTGCAATTTCTCAAGTTTGGGATGTAACAGACTTGTATAATGTGACTAAATATGATAACATTACTGGGGCAAGTTTTTCGTTCAAAGTAAATTTAGGAACTGCCAGAAAATATGTTGCCGTTGATTTAGCAGATGTGTTTACACCATTAAAGGAAGTAAATACCAGTGTTTTAAATCAAAATTTAAAAGGGACCATTTTTAATGATAATTCTGGTGCTTTTCAAGACATAGATTATTTAATTATTACGCCTCAATTTTTAGCAAGTCAAGCTGAAACTTTGGCTGATTTCCATAGAAATAATTCAGGTATGAGTGTTCGAGTAGTAACACTTGAAAAAATATATCAAGAATTTGCTTCTGGAAAACAAGATATCGCAGCGATTCGTAATTTTATTAAATATGTGTATTGGAATGCATCATCTTCTGATAAAAGAGTTAAATATGTAAATCTTTTTGGAGATGCATCTTATGATTATAAAGAAAGATTGTTCAATAACACGAATATTGTTCCTGTATTTCATGGTTTTAATCCTGGTGCTTCAGAAACAAATAATAGTTCTAATTTTTCATTGTACACATCCTTTATGTCCGATGATTTTTATGGATTAATGGATGATACTGAAGGAACTATGACGGGAGGTTTTGATGGAATTGATATTGCTGTAGGGAGAATGTTGGTGTCTACTACAACACAAGCGGCCGAAATGGTAAACAAGGTAATTGAATATCATGATGAACAATCTTATGGTAGATGGCGTAATAATTATGTAATCTATTCTGATGATGCAGATAATTCTACGGATGCAACTTTACAATTCGGATTAAACGATTTAGCAGATGTATTAACTGTTCAAAAGCCATTTGTTAATGTAAAAAAAATACATACAGATGCCTATGTACAGCAAGTGGCAGCAGGAGGAGAGCGTTATCCAGAAGCTAAAACAGATTTTTTAGATGCTTTACAATTGGGAGCTTTGGTTTTTAATTATTTTGGACATGGAAATGAAGAGTTTTTGGCCAGAGAACGCTTATTTGAAAAATTAGATGCTCAAAATTTAACTAATCGATACAGATATCCGTTATTTGTTACAATAACTTGTGAATTTACCCGTTTTGATGATCCAAATCGTTTTACCGGAGGTGAGTACATGTTTTGGAATAAATCTGGAGGAGCAATAGGTTTGATAGCGACAACAAGACAAATTGGTGTAGGAACAGGATTTCAAATGAATAATTTATTGAGTGAAGATTTGTATGCTTTTGGTTCAACTAATTATCCAACTATTTCAGAAGCATTAAGACAAACTAAGCTATCTACAGGTTCAGACAATCGAAGAGTTGTTTTTTATATTGGTGACCCGGCTTTAAAATTAGCAATACCCAAACCAAAAGTTGTTCTAACAAAAGTAAATGATATTCCAGTTAATCAACCTTTGCCAGTTATGCAAGCATTGAGTTTGGTTAAAATAACAGGAGAGGTTAGGGATGAAAATGATGTTTTAATTTCAAATTATAACGGGGATTTAGCGGTTCAAATTTTTGATAAAGACATCAACAGAAGCACATTGGGTAATAATGGAACAACTGATTCGAATGGTTTGATAATAATGAATTTCGTAACATTAGGAGAAACCGTTTTTAGAGGAAACGCCTCTGTTGTAAATGGGCAATTTGAATTTAGCTTTATTGTTCCACAAGACATTAGAATTCCTGTTGGAAATGGAAAGATTAGTTTTTATGCGAAAAGAGAAGTTTCAAATTTAGAAGACCAGACGGGTTATGATAAAACAATTCAAATAGGTGGTGTTAATGTAAATGCCCCAAGCGATACAACTCCGCCAACGGTTCGTTTGCATATGAATGATGAAGGTTTTGTTTCGGGCGGAATTACAAATTGTGCTCCTATATTATTAGCGTTTTTGTCTGATGAAAATGGTATTAATACCGCTAGTGGAATTGGACATGATATTGTTGCTATTTTAGATGGTGATGAAACAAATCCGTATGTGTTGAATGAGTATTATGAAACCGAAAATGACGATTATACAAACGGGAGTGTTAGGTTTCCATTTAGAGATTTGTCACCAGGCTTGCATACAATATTGTTCAAAGCTTGGGATGTTTATAATAATTTGATTACTGCCGAGATTCAATTCAATGCTATTTGTTCAGATGAAGGATTGAGAATTGAAAAAGTATTGAATTATCCGAATCCGTTTGTTAGTTACACCGAGTTTTGGTTTAACCACAACATGCCGTTTGAACAATTGGATGTTCAAGTTCAAATTTTAACGATTTCAGGTAAATTAGTAAAAACCATCAATCAGCAAGTAATGACAGAAGGATTTTTGTCTAGAGAAATTACTTGGGATGGAAAAGATGATTTTGGAGATAAAATAGGAAAAGGAGTTTATATATATAAATTAACTGTAAAATCTGTATCCACAGGTAAATCTGCAGAAAAATATGAGAAACTTGTAATCCTGTAATAAAATACTATATTTGTCAAATTAATTTCAATGTATAAAATGAAAAAAATTGCTTTATTATTAACCCTTGTAGTAGTTAGTCAATTTGCAAAAGCCCAAGAAGATAATAGCCGAGTTATAACAACAGGAGTGCCTTTTTTACTTATTGCTGCCGATGCCCGATCTGCTGGTATGGCCGATATGGGTGTAGCAACATCTGCCGATGCATTTTCTCAACAATATAATCCTGCAAAATATGCTTTTTCATTGCAAAAACAAGGATTTTCAGTAAGTTATACTCCTTATTTAACTAGTATTGCAAATGATATTTCTTTGGGGCAAATCACCTATTACAATAGATTTGGTGCTGAGGGAAGAAGTGCATTTGCTGGATCATTACGTTTTTTTGGGTTAGGTGATATTGAATTAAGAGAAACAGGTGATCCAAATGAAGTGCCAAGAGTTGTTAATCCAAATGAATTAGCATTAGATGGTTCTTATTCATTGAAACTAAGTGAGCGTTTTTCAATGGCTGTGGCTGGAAGATATATTCGCTCGAGTTTAAAGATTAATGATGGTTCAAATGATGCGAGTGCAGCTTCAACTTTTGCGGTAGATGTTGCAGGATATTATCAATCAGAAGAAGTTGCGTATAATGATTTCAACGGAAGATGGAGAGCGGGATTTAATTTTCAAAATTTAGGCCCAAAAATCAGCTACGATAATGATGATTTAAATAATAATTTTTTACCGGCAAACATGCGTTTAGGTGGAGGATTTGATTTTATATTTGATGAATACAATAAGATAGGTGTAACGGCAGAAATTACAAAATTATTAGTGCCAACGCCACCAGCATTAGTGGCTGCAATTGACGCTGATGGAAGTGGTGCAATTGAGCCAGCAGAACAAGATATTGCAGATGATGCTTATGCACAAGCATTAAGTGATTATAGAAAAATAGGTTGGACTGAAGGAGTTTTCAAATCATTCAATGATGCGCCTGATGGATTTTCTGAAGAATTAAAAGAATTTACTTGGGCATTAGGAGCTGAATATTGGTACCAAGATTCATTTGCAATGCGTTTAGGATTCTTTAATGAAAATGAATTAAAAGGAGCGAGAAAGTTCTTTACATTAGGAGCAGGGTTTAAATATAATGTAGTAAAAGTAGATGTGTCCTATTTGTTCTCGGCATCAAAAGTGAGAAATCCTTTAGAAAACACGCTTCGTTTTTCTCTTACATTTAATTTCGGAGACAATTTCGATGAACTATAGATAAAAAAATAAATTAACAAACTATCCAAATTCTTTTTTTAGAATTTGGATTTTTTTTCCTTACATATGAAGCAAATTTCAATAAACACTACTATTTCGGTACTTTCAAAAGATGAGTTGTCACAACAAGAAATTGATTTGATGAATCAAGCTTTTGAAGCAAGAAGTAAGGCTTATGCGCCTTATTCAAAATTTACAGTTGGTGCAGCAATTTTATTAGATAATGGAATTGTAGTGCAAGGTTCCAACCAAGAGAATGCTGCTTATCCATCTGGCTTATGTGCAGAACGTGTGGCTATTTATTATGCAGGTGCAACTTATCCAAATGCAAGAATTGTAAAAATGTTTATCACAGCATCACCACAAGATAGAGATTTAGAAGAGCCAATTCCGCCATGTGGTAGTTGTCGCCAGGCTATTGCTGAGTACGAATTCAAGCAAGATATTCCAATCGAAATACTTTTTATGGGTGCAAAAGGATTGATTTATAAATCAGATTCATTAAAAAATCTTTTGCCATTAGTTTTCGATAAGAATCATCTATAACGATTTCGTAGATTTTTTTAACGATTTAGCACAAAAAAACGCAAAAATCATAGAATTTAATTTTTTCAGTAAGGTTCTATGTAGTATTTTTGCTTTTCGTAAAAATTGTGAATAATACAATTGAATTAAAAAACAAACATAATGAAGCCAATAACCAAAGAAGTTTACCTTAAATGGTATGAAGACATGCAGTTTTGGAGAAAATTTGAAGACAAATTAGCTGCTGTTTATATCCAACAAAAAGTTAGAGGATTTTTACATTTATATAACGGTCAAGAAGCAGTATTAGCTGGGGCTTTACACGCTATGGATTTGTCAAAAGACAAAATGATTACAGCTTACCGTAACCACGTTCAGCCAATTGGAATGGGTGTAGATCCAAGAAAAGTAATGGCAGAATTGTACGGAAAAGTAACAGGTACTTCAAAAGGTATGGGTGGATCGATGCATATTTTCTCTAAAGAACATGGTTTTTATGGAGGACACGGTATTGTAGGAGCGCAGATTCCAGTAGGAGCAGGTATTGCTTTTGCAGACAAATATTTCGAAACAGGCGGAGTTACTTTAACTTATTTCGGTGATGGTGCTGCGCGTCAGGGTTCTTTACATGAAGCTTTCAATATGGCAATGAACTGGAAATTACCAGTAGTATTCATCGTTGAAAACAACGGTTATGCTATGGGAACTTCAGTAGAAAGAACGGCTAATCATACCGATATTTGGAAACTTGGTTTAGGATACGAGATGCCTTGTGGACCAGTTGACGGAATGAATCCAGTAAAAGTAGCTGAAGCAATGCATGAAGCAATGGAAAGAGCTCGTCGTGGAGATGGTCCAACTTTCTTAGAAATGAAAACATACCGTTACAGAGGACACTCAATGTCTGATGCACAATTATATAGAACTAAAGAAGAAGTGGAAGAATACAAAAAAATCGATCCAATTATTCAAGTTTTAGATGTAATCAAAGAAAATAACTACGCTACAGAAGCTGAAATCGAAGCAATCGATCAAAGAGTAGCTGATTTAGTGGCTGAATGTGAGAAATTCGCTGAAGAATCTCCATTCCCAGAAGTAAATCAATTATACGACGTAGTGTACGAACAAGAAAATTATCCTTTCATTCCACATAAATTATAAGAACTATGGCACAAATTATAACAATGCCCCGTTTGAGTGATACGATGACCGAAGGAGTTGTAGCAACTTGGTTAAAAAAAGTTGGTGATACAATCAAAACTGGTGATATTCTTGCTGAAATTGAAACCGATAAAGCAACAATGGAGTTTGAATCATTTCATGATGGTGTTTTATTACATATCGGAATTCAAGAAGGACAGTCAGCGCCAGTGGATTCTTTATTAGCTATTATTGGAACAGCTGGTGAAGACATTTCAGCTTTATTAAATGGTGGAACAGCGACTGAAGCTAAAGAAGAAAAAGTAGTGGAAGAAGCAAAACCAACTTCAGCAGCAGTTGAGATACCAGCTGGTGTAAAAGTAGTAACGATGCCTCGTTTGTCAGACACTATGACAACAGGAACAGTTGCGACTTGGTTAAAAAAAGTAGGAGATACTGTAAAAGAAGGTGACATTCTAGCTGAAATCGAAACCGATAAAGCTACGATGGAATTCGAATCTTTCAATGCAGGAACGTTATTATATATCGGAGTGCAAGAAGGTGATTCTGCTCCAGTAGATACAATTTTAGCAATTTTAGGACCAGCAGGAACTGATGTTTCAGGAATTGCTGCTAACTATAAAGTTGGCGCTGTGGCTGAAGCTCCTAAAACTGAAGAAGTAAAAGCAGTTGCTCAAGAAGTAGCAGTAGCTGAACAAACTACTTCGGGAAGAGTTTTTGCTTCTCCATTAGCTAAAAAAATTGCTCAAGATAAAGGAATCAACTTGTCTCAAGTAAAAGGTTCTGGTGAAAATGGAAGAATTGTAAAATCAGATGTGGAGAATTTCTCTCCATCAACAGTTGCAACTCCATCTCAAGCGGTTGCAGAAGCTACAAATACTGTTGCAGCTGTAAAACCATTTGTTCCAGCAGGAGAAGTATTCCAAGAAGAAATAAAAAATTCGCAAATGCGTAAAACCATTGCGAGACGATTATCAGAATCTAAATTTACAGCACCGCATTACTATTTAACAATCGAGTTAGATATGGACAATGCAATTGCTTCAAGAAATATGATTAACGGATTACCAGATACGAAAGTTTCTTTCAACGATATGGTAATCAAAGCGAGTGCGATGGCATTGAAAAAACATCCACAAGTAAATTCACAATGGAGAGAAGATGCAATGGTAATCAATCACCACGTTAATATTGGAGTAGCAGTAGCAGTTGAAGACGGTTTAATGGTTCCAGTATTGAAATTTACAGACCAAATGAGTTTAACTCAAATTGGTGCAAGTGTGAAAGACTTAGCTGGAAAAGCAAAATCTAAAAAAATTCAACCAGCTGAAATGGAAGGAAGTACATTTACTATTTCTAACTTAGGAATGTTCGGAATTCAATCGTTCACTTCGATTATTAATCAACCAAATTCTGCTATTTTATCTGTTGGTGCAATCATTGAAAAACCAGTAGTTAAAAACGGTCAAATCGTAGTTGGAAACACCATGACAGTTACTTTAGCTTGTGACCACAGAACAGTGGACGGAGCAACTGGAGCTCAATTCTTACAAACGTTCAAATCGTTTATGGAAAATCCAGTAACTATGTTAGCATAAAATTATATTTGTAATATTAGAATCCCGAAATTTTTTCGGGATTTTTTTATTTCCTATTTTTACATAAAATAAAATTATTTTGAAAAATATAATCATAACAGGAACTTCTCGCGGAATTGGTTACGAATTAGCCTTGCAATTTGCAGATGCTGGCCATCAAGTGTTAGCGATTTCTAGAAAAACACCAAAAGAATTAATCGAAAATCCAAATATTACGTGTTTGTCAATAGATATTTCAAATCCTGAAGAATTACTTCAAGTGGAAAATTTCATCAATCGAACATGGAAAAAAGTTGATGTTTTAATTCACAATGCTGGAAGTTTAATTCATAAACCGTTTACACAAATTACTTCAGAAGAATTTCAAAACATATACAAAGTCAATGTTTTTGCGGTTGCCGAATTAACAAAATTCTGTATTCCATTTATGGGCAAAGGAAGTCATGTGGTGATGATTAGTTCGATGGGCGGTATTCAAGGAAGTATGAAATTCGCTGGATTAGCTGCTTATTCATCAAGTAAAGGTGCGGTAATTACGTTGTCCGAATTATTAGCTGAAGAATACAAAGAGCAAGGGATTGCTTTTAATGTTTTAGCACTTGGAGCTGTAAATACAGAAATGTTGCAAGAAGCTTTTCCAGGTTACGAAGCACCACTTTCTGCAAAAGAAATGGCAGATTATATCTTCAATTTTGCTTTGACTGGAAATAAATATTATAACGGAAAAGTATTGCAAGTTTCATCTTCAACGCCTTAAAATTGAGTGAAGTCCTATTAAAATACCTTCCAGAACATGCAGTTCATCATTGTTTTGAGTTAATCAAAGCCAATCATGTGCATCTTAAAATCGTTAATGAGCGTCAAACCCGTCATGGCGATTATAGAAAAGATGCGCAAGGTTATCATTTGATTACGGTGAATGCGAGTTTGAATAAATATAGATTTTTAATAACTCTAATTCACGAAATTGCTCATTTGGTAGCTTTCGAAAAATATGGTCGAAACATAAAACCGCATGGCGATGAATGGAAACTCACTTTTCAAAGAATGATGGGGCCTTTTATTCGTCCAGAAATTTTTCCACATCAACTATTACCTTTATTAGCAAAACATTTCCGAAATCCAAAAGCAAGTAGCGATACCGATGCAAAATTAGCTTTAGCATTAAAACAATTTGACCTAAAAGAAAACGATAAAAATTATATCTTTGAAATTCCTTTTGGAAGTCATTTTAGAATTCACAATGGAAAGATTTTCAAAAAAATAGCTTTGCGTGTTAAACGATACGAATGTTTAGAAATAAGCTCTGGACGATTGTATTTGTTTCAACCCAATGCTGAAGTTGAATTGTTGCCAAATTAAATAAGTACAATGATTTTTAAAGTTTTAAAAGAAAAGCCTCATTTTTTATTAGCCATTTTTGCTGTATTGTTCTTGTTGTTTGGGATTCTATCAACAAGTAATGACGATAATACTTTAGATATTAATATTCACGATACTTATTTTGTTATTAGTCATTCTTATGTTTATTGGTTTTTCTCTTTACTTTTTTTATTATTTTATCTTTTCTATCTGACATTTATTTGGATAAAATTTCCGACAAATTCTTTTTTTAAAAATTTACATATTTATACATTGATCATTTCAGTTTTGGGAATTGTATTTCCATATGCGATATTTTATGATGAAAATCAATTGTATCAAGATGCATTTGATGTAAATTTGATTATTGCAATTTTTGGAATACTTTTCGTTTTTTCATTTATTATTTTTATTACCCATTTTATTATAGGATTTTTTATAAAAATTAAAAACATAGTTACTCAGTAACACACATTATGAACAAAAATTATTACGCAATATTGATGGCTGGTGGCGTTGGTTCACGTTTTTGGCCTGTGAGCACAAGCGATTTTCCTAAACAATTCCACGATATGTTAGGAACTGGAGAAACGTTGATTCAAAAAACATTCTCCAGACTTTCAAAATTGATACCTGTTGAGAATATCTTGATTTTAACCAATGAGAAATATAATGATTTGGTGCTAAATCAATTGCCTCAAGTGAAACAAGACCAAGTTTTGTTAGAGCCTGCGATGCGAAACACAGCGCCTTGTATATTATATGCTTCTTTAAAAATTCAGAAGCAAAACCCGAATGCAGTTATGGTAGTTGCACCTAGCGATCATTGGATAGAAGATGAAGTGGCATTTGTAAATGATTTACAACAATCATTTGATTTTTGTGAAGCAAACAATGCTTTGATGACTTTAGGGATAAAGCCTACTTTTCCTAATACTGGTTTTGGTTATATTGAGTATAATAAAGAGGATACAAACGCTATAAAAAAAGTTTCTCAATTTAGAGAAAAACCTGATTATGAAACGGCTAAAGCTTTTTTGAAAAGCGGAAATTTTGTTTGGAATGCAGGGATTTTTATTTGGTCAGTAAAGGCTATTACTGAAGCTTTTTTACATTTTCAACCTGTGATGAATAATTTGTTTCTATCTGGTTATGAAAGTTATAATGGTAAAGATGAAAAAGCTTTTATAGCTGCAAATTATAGTTTAGCAGAAAATATTTCCATTGATTATGCAATTTTAGAAAAAGCCCAAAATGTCTACATACTTCCAGCTACTTTTGATTGGAACGATTTAGGAACTTGGGGTTCTCTTCATGAAAAGCTAGATAAAGATGAGAACAATAATGCTGTCGTAAATGCTACTGTTGTGTTAGAGAATGCATCAAATAATATTATTCGAACAGATGCAAAAAAACTCATAATCATTGATGGTTTAAACGATTTTATTATTGTAGATAAAGATGATGTGCTGTTGATTTATCCAAAAGATAAAGAACAAGATATTAAGAAAATAGTTGCTAAATTAAATTAGTACTATTTATCATCTTCCAAATACATTTTTCGAACACGTTTGAATAATTCTGAAGAATATACAAAATCGGTAACTGCTTCGTTATCGGTTTTGAAGATTTCTTTATTTGAACCTTCCCATTCTAAGAGCCCATTTTTTAAGAAAACAATTTTTTCACCAATTTCCATCACAGAATTCATGTCGTGTGTGTTAATTACAGTTGTAATATTGTATTCTTGTGTAATTTCTTGAATTAAATTATCAATAACAATAGCTGTTTTTGGGTCTAATCCAGAATTTGGCTCGTCGCAAAATAAATATTTTGGATTATTTACGATAGCGCGGGCAATTGCAACACGTTTTTGCATTCCACCCGAAATTTCAGAAGGCCTTTTTTGATGCGCATTAACCAAATGTACTCTGTCAATTACAAAATCAACACGCTCTTTTATTTCTTTTGGAGATTTATTAGAGAACATTTTTAAAGGAAAACCAATATTTTCTTCAACAGTCATACTGTCAAATAAAGCACTTCCTTGAAAAACCATTCCAATTTCAGTTCTTAACTCTCTTCTTTCATCGTTTGATAGTTCTGAATATATACGACCATCAAAAGAAATTGTGCCACTATCTGGAGTATGAATGCCTAACAAAGATTTTAAAAAAACTGTTTTTCCAGAACCACTTTGTCCAATGATTAAATTTGTCATTCCAGCTTCAAAACGAGTAGATACTCCTTTTAAAACGGTTTGCTCGCCAAATTTTTTTATAATGTTTTTTACTTCAATCATTAGCTTAATAAAAGTTGCGTTAAGATAAAGTTCATTAAAATAATTACTACCGATGTCCAAACAAAAGAAACAGTACTTGCTTGTCCTACTTCTAGTGCTCCTCCCTTCATATAATATCCATGAAATGAAGGTATGGTGGCTAATAAAATTGCAAATACAGCTGTTTTGATGAAAGCATAAGTTATATGAAATGGAATAAATTCGGTTTGTAAACCTGTAATAAATTCGGGACTACTTGTGAAACCACCATATACTGCAGCCATCCATCCTCCCAAAACTCCTAAAAACATACTCAATCCTATAACAAATGGATATAGAAGTAAAGCAATAATTTTTGGAAAAACTAAATAGTTTAACGAGTTTACACCCATAACTTCCAAAGCATCAATTTGTTCCGTTACACGCATTGTTCCTATACTCGATGTGATAAAGGAACCCATTTTTCCTGCCATAATAATGGATATAAAAGTAGGAGCAAATTCTAAAACAATTGATTGACGTGTTGCAAAACCAATTAGCTCTTTTGGAATTAAAGGGTTAGTTAGATTTAACGCTGTTTGAATAGAAACTACACCACCCACAAAAAAGGAAATAAAAGCAACGATTCCTAATGAGCCAATGATTAAATCATCAACTTCTTTAAAGATTAATTGCTTCATTACCGACCATTTTGTAGGCTTGTTGAATATCTCTTTCAACATAATAAAGTACTTTCCTATTTGCGATAAATACCGAATGAGCATCATAGTTTAAAAATATTGGCTAAAATAGTTATTACTTACGATTTATAGCTAATGAGTTTTGATTTTTTTCTTAATTGAAAATAAATATTATTCAATCACATTTATTTTATTTGAAATAGAATGTCCAGAAAATTCTGGAGCATACATACTTTGTATAGTAGCAATACCATCATTAAAACTACCAGAATTGTTAATTCGCACATCATATTCTAAAACATAGGTTCCTTTTTTAATTGTGTCAAAGAAGAAATGTGTCGCTACGTCTTTTGTACTCATATAATAATTAAGATTGTATTTTCTTTGATAGTTAGAAATTACATTTATTGGTTCAAAACAAGATGCTCTTAAATCTTTTAGATGAACAAACTCTAAATCATTTTCAGTTTTTATAATTAAACGAATAGTTATTAAATCACCTGTTTTTAAAGTTTCTTTTGTTAAATCTATTAATTCATTTCCATTAGTAGTTTTTATTTTTTTGTATAGATTTTTTGTGACTGAAATTTCAGCTGCTTTGTCAGATTTTATATTTTCTAAATCTTCAAAATATTGCCAATAAACGCCGCCATAGCCTGGAATTTCAGTTTTGTTTTCTACAGAAATTGCTCCCATTTCATTTAAAATTTCATCGGATTTCCAGTTTATTTTAATATATCCTGTTTCTGCTTCTTTATCTTTTTCGGAAAGTTTTTTTGTCATTATTTTCTCATTTCCGATTTTAAATTTGGTGTTATCTTTAATGCTTGTCCAATCATTACCTTGTAAAAGTAACGCATACACTGCTTCAGTTGTGGCTTTAGTGGTTGCCCATTGATTAGTTTGTTTGTTTTTCAATAACCAAACTTTCATTTCCTCAACATACTTTTTGTCTTTTTCAATTTCGTTGAAAGCTTCAATCAGTAGTGCTTGTGTTTCTATTGAAGATTGATACCAATAGTATCCATTACTGTTTTCTAACCAATACATTCCGTTATCTTCATTTCGCGCAGCAGTTTCTTTTAAGTGGTTAATTATTTTATTCGCAAATGCTGCATCGCCAAAACGATACATAGTAAGAGCCAAAAGGGCTTTTTTGTATATAGAATACTGCAACCAATTTGTTTTAAATTCGTTTTTTTGTATAGTTAAAATTGAATCTATTTTTTTAGAAATTGGCATTTTTTCCAAATAAAAACTTCTCGCATACATAAAGTGTAAATTAGAATAGGCATAATAATTTGTTCGCTCGTCTTTTAAGGAACTTGTTTTGATGAAATTTGCATCTAAATAAGGAATAGCTTTTGTAATGATTGGATCAAATTTTAAACTATCTTGTGGAAACATTTTGTTTAAATGACCTAGACCAGCAACAATATGTTGGGTGATATATACATTTTCATCACCACCGTCAAACCATGAAAATCCGCCAGAAGGTTGTTGCTTGTCTTTTAGTTTTTCTAAAGTTTTTTCTTGCGATTCAGTCATCGAATTTATGTCCATCAAAATCGCTAAGCGCTTATTTTTTAGCTCATCATTTTCGGCATCTAATAACCAAGGTGTTTCATTTAATACAATCGATTTTAATTCTTCGTTTTTTGTTAATTTTGAAATTGCTTTCGGATTGTCTTTCCAAGAGTTGAATAATGCAGCAATTTTTGGATTACTATTTATCAATTCAGTTGCTATGAAATTTGCATAATATCTTGAGAATGTTTGTTCTGCACATTCATGTTCATATTCCATTAGATAGGGAAGAGCTTGAATAACAAACCATATTGGATTTGAAGTGTATTCTAAAGTCAATTGATGATTTTTCAATGTTTTTAAATTATTGTTTTTTAAATTTTCAAAAACATATTCTTTATTAGAATTACCTTTTATCCATATAGGAATGCTTTCTGTAATAAGAATTTTATTACTTAAAACAGGTAAGATATTTTCTTCACCATCAGAAAAATTACCTGATTTTGCTACTATTTTATATTGTAATCCTTGCAACCCCTCAGGAATAGTAATTTTCCAATTAACAGCAACGCTTTCTTTAGGTTTACAACTGAAATTTTTTGTGTTTTTCAGGTTCAATGAAATACTATCAATAGGTTTCATTGTAGCAGCATCATAAAGCATTAACATGGCAATTCCAGATTTAATTTCATGAGTCATATTTACTACTTTTGCAGCTATATTTATGGTGTCTTTTTCTCTAACAAAGCGTGGCATATTAGTTTGAATCATTACATCTTTTTGTGAAATAACACTTGATTCAAAATAGCCGTTTTCACCTTTTTTATTGTGGGCATATAAGCGTAATTTCCACTGTGTTAACGATTCCGGTGTTGTAAAATTAAAAGAAACTTTTCCGTTAATATCTGTTTTTAAGTTTGGATAAAAGAAAGCAGTTTCATTAAAATTTGTTCTTGTTTTTACTTGTGACAGTTCTTTTAAAGCATTTTTAGTGGTAATTACTAAAACTCCATTTGCTCCTTGACTTCCATAGAGAGCTGTGCCTTGAGGTCCTTTTAAAACTTGCACTTCTAGAATAATATCTGGTGAGATGCTCAGTAAAGTGTCTGCGGAAGAAATAATCCCATCAATGACTAATAATATTTCGTTGTTGTCTGAAGAAGATTTATTGCCTCTTAATATTATAGAAGTTGAAGCGTTATTTGAGTTTTTTGTGTTAATTTGTAAACCTGAAATTTTTCCTTCTAATTCTTGTGTTAAACTTTTCTTTGTGTTTTGATTTATATCATATCGTTCAACTTTTTGTGTTGCATAAGCTATTTTTTTAGTTTCTCGAGGAATCCCATATGCTGTAATTACCACCTCTTTTAATTCAGATTTTAGTGTGATTGTGTAGTTTTTATTAGAGCCAATTAATATTTTTTCTTTACTATCTAAAAATGAGATTTCTAAAATTTCTCCTGGAGCTGCTTCAATTTCAAATTCACCATCAAAGTTTGTGTTAGTAGTTCTATTGGTTCCTTTTACTTTGACAATTGCACCAACAACAGGACCTAATTCATCGGAAACAATACCTGCAATATTTTTTGCGTTTTTAGGAGCTTTGATTTTAGACTCGATACTGAATAAATATTCTTCATTTACATAAGTGTTTTTCGGATTATTAAAATTAAATCCAAACCAATTTAAATTGGTCTTTTTATAATAATATGCAGAATATAGTTTAACAGCATCATTTAAGTTATAAAAATATTTTTCAGTTAAACTATGAGAATTGAGATTAGGATAATCCGGTGTATTAGTATGATTATAGAAATAAATATTTTCCCAATTTTTTTCCATAAATTGATCCAATGAGCTATCATACATACTTGCCAGAATTTCAGACTGAAGTTTTTGATCTAGTATTTTGAATGACCAAGTTTCTTCGCTTCCAGGTTCAATTTTATTCCGCATACTCTCAACGTCTATTTTTAAAGAAGTTTCTGTATCGTTTTTTTGAATAGAATATGTTTTATAATAACTAATGTTTTCCCAAATTGTTGAGAAATGAAAATTTAAATTGTTTTTGTAATCTGATTTTTTTAAAAACTTAAATGTTCCTTTTCCATTTTCTAATTGAATAACTTGTTCTTTTTCAACAGTGTCTTTATCTTCATAAAATCGCGATGATATCCATAAATCAGGAATTACGGATTGAATTTCTATTTCAATTTGATTTGTGTTTGGTTTGGAAACATCTTTATAGGTGAAAAGTTCATTTTTAGAAAAAGTTGGTTTTTTTGAAACCACCATAAAGTGTTTGCGTTCTGTAATCAGATTGTTTTTAAAATCATAAGCTTCTATAACGATAGAATAATTTCCAATGGCAGCATTTTTTAAAAAAGCTAATGAAATTTCTTTTCCATTTTTTGTATCAAATGGAATAGTATTGATTAATGTTTCTTTGTTTTTATTATCAGATTGATCATAAGGTTCATTAGGGAAAAGTACTTCAAATTCGTTTCGAGATATTGTTTGAATTTCTGGAAATTGTAAAAGTCTTTGCTTTAAAAATTTTTTGCTTTGGTTTTCATATATTTTTATTTTGCCCTTTGCATCGATTGGATAGTTATTTAGAGTTGTACTATTTATGGTTAACTTGTTTGTGTCTTCTATGAATAAATTATTGTTTAGTAGAATATTTAAAGCCAGCATTTCTTTACCAACTTTTACTACTTGGGATGCACTTCTTGTTTCTCCATTGCTGTCAATAACATTTACATTTATTGTATAGTTTAATGAATTGATACTGTCGTTTTTTATGTTTTCAAATGTTGCAGGAAACTCAATTGTAAAATTCCCATTTTCATCTGTAGATGTTTCGGTATTTATAAAGTTTGTTTCTTGAGGGAAATATTGCCCATAAACAGAAATGCTTCTCGAAATACTATAAGCAACTTTAGCATTAGTTAAGTTGTTTCCTGCTAAGGCTTTTGCATTTCCTTTAATTTTAATACTATCACCAATAGTATAATTTTCTTTTATTGTGTCAAATTTCACTTCAAATGTTGGGCGTTTATATTCTTCGACTTGAAATGAAAATTCTTCATATTGATTAAAATCTACATTATCCCAAAACTCATGTTCGTCTTCTTTTTCGTTATAATATTTTGTATCAACCGCATAATGTTCGGCTTCTTCAATTTCAAAATTAAATTCTCCTGTCAACACGTTTTTAGGGATATCAAATTCGCCTGAAAAAGAGCCAAATTCGTTGGTTTGTATATCAAATTCTTTTAAAATAGTATTATTAACATCTGAAATAGAAACATGAACACTCACATAAGGAACCACGCTTTTTATATTATCTATGTTTTGGATTAATATGCCTTTATAGTACAATTTTTGCCCTGGGCGATAAATTGCTCTATCAAAATAGATCATCGCTTTTGCCTCAAAATGTTCATATTTATCATATTTAACTTGACTATTATTGTCGTAAATGAAATTTCTGTTGTATGTTTTTTTAAGGGTATCGTTGTCCTTGAAAATTAAAATACTTTGGTCATATTTTCTTTCATTATCATACTTTTTTAACTTGAAATTTGCTTTCCCTTGTTCGTTTGTAGCTATTGTTTCTTCTTCATTTCTAAAAAACACTGTTTCAATTGGTTTCCCTGTTTTTCTATCCAAAACAGAAAAAGAATCTTTTGTAAATAGATTATCTTCTACAACGAAAAAATTAGTCACTTCAATTCTATCATAGGTAAAAAAAGTTTTTGAATTAAACGAATCTGTTGTAGTTTCTAAAACAACCAAATAATTTCCGACATCCATTTTTTCTAATAAAATTTCTGTTGAATATTGAAAATAGTCACCTTTTGATGGAAGTTTTCTGATGTAACTTTTTATTGGGATATGTTTATTTTTAAAATCTAAAACTAATGAGTCTGTGTTAAAAGTTTTATTATTTCTATAATAATTATTGTTGTTAAACCAATCATTGTTTTTTACAGGCAAAAGATAGTAGCTTATTTTTATTGAATCTATGTTTTTAAAATTAACTAATGCCCTGCTGTTTTGATTTGGGTATATGGTTTTTTCAAACTCAATACTTAACCATTTACTTTCTATATCAAATTTTATTTTTTCTGCGTCCGCTAATGCATTAATATTTACTTTTGATTGAAAAATGGTATCAATTAATGCAAGTGCTTTATAGTGCATATTTATTTTAGAATCTTTAGATGCTTGTGAAGTATAAAATTTAGCTCTGTCAATTCTTAATTGTTGCTTTAGTAATATGTCAGAAGTGTTCTTTTCTAAAAAAGAAATGTGTTTTTGAAAAACAGAATCATTCTGAAAAATAGAATGAGCAAATTTTAATCGTTCATAATAAGCAATGTCAATTTTATTATTATTTGTTGATAGATAATGTTGTTCATTTTTTTGTAAAATCTGCAATAGTTTTTTGAGGTTTTCATCTTCTAAATGAGTTGTTTTATAGTTGATAAATTTTTTTGAATCAACATAAAGGTTCTCAAATAAATCATTGTTTTTATTATTTGATTTAATATCCCGAGTGTTTATTTTTACTTTGTAATGCAAAACGGTTTTTTCAGCTAAAAAATCATATAAGCTGTAGTTTTTTTGATCAATATTTGGAGCAATTTCAAAAACTTCTTTAAAGGAGTCAATAGTTATTAAGCGTAATTTTTTTTCATTTTCAATACAATTTGAAAATGCATTTTCAATTTCTTTTTCAAAATTAGCGCTGGTCCATGTTAAGAAATCATTGTTTTTTTGCTCAGCTAGTGTTGTTCTTTGCTTTATTTGATATGAGAAAGCATTATAGTAATCTTGCAAAATATTTCCATAGATGTAATATAATAATGCCTTCGAAGCTGGATTGGCTTCATTTATTTCTTTTCTTAAGTTTTGAATAATAGTTGTTTGTGCTTTTTCGTCAAAAACTTGCTCAAATTTGGACAAGTAAAAAAAACATTTTACAATTTGAACTTCATTTTTTTTTCGTTTGGCAATTTTGTAAATTTCTTGCACTTTTTTTTGAGCAGATGCAACTTTTCCATCCAATTCATATTTATAAACTTCTTTCCAATGATTGTCATTTTGACAATATAAATTTACGGAAAGCACCAAAAAAAATAAAAATAATAAGTTACGCATAATCGTCTGTTTCTGTATATAGAGTGTAAAAAATTTAAAAAGGTTGGGAAATGTATGAAATTAAATTATTTGTAAGTAAAGTTAACTAAAATCAATTCACTATTTTTGAGCAATGAAAAATATGCAGTTGTTTTTTTTATTTTTTTCACTAATTGCCTTTTCTCAATCTGATTTTGAGAAAGGGGAGAAGTTATTTGCGCAAAAAAAATACAATGAAGCAAAGCAATCATTTCAAGATTATTTAAAATCACACCCAAATCACACCAAAACTATTGAGTATCTTGGTGATATTGCTGGGCATCAAAAAAAATGGGATGAAGCTATCGATAATTATAAAAAGCTTAAAACAAGTTTTCCTAAAGCGGCTAATTATTGGTACAAATATGGTGGTGCACTTGGAATGAAAGCTAAAGAATCTAACAAATTCAAAGCTTTAGGAATGATTGATGAAGTAGAAGAATCATTTTTAACCGCTGCGAAATTAGATAGTAAACATATAGAAACACGTTGGGCGCTTGTGATGTTATATATTGAACTGCCCGCTATTATTGGAGGAAGCGAGAAAAAATCTCAAAAATATGCCGATGAATTAATGGCACTTTCAAAAGTTGATGGTTATTTAGCAAAAGGTTATATTGATGTGTATTTTAAGCGTTATACAAAAGCAGAAATAAATTATAAAAAAGCACACGAAATTGGTAATTCAAAAACTACTTTCGAAAAATTATATGACTTATATTTGAACAAGCTAAAAGACAAAGCAAAAGCTAATAAATTAAAAGAACAATTTGAAAAATAGGTTAAAAGGGTATAGGTTTAATAGTTTAAAAGGCAATGTGTCCAAACTCTTAAACTCATATACCTTTTTAACTCATAAACTATAAAAATGAGAACACATTTCATAGCCATCGGCGGAGCAGCCATGCACAATTTAGCATTAGCCTTACACAACAAAGGATATTACGTAACGGGTAGTGATGACGCTATTTTCGAGCCTTCAAAATCTCGTTTGGAGAAAAAAGGATTGTTGCCAGCACAAGAAGGTTGGTTTCCCGAAAAAATCACAACGGATATTGAAGCGATTATATTAGGAATGCACGCCAAAGCGGATAATCCAGAATTGTTGAAGGCGCAAGAATTAGGGTTGAAAATATATTCGTATCCCGAATTTTTATACGAACAATCGAAAAATAAAACCCGAGTAGTTATTGGTGGATCGCACGGTAAAACGACGATAACTTCGATGATTTTACACGTAATGCATTATCACAATATCGAAGTGGATTATATGGTGGGAGCTCAATTGGAAGGTTTTGATACGATGGTACATTTAACCGAAAATAATGATTTTATCGTGTTGGAAGGTGATGAATATTTAACTTCTCCAATCGATTTGCGACCAAAATTCCATTTGTACCAACCGAATATTGCATTATTGTCTGGAATTGCTTGGGATCATATCAATGTGTTTCCAACGTTTGATAATTATGTAGAACAATTTAGAATTTTCGCTAACCAAATCACGCGTGGTGGAATTTTAGTTTACAACGAAGAAGACGAAGCTGTAAAAGCAGTAGCTGAAGGAACCGAAAATCCAATCCGAAAAATTGCCTACCAAACGCCAAGTTACTCTGTAGAAAATGGAACGACTTTATTAGATACGCCAGAAGGTTCAATGCCAATTGAAGTTTTCGGGGCGCATAATCTTAGCAACTTAGCCGGCGCCAAATGGATTTGCCAATGCATGGGCGTAGACGAAGCTGAATTTTACGAAGCTATTGCCAGTTTCAAAGGTGCATCCAAACGATTAGAAAAAATTGCCGAAAGTGCGAACAAAGTTGCGTATAAAGATTTTGCACATTCGCCAAGTAAAGTTTCAGCGACTACAAAAGCGGTGAAAGCACAATATCCTGATAGAAAAGTAGTAGCTTGTTTAGAATTGCATACGTACAGCAGTTTAAATGCCGAGTTTTTAAAAGAATACCAAGGCGCTTTAGATGCAGCCGATGTAGCAGTCGTTTTCTATTCACCCGATGCTGTAAAAATCAAACGTTTGGAAGAAGTAACCTACGACCAAATTGCACAATCGTTCCAAAGAGAAGATTTAATTATTTATACCAATCCAGTCGAATTCAAAGACTTTTTATTCAGCCAAAATTTAGAAAATTCCGCTTTACTCTTAATGAGTTCAGGAAATTATGGTGGGTTGAATTTTGATGAGGTGAAAGGGTTGATAGGATAATATTACACCAAAGTTTGTCACTCCGGAGGAGTCTCTTTTAAATCAAAATTCAGAATAATGGAAAAAGAATCTAAAATACCTAATGCATTTGTATGGTTTTCTAAATTAAAATTAAACAAATTTATTCCGTGGCATTTTGATACTGAAATTGATTTTAATTCTTCAATTAATAAACAGTTTAAAGTTGAGTGTAGAAATAGAGAAGTTTTAACTTTTGGTCATAGACAAGATTGTGATACTTTTGCTGGTTTTGAAGTTATAAACGAAAGGATTATGGAAAATGTCTTGGTTTTTCATCCTTCTTTCAAAAGTAATATTGATGGCTGGAATATTGTTGAAATTGAATATGAAAATTTTTTCGAGTTCATAAAAAATAGTGTTTTGGAAGATATGAAGGAGTGGATTGAGAATGATGATATAAATGATTATTTGTAAATTAATTAATTCCCATACCTAAAATGCCCCACAATTTTCCAACTCAACAAACAATCTTCTAAAACTTGTCCGCTTCCTACGTTGTGCACAATCATTGGGTTTCCATTACTGGATTTTACGTGAGTCACAATTCCAATATGTGGTAATTTATTACCAATCATCCAAGTGACTAAATCACCTGTTTTGTAATCTTTAGGGTTTTGTGTAATCGGTAAAGTTTTTCCTTTTCGGGAAAAGAAAACTTCTAAATTCGGAACTCTTCTGTGGTCGATGTTTTTATCCGTAGTCTTTAAACCCCATTTTTTTAAATTGGGATATAAAGAAAAGTTAGCTTTCATATCTTCATGCACTTCCTTTTGCAAATCAATTCCTAATTTTCGATAGGCACGAATCACCACATCTGTACAAACGCCCGTTTTTGCAGGAACATCACCATTTGGATATTTTATCCCAACATAATCCGGCGTGTAAACTACTTCAGGATCAATTATCGAAATCGCGGCATTGGATAGTTTTTGGTAGAAATCATTTGGGTTTTCAATGAGTTGATTTGTAGGTTTTGATTCTGTTATTTTTTCAGCAATAGTTTCAGATTTCTTACATCCAAAAGAAAAACAGATTAAAAGTAAAGGAATAAATAGTTTCATGGTTTGTTATTTGTTGTAGATTGAAACGCAATTTTTAAGCCATTTATTTTGAAGGTTTTTTTAAAACCATATAGAAACATAGAAAAATAAGAATTTCATAGTCAATAAATTGATTCATTCATTTAGCTTCTCTGTAACCTAACTAAAATGCCTTATTAAATAAAAAACAAACCTATGTTTCTATGTGGTAAAAGTTTAGATTTTTTTCATTTTTTAGATTTTTTAATTAGCTTTGTTCTTATAAACGCCAAAATAAAATTTTATGTACACGCCAATCAACCAATGGGCCGAAGACGATCGCCCTCGTGAAAAATTTCTTCTAAAAGGTAAGTCTACCTTATCTGATTCCGAATTGCTTGCTATTTTAATTGGTTCCGGTTCTCGAAATGAGAGCGCGGTACAATTGTGCCAACGTATTTTAGCTTCTTCCGAAAACAATCTGAATACATTAGGAAAAATGTCGGTTTCCCAACTTATGCAATTCAAAGGAATTGGAGAAGCCAAAGCCATTTCCATCGCCGCTGCATTAGAATTAGGACGAAGACGCAGAGCTGAAGACGCCATCGAACTCAAAAAAATCACATCTAGCAAAGCAGTTTTTGATATCATGCAACCCATCATTGGCGAATTGCCTCATGAGGAATTTTGGGTATTGTATATTAATAATTCCAATAACGTCATCTACAAAGCCCAACTCTCAAAAGGGGGAATCACTGGAACAGTTGTAGATATTCGAATCATCTTCAAAATGGCATTCGAACAAAATGCAACGGGTTTAATTCTGTCACACAATCATCCTTCAGGAAAATTAATTGCTAGTGAAGCCGATTTAAAAATCACAAAGCGTATCAAAGAAGCAGGACAAACCTTAGAAATTCAAGTTTTAGATCATCTTATCATTACAGAAAACGGGTATTTGAGTTTTCAGGATGAAGGGATTTTTTGATTTTTTTCTAAACACATAGTCACATAGATTTTTAATAATAACCTTTGCGTTTAAACCAAGAATTATAGAAATTTTAAGATTTGGTAGTTTTTTATCTAATCGATAAACCGTAATTTTATCAAAAATTAAAATATCATGAAAAACATAAAACTTTTAGTTGCAACACTTTTAGTAACAGTAACAGCATCGGCTCAGTTTACACAAAAAGCATTGCCTTATGCGTATAATGCTTTGGAGCCATTTGTAGATGCACAAACTATGGAAATTCATTACAGCAAGCATCACGCTGCTTATGTTAAAAATTTAAATACTGCTTTAGCTGGAACAGCGGATGAAAAATTAAGCTTAAACGAAATTTTTGCAAAAGTTTCAACAATGACTCCGGCTGTTCGAAATAATGCAGGCGGACATTACAATCATGAGTTGTTTTGGTCAGTTTTAACTCCTGAAAAAAACACAAAAATGTCGGCTGAATTAGAAAAAGCGGTAAATGAAACTTTCGGAAGTTTAGACGGATTGAAAGAAAAATTAAATGCAGCAGGAGCAAGTCGATTTGGTTCAGGTTGGGCATGGTTGGTTGTAACCAAAGAAGGAAAATTAGTAGTAAGTTCAACTCCAAATCAAGATAATCCATTAATGGATATTGCAGAAGTAAAAGGAACGCCAATCTTCGGAATCGACGTTTGGGAACATGCGTATTACTTAAAATACCAAAACAAAAGAGCCGATTATTTATCTGCTTTATGGAGTGTTGTAAACTGGACAGAAGTTAGTAAAAGATACAAAGCAGCGATGCCAAAACCAGATACTTTTGCTTCATGGCCAGAAATCAAAACCTTTCACAAAGTGATGTCGCAAACTTTCCATCCAAGTGAAGAAGGTAACTTACAACCTATCAAAGAGAGAAGTGCTGAGATGGCTGAAAAAGCTAATGCTTTAAAAATGGCAAAAATTCCAGCGGAATTCAATAAAAAACAAATTGTGGCTTCGGTTAATAAATTAGCTAAAGATAGTAAAGCATTAGATAAATTAGTAAAATCTAAAGCTTCTGACGAAAAAATTACTAAAGCTTTAAATGGTTTACATGACACTTTTCATACCATTGTAGGATTATGTACTCATGATGAAGAATAATTTTGAGATTAAAATATAAATGCCTTGTGATGAAAGTAAATCACAAGGTTTTTTATTAAAATTTATTTAAGAAATTTTTCTTTCCAATTTCTTATCTTGCAACACTAAAATTAATGTTCGTTGAACTATGATTAGCACCAAAAACATCACTTTTTCCTACACCAAAGACCAAATCTTTCACATGCCCGATTTGTATTGTGAAGCGGGAAGTACTTTGTTGATTACAGGTGACTCTGGTAAAGGAAAAACTACCTATTTACATATTTTAGCAGGTTTGTTAAAACCAAAAACAGGCGAAATCGAAATCGATAAAACCGATATCGTTTCTCTTTCTGAAAAGGCAACCGATAAATTTCGTGGAAAGCATATTGGAGTGGTTTTTCAAAAATCGCATTTCATTGGTGCGTTGACCGTTTTAGAGAATCTGGAAATGGCAAGTTGGTTAGCAACGGGTAAAAAGCATACGAAAAGAGCTAGGAAATTATTAGAACAATTGGGAATCGAAAACCAAGCATCTAAATTACCATCGCAATTAAGTATTGGTCAACAGCAACGTGTTTCGATTGCACGAGCGTTGATGAACGAACCAAAAGTTTTGTTAGCTGACGAACCAACATCAAGTTTAGATGATAAAAATGCAGAGAAAGTAATCGAATTGTTGACTTCATTATCGAAAGAATACAAAGCGGCTTTACTAATCGTTACGCATGACAACCGAATTAAAGAAAGATTTATCAATAAAATTACCTTGATATGATAGCAAAATTAGCATGGAAAAATATATGGTTCAAACCATTAAATACCATCTTGAGTGTTGTTTTGCTAACCTCAAGTGTTGCGATTATTACAACTTTAATTTTAGTAGAAAAGCAATTTGAAGAAAAGTTTACCAGTAATATTGAAGATGTAGATTTGGTTTTGGGAGCTCAAGGAAGTCCTTTGCAATTGATTTTGTCTTCGGTGTATCAAGTAGATTCGCCTACGGGAAATATCAATTATGATTCTGCTAAAGTATGGATGAATAATCCGTATGTAGAAAAAGCAATTCCGTTAGCATTTGGTGATAATTATCGAGGATATAAAATTTTAGGAACAACACACGATTATTTAGTAAAGTATAAAGCAAAATTAGCAGAAGGAAAACTATTTGAAAAGAATTTTGAAGTGGTTGTTGGTAGCGAAATTGCTCAAAAATTAAATTTAAAAATTGGAGATGAGTTTTATGGCTCTCATGGTGATGCAGAAGAAGGAGAAGTTCATGAAAATTACGCCTATAAAGTTGTTGGTATTGCTTCTAAAACAGGTAAAGTTGTAGATAATTTAATTTTATGTACTATTCCAACGGTTTGGCAAATGCACCATGGACATGAAGAAATTCCAGCTCATGGAGAAGAAGGACATATTCATGAAGAAGGAGACGAACATCAAAAAGCGGATTTGACATTAGATGAGCCAAATATGGAAATTACAGCAGTTCTGCTAAAAATTAGAAATCAAATGGCAAAATTAACATGGCAACGTGTAGTTCCTCAAAACACAAAGATGCAAGCTGCTTCTCCAGCATTTGAAGTCAATCGATTGTTTGGGTTGTTTGGAATTGGTGTAACTGCTTTGCAATATTTAGCATACGGCATTATGCTTATTTCAGGAATTTCAATTTTTATTGCTTTGTTTAATACATTAAAAGAGCGCAAAGTTGAATTTGCCTTAATGCGTGTCAATGGAGCAAGAAGATTTCAATTGTTAAAAGTAGTTATGATTGAAAGTTTATTGCTTTGTGTTGTAGGATTTATTTTTGGTACGATTTTGGGAAGAGTAGCATTAAGTATGTTGTCTAATTCTTCTGAAGAAGATTTTAAAATGAGTTTTAACCCATACGAGTTTCTTTGGCAAAAAGAAGGAGCTTTATTTTTAGTAACACTATTTGTTGGCTTTATTGCGGCGTTAATTCCAGCAGTAAAAGCCTATAACTTAAACATATCAAAAACATTAGCCAATGCGTAATTTTATTAAAATAGCTTTAGCTCTAGTAGTATTTATTTCATTAATGAGTTTTGAGAAAAATTCAAAAACAGAAAAGCAGACTTTTGCTAAAACAACAGTTGCAAACGATACGTTGACATGGAAACTATTAGGAGATATCAAATATGTTCGTAAAAAACATGCAACGTATGGAGAAGTAGAATTTCCTCAAGTGAATCTGAAATTAAAAGGTTATCACAATAAAACAGTTTATTTGACTGGTTTTATTGTGCCTATTGATAGTAAAAATTATGCTTTGAGTAAAAATGTATTTGCTTCTTGTTTTTTCTGTGGAAAATCGGGACCAGAAACTATTACGGGTTTGAAATTTAAAGGTTCATTGCCAAAATTAAAAACAGATACTTATTTAACAATTAAAGGAACATTTAAAGTCAATGAAACAGATGTAGATAATTGGATTTACAACATTGAAAATGCCGAAATTGTTTCTAAAAAATAAGAAGACTTGCAAAATTTCAAACATAAGAAACACCTTTTTTTTGATTTAGATCATACACTTTGGGATTTTGATAAAAACTCAGCCTTTGCGTTTGATACTATTTTCAAAGAGCAAGGATTTGAAATTTCTTTACCAGATTTTTTAAATATTTATATTCCGAGAAATCACCATTACTGGAAACTGTATCAAGTAAATAAAATTTCACACGAAGATTTACGTTATTATCGCTTGAAAGATGTTTTTGATGCTTTGCAATATGAGGTCTCAGATAAAATTATTCACCAACTTTCGGAAGATTATATTAAATATCTTCCCGAATATAATAATTTGTTTGACGGAGCAATTGAAATATTAGATTACTTAAAACCTAATTATAAATTGCATATTATAACAAATGGTTTTGCTTCGGTTCAAACTAAAAAGCTCAAGAATTCTAATATTGATCATTACTTTGAAACCATAACCAATTCCGAAATGGCAGGTGTTAAAAAACCACATCGAAACATATTTGATTTTGCCTTATCTTTGGCGAATGCCTCAAAAAATGATAGTCTAATGATAGGCGATAGTTATGAAGCTGATATTGTTGGAGCGCAAGATGCTGGAATTGAAGCTATATTTTTTAATGAGCATAATAGTGATATTGAAAATCCAGTCCTACAAATAAAACATTTATTAGAATTAAAAAATATATTATAATTATGAAAAAAATAATTTTGTTACTGCTTCTAATTACTTATTCGTTTTCATTTGCACAAGAAAATTACAAGTATATAATTGTTCCTAAAAAATTTGAATTTTTCAAAAACGAAAATGAGTACAATACTAATTTTATGGCTAAATCTTTTTTTGAAAAAGAAGGTTTTAAAGTATTGTATGATACCGATAATTTTCCACAAGAATTAGCAAATAATCGTTGTTTAGCATTGTCGGCAAGAGCTGTTAAGAATAGCAATATATTGGTTACAAAGATTACAATTGAGCTAATTGATTGCTACAATAAAGTGGTTTATATTAGCGATCAAGGAACAAGTCGAGAAAAAGAATTTCAAAAGGCATACACAGAAGCTTTTAGAATTGCTTTGTCATCAATGTCTGGAAAATTAAATTTTAAACCATCAGGAATAAGCAACGAGATTGTAATTGCCACTCCAATTGAAATGAAATCAACTCCAGAAGTTGCTCCAGCTGTGGTTGAGGAAGCTACTGCTGTTGCAACAAATAGTAACCAACTTTTTGCAATTCCTACATCAACAGGATATAAATTAGTCAATGATAAACCAGAAACAATTTTTATTTTAAAGAAAACTACTGTAGAAAGTGTTTTCATCGCTCAAAAAGATTCAAAGTCTGGAATTTTAGTTAAAAAAAATAGCAATTGGTTTTTTGAATATTATTTGAATGATAGTTTAGTTTCAGAAAAAGTAGAGGTTAAGTTTTAGTAAAAAGTAAAAAGTAAAAAGTAAAAAGTAAAAAGTAAAAAGTAAAAAGTAAAAAGTAAAAAGTAAAAAGTAAAAAGTAAAAAGTAAAAAGTAAAAAGTAAAAAGTAAAAAGTAAAAAGTAAAAA
>NZ_JAAJBV010000013.1 GCF_011392075.1 Flavobacterium celericrescens
GTGCATCATTTGTTACACTAACTACCGAACAATTGTCTGTAGTTACAGCATTTCCTAATACCAAGCCTGTTGTTGTACAACCTGTATTAGTAGTTGTATTGATAGCAATTGGTGCTACGATAGTAGGCAACTCGTTATCTTCTACCGTTACAACTTGAGTAGCTGTTGCAGTGTTACCTGAACCATCAACTACCGTCCATGTTACAGTTGTATTACCTATTGAGAATGAAGCTGGTGCATCATTACTTACACTTACTACTGAACAGTTGTCTGATGTAACTGGTGTACCTAAAACAACGTTTATTGCATAACAATCATCATTTGTATTGATCGTAATAGCTGCTGGTGCTGTAATTGTTGGTACAACAACATCTGTTACTGTAACTAATTGTGTAGCAGTAGCCGTATTACCTGAACCATCTACTACAGTCCATGTTACAGTGGTTGTGCCTAATGGGAACACTGCTGGTGCATCATTGCTTACACTTACTATTGAACAGTTGTCTGATGTAACTGGTGTACCTAATGTTACTCCTGTTGCTGTACAATCTGTATCTGTATTTACGTTCACTGCTGATGGTGCGGTGATTGTTGGTAAAGTTGTATCGCTTACTGTTACTGTTGCTGTTCCAGTTGAGGAATTACCATTTGTATCGGTTACCGTTAATATTACTGTATTAGCTCCTAAGTCATCACATGTAAATGCATTTGGGCTAACACTCATACTTGCTATTTGAGCATTATCGGTTGAACCATTATTTACTTGATTTGCAGTAACACTAACTAAACCATTACTATCTAAATTGACATTAATATTTTGAGTATTTACTACAGGATTTACTGTATCAATTATTGTTACTTGAACAGTAGTATAATCTGTGTTTCCAGAAGAATCTGTTATTACAAGAATTACATTATTTACACCAACATTTGATGGTCCAAATATATTTGGAGATGCTGTTAGTGTATAGTTACAATTGTCATTTGAGCCATTATCAATAAGTGCTGGATCTAATATTAATTGACCATTTACGTCTAATGATAACGTGATATTCTGTCCGATTGCTATAGGATTAATAACATCAACCACAGTAACAGTTACCGATTGAGTTGAACTATTTCCGTTGTTGTCTACTACTGTAATATCTATAGTATTAGTTCCTAAGTGAGAACAATCGAAATTCGTTTGACTTAAAGACATTGAAGCTATGCTACAATTATCATAGCTACCTGTGTTAATATCATTAGCTGTGATAGTAGCTGCTCCAGCAGCATTGAGTTGAATCGTAATGTTTTGAGCCAATATAGTTGGGTCAATATTGTCTTCAACAGTTACTACTGCGGTATTTGAGCTTGAGTTACCTTTTACGTCAGTCACTGTTAATGTTACGGTATTATTACCCACATTAGAACAGTTAAAAGAAGTGGTGTCTAGAGTAATACTGTCAATATCACAATTATCTGAAGAACCGCTATCAATCATTCCTGTAGTAATATTTGCATTACCACTAGAATCAAGTTGTATTGTAACGTTTTGTGTTACTACAGTAGGAACCACTGTGTCGTCAATTGTTACAGTGAAACTTTCAGAAACTGATAATCCTTCTTGATCTTCTACTACTACAGTAATAGTTGTTGTTCCAAACTGTCCTGATACAGGAGTTACTGTAATATCTTTAGTAGCACCAGTACCTGTGATGGTAATTTGATTGTTAGGAACTAAACTTGTATTAGAAGAAGTTGCTGTTACTGTCATGTTAGCAACAGGCGTTGTATCGTCGCTAATTGTAAATGATTGAGCCGAAGTTGTTTGATTAAAACAACTATTGAAATCATTAATAGAAGTTACCGTTGGAGGTATATTTAAAATTCTAGTTAAACAACTTTCTATTAATCTAACAGCGTGTGTATTTACAGCACCACCAGTAGCAGCAGTAAATCCGAAATATGCGTTTTGATTACCGCTAAATATGCTATTTACAATATCAATAGTTTGGTTGTATCTTAAACTTCCATCGTAATATACTTTTAAGTTATTAGTACCAGCTGTCCAGCTAACTTCAAAATCATGCCATACATTATCTTCAATATTTCCAAGATCAATAGGGCTAGTATGATTTGCTGTATCCCCATTAGTCATAATGGCCATATGGTCATTTGAGTAAGGGTCTCCTGGACTGTTATAATAAGTATCAAACTCAACTGCAATAGAAGGATTAATACCAGCATATCCAATTCCTCCACCTGCAGAACCTTCGTTACTACTTAGCGGTTGAATTACAAATGCTAATCCATCTGCTCCTGCATCACTATTTCCAAAATATAATTGAGATTTTACTCTAAAATCTTTGGTTAAATCTAAACGGTCGGTGCTCCATAATGCGCCAAATTGATTTCCTGTAGCTGTAGTCAAAGTTACATCGCTACCTGATATAGATGCGTTTCCTCTTAAAATCATATCATCTGCATTAAAACCATAACAAGTTAAAGCATTTAATTCTAGAGTAGTAGTATCCATACAAGAACCGTTAGTTCCAGTAATAGTATAAGTAGTATTGTTAAAACCATCTGCTGGTGTTCCAGAAATTATACCTGTGCTAGCATTAATTGTTAATCCTAAAGGTAACGCTGGAGAAATTGTCCATGAAGTTACAGCACCACCTGAATTAGAAGGTGTAATAGGAGTAATTGTATTTCCAGAGAATAGTGTATAAGCACTTTGAGCGTATGAAATATTTGGGTCTGGAATTGCTGTTATTGTGAATAATTGAGAAATTTCACAACCATTAGCATCAGTAACCGTCACCGTATAAGTACCTGCTGTTAATCCTGTAGCAGAAGCGGCAGTACCTCCAGAAGGTGACCAAGAATAGGTGTATGCACCAGTACCACCAGAAATTGTAACAGAAGCTGCTGCATTATTAGCCCCAGGACATGATTCTTGAGTTTGTGAATTTGATGCAACCACTAAAGCAGTAGGTTGTGTCACTGTGAAATTCTGTGAAGTTGTACATCCGTTAGCATCTGTAACTGTACATGTCCAAGTACCAGCCGTTAAACCAGTTACGGAAACTGTTCCGTCTCCTGTTGGATTTCCTGGTGTCCAGTTATATGTATATCCTCCTGCTCCACCTGTAGCTGTGTTTACACTAGCAGCTCCATTTGAACCACCAAAACAAGATACGTTAGTTTGTGAAGCTGCTGTTAATGCTAAAGCCGCTGGTTGTGTTACTGTGAAATTTTGTGAAGTTGTACATCCATTAGCATCTGTAACGGTACATGTCCAAGTACCAGCCGTTAAACCAGTTACGGAAACTGTTCCGTCACCTGTTGGGTTACCTGGGGTCCAGTTATAAGTATATCCTCCTGCTCCACCTGAAGCTGCATTAACACTAGCTGCTCCGTTTGAACCACCATTACATGACACGTTGGTTTGTGAAGCCGCTGTTAAAGTTAGTGCAGTTGGTTGAGTTACTGTAAAGTTTTGAGATGCAGTACATCCGTTAGCATCTGTAACAGTACATGTCCATGCCCCGGCTGTCAATCCAGTCACAGAAGCAGTTCCATCACCTGTAGGGTTACCTGGTGTCCAATTATATGTGTAACCAGTAGTTCCTCCAGAAACTGATACAGAAGCTGCTCCATTCGAACCTCCAAAACAAGATACGTTAGTTTGAGATAAAGCAGATACTGCTAAAGCAGTTGGTTGTGTTATGGTAAAATTTTGTGTAGCTGTACATCCGTTGACATCAGTTACAGTAACTGTATATGTTCCTGCGGATAAACCTGAAGCTGTTGCTGCAGTTCCGCCAGATGGTGACCACGAATAAGAGTAAGGCGCAGTAGTACCTGAGGCACTTACTGTAGCAGAACCGTTTGTCCCTCCATTACACGAAACATTTGTTTGTGAAACCGCACTAGCTATTAATGAAGAACAAGGAGGTAATGTTGTAAATGTACCATCACCAATATTTGTAGTTCCAATCGAATTTGTTGCGTAAGCTCTAAAATAATATACTGTTCCTGGTAAAAGTCCTGTCAAATTTGTTGACATAGCACCTGTAGTTCCAGTAATTATAGTATTATTAGATGTTGGGTTTGGGGTTAATCCATAATAAAAACCCCTACTTGTTACAGTTGTACTTCCCTCACTTGTGACATTAGCATTTAAAGTCGCTGTTGTAAAAGATACATTGGAAGCACTAAGGCTAGACAGTTGTGGTGGTGAATTCTGAGCAAAATTAGCAGTAATTGTTTTTGCCTGATCTACAGTAACTGTTAAGGGATTTGTACTTCCCGAAGCATCACCAGACCAACCTATAAAAGTTTGAGGAGCAATAGGTGTTGCAGTTAAAGTTACATTTGTGTTTAATCCAAAATTAGCAAAATTTAAATTTGTTGCTGTATTAATTCCTGAAGGGTTACTCACAACATTTCCAGTACCTGTTTTATTAACTGTTAGCTGTATAGGATCAACTCCACCTTGAACAGATGTACCAAAATCAAATGTATTACCATAAGGATAATTACCACACAATTGAGGTGAAGCACTATACTGCATAATCAATCGCATTCTAACAGGGCCATTAAATGCTCCAAGCGGTACAGTTATATTTCCTGAAAAAGTATATGTTGTATTATTTACAACATAATTTTGATCAAATACTAACTCACCAGCATCTTCTAAATTCCCATTATTATTAAAATCAATCCACAACTTTACGAATTGCTGGTAAGGTCCATTTGTTTGAACAACCACACTCAATGGCACAATAGTTCCAGCCTGTAATATTGGCATAGGTGTACTAGAATAATCATAATATCCTGGGCCAGTATAAGTGGTGTTCCCTTGAAAATAAACACCATTTAACGTAACAGAATTTACTCTTTCATAACCAAAACTTGTTGAAGTAGATGCACACAATGCTGTTTGTGCGTAATTGTTTTTAAATGCAAAAAACAAGATTATTAATAAAATAATTTTTCTTTTCATCTTCTTAATTTGATTTATTTGATAACCAATTCTCTTTTTCAGATTTACTCATCTTTATAGAAACTGCTTTAGTTTCTGTAATTAATTTTTCTATCTGTGAGTAAGTGATTTTATTCTCATTTTTATTTTCAGAAATAATCCATGCTACATTTAAAGGTAGTCCATGGTCGATTTGAATAAAAAAGTTTAATTTAACAATACCTTTAAAAAAATAAATTCTTTCAAAACTATCTTCTAAAACGGATAGATTAAATAAATAAAAATCATTATTCTTATCTGTCAAAAGATGTATTAAATTTCTATTTTCAAATTTAATTTCAGAAATCTGAGAAATTACAGATGGATTTAAACTTTCGAAATTTCCATCATACTTTATGGGTTGATTTAATCCCGAACTCAACTTTAAGTCAGAACTTGATAAAGTTGAATTTGAATCTGTAACAATGTAAGCTTTACTATCCGTTTGCTTGCCATTTTTCTCTTGTGCCTGTATACTGATGTATAACAACAAAAAGAGAATTTTGAAAATTTGTTTCATAGTTATAATTTAATTTTGTGAGATTTTTTTTATAATATGTATTCTAAATTGTGTGAGTTTATCTTTACATTCTTCTAAGCTTTGAGTTGCTTATTCATGTTGACATTTCCATTCACAATTGAATTTTATAGGAGTTTCAATTCAATTGAAAGTGATTTTTTGTCATTAACTAGGGTAGTTATCTCCATGACATAATTGTGCTTATGAAGTCATTTTTTTTCGCATAATTGTTTTTTGTTTAGTTTGATTTATATATCAAAGCTATTCGATATTTTAACAAATGCATTCTAAATGAAGGGGAATCTAACTGCTTAATTTACAGCTAGAAAAATAGAAGTATAAGTGTATTAATTTTAAGAATAAGTGTGTAATTTCCTATTTCATAATCGATTTTACTGCTTTTTTAACACTAAATATCTGATTTTGTGCTATTTAGACACTAGTCATTTTTTTAGTGAGGGCGAAAATAGATTAATAAGATAAAAATTACAGCATATTAGTAAATGTAAAAAAAAAATGTATGATTGATTTAAAAAATGTTTTTTTGATTTTTATGATCTAAATTAAAGTCTACTGAAAAAAGATCGTTTTTATCTTAACTCTTAATTTTTGGAATTTATCGCTAAAAGCTATTATTTTGATCTTGATAAATCATTTTCTATCATTTTTTTGATAAGCATAAAAACTTGACAATAAAGCCCTAAAAAAAAAGTACAGAATTTTGAAAAAAATTACTTTTTTTATTTCATTAAAATCGTTGCGACTGTCATATTTTTCAGGTGCTTACAGTGTTTCGTATTTTTTTTTAAATTTATAAACTATTAATATACAGCTCTTTAAAAACCTGTATCATTTTACTAACAATAATCATCTTTGTTAAAAAAACACACGAATTGTGAATAAGTTTGCCTTTCTTTTTTCCTACAAAATGATAAACTTTGTAAACGTCAGTTAGGCACAAAATCCGAAGCTAGTGTACTATGACAAAAAATAATTTATTCACTTCTAACACTAAAAATTATGAGTGTGAAGTATAAAGTTCTTCCAAGAAAGAACCCACAGGACTTATTAGCGCCTGAAAAATTTTATGCCGCTGCTATTGCAGATGGGGAAACTGATTTAGACAAATTAGCCGAGCAAATTTCGTATCAATGTACGGTAACCGAATCGGATTGCTATGCTGTATTGCTATCATTAGAGCGCAATATTATCAGCGAATTAGAGCAAGGCAGAATTGTTAAATTAGGACGTTTAGGTAATTTTCAAATTGGTGTAAGCTCTGAAGGTAGAGATACAGCTGAAGAAGTAACTTCGGGTGCCATTACCAAAACCAGAATTTTATTCCGTCCAGGAAAAAGATTGCGTTCTTTATTGAATGACTTGTCATTCAGAAAAGCGAGCTAGAACCCCGATTTTTGAGCGTAATTGTGTAGTAAGACCTCGAGTATTCCAGTGCTCGGGGTCTTTTTTTGTTATAATTATAACAATTTCATGCGGACGAACCGTTTCCTTTGTCCTGACAAAACATTTCCTTCGTCAGGACGTTCCAATTATTTCATCGGGACAAAACTTTCAACTGAAATTTTGAGGACTTTTTTTGATTTCTTTCTAAAAAAATAAAAAAAATGGTCAAAAAATATCTTTCAATCCATTCGTATCAAAAACTTTTTATCGAATTTTTTATTCTTTTCATCGAATTTTTTCTCTTCAAAAGGCATAAAAAAAGCTCAAAAAAACTGGCTAGAACCCCGATTTTTGAGCGTAATTTTGTAATAAGACCTCGAGTAGTTCCAGCTACTCTACCGAAATTATAGTGTAAATATAGTATTTATTTTGATTGTGCATGCACGATTTTATAAAATTTAACATTGAAAATAACAACTTTTTTATTCCCTTTTTTCTCTTTTTTTTTACGTATGCTGTGAGGCTTTTTTAGTGCTTTTAAGTGCATTGAACTTATACTATTTTTGGCTATTCCCTATTTTATTTATACGTATTTATACCCAAAAAATCCTTGTACACTTGCATATTTTTCATTATGTTTGGGGATATTAGAAATTAATTATTTGCCTAATGACACTTACACAATATATCGATAAGATAAATACGCTTTATAAAACAGGAAACGCCAGAGAACATTCGTATCGTGGGGATTTACAAAATCTTTTAATGCATTTATTACCAGATGTTTTGGTAACCAATGAACCCGCTCGTGTTGACTGTGGTGCACCTGATTATGTGTTAACTCGCAAAGATGTTCCTATTGGTTACATTGAAGCAAAAGATATTGGGGTAGATTTAGGTAGTAAAACGCTAAAAGAGCAATTCGACCGTTATAAATCGGGATTATCTAATTTGATTTTTACCGATTATATGGATTTCCATTTTTATAAAGATGGCGAATTTATAACTAAAATTGCCATTGCTAAATTAACCACCCCGCCCAATGGGCACCCCTCCAAAGGAGGGGAAGTAAAAACTGAAATTGTTCCGATTACGGAAAACTTTGAGCAATTTACAAACCTTATTCAGAACTTTGCTGTTACTGTAAGTCAAACGATTAAGTCGCCTACAAAATTGGCACAAATGATGGCTGGTAAAGCCCGTTTGATGGCTGATGTAATTGAGAAATCATTAAACAATGACGACCTAGAAGGCAAACGTTCTCAAATAAAATCGCAAATGTTGGCATTTCAACAAATGCTGATTCACGATATTGATAACAAATCATTTTCGGACATTTATGCGCAAACTATTGCTTACGGAATGTTTGCAGCTCGTTATCACGACCCTACATTGCCTACTTTTTCAAGAGAAGAAGCTGCAACTTTGATTCCAAAAAGTAATCCTTTTTTACGCAAGTTGTTTCAAGATATTGCAGGCTATGATTTAGATAACCGTTTGGCTTGGATTGTAGATGAATTGGTAAACATTTTCTTGGCTTCTGATGTCGCCTTAATTATGAAAAACTTTGGTAAAAGCACCAAGCAGGAAGACCCTGTAGTACACTTTTATGAAACGTTTTTGGGTGAATACAATCCTTCTTTGCGAAAAGCACGAGGCGTTTGGTACACGCCGCAACCTGTTGTAAACTTTATTGTACGTGCGGTAGATGATATTTTAAAAACGGAGTTCAATTTGCCACAGGGTTTAGCCGATACCAGTAAAATAAAAATTAAGAAAAAAGCAGTTACAAAAGCAACAGCAGATAAACGCTCAAAATTAACCGAAGTAGAAACTGAACAGGAAGTACACAAAGTACAAATCTTAGACCCTGCAACAGGAACAGGAACATTTTTAGCCGAAGTAGTAAAACACATTTACAAAAAGTTTGAAGGACAACAAGGTATTTGGAGCAAGTATGTAGCCAATGATTTAATCCCACGATTAAATGGTTTTGAGTTGTTAATGGCAAGTTACGCCATGGCACATTTGAAAATGGACATGCTATTAACCGAAACAGGTTACAAACCAACCACCCCGCCCGATGGGCACCCCTCCAAAGGAGGGGAATCTCAGAGATTGAAAATATTTTTAACCAACTCATTAGAAGAAGCCCACCCTGATACACAAACCTTATTTAGCAGTTGGTTAAGCGATGAAGCCGACCAAGCCAATGCCATAAAGCGTGATGCGCCTGTTATGGTGGTGATGGGAAATCCGCCATATAGCGGTGAAAGTGCTAATAAAGGAGAATGGATTATGAACCTCATGGAAGATTATAAAAAAGAGCCCGGAGGCAAAGAAAAATTAAAAGAACGAAATCCAAAATGGATAAATGATGACTATGTGAAGTTTATGCGTTTTGGGCAACATTTTATTGATAAAAACGGAAGTGGAATTTTAGCATTCATAAATCCTCATGGCTTTTTAGATAATCCAACATTTAGAGGAATGCGTTGGAATTTATTGAAAACGTATGATAAAATTTACACCATAGATTTACACGGGAACGGAAAGAAAAAAGAAACTGCGCCTGATGGTTCAGTTGACCAAAATGTATTTGACATTATGCAAGGGGTTTCTATAAATCTATTTGTAAAAACAGGAAAGAAAAAAGAAAATGACTTGGCAGATGTTTTTCATTATGATTTATTTGGAAAAAGAGAATTGAAATATGATTTTATAAATAACAATAATCTAAAAAGTATTGCTTTTGAAACTGTAAATTCTAGCTCACCAAATTATTTTTTCGTAAAAACTGATGAAGAAACATTGAATTTTTATCAGAAAGGGTTTTCTGTTAATGAATTTTTTAACAAAAATTCATCTGGGATAGCAACAGCAAGGGATAGTTTTACAATTAAAAATTCAATCGAAGAAATAAAGGAAGTAATTAATGATTTCATTCTTTTGGATGATGAAATCGCAAGAGTAAAATATAATTTAAGAGAAGATGTTAGAGATTGGAAAGTTTCTCTAGCGAAAGAAGACGTTTTGAAAAATTATAAAGATGATTCTAAATATGTGAAAATTCTGTATAGACCATTTGATATAAAATACACATTCTATACAGGAAAATCAAAAGGATTTCATTGTATGCCAAGAGGAGAAATAATGAATAATTTTTTCAATAAAGATAATATTGGTTATATTTTCCCAAGGCAATGCAAAGGAGAGTCAGGTTTTAATCATGGTTTTATTTCAAAAAACATTATTGATGTAGCTTCAGGAGATGCTCATTCAGGTTCAGGTACAAATTTTTTTCCACTCTATCTCTACCCAGAAAAAACAACCCAACAAAGTTTATTAGATGAAGTCGTTCGCACACCTAATCTCAACATGGAAATTGTCAATCAAATGGCTGAGCAGTTGGGTATTCCGTTTGTAACTGAAAAAGACCTAACAAGTTTTGAAAACCTGTCAGGTCTGCCTAAAGATTTTGCACCCATTGACATTTTAGATTATATCTATGCCATATTACACAGTCCTAATTACAGAGAAAAATATAAAGAGTTTTTAAAAATAGATTTTCCACGTGTACCCTATCCAAAAGACAGAGCAACGTTTTGGCAACTAGTAGAACTAGGTAGTGAGTTAAGACAAATTCATTTATTGGAAAGCGACGTTGTAGAAAAGTACATTACAAAATATCCTGAAGATGGCGATAATGTAGTGATGAAACCACGCTTTGAAAATTCCCCTCCTTTGGAGGGGAATTTAGGGCGTGTGTATATTAATGAGACGCAGTATTTCGCCAATGTTCCTGAAGTGGCTTGGAACTTTTACATTGGTGGTTACCAACCTGCTCAAAAATGGCTTAAAGACCGCAAAGACCGTGAATTAAGTACAGATGATATTTTCCATTATCAAAAGATAATTGTAGCGTTAACAGAAACGGATAGGATTATGAAACTTATTGATACAATACAATTGTAAAGTATCTATATTTAGTGAGGTACAAATCCAAAAGATAATGATTAAAAAAAAGGTAGGTCGCGATGACCTACCTTCTATTTTGGTAAATGTTGTGCTATTTGTTCTTGCAAATCTTTAAAAGTAAATGGTTTCCTGATGTATGCTTTTACACCTAAACTTAAGCCATATTCTTCATCTTTTTGCTCCACCTTAGCTGTTAGAAGAATTACTGGAATGTGTGCATGAGATGAACTTTTATGCCGCTCCATAAATCCATAACCATCCAATTCTGGCATCATTACATCACAAATAATGATATCGGGTTCAAATTCAATTACTTTTTGTAAACCGTGGATGCCATCTTGAGCTAAACAAATATGGTACCCTACATAAGATAGCATCTCTGCAATTGTTTCTCTTAAATTGACCTCATCGTCAATAATTAATACTTTTGTCATGATTTCTATTACTCTTTAATTATTCAAAGGAAACGTCAATGTAACTTTGGTACCTTTTCCTAATTGGCTTTCTAATTTTACTTTTCCTGAATTTTTTTTGGTAAACATTTTAATGATATAAAGTCCTAAACCTGTACCTTGAATACCATTAGAATTGCTAGCACGAAAGAAGGTATTGAATAATTTAGGTTGGTCTTCTTGAGGAATACCAATCCCGCTATCAATTACTTCAACAAACACTTTTTTATCTTGGGTAAATAAATTCAATTTTACATTACCACATCCTTCCGAGTATTTGAATGCATTATTCAATACATTGAATAAGGTATATTTAATTAGATTACTATCTGCAAAAATAATTGCATCATTCGTATCAAAAGTGATATCCACCTTTCTATTATCTTTTTGATGGTTAAAACTGGTTTCAATAACATCTAAACAAATTTCTTTTAAGTCGCAACTTACTGGATTGAAACTTGTTTTACCAGCATCATCTTTTGAAATTGTTAATACGGCATCCATCAATTCAACAATTCTGTCAATTTCTTGCGTAATGGTATCTACTCTCTTTTCTACTAATGGCGCTTGAGCAAAATCGTTATTTTGTAAATACATTGTAATCAATTCTGCACTAGTTCTGATAGTTGTCATAGGTGTTCTAAACTCGTGTGAAATAGTAGATACCAAATTGGTTCTTAATTCGTTCAATTGACGCTCTTGAATCAAAGTATCTTCAATGATTTTCTCTGCTTTTTTACGTTGTGTAATGTCCCTTGTACTCGATTGAAAACCAACTGGAATGTCATTTTCAAATACTATTGCCGCATTGGTTTCAAACCAAGCATATTCGCCTTTACTATTCTTTAAACGTACTTGCTCTAAGAAAGGGCTTCTACTATTAATACTGCCTCCTATTCGTCTTTTGAATCGTTCTAAATCATCAGGATGCACGTATGCTTCAGGAAGTTTACCTATTAAATCTTCGGGTTCATACCCTAATAAAGCATGAATTGAAGGCGAAACATATTTAAAAGTTGCATCTAAATTATGTAAACAAACTAAGTCAATTGTATTATCCGCTAAAAGACGGTACCAGTTTTTGGCTTCGATAAGTTGTTGTGCTTTATTACGATTGTTTTCTTCAATTAATATTCGGTTTTCCTCTTCCATTCGTTTACGCTCAGAAATATCAAGAACTTGTGCTACATAATGTTGAATTTCACCTACGCTATTTTTTACTAAAGAAACCGATAAATGCACCCAAACAAGAGATTTATTTTTATGAATATACCTTTTTTCCATATTGAAACTAGGCATTTTTCCGCTTTCAATTTGCGATTTATAGTATAAATCTTCCTCTAAATCACCTTCATAAGTAATATCCAGAAAAGTAAGCTTACTAAATTCTTCTTTGGTATATCCCAAGATTTGAGACATACGATCATTAACCTCAATCCAATATCCCTCTAAATTTACAATTGCCATCCCAAAAGAAGAATGATTAAAAGCTCCTTTAAATCTTTCTTCACTTTGCAATAGCTCATCTTTAAGTTGCCTTTCTTGCGTAATGTCTTGCATAGCACCAATCATACGAACAGCATTACCTTTACTGTCTCTAATAATGATTGCTTTATCGCTAACATAGGCATAATTGCCGTCTGCCTTTAAATAGCGGTATTCATAAGACCATCTTTGTTTTCCATCAGCTATTGCTATATCAATAGACTCTTCGTATTTTTCCTTATCCTCAATATGTACTAAGTTTTCACAAAATTCACCAGGAATAATATTATTTTCAAATTGATAACCAAAAAGCGAAGCATAACTTTCTCCAACAAAAATTTCGTTTGTTATCATATTCCAATCCCATAACGCATCTGATGTTGCTTCGCTGGCATATGTAAAACGCTCATTACTAACTCCTAAAGCATCTTCTGCTTTTTTTCTGGCGGTAATATCGTTAAATGTACAAATCACATATACTAATTCTCCCGCATCTCCAAAAACAGGAATGGCGTCAACTAATAACCATACCAAATCATTAGTAATTGGTCGGTGCACGCCCATAACAATATTATTGATAGGCACAAGCTTGCTTATTGCTTGAGGAACAGGATGTTCTTCAGGCTTAAATTCAGAACCGTCTTTATGTATTACTCTCCAATGAGAATCAAAAGAAGTTTTACCAAGCATTTGATCCTCAGTCAAGCCAAGCATCTCGCAAGCCGATTTATTGTATTCTAAAAATTCAGAATTGGGTCCTTGTACAATAATTCCAACAGCTGCATTTTGGATGACATTTGTAATTAATTGTCTACTTCTAAGAATTTCTTCGTTGATTTTTTTACTTTCAGTAATGTCAATTCCATAACCAGTCATCATATCAAACGAACCGTCCTCATTATATATAGGTATAAACTTTCTAGTATGAAAAAATTGTTCGCCATTTTGTGCAATAATAGTGTCCTCCCACTCAGAAACTTGTTTGCTTTCTAGAGCTTTTAAAAATTTCTCTCTTCTACTCTTAGCAAAAGTGTCATCTCTTCCTGTGTGTTTAGCATATTCAAAATCATCCTTACCTATAATAAATTTTCTCAATTCATCATTTTTAATTGCCGCTTGATTCAAATATAAATAGCGATGATTTTCATCCCAAACGCCTAAATCTATTGGAAGTCTATCCAATATTTTTCCGTAGAATTCTTTTTGATTTGTTACTTCTTCTTGTGCGTTAATAAAGGCTGTAACATCTCTACAATTTCCTATAAAAAAACACTCACCATCTTTAGCTATTAATTTAACATTTGAAGAATGCCAAACATAATGCCCTTTCTTGTGCTTGATTCTATAGGTAATTATCTCATTGCATTTTTCATTAGGCACTAACCTACTTAGAAAATTACCAACATATTCTTGGTCATCAGGATGCAAAAAATTTACCGTATTTTTTCCAACACCTTCATCAATTGCATATCCCATTTCGGTAATCCAACTATCAGATAGTGAAAGAAAATTTCCTTCAAGACTAAGTTCAAATAATATTTCTTTAGAATTCTCGGTAAATAAATCAAATTTATGTTGCTGATTAACAATGCTTTTTTGCAAACTCAAATTATTACAACAAGACATTATTAAAAATTGAATTTGTTTTACACCAAACTCAATTGTTTTGATTTGTGAAGTAGGTATTAATTTGAAATCACTATCAAGAAAACACAGTGTTCCTATTCTTTTTTTATCATTTTGATGAATTGGAAATCCAGCTAAAATTGCAAAGGATAAATCATTAGCTATTGAAAACGATAATTTTTCATTAATCGAATCCTTATGAATTCCTTTTTCAATAGAAGTATGAAAAGATGGTATGGTATTAAAATCAATATTTCCTTTAGAAATACAAATAATAGAATTTTCAATATTAATATATAAATATGCATAAGCAATATCACATTGATCCATTATATAGGTCAATACAACATCTATTGATTCTTCAAAACTTTTAATACTTTGGAAATCCCCAAGTAAATTGCTTCTCTGTATTCTATTCATAGGGCTTATGATGCATAATTAATAATTATGTAATACAATAGAAAAAGCAGTTGGGGGATGGGCGCAAGTTAATACATATTTTTTCTATAATAAAAAACACGCTTCATTTTTGAGTATATTTTAATTATTTTGCAAAAAAACTGATTATTTTTTAAGTTTTTTAAATTATAAGTAAAATATTTTCAATCATAAGTCAAAAATAGAACTAAAAAGTAATGATTTCACAAAACAATAACATCCTATTTAAAATATTGAAATCTGTTTCTAAACATTTAATTTAGGATTAGTAACATTTATCTGATTTCTACTACTTATCTTTACGCTATAACTTTTATATTATGAAAAAACTACTTTTAATTGGTTTAATTATCATTGGAACACAAGAAATTAATGCTCAAGAAACAACTCGAAGAGACACATTACAAGGTGGATTACGATTTGAAAGAACTTGTTTTGATGTGTTGCGCTATAATTTAGATATTCAAGTATTGCCCAGAACTAAAAAAATTGAAGGACATAACGAAATCGTTTTTAAAGTAGTTGAAAACACCTCCACTATTCAAATTGATTTGTTTGAAAACATGAAAATAAATTCGATAGAATGGAATGATAAAAAGTTATCTTATAAAAGAGAATTTGATGCAATATTTATAAAATTTCCTTCCGAGTTGACTAAAGAAAGTACACAATCGATAAAGATATTTTATGAAGGAAATCCAAGAATAGCAAAAAATGCCCCATGGGATGGTGGATTTGTATTTTCTTCTGATGCAAAAAAACAACCATGGATAGGTGTTGCTGTGCAAGGTACAGGCTCAAGCCTATGGTATCCAGTAAAAGATACTCAAACAGATGAACCAGATAATGGAGCATCTGTAAAAGTTGCTGTTCCTGATGGATTAATGAATGTTTCAAACGGGCGCTTTTTAGGCTCAGAAAAATTAGCAAACAACTTTACGCGTTGGGATTGGGAAGTTAAAAATCCGATTAATAATTATGACATTACTATTAATATAGGTGACTATGTACACATTCACGACACACATAACGGGTTAGATTTAGATTATTATGTATTGCGTGAAAATGAAGAAAAAGCGCGCAAACACTTTGCAGATGATGTAAAACCTATGCTAGATTGTTTTCAATCTAAGTTTGGAAAATATCCTTTTTGGGAAGATGGTTATAAATTAGTAGAAACACCTTATTTAGGTATGGAACATCAAAGCGCCGTTGCTTATGGAAATAAATATAAAAAAGGCTACATGGGTTTTGATATGTCTGGAACTGGTGTTGGAATGAAATTTGACTACATCACCATTCACGAAACTGGGCATGAATGGTTTGGTAACAGTATAACAAGTAAAGACATTGCAGATATGTGGATTCATGAAGGATTTACTACTTATACTGAAACCGTATTCATAGAATGTACACAGGGCTATGAAGCTGCTATGAAATATATTAATGGTCAATCAAAAAACGTTAGAAATGACAAGCCAATTATTGGACAATTTGGCGTAAATCGTGAAGGTTCAGGCGATATGTATTACAAAGGTTCACTCCTATTAAATACACTTCGACATGTGATTGATAATGATGATAAATGGTGGGCCATTTTATTAAAATACTCAGAAACTTACAAAAAACAAATTATTGATACACCAACAGTAATTGCTTTTTTCAATAAAGAAACAGGTAAAGATTTATCTCCAATTTTTAATCAATATTTGAATTACACGGCTATTCCTCATTTAGAAATTAAAGGATATAAAAACCGCTTTCAATACCGTTGGAAAACCAATGTAACAGAATTTAACATGCCTGTTGATATTATTATTGGTGATAAAAAAATACGACTTGCACCTACTAATGAATGGAAAAAAGCTGGCGAAGTGATTAATAGTGTAAATGACATTAAAGTGTTAACAGATAAGTTCTATATCAAATTTAATTAAATTTTAAGCAAAAAAACATTTTAATTATTTAATTATCACTAACTTAGTAGTGTATAATCAATATTTATTTATTATGGCTACAATTAGAGAGTTAAATAAATGGGCTAATACACACACTTATTATCCTATTGATATTTTGAGAATTGGGTATGGGATCTTTTTGTTTTTGAAAGGTGTTGAGTTTATTACTGAACATAGATATTTGCATGATATTCTAAGTATCATGGGGAATTTTGCTAGTGAAATGTTATTAATTCATTATGTCGCATTAGCACATATGGTTGGAGGCGTAATGATAATTATTGGATTTCTTACACGATGGTCTATTGGCGCTCAAATGCCAATTATTTTATGTGCTTTTTTACTGAATTTTATAGACCAATTTAATTATTCCGAATTTATACAATCTAGTATTGCCATGGTTTTAGGCATTACTTTTTTATTATATGGCAGCGGAAAACATTCTGCAGATTATTATTTAAAAATGGAGCAATAAATTGATTAACATACTACAACCCTATTTTAGATAGGGTTTTTTTTATGTTTATTTTATTGGTTTCGGTCATATAAAAATTTGGTACAAAATGAATTTCTTTAGGTTGTTCATATTTATCCAAATTTTTAAATAATGCTCTATCAATAGTATATTCTTCTCCTTCAATTACAAGCACTACTTTCTGACCTAATGTTTCATCTGATACACCAGCAATAAAAAAACGTTGAGAAATTCCTGATGCCAATTTAGCGGCAATTTGTTCTGGAAATAGTTTAACTCCTGCGCTATTGATAACATTATCAAATCGACCTAACCATTTGAATTCATTTTTATTACTAATCTCAACTATATCATTAGTAACTATTGGAGTTGATGAAATATCAGGAGCCGAAATAATTAAACAATTTCTATCATCTGTAGCAATGGTAATGTTTGGTAAAACTTTAAATGTTGGCTCATCAATTTTTCTTGCAGCAATATGAGTAATGGTTTCGGTCATTCCATACGTTTCATAGGATTCACCCTTTATATTTTGCAATGCTTCAGAAAGGACTGTAGAAACGGGTGCTCCACCAATAATTATTTTTTTGAATTGGTTCAATTTTGATAGACTTTGTTGCGCTTGCATTGGAACTAAAGCCACAAAATCATACACATTTTGAGGTAATAAATTATCTAAATGTGAACTTGAAGGCATAATGTCTAACTCTAACCCAATTGTAAATGCTCTAACTAGCATCATTTTTCCAGCAATATAACGTGTAGGTAAACAAAGTAAAGCTTTATTTCCAGGATGCAAATCAAAAAAATTTGCAGTAGCAATAGCTGAATGTACCATTGCTTGTTTTTCTAAAGTTATCAATTTAGGCTCACCTGTAGTACCAGAAGTCATCAACTGAATGGTTTCAGAATCATCTAACCAATCCAATAAAAATGATCCTATTTCTTTTTCAAAAATTTCTCCTTCTTTAATAAAACTATATGCTAATTGAAATAAGGCCTCTTTATCTAAATGAAAGCCATTAATTTTAAATCGATTGTGAATATTTTTATAATTTGGTATCATTCCTAAAAAAGTTATTGGTTAAAATGTGCATTTTCTTCGGGCTGTAAATCTAGTTTGCTACCTATCAATTTTTCTTTCCAATTCGTCCATTTATAAATTTTTGAAAATACAAATATCAATATTGGAAATAAAACCAAAACAGGAAAAAACACCTCAAAATTCATCGAAGGTTCTGACATATCTTTAAAAATAGAATGCGTTTGAAAAACAGTATAATCAGAAGTAATTAATAATGATGCAACTATATTATTTGCGGCATGAAAGCCTAAAGCTAATTCAGTACCTTCATCCATTAAAGTTATAATTCCTAAAAACAAACCTGTACCTATATAATACACTAAAATAATATACCCCATTTTTTCTACCTCGGGATTCATGATGTGCATTGTACCAAAAATTACAGAAGTCATTAATAAAGGAAACCATTTATTTCTGGCTAAATTAAAGAAACCTTGCATTAAATAACCCCTGAAAATAAGTTCCTCAGTACTTGTTTGAATAGGCATAAATAACAATGTAATTCCAACTAAAATTAAAAAAGGCACCAGATTAAACTGCATAATAATTTCGCTTGAATCATAAAAATAAGCGGATAAAATTAATACTGTTGACACTACAACCCATATTCCAAAAGATAGAAATACTCGCTTCCAATCAACCTTCTCTCTTGATGTAATAATGGTAATAAATTTTTGACGATGTATTTTTACAACTACAAAATACAATCCTATCATTGCAAAAACAAATGAAAGTAAAGCAAGAAATAGAAACAAATTAGAATCAAATAATTTATAAATATCACTTTCTGAATTTGGTGTTTTTCCAGAAAATAAAATCGCTATTCCTAAAGGGATTTGTCCAAATAAAGAAGCAAAAAAAACAATAATTGATCCTATCAAATATTTCAGAAAATCTAATAAGATAAGTGAGAAATCAGTTTCTTTTTTGAAAGCTTGAGTTATAAACATTTTTTATCTGTTACTTTTGTACATTAATTATAACAAAAATACAAAATGATAACCATTTACCATAATCCAAGATGCACCAAATCAAGAGAAGGTTTGTGCGAATTAGAAATTTTGAATCAACCGTTTCAACTTCGTAAATATCTAGACGAACCTTTTACTAAAGATGAACTTGAAGAAGTCATTAAAAAACTAAACATAAAACCTATAGAATTAGTTAGAACCAAAGAGTCTATTTGGATTGAAAACTATAAAAGCAAAATATTATCTGATGCTGAAATCATAAATGCAATGTTAGCACACCCTAAACTAATTGAAAGACCGATTGTAGTAAAAGGAGATAAAGCCATAATTGCAAGACCCAAAGAAAAGATTAAAGAATTGCTGTAAGAGTTTTAACAAACATTTAGGAAATTAAGGCTAAACCAAAGAGTAAATTTGCAGTCTTATCGAAAAAAACATTTATGAATAAGAATTTTCTATTAGTCGTATTTACATTATTACTAAGTTTTACTGCCCTAGCGCAAAAACCAGCAGATAAAAAAATTAAAATCTCTGGTAAAGTATTTGAAAAAGGAACCAATCTTCCTGTAGAATATGCTCCCGTTTCATTTCAAAATGTAACAACTAAACAACTTTTTGGTGCTATGACTGATGGTACCGGTTCATTTTCATTTGAAATTGCGCCCGGAGAATATACAGGAGCCATAGATGTTGAATTGATTTCTTATAAAAAAGTTACAATTCCTCAAAAAGCATATATGGCAGATACAGTTATAGGTCCATTTTATTTGGAAGCTGATATAGCACAACTGCAAGATGTTGTAGTCATTGCAGAAAAATCTACCGTAGAAATTAAACTAGACAAAAGAGTTTACAATGTAGGAAAAGACATGATGGTAAAAGGTGGAACGGTAAGTGATGTTTTAGATAACGTCCCTTCTGTAACAGTTGATGCTGAAGGAACAGTTGCCCTAAGAGGAAATGAAAATGTAAAAATATTAATTGATGGAAAACCATCAGGATTAGCAGGAATTAATGTTGCGGATGCCTTAAAATTATTACCAGCTGATGCCGTTGAAAAAGTAGAAGTAATTACTAATCCATCTGCTCGATATGACGCAGAAGGTGGTGGTGGAATTATTAATATTGTAATTAGAAAAGGAAAATCTAATGGCGTTAATGGTTCTATTATAGTATCTGCAGGTGATCCTGAATCATACGGTGTAAGCACTAGTTTAAACAAAAAAGGAACCGATTTTAACCTTTTTTCAAACATTGGTTACAATTATAGAAACAGTCCAGGAAACTCGTTAACCGATGCAGAGTACTTCAATTCTGATGGCACTACAAGTAGATTTATTAATGAAAGAAGAACCAACAAACGTTTTAGCGAAGGCTATAATGCAAATTTTGGTATCGATTTGAATTTGAGTAAATCATTAACTTGGACCAATGCAATTACTTTTAGAGAGAACAATGGTAAAAATCCAGATAATGTTTTCTTCTATAATTTTGATGCTTTAAACAATCCTACCTTTGTAAGAAACCGTTTAAATGATTCAAAAAGTGATGAATTTAGTATTGAATATTCTACCAATTTTACTAAAAAATTCAAAAAAGATGGACATCAATTAACCGTTGATGTAGCAGTTTCTCAAAACAGAGAAAATGAAAGTTCTACAATCTATGATGAAATTGTAGGAGATGCTTCTTCCCTTTTTACAGAAACTACAGTAAATAATCAAAAGCAACAACGTAACTTATTTCAAACAGATTATGTTTTACCAATTGGAAAAGACGGTCGTTTTGAAGCTGGTTATAGAGGAAGTTTCCAAAAGAATTTAACTGAATTTGAAATTTTACCAACTTCATTATACTCAAACACATTAGAATATAATGAAAATGTAAATGCACTTTATGCACAATATGGTTCAAAAATTAATAAGTTTTCTTACTTCTTAGGAATGCGTTTTGAAGACAGTAATATTGATGTAAATTCAATTACAGCAAATGATTATAATAACAAAAAGTACAATAACTTTTTTCCATCAGCTACAATAAATTATGAAGTTTCAGATAAAAGTTCTGTAAGTTTAAGCTATAGCAAAAGGATAAATCGTCCAAGAGGTCGTTTCTTAAATCCTTTTTCTTCTTATTCAAGTAATATTAATATTTTTCAAGGTAATCCTGATATTAATCCTTCATTAACTGATGCTATTGACATTGGTTATTTAAACAAATGGGATAAACTTACTTTTAGTACGTCAGCTTATATTAACTTAACAAACGATACATTCCAATTCATTAGAAAAGAATCTGGTTTGTTTGTTGATGGTGTTCCAGTTATTATCAGTACTCCTATAAACTTAGCTAAAGAATATAGAGCTGGTTTTGAATTCAATTTAAACTATACACCATACAAATGGTGGAGATTAAATGGAAACTTCAATTTATATAGAAATGAAACACAAGGGGATTACACCTATACTGATTATTTAGGTAATGAAATCAATCAAAATTTTGATAATATCGCTTTGAGTTGGACATCTAGAATAAGTTCTAAAGTTACGTTACCATATAAAATTGATTGGCAAACTAATGCAACTTACAATGCACCACAAACTACGGCTCAAGGGAAAATTCTTGGAAATGCTTCAGTTAATTTAGCCTTTAGCAAAGATGTGTTAAAAGACAAAGGAACGATTGCATTAAATGTGAGCGATTTATTTAATTCAAGAAAAAGATTAATGGAAACTAACATTGAAAATGTAGTAAGTTCATATAGTGAAATGCAGATGAGAAAACGTCAAATTACTTTATCATTCACCTATCGTTTCAACAAACAGAAAAACGAAAGAGAAAAACAACAAAAACGCGAAGATAATGGTGAAGGAGATTTTGTGGGGCAACCATAAAACACATTAACATACTGTATAAAAAAAGTCCCGATAAATTCGGGACTTTTTATTTTTAAAAACTAGAAAAAATTAATTTTCTGAGTCATTTTGTCTTTTAGCTCTTTTCTCTTTAATCAATTCTATGATAGCACCGCCCAACCAATATTGTACGAAACCTACTAAGAATATCATCAACCAAAAACCGATAGTTAATATGGTTAAGAAAAGTAAAAAACCTAGGTACTGTTGAAATTCAAACATGATTTTTCCGGAATTAATGAATTCTTGTCAAAGATAATGGGAATATTTATTTTGAACAATATAATATTGATTTATTTTATAGATTAATTTTTAATCTAAAACCATTTTTTAATCTTAAAGTAGGTAAACATAAAAATTACTATTAAAATCATTACACCCCAAATTATAAAATAGCCATTCTCCCACTCTAGTTCTGGAAAATTTTTAAAATTCATTCCATACACACCTACAATAAATGTTAAGGGTAAGAAAAACATCGAAACCACCGTTAGGGATTTCATCACTTCATTCATTTTATGATTTTGTGCCGAAAAGAAATAGTTTGATGCGCTATCCAAAGTACTTAAATCGGATTCGATTTGTTCTAACAATTCTAAACATTTTTGATGCAAACGTGAAAAAAAAGAATAATTCTCTTGCTCAATAGAATTAAACACATTGTCATCTTTTATGGTTTTAATCGAATATAAAGAATCTCTAAGTGGAATAATTGAACGTTTCAAGAAATTCAGATTATCTCGGTGCTTTTCTAAATGCTCTAAGGTTTCTGGTTTAGTATTTACTTTGATCGAATTAATCAAATCATCAACTTTATCTTCTTCACTTTCTAGTGTGATGTAAAAGTTTTCAATAATTGCATCTAATAATAAATACAACAGAAAATCAGCTTTCTTTGTTCTTACAATACCCGAATTTGTTCTAATTCGCTCTCTTATATGAGTAAAAAAATCGCTACGCTTTTCTTGAAACGATAATAAAACACTGTCTTTTAATAAAAAACTAATCTGCTCAACACTAATATTATCGGATGCCGCTAATGGCAAAAGAGACTTCACATTAAAGAATAAAATATCACTATATTCTTCTAATTTTGTTCGCTTAATTGTATTTAAAATATCACCAATTATAAAATTATCAGCGCCAAAATCATTTCCAATTTTTTGAATTGCTTCTGCATCATTTAACCCATGTACATTTAACCAGTTGACTTTTTCAATGTCTATATTCTCTTTAATGTCATTAACTAATAATTGATGAAATTCTGTAATATCATCATTATTGTATACAAACAATTGTATTTCTGTTGGTGTATCTTTATGACTACCAGTATATTCTAAAATTACTGGTTGAACTTTTCTTCCTTTTTTATACTTTATTTTTCTCAAAACAAATAAATTTTGACATAAAGATAGGAGTTTTTAAAAATGAGAAGTATTTTTACTCAAATTTATTTTTAATGCAAACATTATTCATCAATATAAAAGAACTTTTACAAGTTAGAGAACAACATGTTGACAAAGTAGCTGGTCCTGATATGTCAGTTTTACCAAAAATTGACAACGCTTTTCTTTTAATCGAAAATAATTTAATTGCCAATTTTGGTGTTATGGAAAATTGTCCAAATCTACCAAATGCAACAATTATTGATGCAACTGGACGTGTTATTTTACCTACTTGGGTTGATAGTCATACACACATTGTTTATGCAGGCAATAGAATACAAGAATTTGTAGACCGAATCAACGGATTAACATATGAAGAAATTGCTAATCGTGGTGGTGGAATTTTAAACTCTGCAAAAAAACTCAACGAAACTTCTGAAGACGAAATTTATGAGCAATCAAAAATTCGATTAGAAGAAATAATTCAACAAGGAACTGGAGCTGTAGAAATCAAATCGGGTTATGGTTTAACAATTGATGGCGAATTAAAAATGCTTCGAGTTATTAAACGTTTAAAAGAAAATTATCCAATTGCTATCAAAGCAACTTTTCTTGGAGCACACGCTTTTCCATTAGACTACAAAGAAAATCATTCAGGGTATATTGATTTAATAATCAACGAAATGCTTCCGAAAATTGCTTCCGAAAATTTAGCAGATTACATCGATGCTTTTCTAGAAACTGGTTATTTTTCTGTAGATGAAACCATAAAAATCATGGAAGCAGGTAAAAAATATGGATTAGAACCAAAAATTCATGTGAATCAATTTACTGCAATTGATGGCATTAAAGCTTGTGTAGAAAATGGTGCACTATCAGTCGATCATTTAGAAATAGTTACGGATGAAGATATTGAGGTTTTAAAAAATAGTAAAACAATGCCAGTAGCTTTACCGAGTTGTTCTTACTTTATTAGTATTCCCTACACGCCAGCTAGAAGAATTATGAACGCTGGTTTGCCATTAGCATTGGCTACCGATTATAACCCTGGAACAACTCCTTCTGGAAACATGAATTTTGTAGTTGCAACAGCTTGTATAAAAATGAAAATGACTCCTGAAGAAGCTATAAATGCTGCTACCATAAACGGAGCATATGCAATGGGAATATCAAACACTCATGGAAGTATTACAAAAGGAAAAAAAGCGAACATATTACTAACACAACCTTTAACTAGTTATTATCAATTGCCATATTCTTTTGGTACTAATCTTATTGATAAAGTAATGGTTGAAGGAAAATTTATTTAATATGATAAAAACAATTTTATTAGTTGGTATTGGTGGTGCTATAGGTAGTATATTTCGCTATTTATCGAGTTGGTTAGCGGCTAAATTCTTTCAAAGTTCTTTCCCGTTGAGCACTTTATTAATTAATGTTTTTGGCAGTTTATTAATTGGTGTATTCATTGGACTATTTTCAAAATATTATCCAGAAAATCATCCATTGAAATTTCTTTTAATTGTAGGCTTTTGTGGTGGATTTACCACATTTTCAAGTTTTGCTTTGGAAAATTATAATCTGTTTCAAAACAATCAGCAACTAACAGCATATCTTTATATTATTGCCTCCATAATTCTTACCATAACAGCAGTAGGAATTGGCAATTATTTATCAAAATTCATATAAAAAAATCCCGATAAGAAATGAACTCATCGGAATTTTATATTTTTAAAAGATAATTTTTGGGGTTAATTATCTCAAACTAAAACTTGTTTTAGAAACTAATTCAGCATTTTTATCGAATACATTCACAAAATAAGTTCCTGCTGCAAAATCTTTTCCTGAAACTTCTTCGTTTACCTGAACTGTTTTATTTTCATATTTTACAGTTGAAATAAAACTATAAGTTAATGTTTTATCACCTGTAGGAATTGTTTTCTTTTCACCAAGAATATTATTTTTACTATCAATAATTTGAACATAATATTCTCTACTACCTGTTTTTGCAATTTGATTTTCTGCGATTAAGAAACTTACTTTCAACTTATCAGCTCTACCAGCTTTGTCTGTTTCAATTTGTTTTCCAGAACTTCTTTCTTTAACAGCTAAAACTTTTAAATTTAACACAGCTAATTTAGAACCTTTTTCTACCGTTTTGGTTAATCCTTCATTTTGAACTAACAAAGTATCATTGAATTTTTTAGCTTCATCCAAAACTACTTTTGTACTATCTAAACTAGAAGTAAGTGTAACATTTTGTTCTTTTAACAATTTATTTTCTGCAACTAAATTGTCCATCTCACCTTTTAATTTAAGGTAAGCTCCTTTATATTTTGCCATAGCAGCTGCATCGCCTTTAGACTTTTCAACTTGCTCTAGCAATTCAACCATTTTTGCTTGTTCAGCTTGCAATTCATCTTTAAGTGCCGTGTTATCAGCAATCATAGTGTCATACTCAGCAATTTTTGCTTTAAGCTCTTCTGCTAATGTTTCTTTTTCTGTGGTTAAACCGGTAACAGTTTCTTTGTTATCTGAAGTAATCTTATAGATGTACCCGACACTTCCTAAAAGAAGTAACGCTAAAACAACGATTGCTGCCTTTAAACCTGAATTGTTTGACTTGTTTTCCATTTGTATTGTAGGTTAAATAAATTAGTTTTTCAAAATTACAACTAAAAAAAGAATTTTATAAAAATATAACGAGTTTTATTTTAAAATAGTACATTTGGGATGCTTATTTTTTAACATTTTATGGAAAACATTACGATTCTAACTCCATTTGAGTTGGCAAAAATTACAAGCCACAGAAGTGGTGAAATTAAATTTGGAGAAAAAATTATTACCGTTCCAAAAGACGTCGATGTTTTTGATTTTATGTCAACTTGTGAAGCTAAATTTGTACTTATTGGAATTCCTGAGGATATTGGAGTTAAAGCTAATTTAGGAAGGACGGGAACAGCATCTGCATATGATAGTGCTTTAAAAAATTTGGTTAATATTCAACACAATAAATTTTGCAAGGGAAGTAATCTGTTAGTCTTAGGACAACTAAATTTTGAAGATGAAATTCAAGCAGCTAAAGATTTAGATTCTAAAAATAAAGAGCATCGTAAAGAGCTTTTCAAACTAGTTGAAAAAATTGATAAAGAAGTTTCTCATATTGTACATCAAATAGTAAAAGCTGGTAAAATTCCAATAATCATAGGTGGAGGTCATAACAATGCTTATGGAAACATCAAAGGATTGGCTTTAGCAAAAGGAAAAGCTGTAAATGCAATTAATTTTGATGCACATACAGATTTTAGAATTCTTGAAGGGCGCCATTCTGGAAATGGTTTTAGTTATGCGTATGAAGATGGTTTCTTAAAAAAATATTTTGTCTTTGGCCTTCATGAAAACTTTGTTTCAAAAAGTGTTTTTAATACTTTGAAAGAGCTTACTTCAAGAGTAAAATTTGTAACTTATGAAGAAGTTGAAGTAAAACGTGAAAAACAATTCGAAGCAGAATTAGAACAAGCTTTAGAATTTATAAAAAATGAGCCTTTTGGGGTAGAACTTGATCTTGATGCAATTCCAGGTATTCCATCAAGTGCAATGACATTAAGTGGCTTTAGTGTTGATAAAGCTAGACACTATATTTATTATATGGGGAAACATCAAAATGCTTCCTACCTACATATTTGTGAAGGAGCACCAGAACTAGATAATTCTATAAACTGCCATTTAACTGGAAAATTAATTGCCTCAATGATTACTGATTTTATGAAAGCGAAATCAGTTTAAAAGCAAAAATCAACTTTATTAAAATTACACTACCTTTGTAACCTTATTGAACATCTTTAATAGGGCAAATAATATTATATGACATTTAACGATTTAAAATTATACAACAATATACAACAAGCCTTGGAAGAAGAAGGATACACAAATCCTACTCCCATACAAGAACAAGCCATTCCTGAAATTTTATTAGGGCAAGATTTAGTTGCTTGCGCACAAACAGGAACTGGAAAAACAGGTGCTTTTGCTATTCCTATCTTAAATTTAATTCATCGCATTGTAGGTTCTGCAAAAAAAACCAAACATATCAGAACACTAGTTGTTACTCCTACTAGAGAATTAGCCATTCAAATTGATGAAAGTTTTAAAACCTATGGAAAATATACCAATGTAAAATCATTAGTAATTTTTGGAGGCGTAAATCAAGTTCCACAAGTAAACGAGCTAAAAAATGGAGTTGATGTATTAATTGCAACCCCAGGAAGGCTTTTAGACCTTCACAAACAAGGTTTTATTGATTTGAATCATATGCACCATTTGGTTTTAGATGAAGCTGATCAAATGCTAGATATGGGTTTCATTAACGATGTAAAAAAAATTATCAAGCTTACACCAGAAAATAGACAAACATTACTTTTTTCTGCAACTATGCCTTTAGCAATAAGGGAACTAGCTGATACTTTTTTAACAAAACCAAAATATATTTCAGTCACACCAATATCAAGTACTGCAGAAAATGTTTCACAAAAAGTCTATTTTGTAAATAAAGAAGACAAACGATTATTACTGAAACAACTGATTATTGAAGAAAGTTTAAGCAATGCTTTAGTATTTACAAGAACAAAACACGGTGCAGATAATATCGTAAAAGTATTAAAGAAAGCACATATAAAAGCAGAAGCCATTCATGGTGACAAATCACAGAATGCGCGTCAACGTGTTCTTGATCAATTCAAAAATAAAGAAATTGATATTTTAGTAGCAACAGATATTGCAGCAAGAGGAATTGATATTGAACAACTTCCATTTGTGATAAACTTTGATATTCCAAATATTTCTGAAACCTATGTTCATAGAATCGGAAGAACCGGTCGTGCTGGAAATTCAGGTTTAGCAATTTCATTTTGTGGCAAAGATGAAAAAGCATATTGGTTAGATATTGAAAAATTAATCCGTATGAAAGTTAAAGTGATTACGAATCACCAATACACTTGGAAAGACGATGAAGTAAATCCCAATGCAAAACCAGATTTAAGAAATAAGAATAAAATGAATCCAAATTCTAATTCAAGAAAATCAGAAGCTTCCAAGAAAAACAAAAAACGCTGGTATTAACCAGCGTTTTTTGTTTAATAAAGTACTTTTATTTTGCTTTTAAAGCTTTGTATTTTTCTGTCATTTCTAAGAAACTATATACTTCCAGAAGATTACTTTTAACAGATTCATTAGCTGAATCTAATTCGTAAGCTTTTTCTAACAATGGTAAAGCTGCATTAAATAATTTAACTCTCTCTGCTTTCAAAGCATTGTATTTTTTTAAATCATTAGCTGATGTGCCTAATTTATTCATTTCATCAACTAACTTAACATCAGGAGATAATTTAAGTGTTGATAAATTTAAGTATGCATTTACATAATTTGGATTTATTTCTAAAACCTTTTTGTAATATTTTTCAGCATCTTCAAGTTGATTTGAATTTTGACTAACTACACCTAAATTAAAAACTAAATCAGCATCATTAGGGTTAATTGACAAAACTTCATTTATTAACTTTTTATAAGTAACTAAATCATTCAACTTCAAATATAAATCGGCTTCAACTAAAATTAAAGAAGTGTCTTTTGGACTTACTTTTCTAGCTTCAGTAATTGCAGTTTTTGCTTCTTCTGTCTTACCTTTTTCTAATAAAAGCATTGCATATGTTTTAAAAATATCTCCTCTTTTAGAAGGTATTTTTTCTTCTCTAGGTAAATTATGCGAACCTATTCTTACAAATGAATCTCTTGTTGCTTTGTCAGAATAAATATCTTCAGTTCCAGTTGATTTATTTTTTGCATAGTAAAGTGTTCCTTCTCCAGTATAGTTAATTGCAATCAATTCCTTATGAAAATCAATTGCTCTATCATAATTATTAGCATTGATGGCATAACTAGCTGCTAAATATAATTTTTCTTGATCATTTTTATCCAATTGGTATATAGAATATAAAATTTCTGAAACTTCATTATATTTTTTCTGACCATCTAAAGCAACTACAAAATCCCAAAACATTGGTTTGTAAGATTGAATGGTTTCATTAATATCATCAGTATATATTTTCTTTCCTGACTTTTTTTCAAAATCTAAAGTTTGATTCAAACCATCAGCTAAAATAGAAATATTTTTTGCACTAATTAATTTTGCCACTTGAGCAGGATTTGGAGTAGCTCCTTGAGAGCTTAGTTCCAAAATTGGAAGCATTACTTTATAAAAGTTAGTGTATACTTTGTCTGATTCTTCAGTTGCAAGAGTTTCTAATGCTGTTAAAGTCGTTTTATACGTTTGAATTTCTTCAGCTGAAGGAGCATCTTTAGCATAAATTTTTTTCAATGTTTTCAACTCATCTTTCTGAGCGAATGTTGCAACTGATAGTAGTAAAGTTGCACTTAAAATTAGTTTTTTCATTTTATGTAAACTTGGTTAAACAAAAGCCCAAAATAAATTTGGGCTCTTTACTCTAATTTATTCTTGTGTATCTTCTGATGTTTCAACATCTGTGCCAGTTTCTGCATCTCCCTCTAATTCTTCTGAAATTTCTTCAGCTTCATCTTCACGAAGTACTTTTGTAACAGCAGCAATTGAATCGTTTCCTTTGATATTAATTAGTCGAACTCCTTGTGTTGCTCTTCCCATTACTCTCAAATCAGAAACCATCATACGAATAGTTAATCCAGATTTGTTTATAATCATTAAATCGTCAGCGTCCGTTACATTATTGATAGCGATTAACGCTCCCGTTTTCTCAGTGATATTTAATGTTTTTACTCCTTTACCACCACGATTCGTAATTCTGTATACATCTTCTCCATCGTCGTCAACTAATTTCGTACGTTTTCCGTAACCATTTTCGGTAACAACTAAGATTTGTGATTCAGCAACTGTATCTTTATCTATAGACACCATTCCAATTACCTCATCTTTATCATCAGCTAGGGTAATTCCTCTAACTCCTGATGCGGTTCTTCCCATTGGACGCGTTTTTTCTTCTTCAAAACGAACTAATTTTCCTGACTTAACCGCTAATAAAACTTGGCTATTTCCGGTAGTTAATTTTGCTTCTAATAATTCATCATCCTCTTTGATAGTTATGGCATTGATTCCATTTTGACGCGGACGAGAATATTGCTCTAAAGGTGTTTTCTTAACTTGACCTTGCTTAGTAGCCATAATCACATAGTGACTATTGATATATTCTTCATCTTTTAAGTCTTGCGTACAAATAAATGCTTTTACTTTATCATCACTTTCAATATTGATTAAGTTTTGAATAGCACGTCCTTTACTTGCCTTTGTTCCTTCCGGAATTTCGTACACACGCATCCAATAACATTTCCCTTTTTGGGTGAAATACATTAAATATTGGTGATTTGTTGCCACAAATAAATGCTCTAAGAAATCTTGATCTCTAGTTCCCGCAGATTTTTGTCCAACTCCTCCTCTATTTTGTGTTTTGTATTCTGATAATGAAGTACGTTTAATGTAACCGGCATGAGAAATCGTAATTACAACACTTTCATCAGCAATTAAGTCTTCGATACTAACGTCACCACCAGAATATTCGATTTGAGAACGACGCTCATCACCATATTTATCTCTGATTTCAGTTAATTCGTCTTTAATTACCTGCATTCTCATTTCTTTACTTGCCAATAATTCTTTCAAGTAAGTAATCAATTTCATTATTTCTTCATATTCTGCACGTAATTTATCTTGCTCTAGACCGGTTAGTTGTCTTAGACGCATTTCAACAATAGCTCGTGCTTGAATTTCAGAAAGTTTAAAACGCTCAATTAAGTTTGATCTAGCTTCATCACCATCTTTTGAAGCTCTAATAATTTTGATTACTTCGTCGATATTATCAGAAGCAATAATTAAACCTTCTAAAATATGTGCTCTTTCTTCTGCTTTTCTTAAATCATATTGCGCTCTACGAACCACTACATCATGACGGTGTTCAACAAAATAATGAATCAAATCTTTAAGATTCAGCATTTGTGGGCGACCATTAACCAATGCAATATTATTTACACTAAATGACGACTGTAGTTGCGTATATTTATAAAGAGTATTTAAAACTACATTTGGAACTGCATCACGCTTTAATTCATAAACTACACGCATACCATTTCTATCCGATTCATCTCGAATATTTGATATCCCTTCGATTTTTTTATCATTCACTAAATCGGCAGTATGCTTAATCATATTTGCCTTATTAACCTGATATGGGATTTCGGTAACAATAATAGCTTCTCTACCGTTAACTTCTTCAAAACCGACTTTTGCACGCATAACAATACGTCCTCTACCTGTTTTGAATGCTTCCCTTACACCTTCATATCCATAAATGATACCTCCTGTAGGAAAATCAGGAGCTTTAATATAGTTTATTAACTCATCAATTTCAATATCATTGTTATCGATATAAGCCAAAGTACCATCAACTACTTCAGTTAAGTTGTGAGGTGCCATATTAGTAGCCATACCTACTGCAATACCCGAAGCTCCGTTTACTAACAAAGTTGGTATTTTAGTTGGCATAACTGTTGGTTCTTGTAATGTATCGTCAAAGTTTAATTGAAAATCAACTGTTTCTTTATCGATATCTGCCAACATTTCTTCCGAAATCTTTTTCATTCTGGCTTCCGTGTAACGCATTGCAGCTGGACTATCTCCATCGACAGAACCAAAGTTACCTTGACCGTCAACCAATAAATAACGCATACTCCATTCCTGAGCCATACGTACCATAGCGTCGTAAACTGAGGAATCTCCATGTGGGTGATACTTTCCTAAAACCTCTCCGACAATTCTCGCCGATTTTTTGTGGGCAGATCTTGAGTTAACTCCCAAATCATACATTCCATAAAGTACTCTTCGGTGAACAGGTTTTAAACCATCTCTAACATCTGGAAGTGCTCTTGACACAATAACTGACATAGAATAATCGATGTAAGCTGATTTCATTTCTTCCTCAATGTTAATAGGAATTAACTTTTCTCCTTCTGACATAAGTATTTATATTAAAATTATAATTATTACTAAAACGTGCCAATATACGGCTTTTTGAACTTTTATAACGCTTTTTTGAAGACTAATTTAGATATTTTATTAACAATTTTGTTTACAAATTGGTTATAAATCAACCTATAAATTCTTTTATTTTCCATTTATTTTTCGTCATTTAGCAATATAGTATGTTTATTAGGTATAGTTTTTGCTTTTACCTATACAATTTTGTACTTTTACTAATATTATTAATGCAGTATGGACGATAATTTTTCACCAAGAGTTAAAGATGTAATTTCCTTTAGTAAAGAAGAAGCTTTGCGTTTAGGTCACGATTTCATTGGCACTGAGCATTTAATGCTTGGTATTCTTCGTGATGGTAATGGAAAAGCGATAAATATTTTAAATAATTTAGCTGTAGACTTATCTCATCTAAGAAAAAAAGTAGAGATATTAAGTCCTGCAAACCCTAATGGCATTCAAAATATTGAAAAGAAAAACTTACACTTAACAAGACAAGCCGAACGCGCACTAAAAACAACTTTTTTAGAAGCTAAATTGTTTAATAATTCAGAAATAAGTACAGCTCATTTACTCTTATGTATCTTAAGAAATGAAAACGATCCTACTACAAAATTATTGAATAAGATTAAAATTGATTATGAAACCGTTAAAGAACAATATACAGCCATGATGACAAACGAAGACGATTACTTAGAAAATTTGCCAAAAGCTGAATCTTTTAATGACGATTCAGGACAAGATGACAGTTTAAAAGATAGCGGTTTTAACAACCCTCCATCTGGAAATAAGACAAATAAAAAATCAAAAACTCCTGTTTTGGATAACTTTGGGCGAGATTTAACCGAAATGGCTGAAGAAGGAAAATTAGATCCTGTTGTAGGACGCGAAAAAGAAATTGAACGTGTTTCTCAAATCTTAAGTCGTAGAAAGAAAAACAACCCACTTTTAATTGGAGAACCTGGAGTTGGAAAATCAGCTATTGCTGAAGGTTTAGCTCTACGAATTATTAAAAAGAAAGTATCGCGAAATTTATTCAACAAACGCGTAGTTACACTTGATTTAGCAAGTTTAGTAGCAGGTACAAAATACCGCGGACAATTCGAAGAACGAATGAAAGCCGTAATGAATGAATTAGAGAAAAATGATGATATCATCTTATTCATTGACGAAATTCACACTATTGTTGGTGCAGGTGGGGCAACTGGATCATTAGATGCTTCTAACATGTTCAAACCAGCATTAGCTAGAGGCGAAATTCAATGTGTTGGAGCTACAACATTAGATGAGTATCGTCAATATATTGAAAAAGACGGTGCATTAGAAAGACGTTTTCAAAAAGTAATTGTAGAACCAACATCTGTTGAAGAAACCATTACAATTTTAAACAATATTAAACCAAAATACGAAGACCATCATAATGTAATTTACACTCCTGAAGCTATTGAGGCTTGTGTAAAACTAACAAATCGCTACATGACCGATCGATTCCTTCCAGATAAAGCGATTGATGCGTTAGATGAAGCGGGTTCTCGTGTACATATTATTAATATTGATGTTCCAAAACAAATTTTAGAATTAGAACGTCAATTAGAAGAAGTTAGAGAATTAAAAAATACTGTTGTTAAAAAACAGAAATATGAAGAAGCAGCTAAACTTCGTGATGATGAAAAACGCATCGAAAAAGATTTAGCAATTGCGCAAGAACAATGGGAAGAAGATTCAAAAAACAACAAAGTAACCGTTACTGAAGACAATGTTGCAGATGTAGTTTCAATGATGACAGGAATTCCTGTAAATCGTATTGCTCAAACCGAAAGTAACAAATTAGCTCACTTACCCGAACTAATTAAAGGTAAGGTAATCGGACAAGATGAAGCCGTTCAAAAAATTGCAAAATCTATCCAGAGAAATCGTGCTGGCTTAAAAGATCCAAACAAACCTATTGGTTCGTTTATTTTCTTAGGTCAAACTGGAGTTGGTAAAACACAATTAGCGAAAGTTATTGCAAAAGAATTATTCGATTCTGAAGATGCGTTAGTTCGTATCGACATGAGTGAATACATGGAAAAATTTGCTATTTCTCGTTTAGTTGGAGCGCCTCCAGGATATGTTGGATACGAAGAAGGTGGTCAATTAACTGAAAAAGTAAGAAGAAAACCATATTGCGTAGTACTTTTAGATGAAATCGAAAAAGCTCATCCAGATGTGTTTAATATGATGCTTCAAGTTTTAGATGACGGACATTTAACAGATAGTTTAGGTCGCAAAATTGATTTTAGGAATACAATTATCATCATGACTTCAAATGTTGGAGCTCGTCAATTAAAAGATTTTGGAACAGGAGTTGGATTTGGAACTGCTGCAAAAACTGCACAAACCGAGGAACATTCTAAAGGAATCATCGAAAATGCTTTAAAGAAAGCATTCGCTCCTGAATTCCTAAACAGAATTGATGATGTAATTGTGTTTAATGCTTTAGAAAAACATGATATCGATAAAATTATTGATATTGAAATGGATAAATTGTATGCTAGAGTTAAAGATTTAGGATATACTTTACAACTTTCTGAAAAAGCAAAAGATTATATCGCTGAAAAAGGATTTGATAAACAGTTTGGTGCTCGACCACTTAAAAGAGCTATTCAAAAATATGTTGAAGATGCGCTCGCTGAAGAAATTATAACTTCAAAAATTCATGAAGGTGATCAAATCTATATGGACTTAGATGAATCAAATCAAGAACTTACAATAGAAATTAAAAAACTAGAAGAACCAAGCTCATAGCTTGGTTCTTTTATTTGGTATAAATTAGTATTCATATCAAAAAAAATACTACTTTAGAATCTTAATTCATACGTTAAAAAATGTTAGACAAAGTTATTGTAGGTAGTGAAGAATGGTGTTCCTTCCCTACTCTAGGAATTCCAACAATTAAAGCGAGGGTAGATTCTGGAGCCAAAACTTCAGCATTACATGCAATTAATATCGTAACTTTTGAAAAAAATAGCGAAAGTTGGGTGAAATTTGACATCAACCCTATTCAAAACAACGCAAAAGCAGTAATCCACTGTGAAGCTCCACTAATTGACAAACGTGTCGTAAAAAGTTCTAGTGGATTTAGAGAACAACGTTATGTAATTAAAACCAAATTAGAAATTGGTGGAAAAACATGGGAAATCGAAGTTACGCTAACAAACAGAGATTCTATGGGATTCCGAATGCTTTTAGGTAGAGAAGCAATGTCTGGAAGGGTTTTGGTTGACCCAGAAAAACGCTACTTATTAGGTCAACCTACAACAGAAAAATTAAAAGAATATTACTATTCATCCGAAGAACCTAAAAAAGGATTAAGAATTGGGCTTTTAGCAAGTAATCCAGAACTATATAGCAATAAGCGAATCATTGAAGCAGGAGAATTAAGAGGACACGAAATGCATTTCTTAAATTTGAAATATTGCTACATGAAATTAGATGCTACAAAACCTGAAATACATTACCGCGGTGGAAAAGTATTGAATGATTTTGACGCAGTAATTCCAAGAATTCGCCCTAGCATGACATACTATGGTTGTGCTTTAACACGTCAGTTTGAAGCCTTAAAAGTTTTTGCTTTAAACAATGCCGCTGCCATTAGCCAATCTAGAGATAAACTTTTTTCATTGCAGTTACTTTTAAATAATGGCGTTGATATTCCAACGACAGGATTTGCCAATTCACCATTAGATACAGATGATTTAATAAAAATGGTTGGTGGTTCTCCATTAATTGTAAAACTATTAGAAGGTACACAAGGAAAAGGTGTAGTTCTTGCTGAAACTAAAAAAGCTGCAGAATCCGTAATTAATGCGTTTAAAAGTTTAAATGCTAACATCTTAGTTCAAGAATTTATTAAAGAAGCAAACGGAAAAGATTTACGACTATTTGTTGTTGATGGGAAAGTAGTTGCTGCTATGCAACGAGAAGCATTACCTGGTGAATTTAGAGCAAATATTCATTTAGGAGGAACTGCATCGATAGTCAAAGTAACACCTGAAGAGAAAAAAATTGCAATTAAAGCCGCAAAAGCAATGGATTTAAAGGTTGCTGGCGTAGATATCATTCGTTCATCAAAAGGGCCTTTACTATTAGAAGTTAATTCATCACCAGGGTTAGAAGGTATTGAAGGAGCAACTCAAAAAGACATTGCTGGTGAAATGATTAAAGCAATTGAGAAAAACTTTAAATGGAAATAATGTCTAGTATAATTCTTTAAATAAAAACTCTTATGAAAAAACAATATGCAATCCCTTTAGTACTATTCTTTTTAGGAATGGCAATCACAATTATTGGAGCTTTATTCAAAATTATGCACTGGCCTGGCGCTAGCATTATTCTAACTTTAGGTATGCTTACTGAAGCTGCTGCTATAATTGTATTAATAACCATTTTATTAAAAAACATGAAATGAATCCATATATTGACATTGTTTTACGAAGTATAGCTGTATATTTTTTCATGATTGCAGCATTGCGAATATTTGGCAAAAAAGAAATTTCGCAATTAAATACTGCCGATGTCATTTTAATACTTTTAATTAGTAATTCTGTACAAAACGCAATGGTTGGCAACAATTCCTCTTTAACTGGTGGATTAGTAGCTGCATTGATTTTATTCATACTTAATTATCTTCTAAAAAAAATAATGTTTACTTCTAAATTTTTTAGACAACTAATTCAAAGTAAACCAGAAATACTGATTCATAATGGAAAAATTGAATTTTCTTCTCTGTCAAGATTAGGAATCACTTCAGATGAAATGCAAGAAGCAATGCGAGAACATGGAATAGAATATTATAAAGATGTAAAGTTAGCTATGCTTGAAATAGATGGTAATATCAGTATTATTTCAGGAAATGAAAATATAAAACAAACGCACCATAAAAGAAAAGTTCATAAAAATCTTGGAACAATAAACTCTTAATGTATGAATAAAAACAGACTTGAAGCCTTTAGTGATGGTGTATTAGCAATTATAATTACAATCATGGTCTTAGAATTTAAAGTTCCAAGCGACACTACCTTTGAGGCTGTCATCAAATTATCTCACAAGTTTTTAAGCTATATTTTAAGTTTTATTTATGTTGGAATTTACTGGAATAACCACCATCATTTAATTCATTCAGCAAAAAATGTAAACGGAAAAATACTTTGGGCAAATTTACATTTATTATTTTGGCTATCATTAATTCCATTTGCAACAGCTTGGATTGGAGAACACCATTTTGCTTCTTTTCCTATGATGTTATATGGAATTGTATTACTAATGAATGCTTTGGCATATTTTATTTTACAAAAATTAATTTTAAACGACCAAGGAAAAGATTCTGCTCTTTCAAAAGCCATTGGAAAAGATTACAAAGGAAAAGCTTCTGTTGTTTTGTATTTAATTGCAGTGTTTATGACCAAATATAGTATTGAAGTTTCTGGAAGTATATATATTTTAGTGGCTTTAATTTGGCTAATTCCTGATAGAAGAATTGAACGTACTTTTAACGAAAACAAATAAAATATGCTCTTAGTTAGTAAAATTATTATTGTCATTATAGCGATATTTCACCTATATTTTTTATGGTTAGAAATGTTTGCTTGGACTACAAAGGCAAAAAAAGTTTTTAGAAGTTTACCAGAAGATTTGTTTGAAAAAACAAAAGTTTTAGCAGCAAATCAAGGTTTATATAATGGTTTTTTAGCTACTGGGCTAATTTGGTCAATATTAATCTCCGATGAAGATTGGAGTAAAAACATTGCTTTATTCTTTTTAAGCTGTGTAATAATAGCCGGGATTTATGGCTATTATTCAACGAAATCCAAAAAGATTTTTTATGTTCAATCTATTCCAGCTATTGTTGCAGTAATTACACTTTTTATATAAAAAAACACCACTAGATAGTGGTGTTTTTTTTATAATCTTACAAAGAATTATTTGATAATTTCAATTTTTAAGGCTTCTTCTCTGTTCACACTATCAAAAAAACCTTGTTCATTCATCCAATCATCACTAAATACTTTACTCATGTATCTTGAGCCATGATCTGGGAAAATAATCACAACTTTACTGTTTGCATCAAATTCACCTTCTTCAGCAAATTGCTTAACCGCTTGGAAAGCAGCACCAGAAGTATATCCTACAAATAATCCTTCTTTCTTTACAATTTCTCTTGCAGTATGTGCACTATCTTCATCAGATACTTTGATAAATTTATCAATAATATCAAAATCTGTAGCAGTAGGAATTAAATTTTTCCCCAAACCTTCAATTCTGTATGGATAAATTTCATCGTTATCAAACTCTTTAGTTTCGTGGTATTTTTTCAAAACAGAACCAAAAGCATCTACTCCTAAAACTTTAATATTTGGATTTTTTTCTTTTAAGAAACGAGCTGTTCCTGAAATTGTTCCTCCTGTACCACTACATGCTACTAAATGCGTAATTTGTCCAGCTGTTTGTTCCCAAATTTCAGGTCCTGTAGAATTATAATGTGCATCTACATTTAAATCATTAAAATATTGGTTAATATAAACCGAACCTTTAGTTTCTTCATGTAATCGCTTAGCAACATTATAGTAAGAGCGTTCATCATCCGCAGAAACGTGTGCAGGACAAACATATACCTTTGCTCCCATTGAGCGCAGCATATCAATTTTATCCTTTGATGATTTTGAACTTACAGCTAAAATACACTCATAACCTTTTATGATACTTACCATTGCTAAACTAAATCCAGTATTTCCGGATGTAGTTTCAATAATAGTATCGCCTGGCTTCAAAATGCCTCTTTTTTCTGCTTCTTCAATAATGTATAATGCAATACGATCTTTTGTAGAATGTCCTGGATTAAAAGCTTCAACTTTGGCATAGAAACTTCCTGATAAAGATTCTGCTACCCTGCTTAATTTGATTAATGGCGTATTACCGATTAATTCCAAAACATTATTATAGGCTTTTATTTCTTCTTTCATAAAAAATAAATTATTTGAGGCAGGTAATTTTTAGTTACCTCAAAACCCTGCAAATTTAACAAAAAAAGTTTAATTACTTCTTAATTTTTTCTAAATCTAATAAAAAAGTAAATTCTTTAGCTAGTTCTTTTAATGCTTCAAATCTTCCTGAAGCTCCTCCATGCCCAGCATCCATATTAGTATCTAAAAATAATTGCTTGTCATTTGTTTTCATGACACGTAATTTTGCAACCCATTTAGCAGGTTCCCAATATTGTACTTGAGAATCGTGCAAACCTGTTGAAACATACATATTTGGATAAGCTTGAGCCTTTACTTGATCATATGGTGAATAAGACAACATATAATCATAGTATTTTTTTTCATTAGGATTTCCCCACTCGTCATACTCTCCAGTAGTCAATGGGATTGTATCATCTAACATTGTTGTAATTACATCCACAAAAGGAACCTGTGCAATTACTCCATTATATAATTCAGGATTCATATTAACAATTGCACCCATCAACAAACCTCCTGCAGAACCTCCTTCTGCATATAAATGTTCTGATGAAGTATATTTTTCGGCTATCACAAATTTTGAACAGTCAATAAAATCGGTAAAAGTGTTAATTTTCTTTAAAAGTTTTCCGTTCTCATACCATTCTCTTCCTAAGTCCTCGCCTCCTCTAATATGAGCGATTGCATAAATAAATCCTCTATCCAATAAACTCAAACGAGTGGATGAAAAATAAGGATCCATTGTAGCTCCATATGAACCATAGGCATATAACAACAATGGATTTTTTCCGTCTTTTTTTATTCCTTTTCTATATACCATTGAGATTGGCACTTTTGTTCCGTCAATTGCGGTTGCCCAAACTCTTTCTTCGATGTAATTGTTCTTATCGAATTTTCCACCCAATACTTCTTGTTCTTTCAATACTTTTTTCTCCTGAGTACTCATGTTGAAATCAATCACTGAAGATGGTGTTGCCATTGATTGGTATCCATAACGAAGAATTTCAGTGTCAAAATCTACATTGGTAGTTGTGTAAGCCGTATAGGTTTCGCTATCAAATGGTAAATAATATTCTCCTTTTCCATTCCAAGGACGAATTTGAATTTTATTCAATCCGTTTGAACGCTCTTCAACTACCAAATAATCTTTGAAAATTTCGATTCCTTCTAATAAAACATCTTTTCTATGTTCAATTAAATCTTTCCAGTTTTCGGCAGCTGTTGCAGTTTCTGGCGTTTTCATTAATTTGAAGTTGGTTGCTTTGTCTTTGTTAGTAACAATATAAAAGCTATCACCATAATGCGAAATCGAATATTCTAATCCACGTGTTCTTTTTTGGAAAATCTTAAATTCACCATTCGGGTTTTTTGCATCTAAAATTTGATATTCAGAAGTTAAAGTACTTGATGAACCAATTACTAAATACTTTTTTGATTTTTCCTTATAAACAAATGTACTAAAAGTATCATCTTTTTCATGAAAAACCATAACATCTGTTGAAGCCTCTGCTCCTAAAGTGTGCTTATAAATTTTATCAGAACGTAAAGTTTGCGCATCTTTACGAGTATAAAACAATGTTTTATTATCACCAGCCCAAGTTGAACCTCCTGTAGTGTTTTCTAATTTAACAGGTAGAATTTCACCCGTTTCAAGATTTTTAATTTGAATTGTATATTGTCTTCTTGAAACCAAATCCACACCATAAGCTACCCATTTGTTATCTTCACTGATGCTTATTCCTGATAGATTAAAATAAGATTGTCCTTTTGCCATTTCGTTGCAATCAAACATAATTTCTTCTTTCGCGTCAAGACTTCCTTTTTTTCTTGAATAAATTGGATAATCTTTTCCAGTTTCATAACGTGTAATGTAATAATATCCATTGTACAAGTATGGTACAGAACTATCATCTTCTTTAATACGTGATTTCATTTCCAAAAACAATTCGTCTTGAAATTGCTTTGTATGCGCTGTAGATTTTTGATAATATTCGTTTTCTTTATTTAGATAATCAATAACTTCTGGATTCTCTCTTTCGTTTAACCAATAATAGTTATCAATCCTTTTGTCTCCGTGTTTTTCTAAAGTTTTAGGAACTATTTTAGCTACAGGAGGAACTATTTTATCTGACATTTTATTTGTTTTATTTTGACTGTAAACTGGAGTAAAAATAACACAACCCAAAAGAAAATACGTGATTTTTTTCATGAAGTTTTACAATAATTATTAACTGCTAATTTACTATTTTTGTCCGAATAAAAAAATAATAATCATGTTTGGAGACCTTATGGGAATGATGGGTAAATTAAAAGAAACCCAACAAAAAGTAGAAGAAACAAAAAAGCGTTTAGACCACGTTTTAATTGATGAAAAAAGTACTGATGGATTACTTGAAGTTACCTTAACAGCTAACCGAAAAATCAAAAATATAACTATTAGTAATGATTTGCTTCAAGACAAAGAAATGTTGGAAGACTATTTAATTAATGTTCTTAATAAAGCTATCGAGAAAGCCACTAATGTTAATGAAACAGAATTAGCAGCTGTAGCAAAAGAAGGTATGCCAAATATTCCTGGAATGGATATGTTTAAATAATTCCCATTCCTAAAGCAATTGCAACTAATAGCAATAAAACAGCAACAAAAAATTGGATAAACTTAAGGGTAACTTTCTTTAATAGTTGGTTACCCAAATATGCGCCAGTAATAGCACAAAGTGTTGCCGAAATCAACAATACTTTATTTTCATACAAGGTATAAGTCGTTATTTTTGAAGCGTAAACACTTAAACGCGTAAAATCAATAAACATCGAAACTACAATTCCTGTAGCGATGAAACTTTCTTTGGACAAACCAGCTTTTATCAAAAATGCACTTCGCAAAGCACCCTGATGTCCAGAAAGCCCACCAAAAAATCCACTTAAAATTCCGCCTAAAGGCAATTTATCTTTTCCAAATTCCAATTTACTTAAGTAAGGAATCAAGTCTAAAAGAGCAAAAATCACTAATAAAATCGCTATGATGAATTTTATGGGTAAAACCTTCCACTCTTTTCCAAATAACGAGTAACTAAACAAGGGTTCTAAATCAGAAATTTGTAATAACAACCACGAACCTAACATCGCAGCAAAAATGGCAGGAATTCCGAATTTTAGTAAAACTTCTTTGTTAGCATGCTTTCCAACTAGGAAAAACTTAAATAAATTATTAGCAAAATGCACAATTCCACACAAACCTATTGCAATATCAACTGGAAAAAACAACATGAAAACTGGAGTTAATAATGTCCCTAATCCAAAACCTGAGAAAAAGGTCAGAATAGCGGTTAAAAAAGCTACTATTGATATGATTATGATTTCCATAAAATTTTTGTTTCAAGTTTCAAGTTTGATTTTATAAATTTCTCTAACTTTTATTAATCTATGTTCCAAAAATTAAAAAGTCAATTTAGAAAACACTTCCATCACATATTCGTGCATAACTTCTTTATAATCTAAATGCGTAACAATACGAAGCTTTCCATGCCCCATTGAACTAATCGCAATACCTTTTTGCTTTAATTTCTCCATAAAAAGTTTTTCATCTACAAAAGGTTGTAAGCCAAAAATCAAAATATTGGTTTCCACAGGTTCTACATTAGCAACCCAAGGCATTTTTTCTAACAAATTGCCTAATTCTTTTGCTCTTCTATGGTCAATTTCTAAACGACTGATGTTATTCTGCAACGCAAATAATCCAGCCGCTGCCAAATATCCAGATTGACGCATATTACCGCCAAAAATCTTACGAATTCTCAAAGCACGATGCATATCTGCTTTACTGCCCAACAAAACCGAACCAACTGGTGCACCTAATCCTTTTGACAAACAAACTGAAATGGTATCAAATAATTCTCCAAACTGCTTTGGATGTTGTTTTTTAGCTACTAAAGCATTCCACAAGCGTGCACCGTCTAAATGGTATTTCAAATTATTTTCAATGCAAACTTGCTTAATTTCTTGTAAAGGTTGTAAATCGTAACAAGCGCCACCACCTTTGTTTGTAGTATTCTCAATGCTTACTAACGAAGTTAAAGGTGCGTGATAAAATTCAGGATCATTGATTCCGTTTTTAACTAAATCAGCTGTAATCATACCGCGATTTCCATCAACTAAACAACATGAAACACCACTGTTAAATGATGCTCCGCCTCCTTCATAATGATAAATGTGCGAGTATTTATCGCAAATTACTTGTTCTCCTGGTTGTGTATGCAACTTAATCGCCGTCTGATTTGCCATCGTTCCTGAAGGAAAAAACAAGGCTGCTTCCATCCCAAATAAGTCCGCCAAAGTTTCTTCTAACTCATTGACTGTTGGGTCTTGTTTATATACATCATCACCTACTTTAGCATTAAACATTACGTTTAACATCTCAACTGAAGGTTTGGTTACTGTGTCGCTTACTAAATTTATTTCCATAGAATAAAAAAGAATACCTATTTTTGTTGTGTAAAACTACAATATTTATGATAAATACAGAACAAGTCAGAGATATTATTGATCGCCTTGGTGCGTTAAGGAGGTATCTTTGACATCGATGCCAAAACGATTGAAATAACTAACGAAGAAGAAAAAACCTTTGCTCCAGATTTTTGGAACAATGCAAGAGAAGCTGAAATTATAGTACGAAACCTACGTTCTAAAAAGAAATGGGTAGAAGATTATAATAAAGGAATGGATCAGGTAGAAGAACTTCAAATTATGCTGGATTTCTTTAAAGAAGGTGCTATTTCTGAAGAAGAAGTAGAATCGTTTTATACCGAAACCATTAATCATATTGAAGATTTGGAATTTAGAAACATGTTATCCGATGAAGGAGATAGCATGAGTGCCGTATTGCAAATCACAGCAGGTGCTGGTGGAACTGAAAGTTGTGACTGGGCATCTATGTTAATGCGAATGTATTTAATGTGGGGCGAAAAACAAGGTTACAAAATCAAAGAATTAAACTTTCAAGAAGGTGATGTTGCTGGAATAAAAACGGTTACTCTTGAATTTGAAGGCGAATTTGCTTTTGGTTATTTAAAAGGCGAAAACGGCGTACATCGATTGGTGCGAATTTCTCCTTTTGATAGTAATGCAAAACGACATACTTCATTTGCTTCAGTATATGTATATCCTTTAGTAGATGATACCATTGAAATTGAAATCAATCCTGCTGATATTGAAATTACTACAGCTCGTTCAAGTGGTGCTGGAGGTCAAAATGTAAACAAAGTAGAAACTAAAGTTCAATTGGTTCATAAACCTACAGGAATTCAAATTCAATGTTCAGAAACGCGTTCACAACACGATAACAGACAACGTGCGCTTCAAATGTTAAAATCGCAATTATATGAAATTGAGCTTAAAAAACAACAAGCCCAACGAAATGACATTGAAGCAGGCAAAATGAAAATTGAATGGGGTTCACAAATAAGAAACTACGTCATGCAACCATATAAATTAGTTAAAGACGTTAGAACTGGAGTTGAGACAAGCGATGTTGACAGCGTAATGAATGGAGAAATTGACAAATTTTTGAAAGGATATCTAATGATGATGGGACAAAAAGAAGAATAAAAAAAGAGGATTAACATCCTCTTTTTTTATTTATTAAAATATCTTTTTCGCAACAAAAACGCCACGTTTACTAAAATAATCAATGCAGGAACTTCAACTAAAGGTCCAATAACTCCCGCGAATGCTTGGCCGCTGTTAATTCCAAAAACACCAATTGAAACTGCAATAGCAAGTTCAAAATTATTTCCAGAAGCGGTGAATGACAAGGCAACTGCATCTCTATAATCAGCTCCGATTCTTTTAGAAACAAAAAACATTAAGAAAAACATAATTGCAAAGAAAATCACTAATGGAATGGCAATTCTAACAACATCCATTGGTAAATCAATAATCATTTCGCCTTTTAAACTGAACATTACTACAATTGTAAAAAGTAAAGCAATTAAAGTCATTGGTGAAACAAAAGGAATAAATTTCTGATTGAAAAACTTTTCACCTAAATACTTTTTAATAGCAAAACGACTCATCACTGCCAACACAAATGGAATACCTAAATAAATTCCAACTGTTGTAGCAATTTCAGTAATTGTGATGTTTAATTCTAAACCTTTAATTCCGAAAAATGGTAACATAATCTCTAAATAGAAATAAGCATACAAACTGAAAAAAAACACTTGCAATAAACTATTAATTCCAATTAAACCGGCTGTTAATTCACGATTACCTTCCGCTAGCTCATTCCATACAATTACCATTGCAATACAAGGTGCTAATCCAATAATAATTAAGCCTGTCATATATTCTGGATAATCTTTCAAAAAGAAAGTCGCTAATAAAAACATTAAAAACGGTCCCACAATCCAAGTGATGAAAAACGAAGCGGATAATAACTTAGGCTTTTCAAACATTTGAGGCACTTTTGAAAAATCGATTTTGGTTAAGGGTGGATACATCATTAAAATCAACCCAATTGCCAACGGAACATTCGTAGTTCCTGATGAAAATGAATTGATAAAATCAGCTGAATTGGGAATAAAATAGCCTATTCCTACTCCAATTAACATCGCTAAGAAAATCCAAAGAGTTAAATAACGGTCTAAAAATCCTAATCGTTTTTTCATATCCTTATTTTATTTGAGAAAATACAAAATACATTTCAGAAGCTATTTGCAAACTTCTTTCTGTGTATTTCTCGTTCATTACATCCGTTCCATCAAATGCTTTTGGATCGTCATATTTAATTGGAAATCTTACTTCTGCACCAAAAACCATTGGACAACCTTCGTCAGCATTATTACAAGTCATGATAGCCCCAAAATTATTCTTCGGATTAAAATCATCGAAATATGTTTTAGAAAAACAAATAATTGGATGTTGATTTTCATTAAATTTTACTGTATAAACAGGATTTTGTTCTTCACTTAACTTCTGAATTTGAAATCCTTGATTTACTAATGTTTCACTAACTTTTGGAAACATTGCTGTAGCTTCAGTTCCGCCAGAATAACAAAACACATTCTTGATTCCGAATTGAAAAGCCATCGTTTGTGCCCAAATTTGAGACAAATGACTTCTCCTAGAATTATGTGTACAAATGAAATTCAATCGAATTTCTTCATTAGTATTTACTTTCTTTTGAATATAATCCACAAGCGGTTGCAAAACTGATTTACGCTCATCTGAAACTTCAATTTTCACAATAGATTCTATGGTTGTTACTAAATTTTCAAACATATTACTTCTTCATATAATGACAAAAAATGAAATTCTGAACTGTGTTAAAAGGCGTTTCATGGTCTTCTGTAAAGCAGTTTTCTAATTCAAAATCTTGACCAAAAACAGCTTCCATTTTATCAACAGAATATTGTGTTATTGGCAAACCGCTGCATTTTAACGGACCATCTTCAGAAAAAGTTCCGATTATTAAGTGCGCATTTTGATTGGTATTTGCAATGACATTATTTTTGTATTGCTCGATATCGCTAGCTTCGGTAAAAAAATGAAAAGACGCTCTATCGTGCCAAACATCAAATTTTTCATCCGAATGAAAGTGTAAACTATCTGAAACTACAAAAGTTACATGTTTAGCTTTTTCACCTAATCGTAATTTTGCACGTTTAATTGCTGCTTCTGAAATATCTAACAAGAATAAATTGGTGTAACCAAAATCAAGTAAGCTATCAATCAAATAGCTATCACCACCACCAATATCAATGATTTTGGCATCTTTAGCTACTTTACAAGCTTGAATTAATTGAATAGAAGTCTGAGGTTGCTCTTGAAACCAACTTACTTCGTTTTCTGCTTTTGTGATAAAAACAGTTTCCCAATGTTGTTTTTTAGTATTTTCCATATTAACAACAACCTGAATCTGGTGAACAACAAGAAGTCTGCTTTGGTTTCCACTCGCCTATTTTGACTTTCATTTTCTCTGGTGGAATTCCGCAATTATCTTTAGCTAAGCAATCGGTTAATTTTGATTTTAATTGGAAGTTCGTTCCATCAAAATCTAAACTAAATTTTCCTATGGTTTCCTTCATTTGATATTCTACTTCGATTTCTAAATCAGGTAAACCTAACGCTTTTTCTGAAAGCTCTATGATGTGAACTAATTTCTCCGGATGCAATCTGTGGTCGTAATCATTGGCTTCCCAAAGTTGAAAATTCACTACTTCTTCTGTTCTAACAGTTCCACCGCAATCAATGAAATGTTTCGATACTTTTCCAACCTCTGTTACATGGAAATGACTTGGCACTAAATCGCCGTTTGGCAATTGAAAAGCTATAGTGGTTAGCTTTTTTAATTCGGATTTAATTTCTGATAATTTCATTTTAGATTATTTAGAAAGTTAGATTGTTAAAGGTAAATCTCTAAAACAGTCTAACCATTTTTTTTAACAACACTTATTTTTAAGTTGTTTATTGATAGAACCAAAGTACTTCTCGATGATTTCAATTGTATCTGGATTAATGCAATAACAAATTGCGGTTCCATCAATACTTCCTTTGATGATGTTAGCGTTTTTCAATTCTTTTAAATGTTGAGAAACGGTTGGTTGCGCTAACGGTAATACTTCTACGATATCTCCACAAATACAAGTATCTACCGACAATAAATATTCTACGATAGCCACTCTAGCAGGATGTGACAAGGCTTTGAACAAGCTTGCCATTTCATTATGTGCTACTGAAAAAGATTCTGATTTTGATACTCCCATGATGTCTATAATTATTATATTGCAATATTACGATAAACAAATATAATACACAATAAAAAATCCCGAAATTTCTTTCGGGATTTAAAATATTTAGAAAATTAGAGATTATTTACCTCCTTTTTCCATTTTAGCTTTTAATTCAGCAAGAATATCGTTGTTATCACCTAAAGTAGATGTTTGAGCAGCGTTAGTTGAAGTAGTTTCAACAGCAGCTTTAACGTTTTTCTCTTCTTCTTCTCTGAAGATAGCTGTATGAGATGCTACTACTCTTTTGAATTCTTTGTTGAACTCAATAACTTTAAAGTCAGCAGTATCACCTTTTTTCAATTTTTTACCGTCTTCTTTTTCTAAGTGACGTGTAGGAATGAAAGCAACGATATCGTCACCAAATTCTACAGTAGCTCCTTTGTCAACGATTTCAGAAATTGTTCCGTTGTGGATAGTTCCAACAGCAAAAGCGTCTTCATATTTATCCCATGGATTAGCAGTAGTTTGTTTGTGACCTAAAGATAATTTACGTCCTTCAACATCTAATTCTAATACAACAACATCTAATTTTTCACCAACGTTTACAAATTCAGATGGATGTTTGATTTTCTTAGTCCAAGATAAATCAGAGATATATACTAAACCATCGATACCTTCTTCTAACTCAACGAAAATTCCGAAGTTAGTAAAGTTTCTAACGATTCCAGTGTGTTTAGAACCTACTGGGTATTTAGCAGTGATATCAGTCCATGGGTCTTGAGTCATTTGTTTGATACCTAAAGACATTTTTCTTTCGTCTCTGTCTAAAGTTAAAACAACTGCTTCAACTACATCACCAATTTTCATGAAATCTTGAGCACTTCTTAAGTGAGTTGACCAAGACATTTCAGAAACGTGGATTAAACCTTCTACACCTTCAGCAACTTCGATGAAAGCACCATAATCAGCTAAAACAACTACTTTTCCTTTAACTTTATCACCAACTTTTAATTCAGTTCCTAAAGCATCCCAAGGATGAGCATTTAATTGTTTTAAACCTAATTGGATTCTTGTTTTCTCATCATCAAAATCAAGGATAACCACGTTTAATTTTTGATCTAATTCAAGAACTTCGCTTGGGTGATTAATTCTTGACCAAGATAAGTCAGTAATATGGATTAATCCATCTACTCCACCTAAATCAATAAACACACCGTATGAAGTAATGTTTTTAACAACACCTTCTAATACTTGTCCTTTTTCTAATTGACCAATGATTTCTTTTTTCTGTACTTCAATATCAGCTTCGATAAGCGCTTTGTGAGATACTACTACGTTTTTGAATTCATGGTTGATTTTCACAACTTTAAATTCCATAGTTTTGTTCACATATTGATCGTAATCACGGATAGGTTTCACATCAATTTGTGATCCTGGTAAGAATGCTTCAATTCCGAAAACATCTACAATCATACCACCTTTAGTTCTACATTTAACGAAACCGTTAACGATTTCTCCTGTTTCGTTTGCAGCAATAACTCTATCCCATGCTTTGATAGTTCTAGCTTTTCTGTGAGATAATACTAACTGACCTGTTTTGTCTTCACGAACATCAATTAATACTTCTACTTTATCACCAACTTTTAAGTTAGGATTGTAACGGAATTCGTTTAAAGAAATAACACCTTCAGATTTAGCGTTGATATCAACGATTGCATCTCTATCAGTAATTCTTACAACAACACCTTCTACTACTTCTTCTTCTCCTGTAGAGATGAAAGTTTTAGTTACTAGATCTTCAAATTCTTGTAAGTTTTTTTCATCAACTGGGTCAATTCCTTCTTGGAAGTTATGCCAGTTAAAATTCTCTAAAAACTCTTCTTGTGTTTTGTTAATTTCAGACATGCTGATTAAAAAATTTGTATGCCGTGTTTCTTGAGTTTCTTAATGCGATAGAAAACAGCAGCAGTGTTTTACATAAATGATTGATACCTAAAGGAAACTCTACTCCGCCAAAAGGTGTGCAAAGATACTACTTTTTGTTTATTTACAAAACTTAATTAAAATATTTAAAAGCTTGAAAAGAAAGAAATTAGAAGAATTAAATTGATTTTAATAAAAAACGAATTATAATCTCTCTTTTACTAAATTTAAAACCAATTCAAATTGTTCTTTTTTACTTAAGGTAGAATTATCAATTTCGATGGCGTCATCCGCTTTTACCAATGGAGAATCTTCTCTATGAGTGTCAATGTAATCGCGTTCTTCAACATTATGCAATACTTCTTCAAAAGTAACATGTTGTCCTTTTTCTACTAATTCGTCAAATCTACGTTGTGCTCTAGTTTTTGAACTTGCTGTCATGAATAATTTCAACTCAGCATCAGGAAAAACAACCGTACAAATATCCCTTCCATCCATCACAATGCCTTTGTCTTTGCCCATTTCTTGCTGCTGTTCTACTAATTTTGCGCGTACTTCTGAAATTTCAGCTACTTTACTTACCATACGAGAAACTTCAATAGTTCTGATTTGGGCTTCAATATTTTCGTTATTTAAATACATTTCTGCAAATCCTAAATCAGAATTCAATTGAAAACGTAAATTGATATTTGGCAATTGAGAAATTAATCCTGCTTTATCTAAATGTGTTTCAGAAACTAAATCGTGTTGCATAGCATAATAAGCTACCGCACGATACATCGCACCTGTATCTACATATACATAACCTAATGCTGCAGCTAATTGTTTAGCTAATGTACTTTTTCCTGTTGACGAAAAACCGTCTATTGCTATGGTAATTTTTTTCATATTTTGCCACGAAAACGCTAGGCGCTATGTTTTATATTATTAATCTACTACTTTTTAAACATATAAGTCATATAAGTTTTTTTTAAGTAATACTTTGAAAATAATGAAGTTCATTTAAGCTAATCACTAATTACTTTTCACTAATCACTTAACTTTACTCCAATTCAATCATCAAACCAAATAAACTTGTATTGGCTGCCACCGTATATCTGGAATAAGAATAATCGAATTTAACTTTCCCAAATCGGATTCCAAAACCCGCAGAAATTCCTGAAAAACTTCTTTGTTCAAGAATTCTCAATTCTTCGCTTCTTCTAAAATTATATCCCAATCGAATATTGAATCCTTTTTCAGGAAATAATTCGGCACCAACAATTACGTGTCGAAGTGCATTATTAAAAAAAGAAACTTTCTCTTCTGTCGATCCACCATCTAAATTTCCTTCTGCTCTATTTGGATTCGAAAAAGCGATATTCCATTGTTGCAAATTTTCAAAAGTCATGTGCCAACGAATGGGAACATTTTCCATCAATTGTGAGATTCCTGCATCGATTGAAAGCGGCAATTTTTCACGCGTATCAGCATACGGTTTAATTTGGAAACCAACATTTCTAATCGTTAAACCATAATTAATATCGTTATCATAATCGACATACAAAAATCCTAAATCAACTGCGGCTCCCCAAGAATTGTAACTTTCCAATGTAGAAGAAATTAGTTTTGCATTGGCGCCAATATACATATCAGTCCAAGGTAAATTATAAGCATAACCTAAGGACAAAGCTGCTTCACTTCCTGTAAAATCTGAAGTTAAATTTCCCACTTCATCACGGCCTTCAAAAGTACCATAATTAATATAACTTATTCCCGCATGAAATGTTTGCAAATGACGATCATAAGTGTAAGCATAAGCCGCTGTTCCATAGGAAACTTCGCCATAATAACTCCCGTAATTTGCCGACAAACGGTTGTGCATTTTTTGATTAATTGTAGCAGGATTATAAAAAGCTTGATTTACATCATAATCTACTACTGTTACTGTTTTTCCACCTAAAGCCGCTTGGCGAGGAGATTGTGCTAAATTTAAAAACTGATATACATACTTACCTCCTATTTGACTAAAAACGTTAGTCGAAAGAAGTATTAAAGAAAATAATATCGTTTTTTGTAGCATTTTGTGGTGTTAACTTAATCATAACGCAACTGCGAAGATAAAATTATATACGGTAGAAAACAAAAAAAGAAATTCCAATAACTTTCTTATTAGAATTTCTTTTTATAAAGTTTAAATCAATAGTTATTTTTTAAATTCTAACGATTTTGCATTTTTAACTTTTTGATTTGTAATGGCTACATCAAGTACATCGCTCATTTTATCTACATAATGAAAAGTTAATCCTTCAATATAATCTGGTTTAATCTCTTCAATGTCACGTTTATTTTCCTTACAAAGAATGATTTCTTTAATATTTGCTCTTTTAGCAGCAAGAATTTTTTCTTTGATTCCACCAACTGGCAATACTTTTCCACGAAGTGTTATTTCTCCAGTCATGGCAATATTTTTCTTAATTCTTTTCTGTGTAAATGAAGAAACCATCGAGGTTAACATTGCAATTCCAGCACTTGGGCCGTCTTTTGGTGTAGCACCTTCAGGCACGTGAATATGTATATTATAATTGTTTAAAACTTCCGGATCTATACCTAAATCTTCTGCGTTTGCACGAATATACTCTAATGCAATTGTAACCGATTCTTTCATGACAGTTCCTAAATTTCCTGTCATGGTCATAGTTCCCTTTCCTTTTGATATAAGAGATTCAATAAACAAAATATCGCCTCCAACAGAAGTCCAAGCCAAACCAGTAACTACACCAGCAACATCATTGTTTTCATATTTATCACGCTCCATACGAGGCGATTTTAACACTTCCAAAATATCTGTATCTGAAACCTTAACATTATAAATTTCATCCATTGCAATTGATTTTGCGGCATGACGCACCACTTGAGCAATTTTTTTCTCTAAACCACGAACACCTGATTCACGCGTATAACCCACAACGATTTTTTCTAATTGTTTTTTACCAATTTGTAAATCTTTAGCAGATAATCCGTGTTCTTTTAATTGCTTTGGTAATAAATGTGTTTTTGCAATTTCGATTTTCTCTTCAATGGTATAACCTGTCATTTCGATGATTTCCATACGATCGCGAAGAGCTGGCTGAATCGTTGACAAGCTATTAGAAGTCGCAATAAACATCACTTTTGATAAATCGTACCCTAACTCCAAGAAATTATCATGAAACTCTTTATTTTGTTCTGGATCTAAAACTTCTAACAAAGCTGAAGATGGATCTCCATTATGACTCGAAGACAGCTTATCAATCTCATCCAAAACAAACACTGGATTTGATGTTTTTGCTTTTTTAATGTTTTGTAGAATTCTTCCTGGCATCGCACCAATATAGGTTTTTCGGTGACCACGAATTTCTGCTTCATCACGTAAACCACCAAGAGACATTCTTATGTATTCTCTACCTAATGCTTCGGCTATAGATTTTCCAATTGAAGTTTTACCTACACCTGGAGGACCATACAAACAAAGAATTGGAGATTTCATATCATTTCGCAATTTTAAAACTGCTAAATGCTCAATGATACGCTTTTTTACTTCTTCCAAACCATAATGGTCCCTGTCTAAAATTTTTTGAGCACGTTTTAAATCAAAATTATCTTTAGTAAATTCATTCCAAGGTAATTCCAAAAACAGCTCAATATAATTGCGTTGAATACCAAAATCAGGTGAATTTGGATTCGTACGTTGCAATTTTGATAATTCTTTTTCAAAATGTTTTGCAGTTTTTTCATCCCATTTTTTCTTCAAACCTTTGGCGCGCATTTCCTCGATTTCAGCTTCATAAGAAACACCACCCAATTCTTCTTGAATAGTTTTCATTTGCTGCTGCAAGAAATATTCGCGTTGTTGCTGATCTAAATCAAAACGAACTTTTGACTGAATATCATTGCGAACTTCTAATTTTTGAAGTTCTAAATTCATAAAGCGAAGTGTTTCTAACGCTCTATCTTTTAAATTTTTTATCGATAATAATTGTTGTTTTTCTTCCACTGAAAGATTCATATTGGAAGAAACAAAATTGATTAAAAAAGGATTACTTTCGATGTTTTTGATTGCAAAAGTAGCTTCAGTCGGAATGTTTGGACTTTCCTTAATAATTTGAATTGCTAATTCTTTTATTGACTCAATAATAGTTTTGAATTCAACATCTTTTTTATTTGGTCTTTCTTCAGAAACCTCTTTAATAGTTGCTCTAAGATAAGGTTCTTCCTGAGTAAACGCCTCAATCTCAAAACGTTTTTTACCTTGCAGAATTACAGTTGTATTCCCATCAGGCATTTTCAAAACGCGCATAATTCTGGCAACAGTTCCGATATGATGCACATCATTTGGTGACGGATCTTCTTCGTTTTCATCAATTTGAGCCACAACCCCAATTATTTTTCCTTTGGCATTGGCATCATTGATTAATTTAATAGATTTATCTCTTCCAGCGGTAATAGGAATAACTACACCTGGAAATAATACTGTATTTCGTAATGGCAGAATTGCGATATCTTTTGGCAATTCTTCATTGTTCATTTCTTCTTCATCTTCTGGCGTCATTAATGGAATCAATTCTGAATCTGGATCCATTTCCTGAAGTGACAAATTGTCAAGGGCTAATATTTTGTGATGTGGCATATGTTTAAATATGGTCTTTTTGTCAGTAAATTAATTTATAAAAACTATTCAAAGTTACTGATAACATACTTATTTTATTGATAATCAAATCATAAAATAAATTTAAATAGTATTTTCAAAGTTGATAGTTCAAGATGTATGCCATAAAAAAATCCCGAAGTATTAGTTCGGGATTTTGATAAATTTATAAACTCTTAAAAAAGAGTATAGTTTACCAATATAGAATCGTAATTAAAACCACCCGAAGAAGTTATTGACTTAATAGGTCCAACATTTTTAGCATACCAAATTTCAGAATCAACAGTTGTTGTTGGTGTTCCCATCATGCTCACATTTTGAACCATTTGTACTTTAATAACATTGTTATATGTTTCTCCATTAACTGTTACAGTAACATCTTTGGCTAAAATTGTACCCGTATAATTTGTTGTTAGCGTTATTGCTGGAATTCCAGTATAAGTTGTTGTTTGTGTGTAACTTCCATTCCAAGATGCTCCAACCGTTATATTATCTTTAAGTACAATATATTCATATCCTGTTTGTGTTCCTGTTAAACCTCCAGCGTCTATAGTCACATCATCTGTTTTTATTTTATAAACACCACCATTCTTATTTAACCATGAAGTAACTGTTCCAGATGTCGCAGTACCTGAACCAGATTGCGGTGCAAATTTGTAATATGTTTGACCTCCAAATGTACCTGTTCCAATTATTTTAATTGGATCGGTTGGAGTTCCATTTTGTTCAAAATTCCAAACATTATTAATAGCTGTTGGCCAATAATCTCCTGTAGAAGTTCCACCACCACCAGAACCTGAACCTCCTCCAGAGCCAGAACCACCTCCTGATAAAACTGGATCTACAGGTTCATCATCACACGATATTGTTGTAAAAGCTAAAGTTAAAACTAGAAGTGTTAGAATAGATTTTATAGTTTTCATAAATTTGTTTAATTAATTTTTCAAATATAATAAGTAAATTTAATTTTTAGGCACTCTTGTAAGCAAAAATAATCCTACAATAAAAAATAAAATTAGAAATAATATAGCGTTTTGTATTCTTCCCGTTATATCAGCAATATAACCATAGGTAAACATTCCGATTACAATACCTATTTTTTCAGCAACATCATAAAAACTAAAAAATGAAGTAGTATCTGTTGTGTTAGATGGAATAAATTTTGAATACGTTGATCGTGATAAGGACTGAATTCCGCCCATTACTAATCCAACAAAAAAAGCTGCAATGTAAAAATCTGTTGGAGTAATTACAAAATAAGCATAAGTACAGATTAATATCCATAAGAAATTTAAAAGCATTAAAACTCTAATATTTCCATATTTTTCAACTAACTTAGAAGTAATCCAAGCTCCAAATACAGCAACCAATTGAATCACTAAGATACTAATAATTAACCCTGTTGTTCTTTTGCTATCACTTCCCCATTCAACTTCTTTTTCACCAAAATAAGCAGCAATAATCATGATAGTTTGCACAGCCATACTGTACACAAAAAATGCAGCTAAATATCTTTTTAAAGAAAGAATACCCTTAATTTGTTGCCAAACTTTTAATAATTCTCTAAATCCATTAAAAAACACATTTTTATGCAATTTGTTATCATTTTTATTATTTGGAAGATAATAATAAGTATATTGACTAAATCCAATCCACCAAATTCCTACCAATAAAAATGAATATCTCATCATTTGGATAGCATGTTTTTCATCAACTAACATAACCATTGCTAAACATATTAGTAATAAAATAACGCTTCCAATATAACCTAAACTAAAACCTTTTGCACTAATTTTATCTTGCTGATCTTTGTGTGCAATATCTGGCAAATAGGAATTATAAAACACTAAACTTCCCCAAAAACCTATTAATGCAAATAGATAGGTTATTAAACTAAAAACAATATTTTCTAACGAAAAAAAGTACAAACTCATACAAGATATCGAACCAATATAGCAGAACAATTTTAGAAAAAACTTTTTGTTTCCTAAATAATCGGCAATGCCAGAGAGTAAAGGAGAAATAAATGCAATAATTAAAAATCCAAAAGCAGTAACATAACTTATTAATGATTCACTTCGAATCAAAAAACCAAACAATTCAATTTCCTCAATTCCTTTCAATCTAAACAAAGCCCCATAATAAATAGGAAAAATAGTTGAAGAGATAACTAGTGTATAAACAGAATTTGCCCAATCGTAGAACGCCCAAGCATCAAGTAACTTTGAATTTCCTTTTTCTAAATTTCTCATAAATTAAAAAATCCCGACCAATTAAGTCGGGATTCAAATATAATAGTAATTTTTTAATTATTTAAAAGTTACTCCAAACTTAGCCGCTTCAGCTTTAGCTTGAGGAATCAAAGCTGTTAATTCTTTAATTCTAGTTTCATTACTTGGATGTGTACTCAAAATTTCCGGCGGAGCTTGACCATTTGAAATTGCAGACATTCTTTCCCAAACTTTAACTGCATTAATAGGATCGTAACCAGCAATAGCCATTAATGTTAAGCCTATCATATCAGCCTCACTTTCATGTTTTCTGCTAAAAGGTAACATTCCTCCAACTTGTGATCCGACACCATATGCTTGCATAACTAATGCTTGCGTTTCAGCATCTTGATTTCCAACAGCAACTTGTGCGCCAACTGCACCTAATTGTTGTAATAATCCAGCACTCATTCTCTGTTGTCCATGATTTGCTAAAGCATGAGCAACTTCATGCCCCATAACTGCAGCAATTCCAGCATCATCTTTACAAACAGGCAAAATTCCTGTATAAAAAACTATTTTACCCCCAGGCATACACCATGCGTTCAATTCTTTACTATCAACTAGTTTATACTCCCATTCATAGCCATCTAAATAGTTTGCATTTCCGTTTGCATTTAAAAAACGTTCAGCAGCTGTCTTGATTTTCATCCCTATAGTTTCAATTCTTTTTGCATCTGAAGTACCTTTAATTACTTTATTTTCAGACAAAAACTGATTATATTGTTGAAAAGCTGATGGAAATATTTGACTGTTGGGAACAAAAGCCATAGTGCTTTTTCCTGTAAATGGATTTTTTGCACAAGACATTACTAATGCAAAAAGTAATACAGCTAAAATTTTAACTTTAATATTCATAGGGAAAATCTTTTTTTAATAACAAACAAATTTACAACATTTAAATTACTCAATGAAAACTACAAACAAATTTATTCCTTGTGTTAAATATATTTTAGTAAAACAAATTAATTCTGATAATAAAAAATAAAACAGAATAGTTGTAATTTGCAACAAATTTAGTTGAAATGTCAAAAAACAAAAAAATAACTACACAAAACCAAGAAATTCCTAAGGCAATTTTAATTACAGCGAAGATTTTGCAAACGTTTTCTTCAAATTTGACAACAAAATTTGCTGCTAAGCTTTTCACAACTCCTATTAAACATAAAATTCCTAAACGAGAATTTTTTATGGATAAAGAAAGTAAGCAAGAAAACATTATAGTTACAGCAATTAATAAAGAAATAGTTGTATACAAATATGGAGAAAGCTCAAAAAAAGTACTACTAGTACATGGTTGGTCAGGACGTGGAACCCAATTAGTGAAAATTGCTGATGAACTTTTAAAAAATGGGTATATGACTATTAGCTTTGATGCTCCATCACACGGAAAATCAAAAGGCAATTTTTCCATAATGACAGAATTTATTGCATCCATCTTAGAAATAGAAAAAAAATACGGTCCGTTTGAATATGCTATTGGACATTCACTTGGTGGTATGTCTGTTTTAAATGCTATTAAACAACATTTACAAGTCAAAAAAGCAATAATAATTGGTAGTGGAGATATTATACAAGATATTATTGATGACTTTATAAAAAAATTGAAGCTAAAATCTGATTTTGGAATTAAATTAAGAAATCATTTTGAAAACAAATTCGGCAACAAGATGGATGATTATTCTGCATATAAAGCAGCAAAGTTAGTTGAGATTCCAGTTTTAGTGATACACGATAAAGACGATGATGATGTTTCCGTTAAATCTGCATATAACATTCAAAAACATCTAAAAAATTCACAGTTATTGATTACAGAAGGGCTAGGACATCGTAAAATTTTAGGTAATGAAACCGTAATTCACAAAATAATAGATTTTATTAGTTAATCAGATTACATTGTAGAAGTAGTACTGCGTAATAACAAAAAAGCCTGTCTAAATAATAGACAGGCTTTTCAAAAGAAAGGCGGCGACATACTCTCCCACATAACTGCAGTACCATCTGCGCAGTCGGGCTTAACTTCTCTGTTCGGAATGGGAAGAGGTGAGCCCCGACGCAATAACCACCT
>NZ_JAAJBV010000014.1 GCF_011392075.1 Flavobacterium celericrescens
AAGTTCTTAAAAATAGTGGCTAAGTGGATTAGAAAAAATAATCAAAAAATTTTTTCAAAAAAGCTTGCCAGATTAAAAAAGAGTTGTACTTTTGCACCCGCTAATCGAATGAGAGGCGATAAAAAGAGAATGACACGTTCATAGACATATTGAATTGACAGCACAGAATTACAGCGATGTAATTTTGTAAAATAAGAGAGAGTAAGATTTTTCGATTAATCGAGAATAACCTAGCGACTTGAATCGATAAAACAAGATAGATTTATCTATCAAACAATATACGATGAAGAGTTTGATCCTGGCTCAGGATGAACGCTAGCGGCAGGCCTAACACATGCAAGTCGAGGGGTAGAACACTTCGGTGTTTGAGACCGGCGCACGGGTGCGTAACGCGTATGCAATCTACCTTGTACAGGGGAATAGCCCAGAGAAATTTGGATTAATGCCCCATAGTATATAACCTTCGCATGTTGGTTATATTAAAGTTCCAACGGTACAAGATGAGCATGCGTCCCATTAGTTAGTTGGTAAGGTAACGGCTTACCAAGACGATGATGGGTAGGGGTCCTGAGAGGGAGATCCCCCACACTGGTACTGAGACACGGACCAGACTCCTACGGGAGGCAGCAGTGAGGAATATTGGTCAATGGGCGCAAGCCTGAACCAGCCATGCCGCGTGCAGGAAGACGGTCCTATGGATTGTAAACTGCTTTTATACAGGAAGAAACAACTCTACGTGTAGAGTCTTGACGGTACTGTAGGAATAAGGATCGGCTAACTCCGTGCCAGCAGCCGCGGTAATACGGAGGATCCAAGCGTTATCCGGAATCATTGGGTTTAAAGGGTCCGTAGGCGGTCTTATAAGTCAGTGGTGAAAGCCCATCGCTCAACGATGGAACTGCCATTGATACTGTAAGACTTGAATGCTTAGGAAGTAACTAGAATATGTAGTGTAGCGGTGAAATGCTTAGATATTACATGGAATACCAATTGCGAAGGCAGGTTACTACTAAGTGATTGACGCTGATGGACGAAAGCGTGGGGAGCGAACAGGATTAGATACCCTGGTAGTCCACGCCGTAAACGATGGATACTAGCTGTTCGGAGCAATCTGAGTGGCTAAGCGAAAGTGATAAGTATCCCACCTGGGGAGTACGCACGCAAGTGTGAAACTCAAAGGAATTGACGGGGGCCCGCACAAGCGGTGGAGCATGTGGTTTAATTCGATGATACGCGAGGAACCTTACCAAGGCTTAAATGTAGATTGACAGATTTGGAAACAGATTTTTCTTCGGACAATTTACAAGGTGCTGCATGGTTGTCGTCAGCTCGTGCCGTGAGGTGTCAGGTTAAGTCCTATAACGAGCGCAACCCCTGTCGTTAGTTGCCAGCGAGTCATGTCGGGAACTCTAACGAGACTGCCAGTGTAAACTGTGAGGAAGGTGGGGATGACGTCAAATCATCACGGCCCTTACGCCTTGGGCCACACACGTGCTACAATGGACGGTACAGAGAGCAGCCACTACGTGAGTAGGAGCGAATCTATAAAACCGTTCTCAGTTCGGATCGGAGTCTGCAACTCGACTCCGTGAAGCTGGAATCGCTAGTAATCGGATATCAGCCATGATCCGGTGAATACGTTCCCGGGCCTTGTACACACCGCCCGTCAAGCCATGGAAGCTGGGGGTGCCTGAAGTCGGTGACCGCAAGGAGCTGCCTAGGGTAAAACTAGTAACTAGGGCTAAGTCGTAACAAGGTAGCCGTACCGGAAGGTGCGGCTGGAACACCTCCTTTCTAGAGAAGATTTAACCGTTAGGTTTTGATTGAAAGGGAAATATTACTCTCGCTGTTAATTTAAAAAATAAGAATAAGCAAAGAAAACAGAGTCTCGTAGCTCAGCTGGTTAGAGTACTACACTGATAATGTAGGGGTCGGCAGTTCGAGTCTGCCCGGGACTACTATTTTAAGCTTGTTTAAAGGAAATTTTAGAGGTTGAGTAACCGTTTGAAGTACTGTTAACTGATGACTGTTAACTGAACACTAAAAAAACGGGGGATTAGCTCAGCTGGCTAGAGCGCCTGCCTTGCACGCAGGAGGTCATCGGTTCGACTCCGATATTCTCCACTATTCGAGTGAATAGTAAAGAGTAAAAAGTGAATAGCTAAAACTTATCACTAATTACTTATTACTTATCACTAGATAAAAGTTCATTGACATATTGAGATAAAATACATTTAAAAAGTAGAAAGTACAGTAGATGTGTAGTAATACACATTTATAAAGAAAGTCCTAGTTTTATTTATAAAATTAGGCGGCACATAAGCAAAATAAGGGCGTATGGGGGATGCCTAGGCTCTCAGAGGCGATGAAGGACGTGATAAGCTGCGAAAAGCTACGGGGATTGGCACACACGAATTGATCCGTAGATATCCGAATGGGGCAACCCAATGCATTGAAGATGCATTACCCGATAGGGGGCAAACCCGCTGAACTGAAACATCTAAGTAGGCGGAGGAGAAGAAAACAAAAGTGATTCCGTAAGTAGTGGCGAGCGAACGCGGATTAGCCCAAACCAGAGTTGTTACGGCAATTTTGGGGTTGTAGGACCACGACATTCTATGCGGATTGAACCGGAATTACCTGGAAAGGTAAACCAGAGAGGGTGATAGTCCTGTATGGGTAAGAGAAGATATAGATAGTGGTATCCTGAGTAGCGCGGGGCACGTGAAACCCTGTGTGAATTTGGCGGGACCATCCGCTAAGGCTAAATACTCCTGAGAGACCGATAGTGAACCAGTACCGTGAGGGAAAGGTGAAAAGAACCGTGAATAACGGAGTGAAATAGATCCTGAAACCATACGCTTACAAGCGGTCGGAGCCCTTTCGTGGGGTGACGGCGTGCCTTTTGCATAATGAGCCTACGAGTTACCGTTGCTGGCAAGGATAAGTACTTATGGTATGGATCCGTAGCGAAAGCGAGTCTGAATAGGGCGCATGAGTCAGTAATGGTAGACGCGAAACCGTGTGATCTACCCATGGGCAGGATGAAGCTGTGGTAACACATAGTGGAGGTCCGAACCGGTTGACGTTGAAAAGTCTTCGGATGACCTGTGGGTAGGGGTGAAAGGCCAATCAAACTCGGAAATAGCTCGTACTCCCCGAAATGCATTTAGGTGCAGCGCTGGGTATAAGTTATATAGAGGTAGAGCTACTGATTGGATGCGGGGGCTTCACCGCCTACCAATTCCTGACAAACTCCGAATGCTATATAATGTTTACCAGCAGTGAGGGCATGGGTGCTAAGGTCCATGTCCGAGAGGGAAAGAACCCAGACCATCAGCTAAGGTCCCCAAATGTATGCTAAGTTGAAAAAACGAGGTTTGTCTGCCCAGACAGCTAGGATGTTGGCTTGGAAGCAGCCATTCATTTAAAGAGTGCGTAACAGCTCACTAGTCGAGCGGACGAGCATGGATAATAATCGGGCATAAGCATACTACCGAAGCTATGGATTTTACGTAAGTAAAGTGGTAGGGGAGCATTCTAAACTGGGTCGAAGGTGTGATGTGAGTCATGCTGGACTGTTTAGAAAAGAAAATGTAGGCATAAGTAACGATAATGCGGGCGAGAAACCCGCACACCGAAAAACTAAGGTTTCCGCAGCTATGCTAATCAGCTGCGGGTTAGTCGGGTCCTAAGGCGAACCCGAAAGGGACAGTCGATGGCCAACGGGTTAATATTCCCGTACTACTTATAATTGTGATGGAGAGACGCAGTGGTGAAAGTACCGCGAACTGACGGAATAGTTCGTTAAAGCACTTAGCTATAGGCCCGGTAGGCAAATCCGCTGGGACTGGTGAAATGCGATAGTACACGGAGTCTTCGGACAAAGTGATAGTGTACCTAAAGGCTGCCAAGAAAATCTTCTAAACTTAGATTATAAGTACCCGTACCGTAAACCGACACAGGTAGTTGAGGAGAGAATCCTAAGGTGCTCGAGAGATTCATGGCTAAGGAATTAGGCAAAATAGACCTGTAACTTCGGGAGAAAGGTCGCCAGCGCAAGCTGGCCGCAGTGAAGAGGTCCAGGCGACTGTTTATCAAAAACACAGGGCTCTGCAAAATCGTAAGATGAAGTATAGGGCCTGACACCTGCCCGGTGCTGGAAGGTTAAGAGGAGATGTTATCTTCGGAGAAGCATTGAATTGAAGCCCCAGTAAACGGCGGCCGTAACTATAACGGTCCTAAGGTAGCGAAATTCCTTGTCGGGTAAGTTCCGACCTGCACGAATGGTGTAACGATCTGGACACTGTCTCAGCCATGAGCTCGGTGAAATTGTAGTATCGGTGAAGATGCCGATTACCCGCAGTGGGACGAAAAGACCCTGTGCACCTTTACTATAGCTTAATATTGACCTTGGACACGTGATGTGTAGGATAGGTGGGAGACTATGAAGTGGCGTCGCTAGGCGTTGTGGAGTCATTGTTGAAATACCACCCTTTGCTTGTCTGAGGCCTAACCCCGTTTTGCGGGGGACATTGTTTGGTGGGTAGTTTGACTGGGGTGGTCGCCTCCAAAAGAGTAACGGAGGCTTCTAAAGGTTCCCTCAGCACGCTTGGTAACCGTGCGTAGAGTGCAATGGCATAAGGGAGCTTGACTGAGAGACATACAGGTCGATCAGGTACGAAAGTAGAGCATAGTGATCCGGTGGTTCCGCATGGAAGGGCCATCGCTCAAAGGATAAAAGGTACGCCGGGGATAACAGGCTGATCTCCCCCAAGAGCTCATATCGACGGGGGGGTTTGGCACCTCGATGTCGGCTCGTCACATCCTGGGGCTGGAGAAGGTCCCAAGGGTTGGGCTGTTCGCCCATTAAAGTGGCACGCGAGCTGGGTTCAGAACGTCGTGAGACAGTTCGGTCTCTATCTACTGTGGGCGTTAGAAATTTGAGTGGATCTGATTCTAGTACGAGAGGACCGAATTGGACTGACCGCTGGTGTATCTGTTGTTCCGCCAGGAGCACTGCAGAGTAGCTACGTCGGGAAGGGATAAGCGCTGAAAGCATATAAGCGCGAAACCCACCACAAGATGAGATTTCTTTTAAGGGTCGTGGAAGATGACCACGTTGATAGGCTATAGATGTAAAGGCAGTAATGTCATAGTCAAGTAGTACTAATAACCCGTTAGCTTATGTACAAGCCTCCCCGCTAAGGCGGGGAGCGAAACTTTCTTGCCTTGGAGTAATCTCAGGCAACTTTTTAAACGATTTATCTCAGTATGTTAAGATATTGTTTTAATTATTAATTGTTAATTATTAATTAAAAAAATTGCTCAAAGCAATTTAACCTCTTAAGGTGGTTATTGCGTCGGGGCTCACCTCTTCCCATTCCGAACAGAGAAGTTAAGCCCGACTGCGCAGATGGTACTGCAGTTATGTGGGAGAGTATGTCGCCGCCTTTCTTTTGAAAAGCCTGTCTAT
>NZ_JAAJBV010000015.1 GCF_011392075.1 Flavobacterium celericrescens
TGTACGTCTTCAAACTAAATTGGACTTTTGCTAAGAGAGTATTTAGTTAATAATTCAAAGATAAAAGATTTTTTTGATTAGTTGTTAATTTTGATTTTTGGTACTCATTTCTTCGGTTTATAATAGCCATTTTCTTTAATCGTTCACGTTCTTTTAAAATTAATTCACCTCTTCCAAAATACACGTCTGCAGGAGTTAAGTTGTTTAATGATTCATGATAGCGTTCATTGTTATAACGATAAACAAACTTTTCTAAAGCAGCTTCTAATTCTTCTGGAGCGAAGTAATTATCAAGTTTTACAACATTTTTCATGGTTCTGTGATAGCGTTCAATTTTTCCTTGTGTTTGCGGATGATTGGGTCTTCCATGTACTTGTTGCATTTGATAATTGTCTTTTAAATACGATTTTAATTCGTTTGCAATGTAGCACGAACCATTGTCGGACAAGAGTTTTGGTTTTTGTTTAGTCATCAATTTTGCTTTCTTAATGGCTGTATCAACAGTTCTTTTTACATCATCGGCTTTCATGTTTGAGCAAAGTTCCCAGTGTACAATGTATCGGCTGTAATCGTCCAAAACCGTACTCAAGTAATACCAACCCCAACCCAATATTTTAAAATAGGTAAAATCCGTTTGCCACATTTGATGAACAAAGCCTGTTTTATCTGTAAATTCATTACCTGCACTCAGAAAAATATGAGCTGGAGCTGTAATTAAACCTCTTGACTTTAAAATTCTGTAAACGCTTGATTCTGATAGGAATATTTGCTGTTCATCTGTCACTTTATAGGCTAATTCTCGTGAAGATAAATCAGGATATTCTAAAGCTAATTTTACAACTAAATTCTTCTGTTCTTGTGGAATGCTATTCCATTGCCTGTTTGATGCTCTTTTGGTTGGAAATAATCCTTCAACACCATTTTCGCTGTAAGCATGATACCAATTGTAAAAGGTACTCTTGTTAATTCCAATCTCCCGAAGTGTTCGATTTACGCCAATTTCTGAACGAGTAACCATGTGAATGATTTCTTGTTTTTCGGATACTGTAAGTCGCATATATTTTTTAAACTTTTCAGTTAATCCAGCATGTCCAAGCTTTTTTTTACAATATCGTAGCGTAAAACTAAATCGGCAATCATGACTTTCAAACGCTGATTTTCTTTCTTGAGTTCTACTACTTCATCACTTGTGGCTTCCCTTGTGGTATCGCCTGCTAAACGCTTTTTACCAGCTTCTAAAAACTCTTTATTCCATTTGTAAAACTGAGATTCATTAATTGAATACTTACGACATAATTCTGCAACTGACATTTCTGCACGTAAAGCTTCCATTACAATTTGGATTTTCTGTTCGGAACTAAAGATTCTTCGTGTATTTCTACGAATGTCTTTGATGAAATTCTCTGCTGTTTTTTTCTTAGGTGTTTTCATACTATTTCAAAGTTAATAATTTTTGAAAACACTCTCTTAGTTTTGAACTAAATCAGTCCACTTTTTGCTGACGATTTACA
>NZ_JAAJBV010000016.1 GCF_011392075.1 Flavobacterium celericrescens
TTCCGTCTCCGTTTGGATCTGGATTCTCAAACTCTGTATCTACTAAGTCACCATCATCATCTACATCTAAGTAGTCTGGTGTACCGTCACCGTCTGTGTCTTGTGCGTCAGAAGGGTTTCCGTCTCCATTTGGATCTGGATTCTCAAACTCTGTATCTACTAAGTCACCATCATCATCTACATCTAAATAATCATCGATTCCATCGCTATCTGTGTCTTGTGTAGCTCCTGTGTTAGGGTTACCATCTCCGTCTGCATTTGGATTTTCGAATTCTGTATTTACTCCGTCGTTATCGTCATCGATATCTAAATAATCATCGATTCCATCGCCATCTGTATCTTGTGTAGCTCCTGTGTTAGGGTTACCATCTCCGTCTGCATTTGGATTTTCGAATTCAGTGTTTACTCCGTCGTTATCGTCATCGATATCTAAATAATCATCAATTCCATCGCCATCTGTATCTTGTGTAGCTCCTGTGTTAGGGTTACCATCTCCGTCTGCATTTGGATTTTCGAATGTTGTGTTTACTCCGTCGTTATCATCATCGATATCTAAATAATCATCAATTCCATCACCATCTGTGTCTTGTGTAGCTCCTGTTGTTGGATTACCATCACCGTCTGCATTTGGATTTTCGAATTCTGTATTTACTCCGTCGTTATCATCATCGATATCTATATAATCATCAATTCCATCACCGTCTGTGTCTTGTGTAGCTCCTGTGTTAGGGTTACCATCACCGTCTGCATTTGGATTTTCGAATTCTGTATTTACTCCGTCGTTATCATCATCGATATCTAAATAATCATCAATTCCATCACCGTCTGTGTCTTGTGTAGCTCCTGTGTTAGGGTTACCATCACCGTCTGCATTTGGATTTTCGAATTCTGTATTTACTCCGTCGTTATCATCATCGATATCTTGGAAATCATGTATACCATCACCATCTGTGTCAAGCATTACATACATTGGTCCTGAACCATCAATACCTCCTTCAACATTGTCTGGAAGTCCATTTAATCCAGTTGCACCATCTACCATACCATCATTATTAACATCTGCTTGACCATGACCCGCTTCAAATACATCGTTTACTCCATCACCATCAGCATCTAAATCAAGACTATCAATAGTTCCATCTCCATCAGTATCCAAAATTGGATTACCATTTTGCTCTTCTGTATCTGTAATACCATCATTATCATCATCAATATCTCCAGCATCGCAAGTACCATCTCCATCTGTATCAGTTCCGTCATTTAATGGTAAGCTATCTGATAATGGACCGAAGTTGTCTGTTCCTACTGAACAGTCATCACAGCCGTCTCCGTCTGAGTCTCCACAAATATCTGGGTTCGTATCGTTAGGATCTGTAGCGTCTAAAATTCCATCGTTATCATCGTCAGGATCTCCAGCATCACATAATCCGTCTGCGTCTGTATCAGTTCCGTCATTTAATGGTAAGCTATCTGATA
>NZ_JAAJBV010000017.1 GCF_011392075.1 Flavobacterium celericrescens
TGATTGTTGGTAAAGTTGTATCGCTTACTGTTACTAATTGTGTAGCAGTAGCTGTATTACCTGAACCATCTACTACGGTCCATGTTACAGTGGTTGTACCTAATGGGAATGCTGCTGGTGCATCATTACTTACACTTACTACTGAACAATTGTCTGTAGTTACTGCATTTCCTAATACTAAACCTGTTCTTGTACAATCTGTATTTGTTGTGGTATTGATAGCAATTGGTGCTACGATAGTAGGCAACTCGTTATCTTCTACCGTTACAACTTGAGTAGCTGTTGCAGTGTTACCTGAACCATCTACTATTGTCCATGTTACGGTTGTATTACCTATTGAGAATGAAGCTGGAGCGTCGTTAGTTACACTTACTACAGAGCAGTTGTCTGCAGTTACTGGTGTACCTAATGCAACGTTAATTGCATAACAATCATCATTTGTGTTGATTGTGATATCCGATGGTGCTGTAATTGTTGGATTTGTTGCATCCGTTACTGTCACTAATTGTGTCGCTGTAGCGGTGTTTCCTGAACCATCAACTACTGTCCATGTTACTGTAGTAGTTCCTAATGCAAACACTGCTGGTGCATCATTACTTACACTCGCTACCGAACAGTTGTCTGATGTAACTGGTGTACCTAATGTTACTCCTGTTGCTGTACAGTCTGTATCTGTATTTACGTTCACTGCTGATGGTGCGGTGATTGTTGGTAAAGTTGTATCGCTTACTGTAACTAACTGTGTAGCAGTAGCTGTATTACCTGAACCATCTACTACGGTCCATGTTACAGTGGTTGTACCTAATGGGAATGCTGCTGGTGCATCATTACTTACACTTACTACTGAACAATTGTCTGTAGTTACTGCATTTCCTAATACTAAACCTGTTCTTGTACAATCTGTATTTGTTGTGGTATTGATAGCAATTGGTGCTACGATAGTAGGTAACTCATTATCTTCTACCGTTACTACTTGAGTAGCAGTTGCTGTGTTACCTGAACCATCTACTATTGTCCAAGTTACTGTTGTACTTCCTATTGAGAATGAAGCTGGAGCGTCGTTAGTTACACTTACTACAGAACAGTTGTCTGCAGTTACTGGTGTACCTAATGCAACGTTAATTGCATAACAATCATCATTTGTGTTGATTGTGATATCCGATGGTGCTGTAATTGTTGGATTTGTTGCATCCGTTACTGTCACTAATTGTGTCGCTGTAGCGGTGTTTCCTGAACCATCAACTACTGTCCATGTTACTGTAGTAGTTCCTAATGCAAACACTGCTGGTGCATCATTACTTACACTTGCTACCGAACAGTTGTCTGCTGTTACTGCATTACCTAATACTACTGCTGTTGCTG
>NZ_JAAJBV010000018.1 GCF_011392075.1 Flavobacterium celericrescens
AATGCGGGTCATACTTTAATAGTAGGTGGAAGCGTTACTGTAAACACAGGCGGAAGCTTAACCATTAATAACAATGCAGCATTGCGTCAAATAGACAATGCAGCAGTAAATTCAGGAAACATCATTGTAAGAAGAAATTCACAACCAATGATTCGTCAAGACTATACTGCTTGGTCATCGCCAGTAGTAGGACAACAATTATTAGCTTTTTCACCAAACACGGTTGCTACTCGTTTTTACCAATATCTTTATACTGGAACTACAACGCCAACAGCTTATCAATCAGTTACACCAACTAATAATTTCTTGGCAGGTAAAGGATACATGATTCGCGTTGATAATACTTGGTCATCAACTGTTGCTTCTGCTTATAATGGTCAATTTACGGGAGTTCCTACAAATGGAGTTGTAAATCAAAGTATTGGTGCAGGTTATAACTTATTAGGAAATCCGTATGCTTCTCCTATCAATGCAAATACTTTCTTAACAGACAATGCAAGCGTGGGAACATTATATTTCTGGACAAATACTACAGCGGCTAGTGGTGGTGTTTACCCACAAAACAACTTTGCTGCTTATACAACCCTTGGAGGTACGGCTGCTTTTGGAAGTGCTGTAATTCCAAACGGAACAATTCAAACAGGGCAAGGTTTTTATGTACAAGCTAGTGCAGCTGATGCCATTGATTTTAACAATGCGCAACGTGTAAATGCTTCAACAAGCACACAATTCTTTAAAACAACAAACCAAGTGAGTTCAACAACAGTTGCTGAAAAACATAGAATTTGGTTCAATTTGAATGATGAAAACACATCATACAATCAAATGTTGTTAGGTTACATGCAAGGAGCTACAAATAGTTTTGATAATATGATTGATGGAAAAGTTTTGGACGATACTAAGCCAACATTGTTTAACATTATCAATACTGATAAATATGTAATCCAAGGAAGAAGTTTGCCATTTACAGATACTGATGTTGTTGCATTAGGGTTAAAAGTATTAACTCCAGGCACATATTCTATTTCTATTGAAAATGTTGATGGATTATTTACAACTCAAGATGTATTTATTAAAGACAA
>NZ_JAAJBV010000019.1 GCF_011392075.1 Flavobacterium celericrescens
CCGCGAACACAATTTGTTCAGGTACTACAGGAACTGTAAGTTTCACAGGAACACCAAATGCAGTTGTAACGTATACAGTTGATGGCGGAGCTAATCAAACGGTAACATTAGACGCTTCAGGAAATGCTAGTGTAACCACACCAGTATTGACAGTAAACTCAACGTATGCTTTAGTAAGTGTAACAACTACAGCAACACCAATTTGTAGTCAAGCACAAACAGCTAGTGCTACAGTAACAGTAACGGCATTACCAACAGCATCAATTTCAGGTTCAACAACAATTTGTTCAGGTTCAACAGCAGTGATTAGTTTCACAGGAACGGCAAATGCAGTTGTAACGTATACGGTTGATTCAGGAGCGAACCAAACGATAACATTAGATGCAACAGGAAATGCAAGTGTAACTACACCAGCGTTAACTGCAAATTCTACTTATGCTTTAGTAAGTGTAACAGCAACAACAACACCAGCTTGTACTAACACCGCATCAGGAAGTGCAGTAGTTACGGTATTACCATTACCAACAGCTGCTATATCAGGAGCAACAACAATTTGTTCAGGCGCAAC
>NZ_JAAJBV010000020.1 GCF_011392075.1 Flavobacterium celericrescens
AATGATGCACCAGCAGCATTCCCATTAGGTACAACCACTGTAACATGGACCGTAGTAGATGGTTCAGGTAATACAGCTACTGCTACACAATTAGTAACAGTAAGCGATACAACTTTACCAACAATCACCGCACCATCAGCAGTGAACGTAAATACAGATACAGACTGTACAGCAACAGGAGTAACATTAGGTACACCAGTTACATCAGACAACTGTTCAGTAGTAAGTGTAAGCAATGATGCACCAGCAGTGTTCCCATTAGGCACAACCACTGTAACATGGACTGTAGTAGATGGTTCAGGTAATACGGCTACTGCTACACAATTAGTAACAGTAACAGATGTTGTTGTACCAACAATTACAGCACCAGCAGCTATTACAATCAATACAAATGATGATTGTTATGCAATAAACGTTGTTTTAGGTACACCAGTTACATCAGACAACTGTTCAGTAGTAAGTGTAAGTAATGATGCACCAGCTTCATTCTCAATAGGTAATACAACTG
>NZ_JAAJBV010000021.1 GCF_011392075.1 Flavobacterium celericrescens
TCTTTTACACGATTATTCATTTCTCGTGCTGCTCGATTAGTGAATGTTAGGTTGACTATATTATCTTCATCAACACCATTTTCTAAGGCTTTTAATAACCTCTGTGTTAGGATTTCTGTTTTTCCTGTACCTGGAGGCGCCAAGACTATGTGTTTACCTTGGGTAATATTGATTATATTTTGTTGTTGTTGATTCAAACTACAGCTTTATTTATTCCTTTACAAAGTGATGAATAGTGTGAATTATCCTTTCTTAATAGCATAAATACATCCTCAGTAATATCTGGCAATCTTAAAATTAATTCATCTTGTTTACCAACTTTTTCAAATGTTGTAAAGTGAGAAAAATGATGTAAAACCTTTAGATCATTTACTTCATCAACT
>NZ_JAAJBV010000022.1 GCF_011392075.1 Flavobacterium celericrescens
TTCCGTCTCCGTTTGGATCTGGATTCTCAAACTCTGTATCTACTAAGTCACCATCATCATCTACATCTAAGTAGTCTGGTGTACCGTCACCGTCTGTGTCTTGTGCGTCAGAAGGGTTTCCGTCTCCGTTTGGATCTGGATTCTCAAACTCTGTATCTACTAAGTCACCATCATCATCTACATCTAAGTAGTCTGGTGTACCATCACCGTCTGTGTCTTGTGCGTCAGAAGGGTTTCCGTCTCCGTTTGGATCTGGATTCTCAAACTCTGTATCTACTAAGTCACCATCATCATCTACATCTAAGTAGTCTGGTGTACCGTCACCGTCTGTGTCTTGTGCGTCAGAAGGGTTTCCGTCTCC
>NZ_JAAJBV010000023.1 GCF_011392075.1 Flavobacterium celericrescens
ATACGTTACAACTGCATTTGCTGTTCCTGTGAAACTAATCACTGCTGTTGAACCTGAACAAATTGTCGTTGAACCTGAAATTGATGCTGTTGGCAAAGCCGTTACTGTTACTGTAGCACTAGCTGTTTGTGCTTGGCTACAAATTGGGGTTGCTGTGGTTGTTACACTTACTAAAGCATACGTTGAGTTTACCGTCAATACTGGTGTGGTTACACTCGCATTTCCTGAAGCGTCTAATGTTACCGTTTGATTAGCTCCGCCATCAACTGTATACGTTACAACTGCATTTGGTGTTCCTGTGAAACTTACAGTTCCTGTAGTACCTGAACAAATTGTGTTCGCGG
>NZ_JAAJBV010000024.1 GCF_011392075.1 Flavobacterium celericrescens
TATTGTTACAAACCGGTGTTGTTGCACTTGCTACACTTACTAAATTATATGTCGAGTTTGCTGTCAATACCGGTGTAGTTACACTCACATTTCCTGTTGCGTCTAATAAAATAGTTTGGTTCGCTCCTGAATCAACTGTATAGGTTATCGTTGCATTTGCGGTTCCTGTGAAACTAACCACAGCTGTTGCGCCTGAACAAATTGTTGTTGCTCCTGATATAGCAGCTGTTGGTAATGGTAATACCGTAACTACTGCACTTCCTGATGCGGTGTTAGTACAAGCTGGTGTTGTTGTTGCTGTTACACTTACTA
>NZ_JAAJBV010000025.1 GCF_011392075.1 Flavobacterium celericrescens
GTGCTGTTTCGGTTGTTTTTACTGAAACCACTACAGCAGGTACTTGTGCTAATTCATATACGCTAACACGTACTTGGACGGCTACTGATGTTTGTGGAAACTCCGTATCGGATTCACAAGTAATTACTGTGCAAGATACCACTGCGCCAACATTCGATATGGTAATTCCTGCAGATGTAACAGCAGAGTGTAATGCTATTCCAACTGCTGCAGTGATTACTGCTTCAGATAATTGTGATAGTGCCGTTTCGGTTGTTTTTACTGAAACCACTACAGCAGGTACTTGTGCTAATTCAT
>NZ_JAAJBV010000026.1 GCF_011392075.1 Flavobacterium celericrescens
GAGTGTAACTACACCGGTATTGACAGCAAACTCGACATATAATTTAGTAAGTGTAGCAAGTGCAACAACACCGGTTTGTAACAATACCGCAAGTGGAAGTGTGACAATAACCGTGAATGCTTTACCAACAGCTAATGTTACCGCGAACACAATTTGTTCAGGTACTACAGGAACTGTAAGTTTCACAGGAACACCAAATGCAGTTGTAACGTATACAGTTGATGGCGGAGCTAATCAAACGGTAACATTAGACGCTTCAGGAAATGC
>NZ_JAAJBV010000027.1 GCF_011392075.1 Flavobacterium celericrescens
GGAAATACAGCTACAGCGACACAGTTAGTTACAGTAAGTGATGCTACTTTACCAACCATCACTGCACCAGCTGCAGTTAATGTAACTACGGATACAGCTTGTACAGCAACAGCAGTAGTATTAGGTAGTGCAGTAACAGCAGACAACTGTTCGGTAGCGAGTGTAAGTAATGATGCACCAGCAGTGTTTGCATTAGGAACTACTACAGTAACATGGACAGTAGTTGATGGTTCAGGAAACACCGCTACAGCGACACAATTAGTGAC
>NZ_JAAJBV010000028.1 GCF_011392075.1 Flavobacterium celericrescens
AACAGTCATCACAGCCGTCTCCGTCTGAGTCTCCACAAATGTCTGGGTTCGTATCGTTAGGATCTGTAGCGTCTAAAATTCCATCGTTATCATCGTCAGGATCTCCAGCATCACATAATCCGTCTGCATCTGTATCAGTTCCGTCATTTAATGGTAAGCTATCTGATAATGGACCGAAGTTGTCTGTTCCTACTGAACAGTCATCACAGCCGTCTCCGTCTGAGTCTCCACAAATATCTGGGTTCGTATCGTT
>NZ_JAAJBV010000029.1 GCF_011392075.1 Flavobacterium celericrescens
CCTGTTCTTGTACAATCTGTATTTGTTGTGGTATTGATAGCAATTGGTGCTACGATAGTAGGCAACTCGTTATCTTCTACCGTTACAACTTGAGTAGCTGTTGCAGTGTTACCTGAACCATCTACTACCGTCCATGTTACAGTTGTATTACCTATTGAGAATGAAGCTGGTGCATCATTACTTACACTTACTACTGAACAGTTGTCTGATGTAACTGGTGTACCTAAAACAACGTTTATTGCATAACAAT
>NZ_JAAJBV010000030.1 GCF_011392075.1 Flavobacterium celericrescens
CTGTGTCTTGTGCGTCAGAAGGGTTTCCGTCTCCGTTTGGATCTGGATTCTCAAACTCTGTATCTACTAAGTCACCATCATCATCTACATCTAAGTAGTCTGGTGTACCGTCACCGTCTGTGTCTTGCGCGTCAGAAGGGTTTCCGTCTCCGTTTGGATCTGGATTCTCAAACTCTGTATCTACTAAGTCACCATCATCATCTACATCTAAGTAGTCTGGTGTACCGTCACCGTCTG
>NZ_JAAJBV010000031.1 GCF_011392075.1 Flavobacterium celericrescens
CTGTGTCTTGTGCGTCAGAAGGGTTTCCGTCTCCGTTTGGATCTGGATTCTCAAACTCTGTATCTACTAAGTCACCATCATCATCTACATCTAAGTAGTCTGGTGTACCATCACCGTCTGTGTCTTGCGCGTCAGAAGGGTTTCCGTCTCCGTTTGGATCTGGATTCTCAAACTCTGTATCTACTAAGTCACCATCATCATCTACATCTAAGTAGTCTGGTGTACCGTCACCGTCTG
>NZ_JAAJBV010000032.1 GCF_011392075.1 Flavobacterium celericrescens
TCGTAGCACCAATTGCTATCAATACAACTACTAATACAGGTTGTACAACAACAGGCTTGGTATTAGGAAATGCTGTAACTACAGACAATTGTTCGGTAGTTAGTGTAACAAATGATGCACCAGCAGCATTCCCATTAGGTACAACCACTGTAACATGGACCGTAGTAGATGGTTCAGGTAATACAGCTACTGCTACACAATTAGTAACAGTAAGCGATACAACTTTACCAACAATCA
>NZ_JAAJBV010000033.1 GCF_011392075.1 Flavobacterium celericrescens
ACCAGCAGTGTTCCCATTAGGCACAACCACTGTAACATGGACTGTAGTAGATGGTTCAGGTAATACGGCTACTGCTACACAATTAGTTACAGTAACAGATGTTGTTGTACCAACAATTACAGCACCATCGGATATCACAATCAACACAAATGATGATTGTTATGCAATTAACGTTGCATTAGGTACACCAGTAACTGCAGACAACTGTTCTGTAGTAAGTGTAACTAACGACGCTC
>NZ_JAAJBV010000034.1 GCF_011392075.1 Flavobacterium celericrescens
GGAGCAACAACAATTTGTTCAGGCGCAACAGCTGTGGTTAGTTTCACAGGAACCGCAAATGCAACGATAACCTATACAGTTGATTCAGGAGCGAACCAAACTATTTTATTAGACGCAACAGGAAATGCGAGTGTAACTACACCGGTATTGACAGCAAACTCGACATATAATTTAGTAAGTGTAGCAAGTGCAACAACACCGGTTTGTAACAATACCGCAAGTGGAAGTGTGACAA
>NZ_JAAJBV010000035.1 GCF_011392075.1 Flavobacterium celericrescens
TTGTCACACTTCCACTTGCGGTATTGTTACAAACCGGTGTTGTTGCACTTGCTACACTTACTAAATTATATGTCGAGTTTGCTGTCAATACCGGTGTAGTTACACTCACATTTCCTGTTGCGTCTAAAGTTACCGTTTGGTTCGCTCCACCATCAACTGTATAGGTTATCGTTGCATTTGGCGTTCCTGTGAAACTAACCACAGCGGTTGCGCCTGAACAAATTGTTGTTGCGCC
>NZ_JAAJBV010000036.1 GCF_011392075.1 Flavobacterium celericrescens
GGCGCAACAACAATTTGTTCAGGCGCAACCGCTGTGGTTAGTTTCACAGGAACGCCAAATGCAACGATAACCTATACAGTTGATGGTGGAGCGAACCAAACGGTAACTTTAGACGCAACAGGAAATGCGAGTGTAACTACACCGGTATTGACAGCAAACTCGACATATAATTTAGTAAGTGTAGCAAGTGCAACAACACCGGTTTGTAACAATACCGCAAGTGGAAGTGTGACAA
>NZ_JAAJBV010000037.1 GCF_011392075.1 Flavobacterium celericrescens
GTGCATCATTTGTTACACTAACTACCGAACAATTGTCTGTAGTTACAGCATTTCCTAATACCAAGCCTGTTGTTGTACAACCTGTATTAGTAGTTGTATTGATAGCAATTGGTGCTACGATAGTAGGTAACTCATTATCTTCTACCGTTACTACTTGAGTAGCAGTTGCTGTGTTACCTGAACCATCTACTATTGTCCAAGTTACTGTTGTACTTCCTATTG
>NZ_JAAJBV010000038.1 GCF_011392075.1 Flavobacterium celericrescens
TATCTTCTACCGTTACTACTTGAGTAGCAGTTGCTGTGTTACCTGAACCATCTACTATTGTCCAAGTTACTGTTGTACTTCCTATTGAGAATGAAGCTGGAGCGTCGTTAGTTACACTTACTACAGAGCAGTTGTCTGCAGTTACTGGTGTACCTAATGCAACGTTAATTGCATAACAATCATCATTTGTGTTGATTGTGATATCCG